>NZ_CM128249.1:55000-4045000 GCF_052828565.1 Rossellomorea sp. NS-SX7 | reverse complement strand
ATAAGCTAATTCCATGGATGAAAGGTGTTTCTTTTCCTTTGACAGTATCCGTACAAGAAAACTGGACTCGTATTCCCGAATCGCATTTACCGCTTCTCCCTTTTCGATGACCTCTTTAAGATAGTACCCTTCTTTCACCGTTCAACCCCTCCTTTCTGCTTTTCTATCAATTATAGGTTTTGAAGGAACATAAGGAAGATCATGACGACGATAAAGTAACCTACTAAGTAAAGCGGCCACTTCTTCGTCTTACGCTCACTTTCCATTTCTGCTTCTTCCAATGCAGTGGCCGCTTCCGATCTTGCTGCAAGCTTATGCTGGAGGCTGTCATCTGTTTCACTTAACGTCAGTCCTTCAAGCTTATGCTTTTCAGGCTTGGCCCCTAGTAAACTTACAGCATATCCAACCGCAAATGCCACAATTGCACCTACTACATTATTGTAAAGCCAAGAGATAGAGGCAAATTGGATGACTGCCCATACCGAGAACATCCCGGCGATGATTCCGGCGAATGCCCCTGTCCCATTCGTTCTTCTTGTGAAAATCGCGAGCAGGAACGCACCCAGTAGTGCTCCATAGAAATAAGAACCGATTTTATTGACTGCTTCAATGACAGGTCCAAGGTTGGAAGCAAAGAATGCAAAAATGGTTGCGTAGATTCCCCAGAAAACGGTCGCCCAACGTGAGGCTTTTAAGTAATGTGCTTCTGAAGCATTTTTCTTAAAGAACTTACTGTAAAAGTCGCGGATCGATACAGCTGATAGTGAATTCAGTGCCGAGTCCAGGCTTGACATGGCTGCTGCGAATACACCGGCAATGATGAGGCCTGAGATACCTGCAGGCAGTTCATTTACGACAAACAGCGGGAACAGTTCGTTTAAGTTCTCTACATTCGGGTCGCCTGCATGTTGGTAGTACACATATAAAAGCACCCCGATAAACAAGAATAATAGCATTTGAGGGATCATCAGAACCCCGCTCAGCACTAACGATAACTTACTTTCGCGGATGGATTTACTAGTCAGTACACGCTGGATCTGACTTTGATCTGTACCAAAATATGCGGCGTGAAGGAATAGTCCGCCGATCACACCGGCCCATACGCTGTATTCAACCGACAAATCAAATGAGAAATCCAGTGATTGAAGCATACCCGCTGCAGAAGCGGTATCCATGATTTCGGTCCATCCGCCTGGAACCTTCATATAAATGACAACGATACTCAATGCTGCGCCGAGCCATAAGATGAACATCTGCACGACGTCAGTCCATATAACCGCGGAGATTCCTCCTAATACGGTATATGCTACGGCAATGACAGCCATTAAAATGATGGTGAATGAAATGTCCCATCCGGTAACAACGGATAATACAAGGGCTGGAGCATACAGCACCACACCTGTTGCGAGTCCGCGTGCAACCAGGAACAGCCCCGCCGTTAACGTACGCGTCTTCACATCAAAACGTTTTTCAAGGTATTCATAAGCCGTGTATACCTCTGTTTTATAAAAGAAAGGGACGATGGTGGCAATCAGGAATGCCATCGCCAATGGAACGTTGATGAAGGTATTGATCCGTTCAAGACCACCTTCATACCCCCATCCCGGTGCCCCGATGAACGTGATGGCACTTGCTTGTGTCGCCATGACAGATAGACCGATTGCCCACCAGGGGATGCTTCTTCCCCCAAGAAAATAGTCCTTCGTCGTTTTTTGGTTTTTTCCAAACATAGCGCCGAATATAGCAGTCCCTGCGATGTAAGCAACAAAAATAACATAATCCAATAGTGTGAAGCTGCTCATTAGCGGTTTTCCCCCTTGTTTTCATGTATGAGTTCATAGATTTTCATCAACCTTGAAGCTGCTTTTTCTAATAAAACCGAGCCGTTTTCCATCGCACTTTCCAGTGACATTGGCTCATCCACAATCGGCATGACCAGGCTCAACCCTTCAGCCGCAGCCTTTTCCAAGTTGCCTTCGATTTTCCCTGTGAACGCCACTGTCGGAACCCCATGTTCCCTGGCTATCCTTGAGATACCGATGGGAACCTTCCCATATAGCGACTGAGCATCCACCTTTCCTTCTCCGGTAAAGACAATCGAAGCCTCCTTGATATGGGCTTCCAGATTGCTCAGCTTTGCTATAATCTTAAAACCGCTTTCAAAAACAGGGTGGAGAAAGGAATGAAGAGCATACCCAAACCCTCCGGCTGCCCCGCTTCCTTCTTCCATTCGATAGTCAACACCCGTGTGAGCGACTGTTTTTTCAGCGAAATGTTCCATTCCTGTTTCGAACTGGGCAATTCTGTCTTCTGATACACCCTTTTGCGGCCCAAATACTGAGACTGCTCCTTCTGTTCCCAACAAAGGGTTTGTCACATCAGAGGCCGCGATGATTTCTACATGACGGAGTCTTTGATCAAGATCGTTAGAATCAATCGAATCGATAGCAGAGAGCATACCGCCTCCACCATCCAGTTCCTTTCCGTTTTGATCGAAAAACCTTACTCCCAGCGCTTGAAGGAAACCTGTACCGCCATCGACTGTGGCACTGCCGCCCAATCCGATGATGATCCGCTTCGCTCCCCTGTCCAATGCTTTTTTCACAAGTTCCCCTGTTCCATAGGTGGAAGCTATTGCGGGATTGAGTTCATCGTTCTTCAACAAAGGAAGACCTGAAGCAGCTGCTGTTTCAATGACTGCTGTACTTGTTTCTTCCAACCATCCATAGGATGCTGTGACTCTGCGTCCCAAAGGATCTCTTACTTCAGCAGAAACCAGTTCACCATTCAGGATGGCGCATAATGCTTCGACCGTTCCTTCACCCCCATCAGCCATCGGAATCAATACGGTTTTATATGAAGGATTAACTTTAATGAGACCTTCTTTGATGGCTTCTGCTGCTTGTATACTTGTCATCGATCCCTTGAAGGAATCGGGTGCAATGACGGCTTTCATCATTCGTTTGACTCCTTTAACCAAAGTACTTCATAAGGTGAAAGGGTAAGTGTCAGGGTTCCATTATCTTTGTTGAACATCTGTTCCGTAAGTAAATCCTTCACCCTGTCCCCCGGCTGATTCAGCCCTGTAATAGTAACCGGGACATCATCCCCGGACACATTCACCAGAACGGTTACTTCACTGTTGTCTTGTACATTCGAACGTTTCATTGAAAGAACTCGCTTGTCGGTAAAGAAAACCTCCTGGGTCGCATTAGGGTGGAAAGCTTTCTCTTCTGTACGCACCGAGATGGAATGCTTGTAGTCAGTGAAAATCAGATTTCTAAGCGACCCTTCCTTCAGTACCTCTTCCTCAAGTTCGCTGCGATTTAATTTTTTACGGTTAATCGAACGGTATCTCCCGGTTTCCTTCACGCCTTCATGATCATTTCTCGAACCCAGCAGACTATGGATATAAATCCCTGGCACTCCCATCATCGAAAGCAGGATCGATTGAGCGGCAAGGAAACGGCTGGCTTTTTTCTCGTCGGATTCCCCTGGTATGGATAATGCATCCAGGTAATTGATATTTAACTCGTACGGGCTTTGAGTTCCGTCGCCATTATCTTTATAAGACACATAGCCGCCGCGCTCCTTCACTTTCTCCACCATCGCTTGGACTTCTTCCTGACTCAGGATTCCTTCCACAGGACGAACCCCGACTCCATCATGGGAAGCAAGGAAATTGAAGAACGTTGTATCTTCCGTAGTCGACTCAAGATTTCCCGCCCAATTCGATAGATGGGTTGCATCTTCCGTTTGAAATGCCTGCAGTGTCAGCGGCGGCAGCGGAAACTGATACACAAGATGGGCTTCGTTATGGCCGTTGCCAAAATAGCTGATATTATCTTTATGCGGTACATTGGTTTCAGTAATGATGATCGTGCCGGGAGCAATGATCTCAAGAACATCTCTCATAATCTGTACGAGACGGTGAGTTTCCTCCAAATGAATGCTTGTCGTCCCCAGCTTCTTCCACATGAAACCAATCGCGTCCAGGCGAAGATAACGCGCTCCATGTTCTACATATTCAGCAAGGATATCCAATATCGATAGAAGCAGGCCTTCGTTTTCATAGTTTAAATCGATTTGATCGTCACTGAAGGTTGTCCACACATATTTCTCGCCTCTGTTTGTTTCTACTTTTGTTAAAAGAGGAAGGGCCCTTGGTCTTGTGATCGTGCTGTAATCTTCATTTGGATCCGCTTCTACAAAAAAATGTTCATATGCGGGATTTCCACTTTTATATTCTTTAAACCAATCACTTTGACTCGATATATGATTGATGACAGCATCAAACATGATGTCGAATTCCTCAGCCAGGTCGTGGATATCTTCCCACTCACCCAAGTCAGGGTTGACCTTCAAATAATCAATGACGGAAAATCCATCATCCGAAGAATAAGGGTAAAAGGGGAGGACGTGTACAGAATTGATTTTTCCTTCCGTATGCTCCGTTAAGAATTCTTTTAAACTTTTCAGCGGTGCTTTTCCATCTTCCTTGATGGAATCACCATATGTAATGACCATAATATCCTTCTCATCCACCCACTGCTTTGAGAGGGAAAGGGATTTATCCTTATAGCGGTCTACCAAGCTGTTTACTTGTTCATAAATCGCTTCTCCTTTTTCCTTTCCATATACAAATTCAAGATTTTCAAGAATGGTTTTTCGTTTCTGTTCAATCGTCTTCATTTTCGCCACTCTCACTTCCGTCTAAATTGTGTTATCGCTATCATACTAAACGTTTCACCTACTATCTATGGTACTCACAACAAAAAATAACTTAGAAATTTATATATTTTTGTTACCAAACACAAAAAAGAACAAATCAACTAAGGATTTGTTCTTTTCGTTCCAGTATTTATGAGATGAAAGGTAAGCGCCACATAAAACATCGCGGCATCCGGTAATACTCTTGGATCGAATCCAGTTACTTCTTTAATTCGTTTTAATCGGTATTGCAGCGTGTTTTTATGTATGTATAACGTTTCTGCTGCTTCAGTGATGGACCCGCCCGCATCATAAAAGGTTTTTAACGTCTCGATCATTTGATCAAGGTTCTTCTTAGTGTCAGGCTGCAGGACATTCTTCACATATTCCTCTCGTACCTCATAAGGGAGATCATATGCGAACGATTCGATTCCAAGCTGATCGTAAAAGTAAGAAGCTTGGTTTCGATTCTTTGCGTGCAGGAGGGCACGCTCTGCTTCGTGCACAGATTTTGCTGCCTCACGGGGCTCAAGATACATTTTCCCCACTCCGATCGCCGTATCATAACCATATACAGATTGAATGGACGTTTGGATGTTGTCCAGACGGTATTGAATCTTCTCTTTTCTTTTTTGCTCCGTGAGTGTTTCATCCACAGACAGCAGCAACGTATAGCGAGTACTTCCTGCTGGAATGATGACATGCTGGCTTTCTTTAGGAAAATGATTTTGAACCATTTCAAGAATTTCACGTCTAAAGCGCTGAAATTCCAATTCGCCTTTTACATCGGCCTGGTGACTTCTCAACTTTTCATAAAGTACGTCATTGAACCCGATAATATCCATCACTACAGCCACTCTTGGGAGATGGACATTGATTCCCAGTATCCAGCCGCGTGCAGCAAACAATTTATCATCTTCCCAGTCCCCATCGATCCATTCATCGATAAACGAAACTTTCGCGATATTTTCAAGTTCGAGCTGCTCTTCAAGATGCGCCTCTTTTAAGAGAATCTCGGTCATCCTCCTGATCACTTCACCAAATTGAACGACTTCATCGGGTTCCCCGGTGATTCCGATGACACCAAGAATCCGGTTATTCAAGTAGACGGGAAGATTCACGCCTTTCTTCGCTCCCCTGAATTCGTCGTCTTCATGGATGATCACAGTTTCTTTCGTCTGCAGGACCTTCAGCGCCCCTTCATGGAAATCGCCAATGCGATCCCTGTCGACACTCGCGATGATACTTGCATTGGCATCCATGAAATTGATGTTGCGTTGAATGACCTTGACCGTTTCCTCTACGATCGATTGGGCAATTTGCGAAGAAATAACCATGCTTTTAGCACCTCCAGTTAGTTAGATAGTTTATCAGAAAATACGCAAGACGTAACCTTCCTGAAAAAGAAAAAGCAGCCCCTTTCAAGGCTGCCGCTTCTCTCTTATGTTAGTTGTCTTTCTTACACAATCCACATCTGTATCACCGTCAGCCCCACCACTCCCGGAATGCCAAGGATGCCGGAAATGGAGGACGTCGCCAGATTAATGGGGACGTGGATTCCGTACTGACTGCCAAAGGCGTTCAGGAAAAATAGAAATAGCGCTCCGATCATGACCTTCATGGCGACTTGTCCTACAAATCGCAGCGGTTTGATGGGTGTACCTGTGATTAACAGAAGGACGATGAGTCCGCTGATTACAGAAATCACGATTACCGGGTTCATACCCTCTCTCCTCTCAACATGGAACATTAAACATCTCTTATTGAAAGGATATGAGGGTTGTCTACCTTTTTATGACGATCTTTCTATGTTTCGCTTCTCTAAATAAGAAAAAATATTTCGCCTCAGCGATTTTCGAAGAGCAGTGAAGATTCAAATTGTAGTCCACACTCATCTCATCGATGCTCCGCTGCTGGTTCCAATGCTCCTTCGCTTCTTCCAATGTCTGAAGCAGCGATTGATCGTACTCTCGTTTGAGTTTCCCTTTTCTTCGGAAAAACATAGATGCTCTCTCCCTTTTAAACGTCTCTTCTTCCTTCAAGGGCTTTTGACAATGTGACTTCATCCGCATATTCGAGGTCTCCGCCAACAGGCAGACCATGAGCGATACGCGTGATGCGGATGCCGGATGGTTTGACGAGCCGCGAAATATACATGGCGGTTGCTTCACCTTCGATATTCGGGTTTGTGGCAAGAATCACTTCCTGCACCTCGTCGCTTTGAAGACGTTTAATCAGGTCCGGTACGTTGATGTCCTCAGGGCCGATTCCATCCATAGGGGAAATGGCGCCATGAAGGACATGGTAAAGACCGTTATATTCCTTCATCTTCTCCATTGCAATAACATCTTTGGGGTCCTGGACCACGCAGACGATACTGCGATCTCTTCGCTGATCCTCACAGATATAGCAGGGATCCTGGTCCGTTATGTGACCGCAGACAGAGCAATAGCTTAAATTACGTTTGGCATTCACTAATGCCTTTGCAAAGTCCAAGACTGTGTCTTCTTTCATGCTAAGTACAAAAAAAGCCAGACGGGCCGCAGTTTTCGGCCCGATTCCTGGCAATTTCATAAAGCTGTCGATCAGCTTTGATATAGGCTCAGGATAATGCATGATATTGCCTCCTAGAACATTCCCGGCAGGTTCATTCCTTTAGTGAACTGACCCATAGTAGAATTCGTTAATTCGTCTGCTTTCTTAAGAGCATCATTCGTTGCAGCCAGCACTAAATCCTGCAGCATGTCGATATCTTCAGGATCTACTACTTCTTCATTGATTTTTACATCAAGGACTTGTTTGTGACCAGAAACGATGACAGTGACCATACCGCCGCCTGCAGATCCTTCGATTTCCTTTTCACCAAGCTCCTCTTGTGCTTCTGCCATTTTCTTTTGCATCTTCTGCATCTGCTTCATCATATTTTGCATATTACCCATTCCACGCATAGTTTCATGACCTCCAATAGTTTATTAAAAATTATTCATACACTTAATGTGGTATTTCAAACGTCAATCATTTAGTTCGACTAAATCGCCGGCAATCTTTTCGGCTTCCGAGAGAAGGGTATCCCCTTCGTTTGCCTCACCTGCTTCGCCGTCACCTGGTTCCGTTTGTGAGTTACGGATGAACTCTTCCCTTAATGGGAGCCACTGATCTTCAGGTATCCCGATCGGTGTGTAACTGGTTCCCGTTAGCTCCTGAAGGATCGAATCCATGGCCGAGAGGAAAGACTGGTTCTCCATCGCCATCTGGCAGTGTATATCATATTTAAATTTTAACACAAAAGAACCATCCGTCGCTGCCACCGGTTCAGCATCATTCAACAGGGCGGCCTGTGACCGCATCTGACGCTGGTTCAATGTTTCCATCATATCTCCCCAGCGGCTTTTGATGAGTCCGAGATCCTCTTTTGTCGCATTCTTGAGTACTTCCTGTATTTGTCCGACCGGTGCACGGAAGCCTTTCTTGGCTCGCATCGGCTTTTTGGCCGGCTGTGCAGCAGGTTCAGACTGTGCCTTGACGCCATTCGCCTTCAGCTGCTGGATTTCTTTTTCAAGCGCTTGGATCTTCTTCATCATCTCGCCGACTTCAGGTGAAGACGCGCTTCGAGGTGCTTCGAGCTGACAAAGCTTCACGATGGAAACCTCTAAGTAGATACGGGCATGATTGCTGAATTTCATCTCCTGCCCCGCTTGATTCAGTACATCGATATATTGATAAATCTGGCCAGCCTGCGTTTCTTGTGCAAGCTCCTTGAATTCATCATCGAGCATGACCCTTTCCATCGATTCCTCGAGGTTAGGGGCCGTTTGATAGAGAAGCATATCCCTGTAATAAAGAATGAAGTCTTCGGCAAAACGGGCCGGATCCTTCCCTTGGAAAAGAAGTTCTTCCAGTGCACCCAAACCTTTTGAGACATCCTTTTCAAGGATTGCCCTTGCGAGTGTATTCAGATAGCCCTGGGAAACCGCACCTGTAACCGTCAAGGCATCATCCACAGTGACAATATCCTGGCTGAAGGAAATCGCCTGATCGAGCAGGCTGAGTGCATCACGCATCCCGCCTTCAGCCGCTCTCGCGATCACTGCCAGCGCATTCTCTTCATAGTTCACACCCGATTCCGTGGCGATATGGCTCATTCTTCCGACGATATCCATGGCTGTGATCCGTTTGAAATCGAAACGCTGACAGCGGGAAATGATCGTGAGCGGGATCTTGTGGGGCTCGGTCGTTGCCAATATGAAGATGACGTGCTTCGGAGGCTCCTCCAATGTTTTCAAAAGGGCGTTGAAAGCCCCGATTGAAAGCATATGGACCTCATCGATGATATAGACCTTATAATCAACCACGTTCGGTGAGTATTTCACTTTATCGCGTATGTCGCGTATTTCCTCTACTCCGTTGTTGGAAGCGGCATCGATTTCAATCACATCCGGGATGGATCCGTCCGTGATCCCTTTACATGCGTCACACTCGTTACAAGGCTCTGCAACAGGGGAACGTTCACAGTTGACCGCTTTTGCAAGGATCTTCGCTGCACTCGTCTTTCCGGTTCCGCGCGGCCCAGAAAAGAGATAGGCGTGGGAAATCTTTTGATGAAGGAGAGCATTTTGCAGTGTTTTCGTCACATGCTGCTGCCCGACGACGTCTACAAATGACTGCGGACGCCACACACGATATAATGCTTGATATGCCAAAATACTCCCCCCTCTTTTTTATGTATGTATGCTTTCGTTCATAGTGCCGCACCACGTCCGGCCAGGCACTTCCAGCCTGATCGCCGAACCCATTTGGCAGATGGCACTTTTCATATATGATCTTATTTATTATAACGTAATTTCAAGCAGGATTACAAAGAAAACCGGGGACTGTTTTAAACAAAATCATCCCAAACAAAAAGCCCACCCCGATAAAGGATGAGCTGTTGTATATGTATGAAACTGCCGTGCACCTTTCGTCGACAAGCAACCATAGGCGTTACTCAAGCAGTTAGCTCGGCCCAGGCAACCCTGCGGCACATGGGAGCTTCCACTTAATGCTGCTTCCTTCCGGACCTGACATGGTTCATGGATTCCCATTGCGCAGGACCCAGGCGTCAACACCACTTACTTGAGGCAGGCCCTACAGTATGCAAGCCTCGGAAAGGAATTCGGCCTCGCTGGAGCGGATTGCGAGTACAGGGCACCGCTACCTCCCCGCCTAGCACGGCAAAATTGATACCAAATATTAAGTTGCGTCATCAACGACGCAAGATTAAGTATACTAGGGTTTACGTTAAAAAGCAATGGTTTGTGGCTGTAAGTTCTTTACAGTGAAGAAGATTGATTCCTTTTTTCTGCTTTTTTCCTTGCTCTTAACTCCCTGAAGAAATCGGAGAGGATCGTACCGCATTCCTCTTCAAGCACCCCGCTGACCACTTCGCACTGATGGTTGAACCGGCTGTCATCCAAAAGGTTCATCAACGTGCCAGCACAGCCTGCTTTCGGATCGGCCGCTCCGTACACCACTTTTTCAATCCGCGACAAAATGATGGCACCGCTGCACATCGGGCACGGTTCAAGTGTCACATAGAGTTCTGCACCTTCGAGCCTCCATGTCCCTGTTTCTTCACATGCTTTTTGAATGGCAAGTGTTTCTGCGTGGGTGATGGCATTCTGGGTCGTTTCCCTTAAATTATATCCCCGGCCGATGATTTTGTCTCCAAGTACGACAACTGCACCGATCGGTACCTCATTGATCTCTCTTGCTTTTTCCGCTTCTTTCAGCGCTTCCAGCATAAAATGTTCTTCTCTTGTTTTCATATTGAACTCCTACTTATAGTTTCCTTCTGTTTATTTTATAAAATTTCCCCAAACATTCCAAACTATAAAGGAAAGGGGCCGACATGATGATACCTAAAAATACCGCCCTCCTGGTGATTGATATCATGAATCCATTTGATTTCTCACACGGGGAGACGCTTGCCGAGCATACAAAAAAGATCGTAAAACCGATAAACGACCTGAGAAGATACTGTAAAGAGAATGACCACCCGGTTATTTATATCAATGATCACTATGAGCTGTGGAAAGCGGATTTAAAGCTGATTTATGAAAAATGCCGTAACCAGACTAGTGCAGACATCATTACCCCGCTGCGCCCGTCTGAAGACGATTACTTTCTCATCAAACCCAAACATTCCGCTTTCTACGGGACTGCACTGAATACATTGCTTCATCATCTGTCGATAAAGAACATCATCCTGACGGGAATTGCGGGAAACATCTGTGTGCTATTCACTGCCAATGACGCATACATGAGGGAGTTCACTTTGTATGTTCCGAAAAACGCCATCGCTTCCGTCAGCGAAGATGATAACCATTATGCGCTGACAATGATGAAAAATGTGTTGAAAGCGACAATTGATGATACCGGGGCATTATTGCAGCATTGACATAGGGTGCAGCCGAGCTGGCTCAGTCCTTACGATTTGAACCAGGCTAAAGTTGCTGGATCCGTGCCTGGCTCAAATCCTAGTAATCGAGCCAGGCACCCGGCAATGCCCCCTCCGCTTCAAGGCAGCGCTGACAAAATAACCGGCATAACCTACCTCCCCCCTTCATAGGCTGATTATAGTGAAGATAAAGGGAGGTCCTAAGTATGCAAATACATGTTGTCCAGCCGAACCAATCGTTGTTCGGCATTGCCCAAGCGTATGGATCAACTGTTAAAGATATAGTGGAAGCGAATGAACTGCCAAACCCGGATAATCTCGTCATCGGGCAATCACTTGTGATCCCGATCATCGGCAGTTTCTATTATGTACAGCCTGGTGACAGTTTGTGGTCGATCAGTCAAAAAGTCGGGGTTCCTTATCAAGAGCTGGCAAGGATCAATGGCATATCGCCTAATGTACCTCTTCAGGTCAACCAGCGTTTATATGTTCCCCCGAAACCAAAAGTACGGGCAGAGTTCAATGCCTATGTGGAACCGTATGGAAAAGAAGTCGCACCGAATCTAGAGGAAAGTGCAAAGGAAGCAGCTCCTTATCTGACCTATCTTGCCCCATTCAGCTTCCAGGCTAAGCGTGACGGGACCTTGCAGGAACCTCCGATGGGGAATCTCTTGCAAACAGGGAAGGATAACGGCAATGTACTGATGATGGCCATCACGAATCAGGAAGAGGGTCAGTTCAATGATGAGCTCGGGCGCATTCTCTTAAATGATATGGCCATACAGGATAAATTCCTCAATACCATCGTCCAAACCGCAAAAAAATATGGCTTCCGCGACATCCATTTTGATTTTGAATACCTGCGTCCTCAAGACAGGGAGGCCTATAACCGCTTCCTGCGCAAGGCAAAAAAGCGTTTTGATCAGGAAGGCTGGCTGCTGTCCACAGCCCTCGCTCCTAAAACGAGCGCAGATCAGAAGGGGAAATGGTATGAAGCCCATGATTATAAAGCTCATGGGGAAATTGTGGATTTCGTTGTCATCATGACGTATGAATGGGGCTACAGCGGCGGACCGGCCATGGCCGTTTCACCGATTGGACCCGTTCGTGAAGTAATTGAATACGCCCTTACAGAAATGCCCGCTTCCAAGATCATGATGGGGCAGAACCTCTACGGGTACGACTGGACACTCCCATTCAAGCCGGGAACAACAGCGAAAGCGATCAGCCCTCAGCAGGCGATTGAAATCGCGGCAAAAAACAACGTGAACATCCAATACGACCAAAAAGCACAAGCCCCATTTTATAAATACAGCGCTGAAGGAAAAGATCATGAAGTATGGTTTGAAGATGCCCGGAGCATCCAAGCCAAATTCGATCTGATGAAAGAATTGAAGCTCAGGGGAATGAGCTACTGGAAACTGGGCTTATCGTTCCCTCAGAACTGGCTGCTGATCACCGATAATTTCAACGTGGTGAAAAGGTAATGCTGTCATTTACGGAATAGCGCGAAAAGCCAATCCCATTTATCTTTTGGTTTTTGTATCGCCTCTTCCAAGCGTTTATTATAGTCATTTTGGGCACGCCATTCCATTTGCTGTTCTTTACGCAGCTTCTGTAACTCTTCCTTCAGATACTCGTTCTTTTGTACTTCTTGCTCAAGAAGCGTTTCGTACTGACTCTTTTGAAGTTTTGATAATTCTTCAATTTTGCGCTGCGTTTTTTGAGCTGAGTTTGAAATATTAGAGCTTAAATCATGATGATCCTGCTTCAGTCTGGAAACCTGTGTTTTCAGCTGATTCATTTCATTCACCACTTGCACGTTCATTTCGCGGGAAGCAGCAAGTTCATTGGCCAAGTAGGATAAAATCTCTTTTAATTGATTGGGGTCCTGAGGTAACTGATGATATGTATCGCTTGGCGATATATCTGTACTGCTGCTTCCTGAAAGTCTATCTTGTTGTTGATGTGCAAGGGATTTGGCGGTTTCGTCAAGAGGCTTGTCCGTATCGCGCAGCGCTATAAGCGCATCAATATCGGATTGAACAAAGATCCTGCGATCACCATCTTTAAAAAACTCATAGCCATTTCTCTCTAAGATTTGACCATACTTCCGGACTGTAGGGGTTGCAATCCCTGCTTGTTCTGCCGCTTCCTTGGAAGTGAAGGATCGTTCATACGGTTGTATATCGTTTCGCATATCATACCTCCGTTTTTAGTTTTAGTGTAAGGCAATCAGATTTACTTACAAGAGTCATATCACCTAGCGATACGGACTGATCAAGTGACTATTAGCACCATTCACGGGGCGTATCGTATCGGTGTATTGACCTCCCACTTAAAAATAAGACAAGATAACACAATTATTTCCCTGAAAATACATTCTTCGATTATTTTTTCATTATATAACCTTCAGACAGTTAATGAAATGGGTATAAACAAAAGATAAAGAAACTTAATGTATTCACCACTCCTGCATTTTTCTAATAAAAATAAATAGAAGCTGGCATTTAGGTAAATCTATAATCACCTATATTGCCAGCTTTTTTGTTTTCACTAAAAAATGAAGGATAATAGCCGATGCTAACAACGAGCCGAATTTTGTTGGATCTTGCAAATAACCTGAACAAACCATCCAGTTATTGTGTTACAATAATTCCTGTCGTTATTTTATTTATACGCTTATTAAAACATACACATAGATAGTTGTAATATGAGGAGGACATGAAATGGGGAGAATTCCTTTCATCACGGTTGAAGGCCCGATTGGAGTAGGAAAAACTTCTCTGGCTAAAGCGATTTCTGAACACTTCCATTTTCATTTATTAAGGGAAATCGTTGATGAAAACCCGTTTTTGGATAAGTTTTATGATGATATTGAAGAGTGGAGTTTTCAAACAGAGATGTTTTTCTTATGCAATCGATACAAGCAGCTGGAGGATATCGATAAGCACTATATTTCTCAAAAGAAATCGGTTGTAGCGGATTATCATATTCTGAAGAATATCATTTTCGCTAAGCGTACATTGAAAGATGAGCAGCAGTATAATAAATATCTTAAGATCTATGATATCTTGACATCTGACATGCCGAGACCCAATGTGGTCATTTACTTGAACGCAAGCCTTGACACACTGCTGAAGCGCATTGAAAAAAGAGGGAGAGACTTCGAGAAGAAAATCAGTCCTCTTTATTTAAAGCAATTATCATTGGATTATGAAGAATATATGAACACCTTTGAAGAAACTCACCCTGATATCCCTGTTCTTCGCTACAATGGCGACCACATTGACTTCGTCCAGAACAAAGATGATTTGGACAATATTCTAACTCAATTAGACACTACACTTAAAAAAGGAGTTCACTATCATGAATCTTCGCAATAAATACGGCATCCCAAGCAATGCTGTCATTACCATTGCCGGGACAGTCGGAGTCGGGAAATCCACGATGACAAACGGATTGGCTAATGCCCTCGGATTCCGTACATCGTTCGAAAAAGTCGATACCAACCCTTACCTGGATAAATTCTATCAGGATTTCAAGAGCTGGAGCTTCCACCTGCAGGTCTACTTCCTGGCAGAACGCTTCAAGGAACAAAAGAAAATCTTCGAATATGGCGGCGGCTTCATCCAGGACCGCTCGATCTACGAAGATACAGGAATCTTCGCCAAGATGCACCATGAAAAAGGCAATATGTCAGATATCGATTATGAAACATATACAAGCCTTTTCGATGCGATGGTGATGACACCTTACTTTCCTCATCCGGATCTGCTCATTTATCTGGAAGGATCCCTTGATAACGTGATCGACCGCATCCGTGAGCGCGGCCGTCCGATGGAACAGCAAACACCGGTTGAATACTGGGAAGAAATGCATCAGCGCTATGAAAACTGGATCAATTCCTTCAACGCATGCCCTGTCCTCCGCCTGGATATCAGTGAGTATGATCTGGTAAACGAAGAAAATTCCATCGAACCGATCGTGGAACGAATTGGTTACTTCATTGAACAAACAAGAATGTTAAAAAGCTAATAAAAAAGAGGTGCAGCCTATGATGGCGGCACCTCTTTTTTATATGAACACTCCGTCATTCGTTTATATTCAGCAGCTGCGAGGTATGTATATAACAAGAAATACAAAAGGGAGATGAATTCATGGTTACAAAAGATACGTACTTCGTGGATATAAGCAGCGGGGACATCGTACCTCATGCAGAAGAAGCGAGAAGTGTGAACTATCAGATTCAGGCTACTCCTGACGAGGTAACCAAACTGAAGACTCTTTTTGAAAAAAATGATGATGCTGACATGTCCACATTCAACCGGGCTCAGATTCCATTTCGTCAATATCATAACGACCCTGAAAATGCTCAATATGACCACTCGATGCATGAAATCTATGAAATGATCTTCAAGTTGGGATCCGACGAAACACGGAGAAACATTAAAGAAATGGGTGTGCTGAACTACAACAATGATAGTAACACCAGAAGCGATATAGAGAATTTTAAATAAAGAAAAAGCCTTGTACAGTTCAAACAGTACAAGGCTTTTTTGAAAAGGTTTAATTACAAACTTGTTTTTGTCTTAACCGGATCCAGCTTTTGATTTGGAGTGAAAGACGAAGACTCCTACCAGAAAAGCGGAAGGGCTTTGTTCAGAGGCGGGTGGCATAAGACGAATCGGCCTGGAAGGCGCTCTTGCCTTCTTGGTCGGTCTGGCTTATGACATGTGCCTCTAAGCCCTGTAGCTAGACATGTAAACTTGATCCCCGCTCACCCGTGGAAAGCGAAGTCTTCCACGGAAATCAAAAGCGGTATTCAAAAGAATTATCTATAGTAATAAAAAATCCCTCGAATTATCAAACTATTATCAATTTATAAAAATCTACAGAAACCAAAAAAATTCGTTACATCTCCAGTAACGAATTTAACAATCTCCAATTTATGCGCTATGGTTATTAATAAATCAATGGCGGAGGAAGAGGGATTCGAACCCCCGCGGGCTTTAACACCCCTGTCGGTTTTCAAGACCGATCCCTTCAGCCGGACTTGGGTATTCCTCCGTATCGACAAGAATTATAATATCACGGTGAGAAAATAGAGTCAAGCACTTTCCTAAAAAAAATGAAAGGCACCCGGCACTTTGCCGAACACCTTTCATAATGCTGTTATTTTATCACTTCTGCCCCACCCATGTATGGACGCAGAACTTCTGGTACGATGACAGATCCGTCTTCCTGCTGATAGTTTTCCAACAGAGCAGCAACGGTACGGCCAATCGCCAATCCAGACCCATTCAGAGTATGAACATGCTCAGGTTTTGCGTTTGCTTCCCTTCTGAAACGGATATTCGCACGTCTCGCCTGGAAGCCTTCGAAGTTACTGCAAGAAGAAATCTCACGATACGTGCCGTAGCTTGGAATCCAAACCTCGATATCATATTTCTTCGCAGCAGTGAAGCCTAAATCAGCTGTACACATTGATAAAACGCGGTATGGCAGTCCTAATAGCTGAAGGACTTTTTCAGCATGGCCTGTCAGCTTCTCAAGCTCATCATAAGAATCTTCAGGCTTCACAAAGCGGACTAGCTCCACTTTATTGAATTGATGCTGACGGATCAGCCCTCTTGTATCACGCCCTGCAGATCCCGCTTCAGAACGGAAGTTAGCGCTGTATGCTACATAACTGATCGGCAGCTCTTCTCCCTTGATGATTTCATCACGGTGATAGTTCGTTACAGGCACTTCTGCTGTAGGGACTAAGAAATAATCTTCACTTTCGATACGGAAAGCATCTTCCTCAAACTTAGGCAGCTGCCCCGTTCCTGTCATGCTTGCGCGGTTCACAAGGAATGGCGGGATCATTTCTGTATATCCGTGCTCATCCATGTGCAGGTCCATCATGAAGTTCAATAGCGCACGCTCCAGTCTTGCACCCAAACCTTTATAGAATACAAAACGGCTTCCTGTTACTTTTCCTGCACGTTCAAAATCAAGGATATCAAGCCCTGTTGCGATATCCCAGTGTGGCTTCGCTTCGAAATCGAACTCACGAATTTCACCCCATTTGCGGGCTTCCACGTTGTCGTCCTCTGTTTCACCGACAGGGACAGACTCATGTGGAATATTCGGGATAGAAAGAAGGATACGCTCCAGCTCTTCCTCGATTCCTCTCAGCTCATCATCAAGCTTCTTGACCATGCCGCCGACTTCACGCATTTCAACGATCATGTCCTGGGCATCCTGTTTCTCCTTTTTCATATGAGCGATTTTTTGAGAAACTTCATTACGCTTGCTCTTCAAGTTCTCACTTTCCACAAGAAGCTCTCTTCTTCTCTTATCAAGCTCTTCAAACTTATCGAAGTCTTCAAGGTCTTCACCGCGATGCTGAAGGCGGTTTTTCACATCTTCCAAATTGGCACGTAAGTATTTGATGTCTAACATGTTTATTCCTCCTTTGATTTATATGGATGTTTGGTTTCGAACGGTAACAGGTTCCGGAAAAAATAAAAAACCCCCGTCCCTGGTAAAAGGGACGGAGGTTTCCGCGTTGCCACCCTAATTGAAAACAGCGAAGCTGCTTTCCTCTTAGAGATGGTAACGGAATCACCGAAAATACCTACTGAATGGTTCAGTATTTCACTCAAGGATGGATTCGTAAAGATTCTGCACCGGTTTGCACCAACCACCGGCTCTCTTTTGGCAAGAATTCTTCACTACTATTTCCTGTCAACGTTTTAAACTCATATTGGTTATTTCATAATCTACTACAATGTTTTCCATTTTGCAATAGGTTTATGCCAATGTTTTTTCTAAAAGATAATTCCCGAAAAAACGGAGACCGTTCCTTTCCGCTGCAAGCACTTGCTTTCCACGGGGAGGAAGTCGAGCCTCCTCGTCGCTGCGTTCCTGCGGGACGAAATGCGCAGGCGGCTCGCTCAGCCCCGACAAGCATAAGATGAATGGACCGGGAAGGCGTTCTTTGCCTTCTTGGGCCGTTTAGCTTATGACCTCGAGGGGCTAGCCGCCGGAGCTGGACAAGTCTCGACCTTTCCTCTATATCCCGCCGGAGTCAAGTGCCTTCCGCTCCAACCCACTCTAGGTTTTAAAAGTGGTGAAACCGAACAATCTTTGCGAAAAGATTAAGAAACAATTTTTTCTTTTGACTCTTTTACCATTTCAATAAAGTAAGCAGTCAGGCGATTGTCGTCTGTCAGTTCCGGGTGGAATGAGCAGCCGAGGAATTGTCCATGGCGGGCAAGCACGATGCGGTCGTTGTGCTTGGCAAGGACCTCGACGTCCTCTCCGGCTTCCACGATGTGCGGCGCCCGGATGAATACGGCATTGAAATGATCTCCAACGTGTGCAATGTTCAGATCGGCTTCGAAGCTTTCCTTTTGACGTCCAAAAGAGTTGCGCTCAACCATCACATCCATTACACCAAGATGCGGTTCATCATAACCGACGATATTATTTGCCAAAAGGATAAGACCGGCACATGTACCGAAGATCGGTTTCCCGCTTGCTGCAAATTCTTTCAGCGGCTCAAGAAAACCATAACGGTCGATGAGGCGTCTCATCGTCGTACTTTCGCCGCCTGGCATGATCAAGCCGTCCAGTTCTTCCAGCTGCTCTGTACGCTTCACGACCACTGCTTCGGCATTGCATGCCTCAATCGATCGTACATGCTCTCTGACAGCCCCTTGAAGTCCTAATACACCAATTCTCATCATAATGTACCTCTTACCATCCTCGGTCTTGCATGCGCTGTTCAGGCAGGATTGAAGAAATTTCTACACCCTTCATTGCCACACCAAGTTCTTTGGACAGTTCAGCAATTAACTTGTAGTCCTGGTAGTGAGTAGTCGCTTCCACGATTGCTCTTGCAAACTTCTCAGGGTTTTCAGACTTGAAGATTCCGGAACCGACGAATACACCATCAGCACCAAGTTCCATCATAAGAGCTGCATCAGCAGGAGTTGCGATACCGCCTGCAGCAAAGTTAACAACCGGTAAACGGCCATTTTCTTTAATTTCTAATAATAATTCATATGGAGCACCGAGCAGCTTCGCTTCCGTCATGATTTCATCTGTACTCATGTTGACAAGCTTACGAACCTGAGCATTCACTTTACGCATATGACGAACCGCTTCAACAATGTTCCCAGTTCCAGGCTCACCTTTTGTACGAAGCATTGATGCACCTTCACCGATACGGCGCGCTGCTTCTCCTAAGTCACGGCATCCGCATACGAACGGTACTGTGAAATCTCTTTTATTTAGATGATACTCTTCATCCGCTGGAGTCAATACTTCACTCTCATCAAGATAGTCGACACCCATTGACTCAAGTACTCTAGCTTCAACGATATGACCGATACGCGCTTTCGCCATTACCGGAATCGTTACAGCTCCCATTACTTCTTCCACAATACGAGGGTCTGCCATTCTCGCCACGCCGCCTGCAGCACGGATGTCAGCTGGAACTCGTTCTAAAGCCATTACCGCCACTGCTCCTGCAGCTTCAGCAATCTTAGCCTGCTCTGCATTGACAACGTCCATGATGACGCCGCCTTTTTGCATTTCAGCCATACCTCTTTTAACACGATCTGTACCAGTATTCATTTATGTATCCCCCTTATATTTATCCTATGTCTGTCCTTTTTTTCTTTTCATTTCAGTAGAAATACCAGGAAAAAGTGACTAAAACAATCGGAATGATGATATTGCCCTACTGCTAAATAAACAATAAAAACAAGGTTATGTCAAGACGAAATGCGGAAGGGCTTTGGTCAGAGGCGGGTGGCATATGACGAATCGGACTTAGAAGGCGTTCTTTGCCTTCTTGGCCGATTTGGCTTATGACATGTGCCTCTAAGCCCTGGAGCTGGACAAGACGAAATGCGGATGTGGTTTACTTATGTATTTAATGGAAGTATTCCCAGCTCCGCAATGACCATTCAGATAAAAAAATAACCCCAGGCTTTATGATAACCTGGAGTCATTCAATTAAATTAGAACCAGCCTTTGACAGTGGATGTCACAGATCCCCAAATGTCTCCGAAGAATCCGCCTACAGCTCTCATGGAGAGAACAAACCAGTTTGCTTTTTCTACTCCTTCAACTGTCACAACAGATGATTTGGCTGCATTAGATCCTTTATCTGTCAGATAGCCTAAATCATTTTTATTCTTGGACTCTAACGTAACGTATCCGACGTTTTCGCCTTCTTTAACGGGCGCTGTCAGTTTACCGTCTTCATTCAGCTTCTTCTTGTCTACTACAAATTTAGGCTTGTACTGATCTTCTTCACCGTTTTTCACGACCATGTTCAGAGCAGATTCAGATTTGATGCCTACCTCTTTCTCTTTCCCTTTTACTACCGATAGGGCCTTTTGTCCCTTAATCTTGTAATCTGCAGGAAGCAGCTCTTGGATCGTGTAGTTATTAAAAGCATAGTCCATCATTTTTCTCGTTTCCGCAAAACGGGCATCATAAGAATTTTCACCAGGTTCAACCTGAACATCCATCACAACCGTGATGAATCTCATGCCGTCACGTTCTGCAGTACCTGTGAAACAAGCTCCTGCAAAATCTGTAGTTCCTGTTTTAAGCCCGTCCATACCTTCATACTCACGGATCAGACCTGGAAGCATCCAGTTCCAGTTAGGCATGTTAAATTCATCTTCGGTACCTTCAGCAAATACCTTTTTCGCAATACTGGATGTCTCCAGTACTTCCGGAAAATCATTAAGAAGGCGATATGCAAGAGTCGCCGTATCCTTAGCTGACATGACATTCTCTTCCTCCGGTCCGCCGACAACTTGATCGACGTAAGGAGCCAAGTCTTTATTATTCAAACCTGATGAATTAACAAATTTATAGTTTTCCAATCCAAGTTCTTCAGCTTTTTTATTCATTAATTTCGCAAAGTTAGCTTCAGAACCAGCAATCGTTTCAGCAATGGCCATCGCTGAAGCATTAGCTGAATAAATCGCCATGGATTCATATAAGTCTTTAATTGTATACGTCCCTTCTTCACGCAAAGAAACATTACTTAACGACGTGTTATGGGACATCTTTGATACATTCGTAGGTACTGTATACTTCTGATCCCACTTTATTTTACCTTCTTTAACCGCTTCAAGCAGAAGGTATTCCGTCATCATCTTCGTCATACTTGCAATTCCAAGAGCTGTCTCGGAATTCTTTTCATATAAAACTTTACCGGTACTTGCTTCTACTAAAATCGCAGCATTTGCGTTAACATCGAGATCTCCTTGAGCACTTGCCGGTTTTTGCACCATGCTCATTGCCATCAAAAATACCAAGAAACATACAAAAGATTTTTGAACCCAACTTCTTTTCACTTTTAGCCCTCCAAGTTTTTATGTACACCTTCGTTATTTTATCATAGTTCGAAAGGTAAGAATAGACAGAGAATATTCCTAGTTTTGGGATAGGACAAGGGACTTGCGGCCTCTTCATTTAACCGTTTTTCCCATTAAAAAAATCCGGCGGATCCAGCCGCCGGATTTTTGTTCAAGCTTCTTAAGATAGTGAATAATTTGGTGCTTCCTTCGTGATTTGTACATCGTGCGGATGACTCTCACGCAGTCCAGCACCCGTCATACGGATGAACTGAGCATTTTCTCTCAACTCAAGGAGATTCTTCGTACCGCAATAGCCCATTCCGGAACGAAGTCCGCCGATCAGTTGATACAATGTATCTGCAAGCGGTCCTTTATAAGGGATACGGCCTTCGATGCCTTCAGGAACAAATTTTTTCGCTTCTTCTTGGAAGTAGCGGTCCTTTGATCCTTTTTCCATAGAGCTTAATGAGCCCATTCCGCGGTATACTTTAAAACGTCTGCCTTGGAATATTTCCGTTTCCCCAGGGCTTTCAGTTGTCCCTGCAAGCAGGCTTCCGAGCATGACGGCATGTCCGCCTGAGGCAAGTGCCTTCGCGATGTCCCCAGAGAACTTGATCCCGCCGTCAGCAATGATGGCTTTTCCGTGTTTTCTCGCTTCGGTTGCACAGTCATAAATCGCAGTGATTTGTGGAACACCGACTCCTGCAACTACGCGGGTCGTACAGATGGATCCAGGACCGATTCCAACTTTCACAACGTCAGCCCCTGCTTCAATCAACTCTCTTGTCGCTTCAGCCGTTGCAACGTTTCCAGCAACGATGTTCAACTCTGGATACGCTGCACGAATTTCACTTACCACATTTAGAACACCAGCTGAATGTCCATGGGCAGTATCGATGACAATTGCATCAACATTGGCCTTAACAAGCTGTTCGACGCGTGTAAGGGTATCTTTTGAAATCCCTACTGCTGCCCCAACCAATAAGCGTCCTTGACTGTCTTTCGCTGAGTTAGGGAACTCAATCACTTTTTCGATATCCTTGATCGTGATTAAACCTTTTAGAACGCCTTCCTGGTCGATAAGCGGCAGCTTTTCAATCTTATGCTGCTGAAGAATTTTTTCCGCTTCATCTAGGGTTGTGCCAACAGGAGCAGTCACGAGATTTTCTTTCGTCATGACATCCGAAATTTGAATCGAGAAATCCTGAATGAATCGCAGATCACGATTCGTCAAGATCCCAACCAATTTCTGCTCCTCTTCATTGTTCACAATCGGAACACCAGAAATCCTATATTTGCCCATCAAGTGCTCAGCAGCAAATACTTGATGCTCAGGAGTCAAGAAGAATGGATCGGAAATAACTCCACTCTCTGACCGCTTAACTTTATCAACCTGCTCGGCCTGCTGCTCGATACTCATGTTCTTGTGGATGATCCCAAGTCCACCCTGGCGAGCCATTGCAATGGCCATTTCAGCCTCTGTTACAGTATCCATCCCAGCACTGATGACTGGAACATTAAGCTTGATGGAGTCTGTTAATTCAACTGAAATGCTTACATCTTTTGGTAATACCTCGGATTTCGCAGGTACTAGTAAAACATCATCGAACGTTAAACCTTCTTTAGCAAATTTAGATTCCCACATATTTTTCGGCCTCCCTAGTCCCAAAATATTATTAGTAGGTTATCAATTGGTTAAAATACTGTCAAGAACATCAGAATTAATTTAACTTTTCAGAATAGTTAGAGGGTGACAAATTGGAAAGAATACATCAACATTGGGACTCCATTCACTACTTTCAGTCTGCTGAATACTCCCAGAAGTTTCTAAAGAAATGCTATGAAAAAATAGGTTTCGCGCAGGCTGAAACGAAGAGCTATGATAACTGCTATTCATTCATGTACTACCTGGAACAAGGAGAACTTTATTATAAACAAGCGGTGCAATCTCCTATATCACTGCAGCCTATTTTATTATTTTACGGGTACATCCATTTTATCAAAGCAATTGTTTTAACGGAGGACCCCTTGTATCCTGAAACAACACAGGTACTCGCTCACGGGGTAACGTCCAGAAAAAGAAAGAAGCAGCATTATCATTTCCTCCAGGACGAAGTGAAGGTTCAAAAGAATGGATTGTTTTCTCACTTCTCGACCCTTGTGTTCCATGTGAAACACATCATAGGTGAAAAACTGAAGATGGAGGACCTGCTCGTACAAATCCCGGAACTGGAAGAATCATTTCAAGTCTTGCTGAAAAGACAGACGATGCTCTGGTTCAACGATGAGAATGAACTCAGCATCGATGAAGCTGTCCTTGACAATTTTCATATGTCACAAGATTTATTCATCCATTATCTGAATGAAAGACTGACGGGGAATTTCACATGGACAAAGGGAAACACCCTTCATATCCCAGACAGAATGGAGCAGCTGCCGATAAGGTGGCATTTAAGCAAGAATCGACTTGCCCTGCCAAGCAATCGGAATGAAGCAAATTTAATCCCTGAAATTTTGATTCACTATGCCATCCTCTACAACCTCAGCATGATTGCCCGGTACGAAACAGAATGGTGGATCGAACTATTGAAGAACCGCACAAACGAAGATTATCCGATTATACGGTCCTTTCTTAACGTTACTACCCAGAAAGCACCCTATTTATTACTGGATATACTTAAACAAAAAATGTAGATGAAAGAGGATGTAAGCATACACCCACATCCTCTTTCCTTTTACCGTTCCACTAACAACTTGATATCATCTTCAATTTTTCTGGGACTGGTCTGAGGGGAATAACGATCATACACCTCTCCATTTTTATCAACCAGGAACTTCGTGAAATTCCATTTGATATCCGAAACCAGCAGCCCCTTCTTTTCTTTTGTTAAAAACTTGAATAACGGATGGGCTTTCTTACCCTTCACATCCGTTTTCTTATACATCGGAAATGAGACTCCGTAGTTTGTCTGGCAAAACTCGATGATCTCGTCCTGCTCCTCGAATTCCTGATTCATGAACTGATCGCTCGGGAACCCGAGAACCACGAGTCCTCTCTCCTTGTATTCTTCATACAACCCCTGCAGCTCTTCAAATTGCGGGGTAAAGCCGCACTTGCTTGCTGTGTTGACGATCAGCAATACCTTCCCTTTATACTCCTCTAAAGAGGTCTCTTCGCCGTTCGATTTTACAACCGTGAAATTATAGATGGACGACACAACTATCTCCTCCCTGTTTTTCGTTCATAGTTTCATGATACTTGATGGGGAGTGGGGATAGCAATTTTGAGAGTTTTTTATTGGTGGATATGGAGGCGGGGTTACTCAGAATCGGACCTTGTTAGAGGGCTGTGGTGTTCCTCTTGATGACCATAGGGAGTGATGGCAATATAGAGTCAGGCATCCGGATGGAGCGGAATGGGGTTTTGATAATATATTCGGATTTTTGATAATAAAAGGGCTGTTTTTGATAATATATTGGGATTTTTGATAATAAACCTATCAGTTTTGATAATATATCAGTCAGCTTCCCCAATATCATGACGATTACAGCCCAAATCGAGCGTCTTCCACCCCATTTACACCTAAAAACCTATAAAAACACAAAAAAACAGCCCAACACTGAGCTGTTTTATCTATTTGCCTGGCGACGTCCTACTCTCACAGGGGGAGAGCCCCCAACTACCATCGGCGCTGAAGAGCTTAACTTCCGTGTTCGGCATGGGAACGGGTGTGACCTCTTCGCCATTATCACCAGACGAATATTCAATTGAAGGTTTGTTCCTTCAAAACTAGATAAAGGATTGATGTCAAGATTACCGGTATTGCCGCTTGTGTTCATTTAAAAATGACTCTTTGTGGTTAAGTCCTCGATCGATTAGTATCAGTCAGCTCCACATGTCACCATGCTTCCACCTCTGACCTATCTACCTAGTCATCTTCTAGGGATCTTACTCACATAAAGTGATGGGAAATCTCATCTCGAGGGGGGCTTCATGCTTAGATGCTTTCAGCACTTATCCCTTCCGCACATAGCTACCCAGCGATGCCTTTGGCAAGACAACTGGTACACCAGCGGTGCGTCCATCCCGGTCCTCTCGTACTAAGGACAGCTCCTCTCAAATTTCCTGCGCCCACGACGGATAGGGACCGAACTGTCTCACGACGTTCTGAACCCAGCTCGCGTACCGCTTTAATGGGCGAACAGCCCAACCCTTGGGACCGACTACAGCCCCAGGATGCGATGAGCCGACATCGAGGTGCCAAACCTCCCCGTCGATGTGGACTCTTGGGGGAGATAAGCCTGTTATCCCCGGGGTAGCTTTTATCCGTTGAGCGATGGCCCTTCCATGCGGAACCACCGGATCACTAAGCCCGACTTTCGTCCCTGCTCGACTTGTAGGTCTCGCAGTCAAGCTCCCTTGTGCCTTTACACTCTGCGAATGATTTCCAACCATTCTGAGGGAACCTTTGGGCGCCTCCGTTACTCTTTAGGAGGCGACCGCCCCAGTCAAACTGCCCACCTGACACTGTCTCCCACCCCGATAAGGGGCGCGGGTTAGAATTTCAATACAGCCAGGGTAGTATCCCACCAACGCCTCCACCGAAGCTGGCGCTCCGGCTTCCAAGGCTCCTACCTATCCTGTACAAGCTGTACCAAAATTCAATATCAGGCTACAGTAAAGCTCCACGGGGTCTTTCCGTCCTGTCGCGGGTAACCTGCATCTTCACAGGTACTATAATTTCACCGAGTCTCTCGTTGAGACAGTGCCCAGATCGTTACGCCTTTCGTGCGGGTCGGAACTTACCCGACAAGGAATTTCGCTACCTTAGGACCGTTATAGTTACGGCCGCCGTTTACTGGGGCTTCGATTCGCACCTTCGCTTGCGCTAAGCACTCCTCTTAACCTTCCAGCACCGGGCAGGCGTCAGCCCCTATACTTCGCCTTACGGCTTCGCAGAGACCTGTGTTTTTGCTAAACAGTCGCCTGGGCCTATTCACTGCGGCTCTTCGAGGCTATGCACCTCAAAGAGCACCCCTTCTCCCGAAGTTACGGGGTCATTTTGCCGAGTTCCTTAACGAGAGTTCTCTCGCTCACCTTAGGATTCTCTCCTCGCCTACCTGTGTCGGTTTGCGGTACGGGCACCTTTTTCCTCGCTAGAGGCTTTTCTTGGCAGTGTGGAATCAGGAACTTCGCTACTATAATTCGCTCGCTATCACAGCTCAGCCTTCACGATGACGGGATTTGCCTCATCATCAGCCTAACTGCTTAGACGCACATATCCAGCAGTGCGCTTACCCTATCCTCCTGCGTCCCCCCATTGCTCAAACGGAAAAGAGGTGGTACAGGAATATCAACCTGTTGTCCATCGTCTACGCCTATCGGCCTCGACTTAGGTCCCGACTAACCCTGAGCGGACGAGCCTTCCTCAGGAAACCTTAGGCATTCGGTGGATGGGATTCTCACCCATCTTTCGCTACTCATACCGGCATTCTCACTTCTAAGCACTCCACCAGTCCTTACGGTCTGACTTCACTGTCCTTAGAACGCTCTCCTACCACTGACACCTAAAGGTGTCAATCCACAGCTTCGGTGATACGTTTAGCCCCGGTACATTTTCGGCGCAGAGTCACTCGACCAGTGAGCTATTACGCACTCTTTAAATGGTGGCTGCTTCTAAGCCAACATCCTGGTTGTCTAAGCAACTCCACATCCTTTTCCACTTAACGTATACTTTGGGACCTTAGCTGGTGGTCTGGGCTGTTTCCCTTTCGACTACGGATCTTATCACTCGCAGTCTGACTCCCATGGATAAGTCTTTGGCATTCGGAGTTTGTCTGAATTCGGTAACCCGATGAGGGCCCCTAGTCCAAACAGTGCTCTACCTCCAAGACTCTTACACATGAGGCTAGCCCTAAAGCTATTTCGGAGAGAACCAGCTATCTCCAAGTTCGATTGGAATTTCTCCGCTACCCACACCTCATCCCCGCACTTTTCAACGTGCGTGGGTTCGGACCTCCATCCAGTGTTACCTGGACTTCATCCTGGACATGGGTAGATCACCTGGTTTCGGGTCTACGACCACATACTCATTCGCCCTATTCAGACTCGCTTTCGCTGCGGCTCCGTCTCATCGACTTAACCTTGCATGGGATCGTAACTCGCCGGTTCATTCTACAAAAGGCACGCCATCACCCGTTAACGGGCTCTGACTACTTGTAGGCACACGGTTTCAGGTTCTCTTTCACTCCCCTTCCGGGGTGCTTTTCACCTTTCCCTCACGGTACTGGTTCACTATCGGTCACTAGGTAGTATTTAGCCTTGGGAGATGGTCCTCCCAGCTTCCGACGGGATTTCACGTGTCCCGCCGTACTCAGGATCCACTCAAGAGGGAACGAAGTTTCAACTACAGGGTTGTTACCTTCTTTGACGAGCCTTTCCAGACTTCTTCGTCTACTCCGTTCCTTTGTAACTCCGTATAGAGTGTCCTACAACCCCAAGAGGCAAGCCTCTTGGTTTGGGCTACATCCCGTTTCGCTCGCCGCTACTCAGGGAATCGCATTTGCTTTCTCTTCCTCCAGGTACTTAGATGTTTCAGTTCCCTGGGTCTGCCTTCCATACTCTATGTATTCAAATATGGATATTGTTCCATTACGAACAATGGGTTCCCCCATTCGGAAATCTCCGGATCAAAGCTCACTTACAGCTCCCCGAAGCATATCGGTGTTAGTCCCGTCCTTCATCGGCTCCTAGTGCCAAGGCATCCACCGTGCGCCCTTCATAACTTAACCGAATTGGTTGTTACATAAGGTTTAAAACCTAAAATGGCGATACTCGGTAATTTCTTGACTATCAATATATCTTTATCTAGTTTTCAAAGAACAATGGTTCTTTTACTTCGCTTACGCTTCGTAAAAAACCTAAGTGGAGCCTAGCGGGATCGAACCGCTGACCTCCTGCGTGCAAAGCAGGCGCTCTCCCAGCTGAGCTAAGGCCCCGTATGAATGAATATGGTGGGCCTAAGTGGACTCGAACCACCGACCTCACGCTTATCAGGCGTGCGCTCTAACCAGCTGAGCTATAGGCCCCTACTCATAAAAAGGATGATAAGCATCGCTTATCATGGATGTATTGAATTAATGGATTGAACCATCAAAACTGAACAAAACTTCGACTGTCAAACGTTTCATATATATTCCTTAGAAAGGAGGTGATCCAGCCGCACCTTCCGATACGGCTACCTTGTTACGACTTCACCCCAATCATCTGTCCCACCTTAGGCGGCTGGCTCCAAAAGGTTACCTCACCGACTTCGGGTGTTACAAACTCTCGTGGTGTGACGGGCGGTGTGTACAAGGCCCGGGAACGTATTCACCGCGGCATGCTGATCCGCGATTACTAGCGATTCCAGCTTCATGCAGGCGAGTTGCAGCCTGCAATCCGAACTGAGAACGGTTTTATGGGATTGGCTAAACCTCGCGGTCTCGCTGCCCTTTGTACCGTCCATTGTAGCACGTGTGTAGCCCAGGTCATAAGGGGCATGATGATTTGACGTCATCCCCACCTTCCTCCGGTTTGTCACCGGCAGTCATCTTAGAGTGCCCAACTGAATGCTGGCAACTAAGATCAAGGGTTGCGCTCGTTGCGGGACTTAACCCAACATCTCACGACACGAGCTGACGACAACCATGCACCACCTGTCACTCTGTCCCCCGAAGGGGAAAGCCCTATCTCTAGGGTTGTCAGAGGATGTCAAGACCTGGTAAGGTTCTTCGCGTTGCTTCGAATTAAACCACATGCTCCACCGCTTGTGCGGGCCCCCGTCAATTCCTTTGAGTTTCAGTCTTGCGACCGTACTCCCCAGGCGGAGTGCTTAATGCGTTAGCTGCAGCACTAAAGGGCGGAAACCCTCTAACACTTAGCACTCATCGTTTACGGCGTGGACTACCAGGGTATCTAATCCTGTTTGCTCCCCACGCTTTCGCGCCTCAGTGTCAGTTACAGACCAGAAAGTCGCCTTCGCCACTGGTGTTCCTCCAAATATCTACGCATTTCACCGCTACACTTGGAATTCCACTTTCCTCTTCTGCACTCAAGTTCCCCAGTTTCCAATGACCCTCCACGGTTGAGCCGTGGGCTTTCACATCAGACTTAAGAAACCACCTGCGCGCGCTTTACGCCCAATAATTCCGGACAACGCTTGCCACCTACGTATTACCGCGGCTGCTGGCACGTAGTTAGCCGTGGCTTTCTGGTTAGGTACCGTCAAGGTGCCGCCCTATTCGAACGGCACTTGTTCTTCCCTAACAACAGAGTTTTACGATCCGAAAACCTTCTTCACTCACGCGGCGTTGCTCCGTCAGACTTTCGTCCATTGCGGAAGATTCCCTACTGCTGCCTCCCGTAGGAGTCTGGGCCGTGTCTCAGTCCCAGTGTGGCCGATCACCCTCTCAGGTCGGCTACGCATCGTCGCCTTGGTGAGCCGTTACCTCACCAACTAGCTAATGCGCCGCGGGTCCATCTGTAAGTGGTAGCTAAAAGCCACCTTTCAACAGTTCCTCATGCGAGGAACTGAGTTATCCGGTATTAGCCCCGGTTTCCCGGAGTTATCCCAGTCTTACAGGCAGGTTACCCACGTGTTACTCACCCGTCCGCCGCTGATCTCAGGGAGCAAGCTCCCTTTGATCCGCTCGACTTGCATGTATTAGGCACGCCGCCAGCGTTCGTCCTGAGCCAGGATCAAACTCTCCGATAAAAGTTTGAATAGCTCTTTTTTGTAACGATAATCGTTACGGTAAATCTAGAATTAACGTTGACGTATTGTCTTGTTTTGTTCAGTTTTCAAGGTTCAATTTGTTGATGCGCTCCGTTTGAAGCGACCTTTATAATATATCATCTTGTCCAACTTTCGTCAACACTTTTTTTAATTTTTCTTGTATCGAATTATTATGTAGTGTTTTTCGGACAACAAATAATATTATACATACTGAAATGATATTTAGCAAGTATAAATTTATAAAAAAATAAACCAAGAAAATCTATCGATTCTTGGTTTAAGAGAATGGAACGTTTTTAACAAAATGTTAGCCCAACACTTCCGTTATATAAATATCTTTTTTCTGTGAAAGATCTAGCAGTTCTTCACTGTTATTCAATTTAACAATGGGATTCGTGAAGGCATTTGCTTTTGTATAGACTACCTCTCCATAATCTCCGGTCGACAGCCTTACTGCTGTTCCAATATCCAAGTCACCCACCAGTTTCATGAGTGCATCGACTACTTTAATGTCAAACTTTCCGAAAAGATCCCTGCTGATCATATCGAGCACCTTAAATATTGGCTGCCTGCTTCTATAGATTCTCTCAGATGTCATGGCATGGAATACATCAGCAATTCCTATGATCTGAGAATACAGGTGGATCCGGTCACTCTTTTCAGATGTCGGGTAGCCGGTTCCATCGAAACGTTCATGATGTTGAAAGATTGCAAGTTTCGCTTCCGGTTTCAAGAGAGGCGAGTCTTTTACCATTTTATATCCGTTTGCGGTATGAAGTTTGATCTCTTGAAATTCATTTTCTGAAAGGGGCTTTTCTTTATTCAGGATATGAGTCGACACCTTAGCCATACCACAGTCCGCCAGTACACCCGCGAGTGCAAGTTGATTGACCTGTCCGCTTTTAAGGCCCATTTTCTTCCCAAGCAAGGCGCTCAGGATGCTGACCGCAACAGGATGATGATAGATATATTCTTTTTTCGTTGTGTATTGGTTTAACGAGTAGAGTAAGTATTTGTTCTGTTCTATTGATTGTATGAGAGGCAATGTGATTTCTCTCATTTTCGCTATGTTTATAGGGGTGCCTGACTGCCAGTTTATGAATTCCTTTTTAAATTCTCCCACACTCTTTAGATAGGTATCAATAAAGCCTGTTTGACTACTTGCCTCAAGAAGGCTTTCACCTGCAGTTTGATCCCTGTCAGATGTATTTGCCGGAGACTGGATTTGCTTTGGTCTGTAGCGCTGCCCATCCGCTTTTGTATTCTCTATCGTTATTTCAGTGATATTAAATGCACGAAGGATTTTCATATGCTCTTCATTTAATACCGTATTTTTAGGAATGATAGGGTTCGACGTCATCCCCATGATATCTTCTTCCAAAATACAACCCGTTTGAACGTCTTCACGATATACTTTCACTTTATTGCACCTCGAGTCATCCTCATCTACTTAGGTTTATTTTACCAAATTTCTTTCATAATAGTTCGATTTTTTCGTAAAGTTATTTGTTAATTGGCTCTAATAATCTCTACAAAGGCTTTCTGTGCTGGACACAGACTGCCTCCAGGGCCGGGCAAGCCTACTTGTCTTGCACTCCAATCACCAGCTGGAACCCATAATAATCATTGTACTTTCAAAAAAATAAGCTATCCCCTGAAGAAAATCATTTCTTCAAGAAATAGCTTATTATCACTTATTCTTCTGAATCATCCGCTGATTCATTGTTTCCTTCTTCATTTTCATTGTTTTCAAGTGCATCTGCCTCTTCGGATGTTTCAACAGGTGCAGCCGTTTCTTCCTCGTCTTCTTTTTCTACCTTGGCTACAGTAGAAACGAATTCATTCTCTTGAAGACGGATCAGTTTCACACCTTGTGTGTTACGTCCGGTTGTGGAGATATCATTTACGTCCATGCGGATCAGAACTCCGTGGGCGGTGATGATCATGAGGTCTTCTTCACCCGTTACAGCTTTAACGGAAACCAGTTCCCCGTTACGCTCGGTGATGTTACAAGTCTTCAGGCCTTTACCTCCGCGAGTCTGGACTCTGTATTCACTTGCAGGTGTCCGCTTACCATAGCCGTTGACGGTTACGACAAGGACATCGCTTTTCTCTTCCAGGATCTCCATGCCCACGACGATATCATCGTCTGAGAGGTTGATCCCTTTCACCCCGGTCGCAGTCCTTCCCATTGAACGGACATCCGTTTCAGGGAAACGGATCAGCATCCCTTTTTTCGTCCCGATGATCATGTCTTTTTCACCGTCAGTGAGTTTGACGGAAATTAATTCGTCATTCTCCCTGAGATTGATGGCAATCAATCCGTTTGTACGGATATTGGCAAAATCAGAGACAGGGGTACGCTTGGAGATACCGTGTTTGGTCGTGAAGAATAGATACCAGTCATCCACGAACTCTTCCACACGGATCATCGCATTGATCCACTCGTCTTTTTCCACACCGAGCATGTTGATGATCGGAAGTCCTTTTGCCGTACGGCTGAATTCAGGGATTTCATATCCTTTGGCACGATACGCTTTCCCTTTATTCGTAAAGAACAGGATCGTGTCATGAGTCGACGTCGTCAGGAGATGTTCTACGAAGTCATCACCCGTCGTACCCATTCCTTGGATTCCCCGGCCACCGCGTTTTTGACTGCGGTATGTGGAGACAGGAAGACGCTTGATATATCCATTATGAGTAAGGGAAACCACAATGTTTTCCCGTGGAATCAGATCTTCATCTTCAATGTTTTCAATTCCGCCTGCAACAATTTCAGATCTTCTGTCATCGTTGAAACGTTCTTTGATTTCAAGCAGCTCTTCACGGATGATTTCCAGAACTTTTTCATCGTCAGCTAAAATAGCCTTCAATTCGGCAATCAGCTTCACAAGCTCTTGATATTCATCTTCGATCTTTTCGCGCTCCAATCCTGTTAAGCGCTGAAGACGCATATCGAGGATCGCTTGAGCCTGTTTGTCAGATAGAGAGAATTGATCCATCAACCCTTGTTTCGCGAGTTCGGTTGTTTGAGAGCCGCGGATGAGGGCAATGATTTCATCGATGTGATCCAGTGCAATCCGGAGACCTTCCAAGATATGTGCGCGAGCTTCCGCTTTGCGCAATTCGAACTCAGTTCTGCGGCGGATTACGACGCGTTGGTGCTCAAGGTATTCCTGAAGACACTGCTTAAGGTTCAGTACCTTCGGCTGACCTTTCACAAGGGCCAGCAGATTGATCCCGAAGCTTGTTTGAAGGGCAGTCTGTTTGTAAAGGTTATTCAGTAGTACATTGGCATTGGCGTCTTTTCTGACTTCAATGACGATACGCATACCATTACGGTCTGATTCATCACGAAGATCCGTGATGCCATCGATTTTTTTATCGCGGACAAGATCCGCAATTTTTTCAATAAGTTTCGCTTTATTCACCTGGTAAGGGATCTGATGAACGATGATCGTTTCTTTCCCGTTGCTCTTCTGTTCGATTTCAACGCGTGCACGCATCGTGATGGAACCTTTACCTGTTTCATAGGCACGGCGGATTCCGCTTCTTCCGACAATCAACCCTGCAGTAGGGAAGTCAGGGCCGTGGATGTATTCCATCAGTTCCTGGATCGTGATTTCAGGCTCTTTGCTAAGGGCAAGGATCCCGTCAATGACTTCACCCAGGTTATGAGGCGGGATATTTGTTGCCATACCGACCGCAATCCCCGATGAACCGTTCACTAATAGATTAGGGAAACGGGCAGGTAATACTTCGGGTTCACGTTCTGTGCCGTCATAGTTATCTTTATAATCGATGGTATCTTTATTGATATCACGGATTAACTCCATCGAAATCTTGGACATACGCGCTTCTGTGTAACGCATCGCAGCCGCTGCATCTCCGTCCACAGAACCGAAGTTCCCATGGCCGTCAACAAGCATGTAGCGATAGTTGAAATCCTGCGCCATACGCACCATTGTGTCGTACACCGCCGAGTCACCGTGCGGGTGGTACTTACCGATTACTTCACCTACGATACGCGCAGATTTTTTGTAGGCTTTATCGGCCGTCATCCCAAGGTCGTTCATCGCATATAGAATACGGCGGTGAACCGGCTTCAAGCCGTCACGGGCATCCGGCAGGGCACGGGATACGATGACACTCATCGCATAGTCAAGGAAGGACGAGCGCATCTCATTGCTTATATTAATCTCTTTCACATTCGATCTTGGTGTTTCTGCCATAGTGTAAGGGACCTCCTTTTGAAGAAAGATTTGGACCTTTCTCTTTGTTAACCTTGTCCGCTATGTAAAAGACAGGATAGATTGATATGTCTATCCTGCTTTATGAAATTTAAATATCCAGATTCTTAACGTAAGCTGCATTCTCTTCGATGAAGTTACGTCTTGGCTCTACTTTGTCACCCATGAGGATTTCAAAGGTTTCATCGGCTTCGATGGCGTCCTGCAGGCTTACTTGAAGCAGCGTTCTTGTTTCAGGGTCCATTGTGGTTTCCCATAACTGCTCAGGGTTCATCTCCCCTAGACCTTTGTAACGCTGGATGCCAGGTTTCGGTGTAGGTGAAATTTCCGCAAGGATGCGATCGAGTTCTTTGTCGTTGTAAGCATATTCGATTTTCTTGCCCTGCTGGATCTTATACAGCGGCGGCTGTGCGATGTAGATGAAACCTGCTTCGATGATCTGTCGCATATAACGATAGAAGAACGTTAACAGGAGCGTCCGAATATGGGCACCATCGACATCGGCATCGGTCATGATGACGATTTTATGATATCTGGCTTTGGAGATATCGAAGTCTTCCCCGATTCCTGTACCGAGCGCTGTAATGATCGCCCGAACCTCATTATTTGAAAGGATCTTGTCGAGACGGGCCTTTTCAACGTTGATGATTTTACCACGCAATGGAAGGATCGCCTGGAAATGACGGTCACGGCCTTGTTTGGCAGATCCGCCGGCCGAGTCACCCTCAACGACATAGATTTCACTGATGCCCGGGTCCTTAGAAGAACAGTCCGCCAGTTTACCAGGAAGACTTGAGATTTCCAGAGCACTCTTACGTCGTGTAAGTTCCCTTGCTTTCTTCGCAGCCATACGCGCACGTGCAGCCATGAGTCCCTTTTCGACTACTTTCCTGGCAACGACCGGATTCTCAAGGAGGAATGTTTCCAGATGTTCTGAGAACAATGAATCCGTGATCGTTCTTGCCTCTGAGTTACCAAGTTTCGTCTTTGTTTGTCCCTCGAATTGGGGATCCGGGTGTTTAATGGAGATGATGGCAGTCAATCCTTCACGGACATCTTCACCTGAAAGATTGGCATCACTTTCTTTAAACACGTTATTTTTACGTGCATAGTCATTGATGATACGGGTCAATGCCGTTTTGAAGCCGGACTCATGCGTCCCGCCTTCATGAGTATTGATATTATTCGCGAAAGAGTAGATATTACTTGCAAAGCCGTCATTGTACTGCAAGGCGATTTCCACTGTAATATCATCTTTTTCACCTTCAATGAAGATCGGTTCTTCATGGATGACTTCTTTTGAACGGTTCAAATGCTCGACATAGGATTTGATTCCGCCTTCGTAAAGATAATCCTTGCGCTTGCCTTCACCGCGCTTATCTTCAATGCTTAACTGAATGCCTTTATTTAAGAAAGCCAGTTCGCGAATACGGTTCGCGAGTGTTTCAAAGTCATATTCAGTTGTTTCAGTGAAGATTTCAGGATCAGGAGTGAAATGGATGACCGTTCCCGTCTTGTCTGTTTCACCGATGATTTTCAGATCGAAGCTCGGAACACCTTTTTCGAACTTCTGGTAATGGATTTTACCGTCACGGTGGACATGCACTTCAAGTTCCGTGGAAAGGGCGTTAACAACCGAAGCTCCTACACCATGCAGACCTCCGGATACCTTGTATCCGCCGCCGCCGAACTTACCGCCGGCATGAAGCACGGTCATGATGACCTCTACGGCCGGACGTCCCATTTTTTCATGAATCCCGACCGGTATCCCGCGTCCGTTATCGGTAACCGTGATGCTGTTGTCTTCTTCAATGATCACTTCGATTTCATTACAGAAACCTGCCAGTGCCTCATCGATACTGTTATCAACGATTTCCCATACTAAGTGATGAAGACCTTTTCCGCTTGTTGAACCAATATACATTCCTGGTCGCTTACGTACGGCTTCCAATCCTTCTAAAACCTGAATCTGATTTTCATCATAGGATTGACCTTGTGCTTGCTTTTGTTCCATAGTCATGCAGATTCACCTACACTTTCTAACCTTTCGGGCTTGTATTCCTATAATAAATTCTCATAGTTTGAGTATTTCTTTGATCGTTTTTTGAGCGTGCTTGATGCTAGTGGGGAAAGATACAATTGATTCTTCGTAATAACGAGAGATTTATATGAACCCTTTGCAAGATTACAAAGGTGATTATCTTTATTCTTCAAAAAAAGCTGTAATTCTTCTGAAAACTGTACGGTATCTCGATCGATTATTGCGATGATATCATCTGTTCGTACCATGACATCTTCTCCGACATGAATGTACAAGGTACCACCTCATTTCAGTCTTTTCATAGTTCCCGCTTCCACTTCGAATTGCGCTGCCTCGTTTAACGTCTGATGATCGATTCCATCCACATTGGTGGTCGTGACAAAGGTCTGCACCTTGCCTTGTATCGTGTTGAGCAAGTGGGATTGGCGGTAATCATCAAGTTCCGACAGCACATCATCAAGAAGCAGAATCGGATATTCTTTTATTTCAGAATGGATGAGTTCGATTTCTGCCAGTTTTACAGAGAGTGCTGTTGTCCGCTGCTGACCCTGCGATCCGAACGTCTGGACGTCGCGCCCATTTACAATGAACTGCAGATCGTCCCTATGCGGTCCGGCAAGGGTGACTCCCCGATCGATTTCACGCTCGCGGATTCCTTCAAATTTCCGTTCATATACCTCTACCATTTTTGACCAATCTTGATCATCTGATACATCCAAAGAGGGTTTATAAAGGATTTCCAGCGTTTCAAGGTTCCTTGAGATCCCTGAGTGGATCGGTTTTGCCCAACTCTCAAGCAGCTGGACGAATTCAAACCGTTTTTTTACTATTTTGACAGCCATCTCGATGAATTGTTCAGTCAGTACATCCAGCATCGTTTGATCTGTCTGTTTTCGCGTCTGCAATAGTTTTAAATAATGATTACGCTGCTGCAATATCTTTTGATAAAGACTGATATCATGTAAATAAACAGGTGAAACCTGCCCGATTTCCATATCAATAAAACGACGCCTAACTTGAGGGCTCCCTTTTACAAGATGGAGATCTTCAGGCGCAAACATGACAACATTCATATTGCCGACGTATTGACTCAGCTTTGACTGTTCAAGGTGATTGCACTTTGCTTTCTTGCCTTTTTTTGAAAGGACAAGCTCCAAAGGCAACGCTCCATTATACTTTTGAATCCTACCTTTTATTTTAGCATATTCCTCGTCCCAACGGATTAAATCTTTGTCATTTGACGTCCGGTGGGATTTGGCCATTGCCAGAACATAGATAGACTCCATGATATTCGTCTTACCCTGGGCGTTTTCCCCAAGGATGACGTTCACCTTGTTTTCGAAATCCACTTCAATCGATTCGTAATTCCGATAATTTTTCAATTCCAATTGTTCAATATACATGGACATAACATCCTTTATTATTCTCCAGCAACCACAAAGACCCCTACTTCCGGAATTTCAACTTTGTCTCCGACTGCAAGCTTTCTTCCTCTTCTCTGGTCCTGCTCACCATTTATGTATACCTCGTATTCACTTAAAAACCATTTTGCCATACCTCCGGATTGAATCACATCGGCTAGTTTCAGGAACTGTCCGAGTGTAATAATCTCCGTCGTAATCGTGACCTTTTTCTCCACTAGAATCACTACTTTCCGTATAAAGTCTCTAATATCTTATTTTACTCTAAAAAAGGACAAGTCACAACTAAGGAAAAGTGGAAGGGTTTTCGCTGCATTTGGAGAATTTTACGGATGTCATGGAGTAGAGGATTCGGCGGATACGCTTGATCGGACATTTTTTGATGTTTACGGTCGAAAAATGTGATTTGCGGACATTTTTTTTGAAATGCTGACATAAAATCAACAATACGGACATTTTCCACTGTTTTACCGACAATTTTACAAGATTCGTCATCTTCTGCATTTATAGAATACCCATACCATAAGCTGGCTTCATCAAAGAAAAAAGCCGATACCCCTTGAAAGGGTATCAGCTTCAGCTCTATTAGTATGTTCTCACAGGAAGGATCAATTGAAGGATCGAATCGTCATGAAGCGGCTTTAACACAAACGGTCTCATCGCTCCTGTGAAATTCACATAGATTTCAGTCCCTTCGATGGCTTTCAGTGCATCCATCATGTATTTCGCACTGAATGAAATCTTCAGTTCTTCACCTTCCACAGATTGGCTTTGAACCTGTTCAATGACTTTCCCGATCTCCGGGGTATTAGAGGAAATCTCTATCATACCGCCCTCAAGGGTAGAAAGTTTCACGACATTATTTCTTCCCTCACGCGCCAATAATGACGCACGATCAATCGCCTGTAAAAATTCCTTCGTTGTTAGCGTCAGTTCTGTCTTTGTATCAGACGGAATCAAGCGGCTTGTGTCCGGATAATTACCTTCTAGCAATCTTGAGAAGAATAATAGGTGTTTCGCTTTAAACAGCACCTGGTTTTCAGTAATGACGATTTCAACAGGTTCGTCCGTATCATCAAGGATTTTGTTCAGCTCATTCAAGCTCTTCCCTGGAATGACAATGTTGTATGACGCATCATGATTTGTTTCGATAGGCGCTTTTCTCATTGCCAGCCTGTGACTATCTGTTGCAATACAGCTCAGCTCCCCATTCTCGATCTGACAGTTTACACCTGTCAAGATAGGGCGTGTTTCTGAGGTGGACACTGCGAATACCGTTTGTCTGATCATCGTTTTCAAAAGATCAGTAGAAACTTTGATTCCATTGCCTTCTTCGATTTGAGGAAGGTGTGGATACTCTTCAGGATCCAATCCGTTTAAATTGAATTCGGCTTTACCAGAACGAATGACTGTCTGGAAATGATTTTGCACTTCGATTTCCACCGTGTCTTTAGGAAGTTTTTTAACGATTTCACTAAAGAATTTCGCTTGAAGGACGATTCCTCCTGTTTCTAGGATCTCAACAATCTCAGAACCTTCTTCTTCTTTTGGGATGAAGGATTCGATCGAAATATCAGAATCACTTCCAGTTAAGGTTACTCCTTCTTCCGTCGCAATGATTTTAATCCCCGTAAGAATCGGTATAGTTGTTCTTGACGTAACAGCCTTCATGACATCTTGAACGCTCTGAACAAGATCGTCCCTCTGAATAACAAATTTCATGATTATTTCCTCCAATTTGCACATAATTTTTTGGACTGAATCATATATTAATAATTTATTTAAAAATAGTAATAGTAATAGTAGGGCCTGTTGATATGTGGATAAGTGTGTGAATTGAACGGAAACACAGCCTATCCACATGTGGACAGACTGTGTGCTAGTTGGTCTCAGTTATCAACAGTATTCAGTTATGAGATTTATGATTATTAGTAAGAGCCATTTGAATACCGCAGCTGATTTCCGTGCAGGACTTCGCTTTCCGCGGGAGAGCGGTGAGCCTCCTCGGCTGCGCCTGCGGGGTCTCACCAGCTTCGCTTTTCCCGCAGGAGTCATCGTCCTGCACTCCAATCAACTGCTGGAACCGGCTATATCCAATAGAATCAACTTATTTTCAGCTTCAGTGAAACCCGTTCAATCAGCTAATTATCGATCAAGTTTCCACTGGCCATCTAATACTCTTAATTACTTCAACGAATCCCTGATTTCTTTCAGCTGCTGCTGGAGAAGGGCGTCTGCTCCTAGCAGGGTGCTGATTTTCTCATGGGCATGGATGACGGTCGTGTGGTCGCGGCCGCCGAATTCTTCTCCGATTTTAGGAAGGGAAGAATCTGTCATTTCTCTTGAAAGATACATGGCGATTTGTCGAGGGAATGCAATCGATTTCGTCCGTTTCTTTGCTTTGAAATCCTCGATTTTCACATTGAAGTGCTCGCCGACAACGCGCTGGATCTCTTGGATCGTAATGGCCTTGGGCTTTGAGCTTGGAATGATATCCTTCAATGCTTCGGCTGCAAGATCGGCATTAATATCTTTATTGATAAGTGAAGAGTACGCAACGACCCTGATCAGGGCGCCTTCCAATTCACGGATGTTCGTATCGATTTGATTAGCGATATAAAGCATGGCCTCATTTGGAATATCCAGGCCTTCTGCTTTTGCCTTTTTCCTTAAAATCGCGATTCTCGTTTCCAAATCAGGTGGAGTGATATCGGTAATAAGGCCCCATTCAAAGCGGGAACGCAGGCGGTCCTCAAGCGTCGGGATCTCTTTAGGAGGACGGTCACTTGAAATGACGATTTGCTTGCTTTCTTCATGCAATGTATTAAACGTATGGAAAAATTCCTCTTGTGTCTGTTCTTTACCTGCCAGGAATTGAATATCGTCAATGAGTAGTACATCGACGCTCCGGTATTTGTTGCGGAAATCGACCGCTTTGTTGTCACGGATGGAGTTGATGAACTCATTCGTGAATTTTTCCGAAGATAGATAGACCACTTTGGCAGCCGGGTTATGCTCAATTACATAATGACCGATTGCATGCATCAAGTGGGTCTTTCCCAAGCCGACGCCCCCGTAAATAAATAAAGGGTTGTAAGCTTTGGCAGGAGCTTCAGCTACTGCCAACGATGCGGCGTGTGCGAAGCGGTTACCCGAGCCGATGACAAATGTATCAAATGTATATTTGGGATTCAGCATGTTCTGGTTTAGATCATACTGATCATCGTCTTTTGATGCCTTTTTCGGCGGTACTGGAATATCAAACTCTTCCGGCTCCTGATTTTGGGGAATAATGAATTTAACGACCAGTTCTTCGCCGGTGATGTCATACAACACTCCCGAGATTAACTGAGAATAACGGCCTTCCAGCCAATCCCTTGCAAACTCGTTAGGAGCGGTAATCACAAGAGTATCTCCTTGTATGGAGTGCGCCTTCGTCGATTTCAGCCATGTGTCGAAGCTTGGCTTACTGATTTTTTTTTCGATGTTTTCCAAGGCTTTGCTCCAAAGATCCCCGATATTCTCCAAACCTGATCCCTCCTTTTCTTTTCAATGTTCAGTTGAAACGTCAGTTCTTTTCTGCTTGTACAACCTCTGTATAACTTGTAAACGTCTTTAAAATCGTCATCTTATAAAAATACAATGGATTGAATGTGGAGAATATATATAATAAGGAAAGAAAATGGTTAGTCGACAATATCCACCACCTGTGGACAAGGTTTTACAAACCATCTGAATAAGTTACCCACATGATATCCACATTTTGTGGATAAGTAAATTACGTAATTGCAGTTATCAAGAGTGAAAACACAATAATCATATCAAAATATCCTTAGGGGTGCAATGGTTTTTAAATATTATCCACAACCTCTGTCAGTTGTGGAATGAAATTGTCCACAAGGGTAGAACTTGTGAAAAACCTGTCAATAGCTGCTGTGGATAATTAAAAATCATGTCGAATTCTATCCACAGGGTGATTTTTTTGAGTGGTGGGAGAGATTTTGTAGAAGGTAGCAGGAGACGAAACTGAACTCTAAGATTATGTTTTGGCAGTTCAAAATACCGCATTTGATTTCCGTGCAAGACTTCGCTTTCCGCGGGTGACCCGTGAGCCTCCTCATCGCTTCGCTCTTGCGGGAAGAAAAGCGGAGGCGGCTTGTTCAGCCCCGACAAGCATAAGATGAATAGGCTGAAAAGGCGCTTTTTGCCTTTTTTGCCTATTTAGCTTATGACCTCGAGGGGCTAGCCGCCGGAGCTGGACAGGTCTCACATTAGTCACTTCTCCCGCAGGAGACTTCGTCTTGCACTCCAATCAACGCTGGATCCGGTTAAAATAATTGAAGGTTGACTATCATTTACTATTATTCTGAAGATAAATCTAGATATCATTTACCATTTAATAAATGTAGAAAGCTACTTTTATAAAGATGTTTTGACTATTGGAAAGATGGAATTCATCACTATATAGGTAGTAAAATCTGCAGCTAACTTCTAAGGATTATTGTTACTTTCTATATTTAAAAAACAGAGTGGATTGGAGCTGGAGGCATTTGACTCCTGCGGGAAGAGAGAAAATGTCGAGACCCCGCAGGCGAAGCCGAGGAGGCTCGACTTTCTCCCCGCGGAAAGCAAATGCCTCCAGCGGAAAGGAACGGTCTGCAATCCTAGTTCACAATTATTTTTAGATGAACAAACAAAATAATTAGTAAAATATAGATACCCAAAAATAAAATGATATGAGTGTTGACTTTTTATGGTTGACGTCTTTATAATAGTGTAGAATGTCTTTAACTTATAAAGATGAATCCTTCAGGGAGGTGTCAATAGATGAAAAGAACGTTTCAACCAAATAAACGTAAAAGAAGTAAAGTACACGGTTTCCGTGCGCGTATGAGCTCTAAAAACGGACGTAGAGTATTAGCTCGTCGTCGTGCTAAAGGAAGAAAAGTATTATCTGCTTAGACCACTGAACTGACTCAGTGGTCTTTTTTTCTAGTAAACCGGGCTGTTTTCTAATAAATGGGTGTGTTTGTTAGAGTGAAACAATGGCAAAATAAACAGCAATTTTTATGAAAAGAGCCCTAACAAACATGATTAAGATCTTCTATTAAATGAAAGACTTATGGAAAAACATAAAAACAGGTGTGGCTTATGCGTAAAGAACAAAGAGTAAAGAAAAACAAAGAATTTCAAGAGATATTTAAAAAAGGGACATCATTTGCAAACAGGCAATTTGTTCTTTATTCCTTAAAACAGGATGAAGCCCAGCCTTTCCGGATCGGGATTTCCGTCAGCAAGAAAATCGGGAATGCAGTGTGCCGGAATAAAATCAAACGGTACGTAAGGCAGGCTTTTTTAGAATTGCGTGAAGACGTTCAAGATAACCACGATTATTTGATCATCGCCAGAAAACCGGCGGCCGACATGAATTTTCATGAAGTAAAAAGCAGTATTACTCATGTTTTAAAAAGAGGGAAAGTATTGAAAAGGCCTTCTGATGGCAAAAATGATAGGAAAAAGTAAAAAAGTATTTATTATTTAGACAAGTTTCACCATCACAATCCTTTGAAAAGATGTTACAATACGAGGGATTGTACTTTTTTAAAAAGGTTGAGGGAACGTGTCCTTGACTATGAAAAGGCTGTTTTCATAGAGATTGTTTAATGTTCGTACATAGATCAGAGCCTTAGTGGTATGATCAAACATGCTTTTTTCCTACGGGCACCTGATTGTACGATCCGAACTATTCAAGTTCTGGTATTTTGAGAACAAAGTATGAGAAAAGAGCCTAGCAGAAACATATTAGTTGGGAGGAAAATAAGGGTGAAAAAGAGAATTATAGCCCTCATGGCAATCATTGGGCTAATGACTGTTTTATCAGGCTGTACAGAATATAACCAGCCCATCACACCTGAAAGTTCAGGTTTTTGGAATGAATATATTGTGTGGCCATTATCACAATTAATCACAATGGTTGCAGAGTGGTTCAGCGGTTCTTATGGTATGGCAATCATCATTGTAACGCTGATCATCCGTTTAGCCATCTTACCGTTAATGATCAAACAAACGAAAAATTCCAAAGCGATGCAGGCATTGCAGCCTGAAATGAAAAAGCTTCGTGAAAAATACAGTTCTAAAGACGCTCAGACTCAACAAAAGCTTCAACAGGAAACAATGGCATTATTCCAGTCACATGGAGTCAACCCATTGGCAGGGTGTTTCCCATTAATCGTTCAAATGCCGATCTTAATCGGATTCTATCATGCGATTGTCCGTACAAGAGAAATTGCAGAACATAATTTCTTATGGTTCGACCTTGGAGAAAGAGATATTATCCTTGCGGTTGTTGCCGGTATTACAACGTTCATCCAGCAAAAGCTGATGATGGCAGGAACGGCAGATCAAAATCCTCAAATGGCTATGATGCTTTATATCATGCCGGTGATGATCGTGATCTTTGCCATCAACTTCCCGTCAGCCCTTTCATTGTACTGGGTAATCGGTAATATCTTCATGATTGTTCAGACGTATTTCATCAAAGGTCCTGATATCAGGGAAGTACAAGCTGCAAAAGCTGGTGGTTCGGGAGGAAAGAAAAAGTGAGAGAAGTGAAAGCGACTGGTCAAACGGTGGAAGAAGCCATTGAATCAGCCTTGTCTCAACTGAACATCACCAAAGAAGAAGCAGAAATCGAAGTTATAGACCAAGGCAAAAAAAGCCTGTTCGGACTGTTCGGGGGAAGACCCGCCGTCGTCCATGTCAAAAAAGCAATCAATCCGGTTGATGAAGCGAAAGAATTCTTATTATCTGTAGCACGTGCGATGGGAGTGGAAGCTGCCATCGAGGTGCATCAGAATGGAAGGGAAATCGAATTTCGTTTATCCGGTGAAAAAATGGCCCTTTTAATTGGTAAAAGAGGACAAACCTTAAATGCGCTTCAACATTTGACGCAATTGGCAGCAAATAAGGCGTCCGATCAGTTTTTAACCATTCTCCTGGATGCAGAAAACTATCGTGAACGCCGCCGTCAGACTCTTACCAACCTGGCAGAGAGGCTTGCCGATAAAGCACTGCGCACCAATCGCGCTGTTTCGCTGGAACCGATGCCTTCTTATGAAAGAAAAGTGATCCATACCGCTCTAGTGAATGCTAAGAAAGTGGACACGTATTCTGAAGGCAGGGAACCGAATCGGTATATTGTGATTGCGCCTAAATAATATTGAGAAGAGACGATTCCTTTTTTGAGGAGTCGTCTTTTTTTATTTGTAAGGACTTGCAGGAGGGGGAATGGCTGGCTGATGTGTGGGGCGAAATTTGTCGTTTTTTGTTTGATGAGCGGGTCTCGAACGGGATTATTACCGTTTTGATAATAAAATCGGATTTTTGATAATAAACCCATTGTTTTTGATAATATAAATAGATTTTTGATAATAAAACCTTCGTTTTTGATAATATAATCCTCATCCTGCCTTCAACCACTGCCCATTTTCTTCATTTTGGATCTGATCGCCCTCCATTTAAACCGCACCAGCCAAAAGCCGCCAATTATGATTGGTTTTCATCTAAAAAAGTCAAAAAATCCAAGCATTCGAATGTCCTTCAAACTCAGAATCGATTCCGCATCCTGTTTCTGCCCACATCTAAATCCAATCCTGCCCTCAAATGAGATCCTCCGCACTTTCCATCTCTCCCACCTTGTGGATATGCCTTTTCGGGCCGGTTTATTGTTATTCACATGTGGATAAGTTAAAATAATAGAGATGAGAGAAACAGGTCTGTGGATAACGTGATGACAAAGGAAATTAGTTTCTTTTGTATTAAATAGGTTTGTGATATTCTAATAATTTGGGGAAACTTTGCTCTCTGAATTTCATTTGTTCATATAGATTCAAAACCAATATAAAAAGAGAGGTGATAAGAATGGAACTAGATACAATTGCAGCCATCTCTACACCGATGGGTGAAGGGGCCATTGCCATCGTGCGTTTGAGCGGTGATGAAGCCTTTGACATCGGAGCGAAAGTGTTTAGGGGAATGAAGGGCACATCCATGAAGGAATTTGCTTCTCATACGATCCATTACGGACATATCATCGATCCGGATACCGAGCAGGTAGTGGAAGAGGTGATGGTCTCAGTCATGAGAGGACCTAAAACCTTCACCCGTGAAGATATCATTGAAATCAACTGTCATGGCGGATTGGTTTCCGTCAATAAAGTCCTGCAGCTTGTCTTGAAGCATGGGGCGCGGTTAGCGGAACCGGGTGAATTTACAAAGCGCGCCTTTTTGAATGGCCGTATCGATTTATCGCAGGCTGAAGCCGTCATGGATCTGATCCGTGCGAAAACGGACCGGGCGATGAACGTGGCCCTGAATCAGATGGAGGGACGCCTTTCCAATCTGATCAGGAAACTCCGTCAGGAAATCCTTGAAACCCTCGCTCACGTTGAGGTGAACATTGACTATCCGGAATACGACGATGTAGAAGAAATGACTCATGGGGTACTGATGGAAAAGTCAAAACACGTACGGGACGAAATTGATAAATTGATTCAGACATCCGAACAGGGGAAAATCCTTCGCGAGGGACTCTCCACTGTCATCATCGGACGTCCGAATGTAGGGAAATCCTCTTTATTGAACAGCCTTGTACATGAGAATAAAGCGATCGTTACGGACATTCCCGGAACGACCCGCGACGTGATAGAGGAATATGTGAATGTACGCGGAGTGCCGCTTCGCCTTGTCGATACTGCAGGGATCCGCGAAACGGAAGACATCGTCGAGCGTATCGGTGTCGAACGTTCAAGACAGGTTCTGAAAGAAGCAGATTTGATCCTTCTCGTCCTCAATTATGCAGACGAACTGACCCACGAGGATGAACAGCTCTTTGAAGCGGTTAAAGGAATGGACGTCATCGTGATTGTGAATAAGACGGATCTTCCGCAAAAGATCGACTTGGACCGAGTAAGGGAACTTGCGAAAGAACATCCTCTTGTGACCACGGCTTTACTAGAAGAAGAAGGTATCGATGAACTCGAAGAAGCTATTTCATCCCTTTTCTTCGCCGGATCCATTGAAGCAGGGGATATCACATATGTATCGAACAGCCGTCACATCGCATTGCTGCATCAAGCATCTCAAGCGATAAACGAAGCCATAAACAGTGTGGAAATGGGAACGCCAATCGATATTGCGCAAATCGACTTAACGAGAACATGGGAGCTATTGGGTGAAATCATCGGTGACAGTGTCCATGAAAGCCTGATTGACCAGCTGTTTTCTCAATTCTGCCTAGGAAAATAAACATTATACTATTTGGATGAGCGAACAGCTCATTCACAAGGAGGAAAAAATAAACCATGCAATATGACGCAGGACAATATGATGTCATTGTCATTGGTGCTGGACATGCCGGCGTTGAAGCGGGACTCGCTTCTGCCCGGATGGGAGCGAAAACGTTAATGGTGACCATCAATCTTGATATGGTTGCCTTTATGCCGTGTAACCCATCTGTCGGCGGCCCGGCAAAAGGAATTGTAGTACGTGAAATCGACGCCCTTGGTGGAGAGATGGGGCGTAATATTGATAAAACGCATATTCAGATGCGAATGCTGAATACAGGGAAAGGTCCGGCTGTTCGTGCTCTAAGAGCGCAGGCGGATAAATTCCTTTATCAGCATGAAATGAAACGCACACTTGAAAATGAACCTAATATGACCCTCCTTCAAGGGATGGTGGAAGAGTTGATCATCGAAGACGGGGAATGTAAAGGTGTCGTGACTATGACTGGCGCCGCTTACCGCGCAAAAACAGTCGTCATTACGACAGGGACATTCCTGCGCGGTGAGATCATCCTTGGAGACTTGAAATACTCCAGCGGCCCGAATAACCAGCAGCCTTCCATCCGCCTGGCGGACCATCTCAGGGAGCTCGGATTTGATACGGTTCGTTTCAAGACGGGAACTCCGCCGCGAGTAAACAGCTCATCCATCGATTATTCCAAAACGGAAATTCAACCTGGTGATGATGTACCGCGTGCATTCAGTTATGAAACAACAAAATATATTACCGATCAGCTGCCTTGCTGGCTGACGTACACAAATGAAGAAACGCATAGATTAATCGACGAGAATCTACATCGTTCTCCGATGTATTCAGGTATGATCAAAGGGACAGGCCCTCGTTACTGCCCAAGCATCGAAGATAAAGTGGTTCGTTTCCATGACAAGCCGCGCCACCAGATTTTCCTGGAGCCGGAAGGAAGAAACACGCAGGAAGTCTATGTTCAAGGGTTATCAACGAGCCTTCCTGAAGATGTGCAGCAAAAAATCCTTTCCACGATCCCTGGTCTTGAAAAGGTACAAATGATGCGTGCCGGCTATGCGATCGAGTACGATTCAATCGTGCCGACTCAACTATGGCCGACGCTTGAGACGAAAAAAATCAAAAATCTTTACACTGCAGGTCAGATCAACGGAACTTCCGGCTATGAGGAAGCTGCCGGACAGGGATTGATGGCCGGTATCAATGCTGCCTGCCGTGCACTGGATAAAGAAGAAGTCATCCTCAGTCGTTCCGATGCTTATATCGGCGTTTTGATCGATGATCTTATCACAAAAGGAACAAATGAGCCTTATCGCTTATTAACTTCCCGAGCTGAATACCGATTATTATTACGACATGACAATGCAGATCTTCGCCTGACGGATATCGGAAAACGCATCGGTTTGATTTCCGACGAAAGATACCAGCGTTTCACTGAAAAGAAAAAAGCGATCCAGGCTGAGAAGGTGCGTCTGGAAGGCATCCGCATCAAGCCTGTGGAAGAGACTCAAGCCGTCATCCGTGAAGCTGGAGGCAGTGAGTTGAAAGATGGCATTCTTGCAGCCGATCTATTGAAACGTCCTGAAATGAATTACAGCCATATTAAACGCCTTGTACCAAGTGAGGCTGAGCTTTCTCCGGATGTAGAAGAACAGGTCGAAATTCAAGTGAAGTACGAAGGATATATTGAGAAATCCCTTCAACAAGTCGACAAGCTGAAAAAGATGGAAAACAAAAAAATCCCTGAAAACATTGATTACGAAGCGATCAGCGGCTTAGCTTCAGAAGCCAGACAAAAACTGATTGAAGTGCGCCCGCTATCACTCGCTCAGGCTTCAAGAATCTCAGGGGTCAATCCTGCTGACATCTCGATTTTGCTTGTGTATATCGAACAAGGGAAAATTGCGAAAGTTTCAGGCGATCAATAGGCAAAGGAAGGGTAATAGCATGAATATAGACCAATTCCAATCCATGCTCGAGGAGAAGGGAATTTCCCTCTCTCCCGGGCAATTAGATCAATTCGAGCGTTATTTTGAAATCCTTGTCGAGTGGAATGAAAAGATGAATCTGACCGCTATCACGGACAAGGAAGAAGTATATTTAAAGCACTTCTATGATTCAATCAGTGCAGCATTTTTCATTGATTTTACCAAAGTGAAAACGATATGTGATGTGGGAGCAGGTGCAGGGTTTCCAAGTATCCCTCTTAAAATCTGTTTCCCTCACCTACATATAGCCATTGTCGATTCACTGAACAAACGTATTTCGTTCCTGAATCATTTATCTAAAGAGTTGGGACTAAGGGATACTCATTTTTATCATGACCGGGCAGAAACTTTCGGGAAAAAGAAGGAGCACCGTGAATCCTATGATGTCGTGACAGCCAGAGCAGTGGCCAGAATGTCTGTGTTAAGTGAACTTTGTCTGCCACTCGTGAAAAAAGGCGGATTGTTCGTAGCGATGAAGGCTTCAAATGCCAGCGAAGAATTAAACATAGGAAAAAAAGCGATTGCGACACTTGGGGGGCAGACAGAAAAAGTATTTTCATTTGTCCTTCCGGAAGAAGAAAGTGAACGTAATATCGTGAAAATAAACAAAGTAAAAGAAACACCTAATAAGTATCCAAGAAAGCCGGGTACCCCGAATAAACTACCGTTGGAATAGGTTTGAGCCATGTTTGGTTCTTCTCTTATAGGAAAAATGGTATGCTTTTACTGTAGTGATTTGTGTGAATATGTCTAGATGAGGCAGGAACTTGTCATATTTTAGAGAATTATAATATAGGGAGTTTCTTAAAGGTGGTGTAGGAAGATGAAGCATCCTTTCTCTCGTTTTTTTGGTCTGGGTGAAAAAGAGCAAGGTGAAAAAGAGCAAGATGTTGAATCTGAAGAATTAAGTGTAGTGGAAGATCGAGATGAGGTTAAGAAAATACCAGTAGCTCAAATCGTTCCAAATCGCTTTCAACCAAGAACCGTTTTTAATGATGAAAAAATAGAAGAGCTATCCAGAACGATACACACGCATGGGATCATACAGCCGATCGTAGTGAGACAAGCGGATGATGATCAGTATGAAATTATCGCAGGGGAACGCCGTTACAGGGCCGTTCAAAAACTTGGCTGGGAAACCGTGCCTGCGATTGTCAAAAACCTTAGTGATACCGAAACGGCTTCAGTGGCTTTAATCGAAAACCTGCAAAGGGAAGAGCTGTCTCCGATTGAAGAAGCCATTGCCTACGGAAAGTTATTGGAATTGCATAATCTGACCCAGGAAGCACTTGCTCAGCGTTTAGGAAAAGGACAGTCCACTGTGGCAAATAAGCTTCGTCTCCTAAAGCTTCCGGAAGAAATTCATCATGCTTTATTAGATAAAAAAATAACGGAACGTCATGCACGGGCATTGATCCCTTTGAAGAATCCTGAGAAGCAGATCCAGCTCCTGGCTGAAATTATCGAAAAAAGCTTGAATGTCAAGCAAACAGAGGACAGAGTAGTGAAAATGCAGGAAGGCTCTGCCCCTAAACCAAAGCCAAAGCGTAAAGCATTCTCGAAGGATATGCGCATAGCGGTCAACACGATCCGTCAATCTCTTTCCATGGTGTCAGACAGCGGCATCAACCTCAACGCCGAGGAAGAAGAGCACGACGAATTCTATCAATTTACCATTCGTATTCCAAAAAAGAAATAGATTCATAAAAAGCGAGAAACAGAGATTTGGTGTTTCTTGCTTTTTTGTTTTCGTTTTTTGTGAACAATGTAAGGAAAGGGTAGAAATTTAATATTGGTAATTAACGGATCCAACGGTTGATTGGAGTGCAAGACGTAAACTCCTGCGGGAAAAGTGACTAATGTGAGACGTGTCCAGCTCCGGGGCTTAGAGGCACATGTCATAAGTCAACTCGTCCAAGAAGGCAAAAAACGCCTTCGTGGCCGATTCGCCTTATGCCACCCGCCTCTGAGCAAAGCCCCTCCGCTTTTCTAACCCGCAGGAGCGAATGCGACGAGGAGGCTCACCAACCGCCCGCGGAAAGCGAAGTCTTGCACGGAAATCATTAGCGGTATTAAAAGGCCACTAAATAATTTCCATGGAAATATTACAATTTTCAGCAATAATCTACTTTTATTTTACCTATGATATTGATTTTTCCAAACAATGGATTGCAAGCTTTCATTATTTTCAAAAAAGAATCAGACATTTCCCCACAAATTTTGATAGAATAGAAGAATACTGTGAAGAAAAAACGACCAATCTTGGACGTTAAAAGGTAGGTGACAACCTTGGGAAGAATTATAGCGGTGACCAACCAAAAAGGCGGCGTGGGCAAAACGACCACTTCCGTTAATTTGGGTGCGTGCTTAGCATACATAGGACAAAAAGTCCTACTCATAGATATCGACCCCCAAGGAAATGCCACGAGTGGTGTTGGAGTGGAAAAAGGTGATGTACATCATTGCATTTATGATGTTTTGGTAGATGATGTGGATGTAAACGAAACCATCAAACAATCAAAAGTCGAGAACCTTTCAATTGTACCTGCAACCATTTCATTGGCAGGGGCAGAAATTGAATTAGTTCCCACCATTTCTCGTGAAGTTCGATTAAAGAAAGCATTGGAAAAAGTCAAAGATGAATATGATTATGTTATTATTGATTGCCCGCCATCTCTGGGACTCTTGACGATTAATGCATTGACAGCCTCTGATGCAGTCGTGATTCCTGTGCAATGTGAATACTACGCACTCGAAGGATTGAGTCAGCTGCTGAGCACTGTACGATTAGTTCAAAAACACCTTAATCATGAATTGATGATTGACGGTGTGCTGTTAACCATGCTGGATGCCCGTACTAACCTTGGAATCCAAGTCATCGAAGAAGTGAAAAAGTATTTTCAAGATAAAGTGTACCGCACGATTATCCCGCGTAATGTTCGTTTGAGTGAAGCGCCCAGTCACGGCGAACCCATCATTATTTATGATGCTAAGTCTAGGGGAGCGGAAGTTTATTTAGAACTGGCAAAGGAAGTGGTGGCGAATGGCTAAAGGTCTAGGAAAGGGCATTAACGCCCTGTTTCAAAACGTACAATCTACTCAAAATGAGGAAAGCGTTCAAGAGGTGAAGCTGAAAGACATACGGCCTAATCCTTATCAACCACGTAAAATTTTTGAGCCTGGGGCAATCGAAGAATTAAAGGAATCGATTTTGGAGCATGGGATTCTGCAGCCCATCATTGTAAGAAAGTCGATTAAAGGGTATGAAATTGTCGTTGGTGAACGACGTTATCGTGCAGCAACAGCAGCCAAGCTGGAAACTGTTCCTGTGGTGGTCCGTGAACTTAATGACCAGCAGATGATGGAACTGGCTGTGCTGGAAAACCTTCAGCGAGAGGATTTGACTCCAATCGAAGAAGGCGCCGCGTATCAGCTGCTTATGGATAAGCTTAAGATCACCCAGGAAGAAGTGGCGAAGCGTTTAGGGAAAAGCCGCCCGCACATCGCAAACCATATCAGGCTCCTCTCATTGCCTGCTCCCATCCAGGAATTGATCTCTGAAGGGAAATTAACAATGGGTCACGGACGTGCTTTGCTGGGATTGAAAAACAAAAAGAATCTATCTGCACTGGTGAACCGTATTCTGAAAGAGTCTTTGAATGTCCGCCAGCTTGAAAAAATCGTCGGCGAAATGAACGGAAATGTTTCACGTGAAACAAAGAAGCCTGAGAAGAAGAAAGATGTTTTTATAAAAGAACAGGAAACCATGCTCCGTGAGCGATTCGGTACAACCGTGACAATCAAGCATTCCAAGAAAAAAGGGAAAATTGAACTTGAATTTTTCTCCAAGGAAGATTTGGAACGAATTTTGGAGCTGTTACAGGATAAGTAAAGAACTTGGGTATACAAAATAGAGAAAGGACTGACCTCTGTAGTACAGAGGTCAGTCCTCTTCCCTTTTAAGAAAGTAGTCATAGATTTTAGTCTGGATAAGGGGAACTTGTATGGTATTGTTAGGGACGCTTGTAAACGGAATTTGTATTATTATCGGAACGCTGCTTGGAGTTTTCCTTCACCGCATCCCCGAAAATATGAAGGGGACCGTGATGAAAGCCATAGGATTAGCGGTAGTGGTCCTCGGCTTGCAAATGGGAATGAAAAGCGAGAACTTCCTGATTGTCATCATCAGTCTTGCTCTCGGTGCCGCCTGGGGAGAGTGGATGAATTTAGAGGACAAGTTGAACGCAATCGGTTCATGGCTGGAAAAGAAGCTGGGAAGCAAGAAAGAAACGTCCATCTCTCAAGGCTTTGTAACAGCCACCTTGATTTTTGTAATCGGTGCAATGGCCGTCATCGGTGCACTCGACAGCGGAATCAGGGGAGATCATGATGTTCTCTACACAAAGTCGATCATCGATGGATTCACCTCGTTGATCTTGACGACTACACTAGGAATCGGAGTCATGTTTTCTGCTGTTCCGGTTGTACTTTATCAAGGGTTGATCGCCCTTTTCGCTACCCAGATTCACCAATGGGTCCCTCAGGAACTGATGGATGCCTATATTGTTGAAATGACGGCAACTGGCGGTATCATGATCTTTGCTATAGGATTGAACCTCATAGGTATCACTAAGATACGTGTAGCCAACTTATTGCCGGGTATTGTAGTGGTAGCCATAGTTGTCGGAGTCATCCATGCCTATCATTTGTATATGTAATGAAAAAACGGGAGGCAGCAGCGCCTCCCGTTTTCATATAGGTAAAAACTAATGTAATTCTTCTCGCCATTTTTCTATGCTTATTGCATTTCTGCGTTCGATGATTTCTTCAGCCAGGACAATCGCTTCCACCATCGTTTTCGCCATTTTCATCACAAGGTTTAAGCGTGTATTCTGAAGGACGAAGAATTCCATGAATCCACTGACATTCACGATTCCTGTCAGATGCACGTTCCCGACCTCGGGCAGTTCTTTATTCACTCCTGCACCCGGTTTCAATGGTCCGTCGCACAACTGTATGGAACCTACACTCTTCAATCTTCCAAGGCAGGCATCAATCCCGATGATGAATGCATTAAGGTGCCTCGATTTGATTTCATGAAGCTTTTCCTCCAGATTTACAGCATGAATCGGATCATCCAACGTACCGTATACATGAAAAATCCCTATCGCCTGCTCGGATAATAATGATCCTACCAAGGGACCTAACGAATCACCGGTCGACCTGTCCGTGCCGATGCACACAAAGACGATCGGGCGCGTTCGGTACAGAGTGGGAAGTATGGATGATAATTGAACAGAAAGATCTCTTGCAGCGTGTTCATCCTGATGAAAGACTCTGAAAGGTTCAGATTTCCGTTCGAATAATCCTTTTTTTAGATTCATGACTTCCACTCCTTTGAATAGTAGGTTTGCAGGAAAGTAATTTTTTTAGATTATAATTTATGGTTTGCCGGGACTGAACTGGCCGCTTTCGCTTTTCTTGCTGTTCAGCTCAGTGGCTTAGAGGTACATCCGCTGTTCTTTTGTCCAGCTGCGGGGCTTAGAGGCACATGTCATAAGCCAAACCGGTCAGGAAGGCAAAGAACGCCTTCATGCGAGGTTCGTCTTATGCCACCCGCCTCAAACCAAAGCCCCTCCGCATTTCTTTTTAACAGTATACGGACGATTTGGTTTTTTCATACATAAACGAAGGTGATTTTTCATAAAATAAAAAATTTCGTTTAATTTGTAATGTTTAGGTTAGAACTACCCAAGGTTCGGGAAACTTGATAGAATAAACATACTTATTACTGAAAAAGCAGGTGATACATATATATGGCAAACACAACTCCTGAAAATGTTAAAAAGACAGTTGATGATACTGTGGATAAAATAATCGACAATGATTTATGGGTAACATTAGGAACGAATACACTTAAGATCGCCGCAATCATGTTGATTACATATATTGCGTTGAAGTTGGGACGGACAGCCATCCGTAATATATTCAGGGTGCGTTCGAAGGCTCCGCTCAAATTCACGGAACGGCGCGAAGCCACTCTTTTAAAGCTACTTGAGAATGTATTGACCTATGTGGTGTACTTCATCAGTTTGATGACTATTCTCTCAACGCTAGGCATCGATATCAAAGGATTAATCGCCGGTGCCGGGATCGTCGGGCTTGCCATCGGTTTCGGGGCTCAGAACCTTGTGCGTGATATCATTACTGGGTTCTTCATCATCTTTGAAGACCAGTTTTCTGTCGGTGACTATGTCCGGATTGGGTCTGCAGAAGGAAACGTAGAAGAAATCGGGCTCCGTACGACGAAAATAAAAAGCTGGACGGGTGAACTTCATATTTTCCCGAATGGGAACATCACAGAAGTCACGAACTTCTCCATTCATAACAGTATAGCTGTCGTGGATGTCAGCATTGCCTATGAGGAGAACATCGAGGAAGCAGAAAAAGTCATTCAGGATCTGCTGATCACCCTTCCCCAAAAGTATGAAGATCTCGTAAATCCTCCTGAGCTATTGGGTGTCCAGACACTCGGCGCTTCAGATGTGGTCATCCGGATCGTGGCGGAGACCGTACCTATGAGACACTGGTATATTGCCAGGATGCTTCGAAAAGATGTGAAACTGGTTCTGGATGCACACGGCATTGAAATCCCATTCCCTCGAATGGTGATGTACTCGAGAAACGAAGACAATCAGGAGCTGCCGCCTAATGAAAAACAGCAAAAATTTGAGCGTGGACAGGAGGAAGGCTGATGGAGCCAAAAACATTCCAACTGAATGATGTTGTAGAGATGAAAAAGCCTCACCCTTGTGGAACAAATCGCTGGAAGGTGATCCGGATGGGAATGGATATCCGGATTAAATGTGTAGGCTGCGGTCACAGCGTGATGATTCCTCGTAAGGATTTTTCGAAAAAAATGAAAAAGGTACTGGAAAGTTCCCAAGATTGATTACTCTTTTCATACCCCTAACAAGGCAAGCGTAATCCTCTTGCTGATATGGTTCGGCATATTAAAACAATAAAGGACACTCCTTCGTTTTCTGACGGGCGGGTGTCCTTTTTTTCTGAAAAATATGTTGCAATCTCAGCCTTTCCCTCTGTTGATGCTTGCAGGGAATCGGCCGGCGGAATGTAAATGCCGAGTCTATATCCGTGCAATAACCACTACTTGTCTTTTCCCTCCATTAACTCTATAATTGTGAAGGGTTCGACCATTTAGAAGAGTTACTATCAAATCACGATTTTTCATAGATAAGAACAATAAAGAGGAGTGACCGAAATGGCTTTAACAGCTGGTATTGTTGGGCTGCCGAACGTAGGTAAGTCAACACTTTTTAATGCGATTACAAAAGCAGGAGCAGAATCTGCTAACTATCCTTTCTGTACAATCGATCCAAACGTAGGAATCGTAGAGGTGCCTGATTACCGCTTAGATAAATTGACTGAGTTGGTGGATCCGAAGAAAACCGTCCCTACTGCATTCGAATTCACGGATATTGCCGGAATCGTTAAAGGAGCAAGTAAAGGGGAAGGTCTTGGAAACAAATTCTTATCACACATCCGCCAAGTCGATGCGATCTGTCAGGTTGTCCGCTGCTTCGCAGACGACAACATCACACACGTATCCGGTAAAGTGGATCCGATCGCTGATATTGAAGTCATCAACCTTGAACTGATCCTTGCAGACCTTGAAACGGTAGATAAGCGTCTTGCCCGTGTTCAAAAGATGGCAAAGCAAAAGGATAAAGAAGCGGTATTCGAGCATGATATCCTAGTGAAATTGAAAGAAGTTCTTGAAGCAGAGCAGCCTGCCCGTACGGTTGAATTTTCAGAAGAGCAGATGAAACTTGTGAAACAGCTTCACCTTCTGACTTCAAAGCCGGTATTGTATGTTGCGAACGTTAGTGAAGACGAAATCGCTGATCCTTCTGACAACGAATATGTCCAAAAGGTTCGTGAATTTGCGAAAGAAGACAACGCAGAAGTCATCGTCGTATGTGCGAAGATCGAATCTGAAATCGCTGAACTTGATGATGAGGAGAAAGCGATGTTCCTTCAGGAGCTTGGAATCGAAGAGTCAGGTCTTGATCAGCTGATCCGTGCTACCTACTCTCTTCTTGGACTCGCTACTTACTTCACTGCAGGTGTACAAGAGGTTCGTGCTTGGACGTTCCGTGAAGGCATGAAAGCTCCTCAATGTGCCGGAGTCATTCACTCTGACTTCGAAAGAGGCTTCATCCGTGCGGAAACCGTATCCTATGATGACCTAGTGGAAGCGGGTACGATGGGAGCAGCCAAGGAAGCTGGAAAAGTACGCCTAGAAGGTAAAGAATATCTAGTAAAAGACGGAGATGTTATCCACTTCCGTTTTAATGTATAAGATTTTGTTGAAAGACTGGAGGGAACTCCGGTCTTTTTCTCTTTTTAAAATTATTTAACCAGTTAGCAAGTAGTCGATCATAGGTAGAATATTTGAAACCCCTGTTAATTCTAACCGGTTTCAGCGGTTGATTGGAGTGCAAGACGAAGACTCCTGCGGGAAGAGTAGCTAATGTGAGACTTGTCCAGCTTCGGCGGCTAGAGGCTCGAGGTCATAAGTCAAGCAAGCCAAAAAGGCAAAAAGCGCCTTACCGGCTTGCTCGCCTTATGCTTGTCGCCTCTGGGCGAGCCGACTACGCTTTTCTTCCCACAGGAACGCAGTGACGAGGAGGCTCACGGGCTACCCGCGGAAAGCGTAGTCTTGCACGGAAATCAAAAGCGGCATTCAAAACCGGCTCTTCATAAAATCTATCAGATATCCTACGACATATTGCAATACTAGATATACTGTGATATAATTCTATTTCGTGAGTAATGAACGCATTGCTCCTTGTCCTTTCAAAACGAAAGGACCGCATAGACCACGAGGAGGTGACATTCAGATGAGAAAGTACGAAGTTATGTACATTGTCCGCCCAAACATTGACGATGAGTCAAAGAAATCAGTAGTTGAGCGTTTCGATAACGTTTTATCAACGAACGGTGCGGAAATCATCGAGTCAAAAGATTGGGGTAAACGTCGTTTAGCGTATGAAATCAACGATTTCCGTGATGGTTTCTACCAACTAGTGAAGATGAACGCTAACACTGAAGCTGTAAACGAGTTCGATCGTTTGGCTAAGATCAGTGACGACATTATCCGTCATATCGTTGTTAAAGAAGAAGAATAATCCGAACGTTTTAAGATAGACTTCTATGAATGTTTCACGTGAAACAGGAATCTAGAAGGAAGGGGTTGATTCTGATGATGAACCGAGTTGTATTAGTAGGGCGTTTAACCAAAGACCCTGAATTAAAATATACTCCTAGTGGAGTGGCTGTTGCCTCGTTCACTCTTGCAGTGAATCGTAGTTTTACGAATCAATCAGGAGAACGGGAAGCAGATTTTATTAATTGCGTTGTATGGCGTCGCCCTGCAGAGAATGTAGCAAACTTTCTTAAAAAAGGCAGCTTAGCTGGCGTTGACGGTCGTATTCAAACACGTAATTTCGAAGGACAAGATGGACGTCGTGTGTTTATGACGGAAGTTGTAGCAGAAAGCGTTCAGTTCTTAGAACCGCGCAGTGCGAATCAAGGTGACCGTGGAGGAAGTCCGGGCTATTCGGGTGGAGGTCAGCGTGACCAAGGAAATCCTTATAGTCAGAATCAGAATCAACAACGCAACAATAATAATAACTATACACGTGTAGATGAAGATCCATTTGCAAATGACGGTCAGCCGATCGACATTTCTGATGATGATCTGCCATTCTAAACGAACGATACGAATAATCTAAAATGATAGGAGGCGAATCACATGGCAGGAGGACGTAGAGGTGGACGTAGACGCCGTAAGGTATGCTACTTCACAGCAAACGGAATTACTCACATCGATTACAAAGATGTGGATCTTCTTAAGAAATTCATCTCTGAGCGTGGAAAAATTCTTCCACGTCGTGTAACTGGAACTAACGCTAAGTACCAACGTAAGTTGACTCGTGCAATCAAGCGCGCTCGTACTATGGCACTACTTCCATACGTTAGCGGTGAATAATTGAACGGTGAAAGCAGCAGGGATTTTTCCCTGCTGCTTTTTTGTTTTTTGTATGAGATAGCTGCGAATTTTCTATTTATACTGGCTTTTTATCTTCTAAACAAGTCGTAAATGCATTTTCAGACCCCACCATGTCTTATTTTTAATGAAAAACCAACAGCTCGGGAGCAGAGGAATTGAGATATTATCAAAAAAAAGCCAACTTATTATCAATAATGAAGTTATCAATCATCCAATTTTATTATCAAAACCACTCCCCCTCTCATTTCATTCCTCAAAACGACCGAAATCCACAAATTCTATTAAATTCTCCCGAAACCTGTCGATAAAGAACAGGAGAAAAGGTTTAGGATACATAAGGGAGTAGGGGGAAATTCAGTGAAAAAAGAGAAACAAAAGAAGAAACGGCAAAAACATAAAGATAATAAAGCCACTCTAAAGCTATCATCCATAAGAACGAAGCTGATCATGGTCTTTTCCATCTTATTCGTTGCCTCACTCATCGCGATCATTGCCATTACAAGCTGGCAGACGAGGATGAAGACCGAGGATCAAGTCATCGGGCAGACACAGGGAGTGGTGAAGGAGCTGAATGGTTCCGTGCAGCTATTTCTTGAACAGTATGAGAAAAGCCTGAATCAATACTCTGTTTCGAATGTATTGAAGAACTATAGTAAAGCACAGCTCGATGCGGATATAGATGCAGCTCAGGATACGGAGTTATACGCAGATATCCAGTCGGATTTTAAAAATTACTTAGGGTTATACGAAGAGGCGACTTCGATTTATATCGCGTCACCAAATAAAGAGCTTAAAATCGTCCCTGCTGTCGATCTGCCGGCTGATTTTGACCCGACAAGCCGTGAATGGTATCAGAATGCAGTGGAAACGAAAGCAGGCGTTGTGTGGAGTGAGCCGTATATCGATACAGCCACGGAAGAATATATTATCACGGCTTCAAAAGCGGTCGTTTCTGATAATAAAATCATCGGCGTGATCGGGGTCGATGTGAATCTGAGTAAGTTGACAGACAGTGTGTCGGATATGGAACTTGGTTATGAAGGCTATCCATTCCTTTTTGGCCTTGACGGAACGGCAATCGTCCATCCTACGTTAAGAGGAGAGAATCTTTCCGACAAACCGTTCATCAAAGAAATGTTGGAGTCTGAAAATAATCAGGGTACCATTCATTATGAATTGGACGGTGAGAAGAAGGTTCTTGTGTACAACACGGTCCCGAAGACGAATTGGAAAGTTGGATCTGCCTATGAGATGGATGCTTTATTGCAATCCTCGAAGGAAATCGAACGACTCCTGCTCTTAACGGGATTGGTGACCCTTGTGGTCATGCTTGTCATGGTCGTAATTGTATCGGGTAAAATGACGAAACCGATTAAAGAGCTTCAAAAAACGGTAACAGAAGTGGCTACAGGTGACCTCTCCATCCAGTCGTCGATAGAGTCGAAGGATGAGACGGGCATGCTTGCCTCTGACTTGAACAAGATGATCACCAGTATGAGAGATACAATCAGGGTCGTCCAGGACTCAGTCATGAATGTCCGTCAATCAGCTGAAAGCTTGAGTGCGGTGTCAGAAGAAACCAATGCTTCTAGTGAGGAAATGGCTACGGTCGTAAATGAAATTGCGCACGGTGCCTCTCAGTCGGCAGCAGATTCGGAGAGCGCTCATCAAAAATCGGAATTGCTGGGTACACGCATCAATGAAGTTTATGACAACTCGAAAGCGATGGCTGAAATGGCCGGTAGAGCAGATGAGATGAATCAGACCGGACTGAATCAAGTGGAGGAACTGATCGGGGCCTACCACTCTTCCAAAGAGTATATTTCTTCTATGGAAAAGGTGATCATGAGCCTTGAGTCTAAAGTGAAAACGATCGAGTCCGTCATGGAGACGATTACGGACATTTCGTCGCAAACCAATCTTCTTGCCCTGAATGCAAGTATTGAAGCGGCAAGAGCAGGTGAGCATGGAAAAGGATTCGCGGTCGTGGCGGAAGAAGTCAGGAAGCTTGCCGATCAATCGGTAAAGGCTACAGAGCAAGTGAAGAGCACGATCAACGAAATCCAGCAAGGTTCGAATCAGGCAGTCAATGAAATGACCAAGACGAAAGAAACCTTCGAAGTTCAGTACGGGGTCATCCAGAAGACAAATGATGTATTTGATCAAACGTCCACATTGATGAAAACGATGCAGGGCGAAATCGAACAAATGTATAAGCAAGTCGGACAAATCAATCTGGATAAAGATGAAGTGGTCAACGTCATTCAATTGATGGCGGCAACAGCAGAACAAACAGCCGCCTCGTGTGAGGAGATGAATGCATCTTCAGAAGAACAATTGAGGGCGATCCACTCTGTCACCGAAGCAGCAGAAGTCCTGACAGACTTGAGTCAGGAACTGCAGGATTCGATACAGAAGTTTAAAATTAAATAATGAATCGGTAAGATGCCCTCTGCATCATCCTTCTGTGAACCCGTAAGGAATACTCTTATGTGAAGGGAGTATATTAAGGGAAAAGAAGGGTGGCGTGCAAGGGCATCTTTTTTTACGCATTCCGCTGAAAGTGAACGAGCCGTTGAGATGAAATTCATCGTTAAAATTGATATGATTATTCTGTTATAGTTGTTTCGCCTGAAATTAATGTTGGGAGAGTTAGCTGTTGAAAAATACTCGTGTTATTACGCAAGGGGCGTTAATGCTCGCCATCTTCACTGTTTTATTACTTATGGTGCTGTATGTACCTTTCCTTGGAACGCTGGCATTTTTTGTTTTGCCATTGCCGCTGATCTTTTTCAGTGCAAGACATTCGTTCGTGAATTCCCTGTATGTATTGCTTGGAGCGATGGTGCTTAGTTTTTTTGTGGGCGGCCCTGTTGCACTGCCGCTTGGTTTGGCATTCGGATCGTTGGCCATGGTGATGGGCTGGGGAATCAGGAACCAGTGGGATAAATTAAGAATATTCATGTCATCGACGTTCATTTTATTGATCAATATCGTCATTGGGTTTGTTTTATCAATCGCTTTTCTCAATATAAACATCGTGGAAGACGGTTTGAAAGAATCCAAAACTACATATTATTCCTTGCTCGAGCAGGTGGGCCAGGAACCTGATCAAAAATTCATCGAGAGTCTTAATAGTTCCATCCAGTTGATACAGACTCTGATGCCGGCCTTTTTCCTTGGAATGGCTGCAATCTTTGCCCTTCTCTTCATCTGGGTGAATTTCCCCATACTGAAAAGGCTCGGCGTAAATGTACCAGTTTTCAAGCCGTTCAGGGAATGGATGCTGCCTAAAAGCATCCTGTGGTACTATCTGATTGTTTTATTGGTATCGATGATTGCACAGCCTGAGCAGGGGACTTATCTGTATACGGCAGTGTTGAACGTGCTTTATGTCCTGCAGACGTTGATGGCTGTCCAAGGCTTGTCATTCCTTTATTTCCTGGGCCATTTCAAGGGCTGGTCGAAGGGGAGTTTGGTATTAATTACAATCATTTCGCTTCCACTCCTTTATCTCGTGAGAATTTTAGGTATAATTGACTTAGGATTTAATCTTAGACAACGCCTACAACGTAAGTCATAGATAAAGATAATATAATTTAAGTTCCAGGAGCTGAAATCATGCCATCTTATTTTAATAAGCGAATGATCCGGTACCCTTTGTACGGTCTAGCTATATTAACAGCTCTCTTGTTAGTATCAGTCGCTTTTTACAAATGGATTATTTCGTTAATCGGGTTGATTGTCTTTGGAAGCGCGTTTTTTCTCGCTTTTTATTTCGAGAAAAGATCTCATGAAGAAACAGAAGAGTATATCTCCACTTTATCCTACCGGGTAAAGCGTGTCGGCGAAGAGGCATTGATGGAAATGCCGATCGGGATCATGCTGATAAACGATGAGTACTACATAGAATGGACGAACCCTTTCCTTGCGTCATGCTTTAATGAAGATACCGTCGTGGGCAGATCTCTCTATGACGTGGCAGAGAATCTTGTACCGCTTATTAAGCAGGAAGTGGATTCTGAAATCATTACATTGAACGAAAGAAAGTACCATGTCATTTTGAAGCTGAAAGAGAAGCTTCTGTACTTCTTTGATGTAACCGAACAGAAGGAAATCGAGAAGCAATACCATGAGGAACGCACAAATATCGCCATCATCTTCCTGGATAATTATGACGAACTGACACAGGGGATGGATGACCAGACACGAAGCAGTCTGAACAGCCTGGTGACGTCGATCTTGAATAAATGGGCAAAAGAATATGGAGTTTTCTTAAAAAGGGTTTCCTCGGAACGATTCATTGCTGTCATCAATGAAAAGATCCTTCAAGTGCTTGAAAAAGAGAAGTTTGGCATTTTGGATGATGTGAGGGATACGACTTCCAAGCAGAATGTACCGCTTACCCTGAGCATCGGTGTAGGGACAGGGGTGCCGTCCCTGCCTGAACTCGGTACGCTTGCTCAATCAAGTCTCGATCTTGCGCTTGGCCGCGGCGGTGATCAGGTCGCCATCAAGCAGACGAACGGTAAAGTGAAATTCTACGGGGGCAAAACAAACCCGATGGAAAAACGCACACGGGTCCGTGCACGGGTCATTTCCCATGCGCTCCGCGAGACGATGATCGAGAGCGACAAAGTTATCATCATGGGACACAGGCATCCTGATATGGATGCGATCGGAGCGGCGATCGGTATCCGCAAGGTCGCCCAGATGAACCAGCGCGAAGGCTATGTCGTCCTGAATTTCAACGAAATCGACAATGGCGTCAAACGTATGATGAAAGAGATCAAGAACAATTCAGATCTTTATTCCCGTTTCATCACACCGGAAGAAGCCTTGGAAATGGCCACTGATGACACGCTGCTTGTTGTCGTGGATACCCATAAGCCGTCACTTGTCATTGAAGAGAAGCTCTTAAATAAAATTGATAAAGTCGTCGTCATCGATCATCACAGACGTGGCGAAGATTTCATCAAGAATCCGCTTCTGGTCTATATGGAGCCGTATGCGTCGTCGACAGCGGAACTTGTGACAGAGCTCTTGGAATATCAGCCGAAGCACGAAAAGATCTCCATGCTTGAAGCCACAGCCCTTCTTGCCGGCATCATCGTCGACACGAAGAGCTTTACACTCAGAACCGGTTCCAGAACATTTGATGCAGCTTCCTATTTAAGGGCGCAAGGGGCCGACACAGTCCTCGTTCAGAAGTTCCTGAAAGAAGACGTCGATACCTATATCAAACGTGCGCGTCTAATCGAATCGGTCGAATTTTATCATAAAGGCGTTGCGATTGCGAAAGCGGACGAAGACACGATCAATGATCCAGTTCTTATTGCGCAGGCGGCAGACACGCTCTTAACAATGGATGAAGTCATCGCCTCCTTTGTGATTTCAAAAAGGGAACCCGATACAATCGGTATCAGTGCCCGTTCCTTAGGGGATGTGAACGTCCAAATCATCATGGAAAGCTTACATGGCGGCGGACATTTAACGAATGCTGCCACTCAATTAAAAGATACTTCTGTTGGAGAAGCGGAACAACAGTTAAAAGAAGCACTAAATGATTATTTCGAAGGGAGAAAAGAGACATGAAGGTAATTTTCTTAAAAGATGTTAAAGGCAAAGGAAAAAAAGGCGAAGTGAAGAATGTTGCTGATGGATATGCACATAACTTCCTTCTGAAAAAAGGACTTGCTGTCGAAGCAACCAATGCCAATATGGGTCAGCTTGAAGGACAGAAGAAGAAAGAGCAAAAGGTTGCAGAGGAAGAGCTTCAAGAAGCGAAGGATTTAAAGGCGACTCTTGAAGAACTGAGTGTGGAAATGAAAGCGAAATCCGGTGAAGGCGGACGTCTTTTTGGATCTATCACAAGCAAGCAAATTGCCGATGAATTGAAGAAGGCACACTCCATCAAAGTGGACAAGCGCAAAATCGAAATGAACGACGCGATCCGTTCTCTAGGCTATACAAATGTACCTGTGAAGCTTCATACAGACGTAACGGCTACATTGAAAGTACACGTGACGGAAGAATAAACGTCACAACTTACGAAATTTGGTAACTTCATTTATAGAAAAACATGATAAAATGAATATAGGTTGATAAGAAATGTGATCTGGATCCCTTCCCGATCACATTTTTTCGGTAGTAAAAAAGTCTTGATTGAATTGATCATAAAGGTATATCTTCCAACTGTTTTTCGAAATGGAGGTAATAAATAGATGAATGAGATGTTACAAGAACGGATCCCTCCTCAAAATATCGAGGCGGAACAAGCTGTACTGGGGGCCGTTTTCTTAGAACCTAGTGCGCTGACGACAGCTTCTGAGGGACTGATCCCTGAAGATTTCTATCGTCACTCTCATCAGAAAATATTCAACGTGATGCTGAAACTCGGGGACGCCGGAAAAGCGGTCGATCTCATCACGGTGACAGAAGAACTCGCAGCCGCCAAGGAGCTCGAGGATGTCGGCGGGGTTGCTTATTTAAGTGAACTTGCAGCGGCTGTACCGACGGCTGCTAATATCGAATACTATGCGAAAATCGTAGAAGAGAAGTCTTTATTGAGACGACTCATCCGTACGGCTACTGATATAGCGTCCGACGGCTATGCGCGTGAAGATGAAGTGGATGCGCTGCTTGGGGAAGCGGAAAAAAGCATCATGGAAGTCGCTCAGCGAAAGAATGCCGGAGCATTCCACAATATCAAGGACGTACTCGTACGGACCTATGACAATATCGAAACACTCACGAACCGTAAAGGTGATGTAACAGGGATCCCGACAGGCTTCGCGGATCTTGATCATATGACAGCCGGATTCCAGCGAAATGACTTGATCATCGTCGGTGCCCGTCCGTCGATGGGTAAAACCGCCTTCGCACTGAACATCGCCCAGAACGTAGCGGTCAAGGCGAAGGAAAATGTCGCGATCTTCTCTCTTGAGATGGGTGCAGAACAGCTTGTCATGCGTATGCTTTGTGCGGAAGGAAACATCAACGCGCAAAACCTTCGTACAGGTGAACTGACCGACGAAGACTGGAGAAAACTGACGATGGCGATGGGAAGTCTTTCGAATGCCGGTATTTATATCGATGATACGCCTGGGATCAAGGTCGGGGAAATCCGTTCGAAATGCCGCCGCCTTGCACAGGAGCACGGCCTCGGTATGATCCTTATCGATTACTTGCAGCTGATCCAGGGGAATGGCCGCGGAGGCGAGAACCGTCAGCAGGAGGTTTCTGAAATCTCCCGTTCATTGAAAGGACTGGCCCGTGAGCTTCAGGTCCCGGTCATCGCCCTTTCACAGCTCTCCCGTGGAGTCGAGCAGCGTCAGGACAAGCGTCCGATGATGTCCGATATCCGTGAATCAGGAAGTATCGAGCAGGATGCCGATATCGTAGCCTTCCTATATCGTGAAGATTACTACGACCATGATGCCGAGAATAAAAACATCATCGAGATCATCATCGCCAAGCAGCGTAACGGTCCCGTCGGGAATGTATCGCTTGCTTTCGTTAAGGAATATAATAAATTCGTTAATTTGGAGCGGCGGTTTGATGATTCCGGGGTTCCGCCGGGGGCTTAGAGAGGCCTCCGCTGCCCGATTGATAGAGTTAGATGAAAAAACCAAGCATGGGGTGCATGCTTGGTTTTTTTAGGTTGAATTAATGCTTTTTTATAAAAATCTTTTGTCTAATTAAATGATTCGGGCCAATTCGTCAATGATTGCCTGTTTTGGAGTATGAATCCCTGCTCTTTATAAGGGTTGAGGGGTATTGTCTGGTTGTTTATTATCAAAAACCACACTTAAATTATCAATAATCGAAATATATTATCAAAAATGGACATTATATTATCAAAAATCCAGATATATTATCAAAACCCCTTTTCACCCGGGTCTAGAGCATAAGATTCAGCCACCCCCCTAAGCCAAGTCGAAAACATAAGATTCAGCCACACCCCTAAGCCAAGTCGAAAACATAAAATTCAGCCACCCCCCTAAGCCAGGACAAAAACATAAGAACCGGGCACAGCCCCATTCTGGGTTGGTGAACACAAAAATCCAGGCACAGCGCCTCAACCATGCCTGGATTTCAATTAAAAAAACCTACAATATCGTCGCATGCTGATGCGCATGCAGCTTCGTAAAGATTCCATTCTCAATCGACAACAGCTCTTCATGCGTCCCATCTTCCGCGATTCCATCCTCGGTGACAACGAGGATGCGGTCCGCTTTCCTGATTGTTGCTAAGCGATGGGCGATCACCAGCGTCGTACGGTCCTTCGCAAGTTCGTTCAGCGCTTCCTGGATGATGGCTTCGGTCTCTGTATCAAGGGCTGAAGTCGCTTCATCGAGAATGAGGATCTGCGGGTTCTTCAAGAACATCCTCGCGATCGACAGCCTCTGTTTCTGACCGCCGGATAATTTCAAGCCGCGCTCCCCGATCTGGGTGTCGTACCCGTCTGGAAGGGATGCAATCAGATCGGTCAAGTGAGCCCGTCTCGATGCCTCTTCGATCTCTTCCTGGGTTGCATCCAATTTACCATAGGCGATGTTTTCACGGAGCGTTCCGGTAAACAGGAAGACGTCCTGCTGCACGATGCCGATCTGTGAACGAAGCGACTCCTTTGTCATATCCCTGATGTCGATCCCATCGATTGTGATCGCGCCTTCCTCTATGTCATAGAAGCGCGGGATCAAGGAGCAGATCGTCGTTTTACCGGCACCTGAAGGGCCGACGAATGCGACGGTCTGCCCCGGTTCAATGTTGAATGAAAGATCACTCAAGATCGGGCGGTGAGCCTCGTAGCCGAAGTGTACGCCGTGGAACTCGATCTTCCCTCTTAACCTCGACACTTCGATGGCATCCGGGCGGTTTTCGATATCCGGCTCCATGTCCATCAGCTCGGTGAACCGTTTGAATCCGGCCATCCCTTTCGGATAAAGTTCAAGCAGCGCAGAAATCTTATCGATCGGTTTGAAAAGGACATTGATGTAAAGGATGAATGCCACCAGTTCACCGTAGGTAAGGGCGCCCGAGAAGCTCAGCCATGCCCCGTATACGAGGATGATCAGCGTCATCAGACGCGTGGTGATATAGATTCCCGATAAGTTCACACTCATGACATTGTATGCCTTTAATTTGGACTTCCGGAAGAACTGGTTGTTTTCTTGGAAGCGGTCCATTTCATATTGTTCATTCGTAAAAGACTGTACCACCCGTGAACCGGACACACTGTCTTCCACCCGGCTGTTCACGTCGGCGATATTGGCATACATCTTTGTCCAGGCCGCGTTCATCTTGATATTCGAATACGAAATCAGCCAGACAAGGAATGGGACGATGATGATCGCAACAAGAGCGAGCTTCACATTAATCGTCAGCATGATCCAGAACGCCCCGATGAATGTCATGACGGCAATGAAAAGATCCTCCGGCCCGTGATGGGCAAGTTCGCCGATATCCATCAGGTCATTGGTCACCCGGCTCATAATGTGCCCGGTCTTCGTGTTATCAAAGAATCGGAAGGACTGCCTCTGCACGTGATGGAAAAGCTCCCGCCTCATATCGGTCTCGATGTTGATGCCGAGCTTATGCCCCCAATAGTTGACCACGAACTGCATGCTCGAGCTCAGCAGATAGAGTGCAAGGAGACCTGCGCTTACCGCCAGGATCGTGCTCCAATTCCCTTCCGGCAAAAGGGTATCGATGAACCAGGAAACGGCAATCGGAAACCCGAGTTCCAGCAGTCCGACCAGCACGGCACATGCGAAATCTATGTAAAACAGCCGCCTGTGAGGACGGTAATAACTGAAAAATCGTCTAATCATCTCACTCACCTCAATATCCAATTGTATGTAAAATTCAAAATGCTTATTTAAACATATCAAAAATAAAAAATTCGGGCTATTACTTTTTTATCAGACAACTCCTATGACACTTTAAAGTGCTGGGGGACGGGCCTTTAGTCGGGTAAAGTAAATTTGTTTTTACGAACATAAATATTAATACCTATAATAATGTTCGTGTTTTGATTGACTTTCCATCCTGCTGTTGATAAAATGAGTTTGTTTGAAAAAAGAGGGAATACTAATTCCCGTCGGAGGTGCTTAATATGTCTTCAGTAGTAGTAGTAGGTACACAATGGGGAGACGAAGGAAAAGGAAAGATCACTGACTTCCTTTCTGAACACGCAGAAGTAATCGCACGTTATCAAGGTGGAAACAACGCGGGTCACACAATTAAATTCGATGGTGAAACGTACAAATTACATTTAATTCCTTCTGGTATTTTTTATAATGAAAAAATTTCGGTCATCGGTAACGGAATGGTTGTCGATCCGAAAGCATTGGTAAAAGAACTTAAATACTTACATGACCGTGACGTTACAACGGAGAACTTACGAATCAGCAATCGTGCGCACGTCATTCTTCCTTACCACTTGAAGCTTGATGAAGTGGAAGAAGAGCGCAAAGGTGCCAACAAGATCGGAACGACGAAAAAAGGTATCGGTCCTGCATATATGGATAAAGCAGCACGTATCGGGATCCGTATCGCAGACCTTCTAGACCGTGCATCTTTCGAAGAAAAGCTTGCACGTAATCTTGAGGAGAAAAACCGTCTTCTTGAGCGTTTCTATGAAACGGAAGGATTCAAGATCGAAGACATCCTTGATGAGTACTATGAGTACGGCCAGCAGATCAAGAAGTACGTAGTCGATACATCCGTCGTATTGAACGATGCGATCGACAACGGACGCCGCGTTCTGTTTGAAGGCGCACAAGGGGTTATGCTTGATATCGATCAAGGAACATACCCATTCGTTACATCCTCTAACCCGGTAGCGGGCGGAGTGACGATCGGTTCCGGTGTCGGCCCTACGAAAATCAATCACGTCGTTGGTGTATCAAAAGCATACACGACTCGTGTAGGGGACGGACCTTTCCCAACTGAACTGAACAATGAAATCGGAGATCAAATCCGTGAAGTCGGCCGTGAATACGGTACAACGACTGGACGCGCGCGCCGTGTCGGCTGGTTCGACAGTGTGGTCGTACGCCATGCCCGCCGTGTCAGCGGACTTACTGACCTGTCCTTAAACTCGATCGACGTATTGACAGGCATCGAAACACTGAAAATTTGTGTTGCGTATAAATACAAAGGCGAAATCATGGAAGAGTTCCCTGCGAACCTTAATATCCTGGCTGAATGCGAGCCGGTATACGAAGAGCTTCCAGGCTGGAAAGAAGACATCACTGGATGCAAGACGCTTTCCGAGCTTCCTGAAAATGCACGCCACTACTTGGAGCGTGTATCTCAATTAACAGGTATTCCGCTTTCCATCTTCTCTGTAGGGCCGGATCGTTCCCAAACGAATGTGGTTCGCAGTGTTTGGAGTGCAAGATAATTTTTCAAAAAAAAAGAAGCTGATCCATGCTGGGTCAGCTTCTTTCTTGTATTCAGTTAGTCGCCGTGATCTGTTCATACACCCGGTCATGGCACACGACATAAAGGGTGTCGGTCTGGTGCAATTCACGGTTGATTGCATCCGTGAAGTCCATACTATCGTTGACTGCAAGTAATATGGCCCCTTTTTGCAAAAGGTTTTCAGACGCTTCTTTAATCGTTTTCCAGTCGGAATTCGGCTTTAGCTCATGAATATTATTACCGTACCGCTTACTCAGGAGCTGCCGGAACAGACTGGTCGTTCCAGGATGGATCGTCGCTTTTGCCATCAAGAAAGAGACCGAATCAGTGGAAAGGATGAAATCCTCGACCGCAATATGCTTGAATTTAGGGATATGCCGGTCTTCTGAAATCTCAACGATCGTATGAATTTCCTTCTCGTATGTCTTTGACAAGCCTTCAACGGCTGAAGCAATCAGCAGCGTCTTTCCATCTATGAGTGAAGGGTCCTCTATACGTGAATCGGAAAAGATCGCGACTCTTTTGGCATCGAGTATATTCCCCCTCAGCAAGATTTCCTCATCAGAAGGGTCTCCTTGAATATAATGGACCTGATCATGATCGATTGGCGATTCACTGAGTGTATCGATCAGGACGATTTCCGCCTGGGGTGAATGAGCCAGCACTTCTGCAATCGCTCTTTCAGTCTTCTTGGACCAGTTAATATAGATAAAATGATCATTCATGGTATACTCAAGCTTCCCTTCCCGTTTGTATTTTTGAAAAGTGGTGATGGCATCCACCGTTTTGCTGATCAGTACCCCGATGATCCCGATACCGAAAATAAAGAGGAATATGCCAAGCAGGCGTCCGCCCACGGTGACGGGATAATAATCCCCATATCCGACAGTGGTCAACGTGGTCATCGTCCACCAGAAACCGTCAAACAGCGAAGGAAAGCCTTCAGGTTCCAAAAAATAAATACCGAATGTACCCAATAATATGATGATAACGGATAACAATAAGATAAAACCGAAATCCATTTTGGATACTTGTTTCCAAAGTCTCATAAAAATGGCCATGCAACCGCTCCTTATTAATGAATCATAGTATAATAATACCAATAACTAGGATGTAAATGAAACCATTCCTTTTGTGAATCGTATACATAAAGAGTGTTTTAAAAGATAGCAGATTTTGAAGTGTATGTACATGTTTAATCTATACCCACACTGGCTGCTGTCCATTGAACGAAAAAGCAATGTCCAGGAGGAGAATTAGAATGGCGAGACCCCTATTGGAATACCGCCTGCTCAAAGGCATGGATGGCTTCAAACCAATCTTTCATTATCCGGATATCGAACTTGAACAGATCCTTGCCCGCAGGGAATGTGAGTTCTTTGTCAAAGAAGGCATCACGTACAGACAAGTTTCTTCTGCCAAGGAAGGGAACCTCTTTCTTATTTATGTAGAAATATTTGAAGAAGAGCCTGTCACGGACCCATTGTTTCCGCCGCAGGGATTGATGCTCGAAATTCGTGAACTAAATCCAAGGAAGAACCATCCGATACTAAAACAAGAAACCTATGAAGATCATCTTGATATACTAAGTGTCATTGGCTCTGTATATACCTATATTAAAGGCGCAGAGTATGAGCGGGACTCTGCTGAAATCGATGAAGACAGATCCGTTTATATCTTATATGTCAAAGCAACAGGCGTAATGTTGGAGGAGGAAGCACTATGAACAAAACGAAAAAAATGATGGCCGGAGTAGTGGCATCGGTCATGGCCATTTCTGTCACCGGCTGCGGAAACAACCAGGAACTACCGCCGGAGCCGACGGACACCGACTGCGACGACTGGGATTGGGACGACGAAAGCGGCACCTACTACTGTGATGACAGCCGTTCCCCGCATTTCGGCTACTTCTGGTTTGCAGGCAGGATGTTTAAAAATAAGTCGAGCCTGAAAAGTTATTCCGGCTACAAATCGTATTCGAAATCCTATAAATCAGGGATAGGGAGCGGATCTAAAGGCGGGTTCGGCGGTTAATATGGATACATTCCACCGTGAACAGAGAGTAAGTTTTTATGAGGGGATATCCGATTTTTGGCATGACCTTTTCGGAATGGAATATGCTCTTTTGGATATTAAAAAAGAATCGCGTGAAGTCGTGTCGGGGATTCGTGATGCGTCTGAAAAGGTCTATAAAGTCTACCGGAAAACGGCCGATCTGCTCCGGGAACTCAGCGACGAGTCCTTGCTGGAGTTAGGATTTCCCGAGGAATCCCTTTCTTATATTCGGTTTAAATCCATCCCCCAGGAGTGCATCGTCGGCAGGTTCGATTTTGTCCTCGGGAATGACGGCGGGGTGAAACTACTTGAATTCAATAGTGATACACCGACTTTCATTAAAGAGCTTTTTCATGTGAATGGGAAAGTCTGTGACCATTTTTCATGTGCCGATCCCAATGCTGGACTTGAAGAACAGCTTGGTCTTGAGGTGCGCCGTGCACTGCTCGCTTCCTGGAAAACATTGGAGCGGGGCGGCTCCCCGAAAATCGTGTTCTCCTCGCACAGTGATCATGAAGAGGATTATTTGACGACGCGGTACCTCCAGGCGTTGGCAGGCGTCCCTTCTGAATTTGTCAGTCTGGATCAATTGCAGGTCAGGAGCGGCCGTGAAGCCGGCGTCTATACTCCATCCGGGGAGCGGATCGATGTTCTGTACCGTCCGACGTATCCGGTCGAGCATCTGGTGGATGATGCTGACCCAGAAACCGGTGAAAAAGTGGGGCTGGATTTGATTAAGCTGGTATTGGACGGGAAACTCGCAGTGTTGAACCCGCCTTCTGCCTTTTTGATGCAGTCTAAAGGCGTGCAGGCATTGATCTGGGGCCTTCATGAGGCGGGGAGTGAGTTTTATACCGAAGAAGAGCACGAATGGATTTCTTCGTTTTTTTTACCGACGTATCTGGATCCGGATGTGTTTGAGGCAAGCGGCGTGACCTATGTGCAGAAGCCAGCCTTCGGGCGCGAAGGGGATACAGTCAAAATCATTGAAGCGTCAGGTAAAGTTGTGCTGCAGGATCCAAAAGAAACATATAAAGAATCTCTGCCTGTTTATCAGGAGTATATAGAACTACCCCGGCACGGCATCCGTACCGATGAAGGTATTGTAGAGGCAAGCCTGATGGCCGGCAGTTTCGTCATAAACGGTTGTGCTGGTGCCGTGGGGTATCGTGCCGGCAACGCCATTACCGATAACGAATCATACTTCCTCCCAATTGGTGTGGAGGAAGATTAAAAAGGAGAGAAATCAATGCAAATCATAACAAGTGAAGCACTTATCAGTTTTCTTGCCCATGTCGGCACCGGCCTGGGACTCATGATCCTCGGTGTCATCGTATTCGCATTTACCACCAAATTTTCAGAAGCCACCCTCATACGTGAAGGGAATATCGCCGTCGCTTTGAAACTGTGGGGAAAAGCGATCGGACTCGCGATCGTCATCTACACCGTCTGGGCGAACAGCGTCAGTTTGTTCGATGCCTTCGTATGGGGATTGATCGGTATCGCTACCCAGGTCATCGCGTATTGGATCATCGAATACGTATTGACTCCTAAGGTCAGTTTGGCGAAGAAAGTGGAAGAAGGCAACGTCGCAATCGGGTTTAGCCTGTTTTCGGTTTCGATTGTGGTTGGGTTGATTGTGGCGGCTAGTTTGACTTATTGAGGTGTTTTTGGATAGAGGCTACAGCTTGGTTCCGGGATTGGGGCTGGGCTGTGGTTTTTTTTGTAGTTTTTGTGTATAAATATCGGTTTTGAAAAAAAATCTTTGTTTTTGAAAAAATAAAAGTGTTTTTTGAAAAATTAATTCTGTTTTTGAAAAAAAGAAGTGTGTTTTTGAAAAATTATTTACCACACTTTTGAAATAAGGGTAGATTAGAAACTGAATTACATTTGATGAAGGGTTTTAGAGAAAGAAATTGAATAATAAATAGAGTAAATAAACAAATTGGAGTGATGAAATGAATGTAAAAGAGAAACAAATCCCTCGAATTGTATTAAAGCTACAAGCGCTATTACCCCGAACACCCCCTCTCCATGTCAAAGCGATCTATGTTAAAGACGACTTAGCTAAATTTCTAGCGGGTTACAAAGGTGAAAAATCAATTGATTTTCATCTAAGCTTCCTCCCTAAAGATGACTATTATATTTTCCATGATCTACGAATATTTGATGGTGAACGTTATTTTCAAATAGACATTCTGGTATTAAGCAGAAGAGATATCTTTATCTTAGAGGTAAAAAATATGTCTGGCTCTCTCGAGTTTGATAGGGATTTTAATCAATTGATACAATTTAAAAATGGACAAGAGAAGGCTTTCCCTGACCCAGTACTCCAACTTCAACGTCAAAAATCTCAATTGAAAAAATGGTTAGAACTTAACCACCTCCCTCATCTTCCTATACATGGCCTCGTTGTTATAAGCAATCCACAAACTGTTATTAAGTCAACGAATAAACATATAAATAAAGTGGTTCTCCATAGTAATTTACTCCCCCAACGAATTAGTGAAATCAACAATCAAAATAATAGTGAACAAATCTCTCAAAGGGAAATAAAGAAAATCATTCGAAAATTAATTAAGATGGATACTCCATTAAATTCTTCTATTCTAGACCAATATCAAATGACCAGAAACGATATTAGGAAGGGGATATTTTGTCCTTTTTGCAATCATATTCCCTTAGATAGGGGTCATGGTTATTGGATATGCAGAAAGTGTTCAGCAAAATCAAAAGATGCACACTTAACAGCTTTGATAGAATATGAATTACTTTTTGGCGACTCCATTTCAAGTTCAGAATTAAAAGAGTTCCTTATGATTTCCTCCTCTTCTCTTGCTTCTAGAATACTTAATTCAGTAGCTTCGATTACTGAAGGAACCACAAAGGGCAGGATCTACACCCTCTATAAAAAATAAACCTAAAGGTCTTTAGCCCTGAAAAAGCTAAAGACCTTTAGGTAAGTTTTAACGCTTTTATTCCCCAGAAAATAATTTTCAACAAAATTCTACAAAAAACTATTGCCCCCGTCCGCCATACGTGATAATATTAATTTCGTTGTCACGTAAGACGTCGCGAAACTTTCGTGTTGATATATATTGTGAGCCATTAGCTCAGTTGGTAGAGCATCTGACTTTTAATCAGAGGGTCGAAGGTTCGAGTCCTTCATGGCTCACCATTTTGCATGGCCCATTGGTCAAGCGGTTAAGACACCGCCCTTTCACGGCGGTAACACGGGTTCGAATCCCGTATGGGTCATATCTTCTTTTATTAGAATGATAGTTTGGTAATATGGTAGTTTGTTATTAAGATAGTTTGCTAGCGCAAACGAATGACAGTTATTTTGCTCACGCAATTTAAGGATAAATATTTTGCTAAAGCAAAAATTTTTGGTCCGGTAGTTCAGTTGGTTAGAATGCCTGCCTGTCACGCAGGAGGTCGCGGGTTCGAGTCCCGTCCGGACCGCCATTTTCTTTTTACATAATGAATCATCACTGATCCAAATCAGATGATCTTGATTCTATGTAATTCATACATATACGGCTCAGTAGCTCAGTTGGTAGAGCAATGGACTGAAAATCCATGTGTCGGCGGTTCGATTCCGTCCTGAGCCATCTTACAAAAAGTACTGCGATGACTTTGACTCTCGTAGTACTTTTTTATTATGCGTTTGTAACATGTATGTAACAAAAAGTTACAAAATTCCTCGACAAGAATATTTCCCCTCTGTAACCTTATTCCTAGATATATAAAGGATTTCAGCAATAAAATCATCAAATGGACTCATTGAAAATCCGCTTAATTATACAGTTTCATTACAATCCTAATACTTTTCCCCGTATTTCGTCGAATTATGGTAAATTAATAAAGTACGAATTTACAAGAATATTTACTAAAATTAGGCATAATGAACGACCAACACAGTGATTTTTGCTTTTTAGTTTACAGGAGGCAAGAGAATGAAGTTTGGAGAACGATTATTACCGAAATTAGAAAAATATAAGAATCGTCCTTCTCAGTTTATGAAGAAGGTTGCGATCACAACTATGGCACTATCAACTTTAACATTTTCATCTGTTTCTGCGGATGATTCATCAGATAAAGAACTTAAGACCATCTATCATGTATATGTGAACAGTCATTATGTAGGGGCTGTTACGAACCAGGATGATGTGAAGGACATGCTTGAGGATAAACTTGAGGATGCTCAAGAAGAGTATAAAGACTATCAAGTTACTTGGAATAATGACATCACATACATACCTGAGAATGTTTTTTCTGCTAAAACGAATAATCAGGAAGTATTAACGAATGTCAAAAAGTCTATGGCTGTAGAAGCTAATGCATTTGCATTAGTTGTCGACGACAAGCCGGTAGCTTATGTGAAAGATAAAAAAGCTGCCGACGAAGCGTTGAAAAAGCTCAAGTTAAAATATGTTTCAGAAGACGAATTAAAAGAATTAGAAGCACGCAAAAAGGATTCTACTTCTTCCCTACCCGCTTTAAAGGAAAATGAAACACGTTTATTGGACATTTCTTTTGAAGAAAAAGTGGATGCCGAGAAAATTCAGGTAGATCCAAAAGAAATCCTTTCTTCAGATGAGGCTGTCAAGCTTCTTCTTAAAGGAAACCTTGAAGAGAAGAAGTACAAGGTCGAAGAAGGGGATGTGCTTGGTAAAATTGCTGAAAAGCATAAATTGACGACTGCCGAGCTTTTAAAATTAAACCCTGAACTTGATGAAGAGGGTGCCTTGAAAATAGGCTCAGAGTTAAATGTGACGGTCAGTAAGCCGTTAGTTCATACGGTCGTTAAAAAAGAAGTGAATAAGATTGAAAAGGTTGCCTATAAAAAAGAAGTGGTAGAAGACTCTTCTATGAATAAAGGCGATACGAAAGTGAAGCAGGAAGGTGTCGATGGTGAGAAATCAGTTACCTTCACTGCTACCGAAGTAAACGGATCACAGACTGAAAAAAATGTCACTGAAGAAAAACAAGTAAAAGAACCAAAGAAATATATCGTCATTAAAGGGACGAAAGAAACACCTTCACGTGGATCAGGCAGCTTTGCGTGGCCGACAAATGGAGGGTATATCTCTTCCAAGCAAGGTCCTCGCTGGGGGAAAACGCACAAAGGCATAGACATTGCACGCCCAAGTGATAAGACAATCAAATCCGTTGATAACGGTGTTGTCGTTTCTGCAGGCTGGGACGATGGCGGTTACGGAAATAAAGTCGTGATCGATCATCAAAACGGTTACAAAACGATTTACGCTCACTTGGATTCCATTTCTGTTTCAGCCGGCCAGACGGTTGGAAGAGGGGAAAAAATCGGAATCATGGGAACAACCGGAGAATCTACCGGTGTCCACTTACACATCGAAGTATATAAAAATGGATCACTCATCAATCCATTAGATGTACTTAAAAAATAAAGAAGATACTATACGGGACTGACAACAACTATTAGCTGTCAGTCCCCTTTGTTATATCTGGGTTTTTTTATCAGGTTGGGAAGATTTCATTCGAAATAATGCTCCCACTATGTTAAATAGTGAATAAGTGCTTTATTTTGGTAAAAAAGACATGAAATCAGCCAATCATAGAGTAAAAGATGAATTAAGGCGCAGAAAGTGATAAATTTAAAGGAAGAATCCTATACTAAGCTAAATACTTTAAGAACGAATTTAATTGTCAAAGGAGATCAATTGATATGGATAAAAAGATTCTAGTTGTTGACGATGAAAAGCCGATTGCGGATATTTTACAGTTTAATTTAAAGAAGGAAGGCTATGAGGTCCACTGTGCTTACGATGGCGATGAAGCTGTGAAGATGGCCGAGGAAGTGAAGCCTGATCTTGTTCTTCTTGATATCATGCTTCCGAATCGCGACGGGATGGAAGTGTGTCGTGAGATCCGTAAAAAGTATGAGATGCCGATCATCATGCTGACGGCGAAAGACTCTGAAATCGATAAGGTGCTTGGTCTTGAACTCGGTGCAGATGATTATGTCACAAAGCCGTTCAGTACGCGTGAGTTGATTGCAAGGGTGAAAGCGAACCTTAGACGCCATCAGGCTGGGGCTGCCCAGGCGAGTGATGAGGATGAGAACAACGAGATCACGGTTGGTTCATTAACCATCCACCCTGATGCCTATGTTGTGTCAAAACGCGGTGAAACGATTGAACTGACACACCGTGAGTTTGAGCTCCTTCACTATCTGGCAAAGCATATTGGACAAGTCATGACCCGCGAACACCTTCTTCAAACGGTGTGGGGGTATGATTATTACGGGGATGTCCGTACGGTGGACGTAACAGTCAGACGTCTTCGTGAGAAAATCGAGGACAATCCCAGCCACCCTACTTGGATCGTAACACGTAGAGGAGTCGGTTATTACTTGCGAAATCCCGAACAGGAGTAAGGTTGAATGAAGAAAGTCGGTTTAACGCGTTCGATCCATCTTAAATTTGTCATGATTTATGTGCTCCTGATTCTCCTGGCAATGCAGATCATCGGGGTCTATTTTGTCAGGGAATTGGAGAATAAGCTGGTTGAAAACTTTCAGACCAGTATAAAAAGCCGGGTGGATCTTCTCGAATATTCGGTCCGTGAAGAGATGGTCAAGGTCCGTACAGAGGATGATCCCACGAAAGAAAATGAAATTAAGAATCTATTGGAAGACAGTGATGAAAGCACCTCCGATATTTATGAAATACGGGTGGTAGACGATCGGAGCAGGATCATAGGGACTTCGGATGAAAACAACCAGGCGCTGGTGGGACGGCCGACGAATGAAATTTCGGTCAAACGGGTCCTTGCCGGCGGAGGCACTTATGATAATATTTTCGTCGATAAACAAACCGGAGACCGGGTGTGGGTCCTGACTTCCCCGATTATGACGTCTGAAGAAGTAATCGGTGCGATTTATCTTGTCGCTAAAATTGAAAATGTATATAACCAGATGAATGAAATCAATAAGATTTTCACGAATGGGACGCTGATTGCCCTTGCCATTACGGCCATCCTTGGTGTCTTACTGGCGCAGACCATCACAAGGCCGATTTCGGATATGAGAAAACATGCGCTTGCGATGGCGAAAGGGAACTTTTCACGTAAGGTAAAGGTCTACGGCTATGATGAAATCGGACAGCTGGCCATGACCTTCAACAACCTGACGAAGAGACTGCAGGAAGCACAGGCGACGACCGAAGGGGAAAGAAGAAAGCTTTCTTCCGTCCTTTCCTACATGACGGATGGGGTCATCGCGACAGATCGAAAAGGACGGGTGATCCTGATTAACGACCCAGCGGTTGAAATGCTGAATGTTTCACGTGAAACAGTGCTATCCCAGCCGATCGTTGCACTCCTCGGGCTCGATGAAGAGTATACGTTCGAAGACCTTTCGAATGAACAGGATTCCATCATTCTGGATTACAGTACAAAGGAGAAGCCTTATATTTTGAGGGCTAATTTCTCCATCATTCAAAAGGAAACCGGCTTTGTCAATGGATTGATCACCGTGCTTCATGATATTACGGAGCAGGAGAAGATCGACTTGGAAAGACGGGAGTTCGTTGCGAACGTATCCCATGAATTACGTACCCCTCTGACGACGATGCGAAGCTATTTAGAGGCATTGGCGGAGGGTGCATGGCAGGATGAAGAGATTGCACCGCAATTTTTAAATGTGACGCAGACCGAGACGGAACGGATGATCCGCCTTGTAAACGATCTGCTGCAATTATCAAAGATGGACAGCAAAGACTACCGTTTTAATAAAGATTGGATCGATTTTATCCTATTTTTCCATCGGATCATCGACCGCTTTGACATGACGAAGAATCTGAATGTCACCTTTGAACGTTATTTGCCCGATGAGGCGATGTTTGTAGAAATCGATCAGGATAAGATCACTCAGGTATTGGATAATATTATCTCGAATGCATTGAAGTATTCCCCTGAGGGCGGAACGATTACGTTCACTGTGAAAGAAAACAATGGATTCATCGAGATCAGCGTATCGGATCAGGGACTCGGAATTCCGAAAGAGAATCTCGAGAAGATTTTTGAACGATTCTACCGCGTCGATAAGGCCCGTTCCAGACAGATGGGCGGTACAGGACTGGGGCTTGCGATCGCGAAAGAAATGATATCAGCACACGGTGGTGATATATGGGCAACAAGTGTGGAAGGAAAAGGTACGACCATCACTTTTACGCTCCCATATGATTCCGCACAAGAGGATGATTGGTCATGAATTATGAAAAAATAAAATCAATCTTATTAACGCTGCTTGTGGCCATGAGTATTTTCCTCACGTGGAATCTATGGACCTATCAACCTGAATACGACGTGATTGAAAGCACTGAGGCATTTGATGTATCCATCGGTGATGAGAGAAGAGAGCTGGAATTGATCCAGCCATATAAGGTCTTCTACTATCATGACGATCAAATTTCAGGTAGCCCGAATGAAAATGAAATCGATAAAGTATTGGAACATATGAGCAGCTGGCGATTAACCGGTGCAAAGGACGTCAGCAATCAATATTCTCAAAGTGAAATAGAGAATCTGGTTCACAGCCCAGGTAAGATAGAATTGGTGTTTCCGGATAATCTTCCCCTCTCTGTTTATAAGCAGGTCATCAAATTTGATGAGGATAATCTCCCGAAGACTTCTTTTAATCGAATTGTATTCGATATCAATACGAAAAAGAGGGATAGTGGAAGTGTCTATTTTGTCTTGTATGGAGAAGAGGACAGGAAATATGTCGTTGAGAGCAAGGTAGATATTGAAAAAATGGAATCCTTGCAGGAAATGTTTGTACAGAGGGCCCTCTACAACGAAAATTTCAAGAAATATTATACGTTTAAAGTGAATGCAAGGAAGACGCTGCTTCTTCCGATGAAAGAAGATGAATATTACAGCTATAAATACTCTACAGAGATGCTGGACGCAGAAGATTTCATGAAGGCATTGTTTAAAGATCCAATCAATGTGAGCAGAAATACAACGGATTCAGAGGAAATCTATCGAGATTCCTCCAGTTTAATGAAAGTGAATACAAATTATAATTCTCTTTCATTCGTCAATCCCGGCATCGATCCGGACCCCGGTATTTCTGCTGAAGTACTGGTCCACAACAGCATCGAGTTCTTAAATGAGCACGGAGGATGGACCGACAAGTTCAAACTATTTTCGATCAGCCCTGAAGAAAGTAAAATTGAATATCGGCTGTTTCTATTAAACTTTCCAGTGTTCAGTGATGTTGCCGGGACAACTGAAATCTCCCAGGTATGGGGTAGAGACGTGATTCACAAATATAACCGTCCATACTTCCAATTAGGGGATGATTATTCCATGTTCTCGAAACCTGATCAGATTAGGCTGCCTTCCGGATATACAGTCCAGCAGGCACTGGAGAGAAATAATTCGATCAACCTGGACTATGTGGAGGATATTGCAATCGGATATAAATTAACGAGGGACATGAATTTTCCCGATATGCTTTTATATGATTTAAAGCCTTCATGGTACTATAAATACAGCGGCAATTGGTTGCTCCTGCCTCTTGAAGAATTGGAGGGGGTATAAATGGACTGGAGTAAAACGAAAACGATCTTCATCGTTGTTTTCTTGATCCTTAATATCTTTCTTTTATCCATCTTCATAAAAAAAATCTCAGAACCTGAGATCCTGGCCGATACGAATACTCAGCAGTCACTGGATTCTTACAACATCACGTATCCTGCTGACTTATCATCAGCCTCTAAAGAAACGATCAATGAAACGAACATCAGTGCAAAGACCAGGAAGTTCACGGATGAAGATAAAAAGAGTCTTAACAATCAGGAAGTGAGAATCCTGAATGATAATACGCTGTATTCCACGCTTGATGAGCCCTACTCTTTAGGTGAAAAACTTTCGGAAGACGAGCTGCAGGAAAAATTGAGAGCGTTCATGGCAGAGTATACGATTGACGGAGATCAATATGCTTTCAGAAATTATGATAAAGAAAATTTAACGATCAGTTATAATCAAACGTACAATGAAAAGCCATTATTCCATAATGGCAGTGCGGAAATTGTATTCGAGCTTAATAATGAGAATGAAATTGTATCCTATAAACAGACGATGCTTGAAGATATTAAGGCATTCGGTGAAAAAAGACGGATCATTACTCCTTTGGAGTCATTGCAGATACTTGCTGACAGCAATCAAATTGAACCGGATAGTGAGATTGTGAATTTCAAACCCGGATATTCCACCGATGTGCCGATTTCGGACTATCAGGTTCTTACACCTACCTGGAGATTCGTTGTAGAAAAAGAAGACAAAAAACACGATCTTTACTTTAATGCATTTGATGGAAACATGATCGAGTTTTCAAAAAAAGAGAAAGAACTACTGGAGTGAGAGGTATGACCATGCATTTTAGTGTACTCGCGAGCGGCAGTACAGGGAATGCGATATTTGTTGAATCGGAAGAGCATTCCTTTCTTGTCGATGCTGGCCTAAGCGGCAAGGCGATGGAAGGGTTGTTCAGTCAGATTGACCGTAAAATTGAAGATTTGTCCGGCATTCTTGTCACTCATGAGCACAGCGACCATATCAAGGGGATTGGCGTTCTTGCCAGAAAGTACAAGCTCCCTGTCTATGCGAATGAAAAGACATGGCACGCGATGGATGGACTCGTGGGGAAAATCGATACAGAACAGAAGTTCACGTTCGATATGGAAACGGCCAAGCATTTCGGGGGCCTAAGCATCGAGTCATTCGGTGTTTCCCACGATGCCGCTGAGCCGATGTTCTATGTGTTTCATCAAGGGGAAAAGAAGCTGGTGCTTGTGACGGATACCGGCTATGTCAGCGACCGGATGAAAGGCATCATTTCGAATGCCGATTCTTACGTATTCGAAAGCAATCACGACGTCGGCATGCTCCGGATGTGCCGTTACCCATGGAATATCAAGCGCCGTATCTTAAGTGATGTCGGACACGTATCAAATGAAGATGCAGCCATCGCTATGAGTGAAGTGATCGGTGACAGGACCAAAGGCATCTATCTTGCGCACTTGAGCCTTGATAACAATATGAAAGACCTGGCACGGATGAGTGTGACACAGACGCTGGAGTCAAGAGGGATAGGTGTGGGCGAACAAATCGACTTGTTCGATACGGATCCGAAAGTCCCGACACCATTAGTGGCCATTTGACCCATTAAAGTGTTTAAATGGGTAATTTTAGAGGAATGTAAAAAGGTAAAGGCTGCTGATGGCTTTTGCCTTTTTATTTTTAAAAAATCAGTTGGCCGGGTCACACATTAGCTGCTTTTTCCCGCTGGCGACTCACGCTACCCGTCGAAAGCGAAGTCCTGTGCGGAAATCAAAAGCAGTATTTAAGCTCGTTATTGGGCAAAGGAAACTAAGCGCCTTGCAAATCCTTAACTGTTTTTCATCATTTTTTAATTTAACCTGACTATAATCAGGCGTGTAAAGATAAAATAACAAAAGGTATATTTGATGAAAGGATGATGGTAGATGGGATATTATGATGACCAGGATTATAATAGAGAAGGCAGAAGCAAACAAAAAGGCAATCGGGGCGGAATGTTCCTTGCCGGGCTTCTTGGTGCGATCCTGGGAGCTATTTTAATCATTATCGCGCTTCCTCAGTTACATAATTTGAATGTATTGCCTTATTCAATCCAGCCGGATCAGGATTTGAAGGAGACTGACGAAAAATATCATAATGGGACGACAAAGAATGTTTCGGTTGACGTCACGACGGATGTGACGAAGGCGGTGGAGAAATCCAGTGACTCGGTCGTCGGGATATCAAATATCCGTTCGCAAAGTTTCTGGGGACAGAGTGAATCCCAGGACCAGCAGGCGGGGACAGGCTCAGGAGTCATTTATAAAATTGAGGGGAATAAAGCCTATATTGCAACCAATAACCACGTTATTGAAGGTGCTGACCAGCTGGAAGTGACTTTGTCAGATGGAACGAAGGTGCCGGCGACCCTCCGTGGTGCCGATGTTTGGACAGACCTTGCCGTCATCGAAATTGACGGGAGCAAGATTGATAAAGACAGAGTGGCCGAAATCGGTAACTCAGATGAACTGAAAGCCGGTGAACCGGTCATCGCAATCGGGAATCCTCTGGGTCTTCAGTTCTCCGGTTCAGTGACACAAGGGGTGGTCTCCGGGGTGGAAAGAACGATTCCTGTCGATATCAATCAGGACGGAATGGAAGACTGGAACGCAGAAGTCCTGCAAACAGATGCAGCCATCAACCCGGGTAACAGCGGAGGCGCACTGATCAATATCTCTGGCCAACTGATCGGGATCAATTCCATGAAGATCGCACAGGAAGCTGTAGAGGGCATCGGACTTGCCATTCCGATCAATTACGCGAAGCCAATCATCGATGATCTTGAAAAGTACGGTGAAGTGAAACGACCTGCCATGGGTGTCATGCTTGAAGACGTGAACCGCATTTCCGCTTATCATCAGCAGGAAACATTAAAGCTTCCGAAAGAAGTGAATTATGGTGTGATGATCAGACAGGTGGTTCCGAATTCCCCTGCAGCACAAGCTGGTCTTCAACAAATGGATGTCATCGTGGAACTCGATGGTGAAAAAGTTGAGAATCTGATCGATCTCCGAAAACACCTGTACAATAAGAAAGATGTCAATGATCAAATGAACGTAACATACTATCGCAATGGAGAAAAGAAAGAACTTACGATGAAGCTGACGGATGAATCACGTTTATAATCCATCGTTGTGGATAAGTAAAAAGCAGGAGGGGGAAAGCACCTTTCCTGCTTTTTCTTTACGTGATATGATTACCTGTGGATAAATAAATGACTATTTAGAAAGATGAAATAAAGGAGGACATAACGATGATTTATTGCTGTTTAGAGCACGTGGAGCTTGCTATGGATATCATTGTCGACGAGCACGAAGTAGCGCCGGACTTAAAAGAATTATCAAAGGAAGAACAGTTATCCACAACCTGTGAATATTGTGGGAATAACGCAATATATATTGTGGCGAACTAATATTCCCATACAGTATGTGGATGGGTTATGTGGATATGTGGATAAGTTCTGTGGATAATGTGTTTGTAAATTGTTTGTAAAGTGAGGATGAAGTGTGAATATCACAATTGTAACGGTTGGTAAACTGAAAGAAAAGTACCTAAAGCAAGGAATCGGTGAATACGTAAAACGTCTTGGAGCCTATGCAAAGATCGATATCGTCGAACTTGCAGACGAAAAAGCACCGGAAGTATTGAGCGATTCGGAAATGGAACAGGTCAAAGGTAAGGAAGGAGAACGGATCCTCTCCAAAATCTCACCCGACCACCATGTCATCGCCCTCGCCATCAATGGAAAAATGCGCTCATCCGAGGAACTCGCCGACAACCTGGATAAGCTGGCCACCTATGGTAAGAGCAAGGTAGCCTTCGTCATCGGTGGATCACTCGGGTTAAGTGATGAGGTAATGAAGCGGGCGAATGAGACCCTTTCTTTCTCTAAAATGACGTTTCCTCATCAGTTGATGCGGTTGATTCTGGTTGAGCAGATTTATCGGGCGTTTCGGATTAATCGGGGGGAACCGTATCACAAATAACCATATCCCTACTAATAAAGAAGAATTATAAAAGAACAACCAACGTTCTTGATACGTCATTCTTTATTCATAATGACGAAGCATCAAAACCGTCTTCATGCCGTGCTGACAAATGCTATCGGTTAAACCCGGTAAGAAGGCGGTTGATGAACTGGTAGAATAAACTAATCACAAAAAAGAGGCCAATTGATCTGGCCTCTTTTTGCTTACTTCAATTTAATTTGAACTGGCTTGTTTTCCTGCGTATAAACGGTTTTAGGCTTGCTTTTATGTAAAGCAGTCCTTTTTATTGAGCTTGTAACATCTTGTATCATATCTCCCACATCATGAGCTGACTCAAATAAAGGGTCAACGGCTTCCATTTTTCCTTTTATATCATCAGAAATTTGGTTGGCTGTATGAATCAGATCTTCTGCTTCATCTGAAATGCCGTTAACGGCTGCCCGAGTGTCGGCCAGCGTTTTTTTTGTTTCAGCAAGTGTTGTCATTACTTTTCTTAATGTCAAAATTAAATAGACTACGAGAATGGTAAACGCGACGGCTGCAATAGCAGCACTCCACTCAAGCATTGAGACCAGCTCCCTTCGTTTATTCTATGTCTATGTAGATAGAGGCTGAGACATTCCTTTTCCTGAGTTCAAACTATGTAAGGCTAGAACATCGTTGGCGGACTTTATTTTACAAACGGCTGATAAAGGGATTTATAGGGAGAGACACGTTATTGTTTGCGATTATTTAGGGGTATCTTATCGGCATTTATTGCATGTCCTAACGCAGTTTTATGATACGGGATATTTGCAGAAAGAAGGTAGTAACTATCTCATTAAGAAGCAACATGCTTTGTATGATCAAGCTGAGGCGATTAAGAATAAATAAATATGCTGTTATTCCTTTGAAGAAAAAAAACAGACGGGACCCCACAAATCTCCCGTCTGTTTTTTGATCCTAAAAGTATTTTGATCAAGAATCACCCCAAAGAACCCGGCAACACCACAACAACCGTCGTACCAACCCCAACAACTGAATCCACCGTCACACCATACTCCTCCCCATAATAAAGCTTCAACCGATCATCCACATTCCGAATGCCAATCCCGCCTAAGCGAATCGACTGTTCCTCCTTCACTTGCTGCAATCGTGGTTGAGGATTGAAACCTACGCCGTCGTCTTCAATGATCAATTTGATAGAGGACTCATCTTTCTTGGCTGTAATATGAATATGCCCGGTTTCGGACTTTTCACGTATGCCGTGATAGATGGCATTCTCAACAAGTGGCTGGAGAATGATTTTCGGAATCTTCACCTCCAGGATTTCCGGGTCGGCATCGATGGTGTAGTTAAGTTTATCTCCATAGCGTTCCTTCTGGATAATCAAGTATTGTTTGACATGATTGAGTTCATTTTCGATGGTCGTGTATTCGTTTCCACCGCTTAAGGACAATTGGAAGAATTGGGCGAGTGCTTTGGTTACCATGATCACTCGTTCACTGTCATTGAACTCTGCCATCCAAACGATCGTGTCCAGTGTGTTGTATAAGAAATGAGGGTTAATTTGTCCACGCAGCACGCTTAACTCATACGACCGCAGATCTTTCTCCTTTTGCTCGATGTCTTTCAGCAGCCGTTTGATTTCTTTCGTCATGACATTGAAATGCTCTGATAGATGCTCTACCTCAGCTATTCCACTCTCCGTAACATGGACATCCAGGACACCGTGCTGTACTTTTTGCATGGCTTTTTCGAGTCGATGAATGGGGTTTGTAATACGCTTTGCAACCAGTGGGGTCACAATGAGAACGAGTACAAACAAACCAATCCCCACGATGAGGATTGTACCGAGCAGCTGCTTCCGGACTTGGCTCAGGCCATCCAATGAGCTGACCCCAACAAGCACCCAGTCGGAATGCTGGATGTTAGCTTTATGGACGAGTGTGTTGTTGGCTTGGTCATAGCCTTCTTTAGATTTCCATATGTCCAGTAGTTGTTGCTTTTTACCTTCATCCGTGAAGTAAGACGGGTCCCGGTGGTAAACCAGTTCGCCGCTGTTGTTTAGAATAAAGGCGTAGCCGTTCTGACCAAGCATGAGGTCATGAAAGGCATCTTCAATTCCTTTATATTGAATATCCAGCAGAACGACGCCCAAGTGCTGACCGTTTTCGCCACGCACTTCCCTGCTGATGGAGATCACCCAATTATCCTGATCCATGGAGAATTTCTGCATGCGCGCCGAAGTAAGCACTGGGATGCCCCGCTCTTTCAAAGCGGCTGTATACCATTTTTCCTTCATCATATCAGAGGAGAGGGTCATGTTAAGGTCCTTTTCGTTCGACATCACATACCCGTCTTTTCCGATCACGATGACCGATTGGATATTCGGGTCCGAATCCAGGACGTTATTTATGATTGTATTCAAGTTACTTTCTCCGGACCGATCCTCAGAAGACAGCGCCTGCTTTGTGGAAGGATCTTTTGCCAGTAGTTCTGACAGTACATTCAATCGTTCAATGTACATGCCGACACTGGCGCTGCCTTTCTCGACGGCCATCTTGGAAGTCTGGATTGACTGCTGCAGGACCACTTTAGAGCTTCCGATATAGACAATGATGCCGAGTATACTGATCGTGACGATGCTGATCAACATTGTGAATAGGAAGATCTGTGCCCGAAGTGATTTTAACCATTGTTTCATTCGTCCTTAACCCTTTCCCGGTACTGAAGTGGTGAGCAGCCGTACTTTTTCTTGAAAGCGGTGCTGAAGTAATTCTGATTGTCGAAGCCAACTTCCTCGGCTATTTCGTACATTTTCTTACTTGAGGTCAGAAGTAAAAGTTTTGCCCGTTCGAGCCGCAGCGTGACGACATATTCTTGAAAAGGAACCGTGAACAGACGCTTGAATACACCACTCATGTGTCCGGAGCTGAAGCCTGCCTCTCCAGCTAAAAAGGACAGGGACAATTCGGGATTGCTCAGGTTTTGTTCAATCAGTCGGGAAAGCTCTTTTTTTAGGTCATTGTCTTCACTCGCGGACTGTTTAGACTGAAACGAAGTAATCGTTTCATATACTTCCGCTTGCACCTGTTCGTTCTTCAGCTTGTCAACGAGCTTGGAGAGTACGGCGCTGACATCTTTGCGGGAGACCGGCTTCATGACGTAATCATCGACACCAAGCTTCAAGGCGGTCACCGCATAATCAAAGTAATCATAGCCTGTGATGATCGCAATTTTGGCCAGCGGCTGAAGCTCCTTGACCTTTTTTGCAAAATCAAGGCCGTTCATCTTCGGCATATTTATATCGAGCAGAATCAAATCAATTTTATGCGACTGTAGGAGTTGAAGTCCTTCCAACCCGTTACTGGCTTCGTAAATTTCGGATATGCACAATTGCTCAAAGGGGACGAACTGAACAATCCCCCTGCGAATCAGATCCTCATCCTCGACAATCAATAGTGTATACATCGTCTCATCACCCCCGTCCCTATCAAGTATACTTTATTGTTCGACGGCCATTTTTAAGTGGCCATAGCCTTTTTCATCCATGTCTTCAAGCGGAATAAACTGAATGGATGCGCTGTTGATGCAATAACGTTTTCCTCCACGATCTTTGGGTCCGTCATCAAACACATGGCCAAGGTGAATGTCACCGACCCTGCTGCGCACCTCTGTGCGCTCCATTCCGAAGCTAGTATCTTGATGATACGTCACAACTTCAGAGATGATCGGTTTTGTATAGCTGGGCCACCCGCAGCCGGAGTCGTACTTATCCCGGCTGGAGAACAAAGGCTCACCGGTTGCCACATCGACATAAATGCCAGGTTCATAATTATCCCAATACTCGTTTGAATAGGCTCTCTCGGTATCGTTTAACACGGCAACAGCGTACTGGCTGTCGGTTAACGTATCCTTCAACACCTCATCGCTCGGTCTTGAATAGTCCGATTCGTCAATGACGATTTCTTGTTCATCCAACTTATTTAAATCGATGTGACAGTAACCATCCGGGTTTTTCTCTAAATAGTCTTGATGGTACTCCTCGGCCAAATAATAGTTTGTGAGGGGTAATACCTCCGTTACGATTTCCTTTTTGTATTTTTGCTGTTCCTCTGATTTTACATCTAGAATGATACTACTGTCTTCTTCATTCTTATAATAAATTCCTGTTCGATATTGTGTGCCGATGTCGTTTCCCTGCTTATTCACACTTGTTGGATCAATGACCCGAAAATAATCTTGCACTAGTTTTTCAAGCGAGACCTTATCTGGATCATACTGAACATGAACGGTTTCTGCAAAGCCTCGATCCCCTTTTATCACGTCTTTATAGGAGGGGTCTTTCCCTTCTCCATTAGCATAACCCGACGTGACATCGGAAACGCCGTAAACTCGTGACATATATGCTTCCATTCCCCAGAAGCAGCCGCCGGCAAAATAGATATCCCTAAGCTTGCTGTTTGAGTAATCTACATTTTTGTTGGGGTTATTTGGAAGACTTCCAACCCCATTTGCGGCTCCTGATGAAGAGTCTTGAGATGCGTTATGCACGATTCCACAAGCTGTCAGCAATACAGCCAAGGCAGTAACCATCAGGCTTTTAATCATAAAACTCCGCATGTGAAATCCCCCGCTTCTTAATGGATCTTTTCAAATTTCGAAGTGATGGTTTCGTTATCTACATGGCCAGGTGAAGAGTTTACGAGAATACCGTCGGATCCAATAAAGTAAGAGCTTGGATAACCCATAAGCCCAAATTCCCTTGCCCATTTTCCATCATCATCTAAAAGCACCGTCAGATTATCGTAAGGCTGGCTGTTGAACCATTCTTTGAAATCTTTCGCAGACTTCTCGCCTTTGTAATCAGGAGTGACGATGGTGATGATACGAAAATCGTGATCTTCCCCTGCCAGCGTATTCAGCTCTTCAAGGCCGCCAAGGCATATGGAGCACCATGATGCCCAATATTTTACGTACACTTTCTCCCCTTTAAAATCAGAAAGTTTGACCTCATCTCCATTCAAATCCTTCAAAGAAAACATAGGAGCGGGATCACCATCGTTTTTCATCATTTCGTTGTCGTCCATTTTCATGCCATCCTCTTGCATGTCATCATCCTTCATGCCGCCTTCGGATTTCATGTCATCGTCTTTCATCATACCGTCTTCAGACTTCATGTCTTCGTTGTGCATTTGGTCTTCTTTCTCCATCATGTCTTCCTCTTGTCCACATGCACTTAATACGAGAAGTAGTGTGCTAATCACAGCAACTAAGAATATACTTTTTTTCATTGAAAATCCCTCCAGATTAAATTTTTTCAAACCATACGACGATCGTATTCAGCTGATCCGTCAACAGCAATACCCCCATGATGATGAGGATAATGCCAGAAAACACTTTGATATAGCCTGTGTATTTGTTGAGCTTTTTCATTCTTTGCAGCAGGATATCCGAGAATATCGCCATCACCAGAAACGGAATGGCCAGCCCCAGTGTGTAAATGAGCATCAAGAAGCCGCCGTATGCAGGCGATCCTTCCCCTGCTGCAATGCTCAGGATGGCTGCCAGTATGGGACCGATACAAGGTGTCCAACCGAAGCTGAATGTCAGTCCCAGCAGGTATGCACTTGCGTATCCGCCATTTTTTCCACCCCTTAGCGAAAACCTTCTCTCTCTTGCCAGCCACGGTAATTTGATCAACCCTGTCTGATAGATCCCGAACATAATCACAACTGCGCCACAAATGCTGATAAAGGTGGGGCTCGTCACCAACCTGCCCAATACGCCTAACCCAAATCCGAGCAGTATGAAGACGGTCGATATGCCAAACACAAATAAAAGGGTCCTGATGATAAGAACAGGGTGCAGTCGCAAGAAGCCGATCCGGATGACAGGTGTGTTTTCATTCGCAGAGGTTTTAGAACCTGATAAAAACGCGATGTACACCGGTAGAAGCGGTAAAATACATGGATTGAAAAAGGATAGTAACCCTGCAGCAAAAACACCTCCAATGACGAGTTGCTCCGCCATGCCAATCACCTCCAATAGAAGATTTAATTCTAGTTTATCGAGGTCCCCTTGCAAGATATATGCAATATCATTTGGACTTTCTTTAAAATGATCATCTGTTGAAGAGCCTTCGATATTCAGGTAGTTGGTTCATGCAATGATTGTAGTCATTATTCAGTAAATTCAGGTATGATTGGTAATAACGATACCAGTAGGAGGAATTTAACCATGCTTTACGAAAAAGTCCGATGGGGAATCATCGGCTGCGGAGATGTAACGGAAAAGAAGAGCGGTCCTGCTTTTCAAAAGGTCGAACACTCGGAACTTGTTGCGGTCATGCGAAGAACGGGTGAGCTGGCGAAGGATTATGCTGAAAGACATGGGGTCCCGAAATGGTACGATGACGCGGATGCATTGATTAACGACCCTGATGTGGATGCGGTTTATATCGCAACACCGCCAGGCTCACATAAGGAATATACGCTGAAGGCAGCCGCAGCGGGGAAACCTGTTTATGTGGAGAAGCCAATGGCGCGCAACACAGAGGAATGCAGCGAGATGGTAGCTGCCTGTAAAGAAGCTGGGGTTCCTTTATATGTGGCTTACTATCGCCGGGCACAGGAGCGGTTTTTGAAAATAAAAGAATTAGTGGATCAAAAGGCGATTGGAGACGTTCGTTTTGTCTCTTCGACTCAGTATCAAAAAGCGGGGGACGACGTGAAGGATTCAGATCATCTTCCATGGCGGGTTCAGCCTGAAATAGCCGGTGGCGGCTTGTTCTTTGATCTGGCAAGCCATACCCTCGATATTCTCGATTTCCTGCTCGGACCGATCCAGGAAGCAAAAGGCTTTTCTTCGAATCAAGCAGGCTATTATGAGGCGGAAGATATCGTGACGGGTACATATCAGTTTCAATCCGGCGTTCATGGGGTTGGAAAATGGTGTTTCACGGCTTTTGAAGATGTGGATTTGAATGAAATTGTCGGAAGTGAAGGAAAAATCAGCTTTTCTACCTTTGGAGATGATCCGGTCATACTGACAACCAGTGAAGGGCAGCAGCAATGGAGTTTCGAACGCCCCGAGCATGTCCACCAGCCGCTTGTAACGACGATTGTCAAAGAGTTAACCGAGGGCGGCAATTGGTGTCCAAGCAGCGGAGAATCGGGTGCCAGAACCAATCGGGTGATGGATAAGATCGTCGGGAAGTGAAAAATGAAGTGAGGTTGTTATATTTGCGCTGTGGGTTCCTCTAGCAAATAAGAGGCTGGAAAATAAGTGATTTAACCTAAGTAAACGCGAATCAATTTGTTAAATATCTGCAAATTGATTCGGGTTTTTAGTTTTTATTGTAAGTTAGATATTAGTTCTTTCCAGCGGTTGATTGGAGTGCAAGACGAAGACTCCTGCGGGAAGAGTAGCTAATGTGAGACCCCGCAGGAACGCAGTGACGAGGAGGCTCACGCGCTACCCGCGGAAAGCGAAGTCTTGCACGGAAATCAATAGCGGTATTTAGAGCCTCCTATAAAATGTTCGTCCCAGTCTCTTTTTTTAATCAAGACAAATATATTAACGCGCTTCAGCAGACAACAAAACATTCTTTTCCACTTCCAGCTTCCGATACCCAAGGGCAATGAACATCGCCGGCAGGCTGCAGGCAAGCATTCCGACGAAGGCGTATCTTGGCTCAATTTCATATAAGAACCCTCCGAATATCGTAAACACCGCCGTGCTCCAGCTAAGTGCAAAGGCAGAATACATGCCTTGGGCCTTTGGGATGTGTGTATGCGGAATGTTTGTTGTTAAGTATTTCATAAAAGCATAGTGCCCCATCGCAAACGAAAATGCATGCAGCGTCTGGGCGATGCAAAACACCACAACGTTAGGAAACGTAAACACCAATATCCACCGCAGTGAAGAGCCGGCTGCAGCCAGCGACAATAAAGTTCCGGGTGAGAATCGATTAAAGCGTTTATCAGCAATCGAAAAAAAGATGATTTCTGCAATGACGGCAACGTTAATGATGACACCGATGAGATAGATCGGTGCATGAATCTCCTGTAAAAAGATGTAGCCATAGTTGTAATAGGCAGCGTGGGCTGCTTGAAGAAGCACCACAATAATCAGGACTACCAGGAAATGTTTCGTCTTGAATAAATCAAAGATATTGACCTTTATGGATTGATTTACTTGCGGTTTCTTCGATAAAATCTCCGGGGCATTCGTTAAGCTAAGAGCGACAAAGCAGCTGATTCCAAGTAATAGTGCCCAAAAAATCACGTCATCACCAAACATCCCCGTAAAAACCGTTAACAGTATACCTACTGAGACAAATCCGATGGATCCCCACTGTCGGCTTTTCCCATAGTGCTTCAATTGCTTACTTTGCACAAGCACGCCGGCTACGCTGTCCAAGGCCGGCATTAAGGTTGGGTAAAAGATGTGCAGTATAACGGTTACGATTAGTAAGGCGGTAAACGAGTCAGCCGGGATATAGCTGAGAAGTGCCACCAGTGTACCAATTCCGGCTATGTTCAAGAGTACCTTATTACTGACCCTTTCCAGTAAATAAGGAAAGGCAAACAGTGTAGAAAGGCCCCTTGCTGCTAAGCCGATGCTCATAATGAAACTGGCTTCTGAAACCGTAATGCCTTTCGTTTGTATCATCCACCCTGACCAATAAGGCAGAAAGATTCCCCATGTCAGAAAAAAACTAAAGAAATGCGTGCTCATCCAACGTTGTGTATTCATTTGTATCCTCCTTATCAATCGCATGATATCATGAGAATAAAGAAGAATAATATGAGATATCTCATATTTTCGAGGTGGAAGATGGAAATTTATAAAGGTGAGAAAAAGCGGTTATATGTAGAAAAACACTCAATTGCCCATCGATTTTCTTTTCAGATTGAAGAATTTCTTGAAGTTCGGGAATATAAGCGGGATGAATGGATCATTCAAGAAGGAAAGAGACCTGATTACTTATTTTATGTAACAGAAGGAAAAGCAAAAATATATGTCACGCATCAAAATGGTAAAGTATCGCTTATTAACTTTATCAATGCGCATGATTATATAGGCGAGATGGAATTACTGAACGATGTGTACTATACAAAGGGAATTCAGGCATCCACAAAAACAGTCTGTTTTGCTTTGCCTTTTTCCAGGTACCGCACCAAACTGCTTGAAGACACAAAATTTCTTCGTGAATTAACAAAATTCTTGAGTCTGAAAGCAACGTTAATGGCAGCCAAGTATTCACAGAGCCTTGCTTTTCCGTTGGAAAACAGGCTTGCAGACTTTATTTTACAGACGTCCGATAAAGGAGTTTACCTGGAAAAGCACGTCATTGTTAGTGATTATTTAGGCGTCTCTTACCGACACCTGCTGCATGTACTGACACAGTTTTGTGAAAAGGGATATTTGCAAAAAGAAGGCAGGAATTATCGGATTAAAAAGCAGCATGCTTTATATGAGCTTGCCGAAGCGATTAAGAATAAATAAATTTTTATCTTTAGATACAAAAGGTGAACCTTACCATATAGTAAATGTCGTTTTATATATACAAAGAGTTAAAAGAGACTGTCTCTAAATAGTAGTGACAGTCTCTTTCAGCATTAACGCATTGATTTCATTTCAAACCCTGCCAGCGCCTTGGCATATTCAAATGGAGTTGGAAGTATATAGGGCAGGACCTGGCGTTCATCCATGGTTCTGTTCGCTTTCCTTTCTGCGGCATAATTTGGCTGCATTTCTAATACCCAAACCTTGCACTCATGATCCAAAATGAAATCAAAAGCAACATCACCGAGGTGTGCTTCTTCATCATTCTCCATAACGTTTAAAATTTTCATACATAATTGGGTGATTTCAACTATTTTTTGTTTCATTTGATCTTCATTCAAATGATATATTTCCTTAAGAGCTGCTTCTCCTGGAAGTACTTTCTCTCTGTTGCTTGAGTTTGAGATTACACTCCCAGTCTGTGCTACTTTCGTTTCCATGCCTGAATATGTCCAGTTTTTCGTTTCATCTTTTTGAAGGTACAGCCGGAAGTCGATTTTTTTCCCAGAGTGGGTAAAAGGGATTTCCTGTTGAATAATATATCTACTATTTTTCATTGTGCTTGAATGTAATTTCTCTTCCAACGTCTCTATTGATTTGATAAGAACCTTATCTCCAGTGTTAGCTGATAATATATATCCTTTATCCGCTTTTTTTATATGGAAAATTCCCCTGCCTCTGCTTAATGAAGTAGGTTTTAAAAAGACGGATTCATATTTTGTAAGCATGTAAACCAAACTTTCCAGCCCGTTATACTTTCTTGTAAAAGGTAAATGCTCTCGTATATAGGGGATCTTGGACATGTTGATCCAAAAAGAATATTTATTGTCATTGCGATATGGGTAGTTAAATATATTTTTACCTATATGTTCTTTAAAGTGTCTGTAAAGGTTTGGATTCATAGGAGATCGATTGTAGATGGCACAAGGGTAAGGAAAGGTTCCTTTAATGAATCTATTTGTTTTTGGTTCGTAATAATAGCCGGAAATGGTTTTAGTAGATTGATTAATCGTTTTACTATTAAAAATATAGATTAACCCTTTGATCTTGTCATAGTTTGAAAAACGCAACTTGGCGGTTTCTTTCTTAGGATTGAACCAAGGCGTTTCTAGAAAACCAATCACTGGACCTAAGAATAAATGATTTTTATCAAAAAAGGAATCATATGGAAGATCGGGAATGGATATATTTTCGTTCAAGCAGGATGAGATTTTAATCTGATTAAGTTTCAGATTATGATCGATTTCAATTGTTAGTTCTTTTTTGTAATTACCATAATTCAGTATGATTGACTTTGACTCAATGTTTAATCGTTTCAATGTTTCATCACTCAATTGAATAAAAAGTGGATCAAGCTCCTTATCAATATGGACTGAACAGATAAGCTGTTCTTTCATCGCTTATGCAGCTCCCTTGTATCTTGTCATTATTTTTAAATAGTAACTATGTTGCTTTTTGCACAGCCAATTTTGCTAGTAATAGAGTTGGATCGATCATCTTCATGTCTGCATTGAATAAATGAAACAATAATGGTATTTCAGTGCAGCCACCTATAATCACGGAAATTCCGATTTCTTTATAGACATGTAAGATCCTGTTAAGCTCTTTTACATACTGATTAGATGAAATCTTTCCCAATTTAACTTCTTTAATGGCGTTATCAATGATCCGTTGTTCTTCTTTCATAGGGATGATGATTTCATAAGGGGTATGATGAAATGCTTTTTGATATAATCGGTTATTTATCGTTGTTTCAGTAGCTAGTAAGAGGATTTTTTTATTGGGAAAGGCTTCTTCTTCTGAAAGTATTGATTCCACAGTGGTTTCAATTATGCTATAGAATGGTATGTGAATGACTGCTTTTATTTGTTCTAGCCATATATGTGCTGAGTTACAGGGCATAATAATGAAATCTGCACCTGCCTTTTCCAATAATATGGCAGATTTGATTAGCTCGGGTAATGGCTGTGATTGCTGCGTTCGAGGAGGGATTTTAGGGTTATTGTAGATAATAATGCGATGATGTTCCTGATCGCTTTGTACAGGAGTGTTTAAGATAATTTTATTGAATAAGTCCAAAGTTGCAGCTGGACCCATTCCCCCAAGGATTCCTATGGTTTTGGACATTTACTTCTCTCCTTAATGGAACGTAATGAATGATCATCCACATAGTAATAATATGTTTATAGTAGAGTTATAGTGTGGACGTTATCCCTTTTTATTGGATAGTGGCCACAGTATAAAAAATAGAGGCAAAAAAAGTTGTAAAATGACAAAAAAGAAGTCAGCCCCAGTAATCTAACACACACTGGGAACTGACTCCTTTTTATTAACAAGGGCTTTACTTAGTCACCGAAAACCCTTCATCTTCCTTCACTTCAGCTGCATACTCATCAAGCAGTGCACGAACTTCATCCGTCGTTTCTGTCTCCATCAAACGATTTCTCAGCTCGCTTGCTCCGCGGAATCCGCGAACGTAAATCTTGAAGAAGCGGCGGAGCGGTTTGAATGGGCGAGGCTCGAGTTCATCGTTGTACTGATCATGAAGATCCAGTTGCAGTCGTAGAAGGTCAAGGAGCTCCTCGCTCGTATGCTCTTTCTTTTCTTTTTCGAACGCGAATGGGTTATGGAAGATCCCGCGTCCGATCATGACGCCGTCGATACCGTATTTCTCGGCAAGTTCGAGTCCCTTTTCACGGTCAGGGATGTCGCCGTTGATCGTCAATAACGTATGAGGAGCGATTTCGTCACGGAGCTTCTTGATCTCGGGGATCAGCTCCCAGTGCGCATCGACTTCACTCATTTCCTTTCTTGTGCGAAGGTGGATGGACAGATTGACGATATCCTGTTCCAATAGGTGCTTCAGCCAGTCGTGCCATTCCTCTACTTTCGTATATCCTAGGCGCGTCTTCACGCTGACGGGAAGTCCTCCCGCTTTGGCTGCCTGGATCAGTTCCGCTGCGACTTCCGGACGGCGGATCAAGCCGGAGCCTTTTCCGTTCGCTGCGACGTTGTGAACAGGGCAGCCCATATTGATATCGATTCCCTTGAAGCCCATTTCCGCCATGCCGATACTCATTTGGCGGAAGTATTCAGGCTTGTCTCCCCATATATGGGCGACGATCGGCTGTTCATCTTCCGTGAACGTCAGACGCCCGCGTACACTGTCTTTTCCTTTCGGGTGACAGTAGCTTTCTGTATTTGTAAACTCTGTAAAAAACACGTCAGGTCTCGCCGCTTCACTCACGACATGACGAAACACGACATCGGTCACGGCTTCCATCGGTGCCAAAACAAAAAACGGCCGAGGCAACTCATGCCAAAAATTATTCTTCATAGTATATTAAACCCTTTCCTTCAGGGACACACGTTCCCAAAATTAAAAAGTGAAATGTCTAGTCTTATCCATTCCCCATGGGGACAGATTTCAACCAGTATATACTTTAATGGTTATTGGCGAAAAGTGCAAGGGTACCAGCCGTTCCGAGACTCCGTACTGCCCTTTTTTTATATAAATAATGCCTGTATATGAAGATTTCACGCAATAATCGCATACATAATCTGTAAAAAATTGCTATAATGATTCTTAGGGCAGCAGGGTAACGCCTGCATTTTAGATGACAGTAAAGGGGAGCGGTCGATGTCTGATTTCAATGAAAATCCGTTAATGAAGAACGATGATAAGAAACCGAAAATCAAAGTGGAGAGAAAAGAAGGGGAACCGACTGCTGCATTTAAAGGAGCAAGCTGGGCAGCTTTGGTAGTAGGTGTGTCGGCGTATCTGATCGGCCTGTTCAATGCCGGAATGGAACTGAATGAGAAAGGGTATTACTTCGCTGTACTAGTATTCGGATTGTACGCAGCGGTATCACTGCAAAAAGCGGTACGGGACAAGGAAGAGGATATCCCTGTTTCCGGGATTTACTACGGTCTCAGCTGGTTTGCCGTGATTGTCGCCATTTCTTTGATGGCAATCGGACTTTATAATGCCGGCAGTATCATCCTGAGTGAAAAAGGATTTTATGGGATGTCATTCGTTCTTAGTCTATTTGCGGCCATCACGATTCAGAAAAATATTCGTGATACGCAGGTGGCTAGGGATAGAGATTGATCGAAGAGGGCGGTGCTGGATGCAGTGCCGCCCTTTGGTTTTGTTCTTTTAAACCTTTTCTGTGACAGGATACTTCAGCGCATTCTGCACCATCTTCTCTTCAATGATCTCTTTCACGTCCAAATCAAGTTTGGAACAAAGCATCAATGAATAGATCAGGACATCCGCAATTTCTTCACGGATGTTATCTTCATTCTTTTGAAGGGCTTCTTCACTGCTGATCCATTGGAAGTCTTCCAGCAGTTCGGCCGCTTCGATGGAGATGGAAATGGCAAGGTCCTTTGGAGTTTGATAAGGTCCCCAGTTCCGGTCGTCTATGAATTGGTCGAGTTTGGTCATGAGGTCTTTGATTTCGCTCATAAAAAATTTCCCCTTTCTAATGTACCTACATATACTTTCACCTAAGAGAAATGGAAATGATGAATCCGACGGCTCCTGCAGAGATGAATAATAAGCCCAAAACAGAACTGATCTTGTTCTTGTTTTTCTTAATGAACAAGTAGTAGAGTCCACTTCCTATAATGAATAATGTTAATACAAGGCTTAGAACGTTAAATAATATCATTGAAAGCCACCCCCACAGCAATAACTATACACGGAATTAGCCATTTATTGCTAAAAATCTTCTTTCCTAAGACATTTAAGTTTATGAACCCCTTTAGTTCTGAGGATGATAAAAAAAGTAGTGTGCCAACGGAAAAAGCCTGTTTTCAGCAAAGTGAAAACAGGCTTTTCCTAGTCAATTTAATACTGACAATGTTACTATCCCACCAGCCCATCATTCATTTTCACGATATGATCGGCGTACGAAAGCATTTCTTCGTCGTGTGTGACCATCAGGGTGGTGATGTTCAGGGTTCTGGTCAACTCGCGGAGCAGTGTCATGACATCCCTGGATCGTTTGGAGTCGAGGCTTGCAGTGGGTTCGTCTGCAAAAAGGACCTGCGGTTTATGGATGATGGCACGCGCCAAGGCGACCCGTTGTTTTTCCCCTCCTGATAAGGAAGGGGGATAGGCGTGTCTTCTGTGATCCATTTCCACCAGCTTTAGGATGCGATCGATTTCATTTGATTGTTCGTGTTTTTTTAATGATGTTTCGGACGTTTTGAGCATGAATGATAATTGTTCTTCGACGGTGAGGAATGGGACCAGGTGGGCGAATTGAAAGATGAAGCCGAAGCTGCTCGCCCGAATGTTCCGGATTTGTTCTGATGTCATCGCCGTCAAATTCTGGCCGTCAAACACCACCTGTCCGGCCGATGCGGGCTGAAGGCCTGCGGCTATGGTCAGGAGTGTACTTTTCCCGGATCCCGATGCCCCCACGAGTGCGGTGATTTCACCTTGTTTCAGGGTGAGGTTGATTCCTTTCAGGATTTCTTCCTCTGTTTCCCCATTTTTGAATGTCTTTTTGACGTCTTTCAATGTGAATATGTCCATCTTAAACCTCTCCTTGTTGAATCGCTTGTAATGGTCCCACCTTTTTGATCTGGATCCCTGACAGCGTGGCGCCGATGAAGCCGATCATCAGAAAGACGAGCGACAATTGTATGGTCGCATCCGGTGTGAGACGGAAGGGCATCCCATCAGGTGCCAGTACAGTGAACAATCGGCTGCAGACGATGGCTGCAATAAGGGCGGATATGGTGATGACGAGCATCTGTGTCCAGATCATCTTAAAGAGTGTACTCGTTTTTACGCCAATTGCTTTCAAGATTCCATAGAGCCCTATTTTTTGAACGTTCATCATGTAGAAGAAGATGGCAAACAGCATTCCGCTGATGATGATTAAAAACCAGACCATCATGTTCAGTGACATTTGTTCTGCGCTATAGCTTGGGATCGTTTCAAAGAATTCTTTCTTGGAAAAAGAGCGCAGTCCGTCAAATTCAGTCGGGAGGTCACTCCCGGGTATGAATAGCAGCTGCATTTCTTCGGTACGAAATATGTCCTGGTAGTCCTCCCGATGAACATACGCTGCCGGTGCGTGACTGTATTTCTTCTGGTCGACGAAGTCTTTTACAACTAGTGTTCGATCGGATTGTGCCACGGTTAAGGTGTCTCCAACCTTGATCCCTTCTTCTTCCAAGGAACGATCCAGTATGACTTCACCACTTTCGATCCCTGAAAGGAGAGGTGAGCCCGAGGAGGTAACGAAGGCGGCACTTCGGCGGTTTCCGGAATCGTCGATCAAGAAGCTCATCTGTATAGAAAATGCCGAGGCATTCTTATTTTTGTTCAGTATTTCCTGCTGTACATTTGTATCAATTCTGGAGAATGCAAAGGTTTCTTCGGCATCCTCATCCATGTAAAAATGACCGTCTGGCAAATCAGTAATGAGGGAAGCATTATCTTGTGACAATCCATTCGCCAGACCGGAAATAATGAACGTAAGCAGACTGACCAGGAAGATGATCGAACCCAGAATGAGAAACCTGATTTTATTCCTTTTCATTTCCTTCCATGCAATGTTCATTTCACAGCCTCCATTTTCTTTATTGTCTATGCCCTTACTCTATATCCTGAATATGAACGGAAGATGAACAGCAGGTAACAAAAAAAGTGTTATGACGTTCCAAGGGCTTTTCCCTGGGAAGTCATAACACTATGTACGTCATACGGGTGGGAGTGGCAATTCCACGATGAATGCCGTCCCGTCCCTTTCTTTACTTTTGACAGTGATCTGTCCGCCATGCAGGCTGACAATGGTGGAGACAATCGACAATCCGAGCCCTGATCCTTCAATGGACCGGGAGCGGGCTGTATCCACCCGGTAAAAACGATCAAAGATTCTTTCCGTCTCACCGCTGTTCATTCCTATTCCAGTATCTTCGAAGAGGACGGAGAGGGTGTGTTCCTTTTTTTCCATGGTGATGTCAATACTGCCGTTGGGTTTATTATACTTGATGGCATTCGTCAACAAATTCTCCCAGACGGTGAGGAGCAATGCAGGGTCTCCTTTGAATTCAGTATCCGGCAAGGAGTACCCGATCATGATTCCGCGTTCGTTTACCTTCCACTGATAGTTTCGGATCAATTCTTTGAGCTGCTTTCCGACATTGAAGGATTGGACCTTCATCATTTCTTCGTTCCGGTCCAATGAGGCAAGAAGCAGCAGCTGTTTCGTCAAGGAGGATAGTCGATTGATCTCCCCATTGATGATCGCGATGTATTCCTTTTTGTCTTCAGGTTTTATCGACTCACTTTCCAATAGGCCTGTATATCCTTTTATATTGGAGAGAGGGGACTGGATGTCATGAGAAATGTTCGAGATGAATTCTCTCCTCATATCCTCCATCTGCTCCAATTTACGTGTCATCTGCGAGAAGCTTCGTGAAAGTACGCCCAATTCGTCTGAACGGTTCAAATCGATTCCTTCAACGTTGAATTGTCCCTTGGAAAGGGATTTGGTGGCTTTTGTAAGTGTTGAAATAGGCTTTACTAAGTATTTCGTGCCGAAAATGACGAAAAGGATGCTTAATAGAATCGTCAGCACAAGCAGCCAGCCGAATAAATAGTGCATCTCGTTGAACAGTAGTTTGATATCCGGTCGAAGGAAAAGGGCATACTTATTTCCGTCATGGGTCAAGGGCACGCCGATTGAATTTTCGACTTCATTGGCAAAAAAACCTGTGACAAACGTTTTTCTGGGGAATTGAAGGATGCCGTGATAAATCTTGCCGTTTAACACATGTTCCCTGACTGTCTCGGGGAGTGATGGATCGTTGAAAGTTGAGCCAAAGAACGTGTCGTTACCGGAGTTCCCCACCAGTAACAGCTGGTATCCGATGCCGGAGATGTTGTCCAGGTACTCTTCTAAATCAATCTCAGGGTGTTCGTTTGCATAGTCAGCGATTTTCAGTGCAATGGTGGTATTTTTCTGATCGTTATAGGGTTTTAATTTCTGTTGGTAATAAGCATTTGATAATAGGAAGGCGAGAATGCCGCTGATCACCATGATCCCGATCGTACTCAAAACAAATTTCACATAAAGGGACTTCATGACTTAGCCTCCAATAAATATCCGACACCGCGCACAGTTTTGATATGAAAGTCATCCGTCATCCCAGAAAAGCGTTCCCTCAATCTTTTCACGTGAACATCCACCGTCCGTTCATCCCCTTCATAGTCCAGCCCCCAGATCCGTTCAATGAGGTGCTCGCGGGAAAACACTTGCATGGGGTGTGCAGCCAGAAAATAGAGCAGTTCGAATTCCTTCAAAGGCAGAAGGATGGTCCTGTCCCCGACCTGGACTTCATAATTGCTTTTATTGATGGTCGTCCCCCTGAAACGAATGGACGAAGACTCAGGCTGTTTATCATAACGCCGCAGCAGTGCTTTTATTCGAAATAGCAATTCTTTCGGTTCAAAGGGCTTGACCAGATAATCGTCCGTACCGGACCTGTACCCTTCTTCTTTATCTTCGATCTGATCCTTTGCAGTCAGCAGGATGACCGGAATATCATGGTGCTGACGGATTTCCCTGGTCAATGCAAACCCATCCATGAACGGCATCATCACATCGACAATGGCTAAATCGCATGCCTCTCCATTAAGGATGCGCAGGGCCTCTGTCCCGTCCTTCGCCTGGAATACATGATACCCTTCCCGGGACAAGTTGATCGAGACCAGCTGGAGGATATTGATATCGTCGTCTACAATAAGGATCGAAGTCATTTGCTATTCTCCTTCTTCTCTTTCTGATTACCTTAAAAATACAATTAAACCCCTCTGATTTCAAACTCTTTATCAAATACTTGCTGCTGGCAGTTGACCGGAGAGTAATCAAGACAGGGAAAGAGGCACGGTTGTGGATCTTCTGCTTGTTTTTTGAAATCCCGCTATTTTCGTCATGTGAAGCCGTTATTGTAATAAAAGAAAACACAAAAACGGCCCAGAGATCATTCACCTCTGGACCGTTAATCTGTCCTGCTATTATAAAGAAGTTGTCTTATAGTCTACCTCGATGTTGCCACTTGTGGCTTTTGAATACGGGCAGACACCGTGTGCTTTTTCAACCAGCTGTTCCGCTTCATCAAGATCCACTCCTCCAACTGCAACGGATAGAACAACACCAAGTTTGAAACCTCCGTCAGCTGGATCTTTTCCAATGGACACTTCTGCCGTCACTTTAGATTCGATCTTTTTCCTTGATTGTCTTGCCACCAGGTTCAAAGCACTATCAAAGCAAGCGGCATAACCAGCTGCGAAAAGCTGCTCAGGGTTCGTCGCTCCTTCTGCTCCACTGCCGCCAAGGGCTTTCGGCATTGCTAATCCAAGATCCAATACACCGTCACTGCTTTTTACTTTACCTGCACGGCCGCCTTCTGCCGTAGCCTTTGCTGTATATAATGCATCCATTTCATAACACTCCTTGTAAAATGAGATTTTTTAATTGTGCACAACTAAATAGTAAAACATGATATATTAATTGTCAACAATTAAGTTGTGTACAATTTAATTTGATAATTACTAACGGATTTTGTATGATAATCACAACAATCAGTATGTACAGGGAAGGATACAACATATATGGACGATGTACTTTTATTAGAGAATCAGATTTGTTTTAAAATCTACACGGCTGAAAGAGAGATCACGAAATTATACCGAAGCCTCCTTGAGGAAATAGGGGTGACCTATCCTCAGTATCTTGCCATGCTGGTCCTTTGGGAAAAGGAGAGGACAACGGTAAAAGAATTGGGGAAAAAGTTATTCCTGGATTCCGGTACACTCACCCCTATGCTGAAAAGAATGGAGAGCAATGGACTCTTGATCCGCGAGCGCTCAAAAGAAGATGAACGGAGTGTCATCATCAGCCTTACGGAAAAAGGGGTCGGGTTGAAAGAAAAAGCAAGCTGTATCCCGTCACGGTTATTGGATAGCCTGGACATGGAGGGCAGCGAGCTTGAGCAGTTCAACCAGACGTTGACCACGATGTTGAGTAAATTGAAGGATAGGGAATAGCGGCTTGCAGGCCGCTATTTTTTTATTTGGGGTGAAGGTCAGGGGAAAGTCTGGCGTTTGAATTGGTTAGCACATCTTTTAAAGGTCATTTTAATAAGTGTGGGAAGGCGTTTTTTACTTATTTTTCCAAGTGGCGGAATTATCGACGAAATCGAAAGATTAATTGTCAAAAGTGAAAGATTATTGGTACAAACTCAAAGATTTACGGTCAAACCTCAAAGATTATCAACAAAACCTCAAAGATTACTGAACCAAACGGTAAAATTACGTCATTTCAGTATGAAACTTCCCTCCCAAACATGGATTGAGACAACTCACTCAACGATAAATCCGGTCTCCTGTGAATGATCACACGATTTAATCCCATCCGCCCGGTGGTTTCAGGCATTTTTGAATGAATTAGACATGTGTATTGAGTTAAAGGCTGCATCCTGGGTTTGATCCACTACTCTTTTTGATAAAAATGTTCTTTTTTGCACCCCTATAGTGTATGATACATAGTATAAAGCATATAGTGTACGACACACAGTATATTCAAGCAAAGAGGTGAAGATATGGATAAGTCACTGCTGACGTCCTTGACGACGGAGCTCCGGAGGGGGACGTTGACCCTGGCGGTATTAAGTCAATTGCGGACACCTCAGTACGGATATTCACTTGTTCAATTGCTGGAGAAGAGCGGGATTTCGATGGAGCAGAGTACACTCTATCCGCTGCTGCGCCGGTTGGAGAAGCAGGAGCTGGTAACGAGCAGCTGGGACCGGTCGGAAAGCAGGCCGAGGAGGTATTATGTGTTGAGTGAATACGGCGATGAAATTCTGAAGCAGTTGAAGGCCGAATGGGAAAAGATGTCCGGGGAATTGACGATTTTATTGAAGGAGGAAGAGGGAAAATGAAGCTTGTTGAACTGTATATTCAAGAAGTGATGAGAAGGCTGCCGGAGAAGAATCGTGATGATATCGCCCTGGAGTTGAGATCCACGATTGAAGATATGCTGCCGGAAGAGTATTCAGAGGATGATGTGAGGGAGGTACTGACTTCACTCGGGGACCCGGCTGTGCTGGCCTCCAACTATCAAGACAGGCCGATGCATTTGATCGGTCCGCGGTATTATGATTTGTATATCACGCTGTTGAAGCTCATCCTGCCGATTGCGGCCGCCGTCACGTTCATTGTATTGGCGGTTTCGTCCGTTTTAAGCTATTCAGGCGAATCCAATCCCATCGCGCTGTTCTTGTCTATCGCAGGAAATGGGGTTGTCGAGGTCATCGGCACAGGGATGCAGGTGTTCTTCTGGCTGACGGTCACCTTTGCCGTCATCGAGCGGACCGTTCCCCCGGAAAGTCATCTTCCGATTACCATGAAAGGAAAAGAGTGGACGCCGGACGACTTGAAGGATATCCCGTATATCCCGAAAGAAAAACGGATTAGCAAGCTGGAGATATTCGGTGGCCTGGTGTGGACGGTCATTTGGTCCACATGCTACTTTAAAGCTTCAGATATTATTGGATTGTATGAAAATGGTGACGACGGAAGGGTGTTCACCTCTCTGTTCGACCAGGATGTCCTCCTGGGCTATTGGCCGCTGGTCGTGTTCCTCATTGGTTTGGAGCTGCTTCTCTTTTTCAAAAAATGGCGGGCTGGTATCTGGACGAAAAGGCTGGCGATCGAGAATGCGGTATTTCAATTTGTCCCTGTAGCTGTGTTTCTGTTTATGTTCCGAAACATGGAAGTGATGAATCCGGCATTCATCGACAGGATCCAAATGCTCTTCAACAACTCCTTCAACTTTCAGTGGTTTTACCTGACCGTATCGGTCGGCCTCCTGGTCGCTGCTGTGATCAACAGTTATGAGGGATTGAAAAAGGCATATAAATAATGGAATAAAGAAAAACGCTGTTGGATTCTCCCAACAGCGTTTTTTGTTCATTATCTTTTACCTAGAAACCGACTTCCCATGATATCACTCATAAACTGTCCCCCTCCCTTCCAGATATGTACGGTGCGGCCGTGCCGGATGCAGTTTGTGAAAGAGTAGCCAAGGATCCGCAGAATGACGGAAAAGTTCCCTGCTTCCGGTCCGTTTTTGTAAAAATTTATCAAATTTATCTTGCAATACAAGGTAGTGGAAACTATACTAATGGTATATCTTGTATTACAAGATACCGAAAGGAGCAAGTCAATGGCAGATACGACTCAGATGCTAAAAGGGATATTGGACGGCTGCCTTTTATCCATCATCAAAGACGGAGAAATATATGGGTATGAATTAGCTGCAAGACTGGAGTCTTATGGATTTACCTCTTTCAGTGAAGGAACCATTTATCCTTTATTGCTGCGGATGCAAAAGGAAGGTCTTGTCACGGCCACGCTGAGGAAATCGACAGCCGGACCGAAAAGGAAATATTATTCCCTGACCGACAAAGGGGAAGAGGAACTGAAGTCATTTATCAAGCGCTGGGAACAGCTGAGTTCCTCGGTGAACTACGTGTTGAATAAAAGGGGGATGTGAACAGATGCTTTCTAAAGAGTCGGAACAGTTCTTGATCGAACTTCGGATGCACCTGATTTCGAAAGGGAAAAACGACAACGAAATCAATGAGATTACGGAGGAATTGGAAGACCATTTGCTTCAAGCAGAGGCTGAGGGGAAAGATGTCACGCACATCGTCGGGGAAAGCCCTAAGCAGTATATGAAAAGCATTGGGGAATCGATGAAGACTGATTATCGTCAGCTAATAGGGCTTGTCCCGCTGTTGATCCTGTTATTGGCTGCCTATTTAAGCCTTGCGCCAGCGATTGAAGGCAACTTCTCACTATCGGCGGGCATGATCCTGGTTGCATCGATTAGTGCAATTGTCGGGGTGTTGATTTATGCTGTTCTGCTATTCAAGGTGCTGCCTGGATATATCCAGTCTATATGGAGCTACTTTCTGATGTTTGGGACGATGCTTCTCGTCACCGGAATGGGTGTTGCGGTCTTATTCTGGTACAATGCGCAGGATTTTCAGCCGGTCTTTACCGCGACTCCTTTACAAAATAACTTGATCCTTGCTGCATGTATCGTGATCTTCATTGCTGCTGCCATTTATACAAAAACGTGGTTTACAATCGTCATCCCGCTGTTTCTTTCGCTCGGACCGATTGCAAATCGATTCCTTCCAGAGGATAAGAATCAAGACCCAACCTATATTTTTGTTACCATCATCCTGTTAGTGGCTATCTCAGCACTGATTATTTACTTTTTGATTAGAAAAAAGAAGATGCAGAACAAGCCTACTCTATAAATTTATCCCTCACCTGAAGCACTGGACGGATCCCGGTGCTTCTTTTTTTATGCTGCAACAATCCCCACATTCCAATCAAATCATAAAGGATATCGTCGACCAGACCTCATTTTTATTTATAAAAAAGGTATAACTCCCTACCCCCATCCTCCGAGGGCCCAAATAAAAATTTACATACTATTTTCTGTACAAATTTTCTGTAAATTGATATTATGTTAGAAAACATGACATTAAATTGTTAGGAGAGTTTACATGAAAATCCGTGATGAATTGAATCGAGAGCTGGACTTTTCTTGTGATGAGCTTATAGAGATGTTTGGAGACAGAAAACGTCTTAAGGAAGCGGAAGTGAATGATCTGAAGCAGAAGATCAAGGGGTATGAAGATAAGAAGCGCGCTGAAGAAGCCTTTTACCAATCGTTGTCACCAGTCCGGAAATTCTTTGCGGGCCGTGCTCCCAGTCATCATCAGGCTGTGGAATATATGGTCCATGTAAAAGAACGCCTTAAGCAAATTGATGGGATCAAGCAGCGGATCCAGCAGATCGATCAGGTGACCGTTTTATGCAGGGAACATTCCTCTGATGAACCGCTCGAGGTTTCCAGTGCGCTGACGGAAGAAATCATCGACTACAGAAAGGGAAAGGACTCATAACATGACGATTGAAACGCTTAATGCCGGCTTAGATACGATTTGGGTTGTCCTTACCGCTGCCATGATCATTTTGATGGAGGGCGGATTCGCGCTTCTGGAAGCGGGGTTTGTAAGGCATAAGAATAACGTCAATATCATCATGAAGGTATTCGTCGATATTACGATCGGCACCCTTTGTTTCTACTTCATTGGATTTGGACTGATGTATGGAGCGGATTTCCTTGGATTGATCGGTACGAGCGGCTCCATGCTGAAGGGGAATCTCGATCATCTGGATTTTACCATCTCTCTTGATACGTTCTGGCTATTCCAGGCGGCATTTGTCATTGCGGTCATTTCGATTGTATCCGGGGCGGTTGCTGAACGAATTAATTTCCGTGCCTATATCCTTTATGCCATCGTCATGACGGCTCTCATTTATCCAATCGGCGGACATTGGGTCTGGGGAGGCGGATGGCTTGGAGAATTAGGCATGATGGACTTTGCCGGGTCAGCTGTCATTCATGCCCTGGGCGGATTTGCAGCCCTTGCGGCGGCCATGTTCATCGGACCGCGGAAGGGAAAGTTCACCCCTCATGGCACCAGTACCATTTCTCTGCCGAGCAGTCTTCCATTAGCTTCTGTCGGTGCATTTTTACTATGGTTCGGCTGGTTTGGGTTCAATGCCGGGAGTACGCTCAGTGCAACGGACGTGAAAATCGGACATATTGCCGTTGTGACTATGCTTTCAGCAGCGTCAGGTGGAGCCGCGACCTTGCTTTACACGTTGTTTCGCTATAAACGGTCAGACGCTGCTGCTGTGATCAACGGTTCCCTGGCAGGATTGGTAGGGATCACAGCAGGATGTGCCTTCGTTAGCACTGAGGCAGCCATTTTCATCGGAGCAGTTGCGGGGCTTCTTATGCTGTTTGCAACCAATTGGCTTGAATCGAAACAAATCGATGATCCCGTTGGCGCATTTCCGGTTCATGGCGTATCCGGTATTTGGGGGACAATCGCACTTGGCCTGTTTTCGACGGACGGCGGCCTATTCTCCAGTGGAAGCTGGGAGCTCTTAGGTGTGCAACTACTGGGGCTCATCGTATTGTGCGTATGGGGGTTTGGTATGACATGGCTCGCACTGTCCATCATTCGACTATGGATTCCGGTCCGTTCCACCGAGGAAGAAGAAGAAATGGGACTCGATATCAGTTATCACGGAGTCCTGGCAGCTTACCAGGAGCATGAGTTCATCAGTTATGAAGATCAATATACAGAGACGGATAGAAAAAGAGAATGAAGCAGCACCCGTTATTGATGCAGCTTCTACTGTACTCACAAATAAACGGTTAATCAGCATTTTTAGAGAAGTAGATGATACTTCTCTCTTTTTTTTGTCCAGACCATAAGAGCAAGAATGAGGAGGAAATGTGAGGGGCATTCTTGATAAAATGAGATATATAATCTTTAGGGAAAGTAGAAAGAGGGGGTGTGCTGATGACTGCGGTCAATCTTACGTTTGAAGAAATGTGGGAGAAAATTATGGCTTGTGACCAGAAGTATGACGGGTTGTTTTTTACGGCTGTGAAGACGACAAAGATTTATTGCCGGCCTTCTTGCAGGTCCAGGAAGCCGAAAAAAGTGAATGTGGACTTTTATTTTGACATCCATGAGGTAGAGAAAGCCGGATTTCGTGCCTGTAAAAGATGTCAGCCTGAAGTGGAGTACTCCCCGAATATCGAGGTGGTCAGGACCGTCATCGGCTATCTCGTCAATCATACGAACAAACCCCTGGTGTTGAAGGATATTGCGGATCATGCAGGCCTGAGCCCCTATTATCTAGAACGCATGTTTAAACAGGAAACAGGGGAGACGCCGCGTACCTACCTGGAAAAAATCCGCGTCGATAAAGCGGCTCATCTGCTGGTGACAACTGGCCAGACGAATCTTGAAATCGGCTATGAGGCCGGATTTCAAAGCTCATCCAATTTCTATAAAGTGTTTAAGCAGCTGAAAGAATGTTCACCAAACGAATATCGAAAGCGTATGTCGGAGGATTCGAAAAATGAAGTGGACTGACGGACAATCTTGGATCAAAATCTACCCTCCAAAAGAATTCAGCTTTGATGAGTGCCTGCTGTTTTTAGGGAGATCCGATCTGGAAATCCTTCATGAGATTAAAGAAGGATGTTTATTGAAATTGGTCCGTGTGGATGAAGAATTGATTTTATGTAAGATTGAAAATATCCATGAGTTCATAAACGTTGAATTTCTGAACGGCACCCCATCTGAATACGCACGTGAAAAAGTGGCGGAATATATATGGGAGTGGTTTGAATTGGATGTGGATTTGGCGGCGTTTTATGAATGGGCGGCCGGTGCTTCCATTTTATCGGGGCTTACTCAGAAATATGAAGGTTTGAGGATGATATCCATTCATGATTTGTTCGAAGCCCTCGTCTGGGCGATCCTTGGGCAGCAGATCAATTTAACCTTTGCCTACACATTAAAAAAACGGTTTGTTGAGCAATATGGTGAAAGTGTGACGGTCAACGGCGAACGGTTCTGGTTATTTCCCCGATTTGAAGAAGTCGCATCAATAGATGTTGAGGATCTCAGGAAACTTCAAATCACAGGCAGAAAAGCTGAATACATCCTCGGGATCGCGGGGGCGATGAAGACGGGTGAATTGAGAAAAGATTCATTGATGAAGCTGGATGAGCGGCAAGTGAGAAGCACGCTCCTGCAGTATAAAGGCATAGGAGCCTGGACAGCGGACTATGTCATGATGAAATGTCTGCATGTCAAATCGTCGTTCCCAATCGCGGATGTTGGCCTTCAAAACGCGTTGAAGGCTTTATTGGGTTATGACCGTAAACCGACGCTTGAAGAAATGGAACAATTATCGGCAAAATGGGAAGGATGGCAGGGATATGCCGCCTTCTATCTTTGGAGGTCTTTATATGACGAAACTATATAACAAACTTTACCGGTCACCGATCGGAATGATTGACATACAGGGAACGGATGAACAGATCACATCCATTCTGTTCATCGAAGAACAGGAGGCAGACGATTGCCGGGGTGAATGTCCCCGGGTGCTGCAAGAGTGCGAAAAGCAGCTTGATGAATACTTCAGGGGCAAACGCCGTACGTTCACTTTCCCGTATCAGCTTGATGGGACCCTTTTTCAAAAAAAGGTGTGGGAGGCATTGACGGATGTATTGTATGCGGAAACGTCCACCTATAAAGACATCGCCGTCACGATCGGGAATGAAAAGGCGGTCCGGGGAGTGGGCAGCGCCAATGGAAGGAACCGGTTGAGCATCGTTGTCCCCTGTCACCGGATCATCGGATCGAATGGAAAGTTGACCGGCTATGCGGGCGGTTTATGGAGAAAGGAATGGCTTCTTAAACATGAGAGGTCTTTGAAGGAAAGGGAAGAAGTTGCAAAAAAGGACTGACACCGATTACGCGGGTCAGTCCTTTCTTCTATCTAGCGTTTTTCGTTTTCTTCGTGAAGTAGATGATCGTTTCAACGATAAAGATCACGAGAACGGATAATCCGAAAAGCGGCATGAGGATACCGAGAATCAAGATTGTTGCGACGGCGCCGATCGACCATGGTTTGTTGATCCTTTTCGGACCCTTCGCTTCACCCGGTTTCATTCGCTTCATCCATGACATGAAGCCCATCGCGATGGCTGCAAGGAAGGCGATGCAGACGAGCAGGTTCAGGATCTTGTTGGCCATCCCGAATAGATGTCCTTCGTGAAGTGGGATTCCCCATGTGAACCACTTGCCGATGATGCCGTAATCTTCAAAGTCAATTTGAGCGATCATGTCTCCGGAATACTGGTCGAAGTAAGCGGTTGTTTCTTCGTCCGGGTTGACATCAAGTCCGGTGACACCTGTATTGCTTCCTTTGGACACGGTGAAGACGCCGGTTTCATCAGAAGGAAAGACAATGGAGAACGGTCTTGAAATATTGTTCTCCCCGGATGCAGTGATGATTTCTTCAATGGTTTTCTGGCCGTCTATCGTGTCATCTGAGCTGCTGTCTGAGTGATGCCCCGCATGCCCCTTATGTTCCGAAGCGGGCTGGTCCAGGCTTCTTGTCGCCCAAGGGATTTCATCGACATCCGATTGAGGGGGATTATAGCGCAATTCTGTCTTTCCCCAATCAGGATGATCGGCAGCGAATTGACTTACTTTACTCCCCGTGAATACGGACCATGGAATCCCCGTCACCACGATGATGATCAGTGGTACGGCAAGTGTCAGTCCAAGTAATGCATGAATCTTTTGGAACCTGAGAGGATTTTTCCTGGAACGGTTCTGGAGCAGTTTCTTCTTGAATGTCATATAGGTCCCCGACACGATCAGGAAGATGGCCCAGCAAGCCGTCAGTTCGACCAGATAACGGACAAAGGTATGCTCGGTCAACAAGGAACTATGGAATGTCCTCATAAAATTGGAATAGGTGCTTTTCGAATCCTGGCTGGCGACGATCTGATTGTTGCTGTCTAAGAATACATATTGCGACTCCCCTTGATCATTACTGATCGTCACCCGGTTGTTATAGGGTTCTTCCATCATGCTGATCTTACTGACGGAGAAGCCGTTGTAAGTTTCTTTTATTTCTTCTATCGCTTCATCCATGCTTTGCATCTCTTTATCATCACTCTGCCCGAAGAATTCGTGATCATAAATTGCGTTTTCAACCTCGGGATAAAAGAGGAATCCGATTCCCGACAAGGTCAGAGTCAATAATAAAGGCGTGATGAACCAAGCTGCATAAAAATGAAGCCTTCTGAATGGATTGAACGTGTTCTTGCTCATATGAATCTCCTTTACTTGCTTTATTCGGACTGAATCGTCTGTATCATTCAGTTTATAGCGAAAATGTGTTGAAAGAATGAAATAAATATAGCTATTTTTTAACAGGGGTATCCGTTTTTCACTCAACTTCATATATGGAAGGTGAAGGAATGGGGAATGAATGTGACTTGACGGGTGGAATTAAATGGGATGAACCGAGCGATGAACAGAGTTTGATGCCGGCACGAAAAGCGTGCTATCTTCTTTTTTGGTGAATTAGAGATGAATCAGGTTTGAAGCAAGCTTGAAGTAGAATGGAAAACAAAAAGAAGATTGTAAAGAAAGTAGAGAAAGAAAAGAAAAAAACCTCACCACCCTAACATACACTTTGGCAGATAATATAGCGTACGATAAAAGGATGTGTTCACGGAACGAAGCAGATTACCATAGCGGGGTTTTTGGGAAAGAGATACAATTTACTAGAGTTCAATTTTTTTGAAAATGTTGGAGGAAATATGAAAAAGTTTAAGAGGATCATAAAACGGATCTTGTTGGGGATTATTCTCCTGGCAGCGTTCATGTATGTGAACAACACATCATTATTTACAAAAACCAACGATGACGACCCGTTGCTGCTGGCCCACAGGGGGATGGCCCAGACCTTCACGATGGATGGGATCAAGAGTGATACCTGTACGGCTGAGAGAATTTATGAACCACAACATCCATATCTTGAAAACACGATCCCATCGATGGAAGCGGCCTTTGAAGCAGGGGCGGACGTTGTCGAGTTTGATGTGCAGCCGACGACGGACGGCCAGTTTGCGATTTTCCATGATTGGACACTGGAGTGCCGTACAGACGGCGAAGGGGTGACGAGGGAACACACGATGGAAGAGCTGAAGAAGCTGGATATCGGATATGGCTATACAGCCGATGACGGGAAGACATATCCTTTCCGTGGGAAGGGAGTCGGGCTGATGCCGTCACTTGACGAGGTGCTGGATCGTTTTCCGGAGGGCTCATTTTTGATCCATATCAAGAGTGATGATCCGGAGGAAGGAAAGCAGCTTGCCCGCTATCTTGACGGACTGCCGGAGGAACGACTTCAAGAACTGACGGTATATGGCGGAGACCGGCCGATAGCAGCGTTGAAAGCTGAGCTTCCGGAACTTCGCGTCATGTCGATTGCCACGATGAAGAGCTGTATGCTGCCTTATATCGCTGCAGGATGGACAGGTTACGTCCCTTCTGCCTGTCAGAACACACAGATCCATTTACCCGAGAAATATGCGAAATGGATGTGGGGCTGGCCGGACAAGTTCATCAACCGCATGGAAGAGGCAGGGACGCGCGTGATCCTGGTGGCAGGCGACGGCGGATGGTCGGAGGGGTTTGATACACCTGAGGACCTTGAGCGGCTGCCGGAAGATTATAGGGGCGGTGTCTGGACGAACCGCATTGATGTGGCTGCGCCTGTTTTACAAGAATAATAATTACTTCTCAGGGGATTTGCAGATAATGACTGAATTTTCCGAACTTTTATTAGTGTTAAAGCCTGTGTGTAGTGGAAGTATGTTGGACTTTTTTATTATCTTTAAATAGTTTATAATATTTAGATAACAGAAGTTATTTTTATCCATCAATCAGTATGATAGTCTATGATATATTTAGTAGTGAGATATGTTCCTGGAGTGACGCTTTGCTTTTTGAGATACCTAAGCAGGAGCGCCTGCTCTTTTTTGTGAAAATATAAAAGGTAAGGAAGGTTATCATGAGCAGCATACAGAAGAAAACAGACGTTATCTTAATTGGTGCCGGAGTCATGAGCGCGACTCTGGGATCGTTACTGAAAGAGTTAGCGCCGGAATGGGAAATCACAGTGTTTGAGAAACTCTCGGATTCAGGGGAAGAAAGCTCTAATGAATGGAATAATGCGGGTACGGGTCATGCTGCATTATGCGAGCTTAACTATACATCGGAAAAGCCTGATGGATCCATCGATATCACGAAAGCGGTAAACGTGAATGAACAGTTCCAGGTTTCAAGACAGTTCTGGGCTCATCTTGTTAACAGCAATCTGATTGCCAACCCGCAGGAGTTCATCATGCCGCTGCCTCATATGAGTATGGTCCAAGGGGTGAAAAATGTCGAGTTTTTGAAAAAACGTTTGGAAGCGCTGTCAGCGAATCCGTTGTTTGAGGGGATGGAATTTTCAGATGATCCTGAAAAACTGAAGGAATGGATCCCTCTGATCATGGAAGGCCGTACATCACATGAACCGATCGCGGCAACCAAGATCGACTCGGGGACGGACGTCAATTTCGGGGCCTTGACACGCATGTTGTTTGACCACTTGAAGAGTCAAAACGTCGAGGTGAACTATCAGCATAGTGTCCAGGATATAAAACGCACAAGCGACGGCTCTTGGGAAGTGAAAGTGCAGGATCTTGAAATCGGGAAGATCGAAACCCATACGGCAAAGTTCGTCTTCATCGGTGGCGGGGGCGGCAGTCTTCACTTACTGCAGAAAACGGGCATTCCTGAGTCAAAACATATTGGAGGGTTCCCGGTCAGCGGGCTCTTCATGGTGTGCAACAATCCGGAAGTCGTGGCGCAGCATCATGCAAAAGTATACGGCAAGGCGAAAGTTGGAGCGCCGCCAATGTCTGTACCACATCTGGACACACGATTCATCGAAAATAAGAAATCACTGTTATTTGGGCCGTTTGCCGGCTTCTCACCAAAGTTCTTAAAAACAGGCTCAAACCTTGATTTGATCACTTCTGTAAAACCGGATAACGTTTTCACGATGTTGGCGGCAGGAGCCAAAAACATGTCATTGACAAAATATCTGATCCAGCAAGTGCTGTTGTCAAAAGAAAAGAGAATGGAAGAGCTGCGTGAATTCATCCCTAACGCTAAAAGCGAGGATTGGGATATCGTCGTAGCCGGCCAGCGTGTGCAAGTGATCAAAGATACCGAGGCAGGCGGTAAAGGGACGCTTCAATTCGGCACGGAAGTGGTCAGTGCCTCCGACGGATCGGTCGCTGCACTGCTTGGTGCATCCCCGGGTGCTTCCACAGCGGTTCACGTCATGCTCGAGGTACTCGGCAGATGCTTCCCTCAGCACATGAATGAGTGGGAACCGAAAATCAAGGAAATGATTCCTTCTTACGGCTTATCATTATCGGAAAATCCGGAGCTGTTCAAGGAAATCCATGCCTCTACTGCCCAAGCACTTGGGCTGAATGGAAGAGAGCTTGCCCATAGTTGATGGTTTAATGTAAATAATGTCGGTGATGGAACCTTTGATCCCGTTTTGGGATTGGGGGTTCTTTTTTGTCTATTTCCAAAAATAAGGTTGTATATTTATACAATGAAATGTTATCTTATTTATATTCAGAAAATTTAACGGCACAAAAAGGGAGGGTTTCGGTATGCAGGCAGAAAAGCTGCAACATAGTAACGGCATTACGGGAAGAAAAGAGTTCACAGCGAAGCAGTATATGAAGTTTTGGCTGCCTTCATTATTAGGGGTATTGCTATTTCTGGTCCCCATTTCAATTGACGGCAAGGTGACGATTGGACTCGGGATCCTGGCGGACGGGCTGCAGGCGATGTTAGCAGATTATATTCCATTGATCATGACAGGCGTCATCTGCTTATCCGCGATTGCCAGTTTAATAGTGACATTCACGGGTCTCCCATTGGTCAAGAAGAGTCCATTCCTGACGGCGCTGTTCGATGTTACGCCGTTTTGGCTGGCACTTCGCTGGATCGGAGCTGTGTTCGCGCTATTGACCTTTTTCAAAATAGGTCCAGAGTACATATGGTCGGAATTTACAGGCGGGGTTGTCCTTTATGATTTGATCCCGGTGTTGATGGTATGGTTTTTATTTGCATGTTTATTCATGCCGCTTCTGCTCGAGTTTGGCTTGATGGACTTTTTTGGGACTTTGGTCAGAAACGTGATGGTACCGCTATTCAAATTGCCTGGCAGATCCTCCATCGATGCATTGGCATCCTGGATGGGAAGCGGGACCGTTGGTGTGTTATTGACGACACAGCAATATGAAGGCGGATATTATACGAAAAGGGAAGCGGCCGTCGTTGCTACAAACTTTTCGATTGCGTCGATTGCCTTCAGTCTGGTAATCGCAAAGTTTCTAGCGATTGATCATCTGTTTGTCCAATTTTATCTGACGGTGGTCGTGACAGGAGTGATCGCCGCCATCATCTGCCCGAGGATCCCTCCTCTTTCCCTGAAAAAAGAAACGTATTATGAGCCGGTCGGGAAGCAGATTGAAGAGGACGTTCCTGCAGGGGTATCCAATTTCCGCTGGGGTCTGGAAACTGCAGTGGAAAAGGCCGATGGGGTAAAAAGCTTCCGCAGCGTGGCAGGCAGCGGGGTCAAAAATGTGATTGATATCTGGTTCGCTTTGATACCACTGGTGATGGCCATTGGGACGGTCGCGCTTGTGATTGCCGAATTTACGCCGATCTTTGACTATTTGTCCTTTCCTTTTGTACCTCTGCTTGAACTGCTGCAGATACCTGAGGCAAAAGCGGCCGCGCCTGCGATGATCGTCGGATTCGCCGATATGTTCCTCCCGGCCGTTGTCGGAAGCGGGATCGAGTCGGAACTGACACGCTTTGTCATCGGGGTGATGTCTTTATCACAGTTGATTTACATGTCTGAAATCGGGATTCTCTTGTTAAAATCAAAGATTCCGATCTCGTTCCTGCAGTTGTTCATCATCTTTTTACAGCGGACTGTCATCACGCTGCCCGTTGCAGCATTGATGGCGCATTGGTTTTTCTTTTAATAGTGACTGCAATATTTGGCAGTGTTCATAGATTAAAAGTATTAGATAGTTGATGTTGTTTCACGTGGAACATTTCGTGGGAAGTGCCTGCGGCAGCGCGCTGAAAGCGAAATTTTGCACAAAAAATAACCTCAGTGGATAGTATAGTATCAAGCAGAAAGCATTGGCGGCCGTCAATGCTTTCTATTTCGTTAACCTGTAAGTAGTAAAAGGTGAAAGGGTTCCGGGTAGAAGCCCCGGTCTTGTTGCTTTACAATGTTACTAAACAAAGAATGGAAAGGTGTTTGATCATGTGAATCCGGAATCTTTTTTTTCAAAAGACATCAAACCAGCTTTACAGAATGATCCCCCAGGTGAGTGGATGCCTGCAATCCCTGCTGATTGCATCAGGCTGAGTTCCGGGTATCCGGATCCGGGGCTTGTGCCGGTGGAGGAGCTTAAGGAAGCGGTCGTGAAGCTTCTGGAAGAAGAGAAAGACCTTCCGCTTCACTATCTTGGCAGCAAGAAAGTGGAAGATTTGAAGGTATTCATTCAATGTCTCATGGTGGAGCGTTTCATGCTTATCCAGAGTGATGAAGTGTTGGTCACATCGGGTGCGTGTCAGGCGATTGATTTGATCGCCCGGGTCCTCATTGACGAGGAGACGGTCGTGGCAGTGGAGTCCCCGACGTATATGGAGGCGCTCGAAATCTTTCAAAACTATACGAGTCACTTTATCAGCGTTGAGGTAGACGAAAATGGACTTCGGACAGATCGGTTGGAAGAGGAGCTCTCGGAACGAAAAAGGAAAGGGCTGAAGCTTCCGAAGGTGTTGTATACGATACCGACGTTCCAAAATCCGACCGGGACGACGATGACGGAGGAACGCCGTGCTCATGTCATGAAGCTTGCCTATGAATATGATTTCCTTGTGATCGAGGATGATGCTTACGGGATGGTATACTTTGATCAAGGCATAGGTTCATTGAAGTCGATGAAAAGGGGGAAAGATCCGCGTGTCTTGTATGTCGGTTCCCTCTCGAAGATTGTGGCGCCCGGGATGCGTATTGGATGGGTAGCCGCCGAAAAGGAATTTATCCAGGCATTGTCCTGGTTCAAAAAGGATCTGGATCATCCATTTTCCCAGGCTAGCATGAGTTCAATTGTAGAAAACACGGATCTAGATTCGCACTTTATCACCTTGAGGAAGGTGTATCGTGAAAAATGTCATCTGTTACTTTCGGAACTCAAGAAACATCTGCCGGACTCTGTTTCATGGTACGTCCCTGAAGGCGGGTATTTTGTCTGGCTCAAAGTGCCGGGTGTCGATACGTCGAACATGCTGGACCAGGCTGCAGCAGAAGGTGTCTCTTATGTACCAGGAAAGTATTTCTTTTTGAATCAGGAAGATGGACTTGAATATTTACGTCTTTCGTTCAGTTATGCGAATGAGAGTGATATTTCGGAAGGTGTGAAGAGGCTGGGGAAAGTGATCCGGGCGTCGGTTTCAGGCGTTTAGTGAACCAAGACCGTGAAAATCATGTATCGGTTGGCGATACAATAGATTTGAAAAGAATAACCGATCAGGAAAAGTTCACAAATAGATTAACATGGTGGAAGCTCAGCCCTTTGAGGGTCCTGAGCTTCTTTTTTACTGCAGATAAGGTCAGGGCCTAAATGATAAAACCGTTGAATACCATCCCGATATTAATGACGGTATGCAGTACAATCCCCGGATAGATGCTGTTTGTTTTAAGCGTGATGATGGCGTAAATCACCCCTGCAGCTGAAATCAATAAACTGAGATACATAGAAAAACCAATGGCGAGATGGAGGAGTCCAAACCCAACACTTGTAACCAAGACCGCATACCATGTGGGTGTGGATTCCTTAAGGGCCGACAGCATGATGCCTCTCCAAATAACTTCCTCAAACACTGCATTAATAAAAGAAAAAAGGATACAAAATAATACCAGCGACTGAATGTATTCAATATCCTTTTGAATGATAAAAACAGAATAGATGATCACATTGACGATGATCCCGATCATCCAAAACCAAAAGATATTCACTTTATGAAATGGCAGGACAATCGGGTTCTTCCAGTCAGGTTTTTCATTGTACCAAGAAATCTTTTTATTAAAGAAGAGAGAGTTGATAAAGAGTCCCATCATAATAAAAACAAGAAATAGGCGATTAAGAATCACCTTTATTTCCTTTGAAATGGCCATCGTTCCAATAAAATGATTGGCAGCCGTAAATATCACAAACCCCATCAGGAATGATAATAGCAGCGATAGGATGAAGCGTTTCTCTCTATTTGTCATTAGCAAAATGAAGAATCCCATACATACAAAAGAAGTGAGAATGCCTTCTTGATAGGAAATTGAAGTGATCCCTAGAAAAAACAATGCCGCAATCACAAATAACATTCATGACTCCCCCTTTCGCGAAAATAATGAAACAATCATTTTATGTATCTATTAGTTATGATGTAAATGAAACACACTAACAATAACATTTCCTTATTTTGTTAATTTTACCAGATGCGATATAAATCACCGAACAGAAAATATTCAACATATAAAGAGGCGGACGAATGAGGATGGAATGCCCAGCTGATTAGGTCCGCCGGGTGGGGCTCAAACGTTTTTCATTCAAGTATTTTTTGGATTTGATAATAAAAAGGTCGTTTTTGATAATATATTTCTGTTTTTGATAATAAAATCGGATTTTTGATAATAAGTTGTCCGTTTTTGATAATAAATCCGGTGCAGGACAGTATTGGCGGCGGTTTTTGTCAGAGTGAAGGCAGGAATGGGCGGGATATGGATGAATACTGCCAACCAGGCAGGAGGCTGGACATAATTTTTATTCAAATAGGTCTCTATTTTGTTGAAAAGGACATGACAGAGCATTAATTGTGTTTGCCACCTAGGGGGAAGGTTGAGTTGTATGGATTCTCGGCCTGGGATCAGGGAACCGGCCGGATCCCCGATTCAAGGCCGTATCCTGATTCGGGGTAATCCCTGTTTCAAAACCATTCTCGGATCCGATGCCAATGCCTCATTCAGAGCCAATCCCCGGCACCAGGCCCATTCCCAAACCCAACCCCAAATTCAACCCCGCTTCTCCAAATCCTTCGCGGTCTCACTCAAATCCACTTCTTTCTCATCCTTCAGCGTCCCGAACAGCACATCGACAAACGGTGTGGACACGCCGTACCAATAGTTTTCATTCTTGTAATGGTGCAGGACATGGGTCTTCTTCAGCCACCTGCCGAATCTCGTTTTGGGTTTTAATGAGCGGTGGGCTACGTAGTGCTTCCATTCGTATACAAAGAACATGATGAGAATGCCTGTGCTGAAGGCCAGGGTGGCTGAAAGAGATCCTGAGATGAAATAGAATATGAGACTTAAAGCGAATAAGCTAGGCGCGCTATACCAAACAGGAAGGAATAACAGTTTCAGGTCGTTTGGTTTCTTGTGGTGGTCATAGTGAAGCCGTTTGATCAACTTTAACAGAAGGCTGTTCTTTGGTGCTTTAATATGAAAGATGAAACGGTGTGTGAGGTACTCGCTGAACATGTAGGTGACAATCCCAATCACAATGAGCAGCGGGGTGATGAGTGTCAGCTTCATTGTAAATAGGAAAGCGAGTACGGCAAGGAAAATGCAAGCCATGATCACGATGTCGGCATGCAGGAAAAAGTCACGGTAGATCCCCTTATTTTTCATGAACAGCATCTTCTCCAATCATATTTAATTTCCAAAGACTCAGGCTCTTCTCCATCATTGCTTTCGTCAGGGTCTCAGCTCCTTCGACGTCCCCTTTCAACACCGCTTCCAGTAACTCATTATAATAAGAGCGGGAAGCCTTTCGAAGAGAAGCATCTGAAAAATACTTCACGGCCATCTTCTTGTAGACTTCCTTGAAGCTGTTGAGGATAAGAAGATATATGGGATTGGGAGAAAGTCTGGCTGTTCGGAGCTGTAAATCCCAATCGAATTCAGCATACGATTCTGCATCGTCATCTAGTTCTTCGACGTCAGCAAATAGGGAAATGACTTTTACCCGGTGGCGGCTTACGGCGTCCCTTACATAGGAGGGCGTCAATGAGATCCTGAGTTCGAGCATATGGTGAATGAATTCGTCGGGGATGTCTTCATGGTGCTCGAGAATAGCGGCGATGGTCATCAGGTTTCCCTGCTTCCAATAGTCATTCACGACGGCAGGCATGCCTTTCCGTATCGTGATCCATCCGTCCCGTTCGAGCCGCTGCAAGGCCTCCCGTATAGTGGGCCTTCCAACATTGAAACGGGAAGCCAGTTCTCTTTCCGGCTGCAGAGGTTCGTTTATGGAGCAGGTTCCCTCCAAAATCGACCCGATGATGGTTTTGCCTATTGTGTCAGATGCACGTTCCTTCATTTTGGTCTCCTTTCTGGTAATACCAATTAATTTATTTGGTATTACCATTATACGCGGAGAAGGGTTCAATTTTCCATATCATTTTCTGAAAATTAAATTATTTAATTTTTTGTGTGAGGATGCCGATTAGTATAGAAGATTCGTTTGTTTCATTTTTCACAGAGTTTAGTATAATTTTACATGAATACCATATTTGGTATGTCTAATTCCATTTAAATGAGGTTGTTTTATGTTTTCATTACCAGAATCACAGGAGATTCGTGTACTTCATGGGGAATATTCACTCTCAATGGTGTTGTTGTCGATTGTCATTGCATGCTGTGCTTCTTATACGTCCCTTTCCATGAACCAAAGGATGCAGCAAAACAGCTTTTTTCATAAATCATTTTGGCTAATGCTTGCATCGGTGGCCATGGGTCTTGGGATTTGGTCCATGCATTTCATAGGGATGAGTGCTTTCATGCTGCCCGTCTCCATGGAATACGATCTGTTTTTGACGACTGTTTCTGTCTTTCCAGCTGTGTTTGCTTCATATTTAGCCTTTTATGTTGCCAACAGGAAGAACACAGGCCATTTTCCAGCCATCTTAGCCGGGCTCATCATGGGGGTGGGAATCTCGGCGATGCATTATATCGGGATGGCTGCGATGGAGATGGAGGCGAAGCATGCCTACAAGCCGTGGGTCCTCTTTGCCTCGGTGCTTATTGCTGTGATCGTTTCCTATGTTGCGTTGTTTATTTTCTCCACCCTTCAGAAGTATATGGGGAATCAACTGATTAAAATAGGGACATCGATCCTGATGGGGCTTGCGATTACAAGTATGCACTATACAGGGATGGCGGCCGTTGTCTTTTATACAGAAGGCATGGGGGGCAATTCACATGAGATGCACAGGATGGATATGCCCCTCTTTGTCATAGTGGTGACAATCGGTATATTTGTCCTGCTGGCGATTTCAAGTCTGGCCAGCCTGCTGGATCGTTATGTTGATCATCGGTTGAATCATTTTGATGCGTTGACGCTGCTCCCGAATCAAAGGCAGTTTGAACAGGATCTCAAAACGTCAAAAACCTCTGGGAGTCTCGCCATCATCCATCTCCATGACCTGGAGAAGTGGATCAGCGGTTATGGGTATACATTCGGTGACCGTGTGATAAAAGCTGCAGGGGAAATCATTGCAGACTTGAAAATAGGGACATCGAAGGTCTACCGGATCGAAGGGAACCGTTTTGCCATACACCACAGTGAAGAGTATGAATTTGAGAAATTGAAAGCTTCAATGAAAAGGGTCATGTCTGAACTGAAGAAGCCGCTTTTGATCGATGATTACCGTGTCGTGGTTGACATGGTATGTGCCGTTTCCCATTGTGAAAAGAATGATTGCAAACAACTCTTGTCCAATACGATGGCCGTGCTGCAGCATTCTTCTACTTCTTACCGGCATGAGGTGATTGAATATGATCCGGCCATCCATACGTATAGTTTTGAGAGACAACTAGTCCAGGATATTAATAGAGCGATAGAATCCGAGGAGTTATTTATGGTGTATCAGCCGAAAATCTGGCCTGTGACGGGGGAAGTGACAGGTGTGGAGGCATTATTGCGCTGGAATCACAGCGTTCACGGATTGATTTCGCCCGGTGTGTTTATCCCCGTCTTGGAGGAAAACGGGAAGATCTTCGAGGTGACGGACTGGGTCATAGGGAATGTCTGCCGGCAGGTCTCCTCATGGCTGGAAGAGGGTGTCGAGTTCGGTCAGGTCTCCATCAATATTCCGGGGCCGTATGTGACTTCTTCACGATTATTGTCGGTCCTGAACGGCCAACTGAAAAAGCATGGGGTCGACAGCCGCTTCATCGAGCTTGAGATCACGGAAACGAGTGTCATCCATGACATAGAAAACGCCATCACCGCAGTGGGCCGCTTCAGGGAAATGGGACTATCCGTGGCACTGGATGATTTTGGGACAGGATTATCGTCCTTATCATATTTAAGGAAAATTCCCATCTCAACCATCAAGATCGATAAATCATTCGTGGATGGTGTTCCATTGTCGGAAAAGGATTCCGCTTTACTGAAGGCAATCATCACATTATGTTCGTCCTTAAAGTTGAAGGTGGTCATCGAGGGAGTGGAGACACAAGAGCAGATCGACTTTATCTCGTCGATGATCGAGACGCCTCACATCCAAGGCTATTACTTTTCCCCTCCTTTAGGGGAGAGGGAAGCTGCCCTATGGATCAAGGAAAGAGAACTGGTCTTACAAGCTTAAAGGTCATGTCGTTCAGAAAAGATCCAAGGTCACCTAGGGCCTTCCCTTGAATACAATGGGTTAAAAAGAGCAGAGGATGATCACATTGCCCATATCGTTTCCAGTGAGCATAAAAACGAGGATGATCAGCAGCGGTCCGAAACAGACGGTTTATTACCCAAAAGCAGTGGAGGTGGAGGATCGGGAGCTTCAACGCTTCATCAACCGTACCATTGTCGATCAAACCCAAAAGCTGATTCATGAGCAGGCCGGCAATATGCCGACGAGCGTTGAGGAGATGCTGGGCTCATTTGAAATCAAGAACAACCAGCGAGAGGTACTGAGTCTATCACTCTCCAACTATACGTATCACTTCCAGGCAGCGCACGGGTTGACGATCATCAAGTCGCTGACTTTCGATCTCGGGAAAAAGAAGCTTTGCCGTTTGAACGATCTATTCAAGCCCGGCAGCGATTATGTGAAGCGGATCTCGGACCTGGTGGCCCTGCAGATCAAACAGAGAGATATCCCGCTCCTGGGAGAGTTTACGGGCATCAGCCCCGACCAGGACTTTTACATCGCAGACAAGTCGCTGGTGATCTATTTTCAACTATATGAAATTACGCCATATGTCTTCGGATTCCCTATGTTTCCGATCTCTGTGTACGATTTGCAGGATATCATCGAGGAAAGCGGGCCGCTTGGGAGGATGGCAGTCAATAACTAAGCCGTGGATGAAGGATCCACGGCTTTTTTCTGTGAGTCGTTTAGGGGATTCCAGTTATTGATTGCAGTCAAAGTCGACAACTATCATGTTAAATAGAAGCCCATGCCGGATTAAAAAATAGAAATCAATTTCGTCACAGCAAGGACCGCGAACAATAAGATACATGCTGCGAAGACAAAATTAGCCAATGCGCTGTTCCGGTAGTCTTTTTCCACTTTTTTCGAATTCAACAGCCACATCAGGCTGAATGATAAAAACGGCATGAACAAAGCACCCAATGCCCCGTATAAAATGATCAGCTGAACCGGTTTTCCGAAGAATAACAGAATCATAGGCGGAAAGGTGAGCCACGCCAGGAATAGACGGTATGCCGGATCCTTTTCCGTCACAGGGCGGTCCGTCCGTTTCTTTACAACCCGTACGAAATCGGCAAATAAGTAAGGGACCCCGTTCCACACACCGAGCAGGGATGAAAATGCCGCAGACCAGAATCCGATCAGGAACATCCAGGAAATGAATCCGCCATACTTATCCCCAAGCAGCCCTGTCAGTTCTATGAGGCCCTGTTCCCCTTTTAGCTCAATGCCTGTCCCATATAAAAATTGGCTGCCGACGATCAGCAGGGCTAGTGTGAAGATGGCCGTCATCGTGTAAGCTGCCTTGGAGTCCAGACGCATCGTCGGAATCCATTCCTTCCCGCTCCAACCTTTTTCCTTCAGCCAATAGCCGTATGAGGTCATCGTGATCGTACCGCCGACTCCTCCCACCAGTCCGAGGGCAAGCAGGAATGAGCCTTCAGGGATGGTCGGGACAAAGCCTTTCATGAAATCACCAAGGTTTGGCAGGAATAAAAGTGCAGACCCCACGACTGTTACAAACATCAATCCGATCAAAAACATCATGACCTTTTCAAATACCAGATAGCGGCCGGTCCACACCAATACGAAGCCGGCAATCGCATGAATGACGGCCCAAGCCCAAAAAGGCATGATTGGAAACATGGTTGTCATGGCAAGCGCACAAGCCGAGGCTGCGGCAGCCCCGTAGACAAATCCCCAGATGACAGCATAAATGCCGAAGTATCCTGTCGCCCACTTGCCCATCTCCTGCCAGCCTTCAAGAATTGTTTTCCCGGTGGCGAGATGCCAGCGTCCGACCCCTTCATTGAGAAAATGCTTCAAGATGGAACCGACAACAATCGCCCAGACAAATACCAGTCCAAAGCCTGCGCCGGCCACGAGGGCAGCAACGAGATCCCCCGTACCGACCCCGGTTGCGGCTGCAACGAAACCAGGACCGATCAAGGCGGCCCGTTTTTTGAACGATTTAGGTGCTGATGCATGTGTGTTCACTTCAAGTGACATTCGTTTTTGCTCCTTTCTTGATGTAAGCGACTACATTTTTATGTACGGCTCTTTTTCATACTTGTTGCGTTACACGTATGGTATGTTCGATTGTACGGTCTTCTGCCCGTTTAAGGCTGATCCGAAAAGCAGCCGGGCTGTAACTGGACTCTTGATATGTACGGAAAGCACCAATGCAGCAACAAACAACATTATGTACAAAAAATTTAGAATATTAGTACTTTACCATGGTAAACCGTTTTGGAAGGTTTATGCAACCCTTCTGCGGCGGTTGAAGGCTGATGCTGTTGGGTGTCGAGGGGAGCGGATGATCGTTTTTCTTGGGAAATCGAACGTTTTCTCGTGGAAAAGGGCCTCTCTGGTGACTTTTTGACTATTTTGTTTGTGGGTGTATTTTATAAAGCCCCGTTTTGGCCCCTGAATTCCTGACTTAAATGGATAATGAGCAGGGGTGCAAAGAGGATATTATCAAAAATGGGAGGTTTATTATCAAATATCGGGATTTATTATCAAAAATGGGAGGTTTATTATCAAATATCGGGATTTATTATCAAAAACGAAGGGTTTATTATCAAAAATCAATTTTTATTATCAAAACCCCCTTACGCAGCTATTATGAAAGCTTTGGATGTGTTCAAAGTTGATGGCCGCTCCTTTCCGTTCCATGCAAAGGTCGTTATAACAAAAAAACCGGAGATCACTCCCATCTCCGGTTCAAGCGTTTGAATATCCTGTACAACCGCCCCACAGCGTGTTAGGGGCTCATCTCAACACCATACGATGACCTTATAAGGTATGGTCTGGGCCGGGATGCTTTTCGTAGACGGACCGTACACAACGATCAGATTCCGGTTCGCCGGATTTCCTGTGAAAAGCTGGCCGTTGGTTAAAAGCACCTGGGTATAGGGTGAACCATTCAGCTTTAGTGAGCCGTCACTGCTCACCAATTGCGAGTTGAAATAATCAACTTTTACATTTCGAGCAGGGCTTTCCTTCACCATGATCAGTGCCCGGTATTGCGGCGGGTAGATGAGCGGAACAGGGGCATTTCCGTCATAGTATCCCGTCACTCTGTCCCCCGTACCAACGATTTCATGATCTACAAAATAAGTGGATGGTTCAACTACAAAGTTGACGGTTGCCCCTGAATCATCCATGACGGATATCAGTTTATAACAGCCTTCTTCCCCGTTCTGCCCGATCATAAAGTCACTGATCAAAGTGACCGTCCCTTGAAAGTAATAAAAATTTACCACATGCATTCCTCCAATGGATGTCACATTCAAGGTAATCCATATGCGTAATGGAGGATGAAAAGAACAACGGATTTCTTTGTCGGGGGTCTGTGAAGTATGAAGGCATGGGTCAGGCACATGCCTTCATAAACATAATATGTAAAAAACAGTAAACAGGTTGGAGGTTAGGAAATGTACAGTATGTATCCGTATCGAACCAGCCCGCAAGTCCCTTCTAAAGGACCGATGCAAGTGATTGTCGTGGAGCCTTATGTATACGCTGCGTTAAAAAGTCTTATTGGGAAAAGGGTCGTCATTGATACATCACGTGGTTCAGTGAGCGGTACAGTGGCTGATGCAAAGCCTGATCACGTTGTGGTGAAGGAGCATGATTCATTATTCTTTGTTCGTCTCTGTGAAATCGTTTGGATCATGCCGGAAGACTGATTTCAAAAAGTGTCTGCTGCCTGTGCGCAGACACTTTTTCATTTCCCCGGCCAATTTTTATGCATGCGGGTCGATGGATTTGACTATTCTTTCACAGATCTCATGGGTGATGAGCGAATCATCGATGGAGGGATCGGGTGTCTGGTTGTGTTCCGCACAATCGATAAAGTGATCGACTAATTGGTAGAATCCTCGCTTGAAAAGAGTCGGTTCCCAGTCCCCGAATGTCGTGATGTTCGTTTCTTTATTATGATAATGAGTTGTTTCAACAAGACGGTCGACGACATATTTGTGATGTCCGGTATGATACTCGATCGTTTCCTCTGTCACCCCGCCATTTCGGTTCATGATCCCGATTGCCGTGCAGCCGTCTCCGATCAGCTGGATGACCAGGTGATGGAGCTCATCCCCATCTTTCAGGCATTCCACTTTGACATCATGAACATCCGTACCCATCAAGAAGCGGAGCGTATCGACAACGTGAATGAAGTCCTCTACAACGAATCTTCTAACATGGTCAGGAGATGCAAACCGATTCTTCTGCATCAAGACCAGGCTAGCTTTTCCATGGCTTTTCAGCTCATTTACATGTGGAATGAATCTTCGGTTGAAGCCGACCATCGCGATCTTGTTTTTCTCTTTGGCAAGATGGACGATTCTTTCGGTTTCGCGGAAATTCATCGAGATCGGTTTGTCGATATAAATATGGATTCCATTTTCCAGGAGTTTCTCTGCTATTATAAAATGGGCTTCCGTTGCCGTGCTGATAAAAGCAGCATCTATGTCTTTCGTGATCAGTTCATCCACTGACTGGACTTTTTCTTTGATACGATACTTTTTTGCCAGTGTATCCAGAGTCTCTATGTTTCGTGTACATAGGACGAGCTCGATTCCTTCCTTTTCAGATAAAACGGGTAAGTATGCTTTTTTTGCGATATCGCCTAAACCGACAATGGCTATTTTCATGAGAATGCCTCCTATTTATTTACTTCCATCCCTCATTAATGGCGGACTGACTGCTTTTCGTTCGTATAATTGCTTTCAAATCAGTCAATGATGTTGACAGTAATGATAAGTAGGTGTGTATGGATGTATTTACTATTGGTGATTGTGGTTTGGATTCTGTTTGCATATAAATTCGTTGATTGGTCGCAGTGGAGAAAACAGTATCCGACGCTGTTATTTTTCATGCTGGTCAACTTTGCATACAATTATTTTTATTATGACTATACTCTCTGGGCGTTCAGGGGTGTGACGGCTGACTGGCTGAATCACTCTATCATCAACGTCGCCTTTACTTTTTTCATCTGTCCAGTCGGGCTGATCATCTACCTGCAGCGATTCCCCGGGAAGAGGAGCGGGCGGATCATATATATCCTCATCTGGACAGCCTTCTACTCAGCCATTCAGTTCCTGTTCGCTCACAAGGGCATGTATGTCTATGATAACGGCTGGAATGGCTGGTGGAATATCCCGCTGAACCTTGTTTTGTTCAGTGTACTGTATCTTCATTACAGGAATCCACTTAGAGCCATCGGGGTCTCGATTTTACTTACCATCGTCTTTTACTTGTTATTCCCATTCCCTTTGGAAAGTTTAAAATGATCAGGGGCGTGACGTCATGTTAATCCAAAATGCTTTCTCAGTGCCGGTCTTTTTGTTTTTATTATTTACGGTTTATATCGTGATGTGGATGTATTTAAGGAAAAAACCACTCAACAAAGATAAACAAAAAAAGTAGATGAAAGAATCTCTCTTTCGTCTTTTTTTGTTGCAGTGTTCCACCAAAATATTCCAACATTTGTGCTAAAATAGTACCAAAAAGGAGGCGTACATATGAACTGGGGTGAACAATCTTATTTATGGCGGCAAACCTTCGAGGCGGCTTGGGAATCTTTTCTTGAAGGTTCCCGTCCGATCGGTGCGATTGTGGTGAATGAAGAAGGGGAGATTGTCTCGAGGGGGAAGAGTTCCACCAAAAAAGAAACATCGGACGCTGTCATTTTCCACAATGAACTGGCCCATGCAGAAGTGAATGCATTGCTGAAGCTTGATAATCGTGTTCATGACAATGTGAAGGGCTATACCCTGTATACTTCATTGGAGCCGTGTCCGCTCTGTTTCGGCGCGTTCTATATGAGCGGGATACGTCAGTTGAAATATGCGGCAAAGGATCGATATGGGGGAAGCACTAACCTGAAAGACACGACGCCTTATCTGAGCCGGAAGCCGATCAGCATAGAGGGGCCGGTGCCTTTACTTGAATACCTGGCCATCCTTCTGGGCTATTATTACGACTTCTCCATCAGTGACCCTAAATCCCACGGGGTGCATGAGGGAATGGAAGAAGATTATCCGAGGGCGATGCGACTGGCGAAGGAGTGGGTGGCAGAAGGGAAATTGAGTGACCCCCATCGATATACCATTGAAGATGTGTACCACATGATGCAAGAAGACCTTAAAGATCGCAACCGTCGGCGGGCATGTGCGGCGATCATCAAGGACGATCACATCCTGATGGTGAAAATGAAACGCGGAGAAAAGGAATGGTGGTCGCTTCCCGGAGGAGGTGTGGAATCGGGGGAAACCTTCGAAGAAACCGTTGTGAGGGAAGTGAAGGAAGAAGTGAACCTTTCCGTGAAAGTGGACAGGCACTTGTTTACATATGACTACAGCGCTGGGGAATGCCGCGTATATTTAGCTGAACTCACTGGTTCCCATGTACCCGAGCTTGGATATGACCCTGAATTTTCCGGGGAAGAACAAAAGCTACAGGAAGTTAAATGGTGGCCGATCGAAGTGATGAAAGATGACCTGGAAGTGTCGAGGGTCATCCAGCACATGAACATTATGACGATATAGATTCATAGAAAAAATCTGACTGACTCTCGATGATTCAGTCTGTTTTTTTAATTTCCCCCTTTAACCTATTAACGTAACGAGGGACGGGCCTTTCAGCAGGCAGTTGTTGTGCAGGGTTTGTACAGTTGGGTTGTACTCGCCTGTCGGTTCCTTTATTTACAGGGATTCGGCTGCGAATGTATAAGGAAAAATGTTATTTGTGGCATTTGAAATTCAATATGTGTATAATGATTGTATAACTTTTGTACGACAAGGAGGTCTTGTGAATGGGAAAGCGGATCATCGTGGTTGGGGCAGGCCCGGGCGGCTTGGCGGCGGCCATGCTTCTGGCCGGTAAGGGATATGATGTAAAGGTCTATGAAAAGCAGGAATATATCGGCGGCCGGAATGCCGAGGTACGCCTTGGTGATTATAAGTTTGATATGGGCCCGACGTTTTTATCGATGTTTCATATTGTCGAAGAACTATTTTCCGCTGCGGACAGAAAAGCGGCTGATTACATGGAGGCAGTCGAACTCCAATCCATGTATGAGCTGATCTTCGAGAACCGCAAGCTGCTCATGTCACGGGACAAAGACAGAATGAAACAGGAGATCGAAACCCACTATCCGGGCAATGGGGAAGGCTACGAACGGTTCATGAAGGAAACCGCAAAAAAGATGGAGGCATTGACCCCGGTCCTGCAGTCGAAGATGGACCGCTTCATGTATTATTTCCAGCCCAAGGTGCTTCAGGCCCTTCCGGAACTTGAACTCGGACGTTCCCTGTACGACGTGCTTTCCCGTTATTTTACCGAAGATGAACTGAAGCTCGCCTTTACGTTCCAATCCAAGTATCTCGGCATGTCACCGTGGGAATGTCCCGGTGCCTTCTCGATCCTTTCCTACATGGAACATGCATATGGCGTCTTTCATCCGATCGGGGGCGTAAATCAGCTCTCAAAGGCGATGGCGCGTGTGACAGAGGAGCACGGCGGTGAGATCCATATCGGCTGTGGAGTGAAAAGCTTGTGGATCGAAGGAAAAGAAGTGAAGGGGGTCCGCCTTGAGGACGGGAGAAGCGTGGAGGCGGACGAAGTCATCATCAATAGTGACTTTGCGCACGCGATGACGAACCTTGTGGATGGCCGGCAGCTGAAGAAATATTCGGCGAAAAAACTTGCGAAGAAGAAATATTCCTGCTCCACCTTCATGCTGTACCTGGGCCTTGATAAGCTTTATGAGGATATGCCGCATCACACGATCGTCTTTTCAAAAGACTACAAAAAGAATGTCGAGGAAATCACCAGCCTTAAAATCTTGTCCGAGGATTCCTCCCTCTATATTCAGAATGCAAGTGTGACAGACAAGACGCTCGCTCCTGAAGGGAAATCCACCCTTTATATCCTGGCACCGGTGCCGAACAACTTCAGCGGCATCGACTGGGAAAAGGAAAAAGGTACATTTCGTCAGCTCATCCTGAAAACGGTCGAGGAAAAAACAGGATTCACCAATCTTGAGGAACATATCGAGGTGGAAAAAATGATCACGCCAAAGAATTGGGAACAAGATATGTATGTGTATCAGGGAGCCACCTTCAATCTGGGGCATCAGCTTTCCCAGATGATGGTGTTCAGGCCGCATAACCGATTTGAGGAACTGGAATCCTGCTGGCTCGTAGGAGGCGGGACCCATCCTGGAAGCGGGCTCCCGACCATCCTGGAATCCGCCCGCATCACAGCCAATGGCATCCTGGAACAGGATTTTCAGGAACCCATCCCTGTATCTTCCCTTCCCGTTATGGAGGGATTCTGATGAAGACAGCGATCATTGGAGGCGGAATCGGCGGCCTGATGAGCGCCCTGCTTTTATCGAGACAGGGTGTGGACGTGACCGTTTATGAAAAAGAATCCCATCTCGGCGGAAGATTGACGTTTGTGGAACGTGACGGTTTCAGGGTCGACCAGGGACCGACGATCGTCCTTCTTCCCGATATGTTTCAGAAGCTGCTTGAGGAAGCGGGAATTTCCCGGGACAGATATGAGCTGATCCCGTGCGATCCGCTTTATTCCCTTGAATTCCCCGATGGTCTAGTGTTCACGAAATATCCGGATCACGATTGTCACCTCACAGAGATGAAGAGGGTATTTCCAGGTGAAATGGATGGTTTTCTACGTTTCTTAAAAGAAGGCAATGAGCGATTCGAGATCGGAAAGGAATCGTTCCTGGAGGAGTCGTTCGTCAACCCGCTGGATTTCTGGAAACCGGTAAACCTGAAGAAACTTCTGAAACTGAAACCCCATCAATCTATAAGCAACTTGATGTCCCGTTATTTCCAAGATGACAGGCTCCAGGCAATCTATGCCCTGCAGGCCCTCTATATCGGAGGGAACCCCTTCAAGGCACCGGCCATGTACTCATTGGTATCCTTCGCTGAACATCAATTCGGCATTCATTACCTCAGGGGTGGGTATGCAAGCCTTGTCCCCCTTTTGGAAGAAGAACTCAGGAGCCGGAATGTCCCCATCCACCTCAATTGTGAGGTCACGGATATCCCGAGACAGGGCAAGCGTGTGACGGGCGTGAGTACAAAGGACGGACTGCGATCCTATGATTCCATCATTTTCAATGGAGACTTCCCGGGCATCGATCCGTTGATCAAACGGAACCGGACCAGGGAGTATGCTCCTTCATCAGGCTGTGTCCTGCTTTATTTTGGCTTGAATAAGGTCTTCGAGGAAGTGAATGTGCATCACTATGTGATGGGGGAAAGCTTCCCTGCCCATATGAGGGATGTATTTGACAAAAAGAAAATACCGGATGATCCCGCCATTTATACGTTTCATCCTTCCAAGATAGATGACAGCCTGGCACCAGAGGGGAAGGGCGTACTCTATGCCCTCGTACCGGTGCCTTCTGACACGGATATCGATTGGAAAAATGAAAAAGAGTGGATTAACGGGCTGATCGACCGTTTGGAAAGACGGGCATTCCCCGGTCTCCGCGAAGCCATCGAATGGATGGAAGTCCGGACGCCTCAGGATGCAGAACAATTCGGGCTTCACAAAGGAGGGAGCTTCGGAGTGGCACCGACCCTCTTCCAATCAGGCGTATTCAGACCCCAAGTCAAACCGTATCGCATCGACAACCTGTACGCAGTCGGAGCGTCCATCCATCCCGGCGGAGGCATACCGCTGGTCATGCAGGGAGCAAAACTTGCGTCCGATCAACTGCTGCACGATCAAAAAGACCCAGCGATAAAAGGAGGGAATGTCCATGTATAGTGTTAAAGAAGCATATAAACATTGTGAAAACGTCATTTCGCACCATTCCAAAACCTTTTATAAAGCCTTTTCCATGCTGCCGAAGAACGAACGCAATGCGGTGTGGGCCGTCTATTCCTTTTGCAGGAAAGTGGATGATATCGTGGATGAAGGGTGTAATCCTGTGCAGGAACTGGCTCAGTTCAAAGATGAGTTTGATCTGTTTTTACAAGGCGGTTATGACTCTTCGAATCCTTCCTGGCTGGCTCTCGAAGATGTGTTTAGTCGCTATGAGATGAATGAACAGGCCTTTCATAACTTGATTAAAGGGCAGGAAATGGACCTGACGATCAACCGGTATGAAACCCTGGATGAGCTGCTGGACTACTCTTATCATGTCGCAAGCACGGTTGGATTGATGCTTCTGCCGATCCTGGCCCCGGGTAAGACGAAGGTTTTGGAAGAAGGGGCTGTGTCGCTCGGGCTTGCCATGCAGCTCACCAATATTCTGCGTGACATCAGTGAGGACCTCGAGCGTGACCGGATCTATCTTCCCCAGGAAATCATGAGGCGTCATGGTGTTTCGGAAAGGTCGCTGTGTGCGGCAACAGTCGATGCTTCTTTTATCGATATGTGGGAAGAAATCGCCGGACATGCTGAACATTACTATGATGAAGCCTTCAAGACGATGAAGGAATATCCGCTATCTTCCCGGATCCCGGTAAAGAGCGCAGCCTATCTGTATCGTGAAATCCTACCGACGATCCGTTTGAAAAAGTATACCGTATTTGGTCAAAAACATTTTGTGAAAGACGAAACGAAGAAAGAAATCGTCGTTGGGTTGAGTTCGCTTTGATGATGGGTGCGAAGCTGGAGATTGTTTAGTACTAGGCTCACTTTTATAGAGAAGTGGGCTTTTTTTGTTGGGAGAGCGGGTTTGGCCGGGTTAGAAGCTGAGCAGTATAACACCGCATGTATACCATATAATAAAAACACGAAGCAGGATTTTTTCACCTTGTGTGCCTCCAGTCATAATTGATGCAGGATATTTTTGATCTGTCCACCTTAATCGGATCATCTTGGAGAATACATAACTGACTGTTATTGATTGAACAATAGGTGGGCTTTGATGTAAGCACACTCCACACCTGCTCCCTGAGAGAGCGTACATAACGCAGCAATCCCTTGGAAAACAGTGTTAGATAAACAATCCTTTAAAAATGACCCGCGGGAAAGTACAATAGGACGTATATGACATGTACCTATGATGAAGGAGAAAATATATGGCTGAAAATTTACTATTGGCATTCGGTTTGACTTTGATGGCAGGACTCGCGACCGGGATCGGAAGCTGTTTGGCGTTTTTTGCTTCCACCACGAATACGAAGTTCCTGTCGATCTCGCTCGGCTTTTCCGCCGGGGTGATGATTTATGTATCGATGATTGAGATCTTTGTGAAAGCGAAGGACGCACTTGTGTCCGCAATGGGCGTCACTCAAGGGAACTGGATGACGGTTGCCGGCTTCTTTGGCGGGATCCTCTTGATTGCGCTGATCGATAAGTTGATCCCTAAGCAGGGGAATCCCCATGAATTGAAAAAAGTCGAAGATATGAACCAGCCCGGGAACGCAAAGCTTTTGAAAATGGGCACCTTCACGGCGCTGGCGATTGCGATTCACAACTTTCCTGAAGGAATCGCCACGTTCACATCCGCCCTCCAAGATCCATCACTCGGGATCGCCATTGCGGTGGCAATCGCCATTCATAATATCCCGGAAGGCATTGCGGTGTCCGTTCCGGTTTATTTCGCCACGGGGGATAAGAAAAAGGCATTCCGGCTTTCTTTTCTGTCGGGGCTTTCAGAGCCTGTCGGGGCCGCGGTTGCGTACCTCGTCTTGATGCCTTATCTGAACGATATCATGTTCGGGATCATTTTTGCTGCCGTTGCTGGGATCATGGTATTCATCTCGCTGGATGAGCTTCTGCCGGCTGCGAAGCAGTATGATGAAGCCCATTTATCCATTTACGGGACGATCGCCGGGATGGCTGTCATGGCGGTCAGTTTGTTATTGTTTATCTAATAGGTAACCGTCCAGGCAGAGGTCTGTGACTTCGCATATAACTTTATCACCATTCATACAGTGCTCCCGCCTGCAGCAGGCGGGAGTTTTCTATTTTCAAGGCTCAAACCAACAAACCAAGCGAATCTCAGCGTGAATGATTACTTCATTATCGTCCATACTACACTATATAAGACAACAATACGGAAATATGTATGGAGGTCATGCCCATGCCCGAAAAACCAGCTTTAACTTCGTCAGAAATAGGTGTTTTGTGGATTACCTACAAGCAAAAAACGATGACCAAAAGAATGCTAGAGCACTTCATCAGGAATGCTGATGATGTTCAGGCTAAGACCATCTTGGAAACTATATATGACAAAATCAGCCCTTATCCTGATAAAATAAAGGATATGTTTCATCGTGAGGGTGCAGTTGCCCCAATAGGCTTCACCCAGGAAGATGTGAATCTGGATGCACCTAGATTATACGAAAATGGATTTGACGTCACGATGGTCCGAATGATCAGTGAAATCAGTATGGGAATGCACACGTTAAATATCACGATGTCTTATCGGGAAGATGTTATCGAACTTTTCCAAGAGCTGACCGTCATCACGCAAGAGAATTTTGCAATCTGTACAAGTTACCTGCTTGAAAAAGGTCTGCTTTGCCGAGCACCCTTTGTTCCAATGCCCAAATCAGTTGAATTTATCAAAGACACAAATTATTTAGGAGGCCTCACTCCGTTTTCTAAAACCCGCCACTTAAATACAGTGGAGTTGGCCAATTTATACCATGGGGTGGAATCAAATATAGCCGGATTCATTATGATAGACGGATTTGCACAAGTTGCACAAGAAAAAGACGCACGAAAATTCTTTGAAAGAGGCAGAAAAATCGCGAATGATATCATTCATGATTTAAGTGACATCATGATGAAAAGCAAACTGCAGGTACCTATCGCCGCAAATGGGAATGTCTCTGATTCCACCGTTGCGCCGTTCTCGGATAAATTGATGATGTATTGTGTCAGTTTATTCTGCAGCTTTTCTGTCGGCAGCGGATCCATCGGCACGGCTTTCAGTTTGCGAAACGATCTGCCGGCGAAAATGGTCATGATCATGGAGGATATCTTCAGCTATGGCCATGACGGCGCAAAAATCATGATCAAGCATGGCTGGATGGAAGAGCCTCCTCAGACTTGAAACAGAGACACCCGGATTGATTCCAGGTGTCTTTTTTTTGGGAGTGGTTCGTGCAACGATATACTTTTTCAGACTCCGTTACGAAAAAGTGGCGACTTCAATAGGATTCCTTAGGGTTTCGTAGAATAGTACAGTAAGACAATGTCAGGAGGGGGACACATGAAACAATTATCAGCTGCGGAAACAGCGTTTTCATCTGTGCAATGGCTGTTTTTCATTTTTGCGAATACAGTGGTGGTCCCTATTTCGGTGGGGATGGCATTCGAACTGCCTTCCCATGATATTGCGGTGATCCTCAGAAGTTCGCTCATCTTCACCGGGGTTGCCTGCATGCTGCAAGGGCTGATCGGACATAAGTACCCGCTGATGGAGGGGCATTCGGGGGTCATGTGGGGAGTCGTGCTCAATTTGTCCGCAGCGGCTCCGGCACTCGGGATGAGTCTGCCATCGGTCGGTGGCGGTATTGCGACGGGTATGCTGCTGGCAGGGGCTGTGGTACTGGTGTTAGGGGCACTTGGGCTGCTGTCTTTGATTCAAAGGGTCTTTACGCCGATGGTGATGAGTGTCTATTTATTTCTGTTGACCTTTCAGCTGATCCTCATCTTTTTTAAAGGGATGCTGACCTTTTCGGATGATGGGAAGCTTGTGCTGCCGGTCAGCTTGTTTTCCATATCGGTTGCGATTCTGGTAAGCCTGTTGAAAATCAAGGGGAGTCCTCTTCTCAGTAATTTTTCCATTTTGATCGGAATGACAGCGGGGTGGATCGGATATCTTCTTTTATTTCAATCAGAAGCTGCAGGCAGTGCGGCAAGCGGTTTTTCTTTTTTCATTTTGTTCCCTTTCGGATCACCAAACCTGAATGCAGGGATCGTCTTCATTACATTTCTGGCTAGTTTGATGAATCTTAGCAATACGCTTGCTTCGGTGCAGGCTGCAGCACAGCTCTATGGGGAAGAGCCGGCTGAAAAGAGGGTGAACCGGTCATATTTATTATCAGGTATGTATTCCATTGTCGGTGCCTTGTCCGGTCTGGTGTCCTATGCTCCATTCGCATCTTCGATCGGGTTCCTGGAAAGCACGAGGATCCTCCATTTAAGGCCGTTTCTCATTGGCGGGGCCCTTATGTCTCTTTTAGGGATTGTACCGTTTCTAGGGGGGATTCTGGCCACCCTGCCGATCACTGTAGGAAATGCTGTCCTGTTTACAGCGTATCTGCAGCTATTCGGCACTTCATTGAAAAGTCTCCAGGGAACGGTGTTTAATTCTGTGACCATTTATCGGCTGGCAGCCCCGGTTCTCGTGGGGATATCGATCATGAACATGGACCCCGCATCATTTACGAGTCTGCCGGTCTTTGTTCAGCCGATCGTGACCAATGGATTCATCATGGGCGTCCTCGTATCGATCTTATTGGAAAAGATGGTGAACTGGGAAAAGGAAGAGGAAGTGAATCGACAAGAGTCGGTGTGAAGAGGGGAGGGGAGTTGTCGCAATAGATTGAGAAAGGGTATGTCGAATAATAACGCCTTCAGTTTCAGGCAAAAAAACTCCCTTCAAAAGCGGCGCTGAAGGGAGCTTTTTTGATCATTTTGTTGGTAAGATGCCTTCTTCGCCTAAAACGGCTTCGATGCCGAGACGTCCTTCCTGGAGGACGGATTTCTTCCATTGATCGCTTAAGGGATAAAACATTTCCCTGAACTCAGAGAGGATCCATTCCCGGTCTTCCTGCTTTTCAGCGCCTTCCCAGTAGAGGCGATTCTCAAGGACGATGGTCATGAATTCCCGGAGTTCCGCTTTCATGCCTGTTCCAAATGTACCGAACTCGAATAGGGCGGAGAATAAATAGGTGGAAGGATACTTCTCATTTTTCAATTTATGAAAATGGTTGGTCGAGTCGCCTTTCACTTTTTGCGGTGTAAATTTCTGGATGCTGTTCAAGTCGAATTTTGACTTTAGTTCCTCTTCTTCCCGCTCATCTTCTGAGGAAACAACCATCGTAATCTCATTGGTCGGCCCAAGGGCGGTATGCCAGTCCATATGGATGACACGGGGATAGTCGGATAATAGCCTGTTTTGTATCTGTTTCAGGAAAATGGCCGTTTCTTCCTCTTTTTCGCCTCCATAATAGACACCGCGCTCGAACTGGAACTGTCCCATCCCTTTCGCTTCCTTGATGGCGCTGTATCCTTCTTCGGCAAGAGCCTTGACCAGCTGCGCCTGCAGCTTCATCTTTTCTTTTGCCAAGTCCTTTATCTTCCCGTGAGGAAGGAATAACTCACTTTCTCTTTCATAGTACTCGTTTACATCGTCCGGCACCGAAGAGCGGTTATACAAGTAATTTCGATTCAAATCGACATTATTCTCGGTCACCCGCCTGAAGTTTCTCATACCCCACGGATTTAGGGCATGTATACAACAGATACCGGTCGTGGCGGGATCGACTCGGTCCAAGTACTCTTCGACAAACAGATGGATCATGGCGGTACCTGCATAGCCCTCTATCCCATGTTCTCCTGCAGTGAAGAATAAAACCTGCTTGTTTGTTTCAGTGGCCTGGGATGCAATCATATCGGTCGTATTGTCTTCTTCTTTCCCAATTGAAGTCGTTGTAAGTTCAGCATCCGGCCATTTTTCCTTGATTTTATGCAGGTGTCTCCTGACTGTGTTTCTCGATTGTTCATAATCCGACGGAAAATAGTTTTTTTGTTCCTTCATTATCTCATCATCCTATTCTATTTATTTTATTCCTTTGATTTTCCTACTATATTTTCACGCATCTTCTTTCTTTCAGTCCTATTTCCCCGTTTTCCTTTTTTTACAAGTGGCAGAAAGGCAGTTTGATAGACTCTCAATTTACTATTTTTCATCCAAATAATGGTTGTTTACAATATTGTATACTTGTATACATTTACGTACACAATTGTAGACAAAAATGTATACAAGTATACAAAGTCGTACACATGTTGGTATATAAGGATGTGTACTGTTTTGTTTACAACGATACATAAATGTATACAAATAGGCCGAACATTACAGTTGTGTGATAGAGTTGAAAGTAGGATTGACCGGAGGCTGGAAGTGTTTTAATCTTTGATTAAGAGTTTAAATTTTTTGATAAATTTTTACTTATATATGAAAGGATGATTTTTTTGACGAACTCTCGAATTGCTGCAATTGATGTAGGTAACGATTCTCTTAAAGGTATTTTTGGAAAGTTGGATAGTGAACTGAATATCCCAAATGTGATTGCAAGAGACATTGAAGATCGTCCGATTATCGGGATCGAGGAACTGGACAAGCAAGACCCTCTAGATGGCATACATATCCGCGTCCACTCCCCTGCCCTGCAGGACAATAATGCGATTTATCGTGTCGGTAATCTGGCTACGAAGAGCAACAACTCTACTGAATTGGATCCGGGAAGCAGTAAATCAGAAGAAGACCAAACACTGATCATGCTGTTTGCTTCTTTAGCTCTGGATGCAGCTGAGCAGGATTCACTTTTTAAAAAGAATAATAATGTCATAGAAGCAAACTATACGCTTGGTACGGGTCTTCCCCTTCGTGAAGTGAAGGAAGGAAAGGATGTCGGCTACCGTTCGAAGCTCCTTGGATCTGTCCACCAGGTTGAATTCCTAGTGACTCCGCGCCACCAGGGCATCAAGGTGAACATCAAATTTGATGAAGTGAAGGTCTATCCAGAAGGATTCGCGGCATTCATCAATCTTGTGATGGACAATAACGGGAACATCATCAATAAAGACCTGATCGATAAGCGCATCCTGATCCAGGATATCGGTGGTCTTTCCACCGATATCGCCGTGATCAAGAATCGTAAAGTCGATGATGACAAAGCTCAAGGCTTCAACCTCGGGGTGTCTGAATCACTTGAATTGATCCGTGAAGAAATCCGTTCGAAATACGGCATCGAGCTCGACAGCCGCCGTGACGTTGTGGAAATCATCACGAAGAAAAATGATCGCAACCACATCATGGTCAAAGGAAGCCGTACGAGCGTACATGAAATCGTCGACCGCATCCTTGTCGAACTTGCCAAGAAGCAATACCGCCACCTCCGCAACATGTGGCAGAAGAATTCCCAGACGGAAATCTGCTACTTCATCGGCGGCGGATCCAGCGTTCTTAAGGAATATATCAAGACGCTCAATAACAATCTGGACGGCTACAACATCGACTTCTTCGAAGACGAAAATGAAAGCATCTGGATGATGGCCAACGCATATTACAAACTAATCGCTGATTTCTCAAGAAAGAACCAACAGCAGAATCAAAAGAAAGAAGACGAGAAAAAGTTAGCGAAAACCAAATAGGGTGATTGTATGAAAGAAAAGGGGATGTCAAGGGGGCAGCCGATCACATTCCGCCTCCCTTCCGATACGCCTGACCATATCTTGAAGCATTTGCAGAAGCTCAAGGAAACGGAGAAGCGAAATTTCTCTAGTAAAATTGCAGAGCTTGTCGTAAACGGAGTCAATGAGTCTGTATCGAAGCAGCGTGAAGCGATCACGATCCCGCTTCCGAGGGCACTCGACAAATCCCAGCGCGACTGGCTGAAGCATGAACACTCGGAGGCATTACTCGGCAGCATAGTCTATCAGTTATTGACGAATCCTGTCAGGACCGCTTCCCTGCTTACCCCGCTCAACAGCCATGCAATGGATATGGATGAAGCACTGTACCTTCAGGAGGAGACGGCAGCAAGTCGTGATTCTTCTCGTGAATGGTCGCTTGATACAGTTATCGGAGAGGACGAACAGGAGCCGGAAGTGGAAGAACGTTCGCATTCCACTGATGAAGACCTGGATGACTTTGATTGGGAAAGTGCCATGAAGTCACGGCAGCCGGAAGAGGAAGAAGAACCGAAGGAAGAGAGCATGGAAGACTTGCTTGGAGACTTCCTGTCACAGATGAATAAATAAGGAAACTGCAGTCCTTTCAGGCTGCGAAAAGGCAATGTTAAGCCCTTCGCTCACCGCTTTAAAGTCGTGAGTGAAGGGCTTTTTTTAATGGTCGTGGTGTGTATCTGAACCTTCTTCAGGATCGCGATTTTTCAGGAAGAAGTGTTCTCCTGCGAAAATCAGGATCATGAAGACGATGGATACTCCGACAACAAGTATATCCGATTGTACTTTTACCCAAATGAATGCTGCAAGGACAATGGCGTCCAACACAAGTGCCGTCAGGACGATGACAGGGTTTGCTTTTACTTTACCTCGCAGATGTTTAAATACACCCCAATGGACCATCATATCCATGACCAGGTAGAGAATGGCTCCCATCGAAGCAATCCTGCTTAAATCAAAGAAAATGGTGAGTATCATCGCCGCGACGATTGTGTAGACAAGCGTGTGCTTCTGAATCCGTCCAGGCATGCCAAAGTGCTTATGCGGGATCAATTTCATTTCCGTAAGCATGGCAAGCATGCGTGAAACAGCAAATACACTGGCGATTATCCCTGTTATCGTTGCGATGATCGCGATGATGACGGTAAACCAGAGGCCTGCATCACCAAATGCCGGCCGGGCAGCTTCAGCGAGTGAATAATCTTTGGCTTTAATGATTTCTGTAATGGATAGATTGCTTGAAACAGCCCATGCGAGCAGGAGGTATACGACCAGACTGATCAAAATCGAAACTGTAATCGCCCTTCCGACATTCTTCTTTGGCTCTTTGATTTCAGAACCGCTGTTCGTGATCGTTGTAAAGCCTTTAAACGAAAGAATCGTCAAGGCAACGGCTGCAATATAGCTGGCCATTGAAGGATCGGGTGGGTTCGCCCCGCCTTCTGCAGGTTGAAAAGTGAAACCAACCACCCATAACCCGGCAATCGCGAACACCGCCAAACCGGCTATCTTAATGAGTGAAGCAATACCGGTAAAGGTCTGGATGAAACTGTTCCCTGAAATATTCACTAGAAATGCAAACGTCAGTAGGCCCACACCCAATAAGGGGATGAGGTAATCAGACTGTTCCCCGTTTACAAGCTGCAGCGTATAAGTTCCGAATGTCCTGGCCACCAGGCTTTGATTGATAACCATCGAAAAAGCCATCAACAGGGCTGCGGATGCAGTCAGCGTCCCCTTCCCATACGCTTTTACCAAAAACATGCCTATACCGCCTGCTGACGGATATTCGTTGCTCATTTTTACGTAAGAATACGCGCTGAATCCGGTCACAATTCCCCCGGCAATAAATATCAGCGGAAACCATGCTCCCGAAAGCCCAGCCACCTGTCCGAGCAGAGCGAATATCCCTGCACTGATCATCACCCCGGTACCGAGGCCGACTGCACCAGTCAGGGAAATACTATCTTTTTTGTAATCTGAATCTGACATTTTTCCACCTCACTAACTAGATTTTCACGTTTATAAAGTTCTATACCCTGGGAGTATGCAATTTAAATGCAGAAAACGTTAAGAAACAAAGATAGAGGGAATACATACATAAAAAAGGAGTGATGAGGATGCCAGTGAACATAAAGCGGGCGTATGAAGAGAAATCAGAACAGGACGGCCTGCGAATCCTTGTCGACCGATTATGGCCGCGCGGAAGATCGAAGGAAGAACTGGCCGTCGATCACTGGATCAAACAAGTGGCCCCCTCCCCCGGTTTACGCAAATGGTTCAATCATGAACCGGACAAGTTCGGTGAATTCAAAGAGAAATACAAAGATGAACTCCATAACGATGAAGATAAACAAAGCGCGCTGAAAGAATTGAAGGAAATCGTCGAAAAAGAGCACAAAGAAGTAAGTCTCATCTACGGAGCGAAAGACAAGTCACACAACCACGCCATCGTACTGAAAGAAATTCTTGACCGACAGCAGGTGTAGGGAAGAAGGGTATCTGACAGGTCCCCTTTTTTCCACCTTTCCCCTCCCTAATCTTAATCCCTTATCCATGAAACAAAAAACATTCAACTGTAATCATTTTGTCTTAATTGACTTGAACGCACCGAAATCAATGGAAAAATCCTTGCTAATCATGATCCCATTTATTACAAAACTGCGAGCCCGAATCAAAACAAATATAAAAAATACCAGTTTATTTCAATTAATGACCAAACCAGGTTTTGAGGTTCAGAAATCGAGGTAAACATCGACTAAACCAAATAGTGAATGATAGTGAATGGCAATGAATCAGACGTATAACTCGATTTTAGAGAATGAATGTACAAGACGAAACTTCCATACAGAAAGAGGAGAGGAGGGAAAGGATGGCTATTCAAAAAAGTACTGATAGCTCCAGCCTCGCAGAAGTGATCGACCGCATTTTGGACAAAGGAATCGTGATCGATGCGTTTGCAAGGGTTTCGCTTGTGGGAATTGAAATCCTCACGGTAGAAGCAAGAGTCGTCATAGCCAGTGTCGACACTTGGCTGCGCTATGCTGAAGCAGTCGGCCTCCTCCGGGATGAAGTAGAGGAAGAAGACCTTGCCCGACAGGAAAACGAAAGAAGTACACAATTCAGTATTTAAGAATGGCAAGTAGAGTTTTGGTGACTATTTTTTAATAATAAAAGCTTTAAGAAAAGAGGATGAAAGATGGCAGAAACAGAAAAGCATGAAAAAACAAATCAGGAAGAACAACATAATCAAACAGAAACAAAAGACGGCGGACGTGCAGGAGTGAATGTCAATTACGCCATCATCGGCGGCGTGGTAGGCGCGGGCGTAGGGCTGCTCAGTCATCCCGGCACCGGGAAAAAGATTGCCGGCAGCCTGGGAAAATCCGAAGTTGTGCGACTGGCGGGGAACGAACTCAGAAGGACGGCACAGGAGTTCATTACAGAACAGGCACTGATCACCTTACGGCAGTCAGCTGCAGGGTATATGAGCAGATACGAAAACGGCTTATTGCCTTTCAATAAGAAAAAAGAAGAGACGGCACAACAGGAGCAGGAAGCAACTACGTCTTCTGCAAACAGCGATGAAATAGAAGAGATCAAAGAAGAAAACAAGAATCTCAATGAGCGGTTGGAACGAATCGAAGAAATGCTCAGCAGCCTTGTGGAGTCAAAAAAGTAACGGTTCAACTTAACTGGACGTTTCCGAAGGGGGAATGACATGAGTAAGTCAGCAGCAAAAAAAGCAGCCGGTAAAATGGCTGAAACAATCGTCGAACACACCCCGGAACCAGTCAAGGATAAGGTAAAAGACAAGGCCAAGGAAAAAGCCAAGGAAAAGTTCGTGGAAGGCGTCCAGGACAAAGTGGAAGACGGGATTCAATCAAAGGCAGAAGAGGCTTCTGAAAAACTTGAATCAGCTAAGGAGAAAAACTCCGAAAAGGTTCATACGAAAGCGGAAGAAGCAAAAGAAAAAGTTCAGGATGTCCTGCTCAATGTCCGCGAGAAGTTAGGGAAAGCCAAGGAAGCCGGTGAAGAATTCCAGAATAAAATGTCCTCATCGAACAATGACAAGACCAAACTGAAAAGCGTCTCGGATATTAAAGGGGTAAATGAAATCAAGAGCTCGATGGATATCAAGAGTTCCACTGAGATCAAAAGCTCCACCAACATCAAATCATCAAAAGATATCAAGACGATCAGCTCAAGGTAGAGCACTGAAAGGAGATCATTTAAATGGCAATCCAAAAAACGACAGACAGTTCAAGTTTAGCAGAGGTTATTGACCGGATTTTAGACAAAGGGATTGTAATTGACGCCTTTGCACGGGTTTCAGTCGTTGGGATAGAGATTTTAACCGTAGAAGCACGGGTCGTCATCGCAAGCGTCGATACATGGTTACGATATGCAGAGGCAGTAGGGCTGCTGCGTGATGATGTGGAAGAAGAAGGTCTTGCCAAGCAGGAAAACGAAAGAAGTTCTCAGTTCAGTATTTAATGTCAGGTCATAAGGAGAGCAGGAGTGGAATCCGGCCCCGGATTCCACTCTCTCCCTTTAATAGGACCAGAGCAAGGAGGCCATTATGAAAATCAAAGAAATCATGGGGAATGTTTCAGATTTCTTCAATGAAAACGTCGCTCCCGTCCATAAGATTACTTCAGTGGAGGTAAGGGAAGAAGAGGGCTGGCGAGTGATTGTGGAAGTAGTCGAAGAGAAGGAATACATGAAGAAATATGCGAAGGACGAAATGCTTGGCACATATGAAGCACTTCTGGACAAAGATAAAGAAGTAACATCCTTCAAACGTCTGGAGGTTCGTTATAGAAGCGCGATTGGACAAGAAATGTAGCGGCAAGTGAGTAGGAGGGAAAATCAACGTGACAGTCTTACGGAACAGTATCAAAAAAGACAGCAGGGCAATGATCCAGGATGATGAAACGAAGGAGCTGATGGCTCGTTCGCTGCACTATCTGAGAGCCGGTTATCCTGTCCATTTCACCGGTCCCTCGGGAGCCGGAAAAACCTCCTTTGCGCTCGCTTTGGCCAAGAAACGAAAGCGTCCCGTCATGCTCATACACGGCAATCATGAATTAAATAACCGGGATTTGATCGGTGACTTTACGGGCTATACCAGCAAAAAGGTTGTCGACCAATATATACGCTCCGTCTATAAAAAGGATGAAAGCGTAACGGAGACCTGGAGGGACGGCCGTCTGCTTGAAGCGGCTAAAAATGGCTATACTCTCGTCTACGATGAATTTACAAGATCGCAGCCGACGACGAATAATATCTTTTTATCCATATTAGAAGAGGGAGTCATCCCTTTATACGGAACGAAATTAACGGAACCATTTGTGAAGGTCCATCCGGAATTTTCGGTGATTTTCACCAGTAACCCGGCAGAGTACGCAGGGGTATACGATACACAGGATGCCCTGCTGGACCGGATGATCACCATTCCGATTGATTTTAAGGACAGTGAGCGCGAAGCACTGATCGTATCGGAAAAAGCAGATCTGGTCATTGAAGAGGCCCGGGTCATCACCTCGATCATCTCAACATTACGCGATCAATGTACAAAGGAAAACGAGCACGGGCCGAGCTTGCGTGCATCGCTGATGATTGCAAGGCTCGCCATTGAATTAGACATTCCCATAGACGGTGAAAGCGAAGAATTTCAGCGTCTATGTATTGATATAGCAGGTAACAGCGTGAAACGCGGCATCGATGCCGACAACCCGAGAGAAAAAGCGGAACAATTAATCATAGATGCATGTAAAAGTGCGAACTGATCAATAAAGGAGAGTCATATCCATGAGCGGAGAGAATGGAATTTATGTATTTTGTGCGATCCAAACGGACAAGGAAGAGGAGTTTGGGTCAGTGGAACTAGAAGGGGAATCACGTGACGTCTTTACCATCAAGTACAAAGATGCCGCAATGGTCGCGGCTGAAGTGCCAATGAAGATCTATCACCCAAAGAAAGACAATCTTTTGATGCATCAGGAAACGGTATCCAAGGTCATGAGCAAGAATGACACCGTCATTCCGATCAGCTTCGGTAACGTTTTTCAAAGCAAAGAGGATGTAGAGGCGCTTCTTGAAAATCTTTACCCGCAATTTGAAAAACTCTTCCCGGCCATCAAAGGGAAAATCGAGATAGGACTTAAAGTGATTGGCAAGAAAGAATATCTTGAAAAAATGGTGAAAGAGAATCCTGAAATGGAGAAGATGTCTTCATCTGTAAAAGGCAAGTCTGAATCCGCCGCTTATTATGAGCGCATCAAACTGGGTGGTATGGCTCAGAAGCTCTTTACTTCCCTCCAGGAAGAAATGAAGAGGCAGATTTTCCAACCGCTTGAAGAAACTGCCGAGGCAGCGAAGGCAAATGATCCTTCGAGTGAAACGATGCTTCTCAATGCAGCGTTTCTGATTGATCGTGATAAAGAAGAATACTTCGATCAAAAGGTAAATGAAGCGCATGAAAAGTGGAAGGATAAGGTCGATTTTCATTACAGCGGACCTTGGCCGGCATACAACTTTGTCAACATCCGCTTAAAGGTGGAGGAAGCCGGATGATCCATAAGTTGGTCAGTGCGCCGATCAATATGGTCATTAAAGTCGGAGAAAAGATCAAAGAAGAAGCCGACAAAGAGCTGTACGACCTTCCTACCATCCAGCAGAAGCTGATTCAGCTGCAAATGATGTACGAGCTGGGCGAAATCCCTGAAGAAGCCTTTCAGGAAAAGGAAGAAGAACTGCTGGCACGATATGAAATCGCAAAACAGCGCGAAATGGAGCAATGGGAAGAATTGACGAAGAAGAAATGAGGGTGAAAGGATGAGCAATTTACTTTATTTATATGGCTTGATCCCAACAAAAGAAGCAAATGATCAACCGCTTCCCTCCATTACAGGTTTTGATGGTGAGAACGAGCTTTATACCATCTCAGTTGGTGATGTGACAGCCATTGTGTGCACGATCAATTCCGAAGCACATTCGGAAGAAGAGTTGAAGGATAAGATTGAAAATGATATGGAATGGCTTCAGGAAAAAGCCTTCCATCATCACGAAACCGTCTTGATGGTATCGAAAATGTATACAATCGTCCCTTTGAAGTTCTGTACGCTATACAAAAACGAGGATAGCTTGAAGCGAACCATCGAAAGCAATCGCATTAAGCTTGACAGCACATTTTCGAAATTGAAGGGCAACGAAGAATGGAATGTGAAGATATTCTGCAACGACAAAGAGCTCAGGGGAAAAGTAAGTGAGAGCAACCCTGCCATTGAGGAGAAAAGACAAGAAATCAGTGAGCTTCCCCCGGGTAGACAATTCTTTGAAAAGAAGAAAATCGACCAGCTGATCGATCAGGAACTTGAAAATGAAAAAAATCGAATCTGTGAAGAAGTCCATGAAAAGCTGAAAGAAAAAGCACTGGAAGGCAGTGTAAAGAAAAACTGGGGCAAAGATGTCACCGGGCGTCAGGAAAACATGGCCTGGAACAGCGTGTTCTTGATTGCTGAAGACAAGGTGGATGACTTTATCGGAGAAGTGGATCGATATAAAGAAGAATTAGAGAAATCAGGTTGGAGCTTTGAAGCTTCAGGGCCTTGGCCGTCTTACCACTTCTCAAGTTTTTCATAAAATTGGCTGTTTCAGAGACTCTGCTGATGGGATTAAAGAAGTATAAGAGATAGTAGAAAAGGAATGTGAGCTATGACAGTAAGAGAATCGATTGAAAACAAAGAAATTGCACTTATCGATATATTAGACGTGATTCTCGATAAAGGTGTAGCCATAAAAGGAGACCTGGTCATTTCGATTGCAGGTGTCGATCTCGTCTATTTAGATCTTAGAGTACTGATCTCCTCGGTGGAAACACTGGTACAGCATAAAAACGGAACGCGCAAAGAAATCAACTCCGAAAGACTTGATAAAGAAAGGGAGGGATTGATTCATGCAACAGGTCAGCGGAACAAATGGACGCAGCAGGATCAACTTCGATTCAAATAATCCAGAGGACGGGTTGGCACAGCTTGTCCTCACTGTCATAGAGTTAATAAGACAAATCGTGGAAAGGCATGCCATGAGGCGTGTGGAAGGCGGCACGCTCACAGATCAGCAGGTCGAGGATCTTGGCGTTGCCCTGATGAATCTTGAAGAGAAAATGGAAGAGTTGAAAGAAATCTTCGGTCTTGATGCAGAAGACCTTAATATAGATCTCGGACCTCTGGGGAGCTTGATGTAAAGTCATTCCCACCGGTTCAAAGGAGGACAACAACATGGCTATGGAACATTCAATGCAGTCGAATACAATCGTGGATGTTTTAGAGAAAGTCCTGGATAAAGGGGTTGTCATCGCAGGAGATATAACCGTCGGGATTGCCGATGTCGAGCTACTGACCATCAAGATCCGTTTAATCGTCGCTTCCGTGGATAAAGCAAAGGAAATCGGCATGGACTGGTGGGAAAACGACCCTTACCTAAGCTCCAAAGCGGCTGACAACAATACACGCGCACTCGAAGAAGAAAATAAAAAGTTACAGGAACGCTTGGAATCACTCGAGAAAAAGATGGACTCAAATCGCTTAAAAACTAGTAATCAATCAAACTAATCGGAGGGTTTAACCATGGCAGAAAACAATACTAAAGTTGAAGACACTACAGTAGAGAATCAGGATAAGAAATCAACAAATGAAAAGAAGAAAAGAATGAGCGGTCCGATCAAGCGTACAGTTGCAGGAAGTGTGCTCGGAGCAACAGTCGGATACCTGGCTACTCCTGAAAACGGGAAAAAGCTGCTTGATTCAATCGATCAGGAAAAGCTGAAAAGCAAATCCCTGGACTTCGGAAAAGCAGCAAAGGAAAAATCAAGAAGTGCGGTCACGACATTGAAAACGTCCACAGCGAGCCTGTTCAAGCGTGAGAAAAACAAGGATGATGATACGGAAGAAAACGATACAACCTTAAGCTTGGATCAAGCTGAAGAACAAGAGACAAACAGTGACAAAGACTACGAATCCCTTAAACAGGAAAACGAACAGCTCAACGATCGACTTCAAAAGCTGGAAGATATGCTGACGAAACTCACTGAAGAAGATGAGGACACAGACGACGAAGACGAAGAAGATGAAGAAGAAACAAAGTCAAAAAAGAGCACGAAAAAAGCATCCAAGAAAAAAGCGGATGAGGACGACGAAGAAGAGTCTGACGAAGATGATGATGATTCAGATGACGAACAAGATGAAGAAGACGATGATGAAGAGAATAAAAAAGGCAAATCTTCTTCATCCAAAGGCAAAAAACGCTCTACACGCAAATCTTCTTCAAAGTCTAAAAAATCATCTAAAAAAGAAGATAAAGATGAAGAAGAGGAAACAACACTTTCGAGTGATGACGACACTTCTTCTTAATTGATGACGGCCAGAAGGGAGTAGTGAATATGGGATTGGAATCGAAGGATAGTATCTTGGAATTTTTTGTACAGGCAGCTAATAAGCATGACTTTACGCTAGATATCACGCTTAATGTAAATGGGGCTGTCGTATCAGGCACCCTCGTTTCCGCTAAAGACTACTTTGACGCTTTGAGCGAAAACTTTGAAGACGGCAGTGATGTCGCTCAAAAGGTAAGCGAAGAACTTGCCAAAGCAGGTGAAACGGTAGAGGAGAGCAGCAATAGCGATGCGAATTTCATTCATTTGAAAAATACCAAGGTTTACTGTGGAGACAGCAAGCCGACCCCATCCAAGGGTAAAATCCTATGGAGGGGAAAGTTGAGTGAAGTGGACGGATTCTTCTTAGGGAAGATATCTGAATCAAAAAGCAGTAAATAGGAATATCAGATATAAACAAACGCCCAGGGAGGATCCTCTGGGCGTTTGTTTATGAAAAAAGTATAGCTTATCAGGATGATAGAGAATCAGCCCGAGGTATACTGTCATTATTTCACGTTCACATCTTTGATAGTCATGACTTTGTTATTTTGAAAGCTGATGTGGACGAATGAATTCGGAGCGGCTCCGTCCCATACATAACTCACTTTATGGGCTTTCGTATCCGACTCCCCCGACTGTCCCATCTGCTTCCCTTCACCCCCGACGACATCAATCACTTCCTGTAGTTCCATTCCTTTTGTGATTTTTGATAATTCCTCCATGGTGATTTCCGGTGAATTCGCTTCTCCGCCGGGGTTGGAGCTTGAGTTGGAACTGGTACAAGCAGTCAAGGATAGGAACAGGATGATCGACACGAATAAACCGTTTAATCGTTTGTTGTTCATTTTTTTCTCCCCTCAATGGTTCATTTATAGATGTAACCAAGGGCAGACGGGAATTGTTTCATGTTCATGGATTTTTTTTACTGGACAGGAACGTTTCCTTGGGAAATCATACATATCAAAAAAAGACCCTCGTCCAAAAGGAGAGGGTCTTTGGGTATGCTATTGATTGACGATGACGGTCTCTGTGGAGTTTGCCGGTACCGTAACCTCTATTTCAAGGTACTGCTTGCCATCAGAAGGGTAATTTTGCTTGATGGTGCCTTTTGAAGCATTATAGCTTCCTTCCTTCATGTAGAGTGGCAGGGTGACCGTCAGCGGCTTATCCAGTCGGTTCGTGACCGTGACTTCTTGAGAAGATGCACTTCCATCATTTGCGTGATTGTAGTCTGCCTCATAGGACATCACGCCGCTTTTCGTATCACCGTTCTCGTAAACCGGGATGGAATGGCCGGACTCATCATAATGATAAGAGGAAATCCCTCCGTCTTTAACGGTGAAATCCCTGAAGCCAACCCAAGGTTTCCCGGTTAGTTCGATGGCTGTCGTAGTCGTGTATAGGATACCGTCCTGTTTTGTCACATCATCTATATGCGTATGGCCGTGAAGACTGACGTTCACATTATTGTTTTTCATCACATCGATTAATTCTTGTGCGTTTTCTCCGTGCCATTGCTGGTCATATTTAATCCCGAGTTTTTCACCAAGTACCAATGTGTCCAGGTTTTGAGGGTTATGCTGCTCGTCATATTGCTTCCAATACTTTTGAACTTCTGGATCATCCTGCGGCCAAATCTCACGGTCGCGCCATAATGGGTTATGGTGAGAGAATAAGCCCCGAATCTGACCTGCCTGTGCTGTTTCAGCATTTTTTTGAAGGTCCTGTTTAACCCAATTTAATTGTTCTTCACGGATTTGTCCGCCCCATGTCGGAACAGAAACGGTTCCATGACCGCTTCGGTCGAACTTATGCCAGTCAAATGAATTGTAGCCGATGAAATGTGCATATGGACCGTAATCAAACGAAAAATATTGTGGACCGAAATACTTTTCCCAGTACTTCGCACCGTCGGCCAAAGTCGCATCCTGAGCATAGTAATCATGATTGCCAGGTACGATATAGACAGGCACGTTCAGTTTTTGAAGCATCTTATACGTTTCTTCGTACTCATAGATATATTCCTGAGGGTTCATCTGTCCGTACATCAAGTCTCCTGTAACCACGACAAAATCAGGATTCTTCAAGTTTACTTCTTTTATCGCCTTCTGAAGATAAAGCCAGCGCTTATTCGGATCGGGATCCCACATGCCGGCTTCTTTCGCCAAAGCAGGGTCTGTTGAGGCCGGGTCATCCGGGTCACCGAGGTTTCGCGGAGAACCGATATGAGTATCCGTTAGATGCAGGAATGTGAAATCCTTCTTGTATTCGTCTACCACTTTAACGGAATGAGGCTGTTTGTCTGTGATTCTTTGTCCATTACCTGTGTAGGATACTTCCAAGTCATACAATTTTTCTGGTGTTCCTTCTGGAATCTGAACAGTGACATCCATTACGGAAGAGCTGTCCTTCCAGTGAGATTGTCCTTCTTTCACGGATTGCACCGGTAATTCATATTCCTTTGTGAGAGAAGAGTGATTGGTCTGCTTTAGCTTAACATTCCATTCACCTGCTTGTTTACCTTGCGTATCAATCTTTAGTGTGAGGGTTTCTCCCTTCTTCTTGATTGCCGGAGTGGCAAAAAGAGGATAAAGTATTTGATTGACCTTTGTATCTACTGAGATATTCGGTGCAGCATCCAGATAATTCGTGCTGTCGCCGATTCCGCCGTCCCTTTCTCCTGAGGAGCTCTCCGGTACTTCGAATGCTTGTACGGAAATCGGGATGAGAGTTAATACGATTAATAAAACCAGACCTTTTTTAAGCCAACTTTTCATAATAGATACCTCCTTTAATTGCTTTTAGGTTAGCAAGCCATTGTAAACGGAGTGTGGATTATCCATTACAAAATAGAACTTCCAGAAAGTGCTTGTGATTCTACCGATCTACCAGAAGAGTGCAATGTTTCTAATCGGTGAATGGGGTTTTCCTTTCCTTTGTAGCGGGTAAACAATACGTAACAAAGGAGGTTGCCTTTTATGAAACGTTTAATTGGAAGATTGATCAAATGGGGGCCTATCATCTACCCGATCTACAAAAAGTACCGAAATAAAAGAAGATCTCGTAAGTCGATGACGTATTGATGAGAAAAGCAGCCTGCGGGCTGTTTTTTTGTTGGTTATTGAGGTGATTCATATGGGGGGACTTGAGACTTCACGACGCTAAGTCTCACATTTTACATACGCGTTGAAGCACAAAAAAACTCCCCGAGACAAATCTCGAGGAGTTTTCCAATAGCTTAGATTAATGGGAAGTCCTTCTCATCCCTCTCAATAACAAGCTTAGAAGGAATACAAAGATGATGGCTCCGATCAATGCCGGGATAATGGCGATTCCTGCAAGCGACGGGCCAAAGCTTCCGAGTAATTCCCCGCCAATCCATGCACCGATGATACCAGCGATGATATTTCCGATGACTCCGCCCGGGACGTTCTTACCTAAGATTAGTCCTGCTAACCAGCCAATGATCCCTCCGACGATTAAATATAAAATAAAACCCATAATTATTACCTCCATTGTTTGTTTTTTCTTGAATGATTGTTAGTTTTGTAATTCCCGTTTTAAAAGGATATAAACCATTAATATGTGGTAACCTGGAAGATTTTTTGTAAAACGTACATGATGTATTTAAATGCAGGAAGTTTGTCCTGATACTTTTCATATTCCACCGTATATATCCCATCTTCGTTCTCCCAGATCCGCTTGAAGTATTGATCTACGGACTGGATGAATTCACTGTCTGTTGCCGAGACAAGCTTTATGCTTTCCTCAATGTTGTAGTCATCCAGATTTCGTGAAGTGTAGTTTGTGGACCCGCCGATGACGGTGGATTCCGTCTTCCCTTTGACGTAGATGAATTTGGAATGATATTGTTCTTTATTTGTGTCATACCAGCGGATGGTGATGTGTTCCTTATTGAGATTATGGAGCTCCGATGCGATCGGCAGGTTAGGAAGTCCGATTTTTTCCTGACCGAATGCGTTTTGGTTTGGATCCAGCACGAGCCGCACGTCAACCTTCCGCTCTGCTGCGTCTTCTATGGCGTCGATGATATCGCGGTCGGCTAAATAAAACATCCCTATCCAGATTTCGTCTCCTTTTTCAGCTTCGTCCATCGCTTTGACGACATGGTCCTGAACCTTGCTTTCGGTGAGGATCTGTGCCTTCACAGAAGGTCCTTCCCCCGAAGCGGCAGGCTTGATCAGCTTGTCCAGCGCTTCATCAGTCGGAAATGCGTTTATGTCGCCACCGGAATAGGCAGCCACCGCTCTTTCGGCTTTTACCATGTCCTTCTGGATTTCCCCCTTCACTTTGAAGGCGATATTTGAATGAAATCCGCTCGCATCATGGGGATTGGCTGAAAGGACGAGTCCAGCATCCTCTGTAATTACCGTTTTCCGGTGATTCGCTTTGATATTCAGTAATTTTAAATAAGACCGCACAGTCACATCTGGGGCTGAACCCGCCATCGGGTTCGGAAGCCAGCCATTCCCTTCCTGTCCAAACCATCCGAGGGCGGCACGCCAGACTGCTGAGTAGATAATGTTCGGATCGCGGAGCCGGTTCAAGTCCGTATAGATGACTTCTGCTCCGAGCTCCTCGAGAGGTGCTATTTGATCAGCGGTATGTGAACGGTAGGTCGTATTGACGTGATCTGTGATGAAGACAACCTTTAAGTCGGGCTTTTTCTTCATTTGTTCCTGTATCTTATTTGATAATGTTTCACTGAGCTTAGGATAAGGCCGTTTCCCGTCTGTATAGCCGTTGACGAGGAAGAGATCAAGGACGAGAAAATCGTCCGCTTCTTCGATGGTTTTGTAGACTTCATCAAAGATGGAATGGTCATATACTTCTTTGCCGTTCTTTTCATACGTGAGGTCGTACAAAAATTCAACATCTTTTTGAGTAAGGGTCTGAACGTCCCCTTCATAGGATATGCCCGGTGGAAGGGGCTTCACCCGGTGATAGAGCATGATTGCAGCAAGGATGAGAACGACCGCCCCGCCGATCCACCATTTTTTCTTCTTATACCACTTTTGCTTCTTTTTCAATTGAATTCCCCTGTTCTTCTATTTTTTCTTACTATACCCTTAACAGCCGGGATAGAATCCTATTTGAAAGTGGCGCGGTAAAGAATTTTTGACAGCACGAAAAGGGCTATCAGTTTGTTTATGGTGATATCTCCTATATCATGAAGGTAAGAAATCTTTAAATCGATTGCTGGGAGGAAGAGGATATGCCGAAGCCGAAGATAAAGGCATTTGTATTCGATGCCTATGGTACGCTGTTCGATGTACACTCTGTCATTGAGAAATGCAATGAAATGTTTCCTGGGAAGGGAAAAGACATCAGTGGGATTTGGAGGCAGAAACAGCTTGAATACAGCTTTTTGCGACAGTTGATGGGCAGGTATACGACATTCTTTGAAATTACCAGGGATGCACTCCGTTACGCATGTAACGAGGCGGGAGCAGAGCTTTCGAATGAAACGGAAAGAGAATTGTTGGATTCTTATCTGAAACTTCATCATTATGAAGAAACGGAAGAGGTATTGATGAAACTGAAATCCTATCAAACGGCGATTTTCTCTAACGGCTCATTTGATATGCTGTCTCCGTTAGTCGAACAATCCCCTTTTGCTTCACTGCTTGACGAGGTGCTTTCTGTGGATGAAGTGAAGCAGTTCAAACCGACCCCGATGTCTTATCAGCTGGTCCTTGAAAGACTTGGTGTCAGGAGGGAAGAGGTCTTGTTCATGTCATCGAATACGTGGGATATCGCAGGTGCTTCAAGCTTCGGCTTCTACACCGCCTGGATCAATCGTCAGGGTAAAGGAATGGACGAGCTGGGCGTGAAGCCTGACTATGAATATGGAGATTTACGCGGGATCCTGAATCATGTGAAATGAGGGGGTGGATATCAGCCGATTCGGCTGGTATCCTATTTTTGATTGTGACAGGTAAATGCGTCTTAGATGGCGAAAAAGTAGAAAAGACCTTTCAAAAGGAGATGTGTTCGAATGTTGCCCAGACAAGTTGTGGTCAAGGGAGTAGACGTTGATTCGAAAACCCGGTGCCGGCATTATCATAGTGAAAAAGATATCATTGCGATTAAATTCAAGTGCTGCGATACATATTATCCGTGTCACCTTTGCCATGAAGAGACGACCGATCACGAGCCGGAACGATGGTCGAAGGATGAATGGAATTCTAAAGCAGTACTGTGCGGGGAGTGCCGACATGAACTGACGGTCCTGCAGTATATGAATTGCCAATCAGTATGCCCGTTTTGCCGGTCTTCTTTTAATCCGGGATGTCAGACTCATTATCATCTTTATTTTGAAGGGTAAGGGGAAAGCGGAAGGGTAGTGGTGTTCCACGTGAAACGAAGGAGTGAGGATATGGCATATGAGAAAGCCACCTTTGCAGGCGGATGTTTCTGGTGCATGGTCGAGCCGTTCGACGAACAGGAAGGCATCATCGGCATCCGCTCAGGCTATACAGGCGGTAAGGCGGAAAATCCAACCTATAAAGAAGTGATATCGGGCGATACAGGGCATGTTGAAGCGGTTCAAATCACATTCGACCCTGATGTATTCCCTTATAAAAAATTATTGGATTTGTTTTGGCAGCAGATCGATCCGACAGATGCCGGAGGGCAATTTAAAGACCGGGGCCCTACTTACCTGACAGCTATCTATTATCATGATGAAACACAAAGAAAGCTGGCGGAAGAATCAAAGGAGGAGCTTGTAGAGAGCGGTAAGTTCAGTAAGCCGATCGTAACGGAAATTCTTCCGGCTAAAGCCTTCTATGAGGCTGAAGAGTATCACCAGGATTTTTATAAGAAAAATGCCTTCCGATACGCCTTGTACAAAAGAGGGTCCGGGCGGGAAGAATTCAGCCGGACATATTGGCCGAAGGATCGTTCACATCTGCGTGTATCGCTAAGCGATATGCAGTACTATGTCACTCAGGAAAACGGAACGGAGCCCCCTTTTGAAAATGAATATTGGAATAATACAGAAGAAGGATTATATGTCGATGTGGTGAGCGGAGAACCGCTGTTTACATCGAAAGACCAATATGACAGCGGCTGCGGATGGCCTAGCTTTACGAAACCGGTCATGGACGCGAGTGTGAAGGAGCGATATGATCTTTCACATAAATCGACACGGGTGGAAGTGAGAAGCCGGGAAGGGGACTCCCATCTCGGACATGTGTTCACGGATGGTCCAGGGCCAAAGGGCCTCAGGTACTGCATCAACTCTGCCGCTCTCAGGTTCATCCCGAAGGAGAGGCTGGAAGCTGAGGGATATGGGGACTTTTTGATTTTGTTCAAAGGGAAAAAATAAACGTGTTCGCAAGAGTTTGCGAGCACGTTTATTTGTATCGGGTGCCGATATACCCGTCAGTTCACTTTTTGTTCTGCTTTTTCAAACAGGTTCTCGACTCCCTGTACACGTTTGATGGTTGTGATTGTCCCTTGGTGCAGCCCCTCGTGCCAATTGGCAAAGGACAGTACCTCTCCCAATGTTGTGAATGAAACAGTTCCCAGGTTGAATGGCTTTTCACCCTGCTCGTCCAGACGACCGGTGAATGTCTGTTTCACTCTTTTCGGCTGTTCTTCAAGCAGGTCACGAAGTTCCGTTAAAGTTGGAGGAGTCAATCCGTTTTCCTCCCAGGTCAAAGGGCTTGTATTGAATCCAAACAACTCATTGTAATGAGCAGGGATCGCTTTTCTTTCATTTTCTCCTACAAAAGAATAGAGAAGGTTTTCCTGCGATAAAAGGATGTGGCCAAGATTCCAGCGGATCGAGTTGCGAAATCCATCCGGCATCGCATCAGCCTGTTCTTCAGTGGTTGCATCCAGAAAGGCAAGCGTTCGGGATCGGATGAACTCCATTTGTTGAAACATCATATGTTCTTTCATTTTATCTTCCTCCCAAAAAGTATCTGCTCTTTTTGTATTCGGGATGAGCGGTTCGTATTCCTTTCAGGGGGTGAGGAAGAAATAAAAAAATGCCCCTGAAACTATTCAAGGGCACTTATCGGTAAATGGTATCAGTCTTGAGGACGGTTCTTCTGAGGCTTGGCCCGTCCGGTCGTAAACTCCACTAATTCAGAGCTTGTACGATTTCCTCTTTTAGCATTGGTATTTGCCTGTGCATTGCGGTTTCCCTGCTTTGTGCGGCCCATACGTTTCCCTCCTAAAAAAATACTCTTGCTATTATAGTTTGGGAACTAACTGAAGGAAATATTCCTTCATATCATTGCCAGGCCAGCGTCAAAAACTGACATATTTCGTTTTCATCCGAGATATTTCCCGGGCTATATTCGACGTTATTCCAGTTGATCTTCAACCCGGTTAAGTGGTTCTTTCGCAGGTCCTTCAATTACTGTGCCATCCACGGCAAACCTCGATCCGTGGCAAGGACAGTCCCAAGTATGGTCCCCGTGATTCCAGGAACATTCACAGCCCATATGGGTGCAGGTGGTATCGACGACGAAAAGCTCTCCTTTTTCATTCCTGTAGCCTCCGCATCTTCTGCCGTTCACCAGGACGACGGCTCCTTCACCGTTCTCTATGTCATCGACTTTCTTCGTTGGGATATTCAGTTTTCCTTTCACCAATTGTGCAGCTACGTTGGCATTCTCTTTTGTGAACCTCTTGATGCCCGGATCCGCTTTGAAGCGTGATGGTACAAAGAGGTCTTTGTACAGGTTATGGTTTCCAAGAACGTGATCGGAAAGGATCTGACCGGCAAGCGTACCCAGGGTCATCCCCCATTTCCGAAACCCGGTGGCCACAAGGATGGCGGGGTGCTTCTTGGTTAAAGGACCTATGTACGGAACTTTGTCCAATGTAATCAGGTCCTGTGCAGACCACCGGTACTTCACTTCATCGATCCCGAAGACTCTATTCCCGAAGTCTTCAAGGGCATTGTAGTGCTCAAGCGTGTCTTTCCCTTGTCCAGTCTTATGGTTGTCTCCGCCGATCAATACAAGTTTATCGCCGTTCTCGTCTTCTGTATAGCGGAGGGAGCGGGTCGGTTCTTCGGCACTGAGGTACATTCCCCCTGGGAACTCTTTGTTTGTTTTTACGCCAACTGTATATGAGCGGTCAGGCTTGAGGCGGGCGAAATAGCCGCCCATCCCATCATAAAAAGGAAAATGAGTGGCGATCACGACATATTCGCTGTCGAGGTGATAACCGTCTTCCGTTACAACCTGTGTACTTTCACCCTCGTTGATGGTCTTTGCCATTGTCTGTTCGAAAATTTGTCCCCCCTTGTTGACGATACTGTCAACAAGCCCCTTCAGATACTTTAAAGGATGGAACTGTGCCTGATTTCTCATGATGACCGCATTTTTTATCGGGAGGTCGATCGGCAGCTGTTCCATCAGCTCACTATCAATCCCAAGTTTTAGATAAGCTTCATATTCTTTTTCCACTTTTTTCTTATATTGATCGGTGGTGGAGTAAATATAAGCATCTTGTTTTGTGTGATTACACTCGATCTGTTCAGTCCCAATGGTATTTTCCATGAAAGAGAGTGCCTTCATGTTTCCCTCGTAATACTTCTTTGTGAATTCTTCTCCGAAGTGATTAATGAGTTCATCATAAATCAACCCATGCTGGGCAGTGATTTTTGCCGTTGTATGCCCGGTGGTTCCATTCATAAGCCGGCCGGCATCGATCAAGGCGACTCTTTTCCCGCCTTTTGCCAACAAATAAGCAGTGGTGATCCCGGCGATTCCTCCACCTACAACGGCTGCGTCGATCTTGATGTTTTGTGCAAGCTTGGGGAATGTAGGAAGCTGTACAGATTCCCGCCAAAATGGCTCGGGCGGCTGGTTGAATGAATGATTGTTTTGAGTGTCCATGGATCTGCTCCTTTTTAAAAAATTATTAGAAAGTACAAATATAATTTGAGAATTGTCCAGCTACAGCGCCTAGCCCCTCGAGACGTTTCAGTCCGTCCAATGAAGTCAAAGAGCGACTTCATCGGTCGGCCCAAAAGCGTTTGTCGGGGCTGAACAAGGCGCTTCCGCATTTCGGTGTTTCTACACATTTTTCCCCAATACCGGGAGAATTAGCAGGCATTTGGAAAAGAAAACAAAAAGAGACTAGCCCTTATAAAGAGCTAATCTCTGATAAAAACGATGAGTTATGAAGATTTCTTGAGAAGCTTTGCTGTTTTTTCAGCAGAGTCGACGGTTTGTTTTAAAAGCATTGAAATGGTTACAGGTCCGACTCCGCCTGGGACTGGAGTGATCGCACCGGCTTTCTTATAGCAAGAGTCATAATCGACGTCACCGACATTCCCTTTATTGTATCCGGCATCGAGGATGATCGCGCCTTCTTTCACCCAATCGCCTTGAATGAAGCAGGGCTTTCCAACAGCGGCTACGACGATATCGGCATGCGATATGACCTCCGGCAGGTTCTCTGTGTATGAATGACAGGTCGTGACGGTTGCATTGCGGTTTAACAGCATCATGGACACAGGTTTCCCCAGGATCGGGCTTCTTCCAATGACGACGGCATGCTTTCCTTCGACCGGAATATCATAGAAATCAATGATGTTCATGATGGCAGCAGGCGTACATGATGGATACTCACCGAAACCAAAGGATGTCTGACCGAAGCCGAGGCTCGTCACACCATCCACGTCTTTTTCGATAGAAATGGCTTCGAACGCGGCACGCTCATCGATATGCTTAGGGACAGGATGCTGAAGAAGGATACCGTGTACATCCTCATCCGCATTTAATTCGTTAAGGACTTTCAAGAGCTCACTCGTTGTCGTTTCTTTCGGAAGGTGAATGCGGCGGGACTCCATGCCGATTTTCCTGCAGGCATTCCCTTTCATTTTCACGTACGTTTCAGAAGAGGAATCATCTCCTACAAGCACGGTGGCAAGACAAGGTGTGATCCCTTTTTCCTTTAAAGCAGACACTCTCAATCGTAAGCTTTCCTTCACTTCTGCAGCTACTCGTTTTCCGTCTAAAATTAATGGTTCCACTAGCAATCCCTCCTGAATTTGGTCAAAGACTGTTTTCTGAAAATCGTTGCTTATCGATGGTGTGCCTCATTAAAAAAGGTTTGTCTGAAAAGCAACAAAGTATGGAAAAGAGCCCAATAAAAAAAGACAAGGGCATACAAATGTCCTTGCCTTTGCCCAGGCGAACGGCATTATGGCTAATGTTAAATGAAAGTCGCAGCTCCCTTGTGGTTCGTTCCACGTTTTCGCCAGTCACTGCTGATAATTAAGTTCGAATTCATTATAACACGAATATAAACAAAAAATCCAGTTTAATTGTTCGTGTTTTTGAAAAATCTCCATCATAAGTCTGAAATGATTACCGGTCCAATTTTCTATCTTTCATCCTCCCTTATAGCCGATTTGCTTAGCTGACGGTTTTCATAAACTGAAAGCAACAAAACGATTTGGGAGGAAAAAAGAATGGTAAAAGATAAAGTTGTCATGATTACAGGAGCGTCAAAAGGGTTGGGGAAGGAATTAGCCCTTCAATTTGCAAGAGAAGGGGCGAAGCTCGCCATATGTGCAAGGAATGCTGCCCCTTTGGCTGAAGTGGAGAAGGAAATTCGTGCGTCAGGGTCTGATGTTGTTGCCTTGGAAGCAGATGTATCCGATTTGAAGGATGTCGACCGTTTTGTTTCGGTAGCGGAGGAGGCATTCGGCAGGATTGATGTGTTGATCAACAATGCTTCCATTTTCGGTCCTGGACCAAGGCTTCTGGCTGATTATCCGGAAGACGATTTTCTCCATGTATTAAAAATCAATGCGTTCAACCCTTTCATCGTGACCAAACGGGTACTGCCGGGGATGCTGATGAGAAATCATGGTTCTGTCATCAACTTGACCTCTGAAGCGGGGAAAACCGGTTTTGCAGAGTGGGGAGCCTACGGGATATCTAAATTTGCCGTGGAAGGACTGACCCAGACATGGGCTGATGAGCTTCAGGGCACAGGTGTCCGTATGAACATGGTAGACCCTGGTGAAATGGACACCGATATGCATGACGAGGCTGTCCCGGACTGTGACTATCCGTTGGCACAGCCGAATGAACATATGGACATTTTCCTTTATCTGGCTTCTGATGCTGCCAGCGATGTTTCCGGAAGCAGGTTCCAAGCGCAGGAGTTTCAGTGGAATCGGGGTGAGGACTATGAATGAAGCCGTTTTTAGCATACCAGAGCAGCTGAATGCCTCTACGCCGATCGAGCTCACCGGGAAGAACAGGGATGAAGTGAAACTGATGGTATTGAATAGAAAAACGGGTGCCTGCATCCATTCCCATTTTGATCAGCTGCCCGCACACTTGAAGAAAGGGGACGTTCTCGTAGTCAATAACAGCAGGACGATCCCGGCTTCTCTTCAGGGGAAACAGGGGAATCGTCAGGTGGAGGTCCGGCTCTCAAGGAAGGTGAGCAGCAATGAATGGGATGCACTGATTCTTGGCTGCATGTATGACACCCGTCTCCCCATTTCATTCGGTGACGGGGTAAAAGCCGTCATGACGGGAAAAGGGAGTGAAAATCCCTTGATCCGTTTGGCATTCAATGTAGAAGGGGCGGTTTTTTACGACTTCTTATATCGAGAGGGGCAGCCGGTCCGCTATGAATACATCGATACACCTTGGCCGCTCGATAAATACCAGACTGTATACGGGTCGGTCCCGGGATCGGTTGAGATGGCTTCCGCCGGAAGGGCGTTTTCCTGGAAATTGATCTCACAGCTTCGCGCTGAAGGGATTGAGGTCGTATGCCTGCAGCTTCATGCGGGACTCAGTTATTACGGTGATGACCACTGGCCGACTCCAACGAACCATCCGGAGGAATACCATCTCCCTGAAGAGACGGTGGAAAGCATCAGAAGAGCGAAAATGAATGGGAACCGGGTGATTGCAGTGGGGACGACGGTCGTTCGTGCGCTTGAAACCGTTGCTAGAGACCATGTTGGTGAACTAATCGCAGCGAGCGGCGTGACTGACCTCTATATCACCAAAGAAAGCCCCCTTCGTGTCGTTGACGGACTGATTACTGGGCTTCATGAGCCGCAGGCGAGCCACCTGGATCTATTGCGGGCATTTGTCCCCGATGAGCATTTGTTCCGTGCCTATCGCAGCGCTTTGGCGAAGGGATATATGTGGCATGAGTTCGGGGATATGAATTTGATTTTGTAAATGGCGTCGTATGCGGTCGGGGAAATGGGGTGAAATCATGAAGCTGCATCACTTCGGGATCAATGTAAGGAATATGGAGAAATCCAAAGCATTTTACCAAACTCATTTTGGTTTTGAAGAAAAGTTCGCCGCTGTCTTAGGGAAAGAGCACATTCTGTTCTTATCAAGGAATGAAGAATGGCTTGAGTTGATATTTGATCCCAATACCGCTCACCTTCACTCCCATGTTCATTTTGCATGGGAAGTGGAAGACTTGGAAGGAGAGATAAAGAGGCTCTCCCTTCAAGGGTTGGATGCTGTGGAAGGGCCGATCCATCTTGATAACGGATGGAAAGCAGTCTTTTTCGAGGGATCGGATGGAGAAGTAATCGAATTAATCTCGATAAATAAAAAAAACAAAGAAGGCTGGCTGTTTTTATGACACAACCGGCTCCAGCAGTTGATTGTAGTGGAAATTGTAGTGGAAGAAGACTCCTCCGCTTTTCTAGCCCGCAGGAGCGCAGCGACGAGGAGGCTCACCGTCCGCCCGGGAAAGTGAAGTCTTCCACGGAAATCAACTGCGGTGATAAATAGTAAATACCTCACCAACCCGATAGGTTTTATGAAATTTTTTTGTTTTCCCATCTGTGTTACAGTTATCCGGGTATTATGGAATTTATACAGATTGGGAAGGGATTTTCATGAAAAGAGAATTCGTGATTCGCTGGGCGTTTTTCTTTGTGGGCCTGCTTGTTCTGGCTTTTGGGATAACGCTGACGATCAAAGGAAAGGACCTCGGAATCGGTCCATGGGATGTATTTCACTACGGGTTATTCAAACAGCTTGGCCTGACAATCGGGACCTGGTCGATCATCGCCGGTTTTGTCATCTTGTTGATCACCGGCATCGGCACCAGATCATTTCCGAAAATCGGTGCATTTTTAAACATGCTTTTAATTGGTATTTTCATAGATTTATTTAATTTCCTGATTCCGGATCCGGAGTCATTTGCGGCTCAGGCGATTGTATTTGCCATCGGGATCCTGGTCATAGGGTACGGAATCGGACTATATGTTTCCGCTGATTTAGGAGCGGGACCGCGGGACAGCCTGATGCTGCTGGTTACAGAAAAAACGGGCTGGAAGGTACAATGGGTCCGGAATGGAATGGAGCTTATCGTCTTCTTTTTCGGGTGGCTGCTCGGCGGCCCTGTCGGAATCGGGACGGTGGTCATTGCGCTCGGCCTTGGTTCCATTGTCGGCATCTCGCTGCCGCAGAGTAAAAAGCTTCTCCATTACGTTTTAACAAGACAATTAACGAAAAGAGACAATCCCCTGGCTAGCTGAGGGGATTGTTTTTTTATAGGGAATTTCAGATTACGCCACTTGGTATTCAATAAAAGTAAATTCAATCGCGTAACAAGGGATTTCCTCCATAGGGAGAGAACTACTAAAGTAAAGGAGTGGATAAATAATGGAATTTACTTATCATGTATGGGCCACCCAGAAACTATTGGGTCACTTGAAGACCCTTCCCCGTGAGGTTTTTCATAAAGAGATTCAAAGTGTGTTCCCTTCTGTGGAAAGGACGCTCTTTCATCTCTATGAGGTGGATGCGCTGTGGTTTTCAAGATTGAAAGGTGAGCGTCTACCGGTTGAAAAGAAAATGTTTGAAACAGTCGAAGAATGCGAATTGGATTTTTCTGATTTACATAACGAAATCCTGGAATGGCTGCGCGGCATGACGGATGAGCTTGTTTCCGTCAGCTATATGTCTTCGACGGGTGAAGCTTTCGAGAATACAAGGGAAGAAATACTGAAGCATCTCGTCAACCATGGCACCTATCACCGCGGAAATGTTGCAGCCATGGTCTGGCAGCTGGGTGAAAAGGGAGTGTCAACGGATTATATCTACTACTTGAGGGATAAACAGGGCAGTTTGTAATGAAAGAGCTTGTTGGTCACTGCGGCTCTTGTCAAAAACCGATTTACTGCCTGGATGGTTTCTTTAACGGTGTAAAGAAGGACAGCGGAAAGATCGTTTGTTTCGACTGCAACGAAGAGGAGGAAAAGAAGGATGAGTCATGAGTATGCGGATCGATTGGTTTCATTATTGAAGGAGAATCAAAATGAGGAAAACCGGGAAGCGATGGAAAAGTATATGCGCAATCAGTTTGCGTTTTTTGGCATCAAGACCCCTGAAAGGAATGCGCTGCTGCGCGATTTCCTAAAAGAAAATGGAAAGCCGCCGATGGAAGAACTGCCGGAGATTGTCCGTTCACTCTGGAAAGAGCCGCAGCGTGAGTGCCAATACGCTGCAATGACACTTCTTGATAAGCAGGCGAGGCATCTTACGCCAGACCATCTGCTTCTCCTGGAAGAATTGATTCTGACCGGTTCATGGTGGGATACGATTGATCATATCTCACCTCATCTGGCAGGCAGGATCCATGAAAAGGACAATGCAGACGACTATCTGGAGAAATGGATACACTCAGATGACTTCTGGCTGAACCGGACGGCGATCCTTCACCAGCTGCGATACAAAGACAAGACGGATGAAGAACGACTTTTCCGCTACATCCTCATGCATAATGAGTCCAAAGAATTTTTTATCCAAAAGGCCATTGGGTGGGCACTCAGGGAATATTCAAAGACGAACCCTGAAACTGTCGAGCAGTTCATCGACAGGGAGAACCTCGCGCCATTAAGTAAGCGGGAAGGCTTGAAGCATATTAAAAGACTGGAAAAAGCGAAGGGGTGATCCCTTCGCTTTTTCACTAGATAAGATAGACTAATAAGATTCCACACAACCCAGCTAATAAGACATATAGGATCATCGGAAGCAGGGTGATCCTGATGATCTGACCCTCTTTCCCGCTCAGGCCGACCACAGAGGCTGCTGCGACAACGTTCAGCACACAGACCATGTTTCCCGCATTTGCACCGAGCACTTGAAGGGAAAGGATCACATCAGGGGCTGCAGAAATTTGGTCGGCGACACTGAATTGAAAGAGTGAAAACATCATATTGCTGAAGGTTGCACTTCCGGAAATGAATGAGCCGAGAGCGCCGATCAAAGGGGCTGCAAGCGGCCATCCTTCGGCGATAGTCCCTGACATCAATGTGGCAAGCTCCATCGGCATGCTGAGAAGCCCGCTTTCATTCAGGTTGGAATTAATGAAAATTCTCACCATCGGCACGGCCGTCATCAAAGAAATCAGGGTCCCTTTCATCGTGATGATCGACTTCGTCAACGTGTCTTTGATCTGCACCGGCTTCATTCTGTGAATAAAGAACGTAATGAGCATCACGGTAAAGAAAATGGTGCCCGGCAGATAGAGAGGCTCAAACTGTGTTGAAATTGACGTGCCTAGAATGTCAGTCCAGCCCACTTTTATACTTCGCAGCCAGCTTTTAAGTGGGAGGAAGTCCAAGCGGGTGAGGACAAGAAACAGAGCGACCAGGATGTACGGAGACCATGCCAGCCATATTGGCATACTCCGTACAGGAATCTCTTCTTCTCCTCGTTCATCTGCTTGTTTCATCTGAAAATCCCACACCTCATCTGGCAGCAGAAACCCTTTTTTGGCTGCCGGCACGACCAGAAGCAGCCCAATAAGCCCACCTATGATGGAAGGGAATTCAGGCCCCAGAAAAGCAGCGACGAGCCAGGCGGGGATCGTAAAGCTGAAACCTGCGAAAAGTGCAAACTTCCATACAGCCAGACCTTCTTTCCATGAACGGTTTTCTCCAAAAAAACGGGTCAATATCGCAACCAGCAAAAGCGGGATAAAACTTCCGATGAATAGATCGATGCTGACAGCCTGACTGGCAACGATGCTTAGGTAGTCGAGCATATTCCCATTTCCGATTTGTTGAGATACTTGATCTGCAAGGGCCCCGCCCTGTCTCAGCCCCTGGTCGACCCCGACCAGTACCGGAGTTCCCACTGCACCGAAAGAGACGGCACTGCTGTCGGCAATAAGAGCAAGAGATACGGCAGCAAGCGGTGGGAAGCCTAAAGCGACGAGCAATGGAGCGCCGATGGCAGCGGGAGTTCCAAATCCTGCAGCACCTTCTATGAAAGAGCCGAATAGCCAGGCGATGATGATCAGTTGTACCCGGCGGTCGGGTGAAATCACGGAAAACCCATTGCGGATGGAATCCATTGCCCCACTGTTACTCAACGTATTCAAAAGGAGGATGGCTCCGAATACAATCCACAAAATGGATATTGATATCAAGACCCCTTCCAATGTGGCAGCCCCGATCTGGACAAATGGGATTTTCCACACAGCATATCCCAACAGGGCCGTGATAAGGAAGCTTACCGGCATCGCAACGGAAGCCGAGAGACGGAATAACACAAGAAATATGAAGACAGATAGTATGGGTGTTAAAGAAGTGAGAAGCTCAAGGAAACTCAAGATGTTCACCTGCTTTTATTATTTATACTTCTATTTTACACCTATATTGCTCACTATTTCACAAACTTTTATGAACGATTTATGAAAACGGATGAGTGGCTGCTTTTCCTGTTGAGTGGGGGTATAGGGGCAGAGAGTTCTGCAAGCCGAATATTTTGAATGTTTCTTTCCCTATTAGGTATGATAAACATACAAAGAATGAGGAGGTTATTCCATGGACTTTATGCTCGAACGTCCCGATTCAAACGAAGAAGTGAACATCAACACGCTTCTTCAAGACAAGAAATCCGCAGTCATCTTTGTCCGCCACCTTGGCTGACCGATCTGCCGGAATTACCTCACGCAGTTGCGTGAGCGCGTTGAAGAATTTGAAAGACGAAACATCGAGCTTGTGGTCATTGCCCCATCAAAAGGAAGCTTTGTCTCGCAATTCCTTGAAGAATTCGGTCCGTTCCCTTTCACAATCTACGGCGATCCGTCCCGCGAAGGGTACAAACAGGCGGGCACCGTAACCATGCCGAAGTGGAAGCTGCTCGGAAAAGCCCTGTTCGGATTCGTGACAGGAAAAGTAAAGAACTTCCTTCCCGACGAACAAGGCCAAAAGAAATTCGTCCAAAAATCCATGAAAACCCAGGACGTCTACATCCAGGGAGCCACATTCCTCTTCAATGAAAAAGGAAAAGTCGTATGGAAACACATCGATCAATCCCCGGAAGATCATGCGGGTATTGATACTTTGTTGGGGAAGATTGATTCGAATTTATAAAAGCTGAAATCTGCCGATATATTATTCCACCAGGATCAGCTTATGCTTCTACATTAATCTTTGTGGTTTTTAGCTTGTTCCAGCGGTTGATTGGAGTGCAAGACGAAGACTCCTGCGGGAAAAGCGAAGCTGGGGAGACCCCGCAGACGCAGAGCGTCGAGGAGGCTCCCCGCTCGCCCGCGGAAAGCGAAGTCTTGCACGGAAATCAAAAGCGGCATTAAAAAGTCATTTTTCGTTTAACATGATCCTGATAACAATCAACATGAAAAAGTCTGCAGTTTCCCAAAATACTGCAGTTTTTTTCATTTATCGGGAACAATAAATGAGATGAATAAATTGAAGAATTTTTTTGTCCATCACCAAAAAACATGTTAAACTAATAAGTAGATTAAAAACAAGGAAATATATAGAAATATCTGATATTTACTGTATTTTTGGAGTGGACAATTGTTTGTAAAGCGCTTACATATAAAAGGAGGATGTTCCTATGACAAGTAAAACTCTTGATTCTTTTTTACAAGAAAACCTGGAAGATTTAAAATCACGCGGTTTATACAATGAGATCGATCCGCTTGAAGGTGCGAACGGTCCTGTCATTACGATTAAAGGGAAGAAACTTGTAAACCTTTCTTCAAACAACTATCTTGGCCTTGCGACAGATGAACGCCTGAAAAAAGTAGCAATCGAAGCTGTCAAAGAATACGGTGTAGGTTCGGGTGCGGTGCGTACAATCAACGGTACGCTTGATCTGCATGTGAAGCTTGAGGAAAAGCTTGCGAAATTCAAGGGAACAGAAGCGGCGATTGCCTATCAATCAGGCTTCAACTGTAATATGGCGGCGATTTCCGCAGTTATGGATAAAAACGATGCGATTCTTTCAGACGAACTGAACCATGCATCGATCATTGACGGCTGCCGTCTTTCAAAAGCAAAGATCATCCGTTTCAACCACTCTGATATGGAAGATCTCCGTGCGAAGGCGAAGGAAGCAAAGGAATCCGGCCAATACAATAAAATCATGATCATCACAGACGGTGTCTTCTCGATGGACGGAGATGTATGTAAACTTCCTGAAATCGTTGAAATTGCGGAAGAATTCGATATGATGACATACGTTGATGATGCTCACGGATCTGGCGTTCTTGGAAAGGGTGCCGGAACGGTGAAACACTTCGGCTTGCAGGATAAAGTCGATTTCCAAATGGGTACCCTGTCAAAAGCAATCGGGGTTGTCGGCGGCTATGTAGCAGGTACACAGAACCTGATTGACTGGTTGAAAGTACGCTCCCGTCCATTCCTGTTCTCAACTTCCTTAACACCGGCAGACGTGACGGCATGTACAGAAGCACTTGACCTTCTGATGAACAGTACGGAACTGCAGGACAAGATGTGGGAAAACAGTGCCTATTTAAAAGAGAACCTGAAGAAACTCGGCTTTGACATCGGTGAGAGTGAAACACCGATCACACCGGTTATCATCGGAGAAGAGAAAGCGACGCAGGATTTCAGTAAGCGTCTGTATGAAGAAGGCGTTTATGCAAAATCCATCGTCTTCCCAACCGTGCCAAAAGGAACCGGACGTGTGAGAAACATGCCATCAGCAGCTCATACGAAAGAGATGCTTGATCAGGCGGTTGCGGCTTATGAAAAAGTCGGCAAAGAAATGGGTATTATCTAAACCAGACATTAGAATATATACGGTACCGTGCCGGATGAACGGACGTTCCGCTCACCCGGCTGCGTGCTTTCTGTATTATAAGAATGTATAAATTTTATTGGAGAATTGTCCAGCTCCAGCGCCTAGCCCCTCGAGACGTTTCGGTCCACCCAATGAAGTCAAAGAACGACTTCACCGGCCGGCCCTCCAACGCTTTTCGGGGCTGACCAAGGCGCTTGTGCTTTTCTTTTAGGAGGAAACAGAATGAAAAAGATTTTACTAACAGGAGCATTGGGTCAAATCGGTTCTGAGCTTACGGCGAAGCTTAGAAAAGAGTATGGCTCTGATAATGTCATTGCAACGGATATCCGTGAAACGGACAGCCACGTCGTTCAAGACGGTCATTTCGATAAACTGGACGTGACGGATGCAGAGAAGATGATGGATATAGCCAAAAAGAATAACGTTGATACGATCATTCACTTGGCCGCTTTATTATCGGCTACCGCAGAAAAGAAGCCTCTCCTTGCATGGAACTTGAACATGGGCGGATTGGTGAATGCTCTTGAAACAGCAAGAGAATTAGACTGCAAGTTCTTTACACCAAGCTCGATCGGTGCCTTTGGACCAACCACACCGAAAGATTCCACACCACAGGATACGATTATGCGTCCAACGACGATGTACGGAGTGAATAAAGTTTCAGGTGAACTGTTATCCGATTACTACTTTCACAAGTTCGGAGTGGATACAAGAGGACTGCGCTTCCCAGGCTTGATTTCCTATGAAACACTCCCAGGCGGAGGCACGACGGATTATGCGGTGGAAATTTACTATGAAGCGATCAAGAATAATGCTTATACTTCCTACATCGGTGAAGGAACGTATATGGACATGATGTATATGCCGGATGCCCTTCAGGCGATCGTTGACCTGATGGAGGCCGACCCTGCGAAGCTTCAGCACCGCAATTCATTCAACGTATCTGCCATGAGCATCGCACCAGAAGATGTAGCGGCAGCGATCCGCGTACACCAGCCGGACTTTAAACTGGACTACGACGTAGACCCTGTCCGCCAGTCAATCGCAGAAAGCTGGCCGGATGCCATCGACTCAAGCGCTGCAAAAGCCGAGTGGGGCTTCAAAGCTGACTACGACTTGGCAAAAATGACAGCCGATATGCTGGATAAACTAAAAGCGAAATAATCATTTTTCATTTAAGATTGATTACCTTCTATTTTTGAGGTGATCAATCTTTTTTTGTATTGTACTTTTCCCGCAGGAGTCTTCGTCCTCCACTCCAATCATCTGCTGGAACAGGAGATTTCAGGAACAAGCGAGGCTCACGGGCTACCCGCGGAAAGCGGAGTCTTCCACGGAAATCAACTGCGGCATTTAGCAGACTATCTTATTTAACAGATTGTAAATTCACTAGAATTATAGAATAATACAAGTAAAGTTATCAGGAAAATTAAGTAATATGATACGATACAAGAAAAGAGATAGCGCAGGTGGCGTCATGAAAGAAAATAAGGTTCACGTCAAAATTGAAAAATTCAATAATCTGGTGGCGCTGACTGGCTTACTATTCGTACTTCAGCTGCTGTCTGTCCTATTTTTAGATAGACCATGGAACGTTGTTTTCTCTGTGTTCACACTGGTTATGGGCGGCTTTTTTCTCTTAAGGATGAGAAGAAAAGCGGAGTCCTTTTTCATAGAATATGATCAATTACTAGAAGAAGAGAATCAATTATCGACTCTTTTGCACTCACTGCCAGATTTTGTCTGCTTTAAAGACGGGGAGGGGCGGTGGCTGAAGGTCAATCAATTTGGACGGCAGCTGTATAACCTTGAGAATATAGATTATCTTGGGAAAACCGATCGTGAATTAGGGGAGCTGGTCCCTTTTTTCAGAGATGCTTTTAACTATTGTGTCGAGTCGGATGAGGAGTCTTGGAGAGCAGGTAAGGTGACGAGATGTGAAGAGGGGTTTTACCTTCCAAACGGGGAATTCAAGACCTTTGATGTCATTAAAGTGCCGTTGTTTCACAGTGACGATAGCCGAAAGGGACTTGTCATCATCGGCAGGGATATTTCACAGCAGAAAATGGCTGAGGAAATGCTCTTAAGGAAAGAAAAACTTTCGGTGGTCGGTGAATTGGCGGCAGGGATTGCCCATGAAATCAGGAATCCGCTCACAAGTATCAAAGGATTCATTCAACTTCTTGAAGAGAACGAGCATGTGGCTGAAACGTATTTATCGGTCATGTCTTCAGAAATGGATCGTATCAATCAAATCGTCGGAGAGCTGTTGATATTGTCCAAGCCTCAAATGAGGGAATTCACAACATTCGATATGAGGGAAGTCCTCGATTACACCATAAAAGTGATGGGGCATGAATCGCTTATGAAGGGGATCACCATTCATGAAAATTGCCCTGAAAAACCTATGGAAGTGTACGGCGACAAAAACCAAATCATCCAGGTCCTCATCAATATCGTGAAAAATGCCATCGATGCCATGGATGAAGGGGAAATAACGGTCGACTGTACAATCGGAGAAAAACATATCAATGTCTCCGTGGTCGATCAGGGGACAGGCATTTCCCCGGAACGATTGAAACGCCTCGGGGAACCGTTCTTTACCCTCAAAGAAAAAGGAATGGGCCTCGGCTTGACCATCAGCCAAAAAATCCTCCAGGAACACAAAGGCAGCCTCCATATCGAATCCGAAGTCCACAAAGGGACGAAGGTGGACGTACTTCTGCCACGTTATATGGGAGATGAATAAAAAGTAAGAAGACCTGCGCAACATGCTGCGCAGGTCTTTTTTAATGATAGTAATTAATATGCTAGACCTTTTTTGTGCTGTGGATTTGCGCATCCGAATTGGACAGGTGATGTCAGGTAACAACCGATAAAGTTTTGGTATGATGAATGGGTGACTAGCATACTATCTGTTTAAGCTCGTTCTTTATATCAGCCGTTCCAGCCTTTGATTGGAGTGGAAGACGAAGACTCCTGCGGGAAAAGCGTGTTAGGTGAGACCTGTCCAGCTCCAGGGCTTAGAGGCACATGTCATAAGTCAACTCGTCCAAGAAGGCAAAGAACGCTTTCATGGCCAAGTCGCCTTATGCCACCCGCCTCTAACCAAAGCCCTTCCGCTTTTCTAACCCGCAGGAGCGCAGCGACGAGGATGCTCACCAACCGCCCGCGGAAAGCGAAGTCTTCCACGGAAATCAAAGGCGGTATTAGTAGCATTTATAATAACCGGCTACTTTTTTACATAAAAAAACCAGGTCCCTTCAAAAAGGAACCTGGTTTTAAACTATTAACTATCAAAAAATCATATGCGCAATCGCCACAATGACCAACAATGTCAAGAACGTACGCTGTAAGAAAATGATCACAAGATCCTTGAAGTCTACAGGAATCTTTGAACCTAGTAATAATCCACCGACTTCAGACATGTAAATCAACTGTGTAACAGATAATGACGCAATAACGAATCGTGTCATTTCACTCTCAATTCCTGAACCGAAGATCGCCGGCAGGAACATGTCGGCAAATCCGACAAGAATGGACTTAGATGCTTCCGTTGCTTCAGGAACCTGAAGAATCTCTAATATCGGGATGAAAGGCATGCCGATCCATTCGAAAAACGGCGTGTTTTCCGCGATGATCAATGCCGTTGTACCGATCGCCATAACGATTGGCGCAACACCCATCCACATATCGAGTACATTCTTCATTCCATCTGCAAAGAATTTCGTTACGCTATTATTAGCCTTTGCCTGTACAAGGGCAGATTTATAACCATAGCCAAAACGCGTGTAGCCTTCAGGAATGACCTCCATCGTGTCTTTTCCTTCCTGGTCGTTATAATACGTGTCAGGCTTGCGGGATAAAGGCGGTATGCGCGGCAGGATGATCGCTGCAATCAACCCTGAAGCTGCCACCGTCAGATAAAACGGGATGAAATAGTCTCCCAATCCTACTTCTGAAATGACGACTAAACTGAAAGTGATCGACACAACTGAGAACGTCGTCCCGATGATGGCCGCTTCTTTCTTCGTGTAGTATCCTTCTTCATATTGCTTGTTTGTCAGAAGTACACCGATCGTTCCGTCACCAAGCCATGAAGCCAGGCAGTCAATGGATGAACGTCCCGGTAATCCGAATAACGGCCTCATGATCTTCGTCAATAAAGCTCCGAATAATTCCAGTAATCCGAAATTCAATAATAATGGCAGGAATAGCCCTGCAAATAAAAAGACAGAGAATAATATCGTGAGAAGTCCTTCGGAACTGAGAAGAAGTCCTCCGGTGACATCAGACCATACCCATTCAGGTCCAATCTTGAAAAGGGTCATGATGGCGTAAACAGCACCCAATACCCTTACAACGACCCAAACCATCGGTACATTGAAAAGATTATAGAAAAATGGCGACTTTTTAATCGCTTCAGGCTGGGCTGCTTTTGTAATGAACGTCCCGATCACGGTCAGTACAATCAGACCGGTCATGATCGCGGGTACGAACGTCCCGATATTATCCTGAAGCCATCCTGATAAAATGGCGATCGGGATCGTGATTCCGTCTTCTTTCGGAATCGGAATGATAAAAAGAAAAATTCCTATTAATGAAGGAATGATAAATCGTAAATGACTGATTAGTGGATAACGTTGCTGATTCATATGTTCACCTCTGATGATCTTTTTGCTCGAATGAAACATTATTCATTCTAATGTATAGATATAAGTTTGTCTAGGTGGAAATTCATGCCTTGGTCATGTAAACGTTTTTATAGTTGGCATCAAAGCAGGAAAATAGATCAAGAACCCGCTGCAATCAATTAGCACAATCTGATATTTACCCTATTCATGGAAGGCGTAAACCAAGTCGTTTTTAACGGTGAGGGTGGGCCGACTGTATGGAAAGCCGGCCCATTGTGCTATAAAAATAACAGTCCAAGCGAAATGATGATTCCGCTGATGACGAGAATAAACACGCAATAGCCCATGATATCCTTTGCCTTCAATCCGGCAATGGCGAGGGCCGGCAATGCCCAGAACGGCTGGATCAGATTCGTCCATGCATCTCCCCATGCTACTGCCATGGCGGTCTTTGCCACCGAGGCATCCAGGGTTTGGGCAGCATCAAGCATGATCGGCGCCTGTACCGCCCATTGTCCTCCGCCTGATGGTACGAAGAAGTTGACAATTCCCGCACTGAGGAATGCAAAGAAATAGAATGTCACATCATTCGAAATGGATACGAAGGCTTCTGACATGACGACAGCGAGTCCCGAAGCCGTCATCATCCCCATAATCCCGGCATAGAAAGGGAACTGAATGATGATTCCGCCCGCTCCTTTGACCGCTTCCTGAACGGCAGTCAGAAATCGTTTTGGCGTCCCGTGGAAGATGATTCCGAGGAACAGGAACAGGAAGTTGACAATGTCTAAGTTGAGTGCAAATCCATTTTTCACAAAATAGTACCCAAGGAAACTCACTCCGAGTACTCCGATGACAACGGATAGAACCATACTGTTCTCCATTTTTTCAGCGGGTGTCAGTGAACCGGTTTCTACCGTCGCAGCTGTTTCATTGAATAGCGAAGGGTCTACTGTCACGGTTTCATCCTTCGGAGGCATCAATAATCTTGCGGTAATCGGAAGTGCGATGAAGAGCACAGCGACGATAATGATATTGAATGAAGCAAAAATCGTATCGCTAGTCGATATGACGCCGATCAGATCCTGAAATGGATGTCCTTCGGTAGCAATCGATAATGGAATCGAGCCTGAAAAACCGGCATGCCAGACAACGAATCCTGAATACGCGCTTGCAATCAGTAAGCGGTAATCGACCCCTTTGACCCTTTTGGCGAGCTCTTTTGCAAAAAGTGCACCGATGACCAGCCCGAATCCCCAGTTGATCCAGCTTGCAATCATTGAAACAACCGTAACGATGACAATCGCGGAGCCCGGAGATTTAGCAAAAGAAGCAATGAAGCCCAGGAATCTCTTGAAGACCGGGCTGCTTGCCAGCACATAGCCTGTTACAAGGACCAGGACCATCTGCATGGAAAATGCCAGGAGCGCCCAGAATCCTTCTCCCCAGAACTGGACCATCTGGATACTTGTACTGTCTGTGAAAATCAGTCCCATTCCGAATACGGCAAGGGTCAAAATGACCACAAACAGAAACGGATCAGGCAGGTATCTCTGCATAATCCGGTTTGATAATGAAATTAGTGGTTTCAATGCCTTTCCTCCCCTTTGTCTTTTCTTTATAAATCCCACCCATTTCTTATTCTTCTATAATGATATGTGAAAACCCTTTCAAAATGGAGAATTTTCTTATAACTTTGTTAGGAATAATATCGTTGACCGTTCCTTTGCGCTCCAGGCATTTGCTTTCCGCGGGGAGGAAGTCGAGCCTCCTCGTCGCTTTGCTCCTGCGGGGTCTCGACCTTTCCTCTATTTCCCGCCGGAGTCAAATGCCTTCCGCTCCAATCCACTCCGGCCTTTCAATTTATAGTAAGAATTGAATAAAGTATTATCCAGTAAATAGCATTTCAACAAAATAAAAACCCGGTCCCTCTTTAAAAGAGAAACCGGGCATTCCATTCAGTGCAGTTATTTTTTTGGCACTTTCGTTTTTCGTTTTATTTCTTTCCTCAGCAGTTTGTAGAGGGTGAAGCACATGAGTAACAGGATGACCGTGAAAGGCAATGCCGATACGAGCGAGGCGGTCTGCAGACCCTCTAATCCACTTGATAGGAGAAGAACGGCTGCAATGGCTGCGATGAGCACGCCCCAGACGATTTTTACAAACATCGGCGGATTCAGGCTTCCTTCCGTCGTCATGCTGCTCAGGATATACGTGGCCGAGTCGGCTGACGTGATCAGGAATGTGAAGATCAGAATGATGGACAGCACATTCAGGAGCATCGTGAATGGAAGCTCTGCATAGGTGGTAAACAACGCCTTTGCAACATCCTGATTGACGGCTTCAGCGATGGACGTGCCGCCGAATAAGTCAAAATGCAGGGCGGTTCCGCCAAAGACGGCGATCCATAATAAAGCGATCAGCGGCGGGATGACCAGCACCCCGATGATGAATTCCCTGATGGTCCGCCCCCTTGAGACCCTGGCCACAAAGGCGCCTACGAACGGGGACCATGCGATGGCCCATGCCCAATAGAAAATCGTCCAGTCCTGCACCCAAGATCCGCCTTGATAAGGGGTGAGGCGGAGACTGTACTTGATGAAGTTGGTGATATAATCACCGATCCCGAGCGTGAACGTATTGAGGATGAAGACAGTCGGTCCAGCGATAAAGACAAAGACCATCAACAGGAGCGCCAGTGACAGATTGAGGTTGCTGAGCCACTTGATCCCTTTGTCGAGCCCGGTAGTGGAAGACGTTAAATACAGGATCAACAGCACCGATATGATCAGCAGTTGGGTTAGTGTGCTGTCATCCATCCCGAAAACGGTATTCAGCCCCCCGTTTATCTGAAGGATCCCAAGCCCGAGTGACGTGGCAACCCCCATGACGGTTGCAATGACGGCAAGGATATCAATCGTGTTTTTGATTCCCCCGGCGTTTTTTCGCTTGCCGAACATCGGGGACAGGGACGTGGAAATCAATCCGTTTTCCCCTTTCCTGAATTGGAAATAGGCAATGATCAGCCCGACGATGGTGAACACGGACCATTGGCTGACCCCCCAATGGAAAAAGGAATACGCCATAGACAGACGTGCTGCCTCTTCCGTCAGTGGTTCTGTAGTAGGATATGGAGTCTCGAAGAAGTGACTCATCGGTTCTGCGATACCCCAGAAGACAAGGCCGATCCCGAACCCTGCTGAAAATAACATCCCGATCCACGTGAAGAACGGATATTCCGGCCTTTCATCATCGCGCCCGAGGCGTATCTTTCCATATTTGCTGATGGCGAGAGCCAATAGGAATAAAACAAAAATGAGAACTGCTAATAAGTAAAACCAACCGAATGCATATGTAGTGAATCCAAACGCTGCATTTGCCGCTTTGGCAAATAACTTGGGAAAAACAGCTCCAAATACAACTAAGATGGAAATGATGATTCCCGAAATCCAAAATACCTTATTTAAATGTGTACGATTCTCCAAATGTACAACCCCTCCTCTTATTTTTTCTGCATAGGACCCTATTATTCTCATACCCCAACCTCAACCGAATCATGCATGAACATTCAAATATCCTGTATAAATGCGGGAGAATGTCAAAAAAGGAAGTGTTCTGATACAATGACTAAATAACAAACGCACTGAGAGCAAAAGCTATCAAGAAAGCATCAACAGAAAATTACAGAAATGAAAGGTGACGGATGATGATCACAAGCATTACAAGCGATATGGATGGAACTTTATTAAATGAACATCAAGAGGTCAGTGAAGCCAACAAAAAGGCGATCCTAGATGCTCAGAATCAAGGGGTTGAATTTATCGTGGCAACGGGGCGTTCATACGAAGAAGCCCGCTACGTCCTGAAAGATGCCGGTATTTCCTGCGATATCATCTGTGTAAACGGTGCAGAGGTCCGAAACAAAGACGGCGAAATCATTCATCAGGCAGGAATCCCTTCTGCACATGCAAAGGAAATTGCCGCAGCCCTGAACGATACGGGTATTTATTTTGAAGTATACACAGACAAAGGCACGTATACAGAAAACTATGAGATGGGCATCGAGCTGATCGTGGATATTTTTACGACAGCGAACCCAGGAGTGACGGAGACACAGGTAAGACAAGCAGCACGGGAACGCTTTGAGAAAGGTCATATAAAGCTCGTGGAAGACTATGGAGCCTTATTCAATGACGAATCTCAGCTCGTATATAAATTCCTCGTCTTCTCCTTTGAGGCTGAACAGCTGAAGGCAGCGAATGAAAAGCTGAAAGCCATCGACGGGATTGCGGTCAGTTCTTCAGGGAAAGAGAACTTGGAAGTGAACAGTATCGACGCTCAGAAAGGTGTGGCCTTGCAGAAATTATTGAAGGACAAAGGACTGTCACCTGAACAGGCGATGGCAATGGGTGATAACCTGAATGATCTGTCGATGATGAAAGTGGCGGGCAGACCGGTCGCGATGGGGAACGCACTCGATGAAATCAAGGAATTCTGCACGTTCCAAACAGCGTCCAACCGGGAAGACGGCGTGGCAAAGGCAATCAGGGAGGCTCTTCAGACCCTTGTGAAATAGATTGAACGCCTCAAAGTTTGTTCATACTGATGAAAAAATGAAAAGGGAGCCGGTGGCCGATGAGATCTATTTTATGTAAAAAAAGATTGGCAGTAACGATCGGACTTCTGCTCATTCTCACATCATGCGGAGGACAACAGGAAGAAAAGAGCGAGTCAGTCAGTAAGCGTGAGACCGAACATGAAGTGCTGGCCGAAAATCTTTCCATTCCTTGGTCGATTGTGAAGGACAGGGAGGATTTCTATCTGACGGAAAGGACCGGCGGCATCGTTGAAATCAAGGACGGCAGGAAGAATGAGGTGAAAGTGAACCTCTCCAAACCTCTTGCCAGTCAACCTGAAGCAGGTTTCATGGGGCTGGTCCTTCACCCGGATTTCAGTGAAAATCATCAGGCTTTCGCCTACTATACCTATAATGACGGGGACAGGACGCCTTATAACAGGGTGGTTGTACTCGAAAGGTCAGAGGATGCGTGGGATGAAACGGAGGTCCTCCTCGATAAAATCCCAAGCGGGGCACAGTATCATCACGGGGGCCGGCTGAAAATCGGGCCGGACGGAAAGCTCTATATCACAACGGGAGATGCGACCCAGGAAGAAAAAGTACAGGACCTGTCTTTCCTTGGCGGTAAAATCCTGAGGATAAACCTGGACGGCAGCATCCCGGCTGACAATCCGTTCGGAGACTCTCCTGTCTATTCGTATGGCCACCGAAATCCTCAAGGCCTTGCCTGGAATGATGATGGGGCATTGTATGGAACAGAGCATGGTCCGAACGGCTATGATGAGGTCAACCTCCTGCAGGCCGGGAAGAATTATGGCTGGCCTGAGATCACCGGTGACGAAACATCAGAAGGTATGGTATCGCCCCTTGCCAATTCAGGTGAACCTTCCTGGGCGCCGTCGGGAGCGGATTTCTGGGAGGACCAGCTTGTATTTGCAGCCCTGGGCGGACAGAGTGTCAAACTCTTTGACCCTGCGACGAGGGAGGTTACGACCCTGATTGATGGGTTCGGCCGGGTCCGGGACGTGCTGGTGGAAGGGGATACCCTTTATTTTGTATCGAATAACACGGACGGCAGGGGGATCCCGAAGGAGAATGATGACAAGCTTTATAAAGTGGATCTGGGTTCTTTGACGTTGGAAGAATAGGATGAATAAAGCCTTCCCCAAGAGAGTACAGGGGAAGGCTTTTTGCGTTCTGTTAGAGCTTGTCCTGGGTTTCTGGGAAGAATCCCGCAAGTACTATATCAAGAGACGAGCAGACACAGCGTCATGGTCTTGTCAAAATATCCAGCATGTTCGCTGTAAAGAGCTCAATGTCCAGACTTGAAGCGATTCTTGCACATCCCGCGCCGCTGCATTCGGGGACGCCGGGGCGAAAATCGGCAATACTGAGCCCCTCGGCATAACCATCTTCATCTTCAACCTTCACTCTCTTTTTTACATAAGAAAACATACCGGGAATGTTGAGAGAAGCCATTACGGCGGCCAGATCATGCTGAGGTGTGCCTTCGATTCCGGGTTCAAGCTCCTGATAGGCATCGTAGTAAAAGTCAAGAATCGGTTTGATGATCTGCTGAAGAGGGGTTTCTGCACGGCTGTCGATGAAGTCTGTCAATGCGGGAGTCAGTAAGGCATCGCGGGTGACATTGAGGGGAATGATGGTGAGAGCGGGAGCATGTTGACAAACAAAGTCTGCGGCAAGCGGATCTCCGTAGAAATTCGCTTCAGCCACTTCGGTGACGTTGCCGGGTTCTAAAAAGGCCCCTCCCATGATGTAGGTTTCCTTCACCAGTTTCATCACATCTGGGCTCAGATACCAGGCTAAGGCCAGGGACGTACACCTGCCGACATTCACAATCGTGATGTCACCAGGGTTCTGTTTGATCAAACGGAACAACCTGCCGAAATTTGTGCGCCTGCGAAATGCTTGCTGCGGCATGGGGGGAGAGATGGGACCGAGTCCTTCTTCGCCATGGATTTCAGGGAAGAAGACCGGTGTTTCCCCGTTTAAAGGCCTGGTGCTTCCTGTAATGACGGGGACACCAGAGCGGCCGGCCAATTTTAATAGATAGGCAGCATTACGTGCGCTCCTGTCGCGGTCCGTGTTCCCCCAGCCTGCAACGACGGCCATCAAATCGATGTCGGGATTCTTAATGGCATAGATCAAAGCAATGGCATCATCAATGCCGGTATCGGCAAACAATATGATTTTTTTCAACTATTTCACCTCCTCTTATTTCTTATGATGAAGAGGGACAAACTGAGTGTTTGAAAGTACTAGATTCATTGAAAACAGTACTTTTTTATTACAAAAAAGCAAAGGAGAGGGAGCCACGTCGGCACCCTCTCCTTTGCTGCTATTTATCAGCGTCGGCCTTACCTGCCTGTTTGGAAAAGGCATTGGATAATGAATGAATGGCAAGCTCGAGCTGTTCAAGTTTCTTCTCAAGCTTTACGAGCAGAAAAAGAGTGACTGCAATCGGAAAACCGAAATTGCCCAGTAATTGAATGAACACAGAATATTCCATTGCGAGACCTCCCTTGAAAATGTATATATGCTCTCCGGGTATCTGGAATGAGATCCGGTTAAGGCTGAAGGTTGACTGCTTTTGCGATCCCTGAGGCAATGGACTGGGATAATCCTTGTATGAACGCGGCATCTTTTAAATAAGAAGCATCGCCTGTATGATCGATGAATAGGTTTTCGAGTAAAATGGCAGGCATCGCGGTTTCCCTCAGCACAGCGAAGTTGGCTTCTTTCTGACCTCTGTCCCGAAGACCGTAGCCTGCATAAAATGCCATCATTTCAGCGTGGACGACATCCTGCCGCCTCCCGGTTTCCGTTCCAGACGTGCCTGGATAAACGTAGCTTTCAAACCCTGTGCCCCCTCCGGCATTATGGTGGAAGGAGACGAAGTAGTCGGCGGCGAGCCCGTTGGCAAACTGGGCCCGCTCTGATAATCCGACATAGGTATCTGTCGATCGCGTCAAGATGGCATCGACGATATATTGTTCCTCAAGAAGTGTCTGGACCTTTGAAGCGATGGTCAACGTCAGCTGCTTCTCCTGCAGGCCGTTTCCTGTCGCGCCAGGGTCATTCCCGCCGTGTCCGGGGTCAAGTACAATCTTCGGCATACTGATCGTCCTCCTTTCTATGCCCAATACCAGAACTGTGAGCCGTATGGATACTCAATCCTGCTGTCGACATGGACAAAGGTGTTATATTTGATGATTCCGCTGAATCCGCAGGTTTTTGCCATCTCGGCTGTTTGGGAAGGCGTCTTTCCTGATGGGTCGATGTCGGCCGCCACTCCGTAAGTGTGCATGCTGTTGGAAGCCCCGCCAACATTGCTGTTGTGATTGATGCTTCTGAAGCCTGAATTGATGGTGATGGGAACATTCCCAAGTTTCTTGCGCAGGGCTTCCAGCTTGTACATCAAGCGGCGGACATTTTCTTTTACCTGCGATGAACCGACTTTCCCGCCAGAGAAACCGCTGCCGTCTTTAGAGTGGAATTCACTGAAATTGAAATTGGCGGTAGATCCGTCACTGCTTTCAAGGGCATTGAGCTGATTGTGAGTCTGGGGGCCGGCAACGCCATCAACCGATAACCCGTAAGCGCGCTGGAATCGCTTGACGGCTGCCTCCGTTCCGGGACCGAACGCACCGTCGATCGTTACCTTGGTCTGTGAAGCAGAATCCGAAGCCCAGCCTGCAACGCGGATTTGAAGTTCCTTTACATCACTGCCGGAGTCACCATTTCTCATTGTTCTAGTCCAGTTCATAAAAGCATCTCTCCCTCAGGTTTAGTAGATTAGTAGTTCGGAGGCCCGTCCCGAAAGCACTGCGGGACGGGCTTTGTTGGTCAGACAGCCAAAAGGGATGCAGAGTAAGGGAGGCCATCCCTGCCGTGCTTACTCTGTTTTGCTTGCCTTACACCTTATAAAGAAGAGGAGGGGAGTGGATTCACAACCTTTCATTAAAAACTTTTAAGGAAGGGTGATCGAATCCGACGGTAATACAAAAAAAAGGACAAATAAACACGAGAGGGGCGTGTTTACTTGTCCTTCTTCATCTTCTGTTAAGGGTCCGGTCAGGCCATGGCCGTTCAACTGTTACTTCGTTAAATCAAACAATCCGGGCACATCTTCAATTGAATAGCTTCGTACATACCCGATCACTTTGATCCTGAGTTCCTGTTCAAGATCTTCCCTGTTCTCCTGATGAGTCAAACGCAGTGACTTTTTAATTTTCGGCTCAAAGGTATGCACCACGTTCACTTCATAGCGGCTGTTGTCCTGCGCTTCTTTTACCATGTCATAAAGTGCGTTCATTCTTGTTCTCCTTTCTCTAATTCTTTTTTTAATGAAGCCAATGCTTTTCTGTGGGATTTGGAAACCGCCTGCTGGGAAACCCGCAGCATGACTGCGATGCCGGTATCACTTAACTCTTCAACGTACGCCAGATCAAGAATCCTACGCTGTCTGGCAGTGAGTTTTCTGTAAGCATGCAGCAGTGTTTCATTACTGATTGCATCTTCCAGGCTTTGTTCGGGCAGGGAGGGAGGATCCTCAGTGTCTGCAATCATGTCTTTAAACGTCCCGTCTTCATCACCGCCGAGCGGCTGATCGAGTGTCAGCAGCTGCCTGCCGCGGTGAAGACGGATTTTTTTATCAAAGTTGACGCTATGAAAATAGAGGGATGAACTTACATAAGAAGTGAACCTGATGCCAAAATAATGAGCCTTGAATGCCTCATTCAGGCCATCTTCTGCCGAAGCACTTGGCGACGTCAAAAATTCTTTCAAAAGTTCCTGGTGTTCGGGCCGGGCCATAAACGATTCAACTGCTTTATTTCCTCTTAAATCCGGATAGATACGATAAAATCTCTCTTTTAATGAGTCCATTTTTTTCACCACCATTAGAACGTATGTTCGGTTAAATGTTTAAAAAAAAAGCGGCGGATGCTATTCCTGCTTTTAGTATATAAAGAAACCTTCATCAAAAAAATGACAACCTCTTGGTTTAATATCGTTCCAATGTACTATTCATTAAACCATAGAACCGTTTTTTTATGAAGGGTGGAATGCACTAATTTTTCCTATGGTGGGAGAATTAGTTAGTGTGGCGGTGTTTTGAGCCGGGAGGGCAGGGGATTTGGCCGTGGGGTTCAGCGTGCAGGGTAGCGAGGTGATTTGATAATATAAATGGATTTTTGATAAAAAAGTGTTCGGTTTTGATAATATAAATGGATTTTTGATAAAAAAGTGTTCGGTTTTGATAATATAATTGGTTTTTTGATAATAAATCCTTCGTTTTTGATAATATACGTAAATCAGGCGCTGATTTCACACGCGAATTCGATGTAATTCCTTCTAAACCCGCCTAAAAGTAAGTCATTTCATCAAAAAACGGCCGCCGCATCGCAAAACGGTGACCCATGTTGCACAAAAAAACCGCCGCTGACTAAAGACGGCGGGATTTCATCACAATGATCATCGCATTACACTGCCGCCCGAGATCTTGACGGATTCACCGACAATGTTCCCGGCTGCGTCACTCAATAAATAGACGATCGTGTTCGCCACTTCTTCAGGAGAGGTCAGCCGGCCGGAAGGGATGCTTTCCTTGGCAAGCTCCAGCTGTTCCTCGTAGCTGCGCCCATGGCGCTCACCTTTGGACTTGATGGCGTTCCTGCCCATTTCAGTGTCGACATAACCCGGGCACACCGCATTGACGCGCACGCCGTGTTCGACCGCCTCAAGGGCGAACGCCTGAGTGAAGCCTACGACCGCGAACTTGGATGCACTGTAAGCCGAGTTTCCGTGAGTGCCCCGGAGTCCAGAAAGGGAGGCGATGTTAACAATCGCTCCATTCCGCTTATCTTTCATGCCTCTATATATGAGCTGTGTAAGTTCGACCAGAGAAAAATAATTGAGCTCCATGATGTTCCGCAAGTCATCTTCAGACAGGTTTTCAACGATGTCCCCGCCGCCGACCCCTGCAGAATTGACGAGTCCGGTAATCGGACCGAATTCGTTCGCGGCGGAATCAACTAGCTGGTCGCGCGCCTGCGGCTTAGTCAGATCCGCCCTGACCGCGAATATGTTATCGTCTCCGCACGCCTGCTTCAGCTCACTCAATTTTTCTTCATTTCGTCCCGTTATCGTCACGCGGGCACCGGCAGCAACGGCTGTTTTTGCGGCGGCATACCCGATGCCCCCGGTCGCCCCGGTAATCAGAATATGCTGTCCTTCCAGCGTTTTATCATGAAATGGAAAGTTCATCATGATCCCTCCTTTTACTATGTAATGTATGATACCCGTGAAGCCGCATCGCAAAACGACCGGAAAAAAGAGCCCCGGACGCAAATCCGGAGCTCTTCTATATTACTCTTTTCCAACGCCGTTCATGATCATCTGCACCGTCATCTCAATCTCTTTCTCATCATTCCAGTCCGCTTCGGGCAGGAACACATAGCGGACGAGCAGCCAGCCGAAAATGCTGGTGACAGAGAAGCGGACGACTGCCGGCGAAGGCAGGTCGATGATCTGGCCTTTTTCTTTATAGTGGCCGACAAGGGATGTGAACTTTTCAAAAATTTTCTGGGCGATGTGTTCCTTGAACTGTTCCTTGAGTTCGGGATGGAACGGGATCTCCTGGATCAGGATTTTAAAGACGGTCATATTATCCTTCAAGAACTCCTGGCGGTTCAGGATCATCGCCTTCAGGAAATCTTCGTAGCGTTCGTATTTGGCGTCCAATACTTTGTTGATATCACGGATCACGAATGGTGCAATCAATTTCGCCATGGTAGGAGAAACAATCGAAAGGAGCAGGTCTTTCTTTGTTTTGTAGTGCCGGAAAATGGTCCCTTCGGCAACGCCTGCTTTCTTGGCGATCTGGCTCGTTGATGTCGCCGCGTAGCCTTTTTCGGCAAACATCTCAATCGCTGCTTCCACGATCTTCTGCTGCTTCTCCGTAAACGGTTCTTCCTGTTCGAATAATTGCTTAAAGATATCTTTTTCTTCAGACATGCGTAAACCCCTAACGTATTCGTTGTACCTTATATTTTACGGTATTTTTTCAGCGCTGCAACATTCAGGGTGATAAACAGAAGTGAAAATCCGGCAAGGACTGACAGGTTGAACAGCAGATCACTGAACTCGAATCCCCTGATCATCACATCGCGCAGGGCACTGGCTGCATAGTAGAGCGGGGTGAACGGTCCCACCCAGCTGAGCCATTCCGAAATCGTATCCAGGTTGAACAATCCGGAAAAGAAAATTTGCGGTATCACGACAATCGGAATGAATTGCATCATTTGTAACTCATTCTTCGCAAAAGCGGACAGCAATATTCCGAGTGTCAGAGCCGTAAATGAAAGCAGCACAATCACAATCAATACGTTAAAGAAGCTTCCCGCCATCATCATGTCGAGAATATAGATGGCAAACCATGAAATGAGTGCTGCCTGAAGGAGCGTCACAATCCCGAATCCAATGACGTAGCTGACGACCATTTCCCAAATTTTAATCGGTGAGGCCAATAGCCTCTCAAGCGTGCCAGTTGTTCTTTCTCTTAAAAACGAAACCCCGCTTACTAAAAATACGAAGAAGAACACAAAGAATCCAAGCAGGACGGGCCCGAACGAGTCAAACATGCCCATGTCCTCATCTCCATATAAAAACGTCACTCCATCTGATAGATTCGCAGATTGAGAAGGAAATAGAGTCTTGACCTTCTTCATCACGGCCCCATTTACCGCCGGGTCGCTCCCTTCCACGACGATCTCCGGGGCGGCAGGGTCATCGAACGTCACATATCCATCCAATTCCCCATCCTTCATCGCTTTCAATGCCTTGTCTTTGTTTTCATAGGATTCAAAATCATCAAGGTCCAGCTTAGCCTCAAGCGGCTCCGGTACGTCGACGACGGCCACCTTTGCCTCGTATTCGTTTGAAGAAAATACAAGTGAAAGCATCGTCAATATTAAAAGGGGAGCCAAAAACATGAGGGCAAGCGTACGTTTATCCCTTAATAGCTGTCTGATGATACGAACGACGAAACCGTTAATTCTCAAGGATGACACCTCCATTTTTCAAAAACACATCTTCTATGGAATGCACTCCGTATTGCGTTTTGATGGCATCCGGAGTGTCGCTCGAAATGATTTCCCCGTGCTGCAGGAGGCCAAGCCTGTCGCAGCGCTCTGCTTCGTCCATGACGTGTGTCGTGATGATGATCGTCCTTCCGTCCTCCTTGAGCGCATGGAAGCCATCCCAAATTTCCTTCCTGAGCACAGGATCGATCCCGACAGTCGGTTCATCAAGAAAAAGAACCTCAGGGTCATGTAAGAGTGCAATCGCAAGCGACAGCCTTCGTTTCATTCCGCCTGAATATTGGTGTACTGGCTTATTAAGGTGGGGGAGGAGGTCGACCATCTCCATCACCTTTTCAATCTGTTGTTTACGCTTCTCTTTTTTGAGTCCGTAAAGGGAAGCCGTGAAAGATAAATTCTCCTTTGCCGTCAGTTCTTCATAAAGGGCATCTGACTGCGCCATATAGCCGATCGAGGGGTACAACTTTTTCGCTTTCAGCTTGTTTCCTTTGAATGTGACACTGCCGCTTGAAGGAAGCTCAAGGCCGATCATCATTTTGATCAGCGTCGTCTTGCCTGAACCGGACGGACCAAGCAGACCATAGATTTCACCCGGTCGGATATCAAGCGTTACATCCTTCAATACATGCTGCGTTTTAAATGATTTAGATAAATCGTTTAATTGAATGATTGAATCCATTTTTCTCACACCTTTCGGAAGGTTGATCTGTTAGTGAGTGATTACTCACTTTAAAATATAATCTATTTGGCTGGATTTGTAAAGTGAGTAATCACTCATTTTTATTATTGAAAAATTATGGGTCGTTTTTGAAAAAATAATTCTGTTTTTGAAAAATAACTCAGCTTTTTGAAAAAATATCATCCAGTTTTGAAAAAATAATGCTCAATACCCGGTTTTGTTGCAACAAAAAAGCATGAAACATTCATCCGATGTTCCATGCTTTAGTAAATGCGTTCAGATTTGAAAATAGAATGGCTTTTTTGCCTTTAAATAAAGGCTTTTGCCTCAATCCACCTTATCGTTATCCCACTGGTAGTTCCAGAAGTTTTCGGTGGTCACCCATTTCAATGCTTCGGGGTCGTTCACTTCCAGCCCTTTTTCAAGGTCCTTCAGCATCCAGGCTGTCTGGGAGATATGAGCTTTCAGCGTTTCAATCTTTTGATCCCTCACCGGTGTGATATCGATGACGACATCCGGTTCGCCCAGCTCTTCCCGGCAGTTCTTGGAGAATGCCAGACAGTGTAGTTTAGGACGGGATTCTTTAGGAAGTCGGCGCACCGCACGGACGACTGCCCGTGCTGTCGCTTCATGATCGGGATGAACAGAGTAGTCCGGGTAGAAGCTGATGATCAGGGAAGGATCAAGTTCGTTGATCAGCTCTGTCACCATATTCGCCAGTTTTTCGTCATTTTCAAATTCGAGTGTTTTATCGCGGTAGCCCATCATGCGCAGGTCCGTGATCCCCATCGCTTCGGCTGCTTTTTTCAGCTCTTTCTTGCGGATGAGAGGCAGCGATTCCCGCGTTGCAAACGGGGGATTCCCGAGGTTGCGGCCCATTTCACCGAGTGTAAGGCAGGCGTACGTAACGGGAGTACCGTTATTTATATGAGTAGAAATCGTCCCGGACACGCCGAATGCTTCATCATCCGGGTGCGGAAAGATGACAAGGACTCTTCGTTCTTTTTCCATTTTTGTCTCTCCTTTCTTAATTAAACGGAGTGGGGCTGATCTCGAGTGCTACGGCAAGCTTCCCGTCGGCACCGTGACCTGCCATCAGCAGGCGGCCGTGCTCATCCATCTCGTAGTGGGTGAGGCCCTCGGCATAAATCCAGCCGATCTCAATCTTCAATCCTACTCGGAAAGGGCCATCCCCGATGATTTTCCCGTGCTCGTAATTGACTTTCGCGTTGCGGATATAGGCTCCGGCGTTGAAGAAGCCTTCGTTGAAATGAGCGGCGTACGCTCCGTTCGTCGTTTCCAAATGTATGTAGACATCCTGACGGGCGAATTGATTGATCAATCCTTGAGCGTCAGCGATCTTAATCGGTTCCATTCCATTTCCTCCTTAGGTACAGAAAAGACTCTTACATATTATGTTCTATTTTACTAAAGTTCTTCAGTGATTGCGAAAAGTCTGTTTCGATGGGTGGAGAACGGATTCGGGTGGGGAGGTGAGTCCAGAGCTTCTGAGTCGGTAGATGCAGTGGGTGATGTGGGAACAAACGTCAGTTTAAAAAGTTTTTGTCAAATTTCTTTGTTTTTCTGTGATTTATTTCCCTTTACTGAGGAGAAAATGAGCTTTTTTTATAAATTCATAACTGAGCATGCTTTGAAAACAGACCCTAAGACTGGAATATTAATATAGTAATATTAATTGCGCCACTTTAGAGTTTATTGCGCCGGTTATTAATTAAATGCGCCACTTTCTTGATAATTGCGCAGGAATTTAATTAAATGCGCCAGTTGTCGAAAAATCTTTATCCACCAGTTCTTCATTCCGACCGCTACATACAAAAAGGTGCCAGGCACAAATCATCCGATCTGTGCCTGGCACCTCAGCCTAGACTTTATTTCTCAAAACGATTATAAGCACCATGCATGACAGGGCCAACATATTCGTTCAGCTTAAATCCATGCTTGATGGCAGCTGTTACAAATTTCTTTGCGTTTTCTACGGCTTCCTTCACATCTTGTCCGTTTGCAAGGTTGGATGTGATGGCAGCTGCGAACGTACAGCCTGCGCCGTGGTTGTATGACGTTTCCACTTTTTCTTCTTCAAGAAGAGTGAATTCGCTGCCGTCATAGAAGAGGTCAAGTGCTTTGTTATGTTCAAGCTGCTTGCCGCCTTTGATGACAACGTTCTTCGCTCCGAGGTCATGGATTTTCTTTGCGGCTTCCTTCATGCCGTCAACCGTTTTGATCGGACCGGTCTGGGCAAGCTGTCCAGCTTCAAACAGATTCGGTGTCACAACCGTTGCGCGCTTGAGAAGGTGCTCTCTCATGGCATCTGTTGTTTCAGGATTCAGCACTTCGTCTTCCCCTTTGCACACCATAACTGGGTCGATCACCACTTTGTCCAAGCCGTATTGATCAATTTTTTTAGCGGCAAGCTCGATGATCTCGACCGTACCGAGCATGCCTGTTTTCATCGCGTCGATCCCGACGGACAGAACAGTCTCCAGTTGAGCTTCCAGCGTATCGATTGATAGCGGGTGAACAGCGTGATGCCAATGATTATTCGGGTCCATCGTGACCACTGTCGTCAGGGCGGTCATGCCGTAAACTCCGTGCTCCTGGAACGTTTTCAAGTCCGCCTGGATACCGGCTCCGCCGCTTGTATCCGATCCTGCGATTGAAAGGGTCTTTTTCAATGTCATGGGTGATTACCTCCTATAGTCGTGTCCATTCAGTCTGAATAAAGAATATAATACTGAAAGCGTAATTACAAATGTTCTTACTTTTTCATAAAAAGAAGGCCCGTCCCCCGCCGCATTAACGGTGAGGGACGGGCCTTCAATTGGTTAGAACGGATTTGCGTTATTCGCTTTTGCTTCTTTGGAAGCGACGATGACGAGTTTCCCTTTGTCGAGTTCTTCTTCGTACGTATCGGCTTCCGTCCGGTTCATGCCGACAGCTTTCATCTTCGCGCGAAGCTCGTCTCCGCGGCTTTTGAACAGATTCCCCATGCTTTCGATCATTCCCTGTTCTTTAACACCGATCGACTCCGTGCCTGTTCCTTCAGTAAGATCCTCTGAACGATGTTTGTCGTGTGCAAAGACATAAATATCTTCTTTCGTGTAGCCTTCTGATGTTAATGTCTCAATTTTCGTTTTTGCTCCCACTACATTTTCAACGACTTCTACTTTATACATACATTCTCAACCTCCTGAAAATTCATTTGATCTTGTATTTGCTTTTCCCGCTGTAAGCAGATCAAAACTTCCATAATCTAGTAACTGTTTTTGCGAGAATAATTGTTTCCAAGATTCGACAGATTTTCTTATAATAAAAGGAAGGAAGGTGAAGGGCTTGAGTACACAATATGAAAAGATCAGGCAGATGGAAGGGATTTTGGAAGAGTTGAAAGCGAATGAAAGAGAAGCAAGTGCCACGGTGGCTGTTAATCATAGAAGCAGAAGCAACAGGAAATCATGGAAGTTGATGACGACGGCTCTGTCGTTTTGGAAAAACAGGATCCTGCTCGTGCTGCTTCTGATCGTTTTGGTGGCAGGCGGGACTGCAATCGGCATGTATTCCTGGCTTGCGGGTTCCACTTTTACAGAAGAGAAAGGCTCGTTTGTTGAACGCATTCAGGATATGAGTTCGCTGGCGACGGCCCAAGGTTTTGTGAAAGCGGTCATCGAGCAGGAGGATAATCAGTTATTTGGAAAAGAAATCAGTGCCGATCTTCCGGGTACGAAGCGGAAGCTATTGATGGTGGTACCGGGGTCGGTGCTCGCCGGTGTGGATTTACAGCAGATCGATAAAAACGATATAGTGGTAGATGAAGAGAAGAGAGAGATTCAACTGATACTTCCACATGCTGAGATCCTTCAAGATCCATCCATTGATACTGAACAGATCAAAACATTTTCAGTGGAAGGGATTTTCAGGAGTGACGTCGATTGGAAAGAAGGCTTCGCCCTTGCTGAAGTGGCGAAGGATCTGATCAGTCAGGAAGCGATTGAACAAGGCCTGCTTCAGGCTGCAGAAAAAAATGCCGAAAAGTCTTTAACGGGCTTCTTCGAACAACTCGGCTATAAAGTGAGCATCACGTACGAGAACTAGAAAGGATGTCTTGTATTGTCTTCTGCTATTTTTGAAAATGATTGGGCTGAGGTTCTGGGGGAAGAGCTTCAGAAAGACTATTATCTGAAATTAAGAGAGTGGCTAAAGGAAGAATATCAGTCGTCGGCGACGTATCCATCCATGTACGATATCTTTAATGCGTTCCATCATACATCTTACCGGGATGTGAAGGTCGTGCTCCTCGGGCAGGATCCTTATCACGGGCCAAATCAGGCTGAGGGACTCAGCTTTTCGGTGAAAAAAGGCATCAAGCTGCCTCCGTCCCTGCGCAATATGTATAAAGAGCTTCACAATGACCTCGGATGTGAAATCCCGCAGCACGGTTCGCTCGTGAAATGGGCTGAACAGGGTGTCCTGCTGTTGAATACCGTCTTGACGGTCGAGGAAGGGAAGGCTCACTCACACCGCGGCAAAGGGTGGGAGGAGTTTACAGACAAGGTGATCACGCTGTTAAGTGAACGTGAAAAGCCGATGGTATTCCTGCTATGGGGGAAACCGGCTCAAAGTAAGCGTGCACTGATTGATGAGTCCAGGCACAAAATCATAACAGCCCCTCATCCGAGCCCGCTGTCAGCACACCGTGGTTTCTTCGGGAGCAAACCCTATTCGAAGACGAATCAATTTTTAAAAGAGCAAGGGATGGAAGAAATCGATTGGTGCATTGAATAAGAAAAGTTGTTTCACGTGAAACATTTCCGAACCCCCTCGATCTTTCCTGGAGAGAGGGGGTTTAATCTTTATCATGTTAGAGAAATGACCGGCTCCAGTCGGGACGTTTCGGTCATCATCTGAAGTCGAAGAGCGACCAAGAGCGTTGCCGGGGCTGAACAAGGTGCTTGCACTTTTCTAATCAGGAGGCGAGTTTGTTGAAAAATGAAAAGCGGATCAACTGCTTTCAGTGCCGTTATTTTTATACTACATGGGAACCCGCCCATCCCAGGGGATGCAAAGGGTATGGATTCAAGACAAAAGCGATGCCGTCCACGGTCGTCCTCCAGTCATCGGGGAGTCCGTGTTTGAAGTTTGCGCCTAAATCAACATAAGAACATATTTGATTATTCTTCGATTTACAATTAGGATTATGATGTAGATAACGAACGTCACTTGGAAGTGAAAGGAGGCCCGGGATGAATATTCCTCATCAAAGCGTCATTAAGAGAATGGAACAAGAACTGGCTAAAGCGAAGTCTGCGGAAAAATCCCAGCAGATTCGTGAACATATAAATTCGATTAAAGTGTTATGCGAAGTCCTGCTTGAAGAGAACAGTCAGGGAGGGAGCTTCACTGCGCCCGTTCAGTCGCAGCAGACAGTCCCATACGTCCCCGAGCAGCAACAGCCTGTCCAGAGACCGGTGTCCATACAGAAGGAAGAACCGCTGGAAACAGACGATGGGGCAAACGGGGATTCACTATTTGATTTTTAGTAAACGTGTGAAATCGACGGGATTTCTGCTTCGAGCGGATTTCCATTACCCGTCATCACCATTTAATAAGTATTCAATACGAGCGGAGGAGTAGAATCATGAAAACATTCATCATCATCGGAGCGCTGAGTGCGTTCTTGTCAGTTGGACTCGGGGCGTTCGGGGCGCATGCTCTTGAAGGCAAGATCGAGAAGAAATACATAGATACTTGGAATACAGGGGTTCTGTATCAAATGTTTCATGCGATCGGAATCATCATCATCGGGGTCTTGATGGGAACTGTCTCCCCGACGTCACTGCTGTCGTGGTCGGGCTGGCTGATGGTGATCGGGACCATTCTTTTCTCGGGAAGTCTGTATGTCCTGAGCCTGTCCGGCATCAAAATCCTTGGAGCGATCACACCGTTCGGGGGAGTGAGTTTCCTTGCCGGCTGGATCCTGCTGGTGATCTTTGCTGCGAAGACGATGTAACGATAAGGAAGGCCGACTCATGGGGAGTCGGCCTTTTTGTTTTTTTAAAAAGAAGCCCGTCCCTCACTGGTACCGAGGGGCGGGCCTTCAAAAGTAAAAAGTGTTCAAAATTGGATTTTGAACACTTGAGTCTGGGATTATCGTGGGGAATAGTTTGTCATTCCGGTCCCATTGAATGGATATTCATATTCGATTTCTTCGTCAAAGGTGATGTAGTCCAGATAAATCATCGGAATAAGATAGCGTGTTCCGGTTTGAGGGTCGCTTAGAATGAGATGATCGCGTCCGGCAGCTTCTATGACCCCCTTGAATACTTTCGCATTCCACTGGGTGTTGTTTTCAAAAGTGGTATAAACAGTCGCCACTTTCCCTTTGTTCAGGCGAAGGATGTTCTCGATATAGGACTCCTCGACAGGGAGCATGCCCGGAATGTTCTGTGACGGTGCTGGGGCGTTTTGCTGTGCAGGCGGCTGCATATATTGACCCTGGGCCTGCCCCTGAACTTGCCCCTGCATGTCGCCTGCATAGTATTGACGATATGGATCATACGCTTGATACCCTTGGTAATAAGGGTTGTATTGTTGATTTGACAAGTGATATACCTCCTTGAGAAACATAAATTTTAATAATGTTTGATGAAGTGATGTCTCACACGTTAATAGGCTTTTGGACAATCGGCTCTGGTCGGAATGAAGAAACAGTGTGATTTGAAGCGGCCAGAGTTGGCTTGGTTATACCACTTGGCAGGGCATCCTCCTTCCGGGCGGAAAAACCATAAAGCATTTGAAGCAGGATGTGTTCTCTCTCCTCTTATCGTCCTTCGGGCAAGATTGATATCTTTCTCCCTGGCCCGTTGATAGAAGTAACCCTTTTGTGTAGCTTCGAAACCTCCTGGCTTTTGATACACCATACGTTGAATCGTATTGATATCCTTGAAGTCCAGACACCTTACCCTTACACGGTTGATCCCGACGTTTCCCACCATCAGCATTCCGAGCTGACCATCACCCTCGGCTTCGGCCCTCATCAATCGAGCGAGGAGCTTCACTTCCTTCTCGTTAAAAGGAACAACAGCCATCTTCCCACCTCACTTTAGAAGATGCTTTCTGTCTCACTATTTCATGTCTATGTCCGGGCATGTAAAGATATTCTTATTATTGGGCAGATTAAAGAAGCTCGCGATGAAAACCGGAGAGATCACCAGCCCGGTGACCGGGCCCAATGTTTAAAATGGGCTCATCTTCACGTAACCTGCCATTTTTTCAGTCGTCTAATGGAGTAAGAATAACATCAAGAGACATTATAATGGGGGACTTACTATGAAAAGAAACAACATGTTCAAATCAGCAGCCTTGGCTTTGACCATAACGGCGCTGAGTGTATCCAGTGCGGGAGCTGAGGGTATTCATCTGATCCAAAAAGGGGATACGCTTTGGAGCTTATCGCAAAAGTATGGGATGACCGTGAACCATCTCAAGGAGAGCAACAACCTGGTATCAAACTTGATTTATGCAGGTGATAAGCTTCAGGTTGGAAAAGTGGTCACCGTCAAAAAAGGCGACACGTTATGGAGCCTGGCGAAAAAGAATCATACGACAGTCGGACAATTAAAACACGTGAACATGCTGAAATCAGATACCATTTATATTGGGCAGAAGCTTGATATTCCAACGTTCGCATTAGTCAGGCCGGGGGATACGTTATGGGCGATCAGCCGCAAATATGGATTGACGGTAGAAGAACTGAAGAAGAGAAACGGGTTGAAAAGCAGCCGTATTTTTACAGGTCAGGTGTTGAAGGTCAATAAGATAACAGCAGACAAAACTGCCGGATATGATGCCGATAAGGTCATTCCGGGTACTATTACACAGCAGAAGAGCCGCGGAGATTCATCCTTCAATCCGCAAATGACGATTACTATTTTGCCAGAGTCGAAGTGATCGATTACGGTGCTGAAATCGGTTCCCTGAAAAAACAGGCGCAGGAACAGCTTGGAAATCTGGGCAAGGTTACAGAACTGCCAACGGAGAATTCACTGCCATTTTACAAAGGGGCAAAATTTTTACTGCATGCACACAATTCTGAGGTGCAGACAACGATCGCTGTAAAAGAAGTGGATGGTGTGTTGTTGAAGTTTACGATTCATTACAGGAATGCGGAGGAGTCGGAAGGGATTGTTCCGGGAATGTTGAAGATGCTGAATACGATTGAAATCATGTGAGTGGTGGAAAGTTGTATCTTTGATTAAGTACCTTTTTATATAGCTTCAGATTGACCTCTCCCGGTACGCTGGAATATTCTTAGAGAAAATATTTAGTGGACCGGGAGAGTTCTTTCGGTCTATTTTTTATTCGTTTCTTCAGCCTTTGCAATCAACCATTCTATTTCTTCCACAGTGATGCGGCCTTTTTTAACTCGATCTTTAATTGACTCTAGTGTAATGTTGTATTCTTCCATGTTATCCTTCTCCTCTTCATCTTGATATTTCTGGTAAGTAATAAGTCGGCGACTTTTATTATTACCCTGATATTTTAAAAATTAATCCACTTGCAGAACCAAATATTTATATCGGAATTAAAATAAAATTATTAAGCCCGTGGAAAGCGATGTCTTGTATGGAAGTCAACAGCGGGGGTCTTCAAAAAACAAAAAAACAGTCCACTTTGGCGTGACAGACACCCAAAATGGACTGTTTAAATTATAGGATTATACGTGAAGGAACTTCGAAATTCCTTCTTCCTCTAATAGGTTGCCGACATAGAAAGCACCGAATTCGCCGTAGCGTGCGCTCACTTCATCAAAACGCATTTCATATACAAGCTTCTTGAATTGAAGAACGTCATCGGCAAATAGCGTAACGCCCCACTCGTAATCGTCAAAGCCTACAGAACCGGTAATGATTTGCTTTACCTTGCCTGCATATTGACGGCCGATCATGCCGTGGCTCTTCATCATTTCACGGCGGTCCTCCATCGGAAGCATGTACCAGTTGTCATTGCCCTGGCGGCGCTTGTCCATCGGATAGAAGCAGACATGCTTCGCCTTAGGGAGAATCGGGTAGATGCGCTCCTGTACATAAGGGTTTTCATAAGGATCGCCTTCAGTCGGCATGTAATTACCAAGCTCAACGACAGATACGTATGAGAACGTAGGAATCGTGAATTCAGCAATTTTAAGCTTGTTGAATTCGTTTTCCAGCTCATTCAGTTCTTCCATCGTCGGACGAAGGATCATCAGCATGAAGTCCGCTTTCTGCCCCACGATTGTGTAAAGGGCATGGCTTCCTTCTTTTGCAGCCTGAGTCGTGTTCAACTTATCTAAGAAACGGTGGAATTCAGCAATCGCCGTTGCTCTTTCTTCACTCGGAAGCATCTTCCATGAAGTCCAATCCATCGCACGGAAATCATGCAGTGAATACCATCCATCTAATGTTTGTGCTGGTTCTGGCATGTTCAATCACTCCTTAAGGTACTTATTCCAATTTCACTATATCATAGTTTGGTCAAAGAGGAAGAATGGGAAACCCAAATGTCGCGAAAATGGCACAATTATGGGATAGGAAGCGTTTTTACGGAACACACTAAAAGGTGTTACATAAAGGGTTTTTAACATGGTGTACCGGGTATAGGAAGGATGGATGGCGAAGGGGAATTTTTTGAAAACAAAGACTTTAAAGATGAAACCGATAACATTTTCCCTTTTCCTTGAATTCCTATATGAGTAGAGTATTCTAAGAATGGATATGTATAAATCAAGGAGGTTCCTCTATTGAGTAACTTATTTACGACACTTACAGATAAAATCAAAGGCAAAGAATTGAAGATCGTTTTTCCTGAAGGTAAGGATGAACGTATTTTACGTGCGGCTTCCCGTTTGGCTAGCGACGGCGTATTGACTCCGATCGTCGTTGGGAACGTCGATGAAGTTCAAGCGGTTGCAGAACAATCAGGCGTGAAGCTTGACGGCTGTGAACTGGTTGACCCTGCTTCATTTGAAGGCATGGGCGACCTTGTGAAAAGCTTCGTTGAACGCCGTAAAGGGAAAGCGACGGAAGAAGATGCGAAGAAAATCCTTCTTGACGGGAACTACTTCGGAACGATGCTTGTGTACACTGGACAAGCACACGGACTTGTGAGCGGTGCTGCCCATTCAACGGCTGACACGGTTCGTCCTGCCCTTCAAATCATCAAGACAAAAGAAGGCGTGCGCAAGACATCAGGCGTGTTCATCATGGTGCGCGGAGAAGAGAAATACGTATTCGCCGACTGTGCGATCAACATTTCCCCTGACAGCCAGGACCTTGCTGAAATCGCGGTTGAAAGTGCAAAAACTGCCGATATGTTCGACATCGACCCGCGTGTAGCAATGTTGAGCTTCTCTACAAAAGGGTCAGCAAAATCTACTGAAACAGAAAAAGTCGTCGAAGCAGTGAAGATTGCCAAAGAAAAGTCCCCTGAGCTTACAGTGGACGGCGAATTCCAATTCGACGCGGCATTCGTCCCATCCGTTGCTGAGAAAAAAGCGCCGGGTGCAGACATCCAAGGGAATGCGAACGTATTTGTTTTCCCTAGCCTCGAAGCCGGAAACATCGGCTACAAAATCGCTCAGCGCCTAGGAAACTTCGAAGCAGTAGGGCCGATCCTTCAAGGATTGAACGCTCCTGTGAACGACCTTTCCCGCGGATGCAATGAGGAAGATGTATATAAACTAGCATTGATTACGGCTGCTCAGGCGTTGTAATGAGTGTTGGAGGGAAGCTGGACTCTTAATGGGGGTCCGGCTTTTTTTGTGGTTTTTTTGGTGGAGGTGACGTGTGTACCAGGTACATTGGCGGTGGTTTGTACCAGGTACAGAGAGGTTGGAGTGTACCTGGTACACGTATGCGGAATTGTACCAGGTACGAGCGGACTGATTTGTACCAGGTATACCTCACATTCATCAACCGGCGGGTGGTACCTGGATCAAAATGGGGAAACTGAGCCAGGCTCGTTTTGGCCGGGTTGAGCCAGGCTCAAAAGTGGAGATCTGAGCCTGGCTCGGGGAGGGCGATGTGTGCCAGGCACAATTAAGGGTCATTGTTCCTGGCACCAGACCCCACGTACCAATCCCCCATCCACTCTCAAAACCCGCCCGCATTTTATGGTATAATGAACCCGCATGTTTTCAGTGAAGGAGAAGCGTTATGGATAAGGAAAAAGCATATGCACTGCTCCGTCAGGAACGGTGGAGGGTGATCGATCAGTCGAGTCTCGGGCCGATGTTTGGTGCGCTGCAGTCGTTTGCAATGGATGATACGCTATGCACGGCTGTGGGAGCGGGCGAGTCCGATCCGGCTGCCCGTTCGTGGGTCCATCATCAGACGGTGGTGCTTGGTATACAGGATACGAAATTGCCGTTTCTTTCCGAGGCGTTAAGCGTGTTGGAGGAAGCGGGTTATCAATATATTGTGCGGAACTCCGGAGGTTTGGCGGTCGTACTGGATGAAGGCGTTCTGAACTTGTCTTTGGTATTCCCTGATTCGGAGAAGGGCATCGATATCAATAGAGGCTACGATGCCATGTGGCTGCTTGTTCAGGAGATGTTCAAGGATTTCGATGTAGAGATGGAAGCGAAGGAAATCACGCAGTCGTACTGTCCTGGGAGCTATGACTTAAGCATCGGTGACCGGAAGTTTGCCGGGATCTCACAGCGTCGTATCCGGAACGGTGTGGCGGTTCAAATCTATTTGTGTGTCAATGGGAGCGGCTCCGAGCGGGCGGAATTGATCCGACAGTTTTATGAAACGGGGCTTAAAGGTGAACAGACGAAATTCACGTTTCCGTCCATTCAGCCTGAGGTGATGGCTTCATTATCAGAACTGCTCGGCGTGGAGTTATCCGTGCAGGATGTGATGCTCCGGTTCCTGCAGTCGCTGAAATCTTTCAGCGGTGATATATACTCCAGTGCCCTGCAGGGTGGGGAGTATGCGATGTATGAAACGTATTATCAAAGAGTGGTAGTACGGAATGAAAAGGTATTAGGTGAATAAGCAGTGATAAGATCAAATGGCCAGTGGGCGCATTTGGTCTTTTTTTGATAGCGTTTGGTGAAAAATTGAAACTTTTATGTGTGCCTTTGAAACGGGGGAATTGGCTTTTTTGCTCACTATCAGTGCGATTTTCGGATGGATAGGGTGACGGAACTGGAGAGTGGTAGAATTTGAGGTTGGAGTTAGTGGGATTAGGTAAAGGTTTTGGGTTTATACCTCGGTATGTATATAGGGGATTAGCGAATCTGTTTCGCCCTTATATTCAAAAAATCGCCCATAGCTATCTGGATTCCGCCCTTAATGTTTGAGCTTACCTTGAAATGAGCAGAAAATCCCCTCAACAAAGGCGCCACGCATCAAAATAAAAGCCAGTACACCTTTTCTTACAAAAAGCATACTGACTTGGGAACCCTATTAAAAGGGGGGCTCACTACTAAATTTATTCTGCGACCTTCTCTAAGTTCCCGTTGCGGTCCATCTTGAAGCGCGGTGCTTTCGCTTCGCCTTCTTCATCGAACAGGACAAGCTTGCGGGCGCGGTTCATGATCTGCATAAGTGTTTCGTAGTCTTCCTGCATTGTGACCGAGTTGGTTTCTAGCTCGGCGACTTTCTTTTCAAGCTCTTTGTTTTCTCTTCTAATCTCAGCGATTTCGTGCTTCAATCTCTGATTCTCGATTTTTACGATATCCGAGTTTACGCTGGATTGCGCCATGTTCTGCAGGAATGCGATCACTTTTTCAAGTGTGACTTCACCGCGGAGACCGGATGGGTTCACCATATGTTTGCCGGCTGGTGCCTGCGGGGCAACGGACTGCTCTTCCAAAGCTTCGGATACTTCCACTTCCTGCTTGCTGGAACTTTGTGAAAGCTGTTCAGTTGCAGGTACATAATCCTCGAATTGGAATTCCATTTCTTCTTCCGCTTCCTCCATTGATAGAGACATAGCATCCAGCTCATCAAATGAAGGTGTAGGCGGCTTGTATAATAGCTTTTTCTTTCCGCCCTGATCTTTCCCCAGCAGGCGGTGGCGCTGTTTGCGCTGTTTTTTGGCCAGCTGCAAAGCTTTTTCGTATTGGTGGCGGACCACTGCATTCCAGCGGAACCCGCAGGCTGCGGATGTGCGGTTCAGTTTATCCCCGACTTCTTCAAACGCGTTTAACTGTGTACTCCCTTCGCGTACATGACGTAAAACGGTTTCGGCTAATAGCAAATCATTTTCGTCAGTCCAGGCATCCTGTCTTGTCTTCATCATTCTCATCTCAACTCCCATAATTTACTTAAATGACTCGTTGATAAAAGGATGGGCAGATTTATAGATTTTTATACGAATATGTTAAAAATTTTTTGAAGTTGGTAGTTTCGTTGTTCATTCCTTCAATTACCGCTTTTTGATTTCCGTGGAAGACTTCGCTTTCCGCGGGTAGCCCGTGAGCCTCCTCTGTCGTCTTCGAAGGGGTTAACTGTCTAGCTGCAGGGCTTAGAGGCACATGTCATAAGCCAAACCGACCAAGAAGGCAAAGTACGCCTTCGTGGCCGATTCGTCTTATGCCACACGCCTCTGAGCAAAGCCCTTCCGCTTTTCTGAAAGGAGTCTTCGTCTTGCACTCCAATCAAACGCTGGATTCGGTTAAGACAATGGCGACAACCGCTATTTTTATTGAAAGGCCACATTTCTCAAAAGCATCTATAAATCAGGAATTGAGGGGACAAGATACCACAACCTGGAAACGACACTCTCTTGCAAATCCTTGCAGAAAACTGTATTCTATAAATCGATGTTTATTAAAATAATGATTCGATAGATAGAAAGGGTTGTTGACAGATGGCAAACGAATTCCGGGTTTGCGATGATTGTCAGGCCGTAAACTTAAAGACTTTGATTCCGAAATTAAAAGAGATGGACCCGGACGCGCCGATCGATATCGCCTGTCAGTCCTATTGTGGTCCAGGACGTAAAAAGACATTCGCCTTTGTGAATAATCGTCCGCTAGCGGCATTGACGGAAGAAGAATTGATGGAAAAGATCCAAAAGAAACTAAAGAAATAAGTGAGTGTTTCAACAAACTTCCTATTAGGGAGTTTTTTCTTTTCCCCTTTTAACCGCTAAACGCCCGTCCCTCGGTGCTTTACCGTGTTAAATGGCGGTGGATCGGGAGGTTTATGTTTACTATTTAAAGGAAACTATTTAAGGGATAGAGAATTAGTTAAAAAGGTAAATGTTTTGTCAAGATGGTGTAAATGGCTGAAATTTTTTTGAGGCGGATGAAGTGCCCGGCATGGTTTGTTTAGGGGACATTTTTATATTTTTTTCGACAAAATTCGAGATGAAGACCGGGTACAAAGTCGCTATAATAGAAATATGCTAGTTTAGGAAGAGGGTAAAAGATGGAGTATTCCAAGCAGAAATTACATGAAGAAAAAGTATTCAAAGACCCTGTTCATCGGTATGTTCATGTAAGGGACCGCGTGATTTGGGATCTCATCGGAACGAAGGAGTTCCAGCGCCTCAGACGGGTCAGGCAGCTCGGGACGACGTATCTGACCTTCCACGGTGCCGAACATAGCCGGTTCAACCATTCCCTCGGGGTGTATGAAATCATCCGACGTATCGTCGATGATGTCTTTGACGGAAGACCCGAGTGGGATCAGGATGAAAGGCTGCTGTCGCTTTGTGCCGCACTGCTTCATGACCTTGGCCACGGACCTTTTTCACATTCCTTCGAAAAGGTGTTCCACCTGGACCATGAGCATTTTACGCAGGCGATCATTCTGGGCGACACGGAAGTGAATGGGGTCCTCTCCAAAGTAGGGAAGGATTTTCCGAAGCATGTCGCAGAGGTCATCGCGAAGACGTATGAGAACAAGCTTGTCGTGAGCCTGATATCAAGTCAGATCGATGCCGACCGCATGGATTATCTGCAGCGCGATGCGTATTTCACCGGGGTGAGCTACGGTCATTTCGACATGGAGCGGATCCTGCGCGTGATGAGGCCTCGTGAAGATCAGGTCGTGATCAAGCAGAGCGGGATGCATGCTGTCGAGGATTACATCATGAGCCGCTATCAGATGTACTGGCAGGTTTATTTCCATCCTGTGACGCGCAGTGCAGAGGTCATCTTGACGAAAATCTTACATAGAGCAAAGGAACTTCATGAAACGGGATACTCTTTCAAACAGAAGCCCCTTCATTTTTACTCCCTTTTCACAGGGGATGTTGCACTTGAAGATTACTTAAAGCTCGATGAATCGGTCATCATGTATTATTTTCAGATTTGGCAGGAAGAAGAGGACAGGATTCTAAAGGACTTATGCGAGAGATTCATGAATCGCAATCTCTTTAAGTACGTCGAATTCGATCCGGCAAAGGAATACAAGAAGCACAGTGAGCTTGAGACCTTGTTTAAAAAAGCGGGGATCGATCCCGACTATTATCTTGTGGTCGACTCATCTTCGGACCTTCCATACGATTTTTACCGGCCAGGAGAGGAAGAGGAACGCCTTCCGATCCATCTTTTAATGAAGAATGACGAACTTCGGGAGCTCTCGAGGGAATCGGATATCGTGGATTCCATCTCGGGCAAGCGCAGAACGGACCATAAATTATACTATCCAGTGGATTTACTATACGACGAATCAACGAAGAAGAATATAAAGAGACAGATAAGGACGATTCTGGAACTATCTTAGAAGAGTGCTGTTTTTAGAGGCGCTGTTAACATGTTGTTGATTGGACGGAGGAAAGCTGTAGGCACTGCTGCGGAAATACGGACACCGCAGTGAGGACGAATGTGCCTTTTTAGCGGACTTCTTTTTTTATCACGTCAACGAATGGATAACCACGCAAAAGCAGCCGGGACACCAATGCCAATGGAGAATCTGCTAAACGCAATACTAGGAGTAGGAGATGACGTACATTGTTGAAAGAACATGCAAAACTGATGAGTGCCTTTTTAGCGTCCGGTGAAGTGGTGGGAAGGAAGAAGCTTCAAAAAATGATCTTCATCGCCAAGAAGCTGACCTTTCCGTTTCAGGAAAAATTCCAATTTCATTTCTACGGCCCTTACTCAGAAGAGCTGACCCTGCGCGTGGAGGAGCTCTGCAATATGGGCTTCATCTCGGAAGTGCGGGAGAAAAAAGGCGGCTACTACCAATATCGCTACACCGTCACGAAAGAAGGGGAAGACTTCCTTTCCATCTATGAAAAGGATATTCCGTCCCTGAAGGACTGCCTCACGGATATGAACGGCCAGTCTGCACGCTTTTTGGAGCTTGTTTCTACGGTTTTATATTTTGATAATCTTACTAAAGAGGAAGTTTGCGAGAAGGTATTTACGCTTAAGAGCAAGCAGAAGTACACGGAAGAAGAAATTGATGAGGCTTTCGCATATATCGACGGGTTGAAGAAAATTAAGGTTGTTCAATAATAATTGGATGAAGGGCTGCTCTTGTGGGAAGGGCGGTCTTTTTATTTTCTAATGATCAGGAGGAAGAATATATGAATTTAGATTTTACGGAGAGAGAGCTATTAGTGAACAAGTTAAGAGAAGAGGGGAAAACTTATAGAGCCATCGGTGAAATATTAGGAGTAAGTGGCAGTAGAGTGAGTCATAATCACAGGTTATATAAGCGAAAGGAAAAATACCATTCTGTTATCCGTGATTATCAAAATGGCAAAAGTATGGAGTCTATTGCAGAAAAGCATAGATATTCAATTGACACGGTTCAATCATACATATGGTGGGAAAGAAATAAAGCCCTAAAGCAATAACTTCAGAGCTTCACATTTACAGAACTACTGATCACTCAATCTCTTCCCGCCAACAGCGTAATGTCCCTTTGTCATCTCTTCGATGAACACGACGATTTTGTCTTCGGCGGCACCGGTTGTTTCGCTGACGGCCTGGGTGACTTTTTCGACGAGGGCTTTCTTTTGGTCTTCAGATCGTCCTTCAAGCATTTTAACGGTAACGTAAGGCATTATGATTCGCTCCTTATCTTTGATTTTGATACAATCGTGGGTAGTACCCTGCTTCTATACTGTAATCGGAGGAGAGCGGGGAAGCAAGCTTGGATGATGAAAGTCATGAGCAGGACTTTTTCGGTATACTATTGAATAAGAAAGTAAAACATTTTTAAAGGAGTACATATTTTGGATACTTTTCGCAGTTTGTTTGAGTCTATTTCGATCTTTCGGCTTGAAGAGCTTCCGTTTGTGGTCATCGCTTTGGTGCTGGCCTTTACGGTTCATGAGTTTGCGCATGCATATGTGGCCTACAAATTCGGGGACACGACAGCGAAGGATCAGGGAAGGCTGACGCTGAATCCTGTTCAGCACTTAGATCCGTTCGGGACGATTTTGATTCTTATCGCCGGCTTCGGATGGGCCAGGCCAGTTCCGGTGATGAGATCGAGGTTCAAGAATCCGCGGCTCGCGGGCATCCTCGTTTCGGCTGCAGGACCTCTGAGCAATTTCCTGATTGCTTTCATCGCGTTCGGATTATTTTATTTCTTTGTCGGAGTGACGGGCGGCGGGATTCCTCCGTTCGCGGTCGATCTTCTTCAAATGATCGTTGAATTGAATATTCTTCTGTTTGTCTTTAACTTATTGCCGTTCCCTCCGCTTGACGGATACCGGATCATCGAGGATCTGTCGCCTGCCCATGTCCGGGTGAAAATGAGTCAGTTTGAACAATACGGCATTCTGCTGTTTCTGATCCTGGTGATCACACCGCTTGATCAATATACGATCTGGCCGTTCCTGAATACAGGCATGAGCGCGACGGGCCAGGCATTCAGTACGATTTACGGAACAATCTTTTCAATCTTTAGCTAAAAGGAGTGAAAAACGATGGAAAAGAAAAAGAACATCGGATTTAATATCATAAAGAGTGATCCGACTGACGGACACGGAGGCTACGGGGTCGGTTCCCTCAGCCTTGATAATGTTTCTCCTGTCATGATCGATGTAGAGGAAGGAGAAGCGACGATCGAAATCGGTGCGATGCATGCGCGGAGCCCGATGGAAAAAGGGATCAAATTTACGAATAACCGTGAAGATTCAGCTGGCGGCAAGCCGTTCTGGCTGATCTGGGTGACGATTGACCGCATGGAGGACGGCCCTTATTATGCAGGGGTGACAGCCTGTGAAATGGTCATGAATCGTGAAAAACGCAGAGGCTATAAGTCGATGCCGGAGCACGTGAACCATATGGATAAATCCATCAAGCGTCACATTATCGTCGATCATATGGACGATAAATCAAAAGGAATCCTTGCAGACTTCCTCAAAACCCATGACCAGGGCATGTGGGACCGTTCCAAGCCCGAACTGAAGCAAGCATTGAATGCGGAATAAAATAGTAGTGGCCCGTCCCTCACAGCGTTAAAGCAGCAAGGGACGGGTCTTCTAATTTCGACAAAATCTGCGCTTTGTGAACAAACTGTGACATTTTTTTGAAAGTGACTTTCACATCTTGTACTTATCTTGGAAAAAAAGTACACTTAAAGCACAGTTTGCACATAAACTAGGACATGAAAAACCTCGGGTTCGCACAAGCCCGAGGTTTTTCGTTTTTATAATATAAGAATTCCTTATGTCAAATCATAATGAACTTCTACTTTCCTTATCGAAGTCCGGCGGATAGGATAAAAGTAAAGGGTTCGGAAAAGGAGGGACTATGATGAAAGAGCACATAATGTTTCGAATGGCAGGAAAAGAGGATCTGGATGCAATCGTGAAAATGCTCGCGGATGATGTACTCGGGAAAGTCCGGGAACAATACACAAATCCACTGCCAGAAGGTTACTTGAAAGCCTTTCAGGCGATTGATGCCGATCCCAATAATGAACTGGTTGTTGCTTGCCGTGAGAATGATATCATAGGTGTCATGCAGATTACGTTCACGCCCTACCTGACCCATCAGGGAAGCTGGAGGGCGACGATTGAGGGAGTCAGGACATCTTCTTCTGTCCGCGGGCAGGGAGTCGGAACTCAGATGATCAATTGGGCGATCGAGCGCGCAAAAGAACTGGGCTGCAGCCTGGTTCAGCTCACTACGGACAAACAGCGCGATGACGCTTTGCGATTCTACCAAAAGCTCGGATTCAACGCGACTCATGAAGGAATGAAAATAAAACTTTAACGAGATAAAGGCCCGTCCCTCGCCGCTTTAAAGCAACGAGGGACGGGCCTTCAAATTACTTAGAAGATCCAATCCGTCAGTTTTTTGTACCATGGTTTCTTTTCATCTTTGGACGGTTCTTTTTCTTTCGGTGTTTCATGTTCTCCAAGATGTTCTGTGCAGTATTCAGTCGGCTCGGTACCCCTTACGAAATAGGTGAAGCGCTGGACGGGACAATCCTTCGTTGCAAGCTTGCCGTTATGAGGATTGACCGCCACGCCGACGACGCCCTTGGTCGGTTTGAATGCTTTGACGGGTTCGTCCTTCAAAGCTTCTTCCATGAATTCCACCCAGATTTTCTTTGCATACAGTTTATCGTTTACCAGGGAGATTTCTTTTCCTTTGTCATAACCGGTCCACACCCCGGCTGTGAGCTGAGGTGAGAAGCCGATCATCCAGTTGTCGGTGTTGGTCGTACCGGATTTTCCGGCATAATGCCTTGTCGCATCTTTCCTGATCTGGATGCCGGTGACGGTCGAATAATCATTCAGCTTCGGATCGAATATACCGCTCAGCATGTGAGTCATGACATATGCTTTGTCCGGATCGAGGACCTGCTCTTTTTTCACTTCTTTTTCATAAATGACATTCCCAGACCAGTCTTCCACACGGGTGATGAAGACCGGCTTCACTTTATAGCCTCCGTTGGCGAACATATTGTAGGCGTTCACCATATCGATCACCCTCGCCCCCGAAGTTCCGAGAGCGGATGAGGGATACTTTTTGACAGGGGTGGTGATGCCGAATTTTTCCTTAGCCGTTTTCGTCAATGTGTCCTGTCCCATGAAGAGGTGGGTTTTGACGGCGAACACATTATCTGAAAGTGCAATCGCCTGGGCGAGTGTGATGTCATCGTTCGCATATTTGTTGTTGTAGTTGTGCGGTGCGTATTTTTTATTTCCGTCAAACGTGAAGGAAGTGAGCTCGCTTTTCATCGTCGTTGCAGGCGTGAAGCCCTGGTCGAGTGCAGAATAGTACAGGAGCGGCTTGATCGTTGAACCTGGCTGGCGGATCGCTTGGACGGCCCGGTTGAAAGGACTCTCCTCATAGCTTCGGCCGCCGACCATCGCAGTGACGTAGCCGTTCTTAGGATTCATCGCGACAAACCCGAGCTGAATGTCTGATTCATCTTCGATTTGCTCCTCGACCACTTTCTCGGCAATTTCCTGGTGCTTTGAATTGAGCGTTGTGTAAACCTTGAGGCCGCCCATTTCAATCGTCCGTTCTTCAAGACCCAGTTCCGTGCGGAGAATGTTTTTCACGACGTCCTGAAAATAAGGGGCTGTTTCCACTGTCAGATGTGCATGCTGTCCGTTGATCTTGATCGGCTTTGCCTTCGTGATTTCACTTTCCTCTTTCGTGATAAACCCGTCTTCTCTCATTGAATCGAGAATGAGCTCCTGCCGGTTCTTGGCATTCTCCATCGATTCGAGAGGGGAATAATAGGAAGGTGCTTTCGGGACCCCTGCAAGCATGCTCGCTTCTGCCAGGGTCAGCCTGTCGGCATCCTTCCCGAAGTAATATTGGCTTGCTGCCTGGACCCCATAAGCGCCGTGACCGTAATAGATGGTGTTCAGGTAGCCTTCGAGAATTTCCTTTTTGCTATAGTTCATTTCGATCCGAAGCGTATAGAGTGCCTCGGAAATCTTTCGTTTCCACGTCTTATCATGCGTTAAAAATAGATTGCGGGCGTACTGCTGGGAAATGGTGCTCGCTCCCTGAACCTTGGCCATAGCCTTGACGTCGGCAAGCGCGGCCCCGGCGATCCGCTTTATATCAAATCCGTAATGCTGATAGAAATTCTTATCTTCTATTGAAATCGTCGCTTCGACAAGGGCCGGTGAAATTTGGTCGAGATTCACCCAGTACCGTTTTTCCCCGGTGTTCGTCTCGCCGATCACCTTGCCGTCCTCCCCGTAAATCAGGGTCGACTGAGGCACCGCAAGCGGCGGCGGGCCCTGGAACTTCGCGTACGTCAGTACCCCGATCAGCCCGAGCAGCATGAGAACCGAAAACAATAGAGACAAAATGACGGCCGCTCTAACATATTTTTTTGTTTTCTCCAATCCAGCACGAGTAATCAGTTCCATCCCTTTTCCCGCCTTCTCTATAAAATAGTTTTCTATAAAAATCCGTTCCCGGGTTCCCCAATGACCGTCCACAGATGCGTTGAAGCACCGAGGGACGGGCCTTCCCGTAGACTTCTGGTGTATATTATCAGTATGAAAGGTTTTGAGAGTTTTTAAACGTACTGGACCTAGAAAAAATTTAACTTGAATTTTTGCTAGATTCCACTATACTTTTTCTCATGTTTGTATTTATCATGATAGGGAAGGATAAAAATGACGTTCTATGCAAACGTTTTTCATAGAGGATCCTGATTTACAACGAGAACGGATACAAAGAAACTTATAAAATCAAAACAAGAAGGGAAGTTGAAACAATGAGTGGACTTTGGTACACAGAAAAACAAACAGATAACTTCGGAATCACGATGAAAATCAAGAAGACTTTACATACAGAGCAAACGGATTTTCAATACCTTGAAATGGCTGAAACAGAAGAATGGGGCAACATGCTCTTCCTTGACGGAATGGTCATGACAAGCCAAAAAGACGAATTCGTCTATCATGAAATGGTAGCTCACGTTCCTTTATTCACTCACCCGAATCCGGAGAAGGTATTGGTTGTAGGTGGCGGGGACGGCGGTGTCATCCGTGAAGTCCTGAAGCACCCAAGCGTGAAGAAAGCCGTTTTAGTAGATATCGATGGAAAAGTCATCGAGTACTCTAAGAAATACCTTCCTGAAATCGCGGGCGAACTTGAAAACGAGCGCGTCGATGTTCAAGTGGGTGACGGATTCATGCATATCGCGAAAAGTGAAAATGAATATGACGTCATCATGGTCGATTCCACGGAGCCTGTAGGACCTGCTGTAAACCTATTTACAAAAGGATTCTATGCAGGAATCTCGAAAGCTCTTAAAGAAGACGGGATCTTTGTCGCTCAATGTGACAACCCATGGTTCAAAGCGGACCTAATCCGTCAGGTGCAGCGTGATGTAAAGGAAATCTTCCCTGTGACACGCCTGTACACAGCGAATATCCCGACATACCCAAGCGGCATGTGGGCATTCACGATCGGATCGAAAAAACACGACCCAATCGAAGTGCCACAAGATCGTTTCCACGAAATCGAAACAAAATACTACACACCGGAACTGCACAACGCAGCATTCGTGCTTCCTAAGTTCGTCAAAGACCTGACGAAATAATAGAAAAACCGATGCGCGTCCAAATCGCAAAGTGAGCGAAGGCGAGCGTTAGATGTAAAATAGTGAGGGCGGCCATCCGATGGCACGCCCTCGACAGAGAAAGGTTGAATATGATGCGTTTTGATGAAGCTTATTCAGGTAATGTGTTTATTAAGAGCCATCCTTCTTATGAAGAGAGCTCGGTTGTGCTTTACGGGATGCCGATGGATTGGACGGTAAGCTATCGTCCGGGTTCACGTTTCGGACCTGCCCGCATCCGTGAAGTATCGATTGGACTTGAAGAATACAGTGCATATCTTGACCGCGAGCTTGAAGAAGTGAAATTCTTCGATGCAGGCGATATTCCGCTGCCGTTCGGAAATCCACAGCGCAGCATCGATATGATCGAGGATTATATTGATCAGCTTTTAGGCGACGGGAAAATCCCGTTCGGCATGGGCGGGGAGCACCTCGTTTCATGGCCGGTCATGAAGGCCGTTGCGAAGAAATATCCGGATTTGGCGATCATCCACATGGACGCTCACACGGATCTTCGTGAAGAGTACGAGGGAGAGCCGCTTTCCCACTCGACTCCGATCCGCAAGATCGCAGAGCATATCGGACCTGAGAATGTGTATTCTTTCGGTATCCGCTCAGGAATGAGGGAAGAATTCCAATGGGCGAAGGAAAACGGCATGCACATCTCGAAATTCGAAGTGCTCGAGCCGCTTAAGAAAATCCTTCCGACGCTTGCGGGACGTCCTGTTTACGTAACGATCGACATCGACGTACTGGATCCAGCCCACGCTCCCGGCACAGGAACCGTGGACTGCGGCGGGATCACATCCAAGGAGCTGCTTGCATCCATTCATGAGATCGCACACTCCGGAGTCAACGTAGTAGGTGCCGACCTCGTCGAAGTAGCACCAATCTACGACCCATCCGAACAAACAGCCAACACAGCCAGCAAACTCATTAGAGAAATGCTATTGGGCTGGGTGAAATAACTTTTTAGAAAATAGGATTGCCTTGTAAAGGGTGATCCTATTTCTTTTATTAAAGTTTTGAAGGTATAGGGTAATGAACTGCCCCTATCTCATAAAAGAAGTAATGTGAATAGATCCAGCCTTTGGAGGGGAAGGTTGGAGTATGAACCGGCTCCAGCAGTTTATTGTAGTGGAAGACGAAGACTCCTATCAGAAAAGCGGAAGGGCTTTGCTCAGAGGCGTGTGGCATAAGACGAATCGACCTGGAAGGCGTTCTTTGCCTTCATGGTCGGTTTGGCTTATGACATGTGCCTCTAAGCCCTGTAGCTGGACAGTAACTACCTCAAGAAGGAGACGAGGAGGCTCCCCGCTCGCCCGCGGAAAGCGAAGTCTTCCACGGAAATAAACTGAGGTATAAAATGGCCATTACAAATATATTCAACAAACTTCCAACCCAAAACTCACCCCCATTCATTGCATTTTCACCCAATACTTCTTATACTTAATAAGTTAGAAGGAAGACCGCCCTCCAACAGGGGCGGACCAGTTCCATGAACGGACCCTAAACTAGAAAAGGATGTGAGTGGTTTGACAGATTTAAATAATGAATCCACACCTGTCAAAATTCACTTGAAAACGAATATCACGATCGGTGACGACAGCGACTCTTTTGAGCTCGTGTCGTTTGGGCGCTACTATGAAAAAGGGGATGCCTTTTTCCTGAAGTATGATGAGGTTCAGGAGGAAGGGACCATCCATACGTTCGTCAAGGTTACCGACACGCAGGCTCTAATCTTAAGGAGCGGCGCCGTGAAGATGCGGATGGTGTTCAACGAAGAGGAAGAGATGAGCGGCTCCTATGAAAGCGAGCTCGGCACACTCTTGCTTACGACAAAGACAAAAAAACTTTCACATACGAAAAACCTGTCCATTGCAGAAGGGGACTTCAACCTTTCATATGAGCTGATCATGCAGGGCAGCTCGGTTGGGGATTATGAGATGTCGATCAATTTTAAGGAGGAAGAATAGGCGCATGAATATCGTCGAAAAAGTACAAGAAAACCTGAAATCCGAAATCAAAGCAGCGGTTCTGAAAGCGGGTCTTGCAACAGAGGATCAGCTTCCGGATATCATCCTGGAGACACCGAAGGAAAAGTCACACGGGGATTACTCGACAAACATGGCGATGCAGCTTGCGCGTGTGGCGAAAAAAGCACCTCGTATGATCGCTGAAGACATCATGGCGAATTTCGATCAGTCAAAGGCATCGATTGAAAAATTGGAAATCGCTGGCCCAGGATTCATCAACTTCTTCATGAACAACGATTACTTAACGGACCTGATTCCAATGATTCTTGATCAGGATCATGAATATGGCCAGTCCGATGCAGGAAAAGGTGAACGCATCAACGTCGAGTTTGTTTCAGCGAACCCGACCGGAGACCTTCACCTTGGACATGCCCGTGGAGCGGCTGTCGGTGATTCCCTGTGTAATGTACTTGAGAAGGCTGGATACAAGGTGACTCGCGAGTACTACATCAATGACGCCGGAAACCAGATCCATAACCTGGCTAAATCAGTGGAAGCGCGTTACTTCCAGGCTCTAGGCCAGGATGTGGCGATGCCTGAAGATGGATACCACGGTGCCGACATTATCGGAATCGGGAAGCAGCTTGTTGAGGAATTCGGTTCTAAATATGCGAAAGCAAGCGAAGATGAACGCTACAAGTTTTTCCGTGAGTATGGGTTGAAGGTCGAAATGTCCAAGCTGCAGAAGGACTTGGAAATGTTCCGCGTACCGTTCAATGTATGGTACTCTGAAACATCCCTTTATGAAAACGGGAAAATCGACGCAGCGCTTGCGAAGCTGCGTGAAAACGGACATGTGTACGAAGAAGACGGTGCGACCTGGTTCCGTTCGACCGAGCTTGGCGACGATAAGAACCGTGTGTTGATCAAGAATGACGGAACATACACGTATTTGACTCCGGACATCTCGTACCATCAGGATAAATTCGAGCGCGGTCATGATGTGCTCATCAATATCTGGGGGGCGGACCACCACGGGTATATCCCCCGTATGAAAGCAGCGATCGAAGCGCTTGGCTTTGACCGTGAGAAGCTTGAAGTCGAAGTGATCCAGCTGGTTCACCTTTATAAAAACGGCGAGAAGATGAAGATGAGTAAACGTACCGGTAAAGCCGTGACGATGCGTGAGCTTGTGGAAGAAGTCGGTTTGGATGCAGTACGCTATTTCTTCGCTATGAGAAGCGCGGATACACATATGGATTTCGATCTGGACTTAGCTGTGTCCCAATCCAATGAAAACCCTGTGTACTATGCTCAATATGCACATGCCCGCATCTGTTCGATCCTGCGTCAGGCAGAGGAGTCCAGTCTTGCTTCTGAAGACCGCATCGACCTAAGCCTGATTGGAACGGAAAAAGAGGTCGACCTTCTTAAGAAGCTGGGAGAATTCCCGCAAATGATCGCCGATGCAGCAGAGAAGCGCACACCGCACCGTGTCGCAAACTACATCAATGATCTTGCATCAGCGTTCCACAGCTTCTACAACGCCAACAAGGTATTGGACGAAGAAAATCGCGAGCTGACAACAGCCCGCCTGGCTCTCGTCAAATCCGTGCGCGTGACGCTTCAAAACGCACTCGCCCTTATTGGTGTGGCAGCTCCTGAAAAAATGTAATCAATCGATTTGAAGGCCCGTCCCACAATGCTTTAAAGCAGTGCGGGACGGGCCTTCTTTTTAATAATTATTTACGAGTTGTCGTATAATAGTGGATACAGATAGGAATCAGCTTAGGAGGTTGTTCATGAAGACTGTTGTGTTGGCCATTGTCACAGGATTTTTGGTAGGGTTCATCTTTGCCCTGTTCAAGCTTCCGATTCCAGCGCCGCCTGCATTGGCAGGAATCGCCGGGATTGTCGGGATCTATTTGGGATTCAAAGCATTCATGGCGATCCAGCCATGGATCGAATCGGTTTTTAAATAAGAAATCTTAGTCTACATAAAGGACCCGTTCCCCCGGTGATGTTTTGGAGGGGAACGGGTCTCTTTCATCAGGATCGACTATCGTCTACCATTCAAGCACTCCACCGCTGATGCGCTTGACGCCGCGGATCGAGGAGAGGTCTTCGGTCAGCTTCAGCATGGCCAGGTCTTTGTGTTTGGCTTCGATCATGAAGTCCACGTCCCGTCCGATTTTCTTCAGTGTTTTAAAGAAGGGCTTCACGAAATCCGGGTCCACATAATCGGAGTGTGAACGGAAGGCTTTTTCAGATTTGGGCGAGGAGATATGTATTTTGGGGACAAGATCTCGTCTGTCCCATGTGTTAAAGATATCGTTAAGGTATGTTTCGAGAGGCTCGCTGCTAAGGTTCGCTTCGTGATGATGGATATCAAGCACCAGAGGAATATCTTCTTTTTGACAAGCGGCAAGAGTTTCTTCCACATTGTATGTCTTGTCATCATTTTCCAGCGTCATGATTTCCTTTACCTCGGACGGAATAGCGGCAACATTCTCATGAAACCGTTCCAGTGCGGCTTTTTTATCCCCATAGGTCCCGCCGATGTGAATATTGATCACCGCTTCCTTTTCCACTCCCATATATTCAAGCATCCTGTAATGATACACCATATCTTTCACCGCGTTGTCGGTCACATGCTGTTTCGGGCTGGTGAATAACGTAAATTGATTCGGATGGAAGCTCGCTCGGATACCGAACGTCTTGATCAGCATCCCGAGCTCCTTCCATTCATGTTGAAAAGGGGAGTAGAAGTCCCATTCGACATCGGGGTGAGTCGCCAGCGGGACGAGTGAGCTTGATAGCCTGTACAGCTCGATTTCATGGGCTGCACAATAATAAAGAATGCGTTTTGTATGCTCCAGATTCATCCTCGTCACTTCAATGAGCTTCTCCATGCGTTCATGTTTTGGAAGCTCGGTGAAACGTCTATAGGTCATCGTTTTGGACGGACTTGATTCCCAAAGGGCGAGGGAATTCGCCACGAACCCGAGTCTCACTTTCATGGTGCAGTCCTCCTAAAGCAGAATCGAAATCGCCGAAGCGACCTTTTCCTTGAATTTTGTAAAGAACGTAACAGATTCCAAGTCACTGGCAGTCAATCGGTCTGATGCCTTGATATCTTTATCAATCTCTTTTTTTGTTATTTCAATAAAATGTTTATCATATATTAAATTATTCAGCTCAAGGTTTAGGTAGAAGCTCCGCTGATCAAAGTTCGCTGTTCCGATATCACAGAAATGGTCGTCGATAATGATGACTTTCCCATGATAAAAACCATTCATGTATTGATACACCAGCGCTCCCTTTTCAAGAAGTGTTCTAAAATATGGAAATGCGGCTTCCTTGACCAGCGCATGATCCGCCTGATCCGGAACGATGATCGTCACTTTGACACCTCGGTCAAGTGCGTTCATCAGCTTGTCCATCAAATGCCTGGTCGGAATGAAGTAGGGTGTCCCGATGAAGATGGAATCTTTCGCCTCATCGATGAACTCACCGAAAAATTGCTCGATGTTGACACCCTCTGTCGGGAAAATCCGATGCTTGATCTTTCCTTTTCCAGCAGGGGGGAAGTACAGGGAATCATTTTTCAGATCCTTCTTCGTCGCACGGTGCCAGTCGATGCAGAACTCGGATTGTAGGTCAAGGACTCCTTCCCCTTCAATCCTCATATGGTAATCCCTCCATGGGGACAGCTCCGGCTTATCATTTTCATCGATATATTCCTTCCCGACATTGTACCCTCCGAGATACCCGACTTTTCCGTCGACAACGGTGATCTTCCGGTGATTCCGCTGCTGGGAGGAAAAGAAGAGATAAGGAAAATTCACTCTTTGGCAGTAAGCGACCTCCACACCGACCGTTTTCAACATATGCACCTTTGACCTAGGCACCTGCAGGCTTCCGATTTGATCCATAAGCAATCGGACCTTCACGCCCTGTTTGGCCTTTTCCTTAAGAAGATCCATGAAACGGTAGCCGAGATGATCATTCTGGACAATATAAAACAGAATATGAATGGATGATTCCGCGTTCTTGATATCCGTGAACATCTTGTCGAACAATTCCGGTCCACGGGAAATTAACGTTATATCACTATAACGATCATCGTAATTTCTTCTTGTGCGGGTACGGATGAAGTGACTCCGCCCCAGCTTGAAATCGATCACCATCCAGGCAATCACCAGTCCGATTATTACCAGCGTATAAAATAACCACATTCGAATCACTCTCTCATCGTCAATAAACTTAGTATGTCCGGTAACTTGTATTGTGTTCCATCTTTTTTATTCCCTGAAGACAGAAGGATCGAAACCTTTTCTTCGTACTTTTTGACTATGGAAGAAAAAGGGTCTAATGAATCAAATAAAAGAATGTTTTTTTTTTGCAGGAATGAATGAGTTTTATCGAGTTTTTAAGTCGTTCCAGCGGTTGATTGGAGTGCAAGACGAAGACTCCTAACCGAAAAGCGGAAGGGCTTTGCTCAGAGGCGTGTGGCATAAGACGAATCGTCCTGGAAGGCGCTCTTTGCCTTCTTGGTCGGTTTGGCTTATGACATGTGCCTCTAAGCCCTGCAGCTGGACAGTTCCCCGTTGAATGAGGAGGCTCACCACCCGCCCGCGGAAAGCGAAGTCTTCCACGGAAATCAAAAGCGGTGATCAGAATTCAAAAAAACCGTTGACTGAATGCTCATTCATTATATAATGGATATAAGGGAATTTTTCTGAATATTAATTTGGTTTGTAAAAGTTTGAACAAAGGGGGAAGTTCATTTACGAACCGAAAAGGGGGAGAGACTTGAGATGAATGGATTACTCATTCTCAATTGGATTGCGTTCATTTTTGTAACCGTTTACGCAGTGAGTCTGTTTGTGTATGTGGTCAAAACGAGAATTGAATATATCAAGCTCGGAAAGAAAGTTGAATTTGATAATCGATTCAAAGAACGCTTCGACAAAATCGTGGTCAATGTATTCGGACAGAAAAAGCTATTGAAGGATAAGAAAAGTGGAGCCATCCACGTTATGTTCTTCTACGGCTTTATTTTAGTACAATTTGGAGCGATCGATTTCATCATAAAAGGACTTGCACCGGGAAGCCACCTTCCGCTTGGACCATTGTATCCAGGCTTCACGTTCTTCCAGGAACTCGTCACATTGATGATTCTGGTCGCAGTCGTCTGGGCGTTCCACAGACGTTATGTGGAGAAGCTCGTACGCTTGAAAAGAGGGTTCAAATCTGGACTCGTTCTTTTATTCATCGGAGGTTTGATGCTTTCCGTGCTTGTCGGAAACGGGATGAGCCTGATCTGGCATGGCGAGGAACTTGCATGGACTGAGCCGGTCGCGTCACTGATTGCGGGAGCACTCGGCGCCATTGGTGAGACGGCTTCCATCGTCATTTTCTACATTGCATGGTGGATTCACCTTGTTTTCTTACTGGCATTCTTGGTGTACGTGCCGCAATCAAAGCACGCCCACTTGATCGCAGGACCAGCCAATGTATTTTTTAACCGCTTAGACAACCCAGGGAAACTGAAGCCGATCGACTTCGAAGACGAGTCGGCAGAAAGCTTCGGGGTAGGTAAAATAGAAGAATTCACTCAGCATCAGATGATCGATTTCTACGCTTGTGTGGAATGCGGACGCTGTACGAATATGTGTCCGGCAACCGGCACAGGGAAGATGCTTTCACCGATGGATCTGATTGTGAAGCTGCGTGACCATCTGACGAATCACGGTGCAGCCGTTACGCAAAAGAAACCTTGGGTGCCGACATTCGCATTCAACGGGACGAAAGGGAACCAGATTGCGATGGCAAGTGCGACACAGGCAGCTGAAGAAGCGGCAGCCGGTGCAGCATACAGCCCATCACTCATCGGAGACGTCATCACGGAAGAAGAAATCTGGGCGTGTACAACATGCCGTAACTGTGAAGACCAATGCCCGGTCATGAACGAGCACGTAGACAAAATCATCGACCTTCGCCGTTATCTTGTTCTGACGGAAGGGAAAATGGATGCCGATGCACAGCGCGCAATGCAAAACATCGAGCGCCAAGGAAATCCATGGGGGCTTAACCGTAAAGAACGTGAAAATTGGCGTGAAGCGAGAGAAGACGTTCACATCCCAACCGTGAAAGAAATGAAAAAATCAGGAGAAGACTTCGAATTCTTATTCTGGGTCGGATCCATGGGTTCATTCGATAACCGAAGCCAAAAAATCGCGCTTTCGTTTGCCAAGCTGATGAATGAAGCAGGCGTGAAATTCGCGATCCTTGGGAACAAAGAGAAGAACTCCGGTGACACACCTCGCCGCTTAGGGAATGAATTCCTGTTCCAGGAACTTGCGACGAACAATATCGCCGAGTTCGAAAAGCATGAAATCAAGAAGATCGTCACGATCGACCCGCATGCTTATAATATTTTCAAAAATGAATATCCTGACTTCGGACTTGAAGCAGAGGTCTATCACCACACCGAGATTCTATATGACCTGGTAAAGGAAGGCCTTCTGAAGCCACAGTACGAAGTGAATGAAACGATCACCTTCCATGATTCCTGTTACCTCGGCCGTTACAACGAAGTATATGATCCGCCTCGTGAAATCCTTAAAGCGATTTCCGGCGTGAAGCTGGTCGAGATGGAGCGCAACCGTGAAAAGGGAATGTGCTGCGGAGCCGGCGGAGGACTCATGTGGATGGAAGAGGACACTGGCCACCGCGTCAACGTATCACGTACAGAGCAGGCGCTTGCTGTCAGTCCGTCCGTCATTAGTTCCGGCTGCCCTTACTGCCTGACGATGCTCTCGGATGGAACAAAAGCGAAGGAAGTTGAGGAGAACGTCTCTACGCTGGACGTTGCCGAGCTTCTTGAAAAAGCGGTCTGCGGTGACCGTAAGGATGAAGTTGTCGCGTAAGCAGATGCATCATTGAACAATCACTAGGAGTGAAACAACATAATCATTATGGCGTTTCACTCCTCTTTTATTATTCTGAAATAGTAACTTTTACGAAAAATAAAAACTTTCTAAAAAATCATTACGTTTTACACAATTTTGAAGTACAATGGAAATAGTGGAAAGGGACGGAATCTGTCCCTTCCTCTTTTGGGGTTTGGTCGAGCGAGCGTTCAGTCAAGACGGCAGAAACGGGTCGCGGATGCAATTCTAACACTCGAAAAGGACAGTCTCCAGGAACATTTCGTGGAGAACTCAAGAACAACCTGATACTTAACGGAATTTTGAAAGCGTATACAAAGTTGGTTCTCAAACTGAAAAGAAAAAGGAGAGGGATTTACATGGGGAAAACGGTTATTTTAGATGGAGCCAGAACTCCTTTCGGCAAGTTTGGCGGCGGATTGAGCAGTTTTACAGCATCCGAGCTTGGCGGTTTTGCAGTGAAGGAAGCATTGAATAGAGCTGGGGTCAGCGGTGAAGACATCGACGAAGTGATCCTCGGCACGGTTTTACAGGGAGGACAGGGCCAGATCCCTTCCCGACAGGCATCGCGTCACGCAGGATTGCCTTGGAATGTGAAGACGGAAACGATTAATAAAGTGTGTGCATCAGGGATGAGAAGTGTCACAATGGCCGATCAAATCATCCGCGCCGGAGACGGAGAAGTCATCGTGGCCGGAGGAATGGAATCGATGTCCAATGCGCCATATATCTTGCCTAAAGCACGCTGGGGATTCAAGATGGGTGATTCAAGCGTGAAGGATTTGATGGTTCACGACGGCCTGACTTGCAGCTTCAACAACGTTCACATGGGGACATACGGAAACGCGACGGCGAAGGAATTCGAACTGACGCGGGAAGATCAGGACCAATGGGCGTTAAGAAGCCACGAGCTTGCGGTGAAGGCGACGGAGGAAGGGAAACTTGGAGAAGAAATCGTGGCGGTGGAAGTGCCGCAGCGTAAAGGGGATCCGGTGGTTGTCGATCGAGACGAAGCACCTCGTAAGGAAACTTCCCTTGAAGTATTAGCTAAATTAGGTCCGGTATTCGGATCCGACGGTACGATCACGGCTGGAAACGCACCGGGTGTCAATGACGGAGCGGCAGCGATGATCCTGATGAGTGAAGAACGTGCTGAGAAAGAAGGCAAAAAGCCATTGGCGACAATCCTGGGCCATACCGCGATTGCAGTGGAAGCGAAGGACTTCCCGCAGACGCCTGGCCTTGTCATCAACGAATTACTGAAGAAAACAGGTAAATCATTAGAGGAAATCGACCTGTTCGAAATAAACGAAGCATTCGCGGCGGTGGCACTGACAAGCGGGAAGATTGCCGGTCTCGATCCTGAAAAAATCAACGTAAACGGCGGCGCGGTCGCTCTTGGCCACCCAATCGGGGCAAGCGGAGCGCGTATCATCTTGACACTGGCTTATGAATTGAAACGCCGCGGCGGCGGAATCGGTGTTGCGTCTATCTGTTCCGGAGGCGGACAGGGCGATGCGGTTATGATTGAGGTGCCGAAGCAGTAGGCTGCGGGTTTTGGATTGGTAGATTGGTAGAGTTTTAGGCAGGGTGCCGTTTGTGAGTGGCGGGTGCCAGGCTCGATTTGGTGGTTTTGAGCCAGGTTCAAATGAGGTGTTTTGAGCCAGGCTCAAATCGAGTCATCTGAGCCAGGCACCATTTGAAGGTATTGTGCCAGGAACAAACAGGTCGTATTGTGCCAGGCACAATCAATGCGGTTTGTGCCAGGCACAAAACAAGGATTCTGTGCCTGGCACCGCACTGGCACCGCACCGGCACCGCAACCGGGACAGCCGGTGTACCAGGTACAACAGACCACCTTTGTACCTGGTACAATTCAACAGCCCTGTACCAAGTACAGGGCACCAAAATAGAACAACTAAACTTTCATCAACTTATACAGCAATTTTTCAAACAAAGGGGAGAACACACTATGAATATCAAAAAAGTCATGGTCATCGGAGCAGGACAGATGGGCTCGGGGATCGCCCAGGTATGCGCTCAGGCCGGATTTGACGTATTTCTGAATGATTTGAAAGAAGAATTTGTTCAAAAAGGAATGGGCGTCATCACTAAGAACCTTTCCCGTTCAGTCGAAAAAGGAAGAATGTCTGAAGACGATAAGTCAGCAACACTAAACAGATTTACGGCTTCAACGGATATCAAGGATGCGAAAAACGTAGATATCGTCATCGAAGCTGCGGTTGAGAACATGGAGATCAAAAAGAAAATCTTCGCTCAGCTGGATGAAATCGCTCCAGAGCACGCAATCCTTGCAACCAATACGTCTTCACTGCCGATCACGGAAATTGCGGCTGCGACGAAACGTCCACAGCAGGTGATCGGGATGCACTTCATGAATCCGGTGCCGGTAATGAAGCTTGTCGAGATCATCCGCGGGCTTGCTACGACGGATGAAGTGTATCAATCGATTGAGGATATGACGAAGTCACTGAGCAAGGTGCCGGTTGAAGTGGAAGACTTCCCTGGATTCGTATCGAACCGTATTCTGATGCCGATGATCAACGAAGCGGTCTACACGCTGTATGAAGGGGTAGCAAGCAAGGAAGCGATCGATGAAGTGATGAAGCTCGGAATGAATCATCCGATGGGGCCGCTGACGCTTGCGGATTTCATCGGTCTCGACACATGCCTGTACATCATGGAAACACTTCACGAAGGTTTCGGCGACGACAAATACCGCCCATGCCCGCTGCTAAGAAAATACGTAAAAGCAGGCTGGCTCGGCAAGAAGACTGGAAGAGGTTTCTACTCTTACGAATAAACCGCGTTTGGCGTGTTTAAGTAATGCATACGAACATCCGGGAGGGGACAATCATGGAATTACGTTTCACGGAAGAACAGCAGATGATGCGCAAGATGGTGCGCGATTTTGCAGAAACAGAGATACAACCTTTTGTGGAGAAGATGGAAGAGGGGCATTTTCCAAGTGAGATTTTAAATAAAATGGCAGAGCTCGGCCTGATGGGAATCACAATTCCTGAAAAATACGGCGGCTCCGAGATGGATTTCACATCCTACATCATCGCGATTCACGAGCTGTCAAAAGTAAGCGCGACCATCGGGGTAATCCTGTCGGTTCATACATCGGTGGGGACGAATCCGATTCTTTATTTCGGGAACGAAGAACAGAAGCAAAAGTATATTCCGAAGCTTGCTTCGGGTGAATATTTAGGGGCTTTCTGTTTGACAGAACCGAGTGCAGGGTCTGACGCGAAGAGCTTGAAAACAAAAGCTGAGAAGCGCGGCGATCATTACGTACTCAATGGTTCTAAGGTGTTCATTACAAACGGGGGCGAAGCGGATACATATATCGTGTTCGCTGTTACCGATCCCTCGAAGGGAAGCCGTGGTGTATCGGCGTTTATCGTTGAGAAGGATACGCCTGGGCTGATCATCGGGAAAGACGAACACAAAATGGGGCTTCACGGGTCAAGAACGGTACAGCTGACGTTTGAAGACATGAAAGTACCGGTAGAGAATCTACTGGGGCAAGAAGGCGAAGGATTTAAAATCGCGATGGCAAACCTGGATGTCGGCCGCATCGGTATCGCAGCCCAGGCACTGGGTATCGCAGAAGGAGCGTTTGATTACGCTACCGCTTATGCGAAAGAACGCGTTCAGTTCGGTAAACCAATCGCTGCTCAGCAGGGCATCGGATTCAAGCTTGCCGATATGGCGACTGCAGTAGAAGGGTCGAAGCTCTTGGTCTACAGAGCGGCTGACCTTCGCGCCCAAGGCATATCCTGCGGAAAAGAAGCCTCCATGGCCAAACTTTTCGCCTCAAAAACAGCCGTCGAAGTCACAACCGAAGCCATACAGGTCTACGGAGGCTACGGCTACACGAAGGAATATCCGGTGGAGAGACTATTCCGCGATGCTAAAGTAACAGAAATCTACGAAGGCACAAGCGAGATTCAGAGAATGGTCATCGGGAAGAACCTGCTGGTTTAAGAAGGTTTTTATAGATAAGGTTTTGCAGGAAATTAGCTTTGATAAAGCTTAAGTTTGAAAATTGGCGGGTTACAGCGTTGGTTGGAGTGCAAGACGTAGACTCCTGCGGGAGAAGTGGCCAATGTGAGACTTGTCCAGCTACAGAGCTTAGAGGCACATGTCATAAGTCGACTCGTCCAAGAAGGCAAAGAACGCCTTCGTGGCCGATTCGCCTTATGCCACACGCCTCTTACCAAAGCCTTTCCGCTTTTCTAGCCCGCAGGAGCGTAGCGACGAGGAGGCTCACCAACCGCCCGCGGAAAGCGAAGTCTTCCACGGAAATCAACAGCGGTGATTACACTTGTGCCTGATTGAAAACCACATTTTTAAAAAAATTATCAAAAAAATAGATACCAACAAAGATGGGAGAAGAGATCATGAATTTTAAGTTGTCTGAAGAGCATGAAATGATTCGCAAGATGGTACGCGATTTTGCGCGCAATGAGGTTGCGCCGACTGCTGCGGAGCGCGATGAGGAAGAGCGCTTCGATATGGATATCTTCCATAAGATGGCGGAACTCGGCTTAACGGGGATCCCTTGGCCGGAAGAGTACGGCGGAATCGGAAGTGACTATCTTGCATACTGCATCGCGGTAGAGGAGCTTTCAAGAGTATGTGCATCAACAGGTGTAACATTATCTGCCCACACATCCCTGGCAGGATGGCCGGTTTACAAATTCGGTAATGAAGAACAAAAGCAGAAGTATCTCCGCCCGATGGCGCAAGGGGAGAAAATCGGTGCATACGGATTGACTGAGCCGGGTTCAGGATCGGATGCAGGCGGCATGAAAACGACTGCCCGTCTTGAAGGCGACCACTACGTTCTAAACGGCTCCAAGATCTTCATCACGAACGGCGGAATCGCTGATACGTACATCGTATTCGCATTGACGGATCCATCGTCACGCCAGCGCGGAACGAGTGCGTTCATCGTGGAGAAGGATTTTGAAGGCTTCTCTGTCGGTAAAAAAGAGAAGAAACTGGGCATCCGTTCATCTCCAACGACGGAAATCGTCTTTGAAGAGTGTAAAGTGCCGAAAGAGAACCTTCTTGGTAAAGAAGGGGAAGGATTCAAGATTGCGATGATGACACTTGACGGCGGCCGTAACGGAATTGCCGCTCAGGCAGTCGGAATTGCACAGGGAGCGCTTGATGCGTCCATCGACTATGCGAAAGAGCGCGAGCAGTTCGGCAAGCCGATCGCTGCGAATCAGGGGATTTCTTTTAAAATCGCTGACATGGCGACATCCATCGAAGCTTCCCGTCTATTAACCTATCAAGCAGCATGGCTTGAGTCGGAAGGTCTTCCTTACGGGAAGGAATCTGCGATGTCTAAGCTGATGGCAGGGGATACGGCGATGAAGGTGACGACGGAAGCCGTCCAAATCTTCGGCGGATACGGCTACACGAAGGATTATCCTGTTGAACGCTATATGCGTGACGCGAAGATCACTCAAATTTATGAGGGAACTCAGGAAATCCAGCGTTTGGTTATTTCCCGTATGGTAACGAAATAAAGAGAAGGTTGATGAAGCTGAAGGTGCCGTCCTGCAGGGCGTTAGAGCTCACTGCCGGCATCTCAAGCGGCAATCAACACTAATCTGAGATATGTATTAAAGGGGTATGTTTCCATATATAAACCGCCCGCTCCGTTGGGGGACGAAGCAGGCGGATGTAAGAGGGGTCAATGGGAGAATGTGATAAAGGCGGTCGGTACGATTGGATAAAAAAAGAGAAGTGCATGCTTCTGTCAAAGATGAACGTTTAGTGGAAAAGAGGCGTGATCAGATGATCCGGGGAGCCGTCTCTCTTTTTAAACAGAAGGGGTTTCACCGCACCACGACGAGAGAGATTGCCAAGGCCGCCGGATTCAGCATCGGAACGCTTTATGAGTATATACGAACAAAGGAAGACGTTTTGTATCTAGTCTGTGACAGCATTTATGAGCAGGTTCGATTGGAGCTTGAGGAGCTCGATATCGGCCAGGGTACGCTGGACGGCCTCAAGCTCGGCATCGCCCATTATTTTCAGGTGATGGACCGGATGCAGGACGAGGTCCTCGTCATGTATCAGGAGGCGAAGTCGTTATCGAAGGACGCACTTCCGTATGTCCTCCGAAAAGAGCTTGAGATGGTCGCGATGGTTGAGAAGCTGATCGTCCGCTGCGTCGAGACGGGGGAGCTTGAGCTTGATGAAAATCAGATCCACATGCTCGCGCAGAATGTATTCGTCCAGGGGCAGATGTGGGGATTCCGCCGCTGGGCACTGCAAAAGAGGTTTTCACTCGAGGAGTACATCGATCTGCAAATCGAACTGCTTTTTGCTGGTGTCATAGGTTTTGAAAAACAAAGGAGAACAGGGGGAGTACGATGAGTACGGTTGAAGTATATAAGCCAAAGCACCATGTCCGTTTTGTGACGGCATCGAGCCTTTTTGACGGACATGATGCGTCGATCAACATTATGCGTCGGATTATCCAGGCAAGCGGATCAGAGGTTATTCACTTAGGTCATAACCGTTCCGTGGAAGAAGTGGTGAACGCTGCGATCCAGGAGGATGTACAGGGGATTGCGATTTCCTCCTATCAAGGCGGACACGTCGAATATTTTAAATACATGTATGATTTGTTAAAAGAAAAAGGGGCTTCCCACATCCGCATCTACGGCGGTGGCGGCGGGGTTATCATCCCGCGTGAAATCAAGGAGCTTCATGAATATGGGATCGCCCGCATATTCTCACCTGAAGACGGCCGACAGCACGGACTTCAGGGGATGATCAACCAGATGATCGAGGAATGTGATTTTCCTACTATTGAAGGAACCGTCAATTCAGAGGTTGAGAAGCTCTCGACTGGTGACGTGAATGCCGTTTCCAAGCTGATTTCACTTGCTGAGTATCAGGTTGGTGCGAATGAAGAGGTAGCGGCAACGGCTCAGACGGTTTTCTCTGAAATTAAGACTCTTGCGAAAAAGGTGCCGGTACTCGGGATTACAGGAACCGGAGGCGCAGGGAAAAGTTCACTGACGGATGAACTGATTCGCCGCTTCATCAACGAGCTTCCGGAGAAAAAGATTGCGATTCTATCGATCGACCCGACGAAGCAGAAGACGGGCGGTGCGCTTCTTGGCGACCGTATCCGCATGAACGCGATCTTCAATCCGCGTGTCTACATGCGCAGCCTTGCCACTCGTGGTTCAAAGACCGAACTTTCGCTTGCGATCAAGGATGCCATCAACGTGGTAAAAGCGGCTGGCTACGATCTCGTTGTCGTCGAGACGAGCGGAATCGGGCAGGGGGATGCGGAAATCGCAGAAATCTGTGACATGTCCATGTATGTGATGACGAGCGAATTCGGTGCGCCGTCACAGCTTGAGAAAATCGATATGATCGATTTTGCAGACCTGATCGTCATCAACAAATTCGAGCGCAAAGGCTCCGAGGATGCACGCCGTCAAGTTCAGAAGCAGTATCAGCGCAGCCATATGCTGTTTGATAAGGATCTTGATGAGATGCCGGTGTACGGAACGATCGCGAGTCAGTTCAACGATCCGGGAACGAATGCACTGTTTGCGGCAATCGTGGAAACAGTGAATGAGAAGATGAAGCTCGACTGGAAAACAAGTTTTGGCAAGAACGTCGATGTTGAAAAACAGAACGTGATCATTCCGAATAACCGCCGTTATTATTTGAGAGAGATCGCGGATACCGTCCGCAACTATCATAAACAAGCGGAAGAACAGGTGAAACTTGCACGCCGTCTGTTCCAAATTGAAGGTGCGATGGAAGCTCTCCGTGAAAAAGAACAGAATGATGAAGTCCTTACTTCATTGAAAACGTTGAAAGAAGAAGTGGAGAATAAGCTGACAGCGGAATCCAAAGACATTTTAGCAAAATGGGAAAACTTGAAGGATACGTACAGCAAGGACAAATTCGTCACAAAGATCCGTGACAAGGAAATCGTGACCGAGCTGAAGACGAAGAGCTTGTCAGGACTCGACATTCCTAAAGTGGCCCTTCCTAAGTACAAGGATTACGGGGAAATCCTCAAATGGGTATACAGAGAAAACGTGCCGGGTTCATTCCCGTACACGGCCGGTGTGTTTCCTTTTAAACGGAAAGGGGAAGATCCGAAGCGCCAGTTCGCGGGTGAAGGAACGCCTGAGCGTACGAACCGCCGATTCCATTACCTGTCGAAGGATGATGATGCGAAACGTCTGAGTACTGCGTTCGACTCGGTGACCCTCTATGGAGAAGATCCTGATTATCGCCCGGACATTTACGGAAAAGTCGGGGAAAGCGGTGTGAGCATCTGTACGCTTGATGATATGAAGAAGCTGTATGCAGGCTTCGATTTATGTGCACCGTCAACATCCGTTTCGATGACAATCAACGGTCCGGCGCCGATCATCCTGGCGATGTATATGAACACGGCAATCGATCAGCAGATCCGAGCGAAGGAAGAAGAGCTTGGCCGCGTGCTAACGGTGGAAGAGTATGTTGAAGTGAAGGAGCAGACACTTCAAGTCGTGCGCGGAACCGTTCAGGCAGATATTTTAAAAGAAGATCAAGGCCAGAACACATGCATCTTCTCTACTGAGTTTGCGCTTCGCATGATGGGTGATATCCAGCAGTACTTCATCGATCATAAAGTGAGAAACTACTATTCTGTCTCGATTTCCGGCTACCACATCGCGGAAGCGGGAGCGAATCCGATTTCGCAGCTTGCGTTCACGCTCGCTAACGGCTTCACGTATGTCGAGTACTATTTGAGCCGCGGAATGGATATCAATAAATTTGCTCCTAACTTATCATTCTTCTTCTCGAACGGTCTTGATCCGGAGTATACGGTTATCGGCCGTGTTGCCCGCCGTATCTGGTCAACGGTCATGAGAGATAAGTACGGAGCGGATGAGCGCAGTCAGAAGCTGAAGTATCACATTCAGACGTCCGGCCGCTCGCTGCATGCGCAGGAGATCGATTTCAACGATATCCGTACGACGCTTCAGGCATTGATGGCGCTGCAGGATAACTGTAACTCGCTTCACACGAATGCGTATGACGAAGCAATCACGACACCGACGGAAGAATCCGTCCGCCGTGCGATGGCAATCCAGATGATCATCACGAAAGAACACGGTCTATCTAAAAATGAGAATCCACTTCAAGGATCATTCATTGCGGAAGAGTTGACGGATCTCGTGGAAGAAATGGTGCTGACAGAGTTCGACCGCCTGAATGACCGCGGAGGCGTGCTCGGTTCGATGGAAACCCAGTATCAGCGCGGCAAGATCCAGGAAGAATCCATGTACTATGAAATGAAGAAGCATAACGGCGAGCTTCCGATCGTCGGGGTGAACACGTACTTGAATCCTAATCCTCCATCTGAAGAACAGATGGACAGCATGGAACTTGCACGTGCGACGAAGGAAGAGAAGGAAACGCAAATCAAGAACCTGCGTGACTTCCAGGGCCGCAACGAAGATAAGGTCGAAGAAGCATTGGGACGCTTGAAGAAAGCGGCCGTCGACGGAGGCAACATCTTCGAAGAGCTGATGGAAACCGTCAAAGTGGCAAGCCTTGGGCAGATCACACGCGCCCTATATGAAGTCGGAGGACAGTACCGCCGGAATATGTAATAGAAAGAAGACTGCTGTTGTTTTGGACGGCAGTCTTTTTTTGAAGGATCGTCCCGGCGTGCATTGATATGGTAAAGGAAAGCCCGCTCATGGAGGTGGGCTGTTAAATCGAAGGCCCGTCCCAGTACACTTTAAAGCGCTAAAAGCCCGTCCCTCACTTCGCTAAAGGACTTTCTGATTTTAAGGATGATTAAAGATCAGGAAAATGGTCTATGCTGAATATACAGAAAAGTTACAATTCTTTGTATTGTGGTGATAGATGCGGGTGTTGTTTTGCTATATAATGGGTATTGGATGATTAGACCCAGAGACGACTTACACTGGATGTGAAATTGTGAGGACATTTTTACGTTATGCGCTTATTGCGGCCGGTATATATGCGGCGGCCCTGTTGTACCACTATCAGCTTGGGGCGATTCCGTTTCTTCTTCTGTCCTTCTACTTTTTTTATGAAGCGTATAAGGTGATCCGATACGGTGACAAAGAAGAAAGTGAAGAGGACGGCAGCCTTCTGAATTCACAAGAATAAAAAAATAAGAGAAAAGCCAGATAAATATAGCATAAAGTCTCTTATATTGTTTATAATGAATAATATGCTTAAAATGATAATGGCAGGATTATGCCGTTTTTTATCGGTCCCTTTTTTGATAGGGGATCACTCTTACGTTTGCTATGAATGGAGTACATAGTGTTTGAACGCCTTGCAACAGGCTTCTGCATGTTGTCGATTTTTAGCAGTCCGGTTGAACGTCCGGGCATTATGTTTGTGCTTTAGTGACTCTCCCAGTAGAGTGTGAAATAGAGAAAGGAAGTGCGTAAAGTGAGTCTAAAACAGTTATCGAAAGAAGAATTGCGACAAACATCTTTTATTGAACTGGCACACGAGATCATGGCGGAAAAGAAACAAGCCATGACATTTAAAGAGGTGTTGAACGAAATTACAAGTCTACTTGAAATCCCTCAATCAGAGGTTAAGAGCCGCATGGTTCAATTTTATACAGACCTGAACATCGACGGACGCTTCATTGCGCTTGGCGAGAACCGCTGGGGACTGCGCGAATGGTATCCGGTTGATCAAATCGAAGAGGAAACCGTTCCGACAATGAAGTCTACTAAAAAGAAAAAGTCGAAGAAGAAAGTCGACGAGGACCTTGATCTTGACGAATTCGACGATCTAGATGATGAAGATCTGGAAGACGATCTTGATTATGATGATCTCGACGATACAGACGACGATGATGATCTGACGGATGACGACGACGATGTGGATTCGGACGATGATATGGACGACCTTGATGTCGATGAAGAAGAAGAAGAGTTGGAAATCGATGAGTTCGATGATGAAATCGATGATGAAGACGAAGAAGAGTCAGATGAAGAAGAAGAGGATGAAAATCTTTAATTTTTCAGTGAATTAAGAAGATTTATCCGGCTCCATTCTATGCTTGACTTCTTTCTTTCAGGAAGGTAGTATTTTATTTGGGCTCCTTAAAAAAGGACGGATAGAGTATTCAACGCTCCCCTTACCATTTGGTAAGAGGGGCGTTTTTTATTTTTTACAGGACGGCCTGCGCGAAGGATGCAGGCTGATTCACGATTTCTCTTCCCCTTACAACTTACCATCATTTATAAATAAGAGGCTGTCTTTTAGCTGATTTTTGCCCATGATTTTATTTTGCGGGAATGGACTTCTCCTTCTTTGAACAAGATAACTTCATGACAAGGATACATAGGAGACACCCTCTACTTTTTTTGAACCAAATCATATCAAAAGGGGGACATATACATGACTAAGTATATTTTCGTAACAGGCGGCGTTGTGTCGTCACTTGGAAAAGGGATCACAGCAGCGTCCCTTGGAAGACTATTAAAAAACCGCGGAGTTTCGGTAACGATCCAGAAATTCGACCCATACATCAACGTGGATCCGGGAACGATGAGCCCGTATCAGCACGGTGAAGTATTCGTGACGGATGACGGTGCGGAAACGGATCTTGACTTAGGTCACTATGAGCGTTTCGTCGACATCAACCTGACTAAATACAGCTCTGTGACGACTGGGAAAATCTATTCCACCGTCCTGAAAAAAGAGCGCCGCGGTGATTACTTAGGCGGAACGGTCCAGGTCATCCCGCACATCACAAACGAAATCAAAGAACGCGTGTACCGTGCAGGCCGCGAAACGAATTCGGATGTGGTCATCACTGAAATCGGCGGAACGGTAGGGGATATCGAGTCTCTTCCATTCCTCGAAGCGATCCGTCAGATCAAGAGTGATGTGGGCCGTGAAAATGTGATGTACATCCATTGTACATTGGTTCCTTATATCAAAGCAGCCGGTGAAATGAAAACGAAGCCGACTCAGCACAGCGTGAAAGAATTGCGCAGCCTTGGAATCCAGCCGAACGTCATCGTCGTTCGTACAGAAATGCCAATGACGCAGGATATGAAAGATAAAATTGCGCTGTTCTGTGATATCGATAAAAATGCTGTGATCGAAGCGATGGATGCTGACACACTTTACTCAGTGCCTCTTGCCCTTCAGGCCCAGAAGCTGGATGAAATCACATGTCAGCACCTGAAACTGAACTGCCGTGAAGCAGAAATGACAGAGTGGAATGAACTGGTTGAGCGTGTAACGAATCTATCACGCAAAACGAAGATCGCCCTTGTCGGGAAGTATGTTGAACTTCAGGATGCTTACATTTCAGTTGTGGAAGCTCTTCGTCATGCCGGATACAATTTCGACAGCGACGTCGAGGTGAAATGGTTGAACTCCGAGCTTGTAGACGCTGAAAACGTAGCGGAAATGCTTGGCGATGTAGACGGAATCCTTGTACCTGGAGGCTTCGGTGACCGTGGAGTTGAAGGGAAGATCGTTGCGACTCAATACGCACGTGAAAACAAAGTTCCTTTCCTTGGCATCTGCCTTGGTATGCAGCTTGCATCTGTAGAGTATGCGCGCAACGTACTTGGTCTTGAAGGAGCTCACTCTGCTGAGCTGAACCCGGATACACCGTACCCGATCATCGACCTGCTTCCTGAACAGAAGGATATCGAAGATCTTGGCGGAACCCTTCGTCTCGGTTTATATCCATGTAAGCTGACGGAAGGTTCAAAAGCGTATGCAGCCTATGATGGAGAAGTGGTTTACGAGCGTCACCGTCACCGCTTCGAATTCAACAATCATTACCGTGAGCAAATGGAAAACGCAGGCTTCATCTTCTCAGGTACAAGCCCTGACGGACGCCTTGTGGAGATCATCGAGCTTCAAGATCACCCATGGTTCGTGGCATCCCAATTCCACCCGGAATTCACATCACGCCCGACACGTCCGCAGCCGCTGTTCAGAGACTTTATTGAAGCAAGTTTGGCTTTTGGCGGGAAGTAATAGAATAGATTTGGTTTAATATATGGGCCGCTCTCCTTTTGGGGGAGCGGTTTTTTGTTATGGGGCGGGTTGTTGTGGTTCACGAGGTGTGCAGGCGTGTCGGGTTTTGTCGTGACGACAGTCCGCACATAGAGGCTCCGTGATACCCGCCGTGAAATTATTTTAAAAAGAATATTGACAATTTTCCATCAACTAAGTAAGATATCGGTTATACGCATGCGAAGATTTTACCAATTTCATATTTCTCTTATAAAGAGTTGGCAGAGGGACTGGCCCGATGATGCCCGGCAACCTACCGTTTCGACGGAAAGGTGCTAAGACCTGCAGGAATGATTTCCTGAGTGATAAGAGTACGTTTATTGATACATAAACCTCTTTTCCCTTAGGAAAAGGGGTTTTTTGTTGTATGAAAATATCGGCGGGTACCTGCTTTTGTTCAATCAACCAGGAATCCCGGCGATGGGCTTTGTGATCGGGCGAGTGCACCGCTTCGATTCAAGGCTGTATAAAAATAAAACCATTTCGCGAGAGGAGAGTCATTTTTATGAAAAAACCGGCTTTATTATTGATCATCATCACGCTTGTGCTAAGTTTACTGGCTGCATGTCAGCCAAAGGTTTCCGAGGAGTCAAATGCTGAGGCAAGCGCGAAAAAAGGAGCATCCGATCATGAGCTTGCCGGCAAGAAAATCGCCCTGATCATGCAGATCAATTTAGGGACGTTTTCTGCCCAGTATATCGAAGGGGTGAAAGAGCAGGTTGAAAAGTTTGGCGGGAAGGTCCAGGTTTTCACTTCCGAAGGGGATCTGGCAAAGATGTCATCCAATCTCGATGCTGCCATCAACCAGAAATTTGATGGGATCCTGATCGACCATGGAACAAAGGAAGCACTTCAATCGGGTGTTGAGAAAGCGAAAGAACAGGGGATTCCCGTTGTCGTGTTTGATGCGGATGTTGAATCAGAAGGTGTGACGGTCCTTGAACAAGGTGACAGGCAAATGGCGGAACAGACGCTTAATAAGCTTTCAGAGGAGCTTGGAGGGAAAGGTGAAATCGTCAAGATCTGGGTAGCGGGGTTTGCCCCGATGGAAAGGCGCCAGGCGGCCTATAAAGAATTCCTTGATAGCAATCCTGACATCAAAGAAGTGGCTGCTTTCGGAGCGGCGACCCAGAATACGGCACTCGATACGCAGGCCCAGATGGAAGCCATTCTGAAGCAGTACCCGAATAAAGGTGATATTGACGCAGTGTGGGCTGCGTGGGACGAATTTGCAAAAGGTGCCGTACGGGCCATCGAGGCGGCGGGGAGAGAAGAAATCAAGGTTTATGGAATCGATATGAGTGATGAAGATCTTCAGATCATCCAGAAGGAAGGAAGTCCGTGGGTGGCTTCAGCTGCGGTCGATCCGAAAGATATTGGCCGTGTGCAGGTCCGTTTCCTCTATCAGAAACTATCAGGGGAGGAAACACCGCAAACGGTGAAACTTGAACCGGTCTTCATCGAACGGGATCAGCTTCCGGATGAACAGCTTACAACCGATCAGCTCCATGTGCATGTGGAAGGCTGGGGAGCAAGTGAACAAGGATACACAGCTGAACTGAAGGAACTTGAAGATTCCTTCACCGAATAAAGGAGAGGAGGGGTGGCGATGTCCGCCTTACTGGAAATGAGAGATATCTGTAAAGCTTTTTCCGGGGTGAAGGCCCTGTACGCAGCAAGATTTCAAGTGAATGAGGGGGAAGTCCATGCATTGCTCGGAGCAAACGGTGCCGGAAAGAGTACGCTCATGAAAATCCTCTCCGGGGCTTACACTCCGGACAGTGGAGACATCCTGCTTCACAATGAAAAGAAAAGCTATCAAACTCCGAAAGAAGCGAAGCAAAATGGGATCCACTGTGTCTATCAGGAAGTGGACACGGCAATTGTGCCTCAGCTTTCCGTTGCAGAAAACATTTTGCTTGACCGCCTATCAAGCGGCGGATCTTTTTTTCTGAATAAAAAGTCACTGGAAAAAGAGGCCGGCACCGTCCTTCATCGAATCGGAGCAGGGAATCTGTCCCTCGGCTCGCCCGCTTCCTCACTGAGTTTAGCTGAAAAACAATTGGTCCTGATAGCAAGGGCGCTGCTGCAGAAGGCGAAAATCCTGATCCTCGATGAGCCGACAGCTCCGCTGAGTGTAACGGAAACCGACCGGCTGTTCGAGGTCATGGAGGAATTGAAGAAGGAAGGGGTCGGGATCGTGTTCATCTCCCACCGGCTCCCTGAAGTGTTCCAGGCTGCCGACCGCATCACGGTGATGAGGGACGGCAGAACGGTGGGGATGGATGAGACAAAGGATACGACACCGGAAGCGGTGGTGGAAAAGATGCTGGGGCGTTCGTTCAAAGAAGAGTTCGGGAAGCCTCATGTCGAGAAGGGCGGGCTGCTTTATGAAGTAAAAGGTCTCGATGACGGCGGTAAACTCCGGTCGATCGACCTCCAAGTCAGGGAGGGGGAAGTAGTTGGGATTGTGGGCCTTGTCGGAGCAGGGAAAACTGAACTGGCAAAATCATTGTTCGGTGCATCTCCAGTCGTAAAAGGATCCTACTTTTTAAAAAGTAAGGAAATCAACATAGGATCTCCGCGCGATGCGGTGAAGCACGGCTTGGCGCTTGTACCTGAAGAAAGAAGGAAAGAGGGATTATTCATCCATGAATCGGTTCAGCATAATCTCAGTTTCCCTTCATTAAGGAATATTTCAAAACGCCTGTGGATCAACGGGAAGGCAGAAAGGAAGCTCGCCCGGGACAGGATCGAATCACTCGGCATAAGGGCGGCACACGAACGGATCAGCGCGAATGATCTGAGCGGTGGCAATCAGCAGAAAGTCTCGATCGGGAAGTGGCTGACGGAAGACGCTTCGGTGTTTCTGTTCGATGAACCGACAAAAGGTGTGGATGTCGGGGCGAAAAAAGAAATCTTCGGTTTGATTCAATCATTGGCTCAAAGAGGGAAAGGGATCCTTTATTTCTCTTGTGAGCTCCAAGAAATCCTGGCGATTTCCGACCGGATCCTTGTCATGTATGATGGGCGGATCGTAAAGGAATTGACGGCAGGGGAAGCGTCACAAGAAACCATTCTGCTTTATGCTTCGGGAGGGACGGCAGCGAATGAAAGGAAAGATGTTAGACTTACTATTTAAATACGGGGCCATTGTATTGATGGCAGTCATCCTGATTTTTTTCAGTTTTTATCATCCGTTTTTCTTTACGTATGGCAATTTATCTGATATTCTCAGGTCCATTTCGATTGTCACGCTGGTGGCACTGGGGGTGACATTCACCCTCGTCGTCGACGGCTTTGATCTATCTGTCGGGTCGACCGTTTCGCTTTCGACGGTGGTGACAGCTTCTTTGATGGTATGGTATGAAGCGCCATTATGGGTTGTGCTTCTCGTCCCGCTGCTGGTCGGGGCGGGAGTCGGGCTGTTCAATTCACTGCTGATCGTGAAGCTCGGCATCCCGGACCTCTTGGCCACTTTAGGGGCGATGTACATCATTTCAGGGATCCACCGCACCTATACGGAGGGGTACTCCATTTATAACAATATGCCGATGGTGAGCGGCGGAACGGCACCGGGGACATTTTCTGATGCCTTTTTGTGGATTGGCCAGGGTAAGCTGCTGGGGCTGCCGGTACCCGTCTGGATCATGCTCGTCTTTGTCGGGTTGATGTATGTCATCATGCATTTTACCCGCTGGGGGCGGATCCTGTACATGACCGGCGGGAATGCGGAAGCGTCGCGGTTGTCGGGTGTTAACATAAAGCGAGTAAAACTTATCGCCTATGTCCTGTCGGGAGTCTTTGCCTCCATCGGGGGCATCCTGTTCACAGCGAGGGTAGGATCGGGGCAGATGGATGCCGGTGCACCACTTCTGATGGAAGCGGTGGCCGCGGTGTTCGTCGGATTCTCTGTCCTCGGGGCGGGGAAACCTAACATCCTCGGCACCTTCTTCGGCGCTGCACTGATCGGTGTCCTGCTCAATGGACTGACGATGATGAACCTTCCATACTATGCGTTCGAAATCATCAAAGGCAGCGTCCTCGTACTTGCACTCGCAGTCACCTATGTTCATGCCAAGAAAGTGAAGACTGCATAAAAAACGGCCCGTCCTTCAATGCATTAAAGCATCGAGGGACGGGCCTTCAATCATTACTCGTACTCTTCTAACATCTCACGAATGACAAAACCAATCGCAAAATAGATATAGAGCGCTGCCATGCTCGTCGGCATACAGACGCGCTCGCCGATTTCCTCTCCCGGAAGCATTCCTTTGATCACCTTTGTATCGAGGTGAAGGTCGGCAAGTCCGGCGAGCCCTTCATTTTCCCCGACGAGACCGGAGATCCCCACGAACGGAATTCCTTCATCCGCCAAGCCCTTCGCAAATTCAATTGCTTCCTCATCCGTCGACAAGCGGGTCACAACGAGTACGCGGTCTGCTTCAGTCACAGGAACGGACTCATCAAACTTTTTAATAGAAGGCAGCGGCTCAGCTCCGTACAAAGCCTCAGCAGCCACAGCTTCCATCTCCCCGTAAGCCTTGATATAGATCGAGCCCTGTCCGACAGCTGCCTGCGCAAGCAGCCTTGCAGCGTCTTCTATTTCAAACTCCTGTTTCTCTGATATGCGTTTAAACAGACCCGCTAATTGGGTCGTGAACATCTTGATCATCTTTCCACTCCTCCATTTGTCGAACAATAGCCTTCGACAATCTTTGCTGTATCGCTTATTATAAAGGAAAATGCGTTTAAGTAAAATAATGGAGAAAAAGCAGGATTTTTCACCGGAGAAAGAGAAGTACTAGAAGTATGAAAACTTTAGAACGTTTTAATAGAAATAAAACTTATATAAATTTGGTTACAGCGTTGATTGGAGTGCAAGACGAAGACTCCTGCGGGAGAAGTGGCCAATGTGAGACTTGTCCAGCTACAGGGCTAAGAGGCACATGTCATAATTCAACTCGTCCAAGAAGGCAAAGAACGCCTTCGTGGCCGATTCGCCTTATACCAAAGCCTCTTAGCAAAGCCCTTCCACTTTTCTTCCCGCAGTTTTAGCGACGAGGAGGCTCACGGGTCACCCGCGGAAAGCGAAGTCTTGCACGGAAATCATAAGCGGTATATGACAGGTATACAAAGATAAGACTGTCGCCAATGATCGTTTGTTAATGTTTGAAACATACATATTTTATTTAAAAAGGGGATTAAGCCATATGAATGAAAAGATACTTATTGTAGATGATCAGTTTGGTATACGAATTCTATTAAATGAAGTCTTGCAAAAGGAAGGCTACCAAACCTTTCAAGCGGCGAATGGCGTTCAGGCACTTGAAATCGTTGATAAACATTCCCCTGATCTCGTCCTGCTGGATATGAAAATTCCTGGAATGGATGGAATCGAGATCCTGAAGAGAATGAAGAAAAAGAACCAGGATATCCGTGTGATCATCATGACCGCATACGGGGAGCTGGATATGATTCAGGAAGCGAAGGACCTGGGTGCATTGACTCATTTTGCAAAGCCTTTTGACATCGATGACATCAGAAAGGCAGTAAGGCAGTACATTCCGGCATGACCCTGAAGTTAGAATAGTGAAAATAGTAGTATTTTTTACAAATGGCCTCTTCAGTTGGTAAAATCAATTATGTTTTGGTATGATACAAGTGAAATTGTTAACAATGTAGGTGTGAACGAGCTAAACTTCCATTATATTTACCAAAAATGGCACACTGACTGAATAAAAGGAGGAAATAAATATGCCTTTAGTTTCAATGAAAGACATGCTTATCAAAGCAAAAGAAAACAGCTATGCTGTTGGTCAATTCAACTTGAACAACCTTGAGTTCACTCAAGCGATCCTTCAAGCTGCTGAAGAAGAGAAATCACCTGTCATCCTTGGTGTTTCTGAAGGTGCAGCACGTTACATGAGCGGTTTCAAAACAGTTGTGAAAATGGTTGAAGGTCTTATGGAAGACTTGAACATCACAGTTCCAGTTGCGATCCACCTTGACCACGGTTCAAGCTATGACAAATGTAAAGAAGCAATCGATGCTGGTTTCACATCAGTCATGATCGACGCTTCTCACGGTCCTTTCGAAGAGAATATCGAAATCACTTCCAAAGTGGTTGAGTATGCTCACTCTAAAGGTGTTTCTGTCGAAGCTGAGCTTGGTACAGTCGGCGGACAGGAAGATGACGTCATTGCTGACGGCGTTATCTATGCTGACCCTAAAGAATGTCAAGAGCTTGTTGAACGTACTGGAATCGACACGCTTGCTCCTGCATTGGGTTCAGTGCACGGTCCTTACAAAGGTGAACCAAACCTTGGTTTCAAAGAAATGGAAGAAATCGGCGCTGCTACAGGAGTACCTCTAGTACTTCACGGCGGAACTGGTATCCCTACAAAAGATATCCAAAAAGCGATTTCTTACGGAACAGCTAAAATCAACGTAAACACAGAAAACCAAATCGCATCTGCCAAGAAAGTACGTGAAGTACTGGCTGCAGACACTGAAGTGTACGATCCACGTAAATACATGGGTCCTGCACGAGAAGCGATCAAAGCGACAGTGATCGGTAAAATGCGTGAATTTGGTTCTTCTAACCAAGCGTAAGCGAATAGAGGTAATGTCTGGAAAGCGACTGGAATCAGATTAGATCTTTCCAGACGTGGTAGAAAAAGAATGAAGCAGTAGGAGAGGACTGGCACCAGGGGAGGTAATGCCCTTTTTGGGTCAGTCCTTTCCGTTCATTATAAAAAGATTGAAAATTTTGTCGAAAAAGGGGTAATAGATTTGAAATTTTTTATCGATACAGCAAACATGGACGAAATCAGAGAAGCATTTTCATGGGGAATCGTTTCAGGAGTGACAACGAACCCATCACTTGTGGCAAAAGAAAAAGGCGTTACGTTTGAAGATCGCCTGAAAGAAATCACCGAACTCGTACCGGGTTCTGTCAGCGCTGAAGTCATCGCTACAGACGCGGAAGGGATGATCAAGGAAGGAAGGGAGCTTGCAAAGATCGCTCCGAACATCACGGTCAAGCTTCCGATGACCCCGGACGGATTAACGGCGGCATCGACTTTTTCCAAAGAAGGGATCAAGACAAATGTTACGTTGATTTTCAGTGCGAATCAGGCGCTTTTAGCGGCCCGCGCAGGCGCGACATATGTTTCACCTTTCCTGGGAAGATTGGATGATATCGGTCATGACGGACTTGAGCTGGTTTCAAAGATCGCTGAAATCTTCGCGATCCACGGTCTTGAAACGGAGATCATCGCAGCATCGACCCGCCATCCGCAGCACATCACAGAAGCTGCTCTGAGAGGCGCGCATATTGCAACCGTGCCGCTTAAAGTATTGAAGCAGTTATTCAACCATCCGCTGACGGATAAAGGAATCGAAGCCTTCTTAAATGACTGGAATAACAGATAAATAGCTTCTGCATCACGCAGGCTCTTAGGTCAAAAGGACCTATAAGAAAAAAATCGAAAATCCTATACATGTTTTGACGAAATATGTATAAACTAGTAGACAATACACTTCTTAGATCGTCTTCATATGGAAAAATAATCCTTTTTGTTCACTTGCTGGAGAACGGGACCTCAAACAGAATGAGTACCTTTCTTCACCATGGAACAGTGGAAGGGAGATTAAAATGGAAAAGCTTAAGATTGCAGGTGGTTATCCACTTGAAGGTACCATAAAAGTCAGTGGTGCGAAAAACAGTGCTGTAGCGTTGATACCGGCTACGATTCTTGCCGACTCGCCGGTTACGATTGAAGGTCTGCCGGAAATTTCAGACGTTCGTACGCTGCAGGACCTGCTTGAAGAAATCGGCGGAACGGTCAACTTCGAAGATGGAGAAATGAGGGTGGACCCAAGCGAGATGGTGTCCATGCCGCTTCCAAGCGGGAAAGTCAAAAAGCTCCGTGCTTCTTATTACCTGATGGGAGCTATGCTGGGACGCTTCAAAAAAGCGGTCATCGGTCTCCCGGGGGGCTGTCACTTGGGACCGCGTCCGATCGATCAGCATATTAAAGGATTTGAAGCGCTCGGTGCCGAAGTAACGAATGAACAGGGTGCGATTTATCTCCGCGCCGATGAACTGAAGGGTGCGCGTATCTACCTTGATGTCGTAAGTGTAGGCGCTACCATCAATATCATGCTTGCTGCCGTCCGTGCCAAAGGACGCACCATTATTGAAAATGCAGCGAAAGAGCCTGAAATCATCGATGTGGCGACGCTTCTGAGCAATATGGGTGCGAGAATCAAAGGAGCCGGAACGGATGTGATCCGTATTGACGGTGTCGATGAACTTCATGGATGCCGCCACACGATCATCCCCGACCGTATCGAAGCAGGTACGTTTATGATTCTTGCTGCAGCAGCAGGAAAAGGCGTCCTGATCGACAATGTCATTCCGTTACATATGGAATCAGTGATAGCGAAGCTCCGTGAAATGGGAGTACCCGTAGAAACGAATGATGACCAGATCTTTATCGGCAGAGCGGACAAGCTCAAATCGGTCGATATCAAGACGCTGGTTTATCCGGGATTCCCGACCGACCTTCAGCAGCCGTTCACGGCGCTCTTGAATCGAGCGGAAGGTTCCGCTGTGGTAACGGATACGATTTATTCAGCCCGCTTCAAGCATATCGATGAACTGAGACGCATGAATGCCACGATCAAAGTGGAAGGGCGTTCTGCCATCGTCAATGGCCCGGTTCAGCTTCAAGGGGCAAAAGTGAAAGCGAGCGATCTTCGCGCTGGAGCGGCTCTTGTAATTGCCGGCCTGATGGCAGAAGGGATCACAGAAGTCACAGGTCTTGAGCACATCGACCGTGGTTACAGCGATCTCGTCGAAAAGCTCGAAGGACTCGGCGCAACGATCTGGCGTGAAAAGATGACGGCGGAAGAGCTCGAACAATTAAAATCATAAAGGCTGATTGAAAAAATTCTCAGCTTTGAGAAGGATTGGCCACGCTTTTTTTGAAAAAAGGTCTCTCTGAACCGATAAATGTGTTACAATAAATCTGTTAATATGTTATACAATTTAAATTTATTGTAACGATTGCTGCTTTTCTATTGCATGAAATCATGTGCACCGGAGTGGTGAGCTGAACGTGAAGCCATTCTTTGAAACCATGAAGGTACAACACAATGGATAGAAAAGAGCTTTAACAATAGGGAATTCGGGAGGCTGTATACATGGAAAGAAGTTTATCAATGGAACTGGTTCGAGTAACGGAAGGAGCGGCTCTGGCATCTGCTAGATGGATGGGGCGCGGCAAGAAGGACGAAGCGGACGATGCTGCTACTTCTGCTATGCGTGACGTATTTGATACCGTACCAATGAAGGGAACTGTCGTGATCGGCGAAGGGGAAATGGACGAAGCTCCGATGCTGTACATCGGTGAAAAGCTTGGGACAGGATATGGTCCCCGCGTCGACGTGGCTGTGGACCCGCTGGAAGGAACGAATATCGTCGCATCCGGCGGATGGAACGCACTGGCGGTCCTGGCGGTTGCCGATCATGGGAACCTGTTGAACGCTCCGGATATGTATATGGATAAAATTGCAGTTGGACCTGAAGCGGTTGGTGAGATTGATATCAACGCTTCAGTTATCGATAATCTGAAAGCTGTTGCAAAAGCGAAGAATAAAGATATTGAAGACGTCGTGGCAACAGTGCTGAATCGTAAGCGTCACGAGCACATCATCCAACAACTCCGAGAAGCGGGTGCCCGCATCAAGCTGATCAATGACGGGGATGTTGCCGGCGCGATGAATACAGCATTCGATCACACGGGAGTCGATATATTATTCGGATCAGGCGGTGCCCCTGAAGGTGTACTTGCCGCAGTAGCACTGAAATGCCTAGGCGGGGAAATTCAAGGGAAGCTTCTTCCTCAGAATGATGCCGAGCTCCAGCGCTGCATCAGCATGGGACTTGATGTAGATAAGGTATTACGTATGGAAGACCTTGTAACAGGCGACGACGCGATTTTCGCTGCAACAGGTGTAACCGACGGTGAACTCTTAAGAGGTGTCCAGCTGAAAGGAACATACGGCTTGACTCACTCAGTCGTCATGCGTGCCAAGTCCGGAACCGTCCGCTTCATCGACGGCCGTCACAGCCTTCAGAAGAAGCCGAACCTGGTTATTAGATAAACATGTAGGCTGTGGTAAATTATGCCACTTAATAGAAACTTGATTGTTGAACATTAACGTTCCAGCGGTTGATTGGAGTGCAAGACGAAGACTCCTGCGGGAAAAGTAGCTAATGTGAGACCCCGCAGGAGTGAAGCGACGAGGAGGCTCACAGGCTACCCGCGGAAAGCGAAGTCTTGCACGGAAATCAAAAGCGGCGTTACAAAGCCTAGCAAGATAAAAGAGAAATCTTCAAAAAGATAGCGAAGGGGAAGGGTCTGCCTTTCTCCTTCAACATCTTATCACCCACAACTAACCTTCACAGGTGATCATTACCTTCCTGTTTTATTTCAAACACACAAAATGCACACCGGAAAAGCGAAAAGTCATGAATCGTGATCAACAGTTGAAAAGGGTACCTTGCGCTTTTTCGATAAGTATGGTTAAAATAGATAAGGTTTTTTCTTCAGCATTCTCTTTTTAATGCTTCATTACATTTCTTCATTTTATTTACAGGGTTATTTTACATAGATTGTTTTGTCCTTCGGGAGGGTAAATAAGACAACGTGCAGATCCCCTGATTTCAATTCACTAATTCAAAGCAGCAACCAAATTAATAAAGCGTGGTGTCATAATGGAAGAATTAACAATCTCCAGCTTAGAAAATATGAAGCTGAAAGAGCTTTATGAGCTGGCTAAACGATACAAAGTTTCATATTATAGTAAATTAACAAAAAAAGAACTGATTTTTGCCATTCTAAAAGTAAGAGCAGAGCAGGAAGGCTTCTTCTTCATGGAAGGTGTCCTTGAAATCATTCAATCAGAAGGCTTCGGTTTCTTAAGACCGATCAATTATTCTCCGAGCTCGGAGGATATTTATATTTCTGCCTCACAGATCCGCCGCTTCGATCTTCGTAACGGGGACAAAGTATCCGGTAAGGTACGTCCTCCGAAAGAAAATGAGCGTTATTTCGGACTTCTGCATGTAGAAATGGTTAACGGTGAAGAGCCGGAAGCAGCGAAAGAACGTGTTCATTTCCCTGCCCTGACGCCTTTATATCCTGATCGTCAAATGACGCTCGAGACTACACCGAATAAGATTTCCACACGCGTCATGGACTTGATGGCACCGGTCGGTTTCGGTCAGCGTGGTCTGATCGTTGCGCCGCCTAAAGCCGGTAAGACGATGCTTTTAAAAGAAATCGCCAATTCAATCACAACGAACCATCCGGAAGCGGAATTGATCATCCTTTTGATCGATGAGCGCCCGGAAGAAGTAACCGACATCGAGCGTTCAGTGGAAGCTGAAGTTGTTTCCTCGACATTTGATGAGGTACCTGAAAACCACATCAAAGTGGCGGAGCTCGTCCTTGAACGTGCCATGCGCCTTGTCGAGCACAAGCGTGACGTTGTCATACTGATGGACAGCATCACTCGTTTGGCCCGTGCGTATAACCTTGTGATCCCGCCAAGCGGACGTACGCTGTCAGGCGGTATCGACCCGGCTGCGTTCCACCGTCCGAAGCGTTTCTTCGGTGCTGCGCGTAATATCGAAGAAGGCGGTAGCTTGACGGTCCTTGCGACTGCACTGGTGGACACTGGATCACGTATGGATGACGTCATTTATGAAGAATTCAAGGGAACAGGTAACATGGAACTCCATCTTGACCGTTCACTTGCTGAAAGACGTATCTTCCCGGCAATCGACATCCGTCGTTCCGGTACGCGTAAAGAAGAACTTCTCATCCAGCAGGATCACCTTGATAAATTATGGGCAATCCGTAAAGCGATGTCCGACCAGCCTGATTTCGCGGAAAAACTTATGCGCAAGCTGAAACAGTCGAAAACGAATCATGAGTTTTTCGAAGTGTTGACAGAAGAAGCAAAGAAGCGTTAATCTAGTAATCGGTCATTTTAAAAGGACAGCATTTCCAATTTATTAGGTTGCAAAACCGGCATGTCCTTGTTATAATGTAATCAATGTGTTTTTAAAAAATGGATGCGGTAAGGGGCTGGCTATTACTACCATGCTTATGCTCATATCGCATATATCTTCGTAATAAATTACTCTGTTTCAGATGATTCAGGGCGGAAGGAGATGAAAGTAATGAAATCAGCAATTCATCCAAAGTACAACACGATCACAGTTAGTTGTGCATGCGGTAACGAATTTGAAACTGGTTCTGTAGCAGAAGAAATGCGCGTTGAGGTATGTTCTGAATGCCATCCATTCTACACAGGCCGTCAGAAATTCGCTGACGCAGGTGGACGTGTTGACCGTTTCAACAAAAAATACGGTCTTAAACAAAAACAACAATAATGAAGAGTCAGAAGATCAGGGAATTCGATACCGTTTATGTGCCTAGCATATGAATGGGACGGACTCTCTGAGTCTTCTCTTCACAGGATAAAAACAGGCAAGGAAATTCTGCTTGCCTGTTTTTTATTACGTAAAGACAAGATTGAGGCGGTTTTTTGATAAGAGCTGTGCCTCTTTTTTTCTGTCAATTTCGCGTTTGAAGAGCATTTTTTCCGTACATAAAGGAATGCTTTATACTAATAGATCATCAGCGGCCAAGATCCTCAAATGGTAAGATTGATTCAGGGATTATGTTTACTGAATATTGCGAAAAAGGATGCTTGGAGAATTGCTTTTTTATAAAAAGGGGTTAGAAAGGAGAGGCGCTTTCGTGTATGTCATGAAGCAAACCGGTTGGGTGGAAGTCATTTGCGGCAGCATGTTCTCTGGTAAGTCAGAAGAACTGATCCGCAGGGTCAGACGCACTCAATTTGCAAAGCAGGAAATTGCTGTGTATAAGCCAAAATTAGATAATCGCTATAGCGATGAATCCGTCGTATCCCACAATGGTACTTCGGTCATTGCAAAGGCAGTTGAGGAATCGGCTGTCATCCTTGAGGATCTGAATCCACAGGTGGATGTAGTCGCTATTGACGAGGTCCAATTTTTCGACGAAGGCATTGTGGAAGTCGTGCAGAAGCTTGCGAACAGCGGTTACCGCGTGATCCTTGCCGGACTTGATCAGGATTTCCGGGGAGAACCATTCGGTCCGATGCCGGCGCTGATGTCCATTGCGGAACAAGTGACCAAGCTTCAAGCTGTATGTGCCGTCTGCGGCTCTCCGGCGAGCAGGACCCAGCGCCTGATCAACGGTGAACCGGCCGGCTACGACGATCCGGTCATCCTTGTCGGTGCATCCGAAGCCTACGAACCAAGATGCCGTCATCATCATGAGGTTCCAAAAGGCATTAGTGTATCACCTGATATGGTGAAGGAATTATAAAACATTATTTGACTAAAGCCAAGCCGCTATCCGTATGGGATGGCGGTTTTTTTATTATTGAAGGCCCGTCCCTCGGTGGTTTAACGCGTTGAATTGGTCTGGGACGGGCTTTGCTGTTTTGCTGGGTAGAACAGCCAAAATTCACCTGGTATAACGAACCTCCTGATGGAAAAAGTAAAATCAGGAGGTGTTTTGGCATGATGAAAAGAATGATGCTTGCTCTGTTCTTTACGATGATCTTCATTATTGCCACGGCTTGCGGCAGTGTGAATCAGGAGTCTGAGTATGGGGCTCATAATGATGGCGGCGGGACGAACTTCATCGATACCCGTAAGCCTCATATGGATAATGACCCCAAAAACGTGAACAATGGCGAGAGTATGAATCAGAATCCCAATTTTCCGAACCTGACGAATAATATGGAGAATACATCCACGACAATGGGCGTCTATGAAGATAAAGCCAGGGAAGTCGTGAACGAGTACTCCCATTTTAAAGCCGATGAGGTCTGGATCAACGGGGAACAAATGTGGGTCACCGCCCATACAAAAAATGAAATGACCGCCAAAGAAACTGATCGAGAGGAAGCGAAGCTAAAGAAGAAACTCGAACAAGCGCTGCCTCGTTATGATGTGAATGTGAAGATTACGGAAAGATAAATATGAGGATTGAAGGGCGAGTGGAAGTTGGTTTCTGCTTGCCTTTTTGTGGTTAAAAGAGCGGATAATTTTGCCTGCTAATTTTCTGTATGCAATCTGAAGGGTGAATACATAACTATTTTTAAAGAGAATCCAGCGGTTGATTGGAGTGGAAGACGAAGACTCCTGCGGGAAGAGTAGCTAATTAGAAAAGCGGAAGGGCTTTGCTCAGAGGCGGGGGGCATAAGCCGAACCGGCCTGGAAGGCGCTCTTTGCCTTCTTGGTCGGTTTGGCTTATGACCTGTGCCTCTAAGCCCTGTAGCTAGACATGTGAGACCCCGCAGGAACGCAGTGACGAGGAGGCTCACGGGCTACCCGCGGAAAGCGAAGTCTTCCACGGAAATCAAAAGCGGCAATCAACGACCTTTCGTCATTTTCGGAGAATAATGAAACAGCACAATTTTTATATGAAGAAAACTTACCCCAATCCGAACCTTCTTGTTTTTACCCACCCCATATAATATAATTAGACTGTTATGGATTAAAATTGAGGTGAATAGCTGTGTTCGATCGTTTACAAGCAGTGGAAGATCGCTATGATAAGTTAAATGAGCTATTGAGTGATCCGGAAATTGTGAATGACCCAAAGAAGCTAAGAGAATATTCGAAAGAGCAGTCAGACATCCAAGCGACGGTAGAAGCTTACCGTGAATATAAAGACATCAACCAGCAGTATAAAGATGCGAAAGCGATGCTGGATGAGAAGCTTGATGCTGACATGCGCGAGATGGTAAAAGAAGAAGTATCCGAGCTTGAAGAGCAGATTGATGCACTGGAAGAGCGTTTGAAAATATTATTGATCCCGAAAGACCCGAATGATGACAAGAACGTAATCATGGAGGTTCGCGGAGCAGCAGGCGGAGACGAAGCCGCTCTATTTGCGGGTGACCTATACCGTATGTACAGCCGCTATGCAGAGTCCCAAGGCTGGAAGATCGAAGTGATGGAAGCGACGTCTACAGGTGTCGGCGGTTATAAAGAGATCATCTTCATGATCACGGGTAATGGCGCCTATTCAAAAATGAAATACGAAAACGGGGCACACCGCGTGCAGCGTGTACCTGAGACCGAGTCCGGCGGCCGTATCCATACGTCGACGGCAACGGTTGCGTGTCTTCCGGAAGCAGAAGAAGTGGAAGTGGATATTCATGAAAAAGATATCCGCGTCGATACCTTCGCATCCAGCGGACCAGGGGGACAATCGGTCAATACGACGATGTCTGCTGTACGTTTGACTCACATGCCGACAGGTGTAGTGGTTTCATGTCAGGATGAAAAATCCCAGATCAAGAACAAAGAAAAAGCCATGAAAGTATTGCGTGCCCGCGTATATGATAAATTCCAGCGTGAAGTCCAGGCTGAGTACGATGCAAACCGTAAGTCTGCTGTCGGTACGGGTGACCGCTCTGAACGGATCCGCACATATAACTTCCCGCAAAATCGCGTGACCGACCACCGAATCGGACTGACGATCCAAAAACTTGACCAGATCCTTGAAGGAAAAATGGAAGAAGTCATCGATGCACTGATCATCGAAGACCAATCCAAGCTCCTTGAAAGAATGGAAGAAGTGTAAAATGAACGTCACTGTATTTGAAGCCCTAAAGTGGGCTTCTTCTTTTTTAAAAGAGAATAACCGCGATGAAAATGCAGGGGAAATCTATTTGAGGCATCTGCTGGACGTGTCGCGTGCGCAGCTTTATGCAGAACAGCGGATGGAGGTCCCGTCAGGAATGTGGGAAGAATTCCAGGAAGGGATCCGGCAGCATGCCGGCGGGGTGCCGATCCAGCATATCATCGGATTTGAAGAGTTTTACGGCAGGTCTTTCAAGGTGAATGAGCATGTGCTGATTCCAAGACCGGAAACTGAAGAGCTGATTTATTATGGTCTTGAAAGAATGAAGAAGCTGTTTAAGCGAGGGCAAACCCTGCGGGCGGCTGATATCGGTACGGGCAGCGGGGCGATCGCGGCAACGCTGAAGCTTGAAAGTACAGATCGTCCGGTTGAGATGATGGCAGTGGATATCTCTGAGGAAGCGCTGGCTGTGGCTAAGGAAAACAGTCAACGGTTAGGAGCGGAGATTCTTTTTTATCAGGGAGATCTGATGCAGCCGCTGATTGAAAAAGGCGTCAAGCTTGATATCATGCTTTCGAATCCACCTTATATTCCGCTCGGTGACCGCGAAACGATGTCGGAAGTGGTCGTCGATCATGAACCTCAGCTCGCTTTGTTTGGCGGGGAAGACGGGTATAATTTGTATCGTCGGTTTATGGGCCAGCTCCCGGCGGTCATGAACGAAACGTTCATGATAGGATTCGAGGTCGGTGCCGGCCAGGGTGAGACGGTCGCTGACATGCTTCGTGACACATTCCCGGAAGCGGAGACGGAAGTCGTATTTGATATTAACGGTAAGGACCGGATGGTTTTTTGTTGCAGGAAGTAGAGTTTAATACAAAAGTGCATGTTGGATAGGATTTTTGTTTTTACACGTTTAGGAGGCTCCTTTTAGAAAAGGAGTCTTTTTTTTACGCACATTTAGGTGAAAATAAGCGTTCAAATCGTGTTTTAATAGAATAATAGTCGACCAAATGGGGTGGAGCGGCCTCATATTATCAAAAACCAAGGATTTATTATCAAAATCCCAGTTTTATTATCAAAAACAGAGGATTTATTATCAAAAACAAGAATATATTATCAAATATATTGTGCCTGCACTTTTTATAGAAAAAATATCAATTTACTAGTTTAAGATTTCGCCATCTTGTCCAGACTGTTTTACTGAGGGGAAGGTGGAGCGAAAATGAAAACAAAACACGCGGTATTATCTTATATTCTGATTTTAACTTTAGGGACTATCTTAAGTTTATATATTCCGAAACAGGAAATCGCTGCAGAGGAGCCGATGGTGATTCCACAGGAAGCGATTCGCCTGCGTATCCTCGCTAACAGCGATTTAGAGAAAGACCAGAACGTGAAACGTTTGGTGCGTGATGAGGTTAATAAAGAGATTACAGAATGGGTCGGCAGCCTCACATCCCAGGAAGAAGCGAAGAACATCATCAAAGCGGGACTGCCAGAGCTTCAACAGATTGCAGAAGACGTGGTGGCAGCACAAGGACTTGATCAAAGTGTGTCAATCGATTTCGGCAAAGTTCAGTTCCCGACAAAGCTATACGGACAGTATCTTTATCCAGCGGGTGAGTATGAAGCAGTATTGATCACACTGGGAAAAGGAGAAGGGGCGAACTGGTGGTGCGTGCTGTATCCGCCGCTGTGCTTTCTTGACTTTTCAACAGGTAACGCGGTAAGAAGCCCAGGGTTTGAAACAACGGTCGAAGCAAGCGGCGAAGTGGTCACTGAAGTAGATCCGGAAGACGAATTGGCTGCAGAAAAAGAGGAGCCTGCTGAAGAAGAGGCAGTGGATATGGAATTGCCGGCAGAAGTAGCAGAAGAGCAAGAAGTTGTAGAAGAAGAACTTGAAGAAGCAGCAGTGAAGTCCGAAGTTTCAATCGTTAAAGAAAACAAATTGATTGAAGGATTTCAAACGAAAGATAATGTAGAAGAAAAAGAGCAGCCGGTTAACCAAGAGGTTTTTGTTGCAGAAGGTGAACAGGAAGAAGTAGAAGTGCGCTTCTTCGTAGTAGATCTTGTAAAAGGATTTTTTAACTAAACATATGGCTTCATCTCAGGATGAAGTCTTATTTTTTGTATTATCTTCTTTAATAGTATGATAAAGATGTTTTTTGAATTTAGGGGATTTCCGGCGGTTGATTGGAGTGGAAGACGAAGACTCCTGCGGGAAGAGTAGCTAATGTGAGACTTGTCCAGCTCCGGCGGCTAGCCCCTCGAGGTCATAAGCTAAATAGGCAAAAAAGGAAAAATGCGCCTTTTCAGCCTATTCATCTTATGCTTGTCGGGGCTGAACGAGCCGCCTCCGCTTTTCTGCCCGCAGGACGCAGTGACGAGGAGGCTCACGGGCTACCCGCGGAAAGCGAAGTCTTACACGGAAATCAAAAGCGCTGTTTCAAAAGCATTCTATTAAAAATAGAAATCTACTAAATAATAGTTCTAATCCTTCCTTCCTCTCATAAATTAAAAGTAAAGGATGATAGAAAAGGGAGGAAGAAAAAATGACGAAAACAATCAGGCAGGCAACTCATGAAGATATTTATAAAGTAATTGGATTCCTGGTCAAAGCGGGATTGAGCACGGAAGGGGTTAAGAACACGATAGATTGCTTTCTGATGGTGGAAGATGAAGAACAGAATTTGATCGGGACGCTTGGGATCGAGATGCGGGGCAGTACCGGGCTGCTTCGTTCGCTGGTAGTCACCCCTGCGTTTGATACAGAAGAAATCTTTACCCTCTTCCAGGAAATTTTTAAGCTGGCAAAAGAAAAGGATTTAGCCAAGCTTTACTTGATTACAAATCGAAGAGCTTCATTAAATTTCTTTGAAGTATTAGGTTTTCAACAGGAACCACAATCGTTTGTGGATGAACTGAAAGCTTTCGTTCATGCCAAACAGTTATCCACAGTGGATAACCTGCTGACGATGAGCCTTCAACTGTAAGGGGATTCTCTAAATTTCGACAAATGGGTAATTTAAAAGCCAGGGATGTACATTCCATGTGACGGATCATTTTTCAACAAAATGGTCCGATTTTTTTATGAGTGGATTCGACAAAAAGCGAGTGAACCTGTGAGTTTGTCGAAATGTCTCTTTTTTCTGAATTATTCACACTCGTCCACAGGGTTATCCACAGAGGGATGCGGTTTATGCACGTTTTGTGGATAATACTTGAGAATTCACTAGGTTTCTTTTATACTTTCAAAAGAGTATGATTGTGGAACACTTGATAATTCAGTGTTTATCCACATTGATGTGAATAGATGTATGCTCGATTGAAAAAGGTGGACGAATGATATGATAAAACATTGGATTGTGGAAAATGATGTGGATAATAAAGAAAGTTATCCACAAATTGTGGATGCAGCTCGGATTTTGCAACAAAACGAGGTTGTGGCTTTTCCTACGGAGACGGTTTACGGGCTTGGAGCGAATGCCAAAAGTGATGAAGCCGTGGATAAAATTTTTAAAGCAAAAGGAAGGCCATCCGATAATCCACTGATTGTCCACATATCAAATAAAGATCAATTAATAGAGCTGGTTGAAGATATCCCTGCATCGGCGGAAAAATTGATTTCTTCCTATTGGCCGGGGCCATTGACTCTTATTTTTCATAAAAAAGATGGAGTGCTTTCTGAAAAGGTGACGGCTGGACTCGATACGGTCGCGATCCGGATGCCGGATCATCCCGTGGCGCTTGCCATTATTGAAGAATCTGGTCTGCCGATAGCAGCGCCAAGTGCGAATCGTTCGGGAAAACCAAGCCCGACCACGGCTCAGCACGTGATCGATGACCTTGAGGACCGCATCATCGGTGTGGTTGACGGCGGTGAAACGGGTGTCGGGGTTGAATCAACCGTAGTCGATTGTACGGGGCCGGCTCCGGTCATTTTAAGGCCGGGTGGAGTGACGAAAGAGCAGCTTCAGGAAGTCGTCGGTGAAGTAGGCGTCGATCCTTCGTTGAAAGAAGGGAAGGGCGTCCCGAAATCACCCGGGATGAAATACACGCATTATGCTCCGGATGCCCCCGTCTATTTGGTCGATGGAACGCGGGAAGACGTGCAAAAACTTGTGGATGAGAAAAGGGATGAGGGATTGAAGGCCGGTGTGTTGACCACGGATGAATTTGTGAACGACTACCGTGCTGATGTCGTGCTTTCCGTCGGGCGGAGAGACGATTTGAAAACGGTCGCCCATGGACTTTATGATACGCTGCGCGCATTCAATAATCGTGACGTGGATATCATTTTTGCAGAGATGTTCCCTGAAGAAGGGGTTGGGCTTGCAATTATGAACCGGCTACAGAAGGCTGCAGGGTACCGGGTGATAAAAGCTTGATTGGTTAACTGTAAAGCAGCGGGACATGCGCTGCGCTTGCCGGATGGTGAGCGGAAATCGTGTAAACGTATAAATTAAGACCCCCTGCTGATTCGTGGCGGGGGTTTTTTTGTTGAAATATTTGTGGGATGATAAGCGATCGATATTACGATAACTTTTTTGTCATTCTATTTCTTTTTGGACGTGCATAAGTTTGTCTTGAAGGCACGTCCAGAGGAGGAAAAGAAATGACAACGCTTATCGGAGAATTGATTACCCTGATGTTAATGGCATTTGCTCTCGGGATGGATGCCTTTTCGATTGGTATTGGTATGGGGATGTTTCAGCTTCGTTTGAAGCAGATTTTTTACATAGGATTGACGGTCGGCATTTTCCACGTGTTCATGCCGCTCTTTGGAATGATGACGGGGAAATTTTTATCCGTCACGTTCGGGGCGTTTGCTACTTACGCTGGGGGAATACTCCTGGTTGTGCTTGGCATACAGATGTTTTTATCCAGTTTTAAAGATGAAGAGACGACATTGATTTCTCCGGTGGGATTCGGTCTCATGTTATTTGCTCTCAGTGTCAGTTTAGATAGCTTTTCGGTAGGCTTGACCCTCGGGATATTTGGCGCACGGACTGCTGTGGCGCTTGCTTGCTTCGGGGTGGCCGCCACCCTCCTGACCTGGACAGGACTTTTGCTGGGAAGGAAGTTCCAAGGCGTCCTCGGCACTTACAGCGAAGCGCTCGGAGGCAGCATCCTCTTTGCCTTCGGGATCAAGCTGTTGCTTCCATTATAAATTGGAGGTCAGTCCCAGCTTGCGTTAAATCGCTAAAAGCCCGTCCCTCACTGCTTTAATGTGGTGGGGCGTTTTTGTGTTTGGTGGAGATATAGAAGCGATGTTTTCAATGGAATATTGTGCTGTTCAAGGATTTAGGAGTTCGAAGCATAAGTGGAGTGTGGTAAGAAAACCAATAAGAGCTTCTTGGCAGATTTCCCTTATGTATATTGTTACGAATAATGCATATCGGCTTTATAAGAATTACTTTTTCACCATTAAAAACACAGAGTGGATTGTAGCGGAAGGCACTTGACTCCGACGGGATATAGAGGAAAAGTCGAGACCCCGCAGGCGGAACGCCGAGGAGGCTCGACTTCCTCCCCGCGGAAAGCAAGTGCCTGGAGCGAAAAGGAACGGTCAGCTTCAGAAATGATACTTTTCTTTTTGTATTCTTTGTGAATGTGCTATATGGGAAATGGAAATTATTTTATAATAGGCATTAAGGAGGATGAGATGATGAAAATCTTATTTGTTTGTACGGGAAATACATGCCGCAGTCCGATGGCGGAGGCGGTATTGAGACATAGGGGATCCGGGCGGTTTGAGGTGAAATCGTCGGGTGTGTTTGCGATGGATGGAAGTGATGCTTCATTTCAGGCTAAAGAAGTTCTGAAAGAGAACGATATAAAACATGAGCACCAATCCAGCACGCTCCGGAAAAAGGACCTCGACTGGGCGGATTATGTGTTTACGATGACCGCTCATCATAAATGGGCGATCATGGATCAGTATCCGGAAGCTTCCGATAAAGTGTTCACTTTAAAGGAATATGTGCTTGAGGATGCTGAAGACATGGACGTTTCCGATCCGTTTGGGGGAAGTGTTGACATCTACAGACATACATATAGAGAGCTGGAATCGCTGGTCGAGCAATTGATCAGAAAGCTTGAAAAAGATTGATATTTTGAGGAGAGAAAAGGGATGGGGAAAGAGAGAAAGTATAAGTCCGGTCTTAGAAAGAAATTGGTATTCTTTATTACAATTTTGGCTTTGGTCACGTATTCAACGTCGGCATTTTTCATTTATTTTATCAAACCTACTTTTGCACCGGACATGAATGAGTTTTTATTTACGAGTGTCACATTGGGCATGGGTGTGTTCTGGTCAGCAGTGCTGGCATTCTTCGCCGCTGGTTTTATCGTAAAACCGCTGCAACGTTTGGAGCAGGCGGCGCTTAAGGCGGCAGAGGGAGACATCGCGGTGGAAGTGGAAGTGCCGAAGTCTGATGATGAAATTCGTGCGCTTGGACTCGCATTCAACCGCATGCTTCATAATCTTCGAGATATGGTGTCCAGCATCGAGGAGAATTTTGCAAAAACAAATTCAAACGTAGTCGATTTATCAAAGGCATCTGAAATGGCTTCACAGCAGGCGGATGCCATTTCAAGGACGATCAGTGAAATATCCGCTGGCGCTGAAAGTTCGGCCATGTCCATCCAGACTACGGCCGAATCGGTTGAAGATGTGATTCAAATTGCACAAGAAGTGCAGAATCATTCTAAATCTTCCGAGCAGCTGTCCAAAAACATGGTCACCGAGCTTCAGGGAAGCAAGGAGGTCATCCATTCTTTGGTAGAAGGAATCACAACGCTCGCGCAGGGTAATGAAGATTCGCTTGTGGTTGTCCGCAGGTTGGAAGACAACGCGAAGAAAGTGGAACAGATCATTCAATTGGTCGGGGATATCGCCAACCAGACGAATCTACTCGCGCTGAATGCTTCCATTGAAGCAGCGCGTGCTGGTGAGCACGGAAAAGGATTTGCAGTCGTAGCGGAGGAAGTCCGTAAACTTGCTGACGAAAGCGGAAAAGCGGTACAAGGGATTTCTGATCTGATTAAAAATATCCAAACTGAAGTCGGTAACGTCGTCGGACAGATCACCAACCAGGTGACGACGGCCAACAAGGAAGCGGAAAAAGGTGCGGAAACAAATGAAGTCATTGAAACAATGACAAACACGATTCATGAAGTCGCAGACTCCGTTCAGAAAATCTCCGGACTAGTAGACAGACAAATGGAAAGCATCAGGCTCACTTCCCAGCAGTCCCAGGAAGTGGCGGCGATCGCAGAAGAGACGTCTGCAGGAGCGGAAGAAGTGTCGGAATCGACCCGCGAACAGGCTGCGGTCATGGAGAATGTCGAGGAATTGGCGTTGAACCTGAAGAAGCAGGCAGAGTCGCTGAAGGGGACAATCACTCGTTTTCATTTATAATTGGTAGATGCTGATAGCATGGGCTCCGGTCCGTGCTATTTTTTTTGTGACTTTGAAGGTCCGTCCCAGCGTGCGGTGCCGCGTTACAGAGGCGAGGGACGGGCCTTCGAGGTGTGGGGAAAACGACTTTTTTCCTAAGATGAAAAACTTTATCTATTCCTGCGGGTATGGCAAAATAAAAGGAAACAAACACTAGTCAAAAATGGGGAGTGACGATGGATGAAAATCGCAATTGCGTCAGATCACGGCGGGGTTAATATTCGTGAAGAAATCAAATCATTAATGGAAGAAATGGGACTTGAATATGAGGACTTCGGTTGTGAATGCGGCACGTCAGTCGACTATCCGGATTATGCGGTTCCGGTTGCCGAGAAGGTAGCGAGCGGCGAGTTTGACCGCGGCATCTTGATTTGCGGAACGGGTATCGGTATGAGCATTTCAGCCAATAAGGTAAAGGGCATTCGCTGTGCGCTTGTGCATGATGTATTCAGTGCGAAAGCGACACGTGAACATAATGACAGCAATATGCTTGCAATGGGCGAACGCGTCATCGGCCCTGGGCTTGCACGTGAAATCGCAAAAACTTGGCTGGGAACAGAATTCGAAGGCGGACGCCACGCCAATCGAATCGGTAAAATCACGGCATACGAAGACAAATAATAGGAAGTGGGTTTCATGGAAATCACTCAATTGCAGGAACAGCTTAGCAGTATATTGACAGAGTTCAAGGAAAAGGTTTCGTTGAAAAAAGGCCAGGTTTTTGTGGTCGGATGCTCAACCTCGGAAGTCATCGGTGAACGAATCGGAACGGCTGGAACATTCGATGTGGCTGAGATGATCTATGATGAGTTAAAAGGGTTTGCAGATTCTCTCGGTGTATCGCTTGCTTTTCAATGCTGCGAGCACTTGAACCGTGCAATCGTTCTGGAACGTGAAACGGCTGAGCGTCTGCGTCTTGATGAAGTGACCGTCGTGCCAGCCCGGTCTGCTGGCGGTGCAATGGCGACCCATGCTTACCGCTCTTTTGAGGATCCGGTCATGGTGGAGTTCATAAAAGCGGATGCCGGAATCGATATCGGTGACACGTTCATCGGCATGCAGCTGAAGCATGTGGCGGTGCCGGTGAGGGTTGCACAGAAAAGCCTCGGCGGAGCGCATGTGACGCTCGCTGTGACCCGTCCGAAGCTGATCGGCGGGGTTCGGGCTGTGTATGAATAAGGAATAGGAGGTCAGTTCTTTGGTGCGTTGATGCATTGGAGGACGGGCCTTTGATTTTTGTGCCGGGTATATGTTGAAGTGATTGTACCCGGTATTAGCCCCTTTGGTGTACCTGGTACACACGCGCGCTTCTGTACCAGGTGCAAATTATAGTGAAAAACCTTTTTACCCCCCCTTTCAATCCCCAAAACACGAACATTTCAATTTACCCACACGTTATTATTTCGCGTTCTCCATAATCATGATAGAATGAGATTGAATGAATCAAGATGGCGCAGCTTAGAATGGGCCGATGACTAAAAGGGGGATATGTATGAGTAAGATTGCCAAGCAAGATCCGGAAATTTATGCAGCGATTCAAGATGAATTAGAGCGTCAACGTACTAAAATCGAGTTAATTGCATCTGAGAATTTTGTCAGTGAAGCCGTTATGGAAGCACAAGGTTCGGTTCTGACGAACAAGTATGCAGAAGGGTACCCAGGTCGTCGCTATTATGGCGGGTGTGAGCATGTCGATGTAGCGGAAGACTTAGCGCGCGATCGTGCGAAAAAGTTATTCGGAGCGGAGCATGCGAACGTGCAGCCTCACTCGGGGGCACAAGCCAACATGGCAGTCTACTTCACAATCCTTGAGCAGGGTGACACGGTTCTGGGGATGAACCTTTCCCATGGAGGACATCTGACGCACGGAAGTCCGGTCAACTTCAGTGGAATCCAGTACAACTTTGTTGAGTACGGGGTTGATAAGGAAAGCCACCTGATCAATTATGAAGATGTTCGTCAAAAGGCGCTTGAGCACAAGCCGAAATTGATCGTAGCGGGAGCAAGTGCGTACCCTAGAAAGATCGATTTTGCGAAATTCCGTGAAATCGCGGATGAAGTGGGCGCTTACCTGATGGTGGATATGGCTCACATCGCAGGTCTCGTAGCTGCCGGCCTTCATCAGAACCCGGTTCCTTACGCAGATTTCGTGACGACAACGACTCATAAGACACTGCGCGGTCCTCGCGGTGGAATGATCCTTTGTAAAGAAGAGTTCGGCAAGAAGATAGACAAGTCTATTTTCCCTGGTCTTCAAGGCGGTCCGTTGATGCATGTCATCTCAGCGAAGGCTGTATCGTTCGGTGAAGCACTGCAGGAATCTTTCAAAGATTATTCGCAAAATATCATCGATAACGCAGCGCGTCTTGGCGAGAGCTTAGGAAAAGAAGGCATCGACTTGGTATCAGGCGGTTCTGACAACCACCTTCTATTAATCGATCTTCGCTCACTTGGTTTAACTGGTAAAATCGCAGAGAAGGTTCTTGATGATATCGGTATCACCGTTAATAAAAACACAATCCCATTCGATCCGGAAAGCCCATTCGTCACAAGCGGAATCCGTATCGGTACAGCGGCTGTCACGTCCCGCGGTTTTGGCAAGGAAGAAATGGACGAAATCGCGTCCATCATGGCCCTTACCCTCAAAAACCACGAAGACGAAACAAAGCTGGAAGAAGCTCGCAAACGTGTTACAGATTTAACAAGCAAATTCTCTTTATATCCTGAGAAATAATAGATTGTTGGAGACCTCCTCAGAAGAATGGATTCTTTTGAGGAGGTTTTTTAATTAGGTAAATAATTTGATAGTTAGGCAGATATCTATGGTTTCAGTCGTTGAAACAGGAGGGTTATTCAAAATAAAATGTGTATTTAGGTAAAGCTACTTAGAGTATCTAAATAGAATTCTATACTTTAACTCAGCTGAATCCAGCTTTTGATTGGAGTGGAAGACTAAGACTCCTGCGGGAAAAGTGACTAATGTGAGACCCCGCAGGAGCGCCAGCGACGAGGAGGCTCACGGGTCACCCGCGGAAAGCGAAATCTTCCACGGAAATTAAAAGCGGTATAAGAAGGGTTCACTTTCTCCCATTCTTTTGATAAAACATAACGATTTCATTACACCTCCCAACTTTTATTGCTCTTAAAACCTCTTTTATGTACAATAGTCAAAGGTGTAAAACAGTATCTATTCATTTTTACATAAATCGAAATCAAAAGGAGAGAGTCGAATGGGCAAAGTATATGTATTTGATCATCCATTAATCCAGCATAAGTTAACGTTTATCCGTGATAAAAACACAGGTACGAAGGAATTCCGCGAGCTGGTTGATGAAGTGTCAACTCTGATGGCATTTGAAATCACACGCGAACTGCCACTTGAAGACATCGAAATCGACACACCGGTAAGCAAAGCCAATGCAAAAACACTTACAGGGAAAAAATTAGGGATCGTTCCTATTTTACGTGCAGGTCTTGGAATGGTTGATGGGATCCTTAAATTGATTCCGGCAGCAAAAGTTGGACATGTTGGGTTATACCGCGACCCTGAGACTCTTAAACCAATCGAGTACTACGTAAAGCTTCCGAGCGATGTGGAAGAGCGTGAATTCATTCTTGTTGATCCGATGCTTGCGACGGGCGGTTCTGCAGTTGAAGCAATCAACTCACTAAAAAAACGCGGTGCGAAAAACATCACGTTCATGTGTTTAGTGGCATGCCCTGAAGGGGTAGAAGCCATTCAGGCAGAGCACCCGGAAGTAGACATCTACATTGCGGCTCTTGATGAAAAGCTGAACGAAAAAGGCTACATCGTTCCTGGTTTAGGGGACGCTGGTGACCGTTTGTTTGGAACAAAATAAAACTGATTTATGATTCCGGCCCGCCCACACTGCGTGAATGAAGAGGAGTGTGGGCGGGCTTTAATATTGGTTATTTAGTTTTAGCATTGATTTATAAACCTGCAGGAAGTGAATAGATAAATTGAGTGGATATTGTATTTATTTCCGATTACCTAGGGGCTGGAAAAAGTATGATCCATTCCGGGGATTTATGAGCCTGATTCAAAATATACGATCCTTTTCACGATTTTATTCTCTTCTAACAATCATTCTATTTAAGCCTCCACATTATGAAACCTCTGCCTCTAGATCCCAACTCAAATGATCCTTTAAAAAGTTTCCCCTAGGTATATGGAAGTATTTACATTAAAATGTAGGGTTTCTCGTGAAAGGGGATTTCTTTATAATGAGGAGTGTGTATAGGAATCTATGATTTTGAATGGAAGTTACGGGTTTGAAGTGATGTCCGTGGTTGAATGTTACATAGTATAAATTTTGGGGTGGATGGGTCTGGTTTCCGCATATAGCGGTGTCCAGCTCCAGGGCTTAGAGGCACATGTCATAAGCCAAACCGGCCCAAAAGGCAAAATGCGCCTTTCAGGCCGATTCGTCTTATGCCACCCGCCTCTGAGCAAAGCCCTTCCACTTTTCTTGGTGGTGTCCAGCTCCGGCGGCTAGCCCCTCGAGACATAAGCTAAATTGCCCAAGAAGGCAAAGAGCGCCTTCCCGGTCAATTCATCTTATGCTTTTCGGGCCTAAGCGAGCCGCCTCCGCATTTCAATTAAATGTGTAAAAAATGTGAACATTCGACAAACACGTGGCGAGGTTGTGAACTTTTTAACTTGAACTCATTGACATAGATATTACCCTATTGTATGCTTACAAAGGATGTAAAATGATAAGGTTTTCACAAGTTTTAAATCCTTTTAAACTCTGAATTCCTTCAATTTTACACAGCTTGCCTCACGTTCAAATTTCTTTTGAATAGGAAGGGTTGAAATGGGTCAAAAAAACCAAAGCCCGTATAAAGCGATGGCGATTTATACAGCGATCTTGTCGCAACTTGTCGGCTCCATTTTAGTGGGGATTTTTCTGGGCAGATGGGTTGACCAGCAAGCAGACTCTGCACCACTCTTTTTAATCATCGGATTATTCCTTGGGTTAGCAACAGGAATCTATGCGATGCTTCGTACCTTACGACATTTATCTTAGGAGAATAATAAGATATGCCGGAACTCCATCAAATGTTTAATAGACAGCGGAAATACATATTTTACTTGCTGGCTATTTACGTCCTGGGTTGGGGATTTACCGACCACAAATCAGTATTCTTAGGGTTGACTTTAGGAACGGCTTTGAGCCTTTATATGCACTGGGGCATGACGAAGAGAGTCAGTAAATTCGGTGATGCGGTGGTACAGGGGAAGAAAGTGAGATCCCTTGGGACGACTTCACGGATGGCTGCAGCAGCCCTAGGCGTGATCATTGTAACCCGCTTTCCAGAAACTTTTCATCTCCTAAGTCTTATTTTGGGATTAATGACAGCCTACATTGTCATTATGATAGATTATTTTTTCAGCACTATTAAAACTAATAAATAGCGGGGAAGAGAGGTGAAGTAATTTGAATCATGAAGCACCTTTAGCCGAATTTATGGGCCTTACGTTCAACCTGGCCAACGTAATGATGATCACGGTAGCATCTGCAATAGTGTTTATCATCGCAGTCATATCGACACGACGCTTAGCCCTGAAACCGACTGGAATGCAAAACTTTTTCGAGTGGGTCATGGACTTCGTCAAAGGAATCATCAAGAGTAACATGGACTGGAAAACCGGTGGGCGTTTTCATATTTTAGGTCTCACAATCATTATGTATATCTTTGTATCTAACATGCTGGGTCTTCCATTCTCAGTTGTGTATGATCACGAGTTGTGGTGGAAATCACCTACAGCCGATCCAGCGGTCACATTGACACTGGCGGTTATGGTCGTGGCGCTGTCCCATTACTATGGAATCAGAATGAAAGGGTTCGGTGCATACGGTAAGGACACCTTTTTCTCACCTATGTGGTGGTTATTCCCGTTGAAAGTCATTGAGGAGTTTGCAAACACTCTTACATTGGGTCTTCGTCTTTACGGGAACATCTATGCCGGTGAAATCCTGCTGGCGCTTATCGCAGGTATGGCCGTACACGGCGGTATCGGCGGCATTCTTGGAGCAATCGCTCCGATGCTTGCTTGGCAAGGGTTCTCGATCTTTATCGGGGCAATCCAAGCGTTCATTTTCTGTATGTTAACAATGGTCTACATGTCTCACAAAGTAAGTCATGACCATTAATATATACCTGTTCATTCCTATGGACAAACATATATAAAAAATTATTTTCTTATAAATTAAGGAGGAACTTTAGAATGAGTCTTATCGCAGCAGCAATCGCAGTTGGTTTAGCAGCACTAGGAGCTGGTATTGGTAACGGTCTAATCGTAGGTCGTACAGTAGAAGGAATTGCACGTCAACCGGAATTAAGAGGTACTCTTCAAACAACAATGTTCATCGGTATCGCACTAGTTGAGGCACTTCCAATCATCGGTGTAGTTATTGCCTTCATCGCTCTAGGAAGCTAATAGAACTGACACAATAATGTTTAATGGCGAAGTTCGTCTTGACGATTATCTTCGCCATTCCTGTGTACTGAAAGAATTCTTGCAAGTATAGATTGTTCAATTTATAAAAATAAGATCCAATCGATTCTTGAAGGGAGTGAATCGAGTATGTTAACTAACGCATTCGTTTTAGGTGCAGGTGGCGGCTTCAACAGCGGAGATATCCTTTTCCAACTTGTGATGTTCCTTGTCCTTATGGCGCTTCTTAAGAAATTTGCCTGGGGTCCATTGATGGGAATCATGCAGCAGCGTGAAGACCACATCGCTGGTGAAATCACAGCGGCGGAAGAGAGCCGTGCTGAAGCAAACAAGGTTCTTGAAGAGCAGCGTCAGCTTCTTAAGGAAGCTCGTACGGAAGCTCAAGCTATGATCGAGAACTCTAAAAAGCAAGGCGTGGAGCAGCGTGAAGAGATCATCGCTACTGCCCGCCAGGAAGCAGAACGCTTGAAAGAGTCTGCTAAACGTGAAATCGAAACGCAGAAAGAACAAGCTGTTGCAGCACTGCAAAAACAGGTTGCATCTTTATCAGTACTTATTGCTTCTAAGGTCATCGAGAAAGAACTTTCTGCTGAGGATCAACAGAAGTTAATTAACGATTATATTCAAGAGGTAGGGGAAGAGCGATGAGCTACTCTACAGTTGCAAAGCGCTATGCGTTAGCTCTTTTCGATATTGCCAAAGAACATAATCAGCTTGAAGCGATCGAAGAGGAGCTGCGTACAGTAAGAGCGGTTTTCTTGGAGAACAGAGAATTAAATGCTCTTTTCGAGAATCCGAAGCTTACGCTGGCGAAAAAGAAATCAATCATCCAGGAAGCTTTTCAAACGGCTTCACCGTTTGTCCTGAACACACTTATGATCATGACGGACCGTCACCGTACGGGCGAGATCACAGGTTTGGTTGAGGCATACATCGAATTGACCAATGAAGCTCGTGGAATTGCAGATGCGACTGTGTATTCTGTACGTCCACTGACAGAAGATCAAAAGACAGCATTATCATCTTCTTTTGCTAAAAAAGTCGGAAAACAATCATTAAGAATTACCAATGTGACAGACGAAAATTTACTGGGCGGCATCAAGGTTCAAATCGGAACCCGCATTTATGACGGCAGCCTTCAAGGTAAATTGACTCGTCTTGAGCGTGAACTAATTCGTTAACTTTCGTATAAATGAGGGGTGAAATTCATGAGCATCAAGGCGGAAGAAATCAGCGCGCTGATAAAAAAGCAAATTGAAAACTATCAGTCTGAGATGAAAGTAAGCGACGTAGGTACAGTTATCCAAATCGGTGACGGTATCGCTCGTGCTCATGGCCTCGACAATGTCATGGCTGGAGAGCTTGTTGAATTTTCTAACGGTGTCATGGGTATGGCACAAAACTTAGAAGAAAACAACGTTGGTATCATCATTCTCGGACCATTCAGTGACATTCGTGAAGGCGATGAGGTTCGTCGTACTGGACGTATCATGGAGGTTCCAGTAGGAGAAGAACTAGTAGGTCGTGTAGTAAACTCACTTGGACAACCAGTTGACGGGTTGGGCCCGATTGCTACAACTAAAACTCGTCCAATTGAAAGTGGAGCACCTGGTGTTATGGATCGTAAATCCGTACACGAGCCGCTTCAAACTGGTATCAAAGCGATTGACGCTCTAGTACCAATCGGTCGTGGTCAACGTGAATTAATCATCGGAGACCGTCAAACAGGTAAAACATCTGTTGCGATCGACTCTATCTTAAACCAGAAAGATCAAGACATGATCTGTATCTATGTTGCGATCGGTCAAAAAGAATCAACTGTACGTAACGCAGTTGAAACGTTACGTAAGCACGGTGCACTTGATTACACAATCGTTGTAACGGCATCTGCTGCTTCACCAGCTCCAATGCTATTCTTGGCACCTTACGCTGGTATCACAATGGGTGAAGAGTTCATGCATAACGGCAAGCACGTTCTTGTTGTCTATGATGATCTTTCTAAGCAGGCTTCTGCTTACCGTGAGCTTTCCCTATTATTACGCCGTCCTCCAGGCCGTGAAGCATTCCCTGGTGACGTATTCTACTTGCACTCCCGTTTACTTGAGCGTGCAGCGAAATTGAGTGATGCTAAAGGTGGAGGTTCCATCACTGCATTGCCATTCGTAGAAACACAAGCAGGAGATATCTCCGCTTATATCCCGACAAACGTTATCTCCATCACTGACGGACAGATCTTCTTACAATCTGACCTGTTCTTCTCCGGTGTTCGTCCGGCGATCAACGCAGGTTTATCCGTATCACGTGTTGGTGGATCCGCACAGATCAAAGCGATGAAGAAGGTATCAGGTACACTGCGTCTTGACTTGGCAGCATACCGTGAACTTGAAGCATTCGCTCAGTTCGGATCAGATCTTGATGCAGCGACACAAGCGAAACTGAATCGTGGTGCGCGTACAGTAGAAGTACTGAAGCAGGATCTTAACAAACCTCTTAAAGTTGAAAAACAAGTAATGATCCTTTTCGCATTGACGAAAGGTCATTTAGATGATATTCCAGTAACAGACATTCGTCGTTTCGAAGGTGAATTCCTAAGCTGGTTAGATCACAACCATACAGAACTGTTAGACCATATCCGCACGACGAAAGGTCTTCCTGAAGACGATGCAATGGTTGCAGCGATCACTGAATTCAAGAAGACTTTCATCAAGTCTGAATAAGGATAACGAGCCGTTATAACGGCAATCCATAGGGACAGCGGCATTACCGGGTAATGCCACGCCTCCCTATGTCTAACAATATGTAAAGGGTGGTGAGAACCAGTGGCATCGTTACGCGATATACAAACTCGTATTACTTCTACCAAAAAGACCAGTCAGATCACAAAAGCAATGGAAATGGTATCTGCTTCTAAATTGAATCGTGCTGAGTCGAATGCGAAATCATTCGTCCCTTACATGAATAAGATCCAGGAAGTGGTCACTTCCGTTGCGGCAGGTAGTCAAGGTGTAACGAATCCGATGCTAGTCTCCCGCCCCGTTAAAAAGACCGGGTATCTGTTGATCACTTCAGACCGAGGTTTGGCGGGGGCTTATAACAGTAACGTAATCCGTGCTGTAAGCAATCGAATTAAAGAGCGTCACAGCTCTAATGATGAATTTGCCATTATCGCTCTGGGACGTGTTGGAGCTGACTTTTTCCGTAAAAAAGGCTTTAACGTAATCGAATCCGTCGTTGGTCTTCCGGATCAGCCGAGTTTCGCTGATGTTAAAGACATCGCTAACAAAGCGGTTGGTATGTTCTCAGCAGAGGCATACGATGAACTATTCTTGTTCTACAACCACTATGTAAGTGCCATCCAGCAGGATGTTACCGAGAAAAAAGTTCTTCCATTAACGGACCTGAATACTTCCGGCAAGCTGGTTTCGTATGAATTCGAACCGTCTCCAGAAGAAATCCTGGAAGTATTGCTTCCTCAATATGCTGAAAGCTTGATTTACGGTGCACTTCTTGACGGTAAAGCAAGTGAGCATGCCGCTCGTATGACAGCGATGAGAAATGCAACCGATAACGCAAAAGAACTCATCAGTAGCCTTACACTTAAATACAACCGTGCGCGTCAGGCTGCGATCACTCAGGAAATCACTGAGATCGTCGGCGGAGCTGCGGCACTAGAATAGAACGAAATCGGTCTGTCATGACCGACAATTTTTCATAAAGTTTTTGTCAAAAGCTAGTTAGGAGGGAAAGAGATGAACAAAGGACACGTTCTTCAAGTAATGGGTCCAGTTGTTGATGTCAAGTTCGCCAGCGGCCAACTTCCTGATATCTACAACTCTTTAAAGGTCCAAATTGCAGATAGAGCTGAACTTACATTAGAGGTTGCCCTTCACCTAGGTGATGATTCTGTACGTACGATCGCGATGGCTTCAACGGACGGTTTACAACGTGGAGCTGACGTACTAGATACAGGAGCACCAATCTCTGTGCCAGTAGGGGATGTAACTTTAGGTCGTGTATTCAACGTTCTTGGTGAATCAATCGATTTAGACGAGCCGCTTACAGAAGGTATCCGTCGCGACCCGATTCACAGACAAGCACCTACATTCGATCAACTTTCCACTGAAGTTGAGATTCTTGAAACAGGTATCAAAGTAGTAGACTTACTTGCTCCTTACATCAAGGGTGGTAAGATCGGTCTATTCGGTGGTGCCGGTGTAGGTAAAACCGTATTAATCCAGGAGCTTATCAACAACATCGCTCAAGAGCACGGCGGTATCTCGGTATTCGCAGGTGTTGGAGAGCGTACGCGTGAAGGTAATGACCTTTACCACGAGATGAGCGACTCTGGCGTTATCAAGAAAACAGCGATGGTATTCGGACAAATGAACGAGCCGCCTGGTGCACGTATGCGTGTTGCCTTGACGGGTCTGACAATGGCTGAGTACTTCCGTGATGAGCAAGGTCAAGACGTACTTCTGTTCATCGATAACATCTTCCGTTTCACGCAAGCAGGTTCAGAGGTTTCTGCCCTTCTAGGCCGTATGCCATCTGCCGTTGGTTACCAGCCGACACTTGCTACTGAAATGGGTCAATTGCAAGAGCGTATCACGTCTACAAACGTTGGTTCCGTTACATCGATCCAAGCGATCTATGTACCTGCCGATGACTACACGGATCCGGCTCCTGCAACAACATTCGCTCACTTGGATGCAACAACGAACCTTGAGCGTAAACTTTCTGAGATGGGTATCTACCCTGCGGTGGATCCACTCGCATCTACTTCACGTGCGCTTTCTCCTGACATCGTTGGAGAAGAACACTACGAAGTTGCGCGTAGCGTACAGCAGACGCTACAACGTTACAGAGAGCTTCAAGATATCATCGCGATCCTTGGTATGGACGAACTTTCTGATGATGATAAGCTGACAGTTGCACGTGCTCGTCGCATACAATTCTTCTTATCTCAAAACTTCCACGTGGCTGAACAGTTCACAGGACAAAAAGGTTCTTACGTAGAAGTAAAAGACACGGTTAGCGGATTCAAAGATATCCTAGCCGGTAAATACGACCACATTCCTGAAGATGCTTTCCGTCTAGTAGGTCCGATCGAGGACGTACTTAAAGCAGCTAAAGAAATGGGCGTAGAGGTATAATCAGGGACCAGGAGGGAAGAAAATGAAGACATTAAAAGTCAATATTGTCACTCCCGATGGCCCAGTGTACGATTCAGAAGTGGAAATGGTGAGCACGAAAGCTCAAAGCGGTGAGCTTGGAATCTTACCTGGACACATTCCGATGGTTGCTCCACTACAAATCGGTGCTGTACGCTTGAAAAAAGGCGGTAACACTGAGCTTGTAGCTGTCAGCGGAGGATTTCTTGAAATCCGCCCTGAACAGGTGACAATTCTAGCACAGTCTGCTGAAAAAGCAGAAGCTATCGATGTACAACGCGCGAAAGAAGCAAAAGGCCGTGCTGAAAGCCGCATGCAGGCACAGCAGGAAGACGTCGACTTCCGTCGTGCCGAACTTGCCCTTAAGCGTGCCATGAACAGAATTAACGTTTCCGAACGTAACTTCTAATAAAGAAAACACCCTCTCCAGGCTTGGAAGGGTGTTTTTTTTGTGATTTGAGTCAAGCATGAAGTTCCCTTCTAGTCTGCACTAAAGTATTGAAAGCCCTTCCCAGACCACATTAAAGTGCTAAAAGCCCGTCCCTGCGTGCAAAAACGCGTTAAAGAATAGACCGAAAAGAGAAATCCATAATATAAGAAGAAACTCGGATTTTGATGAAATTCAGGCAATGTGCCGGATATACAAAAAATTCTTTCATTTGCTATTAATTTCAATATCCCGTAGTGCCATGAGTATGATAAAATGGGCTATGTGCGTGGAATTTTTTATTGATTGGAGAGATACAGTATGGTGGAAAGCTTCGGCCAGCAGGCATTGATCAGCATGCTCGTGCACCTATTTGTGTTCGCGGCTACATTCTGGTCGCTGCAGGCAATTCAGCTTGATAAGTTACTGAAAAAAAATCGTGTCGCTCAAGGGAGACTTTTATTCATCCTGTTGACGATCGCGATTGGATCAGCCGTCAGCCGATTCCTGCTGGATTATTATCTATGGTCACAGCAGCTGCCAGCGTTCTTTCAATAAGGCTTTTTTCGCAGTCTGAAGCAAGTCCTGACACGTGTATATGAAGAAAGATTGGATAAAGCATAACAAATTAAAAAATCAAGACAATTCTTTTACAAAAAATAGGACTTCCTGCATGTTTTCTTTACAGCATGTTTTGAGTAAGATTAATTTTGTATTTGCATGTTTGTGAAAAAGTTTCAAGTTGAATCCGTTTTCATAGAAGACCGTAATAGATGTGCCAGAGGTGTTAAGAGCATAGTTTCTCCCTGACACAAAGCTTTAAACGTGAAATTGTGAAAAAGGTTCAATCATCTTCTCAAACAAAATCATCTGAAAATTCTTCACACGATGCAGATCCGTTTCAATTGCATATGGATAGTGCCCGAACAAAAAAATGTAAAAAGATGACGACATTTTAAAAGTATGTTCTCTCCCGTATAGGAAAGACTTTTACCTAAGGGGAGGAATGTAAAATGGGACGGTATTTTTACATTTTGTTAATATTTTTTGTTGGATTAGGTTTTCTGCCTATCATAAATGGGAAGAACACTATCGAAGCCAATCAATTATTAGACATCGAAAAGCTTGATCACGCCATTTCTCAAACAAACGGTGAAGTAACTGAATGGTCTCTATATGCAAGAGAAAATGTAAAAAGCTTCACGAATAAAGGATTTGCCCAATATAGTAAGAATATGCAAGAAACTTTTTCTGATTTTGAATGGGCAACAAAAGAAAAGGGTGAAGAAGTAATTGTTGTGGGGACTCGCAAGACTTCTCACGGGGAAGAAACAATTAAGCTTCAACATACCCCAGGAAATGAGCATTCGATTTCGTACGTTATGTATGAGATCCGTGGAAATCAGGAATCTTTGGGAGAAAAAACATCACGATATCTAAAGAGACAGTATATCCCAAACATGGAAATCATTTTTACTACTAAACCTTTGATTTTCTCTTGTATAAAAGGCGAATTCAATGATACGCTTGAGAAAGTTTTGTCGAATCAAGCCGTCGAAATGATGTCGATTCTTGACGCAACAGAAACGGAATCACTGGAAGAAGAAGACTTTCATTCCGTTTCCGCCTATTCGAAGCAAATGTCACGGTCAATACCAACAAAAGATAACGAAATGAACATACAACTGGGTTTACGGAAAAGTGGAATGGGCACCAAGACAACCTTTGTCATTGGCACACCCATCCTGACGATTGAATATTAATATAGAGAAATTGGACGCGGAGGGGAATACTCTTGGAAAAAATTATCGTCCGCGGCGGTCAGCGTTTAAGCGGTACTGTGCAAGTTGAAGGAGCAAAGAATGCCGTTTTACCTGTTCTCGCTGCTACATTATTAGCAAGTGAAGGAAAAAGCAAAATTACAAATGTACCACCACTCTCCGATGTATATACGATTAATCAAGTATTACGTCATTTAAATACAGATGTTGAGTTCCATAATGATGAAGTTGTCGTTAATGCATCAAGGGAGTTATTTGTGGAAGCCCCATTCGAATATGTTCGCAAGATGCGTGCATCCGTTCTTGTAATGGGATCTCTTCTAGGGCGTACCGGGAAAGCACGTGTGGCACTCCCAGGCGGATGTGCCATCGGTTCAAGACCTATTGACCAGCACTTGAAAGGCTTTGAAGCAATGGGAGCCAAAGTAAAGGTCGGTAACGGATTCATCGAAGCAGAAGTTGACGGAAGATTGAAGGGTGCAAAGGTTTACCTGGACTTCCCAAGCGTGGGTGCCACTGAAAACATCATGATGGCAGCAGCCCTGGCTGACGGGACGACAATCCTTGAGAACGTTGCAAAAGAACCTGAAATCGTCGACTTAGCAAACTTTATCAATAAAATGGGTGGAAACGTAGTAGGCGCAGGAACTGGAACGATCCGTATCGAGGGTGTAGAACGCCTTTACGGTGTCGAGCACAGCATCATTCCTGACCGTGTCGAAGCGGGAACATTCATGGTGGCTGCGGCCATCACAAAAGGGAACGTCCTTGTAAAAGGTGCGATTCCAGAACATTTATCATCGTTAGTCGCAAAAATGGAAGAAATGGGCGTTACCATCATTGACGAAGGAGAAGGTTTGCGTGTCATTGGTCCAGATAAACTAAAATCTGTCGATATTAAAACAATGCCTCACCCTGGCTTCCCAACGGATATGCAGTCACAAATGATGGCTCTTCTTCTTGCAGCAGAGGGTACAAGTGTACTCACAGAGACAGTCTTCGAAAACCGCTTCATGCACGTGGAAGAATTCCGCCGCATGGGCGCAGACATCAAGATTGAAGGCCGTTCTGTGATCATGCAAGGACCAACTGCGCTTCAAGGTGCAGAAGTAGCTGCAACGGACCTACGTGCAGCAGCAGCATTATCCATCGCTGGTCTTGTCGCTGACGGTTACACACGTGTAACGGAACTCAAGCACCTCGACCGCGGATATGTAAACTTCCACCAGAAACTTGCGGGCATCGGTGCAGACATCGAGCGCGTAAAGGAAATCGAAGAAACAGATGCAGCTGCTTCAGAGCAGAGCATGTTGAAAGATGCATAATAGATAGGTTTGATATTGAAAAGGTAAGCTTTCTGTTTGGGGAGCTTGCCTTTTTTGTTTTAGCAGGGGAGACATCCTGGAGGTAGTGCCAGCTTGAGTGTAGCGGCGGAACGTTGAGGAGTGGCTGGTACAGGTGCTGTAGTGGCCGACCATGAGCAGGCGGCTGCCTGGATCTTGGTTTGAAAATGCAGTGATTAAGGTTTTGATAATATATTTGGATTTTTGATAATAAGTTACTGGGTTTTGATAATATATTTGAGTTTTTGATAATAAAAGCTTCGTTTTTGATAATAAAGTGGTAGTGGCCAGGCGACAGTAGGATTCTATGGCTATGGGTGCAGTCGTAGGGGGAGGGTTGATAGGGTTTTGAAAAAATAATGCAGCTTTTTGAAAAATTAATAGCTGAATTTTCAAAAATACATGTGTTTTTGAAAAAAAGATCCGGGTTTTTGAAAAATTATCGTCCTGACAGAGCTGTAACCAATGATAAAGAATGATTTTAGCCATACATAAGAATTGTTATTTTCAACTTAGTACGTTTTACGATCAAGTTTGGCTGATTTGTTTTAACTTTCAGCCCTTTACGATCAACTTTCTCCATAATATTTTCAACTAATCTACGCAGACAAAGACTGAACAAAATCTACACCACAACAAAACAAATTTAAATCATAAAAGCTTGTCCACTACCATACATATGAAAAAGAGTGGAGAAGTGTGCGTAGGCACTCTCCTATTTAATCTTTCATTGGAGGCAGCGAACATGACGCATTTAAAACCAGTACTGATCGTCTTCTCAATCTTCATTTGCATCATCTTTATCGTCCCTACTCTGCTTGTGCTCCCATTTTCATCGGACAAAGAAAAGACCAACTTACATGAGAAACTGGAGGGCGCTCCCGGTATCGGAGAGCTTGCAGATTCAGTAGAGGTGGCTGTCTACCGGTCAGAAAAGGAAATGATCGAGAAGCTGCCATTAGAGCAATATGTAGTAGGGGTAGTTGCTGGTGAAATGCCTGCTGATTTTGAAAAAGAAGCGTTGAAGGCACAGGCGCTTGCAGCAAGGACATTTATCGTGAACCAAATGATGACGGATGATCCGTCCGTTCCGCAGGGAGCGGATGTCACCGATACGATTTCCCATCAGGTATTCAAGAACCCATCGGAGCTCGCAGGCCAGTGGGGAGCAGACGCTGAATGGAAGCTAAAAAAGATAACCGAAGCAGTCCTTGAAACGAAGGGGCAGGTACTGACGTACGACGGCAAACCAATCACAGCGGCGTTCTTCTCGACGAGCAATGGGTACACGGAAAACTCAGAAGCCTACTGGCAAAACGAAATCCCATATCTTCGTAGTGTAAAAAGTCCTTGGGATGAGAACTCCCCAAAGTTCACCGATCAAAAAATTATCCCGATAACAGAGTTTGAGCAAAAGCTTGGTGTGAAATTATCGAAGGACAGTTCCGTCGGCACGATTACTTCCAGGACGGAAGGAAAGCGTGTCGCCAATGTCGATATAAATGGCAAGTCATTCACCGGACGCGAAATAAGAGATAAGCTCGGACTGAAGTCTTCTGATTTCTCCTGGTACCTAAAAGACAATCATATCGTCATATCGACCAAAGGCTACGGTCATGGAGTCGGCATGAGCCAGTACGGTGCCAATGGAATGGCGAAGGAAGGTAAGGATTATAAAGAGATCGTGACCCACTATTATAAGGGTGTGGATATCACGACTTCAGATAAGCTGCTGCAGAAGGTGACGGCGCAGCGGTAGGTTAGGTAGGGGTGTGTAGCATGGTTTGAGTTTCATGCTGCGTATTTCACCCCGGCAGTGGCAATTTGTTGGTGCCAGGCACAGATTGGTGGTTTTGTGCCAGGCACCGAAAGCCTGGTTTGTGCCAGGAACAAATGGCAGTGATTGTGCCAGGCACCGAAATCCTGATTTGTGCCAGGAACAAAAGACAGGAACTGTGCCAGGCACCAAACAGTGAAATTGAGCCAGGCTCAAATCCATGGTTCTGAGCCTGGCTCAACTAACAGGTTTTGAACCAGGCACCAGCCGCCGTATGTGTACCTGGTACAAATCGAGGCCAATGTACCAGGTACACAGAGCCGCAATTGTACCAGGTACAATCAAACACTCCTGTACCAGGTACATACTCCCCAAAACCAACCGAATCAAAAAGATGGATTTCTCCAAGCCCCGGAGAGATCCATCTTTTTTAAAATTCAACTAAAATACCCTTCAACCTTCTTCATATATTTCGTCATCCCATGACCCGGATTCCTGAAATACGTCCGATTCACTACCCAGAACAGGACGGTCACCCCGATTAAATCCTTCGCAGCATCAATCATTGTCGCCGACCTGTACGGAACAAACGATTGATGGATCTCATCAACAAATCCATAAAAGATTGCGACCAGTGCTACAATGAAATTAATTGAATATGAGAGTTTGCCGTTCGCAAGCAGGGCAAGTACAAACAACCCGTATAGAATGGCAAATTCAATTAGATGGAGGGACTCCTTGATGAACCGGTCCAATGTATTATCGGGAAAGCGGATGACGGCATCATCCGGGTTGCTGGACATGATCCAGATTAGCATCATATATAGAAAAGGCGCAGCTGTAAGAATGTATTTAAGAAGTGTTTTCACAGTCTATCGTCCTTTCGGTTTTTAGTGTAAGTTATAAAGCTAATATGGTTGTGAAATCTGATTTTCCCCCAATGGTGTCATGGGGCAGATCCCGTGAAAGCGAGCAACTTGGAGCGGAATTCAAACACAACTTTCCACTCTCATATTTAAAACCTAACTCATTGTATCACGTGAAAACGGTTCACCTACCCGATAAATATTGCAGTTCTATGAAGTTTCCAGAAAAAAGTTTGGGATTCCATACATAATTCATTCACCTTTGTTGAAAGATAAGAATTAAAAATTTTTTTGGACTTGTGTATATATTTTCAGAATTCTGTTCAGAATGATTGCTGAGGTGATGAAAATGAGAGAGGAAGAAAAGAAATACACTTCTCCAAAATTTTTGAAAAGACGTTGGGCATACCCAGCAATCTATCTAGCAAGTGCAGCAATCATTATCACAGGGATTCTGTGGTACCAAGCAGGAAATGATGCGAACGAAAATGCCGAGGATTACAGCTATGATGTTCCTACTGATAACGAGTTCAATCAGCCTGCTGAAGAAGTCAATCGTTCACTGGAAAACTTCGTAATGCCTGTTTCAAGTCCTGAAGACACAGTCATCGAGAAAAACTTCTACGATGCTGAAGCTTCTGCTGAAGAACAGGAAGCCGCTCTAGTCGTGTATGGTAACATGTATTATCCGAACCAAGGGATCGATATCTCGAAGGATGGAAAAGAATTCGACGTACTTGCTGCCATGAGTGGAACAGTCACAAAGGTTCAGGAAGATTCATTACTGGGCAACACAATCGAAATCGAACACAGCAAGGGTATCGTCACTCGTTACCAATCAGTCAAAGATTTTGAAGTAGCTGTCGGGGATGTCGTGGATCAAGGTCAAGCGATTGCAAAAGCAGGAAAATCTTTATTCAATGAAGATGCGGGTGTTCACGTACACTTTGAAATCCGCAAAGACAATGTAGCAGTCAATCCAATCAACTATTTCAATAAGTCTCTTGCCACTCTTCAAGAAGCAAAGCTTGATGAGCAGAAGGTTTCCGGCGATCAGCCAGAAGCGGCACAAGATGATGCAGCGAAAGAAGACGCAGCAGCACAAGATGACGCAAAAGCTGAAGAAGGTGCTGAAGGGGAAGCTGCTGAAGAAAAGCAGGACGCAAACCCATCTGACGCAGAGCAAAACGACTCCGAGTCTAATGCTGATGCAGAAGATCAAGACGCTGAATCAAACGCTGATACAAGTAAAGAAGATCAAGAATAATAAACGGACTGACCGGCAGGAGCTGGTCAGTTTTTTGCGTTTAGCCTCATTGCACACATACGCGTCTGCTCTGCTCACCTATTTCAAGTCCATAACTCCTGAAATATCCTGCCATAAAAAAGTTTCGACTATATTCGACATCCATTCATTATGTCAGTAAAATGTATAGACCAATCTCATAACAGTATAACGTATCAATAGTTGGAAAATTCTTATATTTGTAAAATAGCTAAAGCATATTTCGTGCACTTTCAGTGGTAAATGTCGGAATTTCTTTATTGAAAAAGCTTTTCCACATAAATGATAATGAGGTCACGAATAAAGTTTCAGAAAATTTAATATTTATTTATGGCAGCGTTTACAAAATGGGAGGTGAAAGATTGCTTTACTTCATCGTGCTGCTCCTGATCACAGGCGCAAGTATCTTCTTCGCAGTTAAGAAAAAGAAAGCCGTATTTTTAGTTCTGCCGTTCTTATCCATGTTTGTATATTTTATTGTTCAGATTGCACTTGTCCCAATGCCGTTTTTTGAAACAGTGAAGTTCATTTTCAGTCTACGATAAAGTCAGTTTTAAAAGATGACTGGTTTTTCGTCAGTCAAATAGAATTCTTAACTAAGAGTGGACACGTGCTCTTTTCGAATTCGATTCTTTAAAAAATTTGGTTTGAACCTAGTGTGAAGATCTACAAAGCTTGCGAAAAGAGCGTAGATAAAAAGGGGGATATTTATGAAGAAAATCGATCGAGCCAAAGCCGATCAGTATTTCAAAGAGAAAAACCGTTTTATGGCTTTATACCTTGTCATCTGGTTCATCAGTTCTTTTGTCATGGTGTTCTTCGCTGAAAGTTTATCTTCTTTTACGATTAACGGGTTTCCATTCCACTATTTCATGGGTGCTCAGGGATCCATTCTGATCTTTATCATCCTGCTTTATGTGAATGCCGTCGTATCTGACCGAATCGACCGCAAATATGGAATCGATGAAAGTAAGAATGAGCAAGTGAGTTATGGAAAGACGCTTGATCATTAATCCTAATGTGAACTAATAAAAATCTATCTTTTAAAAAATGCTCTGTTAAACGACGTTGTTGATCATTAAAGCTATGTGGATAAAGGAGAGCGGCTCCCATTCATCAACGAACACTAAACAGAGACAGAAAATAAAGAAGCAGACAAAAGGGGGAAATCGGTTAATGGATGTACAGTTTATTGTTTCAACGGCTATCATTCTTGCAACATTTGCTTTATATATCGGTATAGCGGTATATAACAAGGCGAAAGCGACATCGGATTTCTACGTTGCTGGCCGCGGAGTGCCACCGGTCTTCAATGGGATGGCGATCGGAGCCGACTGGATGAGTGCAGCTTCATTCATCGGACTTGCCGGTACGGTCATGATCCTTGGTTATGACGGACTGGCATACATAATGGGGTGGACAGGCGGTTACTTATTGCTGACCTTCCTCCTTGCGCCGCAGCTCCGTAAATATGGGCGCTACACGGTTCCGGAGTTCATCGGGGACCGCTATAACAGCCATACGGCGCGCGTTATTGCCGCACTTTGTACGATCATCATCAGTTTCACCTACTCGATCGGACAACTTTCCGGTTCAGGGGTCGTCATCGGGCGTTTATTTGAAATCGATGCAAAAGTCGGGACGCTCATCGGGGTCGTGCTGATTGCCTTTTATTCTGCATTCGGCGGTATGAAAGGGATCACCTGGACCCAGGTGGCACAGTACATCGTTTTGATCATTGCGTATTTGATTCCGATTATTTTCATGTCCCTGCAGATTACGGGGAATCCGGCACCATGGATTTCGTACGGTGAACTTGTAGGGAAGATCGGTGAACTTGATCGGGAGCTCGGGGTCTCGGAGTATTTCGCACCGTTCACGAACGGGACGAAGTGGCAGTTCCTCGCGCTTATGTTTACATTGATGGCGGGGACGGCGGGTCTTCCGCACGTTATCGTCCGCTTCTATACGGTATCGACGATGAAAGCGGCCCGCTGGTCTGGGGCGTGGGCACTTCTTTTCATCGGGCTGCTTTATCTTTCTGCACCAGCGTATGCAGCGTTCTCGCGCTTCATATTAATGACGAAGGTTGCAGGCAGTAAGATCAGTGAACTGCCTGCATGGACGGCTTCCTGGGTGGATACAGGAAAGCTCCAGGTAGCCGATACGAACGCGGACGGCATTTTACAATGGAAAGAAATCGTCATTTCCAATGATATCGTCGTCATGGCAACGCCTGAAATCGCAAACCTTGGCGTATTTGTCATCGGACTTGTTGCTGCGGGTGCGATGGCGGCGGCATTATCGACGGCCGGCGGATTGATGATCGCCATCTCGTCTTCTTTCGCACATGATATTTACTACCGCGTATTCAGGCCGAATGCGACGGAGAAAAACCGCCTCGCTGTAGCCCGTTGGACGATCGTACTCGCAACACTTGCAGCTGGAATAGTGGCACTGAATCCTCCGGGTGTCATCACCCAAATCGTTGCGTGGGCCTTCGCGCTCGCGTCCGGAACCTTCTTCCCGGCTCTCATTCTCGGAGTCTGGTGGAAACGGTCGAACGCACAAGGGGTCATTGCAGGGTTGCTTGTCGGATTGGGCGTTACGCTCACCTATATTTTCATGGCAAGGGCAGGAATCAACGTATTCGGCATCATTGATACAGGAGCAGGCGTATTCGGCGCGACAGCCGGGTTCCTAGCGAATTTCGTCGTCTCCTTGATGACGAAAGCTCCGGACCAGAAGCTTCAGGATGAAGTGACGAATCTTCGTTATCCTGAGCAGATGACATTCAAAAACGGGGATATTTGGGTGGACGATGATGTCAACTTCAAATCCTGATCAAACCTTTCAAGAAGCTGTACTGCTTCATCCCTTCTACAAGGGGATGGAGCGTAGTACAGCTCTTTCCCTTTTATCCACTTGTAAAAAAGTGACTGCAGGAGCGGACCAGACACTTCTAAAAAGCTATGAAAATCGTATCGGCCTCTACCTTGTCGTCGAAGGGGAAGTAGAAGTCATCATTCCGAAAGAAATGGACGGAAAGGAAGAAGTACTTGAATTGATTTCTGAAGGGGGTATCGTCGGACTATCTTCCCTCTACTCTTTTATGGAAAAAGAAGAAGTGGAGGAAGGCGTCTATGCATCTGTTGAGGTCAGGGCAAAAGAGGACAGCTTGCTATGTATCGTCCCTTATAGCGGCTTGAAGGGGTACTGGGAAGATCCCCATCTGAAGCGCTTTTTATTGAATGAAACGTCAAAGCGCCTTCAGGATATCTACTACTCTCTGTCGAAGCAGGTAGGGGCGTCTTATGGCCTCCAGGAGCGATCCACCATTTTAAAAAGAGTGAGAGATATCATGATTGATCACGTGATCACCGTGGACAGCGGGGCCTCCCTCCAGGAAGCTGCGCATATCATGGGGGCATATCGGGTCAGCTCGGTTGTAGTCCTTGAGAATGAAAGGATTGCCGGTATCCTTACCGAACGGGATATCGTCTCGCGATACATTGCAGGGAACATCCCCCTCACCAATCCTGTGAAGGAAGGGATGACGAAGAAACCTATCGTGATTGGCCAGGATACGTATCTGTACGAAGCGCTGGCTGCCATGCTGGACCATTCTATCAAACACCTGCCTGTAACGGAAAAAGGCAAGCTGGTTGGGATCATCACTCTTTATGATGTAATGAAGGCGAATCATATCGGCGCTTTGACGAGTACTCATAAACTTGATGATCTCAGGTTTCCCCACGATAAAATAAAGGCTACCATCGAATCGGTCTTTCATCATTTATGGGAAGCTCAGGCGCCTGTCTTTCATGTCTTGGACTTTATGACAGGGCTCCTAGACCGTTTGTATCGAAGGGTGCTGAAAGAGGCGGAAGAGGAGCTGGTAGAAGAAGGAATGGCCAAACCGTGCAAATTTGCCTTTTATGTGATGGGTTCAGCGGGAAGGAAAGAGCAGTTCATGCTAACCGACCAGGATCACTTCCTCGTTTATGAAAAGGAAGGAAAACAGTCGGAGGAGTATTTCACGCTGTTTTCAGAAAAAGTAGTGAACAAGCTCGAGGAAGCCGGATTGAGACGTTGTGACGGGGATATGATGTCCTCTAAGTCCGCGTGGAGGGGCAGCCTGGATCAGTGGGAGGAAAGAGTGAGGCGGTGGTCTGTCCGTTCTTCTGAAGAGACGCTGTTAAAGGCTCAAAACTTCTTTTCGTTTCGGTTCGTGGCAGGGGAGAAGGAGCTCAATGACGATTTCATAAGTACACTCCACCGTCAGTTGAATCATTCGAAAATCCTGTTGGCAAGGATGGCTCAGGTTGAAAAGACAAAGCCCGTACCCGTCCTGCATTCATCGATCCGATCCCTGCTCGGGATGCAGCGGAAGGAATTTTCAATGAAAAAAGAAATCCTTTTCCCTTTTCATCATGCACTGCAAATCTTGAATCTCGCTCACGGTAACCTGACGGGCTCCACGTTGGATAAAATAGCGTTCCTGGCGAAAAAAGGGTCTATTTCACCTGAATTCGCCGATGACTTGACGGAATCCTTTCAGGAAGTGATGAAACTCTATATGGAGCTGAAGAGAAGCAAACAAGGGGACACCGTACAGCTATCCACCCTTTCAACAAGGGAAAAAGAACATCTCTATCACAGCGTAAAAACAATCAGGGAATTCCAGAACATGATGCTCGCACATTACTCATTAGCATAGAAGGGAAGTGATCCCAATCATTTTTTCCAAAAAGAAGATGACGTGCCCCTTGAATTATGATTCGATTCCGATGAACAGAGCAATAGAGGAACTCACCTTCATCGTCTTCGACACAGAAACAACCGGCTTCCGTGTCAACGCAGAAGACCGGCTGCTCGAAATCGGTGCAGTCAGAGTGGAGGGATATAAGGTAAAAGACAAGATGACCTTTCAAACTTTCTCCAATCCGAATCGACTTATTTCTCAGGAAATATCCGATTTGACGGGAATCGCCTCGAAGGATGTCGAAGGCGCTCCATCAGCCCATGAAGCAATACGGGATTTCTTTGAATTCCTGCGTGAACAAAAAGCGGACTGCTTAACGGGACACTACGTCAGCTTTGATGAATTGGTGCTGAAGAGTGAAATGAAAAGGACGGGCTCCCACCTTCAAATGGCACCTAGCATCGATACACTGAACCTCATCGGGTATCTCGCCCCTTCGTATGATATGCGCGACCTTGAGCGATACGCTCAACTATTCGGCACCCGGATGTACCCAAGGCATCGTGCCGTCAACGATGCGTTGACGACGGCTTATTTGTTTGTGGAGCTGCTGGAGCTTCTGCGTGATCGGAAAGTCGATACGTGGGGCGAGCTGCTGAGGGTTAGCAGAGGGCGGGGGTGAACGGGGATTGTACCAGGTACAATTAACAACCTGTGAATCAGGTACAAAAAATAGTCGAGCACGTTGTTAAACACCCTCACTAAAAGGAGCAAATTAGCGTAACCTTAATTTATTTTCAGAAAATTCGCTCCAAACCTTGTCCTTATTGTCTTTTTTGTGCATATATGGAGACCTCGGCTAATAAAATGATACAAACCTATCAAAACAGAGAGTGTTTGAGGTGAGGAATCGTTTCAACCTACTATTTCACAAAGCCGAGGAATTTGTTCATACGTTGTAAGATCAGAAAGCCGCTGCTTTAAATAAAGCTTTCTGCCGCCGATTGCGGTCTGTACTATTTCATTGATGATATAGCGAGTCTCATTTCACACTTCTCACATCCAATTTAGGGAGGTCGAGTGGTGTGCACGATTACATCAAAGAGAGAACAATCAAGATTGGCAAGTATATCGTGGAGACGAAGAAAACTGTTCGTGTCATTGCGAAGGAGTTTGGCGTGTCCAAAAGTACTGTTCATAAGGATCTGACAGAACGCCTGCCAGAAATAAATCCAGAACTAGCAAACGAAGTGAAAACGATACTTGATTATCATAAATCAATCCGTCATCTACGAGGTGGGGAAGCCACAAAGCAAAAGTACAAAAAAGAAGAGCTCCACAGCTAATCAAAATACGCCAAGCTACGCATTGATGCGCTTGGTGTATTTTTAATTTTGTGGGTAGAGAGTTTATAAGTGGAGAGCGGTGCCTGGCACCGCTCTTAAATCAGTTGAATATGTGATTGAGCGCTCAGTCAAACAGGGTAGTAGTTGTAGTTTGTAAATATGCCTTTCCAGCAGTTGATTGGAATGCGAGACGAAGACTCCTGCGGGAAAAGCGCGTTAGGTCAGACCCCACAGGAGCGCAGCGACGAGGAGGCTTACCAACCGCCCGCGGAAAGCGAAGTCTCGCACGGAAATCAACTGCGGTGTTCAGTAGGACAATTCATTTTTTACATCTTTGCAACAAAAAACATCTAACTAAAATACTTTTTCAAATAAATAACAATTTCAATACATTTTTTTGACAAAGAATACGTCCTTTCGACATATTTGTGGTAAAATAATATATTGGGTGCAAGTTTTACCTTATCGTAATAACGTAATTACAAACTGACAATTAACTGACATATAAATGACTGGAATTGAAGAAGGGAGTAACACGAAATGTTTGCGAAAGATATCGGTATTGACCTTGGGACGGCGAATGTCCTGATCCATGTTAAAGGAAAAGGGATCGTTTTAAATGAGCCTTCGGTTGTGGCTCTTGATAAGAATACAAATAGGGTTCTGGCAGTCGGTGAAGAAGCGCGCCGCATGGTAGGTCGTACTCCTGGAAACATCGTGGCGATCCGCCCGTTGAAGGATGGGGTCATTGCGGACTTTGATGTAACAGAAGCCATGCTGAAGCATTTCATCAATAAGTTAAATGTAAAGGGTTTCTTATCGAAGCCTAGAATCCTGATTTGCTGTCCGACTAACATTACAAGCGTCGAGCAGAAAGCGATCAGGGAAGCAGCTGAGAAGAGCGGAGGAAAGAAAATTTATCTTGAAGAAGAGCCAAAGGTTGCTGCAATCGGTGCAGGAATGGACATTTTCAATCCGACCGGGAACATGGTTGTCGATATCGGAGGCGGTACAACGGACGTTGCCGTGCTTTCGATGGGTGACATCGTAACAGCGCAGTCCATCAAGATGGCAGGGGATAAATTTGATCATGAAATCCTGAACTACATTAAAAAAGAGTACAAACTCCTGATCGGTGAACGCACAGCAGAAGATATCAAAATCAATATCGGTACGGTTTTCTCCAGCAAGCGCGAAGAGGGAGAAGAGTTTATGAATGAGATGAGCATCCGCGGCCGTGACATGGTATCCGGATTGCCTCGTACGATCACCGTTACTTCCAAGGAGATTGAAGGCGCTCTTAAAGAGTCAGTTGCTGTTATCGTTCAAGCAGCTAAAAACGTCCTTGAGAAAACTCCTCCTGAGCTTTCCGCTGATATCATCGACCGTGGAGTGATCATTACGGGCGGGGGCGCTCTATTGCACGGTATGGATCAGCTTTTAGCTGAAGAATTGAAAGTGCCAGTCTTTAAAGCGGAAAACCCGATGGACTGTGTGGCAGTCGGTACCGGGATGATGCTAGAAAACATTGATAAAATCTCACGCAGAAAAATCGGCTGAGGGTAAAGGAACATTCTGGAATAACGAGACACGGATAAAAAAGAAGTCCAATGTGACCGATAGTATGATGGAAGAGCAAAATCGTAAAGAGGTGTAAAGTATGTTTCGTGGTTTTTATACAGTAGCATCCGGGATGCTTGCGCAGCAGCGCAAAACAGAAATGCTGACGAATAATATGGCGAACGCGAATACTCCTGGTTACAAGGCTGATCAGGCTTCGATGCGTGCTTTTCCAGAAATGCTTCTGGAGCGTCTGGACTCTGCGCAGGTCCCTACAGAGAACAGGCTGTCCATACCGTTTAATCAAAGGTTGGGCAAAATGAATACGGGTGTGTATATGCAGGAAACCACACCTAACTTTGTACAGGGAGATATACAGGAAACAGGCAGGAATGCCGACATCACCCTGTTGAACGGGAATATGCCGGTTGATGAAGATACAGGTGCTGTAGGATCGGTGTTTTTGACAGTGGAGGGCACAGATGGTCCGCGATACACCCGCAACGGGAATCTGACGGTAAATGGAAATGGTTTTTTGACTACGAATAGCGGCCAATTCATTTTAGATGAGAATGGAGAACGGATCCAGCTTGACACGGATGAGTTCAAAATTGGTGAATCAGGACAAATCCTCGTTGAAGATACAGTTGTAGCACGGTTGGGCATCGGTTTTTCGGAAAATCCCAATCAATTGATCAAGCAGGGAGACGGCTTGTTCGCAACGGAAGGAAACGAACCGCTTCAGAATGCTTATGATGCAGAAGGTGTCATTTTTACGGCAAAGCAAGGTTTCCTTGAACGTTCAAACGTAGACGCTTCCCGTGCAATGACAGACATGATGACCGCTTACCGGGCATTCGAGGCGAACCAGAAAGTGCTCCAAGCCTACGACCGCAGCATGGAAAAGGCAGCAAATGAAATCGGTCGGGTAAATGGATAGTCATCCTTTTGAAATAGTAATTCCAAGTGAAATACCTTATAATAAAGGGGAATTGACATGAACCGGACAATGATTACAGCGACGAATACGCTGGGCCAATTGCAGAAACAAATGGATATGATCGGTCATAACCTGTCGAATGCTGAAACATATGGCTATAAACGACGGGAAGCGACTTTTGCTGAAATGATGGTTCAGAACGTTCGAAATCAGGAGAATACCGACAAGGATATCGGCAGGCTTACACCGCTTGGAATCAGGTCAGGTACTGGTGCAAAGCTGTCTCAAGCTCAATTGATCTTGTCTCAGGGGTCGCTTAAGTCTACAGGGCGGTCGCTTGACTTTGCCTTCACAAATGAAAGACAGTTCTTCAAGGTGCTTGCGCAGGATGGTGATGCCAATGCTGTCCGGTACACAAGGGACGGTGCGTTCTTTGTCAGTCCTATGGGGAATGGAGAGTCGATGCTGGTCAATGGGAATGGTTACCCTGTATTGGATGAGGACGATAATTACATTACGTTTTCAGAGGACGCCTCAAGTTTTCAATTAGGTGATAACGGAGTCCTCACGATTTCCGGACAGAACGGACAGCAAGAGCAAGTGAATTTAGGAATAGTTTCCATTGAAAAACCTCAATTTCTCAGTCAATATGGAAGTAACCTTGTGGGTCTTCCCGAGAATATGAACCAGTTGGATGTCGATGCAGATGAGGTGCTGACAAACCTGATTGGTGGAGCGCGAACCGATATTTCAATGGTGCAGAATTCTCTTGAAGCCTCAAACGTCGATATCGGAAAAGAAATGACAGATATGCTGAATGTTCAACGATCCTATCAATTCCAGGCGCGTTCAATCTCGCTTGCGGATCAAATGATGGGCCTCGTTAATGGTATACGCTAAAAGGAGTCTTAAGCTATGAGTGAAAAAGAACTGGTACAAGAAGCGAAAACAAGAGAATCGGTGAAAGCTGAGAAAAAGGATAAGCCAAAGAAAGAAGCAAAACCGAAACGCTGGGTACGCGTCCGGATGCTTCCCATCTGGCTGCGGATCCTTCTGGTCGTTCTCCTTCTTGCTGCCAGTCTCGCCTTTGGAGCCATGGTTGGCTACGGCGTCATCGGAGACGGCAATCCAACCGACGTATTCAAAAAAGAAACCTGGCAGCACATTATAGATATAGTAACCAAGAAATAAGTTGAGAAGGCCCGTCCCTCATGCGTTATGCATCGAGGGACGGGCCTTTGCCGGCTATTCCATTCTCCCCTCGATTTATGTACAATGGAGAAAGGTTAGATATTACAGGAGGTACATAACACATGCTTGATATCAATGAAATCAAAGACATCATCCCACACCGCTATCCGTTTTTGCTGGTCGACCGTATATTAAAGGTTGAAGAAGGCAAAAAAGCGGTTGGCATCAAAAATGTAACGGCAAATGAAGAATTCTTCAATGGACATTTCCCAGATTACCCTGTAATGCCCGGTGTCTTGATCGTTGAGGCACTTGCACAGGTGGGAGCTGTGGCAATGCTTAAGAAAGAAGAAAACCGTGGCCGCTTGGCATTCTTTACCGGAATCGATAAATGCCGCTTTAAGCGCCAGGTAAAACCTGGTGATCAGCTCAAGCTTGAAGTTGAGATGACTCGCTTCAAAGGGGCAATCGGTAAAGGAAAAGGCGTTGCTACTGTTGACGGAGAAGTGGCGTGCGAATTGGAAATGATGTTTGCGCTTGGTGAGAAGGAAGAATAGAGTATTGGAACCGGTCCTGAGGTGATGTTTGAGTCACTGAGGGGCCGGTTTTTTATTTGGGGATTTACAATAAATCAAGACGGTGTGTGAACGTTCTCTAAGATGATGTTTTGATATTGCTTAACCTGATTCAGCTGATGATAGTGCAACACGAAGACTCCTGCGGTATTTGCGGGACAGATGAGACCCCACAGTAGCGCAGCGACGAGGAGGCTCATCGCCCCCCCCCGCGGAAAGCGAAGTCTTGCACGGAAATCAACAGCGGTGTTTAAAGGCGTATTTTTTATAATGAATTCCAAAAACCATGCAAATAAATCAAATTTCAGGGAAAACTAACCACGAAAGACCACAAACAGCGGTCTTACATCAAACAATCCAAACGTGTAGAAAGGAGTCATACATCATGAGCAAAAAGTTAGTATCAATCCTTAGTGGATCAGCATTAGCAGCTATGCTTCTAGTTGGGTGTAACATGAACGACCAGGAGCCGCCTCCAGAAGATAATGGTGTTGAAGAGAATGGTGACATGGACGAAAACGGTGACATGAATGACAACGATTTGAATGAAGAGAACTATCCTGAATCTGAAGATAAGAACACGCCGAATGATAAAGATGCAACAAAAGACAACAATACTCCTGAAGAAGATGTTATTGAAGATGACATCGATATGAAGGATGCGGATAATAAGGACGAGTAATAGTCCTTAAACAGAGATGGTGAAGGCTGTCTCTGTTTTTTTTGTAGACTGACAATTCTAGCGCTATTCTTCTATCTTCTTCATTCTAAGATGGTGTAGAAATGAGAGAAGATGATTAAATTCTTCTCTTGTTAAGCCATTATGTATGGCCTCCTCAAGAGTTTCAATCCAATCTTCATCTAGGGGTATATCCACAGTATCTATTGAAATAATTGATTCAAGAGGGACATTGAGGGTTTCGGCTAGTTTTTGAAGAACTTTAATAGAGGGGTTCTTTTGCAGCCCTCTTTCAATTGAACTGATATATGACTTAGAAATTTGGGAAAGCTGTGCCAATTCATTAATCGTCAGATTCTTTTGGGAGCGGATTTCTCTAATTCGATCCCCCACCATACACATCACTCCAGTTATGTACTATTATATTCATTATATAGAACAAAAAAGATAAAAGAAAATATGAAATATCGAGAAAACAGAAGATATCGGGAGTAAAAACACATAAAATGTTCTTTATTAAGAATAATTAAGCTAATTTGATTCTTTTGTTAATAAAAATTTGCTTTATAATAATGATATGTTCACTAAAAAGAACAAGAGGCGATTTTTATAGAAGAGGAGGATACAACCATGTATAAAAAAGTATGTTCCCGTTGCACTCGAAGTTCGTATAGCAGCAGCGAGATAGGTAAATGGGTTTGTCCATCTTGCGGAAATGATTTAACGAACCATTCCTTCTACGATTCCAAAACTTTAAAAAATATTAATGACAAAGTCCTTCCATTGAAAAGGAAACTGGAGACTTATCAGCAACACAAAGTGAAGAAATAAACGAAAGCTTCGACAAATACTTTTATTGCATGAGAAAGAAAGACAAGTTCTTATAAAAGTATTAAAGATTGGTGTCAAAAAACAACTGAATATGTAAGATAAAGTATAAAATTAATTATCAGAATAGACAAAAAATAACACTAAAAAAGATTATTGAGCAGTATAATGGGTATAGTTCTAATGAACTACTCAGATAAAGGCAAACCTATTGAAAAATAGGGACGCAAAGTCACAGATCTAAGGTAGGAAAATGCGTACATACTAACAGGTATATACATAGGCGAAGTGCTCATTGGGGGACTAAGATGGCTGGATTGCCTGAAATACATGAATGTATTTTGGGGAGGGGATCTAAATGAAGGAACGTGAGCTTGATTTAGAATGGGTGGAACTAGTGAGACAGGCACTGGAGGCAGGAATTTCAAAGAATGATATTAGAAAATTTATTCAAATTCATGGCAAAAAAGCAAATGAGTATAAGATCGTCTAATGTAAAAAGTCTTGCAGAAGCTGCAAGACTTATTTGTTGCCCAATTTCCATTTATTAAATTCAATGAACTCACGGAATTGTTCCTTCGTAATACCGGAATCCATCGCTTCCTCTGCAATTTTGATCCATTCGCGATCGACTGCTGTATTTTCGGGTTCATCGTGTAATAATGCATCCATCGAGATTCCCAAAGCGGCAGAGACTTTTTCCAAAAACTGAATAGATGGGTTTTGTTGAATGTTGCGCTCAATAGAGCTCAGATATGATTTAGCAACCCCAGCTTTTTCAGCCAGTTCTGTCATAGACATTCGTCTTTCCTGTCTATATTTCTTTACTCTTTCCCCGATCATCTTGGACACCTGCCTATTGAATCGTATCGATAAGCCTATTATAACAAACCGTTAACATCTGCTCTACAATAAGTTTACACATTTTCGTAAAATCAGACGCTCGGTTTTGACGTAGCTGGAATACGCGGCTTAGACACCATCTTTTCACGAAATTCTTTCACCAGTTCATCTCCTGAATACCCTTTTTGAAGCAAGTCGTCCAATAATAACTCGGCGTACTCATTGCGCTGTTTCTTTAATTTTCCTTCAAATAAGATACTCATCCGTCCGTTCATTTTCTTAATGCAGCGTATGGACGTCATGAATGCGGCGGGATCATTGGCTTTATGGGAAATGACGACCTGTATTTCCAAGTCATCCTCTCGCTGCTGGACCTTTTGGAAAAATTCAATGTGGTCTTGTGACATATACGTTTCCACAAGCCAAGTACCCTTTTCATCCTCTTTATTGATGATTAAACCGTCCTCAATTTCAAAATCCTGTAGTTCATCATTATCCACTACCTGAAGTGATATCACTTTAAAGGTTTTCATGAACGAACATCTCCTATAAATAGGTTTTTAATGGAAAGTCTATTTTCAAAAGGGGTGTAGATTCTCGTACGTTGTGCAGAACTCTGAATGAAGTGTGTGCACGTGCTCTTTTCGAATACAGCTCAAAACTGGTGATTACTGATTATTTTAAGATTGAAAAAAGTACTGTATACGAAAGAGCTTAGTTAAAAAAATTATATCATAGCAAGAATAGAATCCCTAATATCAAATTGTGTGAAAAAAGTCTGATTTCCGATATTTGGACGGATTTCACCTCGAAAATGGCAAATCTCCCTAGGGGAATTTGTCAAATTTAAGCCTGTTTTGGCTCTGAATTTTAGAAATTCACGATTTTACACGGTTGGAAGGGGGAGTGTAAGATGAAGTCATTCCAAAAAGAAAGGAGTGAAGAACGAAGGTGATCAATCAAGTAACCCTGGTGGGAAGGCTGACCAAGGATCCCGAAGCAAGAAAAACGATGGAAGGCAGGTCGGTCCTTAGTGTTACGGTTGCTGTCAACCGCCAGTTTAAAAATCAGCAGGGGCAGGTAGACACGGATTTCGTCATGTGCAAAATTTGGAACAAGGCGGCCGATAACACGGAAAAATATTGCCGCAAAGGTTCGGTTGTCGGAATCACTGGACGCATTCAAACTCGCAATTATGAAAACGACCAAGGAAAGCGTATCTATGTTACGGAAGTAGTCGCAGATTCGATCCGGTTTATGGATCCAAAGCCGCATCTTGAAAAAGAACAACAGCCGGAGAAAGAACCAATCGAACTGCCATTCTAAAAGAAGGGAGGGGAACATGTGGCAACCCTGCAAACGCTGGAGCAGCGAATCGATCGACTGGAAAAGCTGAACGAAGATTTGATCAAGAAAGTAGCACGGGCAAACGTCGAGAATTTCTACCTATCACAACGAGTCACCGCACTTGAACAAGGATATGAATATACGAACCCTGTCCTGCAGACCACATCATAAGGAACCTCGATATCTCTCCAACTTAGAAACCTTCAAACGAACATCCCAAATAATTTCTGTCCAACCTATAAGTTATGTCTCAAAGTCCAATTGTCATCATACCACCGCGTCATCCCTCTAACATACCTCGTTAGAAATAGAATATCGTAAGTAAGTAGTGAAGTAGTGTAGTAAGTTCCCCAATATGTCTTCATGTAGGGTCGGTTTCTTAGGAACCGGCTGTTTTTTGTGGTTTTGTACTGCTGAACATCGCTGTTGATTTCAGTGCAAAAGAAAAACCCCTCTCCAAAAAGAAAGGGGTCTAACACAAAATCTATTCCAACACCAACAACGACTGCAGATCCTGATCCGATAACTCCGTAACCCACTGATCACTTCTGATGATTTCATCGTTCAACGCCTGCTTCTTCTCGAGCATCGCATCGATCTTCTCCTCAAGAGTACCTGACGAAACCAGCTTATGAACATGGACGAATCGTTTCTGCCCGATGCGGTAAGCACGGTCGGTCGCCTGGTTCTCCACAGCAGGGTTCCACCAGCGGTCATAGTGGACAACGTGATTGGCAGCAGTTAAGTTCAAGCCAGTACCGCCAGCCTTCAAGGAAAGTAGGAACACAGGGAACTCACCGTTTTGGAATCGTTCGACAAGTTCATCGCGCTTGCCTTTGGCCATGCTGCCATTCAAGAATGGCACATCGACCGCGAACTCTTTCTTCATGACTTCCTGGATCATCTCGCCCATTGAGATATATTGGGTGAAAATTAATGTACCCTCACCTGACTCCAATGCGGTTTCCACGATGTCTTTCAGCTTCTGCATTTTCTCAGAACGTGTTAGGATTGACCGAGGAGACGGCTCTTTCAGGTAAAGAGCGGGATGGTTACAAAGCTGTTTTAATTGATTCAGCATCTGTAAAATCAATCCTTTGCGCTCGAACCCGCTCAACGTTTCCACTTTGGTCAATGTTTCCTGCACGAGCTGCTCATAAAGCGCCGCCTGTTCAGCCGTCAAGCTGCAGTATTCCTTCTGCTCGATCTTCTCAGGAAGGTTGAGCTCGACTTCCGGATCCTTCTTCGTTCTCCGCAGCAGGAACGGCTTGATTTTTGCTTGAAGCTCGCGGACCTTTTCCTGAGATTCATCCTTTTCGATCGGAGCAATATAGTTTTTCTGATACTGCGTGAACCCTCCGAGGTAGCCGTGATTCAAGAAATCGAAGATGGACCACAGCTCGGATAGGCGGTTTTCCATCGGCGTTCCCGTCAGTGCGATATGATGCTTTCCATTCAGCTTACGGATCGCACGTGATTGTTTTGTGTTCGCATTCTTGATGTTTTGTGCCTCATCCAGGGAGATGGAGCTCCATTCCACGTCAGACAGCTCGTCAAAATCAATGTGAGACAAGCCGTAAGAGGTCAGCACGATATCCATACCTGCAATCCGCTCAGCGAATTTTTCTTCTTTTGCACGGGAAGAACCATAATGAAGATGGACCTTTAAATCGGGCGCAAACTTCTCGATTTCACGCTGCCAGTTTCCGAGCACAGAGGTAGGCGCGATAATCAAAGCAGGCGTCTCCGGTTTCTCGGTCTCCTTCACATGTAATAAATAGGTGATGAGCTGCACCGTTTTCCCAAGTCCCATGTCATCGGCAAGGCATGCACCGAAACCGAATTTTCGTAAAAATAGCATCCAGCTCATTCCGAGCTGCTGATAAGGCCGAAGTTCCCCGTTAAAATCCTGAGGCGTTTCCACTAAAGGAATCGATGACACATTCGTCAGCTGACTTACAAGTTTTTTCAGGGAGCGGTTCAGCTCCAGCTGAATACGGGCATATTTATACGGATCATACTCGTCGTCCTGTTCCAAAGCTGCATCATCTTCATCCCTCGGTACCAGTTCCTGCTCCAGCATATCCTGAATCGAGATGCCTTCCTGCTTCGCCTTCGTCATCATCTGCTGAATGCGGCGGATCATCGCGGGATCGAGCTTCATCCACTGCCCGCGGATTTTCACCAGTCGCCTTTGGTCATCTACCAGCTTATTAAAATCCTCTTCCGACAAATTGACCCCGTTCATTGATAAGCGCCAGTCAAAATCGAGCATGGCATTCAATCCGACAAAAGATGGGCGGTAGCTCGTATCTGTGTTTTTCAGCTTAGCCTTCACCAGCACATGAGCATCCTTCATCGCTTCCCACCAGGAAGGGAGGAGGATTTCGATATCAAGGTCGATCAGCTTTTCACTCAGAACCGATAAGAAATCCCACGCATCGTGCTCGCTGAGGGAATCGGTCAGAATTCCGCCCGTGTCGCGAAGCATCGGGATCATCTTCAGCCAGCGTTCCTGCTCTTCACGGACTTGTGGCAAATACCTTTTCCAAGAAGGGGGAACCGTATCATCCGCCAACGAAATCACACGCTTCTCCTTCTTGCGGTCGCGCAAAATCGTCTCAAGCTGCCACGTTTCATCCTCATCGAGCGGCTCGGAAATGCGAAGTCCGATTGAAAACGGAAGCTCGTCATCCTCCTCGCCGCGAATCCACTCACTCCAGCGCTTCTCATCAAAATAAGCATGAAGCTCCTCCGAAGTCAGTGTACTCTCCTTCAGTTTCTGGATCCTCTTCATCGCCTCTGACCCGCCGGCCTCCATCGCCTCATTCAACGACCCTTCAAACCACTGCTGCGTTAAAGCGGCGAGGGACGGGCCTTCAGGGATGTCCTGTTTCCAGAACTCTTCATTGAAGTTTTCCCAGACTTCATCGGGGATGTGAAACTGGAGCCCTGTTTCCTGCCATTCATCGAAGCGGGGAAGCCATCGTCCTGCTTCTATTGCTTCATAGAGGACGGGGGCAATTGCATTGCACGCCTGACCGGCTTCGTCCCAGTCCCATTCCACCATCCCGCTGAAATGCTCCTGAGCGAGAAGCGTAAGCAGCTGCCACTGAGACACGACAATCCCGTCGTTCACGATGGTGTCGTTAAGAAGCGTCCCGTAATGGGTATCTTCATGCCACAGGAACAGCTGACTTTTCCAGTCGGAAGGGTGCAGCTTCTCTCCATCACCGTTTTCTGCTGTCAGAAAGAAGCGGTCTCCATATTTGGTTGCGTCTACATTGATTTTCACGGAAGACAGTTTAAGCATCGATCAACTTACCCTTTCTGCATTCTTCTTGAAACGCACGTAATCGCTTGTATTTTTCTAGAATGTACTCTATATAAGCATCCCATTTGTCGGTCTGTTTTAGCTTCTTATAAATCGTACGGATTTTCTTCAAGTACCTGACAGCCTGCCTATAGCTGTCACGGTTCTTCTGTTCGATCGCATCAATGACACCGTTATAATAGAGTGGCAGTGCAAGCTCCGGAGACTCTTTGTAGACCTCACGAAGACCTATGTTTTCCATCTCAGCGATTGAATAGCCCATATATTTCTGCAGTTCCACCCACTCGCGGTAGGATTTTGCGTTAAGCAGGAATTCTGTGTAGCTGTAATAGCTGAACGGCAGCATGGACAGCAGCAGTTCCCTTAAGAAGGCGGGATCTCTTTCCATCAGCCATTCCGTCGGCAGCTTCCGGACGAACCAGCGTACGAAGCTCGAAGCTTCATAATGATCCCGTTCCTCGATGTAAGAAGGAAGTCTTGTTAATATGGCCTTCAACAACAGAAGCAGTGCTTCATATCGCTTTGAGAGGACGAATTTTACAAGCCAGAACTCAGAATGAACAACCAGTTCTGTTCCGATTTTATCTACCATTTCCTCTGCTTTTTCCATCTCTTCAAGCAATAAATATTGATGAAGAAGGGCAATCTTTATGAACGAATCATCCTGTGATTCGGCAGCTTCCAGCCGTTTCACTTCCTCACGGCGCCACGCTTTTTGCTTGAACAGGTAGTACCAGATGAAGCGGTACACCTCCGCCTTGATCTCAGAACTGTGTTTCGGATCCTCACTCATTTCTCTCGATTTTTCCTTCAAAAAGGCAATGAACGGATCGAAGCTGAACGGCATCGCATGGACCGAGAGCTTCTCGACCGCATCCTCCATTTCATCCAAGAGAAAGTCGAACAGGGCATACTGTTCCCGGTTCAATGCGATGTCCCTTCTCTGTAAAAATAAATCCACCTTCAGTGTCAGGAAGAAGGTAGCGAACAGCTGATAAAGGGGCTTCCATTCCCGTTCGAACGGTGCTTCTTTGTTAAATCGTTTGTAGATGTTCTGGATGATGACGTCCATCAAATAGGGCTGTCTTTCAAGCAGCTGCAGGTCTTCTTTCTGTAAAAGCGTCTCGAAGAACTCCCACCATTCATCCGGTGTATTTCCGCGTGTTTTCCGTTCCTGTAATAAGTCACTGGCTTTACGGAGGGCACCGGAATCGCTGTGTTTCTTCAATAATTCATCCAGTGAAGACTTGTCACCTGTGTCCGAAGCGGGAGAGCTTTCCTGGCTGCGCCAGTCTTGGATCCATTCGCTGACCCGTGCCACCTTGTTGTAAATCATGAAAAAAGTCGCCATCTGGTGACGGCACCAGCCGGAGTAGGGGCATGAACATTTGCTCAGCAGAGGAAACTGCAGGTCCAGGCGCACCGAAACAGGCGTCACATCCTGGACGTCGGCGCTTGCTTCCTCATCGCGGACCTTTACGTTCGATACCAGGTTCTGGCGAAACAAAAGAAGCCCTTTTGAGACAATATTTCTTCCTTCGTCGGTGCCAGGGTTCAACTCGCCCTGTATCGCCCGACTCATCGGAATTAATTTATCTTTCAATTCTTCAATTCGAATCGCCATCGAACAATCTCTCCCATCTATAAAATCGCATTCTTTTATTATAACGCATATGGGGTGGGGATTGGAATAAAAGAGGGAAAAGTGCGGAAGTTGTGGAAGGGCGGGGGAGATATTTCTCGGGAAATGTCGATTGGTGGTGAGTGGGAGAGTAGGTGTGTGTCTTTATTTTGTGTATCTGGTACTGATAAAAGGGGGATGTACCAGTTGAAATATCTGAGCCAGGCTCAAATTGGGGCAATCGAGCCAGGCTCAAAACAACTTTTTTGAGCCTGGCACCCCGACCCCAGCCCAACGCCAACTACCAATGACCGGTACCAAGGTACAATTATGTGTCTACGGTGAAAATACTACAGTCTCCAAGGAGATTACCCGTAGGACAGTATACAAACATTAAGCCAGACTCTACCACCTATGCCCAAAACACCCTACTCCCCCCAATGAACATAAAACGTCCCCCCGCTATGAACATTCACACTCTTCAACTCAACAGCCTCACCGTTCCTCAAATAGAAATTCTTATTCTCTGGGAACCGAAGCTCCTCTTCGCCACGTGTAACGACAAGCACAGGATTCTTGGGATCACGCTTATCAATCAACGCCTTATAGCCCTTCTCCCTGAAAAATTCCTTCCCATCCACATACCAATCTGAAAAACTGTCTAAAGAAAATCCAAGATATCTGGCAAAAACTGAGGGAATCTCTGTATTCTCAATCAACCCAGCAGGCTTCCCGGGGCCATATCCATAAAGAAATACGTCCTCACCAGTATGGCCATGGGTGGAGAAACCTATATTCGCCCGCTTAGCAAGCAGTTTGACCATTTCGTTCTCGGTGTCCTTGGCTTCTTTCATCACACAATATTCTTTTTTGCTCAAACCAGACAGCCCGTAAGATTTCAACACATCTTTCAAATTTGAACGGTCATCCTTCAATTGGGAAGCTGCACCTTTAACCGTAAACTGGGCTTTTCTCAACGGTCCTGTGAAGGTTTCCATTGGCTGACGCTTATACGTTTTATCTGTATCCCGATTACCAAGCGTCAACCCGCTGTTGCCGTGATCCGTTACCGCGACGACCATGGTATTGCCGTCACGCTCAGCAAATTTCAATGCCTCACCGACAGCCCGGTCAAAGCTCAGCACCTCACTGATCATCCCGACAGGATCATTCTTATGAGCCGCCCAATCCACTTTACTGCCTTCCACCATCAGAAAGAAACCTTTCTCATTAACTGATAGTCGTTCGATGGCCGCCTTCGTCATCTCGGCAAGTGTTGGCTCATACGGCTTCAAAGCCTTCCGGTCCAAGTCATAGGCTAAATCCTCCTCTGCAAACGCTCCCCACAACTTCTCGGATCCACGATTTTTTGAAAGCCCGTCCCTCGTTGCGGTAAAGGAGTAAAGCGGATCGGATTTAATCTTATTCATAAGGTTTTCTCCGTCTTCGCGGGAGGTTTGTTTGGTTTTGAGCATGTCGTCGTCGTTTTTTACGGCGTTTTTGGATTTTGGTTTGAGCCAGGCTGCCCCGCCGCCGAGGATGACGTCTAGGTTCTGGTAGACCTGCTGTTCGCCGATGTCTCCGAATTCATCGCGATTGAGGACGTGGGCCGTGAAGGCAGCCGGCGTTGCGTGCTGGACAGGGGAGGTCGAGACGATTCCCGTTGCATATCCTGATAGCTTGGCTGCTTCCAAAACGGTCAAGACAGGTTTGCCGTCAGCGTTCATGGCAATATAGTCCGCCCTTGTTTTCTCACCGGTCGCCATTGCCGTCCCTGCAGCCGCAGAGTCCGTGATGGCAGATTCACCGGAATAGGTGCGTACGCCCCCGACCAGGATGTTGTCCAAGTTGAGCCCGGATCCTTTATACCATCTTGAAAGCGTGACGATGTCTGAATTGGTGCCGTCCATGATCATGAAGATCACATTTTTCTTAGGTGGGACAGAGGCAAATCCGCAGGTAGCGGGGAAGGAGAATGCAAGCAGGGATAGAAGGATGGTGACAATAAGCAGGGATTTGAAGATTTTCATGGAATCGTCTCCTTTAACATGGTGTCAGATACACTTAGTATCAACACTCATAAAGAGACTATGTATAAAAAAGCCCCGCTCCAAGCAAGGAGCGGGAATCATCAAACGGTTATTTTCTTTCTAATATTCCTAATAGCAGGTTTTCCCAAACAGTTTGCCTGTCCATTTTCTTCAGATCCCTCAATTTGATCTTGTCCCAGTCGAGAGCTGTGATAAATGAAGCACCGTTCCTTAATGCAGGGACTTCATCAGGATTCATGATAAAATATTCTCCTGCTTTCACGCCGGATTTGATCTGTACTTTACCGACAACCTGAAGACCGGTTTCAACGGTTTTCTTCTTCACGACACCTTTATCAGTCAGCACCCAGACATGTTTTTTAGAGCCTGATTTTTCAACAGCCGTCACAGGAACGACCAATGTGTTCTTCACTTCATCCGTAATCACTGACACTAGTACATGATGACCTGGGAGAAGTTTGTTGTCTTCATCCTGCAGCTGAATCTTTATCGGATACATGCTGTCTGTTTCTAGATGAGGATCTCTTTTAGGAAGAGCAGAGACATCCGTTACAATTCCTTTTTGAGTCTTTTCTTCAACTTCGGATTGCACTTTTGCATTCATTTTTTCTTCGACTTCCATGATTTCTTTTTCCGTCAGATCAGTCGTGACCACCGTAGCTTCAGAAGAAATCGTGATCAGTGGATTTTGGACGGAGTGGGAAAGTTCTTTAACGATCCCCTCACCGCTGCTTTCAACTGTCAGTGTCGTTTCGTATGATTGCAAGTCGGAAATTTGACGCTCCAGACTGTCGATTTGATTTTCCAGGCGGTCAATCTCAAGTTCCCGGGAGGCAATCTCCTTCTTTATATCATATTCTGTTTCAAGGGCACTTGCTTCGAGTGGCATCTCTTCTTCATCATAAGTGGAAGGAAGAGAGTTCTCGAGCCGTTCGAGATCAGAGATGTTGTCTTCGATGCTGTCGATCTCATCTTCTAGCTGGTCGACTTCTGATTCGAGAACATCTTTTTGCCCTGTATAGTCGGTTACTTCATATTCATATAGAGGCGTACCTGCTTTTATTTCGTCGCCTTCTTTCACGAGGAACTTCTTGAAGGAGCCGAATTCATCGTTGAAATAAAGGTAGGTTTCTTCAGCAGATGTGACGACACCGGATTTGGGAAGCTCTTTTTGCAGGTCGTCTTTATCAAATGCGTCCCATTCTTCAATCCTGACTTCCCGGTCAACCTTGCTCTTTGCTTTTTCAATCAGGTATGCATTCGCCCCGACGAATAGGAGGGACAAAGAGAGACCGGTATATAATAATTTTCGTTTATTCATAATGATCCCAGCCTTTAGACGTTAAATTAATGTAGAAAAATCGATATAGGCTAAAAATGCAGTGATAGCCCAGAAAAATAGATTCGTTAGTAAGATGACGGTCCATATGAGCCAATTCTTTTGTTCGGTGAGTCGTTTCAGTCCTTTGTATTGGATGTAGAAAATCCAGATTTTGAACAGGGAGAAACTTCCCAAGAAATAAATAACCCATGGCTTCGATGTTATGTATTGGGCGATGACTCCAAGTGAAAGGGGAGACGAGAACCAATCCAGTGAGAAAAATAGAGATAATGGGATATAGGTTAAACGCTCGAGTAATAGGATGAGCAGGACTAACCCTTGAACGATTACGAGTTTGCGATATTCACCTTTTTCGGAGATCGTCCAGAAAATGATGCTTGGAATAAAAAGGATGATGATGGAATAGAATAGCCCGTTTAGGACTCTTCCTGAGAAGAACAGAAATTTCTCTAATTCATATAAAGTAGGGGCAAGTGTGTTTAGCTTTTTGGAAAGTGGGTCCATCCCTATACCGAACGAGGAAATTAAACCGAAAGCGAGGACGGATAACAGGATCAGACGAAATATGTTCTTTAAGTACCCTTTTGGATTTTCAGTGGTTGACAGGTCATAGAAAAAGAAAGAAGGACTTTTTAGCCCCTTGAAAATATTTATTTCTCTTTTCATAGCGGTTTCCTCCAAGTAGTATAGGCTGCATCTAATATTCTATCGAAAAAACGAGAACTTTTCCATATATTGTAGAATAATAGAAGAAACCAATAAAAAAAAGCGTCAAAAGACGCCTTTTTAGAATTAGAACCCATAAGTGAGAAGAGTGGTTCCTGCAACAACGATGGTTGTTACCGTGAAAATACCTACGTACATCATAATTTTGCGATTTTTCTTTTTAATCATTATTTCCTCTGGTGTTAAAAACGACAAATTTTATCACTCCTTGGTTTTGGTAGCTGGCTGGCGTTGGATAGCCCCTATAGCTTTGCGTCATCACCTTTCGATGATTTTGCCTTTATTCAGAACCCTACGAATATTTTACCATCTTCCCTATTTTTTATCGTCATAAACACAAGGATAAAAATAGTTAAAAAGTCACTATTTTTAATGTTTTTACTTTTGGTAAGTGTATAAATATGGTAATATATCTATTAATTGATGTTTGAACTTTCGACAACTAGTGTATTAAAGTAGTAGAAACCTGTTTAAATGTGTAGGAGGTTGTCTTTTTGAATAAGAAAGTCAGCAAGGAGCAGCATGTTCTCTCTGTCATGCAAAAAGCATTCGACAAAGGACAGCAGGGAAACATGGATGCAAATAAAATGTTAAATTGGCTAAAACAAGAACTACAAAGTGAATATACATTCCAAAACGAAAAAGCACTCTAATCCCAAATGGGCTAATAGAGTGCTTTTTTACGTTAATGTAAGGAAGTTCCCTCCGGTTCATTACCAATCTTGAGCGTAGTTGTAGAGTGAGCTTACCTGGCTGGCGAACTTTTCTTTTCGTTTCTCTGTTTGATAGGTGAGGGAAGCTAAAGTACGCTTTAATTTAGGATGATCATTCAGCATTTTGATGATTGCAGTTGTTTCCTCATCCTCGAATGATTCCCTCAGGACCAATGGGTCAGTGGTATATTCCCCTGCTTTCTCTCCATAGATGATGCGATTCATTTCTTCTGTTGGGATTTTATACACTTCTTTAAATTTGCGAAGCATTTTTGAGGGTATTTCCCTTTTTCCGCGTTCGTAATTGGACAGACTGCTTGATCCGATGTTGAGCCGCTCTGCAGCTTCTCCTTGAGACAAATCGAGTACTTCTTTTCGGTATCGCTGTAACTCTTCGTGTAATTCCAATTCCATACTTTTCACCGACTATCCCTTTTTCCTTCAAGATAATCTTTTTAACTTCGGTATCCGGATTATTCGACAATTTGAAAAGTATATGATCTTTTCAAATTGTTATCAAGATAATTCACTGTACCAAATTCCGTTAATCAGTAGTATGATAAAAAGTAAAATATTGTCATTTGTTGTTGTAAAAGAATGAAGGGTGGAGAAATGAATGAGAGAGAAGAAGCCAGAGAGTACTAAAAGCAGTAATCGAAATGCTGCAACAACTTATAGGAAAGAGAAGAATTGGAATCGAAATGACTTTGCTTCCAGCAAGGTGTGCTTTCACGTAACAAAGAAAAAGAAAAGTTACTTCCGGGCAGGGGACTATGGAAAAAAGCGGGTGCACTTCTTTTCTAACAACAAAGAAAACGACAAAAATTTTTTTGAACTATATATGATCAATCCTCAGCATGGTAGTACCCACTCCAATAAACTTATCTGTTTCATTCAAGAAAACGAGAGGATTATATACACTGGGAGGAGAGAGCAATAATAGCATATTGATGCCCGCCCCTCGGTGGCGATATAACGCAGTGAGGGACGGGCATTTGGAAAATATAAAAAGTTTGTAAAAAAGATTAACTTTTTACAGGAAAACGGAAATTGATGTCGAATTGTAAATTATAGGAAAATATTCCTAGTTAAAATTCAAGCTCAAAAAGGAGGAAGTAATGAACAAAGAATTCATTCTGGTTTTCGAAGATTTCCACGTATCAAGAAAAATCGTGACTACACCCAAAAAACACCTCGTTTTATTCCAGGGCCAGCAATACCACAATCGACTGGTCGTAGTAAGCAGACCGCCGGGCTTCTCTCACGCTTTAGAAGGAATCATGTATTCCGATAAGATCCTTGAAACGGTAGGGTTCAGCACGTTGTTTGCGCTACCAATCGATTCAAAGCATTCCATTCCGTTTAAATTTGTGCGTGTCGATGACAGGGATTGTAAACCCCTGGATTGTAAAATCGTGCTTGAAAACCAAGATGGGGAAGGCAAGTTGAATATCCGTGCCCGCTTTCCGAGTAAAGATACTTTGAATGATGCGGACAGGCAGGATATCCTCTCCTACCTGAGTCATAAATGCGACGGAGGGAGTATTACATACTTTCTGAAAAATCCTGATGTATATAAAGGAAAGGGCAACAAACAAGAAGATTCATAAAGGAGCCACCAGGCGAACCTGATTTCTAGGGACGTCTATTTTTAATGAAGCTTACAACCCTCAGTAACTAATTCTCATAAATCATTTCAACCTCTTTACCACGCTACCAAACTACCTCTCTAAGTTTCTAAAATCGCGACATTTTTCGTTGACCTATCGCAGTGTTCACCATACAATATAAGTAGTTATTAGTATTTTTAGAATTTTCTAGTTAAGGTGCGAATGCCACTTGGATAAAATGGATCATACCAAAATTGGAAAGAATGCCATGCTGCTCCTGCTCCTCGATCAGGAAGAGGAAGAGTGGAACCGGCATTTTAATGAATTGAACTGGAGCTATTGCACAGGCAAGATCGGCTCCATGGACAGTCAAAAAATTGTCGCTGCCATCGAAACGGCAGCAAAAAGAAGTGATCTTGTACGAGAAGATCTCTATCGTGAAATGCACGCGCTGTATCACGCGACCATGGAAGCCCTTACCGGGGTGACCAGGGGACACACCCAGATCGGGGAAGTCCTCCGAACGGTCGGCCTCCGATTCTCCATCGTAAGGGGAACACCTTACAAAAATGAAGAGGAAGGCGAATGGATCGCAGTCGCACTGTATGGAACGATTGGCGCGCCCATTAAAGGATTGGAACACGAAACAATCGGTTTAGGTATCAATCATATTTAATAGTTAAATAAGAAAAGAGCCTATAGAAACCAGTCAAAAGGAGGCTCGACCCGAGGCAGAACTCTGTCTTCGGGTCGAGCCTCTTTTTCTTGTTAGTAGGAAGTTTTTGAGGGCCGCTCCAGACCACGTTAAAGCGGTGCTTTAAAGGGTGAAAGCGAAAATAAATTAATTGAGGTGATAATAGATGGTTGTGTTAACAGGGGGTTCACTGAGTTTAGAGGATGCGAGAAAGATCATTTATGAAGGGGAAGAGGTCATCATTTCTCCGGAGAGTATGGAGCGGGTGAAGAAGAGCAGGGAAGCGGTTGAAAAGATCGTGAAGGAGAAGCGTGTGGTGTATGGGATCACGACGGGCTTTGGGAAGTTCAGTGATGTGCTGATCGATTCAGATGATGTGGAGGAGCTTCAGCTCAACCTGATCCACTCTCATGCTTGCGGTGTAGGCGACCCCTTCCCTGAAATGGTTTCGAGGGCGATGCTGTTACTAAGAGCGAATGCACTATTAAAAGGCTACTCCGGCGTTAGACCGGTCATCGTTGAAAGATTGGTAGAGTTCCTGAACAAAGAAATCCACCCGGTGATCCCGCAGCAGGGATCCCTCGGGGCAAGCGGAGACCTCGCGCCTCTTTCCCATCTGGCACTGGCTCTCATGGGCGAAGGAGAGGTCCACTTTAAAGGCGAAATCCATCAAACCCTGCCGGTACTTTCAAAAGAAAACATCTTCCCGGTCCAGCTTCAGGCAAAAGAGGGGCTGGCCCTCATCAACGGTACCCAGGCCATGACGGCGATGGGAGTCGTGGGATACCTTGAAGCGGAAGAGCTCGCATTCCAAAGCGAGATGATTGCCAGTCTTACAATGGAAGGCCTGCAAGGAATCATGGATGCGTTTGACGAAGATATACATTTAGTAAGAGGCTACCCTCAGCAAGTGGCAACGGCACAACGAATGAGGGAATACTTACGTGACAGCAAGCTCACGACGAAACAAGGGGACATCCGCGTACAGGATGCCTACTCCCTGCGATGTATCCCGCAAGTCCACGGAGCCTCCTGGCAGGCACTCGATTATGTAAAAGAAAAACTCGAAATCGAAATGAATGCAGCAACGGACAACCCGCTGATCTTCGAAAACGGGGAAAAGGTCATATCAGGCGGTAACTTCCATGGCCAACCGATCGCCTTCGCAATGGACTTCATGAAGATCGCCGTAGCGGAACTGGCTAACACTTCGGAACGCAGGATCGAACGGCTCGTCAACCCGCAGTTGAACGATCTGCCGGCATTCCTGAGTCCGCAGCCGGGATTACAATCGGGGGCGATGATCATGCAATACTGCGCGGCATCACTTGTTTCAGAAAATAAAACACTTGCCCACCCTGCAAGCGTCGATTCGATTCCATCTTCCGCAAACCAGGAAGACCACGTGAGCATGGGAACAATCGGTTCACGGCATGCATATCAAATTTTACAGAACACAAGAAGGGTCTTGGCGGTCGAATTGATCTGCAACCTGCAGGCAGTCGAGCACCGAGGTACGGATCTGCTTGCAAGCACGACACGCAAGTTTTATAAAGAAGCTAGAAAAATCGTTCCTTCCATTACAAAGGACCGCATTTTCTCAAAAGACATAGAAAAAGCAGCAAGCTGGCTGAAACAATTCCAATTAAAATCCATTACCAAAACAAAGGAGGAAACGACAAATGGTTAATGCAAACAAACGTATCGTCAATGTAAAAAAAGGAACGGAAATCGAGTGTAAGGGATGGGAGCAGGAAGCGGTACTCCGCATGCTGTACAACAACCTTGACCCTGAAGTGGCTGAAATCCCGGAAGAGCTTGTCGTCTACGGCGGAATCGGAAAAGCGGCTCGTAACTGGGAATCGTTCGATGCGATCGTCAACACACTAAGAAACCTTGAAAACGATGAAACGATGCTTGTCCAATCCGGAAAGCCGGTCGGCGTATTCAAGACCCATAAAGCGGCTCCAAGGGTTCTTCTTTCTAACTCAGTACTTGTACCGAAGTGGGCAAATTGGGAGCATTTCCACGAGCTTGATCAAAAAGGCCTCATGATGTACGGACAGATGACGGCTGGAAGCTGGATATACATCGGAACACAGGGAATCCTTCAAGGGACATACGAAACGTTTGCTGCATTAGCCAAGAAGCACTTCAACAACTCACTAAAAGGTACCATCACCCTGACAGCCGGCCTTGGCGGAATGGGTGGCGCGCAGCCGTTAGCCGTAACAATGAACGGAGGGGTTGTCATTGCAGTCGACGTCGATGAAGAGCGTATCCAGAAACGCCTCGATACAAAATACTGTGATGTGAAGACAGATTCATTAGAAGAAGCAGTCGCCATGGCTTACGAAGCAAGAGACCAGGGGAAAGCTCTGTCCATAGCGCTATTAGGAAACGCAGCGGAAGTTCACCACGAACTTTTAAAAAGAGGCGTGAAAATCGAAATCGTGACCGACCAAACGTCAGCTCACGATCCATTAAACGGTTATGTTCCTGAAGGATATACACTACAAGAAGCGGCACGTCTAAGAAAAGAAAATCCAGCCCAATACACCGAGCTGTCACAAAAAAGCATGGCCAAACATGTGGAAGCAATGCTTGAATTCCAAAATAGAGGTTCGATCGTATTCGACTACGGCAATAACATCCGCCAGGTTGCGAAAGATGAAGGAGTCGAAAATGCCTTCGACTTCCCTGGATTCGTTCCTGCCTACATCCGTCCGTTGTTCTGCGAAGGGAAAGGTCCGTTCAGATGGGCAGCACTTTCGGGCGATCCTGAGGACATTTACAGAACAGACCGCTTGATCAAAGAGCTGTTCCCTGAAAACGAAGCGCTGAACAGATGGATCGACATGGCGCAGGAGCAGGTATCGTTCCAGGGACTGCCTTCACGTATCTGCTGGCTGGGCTACGGAGAGCGTGTGAAGATGGGTCTTGCAATCAACGAGTTAGTGCGAAAAGGCGAACTGAAAGCTCCAATCGTTATTGGACGTGACCACTTGGACTGTGGATCAGTTGCTTCGCCGAACCGCGAAACGGAAAGCATGAAGGATGGCAGTGACGCAGTAGGGGATTGGGCAATCTTGAACGCACTGATTAACACAGCTGCAGGCGGCTCATGGATTTCCTTCCACCATGGAGGCGGAGTTGGAATGGGCTACTCCCTGCACGCTGGAATGGTTGTCGTAGCGGACGGTACTGACCTGGCTCAAGAAAGACTCCAACGAGTTCTGACTACCGACCCTGGAATGGGTGTCATTCGCCATGCGGACGCAGGCTACGATATCGCAGAAAAAACAGCTGAAAAACACAACATTCAAATCCCAATGAAAAAAGGAGGAGAATAAGGGATGACAAAACAATTCGACACAATCATCGAAAATATAGGACAGCTGCTCACGATGGATCATGGGGACGGACCTCTCAAAGGGAAACAAATGAGTGAGCTGCCGGTCCTCACAGAAGCAGCGATCGGAATCAAGGATGGACTGATTGATTGGATAGGCACCCATGAAGAAGCCCAATCCCATAAAGCAACCGAGCGAATCGACGCCGAAGGGAAACTCGTGACGCCAGGTCTTGTAGACCCGCACACACACCTAGTATTCGGAGGCTCCCGCGAACATGAAATGGCACTGAAGCAGCAGGGTGTACCATACTTAGAAATCCTTAAGCGAGGCGGGGGGATCCTCTCTACAGTAGGAGCGACCCGTGAAGCATCTGAAGAAGAACTGCTAAAAAAAGCCCGTTTCCATCTAGATAGAATGATTTCTTACGGGGTCACTACAGTTGAAGCGAAAAGCGGCTACGGTTTAGATAAAGACACGGAACTTAAGCAGCTCAGAGTAACCAAAAAATTAAATGAAGAACATGCTGCCGACTTAGTATCGACATTCTTGGGAGCACACGCAATCCCACCAGAATTCAAAGAACGATCCGATGAATTCTTACAAGGAATGCTCGACATGCTTGCAGACATCGAAAAAGAAAACCTCGCAGAATTCGTCGACATCTTCTGCGAAACAGGAGTCTTCACAGTCGACCAGTCACGCCAGTTCTTAAAAGCAGCAAAAGATAAAGGCTTCTCCGTCAAAATTCACGCCGACGAAATCGATCCGCTCGGCGGAACGGAAATGGCAACCGAAATCGGGGCGACAAGCGGAGACCATTTAGTAGGAGCATCCGAAAAAGGGATCCAGGCTTTAGGAGAAACAGACACCATCGCTGTCCTCCTTCCAGGCACATCCTTCTACCTGAACAAAGGAAAGTTCGCCAATGCGCGGGGCATGCTCGAAGCAGGAGCGGCAGTCGCTTTGTCAACCGATTTCAACCCGGGAAGCTCGCCAACAGAGAACCTGCAGTTCATCATGAACCTGGCATCGCTGCAGCTCAAAATGACGCCGGAAGAAATATGGAACGCGGTCACGGTCAACTCAGCATTTGCCATCAACAGAGGGGATCAAGCCGGCAGGCTCGTAAAAGGACGCAAAGCCGACATCGTGCTTTGGGATGCGCCAAACTATCATTACGTCCCGTACCATTACGGCGTGAATCACACCAACACCGTCATTAAAAACGGACGCATCATCTATCGCAAGGAGAAGCTTCATGAGCACATTTCAACACATTAAGCCGGCGGGGAAAGCGCAGTTCAAGGACCGCTACACGACGAAAGCAGCCGAGCTGCTGACACCATACACAGGCGGATCAAAAGGGGACATCGCCATCATTGGCGCCCCCCTTTCAAAGCCGTCCATCTCCCACTCGGGAGCAAGCTTTGCACCTGACGCGATCAGAAGATGCCTGAACTCCTTAACGACGTACAATATCGAAGAAGAAACGGACATCAGCAATCAAAAAATCATCGATTTCGGTGATATCACGATGCACCCTACATCCATGGAAGAGTGCCATCAGCGAATCTACCAATCAACAAAAGAAACCACAGGAGCACAAGCGGCACCGCTAACCATCATACTTGGCGGTGATCACTCCATCACCACCTCAACCGTGAAAGCTATCAAAGAAAACAAGGGTACCGTAGGCATCATCCAGCTCGACGCCCACCATGACCTGAGAAACACGGAAGACGGGGGGCCGACCAATGGAACACCGTTTAGAAGATTAATAGAAGAGGGGCATTTAAAAGGAGAGCATCTGATCCAAATCGGCATCCGAAACTATGCAAATGCGAAAGCCTATCACGACTATGCCATCGAAAACGGCGTGACCGTCCACACGATGAAGGACGTCAGACAACGCCCGATTACAGAACTGATCCAATCAGCCCTGAACCAACTGGACAATAAAGTCGATACCATCTACCTATCCGTCGACATGGACGTCCTTGACCAGGCATACGCCCCGGGCTGCCCGGCAATTGGACCCGGCGGCATGGACCCGGACACTCTCGCAGAAGCGGTCAAAACAGCCATCCAGCACCCGAAAGTTCAAACCATGGACATCGTGGAAATCGACCCTACGCTCGACATCCGGGACATGACCAGCCGGATCGCAAGCCTGCTTATCATCAACACACTCATCAAATAAGTGAAGGCCCGCCCTCATCGCTTTAACGCGACGGAGGGCGGGCCTTCCAATTATGCTTCACGATATAAATCGTAACCTGAGTGAACTTCTTTCATCCCGATCACCTGCAGGAAATGATTGAGCTTAACCATACATATGTTTTCAGTATCGTTCATGACTTCAAATCGGTCAATCACCGCGCATTTTGAAGTCTTTGTGTAGCTGATGCCCTTGGTGTTACGAGATATTTCCGAATCGTCCTGCATGGAGTACGTTGAAACCATCGCTTCCCCGACCTTGCTTTCACCTTGAACAAATTCGAAATGGAACTGGATCGACAAATCTACCTCGGAATATAGAGGATTTACTTTCATGTTGAGTTCTTTCATCATGAAGCCCCCTTTCTGTTATTGTACTTTTATCCTACCACGTTACAAATTCCAGTGTATTTTGGCTTATTCATGATTTATAGGCAAAAAAATCACAATTGGTTGATAAAACGTTTTCTTTTCTTGTATAACATAATTATAGGCATATTTTTTAAGGGTGAATTTTATTAATGAAAAAAGCTTCCTGAATGCAGGAAGCTTTAAAATAAACTTAATATACGTTTGTAGGTAGTTCAGCTTTTTGTATTTGTACACTTGCTGTATCCACAGAACTATTACTAAAGCCTGCCACACCAAGAAGTAAAACTGAAGCGGTCAGAATTGTAAGAAAACGTCTTTTCATAGGACTTTCCTCCCTTTCATGTTCAAGTGAATATTCGATAATATTAAAGATATATCTGTTATAATAATTAAAACACATATTTAATATTTGTACATTCCGGTTATGATGTCAAAATACCTAATTTTTGTGACTATTAATAGCCAATTCATTTGATTTCTTCGAAAAATATAACTCTAGGCATATTTAGGAGAGGGTTTTATGGATTTTACGGCAGTGGGAAAGAAGATAAAAGAGTTGAGAAAAACGAGCGGTCTTTCTCAGGAAGAGCTTGCACATGGGATATGTACCCAAGCACAGATCAGTAAAATTGAAAAAGGTGATGTTTTTCCCTATGCATCTACATTGTATCAGATTTCGCAGAAGCTTGGGGTCGATGTTAACTACTTCTTTGATATAGGGACGACTCCACGGCTTGATTATGTCCAGGAAGTGTTCCAGCAGCTCCAGATACTCCGCAGAAGTGTGAAATATGAAGAGATGATGGATATCGTTAAAGCTGAATTGGATAATCCATTGTTCTTACAGAATAATAAAAATCTACAGCTGCTACTTTGGCACAAGGGCATCTATTTGTACGAGGTAGAAAGAAATTTAAGTAAATCGGTTGAAACCCTCAAAGAGGCGATTAACCTGACTCATTATAAAGGTAAAATCATGTTGGAGAGAGAACTGGAAATCCTGTTAGCACTGGGAACCATCTATTTCAAAGAGGACATAAACAAGGCTCTTGAAGTATTTGAAGAGATCAAAGGACATCTGCAACTTCTTCCCCACCTGAATGATTACACGATTAAAACGCGACTATATTATAATATAGCAAGAGTACTGACGCGTTTAAACAGAATAGAGGAATCAAATAAGTACTGTGAAGACGCAATAAAATGGTGTCTTCATAAAGATAGTGTCTTTCTTCTGGGAGAGCTGCACTACCAAACAGGCTATAATTTGGAGCTGTTGAATAAACCTGAGGATGCCGTCCGTTACATGGAAAAAGCGATCGTGGTATTTGATCTTCAACAGGATTTAAAACACATTCAATTCATACAAAACAGAATAAAGGAACTAAGTGCACTGATTTAATAAGGCAGGTACTCTTTTCACGCGAGTACCTGCCTTATTTTTTATTGTAGTACAGTCACATATCGGACATTCCTACATTTCCTGCGCTCTCCTTTGCTGTGTCTGCTTTTCCTGTTCCGATTACTTTGTTTTCCCCTTTCACCGATTTGCTTATGTAGGTCACTTTGTTGACTTGTGGCAAAGTGGCACGGTAAATGATCTAGTGAAATGAATGACAAGGGGATAACTGAAATAATCTCATAGAAAATAAATAACCGAACAAATGTGAACTTCTAATTAAAGCTTCACGTTTGTTCGGTTTTGATTGATTAATATCCTTTTGTCCCAGCCTCTAAACTGAAACTAGTAGAAACGTTTAAACCCATCAAATTTAGATTTCCAATATGAATGATTCAAACTCGTAATTTCGACCCCGTTATCTCCAGCGTGGATGAATTTATCATTTCCTACATAAATTCCAAGATGAGAAATTCCTTTTTTGTAAGTGTTCTCGAAAAAGACAAGATCCCCGACAGAAGGCTTATTTACGTAGAAAGAACGATTGTAATAACCGCCGCTGGACAAACGATTAATGTTTTTGCCGGCTTTGTTATAGACGTAATAGATAAATCCGCTGCAGTCAAATCCTCCCAATGCAGATCCGCCCCATACATAAGGAGTTCCTAGAAGTGACTTTGCTTCATTAAGTAGAGTTTCAGTATAAGAATTAGGAGAGGAGGCTTCGTCATTAACTGCTGGAGTTTCTTTTTGTGGTGACTTCGTAAGCATTAATCCTTGTCCTGCATATATCATGTCAGTGGATAAACCATTAAGCTTCTTAATCTCAGCCACAGAAATTCCTGTTTTAATACTTATATGAGTAAGTGTATCTCCTGGTTTAACTTTGTAAGAAGAAGCAGTATTTTCTGGCGTTTCAGAAGACGGTGGAACAGGTGACGTAACTGGTATTTCTGAAGAGTTACTGTTTTCTTGTCCCTCACTGGCAGCAGATATTACTAGTTTTTGTCCCGGGTAGATGATATGACTCGAAATACTGTTCCATTTATTAAGTTCTGCTAATGTAATAGAATGTTTATTCGCAATCCCGATAAGAGTATCCCCTGCTTTAATTGTGTAGGTTTTTGCTGAAGGTGCAGCAGATGGCTCTTGTGATTGAGTTGGAGTTTCAGCAGGCAGGTTTACTTGGGAGTCTACTATTTTTAATACTTGATTAGGATAAATGATGTCTGATTGGATCTTATTTAATGACTTTAATTGGGTCACGCTGGTATCGTGTTTTCGGGCGATGGACCATAGAGAGTCACCAGATTGAACCTTATATGTACTTGCCGCGACTTCAGAAACAAAGGTAGACGATAACACAGCCGTGGCTGCTACAGTAACCAACGTTTTTTTCACATGCCTTACTCCTTTTTGTCATAGATTGGTGGATTATACTGTCATTTTATCACATATTTTAGGTGTTTTATTGAATTTTTTATTAATATTTTGATTTTATTTAGTAAAATAGTCCTTGGTGATAAGTGGATTAAATGAATTTTGAAGCAAATAAAAGATTACATACTTTTTTTAGGAAGTGAATGATACAATACATAAGAATTTATTAAATATTTTCGATTAACAATCTGTTTAATAAATATTACTCTTATTACTAAACTAGTAGGGTGGTTTAATGAAAAAGGTAACAATCATTGTTCCGGCATATAATGAAGAAGAGGTTCTGGAACAGTTATATACAAGGCTTGTAACAGTCATTGACAGGATTGATAACTATGATTTTGAATTGCTCTTTATTAATGATGGGAGCCAAGATAGTACTCTTTCAATCCTAAAGGATTTAAGAAGAAATGATAGAAGAGTGGCGTATGTAGATCTCTCGAGAAATTTTGGTAAAGAGATTGCAATGATTGTCGGGTTGGACTTTTCTGAAGGGGATGCGGTTATATTCATTGATGCGGATCTGCAGGATCCTCCAGAACTCATACCTGACATGATTAGATATTGGGAACAAGGATACGATGATGTTTATGCCAAAAGAAAATCCAGATCGGGTGAATCCTGGTTCAAAAAATACTCGGCGGCCAGGTTTTATAAGCTGCTGAAGAAGACAACTAGAATTCCTATACAAGAGAACACCGGTGATTTCCGTCTGCTTGATAAAAGGTGTGTGGAAGCATTAAAACAATTGAGGGAATCACAACGTTACACAAAAGGGATGTTTAGCTGGATTGGCTACAACAAGAAAGAACTGACATTTGATAGGGATCCGAGAGCGGCAGGCCAAACGAAGTGGAATTATTTCCGACTAGCGGATCTAGCAATTGAAGGAATTACATCCTTCACCACTTTCCCTTTAAGACTAGCTTCATTAATTGGAGTCGTTATTTCAATTATATCTTTTATTTATATGTTTATTATTATCGCAAAGACACTTATATATGGGGAGACGGTGAGTGGATATCCCTCTTTGATGGCTGTCATATTGTTCCTTGGCGGTATTCAATTATTATCTTTAGGAGTTATAGGAGAATATTTGGGAAGAGTTTTCAATGAAACCAAGAAAAGACCGCTTTATTTTATTAATGAATACAATAATCAGAAAGCTACTAATTCAAAAGAAAATGAAAAATATTAAAGAGGCAATTGCCTATCTTGTGATGGGAGTGTTAACTACTGTCATAAATATTGCAGTTTTCTTTGTATGCAATGATATAGTAGTTAAAAATTATATAGTAGCTACCTCAATCGCCTGGCTGATCTCAGTATTATTTGCCTACTTTACAAATAAAATATTTGTATTCCATTCACGTTCATTCGAATTAAATGTTATTTACCATGAAATTTTAAGGTTTATTGGTTTCCGAATAACTTCCTATATAATTGATGTTCTATTAATGATCGTTCTAATAGAGTTTTTCATTCTTGAAGAAAATATATCAAAGATAGTGTCTAATGGATTTGTAGTAATAATGAATTATTTTGCAAGTAAGTATTTAGTTTTTAACAAAAAAGACTAGTCATGATTTTATTTGAAAGTAGTGGGTTTTATTGAATAAGTTAACTTATCGATCCATTCTGTTCCTTATTTATTTCATTACATATGGCATCACCCTGTTATCTCAAGGGGTATTTTGGGATGATGTGGGAGTAGTTGGAATGGATAAAGAGACTATTATGGAATGGCACAGGATGGCTGGTCTACCATGGATAGGCATATTGATTGGTTTCCTGAGTGAAATTGGTTTATTTTATTATCATGTGGTCTCATTAATTGCATTTTTTTTAACTGGAATTTGCCTTGATGTTATTCTGAAACATCATTCAGATATAATTGGTAAATACGAAAGATTTTTCATCGTATCCATCTTTCTGATTTTCCCTGTTTTCACAGAAAGAATTTTAGTGATTATTGGGTGGTATACAATTCCTTACTTGTTATTTTTCATTGGATGGATGCTTTTAGCTGCATACTTTAATAAACCAAGTAAATGGATAAGGGTTTTTACATTAATCCTATTGTTCCTGTCCTTCTCTCATAATGCATTTCTTTTTTTCTATGGTTTAGTCCTTATTTATATCTTGTATCGGAAGTTCCCTGGAAATTTGTCCGAAATCATTTTACTGCCAGTAAAATATGTAGATTTTATTTTATTGCCGATAGCTGCATTTGCATTACAAAGAAAATTCCAGCCCTATGGCTTATATGAAGGGTACAATGACCTTACCATTTCACGTTTGATCAATGGGATAAGTGCTTCTTTTAAGGCTGTGAAATATTCATTTTATGATGTAATAGGAATGTCCTTTAATAATGTGGTCGTGGTGGTAGCAGCTCTATGCACAAGTGTATTGATTTTCTATATTATTCGAAGAAAGAACATAGGCGGAATGATTAAGAGTAATGGTTATAAAAAAGATATCTATTTGCTTTTATTCGGTTTATTAGCACTTTACATGGCAGTGTATCCTTATAGTGCAGTAGGTAAATTAGCAGAACATACAGGGTGGCATGGAAGGTGGCAGTTATTAGTCCCATTAGGAGCTGCGTTTACTATATATTACAGCATGAAACTCCTTTTTGGATTTTTCAGGATAAACAAACAGCATCTCGTTCTGGTCCACACGATTCTTATCGTTTTATTTGTAAGTTTGAATCTAAGTTTTTATATTGAATATTATCGGGATTATTTTAAACAACAGGGATTTATACATAGCATTCAAGAAACAGATATAGTTGCTCAACATTCAACTTTTATAATCAAAGATAATACGCTTTCTTTAAATGCTAAGCAAAGAAGCTATAATTTTTATGAATACAATTATCTAATGGAGAAAGCAATGGGCGTTCCGTCACGTCTTAATTTAATATTTGGAAAAAATCAAGAAGTAGGAGATTTACTAAAGTATAGTAAGTATAAAAATTATCATTTTAATAAATATGAACCTTCTGAACCAGAAGTGCTAATTGAAGTAAATCAAGGGGATCACAATTTGGAAGGGGACTTCGCAGTGTTACAGCTGCTCTTTAATCAATACTTTAATCAATCGCTTTATGATAGTCGGATTAAGGAAGTCATTAACATACAGTATTCATACATTAATAACGAATAGCTCAACTAAACCGAACTTGAAATTAGATAACTGGTTCACTGATCAATAGTGTAACCAGTTTTTTGTTGAGTGATATGACTTAAATTGTAATTTCTTCATCCAATAGGTCGTTTGTATGATAAAATTTAGGTTGTCGAATTTTGTTTAGATAATATAGACATCGATGTAAATTTCTTCACCTTGTATGTATGAATTGAACAATTTAAGATAGAATAATAGAGTTTTCAGGGAGGTAACCATGGGTCGCTTTTTTATTTCTAATAATGAAGAAAGAAGATCTATAGATTTAAATCTAAATAAAGAAACAGGGTTTCATTCAAAGCAAACGAAAACAATTGCTAAAACAACGATAGATGTATATAAAAAAAGAAATATCGAACACGAAAATGTATTCGTAATGGATGATGATCACTTCATATTCGGAACAGGCACCTATATCTACAAAGGCAGCAAAGGCAGCTCTGCTTTAAAAGGCATATTAGAAGACTTTAAAAAAGGCATACCTTTTCTACAGGATCACGTGATAGGGCAATTTGCAATCGGCATAAAATGGGGCAGTGAACTTTATCTATTTACAGATAAATACAATGTGTATGAAGTCTTTTACCAAATAGATGATTCAGGACGTTGGTCAGTGTCCAATGCTTTTTATAACCTTGCTCAATCTTCTGGAAGTCAAACTGTAATAAGAGAGAAATTTTTAGAAGAAGTATTTCAAGTGGGAATCATGGGGGAAGAAACCTTCCTTAAAGGAATAAAAAAATTAATGGGTTATCAATATATATTGATTAGCAATAATTCATTAATCGTAGAAGAAATCCAGTATAAGAAGGTAAGCCAAGACTTCTCAAGTTTTGAGGAATGTGTATCTATATACAAAGATAAGGTAAAAGAAGTTTTTGGTGAGATTAAAAGTGCATTTGGTAATGACATCGTATTGGATATGACTGGTGGATTTGACTCAAGGGCTATTTTCTCGTCTTTCAATGCCGTGGATTGTAAAGTAAGACTTGCATACGGAATTGGTAATACCAACATTACAAACACTAAAGAAGAAGATTTGAATATCGTAAAACAATTTGCCGCTAAATATGATCGAGATCTGCACCTTATGAATTGGGAACATAATTATGAGTTTGATAAACGTTATTTAGAAAAACAGCTGAAACAATATGGTATCCATTATAAAATTTATGGGGCAAACTCCAATTATTTCAAGGAATACGAATCCAGGGATCCTTACCCGGGTTTATTTGTTAATGGAGATTTCGGGGAGAATCTAAAGGCCAGAGAATGGCTGGAAGAGATTCCTATGAACTCGATCACACTCAAAAAGATAATAAAAGATTATCACTTGCCTCTTCCGGTTAATAAAAATACATTCACTAAGAAAGAGTATTATGAAAAATACACTTCTTATCTGTACGATCAACTCAATAAACTTGTCAAGAAATATAATATAAAGGTCGAAAATGGAAAAGTATCAAAAGACAATTTTGATGAACTGAGGCAAATTTTCGCCCGTTCAATGGATAACAAATTAGTCAACTTCAGAAATGAGTTCAGTTATTCTCTTGTACCATTCGGAACGACTCAGTTATACGAATATATGTTTAATGTACCTTATGAATATAGAAGGAATAGTCGTTTCCAAATGGCGCTTATTAAAGAGATGGATGAAAGTGTTATGGACATCCCAATATTTTCTCATACGAAAGAATTTAAAGAACCTACATTCAATGCGAAGAAATATATTAAGGGATTGCTCCGCAGTAAAATGGATAACTTTTACCAGTATTATTACTCTTTCAAACATAAGAATAAAGAAACTTCAAAAATAGAAGAAGAATATAGAAACTATTTAGAAACATCAACTATGGTAACGAAATTCCTTGACGCAGGGTCTCTGTTTACGGAAAGGTTAGTAGTCCGGGCAGCATTATACACTTTACTTTTGGAAAATATAAATGCTGATACAATCGAAGAGGCTGACAAAGACACACAATAGAAACTGGTGGTACAATGTTCAATAGACTTTTTAAATCTGCATCCATTTACCTGTTCTCAACGATATTAAACGCGGCAATTCCTTTTTTGTTAATTCCTATTTTCACAAGGAATATGGGAACTGTGGAGTACGGAATATTCTCTATGTTTCAGCTTACCCTGCTTCTTCTTGGTCCAATTGCAGGTTTGAGTATTAATGGTGCGATTACAAGGCAGTACTTTGATAGAGATAAAATCAACTTTCCTAACTACGTAACAAATTGCTTGTATATATTAGCAATTAGTGGTGCGGTGCTCCTCATCGTTTCGTTTGTGGCACAAGATTTGGTATATTCACTGACAGATTTAACATTTGAATGGATTGCACTGGCTGTTGTAGTATCCATAAGCCAGTTTGTATTCCAAGTTGTCCTTGTGATTTTTCAAGTTCAGTCTATGGCGATTAAATATGGAATATTCCTTATTACTCAATCGCTTATTAACGGTTTATTATCAATTATCTTTGTTGTAGTATTAAATGGTGGCTGGGAAGGAGCTGCTCTTGGTTTCTCCCTTTCTTATATCATTTATGGAATCATAGGCTTCATCATATTATTTAAAGGAAAGTTTATAGAGCATACTATTCACATTCCTTATATTAAGGGAGCCCTTGATTTTGGTATTCCGTTGATTCCTGTGGCTATCGGGATGGTTCTTATCAACATGCTTGATAGGTTATTTATCAAGAACATGGTAGGTTTGGAAGCAGTGGGATTATATACAATCGGTTATCAAATATCCATGATTCTTATGATTTTTATTAATGGTTTTAATAAGGCGTGGGTGCCTTGGTTGTTTGATCGCTTGAAAAAAGAATCTGTATCAGAAAAGCTGAAGATTGTTCGATTTACTTATCTTTACTTTGGTTTTCTTATACTTGCTGCAGTTTTGTTGGGGCTCCTATCACCGTTTATTCTTAAATACTATGTGAGTGAACAATATCAAGGGGCAAGTATCTTTGTGATCTGGATCGCGATTGGATATGCTCTTAATGGAATGTATAAAATGATGACAAACTATGTTCATTATGCAAAGAAAACCAAATATAACTTTTGGGTATTGCTAATAGCTGTTCCTATCAATATCATCCTAAATTATTATTTCATTTCTTGGTTTGGTCCAATCGGAGCAGCGCAAGCTACCACTATATCCTTTTTAGTGGCTTTTATTGCAATGTGGTTATTATCAGCTAAAGTTTACCCAATGCCATGGTTTTTCAGGATAAAAAATAAAAGAATGAATGGATAGGTGTTAGTATGTATTACTTCTTATTTGGACTGCTTACAGTATCACTAGCATTACTACTATTTGTAGTATTTAAGTATTCAGAACATAGAAAATCTCTGGCCATTCTATATTTCATACTAATAAACAGCTTTTATGGTCCTGCTGTTTATTATGTTATCTTTAATGGAAGGGCATATAAGGCTTTTAGTGAGAGTACCTTTAATTTTTATCAAGGGTATTCTATCTTCTTTTTTGTGATGATGACACTATTTGTAATAGGAAAAAATAAGGCTGGGTCCGGTTTTTTAAGCAAGCCCAATTTTAATGATCTTTCAAATAACAAATTAGTAAACATCTATATCGGAGCTGTTTCCGCCGTTATATTTGGGTATATACTGTTATATCTACCGCATTTCCCTTTAGTTCATTTAATGACTAAATTCACAATGATAGAGAGACCGGATATGTCCGGAGCTATCCCTTTATATTATACGTTTTCCACCTTTATCCATTTTATTTTACCAGCGATGTACCTTTATTACTTTGATAAAATAAAATCGAACAAACTAAAATGGGGATTATTTGTACTGCTGAGCTTTTTGCTTTTGTTAGGAGGCAATAAAGGGGTACTGGTATATTTTTTCATTTTTGTATGGGTATTTATATTTAAGCTAAAAATAAACCTTAAGCTTGCGGCAATGCTAACGTTTGCCTTTACTGCGTATATGATTATTTCGGGTGGGGCAATTGCTTCCGGGATCAGAAGGTTTTTTGTTACACAGGGAGCTGGATTGATTGCTCGCTTTGAGCTCATTTTTAGAGATTTTGATTTTGATTTCGATAAGATTAACCAGCAGGTTTTCTATTTCGTGTACGGTTATCCTGAAGGAAGTCAGCCAACTTTCTTTGCAGGGGATTTCACTGTCATCTACGGAATCGTACTTGGAACATTAATCACTCTTGCAGTCCTGGCTGTATTTATGTTTATTTCTAAGTTCGTAGATATACACTTTTCTTCCAACTTATTTGTTCTTTGGAGTTTTACAGTGTGTGTCTATTTGGTTGGTATGGGATCATTGGATTTTCCGAAGTTCTCAAGGATTTTTGCTGTAGTATTAAACGTGGTTATCGTATTGATTCTAGAAAAGTATGGAAGTGGCATACTGGCTGGATTTAAGAAAAAAAAATAAGTTTACTTATGAGGAGGCACCTAAGTGTTTGAAGGTAAAAAGATTCTAGTTACAGGCGGTACAGGTTCAATCGGAAGCGAAATTGTAAGACAGTTATTGAGGTATAATCCTTCAGTCATTCGTATATTCAGCAGAGACGAATCCAAACAGTATTTTTTACAGCAAGAATTAAGCGAGTATGATAATATTCGTTTTCTTATCGGGGATATTAGAGATAAGGAACGTTTAGAATATGCAGTGAAGGATATAGATATTATATTTCATGCAGCTGCACTGAAGCATGTACCAGCGTGTGAGTATAATCCGTTTGAAGCTGTAAAAACAAATGTGTTGGGTGTTCAAAATATCATTGAAGCAGCGATCGATCAAAATGTTGAAAAAGTGGTGGCGATAAGCACGGATAAAGTGGTAAACCCTATGAACACAATGGGAGCAACTAAACTGCTGTCAGAACGATTGATTTCTGCAGCTGAATATTATAAAGGTTCTTCAAGAACGATATTTTCATGCGTCCGCTTCGGGAATGTAATGGGTTCAAGGGGATCGGTCATTCCTTTATTTAAATCTCAAATTGAGGAAAATCGTCCACTCACATTAACAGATGAAAGAATGACACGCTTTATGATGTCCATTCCTCAAGCAGCCCGATTGGTTTTGGATGCTGGTAAAAATGCAATAGGCGGAGAGACATTTGTGCTGAAAATGCCGGTATTATTGATTAAAGATTTGGCAGAGGTGTTAATTGATGATTTTAACACTAAATATACAACTACAAGAGATACATTGAACATTGAAGAAGTGGGTATAAGACCAGGTGAAAAACTGTATGAAGAGTTAATGACGGTTGAAGAATCTGAAAGAGCATTTGAAAATGATCAAATGTATGTAATCAACTCTCACTTAAAACATAATTTGGATGCACCAAAGGGCTTTGTGAAAACAGAAAATAAAGCATATTCTTCGTTAACCGCTAAAGTTCTGACTAAACAAGAGATCAAAGATTTGTTAAGTAGTGAGGACCTATTATTTTCTAAGGTTGATAGGAATGATTAATTTAGCGATTATTCCGGCAAGAGGCGGTTCAAAAGGATTAAGAAACAAGAACATTCTCCCTCTGGCTGGGAAACCCTTGATCTCATATACGATTGAATGTGCTCAACAGTCAACTCTTGTAGATCATACGTTAGTATCTACCGATTCTCTTGAAATAGCGGAAGTGTCGAGGAAATCTGGAGCAGAAGTTCCTTTTATCAGGCCAGCCGAATTATCATCTGATACGGCTTCAAGCATAGATGTTTTAATTCACGCGGTTAAGAAATTTGAAGAAGAAACAGGCAAAAGGGTAGCCAATGTTATTTTACTGCAGCCTACATCGCCTTTAAGGACCACAGCTCAATTGAATCAAGCAATCGAACTATACTTGGCTAATGAACAGACACCTGTTGTAAGTGTGTGTGAATCAGAAAGTCACCCATACTACTTGAGAAAAATCAGCGGCAATAACCTTGTCCCTTATGATGATACAGCCAATAACCATTTGAGGAGACAAGATTTGGAAACGGTATATCAGCTTAATGGTGCAATTTATATTACAAGCAGGGACTTCCTTATTGAACATGGATTGATTTATAAGGATAGAGTGATTCCATATGTAATGCACAAAGAAGCTTCAATTGACATAGATGATAAATATGATTTTTTGACAGCAGAAGCAATCCTGAAAGAAATGAATACGGGAGATGAACGTTTTGTTTAAAATAGGGAAAACTACCATCGAAGAAACTTCACCTGCTTATATTATTGCAGAAGTTGGTGTGAATCATAATGGAGATGTAAATCTTGCCAAAGAATTAATCGATGTGGCAGTGGAATGCGGCGCAGATGCTGTGAAATTTCAAACTTTTAAAGCGGAAAACCTGGTTTCAAAACAAGCTGAACAAGCGGAGTATCAAATAAATAATTTAAAAAAACAATCTTCTCAATATGAAATGCTTAAAGAATTGGAACTGGATTTTGAAGACTTTAGAATGTTAAAAGATTATTGTGAACGGAAGGGCATAGAATTTATTTCTACACCTTTTGATGATGAAAGCGCCAGATTCTTAAAAGAAATAGGAGTACATGCAATCAAGATAGGTTCTGGGGACCTAAACAATATTCCTTTCTTACAAAGTATCAATGAACTTGGAATACCGGTGATTTTATCAACTGGAATGGCAAATATGGCTGAAGTGGAAGAGGCTCTGGATGCCCTTAGTCAGTCCCAAGTGTCAATATTGCATTGTACGTCTAATTATCCGGCACCCTATGAAGATGTAAACTTAAAAGCAATGGATACATTAAAGCAAAGCTTTAATAAAATTACTGGATATTCCGATCATACTCTAGGAAACGAAGTCTCCATTAGTGCCGTGACTCTCGGTGCCAAAATTATTGAGCGTCATTTCACCTTGGACCAAGAGCTGCCGGGTCCTGATCATAAAGCTTCTTTAGAACCAAAAGATTTAAAGGATCTTATAAAATCTGTTCGTCATGTTGAGGCTGCTCTGGGCGATGGAATAAAAAAATGTATGCCTTCTGAGGAGCCAACAAAGAAGGTTGCAAGAAAAAGCTTAATTGCTTTGAAGAATATTGAACCAGGTGATACATTCACTGAAGAAAACATTGGAATAAAGCGTCCGGGAGACGGGATTGAACCTAAATTTATGCCATTATTATTAGGCCGTAAAGCCAAGAATGCCATTAAAGAAGATAGAACAATCACTTGGGATGAAATATTATGATGAATAAGATAACAGTTCACGTCGTAACTGGGACCAGAGCAGATTACGGTATTTATTTCCCTTTGCTCAGCGCTTTGGACAAGCATGATCAGTTTGAGTTAAAAGTGATTGTAACCGGGATGCATTTGTCCCCCTTCTACGGGAATACAATAGATCAAATAATGAAAGATGGATTCAAGGTTGCGGGAAGAGTCGACAATCTCTTGCAGGGATCTACCGAGGCCAATATGGCTAAATCTGTGGGGTTAGGCATATTGGGAATGACAAATATATTAGAAGAAGACGAACCGGATGTAGTAGTGGTGCTTGGTGATAGAGGGGAAATGCTGGCAGCCTCTATAGCGGCCTCGCATTTAAATATACCAGTTGCTCATATACATGGTGGAGAAGTTTCTGGATCTATTGATGAATCGGTACGCCATGCGATAACAAAACTATCTCACTTGCATTTTCCCGCCACAGAAAAAAGCGCTGAAAGAATTATGAAAATGGGGGAAGACCCATGGCGTATTCATAGAGTAGGTGCTCCCAGAATCGATACAATAGTAAGCAGCCAGTTACCTGATCTTCAAGAAGTCAAAAATCAGTATGAATTACTTGGAGTGAACGAGTATTATTTATTTGTTTATCATCCAGTAACAACTGAACTGATGGACTTAAAAGATCAGGTTCGCCTATGCCTTGAAGCACTAAAAAATACAGGCGAAGATGTGGTTATCATCAAACCTAATTCTGATGCAGGGAATCAAGTCATTAATGAAGCATATGAAGAGTTCAGTGATTATCATAAATTTCATTATGTTACCAATTTTTCCCCTATGGAATATTTAGCGATTTTAAAAGGTTCTAAGGCGATGATCGGAAACTCTTCTTCTGGTATCATCGAAGCCGCTTCTTTTAACAAGGCCGTAATCAATATTGGGATTAGACAAAGAGGCAGGGAACAATCTGCTAATGTTATTAATGTCGAAGAGAATAAGAAGGAGATCGAGGAAGCACTCACCTTCATCTCTACCAATGAGTACAAGAAGCAGCTTATCAATATCACAAATGTTTACGGTGATGGAAAGTCAGTAAGCAGAATAATGAACGTTTTATCTCAAATAGAAAAGAACAAACTGATTAATAAGATTATTGCATATTGAGGGTTGATGTATGAATATTTTAATCGGTGCCGGTGGACACGCTAAAGTAATAATCGATGTTCTTTTAAGGAGTAATGAAGAAATTATAGGATTTGTTGATGATAATATCAAATCATCATTTGAGGGATTTGATATTTTAGGGAAGGTATCTGATATTCCAGAGATCATGCAGAAACATGTGAATGCTAAGTTTATCATTTCAATTGGAAACAATTTTGTTCGCGAAAAAATTGATAACATGTTTTCTGATCTTTCCATTCCTTACGGGAAAGCGATAGACCCTTCTGCATTGATTGGCAGAAATGTAACAATAGAAGAGGGTACGGTAGTGATGCCCGGTGCAGTGATTAACTGTGATGCTGCCATTGGAAAGCACTCAATAGTCAATACCTCAGCTACGATTGATCACGAGTGTACAATAGGAGATTATGTTCATATTTCTCCAGGAGTAAACCTTGCAGGGAATGTGAGGGTCGGAAACCTTACTCATATAGGGATAGGAGCTTGTTCTATCCAAAGCATTACGATTGGAAATGAAGTTACAGTAGGTGCCGGGGCGACGGTCATCAACCATATTGATGATGGCTTAAAAGTTGTCGGGACACCAGCCAAGCCTTTAACAAATTGAAAGGGGATTGACGATGGATCGTATATTTTTATCTCCGCCTCACATGACGGGTAATGAGTTGGATTACATAAATAAAGCGTTTGAAACAAATTGGATTGCTCCTTTGGGACCTAATGTAAATGAATTTGAAGCTAATATCGCAAAATATGTAGGTGTTGAAAGCGCCGCTGCAGTAAGTTCAGGAACTGCAGGTTTACACTTGGCATTGGAACTATTAGAAGTGAAGCAAGGGGATATCGTATTTTGTTCTTCATTAACATTTGCCGCCAGTGCAAACCCTATTAAATATCAAGGGGCAACCCCCGTCTTTATTGACTCGGAAGAAGAAACATGGAATATGTGCCCAGTAGCTTTGAGGAGAGCCTTTGACAAATATGAAGGTTTAGGTAAGCGTCCTAAAGCGGTGATGATTGTGGATCTATATGGTCAAAGTGCTAACATGGATGAATTAACTGAAATATGTAATCACTACGGTGTTCCGATCATTGAAGATTCAGCAGAGTCATTGGGAGCCTCGTATAAAAATAGAAAAAGCGGTAGTTTTGGAAAGATAAGTGTATTCTCTTTCAACGGTAATAAAATTATCACAACATCTGGTGGAGGCATGATGGTTTCAGATGACCCCGCTTTAATGGAGAAGGCAAAGTTCCTTGCAACACAGGCACGTGATAAAGCTGTTCATTATGAACATAGTCATGTTGGTTACAATTATCGGTTAAGTAATATTCTTGCAGGGGTTGGAATTGCTCAATTAAATGCTCTCGATGACAGAGTTAAAATCAGAAGAGAGATATTTGAACGATATGTAGAAGGATTCACTGATATTGAAGGAATCTATCCAATGCCTGAGCCGGCTGGATATTATTCCACAAGGTGGTTATCAGTATTTACTATCGATGTTGACCAAGCAGGGAAGACACCACATGAAATTATAAGTGAATTAGAGGGTCATAACATTGAGGCGCGCCCAGTATGGAAACCGATGCACCTCCAACCAATCTTTAAAGAATATGATTATGTTACTGCTGGAGACAAAGATGTAAGTGAAAGCTTGTTTTTAAAAGGCATTTGTCTACCGTCTGGATCCAGTATGTCGATTGAAGACCAAGAAAAGGTGATACAGATTATCAAGAACTTTGTAAAAAGCTGATCCTGCTGCTTCTGAATGAAGATGAGGCTTAAAAGTTTCAACTAAAGTAAGGAGATAAATTATATGAACGTTTTTTTAATTGAATCACCTTTACAGCTCTTAAATGCAATTGAAGCACAATCATATTACAAAATAAAAAAAGAAGATACATGGCTCCTTCTACAAAACGGTGAAATTCCGGAAACCCTTGAACAAATGAAAAATATGATTGAGCCTGAACTATGGCCGAATGTCAGGGTGGTTGGTTCAGGGAAAGGCAAAATCAGCTGGTTTACACGGATGCTGGGCCTTAAAAAGCTTGCTAAAAAATCACAATCAATCAATCGTTTGTTTATAGGGGATTATCGATCTGATTTAATGAGGGATTTCGCTGCAACGGTAGATTACAATCAACTAATCATTATCGATGATGGAGCTGCTACATTAAACACTTATAAAAGTTTAGTGGATGAGAAATCCAGGAATGAGTTCCTGAAAGATTCCAGCAAAGCCGATAAAACGAAAAGTATGGTAAAAAAAGTTGCTTATTCCGGTCATGCCCCTAAAAAAGAACATCCAGAGCATATTCAGCTTTTTACAGTGTATGATTTACCCTCTACTGATGAAATAGAAGTGCATAAGAATGACTATCACTTCCATAAGACAATTAGTAAAGAGAAAAAGGTAGAGGACAAAATTTGTTTGTTAGGTACCCCGCTCCCAGAAAAGAATGTAATATCAGGGAATCAAAAGTATTTGGAATATCTAAAAACAATAAAGGAAAACCTGCCGAATCTTCCTTTGGTTTATATTCCGCATAGAGCAGAAGACGGGTCCAAATTACAAGAAATAGAAGAATTAGGATTTAATATAGATAGAAATAATACATGTGTAGAGCATAAACTCATATACAGTGATACTATTCCGAAATATATCGTTTCTTTCTATTCATCAGCACTAATTAATCTTAAACAAATGATGAATTCCGATGTGAAAATTATTTCTTATAAAATCCCAACAAAAGATATTACTGCTTCTAAAGCATCCAGTATTCAATCGGTTTATGAATATTATGCGAAAGAAGTCAATGTCTATGATATAGAACCATCCCAAGAACCCTAAACTTACGAGTTTGGGGTTTTTTACTATTTATGGGAATAACGTAAAAAAGGTTACATATTTGAAATGATTGTATTATTATTAGGAAGGAGAAAAAATGTGTAAAAGAGGCAAAAAACGACATTGGTAAATAATAGAAGTATAACTGGAAGCTAAAAAGTATTGGAATTCTTGTCGATAAAAGTCATGAAAAGTAAAAAACTAGGAGGGTAACAAATGGAATATGTAAGAAAGGTAAAGGGGGCCTTGATTTTCGTTTTCGCAATGGCACTCTTTTTGATTGTACCAAGTGGCACCAGTGCAAGCGGTCCTGGCCTTATCACGGTCAAACTATCCAATCATCTGGGCAGTTTGTCCACCATTAATTTCGAAGCTTCTGGCAGTTACACAATTGAATCAGATGGATATAAAATAGATTCCAATGAATCATACAAGTTAAAATCTGTAAATAACAAACTACTACTCTATAAAAACAGTACTCTGATTAAGGAATATGTTGATACTATAAATCTAGTACCCGAAGATTACAATAATCAAACATATATTACAATAGCAGAGTCAAAAAAATATGATCGATCTTTATCGTATCTTGGCGAAATGAAATTTACGGTGGAGAGCGGAAAATATGTGAGACCCTATAATACTTTATTTATAGAAGACTACATAAAGGGTGTTGTAGGATTTGAAATGTATCCTACGTGGCATATCGAAGCATTAAAAGCTCAAACTTTAGCGGCAAGGACTTACGCGATGAGCTATGTTGACGAACCTGGCAGAATTATAACAGATACTCAAGGTTCACAAGTCTATGCTGGAATACCTTTTGGTGATGTTTACAACAATTCAAGAAAAGCAGTAGAGCAAACAAGAGCAGAGGTCATTACATATAATGGGGGAAGGTGGATTTCTGCACTCTACTCTTCCTCTAATGGCGGTCAAATGCTCTCTAATACAAATTATTGGAATACTGACAATGACTATCATGCGTATTTGACAACAAAAGAAGATCCTTATGACCGTTTTAATGGTAATCCATATAACTCCTGGAATTTTTCTTTAGAGAAGGAACAAATTGATTTAACACCATATGATTTAACAAAACCAAGCAATTGGTTCGATCAGGTGACTGAAAAAACTACTTTTGGAAGTAACGTATCGGGGGCATTAACGACAGCTCCCTACGAAGACGATTATGGGTTTACTAATTATGACCTGAAAATTGTAGAAGTCAACGGCCTTGACTTAGTCCACACGAATATCTCTCCTGATGAATACCTGAAAGGTAAAGTGACGATAACTTACATGCTGAAGAATAGTTTGACAAATGAAATCAGGATGTCAAACGGAGAGGTAGCCAGATATAAACGAGAATTTACGTTCCCAATGACTAAATTCCGTACAATGTTTGGAACAAGTATATTTAAAAGCATCAATATCAATAAAGTTGAAGATAAGCAAACCAATTTGATGATTACCGGAAGTGGATTCGGTCATAGTGTCGGGATGAGTCAGCATGGTGCGCAAAATATGGCTGCTAACTTCGGCAAGACCTATGATGAAATAGTAAAGCATTATTACGTCGGTACAGAAATTATGAAGACTCAATATATACCTGCTAAAGTCTCGAATGCTGAAATTTTTGTCGATAAAACAAGTCCTCAAGAAAAAGGTGCTTCTATCAAAGTAAGCGGAAGTGCTACAGGGGGACATGAAAAGTTGTATAAATTCTGGGTGAAAGAAGGCTCTGAATGGAAGGTATTAAGAAACTATTCTACTCAGGATTATGTTAATTGGGCCCCTAAAGAAGCTGGCGAATATACTTTAAATGTACATGTGAAAGATCGATACTCCGTTAATGCTTATGATTCTTATAAAACATTAAACTATGTTATCAGCGATTCTGAAAAAGTTGTGATAGATCAATTTAATCTTTCACCGGAAACTACTACTTCAACGGGGAATCAAGTAACGATGAGCGCACAAGCAAGCGGCGGAAATGACTTGCAATATAAATTCTGGGTGTACAACAAAGACAAAGGAACATGGTTAATGGTGCAGGACTATTCAGCCAATAATCAGATCCAATGGAAGGCACAGGAAGCGGGCAACTATCAGCTGGTTGTTCATGTGAAGAGCGCGAATTCAACCAAGAGCTATGACGCATACCAGGCAAAGGACTATAAGGTAACCCCGCCTGAAAAAGTGGAAATCAGCAGCTTCAATTTGACACCGGCAACTGGAACGACAACCGGTAACACAGTGACGATGCAGGCGAGTGCCACAGGAGCGGACAACTTACAATACAAGTTCTGGGTGTACAACAAAGATAAGGGTACATGGTTGAAAGTTCAGGACTACTCCTCTAATAGCCAGGTTCAATGGCAAGCATCGGAAGCAGGCAACTATCAGCTGGTTGTACATGTGAAGAGCGCGAATTCAACCAAGAGCTATGATGCATATCAGGCAAAGGACTATAAAGTATCCCAGCCTGAAAAGGTGGAAATCAGCAGCTTCAATCTGACACCGGCAACTGGAACGACAACCGGTAACACAGTGACGATGCAGGCGAGTGCCACAGGAGCGGACAACTTACAATACAAGTTCTGGGTGTACAACAAAGATAAGGGTACATGGTTGAAAGTGCAGGACTATGCATCTAACAGCCAGGTTCAATGGCAAGCATCGGAAGCAGGCAACTATCAGCTGGTTGTACATGTGAAGAGCGCGAATTCAACCAAGAGCTATGATGCATATCAGGCAAAGGACTATAAGGTATCCCAGCCTGAAAAGGTGGAAATCAGCAGCTTCAATCTGACACCGGCAACTGGAACGACAACCGGTAACACAGTGACGATGCAGGCGAGTGCCACAGGAGCGGACAACTTACAATACAAGTTCTGGGTGTACAACAAAGATAAGGGTACATGGCTGAAAGTGCAGGACTATGCATCCAACAGCCAGGTCCAATGGAAAGCGTCGGAAGCAGGCAATTATCAGCTGGTTGTTCATGTGAAGAGCGCGAATTCAACCAAAAGCTATGATGCATACCAGGCAAAGGACTATAAGGTAACCCAGTCAGAAAAGGTGGAAATCAGCAGCTTCAATCTGACACCGGCAGCTGGAACGACAACTGGTAACACAGTGACGATGCAGGCGAGTGCCACAGGAGCGGACTTACAGTACAAGTTCTGGGTGTACAACAAAGATAAGGGTACATGGTTGAAAGTGCAGGACTATGCATCCAACAACCAGGTCCAATGGAAAGCGTCGGAAGCAGGCAATTATCAGCTGATTGTGCATGTGAAGAGAGCGAATTCAACGAAAAGTTATGATGTTTATGAAGCAAAAGAGTACTGGGTGAAGTAAGAACATCAACTAGAGTGAGTTTTTTTAGGAGGATATTAAGTGAAGAAAAGTTTTATAGGTTTTATTGCCAGTCTTGTTTCCCTTATGATTGTTTTACTGGTATCGACAAATGAAGCACGAGCGAATGGATTTAACGTAATGATCGATCCTGGACACGGTGGAAGTGATCCGGGAGCGATCAATTATAATACGGTACCTGATACGTATGAAAAAGTATTGAATTTACAATTGGCCTCAAAAGTCAAAAAGTATCTTTCTCCTTATGTGGGAAATGTATACATGACAAGAACCTCAGACGAATATTTAAGTTTGGCTGAGAGAGCACAAATGGCAAATGATAGAAATGTAGACTTATTCTTAAGTATTCACCATGATTCTTCTTACAGTTCAGTCGTGAATGGAGTAAGTGCACATTACAGCTCTTACCGCCCGGCTCTTGATAAGTCAGGGAACTATGTAATATACAATGGGAAGATCTATCCTTATGTAGACGAAAGGAAAGTAGGGTCAAGCACCCACATTTTCTATAAAGAAAATGGTGTGACAAAGTCAGTAGATATTAATGATGTTCATGTATACGACTCCACGCCTACACCACAGGCAACTAAAAGTTCGGAACTTGCTCTGAATATTACAGATAATCTGGCTTCTTTGGGGCTGAACAGGAAATATACGTCTACTGGTGTAAAAGATAATATTTTTTACGTAGTAAGATGGACAAAAATGCCTTCTGTATTAGTTGAAGCAGGATTTGTTTCCAATCCGATAGAAGTGTTGAAACTCACTGACCCGGCCTTTCAGGAAAAGTCCGCCAAGAAAATTGCAGATGCCGTCATTGATTCATTTGGGTTAAGAAAACTGGATATTACCAATGTAGAAGTTTCAAGCTCAAATAATTTCGAAGTAGATTCACCGATTACGTTTAATACAATTACGAAGCAAAGCGACTCTCCATTATATAAATATTGGATAAGAGAGAATGGAGAATGGAAGAAACTCCAAGAGTATTCGAATAGCAGCAGTTTCAAATGGACACCGAGTAAAGCAGGGAAGTACGAGTTTGTTGTCCATGCGAAAAATAGTTCCTCTTCTAGCTCTTACGATGATTACTATACATTCAACGTAACGGTTAAAGAGAAACCTGTGAAATTAAGCGTTGCTGAAAACGGTTATAGTAATCAAGATTACACCCTTAGCATTAGTTCAAGTAACACACAAAATAAGTTATTTAAATATTGGGTACAGTATGATGGCAAATGGGAATTGATAAGTAATTATTCACGAGCCACCTCAGTTAAATGGGCTCCTCCTTCGGGTGGAGAATACAATTTTGTCGTTCACATGAAAGATGAAAGTTCGTCAAACAGTTACGATGAATACGATCAGAATAAAGTAACTGTGTCTCAAAACCCAATTCACTTACCACTTTCGGGATCGCTTAAAGAAGGTGTCAATACTACACTGAAAGCAGAGAGCCGAAACGGAGAAAACTATCTTTATAAGTACTGGGCTTACGACGGGGTAAACTGGCATATGATTAGTGATTATACCGATGGAGAAGTGAAGTGGATTCCAAATCTTTCAGGGAATGTGGACCTGATTGTCCATGCCAAAAAAGAAGGTTCCACAAAAGCGTATGACGTATACAGCAAACAAAAAGTGAATATTGCAGAATCGAATGTTACTATGAAATTGAACAGCGATAAAGTAGAAGCGTTTGATGATGTAGAAATTACCACATCCATGAATGACAGTGGTAACTATTTGTACAAATACTTTATCAGGGAGAATGACAGCTGGGTAAGATTACAGAATTATTCAAGTGATCCTACTTTAAAATGGACGCCTGAAAACAAAGGAACGCATGAATTCCTGGTACATGTCAAAAATACGAACTCTACAAACAGTTATGATGATTACAGGTTGCTTACAGTTAACGTTTTCGAACGAAATATGGACTTGAAAATCACACCTGAAGATAAAAATGTAGTAGGGCTCCCAATCAATATTGAAGTAGAAAATGTATTCGAAGGTGCTCAATACAAATATCTTGTAGAAAGTTCCGCTAAAGAAAGCACGTTGATGTCAGCGAATATGAACGACGGAACTGGAGAGTATGTTTCATCCAATACGTGGTCCTGGACACCGGCAGCGACTGGTGAGGTAAAGGTTACTGTTCTAGTTAAAGCGCCTGGATCTGCACAATATGATTATAAGGTAGAAAAAACGATTACAGTGGCAGAGCCAGACAAAGTAAAAGCAGAAAGCATTTCAGTGGATGATACTGACTATCCAGTGAATATAACTGCGAATGCCAGTGGAGGGACTATCCTTCTATACAAATTCTGGAGTTATAATACAACAACAAACGAATGGGTCAAGCTTAAAGAATATTCCCAGGACAATAAAGCTTCCTGGAGCCCTGAAAAACCGGGAGATTATCAGCTGATCGTACATGTGAAAGATCAAAACTCTTCAAAGAGTTATGATTCTTACAAAGTATTAAACTACGGGGCAGCTAAACTCCCTGTGGCAACGATTAACTCATTTATGACGACACCTTCTGCTCAAGCAGCAGTCGGAAGCCCTGTTACGATTGTAGCGGATGCGTCAGCGGATACGAATGCTCAATATAAATTCTGGTTGAAAGATGTGAAAACGGGCGAATGGACGAAGCTGCAGGAGTACAATGATAACAATCAAGTAAATTGGACCCCATCAGCTGCTGGTGAATTTGAACTGGTTGTACATGTGAAAGATGCCAAATCAAATCGTCCGTATGATGACTACAAAGTGTTGAATTTCAAGGTACTTGAGAATGAAGGAATTAAAGTGCAAGAAATCGTGACAACACCACTCCAGGATGGTGCGGTAGGACAAAATATAGAAATCACGGCTGCGGCATCAGGTTCAAATTCTTTGTTATATAAATTCTGGGTATATGATAAGAATAAGAAAACGTGGCTGAAGCTTGGTGATTATAGTAAGGCTTCAACGATGAACTGGGTGCCAGAGGAAAGCGGAAATTATCAACTGGTCGTGCATGTGAAAGATGAAAATTCATCTAAGAGCTATGACGCCTATAAAACATATGATTTTAACGTGAAGTAAAGTAAAGTAAAGCTATCAGAAGGTTTATTCCTTTTGATAGCTTTTTTTAGGCTCTTTTTCATGCTTTATTGGTGTGCAGCCAAGAAATTATCGGAACTTTGGAATAATGGTGGTGGACAGTAAATTTGCTATGCTGGAACTCCTAAATATAATGAGTTTTGGCTGACGGCACGAGGATAAATAAGGAACTTTTGTTATGAGAAGTAACAAATATGTAATAATCATATTATTGTTCTTTTTTCTGTATAAACTATAATATAGTAGTGTCTAATTTCACATAAGGAATAGTAGAAGGTGAAAAATTGGGTAATAACAAAAGCATCATAAAAAACGTTTTTTACTTATTTGGCAGTAATGTGATGGTAAGGCTTCTTTCAGCAGCTGCAACGATATTGGTGGCAAGGTACTTAGGTGCTGAAGAATACGGAATATTAAGTGTAGCGCTTGCTTTTTCGTCCATTGCTGGATATTTTACTGATTTAGGGCTGACTCACACATTAATCAGAGAAGGTACAAAAAAAGAGTCGAATCATGATTCAGTGGTGAGCAGCTTCTTTATTGTACGTATTGCCCTGGCTGTATTTACAATTCTGTTATCCATAATTATTATTCAAGTTTTTTATGATAATGAACAATTAAAATCAATCTTATATATAGTTCTCATCCCTACTGTTGCAGGAGCGACTTTGCAAGGGCTGGGTGCAGGTTATTTTCAATTAATAGAGGAAATGAAATTCACTGCAGTAATCAGATCAATTACAGGTTTGACAACGGCTAGTGCACTTTTCCTAGGGATGTTTTTTTCATGGCCCATAGAAGTAATAGCACCTATTTACGGAGGAGCTAATGTTGTCTCCGGAATCGTTGCACTTATTTTAGTAAAGAACCGCATCAAGCTATTTTCAGGCTGGCATAGAGGCATACTTGATAACTTAGGTTCTTTTATGCTGAGCGGGGTTACTGTTCTTGCACTACAACAAATGGGACCGATTATACTGGAAAAAGTATCCACCTTGAAAGAGGCCGGATTCTTTTCTGCAGCGTTTCGAATCCCGGTCGTTCTTTATCAACTTCCAGGGATCGTGGCTATGGCATTCTTCCCTGTCCTATTTAGAATGGGAAATAATAAAGACTGGGATGGCCACTTTAAGCTAAGTATCACACAAATAAAGCTAATGACCTTTTTGGGGCTCGTCATGGCTGCTCCATTATTTTTTTACAGCCACTATTTAATTGAGTTATTACTGGGGAGTGGATGGGAAAAAGCTGGAGAAGCATTAAGGATTTTATCTATCATGATATTTCTCCAATCGATAAACTATCCATTAGCAGATGCACTGACAACACGCGGCCAGCAAACAAGGCGGACGCTTATTCAGCTATTTGTGGTGCTGATCGGTATTGCAGCATATGTCGTGCTGGGTGGCATGTATGGCAGTCTAGGCGGGGCATATGCAAGTATTGTGACGGAAGGCGTTATGTTAATTATGTTCAGCCTCTTTCTAAATAGGGGATTAAAGATTATTCTTAAAGGGATACTGCTTAATATGGCGGCATTAATAGTGACACTAAGTATATTCCTTCTTATTTATAAGCATGTACCGTCTATTTTAGGAATGTTCATATTAGAATTAATACTTATTGTTTCGATGATTACAGCAGACAAGCAATTGAAAGAATATATAAAGAAGGAAATCTTGAAATTCAAAAAGAGATTCAAATAATGCTATTCCCTGGGAGGGACCAAGATGAAAAGGATAACACTATTCTTTCAGTCTTTTCATAGCGGGGGAGTAGAACAGATTCTCATTAACCTCGCAAATGAACTAAGCAAGAAGTATGAAGTCACTGCTTTGGCAATGTCCTCTGAAGGACCATTGATGAGCGATTTAAATGACGATATTCAGATTGTGAATTTAAATAAGAAGAAAGCCAGCAAGACAATAGGATCACTTGTGAAATATATAAAAGAGAATAATCCCGATATCATTCTATCCGCTAAACATTTTATGAATATTTCTGTCTTAATGGCGAACCTATTAACCGGTAAAAAAACGAATGTTATTTCCACTGTGCATGGACAGCTGGGAAACAGTAAAAAAGATGAGTTCATGAAATATTTCATAAGATTACTTTATCCTTTGTCAGATGAGATTGTTTGTGTATCAAGCGGGGTGGCTTCGGAAATAAAGGAACTCATTCCTTCAAGACATGTGAAAATGGTCAATGTCATTTATAATCCAGTTATTGACCGAAAGTTCATCGAGAGAGCCGAAGAAGCAATGAATGCCCAGATTGGCAAAAGCTCAGAAGAAAAATGGATTGTAAGTATCGGAAGACTTTCAAAAGAGAAAAATATTGATATGCTTATCCAGGCATTCAGTAAACTACCTGATAAACGGCAATGTAAGTTAGTGATCATAGGAGAAGGTCCTGAAAGAGAAAAACTTTCAAGTCTAGTGTTTAAACTGGGATTAGAAAAGGAAGTAATATTTAAAGGATACCAAAAAAATCCATTCATTTATTTAAATAGAGCGGATGTTTTGGCTTTATCTTCTGAGAGAGAAGGTTTACCAACAGTCCTTATTGAGGCACTTTACTTTAATGTACCGATCGTTTCAACGGATTGTAAAAGCGGCCCCCGGGAAATCCTTAAAGGTGGCAAGTACGGTTTATTAGTTCCTGTAAAAGACACTGATGAAATGGCGACAGCTATAGAAACGCAATTGAAAGGTAATCAAAGAAATCCTTTTGATGCAGACGTATTAAAGCCTTATACACTTGAAGAAGTAATGATAAATTACAATGAACTGATTGAGGGTGTGGGAAATTAACATGAAAAAGTTAATCTTACTTTTAATTACCGGTGTGATTTCAACCACACTTGCCGGTTGTGGACAGGAACCCCTGAAGTTCAGAAATCTGCTTGAGGCAGATCAATATATCAGAAATAATATCCAGAATCTTACTTGGCAAGAGTTCGAAGAAGTGACTCTATCAGGACATCATGTAAAAGAAGAAGAATTTGAATATATAAAAACTTTATTAAATAAAAAGCACAGTTCTTTTCATGTAGATGTTGATGATAAATTCTACAGGTTCAGCCGTGATAAAAAATTATTGTATATGACAAAATGGCGAGAAGTAAATGGAACATATTTTCTTGAAGATATCTCATACATGGAGAAAGAATAGCGGTAAGAAAAAGGTGGTCATTCCTAGTGAATAATAATTTCAGACTAAATAAAGAAGACATATTATTATATTTATTTGCCGGCTATCTTTGTACAGTTCAGTTTTCTGCAGCTCACTGGTTTGTCACAATCACGCCGATTCCTTTAACAGCCTTATTCGTTCTATTCATCTCATTTTTACTATTTATAAAGTATGTCAAAGAAAAAAAATACAAGCTGAAACAAGATCTTGAAGTTAATCGCTTTATCGGATTATTTATATTGATCGCTCTGCTTTCCTCTTTATCAAGCATCTACACAATGAGTGTAATAAACAGTGTGGAATATATGTCTTATATAAAAACATCTTTACCATCCAGGCTGATTTATTACTTCACTTATGTAGTCTTTTTGTTTACAGGTTATTATGTATTGAGAGATGTAGAATCGCAGCAATTGAAAAAAGTCTTGAACATTTATCCTCTTTCCCTTTTTCTATTAGTGCTTGTCGGTCTATGGCAGCTGGCCCATTTTTTGTTTGGTATACCGTTTGTGAATATAAGTACAAGATCTTATATACATAGTGTATCTGAAACAGTATTCTTTAATTTCAGGCTGACATCTTTTTTAGATGAACCAAGTTATCTGGGTCCGCTCTTAATTGACTTAATGATATTGGGAATACTCATTTTTAAAGAAAAATGGAAGTATGTTTTATACATCTTAATACCTGCTTTAATCGTACTGATGTTTTCATTTTCAGTAAGTGCTTATATGAATTTTGCAGTAATGGGTTCCTTAGCGGCTCTTCTGTATATTAAGAAGACAAATATCCCTATTAACAAGGTTATGAAAGGACTGGGTCTATCTTTCGCAGCCTTGGTTCTTTTATTATTTGTTTTTAACGATGCATTAGGAGACTTCTTCAGCCCTATACTAGCGCGTGGGGGATCTTTGTTCGATGTTGAAACATCCAGTCGGATGTATATGTATGTTATGCCAGTTTTTTGGCTGTTTGATCATTCGTTTATTTCTTCATTATTTGGTTATGGCCCGGGAGCCTTTGACTTTTTAGCTCAAACAAAAATTCTTCCCAGCATGGGAAGCGTAAGCACATCTTCAAACAATATGTTTGTGGATATTTTGTTTGAAGGCGGTATTGTCGGTCTCATCTTGATCGTCACCTCAGTGACGATAGTGGGGCTTAAACTATTTAAATCATACAGATTAAACATATATTGTTTTATCGCTTTTGTGGAATTCATTCACCTGGTCCTAACTGCATTATACAGAGCCGATTATGCCACTCCTCGCTTTTGGTCGTTACTATTGATCATATTCTTATTGAATTTGATTGGGAGAAAAGCTCAAAGTCATACAACAACTGGTCTTGGCAGGGGGGAATAAGTGTGAAACATTTGCTAGGTGCAATTTGTATAACGGCTTTAATACTATTCGGAGTTGCGGGATGCGGTCAAAGTAAGTCTCAACCGGATGAAACAAAACCATTAGGTAATGAGCAAAAAGTATTTGGGATCGACTTTACCCAAGACAAGGGTTCGGTATTGAATTCCTTGGGTAAACCAGATACAAAGGAAAATCAACATTATGTCTATAAAGACCAGGAGTTAACCGTTAGCTTTGAAGATAATAAAATTGATTACATTAAGGTCACAAATCCTGAATATCAAATAGGCGAAGTAATAGGAATCGGTGAAAGTATAAATACAATACTAGAAAAAGAAATAAGATTAACGTTTTACAAATATCATTCACATCAGGAAGATCCTGTCGTCTACTTTGAAAAGGGTGATTATAAAATTGTCTTAAAAACGAAAGACAACCTGATTGAAACAATAACCCTATTCCCAAAAGAGACCCCTTTCTCAGCTTTTGTGATCGGTCACGACTCAGATTTAACTGATAGAGAATTAAAGTTAGAAAGTGAGTATCTAAATTTCCAGCCTAATGTAGTAAGGAATAATAGAAGGGTAGTTTCTGAAGACTTTCCTGAACTGGCTCAAATGGGGATTGTGGACACAGTACCTGTCCCGCTTGGAATGGAAGAAGATGAATTGATCCGAAGATATGATGACGGAGAATTCATTTTCACAGAACTCACGCCGTTTAATAAATCACGCTATTATTTGTTCTATAGAGAATTTGGTGTTTATTTTGGTATTAAGGACAAAAAAGTGGAAGAGATAGTACTACCGGTGACTCTTAAAGAAAACGAGTTATTAGCAGCTCTTAACTTTGAAAATAATGAGTTAACAATCGGTGAAAGTATTCAAGTACGGTATGCAGTAGGAAAAGATAGAGTGGAAAACGTGGTTATCTCAAATAAGAAATAGCCATTATGTAAGTAACTGAATGTGGAGCTGGAGTGAAAAATCTCTACATTTGGTATTCTGTCAATGATGGAGTGAGAATATGATTGATATTTCAATTGTTGTTCCTACATTAGGAAGCCGTATAATAGAACTGGAAAGACTGCTGACCAGTCTCTCTGGTCAAAAAGTCAATATGGAAATCATAATCGTTTCACAAGATAATTACGAGGCAGTTGAAGGAATCATCCAATCATTTGATAACCTGGCAATTCGTCATATACACAATAAAGAAAAAGGGCTGTCTAAAGCAAGGAATACTGCGTTGAAAATATGCAGAGGAGAAATTGTAACCTTTTCAGATGACGATTGCTGGTATAAAGAGAATGCTTTATCCTTGGTATTAGAACACTTTCGTTCTAATCAGGAATATGAAGGGATAGCATTTCAAATATATGATCCTTTGACGCAGCGTTACTATAAAGAGTACTCTGATAAGGTGAAGAAAATAAACTTCAAGGATGCTTTTAGTAAATCTTCAATCGAGCTGTTTTTCCGCCTGGAATTTTTACAAGATAATAATATTTTCTTTGATGAAGATTTTGGTCTTGGGGCTAAATATTATAGTGGAGAAGAAAATGTATTTATCAATGACATTCTAAAAAGAAAAGGGAAGATTCGCTATATTCCCGAAGCGGTCGTGTATCATCAGGTACCTTCCAGTTCATCGAGATTAAATGATAAGAACTTCATTGGCAAAGGACCGATGTTAAAACGCATGCACGGCAGGTCTTGTGGCTTTATCCTATTAATGCTGTTATGGATAAAAAAGATGGGGATGCTTAATACTCCAGTTAAAACATTAAACAAGACATTGTCTGCCTCATTTAACTACACTAAAAAGGGTGATCGAGTATGAAAGTAAGAAAAGCAATAATACCAGCAGCTGGATTGGGAACACGATTCCTTCCTGCTACAAAAGCACAGCCTAAAGAAATGCTGCCAATTGTGGATAGACCAACCATTCAATATATCATTGAAGAAGCTGTTAAGTCAGGGATAGAAGATATACTCATTGTAACCGGCCGCGGTAAAAGAGCGATAGAGGACCACTTTGATCGTTCTTGGGAATTGGAAGAAACACTTAATAATAAGGGTAAAATAGAAATGCTTGATGAAATAAAAGCAATTTCGGAGCTTGCCGATATTCATTATATCAGACAAAAAGAGCCTAAAGGGTTAGGTCATGCGATTTGGTGTGCAAAGAAATTCATTGGAAATGAGCCATTTGCGGTTTTACTTGGGGACGACATCGTTGTAAATGATGGAGATCCATGTTTAAAGCAAATGATTAAACAATTTGATGAAAAACAATCCAGTATTATTGGGGTTCAAGAAGTTCCCAATGAACATTTATCGAGTTATGGAGTTATCGACATCAACTCTAATTACGAAGAAGAAAATAGCTTTAAAGTGAAGGATTTAATCGAGAAGCCTTCCATTCAGGAAGCACCTTCAAATTATGCCATCATGGGGAGATATGTGCTAACTCCAGAAATCCTTGATATACTGGAAGTTACGGAACCGGGGGCAGGAAACGAAATACAATTGACGGATGCCCTTAAATCTTTATTGGAATCCCAAGATATTTATGGTTATCAATTTTCAGGCAAACGATATGATATTGGAAACAAAATTGGTTTCATTGAAGCTACTATCGAATTTGCTTTACAAAGACCTGAACTAAAAGATGAAATTCAAGACCTAGTCAATCGCCTTGCAGCTAAGTAGTTAACCGAAAGAAACGAGGGAATGTAAATGAAAGTTACTGTTATAGGAACTGGATACGTAGGATTAGTATCTGGAGTGTGCTTTAGTGAAATTGGAAACGACGTCCTTTGTGTTGATATAAACGAAGAAAAGGTTAATCAAATGAAACAAGGACGATCCCCCATATACGAACCAGGTTTAGAAGAACTTATGAAAAAAAACATTGCGGATAACAGATTGAACTTCACCTCTTCTCTTAAAGATGGGGTGGAGTTTGGAGATGTGATTTTTATTGCTGTCGGTACTCCTCCAACAGAAAATGGTGGAGCGGACTTGAGCTTTGTGGAAGCAGCTGCAAAAGATATAGGGAAATATATGAATGGTTACAAGGTTGTTGTAACAAAGAGCACAGTCCCAGTGGGAACCAATCGTAAAGTAAAAGAATGGATCACTTCAAGTTTAAGTCAAACATTAGATTTTGATGTGGCATCCAATCCTGAGTTCTTAAGGGAGGGAAGCGCAATTGCCGACACCCTGAACATGGATAGGGCAGTGGTTGGTGTGGACTCGTCTAAAGCTTTGGACATGTTAAGAGAGTTACATAAGCCTTTTAACACGGTTCTTGTAGAAACGGATATCGAAACTGCAGAAATGATAAAATACGCATCCAATGCATTTTTAGCAACAAAAATCAGTTTCATTAATGAAATCGCTAATTTGTGTGAATACTTTGGTGCTGACGTTACAAAAGTTTCAGAAGGAATGGGACTCGACCCCCGTATTGGGAACAAATTTCTTCAAGCGGGACTAGGTTACGGAGGTTCATGTTTCCCGAAGGATACAAAAGCATTGATCAACATCGCAAAAGAGGTTGGTTACGACATCCGGTTGGTCCCTGAAGTAGAAAATGTGAATTACCGTCAGCGTTCCATCTTTGTAAATAAAGTTGTAAATTCTTTAGATGAGGACTTAGTAAATAAAAAAATAGGTGTGCTCGGATTATCATTTAAACCCAACACCGACGATATGAGGGATGCTCCCTCCATTGATATCATCAATGCCCTGAACGGTAAGGGAGCGTTGATTACAGCTTATGATCCCATCGCTTCAAAACATGCTCAGAATCTGATTGAAGACCTTGAGATTGCAGATTCAATCGAAGAGGTATTTACCAATGCTGATGCAGTCTTGCTCATTACTGATTGGAAAGAATTTAAATCATTGGATTTAGGGGAGCTTGGAAGTTTAATGAAATCTAAAATCCTAATTGACGGCCGAAATATGTATAATCCTATCGAAGTAGAAAAACTGGGATATACGTATATTACGATGGGCCGGGCAAGCAGGGAGGAAATAAATTGAAGGTCATGCTAACAGGAGGAGCCGGTTTCATTGGCTCGAATATTAGTAAGGCATACATTGAAGCTGGATATGAAGTCATTATTGTCGATGACTTATCGACAGGAAAAAAAGAGTATATTTACCCTGAAGTAACATTTTATCATACAGATGTTACTCATCCTGATTTCTTAGAGATCGTAGCGAAAGAAAAGCCGGATATCATCAACCACCATGCAGCCCAAATCGATGTACAGACGTCGATTAAAAACTCTGTCCTTGACGCCAAAATAAATATTTTAGGTACAATTAATGTCCTGGAGGCTTGTAAAATAAATAATTGTCAATTAATCTATGCTTCTTCAGCTGCAGTATATGGGGTTCCGGAGTATTTGGGTATTGATGAAGAGCATAACGTAAGTCCCATTTCAAGCTATGGTATTTCAAAACATACGCCCGAACATTATATTTCACTTTATTCTGAATTATATAACGTGGAATATACAATTTTCAGGTATGCTAATGCATACGGAAAGCATCAGATACCAAAGGGAGAAGGCGGAGTTATTTCCATTATGGTGGATTGTGCAGTTAAAGGCACTGAATTTAATGTGTTTGGCGATGGGGAACAGACAAGGGATTATATTCACATCGATGATATCGTAAAAGCAAATCTGCAGGCAACGAAGACTCCTGCCAATGAAATTGTGAATATCAGTACAGGTGTGGCCACTACATTAAATGATACCCTTGAAATTTTTCAAGAACAAAACAAGGTACAGTTAGAAGTCAAGTATTTGGCTGAAAGACCGGGTGACATCAAACATAGCTACCTCAAGAATGATAAGGCAAAAAGACTATTGAATTGGTCACCGGAGGTAAGTCTTGCAGAAGGCTTAAAGCAAACGTATGAATTCTATTCGAAGTAAATCAAAATGGACAGGTCAATTTGTTGATCTGTCCATTTTTTGTTTCAAATTTAATCAGATAATTTAACTAAAATGTAATAGGCAAGAGTAGAATTTTGTAGTATATTGTAAATTGGACTAGAAAGGAGTAAACTAAAATGAATACACCTTTAGTGTCAATCATCACTCCAGTATACAAGGCTGAAGAGTTTATAGAAGAAACAATCAAATCAGTATTGAACCAAACTTACCAAAACTGGGAAATGATTTTAGTCAATGATCAATCACCAGACAATAGTAAGGAAATCATATTATCACATGCAGCACAGGATTCCAGGATCCGACTGTTGGACCTGCCTGAGAATAGCGGTGCAGCAATTGCCCGTAATACAGGAATCGAGGCTGCACATGGGGATTTTATCGCGTTTCTTGATAGTGACGATTTATGGCACCCTCATAAATTAGAAAAGCAAATCAAGTTTATGCTGGATAACGATTATGCATTTAGTTTTACAGCGTATGAACTCATTGACCAAGATGGAAACGAAATGGATAAAATGGTAAGTGTGCCACATAAAGTTGATTATCACACATTGCTTAAAAATACGATTATTGGATGCCTGACTGTGGTATTGGACCGTTCTAAAATTGGTGAAATCAAAATGCTCAATATTAGGACGAGGCAAGATTTTGTCCTTTGGCTCGATATTCTTAAAAGAGGGAATACGGCATACGGGATTAATGAGCCTTTAGCTTACTACAGGAAAGTTGAAGGATCCATCTCAAGTAATAAAATCAAAACTGCAAAAAGAAATTGGCAGGTATACAGAAAAATTGAAAAGCTTAGTTTAGGTTATTCCGCTTGGTGTTTTTTAAACTATGCATATAATGCTGTGAAGAAGCGAGTGTAATATTTATTTGTTTTCTAACGTGCATCAGCGGGTAAAAAATAATAATGACCAAACGCACGCAATTCATTACATTTTCAGGTAAAAGATATTGGCACATACCTTTTCATATGGTACGATGATGATGTTTTATGTTGCTTAATTTTTGGAAATTCATATTTTGCAAGAACAGTAGGAATGACGTCTGCATAATCTCCACTTATTACTAGTGATGTTTGGGGACATTCGTCGCAGACTAATTACTGAAACTTTACAAATAAGGGGATATAATTGTGGACAAAGTTATTTTAGCTTTTGTGGTATCACTGATTACAGTCCTGATTACGACTCCACTCGTCATAAAGTTGGCAATTAAGATTGGTGCAACAGATAAGCCAAATCACCGTAAGGTACATGATAAGTTAATGCCTCGATTAGGTGGGCTTGCGATCTTTATAGGAGTTGCTGCCGGATATTTTGTAAGTGGTCTTCATAATGAAAAGATCACAGCAATTACTGTAGGCGGTATTTTAATTACAATACTTGGTATTTTAGATGATAAATACGAACTTTCTGCAAAAGTGAAATTTGCAGGACAAATCGTTGTGGCTTTGTTAATCGTAAGCACCGGATTAACAATTGACTTCATAAGCATTCCATTTGTAGTTGAGAAGTTTCAACTTGGATGGTTCGCAGTACCAGTAACAGTTCTCTGGATTGTTGGCATAACCAATGCCATAAATCTTATTGATGGATTAGACGGATTAGCAGCCGGTGTCTCAGCAATCGGGATTGCCTCAATTGCCATATTAGCCGGGTTGGCAGGTAAAGAATTAATCCTTCTGCTTTCAATCATCATCCTGGGAAGCACAATCGGGTTCCTGTTCTACAATTTTCACCCAGCTAAGATTTTCATGGGAGATACCGGGGCACTGTTCCTCGGATATGCTATTTCAATCTTGTCATTGTTAGGGCTATATAAAAGTGTAACCCTATTTAGTTTTATTATTCCAATCATCATTTTAGGTGTTCCTATATTTGACACTACATTTGCAATAATAAGACGTATCTATAATAAGAAACCAATATCAGCCCCGGATAAATCCCACTTGCATCACCGAATTTTAGCAATGGGATTATCGCACAGAAACACTGTATTGGCCATATATGCACTAGGCATACTCTTTAGTGTGAGTGCGATCATGTTGTCATCCGTTACCCTATGGGGAGCGCTGTTCATCATCGTTGGTTTACTGTTAGTTGCTCATTTCATAGTGGAGAGCGTTGGTTTAGTTAATGAGCAGTTTCGTCCATTCATCAAATTTTATCGAAAAGTCAGTGGAAGACAATAAATAAAAAAGTCATTTATGTGTACACATAAATGACTTTTTTATTTGGCTCCTTTCGCTTCCGTAAAGGAGATCTTAGTCCACAAAAAATGGCGAAAGCGTGTTTTCCCGAGTTTTTAGACTAAAATACATCCGTACATCCCCAGAACTGCATTGAGACTCCGTGTGTCCATCAAGAATACTAGTGGTCACGGTCCAACAATATGATGTAAAGCCGATAATAAAAAACGAGCAAATAAGCTCGTTTTTTATTATTGCTCAATATTTAGATGGTCAAGTATTGTCGATGAAAGCTCATCCAGAGATTCTTCATCAGGAGTGTAGTAATAAATGGAGTCTATATAGGTGTCTTCCCCTTCTAACTTCAAATTATTGATTTTAAACTTGTTGAAGCGGGTAAGAGTGTTAGTCATGGATAATGCTTCTGAGATTTTAACATTGGTCTCTACATCATCTGAAAGTAATCGAGCCATCTTGTCTATCTTAAATACATTTGAAGGCTTTCTAAGTTCATCGATTAATGAAATGATTATTTCCTTTTGCCGTTCGTTTCGTCCAAAATCCCCTCGTGGATCTTGTTTGCGCATCCTGGCATAAGCAAGTGCTTCATCCCCGTTTAGTCTCATGCTTCCTTCTTTAAAGTACAACGTTTCACCATTCAAATAATTAACCTCTGTAAAATCAAAGGGAACATTAACCTCTACCCCGTCAACCTCATTGATAAGTTGTTTAAATCCATTAAAGTTGATGGTTGCATAATAGTCAATCGGGACGTTCAGTAAGGACTCTATTGTTTCAATGGTTCCTTCTTTCCCGCCGTATACATACGCATGGTTTATTTTTGTTTCCTTATAAGAATCAGGCAATGTCACAAGAGTATCCCTTGGAATACTAAGTAAGTTCATGGATTCTTCCTCGGGATTAATGGTTGCAAGTATAAGGGAATCTGTCCTGCCATTTGAACCCTCGCTAATATAATCCTCTATGCCCATGATTAGAATCGAGAATGGATGTTCCTTCATCTGAATCGGTTCATCCCTTAACTTAGACTTATCGCCGCGTTCAAGTCCCAGGTAGGATTCAGATGCAGCACTATATGTACCATATAGAAAGTAGGCGGCGAAACCTGATCCAATAATCGACATCAAAATAATAACAGCCAAAATCACCCGCAGGATCCTTCTTCTTCTAAGTCTTCTTCTATCATAAAATAAATTAGATCTTTTCATATAAAAATTCACTCCAAGTACGAATTGCCAAAAGCCCTATTATAAAGTATATAGGGTAGTATTTAATAAAACAATATTGAGTTTATTACAATGGTATTTCAGATAAATCCTTACAACAACCATTCACTCAATATGTCACGATATTATTGTTTCAAGATATTCTACATTTCCCTCTGATATCTCTCCTTGGCCATTTGTAAGTTCAGTCATCCAATCCACAAAGTGTTGTTTTGCGCCTTCTTCTACATATACCTCGACTTCCACAGTATCAAGGTAGTGGATTTCTTTTAGCTGAAAGAGCGATGAGCGGACTTCGTTTTCGACCTTGCCCAGCCAAGTGTAGTCCAATTTGGTCTTCATGATCCTCATCAGCTTTCTTTCAACAATCCCTGTGGCATTCAAGCCTTCAGACGCAGCTTTTCCATAAGCACGGATGAGTCCCCCGGCACCCAATTTGATGCCGCCAAAATAGCGAGTGACAACAACTACTGTATCTTTAAGGTCTCGCTTTTTTAAAACCTCAAGCATCGGTACTCCTGCAGTACCGCTTGGTTCCCCGTCGTCATTGGCTTTTTGGATCAGGTTATTTTCCCCGATCATATAAGCAGAGCAGTTGTGATTTGCGTCCCAGTGTTTTTTCTTTATATCGGCAATGAAGGTTTGTGCTTCTTCCTCGGTCTCCGCACGGTTTACGAAAGCGATGAATCTTGATCGTTCAATGGTGATTTCGTTTTCCCCATAACCTTTGACTGTATTATAGTGGTGTAACAAATTTCATTCTCCTCTCAATAATAATGAGTATTTATGTAATAAGGGTATTTATAATAGGTATTATTTCTCTTCTTACTATAAAGGACTTAGAGTGAAATTGCACAAAATCTGAAAGTTCGACAAGGAAATAAATGGTTCTACATGAAATAATGGTAATACAATGTAACGAAACTTTAATCTCCGACAATATATGACATGGTATAATTGACGCTGAAAGTAATACTTCTTATGGTCCTAACTTATGTTCGTAGGTGAATGGTCTCTTTAAGGAACAACTTGCGAATCTTATGGGAAAGACAGTGAAAACCCTTGTATAGAAGTATTGCCGAGAAATATGCCTAGATGAATAAAGGAGATTTTTGATTTTGCATTGAATTTCTAATAGGTATATTTTATAAATGAGATTATAGGTAGTTGGACATGCAAGGACTTTCAACAGCCACAAATTAATCGATTACTTATTATAGAAGAATAATACCTTGGAAACAGCAAAATGTCATTCTGGGTGTTAACGAATCGTGGAACCAAAAGAGGGGTGCAACCGTGTCACTTAAAAAAATTAACACCAAGCTGCTGGATGTCATCCTTGAGAAAATGGTGGATACGGTCGATCAAAGTAAGGATGAAATCTTCCAGATCGGTGAACAATGCCGAAACGATTTTGAAGAATTGACAAGTGAATTAGCAGAAGTGAAAGAAATGGTCATCAAGGTCATTGATGAAGGAGATGAATTGACCCGTAAATCAAGGCATGCCAGACTCCGGCTTTCTGAAGTGAGTAAACATTTTCAAACATACTCAGAGACTCAAGTGAGAGAAGCTTATGAAGTGGCCCATGACCTGCAGGTAAAGATATCGATAAACAGACAGCTTGAGAAGCAGCTGCGTGACCGCCGGGATGAGCTCCAAAGACGCTTACAGTCATTAGGAGACACAATTGATCGTGCTGAGCATTTATGTACGCAAATTTCCGTTGTCTTAAATTATCTCAATAGTGATTTAAGACAAGTGAATGAAGCACTTGAAGATGCGAAACAGCGGCAGGATTTCGGACTGCAGATCATTGAAGCGCAAGAGGAAGAACGGAAGCGCTTGTCCCGAGAGATCCATGACGGTCCTGCGCAGATGATGGCGAACGTCCTGATGCGATCTGATCTGATTGACCGGGTGTACAGGGAAAAAGGGTCAGATGAAGCAATCAAAGAGATCCGCGACTTGAAAAGAATGGTTCGGTCCGCACTTTATGAAGTCCGCCGCATCATTTACGATCTCAGGCCGATGGCACTCGATGATCTTGGTTTGATTCCGACCCTCAGAAAATACTTAAGCACCATCGAAGAATATAACCATGGAACTAGTATTCAATTCGTGAATATCGGCCTAGATGTAAGGCTTCCGTCAAAATACGAAGTGGCCTTGTTCCGATTGGTCCAGGAATGTGTACAGAATGCGCTGAAGCATGCTGAATCGACACATATCCAGGTAAAAGTGGAAGTAAAAAAAGATAAAATAACAGTTGTCGTCAAAGACGACGGCAAAGGATTCGATATAGAAAATCAGAAAACAGGGTCCTTTGGCATCATGGGGATGAAAGAACGTGTCGACCTTCTCGAAGGAGACATCACGATAGACTCAAAAATAGGGGCAGGGACTGTAGTTATCATTGTGGTTCCGCTCAATAAATAAATTTTTCGAAGGATTAGGGAGGCGAATGACATGGCAACAAATATTGTTATCATTGACGATCACCAGTTATTCAGAGAAGGAGTAAAACGCATATTGGAATTTGAACCTTCTTTCAACGTAGTAGCTGAAGGAGACGACGGTTCAGAAGCCATCAACCTAGTGGAATCCCACGAGCCGGATGTCGTATTAATGGATATTAACATGCCGGAAACAAACGGGGTGGAAGCCACTCGCGAACTGATGAACAAATATCCTGACACAAAGGTCATCATCCTATCCATCCATGATGACGAGAACTATGTAAACCATGCATTAAAGACAGGCGCTCTTGGATACCTGTTGAAAGAAATGGATTCAGAAGCACTGATCGATGCGGTTAAAGTGGTTGCAGAAGGTGGATCATACGTTCATCCGAAAGTGACACATAACCTGGTAGCTGAATACAAGCGCCTGGCAAACGCTCAAAACACAGGTGGATTCCAGCAATCCGAAGTTCGCCGCCCATTACATTTATTAACCCGCCGCGAATGTGAAGTACTGCAAATGCTTGCAGACGGTAAGAGCAACCGTGGAATCGGTGAAGCACTGTATATCAGTGAAAAAACAGTTAAAAACCACGTGAGTAACATTCTTCAGAAAATGAATGTGAATGACCGTACGCAGGCTGTTGTGACAGCGATTAAGAATGGCTGGGTCGAAGTAAGATAAATAGGATACAGGATGTAATTTGTTGTTAGGAAAGCAGCCCTCCATTGAATGGAGGGCTGCTTTTTTGTTGGAGATGGAATAACGGTAGTCGGAGCAGAAGTGTACCAGGTACAGTAGAGTTGAATTGTACCTGGTACAAATAGAGGACGATGTACCAGGTACAATAACAGATTACGTTGCCAGGTGCATTTGATTTCTCTGTTACTGGCAAATAATGAAGACAAACTTCTTTAATGCTTCCTCCTCGCGAAATCCACAAACCGAAACTTATCGAGCCTGTGCCTCGACTCCGTATACTCAAACAGAGTGGCATCCTTCAAATGAACATAATTTTTCACGACGACCACATGATCATACTCATCCAGATCAAGATACATACGATCCTCATCCGTACATTCCTCAACCACAATTTCCTTTTTTGCGAAATCAATCGGCAGTTCAAGTTCATTCTCTAAATGCTCATAAATTGAATTCTCGCATATTTGCTTTGTCAACAGCGGAACCTCCGACTTCAGGAAATACGACTTGTCTAAAATGATCCGTTCCCCTTGAATTCGCCGGGAGCGCACAACATTCCAGATTTCTGTTTGAGCTGAGACCTCAAATATAGAAGAGAGGCTGCTGCCTGCTTCTGAGAGCCCAAACTCATGAACGGTGGTTTCGATATCCTCCCGACCCATTGAAGACTGCAGTTCCTTAAAACTGACCAATCCTGAAATCGGGAAATTCATTCGAGATACATCAAGGACCAGGGAGCCTTTCCCGCGCAGTTTTTGAATGAGTCCTTTTTGAGCTAATAATGTAAGCGCTTTCCTTATCGTCTCACGAGAAGTCGAATAAATCACAGCCAGTTCGTTCTCTGATGGTAGAATGGTATTCGTCTTGTAGGTACCGTCTTGTATTTTGTTAGACAGTTCTTCAAAGATTTGTTTGTATTTATTACTTTTCGTCATAGTATCACCATCTATTATTTTACCATAATGTCGCGGGAAAATGAGATTGAACTTGAGTGTTGTGAATATTTTCAATAGAATGGAGATAGCGCAAATTTTAGAAAAGGGTGAAGAGTATTGTCGACACAACATTGGAAGAAAATCATGCTGGGAATTGGGATGAGTACGCTGTTACTTGGTGCTTGCGGCGGAGAAGAGGAAGCGAAGGAAGAGAAAAAAGATACAGAAGAAGTAATGCCGAATGAGGAAGCCAAAAATGATCCTGCAACGGATGAAGCGGCATCTCTTACTCAGATGACAGAGATCGTGGAAGATGCGGGTGCCTTGAAAGAAGCGGAAAACATTCCTGCCGAAGAGAAGACGGCTATTACTGAAGCCTTTAATCAATATATCGATGCCTTCAATAAGGAGGATTTCGAATCGTATATGAGTGTGATTTCGAAGACACCAGTGAATTTCAAATATGAAGATGAAGAGCGTTATGTGAAGCAAATTTTCGATTCCGTTGACTCCAAGCGTACAGTGGAAAACGTGAAAATCATCAACTATGCGGGTAAGAAAGCGGATGTCTATGCTGATATTCAGGCAACAACGAAAGACCCAAACAGTGATAAAGAGGTTACTCGTTCAGGAAAGCAAGTGACTGTATTCCATAAGAAGGAAGAAGGATGGAAGGTTGCAGCTATTTTCTTCCTGGCGAGTGAAGAAGATCAAGAGTAGGATTAAGTAAAATAGACTGCTGCGGCAGTCTATTTTTTTATGTATTATTCATCATTCTTATGAGCTTGGGCGGTATAAAGGTTGAATAATTCATCAAGTTCCTCACTCAGCCTGAGGGTGACAGGGTGGGTGAAGCCATTGACAAGAGCGAAGGATTGGAGCTCGGAGCGCTTCTTTTCCATTTCGTATAGCAGGTTCTGCAATTGATTGCTCGATTGCATGGAATCCCTCCTCCTGATGTTGTGTCTATATTATGACATATTTCTCGGGAAATGTGTCGAATTTGCTAGAAATTGTTTTACAGTTTTTTGTATAGAATGTTTTGTTTGAAAAATATTTCTGTTTATTAGACGTTTTTGTATTGATGAAAGTTTTTGTAGAGGGAACTAAAATCACATGGTAAGCTCTTCAAAGTCTCATTAAAATGAGTAAGCATTCTTTTCGCTAATTGATTTCATAAAAAATAGAATGGGACAATACAAAAATCCCCCTAATAAATACGAACAATTTCAGTGTAGGTTCCTTAATACCGCAAATGATTTCCGTGGAAGACTTCGCTTCCGCGGGTAGCCCGTGAGCCTCCTCGTCGCTTACGCTCCTGCGGGGTCTCACTTGTCTAGCTGCAGGGCTTAGAGGCACATGTCATAAGCCAAACCGACCAAGAAGGCAAAGAGCGCCTTCCAGGCTGATTCGTCTTATGCCACACGCCTCTGAGCAAAGCCCTTACGCTTTTCTTATTAGCTACTTTTCCCGCAGGAGTCTTCGTCTTCCACTCCAATCAACAGCTGGAATGACCTTTAATCAACGATCATCTTTTCCATAGACACAAGCTAAATATTACTGGTTTTATCATTAATGCCAGTCCTAAGTAAAAAAAGTACCTGCAATATGCAGGTACCTCTGATAGCTATTTCGTTATACGGAAGACCACAGACTCATAAGGGCGTAATGTAAAGTTCAAATATTCATTCGCCGTGTCATCGTAATTGGATAATATAACTTCACTAGTCCAACCTTCAACATCAATTTCAGTCGGAAGAGTGAACTCTGTGTCTTTTCCATAGAAATTATTGACCACAAGCAGCTTCTCACTATCGCCATTGCGAACATATGCGAAAATATCAGGATGGTCTCCATGGATCAATTGATAGTCGCCGTCAACGATGATGCTGTATTCTTTGCGCAGATTGTTCAGCTTTTGATAGTGATAGAAGACTGAGTTCTCGTCTGACAAAGCATTTTCCACGTTGATTTCCTTGTAGTTCTTCGCCACCGGGATCCAAGGTGTACCTGAAGTGAATCCACTGTTTTCCTCAGAATTCCACTGTACAGGAGTTCTGGAATTATCACGGGATTTGTGACGGAGGATTTCAAGGATTTCTTCTTCTGATTTTCCTTCTTCTTTTAAAATATTGAAGATATTGATCGACTCAACATCGCGATATTCATCAATGCTTGTGAATTTCGGATTGGTCATCCCGATTTCCTCGCCTTGATAGATGTAAGGTGTACCTTGCATCATATGGATCGTCGTAGCAAGCATCTTCGCTGATTCGGTGCGGTATTCACCATCATTACCGTATCGGGACACGATACGCGGCTGATCGTGGTTGCACCAGAATAACGCGTTCCAGCCGCCGCCTTTGTGCATTTCACGCTGCCAGGTAGATAGGATATCTTTTAACTTGAAGAAATCAAAGTCCGCAACCGACCATTTCTCGCCATTAGGGTAATCCACTTTAAGATGGTGGAAGTTGAACGTCATGCTGAGTTCGTTGCGGTCAGGGTTCGAGTACTTGATACAGTTATCAATCGTCGTGGAAGACATTTCACCGACGGTCATGATGTCATATTGGGAGAAGACATCTTTATTCATCTCCTGCATGTACTCGTGAACTTTCGGACCGTCCGTATAAAACTTGCGTCCGTCTCCGGGAGCCACAGAACCGTCATCGTCCGGGAAATCCTGGTCTTTGGAGATGAGGTTGATGACGTCAAGGCGGAAGCCGTCGACGCCTTTTTTCAGCCAGAAGTGCATCATGTCGTAGAGCTTTTTGCGGACTTCATCGTTTTCCCAGTTCAGGTCTGCCTGTGTGACATCGAAGAGATGAAGATAGTATTGACCGGTTTCTTCATCGTATTGCCACGCGTTGCCGCCGAATTTAGACTGCCAGTTCGTCGGTTCGGTACCGTCGGGTTTGCCGTCTTTCCAGATGTAGAAGTCGCGGTATTCGTTGTCTTTCGATTTGCGTGATTCGATGAACCATTGGTTTTCGGTTGATGTGTGGTTGATGACGATATCCATGATGATTTTGATGCCTCGTTTGTGTGCTTCTTCGAGAAGTTCATCGAAGTCTTCCATCGTGCCGTATTCTTCATGGATGTTGAAGTAGTCGCTAATGTCGTAGCCGTTGTCACGCTGGGGGGACTTGTAGATCGGTGTGAGCCAAACTACATCGATTCCGAGCTCTTTAAGATAATCCAACTTCTCTGTGATTCCTTTGATGTCGCCGACGCCGTTGCCTGATGTATCGTTGAAGCTTTTCGGGTAGATTTGATATACGACTGAGTTTTTCCACCATGGTTGTTTCATTTTGATTCGCACCTTTCATTACTTAGTTATTAGTACTTATACCGCTTTTTATTTCCGTGGAAGACTTCACTTTCCGCGGGCGAGCGGTGAGCCTCCTCGGCTTCGCCTGCGGGGTCTCACCAGCTTCGCTTTTCCCGCAGGAGTCTTCGTCTTCCACTCCAATAAAAAGCTGGATTGAGCTTATATCAAGACTGTTTACATAAATAGATGAGAGGGTCAAAGATGATACCTTCCTCATCAAATCACGTATTTTTTAATATAAAAAAAGAGAGAGGGGAGGATCGTCAGTGATTTCTATTTTTCACTGCTGATGATCCTCGCCCCCTCATTTTAACTTGTATATACAAGTTCGTCTACTGTTATCTCTTTCTGTTTTTACACTGGCTTATTCTTACTGAATCTAGACCAGATCATCGTCAACACGAATGGTACGACAACTGCGATGAGCATTCCGATTGCAAATGGCACCCAGTATTCTGCTTTGATAGAAAGGATACCTGGCAGACCTCCGACTCCGATGGAGAAGGCTTTTGTCTTTGTCATCGCAAGGAGCACCCCGCCGATTGCAGAACCGATTAGTGCAGAGATGAATGGATATTTGTAACGGAGGTTAACCCCAAACATCGCTGGTTCTGTGATTCCGAGATAAGCGGATAATGCAGATGTACCGGCTAGACCTCGTAGTTTTTCGTTTTCTTTCTTGGCAATGAACATCATGGCAAGGGCAGCTGAACCTTGAGCGATGTTGGATAGTGCAAGGATCGGCCATAAGAATGTTCCGCCTGCATTTGAAACCAACTGCAGATCCACTGCAAGGAATGTATGGTGCATACCTGTGATAACCATGACTGCGTAGAGACCACCGTATAATAAACCACCTAACCATGATACGTGGTCGAATACCCAGATGACGCCGTCTGTTAACATATTACCGATGAAGAATGTAACTGGACCGATAAGAATGAATGCTGCAAAACCTGTGATAAGAAGGGCAACTGGAGCTACAACCAACAACTTGATTGAATCGTGAACCCGTTTATCGAGGAATTGCTCTATTTTAGCTAATAATAATGACGCGAACAGAATAGGAAGTACTTGTCCTTGATACCCGATCTTATCTATTTCAAGTCCAAATAGATTCCATGTTGGAATTTCATCTGCTTTCCCGTAGTCCCAGGCGTTCATCAAGTCAGGATGCACAAGGATAAGACCTAAAACGATACCCAGAAGCGGACTTCCGCCGAACCGTTTAACAGCCGACCAACCAATCAATCCTGGCAGGAACACGAAAGCTGTATTCGCAATCAAGTTGATGATGCTTGTCAGATCAGCCCATTGTGGGTGCACATCAATGACAGATTTTCCATCATAGAAAATATCCGGGCCCGTCAGGATGTTATTCAGACCCATCAATAAACCGGCCGTAACGATCGCCGGCAGAATCGGAATGAAGATGTCAGCGAGCGTCTTGATCGCACGCTGCAGTGGATTCAGGTTCTGAGTAGCCGCATCTTTGACATCCTGCTTCGATGCCTGCTCGATGCCTGTTTCTTCTGCTAAAATTTGATACGCTTTATTGACCAAGCCTTGTCCGATGACAACTTGGAACTGTCCGTTAGAGGAGAATGACCCTTTTACAATATCAATCTCTTCCAAACGCTCTTTGTCTACTTTCTTCTCATCCTTCAACACTAAACGAAGGCGTGTCACACAGTGAGTGGCCGTCTGGATATTCTCCTTACCGCCAATCGCTTCAATAATCTCGCGAACGGATTCTTTGCTCACGCTCATGAAATTCCCTCCCTGGTTTATTGGAGCCGCCTCGGCAGATCCGTGAATTTGTCGAAAGCTGTCATGTACCCGCTTTCAATTCTATTAATGGAATTCCCTTAAATAGTTTGTGAAAAACGTCCCTAAATATGCTATTACAAGCAATTTTACTAAAGACAAATAAACGCTTACATTTAAGGGTTTTGTTGTATATACAAGATACACTCTTATTCTATTCATGTATATACAAGTTGTCAACGAAAAAGGTTAGCGTTTTCATTCTTTTGCTGTGCCAGGCACAGATTGGGGGAATTGTGCCTGGCACAAATCATCGGTTGTGTACCTGGCACAAATCCCCTATTTAAGCCAGGCACAGCCCCTATGAATGCGACTTTTCGATTACAACCTAAACAACCAATATGGAAATATACCCATAAATTACTAAACCCCGCAATCATGCGCTTTTAAGGGTTATTATGTCAATTCACCCTAAAAGTACTATTAACCTATCAATCTCCTTCTTTCATAATGGAAAAGCATGAAAATTTTACTTGAAGAAGGAGAAATATCTTTTGAAGAAATCGATTATTGCTGTCACAACTGCTGCTTTAGTCTCGTCACTTGCTGTAACATCTGCTGATGCTGCCTCTTATCGCGTTCAATCCGGCGATACACTGTCGGCGATCGCTTATAAATATGATACATCCGTCTCGAATATAAAAAATTGGAATGACCTTACATCGGATATGATCTATGTCAATCAGGTTTTAGAAGTATCCGCACCGGCAACAACTTCAACTAAGACATATACAGTCCAATCCGGTGATTATCTTTCTAAAATCGGCCAGAAGTTCGATGTCTACGTGGCTGAACTGAAAAAGTGGAACAACCTTACAAGTGATGTCATTTATCCTGGACAAGTTTTAAAAGTATCTGCACCAACTTCAACAACTCAGCCGGCCCCGACAACCGGAACATATACCGTTCAATCCGGTGACACATTATCCCATATCGCTGCCCGATATGATGTGAGCGTATCCCAGATCAAGTCCTGGAACGGATTGAATTCCGACACGATCTATGTTGGACAAAAGCTCTCAATTGGCACCACTGACCAAACAGGTCAAACCTCAAACGTAGTGGATGTCGCGAAGAAATACATCGGAACTCCATACAAATGGGGCGGGACCACACCGAGCGGCTTCGACTGCAGCGGGTTCATCTATTATGTATTCAATCAAGCAGGGACAAGCATCTCCCGTACAAACACAGAAGGCTACTATAACAAATCCACTGCGATTTCCAACCCGAAACCAGGCGATTTGGTCTTCTTTAAAAACACATACAAGGCTGGAATCAGTCACATGGGCATCTATCTTGGAAATGGTGAATTCATCCACGCATCCGACAGTGGAGTAGTAGTGTCCAAATTGAGCAACACCTATTGGTCACCTCGATTTGCAGGATATAGAACATTTTAATTCTTCGTTTCGAATTTAGATTTTAGGAAAGCCGGCGGAATCATTCCGCCGGCTTTTGTTATCCAATCTTCTTAATTAACAAATACATGAAATAAATGGTAAAGTACAAAAGGAATTCCCGGATGGGTATAGAAGTAGTAAGGAAAGAGAAATAAAGAGGGGAGTACGTAAATGAACAAGAAACTTGTTGTGTATATTTTGGGGAGTGTCTTGTTACTGACAGTGATGGGGGTCTATCTGGTGGTGGGCAGTCTGGATCAGCCGGAAAGGGACGCGGAAACTGCTGTAAGCCCTGACTCAAGTGAAAACGCGGCTGATTCTTCTGTAGCAGTCGAGGCAGACGGGGATGTGTCTGATGCAACTGTTGAAGCAGATATGCCGAACCCATTTGAAAAGAAGGTTAAGACCCCTTTAAAAGAAACACATATGCAGCAATATATCCATGCCATGAGCCACCAAAAAGTGCAGGCAAAGGAAAAATGGTCATTCTTCAAAATAACCGATGAACGGATTGATTTCTTATTGAATCAGCTGGAAGTCAATAAGTTTGAACATGAAGATCTTTACAGGGGGATCTTGAAGAGCTGGAAAGAGGGGGACTTCTCCGATGCAGACACCGATCATAACCGGATCTGGTCACTGCAGGGCGGGACAATCGGTGAAGCTACCGGGGTGATGTCCGAGAAAGCGGAAGAAACTTTCCTCCAAGAACAAACGAAAGAGTCCCGATAATCATATAAAAGAAACCCGCGCCTGACACAGCGCGGGTTTCTCTTTATCATTCATTCAATTCCAAATGCTCCTTCAATAGATCCTGAAGTCTCATCAATTCTTCATCCGGAATGACATAATAGTAGATATTATCAATTTTCGTACCGGAACCATCCTCGATTTTGATCTGCTCGATATCCTTCGATGCATCCTTATAATGCTTTTGGATATCAACCATTTCTTCAAATTTGATGTTCGTCTTCACATTGCTTCCCAATGCTTCGAAGATATCATCAAATTTCCACAGGCTTGATACGCTTGCGCCTTCTTTGATGATGCCTTGGATGATCTGGCGCTGACGGATCTGTCTGCCAAAGTCGCCGCGCGGGTCTTCATAGCGCATTCTCGTATAAGCGAGTGCTTTCTTTCCGTTCAAGTCGAGCGATCCTTCAGGGAAGGTATAACCGCTATATGTGAAGTCAAGGTCATTGTTGACGGTAATGCCGCCGACAGCATTGACAATGTCTTCGAATCCTTCCATATTGATCTGTACATAATAATCAATCGGAATATCAAGCAGTTCTTCCACCGTATCCATCGCCATCTCCACTCCTCCGAAAGCATAGGCGTGGTTGATTTTATCACGTGTTCCGTAACCGACGATATCCGTCAAGGTATCACGAGGGATACTCAGCATCTTCACTGACTCAGTATCAGGGTTCACCGTCAGGACAATCATCGTATCTGAACGTCCCTTGTCGTTTTCCCGTTCATCCACTCCCATCAATAATACAGAGAAAGGATCACGTTCGTTGAATTTCACTTCTTCTGTACGCTTGGACGATTTATCGCGGTCGATTGGGTTATGCATCGTTTCGACTGCGCTGTTCAAAGATTGATAGACACTGAACGCGTATGCGCCTCCGCCAAGCAGCAACAGGAGCAGGACGATTCCAGCCACCCGCAGCCATGTGCGTTTTTTCTTTTTATGTTTTTCTGCTCTCATATTCCATTCCTCACCTTTTAAATTAGCCTACTAGATAACATATCAAAAAAGGGACGTTTTGAATAGTCAATTATTTACTTATGGAAAAATGTTCACAGCCTCGGTCTGCCCCCAATCTAATGAAGGACGAGCTAATTTCACATTCATAGGTTAATAGACTATTAACCAGTAAGAGTGAACGATACTATATTGTACAGCCTATCAAGAAGGATCATGGATAAAGTAATCGGCCAGATACCCTGCCCAAAGCTCATGTCCTTCTTCATTGGGGCTTTCCTGTGATGGGAGGAGATACTCATCTAGCGCCTCTTCTTCAGGCCATTCTTTCCAGTGGTCCAAATAGGTAAAGGCATTTTCCTCTGCAAAGACCTTTAAGTATTCGACCTGTTTAGGGTAGTAAGTCGCTCCGGCAATCGGATATGAAGGCTGGAGGATTAATTCCACACGATTGTTTTTCTCTTTAAGGTCCTCGTAAAAGATCAAGATGCTTTCTTGATTTCTTTCGTAAGGGACTCCGATGGAATTATCGTTCAATGTAAAAGGTTCGAATAATACCAGGCCAGGTTGAAATGCCAGAACGCTTTCATACATTTCACTGTCAATAAATTGCACGGAAGTTGTATCGCTTTGAAAAATCGTTACTTCAACCTTATCTTCAAAAGCAGATGAGAGCTTTTCCGCCAACTGTTCGCTCCATCCATCTTCTTCGGATCCCAAAGCAGATGATCCAACAAGAGCAATCTTATATACTTTCCCGTTTTTCATTTGTTCCTTGAAATGTTCCTGCGCATTTACCGGCCAGTTGGTGATGAGAGCATCCCCTTGAACATCTTCATTATAATTCACGGCAGCTTCCTTCGTGACATTACTTGCTGCAGGAGCTGAAGGAGATCCTGTAATTCGCTCCTGCCAATATCGGTTACCTATGATAAGAAGAGATATACAAATAATAGCGAATACGACCAATAAAACATTCTTCAATAAGAGAAGCCTCCTTTGTAAAAAAATATGAAATACTTTCCAATATTGTAATTGTTCTTTTCATTTACAAGATTTTGTAGTTTAATAGATAAGTATGGAGTCAATATTACAATTATATTAAAATTATGACAAGAAAGTGCCGAAATTACAACAAGATTCGCCATTATTTACATATTTTTCTTATATTAGGAGGAACTCATGGAAGAAACAATCAGCCTGCGCGAGTTAATGGAAACATTGCAAAAGCGCATCAGACTTATCATTCTGATTACCCTAACGGCCGTTTTGGTCAGTGGTGCGGTAAGTTTTTTTCTTTTAACCCCGGTTTATCAATCATCCACCCAGCTTTTGGTCAATCAATCAAAGTCGGAACAGCCTGCCTATAATCCCGGCGAAATCCAAACAAACTTACAGTTGATCAATACGTATACGGTCATCATCAAAAGTCCGGCCATCCTGGAAAAAGTCATTGCAGATGCCGATTTGAATATGGATGTTTCTCAGTTGAACAGTAAAATTACGGTTGGCAGTGAAAATGAATCCCAAGTGATGAACCTGTCTGTACAAGATACGGATCCGAAAAAAGCTGCGACAATCGCGAATATGACAGCAGAAGTATTTCAAAAAGAAATCCCAAACATCATGAACGTCGATAACGTAAGTATCCTCGCGAAAGCGGAAGTGGGAGAGAAACAATCCCCAATCAAACCGAAGCCCTATTTGAACATCGCCATTGCAGCGGTAGTCGGCATGATGATAGGAGTAGGCTTGGCCTTCCTATTGGAATTCCTTGATAATACGGTCAAAACAGAGCAAGAAGTGGAAAAACTCCTTGGCCTCCCTGTGCTTGGTTCCATCGCGAAGATTTCAGAACAAGATGAAAAGAAGTCAGCCGGCCGCACTGAACGAAATTCACGAGTGAGAGGTGAGAAAGTTGGCTAATAGCAAGAAATTAAAGAAACTGATGATGGCGACCAAAAGGAAGCTCATTACGAAGACAGACCCCAAATCACCTATTTCAGAACAATACAAAACGATTCGTACGAATATCAATTTCTCATCGGTTGACCGCGATTTGCGGTCGATCATGGTTTCTTCATCGGGACCGGGGGAAGGGAAGTCGACGACGGCAGCGAACCTTGCCGTGGTATTCGCCCAGCAGGGGAAAAGCGTCCTTCTCGTCGATGCGGATATGCGCAAGCCGACTGCTCATTATACCTTTAACCTGACGAACACATTCGGTTTCACGACGGTGTTGACGAGGCAGAAGACTTTACGGGAAGTGGTGCATCCATCCGATGTCGATCATCTCGATCTTCTTACTTGTGGTCCAGTGCCGCCAAACCCGGCTGAGCTGTTGAGCTCACGTTCAATGGAAGAGTTCCTGGTTGATGCCTATGGGGATTACGACTTGATCATCTTTGACACGCCGCCTGTCCTTGCCGTGACGGATGCACAAGTGCTTGCAAATCAATGCGACGGGACCGTCCTGGTGATAAGTTCAGGAACGACGGAAATCGAAAGCGCGCAAAAAGCAAAAGACCTTCTCCAGGCGACAAAAGGAAAGCTCTTGGGAGTGGTCCTGAATAACCGTGAAGTGAAGGATACAAGCTACTACTATTATTATGGAAAAAAATAACATTTAAAAAGTGTCGATTCGACAAAATTCGTCCATTTACAAAAATACCTAGTGTAGTAAAATAGTAGACATTGATATGACTAAAGAATTAGTAATAAGGAGGAAAATGGTAATGATTGATATACATAGTCACATACTTCCGGGAATCGATGACGGCGCGAAGACTATGAAGGACAGCTTAGATATGGCCAGACTTGCTGTATCGGAAGGGATCCATACGATCATTGCCACTCCTCATAACAATGATTCTTACGATAACCTGAAGTCGGACATCCTGCCATTGGTAGATCAGTTAAATGATCAGTTGAGGAGAGAAGAGATCGACCTGCAGGTTTTACCGGGTCAGGAATGCCGAATTTATGGAGAAATCATCGAAGATTATAAAAGTGGGCATATTTTAACGTTAAATCAATATACTCAATATATCTTTGTGGAATTCCCATCCAACTCCGTACCCAGATACGCGGATCGGTTATTCTATGATATACAGAACGAAGGGCTGGTACCTGTCATCGTGCATCCAGAGCGGAATGCCGAGCTGACCGCCCGTCCGGATAAATTGTACAACCTCGTGAAGAACGGGGCTGCCACCCAAATCACCGCATCCAGCCTGATCGGCTACTTCGGCAAGAACATCCAGAAGTTCACAAGACAGCTAATCGAAGCGAACCTTACGCATTTCATTGCATCCGATGCACATAATATCAGCAATCGCACATTTAAGATGAATGAAGCCATGGATTACATAGAGGATAAATACGGAACCGACATGGTTTACTATTTCACAGAAAACGCAGAGTTATTGGTAGATGGAATGAATATTTATAAAGAAATTCCAGAGAAGGTTAAAAAGAAAAAATTCCTGGGGATTTTTTAATAAGTAAGCTAAATAGTTTTAAGGTCCTAATGTACTATTGTCGTTGGTAGTGAGTAGTTGGAATCATGCATACAAACAACAATAGATATTTTGGGAATGTCTCCTTTCCATTATCAATGGAGGCACTCGGTCACGCCGTGGGTGAAGAGGAAACTTCGCCTTAGACGCTCGTCGTCAGGGGCGTGATGTGAGGAAGGGTTAGATGCCCACAATTACTATTTTAAAAGACACAAGTAAGGAAAAACAATGAAAACGCTTTATGTAATTGATGGTTATGATTCCAACTGGATACCTAATGAAAGAACATTTGGAAATTGTGTTTTTTCATTAGGTATTTATTATGTCGTTAGACTGAAAATAGGAGAGAAAGAGGAGAATGATATGAATATCGCAGTTGTCGGTACAGGGTACGTTGGTTTGGTTACAGGGACTTGTTTATCTGAGATTGGCCATCACGTGACGTGTATAGATATAGATGAAGAAAAAGTGAACAGATTGAGGCGAGGCATTTCTCCTATTTATGAGCCAGGATTAGATGAACTGATGAAGAAGAATTCAGGAGCAGGTCGCTTATTCTTTACGACCAATCACTCAGAAGCATTCCAGAAAGCTGAAGTGATCTACATAGCCGTGGGTACTCCGGAAAAAGAAGATGGATCCGCAAATCTGTCGTTTGTCGAACAGGTTGCCATTGATATTGCCACAAACATCCAGAGCAATGTGATTGTTGTGACAAAAAGTACGGTACCGGTTGGAACGAATCACTGGATTAAAGAAACGATCCAAAAGAATCTGGTACATCCTGTTCAAATTGATATCGTTTCAAATCCGGAATTCCTTCGCGAAGGATCAGCAATCTACGATTCATTCAACGGAGATCGAATTATCGTTGGTGCTGATAACCCAAAGGCAGCCGATGTCATTGAAGAGATTAATAAACCGTATGGCATCCCGGTATTTAAAACGGATATACGCAGTGCGGAAATGATTAAGTATGCAGCGAATGCCTTCCTGGCTACAAAAATCAGCTTTATCAATGAAATATCTAACATTTGTGAAAGAGTGGAAGCAAATGTTGAGGATGTAGCCGTCGGTATGGGGATGGACAACCGAATCGGTTCTCAGTTCTTAAATGCAGGGATCGGTTACGGTGGGTCATGTTTCCCTAAGGATACGAAAGCCCTTGTGCAGATTGCAGGTAATGTGGAGTATGACTTCGAACTGTTAAAAGGTGTTATCGAAGTGAATAAAAAACAGCAAAGCATCCTGTTGAATAAATTGCAAGAGCGATTTGAAAGTCTGGAAGGTAAAAAGATTGCTGTATTAGGATTGGCATTTAAACCAAATACAGATGACATGAGGGAAGCTGCTTCCATTCCCATGACAAATCACCTGGTAAGCATGGGAGCACAGGTAGTTGCTTATGATCCTGTGGCAATGAATCATGCAAAAAAATTCATCAACTCAAAAGTTAATTTTGCTTCATCTATAAACGAGGCGTTGCAAGATGCAGATGCAGCCTTAATTCTTACAGAGTGGTCTGAATTCAAAGACCTAAATATAGAAACGTTCAAAGGTAACATGAAACGACCTATCATCTTTGACGGTCGCAATTGCTACGACATTGAAGTGATGAAAGAGTCTAATATTGAGTACTATTCCATGGGCAGACCAGCAGTAAATAGTAAAGAGAGAGAAAAAGCTGGCGTATAAAATCTAGAGGGGGCCAACAAAATGAAAAAAGTAAGAAAAGCCATTATTCCAGCAGCAGGGTTAGGAACTCGCTTCTTACCTGCTACAAAAGCCATGCCGAAAGAAATGCTTCCAATCGTAGACAAACCAACTATTCAATACATAGTAGAGGAAGCGATCGCTTCAGGCATAGAAGACATCATTATCGTAACTGGGAAAGGCAAGCGTGCAATCGAAGATCACTTCGATCTTGCACCTGAACTAGAAAGAAACCTTGCAGAAAAAGGAAAGCTTGACCTGTTGGAGAAAGTACAACACTCAAGTAACTTAGTAAACATTCATTATATCCGTCAAAAAGAACCAAAAGGATTGGGTCATGCTGTTTGGTGTGCAAGAAACTTCATAGGGGACGAGCCATTTGCTGTATTACTAGGTGATGACATTGTAGTAAGTGATACTCCTTGTGTAAAGCAGCTTATCAATCAATATGAAGATACAGGATCTTCAGTGATCGGGGTACAGACTGTAGAAGATAATCAAACTCATCGATACGGTATCATTGATCCGGTTACGATCGAAGGCAGAAGATATCAAGTTAGAAACTTCGTTGAAAAGCCGGCAATGGGAACTGCTCCATCTAACTTAGCCATCATGGGCCGTTACTTATTAACCCCGGAAATCTTTGAACTCCTTGAAAACCAAGAATCCGGTGCTGGTGGAGAAATTCAATTAACAGATGCGATTCAAAAATTAAATGAGACACAAAGGGTATACGCTTATGACTTTGAAGGCAAGCGTTATGACGTCGGCGAAAAGGTAGGATTTGTGAAAACAACCATCGATTTTGCGCTAGAACATGAAGAAATTCGCGATTCTATCCTAGAGTATATGGGTTCCTTAGTAGAGGAAAACAAAAAAATAGAAATGAAGTAAAGGCAGGTAAAGTAGATGGCAAACCTAGCTGAACAAGATTTTTTATATACTCAATCTGGTGCGAAGGTTCAAGTGAAGGATTCAAGATTCTATCTAACTCAAAAAAGGCTTATTGATGTCGTTGGAGCTTTAATGGGTATTTGTTTACTCAGTGGGCTATTTTTAATTGTAGCCATTTTTATAAAATTGGAAGATCCAAAAGGGCCGATATTCTTCACTCAAAAAAGAGTCGGGAAAAATGGCAGAGAGTTTAATATGTATAAGTTCCGCTCAATGGTTGCTGATGCAGAAGATCGTTTAGTTGAACTACTAAAGCATAACGAAACAACAGGGGCTATGTTCAAGATGAAGAATGATCCCCGTGTCACAAAAATCGGTCGATTCATTCGCAAAACAAGCATTGATGAACTTCCTCAGTTATTTAACGTGCTAAAGGGTGAAATGAGTTTAGTTGGCCCAAGACCACCTTTAACTAGAGAAGTGTTGGAGTATACAAACTATGATAAACAACGATTAATGGTGACGCCTGGCTGTACTGGATTATGGCAGGTCAGTGGAAGGAGCAATATAGGCTTTACAGAAATGGTAGAATTAGATTTGCAGTATATAAGAAAACGAAATACCTGGATTGATGTAAAGATTATCTTCAAAACAGTGTTACTATTATTTGGTTCGAAAAATGCTTATTAAATGTGGGGGTCAACCATGAGAAAAGATTCTAAGATTTATGTTGCAGGACACAGAGGATTAGTTGGTTCTGCTATTCTAAGAAAATTAAAATCTGAAGGTTATACAAATCTTCTATATAGAACGAGTAAAGAGCTGGATTTAAGAGACAAAGGTCAAGTTGATCAGTTTTTCCAAGAAGAAAATCCTGAATACGTATTCCTGGCAGCTGCAAAAGTTGGTGGAATCGTTGCAAACAATGAATACCCAGCTGATTTCATTAGAGACAACATATTAATACAAACGAATGTGATTGAGGCCTCTCATCGAAATAATGTAGAAAAACTATTATTCCTAGGGAGCACTTGTATCTACCCTAAAATGGCTCCTCAACCCCTAAAAGAAGAATATCTTCTTACCGGAGAACTAGAGCCTACCAATGAACCATATGCTATTGCAAAAATAGCGGGAATTAAGATGTGTGAATCCTACAACCGCCAATATGGTACAAAATACATATCAGCCATGCCTACAAACTTGTATGGTGAAAATGATAATTTCGATCTGCAAACTTCTCACGTATTACCAGCATTACTTCGTAAGTTCCATGAAGCGAAAGAGACAAACGCTTCATTTGTGGAAATGTGGGGAACAGGTACCCCTAAACGTGAATTCCTATATTCAGACGATTTAGCCGATGCATGTCTATTCCTTATGGAAAACTATGAAGGTAATGAAATTGTGAATATTGGTGTAGGTGAAGACATCGCAATTAAAGAATTAGGTGAAAAAATTAAAGCTGTAGTGGGATATGAAGGAGACATTCAATTCGATACTACAAAGCCAGATGGAACACCACGTAAGTTAGTGGATGTTACAAAAATAAATTCTTTAGGATGGAAAGCTACTACTTCACTTGAAGAAGGTTTGCAAAAAGCATACAAATGGTTTTTAGAAAATGAATTAACTACTACAAAATAATAGTTGAAACTGATGGAGGACTAACATGAAAAAAGCATTAATAACCGGAGTAACAGGACAAGATGGATCATATCTAGCAGAGCTTTTACTTGAAAAAGGATATGAAGTACACGGTATTATCCGCCGTAGTTCTTCTTATAATCAAGAACGATTAGAAGATATTATGTCTGCAGATGAAGCTGATGAATTGTTAAATAACGGAAATTTTCACTTGCATTATGGAGATATAACGGATGCATTAAATGTTACCCGTATAATTGGTGAAATCCAACCAGATGAAATCTATAACTTGGCAGCTCAATCACATGTTCGGGTTTCTTTTGATATGCCCGGATACACTCTTGATGTTGATGCCAAGGGTACTTTAAATATATTAGAAGCAGTCCGTATTTTAGGGTTAACTGATAAGACCCGAATTTATCAAGCATCAACTTCTGAACTCTATGGTAAAGTTCAAGAAGTACCTCAAAAAGAGACAACACCATTCTATCCAAGGTCTCCATACGGAGTAGCCAAAATTTATGGATTCTGGATTACAAAAAATTATCGTGAGTCTTATAATATGTTTGCGGTAAACGGGATTCTATTTAATCATGAATCTGAACGCCGTGGTGAAACATTTGTTACTCGTAAAATCACTTTAGCTGCAGCTCGTATAGCTCAAGGAAAACAAGAAAAATTAACATTAGGTAACTTAGATTCCCTTCGTGACTGGGGATACGCAAAAGATTATGTTGAATGTATGTGGTTGATTCTTCAACATGACAAACCTGAAGACTTTGTGATTGCTACAGGTGAGATGCATACTGTGCGAGAGTTTGTTGAATTGGCGTTTAAGCATGTAGGAATTGAAGTTGAGTGGACTGGAGAAGGAAATAAAGAAAAGGGTATAAGTAAGGAAACTGGGGAAGTTGTTGTAGAGGTTGACCCTAAGTTTTTTAGACCAGCAGAAGTAGATCAGTTATTAGGAGATCCTACTAAAGCAAAAGAGTTGTTAGGTTGGAATCCAGTAAATACTTCTTTTGATAAGTTAGTAAAAATCATGGTAGAAAGTGATCTGGAAAAGGTTCTAAACGAAGGGAAAATCAAACTTTCATTCGATTAAAGCAAAAAGAACCTTTAATATAAAGGAGTAAGAAAATGGTATCATTTTTAAAGCTATTGAATATGTTACTAATAGTAATGTTCTTTATCTCTTTTAAAAAATTAAAAAAAAGCAATAATGGTTTTTCCCCAATTTTTGGGTTTTTAATGGGTGTAATTTATTTTATTTTATTCCCTTTTACCTTATTAACTTTTATAGAAAGTTTTAAAGTTAATCCATTATCTGGAGCCAAAGGTGTTTGGTCTTCTGTTGACTTAAATAATCCTGTTTTTCACTATCCCTATTTTGTTATTTGGACTGTCCTATTTTTAATAAGTTTAATTATTATTATTTATCCTTTCAAAACTAAGGAATCGAATAGTGAATTCTTATTACAAGCTTTTGAAAAAAATATTACAAAAATAAAATTTATACTAGTTATCTCAATTTTAATTCAGTCTATCGATTGGGGAGTTGTAATAATTGAATTCGGAGGGATATCTGGATACTTTGGCCATCATTGGTATATGAGAAATGACCTTATGTTTAATACGTATGGTTCTTTATATGTTATTTTTGTAAAAATAATCCATTCAAATAAACTGATTTTTACAGGAACATCTATACTTCTTACTCTTTATATTACTCTTAAATACAAAAAAATAAATTTACTTACTAATCCTTTATTGCTTACTTCAGTAGTATTTCATTTATTGATAGTTGTAATAACAGGGAACAGAATTTATTTTGCTATATATCTTTTATTTGTTTTTGCTAATTTTATATTGTTAAATGTTTATAAACCAATATATAAACTGTTAATACTTTCTCCAGTTGTATTATTTATATTTAGTGCTTGGTCTTATACACGATCATCGTTGACTAATTTAGATACTGCTGTAAATAATTATGTTCAGGTATTTAGTGATTTTGAGTATGCTATAGTAAGTATGTTATTTGATATCAGCGAAGGGGCTAACATTCTTGCTGCCTTCCATATTATAAAAGATTACGGTAAAGTATTTGAATTGCTTAATGGATTAACTTTTTTAAAGGTGATTTATCCAATTTTTCCTGATTTTATTGAAAAAGTGGATTCCTTTACTGTTATAGCTGGAAGAATATATGAACCAGGTACAAATTTAAGTCTTAACTCTACGATGGTTGCTGAGTTTTATGCTAATTTTGGTACATGGTCATTAATCCTAATTCCGATGTTAACCCTAATTATTGTACTTATAAGTAAATATGTTAATTTTTATTCTTCTCCAATTCTTGCAATTATGCTGTGTGAAGTTTTTCTATGGTCTGTAAGATCTGTTTTCTCAGATAATTTTATATCAATGATAATAGTTGCATTTCTTCTAACCCTAGAGATACTTTTTTATAATTTATTGTTAACTATTAGTAACAGGAAAGCTCGAGAACGAAGAATAGCTTAATGGCTAAAATGTAAATTATTCTAATTAAGAGAAAGAAGAAATAATTTTATGAAAAAGTTATATAGTATTGCAGGCTTAATAATGTTATTTGCATTATTAAGCCGTTTTTTTGGATTTCTTAGAGAATTGCTAATTAGTTTTTATTTTGGTACAACTCTCTTTGCGGATATGTTTTATATTGTATCTTCAATACCCTTGGTATTTTACACAGGGTATAGTTTAGCATTTTCAAATGCTTTTATTCCTAACTATCATAAGTCTAAAGAAAAGAAGACAACTTTTTATTCTTCGATGTTATTAATGTTTATTCTAAGTTTAATAGTCAGCATGATATTGACATTTTTTCCTATGCAAATTTTAAGTATTATGGCACCAGGAATATCTTTAGGCGATATTCTTGAATATAAAGTCGCTGTGAGGATTGTTGCGTTACAGATTTTCTTTATTGGTTTTAACGGGGTTATTAATGCCTTCTTTAATGCTGAGGAAAAATATTTTCTACCTTCATTGATGAACATGATATTTTCATTTGCAGTAGCAATAGTAATTTTTATATTTAACGATTCATCAATTAACCATATATTCATAGGAATAACAATTATCTATATAATTCAATTTGTGGCACAATTAGTTATTGTCTTTCCTCTAATAAAGAAAAAGTTATTGGGGATATCAAAGCTAAGTCTTAGTATAGCTTGGAATCAATTTAAAGATAGTTTAATAATTTTTTCTAGTATCTCATTATCTCAAATAAATTATTTTGTCGATAGAGCACTGGCTTCAACATTATTTATTGGTGCTCTTTCTTCTGTGAACTACGTTCACAAGTTAAATGGTTTTCTTATTGGAATATTCGGATTAATAATTTCAAATCTGATATATCCTTATATATCACGTTCTATTAATATTAATGATAAAGGGAAGAAAACAAATTCCAAAATTGATAAATTTGTATATGGACTTTTATTGGTAGTTGTTCCGACCATGATAGGATTGTCATTACAAAGTGAGAATGTTGTGAAGTTTCTATTCGGTTATGGAGAATTCAATACTTCGGACCTGAAAAATGTTTCTAATGCTTTTTCAATAATAATACTTGGCACAGGATTTTATGTTTTAAAAGATCTTTACAATTATATATTATTTGCATTCTCTAAACATAGGCTTGTATTTTTTACAAGCTTATTATCAGTAGGTACCAATGTTGCATTAAATTTCATTCTAATTAAATCTTATGCGCTAAATGGTTTAATGTTTTCTACCTTAGCCTCTTACTGTGTCGCTGTCCTTTTAAATTTAATAATTATTGGAAAAGAGAATATCGAATTTTTATCGATTAGAAATCATGTATATATATTTATTTTAATGCTTATTATTATTTCGTTTATATTATTGAGAGGGTGAAGGATATGATAGATAAACTTAGAAACAAATTTTATAAAAAAGTACTCAAAACTACAGGACAATATAATGCCAATGCTCTTAATAATAAAGAAGCTAACTTGAAAATTAGAGAAGCTATAGATGAAGCAAAACCTTTTATGGCCTCTAGGTTAGGATCAGTAGAACTCTCCTATATATATAGTTATTACAAGAAAGGTACTGCAACCAATAAGGTTAAATTACAAATGAATACCAATGCTGGTTTTTTTCCACCTTCGGATAATTATCTTACAAAATTTGCAGAATTATACTTTAGGGATGTTAATGACATAAACTTACTAGGAGTCTGGTATAACGAAGGGGAGAATGTAATTTTTAATAAATACAATAATATAGGTAATATTACGGAACTAAGAAATTTAGAGCCGTATTTCTCAGAAGTTCCTTGGTCTGCTTCGTTAAAGGGTAAGAGGGTTTTGGTAATTCATCCATTTGTTAACACTATCAATAAGCAATTTCAGAATCATAAACAACTATTTATGAATAAGAATGTATTGCCAGAATTTCATCTGAAGACTATTAAGGCAGTACAATCAATTTCAAATGAAAAAACAAATTTTGAAAACTGGTTTGAAGCTCTAGAACATATGAAAGAGCAAATAGATAATACAGAATATGATGTAGCAATAATAGGTGCAGGGGCGTATGGGCTTCCTTTAGCAGCACATATTAAACGAAGGAATAAAGTAGCAATACACTTAGGAGGAGCAACACAAATACTGTTCGGTATTAAAGGGAAACGATGGGATAATCATCCTGTAATTAGTGGCTTTTATAATGAATATTGGACAAGACCTAATACTGAAGAGGTACCAAGTGGTTTTCAAAATGTTGAAAAAGGTTGTTATTGGTAAAAATTTCTAGTTAATTATAAGGATGTGTACTTATGGATTTAGCTCCCATTATATTATTTTGTTATAACAGACCGGACTTGACTGCTAAGACACTATCGAGTTTAGAAAAAAATATTTTATCACCTCATTCCAATTTATATGTGTTTGTTGATGGTCCTAAACATATTAATGATAGGAAAAAAGTAGAGGAAACAGTTAAAGTTGTAAAAGGATACACTGGTTTTAAAACCATTAATATTAAAATCAGTTCTAAAAACCAAGGTTTGGCTAACTCTGTAATAAGTGGCGTTTCGGAAATAATAAAAAAGTATAAAAAAGTTATTGTTCTAGAGGATGACTTAATTACACATCCGCAATTTCTTAATTTTATGAATGATGCACTAGATTTTTATGAAACTGAAAAAAATATTTGGTCGATTTCAGGTTATTCCCCTTCGTTAAAATTCCCTTCAAACTATAAATATGATGTATACCTTACTAGAAGAGGAAGTTCGTGGGGGTGGGGGACTTGGGAAGATAAATGGATAGAAACTAAATGGAATTGGAATGTAAATGACTACGATTCTTTGTTTAAAAGTAGAAAAGAACTAAACAAGATTGGCCCTGATTTATTTTATCTTACTCATGATTTCAAAAGGGGGCTTATAGATTCATGGGCAATTAGATGGACAAATACACAGTTCTTAAAGGGTAAGTATAGTGTATTTCCACGATTTAGTTTCATTAAAAATGTTGGTTTTGAAGGCGAATCAACACATGGATCGATTAGTAAGAGATTTATAACGGAACTATATAAATCAGATATAAATTACAAGTTATATAATGTCCCTTATTTTGTTGAAGTTGAAAAGCTATATTCACAATTGTATAGTTTAACTTTAGTTAATATCATAGGAAACGTTTTAAAAAAATTGAACCTGTACAAATTCTCAAAAAAAATACTAAAAAAGATCAGGTGATGAAATGCGAATATTTGTTAATGCGACAGCTGCAACTCATGAAGGTGGTTTAAAATCAATAGTTGATCAATTTGTTAACGGTATTCCCGAGAATGATACAGATAATGAATATTATATTTTTATTAACCCTAAATATAAGCAAACTAATAAACCTTTCAATTGTAAGTTTATTGAAATAGAGGCCAAATCTGCATTGAAAAGGATTTACTGGGATTTATTTGGGATGAAGAGATGGTCTAGTAAAAATAATGTCAAGCCCGATAAAATTTTATCATTACAAAACACTGGCGTTAATTTTGATAATATTCAGCAATATATATATTTGCATACTCCGCTACCATTTGTAAGGTTTAATTGGAATATTTTAAGCAAAAAAGAGCGAGGTCTCTGGTTTTATAAACATTTATACCCATATTTTATCAAAAGTTCAATTAAAGGGAATACCTTTTTGATTGTACAAAGTACTTGGTTAAAAGAAGAGGTCTGTAAGTATTTTAATATAAACCCTTCTAGGGTCTTAATAAATATACCATCATATGACATTAATAACTTAAGAAACTTAAAAGAACCAAAAAAGACCCAAGAAAAATTATTCTTTTATCCTGCAGCCGACTATAAATACAAAAACCATGAAATAATAATAAATGCTCTATCTCTATTAAAGAATAGAAATCCAAAAAAATATAAAGAAATAAAAGTAGCTTTTACGTTAACTAGGAATTCATATGTATATAGGCTAGCATCAAAAGCTGGGGTGCTAGATAAAGTTGAGTTTTTGGGATTGCTAGATAAAACTGAAATGTACTCATTTTACTCTAGTTCAAATGCTGTTCTTTTTCCTAGTTATATTGAAACTTTTGGACTTCCACTTATTGAAGCAGCATCGTTTGGTAAGCAGATTTATTGTACTAGTGAAAAGTATGCGGATGAAGTAATTGGAGAGTATATTGGTGTTAAATTTATTGATGCTTTTGATACAGAAGCTTGGATGAAGATACTAGAAGAACCAACAAATTATTATAAGCCTTATAAAAATGATAACCAAGTAGATAGCTGGTCAGATTTATTTAGGAGAATGACCTCATGAAGAATAAAATAAATTTAAAAAATTATAATCAGAATAGTTATGATAGAGGAAAAAATGGTGCATTCGTTCTTATTTGGTGGTTTATACAGTCTACTTTTTTTAGGCTTTCTTTTCATAATATGTATAATTGGAGAAATATGATATTAAGGATGTTTGGTGCGAAGATTGGCAAGGGAGTAAAAGTTAGAGCTTCTGCAAAGTTTACTTATCCATGGAAAATAGAAGTAGGCGATAATTCTTGGATAGGTGATAATGTAAAATTGTATAGCCTTGATAATATTATTATTGGTTCTAATTGTGTAGTATCCCAAGAGTCATACTTGTGTACAGGTAGTCACGATATTATAGATCCCCATTTTAGTTTGGTAACTAAGCCAATAAATATTAAAGATGGAGCTTGGATTGCTAGTGATGTATTTATTTACCCTGGAGTAATTATTGGAGAGATGGGTGTAGCAGCAGCTAGAAGTACTGTTTTACACAATATTCCTTCTAATGAGATACATGCCGGATCCCCTGCTAGATATATAAAAAATAGGTTTAAGGAAGATGAATTGACTTGAATAAAAAAAAGATTGTATTTATAATAAATTATTTTTACCCTGATTACGCTTCAACTGGACAACTGATGACTGAATTGTGCATAAATTTACAAGCCGACTTTGATATTACAGTTATTGCAGCTCAACCGGGATATGCTGGAGAAAAACAAAGTAATAGAAGGTTGTTCGAAGAAGATTACCTAGAAAAAATAAAAATTATTAGAATACGTTTACCACAAGTGGATAAAACATCTAAGCTAAGTCGTATGAAATATATATTCTCCTACTTCTTATTAGCAAATATGGCCCTTATTAAAGAAAAAAATACTGATGCTGTCTATACTATATCTCAACCTCCTGTATTAGGTGGGCTAATAGGGACAATCGGGAAACTTATTAAGCGTTCAAAACACATTTACAATATTCAAGACTTTAATCCTGAACAAGCAATGGCTGTAAGTTATACAAACAAGCAGTTTATTTTTAATTGGGCTAAAAAAATCGATAAATTAAATTGCAGCTATTCAGATTGTGTAATTGTGGTAGGAAACGATATGAAACAAACTCTTCAAAAGCGCTTTGAAGGTAAAGATATTCCTAAACATGTAGTTATTAATAATTGGACAGATGAAGATGAAATTATACCACTTTCTAAAGATGAACCTAACATAAAATGTTTTTTAGAAGAACATGGATTAGAGGATAAATTCATCGTCATGTATTCTGGAAATATCGGTCTTTATTATGATTTGGAAAATATTATTAAAGTATCTCAGCATTTTAAAGAATATAAAGATCTTGCCTTTGTCTTTATAGGTGAAGGTGCTGTAAAGTCTGAAATGCAGTCGTATGTTGTAGATAATAATATCACAAACGTTCATTTCTTACCTTATCAACCAAAGGAATTTATCAAGTACTCTTTAAATACAGCAGACGTTCATTTAGTAGTCAATCAAAAGGGTATTAAGGGTGTATCTGTACCAAGTAAAATATATGGTGTAATGGCTGCGGGAAAACCGATTCTGGGAGTGTTGGAAAAAGATAGTGAAGCGGAAATTCTTATCTCAAAAAGTAATTGTGGACATATTGTAGAGCCTCAGAACTATGATGAAATTATTGAGAAAATAGAAGGTTTTTATCAAATGAATAAAAAAGATCTAGATGATCTAGGCAATAATGGTAGGGGTTATCTAGAAAAATATTTAAAACGAGAAATCTCTATTAATAAATACCGTGAGACATTACATGATGTTCTAGGATCATAATTAAATATCTTGTAGAAGAAAAGCAGACCAGATTTAATGGTTTGTTTTTTTGTGTGAAGGGAGAAATCTATTATGAAATTAGTATTGTTATCTGGGGGGTCAGGAAAGAGATTATGGCCCCTTTCAAATGATACACGTTCAAAACAATTCTTAAAGGTGTTAGAGAGTAATGAAGAAAAAAATCAATCGATGGTTCAAAGGGTATGGGGGCAACTGGAAACTGTAGAATTAAGTAACTCTGCAGTAATCGCAACTTCAAAAATGCAGCGTGACATGATTCATAGTCAATTAGGAACGAATGTACCGTTAATTATTGAACCAGAACGTAGAGATACATTTCCTGCTATCGCGTTAGCTGCTTCTTACCTTTATTCAGTAGAGAAGACATCCTTAGATGAGGTAATAGCAGTTCTGCCAGTTGACCCATACGTTGAAGATGAATTTTTTGAGAAAGTTAAAGAATTAGAGGAACTTTTAATAGAGTCAGCTGCTGATCTAGCTCTTATGGGAGTAACACCTACATATCCATCATCAAAATATGGATATATTGTACCAGAAAGTCAGAGTAATGAAATTTCCTTCAAAGTAGGAAGATTTACAGAAAAACCAAGTGAAGAAAAAGCAAAAACGTTAATTGAAATGAATGCTTTGTGGAACTGCGGTGTATTTGCTTTTCGTTTAGGCTATATCATTGATATTTTAAAAGAAAAAAACCTAAATACAGATTATGAATATTTAGGTCAAGAATATAATCAACTGCCTAAGATAAGCTTTGATTATGAAGTTGTAGAAAAAGCTAACCACATAGTTGCGTTGCCCTATGAGGGGGGGTGGAAGGATCTCGGTACTTGGAATACACTTACCGAAGAAATGGCGACAAATCAAATTGGTAAAGGAATCCTTGCAGAAGATAATGTAAACACTCACTTGGTTAATGAACTGGATATTCCAGTTACAGTGCTAGGTGCAAAGGATTTAATAGTGGCAGCGAGCCCAGATGGTATTCTTGTTGCTGATAAAGCTTCCAGTCCCAAGATTAAAGAGTATATCGGTGGTATTAACCAACCTCCGATGTACGAGGAACGGATCTGGGGATGGTCTAGAGTATTGGATTATGCCAGGTACGATGGTGGTCCAGAAATGGTAACAAAACGTATTTGTATACATGCTGGAAAAAATTCTAGCTATCATTATCATAACCTAAGAGATGAAGTATGGACGATTGTAAAAGGTGAAGGAGAATTGGCTTTAGATGATAACCTCACAAGAGTAAAAGCGGGAGATACAATTCATTTACCAGTTGGTAAGAAACATGGAATTAAGGCAATAACAGATTTAGAGTTTATTGAAGTCCAGTCAGGAGTAACGATTACTGAAGAGGACTTTACTCGCTTATTTTTCACTTGGGATGAGGTACTAACAAACTTCCAGTCTTCTAAGTCAAAGATGATTTCATATTAATAAAAATTAATTTTTGTAATAGGGTGAGATAATGATTTGGAAAGATAACTATGAAAAGTGGATGAATTTTGCCACTGTTGATAGAGAATTAAAAAGTGAACTTTTAAAAATTGAGAATGATGAAAAAGAAATTGAAGAATTATTTTACAAATATCTTGAATTTGGAACGGGTGGAATACGTGGAGAATTGGGGCCTGGAACAAACCGTCTGAATATCTATATGATCAGAAAAGCAACAGAGGGATTGGCGCAATACATTGAGGCACAAGGTGAAGAAGCGAAGCAGCAAGGTGTAGCCATTGCTTACGATTCCCGTCATAAGTCTCCAGAGTTTGCTTTAGAAGTAGCGAAGACTCTTGGACAGCACGGGATCAAGTCATACTTATTCAAAGAGCTTCAGCCAACACCAGTTCTTTCATTTGCAGTTCGATATTTAAATGCGTTTGCTGGAATCGTCATCACAGCTAGTCACAACCCCCCTGAATATAATGGTTATAAAGTGTACGGACCAGATGGTGGACAGATTCCCCCTGAAACGGCAGATGAATTAATCCAATATGTAAATGGTGTGGAAAATGAATTAGACATTGAAGTGGCTGAAGAAGAAGAATTAGTGAGTAACGGGACACTTACTTACGTTAGTGAAGAAGTGGTTCAGGCTTATCAAAAAGAATTGCTCACGATTAAACAGAACGATTCTGTCATTGAAAAAACTTCAGAATCATTGAAGATAGTTTTTACTCCCTTACATGGTACAGCAAACATCCCGGTAAGAGAAGGGCTCAAAAACTTTGGATTTAAAAACATCACAGTAGTAAAGGAACAGGAACTGCCTGATCCTAATTTTTCAACCGTCAAGTCTCCTAACCCTGAAGAGCATACTGCATTCGAACTGGCAATTCAGTATGGAGAAAGAGAAGATGCTGATATTCTGATGGGTACAGATCCGGACACAGATCGCTTGGGTGTAGCTGTTAAGAACTCTGAAGGAAAGTATGAAGTGTTGACAGGTAACCAAATGGGCGCTTTGATGCTTCATTACCTATTGAGTCAGAAGAAACAAAAAGGAACACTTCCGGAGAATGGAATGGTCATTAAGACCATTGTTACATCTGAAATTGGAAGAGTCATTGCTGAAAGTTTTGGGATTCCAACTCTTGATACGCTTACTGGCTTTAAGTTCATTGGAGAAAAGATTCAAGAATTTGAGATGACCGGTGAGCACTCTTTCTTGTTTGGCTATGAAGAGAGCTATGGTTATTTAATTGGTGACTTTGTGCGTGATAAGGATGCTGTTCAAGCGGCAATTTTTGCTGCTGAGGTTGCTGCTTATTATAAGTCGCAAGGCAAATCATTGTATGATGGATTGATGGAAGTCTTTGAACGATACGGATATTTTAGAGAATCTCTTCAGTCACTTACTCTTAAAGGGAAAGCAGGGTCTGAGCAGATTGATGGAATCCTGGCTGAGTTTGGGAAGAAAATGCCAATAGAAATCAATGGTGTGAGAGTCTCTGTAATTGAAGATTATAAGACTTCAGAACAGAAAGTAGTATCTGAAGATACTACTAATGCACTTAATCTTCCAAAGTCCAATGTTATTAAGTATTTCTTGGAAGATGGTTCTTGGTTCTGCGTAAGGCCGTCTGGAACTGAACCGAAAGCCAAGTTCTATTTTGGGGTGAGAGGTTCTTCACTGGATGACAGTAAAGATAAGTTACAAAAGCTTGAAGAAAGCGTAATGGAACGGGTACATCAAATGATTGGTGTAACTCAATAAAGAAAAAGCCACCTTGGGAAATCCCGAGGTGGCTTATTTTTGTTGTCATCCTTTTAAGTCTGGTCAATCATTAATTGATGAATAATGTTGTATAATCGGCATGAGATAAATGAGTATTTTATGAATTAGACAGAGAGGATGCGTACATATGATTATTGGTGCAATTGAAGCGGGCGGTACGAAGTTTGTGTGCGGGATTGGAAATGAAGAAGGTGTGATTGTTGAGCGGATTTCCATTCCGACTACGACACCTGATGAAACGATGAATCAAGTAGTTACATATTTTAAAGATAAGCAATTGGACGCGATGGGAGTAGGTTCATTTGGACCTGTTGACCTGGACGAATCAAGCTCTACATATGGGCATATCACCAGTACACCCAAAACGCATTGGAATTATTTTGACCTCGTCGGTGAATTAAGGAAGCATTTCTCGGTGCCGATTGGCTTCGATACGGATGTCAACGCGGCTGCTCTTGGTGAAAGTTTATGGGGGGCTGCAAAAGGGCTCGACAGCTGTCTATACATGACCGTTGGAACAGGTATCGGGGTCGGCGCTTTGGTTGAGGGCAAGTTGATTCACGGCCTCACTCATCCAGAAATGGGTCATATTGTGGTGAGGCGGCACGGCGATGATCATTATGCAGGTCGCTGTCCTTATCATGGTGATTGTCTGGAGGGATTAGCTGCCGGTCCTGCCGTTGAAGAGAGATGGGGGAAGAAGGGCCATCTTTTAGAGGACTCCCCAGAGGTATGGGAAATGGAAGCTTATTATTTGGCCCAGGCGATTGCAAATTACGTACTTATATTATCACCAAAAAAAATCATTGTAGGCGGCGGGGTCATGAAGCAGACTCAGTTGTATTCTCTTGTGCGGGACAAGGTGAAAGACATCCTTGGCGGCTATGTTCAAAGTGATCAGCTCCTTGATCGGATCGATGACTACATCGTTGCACCCGGTCTCGGTGACAATGCCGGTTTGGCAGGCGCTATGGGATTGGTATTGCGATGACGAAGAAAATAGCCTACTATATATCCGATTATGGATTTGGACATGCGACGCGAAGTTCCGGTATTATCAAAGGTCTTTTGCAAGAAATGGACGACATTGAAATCATGGTCTGTAATTCGTTTGCCATGCCATTTTTACATCAGAATTTTAATAATACACGTGTAAAGATGCGGCCTATCTCTACTGATATAGGTTATATTTTAAAGGAAGATTCCATTGAACCAGATGTTAAGAGATTGAACCTGGAATATGATCGCTATATGGAGGAATGGGATGAACGAGTCTCGGAAGAAGTAACTTTCTTGAATGGAGAGAATATTGATCTTGTCGTAACGGATATTGTGGCATTCCCGGTTGAAGCAGCAAAGAAAATAGGCATACCTTCTGTAGGAGTATCCAATTTTACTTGGTATACAGCATATGAGGGACTGGTCGAGGAGGAAAAGCTTAGCCAGATGAAGGAGGCGTATGATTCGATGACTGGCTTCTTTACACTGGCAGGGGCTTGTGAGCCTGACTGGAACACGCTTTATACGAAGTCTTTCGGCTTCTTTTCGCGAGAAATTAACATTGGCGAAGTTGATAGGATCAGAAAGTTATTGAATCCTCTTGGGGAAAAGGTGCTGGTGTATTTCGGTCTGGGGATGAAGATTGATCAAGGGGGTCTGGATGAGTTTGAGTTTTGGGAGGACCCGACGACTACCTTTATTGTTTCCTCTAATACAGTGATCGACAGGGAAAATGTATACCGGATTCCATCCGACTATACTGATGCACACCACTTTATTGCGGCGGCAGATCTTGCGATTACAAAAGCCGGCTGGGGAACTGTGAGTGAGGCAGTGATCGGGAATACTCCTTTACTTATTATTAATCGTCAGTCTATGAAGGAAGACAGGAATACGATTGCTTATCTGAAAGAGAAACAGTTATGCCAGACGATAGAGTGGGATGAGTTGGCGCAGGTGAAGAGTTTTGCTAGTATGATTAGAGAAATGAAATATTCTAAAGCGCACTATCAAAATGATTTATACGAGATTGTAAAAGAGTTGAAAAAGTTAGTAGAATGGAGATAGTTTTAATAGAAAAGCGTAAACAGGAGGCACATATGAACCTACCACTATTTCTACAACCCGTATTCCAGGAGCGAATCTGGGGAGGAACGGCGTTAAAGGATCAATTCAACTATGATATCCCGTCTGACAAAACGGGGGAATGCTGGGCGATTTCGGGTCATCCGAACGGACAGAGCACGGTCGTGAATGGAGAGTTTGCAGGGAAGACAATCGCAGAGCTTTGGAATGAACACCGTGAGTTATTCGGCGGTCACACTTCACCGGTATTTCCTTTGTTGACGAAAATATTAGATGCGAATGCTGATTTGTCAGTACAGGTGCATCCGGATGATACATATGCGAAGGAGCATGAGAACGGTGAGCTCGGTAAGACCGAATGCTGGTATATCATTGACTGTGATGAAGATGCCGAAATGATCTTCGGTCACACGGCTCAGACGAAGGAAGAGTTTGAGGCGATGATCGAAAAGGGTGAGTGGAATGATCTGCTGCGCCGCATTCCGGTGAAGCCGGGGGATTTCTTCTATGTGCCGAGCGGAACGATTCACGCTTTGTGCAAGGGGACGCTTGTCTTAGAGACGCAGCAAAGCTCTGATACAACTTATCGAGTGTATGATTATGACCGCCGAGATGCTGAGGGGAATACGCGTGAGCTTCACATTGAGAAGTCGATCGAAGTGACGACGATCCCGCATCGCAACGCCGATGTACAGCCTGCTGTCGAGAAGCGTGACGGGGTTGAAGTGACAAAGTTTGTGGAGGCTGAGTACTTTACCGTTTATAAGTGGCAGGTTGATGGACAGGCTTCATTTGTTCAGGATCAGCCTTTCCAGCTGGCGAGTGTGCTGGATGGAGAGGGCACGTTGAAAGTAAACGGGGAGTCGTATACTTTGAAAAAGGGTGATCACTTTGTTTTGCCAGCGGATGTTGAAACGTTTGAAATCGAAGGTCGAGTCGAATTAATTGTTTCGCATGTTTGATAGCTGGGGTTGTTGAATTACTTTACACATTTAAAAGAGCAAAGCATCCGGTCGCGGGTGCTTTGCTCTTTTTGTGTTTGGTGGAATTTAAACAAACGTTTGATTAACGATCTTAACCATTCATGCTGCCGGGATGGAAGATGTTAAACAAACGTTTGGTTAAAGTTAGGGCTAGTTTCGGGGCAAGGGACCTGTCCCCATCTCCCGCTTGTCCCTCACTTCATCACCTTCTTCAAATAGAACTCAAAAATCAAATCGATAAGCACGACGATGGTGGAGCGCGGAGTCAGGTCATATCCGGCAAATTGGACTTTCTGGACGTCGGCACTTATGGAGTTGCGGGTGATCTTTGCCAGGGTGCTGTCGGCCGAGTTGGTGATGGCGAGTGAATCGGCGTTTTTGTAACGGATTTTTTCTGCCGCACCGACAATCGTTTTCGTTTCGCCGCTTGATGAAATGAAGACGATCAAGTCATTCGGCTGCACCATGTTGGGGAGAAGGTCGATGATGTGCGATTCGTACACATATGAAGTTGGTTTGTTAACCTGCATGAATAACTTGCTGAAGTATTCTCCGACCATTTTGGTCAAACCGACCGATACAATCATGACTCTGCCGGCATTCAGGATCTGCTCACTGATTTTCTCAAGCTCTTCTACTCTCAGCGATGACAGAGTCCTCCCCATGTCCTGGCTGTAGCGGTCGAGCATGTTTTCTGCCGGTCCCACGTTTTCATCAATGCTTTTCAGGACAAACTTAAATTCAGAGAAACCCTCAAGCCCGAGCTTCCTGCACATTCGGACAATTGTGGTCGTACTGACGCTGTTGCTTTCCGCCATCGATGTGAGCGATTGATTTTTAGCCGTTTCTAAATGTTCCTCGACGTAATATAATACGTGCTTTTCCGCGTATGTAAGTTCTCCGATTGAAGATGCGAACCGATCCAGTACCTTCCCCATAAAAAGCTCCTTTGTAAACCGTTCATTGTAATTTCATTATACCCAATAACAAAAGTGATAGGGCTTTCATTCTGTACAATTATACTTTTTATGTACCGTTTCGACAAGATTCGCTATGTTATAACTAGATTGTAAGGGATTTCATAAATATGATTATCATTTTTAATAGAGAGGTGAACCTCAATGGAATTAAGAAAAATGACAGATGAACAGCTTGTCATATTCGATGTGGATTCAACATCGAAGCAAGAGATCCTCGAGAAACTCGTCGGGGCACTCCATGAAAAAGACATACTTACTTCCAAGGAAGATTTTTTGAAAGCGGTTTTAGAAAGGGAACAGATTTCCCCGACCGGCCTTGAAGCGGGCCTTGCGATTCCCCACGGGAAAAGCAAATCCGTCAAGAAAGCGGCATTCGCAGTTGCGAGACTACGAAATGGAATCGATACGTGGGAAAGCATTGATCCAAACAATAAAGTTCAATTGGTCTTCCTGCTGGCGATCCCAGATGCGGAAGCAGGCTCGACCCACTTGAGCGTACTATCCGAGCTGAGCACAAGGCTGATGGACAAGACTTACATCGACAACCTGATGAACGCAACCACTCCGGCTGAATTCATCGCAGCCCTCGACCGCAGGGAAACTGCGGTGGAAGAACCTCAGGAATATACCAAAACGGTCCTTGCCATCACGGCATGTGCCGCTGGGATAGCGCACACGTATATGTCGGCTGAAGCTTTGGAAAAAGCGGGCCGTGAAATGGGAATCCGCGTCATCACCGAGAAACAGGGTGCAAACGGGATTGAAGATGCCCACAAGGGAGCGATTTTAAAAGAAGCGGATGCGGTTGTATTCGCAACCGACATCGCCCCTAAGAATAAAGAGCGCTTCGCAGGCAAGCCATATGTGCAGACGCGTGTGGCCGAGCCGTTGAAGAATGCAAAAGACATCCTGAACCGCGCGTTGACGAACCCGGATGGAACCGTCGCGGGTGACGAAAACGAAGAAGACATGACAGCACCAACCGGCAACAAGCAGGGCATGCTCGCCGAAATGACGCAGGCGGTCATGACGGGTATCTCGTACATGATCCCGGTCCTTGTCGCGGCTGGTCTGATGATGGGGATCGCGAAACTCGCGGCAATGCCGTTCGGTCTCGTCGATCAGATCCATGACATCAAATATGCAACCCACTCGAACGAACTGTTTGTCATCTTGCATCACCTCGATAAATTCGGGGGCATGATCTTTAAATTCATGTATCCGATCTTTGGTGCGTTCGTTGCGTATTCGATCGCCGACCGTGTCGGACTGGTTTCCGGTTTCATCGGAGGGGTGTTTGCCGCAGGACTGCACTACACATTCTGGGGAGTCGAAGGCGGTATCCCGTCCGGTTTCCTTGGCGCGTTGATCCTTGGACTCACGGCCGGTTATGTTTCGAAATTTTTAAATGAAAAAATCAAGCTCAACAAAAATCTGATCGCCATGAAACCGATGCTGATCATCCCGGCGATTTCAGTTCTGACGATTTTCTTCTTGAACTTCTATATTGTCGATCCTGTATTCGGAGGATTGAATGCGTTACTAAGCGAATGGATCACGGCTGCCCAGGGCGCAGGAAACGTTGTACTGGCAAGCATCATCGCTGCAGCGACAGCCTTTGACCTTGGCGGACCGATCAACAAAGCCGCCGGTGCCATCGCCATCGGACTGGCTGCAGACCAGATCTACCCGCTGACGGCACGCGTGCTTGCCATCGTCATCCCGCCGATCGGCTTGGGACTGGCAACGGTCATCGACAAATACGTCGTCGGCCGCCGCGTATTCGACGCCAACCTGCGTGTCGCAGGAAACACATCACTGCTGCTAGGATTCATCGCCATCAGTGAAGGGGCGATTCCATTCATGCTCCGCAACCCGCTGATCACGATTCCGATCAACATCATCGGCGCGATCCTCGGCTCAGTGACCGCAGTACTTCTAGGTGCCGTCCAATGGTATCCGCTTCCGGCTGTATGGGGATGGCCGCTCGTGGAAAACCTTTGGGCATACCTGATCGGACTTGTTGTAGGTGCAGGATTCATCGCATTTACGAACATTTTTATCCGATTTGCTATTTTGAAAAAAAATGAACGATGACATGGGCTGCGCGTGGACTTGGCCGGACTTCCGGTCCGACCGCCGCGTATGGCCATTGTCACAAATATAGTTGATAAAACATAAAAGGGGGCCCGGGTCGAGTTTTTGACCTGGACTCCTTTATCTATTATTGGAGGGAACATCATGAAGAAACGTGTCTACGTCGTACCGCACTCCCACTGGGATCGCGAATGGTATTTTACAATAGAAGATTCAAACGTCCTGCTGGCGGAAAACCTCGATCATCTGTTGGACGTCCTCGAAAAAGATGGTGACTACACGGGCTACGTATTCGACGCCCAGGCAAGTGTTGTCGAGGAATATTTGAAGGTCCGTCCGGAAAACCGTGAACGCCTGAAGCAGCTAGTTGAGGCGAAGCGGGTTTTCATCGGACCTTGGTACACACAGACAGATTCGCTACTGGTGAATAAGGAATCGATCATCCGAAACCTGTTGTACGGAACGAAGATTTCGGGCAGCTTCGGACACAGCATGAACTGCGGATACCTCCCGGATATTTTCGGACAGAATCAGTACCTGCCGTCGATTTTCAAAGGGTTCGGCATCGATAACAGCGTTCTCCAGCGCGGGATCTACACCGATCAGTTAAAAGGCGACCTGAACTTCATATGGAAATCCCCTGACGGCGAATCGGTGGATGCGAACAATATCTACTTCGGCTACGGCCCGGGGAAATTCCTTGAAGCGTCGGAGGAATACAAGGAAGAGCGGCTGTTCCCTATACTTGAGAAATTGGCCGAAATGAACACAAACACCGACAACCTGCTGCTGCCAGCGGGTGGTGACCAGGTGCTTGTGCGTGAGCATTTCCCTGAAACAATCAAGAAGCTGAACGAAGACTCTGCGGAGTACGAGTTTGTTTTATCTGACTATGAAACGTTCATGAAGGATACGTGGGAAAACGGTGCCGGATTTTCGAATGTGATTGAAGGCGAAATGACGGCGACCCAGAAGTCACGGATCCACAATACGATCCGCTCGCAGCGGTATGACATCAAAAAACTCAATTACGAAGTAGAGCACAAGATCTTGAATGTGCTTGAACCTTTGGCCGTCATAGGTCAGTCATTGGGATTCCGCTATCCGCAGGCGTGGCTCGACGGCATGTGGAAGCAGCTATTCGATGTGCATGCCCACGATAGCATCGGCGGCTGTAACTCGGATGACACGAACCGCGATATCGTTCACCGCCTTGAGAAAGTGAACCGCATTGCGGACGGGCTGTTGAATATTTTGAAGAAGCAGATGACGGAAGCTGTCAGTAAGAAGCTTGGACAGGATAATGTGTTTGTTTTCTTCAATACGAATGCCGGAGTGTTCTCGGGTTCGGTTGAAGCGGTCCTGTTTACGAAGTCGAGTCATTTTAAGGTTTGCGGTCTGGATGGCTCCGATGTTGCCGTTGAAGCGGTGGACCAGGAATATATCAGCGGCGGCAAGAAGATCGTCGTGACAGCGGAAGGCGAGAAGCAGGTGGAGGTACCTGGTTATTACCGGACGGTTGTGATGGTGGAATTGACGGATGTTCCGGCGCTTGGTTATCGGACATATACGGTCGAGGAAGTGGAAGAAGGACTGCAGCAGCTTGAAGTGAATGCTGTATCTGCAATTAATAATGAACACGTGAAAGTGGAGTTTGTTGATGGGAATGTGACGCTGACCCATAAAGCAACCGGTGAAGAGATTACTGGGCTGCTTCGTTTTGAAAATGTAGCGGATGCCGGTGATTCCTATGATTTCTCACCGCTTGAGGGAGACGAACCGATTTTCCTTGAAAATGGAGAATTGCTGTCTGTAGAGACAGGCACGCTTTCCTCGAAAATGATGATCAAACATGAAGCGCTGGTCCCTGGGAATCTGGATGACCGCCAGGCAGAGATTAATTCTGAGTCATTGGTGATTGTGACCACGCTTGAACTTCGAAAAGACGAGAAGGTTGTGCGCGTCCAGCATACGATTGACAACTCGGTTGAGGATCACCGTGTGCGGGTTCTGTTGAATACAGGAGTTGAGAATCCATGGTCGTCATTTGCTGATCAAGGGTTTGGTTTAATCGAACGCAGCGTGGAGAATCCTTATATGAGGGCCTGGAAGGAAAACGGCTTCGCCGAAGCGCCGGTGCCGATTTATTCGTTGGAGAATTTTGCAGGCGTATCCGAGGATGGGGTTACTTTTGCAGCAATCACCCGCGGTATCAAGGAATACGAAGTGGCCGGCGGATCGCTGGCATTGACACTGTTCAGAAGTGTCGGTCTGCTGGGCAAAGATGATTTAGCGTGGCGTCCCGGACGAGCGTCGGGCATCAACAACAAAATGGTATACACACCTGATGCGCAGATGAAGCAGCAGATGGTGTTTGAATACGGTGTTTATGTTGGTTCCGGTGAGCCGGATGTATTGTTCGGAGAGACCGACCAATATGTCGGACGCCATGTCTCGTATCAGAAACAGGCGTTGAACACATTCGAAGAACGCCTCGAGCGATTTGATATACCATATCCAGTTGCCGAACTCGACGATTCGGTATCACTGCTGCGTGTGGTGGACAATCCTGCAGTCGTGATGAGCAGCTGCAAGCGCGCGTATGATGATGCTTCAGTCATTGTCCGGTTCTTTAACCCTACGGAAGAGGTTCAGACGTTTGAACTGGACAGCGTATTTGATTCATCAGTGGTTGTAAACCTGGCAGAAGAAGTGCTGGCTGGAGCAGGCAGCGAACTCGAAATCAAACCTAGAGGGCATTTGACGTTGAAACTGTCATAGAGTGCGGGACAGGGGGACAGGAACGTTGTCCCAACCCTGTTTCTCATGAAAGTGGGACACTGAACATGTCCCCGCGTCCCACCCCTCCCCAACTTGATTTGTAAGATTTTTCGACAAGTGGCTCAATTATCAGGTAAAGTAGCGCAATTAATGTAAAAGTGGCTCAATTATCAGGAAAGCGGCACAATTATTTCAGAACTGGCACAATTATCCTTGAAAGTGGCGCAATTCCGTGGAGAAAGCTGATTCGTATGACTGCTGGAAGCCATTTTTAATTAGTTAAAAAGCGGTTTTGACAAATTATTGTTTTAAAATACGAGGTTATCGATCCATCTCAATGAAAAAATGCTGGATAATGGCCAAAACGAAATGGAATCCGTAAAACGGAGTGCTGTCCCATCGGCCCAATAAAGAAAATTCGACATGAAGGGCACAATTATTTATTTAAAGGGTGCAATTCGCCTGATGAAAGGCACAATTATTTTTTAAAAGGCGTAATAATCCCGAGGAGAGGCCCGATTAGGACAGGGAAGGGCACAATTGTCTTTAAAACCGCTTTTTTGGTAAAAAACACTTTCCAAAAAACCAGGTGCTAAGCCCGAACAGCCCTAATATTAACAAAAGAAGGTGAAACCATGACAAAAAACGAACTACTAACAAACATCGAAACCAGACTCAAAACGATTTATGGCGATGAATATAAAGAGGAATATCTATCGAGTTTCACAGAACTCGTCGAGAATTGGAGCAGCCAATCTTTCGAGAAGACAGCTCCTGTTTCAGAAGAAAACGTCTACCTGATCACATACGGCGACAGCATTTATGAAGAAGGAAAACCGACGCTTGAGTCGCTGCGCTCTTTTTTAAACGAAAAAGTGAAGGACACGGTCACGGATGTCCACCTACTTCCGATGTTCCCGTACACATCGGATGACGGGTTTTCGGTCGTGGATTACCGCCAGGTCGACCAAAAGCTGGGTGACTGGGAGAACATCGAGGAGCTTTCAAAGGATTACCGCCTAATGTTTGATTTCGTGGCCAATCATATTTCTAAGTCCAGCGAGTGGTTCCAGGGATACCTGAACGGCGATGAAAAATACCAGCACTATTTTATCCCGAAAGATGAAACGTTCGATGCAAGCGAAGTGGTCCGTCCCCGGACGTCTCCGCTTCATCACGAGTACGAAGGGAAGGATAGCGTGAAAACGGCGTGGACTACGTTCAGTGAAGACCAGGTGGACGTGAATTTCCGCCACTTCCCGGTGCTCGTTGAAATGACGGAAATCCTGTTGGAATATGCAAGCAAGGGTGGGACGAGCATCCGCCTTGATGCGATCGGGTTCATCTGGAAGGAGTCCGGCACGACATCGATCCACCTCCCGCAGGCCCATGAAATCATCAAACTGTGGAGAGACGTCGTCGACTTCTTCAAACCGAACACCCAGATCATAACGGAGACGAATGTCCCTCATAAAGAAAACATCAGCTATTTCGGCGATGGCACCGACGAAGCCCATATGGTGTACCAATTCTCGCTTCCGCCATTGGTGCTGTACTCATTGACAACACATGACGGTGAAAAGCTGAGGGAATGGGCGAAGACGATTGATACGGTATCGGATACCGCGACTTATTTCAATTTCCTTGCGAGTCACGACGGCATCGGCATGCGTCCGACAGAGGGGATCCTGACCGAGGACGAGAAGCAGATGCTTGTTGAAAAAGTGAAGGAAAACGGCGGCAGAGTGTCTTATAAAGCCAATAGCGACGGCAGTCAGTCTGTTTACGAGTTGAACATCAATTATTCAGAAGCGCTTGTGAATAAGGGCGAGGATGTGACGGAAGAAATGGAAGTCGCGAAGATGCTTGCGGCCCATTCAATCCTATTATCCTTTGTCGGCGTTCCGGCGATTTACTATCACTCATTGCTGGGTTCTAAAAACTATGAAGCAGGGGTTGAAGAGTCAGGCATCAACCGACGCATCAACCGGGAGAAGCTTGAACTGGACAGCGTCCTGGGTGAATTAGAAGCAGATTCCCGCCGCAAAGGGATTTTCGAAGGCTTGCAAAACATGATTTCCATCCGCCAGAAGGAGTCGGCATTTTCCCCTTATGCAGGGCAGGAAGTGCTGGAACTGGGCGAGAACCTGTTTGGGTTGAAGCGTAAGAATGCCGATACCGGTGAAGAAATCACATTTGTTGTGAATCTTGATTCCCGCAACGTCGAAGCGGCCCTGCCGGGAACGGGTACTGATTTAGTCACTGGAAAAGAAATGAGCGGGACAGTTGAATTGGAACCATACCAGTTTGTATGGATCAAATAAAGGTTGGGATGTAGGGACAGGTCCCTTGACCCGCATGAACCTTATGGGATTTGGGTCAATGTACCTGTCTCCCTGACCCGTTTTTAGGAGTGTGTGAAGATGAAGTTTTTGATTGCGGCAGATTCGTTTAAGGATTCGCTTTCGGCGTACGAGGTCGGGGAAGCGGTGTGGCAGGGGATTCTTGCCGCCATGCCGGATGCTGATGTGGTGAACTCACCGATGGCTGACGGAGGGGAAGGAACGATCGATGCGCTTCTAGCATGTATGGATGGTGCGGAAAGGGAAGTGATTGTTCATGATCCTTTGATGAATAAGATCCCGACCCGCTATGCCGTGCTTGAAGAGGATACTGTTTTCATCGAGAGTGCCCGGAGCAGCGGCCTGCCGCTAGTCCCTTTCAACCTGCGGGATCCAATGAAGACCAACTCCTATGGATTGGGCGAGCAGATAAAGGATGCCGTACGGAACGGTTACCGGAATATAGTTATTTCGCTTGGTGGAAGTGCGACGAATGACGGCGGCGTCGGGATGCTACAGGCGCTTGGATGGAAGTTCCATGACCATGAAGGGGAGCTGCTCGGCAATGAAGAAAATCCATTATTGAAGGTGGCTTCATTCACGGATGACGAACGTATTTCTGAGCTTGACCAATGCTCGTTTACCATTGCGAGCGATGTCACCAACCCTTTTTATGGGGAGAATGGCGCAGCCCATATTTTTGCCAGGCAAAAAGGTGCGACCGATGAGGATATCGTTGAACTGGATAAAGGTCTTAGAAAGTTGGCAGGACTATTCAAGGACGCCTATGGAGTCGATCTTCAGGCTGTTGAAGGTGCCGGTGCTGCAGGCGGTCTCGGCGGCGGCATCGCAGCAGGTCTGAAAGGGGCACTTCAATCAGGAGTCGAATCAATAGCTGTCCTGACCAGCTTGGAAGAAAAGGTGGCAGCAGCTGACGTGATCTTCACTGGTGAAGGTAGCCTTGATCGTCAGTCTCTTATGGGCAAGGTCCCTGTCGGAGTGGCGAAACTTGCTAAGAAGCATGGAAAGAAAGTCATTGGGATTGCCGGTCGCATTGATACGGATTTGAAAGAGGTGAATCAATATTTGGATGCGGCTTTCTCGATTCAGACGGAATGCCGGTCTTTGGAGGAGGCGCTGAAGGGGCAGATAACGGAAAAACAGATTCGTGCGACGGTAGAGCAAGTTGTGCGGCTATTTATGTAAGTTGGTCGGGTTATACCTCGGCCTTTTTTTGTTTATGTTATTAGCAAAAAGTAACCATTTCTTTCGGGTATCTTGTGTCTGTCTTCGAAGGGGATGAGGGTTTTGGATACAAATCAACCTTTCTATCCTCTGAAAATTCGATTATAGTAATTGTAAGAGTTTTCAGAAAGAATTCGCGAGTAAGGGAGGAGCAATAAATAATGATAGGGGCAATTGAAGCAGGAGGAACTAAGTTTGTTTGTGGGGTAGGTGACAAGGATGGGAATATTTTTGAACGAAAAACAATTCCAACGACTACCCCTGATGAGACTTTGGAGCGGGTCAATTCCTTTTTTCAGGATAAGGAAATTACCTCATTAGGTGTAGGCTCTTTCGGTCCGGTAGATCTTGATCGTTCAAGCTCTACTTATGGCTATATAACAAGTACTCCCAAAAAACAATGGGATCATGTGAATCTGGTTGGGGAGCTGAAGAAACGATTTTCGGTCCCAATTGAATTTGATACTGATGTAAATGCTGCAGCACTTGGGGAAAGTTTATGGGGAGCTGCTCAAGGCCTGGATAGCTGTATTTATATCACAGTTGGAACTGGTATTGGTGTTGGTGCATTGGCCGAAGGGAAACTCTTACACGGATTGACTCATCCTGAAATGGGTCATATCCTCGTTCGAAGGCACCCTGAGGACCATTATGAAGGGAACTGTCCGTACCACGGTGACTGCCTGGAAGGACTTGCTGCTGGTCCCGCCCTTGAGAATAGATGGGGGAAGAAAGCCTATGATTTAAAAGAAGAAGCAATTGTATGGGAGATGGAGGCAAGCTATCTTGCTCAAGCGATTGCCCAGTACATCTTGATTTTATCTCCAAAACGAATCATTCTCGGAGGAGGCGTTATGAAGCAGGAACAATTGTTTCCCCTCATCCATACATATGTCAAATCCATTCTTGGGGGATACATCCACCATGAACAAATACTTAGTAGAATTGAAGAGTATATCGTTCCTCCAAGTTTAGGGGATAATGCTGGATTGGCAGGAGCAATCGGTTTGGTTTCCTCTTATAAAGACAATATAAAAGAATAGAATTTTGAAGATCGATCTCACTGATAGTATAGAGGTCGATTTTATTTGTGTCGTGGATTTTCCCAAGTTTCATCGAAGACTTTTATATTATACTAAGGTTAAATAGAGAGGGAGAAAAATTTTAGAATAATATTTTTCAGAATATTGACTTATTTTAGAAAACGAAATATAATGGACACATATTTATGAAACCGGTTCGATTGATTGAGGGGCGAATTTGATTTTTTTCATTCAATAACATGCATAAATCATGTGAAACCATAATATTTTTTTTATAAACAATGAAACCGGTTCGATGATAAAGGAGACTTGTATGACAACGATAGGTGATGTTGCAAGAGAAGCAGGTGTTTCTAAAAGCACCGTTTCCAATGTATTTAGTAAAAAGCGTCCGATAAGCGTAGAGGTTACCAATCGAGTAATAGAGGTTGCGAGTCGATTAAATTATGTTCCCAACCATATGGCCCGCAGCCTAGCTACGAAAAAGACGATGATCATCGGACTGAAAATGCCTACCTACACAGAGTATGAATTAAGTAGCTTTGAAACGAAAATCATTAATAGTGTCGTCAAGAAGTGTTCAGAAAACGGCTACCGTGTTCTATTAGACAGAATAGTTGAAGAAGACGAAATGAACTTCGTTTCCAATGATCCTGTTGATGGAGTTATCCTCTTGAATCCACGGGATGAAGATCAGAGGATCCTGAAATACAAAGCTTCTAACATACCATTTGTCATCATTGGGAGACCAAATGATCGAAATGGTGAAACGAAATATGTAGATAATAACAACACTGAAATGGTGAAAGAGGTAGGAGAATATTTAATTGGACTCGGTCACAAGGATATCTTGTTCTTGAATGCTTCTTTACATATGACAGTAGCTGAGGACCGGAAAGCAGGATTAAGACAAGCCTTTGAAAATTATTCCTTGCCATTTATTGAAGAGGATGTCATGTACTATGATCCTTTGCAATGTAAAGATGGTTCGCAATATGGCTATACGAGTTTTCTAGAAAACTATCAAAAGAAGAAATATACTGCCATCATTGCTGATACTGATCGTGTTGCGTTGGGTGTCATAAGAGCATCTAGGGACCTGGGGATCGATATTCCGAATGATGTCTCCTTAGTCGCTTTAAGCAATAATGAGACACTTGCCCACGAGATTACTCCTAAATTGACCAGTATGGAGTTACAGCCAGAAAAATTGGGGGAAGAAGCAGCAAGCATCTTAATGAGTTCGCTCAACAATGAGTTATCACCAAAATATAAGATGATTCCAGCTAAGCTTGTGCAAAGAGATTCGTGCAAGGGAATCAAGGTAGGACATAAACAGATACTTGAAAGGGGGAGATAGGGAGAAAAGGCGGTTGGAGAAGGGGTTAGCTTCATAGGCGTCAAATTGTAAGCGTTTTAAAATCGGTTGATAGAACAAGGGGGAGAACAATGAAAAGAGTATGGTTATGTGTAGTTGCCACTTTATTAGTGTTAGCCGGATGTCAATCAACAACCGGGAGTTCTACAGAAGAGAAAATCACCGTCAATCCGCCTGATCGCGATCTAGTTGCTGAAGGCTTGCCTGAGTTCAATCAGAAAGTAGCGGATCTGCCTAAGACGGATTTGGAAATTTGGTTGGCCGCTGACTATGCGAACACAGCACCAATCACTGATGCTATTGAAGAGTTTAAAGAGGTGTACCCAAATATCTCGGTTAAAACAGTAGGGATTGAATGGGGAGACATGAGTAATAAAGTGAAGCTGGCGGTTTCAAGTGGCGCTGTTCCAGATATGGCTCACGCACATGCATTTGCAATGGGTGCCCAGGGGCTTGCTGAACCTCTTGATGATTTATGGGAAGAATGGGGTGCAGAGGATCAAATCGTTCCAGGCGGGATTCAAGATACCGAGTGGAAAGGTGTTAAGTACGGGGTACCAATCGACGTAAATACCACAATCTATCTTTATAATAAGAAGGTTTTTGAAGAAAACGGGATTGCAGGACCCCCAAAAACTTTAGACCAATTAGTTGAAGTATCGAAGAAGTTAACTGAAAAAGATGGTTCACGATATGGAATCGTCACTAGTGCAAGTGGTTGGAGCTTCTTTGGAAATGTTATAGCAGCAGGTACAAACAACTTGAAATTTAATGGGGATGAAGTGACAGCTAATTTGAACGATCCTAAGATCGTGGAAACGATGAAGAAATACACTGGCCTGGCTACAGTGGATAAATCATCTCCAGTTCCTCCGCCTCAACAGCGTCAAACTGACCACCCAGTTGCTATGTTTGGAACAGGAAGAGCAGTTTCCTTTATATCTGGACCATGGGATATTGCTAGAATCAAGAACGAATTTCCTGATGCCTATAACGATTTAGCAACTGCCCCATTACCAGGAGATGATAAAGGATCTGTTCTAGGTGGAGGAAGCTTGTTTGTCCCTAAGGGATCTGAGAATAAAGTGGCTTCATTTGAATTAATGAAATGGTTTATTTCGGATAAATATGGTATTCGATTAGCGAAGGAAGAAGGCCGTCATCCGGTCAAAACCCATTTGTATGAAGATGAACTATATAATGACCCATTATTAAAGCCATATGTTGAAACGTTACAGTATGCACAGCCATATAAGCTTGAAGCATTCCCAGAAGCAAATGATGCTTGGGGGAAAGCATTACGTGCTGTATTTGACGGTGCTGATCCACAAGAGGTATTGGATGACGCTCAGAAAATCGCAGAACGAGAAATTGAAAATTCGAATTAATTGCTTTAGCAAAGGGTGAATGGGAAAAGGTATGTTTTGTTACATACCTTTTCCTTATAAGGGAGTGAAAAGGATGAAAACAGAGACTGTTCATGAATACAAATCGGTCATAAAACCTAAAAAGGATATGCACAAACTTAAAGATCATATCGGCTCTTATTTATTTGTTTTACCTGCCTTGACATTTTTGACTTTGTTTTCGATTGTGCCCATCATCTATTTGGTTTGGTTAAGTTTTCACGAGTACAGGCTGCCGAATCCCGCCGTATTCAATGGAGTGGAGAATTATGTCCGTATGTTTCAGGATGCGTTATTTATCAAAAGTATTGGCAATACCTTGATCTATACAGCAGGTTCGATGGCTATTGGATTAAGTGGAGCCATTGCAGTAGCCGTTCTGTTAAATAGAAAGCTTAAAGGGATCCGTTTTTTTAAAGTGTTTTATTTCTTACCTACCATAACTTCAGAAGTTATAACAGCAATGATCTTCTTATGGGTATTCGATAATAATCTTGGAATATTAAATTACATATTAAAAGTTTCAGGAGTGGAGTCTCCCCCTGCCTGGCTGTTACAGCCTACGACGGCCATGATTATTCTGATCCTCATCGGTGCATGGAGAGGGACGGCTTACAATATCCCGATTTTCCTTGCAGCCCTTCAAGCGGTTCCTCAATCCTTATATGAAGCAGCCCGCATTGATGGTGCAAACTCTTGGAAGCAATTTATTCATATAACCTTGCCATCCATTATGCATATCTTAGTCTACTGTATGGTCATGTCTGTTATCGGATCTTTCCAGGTTGTAGCGGTTGTTGATGTCCTGACTAATGGAGGACCGATGGATAGTACGATGGTTGCCATTAAACATATTTGGCAGCAATCCTTTGAGTTTAACTATGTCGGATATGGTGCAGCTCTATCATTTGTATTATTCCCATTCTTATTGGGTGTTACATGGCTTCAATTAAGGCTATCATCCGGAAAGGAAAAGAACTGATGAAAAAGTCGAACATGATCCGAAAAATTTTATTGTACGTTATGCTCACGATTGTCTTAATGATCTTTTTAGGGCCGTATATATGGATGTTTATGACCGCTGTTAAAACACAGGGTGAAGTCATGGCTTGGCCGCCTAAGATTATTCCTACCGAGTTTTATTGGGAAAATTTCTTGAGAATTTGGCAGGAAACCAACTTGCCAAGAGCCTTTTTTAATAGTTTTGTTGTTGCTGTGATTGCCACGTTAATTAATGTATTCCTTTCATCTTTAGCAGCATTTGCCTTTGCCCGCCTCCGATTCCCGGGAAGGGATAGGCTGTTCATGCTGGTGCTGGCAACGATGATGATACCGACAGGCCTGATGGTGGTGCCATTGTTCTTCATGATGAAAAATGTACCGTTTGCGGGTCCTGATGGATTGTTGGATTCATATGCCGGGCTCATTCTTCCGTTTGCAGTGACAGGGTTTGCCATCTTCTTAATGAGACAGAACTTCCTTGCGATCCCCCGGGAATTGGATGAGCAAGCTACTATTGATGGGTGTTCTAAATTTCAAATATATTGGAAAATCATCCTTCCGTTGAATAAGCCTGCGATTGCATTGGTATCCATTTTCAGCTTCCTAAGTCATTGGAACGAATATCTATGGCCGTTAACCATAGCCAGATCCCAGGAAATGTATACAATCCAAATCGCATTGAAAGCATTTCAAGGTCAATACAATATCGATTGGCCGTTAATTATGGCGGGAGCGACAACGGCTGCACTTCCGATGATCGTTTTATACTTTATCCTTCAGCCTTTATTTGAACAAGGGTTAGGCGGACTCGGTTCAGGAGGGAAAGAATCTTGAGTACCGACAAACAATTGACATTGACCGAAACCATCGATCATTCCAGACAAGGGGAGTATCTGACCTTGCCTTTCTCAGTCATTGACGATATGGAAGAAATTAAGATTGAGTTGGATTTTACAGACAAAGAGTCAAATGTCATTGATTTGGGAGTGGAAGATCCGAATGGGTTTAGAGGCTGGAGTGGTGGAGCGCGAAAAGAGGTTTTTTTGCGAGAAGATCGTGCCACTCCGGGATATAACATTGGAGAATTGCCTGAAGGTAAGTGGGGAGTTATCTTAAATGCTTACAGGGTTCCAACGGTTTGCTCTGTAACAGTCAAGATTACATGTATCAGAAGTAAAAGAAGATGGTACAAAGGTGATTTGCATCTCCATACCAACCATAGTGACGGGGCATATACAGTCTCAGAGGTAGTTGAGAATATCAGATATGCTGATTTAGATTTCCTTGCCTTAACGGATCACAACACCTTTAGTCAGAATTTTCAGTTCCCTGTAGTGGAAGATATCGCGATTATTCCTGGAGTGGAACTGACGACTAATAAAGGTCATGCCAACTTCTATGGAGTGCATCAGCCTTTCTTGGATTTCCGCTGCCGTTCAATAGAGGATGTGCAGGGGAAAATGGATGAGGGAATAACCAACGGGTCCTTCTACTCCATTAATCATCCCCATTGTCAGTATTGTCCTTGGGAATGGGGATTAGAGCATTTTGATATAAACATGGTGGAAATATGGAATGGTCCTTGGAGTGAGGCTAATCAAAAAACGCTAGACTGGTGGGATTCCCAGCTTAAACAAGGTGAAAAAGTGGTGGCCATAGGTGGAAGTGATACACACAGGGAGCACAAGAAAATAAAATATGGCTTCCCTACGACTTGGTTAAATGCCTGGCGTCATTCCCCTGGCAAGTTAGTGGAGGCCATGAAGTCTGGAAGGGCGTGTGTAGGAAGGACACCGGCATCTCCTTGGATTGAAATCAAAACTATGGACACTTATATGGGAGGAAGTTACCCAAGAGTAAACAATCTCAACGATATTCCATTAGAAGTGGAATTCAAAGAGAAAGTAAAAGGAATCATCAAGGTGATTACCGATCATGGCACGATTCTTAATGAGGCAATTGATTCGCAGAAAGTTTATTACTCTAACAGTATTTCAAGTGACAGTAAGTATGTCCGGGTTGAGGTTTGGGATGTGGACTTGGAAGAGCCGATTGTGATCAGTAATCCAATTTATTTTGACTAGTTTCAAAAGTAAGCAGATTAGAAGGGGGAACCACCTCGTGAACTATCACACATTAAAGACGGTTAAAGATAAAAAGGATGCAGAAAAAAGCTGTTCCCGTTTGATTATGGGGACAGCTCACTTTTATGAATATGAGAGCAAGGAGCAGGCTTTCTCCATGTTGGATGATTATGTGGCGTCTGGAGGCAACATGTTCGATACTGCTCATCAATATATCGACAGCGAGTCTATTTTAGGAGAGTGGGTGGAAAAGAGCGGTGCCAGAAATAATCTGTATATCATGACCAAAGGTGCCCATCCGGATGATGGGGAACCAGGCCCGCGTTTAACCCCTAAAGCAATAGAGAAGGATCTCATGGAAAGCCTCGAGCGTCTTCGAACGGACTACATCGATTTTTATGCACTGCATCGAGATGATGAAACAGTTGAAGTCGGTGAGATCATTGAGACCATGAATGAGCATCTCAAAGCAGGGAGGATACATGCAATTGGTGCCTCGAATTGGACACATCTGCGCATTCAGGAAGCAAATGAGTATGCCGCTGAACACGGATTGATCGGATTTACCTTCAACAGTCCGAACCTAAGCCTGGCAAAGTGCAATGAACCAAGATGGCCTGGGTGTGTATCTGTAGACGATGAAATGCTTGATTGGCATATCGGTAAGAAGATGCCACTATTTTCATGGTCTTCCCAGGCAGGCGGATTCTTTAGCGGGCGATTCTCACCTGATGTGATGGATAACGAAGAAATGGTAAGGGTCTACTATCATGAAGAGAACTGGGAGCGCTATAAGCGTGCACAAAAGCTGGCGGAATTAAAGGGGGCATCCCCTATTCAGATCGCTCTGGCATATGTTCTCAATCAGCCGTTTTTAACAGGTGCGATCATTGGTCCTCAAACAAAGGAAGAACTACTATCTTCCATTGCAGGTTCCAACATCATCCTTACGTCAGAGGAAATGAACTGGCTGAACCTAAAGGAAGATGTATCGGGGAAAATCCGTTAGATGAACATAGGTGGAAGGAGAGAGAACGATGAAACATAAATTTGCAGCCCAATTGTATACCTTACGAAAGGAAATAAGCTCAGACTTTCCAGGCGTGTTATGGAAGCTAAAGGATATGGGGTGGGAAGCTGTACAGATAGATGGTTTATTTGGTTATCAAGCACAAGAAATAGCCCATGTCATGAAGAAGGCAGGGCTTAAGGCAGCAGGAATGCATGTACCATTGGTTCGATTGAAGAATGAATTTGAAAAGGTAGTTGAGGAAGCGAGACTTTTTGAAACGAATGATATTATCTGCCCTTATTTAGATGAAGAGATGAGAAATGCTGAAGGGTATATTCAGGCAAAGAAAGAGTTGATTCACATTTCACGTAAGGCTGCTCCTCTGAGGTTGAATATTGGCTATCATAATCATGATTTCGAATTCATGACGAGCATTGATGGTGAAACGGCCCTGGACTATCTGCTAACTCCTGAAGATGGGGTTCGTATATTCCCTGAAATCGATACGTATTGGGTGAAAAAAGCCGGCTTTGATCCCCTTGATTACATTGAGCAATTTTCTTACCGCATGCCGATTTTACACCTTAAGGATATGAGTAATAATTATCGAAAAGATTTTGTTGAAATTGGAGAAGGGTGTATCGATTTTCTTCCCATTCTGAACTGGGGTGAACAAAACGGTGTTAAGTGGTATGCGGTGGAACAGGATGAGTGTTCTGGAAAGCCACTGGACAGTCTTGAATTAAGCTTAAAAAATTTAATAAATATGACAACGAACCACTTGACCAATTAAGAAAGAACCAGAGGTGAAAGGCATGAAGGATATCGAAGTGGTGCATGTGATTTTCAAGACGCACTTAGATCTTGGATTTACAGACCTTGAAGAAAATGTAACCAATCAATATATGAGTTCCTATATACCGAAGGCCATACAGTTAAGCGAACAGCTTGCCCAGGAGGGAGGAGAGGTCCAGTTCGTTTGGACGACCGGCTCCTGGCTCATTCATGAATATTTAAAAAGGGCGAATGAAGAACAGGTAAAGAGAATGGAAGAAGCCGTTTATAAAGGATACGTTGCTTGGCACGGCTTACCGTTTACTACTCATACAGAATTGATGGATCGTCGTCTCCTGGAGCATGCGTTGTCGATCTCAAAAGAACTGGATGAGAGATTTGGGAAGCAGACGATTTCTTCGAAAATGACTGACGTGCCTGGTCATACGAATGCGATGATATCTTCTTTAGTGAAAAATGGGATTGAATATTTACATTTAGGTGTGAATCCGGCATCGAAAGTACCGAACGTTCCCAATCTATTTTGCTGGAGAGGAACCGATGGATCAGAAGTGATTGTCAATTATGCGGATAACTATGGTGATGTCCTCAAAATAGACGGGATCAATGAAGTCATGGTATTCGCTCATACTGGAGATAATTGTGGACCACCTTCCATAGAAGAGATCAAACATGAGTTTCACCAACTTGGCAAGAAATTTCCGAATGCTGTGATCAAAGCGTCAACCATGGATGACTTTGCAGTGAAACTTAGAGCCGTCAAACATCGACTACCTGTTGTTTACGAAGAAATCGGGGACACTTGGATACACGGCGCAGGCACTGACCCTAGGAAAATATCTCATTACCGTGAACTTCTCAGGTTAAGGGATAAATGGCTGGATCAAGGAAGATTAGTAGAGACCAGTGAGGAGTATAAGGGGTTTTTAGATGCATTATTGTTAATCCCGGAACATACATGGGGACTTGATGAAAAGAAGTACTTGAATGATTACAGAAACTACGCGAAACAGGACTTTCATAAGGCTCGAAAACAAAATCTGATTTCTAAAGATGCAGTACCGGACAAATATAGTTACATAGGATCCTTTGCTATGAATGAATTCGATGCCCTGTCAGAACAGTTATTTTCAACAGCTTGGGAAGAAAGAAGCTATCGCTTCTTTGAGAGCTCATGGGAGGAACAAAGAGCCTACTTACAAAAAGCGATCAGTTTCTTATCAGAAGATAAACAGCTAGAAGTAAAACAGGCTTTTCAACAGCTAACACCAAAGCGACGAGAAAAATTGGTTGGAGAAGAAATGAATGTGGATTGTCAGTATCGTCTCGGAACTTTCGATGTGGCATTTTCAAACGATGGGTCTATCTCCGAATTAATTGACTCTTCCGGTAAGATTAGGGCGAGTCAGCAGCAGCCATTAGGGGTGTTCGCATATGAAACATTCGGTGTAGAAAACTATCACACATGGTTTCAACAATATGTCGTCAATATCGGGCAGACATATCGTTGGTCTGAAGCTGATCAAGGAAAACCTGGAATGGACCTACTCAACCCCATTCCAACACATGAGTGGTATAAACCTAAAGTGGAATCGATTCTTCATGATACGGATAACAAAGCCGATCACGTACATGTAAGGCTGAGCCTTCCCCATCTAGCGGCTGAAGAGTTTGGAGCTCCAAGAGTAATAGAACTCTCCTATCTTTTTAGTAAAACTGAATCTACTATCGAAATTGAATTGAACTGGTTTGATAAGGATGCGAACCGATTACCTGAAGCTATCTGGTTTTCATTTGCCCCGATAGTAGATAACGATAACTTATGGAAAATGGACAAAATCGGTGAGTGGGTTTCGCCTTTGGAAGTAGTGAAAAATGGAAACCGGAATCTTCACGCTGTACAAACGGGGGTAGCCTATCATGGTGCTGACGGTCAGGTTTTGATTGAATCAAAGGACGCTCCATTGGTATCACCAGGTAAACCGCGATTACTGGAGCTTGATAATACATTCCCATCTCTTGAAGGTGGTTTTCACTTCAATTTATATAACAATGTGTGGGGTACAAACTTTCCGATGTGGTACGAAGAGGATGCGAAATTCAGGTTTGCAATCAGACTGTAGTTTATCAATCTACTAATCTAACGATTTATGTAAGGAGGAGAAAGGACACATGAGTAAATCAAGATTGACGATAGGCATCATCGGAGCTGGAAGGATCGGAAAATTACATGCTCAAAATTTGGTTCATCACCCAGATGTAAACCTTAAGATCGTGTCGGATATTCAATCGGATACCCTTGATGATTGGGCGGCCTCCCTTGGTATCACGAAGACGACGAATGATTATAGAAAACTATTGGAAGATGATGAGATAGATGCCGTATTTATTTGTTCCCCTACGAATACACATACAAGCATCATCAAAGAAGCAGCGAGAGCAAAGAAACATATCTTCTGCGAGAAACCGATCAGTTTCTCCGTAGAAGATTCAGAGGAGACGTTACAAGTTGTCAGTGAGGAAGGGGTTGTTCTTCAAGTAGGGTTCAATCGCAGGTTCGATCCCAACTTCAAAAAGGCTTTCGAGCTCATTCAAGGAGGAACAATCGGTACGCCTCATATTGTGAAAATTACGTCACGCGATCCAGAACCACCTTCAGAACAATACATCAGATCCTCTGGCGGAATGTTTATGGATATGAGCATTCATGATTTTGATATGGCTCGATATTTGTGCGGAAGTGAAGTGACGGAAGTTTTCGTGAATGGAGTGAGCCTGATCGATCCGGTGTTTGCTGAGAATGGGGATATCGACACAGCGATCATCTCCTTGAAATTTGAGAATGGTGCGGTTGGCGTCATCGATAACAGCCGTAAAGCGGTATATGGATATGACCAACGAGTGGAAGTGTTTGGGTCAAACGGGTCTGTCACTGTACAGAATGATTATCCCACCACAGTGGAGGTGAGCACCGAAACGGGCGTCCACCGTGATAAACCCAAATATTTCTTCCTAGAACGATATAAAGATTCCTATGTAGAGGAAATCAATTCTTTCATTGGAACTATCCTTCATAAAAGGAACATTATTTGTGATGGAAGGGACGGCCTACATGCTGAGCGCATTGCAAGGGCAGCAAGGGAATCATTTGAAACAGGGCAGGCTGTGAAGTTGGATACAATGGTTCCTTTGAAGTAAGTTGGTCAGATAACTCTCTAATATGAACTTGGTAATGGGCAATAACAAGGTGCGGTTGCTGAAATCCTTCAGGAGGTGTTATGACATGAAAACAATTCGATTAACGATGGCGCAAGCCTTGATTAAATTTCTAGATCAACAGTATGTCGAGATGGATCATTCCGAAAGAAAGTTCTTTAAAGGTGTGTTTGGCATATTTGGTCACGGCAATGTAAGCGGTATAGGTGAAGCCTTGGAACACGAGCACCATGAACTGAACTTCATTCAGGGAAAGAATGAGCAAGGAATGGTTCATGCTGCCACTGCTTTTGCCAAGCAAAAAAACAGGCTTGAAACCTATGCCTGTACGACTTCTATCGGTCCTGGTGCATTAAATATGGTGACTGCTGCAGGGACAGCCACTGCGAACCGCATCCCTGTTTTATTATTACCTGGAGATTCCTTTTCCTGCCGGCAGCCGGACCCTGTCCTGCAACAGATTGAAAATCCTATGGATTACACGATTTCTGCGAACGATGCCTTCAAGGCTGTAAGTAAATATTGGGACCGGATTACACGGCCGGAACAGCTGATGACTGCTGCTCTAAATGCCATGCGTGTCCTAACAGACCCAGCCGAGACAGGGGCGGTTACGCTTTGCCTTCCGCAGGATGTTCAAAGCGAAGCCTACGATTATCCCATTGAGTTTTTTCAAAAGAGAACGCACTTTTTGGATCGTAAGCCGGCACCATCTACAATCATCCAACGCGCAGTCGAGTTGATAAGGTCAAAAAAGAATCCAATCATCATCGCAGGAGGCGGCGTACATTATTCTTTTGCCACAGAAGAGTTGGTTGATTTCGCTGAACGTTTCCATATCCCTGTTGCTGAAACACAAGCAGGGAAAAGCTGCCTGCCTTGGGATCATCCATTGAATGTAGGGGCCATAGGTGTTACGGGTTCCTCTTCGGCTAACAGGTTAGCCAAAGAAGCTGATTTGGTGATTGCGATCGGTACTAGGTTGGGTGATTTCTCCACTTCTTCAAAACAAGCTTTTCAGCACGCTGAAGTAGAGGTGCTCAGCATCAACGTAAACGCTATGGATGCCATGAAAATGAGTGGTATGTCGGTTGTGGCAGATGCAAAGGAAGCATTGAGTTCCTTAAGTAACGAATTAATAAGAGTGTCCTATCAATCAGGTCACGACACGGAACGAATTTCATCGCTGAATGTTGAATGGAGACATGAGGTGGATCGACTGTTTGCAGAAGAGCATCCAGAAGGTTTGTCCCAAACAAGGGTGATCGGCGAATTAAGCAAACTGCTTGGAGAAGACTCTGTAATCGTCGGTGCTGCAGGCAGCCTCCCGGGTGATCTTCATCGTATATGGAGAAGCCATTCTCCAAAGGATTACCACCTGGAATATGGTTTCTCCTGTATGGGTTACGAAGTTTCCGGGGCATTCGGAGTGAAGCTTGCAGAACCTGCAAAAGAGGTCTATGCCATGTGTGGGGATGGCAGCTTCTTAATGCTTCATTCTGAGCTCGTAACAAGTATCCAGGAAGGTAAGAAGATCAATATTTTATTATTTGATAACCACGGCTATCAATGTATCCATAATTTACAGCGTGGCCAAGGCAGTGAAGGGTTTGGGAATGAGTTTCGGTATCGTTCAGATGACACGGGTCATTTAACGGGTCAGTATATGCCGATTAACTTCGCATCCTACGCGGCAGCGCTTGGTGTAAATACCTATTCTGTCTCGACAATTGAAGAACTTCAAATGGCGATAAGCAAAGCCAAAGAAGAAACGACATCGACTCTCATTCATATGAGTGTTGTCCCGGGTACGAATACAGATGGTTATGATTCATGGTGGAGAGTGGATGTGGCGGAAGTATCCAAAAGTGACAAAGTAACGAAGGCTCATAAACAAATGAAATCAAGTATCGAACTTGCCAAAAAATATTGATGGGATGCCCCATTTGCTAAATGAGGATGGTGAAGACAATGGTGGAAACGATTAAGCTTGGTATCTCAGCGATCAATTGGGCAAATGAAGATGTGCTTTCATTAGGAGATCATTATTCTGGTGATACCATCCTTTCTGAAATGTCGTCATTAGGGTTTACAGGTACCGAAATGAGCAGGAAATTCCCACAGGAAGTGACGGAATTAAAAGCATTCCTATCTAGTAAAGGGATGAAACTCGCATCTCAGTGGAAGGGTGTACTGTTTTCGGAACATACGAGGCATGCGGAGGAGCTTGAAGCATTTACGCGCCATGTGTCCTTTCTTAAGGAAATGGGATGCAAAACGGTTGTCACTTGCGATATAGGGGGATCTACCATCGGAGATCCCCGCCGACCCCCTAATGAGAAAAATGTACGGGAATGGTCTGATTCAGAGTGGGAGTCAGTGATTGAAGGCATTGAAAAGGCTGGTGCAATATGTGAGGAGCAAGGACTTCATCTCGTTTATCACCATCATATGGGAACCAATGTAGAGACACGGGAGCAAATCGATCGTCTTATGAAAGAAACAAATCCTGAACTCGTTCATTTGTTATTTGATAGTGGGCATGCCTACTATGCTGGAGCAGATCCGTTGTCTTTACTTGAAGCTTATAAAGACCGTGTGAAGCATGTTCACTTAAAGGATATCCGGCAAGAAGTCCTGGATACAGTTAGAAAAGAAGAGGTGGATTTTAAGTCATCTGTTCTCAGAAATGTATTTACTGTACCAGGAGATGGAGTCATACCGTTTCAGCCGATTTTTGATGAGCTCAAAAGGATGGATTATCGTGGGTGGTTGATTGTGGAAGCAGAGCAGGACCCTGATGAGAAGAATCCTTATGAACATGCCAAGCGTTCCAAACAGTATCTTGATCGCATCCTGAATGAAATGTAGTAGGAATAGTGTGAAGGGAGTGGAAGATATGTCTAAATTAATCGTTCCAAGTCATAACCCCAACCAAAGAAGGCAGGTCATGGAGATCACCCCTGAGAGTGCTGGTTGGGAATACGTTGGATTTGAAGTGTTTTTATTGAAAGAAGGGGAAGAAACAAGGATTTCCACTGAAGAAACCGAGGTTTGTGTCGTTTTACTGACAGGATTGGCAGATGTGAGAACAGCGGAATGTTCATGGGAGAACATTGGAGAGAGAATGAGTATTTTTGAGAAGATTCCTCCTTATGCAGTGTATGCCCCTCCTGGTGACCAATTAACAATTACAGCCAACACCCCGCTTCAATTTGCCCTTTGTAAAGCACCGGGAAATGGGACTTATGGCGCGAGACTGATTAAGCCGGCCGATGTAGGGGTGGAAATACGCGGGGCAGGAAATATGGAGAGAGTGATCCATAATATATTGCCTGAACAAAAAGAAGCAGATTGTTTACTTGTAGTGGAGGTTTTTACACCCGAGGGGAACTGGTCAAGTTATCCCCCTCATAAACATGATCAAAACAACTTACCGGAAGAGTCCTATCTGGAAGAAACATATTACCATAGAGTGAACCCGGCAGATGGATTCATGATTCAAAAGGTATACACAGATGATCGTGCGCTGGACGAAACCATGACAGTGAAAGATGGTGATGCCGTGCTGGTTCCGAAAGGATATCATCCGGTGTGTGCTCCCCCTGGGTATGAAGGATATTACTTAAATGTCATGGCCGGTCCTGTCCGCACGTGGAAGTTCAGGAACGATCCCAACCATGAGTGGCTTTTTAAGACAAAAAGTTGATGGATTTTTTAACCTAAATAGAAAGGAACGTGAAAAATGCCTCTATTAACCTTTGATTCTACCAAGCCATTCGATTTTATTGGTGTAGGAAGATTGTGCATCGATTTAAACGCGAATGAAATCAACCGTCCAATGGAAGAGACCCTTACTTTTACAAAATATGTAGGGGGATCCCCGGCCAACATTTCAATCGGTATGTCGAGATTAGGAAAAAAGACAGGGTTTATTGGAAGAGTGGCTGCTGACCAAATGGGACGATATATTTCACAATACCTTGATGAAAATAATATAGACATTTCAAGTGTTGTAATAGATACAAATAATAGTGTGACAGGCCTTGCGTTCACTGAAATCAAAAGTCCTTCCGATTGTAGTATTTTGATGTATCGGGACAATGTCGCAGATCTGAATTTAGAGCCCAAAGACATAAAAGAAGAGTACATAAAAGACTCTAAAGCATTATTGATTTCAGGAACGGCTTTATCCAAGAGTCCTTCAAGAGAAGCGGTTTTCACGGCTCTGCACTATGCAAGAAAACACGGAGTGGTCGTCGTCTTCGATATTGACTACCGCCCGTATTCCTGGTCGTCTGAAGATGAGACGGCGATTTATTACAGGCTTGCTGCAGAAAAGTGCGATGTCATCATCGGCACCCGGGAAGAATTTGACCTGATGGAACGATTCGATAACAGAGAAGAACCAAATGATTGGTCTACAGCTAAAGGCTGGTTCAACCATGAAGCGAAAATAGTCGTCATAAAGCATGGTGAGAAGGGATCGATTGCGTATACAAAGGATGGACAGTCGGTTGAAAGCCCGATTTTCCCTGCAAATGTGATTAAAACATTTGGAGCGGGAGACTCGTATGCAGCCGGTTTTATCTACGGGTTGATGCAAGACTGGAATCTCCCTGACGCAATGGAGTTTGGAAGCGCTGCAGCAGCGATTGTCATCTCCAGCCACAGTTGTTCGGATGCCATGCCGACTGTGGACCAAGTTAAAGAGTTTATCCATGATAGTAAGGATGGTCATCCATTTAATGATAGGGAAGGTGTAAAGAGATGAGCATAGATACAAAAGTAGAAACGGTTAAAAATTTTATCGGTGGAAAATGGATCGAATCGTCTTCTCCTTCATCCCTCCCTGTTCCTAACCCTGCAACTGAAGAAGTGTTGGCATTCGTCCCTCTTTCTATAAAGGAAGAAGTCGATCAGGCAGTTCAGACGGCATCCATCGCATTCGAAACATGGAGTGAAACTCCGGTACCGAAAAGAGCACGAATCCTATTTAAGTATCAGCAATTGCTGATTGATCATTGGGATGAGCTGGCTACACTTATTACGAAAGAGAATGGTAAAAACTACAAAGAAGCATACGGAGAAGTACAAAGAGGAATTGAATGTGTAGAATTTGCTGCAGGCGCACCTACTTTGATGATGGGGAAGCAGCTTCCAGACATCGCGACCAACATGGAATCCGGGATGTATCGATATCCTGTCGGAGTTGTGGGAGGGATCACCCCATTCAACTTTCCAATGATGGTCCCTTGCTGGATGTTCCCTTTAGCGATTGCATGCGGGAATACATTTGTCCTAAAGCCATCTGAACGGACTCCTTTATTAGCTAATCGATTAGCTGAGTTATTCCACCAAGCAGGATTACCGGGCGGTGTTCTGAATATTGTTCATGGTGCCCATGATGTCGTAAATGGGTTGTTGGATCATCCACAAGTTCCTGCCATTTCATTTGTGGGCTCTCAACCGGTTGCAGAGTACGTTTACAAAAGCGCATCAGCGAATGGAAAACGAGTCCAAGCGTTAGCTGGGGCCAAGAATCACAGTATTGTCATGGAGGATGCGAAAATTGAAGAAGCATCCAGACAAATTATCAACGCTGCTTTCGGTTCAGCCGGGGAAAGATGTATGGCATGCTCGGTCGTGGTGGCTGTTGATAGTATAGCAGATACACTAATGGAGAATTTGGTACAGAAAGCAAATGAAATCCAAATGGGAGACGGTTTAGATGAATCTGTCTTTTTAGGACCTGTCATCCGTAGAGAGCATTTAGAACGAACGGTAAAATACATCGAATCAGGAGAAGAAGAAGGAGCCCAATTGATTAGAGATGGTCGAAAAGAAGCATGCGAGAAAGGATTCTTTATCGGACCTACCATCTTCGACAAAGTGACCCCTGATATGAAAATTTGGCAGGAAGAAATTTTTGCTCCTGTCCTGTCTATTGTGAGAGTAAAAGATTTAAAAGAGGCAGTCCAAGTGGCAAACCTATCTGAATTTGGAAACGGGGCATGCTTATTCACTCAGGATGGCAGCAATGTCCGATACTTCAGAGAAAAAATACAAGCAGGAATGCTCGGGATCAACATAGGTGTACCGGCACCAATGGCATTCTTTCCGTTCTCAGGTTGGAAAAATTCTTTCTACGGAGATCTTCATGCTAATGGCTCGGATGGTGTGGAATTTTATACTAAGAGGAAAATGGTTACTGCTAGTTGGGTATATTGATAGATATGAAAAAGAAGCAGGGGGGTCTCTTGCTTCTTTTTTGTACCTGTTTATTGGGGAATATTGGGGTCTGACCCCCACCCAGCTAAAGTGTCCAGCGTTAATGCGCTAAAGAAGTGATTTTTAAGATTGAGGAGGCACTTCTTTTTGCGAAGTGGTGCCTTATTGACAAGTGATTAACCGGGGAAGGTTCAGATTATGATTTTTATATAAATATGGAAAAGTAATAGAAGAGTTGATAAAGAGAGAGGATCACAGCTCCTATTTCTTGTTGTCTTTGAAAAGAGCATCGAACGGCTCTCCCACTTAGCCGGGATGCTCTTTGTGATCTTACAAAGTGTTAGTTGAAATATACTTCATTTTCTTAGGTGAAAAACTATAAAAAACTTTGGCTTTATTTTGAGAAATGAAGCAAATCCAAAATCTATGCTGTACAGTGTTTTGATTTTCTGAAGTTCGTCTTTTAATTCTGGATTCTTTATAATCAATGTTCACTTCAATATCTTTTTGGTTACTATGCTTTGTTACAAAGTTAATGATGTAGTTAGGCAGGCATTGATTTCCATATGATTCATTTAGAACACTCAGCATCTCAATCGGAGTTTTAGAACCATCCATTATCTTTTTGACTTCTTCGGCATCACAATAGAAAGATTCAAATGATATTTCATTTGTTTGTACGTTGATTGTTTGTTTATCGATGCTGTTTGCTGCTACGGGAAACACTTTTTCGTCCGCAACCCAAGCAGGGGCTCCCATACCTGATTTAATGGACTCTATTGCAAAATCATGATAAATAAAGCAACTTCTCCACGACATAAAGAGTTTTTCTGGAATCCAAAGACGAAAGTAGTCGAGGTATTCTTTACGGTTTCCAAACATTCTGGCCCGCTGAATGTACGTATCTTGCTGCATTCTTTTAACGTCCCTGGTAAAATACATGCCCAATAAATTATCGATGGTAAGACCCCTTGATACCATATTTCCACCTACAGGAACGGTAAAAAGGTTTGGAATTTGTTCGGAAAGATCAACATACGTTTTATTTTTGTCGCTATTCACTTTAATAACGGTGTGATTAGTGATATTGATCAAAATATATTCCAATATTTTTTCTCTTTCGCTGGTACTAGAAATGTTCTCTTTGACTAATGATGCGAGCCTTTTGATGTATATATCAAATTCTGGATGTTTGTCATTAGAAATGACATCGAAAACTTTCCGTATTGTCCCTGCGTCATCGGTATGATTAGATTTGTTACCGGATGTATGTACAAGAAAAGCATAATTTTTTTCTGAGCTATTCTTTAAAACGTTGACCATTGCAACATCCAATATAAAATATAATATAGCTTTTTCAAGCTCTTCATTAGAAGGAGTGTCCTCGATAAATTCAATGTTATAGGAGATATCTTCATTAGATGCAGGGAAGAAAACATCTTTACCGACATAATTAGAATGGGATTGGAAGTGTATCCAATTCTCTATTCTGTTTTTAAATGTATTATTCAAGTCCAGTCTGGCTGGGGTCGCGGTTACCCCTATATAAATACCGTCTTCTTCTAAAAGCGTTTCAATAAGTTCGTTAATTTTAGTCCTTTCTTTCTTGTTTATTTTTCCATTTGGACTGGCTGTATCTGCCTCGTCGTCTATGATCACCTTACTCATACCCTGTGTCTTCATAATCAAATTCTCTAAATCTACTCTGTTCTTCTTACAAAGAACGATTCTGGTAGGAGAGATCTCTCCCTCCAGGAATTCGTGGAGAATTTTCGGTTTTGGATTAATGCGAGAAGTGATGAAACGATTGGTATTTTGTCCTAATAATCGTAAACTATCAGGAACTAACACAATGATTAAACGTTTGGTTGTTTCAATCAGTTTGCCAGATAGGCCTATCATCATCTCCGTTTTCCCGCTTTGGGGCTCCCCAAAAATGACAAATGATGAAATCCCATCAGTAAGGTTATCTATGCTTTTATTTACTACTTTTTCTATGGCACCAGTTTCTTTGCCTTCATTTTGGAGCCGCTCAATTTGTCTCGCATACGTTGTTTTTTTTCGTTTTACTTCAGCAATGATTTTATTAATCTTCATGTATTATTCTCCTTCTATTTTTCCTCGTGCTTGGAGATTGTGTGTATTTTCTTTAATTTGTTTTCTAGTTCGGTCGTCTTTGCTGACATGTCCTTATACATATCCAATTTAGATAGAACTTCAGGATCGTTTTTAACGTTCTGATAAAATTCATTAAAGAAATTGATTTGCATATCAATAAAAGAATTTTTCTTTTCATTGTCCTGATTTATTTGAGGGACATCTTCCTTTTTAGATGCCTGCTTATCCTTAGAAACAGAGGTTGATAGAGTTAAATTCTTATCAAACTTGTCCTTTTCCTCATTAAATTTCTTCCTGAATTCCTCATCTTTCATGAGTTTATACCATCGACCCTTTACTGATACGAAATTAAGGCCATGTTTTTCACTCACTGCCTTGATACTATTGGTTATAGTATTTCCAGACTTATAAGCTTCGATCATTTCGGATAGTAAGTCAAAATCTTTTGGTTTAGGATTCACTATACTTTCATCTCCTTTGATAACAACCTTTTTATTATCTTCATCTCTCATGTCGTACCCATGTTCTGCTTCGTATTTTAAATAAACATGTCTACACTGTTCAGCGGGCTTGTTAAAAAGTCTACTTGCATAATTAAATGCCTTTTCAACTGTTTTACCTTGCTCTAGCTCCTTTTTAACAGTTTGGTATAAAAGTTTTCGATCATTCTCATCCCAGTGTTCTTCTATTCTTTTCATTTTTGTACACCTCCTTAGTAGTTGTAACTCTTAAGTATTAGCAACATTAAGTTTTTCTGCTAAATAAGTGTAGTATAAATTGCTACAAAAAACTACAACTAAAGTTTGGTAATTTTGTTACTGGTTGTCGTTTTTGTTTTCTGTGTTGTAGTTTGTTGTAGTGAGTATAGTAAGGGTGTGATATTACTACTTAATTATGAGACTGTTATGAGTGTTTTTGAGAAGTTAGTTAGTTTGAGATAACGGATACGGATATTTTGCCCCCACTCAGCTAGGTTTTTGAGATTGAGGAGGTATTTCTTTTTAAAGTGGTGCCTCGGAATTAAAAAGACTGGCCGCTTTATGATTTATCAATGGCCATCGGTGTACTCTTAAGCACGGAGGAAATATCATTCCGGTGTCCTGAGACGATCGCCTTTTTGGGAGCTTTGTCGCTGGGCGGCGGAAGGGATGCTATCATCCGTCCTGGCAGCGAATAAGCTGGGGATTACAACCAAGGGGACAGGAACTCCGGTTTTAGAGCCGTTGTTCCAGCCCCCTTGGTTTATTTCGCATCAGTAGTTCTAATCAACGGCGAGGGAACTAACCCAAATCTAAGGGAAGTGTCACTTGCTCATCGCGGTGTCCAATTCCTTACCGAGTTCGGACCCAAATGTTTTATCTGCACAGTTACAATATATTACATAATAGGATATAATTTTATATATATCGTTACCTATAGACTATTACTAAACTACTAATATATATGGAAAAGGGAATGCCTCATGAGTTGGAAAGAAGGATTTCGAAAAGGTATGCAACACTGGATAGAGCTAAGTTCGAAAGACAATAGATTTAAACAGATTGAGAAAGATTTACGGCAGATTTCTGAGGATTTGGAAGATGAATTACTGGTTATGGTTGCGGGAGAATTCAATTCCGGGAAGACTACTTTTATTAATGCTTTGTTAGGTGAAAAGGTACTGTCATCCAATGTTACGCCGGAGACGGCAATGGTAACAAAGCTTAAATTCGGTATGAAGAAAAAAGTGATTGGTCATTTCACGGACGGTACAACGAAGGAATATGAACCTTCCTGGCTGGATGAATTAACTGCAGAACGAGAAGGTAAGTCCAAATTTATACGCAGTAAGTTAGCGTATGTTGAGTATTATTTGCCTTCTCCTATTTTAAAAACATTTACCATAGTGGATAGTCCCGGACTTACTTCCTTAAATAAAGACCATACCCGTGCAACGGAACAATTCTTAAAACGGGCAGATGTAGCGATATGGTTATTCCACTCTCTTAATGTCGGAACATCGACAGAGCTTGAATGGTTAAAGAAACTTCAAGATTATGAGATTAAACCAATAGGTATCGTAAATCGGATTGATCAATTAGATGACGAAGAGGATGAACTGGAAAGCTTTCTGGACTTCAACTTGAGACGTCTATACCCCTTAATTGATGAACTGGTGGGGGTATCTGCTAAAGAAGCATTAAACGGAATAGTAGAAAAGGACAAAAAAATGGTGGAGTGGAGTAACTGGAGTGCTGTTGAGAAACTGTTTCAGGATTTAAAAGGGCAATCGGACCAAAAGATTGAGCGTATTCTTCAAAAATTGAAAGAGCCGATCGATCTGTTGGATCGCATGTTATTAAAAGAAAAATCCTCCTACTCCTTACAACGTAACTTTATTAAAATCAAGGATTTTCATTCAACTATCTATCCCTCCCTTGCGAAGGAAAAAGAGCAGGTACTGAAGCAGCATCAAGAAACGAAGCAACTTAATGCAGATTGGATAACCACACTGGGCACACTTAAATACAATACAAGTCCAGGAGCGTATGTTGACAGTATAGTAAGTCCTATTAAAGATCCAGTTAAACGCAAAATGATTAAAGATCAGTGGGATAAAGTCTTGCCTAAACTTCAAAGCTATGAAAAAAACATGGAGAATCACCAACAAGAATATGAGCGGTTACTAGAAGAAAATAACAGCTTGGAAACTGAATGGTCCAATCTTTCCCGCTTGCGTTTATTTGGTGTGTCCAAGGTTGAACAATACTCTGATAAGCAGGATAAATTCAATAGACGGGTAGAGACATTCACTAGAAAAAGACAAGTACTCATGGAGGAAAAGCGTAAATTAGAGAATGTATTCCGAAACTTGGATAGGAATATTCAATCCATCATTCAATCTGATTTCGATGAACGTAAGATTCAGATAGAAGAACGGACTGAAAAATGGAATGAACAGGTAAAAGAAATAAAGATTAGTTATAAAGAGATTACTCTAAGTTATACAGAAAAGTTAACGAGCTTTTTTGACTGGATATACTCATTCATACATCAAGTAAAATCGTTCTTTTTTACAGTGGATGAATCCATTACTCCACTTTTAGCCTATGAACAAGTTCAAAGGTCATTGGAGGATATTGAAGAACTTTATGATGACTTTCCATATAGTGAATTCAAGGACACATTGGCTTCTTTTCTTTCACTTCCACACCTCAAGATGAAAACATACGAAAAGTTTAACATTCCCGGCATGGGAACTCGTTTTATACCGTCGATTCAGATTCCGTTGGTTGTTTCACTTAAACACGACCCAGGAAGTGTGAAAAGGACGATTAAAGATAGAAGAGAGAAGTGGATTGGAATAACAGTCTGTCTTGTAGTCCTTTCCGTTTTCGCCTATCTCATTCTTGAAGATCCTAATAATTCACAAGGGACAAGCAGCTTTGATGATGCTTCGTATATGGATGATGAGGCAGATTCCAATACTATCGAACAAATGTCGTATGAAGAAGAGAGTCAAACAGAACTTGAAAGCCTGTTTGACAGAAGTGCTATTCAAGATTTCTTGACACGCCTCCATAACGAGATGGAAAATCCAACGGGTTCGCTGGAGTTGTTGTATAGTGAATATTTCACTGATGAAGGCTGGGAAGGTTTTATTCCATATCATGAGAAGTTGACGGATGGAGATTTAGTAAAGATTACAGGAGAAGAAATAGAGTATTCGTCTGATGAGATTAATGTCACCACTACAGAGTACTATTCGTGGGAAGAAGCGGAGAGAACTTTCAAGGTCCATTACTCATTCATACAGGATCGCTTTGAATCAAACAAGCTTAAAATCAACCAAGTTTCTTATTCAATAGAGAACGAAACAATAAACCCCTATATTGTGGATGAACAAATGATTTATTCGTTCATGAATGAGTATCGATCAGACTATATGCAAGCATTAAATAGTGAAGACTTTTCTTATGTTGAACCCTATTTTTTCTCTGACACAGAAGAACATCAGGAAATGGAGGAATACTTCTCTTCTATAGAAGGAAAAGGCTATAGGTTTGAGTTTGGAGAAAACCAGGTTTCTAATATTGAGAAAACAGATGATAACCAGTATACGGTGAGTAGTTTTGAGACGTTTACTTTTATTGATGATAAGGGGATAGAGACATATTTTGAAAGAACGAAAGAATATGTATTAAGAGCAGTAGCGGATAATGACCTATTAATAGATGACATCATCATACAAGATACAAAAAAGCAGGTCGTAGAGAATGATATGGCTGAAGCCTCATTTGATGATTTGAATGCAGAGTCCGAAGGTAATGTTCAGGTAAGCGCATCAGATGTATCAGAAATGCTTCTACGTTATTACGATCAATATGAAGAGGCATTTAATAATAGAGGATTCTCATATGTTGAACATTATTTTGAGCCAGATTCTGAACGGTACATGGAGGAGAAAAAGTACCTGACAAAGGCGATCACAAAAAAAATGCAAATGAACAATCTTTCTTTTGAAGTGAAGTCGATGAACATCGTAGATTCTGATACATACTTGGCCACCGTCCACCTTGAAGATGAATATCAATATCAGGATAAACCAACCCAGAAGAAGAAAGTAAGGGTTGAATATTTAATCAATGTGACAAGTGAAGAGGGTATTGAAATTAGTGACATGCCCTATTTCGACATTTTAGAAACTACTACTACTCAATAAGGAAAGGACCAATCAATGACATTTTCATTGGATACTTATACGATTACACAGCAGAAATTACTTGATAAAGTAACCGAGCTTCAAGATCTTCTCGATGAGATGAAGCTTGATATAGAAATGCGGAAATTAAAAGAAATTAAAAACAATTTGTTGGAAGAAAGATTTCAAGTCGTTGTTGTAGGCGAATTTTCCAGAGGGAAATCTACTTTCATTAATGCACTCTTGGGTAAGAAAATACTTCCTTCATCGGCAAAGCCTACTACAACCATATTAAATAAAATTGTGTATGGCACAGAGCCGGGAATTACCTTACATTTTCGAGATGCTAAACGGTCTAAGAAGATTACAGAGGAACTTTTTGCAAAACTGGTTGCTCCTAAAGAGCCGATTCCAGGTGATGTGAAAACAGAAAAAGAATACGAGAAACAAGTACAATTCATTCAGGAAATTGAATACGCAGAAATTGCCCATCCCCTGTCTTTTTCTGAAAATGGAGTGGAAATCATAGATACGCCGGGAACAAACGATTTAGACCCGGCGCGTGAAGAAATCACGAATAATATCATTCCAAAATCAGATGCAGCCATTCTCATTTTATCTGCTTTGAAAATCTTATCGGAATCAGAGCTTAGTTTTTTGCGAGATCGATTATTGGCCAGTGATATTCAAAAAATCTTTATCATTGTGAACTTCAAAGATTTACTAGAGAGCAAAGAGGACGAGAGAAAAGTATTGGAATTCGCCTATACTCACTTGAAGGATGTTTTACAACAGCCGAAAATTCATATGGTGGCTGCAAAACAGGCATTAAATGCCCGGCGGAAACAAAATGGAGAAGAGCTTGGATCGAAGAGGGGACGAAGAATGCCCGTATGGGATCTCAAGGATACCGGCTTTGTTGAGCTTGAAAACAATCTAGCGGACTTTCTCCAGTTTGAACGGGGAGCTGTAAAATTACAGAAGCCTATTCAACAAGTAACTAAGCTGATAAAAGAGATAAAGAAAAAGCATATTTCACTAGAAAGAAATGCTTTAAGTAAAAAAAGAGAGGGTTTAAAAGAAAAAATAGAAAACTTCCGCCCTAAATTAGTGAAAACTCAAGAGACTGGAAATGAAGCTTTGAAAAAAATGTACATGGAGCTTAAAAAAGAAGAGCAAGGCCTTTTACAATGGTATCAAAAGGAAACTGAAAAAATTTATTCAAAAGGACTTGAAACCTTTGAAGAATCTCGTCATTTAAGTGTAAATGAGATAAGCAGAAAAGTGGAAAACACGATTGCTCCCTTGGAAAGGACTCTACATATAAACAAAAAAAACAAAATGACGGAGACAGCCAAAGCATGCATTAACCTCAGGTCTAGAGATTTGAATGAGGAATGGGGAAGATTAGAAGGTGAATTAGTGAATTTAAGCAGCTCTCCTCATGAGGATGATCTTCTTCCGGCGGTCAAGGAGAACGATGGAATGAATGAATACAGCCTTTTTGATGAAATTTTCGAAGAATTAGACGATGCCTGGGGTAAGAGTAACAGCTTGTTAGGGAAAGTAGTCATCGGAGCTGGGTATGTGGCGACAGCCATTGCTGGTGGAATAACGGCTCTTTTCAGAGCAGGATGGTCATGGCTGACAGGTGAGAATGAAAAAACAAGATTTAAACGAGATCTCCTAGAGCAGTTCGAAGCATCAAAAAAGAAAAAGCTTTCTTCTTTTAAGAAAGATTGGAGCAATTTGGGAGAGGGAATACGTAGTCAATACAAAGAGATTGTTGAACGAAATATTCAACAAATGAACGAACAGCTAAACCAGCTTATCAAAACCACTCAATTAGAAGAAAAAGATATTCATAAGACAATAGATATCCTAAATCATAGGGATACAAGATTGACACAGATTGAAAAAGATCTGCCTCGTCTATTAAAGCAGCTGCAGAAAAAAACAAAAGAAAAGGCTGGCGTGTTATGAGTAGTGAATGGACCAATCTCGAAGATTTCAAGCGGGTTACAAGCGAAATGATTCTTAAATTAGAGTCTGTATTACCTAATAGTTCGCAATTGAAGCCATTAAAGGAACTTGAAGAGGATATTATTCAAAATTATTATACGATCATGGTGGTTGGTGAGTTCAAACATGGAAAGTCTACTTTCGTAAACGCTTTGTTGGGACAGGACATCATGCCAAGAAATGTAACCCCGACTACAGCAACAATTAATGCGATTTTTCACGGGAGCGAACAGGAAATTCATATCGTTAAACAAAATGGCGAAATAGAGAAACAAGAGGCTTCTATTGAGGTGTTAAACAGATATACTGCTTCTTCAGACTTCAATCCGGAGGAAATCAAGTTTATAAAATTATTTTTGGATGTACCGTTATTGAAGGAGCGTATTGTATTAATTGATACTCCCGGTGTGAATGATTTAAGTGAACAACGGGCTGACATCACTCATCAGTTCTTGCCACGGGCAGATGTCATCATCTTTATGTCTTCTCTGACAGCGGCAATAAAAAAATCAGAGCAGGAATTCCTGGAGAATAGAATAAAGAAAATTGGATTTGACCGGACCATTTTCGTCATGAATTTCTTAGATCAAATTGATGAAGACGAACTGGATGAAGTGATCGAATTCTCAGAAAGAAGAATTCAAGGTATAGCAGGTGGACAACATAGGGTGTTTCCTGTATCAGCGAAAGAAGCCCTTGAAGGTAATTTAACGAACAACGATGAACTCAAACAAGTTTCAGGTATAGAAGAAATTAAAGCAGAAATAAAGCGACGACTAGAATCGGGTTCAAGAACACAACAAAAGCAAAAACGAATTGAAGAAAGATTAGCTGACATACACGAGGCAGTGCTTAAAGAGGTTGAAACTGCGGAAGAACTTACAGAAAGATCGATTGAAGATCTAAGAGATCAGTTACTCAGGGTGGAGAACTGGTTCGAACATCGTGCAAAATGGGAAGGACAATTGCAAGATTATCTGTTTGAGAGAGAAGAAGAGATCAACTTTCTAATCAACAAATCTTTTCAATATTTTGGAGAAAAGGTGAAGGAGGATATCGAGCATAAAATTAATCTCTTTCAAGGTGCTGATATAAAGTCCCTTGTGGAAAACCAAATTCCTCATACAATACGGGCTCATTTCAATCAATGGATCGATCAGTATAGCGACCATATTCACCAATTGTTTGTAAAGCTTGAAAGAGAGGTTTCTATTGGATTATCTAAATCTTTTCAGCAAAGTGTAAAATTGCAGTCCTACAGGGGAGAGAATCTGAGGTTTCAAGGCGATATCCCTATTCTGAATGCCCGCAGCGGAAATGCCAATGTGAAAGCAGGTGTTTTGCTGGGGGGCGTTGGTTCTCTTGCACTTTTATTGGGAGGTCCTTTCTTCCTTCCGGTAGTTGGGATGGCTGGCCTGCCTTATATTTCTCAAAAGATCGCTGAGAAGCAACTAGCCAATATCAAGCCGGACCTTATATATTCCGTGCATACTCAGATTAACGTCCTTCTTGATGACTTTAAATATCAGTTGAACCAGTATATCAGAAAGGGAATCAGTGAAATTAACAGGCTTTCTCTTGAAGAATTTAGTCGTTTAATAACAAGTTATCACATGATTCTTAAAGAAGAGGCGGCAAGACATCAAACAGAGGCAGCTGAAATCCATGCTCACAGGGAAAAGATTAAAGAACTGAAACTTTATCTAACAGAATTAATGAAGGAGGAAGCGTTGAAATGAATGGATGGGAAAACAATACAGTAAATCTTTCAGAAGCATTTGATCAGGACTATGGCACAAGTACAGATCTGGCACTTAAGGATCAAACACCGTCCGTGATCGATTATGGGTCAGACGGATCCTTTACTGGACATGGCCAGGATATCTATCATTACTCTGATCCGTTGAAGTATACAAATCAATTTCAGTTCAAACCATTACATTTAGGGTCCGGCACTGACAACATTCACTTTGTGGAGCCTCACTATGTAGATCCCTACATTCGTAAAGATGGGACTTTAGTGGAAGGATATTTCCGCGATGGTGACGGGAATTCCTCCATAGACACCCCCCTTGAACAAGGCGGCGGTTATATACGAACCAATCCTGATGGAAATCCTTTTAATAATTTGAAAGGTTAAGCATTGGATAAGATTACCACAAGGGGTAGAGCAGGGGGGCAGATTCCCGCTCTACCTTGTTTTCTGATGCTCAAAACAATAGATTTTCCCTCCGAACCTTTTGTTTGCCAGACAATACGCCTGTACTTTTGCCGAAACAGGTTTACTGCACGCGACGCAGGCCGCGGAGGCACCGGCAATCACCTCGGTATCTTCAGGGTTGCTTAGTTTGAGCTTATGTTCCTCCCTGGTCGTTGGATCAATTATATTCGCTTGAGTAAAAGCATGATGAATGGTAGAAATGTCAGGTTCACTAAGTAGCGGTTGTTTGTGCTGAAGCTTCAAAACCGAAAGCTTTCTGTGAATGAACTCAGACAATTCGATATCATAGACAATCAACTCATTGGATGCGATTTTACGATATTCTAATCCGACTTTAAATGTGCATCTCTTTGTAAAGGAAACCATTGAGATGAATAAAGGGTGGTGTTTTTCATCAATCAGTGTCTTCAGTGCGGCAATATGTCCGTAATTTTGGACAAACGGATTCATCATTTTAAATTTCCCATTCACTAGCCACGTTTTTCTGTCTTTCCCGCCATAGATGGTGCCCTGATAATTTTTCGTTTCAAAGGTAAAGATGCCATAGGGAGTCAAGACTACGTGATCAATCTGGGAATATCCCGACTTCGCCTTCGGGTTTTTCACAAGAAGGTCGCTCAGGTAACGACAGTCTTTCGGCAGCTGATCAAGTTGGATGTCTATCTTGTATTCACCGAGTTCTCCTTTTCTGGCTGCGAATTCCTCTGAAGTCCTCTTTATAGGCTTAGCGGCCGGTTTTCTTGTTTGTATGGGTACGTCCTTTTCTTTTTTCTTCTTTAAAAAGTGTAGAAATAATAACATATTGCACTCCTTTATAATGCAGGTGTTTATTTTTACTATCGGAATATGGGTATAAAGGTTTAGAGGAAGTGGGACAGGGGGACAGGTCCATCGTACCGCGAGCTAGATAGTCCAATTATTTTAGTGTGACGGTATACCTGTCCACTTGTCCTTTTAAACAAACGTTTGATTAATCTCTAAACCCCTGGCACAAAGCTACCTACAAAGTTAAACAAACGTTTATGTAACAAAATTTCAAAACAGGGTGTCCTTTTTCTGTCATTCTCTAAGAGAGGTGTGCAATCGTTGGAGGAAGTCGCATTGTTGGATGAGGAATTTGTAGCAGGTAAAGGGAGGAAAAAGATGAAGCAGCAGCGGACGGCTGGAAGAGTTAAATGAGATGCTTGATAGGCTTGAGGAACAGTGGAATTAGGTGGAGGCGGTTCTCACTCTTCCTTTTACTTAAACCATTAAAATAATATTCTGGAAAATGATTCCCCTCTCAACCTTTCTTGTGTATAATCTAGCTAGCGGAAAATTTAATACATATTGTCGAAACAGGTGACTTTAGTCGAACTGAAGTCTTAAAAGGGAAGTTGGTGAAATTCCAACGCGGTCCCGCCACTGTAATTTGGGAGCCTGCTGTTAATACCACTGTACATTTGTATGGGAAGGAGCAGCGGGCAATGACCATAAGCCAGGAGACCTGCCTGTTACCGTGCACCAAAAGCCTACGAGGATAGGGAAGGTGTAAATCGCATAAATTTTGAGTTTACATCAAAAATATGCCTTTTACACGTCATCTCTTTCTTCAGGAAGAGATGTTTTTTTATTTTGAAATGAAAAAAGGGGAGAAACGAACGTGAAGAAGATTAACTTACTATTGCTTGCACTGCTACTTTCCATTGGCGTCATTGCCGGTTGCGGAAATAACGGAGACACAGTTAATGGGAAAGCTGGAGGGGATTCAGCGGATCAGGAACAAGCTGAAAACCAGGAAACGGCAGCATTTCCTGTAATCATAAAGGATGCTGTGGATAATGAGGTAACGATTGAGGAAAAACCTGAAAAGATTGTATCGCTTATCCCGAGTAATACAGAAATTGCTTTCGAATTAGGGCTGGCTGATAAAGTTGTTGGAGTATCTGATTTTGATAACTATCCTCCTGAAGCTGCTGAAAAAGAGAAGATCGGCGGTATGGAGTTCAACGTAGAAAAGATTCTTTCCTTATCACCTGATCTGGTGCTTGCCCATGCTTCGGTAATGGGATCGGCAACGGATGCTCTCCAGCAGATAAGAGACGCTGGTATCACGGTTCTGGTCGTACATGACGCTAAAAGTTTCGAAGAAGTTTATTCTACGATTGAAATGATCGGCAAGGCTACAGATGCAAATGAACAGGCTGAAGAAACCATCGGGAAAATGAAAGATGATCTTCAGGCGGTGAAGGAGAAAGCAGCTGAAGTTTCAAAAGAAGAGAAAAAGAGCGTTTTTGTAGAAGTGTCTCCTGCACCAGAGATTTACACTCCTGGAAGTGATACCTTCATGGATGAAATGCTGACGTTGATTAATGCTGACAATGCAGCTGCAGAACAGGAAGGCTGGGTGAAGATGAATGAAGAGGCCATTATCGCCTTGAATCCTGATGTCATTGTCACTACCTATGGGTATTACACGGAAAATCCGAAAGACTTAGTGTTAAGCAGAGAGGGATGGGAGGGTGTTCCTGCCATCAAGAATGAACAAGTATATGACGTTCATTCGGATTTAGTAACGAGAACCGGTCCGAGGCTGGTACAAGGCGTAGAGGAGCTTGCAAAAGCGGTTTATCCGGATTTATTTAAGTAACAATGTAATAGTTTCGTATGGATCTTAATATTCTCACTGCTGATAGGTATTGGGGTTGGCGCGAGTCCCGGTTACTGGTATTATTTCGATCCTCGGTACAACGATTTTCCGTTACCCTGTCCTGTATAATGTGGATTAAATGGATATCACTATCGTGAATAGGTTCAAGCTGACCCGAGTACCTGTTGGCATTCTTGTTGGAGCGTCTCTCGCCATTGCGGGAGCCGCTTTTCGAGGTTTATGGAGGGGGGAGTTGGCTGACCCTTATACATTGGATATGTCATCATGTGTTTCAGTCGGTGCGTGATGACTTTGCTCTATTATTTATGAATTCGCTGATATATAAGTTGCAGATGGAGGGATAAGCAAATGGCGGCAGAAATGATTTTTATTTGTGGAGGAGTGCGCAGTGGAAAGAGCTCTTTCGCAGAAAGCAGGGCAGAATCCTATCAATCTGCCTTGCCCCAAGCATCCCTGCATTATATTGCCTGTGGCAGGGCGGTGGATGATGAAATGAGTCAAAGGATAAGAAGGCATCAGGATGACAGAAGAAAATCGGAGCATAGTTGGATGACGTGGGAATGCCCGGTGAATATTGGTTATCTGTCTGAAACCTTCTCCTCCAAAGATATTGTCTTACTTGATTGTGTGACGACTTTGCTGACCAATGAAATGTTTTCAGCTGAATTTATCAATGAACGAAAGTTGACAGAAAAGGTCGTTGGGGATGTTAAGGAACTATCCAAGAACGCTGGCAAGCTAATCTTTGTCAGCAACGATGTTTTTTGCGAACCCGTTTCTACTAATGATTTTGTGAGAAATTTTACGAAAACACTGGGTATGGTTCACCAAAAGCTTGTTGAAATGGCAGCTGAAGCGTATTCAGTTAAGAACGGCATACCAGTGTTGAAAAAAGGAAGGAGACTCCCTGCAGGATGAATGTGAAAAGTTATGTATGGGGATTGCTGGTCTGCCTTCAATTTTTCTCAAGTCTCCCAATTCCGATCTCATTCAAAATGGATAGAGACATGATAAAAAGGACCGTCATGATGTTTCCAATACTCGGTTTGATCATGGGCGGTATCGTTGGAAGCCTCCTATTCTGCTTGAGTGAGTGGACGACTCTTTCATCTCTGGCCCTTGCCTTTATCGTTTGGGTATTGCCGATTATCCTTACAGGAGGTATACACCTTGACGGCTGGATGGATAGCAGTGACGCTTATTTTTCTTATCAGGATAAAGAGAAACGTCTGGAGATCATGAAAGATCCGCGGGCTGGAGCTTTTGCTGTTATATCAGTTATCGTCCTGTTATCGTCCCGCTTCCTATTTATCTATGAAAGTATGATATTAGATTCTATTTTTCTCGCAACCATGATCGGGATCATTCCATTTTTCAGCAGAATAATCATGGGGATCCTGATGGTAACAGGTAAAACGGCCAAGGAAGAAGGGATGGCGCATTATTTTAAACAGCACACGGGTCCCATGTACCTGCTGACTTATTTGATTCCTTATGTTCTGATTGCTGTCATTTTCTTTTGGGTATTGCCGGAAATAGCAGATTTGTTTTTGCTGTTCACCTTGGCTGCAGGATTGCTGACAGTATGGATCAGACGCCAAACAATCAAGTGGTTTGGAGGCATCACTGGAGACACGCTTGGTGCATCAGTGGAAGGAGCTGAGACAGTATTATGGTTGATCGTGTGGTTGTCGGCTTATACCGGCATGGCCTGACAGAAGAAAACCGCGCCAAAAAGTATATTGGATGGCATGATGCCATGATACTGGAGGCAAGCCGCAAGGAATTGGTTAAGAGAGCGTCGCTTTATCCTTCATATGAATGGGTCATCACGAGTGATCTTGTACGATGTACACAGACCGCAAAAGCACTGTTTCGAGATGTTCCTCATCTGGAATCCGATTTATTCAGGGAAATCCATTTTGGAAAATGGGAAACGAAAACATACCAGGAACTAAAATTGAATGGATCTTACCAGGAATGGCTGAATGACCCAAGCATTCAAATACCGGGCGGTGAAAGACTCAGTGATTTCTATGAAAGACTGAGAATGGGCTGGCTGCAGGTAAAGGATGTCGTCAATCGTGATGGGTACGACCCGAAACATGTCGGAAAATCCGGCAGTCATCCACCTTATGACAGCCAGACAAAGAGGATAGCGATCGTCACTCATGGCGGTGTGATAAGACATTTATTGATGAAGCTGACGGCAGAAGAAAGAAGTTTTTGGGAATGGCAGATTCCATGTGGCGGAGGGTATGAATTGAGTTGGACAGTCGATGAATGGAGGAGGGGAAAAACATGCAGTTCGTTACGGGCGGTGCCTTCAACGGAAAATCCCAATGGGTGAGGGAAACCAATAAGCAAAAGCTGGAGTGGGTGAACTTATCTGAAGAATGTACTCTTCCTCAGCCTGATCCTTCTCAGAATACAGTTGTACTGGAAGGCCTCGAGTACCTTATTCTTAATGAAGTCAGGAAAGAGAAAGAAATGAATAGTATCAGAAGTGAATTTCACTCACTGTTTGAAACGTGGATGGATTGGGAAGGAGCATTAACGCCGCGAAACGTGATATGGGTCGGATCTGATATTGGAAGGGGAATCGTACCTATTGATTCTACTGAAAGAAAGTGGCGGGATCTTACAGGATGGGTATACCAGGATCTTGTAAAGCTTGCGGATAGTGTGTATGAAATCTGGTTTGGTTTGCCGCAGAGGTTAAAAGGGGCTGAATAGGTTTGAAGGAATTCGATAGTGGTCACATGTTTTATAAAATATGAGTCTTCAAAAATGATACGGACTTTACTAAAAGGAGAAGGATTACTATGAAAATATACAGCAGAAAAGGCGATAAAGGTAGGACCAACATTATAGGCGGGCGTGTCGATAAGGATGATGTAAGGGTAGAGGCTTATGGCACGATTGATGAATTAAATTCATTCGTAGGAAAAGCAGTATCTGAATTGGACAAAGGCCTCTTCCAGGACGTTCTGGATGACCTGGAGAAAATTCAGCATGAACTCTTTGACTGTGGAGGGGATCTGGCGAATGTGACGGATAAGTTTCCGATGAAGCTTAAAAGCGAAACGATCGATTATCTCGAGGAGAGGATTGATCAGTATATTGGAGAAACCCCGCCGCTTGAGAAATTTATCCTTCCAGGAGGGTCAGGACCAGCTGCAACTATCCATATTGCCCGTACAATCTGCCGTAGGGCTGAACGGCAAATCGTCAGTCTGATCAAAACAAATGCAGAAATTCCTGAAGTGACGTTACAATACATAAACCGCTTATCAGACTATTTTTTCGCACTGGCAAGGGCAATCAATTACAGAATGGGATTGCAGGATGTTGAATATGAAAGAAGTGCAAACGTCTTCTCTGCAGCAGGTAAAAAGGTGAGGCCAGATGAAAAGAACAAATAAGCTTACATTACTCGCACTCTTAGTTTCACTTAGTGCTGCTGGAGGGCTGATTAAAATCCCTGCAGTCGTGGGCAGCGTTGCCTTGGATTCACTTGCCGCACTGCTTGCCGCTTCCATTATAGGTGGAGGGTTTGGAGCTGTCACAGCCATGTCCGGACACTTGATTTCCGCACTACTGGCAGGTTTTCCGCTGGGACCGCTGCATGTGTTGATTGCAGCGGAAATGGCAGGAGCTGTCTGGTTGTTTGGTGTTATGTTCAAACAATCTCCAGTGATTGCGGCAGTTTTGTTCTTTACCATCAATGCCTTTATTGCTCCGCTACCGTTTATTTTCATTATCAGTAAAGAGTTTTATTTTACGATTCTTCCTTCCCTGTGCATAGGGTCTTTCCTGAACCTGACCATTGCTCATTTCGCTTATCCTCCGTTAAACCGTTATTTTCATGAAAGGGTGAGGAGGCAGTCATGAGAGACGTTAGCATCATTCCTTCATCTTCAAATGAAGAAATCATCGTCGGAACAGATAACAGCGGCGGGATCGGGACAAAGGATGAGGATGTAGTCAAAGTGGGTGATGTAATCACCGCCTATTACTCAACCCGGGTAGCGGTAATGGAAGTGTTGGCAGTTAAAGCAAATCCCTTTTCAGTCATCATCCACAACTTCTCAGGAGATATGGTTTGGGAAGCGTATAAAAAAGGAGCAGAAACAGCTCTCAAAGAGGCTGAATTAGAAGGAGTGCAGATTACAGGCAGCACAGAATCCAACTTTCCTTTAAAGCAATCGGCCTTAGGGATAACCGTTCTTGGAAAAAGACCGGTTGTTAAAAATGAAAGAGCGAGAGAATACGAGTATAAGTATGCTGTAATAGGTGCCCCGTTAACAGGGAATCAGGTTATGGAAAAGAAGGAAATGGCGGCACCTTTAAGTCTGTTCACCAAATGCTGCAGGCATTCAGCCATTCTGGATTTAATTCCTGTAGGTTCAAAAGGCATTCTGGAAGAGCTTAAGGTATTAACAGATGATGTTTCATTGACAGAAAAGGAGATCCAATGTCCTCTCGATATTTTAGTGTCAGGTGGTCCATCTACATGCTTTCTCGTGAAGTTCAGGGAAGAAGATAAAGGTAATGTAAGGGAGCTTGTTGGTTATTTTTATCATTCGTTGTTGGTTAAAGGTGGGACAAGGGGACAGGAACAGTGTCCCGCATCTTTATAAGTATTGTTTGCACAGTGCCCTTGAGTAGTTTTAAAAAGCAGATAGGCCCGGTTCCATTCTTTCTGATAAACTATCAATAAGAACAAAGTCTGGGAGGCAGTTCAGTGGATTATGCAGTAATCGGTAAAAAGATAAAAGAACTGAGAAAGGTAGTCGGGCTCACTCAAGGAGAACTTGCTGAAGGTGTCTGTACGCAGGCGCTAGTCAGTCGGATTGAGAAGGGAGACATCTATCCCAGCGCCACCGCGTTATTCCAAATCTCTGTTAAGCTCGGGGTCGATGTGAATTACTTTTTTGAAATCGGAACCACCCCTCGGCTTGATTATGTGCAGGAAGTTGAAAAGCAGTTGAGAACTCTCAGAATCAACCGTAAATTCGAGGACATGATGGATCTAGTGAAGATAGAGGAGAAAAATCCACTTTTCTATAAAGATATGGAAAAAATGCAGCTTCTCTATTGGCATAAAGGGATTTATGCATATGAAGTGGAGAAAAATGAAGAGAAGTCTTTTTCAATCCTCGATCGGGCCTATTGCATCACAGCCAATCAAAAAAAAGCCATGACAGAAAGAGAAATGCAGATTCTTTCAAGCAGAGGAACCATTCATACAGCTTTACACCAGCATGATGAAGCGCTCCACTATTTCTACCTGGTTGAAACGGCATTGAAGGCGACAGAGCAACTGCATGATAAATCGATCAAAACAAGGTTATTTTATAATAAATCCAGAATATTGACGCGGTTAGGCAGTTATGAAGAATCAACCTCCTATTGCCGGAGAGCCATCAACTGGTGCATAGAAGAAGAACAACTGTGGGGGCTGGGGGAATTAAACTATCAGATCGGATATAACCACGAATTGGTCGATGAGATGGAACAAGCCTTATCTTACTTCAATCGTGCCTTACATATGTTCGAACTCGTAAAAGACGAAAGGTACGTAGCCTTCATCCGCGAAAAGATTGAAAAAGGGACGGGGGGACAGGTTCGGTGTCCCAAGTAGAGGGGAGTACTTGGTTCGTTAGATTGAATTGCATACCGTCAGGGATACAATGAAATGTGGTGGTCTGAGAGTGTATGTGTAATCGAATTGGTTGATCGGGAACGGTCTGTCAATGAAAAGGCTGCTTTGGAAGCGAAGGAGTCTTTTTTTGTTTGCGGATGACCAATTGGATGGGGAAGGGACAGGAAACTACGTTTTTTAAGACCGTGGTTCCTGTCCCCTTCTTTGGTTTAGCGAGGGACAAGGGCCCTGTCCCCTTGTCCCTCGCTACTGCCACCTAGTCCTGCAACCGCACCAATATCCCATTTCCCTTGTCGCTCACTTTGACCACGGCTGTCTTCACTTTCCCTTCCACATCCAGTCCGGTTCCTTCGGGGATGAAAAAGTGTTCGATCCCGTAGGTGGCCTGGGCGGTGTGGTCCCATGAACCTGTGACCTTTCCGTTCAGGAGGACATCACCGGGTTTCTTTTCGTAAGGGGTATTCCAATCCCCGTCGCGCATGCTATACACACCTGTATATTCGTGGATGCCTTGTGCATTTTTCCGCAGCACAATGGTGATGGGTCCGGTGTCATCGATGGAAGTGCGCTCGAGCTGAGAAATGGTGTAATTCAATTGCACATAGTCCCCCTGGAGGAGGGATCTGGGATCGACAGGTTGAAGCTCCAATAGGATCGTTTCCCCGTTTTGTAAAAGGGTTTCGTTTGAATAGACACTATAACCGATCCATCCCCCTTGAAGGAAGATGATGAGGAGAATCCCCGGGATTTTCCCGGCAAGTATCGAGCGGGATTGCAGATCGGGGCTTGCCTTCCTATCCAGGTATGCGGCCGTCATCATGAAGAGGACACCCAATACGGCAAAGAGCAGGGATTTATGGACGAGCTTCCAGGCCAAATCGTAATACAGCTGAATGATGAGCATGAACCAGAAGACAAGGGATGTAACCCAATAGAAGGTGCGATCCCACTTTTTGAATAAATAGATGCAGACCGTTGTGGTCACAAAGAACAGAGCAGTGTAGATCATATGAAGCGGCAGCGAAAGATCGATGGCCGTTAATGAAAAAAAGGCAAGGATCCCAATGAGAAACGCCCCGTACTGAATGACGTGTCTTTTATGAGCAGCAAGGAACACGGCACCATTCAAGAGCACCATCACCGCCAGGAGGGGATGTGCGCCCATTTCCAGCGTCTGCCCAAGGAAGATCCCCAAGTTCAATTGAAATAGAAGGTAGAATACAATCTTCGCAGCGGCCCGTTTTTCAAGATAAAACACAAAGGCGAGAACGAAGAACATCGCAAACGAAAAGTCATCAAAGGTACTTGCCGTCATCCCGATGAGGATGCCGGTCATCGTGAGTGAATATTTCACAGGGGACGGCCAGTTGGTTACCGTACTCGGAATGACGAATACTGTAGCCAATATAAATAGAGTGATCATTGAGACGTCTACCATGAACAGCGAAAGCAGACCGAAGACAGATGCCACGATGAAAACGGAGGCGATGGTCGTGACGCTGGCAACGAAAATCGTCTTTGTCCAATGACGGGAGGAGGGACACTTCCGTAAATAGTTCACAAGGAAAACACTTCCCGTCAACAACAGAACTGCGGCTAATAAGAGACCGACAAAGAAAAGGCTCGACACATACCGTGCCATCAACTCGAACATTTTAATGATGATAAAGCCCGTTCCAAACATCGAAAGGATGATGAAAATGGACGTTTCTTTGTGAACGTACCGGTACACCCCAACCCCCAGGATGACGATATAAAAGAGGGAGAAGAAAACGGGATACCCTTCATTGAATGCTGAGACCATAAAGAGGAGGTTGGCAGAGGCTAGACTGAGATAAAGAAGCGGCTTTGAAGCGATCCATCCTTTTTTAATGATCAAAAACAAGAGTGTGTTCATGATTCCGACTCCGAACGCGATCCATGTATGGGCGGGTGTCCAGTGCCCGAATGGGGACGAAGGGAATAAAAAGAAGTAAATCGTCAAATGGATGAGGATATGGGCCAATGCGTAAAAACCGTTGTACCTCGTGTACAAGCTGAACAGGAGGGCGGGAATTGACCAGACAAGGAACAATAAATAACTGTCCGCGTGGGAATTGTACAGCTGCCCGAGGAGAGCAACGGACAAGCCAAAGGAGATCACCCCGCTGACCAAGAGCCAATTTGAAAGGAAATGGGCCCCCTTTAATACACGTTCCAACAGAAAAGTTGCTCCGTAGAACAATACAATCAAAGACCCCGCCAAAGCCACCTTTTCCAGTCGGGAAAACACCTGCCAATTAGAAGCAAAAAAATAAAGTGCACTTGCCAGAAGGAACACAACCCCGAATAAGTACGTCAAAGAAATCAGTTTCTTCATGTGGTTCACCCCTTTTTCAGTTGATTACCCTATTATATGAGCGGGTAAGGGAATCTAGGCATGTAGGACGGGGGGGCAGGTAGCGTGTCCCGTTTCTATGGTTGGTTAATCGGGGATAGTTCTCGATTTCCTTTTTTTATAAAAATGAGGATTGCCCCCCACTCAGCAATAATTAGCACCCGAGTTACAGTCAAAATCACGATAAAAAAGCCGTCGATTCCACACTAGGAATCACGACGGCTCCTTTCTTTGGACAGAAAAATGCTGTCTCTTATAGAAAAATAGAAGAGTTGCTTTGTAAAATTTTATCCCTGTTAGGTAAAACAAGCCACTTTGTAAACTACTCTTTTATAGATTGGCCTTTTAAGCCTGTCTCTTTTTACTTGCTTGCCACTTGTTACTCATTTAGCGTTTGACAGGGTGATTAGGTTTGTTAATATCAATAACACCATTATCTACTGGATCCGTTTGATTTCCACCGACCACAAGGTGATATTCCCAACTTCCCCATATCGGAGTACCTTCTCCAGTATAACGAGGGTCAGTTTCATGAACAATAAGGTAGAAATACTTTTCACCCGTTTCCATGTTCGTGATGTGATTGATCATCCATCCGCTGTCTAGATACGGGTCTCCTCCAAAGTCACCACGATATTGAACTTTATAATGATAACCGCCAACTTCTTGAGTATACATGCCTGTTACATCTCCAACTGGAATACTGCCATCGTCTGTCTGATGACCAGGAACGATGGTACTCTTAGCCGACACCCCCGATACCATGATATTCATTACAAAAACTATACCCAAGGTAGCCGTTAATAATTTCTTCATGTTTAAAATTCCTCCTTCAATGTTCAATAAAATAAAATCATTGTAGTACTAATTATGTATGTTTCGTGATAGTCATAAGAGTAGTTTACAAAGGGATGAACCAATACTACCATAAATAGAAAGAATATTTTGTCAATTTTTGTTGTAGTTTTATTTATAATTTAGTATTAAAGGCCTGTGTGTTAATATTTCTAGGTATAATTATTCAGGGGGAGGGAGGATTATTCTCCTTCTAAATTAAATAAGAGGTGATTCTATGTTTAGAAAATTTATACGTTTCAATATAAAAATTTTTCCGATGTATATAGTACTGTCATTCTTATTATTTGTAGCCATTATTCTCGGAGAAGATGGTGGCCAATATATCAATGGGGTTTTGAAAGCAATATTCCAATTGGTGATCCTCGCTCTAATTCCAAATATCATCTATTTGATTATCAATAGAAGAGAATCGGGGAATTTTTTGGGCTTTTTAGGGATGATCCCTATCATACCGGTGCCGTTTGTGGTGATTGCTGTAATTATGGGGGTAGTATATGTTTAGTGTGGGAGGACAATATATCCGAGTCCAGTATGTTATATAAAAGACTGCCAAGAAAAAGGCAGTCCTTTACGTTACTTTAGATTGCAGCAAAGTGAAGTGAAAACAATGCTCTGTTATCTATTACCTTCTAAAAACTCCTCAACAATCTTATTAAACTTCTCACCATACTCCCAAAACATTAGATGCCCTCCCAATACTTCCACAGACGCCTTAGGAGCCAGCTTATTTAGACTTGAAACCGCAGCTTCTGCCCAATGCTCTGCGACCACATACAGAGTCGGTATGGACTCACTGCTCTCAGTGGCCTCCACTCGATAATCGGAGAAAAGCCCGGAGGAAAACAGATTGGCGGCAATGTAGTAAGGAGTCTTTAATGACTGCTCAACGATCCATTCTAATTCATCATCCTTTAGATCCCGCTGGACCATGACTCCCGTGGCGTAAGCAGAAATGAAGTCCCGCTGTCCTTTTGGATTTCGAAGGTAGTTTGTATAAGCAGCAGCCATGTCATCAAGTGGGCCCTCCACCCACTCCTGGTCTTGCTGGACGGATAAGGATTTTGGAGGCATATCAATTAAAACGATAGACTTGATGCCATCCGAACCGAATTGGCGGATATACTCCCAAACCGTCAGGCATCCGAATGACCAGCCGACAAGGGTAGGGTTCTCGACGTTTAATTTTTTCAATACCTTTTGCAGGTCCGTTCCATGCGTGACATAGTCATTCCCATGAACCGTCATCGTGGATCGGCCATGGCTCCTGGGGTCGATCACGATTGTCCGGTGGGATGTTGAAAAGTGCCTGACCTGCTCTGAAAAGACTTCGGTTGTAAAGGTGAAACCGGGAATAAATACGATGGGCTCCCCACTGCCGGTATCTTGCACGAATAGTTCTATACCAGGTTCCACTTCGATATATGTGTTCATGCTGTCCCTCCTGAAATATTGTCATTTTTTCTAATGTATATTCGTCTTGAGAGTATTTCATATCGAATATTATGGTTTCACAGTCAATACATTGTCAGGGTAAGAAAATCATTGGGCTTTTTAAACAAACGTTTGATTTAATCCTGAATCCCTTTTGAAAGAGCATTTTCTGCGATTAAACAAACGTTTAATTAAAAGTTTTCATCCAATGGTGTCCTTTTTCCATCCTTCTATACCTAGTAAGTGACTAGATATAAAAGGGTGGAATTTTTTTATGAAATCAGGTTGTAAAGTAGTGAATCAGGTTGGAGAAATGGAGATCGAGGGGAATCTGGCTCCTCATTTGTGGTATAAGAATATTACGTTTTCGAGCGGGAAGGCACATTTTGTGTCGATTACGCTGCTTGCGGACATCCTTTATTGGTACCGTCCGACGTTTGTCCGGGATGAGAGTGGGGATATGATTAGGATTCGCACCCAAGAAGGTGGGGTTAAAATCATATGGAAATAGGTTGTGGTTGAATAAGGGAAGGTAAAAGACAATACTCTTATCTCTTTTTTTTGTACACGGAGAACGAATACTATCTGACTTGTAAATAGACTACTAAGTAATGATTTGCACTATGATCAATGATGGTTCATTGCAGGTGATACGAATCTCTGGGTTGTTGGAGAATCTGAAGTTTATGTATTGAAAAAGGAAAGCATGGGGATGGAATCCACCCCCATTCGTCCTTTATACTACTCTTTCTGCCCCGATTAACATCCTACTCACAAAATCAGGATATTCCTGTATATAATCCAACAGAAATAAAATATTCATCCTTAAAGGGAAGGATAAGTTATCTTTTTCGAGTAATAAGTGCAAGTGAGCTATCAATTCTTCTATTGAATGAATCTTCTTACTTTCACCATGAGTTACTTCATATAAATTTGGACTCAGTTCTTTATAATCTATATTTAGGAATGAAACTCCCGCGAACTGAGGCTGTCCACCTCTTGTCATCCATCGATAGTGCCCAATGACATACGTTCGGCCAATGTCATCAATTGTAAATTGTGTTTCTTTCCCGTTACTCTCTTCCCATAATTCAGTGTTCATTGCATTGATCAATGTTTTATTTAGGCTATTTTTTTTCATCATCGAGTAATCCAAAGAGCCACTGCCTGTAGGGGCTAGTAGGCCGGAGCTCGAAAGTGCTTTAGAGTTTTGCTGCCAGAGTAATAGGTAACCATCAAGCGTGAAGCCGATGGTTGAAACACCAATCTGGTTGTTCATCAATTTCGGCTTACAATGAAAGATCTCGTTGGCATGATAGTGTGTATGCTTACACTTTAAGCTCTTGTTAAATATCCGATTTGTTAAAAATGTGTCGTAGTAGCCTCCTATATGGCATCGACTCAAATCACTGTTACTCAATGGTTGGGACATACACAATTTTTTATCATTAAAAAAGGGTTGTTTATTTTGCATTGCCTTGATCCATTGCCATATAAAGATAGGGATTAATGTGTTTTTGTGCTTCTTCATATATCTTTTTATTTGACTATACATTTCTTGATTCATAACAATCTCTTTATCTGATTCCCATAGAGATTGATTGATTGTAAAGGAATAAGCTGCAGATTCAGAAAGATGTGTATAGTGAGTTTCTTCTGATGTCCATTCTGCAGATGGTGTCATAGGGTGTCCAATCAAGTAACCCTCTTTTAGTTTGCTTGTGAAAGAAATGGCTTTAATGAGTATGACTAGGAGTATCATTAGATACATAATTAATCCGGACAATTGATAAACAGATGATAAATAAAAAGTGTTTACATACAAATAAACCCCGGTAATGAAAATAAAAGAAAAAAGTTCTATCATGTAAAATGACACTATATAAAGCAGCCCATGTATGGCAGTTTTCATTTGTTACCTCCAAAATTTCTTTACCCTGTCCATTATCATAATATAAAATGATAAAAAGGATAAGTAAATATTACTATTTTTGGAGGAATCATGAAAGAAATCTATGACTTTATGATGGGGATTCCACAATTATTTAAAGGTGGAATTTCTCAAGGTTTATTTGTAAATGTAGTTTGGGCGGTCTTCATATTGTTCATGGTAAAAATGGGGCATTTCTTTAATAGCGTAAGTCCTGGGAGAAGACTGTGGAATTTAACAGACCATAGCAAACTCATAGTCGTTTCTGCAACTTCAGTCATTTCGGCGGACACAGGATATCAAAAAAAAGCAACGGGAATAGGCCAAGTTCGAGCCCTGGCTTTTATCATTTCTTCATTGAATAAGGCCTATAAAAAACTTGAACTGAAGAATATATATTTATCAGGGGAACGTTTGGGGGAAAGGTGTGAACGAGATATCATTTCGGTTGGTGGTCCGAAAAATAATGAAGTAACAAGAGATGTGTTGAAAAAGCTGACTCACATTGTGGAACAAGTTGGAAATGACATTCATTGGAATGCAGAGGGGGAAAGGGATATTCTAAGTCCAATGAAAGAAAACGATGAAGTGGTCAAAGATTTAGGCTTGGTCATTAGAATGGAGAACCCCTTTAATGATAATGGTTCAACGACGCTTACTGTCTTTTCAGGATGTCATACTTATGGTACAGTGGCTGCTGCTAAATACTTTACCGAATCCCTTTTTAAAAAGGCGAAGAAGATGAAGAATTTCGGAAAACTATATGTGGCAGTTGTTAGCTGCGAATTAAGAGAAGAGCATATTACAAACGTTCGTTTAGAGAAAGAGTATATCCTCAAACAGCCAAAGAGGATGTCAGAAAGAGCATCTTCTGGTGGAAAGGAATCGGCATGAAAGGAATTGAAGATTTCTCAGTTTCAAAAGCTGGAAATGATCGGACAAATGAAGATGGTTACTTACTGACAAATAATTTTGCATTAGTAGTAGATGGGGCAACGAGTAAAGGTATGAATCGTTATAATGGGAAAACCAGCGGGCAGATGGCAAGGTCTCTCATTCTGTCGTGTGTTAGAGATTTCCAGAAGGATATATCAGCAGGAGAGGCCTTTCATAGAATGAATCAATCCCTCATGAACTTCTACCTTGAAAACAATCTGCTGGAAGAATTGAAAACAGCCCCTTACAAAAGAGCCACAGCCTCAGTGGTTGTTTACAGTAGGTATAGGAATGAAATATGGATGATAGGGGACTGTCAGTATATGCTTGACGACGAACTATTTAAGGATGAGAAAGAGATAGACATCGTCATTTCCAATGCAAGGGCAGCATTTCTGGAGATGGAAATCGTACAGGGAAAAACCCTTGACGACCTTCTGGAATTCGATACAGGAAGGGATTTTGTATTACCTTTGTTGAAAAGGCAATATTTACTACAAAATACACTTCACTCTCAGTATTCTTATTCTGCATTGGATGGTTTTCCTCTAAAGGAATCATCTTTTATCGTAAGAAAAGTTCCTCCAAAGACTAAACAGATAGTCCTTGCTTCAGACGGATATCCAAGACTTTTTAACACTCTTCAACAATCAGAGGAAGCTTTAGCCGAAATCATCAAAAAGGACCCCCTTTGTTTCAGGGAATATAAATCAACCAAAGGACTGAAAAAAGGGAATATCTCTTTTGATGATAGAACTTATTTGAGGTTTGGGGTGAATTAGGCTGGTTATGTGAAGAGTACAGCTGTGAATAATTTATAGGGGACAGTCAGCCTGTCCCCATGTCCTTTTAAGACGCAATTGTTTTTGTTTTCTTACTGAAAATCATATGTTTAACAGAAGTATGAGTGAAAAGGATAATCAACAGAACGAAAGAGCTAACGACACCAAAGGTAAAGAAGATGGTTGACACTTTGAAGTAAGCATCGGTCGCTCCTGCAACAATAGTGCTTGAAGCGATTGCAAGCGTAGTAAATGCATTTGCGTTTGAATAAACCCGCCCCCTTAATTCAGAAGGGACGTTTAATCCGAAATCTACACTGGCAAGAATGTTAAATGATCCATATAAGAAACCTAATATTGTAATAAAGAATCCAAGGGGTAACAAAGGCAAGTCGAAGACTAACATGCAATAGAGCACCGTAAACGATAAGGGTAAAATGTTGATGAGCCGTTCTTTGTTTCGTTGCTTATTGATCCTGGGCCCTACTATCGTCCCTATAAAAATTCCGATTGTCAGGCATGTCATTAACAGTCCGTAAATCGATTTATTCATACTGATTTCTGATAAATATAAAAGCAATAAAACTTGAAGGCCGCCAAATGCAAAATCCAGCACAATCCAATAAAAATTCAGCTTTCGAAGATGTTTGTTTGTATAAAGAAACAGAAACCCTTCTTTAATTTGTCCCACCAATGAATCCCTTTTTTTTTCTTTTCGTTCAGATAATGTAATGAAACATGTTAGTGAAGCGGCGATTACATAGGTGATGAGATCAATCACCAAAACCACATAAGTGCTTGTAAAAGCGATGAGAATCCCAGCAACAGAAGGCCCCACGATATTTGAAAGCTGTTGTGTAGCGCCGTTTAATGAAACAGCATTAGGAAAATGCTTTCTAGGGACTAAATCAGGTGCAACCGCTAATCTGATAGGCGCGTAAAACGACTTTAAAACACCTATCAATGCCAGCATTGTAAAAATGACAATGAAATCCGCAGTAAGTAAGATGCCTAAAATGAGTATCGCTCTTAAAAGATCAACGATGATGAGTGATTTCTTTCGATTCATTTTATCAGTCAGAGCACCGAGAAAAGGTCCAAGTAAAGTAGCAGGGAGTACTTCGATGGCAAAGGCAAGCCCCATTAATAATCCCGATCCTGTCTTTTCTAAAATTAATATGGGAAGAGCAATTCTTGTTAGACCAGAGCCAAAAAAAGAAATGGCCCCTCCAAAAAAGAAAAAGCCATAATTTTTACTGAATAATAATTTAGTGAATTCACCACTTAAACGTTTCATGATGAGCTCACCTGGTTAAGTGCTTCAATAATTTCTATTAGGAAATTGTTAAATTCTTCTTCGTTTGGAGAGAGTTTAAGAGCATTATCTATCTCTACCTTTGCCTCTTGATACTCATTTAATACTTTATGAATATAAGCTTTATTAAAATAAAACCACGGGTTTTTTGAATCAAGTGTGACTGCTTTTTCCAAAAGTTTTTTTGCTTCAATATAGTTACCTTCCTCATTATGGACGATAGCCAGATTCACATAAGGTTCTGCTTGATTCGGCTTTATTCCAATGGCATTCCTCAGATCCTCTTTTGCTTCCTTTAACATCCCGATCCGTTGATATAATGAAGCTCTATTTACATATACCTCGATTATGTTCTGGTTGAGATTTTCAATTGTATGGTAATCATTCAGTGACATAGTATTTTGTTCAGTTGCTTCATACGCCAGGGCTCTATTAAGTAAGGCAGGTATAAATTGTGGGCGGATTTTTAATGCCTGGGTAAAATCCTCAATAGCTTTCACGTTATTCCCGGTTAAGTAATATAAGTAACCTCGTGAATTCCATGTATTGCTATTATCTGGATTGATAAATAACGAGTATTCATAGTCTTTTAATGCTTCACCCCAATGACCTAAAGAAGCTTTAGCATTGCCACAGTTCAAGTAGACCTCGTCCTTAGGCAAACCTTCTTCCTTAACCTTTTCATAATAGTGAATGGCCTCTTCATATCTTCCCATTGTTTGCAGCATATTTGCTTGATTGTTATATAGATCGAGATGAGATGGAACGAGATGTAGTGATTTTTCCATATAAGAAAGAGCTTCATCGAAATGACCTCTGTCTTGTAATGCATAAGCTGTATTGTATTGTAAAATGGCATGAGTCATCACATGTTCATTTTGATCAAAGGTAAGCTGGAAGACTTTAATGTTGTCTTTCTCAATTTGAATAGCCCGATCATATTCTTTGTTTTTGAAATAATAAAGTGCACGTGAATTGTTTAACCAGAGCCTCTCCATTACAGCTTGTTTATCATATAACCCTTCAATATAGGAAAATCCTTTATCCAGCCATTCTTGGCCGAGAATCTCATCAATATGCTTCGTTACAAATGAACCGATGATGTAGCAGACCTTGGCGTTAAAATACCTGTCATTAGAGTGTTTTATACTTTCTTTTAAACACTCCATGGCAATATCGTTTTGTTTTAAGAGTACATGCGAAACTCCCTTTAAACGGAGCAGTCTTGCCTTACTGCTATCATCGAAGTAGTCCCAATATTTATGTATGAGAATATCGGTATAATAAATGGTTTCATCATAACAAGCGTTTCTCTTTGAATAAATAGCTGCTTCTTTGAAAGATTCAGCTGTCTCCTTACTTATATCTTGTGAGAGAAGGAGATTTGCATAGTGTGCTGCTAGATCTTTATTATGATGTTTCAGCGGCTGCTGGCTGTGCTCTGGATGACTATCCTTAGCGGTGTGTGTAAAGGTGAAAGTCCCGGAAGCATATTTAGATTGAATGTCAGCCATACTGTAAGACTTTATAGAAGAGAGAGTCAGGTATTTTTCCGGGAGTTGGTCTAATGAGTAGGAGCCTACTAAGTAAAAGTTTGCTTGTTTTGAACGCTTAGCAAGCTGTTCAATAAAGCGAATGCTTGAAAAATCGGTTTTATCAATATCAGAGAACATGAATACGACTTTTTCAGTGTTGCCTAATTCCTTTGCTGTTTCCAGTAAAAAATTGATAATTCCATTTATTACTTGATAGACAAAGCTGAGAGTAAATGAAGTTGGATTCTGTTCTTGAGGGATCTCTAACCCTAGTGAAACCCCTTTAAACATTTCACTTTCTTCTTGCAACCATGGCATTAAATAATATAGAGGCTTTCTATACTTGCTTACAAGAGGGGACTGCTTCAGGTCCAGTTTCTCTAATTGTTGGTATACTAATTGTTTCGCTATATAAAAGGACTCGGTAGGTAAACAAACACCGGAAGTACTGTATACATATTGCTTATCCAGTAGAAAAGATTCCTTTAGATGCTCCATAAAGGGGAGAATTTCTGTGGAATCACCCTTCATTAAAGACACATTAGATTCTCTAGTTGAAAATAAATTTGAATAATTACCTATTAAGTTTTCCAATTGAAAAACTCCTAATATCGTATTTTTTAAATAAAATAAGGCTCTTTTCACGAATGGAAAAGAGCCTTATTTACGCTTTTTGACAAGCCCTTTGATGCTATTTAATCTACAGTATTATTGATTAATCGATTAAGACCAGCCGCCTTCATCGATGTAACCTAAGCTATAAGCTCTAACATTCTCAACCTTTGTCATTTTGATTGATTTCATGGGTGTCAACTCCTTCCAGTTATTTTGTAAAATTTTACAAGATAAATATATTAAATAAAATTCGATGGGTCAATGGAATATGCATAATTGCATAAAAAATAAACTTTTTATTTTGTTTAGACTGGTAAAGTCAGAAATGAATCAGAATCCGATAAAAATGATTGAATTAATTTGTGACTTGTATTCATTTACTTTCTGTTAGATTATCTATTATCGTAAATTAAGAAATATGCAACATTGCATATCATAAAATAGAAACCGTTTGTTACTATTTAATTGTAATGAAGTAGTACAAGTTACCTATTTTCTAATTCGCATTCAGTTAATTCTTCTAACTCCTTTCAGATTTCTCATTTATCCTAGTTTCTATATATAGAAGAATTACATTCACCCCTTACAGCGGGTCATTTTTACACTAGTAGAACAGTTTAAAAGTTTAAAAGGTAAAAACCTAAAAATAAATAAAAGGGAGAAATTTCAATCATGAAAAAAATTATTCTTTGCCTTTCTATTTTATCGATTGGAGTTGGGGTGAACCTGCATAAAACAGAAACTATTGCAGCGGCTTTAGACCAAAAAACAGATCCTATCTGGCCGCCGACTTCTATAAGTCTCGATTAATTCTTTCATTGACGAACGTCCATCTTGGGCGTTTTTTTATATGAAAATGAAAAGGGAGTGTGGTTAAATGCATGGTAAATTGATTCGATATTTCAGGAGAGCAAAGACCATGACGCAGGAAGACTTGTGCGAAGGAATTTGTTCCGTTTCACATCTAAGTAAAATAGAAAATGGAAACAAGGAAGTGAACGATGAAACACTTACTCTATTATTTAATAAATTAGAGGTAGATTTTAACGACCTTAAAACGGATTTGGCTGAAAATCAAATACTGATTGAGGAGTTGGAGCGGTATATCATTTTTCAAGACAAGGAAAGGGCTGAAATTACATTTAATAAGCTTTGTGAGAAAGAAAAGCTATTCTTAAATTCATCTTATATTTACCGGTTTCTTTTAACAAAATATCGTTATTATCTCTATAAAGATAATTTAGCAGAGTGCGCTAAAATTAAAGATACGCTGGAAGAGCATTCAAAAATATTACACGTATCGGAAATGAAAACATTGGATTTCTTTAATGGAATATACTTTTTGAAGAGCGGACTATTAGAAGATTCTTTTCAGTTGCTCCATAACTGTCTTGAGATTGAATCGCTGCACCAAAAAGACTTATATTATTATCTTGCGTTAGCAAGCGGTAAATTAAATAAATTGGGATATGCCATTACATATGCGATAAAAGCATTAGATGTATTCCAAAAAAGCTTTAACACGTCAAGGACTTTGCATGTTCATTTGTTGCTTGGCATACTCTACACTCAAATCAATGTACCCACAGAAGCGATTAATCACCTGAATATTGTATTGTTTAAGGCTACGTATTTCAAAAAAGAAGAACTATTGGTCAGTGTCCACCACAACCTGGGGCTGCTGTATAAAGGTCAAAATGACTATGTATCTTCCCTTAAACATTTCAGCTCAAGTCAAAAAATTGCGGAGCAGAAGGGGGTCAACAGTGTAAGTACTCTATATGAAATAGTAAATATATATGTAGAACAAGGTGAAAAAGAAAAAGGTCTTCTATTTACAAATCAGGGGCTAAAATATGCAGAGGAAGCATCATCAAAAGATTATCAGATTAAGTTTAACATGCACTCAATGATCCTCATGGGAAAAAACAAGAAATTGGCGAAATATGTGGAGAAAGTTGCATTACCTTACTATATAGAGACAGAAAATAAAGACAAGAAAATCTACTGTTATAAACTATTAATCAATCACTACAAGTACTTAAATGATGAAAAATTCACTTTATTTACTGAAGATTTATTAAAAATTTTATAGATTCATCATAATTTTCCCAATAACTGTGAGGGGGATTGAAAGTTGAAAATCAAAATTTTTATGGCGTGTGTACTGGCCGCTCTTCTGATTAGCAGCTCTCTTAATTTATACTATTGGCTTGAGCTTAGAACGAATGAAAAAGAATATATTTCAGCCTTTACCACACAAGTAGATAACACATACAATAGCTCAACGAATGTTTTGGGAACTAAGGGTGCAGCTCAACGGAGGCATTTATCCAAGCTTAATAATAACTTAATTCGAATCGATGCTCTTTATACATTGCACCCAGGGGATGAGTATGAAGAATACTTTAAGGAATATCAACGCATGGTTGAACAATATTTAAATAATCCATCTTTACAAATTGAGGCTGAACAAATAAGTGAATTAAATAATGACTTAGAAGCCCTTAAAGAACATTACTTTGTTGATTATGAAATCAAAGATATGTCCTTACAACAGTTTAATCAACACTTACTTTCAGTTACTCGAGACTAGATTTTCCCAATACAAATACTGGGAATACCCCCTCATAATTGAGTCGTACTAAAAAATATTAGGAGGGGATGGAAAATGAGGAGTTTAAAGTTTCTATTAGCTTTGGTTTTGGTTTTGGCATTAATTCCGAGCTACGCATTCGCTGACAATGTGAAAAATGTGTACAAGGGAGTTGCTTTGGTGAATTTACCAGAAAAAAATCCAAACGCGAAAGAGTTGGAAGTTCCTTCATCGTTAAAGATTGATCAGTATGTATTTAATGGTGAAGATCTTTCTATTACAGGGCAATTACAGTATAAAAATGTGACTAAAGAAGTGGTAGTGTCTGGAGAAGCATTTCAATCAGGAATTGATTCTGAAGATGTCATTTTTAATGTTACAAATGAAAACAACCATGACGGCTTAGAGGTCGTGAAACTTAAACTCTACAATACGCCTAACACAAACGAGTTGGTTGCTAATAAGAGACTAGAAGGTGAGAAGACTCTTACTATCTATTTTTTTGACAAGGATGAACGCGATTTAATTTCCTTTAATGTTCCAGCGATCGACCTTGGATTAGGAGACCTAAACGGAAAAGATTTTGAATATTCTAAATCCGTTACAGATGCTTGGGTGTACAAAGTTATGAAAGGTGAAATAGAAGAGCCTTCATTTACCATGCTTGGGGGAGTAAATAGAGAAGACGTAGGAAATGTTTCAGGAGTCATTACGTATTCAGATCCTTATGGCAATGGATGTGATGAACAACATTCAAAGAGCGGAAAAACAAGTATCATCGGCAGTTCTATCATGAGTGACGGCGATTATGTAGACACAAATATAAAAGTTACTTCTCAAGGTATTACGTATAATTGCGGACCTGGAGATTATACTTACGTTTCTGGTGCAGAAACTGCAGTTTGGTTCGGAGGTTATACAAACCCTGTTCAAGTAGATTTAACGTTCTCAGGGTCCAGTTATGTTGATTTTGTTAAGAAAACAAAATGGTATGGCAGTTATAGTAAGCGCCCTTATTATAGTGCGACTGCAGGGCTTTCTGTGGGGTATGGTCCGATAAGTGCCGGCTCTTCAATTAAATTCTGGGATAACTATGATGTGAATGCTTCTTCATCTTCAGAAAAGACTGTCTATTTTGGTGGAGGGGATTATTCCAGAAAGGCAAACTTTGATTTTGATAATACTCGATTATATTCAGTAGGTAACTATTACACCACTTCTTCTTATATCGGGGTGTCGAGTTCGAGTTCATACAAAACTGTTTCTGCATATTTTAGAGTTCCTGTGTATGGGAATACAGGAGGTACTCTTTATTCAACCAGAACCAGTTCTTTAAGTATTTCATACAGCAACTATTAATCACTTAAGTAATTTTGCAGTTTAATAAGTTCATAGAAATTGTATTTATACTTTGAGTGAAAGTGTCGTTGAATGTAAGTTATGTCGTGTGTGTAAAATGAATAATCCATTTTATTAACGAAGAAGGGAAGATAAAATATGAAAATGAAAAAAATTCTTTCAGGCGCTGCAGTGATTGGTTTAGCTGGATCCCTTATATCTGGAGGGGTATCAGCTGCAGAGACTGGTCCACAAAAAGCTGATCCATTGAATCCTTACGATGACTTCAATTGGAGATATTTTACTACTTCAAATTATATTACTTCGGAATATTTAGATCCAACAAGGTCTTCTCATCTTGGAGTTGATGTAGACACGGGTTATGATCCAGCGTACGCAGTTAGTTCCGGGAGAATAATGTACAGTGGAGTAAGTAGTTCAGCTGGAAATTGGATTGTCCTAGAAACAAACAACAACAGCCCTGAATCAGGAAACAGTAATGATCTAATTGCCAGGTATCTTCATCTAGATGAAAGGTGGGTATCTACAGGTGCTACTGTTAGCCGAGGACAGCAAATTGGAATTACAGGAACAACAGGAAATTCTACTGGAACTCACATTCACTTTGACGTCAATGACGGAGGGGTAATGAATGGCAGCGATATGACACGTTATAATACAGTGGATCCGGAGATTTTCTGGCCTTATAAGAGCTTTATTTATGGAGATTCTCCATATTTTATTCAAGCAGACACAGAAGAGAGTCTTCACCATGATGATCATGCCAAACATATGAAGTATTTTAATGAGGAAACATCCTTTGCTGATTACGTAATCGATTATGTAGGAGAAGATAACTTCTGGGACTGGTTTAATGGTTTGAAAATTGAAGAAAGAACAATGAAACAGTTCAAAAAAGATTTTAAATTAAATAACAAAAAGATTGAGACGATCAAAGATACATTCATCGAAAAGAACAAACATAATTAATAATAAAAAGATAACTCCATCGCAGATGGAGTTATCTTTTTATTATTGGCTGTTTTCTAAAAGAGTTGTTTTTCATACGTAATGAAAATTACTAAATGAAGCGGGTTCTCGAGTATAAACTGCAGAAATGCCCAAGTTCCGGCATTTTCTAGTGTGTAAAGGAACAGAGTAAAACGAAAAGAGCATTACTATTTTATTTCATCTACGGTGACTGTGCCGTCTCTCTTATGTGTAATAAGTTTAACTGTATCACCCTCATGATAGGCGATTGTAGCAAAGTGAGCCTCTGTTTTATTCCAGAATATAGAAAATGATATGCCTAAGGTGCGTTTTTTTAATCGCTCGATATCAATATCCCCTGGAGGTAAAATAGGGTTCCGCTTTGAGTCGGGGTCATTGAAATACTCGTAGCGCCAGAAAACGAATGGACTGCCTTCAGGGTTTTGAGCTTTATCTTCTGAAAAGTCCTTTCCAAAGGCTTGTGTGGCCTCATCTTGCGTCATATTCAGCTGGAATGTAGATTGAATTTCTTCCACCTTACTATTGATTTGCTCTTGAGTTGGTGGTGAGAAGTTATCTTTAACACTTGTCTTCTCCTTCCCTTCGGACTTATCTGTATTTTCTTTTGGGGTGGCGATCAAAGTAGGGTCTGTCTCTTGTTTCTCAAATATACCCATCTGCTGCATTCCAAAAAAAATAAGGAAGATACCCACGGATAAGAGAGTCAGTCCGCTTAAAACAGGCCTCATTTCCACTTTCTTTTTATTAGCAGTTTTTGTTTTGATTCTAGTTAAGATAGCAGACTTTTTTTCTTCAGTAAATTTAGGATCTTTCGACATGAAATGATGGAGACGTTTCTTGAATTCTCTTTTATTCATCCTCGATATGCCCCCCTATTATTTCTTTTAATAATTTTTTTGCGCGAAAAAGCCTGGTACGTACGGTTTCAGGCTTTTTTTTAATGACTTGGCTGATTTCAGTTAGTTTTAATTCCTGATAGTAATGTAATAAGATTACCTCTCTATACTTTAAAGGCAGCTTAAATACCTTCGTTATTAATTCATCATTTACTTCTCTATCGATTAATTGCTGATCAGGTTTTTGTGATGAGTCTTGAAGGTAGAAAAAGTTATTCGTCATCAATAGTTTTTTATACTGCCATGAACGCATGTGATCTTTTGTCTTGTTTATTGCTATTGAAAAAATCCAGGTCTTTAATTGGGAGCGTCCTTCAAATTCGTCTAAATGATGATAAATATTGATAAATACCTCTTGGGTTAAATCTTCACTTATAGCCCAATCTTTAACATATCCGAATATAAGTCGTGTCACATCTTCTCCGTATCGTTTCATTATTTCTTCGAACCCTCTAAGGGTATTACATTGTTTATCCAAGTTTCCCCACCCCTCCATTAACTTAATAATACGACGGAACGAACTGGAAATCCGTTTCATTTTTTGGGTATGAAATTCATAATAATATAAAACCGTAAAAACCCTTAGGATTATCCCAATATAAAAATAGTCATAATTAGCTTGATATACAGCAATTGAAATCTAGCGAAAACAGTCGGGAATAACGAGAATGAATGTTTATTACATAGTAAATGATTAGAATTTTCCCAATTTTATATCTTTGGAAGTGGTGGTAATATTTTACTTGTATTAAGTATAAGGAGGAATAATATGAAAAAGAAAAGGATGTTAAGTCTTGTGGTAACTGGACTACTTGCGATGGCCTGCTTTACTGGACAGGCTTCAGCGAAGATTGTAAGTGGGTCATGGTATAGTCCTGCCGGCTCATACGCACCAAATTCAGGTAATTATTATACGAATAGTTATAATACTTATAGCGGTTCTTGTGTGGATCAGGTGGATTTACGAATGCACAACATTAAGTATAATTCAAGTGAAGTAACTGCAATAAAAAACTATTATAATAACAGTAGCTACTATCACGGCCTGGATGCAACAGATATGAGCGGTAATCTGGACACTAGTACATCGAGCATGTCGACTAATTATCCGAATCCTAAATTTGATACAGATGATGATGGCGGTGATGGAAATGATGAAGAGGCAGAATTCGTTTCACTAAGTCCTACAAGCATCAATACTTCCACTAGTTATTATTTCTACGTGGATTGGAACAATCGCGGTGGAAGTGTAACCTGTGCAAGAGATGGTTATATCGAGTTAAATGCTCATGAAAGCAGCAAGAGCTTTTACGGGGAATACAATACACAATGGCATGCGCCACTTGGAACAATTAACTACTACAAACAATAGGAGGTAGGACACTTTGAGAAAAATATTTCCGACTGGGATCATAACTGGATTATTAATTGTAACTATAGCGACATCTTCATTTGCTTCACCATCCAATAAGTTAGAAATGGAAAAATATACTCCAAACAAATTGTCAGATGATAACTCTATTGAATTAAAGATAAACAAAGAAAAAGAGAGCAAAGAAATCGAAGCAGATGTGATTGTGAACTCAAAAAATCTTACGCTGAATAGTCTTAAAAAATACCAGAAAAAAATGCCTCAGTATTTTAAAAAATTAAAAGCAGAAGGGTATGCCTCAGTACCTGCTACTATTACATTTAATGAAACTATTTCTTTTGAGGAGCTTGAAGAAATAATAAATGATACAAATGTGGACGTAAATAGAATATTTGTAAGAACAAAGTCAGTGAGTGATGGAAATCTGGGAGCTCTTACAATGACGCTAGAAGATAATAGGGTGAATTTCGAAAAATTAAAATCAATATTGGATGGACCGGTTGAGTTAGAGGTTGTAGGTGTTTATGCCGCTGAAGGAACAATAAATACGGATGAGGAAATATTTGAAACATTAACGGAAAATAATAACATTTTCTTAGTGGATGTTTCTAAGCAAATTATTGAAAATCAAATTACAAATTCAAAAGAATTCAAATTTGATAAATCGAAAGATAAAAAACTCCATATTGATGTGAATGTCTATGATTTATTTTGGGAGCTTCAACAAGTAAAATAGGGAGTAGACAGGGAGGGAGATCAGGTGTAGGCTATTTTGAAAGAGAGGTTATCTTTTATGAAATCAAAAGTAATCATTTTGTTTCTTCTTCCCATTATTGGTATGTACTTCATCTTTAAATCAAAAGAATTATTGGACAAGTTATTACATGTTGATGGAGTGCGAACTTCACTATATCTATTTACTTTCGAATTTACAGATGAATTGTTAATCGAAGAAATTCCTGCTGCCGCATTAAATATGTCAATCATGGGAAGTGTCTTGATAACTTTTTCTTGCACTTGCTTATTATATTATTTATGGAATTGGAGAAGTAAATGATGTAAATCTACATGTTGTACTTATCTCATTTGCTGAACTGCAGAATGTGAAATATTTCAACCTCCCCATTATACATTGTACCCGATAGAGTGGACATTACAAAACGTCTACCTATTGGGTATTTTTTATATAATGGGAATTAGACAACAACGTAGGGGCTGAAGAAAATTATGTATAATCGAATGATGTAAGCTACACAAGAACACTCCTGAGACCCAAATTTATTTAATCATAAGTTAAGCAAGTTCCCCAAGTAAAGCTTTTAGGCTTAATCCCTATACAAGGGTAAGATTTCTTGTGCTTATTTGTAGAATTTGTAAGATTGATATAGGGTGTCAAAACTCTAAAAAAAAGAACCGTCACTTTAAACGGTTCATACTTTTTTAGTTCATCGCTTTTTTCACTTCATGTTGCGGGCTTTTTTTATGGTGAAGAATCATTACCACTAAAGAACAAACGGCAACAACTATTCCGATGACAAAGAAAATTGTTGAGACAGTAAAGTACGCCTTCATCGCCCCTGCTAATATGGTGCTGGAAGAAAAAGCCAAAGTAGTAAAAGCTGTGGCATTTGCATACACTCTGCCTCGTATCTCATTTGGTATATTCAGGCCGAAGATGATACTGGCCATGACATTATATAAGCCAAAATTCAAACCTAGGATAAGCACGATTATAAATAGAACCAGGGTACCTACATCGAACAATAGGAACGAGTAGCAGACCCCGAATGTAAGAGGTAATAAATCGATTATCTTTTCTTTTTGGTTATCTTTTACTTTTGAAGCCGCCATTGTTCCCAGAAGCATTCCAATCGTCAGGACTGTCATCAATAGTCCGTAAGTGGCATTATCCATATTTATCTCTTCAAGGTAAAGGAGCAATAATACAGTCAATCCACCAAATCCGAAATTAAGGATCACCCAAAAGAAATTTAGTTTTCTAATCATTGAATGGTTGAATAAATAAACAAAACCTTCCTTCATATCTGCCACAATCCCATTTTCTTTAGATATTTTGTGAATGGGGATATAGACAAAATAGGATAGTAAGGCTGCAGCTAAATATGTGATGATGTCTAGTTGAAGAGCGAAAGTAGGGTTTGTAAACCCTATAATGGCTGCTGCCAATGAAGGACCAGCAATATTTATGATTCTTTGAGTCGTTCCTTGTAACACGACAATCTTAGGGAAGTTTTCTTTTGATACAAGTTCAGGGATAATGGCAGACCTTACCGGGACATAAAGTGCTTTCAGAATTCCCATTAAAAAAATTAAAGTGAAAATAATGTAAAGATTACCGGTTAATAATACAGCGATCAAAATCAATGCCCTTAACACATCAGAGGTTATGATCATGATTTTCCTATTGTACCGGTCAGATAATGCCCCTAGTAATGGTCCTAAAAGAGCTGAAGGGATGGTTTCAAGAGCAAACGTCATCCCCATGGCAAATCCGGAACCCGTTCTTTCAAGAATTAAGATAGGTAAAGCTATTCTAGTTAGAGAACTACCAAAAAGGGATATTGCCCATCCTAAAAAAAACAGGAAATAGTTTTTACTATAAAAAAAGAGGCTTCGAACTTCTTCAAAGGTTAGTTTTTTTCCCATTTTCAACACCTAAACCATGGATGGTCTTTTGGGAATTTTATCTTTCAATTCAATAAAGTCTTTAGTAGTTGGGGATATCTCTAAAGCTTTTTTGATTTCAGAATAAGCAGAATCCCATTCTTTCAATTGAATATGAAGATGGGCTTTATTATATTTTATCCATGGATCTGAGGGATTCTGAGCGACTGCTTGTTCAATATATTCTTTTGCCTGTTGTAATTTGTTCTCCTGACTGTAAATAACAGCTAGGTTTGCATAGATATAAGCTAGATTTTGAGAAGGGGCCAAGTTTAAAGCATGTTCCAGATCTTGTTTAGCTTTTTTCCATTCCCCTGCTTCTTGAAATATCGCTCCCCGATTCACGAAAATCTCTACACGGTTAGGGGCTGAATTTTCAGCAGAACCATAATCTGCTATCGCTTCGGTATTCTTACCTAATTCAGCAAAAGTATTCGCACGATTGATGAGAGCTGAAATAAATGTTGGGTCAATGTCAAGTGCATTTGAAAAATCACTGATCGCCTCCTGAAATGTACCCTTTACATAACCTAAGTGTCCTCTTGCATTCCAAGTATGTGGGTTATCCGGTGCTAATTTGACAGCATAATTGTAATTTTCCAAAGCTTTATCGAATTCTCCAGACTTCATGTACGCATTCCCTAAGTTAATATATACCTCTACCTTGGGATACCCGTCATTTTTCACTCTATTATAGTAGGGGATTGCCTCCTGAAATTTCCCCATTTGCTGCAAAATATTTGCTTTGTTATTATATAAATCCAAATTGGAAGGGACTAACCCAATTCCTTCATCAATATGATTTAGAGCCTCTTTCAAACGGCCGGAGTCCTGCAGCACATATGCTGTATTGTAATGGAGTATAGCATGTGTAACTGCATGTTCTTGGCCATTAAAGGTTTCTTTAAATTTGTTCAAGTTTTCTTCTTCAATTTTGATTGCCTCTTCATAATTTCTTTCTCTGTATTTGATAAGTGCCTTGGAATTATTTAACCAAAGCCTCTCCAAGGTAGCTTTTTCATTCTCTAGCCCTTGTATTTGGTCAAAACCTCTATCCAGCCACTTTGGGCCAAACATTTCAGCTTCATGCTTGATTACAAAAGAACCTATTGTGTAGCATAATCTTGCTTTGAAATAAGGATCTTTAGCCAGTCTTAAACTTTCTTCCAAACTATCAAGGGCATCAGCATTTTCTTTAAGCCTTATATGGCCAACCCCTTTGATTCTCAGTAACTTCGCTTTCTGTTGATTATCGTATGATGACCAGTAATGGCTTTGGGAGTGTGAAACATAATGGACGGCTTCATTATAATACCCACTGATTCTGCAGTAATATGCAGCGTCTTCTAATAATTCTGCTACCTTTTCATCGTTAATTGCTTCCATATGAAATAAGAGTTTTGCATATTTAGAAGACATGTCTAATTCATGATCATGTAAGGAAGTAATTTGCTTTTGGTGATATTTGAACTTTATGTTTTCAGCCGCCTCATGATACACTGCAGAATAAAGACCATTCCCATCATTAACCCCGCAGCTCTCAATATAACATTTGAGAAAATCACTTCTCTCGTGATGGTCTAATTCTTGAAGTTGGGTTTCCATATCCTTAACTAGAGAATATGAAGCAGTGTTGATTAAAAACTTCCTATTGAATTTTACTTCTTTCTCTTTAAAGAGCCCGTGTTTGGAAGAAGTTAATATGACATAATATGAACAAACAGAAGATCGTATGATCAGACGTTTAATAAGCTGCAAACTTGAATAATCACATTGATCGATATCTTTAAGAATAAAAACCACTGGTTTATGTTCAGCATAATGACTGGATATTTCCAGCAGGAAGTTAATAATTCCGTTGAGCATACTGACTATGAAGCTCATCGTAAACGATGTTGGATTTTCTTCTCGAGGGACATCCAGCCCCAAAATGACATCTTCAAATAACTTTTTCTCCCGTAAATAGGGCATCAAAAGGCAAAGAGATTGTTTGTATTTTACTAGAAGGGAGGGGTTTTCTTTCTCAAGAGATGTAATATAAGGAGAGATCAATTTTTTAACGAATGAATATGAGTCGGTTAGTAAACTTTTACACGATATTTCATAGATAAAGTGGTCTTTTTTAACCTGACTACAAAAATTAGTTGATACAATCCTGCTTAAACCTGGATTTCCTTCTATAAGATAAGAGCCATATGAATGTTTTTCAATTTCTTTAACAAGTTCTTGAGTTACCTTGCTTATGCTGCTGGTGTTTTCCATTTCACAGTCCGCTCCTTACTGGATAATAAATAAAGACCCTATCAGGGTCCTTTAGGGGGGCTAAGAAGCTATATCGTGTTGAACTTCTTAGCCTGATAAACATTTGATATTAAGTTAGGCTATTACGGCCCATCATAACCATATTCATGAGAACGCATAGGCTCTACCATTCCGATTTTTAATGATTTCATCGTTATCCCTCCCCCAATATGGATTTGTGATCCCTCACAATTAGAATAATATCAAACAAATGACGTTCTGGAATATGCAATGATGCATATTGACGGAATAATTAGATAATTAAATCAACCAGGGTCTCTTTTAAAAGTCTGGTAAAGGTAGAGGCCTGTTATGAGGAAATTCTATAACCATTGCGTGTGCAGTATTAGTTCGAAAATACTTATAAAAAAATAAAAAAAGCAGAAGAACACCTTTAAAAGGATTTATCTTCTGCTTTTTGCTATTAATCCATGAGGATGCGATTATCAATGATATCCGTCTCTACTGGAGCATATCCAAGATTGCTCGCCCAAATACTTATCTCTCCTATATGATGAACTTCTTGAATAACTAACTGGTGCATTTTATTGTTCAATGGATACGGGAATCCTGTGCTATCTTCCTTCTGGTTCGTATTTGACATAAATTGATACTTGTCAATGAAAGCTTTTACAAAAGGTCTTGTATACCTTGAGTATTCCAATACTTCTTCTATTGTAGGAATAAAATCCTTGTTGATCTGAATTAAGTCAGGTTCCTCTTTTATACTGCTCATCCAATGTTGTTCATTATAAATTAAATGAAATAACGTCTTAATAATATTTTGCATATCTTCCGACTTGATATCAATTAGTTTATTATCTGAAACCTCTTTACACCACTCCATCCATTCATCTCTAACTTCCCAATTATAAAAGAACAAATCCTGCATTTAATCACCTCCATATATAAGTAATTTATCAAATTATAGGATAATTTGTTGTAAATATGTAAATTTGCATATTTTTCATGAAATTTATGGTTTATTATACACTTATTGAACGATAACACAGGAGGTTGTACTCATGAAAAAAGTCTTATTTGGATTTTCGTTTCTTTTACTACTAATTGGTGCAATCGCTCTAAGCAGCGATAATGGAGTCTCACTGGGGCAAAATGAATCGGATCTTCCATTCGAACATTCGATTGAAAATCCTGAAATTTAATTTAAATATCTTTGCTTTTTTTCAATAATAATTTTCTCATAATATGTAAGACCTAATAGTTTAAAGAAAAATAGAGCTTTCTTATAACACTCTGATATTTCATCATACGGATAATTAAGCTTTTCAAGGCATTCGGCTTTTTGAAAATATACTTGTCCCAATAAGGACATATCACTATTTCTACATAGCCATTCGATTGCCTCATCAAGGGTAGAAAGAGAAAGTTCTATTTGATTGTCTAAGAACAGTACTTTACTCAAATTATATAATACTTTATTGCGGAATGCAGTGTACTCAAGGCTATCTATTTCGGAATTCAATATTGAATCATAATAACGGATACTTTCTTTGAATTTTCTCTTTTCGGCATAGATGTTTGCAATGGAATTCTTGATGAACAAATCCTGGATAACATTTGTTCCGAAAGTCTGCTGCTGCAATAGAAGTTTTAGTTCTGTTAAACAAGTATCTGAATTTATTTTCTTGAGATAATATGCAGATACGTAATATTGCCATAACAAAAATTGTTTGAATTCAGGATGACATTCCGTTTTTTTCAGCTCATTTTCAACTAGTTTATAAACTTCAATGTAATCCTTATTCTGAACTAGTGTCATTAGTTTTCCAGTCAAATTATTCTTGTAAGAGATATTATCGTGTATTAAAACTTCATAAAAGTAAAAAGTAGGAACCTTAAGCTTATTAGCGACAAGATGAAGGATATCGATACTTGGAAAGACTTCTCCTTTTTCTAGTCTGCTAATCTCTGATTGATTACAGATACCTTCGGCTAATTGTTTTTGTGTCAAGTTCCTAAGCTTTCTCAACTTTTTTATCTCTTTACCTAGTACTTCTTTATCCAAATGAGACCCTCCGAATAAATAAACTATTAGTAGAATAGTTTTATAATTATTTGATTCATATGTATCAAGTATAAAGTTATGAGGGTTATATGTGAACCAGAAATGAAGATTGTTGTTATCTTAATGGTATTTTAGTGCCGGATCAAAAGAATCATAATCAGATTGATAAATAAGCTCTGTCACTTCTTCTGTAAAAACCGGACTAGGAAAAGAATGAGGAGGCTCACCGGCATTAATGCGATACGCAGCTGCGCAGGGGAATATAAAAGGCCTAGAAATATAAAAGGAGAGGATCTAATGAGAAACAACGTTAAAAATTTACTGAATAATCCGAATGTTATCATCGAATATTTAAATCATATTAATTATGACGATTGTATAGTGTATTTAGCTGGATCGTTGATGGAGGGGTTTGGAAATTCTACCTCAGATATTGATGTTTACGTTATCTGTGATGCGATCCCTTCCATTGAACAAGATGAAAATATTACTCAAAGTTTTTTACAGAGTGAACAAAACTTAATCCGAAACGTCATTCACGAGGGAATTCGTTTGGATTTTGAATATTGGACATGGAACGAGTTTAATAAAGCGATTAATTCATTAAACCGTCTTAATTTCAAAACGAATGAATACATAGAGAGAATTTCTGATGATGAATATGATTTACTTCATAGATTGAAGTTCGGCAGACCAATTGTTAACCTTGAAAAATTTGAAGAAGTTTATAACCACATTGATTTTGACAATCTGGGGCACTATCGCGTCGCGGTGGAAAATGAAAGTTATCAGGGTTTGCTGGAAGATTTACAAGGGGCATATTTATCTGAAGATTTTGGTTCAGCATTCTTTTTATCCCGACTGTTTCTGGATCGAGTGATGACTTCCTATTTAGCAGCAAATGGGGAGACAAACCCTAATACAAAATGGTTATACAGAAAGGCACTTCGCTACCAAGAAAAAACAGGAGATACAAGCCTTTTGAGTAAATACATCGAACTGCAAAGCCAATCATTTGAATTAGACACCATTAATGAATTGGTCAAAGAAACAATAAAGTATGCACAATCATTAAATTTGAAATCTCAATCTATATTAAAAGTTAAACAAACTAGTTAATTGTATAAGGAGGAAACGGAACTTGGTACCTACACAAAATATGTTTGCCAGATTTAGCGCAATTAATGGAACGAGTTACTTAGCCCTTAATTATGATTTGTTTGAACTAAACGATGTTGGACAAGTGATTTGGGAATCGATTGATGGCCAGAGGGATATAGAGGGTATTTCAAAAGTAGTTGCCCTTAATTACAACACAGATGTTGATGTTGTGGAAAATGATGTACAAGAATTTGTGAATGTTCTAATTGAAAGAGGCTTAGCTGAAGTATAACCCTTGATTTAAACATTCATCATCATGAGAGTTCAATTCGATTTGTGCGTGACTTATCAGAGAAGGGATTCAATATGGGAAAAGGACACCGTTACAAGGGGAGGAGGGGATACATATGTACAAAAAGCCAACTTTAAAACAAGTAAAGCTAGTAGCAGGAAATCTTCCTAACTAATTATTTTTGACAATTGCCCAGTGAGAATTCAATTTTTAAATTGAATGGCGATTGTCAAAGAATCACATTTCACTTGAAGGACTTTTAAGTGAATCATTACCTTTTTTAACTAACAAACGGTGTCCTTTTCCTTTATTGAATCTCTATCTAATATACGTGAATTTTTGGAGGCAGAAATAATGGTTTTACAGTACATACTATTCGGTTTGTTCTTTGCATTTGCAATGTTCTCAACCAATTTAATTAGAGAAAAAGTGAAAGGGTCTAATTTTAAAGACATAGTAAGAATAACCATTTTCTTCTTGCCTTTCCTTGCTCCAGCAATATTTTTCGGGCTTCCTAATTTTGCATTTGCTTCCGAGAGTGGAATGCTGCCTTATTTACTTGCCATTGGCTGTGCAATTGTCGCACTAGCTATTCAGTATAAAGATTATAGTTCTTTTTTACGTAAAGAGGTGTATCCTCTTTTACCGCCAATCACGACAAAGGCCTTCATAGGTATTGAATCTTCAATTATTGGGAGTGCGATCTTTGAAGAAATCTTTTACCGCACATACGTACCGGAGTCTGTATTTTGGATCGAGTGTATTGTATCAGGAGGTCTTTTTTCTTTGTCGCACTATATCCACCCCTTGACCAGAAAAACCTTCACTGTTAGATCCTATATTATTTTGTTTCTACTAAGTATTGCCTGGTATTATTCCTATAAAATAAGTGGAACATTGTTACCGGCCATCATCGGACACCTTGTCTATAATTCGTCATCCATCGTGATCATTTTCCGAAGATATATGTTTTCCAGACAGGAAGCAAAAAAGCTGGCAAGTGAACAAAAAAAAATCAGGAAACATAGTGGGATGTATACTTAATTCTGCAAAAAATGGAGGTTCAGCCGTTGTTACAAGCTATAAAAGCCATCATTTACCGTAACCAAATATCGGATATAAGAGCGTATCCATGGACCTTTACTATGGGCCATTTGCTTAACAGCACTTATATCATTCTCGTTTCTTATTTTACATACCATTATTTAATTCAAGGTCAATTGGACAGCAAATTCTCTAAATTTGCCGGCACAGATGATTATCTGACTTATGTAATCATTGGAGGCCTGCTTAGTACGATTTCGGTTAGTATGATGATGAATGTATCTAGATCTTTAATAACTGAGTGGAGGGAAGGAACGCTGGAAGTTTTGCTGCTTTCTCCAGCAAGACGATCAGCATATTTTATAGGTACTGCCATTCAGCAGCTTTACAGGGTAGTAATAGAATTATTCCCGGCCCTTATCATCGCTTTTTTCTTAGGTTTGAAATTAACAAATCCAGATTCATCTGCGATTTTTGGATTTCTTTTATTCATGATTTCATGTTTTTCTATTGCTTTAGTGTTAGCTGGAGTGATGTTGTATACGCGCGATACTTATTTTGTGCAGAATAATCTGTTTACCGTTACCGGCTTAGTGTGTGGTTTCGTATTTCCGATAGAATATTTGCCGGTGCCGCTTCAGTGGCTAAGCAAGGTATTTCCTATAACAGATTCAGTCTTCCTGTTCCGGGATTCTATGTTAACAGGCATACCTATCTGGGAAAGTCCACTTAAGATTATGTCCGTACTAGGTTTGAGTATAATTTACACCCTTATTGGTGCATATATGATCAAATATGCTGAAAGAACAGTTTTTGATAGATCAATAGCTTAGGAGTGATCAAATGCTATCTGTAAATGGAGTTACAAAAATTTATGAAAGTAAGAATAAACTAGGTTGGTTCCGATCTGAAAAAAAGCAAAAGGTCGCAGTAGAAAATTTAAGCATTAAACTTTATCCAGGTGAAATCATTGGTCTTCTAGGCCTAAATGGAGCTGGAAAAACAACCACCATAAAAATGATTTCCACTTTGCTTGAACCAACTAGCGGATCAATCACCATTGATGGACTGGATACTGTGAAAAATCGTCAAAGCATTCTTGAAAAGATCAATATGATTGCCGGTGGAGAAAGGATGCTTTACTGGAGACTTACGGGGCGCGAGAATCTAATGTATTTTGGCAGGTTATATGGACTGGCAGAAAAAGAAATCATTAGCCGTTCAGAGGTTCTTCTAGAAGAAATGGGATTAAAAGATGCTGCCGATACACCAGTTGAAAACTATTCAAAAGGAATGAAACAAAGGCTTCAAATAGCTCGAGGACTTATTAACGATCCAGATTATTTGTTAATGGATGAGCCGACATTAGGACTGGATGCCCCCATTGCAAGGCAGCTTCGTAAGACGGTCAAGCGTTTAGCGGTGGAAAGTGGAAAAGGAATTCTTTTGACCAGCCACTACCTTCAAGAAGTAGAAGAGTTATGTGATCGGGTGTATGTAATAGATAAGGGCGAGCTTATTATGTGTGCTACACCTTCGGAAGTTGTAAAAAAAGCCGCTAGATATGAAACCCTGCATCTTCATATTCAAGATTTTAAAGAAGAGAGATTAGACTATCTTAATCACTTCTTAAATATACCAGAAAGTGATATTTCACTGGTGAGAAAAGGTGATCAATCTGGGGTGCTTTTAAGTATTAAAACGGACTCAGTGGATGATTTAACCCCTGCTATCCTGCCTTGGTTAATGAAAGAAGGAGTACAGATAAAGAATTTAACAGTGGAAAAACCTACTTTAGAGGATGCAATCGTACTTTTATCTGAAGGAGGGCTTCGAGATGATGACAAGATCCTGGCGGGCGTTTCGAGCTGAGCTGTATAAACAGCATCGAAATGACTTTGGAGGAAGCAAAGTTATTTTTTATTCATTACTCATGTGGCCGGTTCTCACTTTTTTAACGACTTATTATTCTTTTAAACCTTTCCGCGACGGTGCTGGATCTGCCCTTGCCCAAGTGATTGAAGGCGGGGACATAGCTTTGTTTCTGCTAAGCGGTTTTCTAGTATTTCAAATTTTTTGGACAGTTGTTCAATCGGCGTGGACATTTGAACTTGAACGAAAGCAAGGAACACTGGAAGTAGTTTATCTCACACCGGCTTCTAAGACAGTTTTTTTGTATGGGAGATCAGTCTACTCTTTATTTAATGGAATGTGGATGTTTTTTGTATTTTGCATCCTGACCTTCTTCTTTATTTCTAACTTAAGCGAAATTTCTTGGGGTTATTTAGCTGCTTCCTTACTCCTGATGGTTATATCTGCAGTGATATGGGGAGCGTTCCTATGTGCGCTTTGTTTATTCTCACGAGATTCGGGCTACCTGTATTACATCTTTTACGGTCCTATGAATCTATTTGGAGGAGTACGTATTCCACCAACAGTCTTTCCTTTCTGGGCTAAAATAGCAGCTGCCTTATTCCCGGTAACCTACAGTTTATTTATGCTGAGACAAGCCTTGGAAGGACAGGTTGATTCAACTTGGTGGTGGATGTGCGGAGGATTGGTGTTGTTTAATGCTTTATTGATCCCAGTCACTTACGGGATTCTGACGATGGCTGAAAAACATGCCAGAAGGCAAGGAAGCTGGACATTGTTCTAGAAAAGGAGTATCAAAATATGAATGTAAAGGAACAAGAACTCAAACTCTTATTGGATGCTGAAGGTTTTAAGCAGCTGCTAGCAAACAAACCAACAAAAATACTAAAGCAGATTAATTACTACTTTGACACTCCTCGTTTAGATTTAAAGGAATCAGGGATCACTCTCAGGATTCGTGAAGAGAACGAAGAGGTGATCTTGTGTATGAAGATGAAAGTCAAAAAAGCGATGTTTGTGACCTCCGATGAAGTACAACGTAATATCTCCGAAGAGGTTCTAAGTCAGTGTATAGAACATCCAGATTCCATGTTGGATTATCTGCCTGAAAGCAGCAGAGACTTGATACTGTCTCTGGCAAAAAACGAAAAGTTGAGGTTTCTAGGAACCATTAAGAATACTAGACATTGTCTAAATTTCGATAATAATTTCACTTTCGAACTGGACCATTCTGAGTTTCCTCATAGGATACAGTCCTATGAGTTAGAAATAGAAGGAGTTTCAAATCAAGAAGACTGTGAATATATATTGGACGTGCTCAAAGAGAAACAAATTACATTTCAGTTAAACGGAAAAAGTAAATATGAGCGTTTTCTGATGGCTCTAAACAAAGCTGATACGAATAAGTAAAGATATATCCCTTACCGGTGGGATTCAGCCAGGGCGATATGCTGCCGGCTTTAAGTTACCTGTTAACATCTCCGTTATGCTCCTCAGAATAGTGTGTCGGCTTTAACGTCAATACAATCAGTTAATCAACAGGTGTGTTTGTATTTATTAGCTAAGGAAACGTCCTAGAACCCGTGCTACCTTCCATGGTCTTAGAGATCAAGTCATGGATGAATCAAAGCCGCCTGAAAGATGAACCTGAGATGACATAGGCGCACTTTTAAGAATTCAAAAGAGGAAGAGGGAGAATATATGCAGGAATTAAACAGAAGGATACAATTAAGTGGCGGTAATAAATGCTTTGTCAGGTGTCCTGGCTGCTACAACTTTTTTAGTGGTAAAGACTATATAACAAGTGATTTGATAAATTTTTTATCAGAGTTAAAAGAAAAGGTTAATATCTCTAAAGTAACTATGTCAGGTGGAGAACCATTGGCGCGTGAAGACATGCCATACATACTCCATACACTAAAAACGTTAGGTTATACCATCAACCTTGATACGGTAGGACTGTCGTTAATCAGAGATGTCACAATCGGAAAGAATACTATAATCAAAAAAATTTCTTCTAAAGGAATTGTTCAATCCATTGATGTCATAGGAATACCATTTGATGGATCGACAGACGAAATAATGAATATGTTCAGACGTAAATTGAAAGTTCATGAGGTATTGGGCATTTTAGATGAACTTAGTTTTAATAATGCAAACATCGGGATCAACACTGTGGTTCATAAAAATAATATCGATGATATCATCAATATTTATCATCAATTGAAAGAATATAATAATATATTAAAGTGGCAATTGTTCCAGTACATGCCTATCGGACCAGGCGGTTACAAAAATAGGCATAAGTATGAACTGTCTGATGAAGAGTTCAATAGTCTCGAAGAAACACTTCATTCAGTAAATGATACATCGATGGATATTCAGTTGAAATCCAGGCTGCATAGAAAAAACAAATATTTATTGATCGATGGTGAAGGTGTAGTGTGGATTCCGAGACAAAACGAACATAATGATTGGTTAACGGAAGATGAGAATAACGAGAGAATTCTACTTGGCAACATCAACGAAGAGAACGCTGTTGATAAAATTTTATCCCAAGTGGAAAAATATGATAAGGTACCAGCAAAACAAATTTAATAGTAGAAAGAAGGGTATAAAATTGAGAGGTTTTGTTCTCTTGAAACCTGAAGCCATTCAAAGAAATTTAGTTGGCAAGATTGTTTGTTTTATAGAAGATAAAGGATTGAAAATCATTGGACTTAAGATGATCACTGCAACAGAAGATCAAATACGACAGTTATATGGTGAGCATCAAACTTCATCTCACTATGATAACCTTATAAATTTATGTGCAAACGGTCCTGTTGTTGCAATTGCCATTGAATCTCCACTTGGTATCGATTCTGCTGAATTACTAAAAGATTTGCAGGGGAAGCATGATGTTTCTGGTACTATCAGGTTTTATTTTTCATCCCATCCTTCAAGAGGGGTACTTCATTGTTCATCTTCTGGAGAAGGAGTAAGAGAGTCTTCCATCTTCTTTAACGAATCAGAGATAAACAACTATCGTAAAGTTCTCGATGAATGGATTGTATCCAACCATACTACTGCCTCATCTTTTGACAGTTCTAAACCCAGGAATTCAGAACCGCTCATGAGCCGTGGAATGGATGGACGAAAGGTTGACCTGCTCTTCAATCAGCTTAGTATGTAAGTTATGCGTATAAGTTGCATTTAGACCCAGAACTAATAGGGAGGTCATAGAAATGAATGCTTTTCATTTTATAGGTATTAAAGGCGCAGGAATGAGTCCTTTGGCACAAATTTTGAACGACATGGGCTTTGAAGTTCAAGGCTCTGATATTGAGGAGTATATTTTTACTCAAGAGGGACTTGAAAGTAGAAATATACAAGTACTAGATTTCAATTCAGAAAATGTAAAAGAAAATCATATTGTCGTTGTAGGGAATGCTTTCGATGATGATCATATTGAAGTCAAGAAAGCCAAAGAACTAAACTTAAAGGTCATTCGGTACCATGATTTCTTAGGTGGGTTCAGTGAGGAGTTAAATAGTATAGCGGTAACCGGATCCCATGGAAAGACTTCAACCACAGGTCTAATGGCTCATGTATTTAACCAATGCCATCCAACATCTTACTTGATAGGTGACGGCACTGGAAGAGGGGAAAAGGGAAGTAAGGATTTAATCTTTGAGGCATGTGAATACAAAAGACATTTTCTTGCATACAAACCGTCTTATGCAGTCATAACAAATATTGATTTTGACCACCCGGATTATTACAAAGATCTTGATGATGTCCTTAATGCGTTTCAATCATTTGTTTTTCAAGTAAGAAAACGTATAGTTGCCTTTGGAGATAATCCGTTGTTGAGAAACCTAAAAACTCAAGTTCCAATAAGTTTTTTTGGATTTGAGGACGATAATGATTTTCAAGCAGTAAATATAAGTTTAAATGATTATGGGACTAAATTCGATGTAGTCATGAAAGATACATCTCTTGGTGAATTTGAAATCGGAAGTTATGGAAACCATAATGTGCTAAACGCATTGGCTGTCATTTCTGTTGGTTATCTTGAAAATAAAAACATGGCTGATATCAAAGAAGGGCTCAAATCTTTTAACGGAGTGAAGAGGCGTTTTTCTGAAAAGATCTTTAAAAACCAGGTAATTATTGATGATTATGCCCATCATCCGACTGAAATTGCTGCAACCATAAGTGCTGTACGGCAAAAATATCCTGATAGAAAAGTAGTTGCCATTTTTCAGCCGCATACGTTTTCTAGAACACAACGCTTTCTGAATTCTTTTGCCGAAAGCCTTAGGTCAGCTGATTCAGTATATTTGTGCGATATTTTTGGTTCTGCCAGAGAGAATGAAGGAAATGTAAGTATTGATGAATTACAAAATATGATACCAGATTCCTCATTATTAAAGGAGCAAAACATTTCGGTACTGTCCGAACACCCAAAGAGTGTACTATTATTTATGGGGGCTGGAGATATTCAAAAATATCAAAAGGCCTATGAGGTGCTTTAGTAGCATAGCTCATTATAAAAATTTCAAGTGAGACGGTTAGGAGTCACGGGACAGGTCCTGAGGCTCTTTTTAAAAGAGAATAATCATGTTGGGGAGATGATCCCCAACTAGCTAACATTACTAAACTTGATGAAAGGAAAATTTGTGATGTTGAATTGTACAGTTATCAGAAGATAGCCTATCCATTATTAAATGGGTAGGCATAGTGTTTGTTTTTAGCAATAATGAATGTTTAATTGAAAATCTTCCCTGGATTAAACAAATTCCCTGGATCCAGCAACACTTTAAACGACTTCATCACTTCTAACGCCTCACCATGCTCCATCCTCTGATATTTCATCTTTCCAAGACCGACGCCATGCTCTCCAGTACATGTCCCACCAGCATCCAAAGCCTTTAAGATGAGTTGTTCATTGATCGCCTCCGATGCCTGCTTCTCCTTATGGATGTTCGGATCATACACGATTATGGTATGGAAGTTCCCGTCTCCGACATGACCGAAGACACTCCCAAGCAGACCGCTAGCTTCAATCTGAGCACGGGCAAAGTCAACCATGTCGGCAAGCTTTGACAAGGGGACGCACACATCTGATCCCACTACTTCTTTTCCTTTCATGTGACGGAAGGCGTACGCTAGTTCGTGTCTTGCTTTCCATATCTCGGCCCGTTCGATGGATCCGCTTGCCCGCTCCCAATTGCCACAGTCCATGTGCTCCATTAGATCCTCTACAAATGTGGCTTCTTCTTCAGCGGATGTCCGTGTCCCGGCAAATTCAAAGAATAATGAATGCTGTTCTGGAAAGTGATAGTCGCCGTAGGCATTGACTTGCTTGATGCTCTGGGCATCGACCAGTTCCATCCGAAGGACGGGGATACCGCTAGTGAGTACAGCTTGAGCGGCTGTAGCACAATGTTTCGGTGTATCGAATGTACAGCGTGCTGCAATCGTGTGCTCCGGGATGCCGTGAAGCTTCAAGGTGATTTCAGTGATGATACCTAACGTTCCTTCTGATCCGGTGAACAGCCCGTTTAAATGATATCCGCTGGATGATTTTTTTGCCGCGCTGCCGGTTCTGATGATCCTGCCGTCTGCCAGGACAACTTCAAGGTTCAATACCTGATCGCGCATGGAACCGTATCGAACGGCGGTTGTTCCGCTCGCATTCGTCGCAGTCATCCCGCCAATCGTGGCATCTGCTCCCGGATCGATGGGGAAATACAGACCTTGCCGGTTGATTTCACGATTCAATTCAAGGCGTGTGATACCCGGCTGTACTGTCACGGATAAATCTTTGGGGTTAAAGGCGATGACCTTTTTCATTCGGTCAAAATTCATGGAAATACCCCTTGAAACCGGAATGGCCAGACCGTCAAGCCCTGATCCTGCTCCATAAGGGGTGATCGTGAGCTTTCTCTCCCTTGCAAAGTCTACGATATCTTTGACCATTTGCGTCGATTCCGGAAACACTACCGTTTCTGGCTGTACAGGATCGTGAAAGGATTCATCCTTGCTGTGCCGGAATAGCTCTCCTTCACTCGTACTGACCCGTTCTGCCCCTATTAAGTCTTTCAATTTCTCTATCCATGCAGTACTCATCCAGGTTCTCCCTCCGTTTTTAAAAAATTCTAAATTTTATATTTACAAACAGATTAGCATAAATTATCATAAATGTATACGGTATACCGCCTTGAAATCATTTCAGAAAAAACCCATCAAGAGTCCAATTCATCCTTGCGATTAGAAAAACACCCCCGTTCACAAAGGGGGAACCTCACCAAGATATTTTTTCAACTCTATTAAATGATTGAAGCATTCCGAACCTAATTCTACTTAACATCAGGAATAAACATACATAATCTATCTTTCTATTTGTCTTATGATTCACAAAAATTTATCCAGTGCGGTTGTTGGAAAAGGAGGGAACCAGTTGCAAAAAGTGGTCAAAAAAGAAACACTGGCTGAACAGGCTTTTAACCTGATCAAGAAAGACATCATATCAGGAAAGCTGGCACCGGCAGAGGAGCTTCCTGAAAAAAAGCTTGCACAGGAACTCGGTATCAGCAGGACGCCTGTCCGGGAGGCGCTGACAAGACTTGCTGTGGAAGGGCTGGTCGAATTATCTGATCAGAAAATCGCGACCGTTGCCTCATTTACAGAAGAAGATGCGATGCACTTTATGGAGATCCGTGCGCTGTTAGAGGTGTACAACCTTGAAGCGACCTTCCCTTTAAAGGGCGAGGTGTTTATGGGGATAAGAGAAAACTTGGATGCTCAACTAAAAGCAATTACAGACGGGTGTTATGAAGAATTCATCGATCTCGACAGGGAATTCCATTTGTTATTGGCCGGTGGGAATCCAAACCCTAAGCTCAGGGCTTTGATCCATTCGGTTAATACCGGGGTGAACAGGGCGTTTCTGGTCCTGTCGAATACGTTGAAGTTAAGTGCCATGGAAGCATATGAAGAACACAGACGCATAGTGGATGCATTGGAAACTGGTGTGATTGAAGAAGCCAAAATCCAGATGACCCACCATATGAAAAATATCGCACGCCGAATTAAAGGCTACTACTTGGAGGAGGAAGAGAAATGAAAAAATATTTAATTCTACTATTGATGGCCGTGATGATGATGGCAGCATGCGGGCGCCCTAGCAGTTCTTCAGGGGGGGAAGGCGGGGACGAAACATACACGATCCGTATCGCTCACCTTGTACCTGAAGAGCAGTCCTCACACGTTGCCGCCGAGACGTTTAAAGAAAAGCTTGAAAAAGAATCGAATGGCCGTATCAAGGTTGAACTATATCCGAATGGCCAGCTATATGGTTCTGATCGCGAGGCAATCGAGGCGGTTCAATTGGGCAATATCGAAATGACGATTCCTGCTGTCGCACCGCTTGCTTCTTTCAATGAAAAGTTCATGGTGTTCGACCTTCCATTCCTATTCAATAACAATGAAGCGGCATATAAAGCGCTGGATGGTGAACTTGGTCAGGAGCTTATGAAGGATCTCGAAGAAAATAACATTAAGGGCCTTGTCTTTGGTGAAAATGGTTTCCGCCATATGTCGAATAACAAAGGACCGATTGAAAGTCCTGAAGACATAGAAGGGCAGAAGTTCAGAACGCTTGAAAACCCGCTTCATACGGATACATTCAAAGCATTTGGCGCGAATGCATCACCATTTGCCTTCGGTGAACTGTACACGGCTCTGCAGCAAGGTACATACGACGCAATGGAGTGTCCAGTTTCGCTTTATTACACAAACAAATTCTATGAAGTACAGGATTATTTATCAATGACTGGTCATGTGTACGCTGCAACGGCTCTGTTGATGAACAATGATTTCTATAATGAGCTGCCGGAAGATTTACAGAAGCTTGTGACTGAAGCATCCGAGGAGTACAGGGAAGAACAGCGCGGCCTTGCTCAGAAGCAGGACGTAGAATTCCTTGAAAAATTGAAGGAAAGCGGAATGGAAGTGAATGAATTAACGGATGAGCAGCGGGACAAATTCCGTGATGCGGCATCTTCTGTTTATGACAAATACGTAGATCGCATTGGTCAGGATTTAGTGGACAAAGCATTGGAAGCGAACAACTAATCATCGGCATGAAACAAGGAATCAAGGCTCTCCTTGATTCCTTGCTTTTTTAGAAAGGAGCTTCTTAGATGAAAAAGAAATTCGACGTTCTGGAAGAGACGATTCTTGTTTTGACGCTGGCTCTTATGGTTGCTCTCATTTTTGGACAGGTAGTCGGGCGCTATGTGTTCTCTTCAGCACCGAGCTGGACAGAGGAGATGGCCCGTTATATACATATATTCCAGGTCTGGATCGGGGCTAGTTACGCAGTCAAAAAGAGACAGCATATACGTATTGAGAGCTTTATCGAGCTGTTTAAAGGGACAGCAAGAAAGTTGCTTGAAACAGTCTCTTTGATCATTTGGTTTTTGCTTGCCCTGTTTCTTGCCGTCTTTGGAACTCAACTCGTTCTTGCCAGCCTTCAAAATGGACAGGTTACACCTGCCATGCAGCTGCCGATGTGGATCCCATTCCTAGCGATACCGATTGGAGGAGCGGGAATGGCGCTCCGTCTGCTGCAGCAGCTGGTGACCATCTGGCGCACCAATGATGATTCTCCTTCTGGGGAGGTGAGGGTATGACCATCGCACTGTTATTTGGAACCCTGGCTGTTTGTTTGCTGATTGGGGTCCCGATTGCGATTTCATTAGGAGTGTCAGCGCTTGTGGCGATTTACTTCGGATCTACTTTGCCGCTGGATATTATTACTCAAAAAGCCTTTACGTCACTCGATTCTTTCCCGTTACTCGCGATCCCATTCTTTATGCTCGCGGGGATTCTGATGGGGAAGGGAGGCGTTTCACAAAGACTATTGAATCTGGCTACGGCCATGGTCGGCTGGATGACTGGTGGACTTTCTATGGTCACCATCGTGGCTTGTATGTTTTTTGCCGCGATTTCGGGGTCCGGTCCTGCCACCGTGGCTGCCATAGGCGGCTTTATGATCCCGGCAATGGTCGCACGTAAATATGAAGGCGGCTTTGCATCGGCAGTGGCAGCTTCAGCGGGCTCAATCGGGGTCATCATCCCTCCGAGCATCCCATTTGTATTATACGGGGTTATTGGGAGCGTATCAGTAGGCAGCATGTTCCTCGCAGGTATTATTCCTGGAATCCTGATTGGGGGAGGGCTGATGTTCACGGCTTATATCATTTCACGAAAGCGGGGTTATAAACCTGAGGCAGCAATGCCATTTCGTTTTAAAGATGTTCTGAAAGCAGCCAATGAAGCAAAGTGGGCGCTGGTGATTCCGGTCATTATTTTAGGAGGGATCTATGGAGGCGTGTTTTCCCCGACTGAAGCAGCTGTAGTGGCTGTGGTCTATTCATTGGTGGTAGGATTGTTCGTTTATAAAGAGCTGACATGGAAATCCGTATTTGAATGCTTCCGTGAGGCGGTTGTCATCAACGCTACTACCATGATTATCATCGGTCTCTCTGTTTCGTTTGCTTACTTTATGACATTGGAGCAGATCCCGTCCAATATCTCTGACTTTTTGACTGACCTATCGACGAATCCGATTATTATTTTACTTGCGATCAATATCCTGCTATTGATTGTTGGGATGTTCATCGATACCATTTCTGCCCTGGTCGTTTTAACACCGATCCTGCTGCCGATTGTGACTGCCGTAGGCGTGGATCCGATTCATTTCGGCGTTATTTTGGTGGCCAATCTTGCCATCGGGTTTATTACACCTCCTCTTGGAGTGAATCTCTTTGTCGCATCAAGTGTCGGCGGCGTCCGGTTCGAGAAAATTGCATGGGCGATTGTCCCGTTCCTGATATCGATGTTTATCTGTCTTCTTGTTATTACATTCTTCCCGCCTCTGACCCTCTGGTTACCGGGATTAATGAAATAGTTTAGGTATGTGAAAGGTGTGTGAAAGGTTATGTCGTTATCAATAAATGCAGCAGCACAAGGGTTGGTCATTCCAGGGATACGACAATTCTCGAATCAGCTCGTTCTCTATCCGAATGCCATCAATTTGACCATTGGCCAGCCTGACTTTCCCACACCGGAAGCGGTGAAGGAAGCGGGGATCAGAGCCATAGCTTCGAACCAGACGATTTACTCGCATAATGCCGGTTTGCTTGAGCTTCGTGAGGCTGTCCGTGATTTTTTTGCCGTGTCGTATGGCCTTGATTATAATCCTGAAACGGAAATCATCGTCACGACCGGTGCGAGTGAGGCGCTGGATTCAGTGTTCAGGACGATTTTGGAAGAAGGGGATGAGGTGATCCTGCCGGCGCCACTTTATTCAGGCTACGAACCCATCATCACGATGTGCGGGGCGAAGCCGGTATATTTGGACACATCCCTCACTGGATTTAAGCCTTCTCCTGAAAAATTGGAAGCCTTGATCACTGAAAAAACCAAAGCGATTCTCTTTAATTATCCTTCGAATCCTACCGGAGTGGCTCTGAATAAAGAGGAAATGGACGAGCTGGTATCTCTGATTGCTAAGTATGATCTATTCATCGTGTCGGATGAAATCTATAGTGAGAACACACTGGAAGGGGAGCATCACACGTTTGCTTCGTATGCTCAATTGAAGGAACGGTTGTTTCTCATTCATGGGCTGTCCAAGTCCCATTCGATGACGGGCTGGAGGATCGGTTTTGTCCTTGGTCCTGCTTCCATCATGGAGCATGTCGTGAAGGTCCATTTATACAATGGGGTTTGTGCATCGGTACCTGGCCAGTACGCAGCAATCGAGGCATTGACTAACAATAGGCACGTGCCGGCCCAGATGAATATTGCGTACAGGGATAGGCGGGATTATGTTTACAGGCGATTGACGTTGATGGGCTTTGATGTCGTTATGCCTAAAGGAGCCTTTTATATTTTTCCTTCTATAAAACAGTTCGGCATGCCTTCGATGGAATTTGCGACACGGCTTTTAAGGGAAGCGGGGGTGGCTGTTGTACCCGGCAGCTCGTTTACTGAGTTTGGTGAAGGGTACATCCGGATTTCTTTTGCGTACAGCATGGAATTAATAAAGGAAGCGATGAACCGGCTTGAGGGCTGGCTGAATCAGGAGTTTTTTGTGAATAAGGAGGTCATATCATGAGGCATTGGGGGACACCTGATACGCTGAGGGCGCTGCTTTGTGAACTGGTCAGCTGGCATAGCCGGACTCTGACAGAGGGAGAAATCGAATTTCCGAAAAAAGTATATGAGAAGATAAAGGGTGTTCCTTATTTCCATGCCAATCCAACTCATCTTAACCTCGGGGATGCCGATTATGGAAGGCAGTTTTTTTCAGCTTTTTACAAACATGAGAAAGCTGAAAAGACCATAGTCCTGATCAGTCATTTTGATACGGTGAGTACGGAGGAATATGGGGAGCTTGAAGCCCTAGCCTTTAACCCGGAGCAGTTGACCAAAGAGCTGGAGAACTACATAGATGAGCTGCACCCGGATGCACAGAATGATTTGAAATCAGGAAACTACTTATGGGGAAGAGGAACGATGGACATGAAGGCCGGATTGGCCATTCACATGGCAGTCATTGAAAAAGCTGCCGATGAAGGCTGGCCGGTCAACCTTGTTCTTGTGACTGTACCGGATGAAGAAGTGAATTCCTCCGGGATGAGAGCGGCTGTCGTTCATTTGAATGAACTGAAGGAAGTGCACGACCTCGACTATACCTTGTTCTTAAACGGAGAACCGGTGTTTTCCCAAAATCCGACTGATACGTCTTACAATGTATATTCAGGTACCATCGGAAAGATCATGCCCTCTGCTCTGTTCTATGGAAGGGAAACGCATGTAGGTGAACCTCTGAGCGGGATGACATCACCGTTCATCGCTTCATTCCTTACTAGGAAGATGGAATGGAATCCCTTGTTTAAAGAAACCGACTTTGGTGAAACAACTCCACTTCCAGTAACTTTGCAGCAGGATGATTTAAGGCTGGATTATTCCGCACAAACGCCGTTTGGCACTGTTGCTCTATACAACGTCTTCACAATGAAGAAAACGGCTGCAGATGTCATGAATGTATTTGAACAAGTTGCCTTGTCTGCGGCCGCTGAGTGCAACCAGAGGTACAGGGAGCTTTGTGAACGGGAGGGGATTCCTTCTGTTGGTGAAGTCGGGGTGCTTCGGTATTCAGAACTGGAGGTTTATGCGGAAAAGAAACTTGGAAGGGACTATATCGAAGCCCTCAAGCATGATATCGGTGGCCATGAAGGAGACGACAGGGAAAAGTCTTTCAAGGTTGCCGATACGCTCATGATCAATTGCCAGGAGCTCGCACCCGCGATGGTCATCATGTTCACACCGCCTTATTATCCGCCTGTCAATACGTCTGATCATCCACTGGTGGAAGCATGTGTCGAAGCCGTGGTGAAGTCTGCGAAGGAACACTTTGATCTCCCGGTCGAACAGGTCCATTACTTCAACGGCATCTCGGACTTGAGCTACGTCAATTACAAAGACGAAAACAAAGGATGGGCGGTTTATGAAAAGAATACCCCGGTGTGGAATACGACCTATTCGATACCATTTGGGGAAATGCACAAGCTCGAAGGACCAGTCTTAAACGTAGGTCCTTTCGGTAAAGACGCCCACAAACGAACCGAACGCCTTCACATTGAGAGTGCCTTCGTCAAAACGCCTGTATTTGTAGAAGAAGTGATAAAGACTGTTATTGGGACGTAGGGACAGGTTTGTTGTCCCATTTTTCAGATTGAGATGATTGACTTTTGGATCATATTAGCTTTTAGGTTAGAGGTGGGACAGGTCACCTGTCCCTAGTCAACCGTTCTATCTTTTTTATAGTGAATTTCCTTATTGAAGTTGACAATTGATTAAAGAATTGATAGATTAATATAGGTCGTCACAATTTATAGATGTATTTACGGAGGATTAGCTCAGCTGGGAGAGCATCTGCCTTACAAGCAGAGGGTCGGCGGTTCGATCCCGTCATCCTCCACCAAAGATTTTTACGAAGCGTCAGCGGAGTAAAATATCTATCCTTAAACCTTGCGCAGCGAAGCGGAGCATCTCTAAGAATAAAGCTCAGCTTTTACACGTGAAATATCACACGGAGGAATACCCAAGTCCGGCTGAAGGGATCGGTCTTGAAAACCGACAGGGGTGTTAAAGCCCGCGGGGGTTCGAATCCCTCTTCCTCCGCCATATTTTTTATTCTCTCATGGAGGGGTAGCGAAGTGGCTAAACGCGGCGGACTGTAAATCCGCTCCTTCGGGTTCGGCAGTTCGAATCTGCCCCCCTCCATTTAGCTTTTTTCACGGAGCGCAAGCGGAGTGAAAATAAGCCTCCTTACCCTTTGCGCAGCGAAAGCGGAGCATTACGTTCAGAGCGAATGGTAAAAAATCTTCATAAACAAATTTTTTGCATAGGGGCATAGTTTAACGGTAGAACGAAGGTCTCCAAAACCTTTGGTGTGGGTTCGATTCCTACTGCCCCTGCCACATACGCGGGTGTAGTTTAATGGTAAAACCTCAGCCTTCCAAGCTGATGTCGTGGGTTCGATTCCCATCACCCGCTCCAATACATATGAATCTTAGAGTCAGTATTTGTTTCTTCTTACCCAGAAGAAGCAGAGTACTGGCTTTTTTGTTATGGGACAAGGGGACAGGGACGGTGTCCCAGGTGGAAGAAGAGGGACGCTGAACCTGTCCCCTCGTCCCAAAGGGAAGACAATGAAGGGACGTGAGACCCGGTGTCCCATTGACTATTTCCCTTTTTTGTAAGATAGTTACTATATCCTGTCAAAGATTAATAGTTCAATAGTTGACTAGTGGGGGATGAGCATGAGGGAATTTCAACATGGGTTACAAAAGAAAAATTATTATATGATCATTTCTGTCATTATTGTTTTGATGGTGTTGGGGGTGGTGGTCGATAACCCGTTTGATTCCCGTTTTGTCATTCATGGTGGAATGGTGTTCATTGTGGCGTTTTGCCTGCTTCTTTACCCACTGTATGAAAATGCTGGTATGAGGTACACAACGATCATAGCGTCGACAGTGTATTTTTATAGTCTGTTTTATTTGTATCCCGAAACATGGTCGGAGTTTATTCTGTTGTGTTTTGTTCCTGCTTTATCTATTTTGTTTTTTGATAAACGTCTTTTTTATTTTTCCCTTGTGCTGAATTCACTTTTTATTGGATTTACATTCAGCTACATAGCCATTGTCGATCAGGGGCAAACCTATTTGTACATCTATGCAGATATAGCAGGGAATGTTGTGAATTTCTTTGCGAGCCAGATCATCCTTTATTTTATTTTTCATTTAACGAATGTCCGAATCCAGAAGCAGCGTATGTATTATGAACAGGTGCAGCAGGCTGAAAGGTTGAAGACGACGGGGCAGATGGCGGCAGCCGTCGCCCATGAAATACGGAATCCACTTACTGTCGTGAAGGGATTTCTGCAATACTATGAGGCTGACCCAGAGCTCAATCAAAGCTTTAAGAAGAACTTTTCTCTGATGATTAACGAGCTTCATACGGCTGAACATGTCATATCTCAATTTCTGGCCATTGCCAAGCCTGACGAGGACAAAATGAAGGATTCTGTTGGAATTGATACAGTCCTGAACGATGTGACGGAGTTATTGAAAAGTTATGGAATGCATAACGATAACAGCATTGAACTTTCGGTGGAGGAAGGGTGCTTCATCATAGCTAACCCCATTGAAATCAAGCAATTGTTCATCAATTTGATTAAGAACGCCATTGAGGCATCTCCTCACAGCAAGGCCGTATCCGTCGCCGCCAGGAAGAAAAAAGGTGTAGTAAGAATAGAAGTGATGGATCACGGCAGGGGCATGTCATCTGAGGAATTAAAGAACCTCGGCACCCCTTTTTATTCATTAAAAAGTAAGGGTACTGGCCTCGGTCTTATGATTTGCTACAATATAGTAGAGAAATATGGCGGTACGATAAAATTTGAAAGCGCACCAGGGGTTGGTACAAAAGTGGCTGTACAATTTCCAATGGCACACTAGTGATAAATCATTCTCTAAATTGTTAAGTAAAAATAAGGCATCCATATCCCGTGCGTGAGGGGTATGGATGCCTTTTTGGAATCTATAAATGAGAATGTCCTCTTACCATATGTTATTTCATTAAAACTTTAAGGTCCTTTTCAGCCGCGCAAGTTTACGATTTGCTTTCTCTAAAGCATGTTTTGATCCAAATAAGAATTGGAACATGTGAAGCCCTCCTATTGATAACGTTTTAATAATTTGATTATAAGCGGTATTTTTGCATTAGTCAATAATTTGGTATACCAAATACTTGAAATTTTAATGGAATTTAAGTTAAAGTTGATAAATCAGACAACTTGGTATACCATATCAATTGAAGTACAGTACGTAATATCTTGGTTAAACGTTTATAAATAAAGGGTTTTATGGCGTTGTAGTTGCTTCCTCATACGCAGGAAGAGTGAATGATCATTTTTAAAAATCAAACTTTTTATCAAAATAATGTATACCAACTAATTGATTTTCATTCTCAATAGGTTTAATATATAGAATAATCAGAAAAAATGCGGTGATTTTATGATTAAACTATTATCAGGTGTTTCGATTGTCCTTTACTTGCTGAATGAACTTTTCAAGGGAATCGAGCTTTCACCTGTGATCTCTGTTATTTGTTTCGTTATTGTATGTATGACCATATTGAAAGTAAGTAAGTTTGTCAGATTGATTGGAGGGGTGTTCCTTGCACTTGGGCTGATTATGTTGTTGAGGAGTGGTGCTGGGATTGGAGATATCGTTTTATCTTTCGGACCGATGCTTAATCTTTTGACACTATTTGCGTTGGTTCCATTACTTGCACTGCCGATCAAGCTTGGTAATTATTCTGAGAATATTCAAGGCTTTATTTCCAGGCGGGTCCGGTCCTCCACAAGTTTATACAGTTTGACTTCGGGGATTTCTTATTTCTTTAGTATCTTTATGAATCTGGCTACATTGCCGATGACGTATTTCTCGATCAGGCCGGCGGCGGATGGATTTCCTTTAGAGAATAGGGAGAGATTCATGAGCAGGGCCATCACGCATGGCTTTTCAATGCCTTTGATGTGGGCGCCGGTCACCCCGATTGTGGGGATCGTCATTGATATGACGGGAGTGAAATGGGGGACGATGCTTCCTTATGTGCTGCCGCTTAGTGTCTTGGGACTTCTGCTTGATTGGTATACGGGCGGATATAGGAAGCGGAAGCGTGCTTCTTTTGGGACAAGCACGGCAATCGATGAAACCGCTGCTGCCATTGAGGCAGGGAGCGGAAAGAGCGGGGGAGCAGGGAAGCTGTCACATATCCTGATTGCCATCATCCTCTTCAATATCGTGATCTCCATCCTGGAGCATTCGCTGTCGCTTTCGTTCCTGATTGTGGTATCGCTTCTGGTCATCCCATTTGCGTTCGTATGGTGTCTCTTTTTAGGACAAACAAGAGCCTTCGGATCGGGACTCTTTGAGCATTATCAGAATCATTTGCTGAAAATGAAAGACCAGTTCTTTATTTTTCTTTCAGCAGGATTTTTTATCTCTGCCATCGGTTTCTCGGGTGCAGACAAAGTGGTGAATGGCTGGATCACGTCATTTAAGGATGTGATAGGAATAGAAATCTTTGTCTTGTTCATCCCGTTAATTCCATTGGCATTGGCGTTCATCGGGCTTCATCCTGCGGTTGCTCTTGCGCTGCTCGCTGGAACGCTTGATCCTCACAGCCTGGATATCTCGCCGTATATCCTTACGGTTTCAATGCTTGCAGGAGCGGTATCCGCCTTTCTAATGGGGCCGTACAATGCGACGATCGGGCTCATGTCCACCATCGTGAAGACAAGCTCCTACAAAGTCTCGAACTGGAATTCACTGTTTACAATTTCTTTTCTGTGCTTGGCAATGCTGTATCTTATATTCTTGCAGTTGTTGATATGATGAAGAATGAAAACACCTCCCTTTCAGTACAAAAAAGGGAGGTGTTTTATTAAGTTTAACTCTTTTGAACGCCGCTGTTGATTTCCGTGCAAGACTTCGCTTTCCGCGGGCGGTTGGTGAGCCTCCTCGTCGCTGCGCTCCTGCGGGGTCTCACCTAACGCGCTTCTCCCGCAGGAGTCTTCGTCTTGCACTCCAATCAACAGCTGGAACCAGTTAAAAACAAAACACCTTCAATGTTATCAAAACAACACAAAAGCAGACCATTCCGTTAACGGTGTGGTCTGCCTTAATAACAGTACTATAGATTTGAGGATCAGACGAATAAATGCACAGAAAAATTCTGCAAGCGCCCATCCCTATGACTCACTCAAAAGTAAATCCTAAACAGCCAGCTCATCAGACTTAACCAGCTTTGAATGCTTCGAGTCTTCACTGTTTCCATTTGCTTTCACGATTTCGTACAGTTCCTCGCGCGCGCCTTCGATCGTTTCAAACGATTCGAAGAACTTCATCCGGATATGATTGACGTACTCTTTTCCTTCATACTTTTCGTAAAGTTCGATTTTGGCATCATCATCGAGTACTCTCGCGATTGTGTACGTTGATTTTAATTTGTCAAAGAAATAGAAATGATAGGTTTCTACAGGCTGAAAGCCGTCATTCTCCAGTACGGTCTGAAAGGTTTCCTTATTGGTCAGCACGATATACTTTTCCATCTTCAAAACCACTCCTCTATCCACTTAATTTGTATTTGGTATACCAAAACGTATTACTCACAGTCTAAAACAAGTCCCTGGAATAATCAATAGAATGTTCTGAATTTTTTATTTTTTACATAATTTATTTCAAGAATCCCTTATTCTATCAGTATTTCAAAGGAGGGTGGGGGAGGTTTTTTTGTAAGAAAAGCTGACGGAAGGGTTTACATCTTGAAAGATTCAACGGTATACTAAAGAAAATTCTAAAAATTGTGATAAATGTCACAGTAAGGGGTGTTTGCATGCCGAATGTAAAGTTGTTTGTGGATGGGGAGATCATCGAACAGGATGTAAAAGATGGGGCCAACCTCGTTGTCCTCGCTGGTATCAAACAATTTCCCAAGCTGAAATACGGCTGCGGGATGGGGAAGTGCACTAAGTGTACATGCAAAGTTCTGAAGGGGATGGAAGATCTGGACCCACCGAATTGGAAAGAGGATAAAATGCTCGGCGATTTGGTCGGGGAAAACTATCGTCTTACTTGTCAGCTCAGCATTAAGGCAGATATCGAACTCACTCAGGAAGGGGTCGACGTGAAGAAAAGGAAGAGGGAAGCAGCTGAGGCGAAAGGATAATTTTTTTACATTTCTACGGTATACAAAATACCGTACTTGCGTAAAGGGGAGAGAGCGTTGAATTCATATCTGTTACCGAATATGACGTGGGAGGAAGTAGAAGAAGCACTCAAAACAGTGAAGATGGCGATCATACCTGTCGGTGCCCATGAACAGCACGGTCCCCATATGGCCGAAAGCTGCGATGCCGTCCTTGCGACGGAAATGGCAAAGAAATTGGCGGAGCGCATGCATCCGCATGTACTCGTTACTCCGACCATCAATATGGGTGTTTCCCCGCATCATCTGAACTTCCCGGGCACCATTTCATTGAAGCCCGATACTCTGATTGCGATTTTAAGGGATATCGTCCAGTCCTTGAAACATCAAGGGATCAAAAAGTTCTTATTCCTGAACGCTCATGGGGGGAATCAGGCTGCGCTGGGTGTGGCAAGCACGGTGCTGTCACAGGAAGAAGGGGTCGACATCTATTATGCGAAGACGACCTCATCTGCTAAGGAGTCCATCAATCAATACATCCAATCCCCTATATTCGGCCACAGCTGTGAGCGCGAAGTATCTGAAGCACTTTACTTGGCGCCTTATCTTGTCAGGCCGGACAAGCTCGAGTCAGGGGATTTCTGTGAAGGGGGGAGATATACTCAATTAAGACCAGGCAAGGCCATTCAAGGATTTTACCGGTACGAGGAAATGACGAAGAATGGATGCATCGGAGACGCGACAAAAGCAACGAGAGAAATCGGGGAAAAGATTGTTTTAGAGGCAACTGAGAATATAGCAGAATCGCTTAAGGAATTATTGGGGATTAGAGTTGAACTGCTTAATTAGAATGCGATAAAAAAGGGAAGGGTGAATGCTTTTGGAGTTAACTGCTGCTCACTGGCTTTATGCTCTCGTTACGCTGGTTGTCATTGTCACGATGTTGTTTCGCAGGGGGGTTGTACTTCCGACGATTGTAGGGACATTCCTGGTTGCATGTGTATATAAGGGTTCCTTTGTCGGGGGATTCATGGCGGTCTTTAATGCCAATCTGGTTGCAGCAAGAGAATTATTCAGTATCTTTTTAATCATTACCCTTATGGTTGCGCTTCTAAACTCATTGAAAGATCTCGGGGCGGACCAAAAAATGATCATTCCGATTCAAAAAGTCATGGTAAACGGGCATATTGCTTATTTTGTCTTAATGGTTGTAACGTACGTGATTTCATTGTTTTTCTGGCCGACACCTGCTGTTCCGCTCATTTGTGCGCTGCTTGTACCGGCTGCGATGAGGGCAGGGCTTCCGGCGATGGGGGCTGCGATGATTGTCGCCATTGCAGGACAGGGGATGGCTTTATCTTCCGACTACATCATGCAGATTGCACCGATGCTGACGGCTACATCTGGAGGCATGGAAACGGTGCAGGTTGCGGACAAGGCAATGATTTTGTCCCTCATTACAGGTGTGACGGCGGTTGCAGTCGCGTATGCGATGATGTATAAGTCGATTGCCAAGCCGAATAGTGAAGAAGCTCAGAATGCCGTCGACTTACTCAATTCGATGACGGCTGATAAGGATAGTGTGGAAGCTGAAGTGTCTGCAGCATCCGAAGTGACCATTGGTCATAGAAAAGAAATCTGGGGAAAAGTCTTTGCCGTCCTCGTACCTTTGTCCATGCTTGCAGTCATGATCTTCATGTTTTCCACGAAGGTTGGAAACAGTGAGGCGGGCACATTTGCAGGGGGAGACGGTGCTGCGTTTATCGGCGGAGTGGCCGCTGTATTGCTTATCCTGGCTTCGGTTGCATTTGGAAGGATTCATGCACTTGATAAAATCGGGGACCACATCACTGACGGATTTGTGTTTGCGTTTCGTGCCATGGGGCCGGTTATCCCTATTGCAGGATTCTTCTTCTTGGGAAGCTCGGATTTTACCGGTTCGATCCTATCATTGGGAGAAGAAGCCGCCAAGCCGGGGTTCCTATTCGATCTAGTTCAGTCTGCACAAGCGTCCATTCCTGAAAACGCTTTCTTTAGTGCATTCGGTATCCTGATCGTCGGGATTATCACGGGACTGGATGGATCCGGATTCTCAGGTCTTCCTCTTGTAGGTGCCTTATCGGGGGCGATGTCGAACTCGGCTGGGATTGATCCGGGGACACTTGCAGCCATCGGACAGATGGGATCTGTATGGACGGGTGGAGGAACATTGATTGCCTGGTCATCACTTGTGGCCGTTGCAGGCTTTTGCGGGGTTTCGGTCCTGGAGCTTGCCAGAAAGAATTTCATACCCGTCATGACGGGACTGGTGGTTGCCACGCTGGCCGCGATCCTGTTCATGTAAAAAGTAGTGTAGTTAGAAATTTTTAAAAAATCAGAAAAGTATATTTACAAACAAACTTTCATAGGGTAGTATAAAGACAATGGTATACCAAATAGTGAATCCGAAATAAACGTTTTCAAAGACTATATCTCTTGGATGTTGCTCTGTCAGTGAGAAGGGAAGATATGGTTGTTTTTTCGACACTATTTGGTATACAAAATACACAATACAATGTGTAGGATATGTGAAGCACACTTTTTAGGAGGAGATTGATCATGACAAATCTATTATCGAAAGATGAATTCCGTAAAGAGCTGGAAGAAGCAATCAAAGGAAATCATAGTCAAAAGGCTCCTTTTACAGTCGCTTGGGCAGACGGAAAGCTAGAGAGAAAACACTTTGCAAGATGGGCTGAAAACCATTACCACTATGTAGGGCCATTCGCAAACTATCTTTCTTATATCTATCACAACACGCCGGATCACCCGAAGTTCGAAGATGCGAAAGACTTCACATTGCAAAATATGTACGAGGAAGAAATTGCAGCTGACCGCCATACGGACTTGCTGATCCGATTCGCTGAAGCGTGCGGTACGACAGCTGATAGAGTAAGAGATCCAAAGAATATGGCGGCGACGACGCTAGGCCTGCAAAGCTGGTGCTACTCAGTGGCTGCGCGTGAAAACTTCGTGGTTGCAACGGCAGCACTTGTTGTCGGTTTGGAGTCACAAGTGCCTGATATCTATCGTAAACAAACGCCTGTCCTCCGTGAAAAATATGGCTTCACAGATGAAGAGATCGAGTTCTTCGACCTGCACATAGTATCTGATGAAATCCATGGTGAGCGCGGATTCAAGATTGTCCTGGAACATGCTGATACACCTGAACTTCAACAGGAGTGCCTGGAAATCGTACGCGTCGGTGCGAAGATGCGCCGTATGTATATGGACGGCTTGTGGAGAGAGTACCTTGAACAGGATCTCGGAAGTCTCGTCCAGGCTTAATACTTAGAACTCTATGAAAAATTAATAAGTGGCAGTTTCCTTGAGGGGAACTGCCATTTGTTCATCATATCACCCGAAATAAACAGGAAAGGATGTTTCATGTGCTAGTAGCTAAAGCTGAGCTTTATAAAAATCTCATCAATGGCCAGTGGGAGGATTCTTCAAGTGAGAAAACATTCGTCAGCTTCAACCCGGCCAATAAAGAAGAAGTGGTCGGTGTTTTCCAGGCATCGACGAAGGAGGATGTAAAACGGGCGATTGAATCGGCTGATGCGGCCTTCGATTCCTGGGCATCTACTGCACCTTCAAAGAGAGCGGCGATCCTGAATAAGGCAGCCCAATATTTGATCGATCATGCCGACCAATTTGCAGAAGAGTTGACGAGGGAAGAAGGAAAACCGATCGGGGCTTCACGCGGGGAAGTGCTGAGATCTGCACAAACGTTGAAGTACTATGCGGTGGAAGGGCAGAGCCACAGCGGAGAGACCTTTCCTCAGGATGATCAGGAAATGGATGTGTCATCTCGTCTGGAGCCGCTTGGGGTCATCACGGTCATCACGCCGTGGAATTTTCCATTATCCATCCCTGCCAGAAAAATTGCGCCTGCACTGATCACGGGTAATACGGTGGTCTTCAAGCCTTCCTCTGAAACGCCGCTGGTTGCCTATCGATTGGTAGAGGCTCTTGTACACGCAGGACTGCCCCATGGGGTGCTGAATTTTGTAACGGGACACTCCAGTGAAATCGGTGACAGCCTGGTCGACCATCCGGCGGTGAAAGCCGTGACGTTCACGGGGTCCACCGGTGCAGGTGAACGCATCCACCGGAATGTATCCTTCGATACAAGGACGCAGATGGAACTTGGAGGCAAGAATCCTCTCATCGTCATGGAGGATGCGGATATCGAGCTGGCGGCAAAGCTGACGGTCAACGGCGGCTACAATCTGACCGGTCAGGCATGCACGGGGACCAGCCGGGTCATCGTCATGAAAGAAGTCAAAGAGAAATTCCTGAATGCACTCGTTGAAAAAACAAAGACACTCAAGATGGGCAGCGGTTTTGAAGAAGGGGTCACGATTTGCCCGTTAGCGAGTGAAAAGCAGTTGAAAAATGTGTTGAACTACATCGAGATCGGAAAACAGGAAGGGGCAACCCTGTTGTACGGCGGCGAACATGCGGTCGAGGGCGATTTTTCAAAAGGATATTATGTCAGCCCTGCCATCTTCTCTGATGTGACACCATCGATGAGGATCGCCCAGGAAGAAATTTTCGGGCCAGTCATCGCGGTCATCGAAGTGGAAAGCTACAAAGAAGCGCTGGATATTGCCAATGGCGTCGAGTTTGGATTGTCGGCATCGATCGTCACCAATGACCTGAAGACTGCGCATCGTTTTACGAAGGACATTAAAGCAGGTACGGTCAAAGTGAACAGGACGACGACCGGGAACCTAATGAATGCCCCATTCGGAGGCATCAAGAAGTCAAGTACCTCAACGTTCCGTGAATCGGGCAGAGCCGGTCTGGACTTTTTCACTCAAATCAAAACTATATATATAGGATACTAAAATCTTTCTGGGGGTAAATGCCGTTATGAAACAAATACTGAGACTTGAACTGGAAGAAGCAAAAGTGATCATCGAAGCAGCGAGAAAGAAATCTGAAGAAATCAATGTGTTAGAAACCATTGCCGTTGTCGATGAAGGGGGGCACGTGATTGCTCTTGAACGGATGAACGGTGCGAGGATCACCGGTCCTGAAATCGCGATAGCGAAAGCCTTCACGGCAGCCGGCCACAAACGCTCCACCCATCTATTCAACAAGGAACCGAACGGACCGGTCCTGCCGGGCAACGAGGCATTCGGGATTCAGCAGATGCTTCCTGGTAAATTCGCGGTCTTCGTCGGCGGCTTCCCGATTGTGGTGGACGGGGAAGTCATTGGCGGAATCGGTGTCAGCGGAGGTAACGGTGAACAGGATACGGCCGTCGGTACAGCTGCCCTTCAGGCATTGCAGTCCCATTTACAGGATCATGAAGTCGTAACAGAAGCAGACATTAAGAAATAATCGATAGCTCACAAGGTCCTGATCATAATGTATAGAAAGAAGGAGTCAAGATGAAATCTTATGTGGACCTTACGATTGGATTTGCAAGAACAGGTGTGACCGGCTATGGTGGTGGGCCATCCACCATCCCGCTCATTGAATATGAAGCTGTGAAGAAGTATGAATGGATGACGGAAGAAGAGTTCGGGCAGACGCTCGCGCTCGCTAACACGCTTCCGGGCCCGATCGCAACGAAGATGGCAGCGTATATCGGCTATAAGGTCAGCGGCGGGATCGGTGCAGCCGTGGCGATCCTTGCCCATATCCTGCCGTCCTTGTTCGGGATGCTCTTCATGCTCGGACTGCTTTACAAATTCCGGACTTCACCGATTGTCAGCGGCATGGTGCAGGGAGTGACCCCGATCATCGGCGTGATGCTCCTAGAAATGGCATACAAATTTGCGGATAAAGCCCGAAAAGGTCTCGGGATGCCGATCGCTCTTGGGCTTGGGGGCGCATCCCTGGTGCTGATCCAATTCCTGCATCTGCATCCTGGGATCATGATCGGGGCATGTCTGCTGGGTGCCTTCATTGTTGCTACCTATAAGAAGAGGGCCGAGGATCGATCACACGAATTGCATGTCGAGCCAAGAAAGGAAAAAAGCGTATGATTTACTGGGATATTTTCTGGGCATTTTTCATATCGAATCTTCTCGGGTACGGCGGAGGGCCGTCGACCATTCCCCTGATCCAGAATGAAGTGGTCAACCGCTATGAATGGATGACACTCAATGAGTTCGGGGATCTCTTTGCTATCGCCAACGTCCTCCCCGGCCCGGTCGCAACAAAGATGGCCGGCTTCATCGGATACGAAGTAGGGGGACCACTCGGGGTTGTCATCGCTCTTGCAGCCACCATCCTGCCATCAGCAATCGCCGTCATCATCCTCTTTAAATTCGTGAATCTCTTCAAAGATTCACCGCAGGTCAAACTGATGACACTCTCCGTACAGCCCGTCATCGCCATCCTGCTCGGAGTATTGGCATACCAATTCTTCCTCACCGCATTCGAAAAAAGCGGCCTACTACAACTAATCATTCTGACCACAGCAGGATTCCTAGTCATGAAAAAATTAAAGATCCACCCAGCCGTCGTCATCCTCTGTGCATTGGTATACGGTGGGATTTTTCTATCGAATTGAGGCGTAAAGCGATCAAGTTCCGGCTTGGTCGTTTTTGCTTTAATAAGGATCCAATAAGAAAAGATGTTTGAACGAATCTAGCTTTTGATTGTAGTGCAAGACGAAGACTCCTGCGGGAAAAACGTGTTAGGTGAGACCCCGCAGGAGCGCAGCGACGAGGAGGCTCACCAACCGCCCGCGGAAAGCGAAGTCTTGCACGGAAATCAAAAGCGGTGTTCAGGGTTGTTTTTTAATATAGGGGCGTAATTTGAAAAATTGGTATACCTTACACCAAAATAATTCTTAATAATGTGAAAATGCCACAGTTTTTGATAAAATAAACAGAAAGCGATTTTAAATCGGAGAAGGAGATAATGCAATGAAGTGGGAAGAAGAGGAACTACTTTCAATCCGTGAACGCGCCTACCTATACTTAAAAGACTTGATCCTGAGCGGTGAATATAAACCCGGTGACCGCCTCATCGAAAGAGAAGTCGCCAGTCAATTAAATATCAGCCGTACACCGATCCGTGAAGCGTTATTCCGGCTGGAGTCGCAAGGCTTTGTCAAAACCGTCCCTCGAAAGGGAGTCATCGTATCCAATATTTCTGAAGAGGAAGTCATTGAAGTATTCACGATTCTTTCTTCACTCGAAGTGCTGGCGGCTAGGCTCGCTGCCCAGAAGATGGATGACGCCCTCATTGGGGAATTCAATGAAAAGATCGAAAAGCTTGAAGCATTGGAGAAGGGCGAAGTCGAAGGCGGGGATACCGAGCATATCGAAATGAACCTGCTTCTTTATAAAGCGGCGAAAAGCCCTAAGCTGTTCGACATCCTGTCCGGGCTGACCGACTATATACAGATGTCTGCCAACATGGGATATGAAACACCTGGTCGGAGAAAGGAATCCATCAGGGAACATATCCAGATCATGAAAGCAGTAAGGGATCAAGAAGCGGATATGGCTGAATACTTGACCAAGATCCATATTGAAAATTCGAAGAAAGCATATATTCAATTTCTTGAAAATCAGAAGGAAAAAGTGAAGAAGAAATGAAGAAAGACTGTGTCTGGATAAGAGACACAGTCTTTTTTATGGATTGTAATAGAAATCAGATCCCGATTACAACGGGTGAGGTCAGATTATTCAATGCTTTGCAAATGCTCATCGCAACGATATAACCGGACTTGGGATTGTCGGCTGAAGGAGTGTTCTGGATCGTCAGCTCCACTTCGCCGAAGTATCCTTTCGCCACGATTTGATGAGTGTTGTGTTTCACTGAGGGATCTACCAGCACCTGTACCTTTGTGCGGTCAAATCCCACCCCGGCAATGCTAAGGGCGGCCGAAACATTCGTGCTTTGCGGGAAAAGTTTGGCGGATTGGCGTGCCGTCCCTTCATAAATCGTATGCTCTTCACTGATCGTGTCCAGATCCACGCTCTCTTCCGCGATGGTCCCCCTCCAGGCGGCAGGAGGCTTCCGGGTGATGAGTTTCACTTCCTCCAGCTCGTTGATCGAAGAAGCGGCAATCCGGTCGAGGCCGCCGATGGCTGCGGAAGGAAGGATCAGTTTCCGTTCATGTTTGTTTGCTGCTTCCACCACTTCATCGTAAAGCTCCTGGTCAGAAAAGGCCCCAACCGACACCGTAATGAAATGACTCCCGGATGAGAGAGACTTCACAGCATATTGATAAACAGCTTCATGGCCGGCACATTCAATGATTACATCCAACCCGGAAGAGAAGAACCATTCCTCATCGTTAGTCACTGTGAATCTTTCATTCTCTAACTCTTCATATTGTTCCTTGTTGCGGACTAGGATCGCATCTACTTCCGCCCCTGTTACTTTGTCTTCTTTTATATAGGAGACAACATCTTTCCCGATCGCTCCATACCCTATTAATCCTATTTTTTGCATGATAGAGTCCTCGCTTTCATTTAGAATGACTGGATTTGGTATACCAAAAAGTATATCAACCGCCCAGATATTTATCAATAATTATTCAGAAAAATTAGAAATGACTAAAAATATCGTTGTCAGAATATTGTGATTGTGGTATATTGTATACCAAGAAGGATCAAGGGAGGAATACTCGATGCCTAAAATCAATTATTCTACAAGTGGTAAAGTGCTGGACGTACCTGAAAACTCAAATATATTACGAATGTCTTTAAGATATGATGGCGACCTACCGAACAAATGCGGCGGAGGCATTTGCGGGACGTGCCTATGCAAAATTGAGGATGGAGCGGAGTATCTGGATAACGTGAAAGTGCAGGAGCGGAGAAAGCTTGGGGAAGAGTGGCTTGAAAAAGGGTATCGCCTGGGATGCCAGACATTTGTGACGGATGGAGATGTCACCATATCATGGGATGAAGAAACAACCAAAGTCGTGAAGAAAAGGAAGCCGGATAAAATCAAAAAAGAAGCAGTGAATAAATAGCTTGCATACTAAACGGGAGAGGTGAAGCAAATGTGGACATGTAAAAAGCATGTGACAAAGGCAATTGAATTATTGGACGTCCCTCATATCCGCAAAGCACCGGAAGGAGTTCATTGCTCTTTCTGCGATAACCAGGCAAACCTCAATGTGTACTACTCTCATAAACCTTGTAAATTCAAGAATAAAGATAACGGTCTCTTAAAAACCTCTTAACGGTCTGCTTATGACTACAGGAAGGAAGATAAATGTGGAAAAACAATTGATGTCAGTTGAAGAGAGGCTTGAATCAATCGGATTATCTCTTCCGGATAAGCCGAAGCCCTCGGGGCATTACTTAGGGGCGGTTCAGGCAGACCCATTTTTATTTGTAAGCGGAGTGACCTGTAAGTGGAATGGCAGTCTTCCTTATAAGGGGAAGGTCGGAGAGGATCTGTCGCTTGAGGAAGGATATGAGGCTGCGAGGCTGACGACCCTCAATCAGCTTGCGATTGTGAAAGATGTGATCGGGAGTCTGAGTTTGATCAACCGGATTGTGAAAGTGACAGGGTATGTCAGCTGTGAGCCGGGTTTTCCCGATGTACCAAAAGTGATTAACGGCTCATCGGACCTGCTGGTCGAGTTATTAGGTGAGAACGGTAAACATGCCAGGTGCGCGGTGGGTGTCAGCTCCCTGCCAGGCAATGCAGCCGTAGAGACAGACCTGCTTCTTTTACTAAAGAAGTAGAAAGAGTTTAAGGAAAGGGGTTACGTATATGAGTGAAAATCAGAGTGTTGATGTCACCATCATCGGCGGGGGTCCGGCGGGATTGTTTACAGCATTCTACGCAGGCATGCGCCAGATGAGTGTAAGGATCATTGAAAGTATGCCGCAGCTCGGTGGTCAGCTTTCTGCTTTATATCCAGAAAAATATATTTATGATGTGGCCGGATTCCCGAAAGTGCTTGCCAAGGATCTAGTGCACGGCTTACTTGAACAGGCCAATCAATTCAACCCATCTGTCAGCCTTGGGCAGACGGTGGAAAAGGTGGAAAGGCTTCAGGATCAGTCATTTCTTTTAACGACAAGTAAGGGGGAAGTCCACAAAACCAAAACGATCATCGTGACGGCAGGCGCCGGAGCATTCAAGCCTCGTCCCCTCGGAATCGAAAAAGAGAATGAAGAGTATGAAAACCTTCATTACTTCGTCAATGATCTAAGCCGTTTCAAAGGGAGGAAGGTGCTTGTCTGCGGAGGCGGTGATTCCGCTGTGGATTGGGCGAACATGCTGGAGCCGATTGCGGAACAGGTCACCCTTGTGCATCGACGTGATAAATTCAGGGCTCACGAGCATAGTGTAGAGCAGCTGATGAACTCAAATGTCAAAATCATGACGCCTTACAACGTAACGGAATTGGGAATGGAAGGGTCCAGAATCACCCATGCCGTCCTGCAGCACGCCAAGAAAGAGTGTGCGGAAATCATCGATGTGGATGATGTACTTGTGAATTACGGGTTCATATCCTCACTTGGGCCCATCAAAGATTGGGAGCTTCAGATCGAGAAGAATTCTATCGTTGTTGATTACAAAATGGAGACGAATATCAAAGGTATCTTCGCTGTCGGAGATATCGCCACCTACCAAGGAAAAATTAAACTCATCGCCACAGGCTTCGGCGAAGCACCAGTCGCCGTCAGCCATGCCAAACAGTATGTGGATCCGACGGCCCGCGTCCAGCCATTACATAGTACAAGTGTGATGGGGAAGACGGAAACGAAAGAAGCCATCAAAGCCTGAACCGTATAAAATAGAAGGGAGATTGAGTGAATATGTGCAAAAACAAGATCACCGGCCAGGGAACCTGCACTGGATGCAAGTGCCGCGGTCTATCATCCCCTAAAGTATACGACCATGAAGAGGAAGGTCAGAAAATCTTATTTCTGGATAAGAATCAGGGAAGCACCCAAATGAAACGTCAGATACATTCCACGAGGAAAGGAGATTAATTGACTATGGCCAAATACACCATCATCGACCAGGAAACCTGCATCGCCTGCGGATCCTGCGGTGTATCATCCCCTGATGTATACGATTATGACGAAGAAGGAGTGGCATTCGTGCTGCTGGATAACAACCAGGGAAGCACTCCCATCCCGGAAGAGTACTTGGAAGATGTAGAGGAAGCCTATGAAGACTGTCCGACGGAATCGGTTAAGTTGTCGGATGAGCCGTTTAATACAGATTGAGTGAACAGGGCATTGGGTTGTCCTGTTTTTCTTTTGGAAAAAGGGACGGGGGGACAGGAACCGTGTCCCGCTTTAAAAGCGGGACAACGGACCTGTCCCCTTGTCCCTTTCTCATTTAGAGCTAATCTTTAATACTTCTCCAACATAAATGCGATCTCTAATCAATTTATTGGTCTTTTTCAACTGACTAACAGTTATTTTGTATTTTTTAGCGATGGAAGTAAGGGTATCGCCTTTCTTTACTTTATAAGTAGTTGTCTTGGAAGGAGCAGTACTTTTGCTGTTAGATGGAGCTTTCGAAGAAGAACCGGAAACCTTCAACGTCTGCCCGACATAAATTTTGTCATTTTTTAAGTTGTTAAGCTTCTTCAGGCTGCTTACAGAAGTCTTATATCTCTTGGCGATGGCAGATAGGGTATCACCCTTCTTTACTTTATAAGTCGTCGTTTTCGCAGAAGTTTTGTCGTCACTCTTAACTGGATTAGAGGCAGTTCCGGATACCTTCAATACCTGTCCCACGTTAATCCGGTCGCTCTTTAAGTTGTTGAGTTTCTTCAGGCTGCTTACCGTTGTCCCGTATTTCTTGGCAATGGCAAAAAGGGTATCTCCGCTCTTTACTTTATATGTGCCTGTTTTGCTTGGTTGTTCATTTTTTGCAGGAGGATTTTCGCCTAGAAGGTAATACATGTCATTACTAAAAGTAACACGGTACTTAGATTTGTAGCTTTTTGCAGTCTGTTTGAATAATTCCTCTTGTTGGGATACATTCGTTTCCATAGTTTTGATTGCTCTCTTATAATCTTCCTCTGATAAATCACCATTGTAATAGTCAATTGTATCAATCTCTGAATTATATATCTCTATTAAACTATTATAAATATATTCATCCAGTTCTAAGATGGCAGCATTATTTTCATTAACTGGAAATTCTTTCTCCAATGCCCCATCAAAATAATTTATGTACGCATCGTATAGATCCATCATTTCTTTTTCAGATTTTGCAGCATCAATCTTCTTTGTGTAGCTTTCAAGTTTGCGGATGATGGTTGCGTAATGAGAAGCAAATTTGTCCAATTCCAGCTGATGATTGATCGATTGAGCTGCTTCCACCGAATAGCCCGGTTGAATGAGTACACTGCTTGAAAATAGTAAAGAGGTTGCCAATACAGAGGCTGTTAACGTTTTCTTCGTGATCATGTTCATTCTCCTTCAAGAAAATATAAGTATAGGAAACTAATTCCTGAGATAATTATAATGATCTCAAATGTAAATTGGAATAGTTTTGGAAACCGGGTGCAAACAATATTTTTCGACACGGGAAAGAGGGGCTTCACGATAAAGTAAGTGGGCGGGGTTCCCCCGTCCACTTACTGATTGACATAGCTTTTGAATGTTTTGAAGGATACGTCATGGAATATTTGGAATCTAGGTATTTCGTAGATGTGGGCCTCTGGGGTGGCAAGGGCTTCCTCGGTGGTGAATGCCATTTTAAAGCCAAGGTCGTGCAGCGTTTTTATGGTGGCGGGGGAGTATTCTCCGTAGGGATAAGCGAATCCCAGTGTGTCCCCTTCAAGATGGTCGATACTGGTTTTTAAGTCTTTTCGGACTTCTTTTTCCGATTTAGATAGTAAATAAGCGAGTCCGCTGTCTTTTTCTTTTCCTTCTCTATGATGAAGATTATACGTATGGCTGGCGTATTCAAAAACGTCACATGCTTCCGAGAGTTCTTCGGTACTGAAATATTGAACATGTCTTGGCCTGTATGGTTGATATCGGTTGGAAATCGAACCGGTGATAATGAAATTGGCAGCGTTGAATCCGTATTTCTTCAGGAGCGGATAGGCTTCTATATAGTTGTCTTTATAGCCGTCGTCAAAAGTGATGACCACACTCTTTTCTGGAATGTCCAATTGATGATTCATAAACGCATAGAGTTCGTTTAGTGTAAGGGTCACATATCCATTTTCCTTCAAGTAGTTCATTTGCCTTTTAAAGTTTTCCGTGGTCACGATCATCGGGTTTATGCTGCCGTTGATGCGGTGCTTCGAAGAGAGATCTTTCTCTTGAATGATGCGGTGGTAGGTTAAAATGGGGACTCCTGTTGCCGGTTCACCAGTTATGTCGAATAGCCTGACTTCCTTCTCCGACGCTTTCGTACAAGTGTTGATATCGATCGATTTGTTGGCCGGATAAGGACCTGAATACTCCTTGGCAAGCAAATCGTACTTATCGATGAAGAAGCCGAGTCCCATAAAGACGAAACTGACAAGAAGAATGAATCCCATTGCAAATGACAGCTTTGTCATAAACAGTTTCATGCCCGTTTTACCCCTTTCCAGCCATCCATCCCGGTACGTTCGATTTTGTTCCAAGCCTGTGGTTTATACAGGTAAGAAATCGTTCCGTATACGACGAATGAAAGATTGATCATGCGGTACACGAATATTTCGATTGGGAGGAAGAGGAGCATGTGGACGATATCGTTTCTTGAGAATCTTATATTATGCAAGTGACATATGAAAATGGTGGTGATGCTCTGATACATAAATAAGAACACTGCAGTAAGGCCAAGCAGCAAAAGTAAAACGAAATTCCCTTTATTCGAAAACAAGACAATCGGTGTGATGATGACGGGAAATGCATTCATGGTGCCAATCAAGAACTGGTCGATCAGGAAGAATACCGTAAACCGTTTTGAAAACTTAGTGAAATAACATGTCCGATAATGGATCAGGCAATCGATGAAAGCTTTCTGCCAGCGCACGCGCTGTTTGAACATCGAATGGAACGTATCGGGACATTCAGTATAGCAAATGGCTGATGGGGCAAACGTGATTTTTTGCTTTCGCCCGCTTTCCTGGATCCACTTATGAAGCTTCAGAGTGATGTCCATGTCCTCGCCGATTGTACTCCGGAATCCATTGATATGAAAAAGTGCCGTGCGCCTGAATGCACCGAAAGCACCTGCAATCACGGTTATCGCGCCAACGGAAGCCTGAGCACGTTTATGAAGAAAAAAAGCTGTTAGATATTGCAGGAATTGATAGCGTATAATGCCGCTTATCCGGAACGTCGGTCTCAGATCCCCGATTTCACCTTCGAAAGCCTGTGCTATCATCACATTGCCCCCCGAAGCGATGACCGAGCGCTCCTGAAAGACATCATTCATTTCAGTAAGAGCACGCTGCTCCATGATGCTGTCGGCATCAAGGGTAATGATGATTTCATTTTTGCTGAAATTGATGCCGGCATTGAGGGCATCGGCCTTCCCGCCGTTGAATTTATCAAGTACGAAAATACTCGGATATTTGGCTGAGCGGAAGCAGTTCAGGACTTCTTTATGAGTCAATCTGCCGTCCATTGGGCGGTAATATGCTTTTAAATCAAGTAATTCCCTTAAAATGTTCAATGTTCGGTCGTTAGACCCGTCATTTACGATGATCAGTTCACTGAGTGAATGATCTTGCTGTAAATATCCCAGTATACAGTTTTCAATTACTTTTTCTTCGTTATAAGCGGGGACGATAACAGAAAACCCATAGTTCTTGGATATAGAAGAACCTTTTTTCTTCTTCTCATTCTTGAAAATAGGTACGATAATGTACACCATCTGAAAGAGGACAAATGCTATGAAGATGGCAAATGCAAGATACAAAGAAAACATACTCTAGCCCCCTTGATTTTTTTCTTTGAATACACGGACATAATCAATGATAAATTCTTTGGTTGAGTTGTCATCAAAATTAGGATTCCCCGGCCAGACCCCGCCGACTGCAGTGTTCATATAAATATACAGTGGAGTGTCGGGCGAAAAACGTTCCGATTCAAAGATGATTTGTTCATCAAGGGTCCACGAAATTTTATTCTTCTCCCACATGACACCGTATGTGTGAAAATCTTTGTGAAAGGCGGTATCGCCGGTATGGGTATAATAGTCTCTGAGACGGTTCCCGGATTGATCCTCCCAATGAACAACAGACCATATCCGATTTGGTTCTTGGCCGATGTTCTCCATAATATCGATTTCAGGCAGCCAAGTCCCATTGTTTTCATTCACCATCCATATAGCAGGGAAAATACCCTGTCCAGTGGGAATCTTTGCCCGGATTTCCACCTTCCCGTACGTAAACTTAAAAGAATTCTCCGTTGTCAGTGCCCCTGATGTATATTGCCTTCCCTTAAATCGCTCCTTCTTTGTTCGGATGACAAGGTGACCGTCCCGGACGATGAGGTTATGAGGTGTATAATATTGCAGCTCTTCATTTTTATCTGAAGCCCAATCCATCAGGGTCCAGCGCTCAGTAAGGTCACTGTCAGAGAATTCATCATTCCACACAAGCTTCCATTTTCCCTCTGCTTTTGTGTCCAGAGACAGTGCTTTAGGAGGCAGTTCTATTTTTACTTCTTCTTTCTCCTTTCCAACTGCAGGAGGGTCGATCTTCTGTTTGAAAGATGAGATCATTTCCTCCCCCTTCGAACACCCTGAAAACATCACCAATAACATACCTGCAACTAAGCAAAAGCGGATCATATGCCCTCCTTTTTGATGGAAGTAGTAATTACAAAAATTCACTATAAAGAACTGCAGACTAAAAAAATAACGAGCAATATGTTCTTTATTGAGTACAATCTTAACAGAATTGAATCTTAAGGTAAAGAAGAATAGCATTAAGGGTAAGTAGTTTTAATAATCCTGTTCTTTCTGTTATATGAATAAGGGTTGGATCTAAATCTATCAGAGATCATATTCAATGTATGAATGTGTTCATGATTGAGAACATCTTTTAACCAATACAAAGAAAAAAGGGGCGTGTCAGTTTTTTCTTTGGCATACTCCTTTTCTTGTTCCTATAAATCTATAATTTGCTGCGGCTTCAGTTTCAGCCTGTTAATGCTTCCAGACGGAAGCTCCAAAACAGAATGGGCATTTTTTACAGGCATCAACATGTTCCATGGCTTTAGATTAGTTACCAATTTAATAATTCTTTTTTGGTCATCAAGAAAGACAACATCGATTGAAAACTTCATAAAGAACATATGAATGGAATTGCAAGGAATGATCCAGAGGCATTCGTTTGCTAGTGGTGTTTTTTTAAACATCAGCCCTTTTAAACGAGCGGCAAACGTATCTGCTTTTATTATTGCATATGGAAGTGTTCGATATAATGTGTTTTCGTTCCGTGGAGACATGGCTATCCTCCTTCTTGTTTTAGTCGTATAGACCTACTATATTATAGAAATATGTAGTTCTCAATAGCGAATAATGTCGAGAATAATCGACTTTTTTATTAATTTAAGGTATTTACTTGTTCATTATAATGAACTATTATTGAGGTACAAGTTAGTTCTTGAAAAAGAACAATCAAAAGGAGGAAATACAAATGATGAACAAAATGAAGCAGTTAGTAATGGAAGAGGAAGGACAAGGGTTATCGGAATATGGTTTGGTACTTGCAGGGGTTGTGACTGTGGTGACTTTAGCTGTTGCTCTATTAAGAACTGAAATTACTGATTTATTCACAAATCTTCTGCCTTAAAAAATGTAAGCCCTGTGTAAAAGCAGGGCTTATCCCAATCTATGAGGTGAGTTGAAATGATTCTAATTTATTGCATTCTTTGTTTAGCTTTGCTGATCTCCCTGATCACAGACATCAAATCTAGGAAAATACTGAATGTCGTTACGTTTCCAGCCATATTATCCGGTCTGATCTTCTATTCCATTACTCAGGGGTGGGATGGATTTTTTTTTAGCAGCCTGGGATTATTGGCCGGTATGGCTGCATTGCTGATTCCATTCCTGCTCGGAGGGATGGGAGCGGGTGATGTCAAACTCATGGGGGCAGTAGGGGCATTGATGGGAACGTCATTCACGCTGCAAAGCTTTGTTTCTGTCGCGCTTTTGGGTGGACTCATCTCCGTCAGTTTAATCATCCATCATAAGGGTCTATTTCATTCTATAAAATCCTTCTACCTATTACCGGCTCTTCTAATGGAAACGAAAGGAAAGATCCTCATAAAGCCCCAAATGGAGTCATCCATCACTTTTCCGTATGGAGTCCCGATTGTACTGGGTACCTTATTTAATTTGGTATGGAGTGTTGCTATGTGAAAAGCGAAAAAGGTCAGTCCCTTGCTGAATATGCTTTGGTATTGCCGCTGTTATTACTTCTTATCTTTGGGATCATCGACTTTGGAAGGTATTTTCATGCGTATCTTACTGTGGATCATGCGGGGCGGGAAGCCGCCCGTGCCGCCAGTCTCGGAAATAACGCTGTCGATGCCGCGGTGCGTAACGGGGCAGGCATCGGTCTATCATCCGGTCATGTTCAGGTATCAGAATCCGGAGGTGAAGCTGTGGTGAGGATCGTCTACCCCATAACATTTGTGACACCGGTCATAGGGTCTCTTGTTGGACCGCTTCAGGTTGATAATACCACCATAATGAGGATTGAGTGATGATGAAGAGAGTGAAATTTTTATTGGAAAATCAAAAAGGGAATATGGCAGTAACGGCAGCACTCTTCATGGTCGTTCTGCTCGGTTTCGCCGGCCTGGCATTGGATGGAGGAAAGATTTACGCAACAAAGAGTTCCCTCCAGAAAGCTTTGGATGCTTCCGTATTGGGAGGTGTTCAGGTGATTGCCAGTAAGGGGGAAGCTGAAGCAGTTTCAGTGGCAAAAAGTCTCGCGGGTAAAAATGGTCAACCATTGGATGGGGGAGCGATCACGACTACAAGCCGGTCGATCAAAGCAACGCAGCAGGTGGTCGTCCCGCTGACGTTTGCCAGGTTTTTCGGATTTGATGAAGCGGTGGTGGAGGCATCGGCAAAGGCCATCGCTGCACCTTTGAAGAAAGGGCTCCATATTACACCGATTGCAGTCGAAAAAGATTCGCTGCCTCATAACACGGAATTAAAATGTGATAACACTGGGGCACACCATGGCAACTGCGGCTACTTGGCATTTGATGGAAGAGGGGCAAGCAACCTTGCCGACAATATCATAAACGGAGTGGAAGTTTCTGTTGGCGGACTTGAAACAGTGGTCACGGAACCGGGGCAGAAATGGGGACCTGTAAAAGGTGCTTTCCAGACGCTGATCAATAATGATGCAGGGAAGCCTCACTGTCAAAGTCCGGCTACGGCAGACGGTAAATGCTCACGAGTGATCTATGTGGTCGTGATTGACACATGGTCTGGTGTTAATGGAAGAGACACATTGAATGCCATGGGGCTCGCTGCTTATTGGCTTGAGAGTGTCCAGGAACCGAAACGGGTCATCGGAAAGTTCATCAAGACCATTGGTTCCGGAGACATTGATGAGGGCGGCCCTGATTACGGACTATATGGAGTGAAATTGGTTGAATAAAACCTAAATTGCTGCGGGAGGATGTTATGAAAACAAAACGGTTATGGATCTTATCTTTTGTATTTGGAATCATTGCGGCCCTTGTTGCCTATATAGTCGTGTTTCCACCGGCTGCACCGGTTCCTGCGTCTACCACTGTAGCGGTGAGCAATGATCGTGATGAAAAGAAGAAAGAAATGGAAGAAAAGCCTGAACTTGAAAGCCGCCAAATGAACAATAAAATGCTGGCGGTGGAAGAAGGGAAACGCGCCATGTCGTTAAAAGTGACGGCTCTGGAGCAGGGAGTATCAGGATATATCGAACCGAATTCTTACATCGATATCATAGCCTATGAAACAAAAAAGGATGAAAAGACAAAGAAAGAATTTCGGACTGCTAAACTCGTCTTGCAAAACGTCAAGGTGCTGGGTTCAGGGAAATCGGCAGACGGTGAAGATGAAGCGCTGCGCTATGAGACCATCACCGTGGAAGTGACACCGGAACAAGGAGTCGAACTGGGCCTGGCTTCCAGGGATAAAGACGGTTTTTATTTCATGATGCGTGGTGAAGGCGACCAGGTTGTGCAGGATAAAGCAATTTCATTTACAAGGGAAATCATAAAGGAAGGGAAGAGTGAGGAACAATGATCAATTGGTTTTATTATTCAGATACAAATTCCGCCCCAGGAGATCTTGAGCTGCTCCTGCAAAAACGTTCCTATGAACTGCTCCAATTCCCTCATTGGGAGGATCTGATTCATCGTATCAAAGACACGGATCATTCCATACTTTTTATTAAAGCGAATACACTGCACAATGCCTACGATTTATGTCAGGAGATGTCCATCCTGTTTCCTTATCTTTATATTATTCTGATCGTCCCTGACAATATGGAACATACTCGAAAAGCCATGAATGTCGGAGCGTCGGATATTCTCCGATATTCATCAGATCATGATGAGAAAAAAGAAGCAATTGACCAAGCGGTTAAATACTTAAAGCTGCGGGAAGAAGGAATAAGCTATCATTTGGCTAAGAATTGCAGAGTCATTTCTGTCTGCAGTCCAAAAGGTGGAATTGGGAGAACGAGTATGGTTGTGAATCTCGCTTCTGCGTTTGCTAAGATGGGCAAAAAAGTAGGGGTACTTGATGCAAATCTGCAATTCGGTGACGTAGCCATGCATTTTGATCAGAAGCCTGGCGGCACCATTTATGAGTGGGTGAAAGAAGAATATGAGAGGCACAGTTATTCCATTGATAAATATCTGGTGGTTCATGAATCTGGGGTGTCTGTCATGCCTGCACCTTCAAGGCCGGAATTTTTTGAGATGATTTCAGAAGTTCATATAGAAAAAGTGATAGAAGAAATGAAAATGAGGTTTGATATTCTACTCATCGATACCCCTTCATACTTGTCAGAAATCCACCTGAAATGCTTGGAACGTTCAGAGGAATGCTTATTGCTCGTTAGCGGTGAACTCCCGGTACTGAAGAAAAGTAAGCTGTTCATCGAAGCTTTGGAATCCTTTCAACTGAATGAGAAATTAAAAATCATCCGCACCCGGACAGCCAAGAAGAAGCAAATTGATCAGAGTAAAATGGAAAGAATCCTGGAAGCTTCAATCTTTGCTTCACTGCCTGAGCAGGGACAAATGATTTCTCAATCAATCGATCTAGGCATCCCTGTGGTGCTTTCTCAGCCAAGAACCCCGATAGGAAAAGGATATTTAAGGCTTGCTGATCGTTTGGGAGAGCCGCAGGTGGAGACCCAGGGAATTAAACTGAAAGAGCCTTCAAGAAAGTCTAAAAGAGTAAAACGTTTAGTACCGATGAAGGGAAGAGTGTAGATGGCTGTATTTAACAAAGTTGTTCAAAATGAACTCCCGGATCAGAAGAGGGTTGAAAAAGAGAGAGTCAGAGAACAGGCAACCAGTGAATTCTGGAAACTTGGCTCTATGCTTCATCACTTTATAATAGAAGAATTGAAAAAGTACCCTGGAATTAGTGAGGAACAGGAAAAGAAAGCAATTAAGGAATTAAGTGAAGAGTTTATTAAAGAAGAAGGCGGCCGAATGACCTTTGAGGAAAAGCAGATGCTGATTGAATCAGTAGAGGATGAACTACTGGGATATGGTCCCATCACCCCTCTGCTTGAAGATGCATCCATTTCGGAAATCATGGTGAATGGCCCCGGGCAAATTTATTATGAACGTGACGGGAAACTGATCCAAAGCTCCGTTGTGTTCAGGGATGATCAGCATGTGCAGAGAGTGATTGAAAAAATCGTTTCTCCCATTGGAAGAAGAGTGGATGAAAGCTCTCCGATGGTTGATGCCCGGCTGCCAAATGGATCACGTGTAAATGCGATCATTCCCCCTCTTTCATTGCTTGGCCCGACTGTCACGATAAGAAAATTTGCGGATACTCCATTTACAGTGGAAGATTTAATCGGATTCGGAAGTTTGAACAAGGATATGGCTGAATTCTTGAACGCCTGCGTAATGGGGCGATTAAATATTTTTATCAGTGGGGGGACAGGGTCAGGAAAGACTTCATCCCTGAATGTACTTTCTTCTTTTATCCCTCAAGATGAACGAATTATAACGATTGAAGATGCAGCAGAGTTAAAGTTGTCTCAAGAACATATTGTTTCTCTTGAATCAAGACCGAAGAACATCGAGGGGAAAGGTGAAATTACGATTCGCGATCTAGTCAGGAACGCTTTGCGGATGAGGCCTGACCGAATCGTAGTTGGAGAGGTCAGGGGTGCCGAAGCGCTGGATATGCTTCAGGCGATGAATACCGGACACGATGGCAGCTTAAGCACAGGACATGCAAATTCACCACGTGATATGCTTTCCCGTCTCGAAACGATGGTGATGATGGCGGGATACGATTTACCGGTTCGGGCGATTAGGGAACAAATAGCGAACGCACTGGATTTAATCGTTCAACAGGTGCGGTTGAAGGATGGTTCCAGAAAAATAACTCACATTACAGAGGTGCAGGGAATGGAAGGGGACACCATCGTCCTTCAGGATCTATTTTTGTATAAAGAGACAGGGGGAACCCAGCAAGGGAGATTCATCTCTACTGGGATAAGGCCCAAGTTCATTGATAAATTAGAAGGACTATCACGATCGTCTTCCTGGTTCAGGGGAGAGTGGTGAGATGGGACCAGTCACGTTGATCATAGGGATTTTCATGCTTACTACGATTCTTTGTTATTTCACAATCTCGAACGTTATGAAGAAAAAGCGTCATCATCAAAGGGTCGAGAGATTTTTAAGCCCTTCTTCCCGTATGGAAGATGAGCTCGGGGAAAGGAAAAAAGATCCCGGAAAACCCTTCATTACAACGCTCGCATCAGTGCTCACAGGTATTCAATTCAGCAATAAGACGAAGAGGCTGCTCGTACAGGCAGGCAGTTCGATGTCACCTGCAGAGTTTTTGGCAGTGCGTTTAATCAGTGCAGGAGCTGCCGGTACGTTGTTCCTGGTTTTGCAATTCCCCTGGATTCTTGCTGCCATGACCATGCCATTGGGCTATCTGATTCCAAAAGTATATATGATTAAGAAAAGAAGGACCAGACTACAGCTTTTACCTTCCCAATTAATCGACACATTGGGAATGATGGCAAATTCAATGCGTGCTGGCTTCAGCTTCATGCAGGTAATGCAATTGGTAGGAAAAGAAATGCCTGCTCCAATTGGCCCTGAATTTGAAAAAGCAGTGCGTGAATCTGGTTTGGGTGTCCCATTGGAAACGATTTTTGAAGGAATGGTAGAGAGGTTGCCAAGTAAAGAACTGGAGGTGGTACTTGATGCCATCATTGCCCAGAGAAAAAGCGGGGGGAACCTGACAGTTTTAATGGAGACGATGGAAGACACCATTCGCGGAAGGTTAAGCATCATGGGGGAGCTGAATACGTTGACCTCCCAAGGCAAGATGTCGTCGTTAATCATTACATTTCTCCCGATTGGTCTGGGGATCTATTTATTTGTGGTTGACCCAGACTACTTCAGTCCGCTTGTGTCAGAACCATTAGGCATATTCATGCTTGTAACGGCTGGGATATGTATCATCATCGGCTGGTTTTCCATACAAAAGATCCTTCGAATCGAGGTGTAACAAGTGAATATTCTATTTCTGTCTCTTTCTATAGGTTTCTTTACATTCTTGTCTGCCGCTCTTTTATTCTCTCTAAATCGCAAAAGCCTGCTCCTTGATCAAAGAATCTCACGAAACTTCCATCTTTCAGAGGCCTCTGCTTCCATACAAGGTAAGGAAGTTCAAAAGAAATCCAATAAACCATTCTCGCATCTTTGGTCAAAAGGCATAAAGTTGATTGGGAACAGGACCCCGAAAAGCAAGCAGAAAAAGCTTGATCTTCTGCTGCGTGATGCAGGGTTTTCAGGGAAAATGACTGCACTGGAATTTCGCTTGCTTCAGCTGCTGATCAGTGGGGGAAGTGGAGCGTTGGTTTTCCTTCTCGTAGTAGGAGCTGAAAAAGATGCAGCGGTGACTTGGCTTCTCTCCTCAGCTGTTTCGTTTCTTTTATTTCAATATTGTACATTTTACTTGAGTAAAAGAAGAACACGGCGAATTGCAGAAATAAATCGTGATATGCCGGATTTCTTTGATACAGTCAATCTGCTCATAGAGGCGGGTTTGGGTCTGGATGCTGCGCTTATGTCAGTATGCCATAAGAAAAAAAGCCCTCTTTCAGACGAATTCAAGATTGTCCTTGAAGAAATGAAAAGAGGAAAATCAAGAAGGGAATCGTTCTATGAACTGAGGATGCGGGTTCCCTCGGATGGACTGCAAAGGGCACTCACGACCATGATCCAGGCAGATCATCTCGGCGTTGGAATGTCAAAAGTCATACGAAACCTCACCATCAGGCTCAGGGAACAAAGAAGAGAATCCGCCAGGGAACAAGCCATGAAAGCCCCGGTCAAAATGCTATTCCCGATGGTGTTCTTCATCTTCCCGGCCATCTTCATCGTCTCCCTCGGGCCCCTCGTCATCAAAATCCTCACCGAAGGCCTGATGTAGGGACAGGGGGACAGGTTCCTTGTCCCATTTTGGTGATACCAGGGATAGGTCCATAACCGAAAAAAAATAGAAGGGACACGGATGTCCCTTCTACACGGAAACAGGGTCTTTTTCAACAGCGAGTTTATCCTGGTAATTTTCCTCGATCATTTGGATAAAAGGCTCCACGTAAAAGTCGTCGAATTGTTTGCCGGAACATGCACGGAGCTCCTGAATGGCTTCTGTAAAGGTTTTGGTCTTCTGGTAAGGTCTTTCAGTTGTCATCGCGTCGAAGGAATCGATGATGCACAGGATCCTCGCAAGTTTAGGGATATTATTTTCTTTCAATCCATAAGGATATCCTTTCCCGTCAAAGCGTTCGTGATGAAGTTCGATCAATGGAAGCAATTCATCATATTTTTTAATGGAAGCGATGATTTCTTTTCCATAAATCACGTGCTTCTTCATCATTTCCCACTCATGTGCATTGAGCTTTCCTTTTTTATTGATGACATCACGCGGTATTTCAAGTTTGCCGATATCATGAATCAATGCACCGAGAATAAGTGTACGCTTCTCTTCGCTGCTGAGCTTCAACCGTTCACTCATTTCAGTCGCATACGAATAGACCCGTTTACTGTGCTGATATGTGTAGATATCTTTTGACAAGAAGATCTGCAGCTGCTGCTCCAGCGCATCAATTTCTTTGGCATACTGGAATTCCTGCTGATATTGGTGATCTTCCATATAAATCTGTACAGTGTTTTTACCTTGAGCTTTTGCAAAATATAGAGCTTTGTCTGCCTTGGACAATAGCTCAGAAGAACTGTATGTCCCTTTCTGAAATTCGACGATGCCCGCCGAAAAGGATATGCAGCCGAGGGGAGAAACTTCAGTCCCCGGAAAATAGGTATCATTCAGTTCTTTCCTCACTTTATTCAAAAAAGAAAGTGCTTCTCTTTTGGAAGTATCCGGCAGGATGATGCCGAATTCTTCTCCCCCATATCGGGCAGCGATATAAGGAAGCCCCCGCGTTTTATCATTCATGAATTTTCCAAAGAACTTCAGGAGTTCATCCCCTTTAATGTGACCGTTTGCATCATTGTACTTTTTAAAGTCGTCCAGATCCAGCAATGCCACACAAAATGACCTGCCTTGATTCTCAGAAAGAAGTTCATCCAATCGCAGTTTAAAGTATCCATGATTGTATAGCCCTGTCAGGAAATCCATCTTTGCCTTCGCTTCTTCCTCTTTATATAAATTGAAGAAATTCCTGAATGCAAACGAAAGCATGACAGACAGAATGATGAATAGGAATATCCCAAAAATTGGCTCCTGGCTGATCAGGATTGTCAGTACCAGTGAAAGGACCAGGGTGCTTACATAACTGGTGAATACTTCTGCCAGTATTTGTTTTTGCATGGCTTCCCTCAGAATCGTCTTCAAGGAAGGTCTTCTAGCCAGATAAAAATAAAACCACATGATGACGACATTTAGAATGAAATATACAGTCAGTGATGCAGTATAAGGCACAATATTAGAGAAATCCGTAGCTCCTACAGTCCCCCCGGTTAATACAAATACGTAATAAGTAGAAATGAGCATTAAAGAATAATTAGCAAAGTTAAAGAGATGCTTCCACCAGGCAAGTTTGAATTGAATAAAAAGAAAAATCAAGCCACTGAGAGCAAGTGTGATCAACGGGATTTTTAATCCAAACAAAAAAAGACCTGCCAAGTAGATAGAGGAATCCATGGATAGGGTATTGCCGGAAAGAGGGATTATAATATTAAAGTGGTTTAATAGTAAGATAGCTCCGACCAAGGTGTAGATGAGGACCCAATTAGACAAGTCCTCTGTTCCCAGGCTTGGAGGGAGATGGTAGGCAAACAGCCCCACCCCTAAGAGACAAATAAAAATAATGTATAGGTTTTGTGTTTTCATAGTCATGTTTATCACTCTCTCGAAAAGAATCAGGGCCGACCCATTATGAAAGATATGTATCTTTGGATCGGCCCTGGAGCTTTTTTTAGAATTCCCAGAACTTCCAGCCTGAAGTCAGGGCAACAATTGCAGAACCAACGATAATCAAGTTAATAACAGCTGCTTTTGCTTTATTTTTCATTATAACTCACCTCCTTTAAATTAAGTAGTGGTTGTTAAAAGTTTATCTTTCTTTCGAACCATGACAGATTGGATAAATAGATAGACCCCTATATTCATTACGACATCACCAATACTGATGGCCTGTTCTCTCGGATAAGGGGCAGATAAAGGAATGATATCCCCAAGGAATGCAAGGTTGGTAGATTCAGTTACCAATGTGTGCTTAGCATATAGGGCATTCTTTGTCGCTTCCAGATAATAAGGGTCTATGACGGAGGCTGCCTCCAGGGAAACCGGCATCCTGCCACCGTTTACAGCCATGACGATAAAATTCAGCAGTACTCCTATGAAAATCGTGATGAACTGAGGGTGCTGGCGATTCGCCCATAAAAAGTAGAGTCCTACAACATAAACCGCCATGAATGATAGATTACTAATTTGTCCGACCCACTCTATTTTATTTTGAAAATAAAAAACGGTGATTTGAAATACTAGTAATAAAGGGAAGACCCATCCCTGTTTAAACGTAAGATCGGCAAACCTCTTCAAACTTCCCCCGCGAATGAAACCGATGATGATAGCAATCAATATACCGTCAAAGACCATAAAATATCCTCCGATTTAGCTGTAAAAAGTAATAATAACAATTGACAAAATAGTTTAAAAACTGACACAACCTACCATTATTATAACGGAAAATAATTGGAAATGTTTACTTTTTTTGAAATTTTTCATCCTCTCTCTTGAGTCTTTAGTCATATTGTCACCCCTGTCAATATAATGTAAAATTTAAAAATACAGACAATTGCAAGCGTTTGCATTTATATTGAAAAGAAGAAATGTCCATTGGATTAGGGAGGAAAGACCCCTTCTTTTCTGCACATTTGTGCAAACGTTTCCACAACGAGCGAATTTAAAAACAAAGGGGAGGAAAATGAACTATGGTGAGAAAAACAAAGCGGCATTTCTCAGTATTTATGACGCTGCTGATGGTATTGAGCCTATGGGTACCTTACGTGCCGGTTCAGACCGTGTCAGCAGCCGGTTCTGGTGAAGAAGAACTTGACTCAACCGGGTCAGGGGACCGCACTGTACGATTTACGTACATCCGAGAAGACCAGCAGTATGACGGCTGGAATATATGGGCTTGGAATACTGGGGTAAAAGACAATCAAATCAATTTTGATTCGTACGAAAATGGGGTTGCGACGGCAAATATCGCGGTTGCACCTGAAACCGAACAATTTGGCTTCGTTCTTCGCAGTACAGAGGACTGGGGCACTGCCGAGAAAGAATTCGACGATCGATTTATCAAGGTTAATAAAAACGACTCGCTTACCAAAGCCTACATAACAAGCGGTGTCGAAGAATTCCGGATCGTTCCTGATGGATCGGCTCCGGTCATCAATCAGGGAGATGCTGTTTTTTACTATCGTGACAGAGAGCTGTTCGCGAATGATGCGATGGATTCAGTCGAAAAAGTGGAATTGAAGTTCAATGGTGAAACGAAGGAAATGACGTATGAGCCTGAGAATGAGAGATTCGTGGTTTCGTATGAGGAAATTCCGAATGGTGAGACGCCATATTCCTTTTTAGTAACAAAAGACGGGGAAACAACTGAGGTAAGCGACCCTTACAACACGGTTGATGGAAAGTCGACCATTGATTTTCAAAAAGGTGACTTGACTGTAACGGGATCGGTCGAACCACAAGCCATCGACTATAATGAGAACGCTGTCTTGTCAGTTGATGTTGCAGGATTGACGGAAGGGCTTGAAGTGTCTAAAATCACTGCGGATCTTTCAGCACTCGGCGGATCGGAAAAGCTTGCAATCGATCCTGCTTTGAAAGAAGTGTCGGTAGCAGTCGATGATGATGTGACGGCCGGCACGAAGACCATTCCTTTAACTGTGGTGGACAACTATGGAAACCCTTATGAAGGAACGGTTGAAGTGGAAGTGAAAACAAGGCAGGCTGTCGGCGACAATGACTTTGACTGGGATGAGTCCATCATATATTTCATGCTAACGGACCGTTTCTTTAACGGGGATGCGTCGAATGATGACCCTTATGGTTTGAACTATGATGAGTCTAAGCGAGGCACCTATCAAGGCGGGGACTTTGAGGGGATCACGGAGAAACTGGTTTATCTCGATGAGCTTGGTGTGAACACGATCTGGATCAGTCCGGTTGTAGAAAATGTGAAGTATGATGTCCGAAAAGGTGAAGAAGGCGAGCCTTATTTTGGCTATCACGGATATTGGGCAAGCAATTTTGGAGAACTCAATCCTCATTTCGGTTCAATGGAAGAGTTCCACACATTGATTGATGAAGCACATGAACGCGGAATCAAGATCATGGTCGATGTTGTATTGAACCATACAGGATATGGCCTCAAAGAGATTGATGGTGACATCGCTGAATCAGAACGACCGGCCGGTTATCCGACCGATGAGGACCGTGTACGCTTCAGTGATATTGTGCGTCAAGGCTCAAATATAGGTTCTGATGAAGTGGTGGGAGAACTCGCCGGCCTGCCGGATATCATCACTGAAGATCCAGCGGTGCGCCAGCAGATCATTGACTGGCAGACAGACTGGATTGAAAAAGCGACGACGGCTAATGGAAACACAATCGATTATTTCCGTGTGGATACTGTTAAACACGTGGATAAGCCGACGTGGATGGCTTTTAAAAATTCAATTACTGAAAAAATGCCAGAGCACAAGATGATTGGTGAAGCGTGGGGAGCAAGTGCTGATATTGATTATGGCTACCTCGAATCAGGTATGATGGATTCGCTGCTGGACTTTGGATTCAAGGGGATTGCTCATGAATTTGTTAACGGAAGCTTGAAAGCGGCGAATGACAAACTGACTGCACGAAACGAAAAGATTGATAATACGGCAACACTTGGCCAATTCCTTGGGAGCCATGATGAAGACGGGTTCCTGCATACGCTGGGCGGCGATGAAGGGAAGCTGAAAGTGGCTGCTTCGCTTCAAGCGACTGCTAAAGGACAGCCGGTCATTTATTACGGGGAAGAGCTTGGTCAAAGCGGAGCGAATAACTATCCACAGTATGACAACCGATATGATTTCGCATGGGACCAGTTAGAGAATAACGATATTCTGGAACACTACAAAAAGATCCTGAACTTTAGAGGAGACCATGCGAAGGTTTTTGCTAAAGGTGATAGAAGTGTTGTAGGCGGGACGAACAGCGACAAGTTCTTGATGTTCTCACGCACGTATGAAGGAGAATCTGCATTTGTCGGCTTGAATGTTGGTGAAAAAGCTAAAGAGATCACGGTTTCTGTTGACTCTCCTGGTGCAGTCATCACAGACCACTACTCCGGTAAAGAATATACTGCTTCAGGATCTGAAGAAGTCGCTATACGGATTCCTTCAATAAAAGAAGGCGGTACGGTCTTGTTGACAATTGAAGGAGGCACAATAACAGGTGCTTCAGCAGGTTCCGGTGATAGCGGTGAACTGGTGCCGGAGAACAATGTCCGCATTCACTATAAACGTGACGATGGAAACTATGAAAACTATGGTGCGTGGCTGTGGAATGATGTAAAATCGCCTTCCGCAAATTGGCCAGTTGGAGCGACTCCATTTGAGAAAACAGACAGTTATGGAGCGTACATTGATGTACCTCTCGCGGAAGGTGCGAAGAACATAGGTTTCCTTGTGGTCAACCGGACCAATGGTGAAAAAGACGGCGGGGACAAAGGGTTTACCATTAATTTGCCGGAAGCCAACGAAATCTGGATCGAGCAGGGTTCAGACAAGGTTTCAACGTATGAACCTGTTGACTTGCCTGAAAATACCGTGCGTATCCATTATGTGCGTGATGATGCAAACTACGAACACTTCGGTGTGTGGAACTGGGGAGATGTTGCTTCTCCTTCTGATGGATGGCCGACAGGAGCGGCTGACATCACCGGCACGGACCAATATGGGGCGTATGTCGACATTCCGTTGAAAGAAAACGCCAAAGAAATCGGCTTCATCATGCTTGACGAAACAAAAGGCGACGCAGGGAAAGATGGCGGGAACAAGACTTTCAGCCTGCTGGACAAGTACAACCGTCTTTGGGTTAAGCAAGGCGACGATACGGTCTATGTTTCCCCTCAATGGGAAGTGGCATCCGGCATCACCTCAGCCGAAGTATTCTCGGAAGACACGATTCGCCTTGGTTTTACCATGACAGAAGGATTGACACCTGAAGTGCTGACAGAAGGATTGGCGATAAAAGACAGCGAGGGTGCAGACGTTGCTGTAGAAAACGTTGAAATCACTGGTGATACAACCGTGGAAGTAAAAGCGGCCTTCAGCCTCGACAAGCTTCCTTTATCCATCACTTATGCAAGCAGAACCGTTTCAGCATCAACAGGCTGGCGGATGCTTGATGACATGTATGGATACGACGGGGATGACCTTGGAGCAACTTACAAAGAAGGAAATGCAACCTTAAAATTATGGGCACCGAAAGCAAGCAAGGTAGTCGCTAATTTTTATGATAAAAATGATGCCGCAACCAAAGTTGGCAGCGTCGACCTGACGAAAGGCGAAAAAGGCGTCTGGTCAGACGATATCAAGGCAAGCGACTTGGGAGTCAAAGACCTCAAAGGATACTACTATCAATACGAAGTAACAAATGACGGAGTCACGAAAAAGGTGCTGGATCCTTACGCAAAATCAATGGCAGCCTTCACTGTGAACACAGAAGGTGAAGCAGGTCCTGACGGGGATACTGTCGGAAAAGCCGCCATCGTTGATCTGAGCGGCACCAATCCAAAAGGCTTCAGCCATGCAGACATTGACGGCTATGAGAAACGTGAAGACGCGGTGATTTATGAAGTTCACGTCCGCGACTTTACATCCGATCCTTCGATTGAAGGCGACCTGGATGCAAGATGGGGCTCTTATAAAGCTTTCATCGATAAGCTGGATTACATCAAATCCCTTGGTGTTACACATGTACAACTGCTGCCGGTCATGGCCTGGTACTATGGTGATGAAACCAATATGGGTGAGAGAGAGCTTGACTATTCAGCTGGAGGGAACGAATATAACTGGGGTTATGACCCACACAGTTATTTTTCACCAGACGGTGCGTATTCGGAAGATGCGACCAACCCTGAACTTCGTGTAAAAGAACTTAAACAGTTAATTGATGCTATTCACGATGCCGGAATGGGCGTAGTGCTGGATGTCGTTTACACGCATATGGCACAAACAAGCACTCTGAACGACATTGTTCCGAATTACTATGCGTTCCAAGATGATAAAGGAAACTTCCTCGGAGGTTTCGGTAACAACCTGGCGACAAACCACAAGATGGCTGAAAAGCTGATGGTGGATTCAGTGAAATACTGGTTCGAAGAATACAAGATAGACGGTATGCGCTTCGACATGATGGGTGACGCGACGTACCCAGCCGTGCAGAACGCTTATGACGCGGCAGCTTCCGTCAATCCTGATGCTCTATTCATCGGGGAAGGCTGGAGAACTTTTGCCGGTCACCTTGCAGACCCTGAACTGAAAGGGATGGGGGCCGATCAGGATTGGATGGATAAAACCGATAATGTCGGTGTATTCTCTGATGAAATCCGAAATGAGTTGAAATCCGGATTCGGATCAGAAGGCGAGCCTCGCTTCATCACCGGAGGCGCGCGCGATATCAACACGATTTTCAACAATATCAAAGGCCAGCCGGGCAACACGGCAGATGATGATCCGGGCGATATGGTTCAATACATCGCAGCTCATGACAACCTGCCGTTATATGATGTCATTGCTCAATCGATCAAGAAAGATCCTGGTATTCCAGAGAATAACCTTGAGATTCATAAACGTATCCGACTGGGTAACTCGATGATTTTAACGTCACAGGGAACGGCATTCATCCACGCCGGCCAGGAATACGGCCGCACGAAGCAGTGGCTGGGCGAAGGAGTGCCTGAACAGAAATATCATGAGTTGAAGGATGAGGGCGGCAATCCATTCGGATATTTCATCCATGACTCCTATGATTCTTCGGATGCCATCAATAAATTTGATTGGGAAAAAGCGACGAACGCTAAAGAATTTGCGGTTAACTCAACGACAAGAGAGTATACAGAAGGCTTGATTAAGTTAAGGAAATCAACCAATGCGTTCCGGTTGGGAGAGAAAGAGCTGGTCGATCAAAACGTGACTATGCTTGATATTCCTGAAATCAAGGACACAGATTTGATGCTTGCGTACAAAAACGTGTCCACCGATGATACAGGTACTTACTATGTATTCGTCAACGCAGACAACCAGAAACGTACGCTGTCCGTCAGCGACTATGACTTCAGAGGTGCAAAAGTAGTAGTGGACAGCGACGAAGCGGGAGTAAAACCTGTCGAAGAGAGATCAGGATTCAAGTTGAAGAAAGATACCTTAACGATTGATCCTCTGACAACAGTAGTAATAAAAGTGGACCAAAAAGGCAAGGCAAAAGGCAAACGGGACTAGGGGACAGGTCCCGTGTCCCACCTCAATCATATAAAAAGTAGGATGACTTAGGTACTTCCTGTGTTAACGCAGGGGGTACCTATATTTATGGGGATATGAATCATTATTGACTAATCATTTTATACGGGTGCATCTTCATAATAAGATACCTTGGGACAATGAATTAGCTGCACATTCCCTTCTCCCGATTTAAACAAACGTTTGATCAAAGCCCCCCCATAGGTGGATCAAGGGAGTTGAACAAATGTTTATCAAGTTTAAAAGCTATCCGTTATTTGATTTGGGATAGTGACCCTGTCCACTTGTTCCGGATTGCGCATTCGGTTGGGGAAGTGAATGTGCCCCGTTCGTTGAGAAGTATGAACAGAGTTATATATTACGTTATAATAGACCTTTTTTAAGTAAACTATCATTTTTGGCCCATCATTTGATGGGCTTTTTTCATTAAATGGGAATATTAGACTATACACTGTATTGCTTTATTATGTAAACGAATTTCTTTTATATGGTAAAATCTACTTTAAAAAGTTTTTAGAATAGGAAGTTGAAAGATGAGTAGAAAAATGGATCAATTTCTTAGGATATGCAGAAAATTCAAGCCTTCACGTATAACTATAGAGACGAAAGAACATGGTAATCTAAAGGATGTAATGATGCTGGTGGGACCCGACTTGAGTATCCAGATCACTAATTACGCACATGATCGTAATTTTTCTATCAATCTGGCAGACGGTGAAGAAATGGAAATTAACATTTCTTCTTCTGGGGGTATCATCACATTAAAAGAGAATTCTTATCCTGCTGAACCGAACCATAAGCACATAGAGGCCCTATTTCATATGAAAAAAGGCGTCTTTTCAATTTCAATTTATGGGTCTTATCAACAAGATGAACGGAAACCTGACATCATATTCGAAGATTTAATGAATAGAGCGGTTTCTTGCTCGGTTTGTCCAAGAATGAAAGAGAAGAAAGCTGTCATTAGTAAGTTCAACGGAAATATTCAGTCAGATCTCATGTTTATTACTGAAGCGCCGGGTCCTAACGGTGCTGAATTATCGCGTATCCCGATGTCAGGTGACTCATCGGGAAAGAATTTTGAAGAGTTGCTTGGTCATATTGGATTAACGAGAGATGAAGTGTACCTTACACATGCTGTTCTCTGCTGCCCTACTGATAAATATGAGAAAGTGAGGGTTCCTTCCGCCAAGGAAATCACCAACTGCAGTCATTTTCTTATGGAACAAATAGAGTTGGTACAGCCAAAAGTGATAGTCACGATGGGAAGTAATGCATTGAAAGCTTTGAATACGATTAAAAAGCATTCCATTGTGTTAAAGGAGCATGTCGCACAACCTCAAGAATGGAATAGTTACAAAGTCTTTCCACTTTACCACACAAGCACGGTTGTAATGAATAGAAGAAAGCGGACTAAAGAACAACAGATAGAGGATTTTATTATGTTGAGGGACTACTACCTGGAAGGGACAGAGGGACAGGTACCATGTCCTGAAAATCCTCAAGACTAAGAGGGGGACAGCGGACCTGTCCCCCTGTCCCGAATTTTTAGTTGGATTAAAATTGATGATATGGAGGGTTCTATTATACGCAATTTTAAGAGAGTAAGGTATATGTTTGTCCTTTCATTTTTAACTATGTGTTGGTGCAGCCAAAGGATTCTCCTCAATCGGATAAATATTGTGAAATACCTAAATATCATGACAAAAAACACATGTAGCTTTTATAGCTGTATTTTTTGTTTGAAAAGTTCCTCATCCCACTGGTTCCGACCTTTATGACGATTAGACTTCCCCTAGTTTTGTATCCTTTTAATATGCGGCAATGCACCATGTTTTTTGTCGGAACTTTTAGAACGGCAGTCTACATGGATATACAAATTCTGTAATCTATCTTCTATATCATTAATCTCATAGATTATATGCAATGGGGGATGTGGATGAAAAATTTTATGATAGTCTTTCTATTTATCATAACAGTTTCTGCTTTGGCGGGCGGAAAGCTGCATTGGGAGCAGAAAATCAGTGCTGTTCAGGCAGATACGATTCATGTGGACATGCCCAAACAGGTAGTGAAAGCTGATTCAACTGATAAAGAGGAAGAAGCAAAAAAAGAAAGAATGTTGAAACTCGATCGAATGAATTATTTGCCGCCGGAGCTTCAGCAAAAGTTTAGAGAAAAAATCAATCAAGATCAACAACTTCATTTAATGATTATTGGTTCATCTTCTACTTCTGAACAAAAGGATGCATGGCCTGAATTATTGGAAGAGAAGCTGGTGGAGGTATATGGTGATTCTCTATTAAACGTCACAATCAAAGAAATTGCTAACAAGACATCCGATAAAGTATTGGAAGAGGATATTCATAAAAAGCTAACGGAACAGAAACCGGATATATTGCTGCTTGAACCCTTTTTACTTTATGACAATGGTGAACTTGGAATGACGGATCGCTTAAAGAATCTTTCAGTGCTTCTCAAGGACTTTAAAAAGGAAAGCCCAGATATGACAATCATCTTGCAGCCGTCTAACCCCATTTATGGGGCTCATTATTACCTTCAAGATGAGAAGGAGTTAGAGGACTATGCAAAAGAAAATAAATACATCTATTTAGATCATTGGCAGGCATGGCCGGATTCCGGTAAAAAGGAAATGAAAGATTATCTGACAACCGAAAACCTTCCAAATAAGAAAGGAAATGAAGTGTGGGCTAAATACCTCGCCGATTATTTTGTAAGAGATATAAAAGATTAGAAAGGGGAGCAGGAACAGGTTCATTTTTCTGGAGTATAGGTAATGAACCTGTCCCGGTGTCTCGCTGTATGGGAGAGCCTTGTCATGGCAATGATGGTGACAAGGAAGTGATTTACTTGCGTGTAATGGTATTCATCTGCTACTTCACTCTTATTTTTATTATGACTTGTACAGAAAACCTGACTAGGTTATACAATGAGGGAATTCCTACGTTCAGATGGAATATGGAACCTGATTATTCCGCTTTTTTTGACGTTGCCTCATATCCATTTTCAAGCCCCCAATACATTTTTCAGAAGACAGGACATTCAATCGCATTTTGTTTACTGGCAGCGATTGTATTCATGGTAGTAAACCGAATGGGGATGACCATACTTATTTCTGCTTCATATGCATTATTTACAGAAATAGCTCAGATATTTTTTTACAGGACAGGTTGTTTATTAGATGTCGGATATGATTTGGCAGGGGTGGTTGTTTATGCTGCTTTATACTGGTTGTATACGATATTTTTGCGTATTAACGCTTTAACAGTTTATGATTATAGATACAAATAAATTTGGTTGAAAAGGATACTTGTTGAAGGGGTATCCTTTTCTTGTGTAATAAAAAATCCTTAAGATGCCTTTAATTCTAAAATATTACATTTGCATTACAATACCAACGGACAGAAGGAATAGTTGTTCTCTAAAAAGAATTCAGAATATAGGAACTTATGTCTATGTTCTAATTTTTTTAGGGGGAATTAGTTTGAGGAAGAAAAGAAAAGCTGCATCTGCAGCACTAGCTACACTGCTGGGTCTTAGTACATTTGCAGTGGGTCCAGCTATGTCAACTGCGCAGACGGTTGATGTAAAGAATATACTTAATGAAGTAACAAATAAGCATGTGAGTCATGCTTATCAGGGGTCTACTATTGATCTTGGTATTGCGAATGATGAGAGATTGATTGAGATGTTGAAGAAGGAAGGGAAGATTGCCGAAGGTGCAAGTCCTGCCGAAGCGGAGAAGGTATTAACGAAATATCTGAAGGCAAAAGCTGAAAATGCAGGTGAAACGAAAGATAATCTTCCTACTTTAGACAATGGCAAAATGAAAGATGGAAAGAATGAGAAAAACAGCAGTCTTACAAATGGTAAAGGCAACAAACTGGGGCAAGCTAAAAAGAATAAAGTAGATGGTGTTCAGAAAGAAGGATATGATGGAGAAATTCGCACTGATAAGGTTCTTGTCCTTGCTATCGATTTTCCTGATTATGAAAAGAGCTCTATAACAAAAGAAGAAACAGATTTCTGGTATGAAGATTATACCAATGATCATTTTAACGATATGATCTTTGGTGAAGATGGTTATAAGGGTCCGAATGGGGAAACGTTTGTGTCTATGAGACAGTACTATGAGGAACAGTCTGGTGGGAGCTATACTGTAGAAGGAACAGTCGCAGGCTGGTATACTGCAGAACATCCTGCAGCTTATTATGGAGGAAATTTCCCTGCTCCGGATGGCAACGATGCAAAACCACGTTTCCTGGTTTTTGAAGCATTGAAACAAGCAGCTCAAGACCCGAATGTAGATCTATCTGAGTACGATGCCTGGGATCGTGACGATTATGACGGAGACGGAGTTTATGACGAGCCAGATGGTATCATCGATCATTTGATGGTCATCCATGCCGGTGTAGGTGAAGAGGCTGGTGGTGGCTCCCTTGGCGGAGATGCGATTTGGTCACATCGTTCAAAACTTAGTACAGGTCCTGTAGCAGTACCGGGTGGCACATCTGATAGCGATAGATGGGGTGGTACTTTAGCTGCTTGGGATTACACAATTGAACCAGAAGATGGGGCTGCCGGGGTATTTTCTCATGAGTATGGTCATGATTTAGGTCTGCCTGATGAGTATGATACACAATATACTGGAGCTGGTGAGGCTGTTTCGTATTGGTCCCTTATGTCAAGCGGTAGCTGGGCAGGTGATATCCCTGGTACAGAACCTCCTGGAATGAGTGCTTATGCTAAAGAAATGCTACAAGCAATTCATGGAGGAAATTGGCTAAGCGGTACTACAATAGACGTTGAAGATGTGACTGCTAACGGAACTGAAGTACTTCTTGATGAAGCTGTCACTAAAGGGACGAATAATGATGCTGTCCGTGTGAATCTCCCGGCTAAAGAAAATATTGTAAATGAGCCTACTAGTGGTTCAAATGAATACTTCAGTGGAAGTGGTAATGAATTAGATAACTCAATGACTACCTCTTTAGATTTAACAAATGCAACAAACGCTACTTTAACGTTTAAAGCATGGTATGATATTGAAACGGATTGGGATTATGCATCTGTAAAAGTGAATGGTGAGTCAATAGAAGGTGATATAACAACGTCAGAAGATCCAAACGAGCAAAATCCAGGTCACGGAATAACAGGAACTTCTGAAGGTTGGGTAGATGCTACATTTGATTTATCTGATTATGCAGGGCAACAAGTTGAATTGGAATTAAACTATTGGACAGATCCATATTTAGCCCAACTTGGCTTTTATGTAGATGATATTTCCGTAAAAGTGGATGGGTATGCAATCATTTCAGATGATGCAGAAGGTGAATCCGCCTTTACTTTAGATGGATTTAAGAAGGATCAAGGTAAATTTTACTCTGATCATTATTACTTATTAGAATGGAGATCTCACAACGGTGTCGACGAAGGTTTAAAACATATTAGACGCGGCGATAGCCTAATGAGTTTCGATCCTGGGCTACTGGTATGGTACGTGGATGAAAGTTACGACAATAACTGGACAGGGATTCACCCTGGGGATGGTTTCTTAGGTGTAGTCGATGCAGATCAACATGCTCTAAGCTGGAGTGACGGTACTGTAGGTTCTACTCGCTATCAAATCCACGATGCAGCATTCAGCCTAAATAAATCAGAAAAAATGTTCCTTAATTATCCAGGATTATTCACCATGAAAGACAACTTCACAAAACGCAATCCATTATTCGACGACAGCGCCGACTACAGCAACTCCGGCCAAGTGCATGCTGGCCGCAATGTTCCAAACTACGGTCTAAAATTCCGTGTAACAGGTGAAAGTGCTGATGGAACAGTCGGTAAAGTATTAATCTATAGATAACTCGATATATTAATAAATTAGACTCCTTACTGACGCGGTAAGGAGTTTTTTTGCCATGTTTTACAGAAAGAAAACGGGACAATTAACCTGTTCCCTTGTCCCACCCATGTCCCAATCTGTCTCTTTTTGTCTATTAATATTTACCTAATTGTATAGATAATTCAGACTTTTTTAATGTATAATAGTACAAGAAAAGGGATTAAATGTATTTAAAAAGGGGGTTGAGGAATGCCGGTTTATTATATGAAAGAAATATGGACTCCTTTGAAGCTATTTGGGATTAAGTTCTTCAGGTGTGAGGAGAATCGAATATACATAAAGATTCTACAGTCTCACCGTAAACGGATCTTCGGATAAGAATTCATCTTGAATAGATGTGAAAAGGGCAAAGCCATTGAAAGATGGTGACGCAAAGCTATAGGGGCTTCTGTTTTCATGACAATGCCAGCCAGCTGCCGAGTCTTTTCTTTTTTATAGCATCTCTACCAGCAAACCTTTATGGTTTTTTTATTTTGTTTTTTTTTACATATTCTTCTTTTATCCGTTCCTTGGCACCGTGCCTCCACTTCTTCACAGCACTGATCGATACCTTTTCCTTTTCCGCTATTTCCTTTACCGTCAACATATCGATGAACGTATACATGACCCATATAATCTGTCCGTCTGTCAGCCCTTCACAATATACTTGCAGGATCTCCCGCGAAAGTGGAGTCTCTGACCATTCATCCTCCACCAGTTCCCAGAATTCTTCTTTTGGATAGGTCTGCTGGTCAAGAAGCTTTGTTTTCTGACTTAATTCCGTCAGTATCCTCCCTTTGATGTAAGAGTATGCAAATGCGGCAAATGCCCCTTTTTCAGGATTGAATTTCTGTGCTGCTTCCCAAAGCGCAATCAGCCCTGTTTGATAGAATTCTTCTTGATCCTTGAAAATGTGAATGGAGTGAATGATCTTGTGGATCATCGGTTCAAATTGTTGTTGAATATCATGGAAAGACTCCATGTCCGTTGTCCTTCTGAATGGCGCGCCTTTCGGTTATTCCCGGGTAGCTTTACCTTACAGTGAAGGGCAGGATTCAACAAAACGGAGAATTGTCTGTATTATTGGAGATTCAGCATTTTTAAATGAAGGAAACCAACGATTTGCCACTGGAAACCAATCGTTTGGATTGAATCACGATAAAATTACTGAAAAATGTAAAAATATGTAGAAATAACTGGAAATAATATCCTTTTGAGGTATAATAGGTATAAAGTCACTTATTTTGAAGAAATTTCTGAAAAATAAGTTTCTACTTACATTTAAAGGATGGTGTAGTGAGTGAGAGAAAGAGAAAACCCAATTACAATGGATACGATGGCCATTTATCCGGCTTATCATGAAAGGTATCAATCCGTCATACTGAATCAGTCGGGAAACCATATCTTCAGTAAAAGGCCAGTCATGGATCTTCTGGACGATGTGTGCATGAGAAATGGAGCTTCTTATGATGGTAGGGTAAAAGCAGTGAAACATGTTCTTCCATATTTCAGGAAAACGCCCGTTATTATCAGTGAAGATCCATACATCCTTGCTTTTCCCACTATGTCTCCTCAACATTATGAATGCACCTGGCTTTTTTGTTACCACATCGAGAAATTCTCCCTCATTAATGGAAAAACATACGTCAACTTTAAGAACGGTTCTTTGCTGGAGGTCTCTTGTTCTGTAAAGGTCCTTCAAACACAGCTGGAAAGGGCATCTGCGACATTGACTTATTTTGCATCAGGTTTGGATCAGCCCCCTGCCGCCGGTAACCTGGAAGAATCTATGGAGGCTCCATCTGTTTACTCAAGTATGCTTCCTTTGGAGCCGGGAGATCAGCCTCCCTTCCAAATGTAATAGATTGTGAGAAGAAGGCTTCTAGATAAGGCTTCTTTTTTATGGTCAAAAAAATAAGCATGAAGGGAGACCCTCCATGCTTATCGCATAAGTTATTCGGTAATTCCGACAGAATCAAACCCGCCGGCAGCTGCTGCAGCTTCCTCACTGCCTGCGCCGTATAGATCCTCAGCAGATTGAATAATCGCCTGGCGCGCATCGCTGAAATCGGACAGGCTGGTTAGATAAGTTGTCAGCGCGCGGTAATAGATTTTACCCAGCTTCTCCCGACCGATCTCCTGAGCAGTCAAGTAAGCGGCATGGTTGATAATGGAGGAGTTGATATGAACGCCGCCGTTATCCAGGTTGCCGGGCAGATCGTAAAACTCGTCCATATGGGAAGGGTACATCCCGTCTCCATTTCCGTAAGGTACGTAATCCGCCTTTACAGGGTATTTGCTTGGATCGCTTAGGCTTCTGAGGGATTCACGTCCGCTTTCCTTTGCAGCAGGGGCCATGATGTCCTCACCAAGTTCCCAGTTTTCATCATCGATCAGTGCGCCGAATATATCAGAGAAGGCCTCGTTCAATGCCCCGGACTGGAAGCGATAAAGGAGGTTGGCAGAGTTTGACGTCACTCCATGGGCCATTTCATGGGCGGCAACATCAAGCCCGGCTGAAAGGGGGATCATGAATTCACCGTCTCCGTCTCCATAGACCATATACGTGCCGTTCCAGAATGCGTTATTATAATTGTTCCCGTAATGAACGACCGACTGAATCGGCATGCCTTCGTCATCGAGGGAGTTTCGTCCGTGCTCGTTTAGATAATATTCATAAACCTTTTCGGAATTATAGTGAGCGTCAACCGCCGGCCTGTCAAAGTCAGAATGGAAGGCAGCATCCTTGTCCTTGAATATTTCTAAGCGGTTATTAGAATAATCGTATGTCAAGATGCCCTCCAGCCCTTCATGACTGTAGTCAGCCATCTGGAACATCGTGCCTTCGTTCGGCTCTTTTGTTTGAGAGATATGCAGCAGTCGGTGCTCTCCCAGAACACCAATACCGGATCCAGTCTGCGTTTTAATATCTTCTGCGTGCATGATGGCGTTGTACTGGTCGACTACTTCACCTGTTTTCGCGTCTATGAAAACAAACCAGTTGCCGGGTGCTTCTCCAAGGAAATTGACGTTCACTTTATAAGTGAGGTGATTTTTCCCCTCGAAAGGATAGATGACGAGTTCCGAGGTCGGAGCATAGGTTAACTTCTCAGGTGCTTTGACAGCTGACTTGGCTTTCTCGACAGCATTACTGCTTGATAACTGGGGTGACAGGTTGATGTCCGTTTCCTCAGCTGCCTGGTGGTACGACCCATTCACTGAGGTTATTTCATTGTTTTTATTATAGTGAACGATGATTTCAGACCCTTCCACCAAGATGCCGTTGTTGGTTTGGTTAAAACGGACATGGGTCATGCCGAGATCATCTTTCTCCACTTTTTTCACTTTTAAATTTGCTTTCGGGTTTTTCATGTTGAGAGTGGATTTTTTCTCTTGAAGATAATTGAGTGCATCATTGGGGGTGGCAGCAAGGCGTTTCACGGCATGCTTTTCTTTTACGAATAGAGGGACATTGGCTTTTTCATTCCACTGCTTGATAGATTTTGTTTGGGCTGCGGTCAGATCCTGAGGCTGGACAGCCAGTGCCTGTCCTTGAGGCAGAGTCGCCGCGATCAGAGCGGTAGATAGTACGATTGGTGTAATTAGTCTTTTCTTCAATATATTTCCTCCTTTTGCCATTTGATATTAAGTATATAGAGCAATCTAGTAGAATACATGAACATATGGAAGGAATTTATACTACTGAAATGACTAGAGATAATAGACTGGCACAGGCGGGATTGATGGGGAATTTAGGATAACAAAAATCATCGTTCGATAAACTTCGATAACCGAAATAAAACGAAGGCCCTACTATTTGTCGAACCCAGACGAACCTTGGGGGCGTCAGTCCCGTAGTACTTTAGTAGAGTGAGGGACGGCCTTTAGCCTTGGGCCGCCCCGGTGCTTTAGTAGAGTGTGGGAATCGGCATGCAATTTTTAGAAAATGATTCAGGGGAAGTGTATTTCTGTTATGATAGTAGTAAAGACAGAATGTTGAAAATAAGGGAACGAAGGGATTGCCGGTAAATGACTAGTACTTCTGATAGACTCATAGCTTTTTTAGATGAACATTCAGCTGAGTTTTTACATAATTGGAGAGCGAAAATTGTCATTTCTGAGGATGATTTATATAAGGAAGAGGTCCTGCAGAATGGACTCAGGATGTTTCACTTGGTGAAGCGTGCCATTAAACACCCTTTGACAGAAGAGGAAATCCAGGCACTTGCGTTTAAGACTGCTCACGAACGGGTGAAGGCCAATGTGAATATCAGCGAATTTGTTTACAACGTAAATGTCGGGAAAAGTGAAATCATCAAATGGGTAAGCCGTTCCGGAATTGAATGGGATGCTCTCCAACGGTATCTTGATGAAATTAATTCGTTATTTGACCGCTTCTCTTATCTTGCTGTAAAACATTACACGGATATCCGGGACAAACAGCTGCAGGAGAAGGAGCTTTATATCGATCAGACCCATAAAGAGAGGCTGACGATACTGGGGCAAATGAGCTCAAGTTTTGTACATGAGTTCAGAAATCCATTAACCTCTATTATCGGTTTTACAAAATTACTCCAGCATGATCATCCGAATCTTCCATATCTTGATATCATGCAGCATGAGCTGGATCAGTTGAATTACCGGATTTCTCAATTTCTTCATGTGTCTAGAAAGGAAATCATTGAGAGCAAACGGGAAGAAGTAGTCTTATCAAAACTGTTTGCTGAGCTGATTGAATTCCTGTATCCAAGTCTTCTCGCGGGAGAAGTGACCACAGAAGTGAATATAGATGAGAAATTCAAAATCACTGGAAATCAGGATGAGCTGAGACAAGTTCTCTTGAACCTGGTCATGAATTCCATCGATGCGCTTCAACAGACGGAAGGAGAACGCAGAATTTGGATTACTTCCTCCATCATCAATGATGAAATAACCATCAATATTTGCAACAATGGTCCCGAAATTCACGAAGAAACGATCAATGCCATTTTTGAACCTTTCTATACAACAAAAGAGCTTGGGACAGGGATCGGATTGTTCATCTGCAAAAAGCTGATAGAGAAACATGATGGGAAAATTACGTGTCAATCGAGCGCTGAAAAGACTGCATTTACCATTCAACTTCCTTTAACAACAGTTCCATCTGTATACTAAATAATAGGGTATGAACAATTTATTGTTCATACCTTTTTTATTCACCTTTTTTCGTATCTTTAAATTGTGGAAGAAGAGTTTACAATAGCGGGTCTCCCAATGGAATAATAATCAATCATCGCTTCCTGTGCTTCTTCCAATGAAAAACAATTCCTGCTGTCAAATACAACAATAGTAAACGATATTTATATTTTATCAGAGAAGGTTGAAGGATATTTCTTTAGGGAGAGATTTTAACGTAATATTACAATCAATGAATTATGGTATAAAACAAGATATTTCAGCTGACCGTACCAAAAAGAGTCGCGTTAAATAAAGGAAATTATCGGTTCCTAAGTGCTATAATAGATTGTAAGAATACAGGATGATTATCCTATAAGGGGAATTCCAATGTTAGAAAATGAAAAAGGATTAACGTTAGTCGAAATTCTGGCGGCGACATCCATTTTATCCATCATTGTCGTATCCATCCTCTCTTTCTTTCCGCAGGTGGGGATGATGAATCAACAGAATGACGACAAAACGAAGGGGATCAATGTAGCAAAGAAAATACTTGCCGAGTGGACGATTGATGAAAACGATGAAATCGCCGTTTTTTTAGAGGATCCTCTTGTTGCAGATGTTCCGTATGGTTATGAAAGTTATAACCCTGAAGATGCTGTATATTACTTTTTCAAAAAGACAGCGGAGGGGTTTGACGTAAAGGTTAAACTTCCAATTGATCAGCAAGAAGATAGACCCCGCCAAGTAATCATCAATCTATCTAAAAATGGTAAGGAGATAACGGAAACATATGGCTACGTGAATGCTGAGGGGGCGATTGAGTGATGAAAAATCAGAATGGCCTCACATTAATAGAAGTCCTTGCGAGTTTAGCGATCCTTTCAGTGATTGGTTTGGTGCTATGGAATGTGCTCTTTCAGGGATTGAACTATTCAAAAAAAGCCGTATCACAAACGTCCATGCAGCAAGAAGCGAATCTCATTTCAATGGAATTGACCAGAATCCATCAGTCCCATTCTACATATAAAATAGTGAACACGGGCTGTGAAATAGAAATTTATGAATCAGACAGCTCCCCGCAGCCATTTAAAACATATTCTCATCCTGACCTATGCCTTAAGGGCACTACGAAAGATATCGATCATTCCAGTTCCCGCGATCTAGAGCTTACCATCCACGACAAAGAACACTCTGAAAATACATTCAATTTGACAACGACTTTATATAAATTGAAAGGCAGTCAAAACAATGAAAATTAAAGAAGAAAAAGGCTACGCTCTAGTTTTGTCGCTATTGATCCTCGTCGTATTCATGGTCATAGCGTTAAGTTTGCTGGGTGCATCCTATAACAGCGCTAAGCAGAATAGCAAGGTTGAAAAGAATTATCAGGCAGTAGCATTGGCTGAAATGGGAATCCCTTATTATAAAACATCCATCAAACACGCCCTCGAAAAAAGCAGGGAATGGGTATTGGATGAAATCGAGAAAGATGAAAGCAAAGATTACACTGAACAAGATATATTTAATATGATGATTGATAAACTGCCTGATTTTTTGAAAGAAGAGAGAGTTGCAGTTGATACGGCTGCATCTTTCGAGATAGAGCCGGTTATTTTGAATTCGGCATACCCCGAAATCGTGATCAGCTTTTCCAGTAGGGGAATAAAAGGGCAGGACGGCGCAGAGAAAGACTTTATGTTATTTGCCGAAACGATCATTCCCCTTCAAATCAAGGCAGAAGGGACAGAAAGTGACCCTTCAGGTGGTGATTTTTTAAAAAAGATCTCACAGCCTGTGGTGGAAGACAGGTGTAAAAATCCCGATAGCTTGGACAATAGTTGTAAAGAAGTGTTAGTAACGATTTCTAAAACATATTCGGGCAATAATAAAAAAATACAGAAAGATGTCATCTATGCTTTAAGTGACTTAACGCTTTCGGGGAATGGTAATAATCTCGAGGATTCCGACGTTCATGTGGATGGTCGATTCACCATGGGAAAGAATATGAACAATGTTAAGAATCTTACCCTGGAAGTAGGTGGATCGGCTGACTTTAAAGGACATTTGGATATAGAAGGGACATCGTCTATTTATGTCGGAGGAGACCTTAAGGTAGGAAAGCACTTAACGGTAAGTGAACAATCAAAGGTATGTGTCGCAGGTAAGCTTGAAGTATCTGGTCATCAAAGAATTTCTGGTCTGTTGTTTATCAAGGGAGAAGATGAAGAAGATTTTAATAAAAACTGTTCAGGAGAACAGCCAGTGAAAGAACAGGCTTCGATTTATTGGGAGGACTTTAAAGATAACTTTGAGTACCATTATGGTACAAAAAAATAAAACGGACTGTGAGAAAGTATTGAGGGATTCTTTGAGAGGATTCCTTTTTTTAGTCACCTTTTTTCGTAAACTTTGTTTCTTTCTACACAAGACATCACCGGAACATGAGTATATACAATCGTCCTTTGCTATTGTCGTTATGAGTTAAGTGTTTAATAATGGACCCTAATCTAAAAAATTGTCAGGTTTTAGGGATAAAATCCTGAATTTGAGGTTTGAAGGGGTGGTGGAGTGGGTAAAAAATACTATAAAATTGATTATTATTCTAAAAGATTGAGGTGCTTCCTATGAATCTTTCAGTCAAACAGGAAATGTGTTTCTTTTATCATCCGTCTTCCGGGAAAGATCTTCTCATTAATATGGGACATACTCGTCTTTATACAAAACGTTTGAATATAGGTGTTTCTTCTTATTCTGGAGCGATGCAGGTTGCTCTATCCGGGTATCTTGGTTCCTCCAATATTGAAAAATTAGATGAGTTTTTACTTGAATATAGATATCATTTTAAAAGATATGAAACCATAGTATTCGATATCAGTCAGTTGGACACCATCAACCAACTTGGTGTTAGGGGGCTGGTTGATTTGGTTTGTGTATTGAAGCAGGAAGGCCTTGAGGTTTCATTTCAACGAGGAGGGAACAAGGCAGACCAAGTGTTGACTGAATCTGGTTTCTTTGAGTGGCTTCAGAATAAATAAAAAAGCTTGGTTTCCGTCCCTTTCGTTTCGTGGGTGGGAATCAAGCTTTTTTTGTTAGTTCAACTTTTGGATGTCCTTGATGATTTCTTCATAAGGCGGATCTGATACCCCTTCATACTTGTTAAGGAGTGTGCCCGATTCACCTACGAGGAAAAATGAAGTCGCATGAACAAACTGGTTGGAGCCTTCGACTTTAGCTGCTGGCGTTTTAAAGGAGACATTTGCAAAGGATTCGATTTCTTCACGCGAATAGCCGGTGAGGAAGGACCAGTTGCTATAATCGGCGTTGTGCCTTTTACTGTACTCGGTCAATGTCTCGGGAGTGTCTTCTTCCGGATCGATCGAGATCGAAACGAGATGTACGGAGTCTTGAAGTCCGGCTTCTTTGATCTTTTCCTGAAGCTCTGCCATATTCGCCGTCATCGGAAGACAGACCGTCTCGCAATTGGTGAAGATGAAATCAGCGATGACGATTTTGTCCTCGTTAAGCTCTGATAACCGTACCTTATCACCATCTTGATCTACGGCTTCAAGCTCCTCAACCTCAACACTCATCGGAAACGATTCCTCCACATTTTCCTTCCCGCATCCAGCAAGCACAGCCGCCAACATTCCAGCCACCACAACAAACCAAAATCTCTTTATCTTAATCTCCCCCTCTTTACAAGAAAAGTCCGCCCCTTCACCACGTTAAAGCAGCGAGGGACGGGCCTTCGGATTAGTCGATGAATTGTTTGTCAATCAGGTCTGTGAATTCCGGTTTTTCTTTCAGGAATTTAAGTTCGTAAGATGAGTCTGCGAATGCTTGCACGGCGTCCGAGTCCACTTTGTAGGTGAATCCAATTCGTTCCCATGCCTGGTCGACGACTTCTTTGCTCAGTTCTTGTTTTGTTACTTCTTTAATGTCTTTGATCGTGATTTCTTTTGCTTCTTCCGGGTATTCAGCAATAAATTCCGTTGCCTGTTTGTGGGCATCGACGATACTTTGGATACGTTCTGGATTTTCTTTTACTGATGTTCCAGATGCGACTAGGACGGATGCCGGAAGTGTTTCGCCAAATGCGATTTCGTCATGGTCGATGATGACTTTCGCGCCAGTTTCCTGCTGGATGACTGCTGCCCAAGGCTCAGGAGCGACTGCGATATCCACTTTACCTGATTTCAGCATCGCCGCATATTGAGCTGGGTTTCCTGTCACGTGCTTCATCGTTCCGCCGATACGAGAAGATTCGATACCATGTTCCTGCAGGAATGTTTCAACTTGGACGTCATGCGTACAGCCGACAGCAGGTGTGATGAATGACTTGCCGGCAAAATCTTTGACTGATTTCACGCCGCTTTGTTCACTGGCGAGTACGACCGTACCGCCGGTTGAACCACCTGCGATGATTCTCACATCCGCACCTGTCATGTAGTTGTTCATGGCAGGTCCCGGTCCGACAAGGCCGGCGTGGATTTCTCCTGTCTTAAGGGCGGTCATGAAAGATGAACCGTCCGGGAATGTTTTGTATTCGATCTTTGTGCCGTCACCAAGCTGTTCTTCATAGTAGCCTTTTTCTTTTGCCACCATCGCCGGGACGTGGTTGATGTTCGGGAAGTACCCGATAACGATCTTTTCTTTGTCCGAAGAGGATCCGGACGTTTTGTCTGATGTTCCGCAACCGGCTAAAATTCCGGCGATGAGGAAGAAAATCGCTGTGAAAAGAAAGGTTTTTTTCATTTTGTGGCCTCCTAATGTTTTTTTATGGGTATTTTTTTACTGAAGGTGGTGTCGTTTTGCTTAAAAAGAATTATTCTTTCAAAAATGCATGATTTATTTTCAAAAATCTTATTATTTTTTCAAAAACATATGAAAATTTTTCAAAAATCCGGATTTTTTTTCAAAAACTCAATCACGCACTATGACTCCAACCCCCAACGCTTAATAACTGACTTCTCAACACGCTGGAAGATCAGCTGATCCACTATTGCACCGACGACACCGATGATGATCATCACCGCGATGACTAAACTCATGTCACCAAAATCAGATGCGTAGCGTAACGTATAGCCAAGTCCAGGTCCGGTGCTCAACAATTCACCTGCCATCAATGCTCTCCAAGCGAATGCCCATGCAAGGCGTGCGCCTGTCACAACGTAAGGAATGGATGCAGGGAAGATGACCCTGATAAACAGATCCAATCCTCTCGACCCCATTGTTTGTGCTGCTTTTATAAACAGCGGGGATACATTTTTGATTCCCATTCGGATGTTCAATGCCATGACGAAAGTTCCGCCAAGGATGACAACGAAGATAACGGATTTTTCATTTAACCCGAACCACATGATTGCGAGCGGCAACCACACGATGCTTGGTACGCTTTGCAGGGCCAGTAGGACCGATCCAAGCGTGTCGTCAGCTGTTTTTGATTTTGCCAAAAGTACGCCGATGCTCGTTCCGATCAGTAATGCGATGCCGAGTCCGATTAGCAGCCGCTTGAAGCTTGCGATCAGGTCGATGATGAGTGTTTGATCTTTGATACCGGTCAATAGAGCGTCGAAAACGGATGTAGGTGAAGGGAGCACAACCTCTGTCCATAGTCCGAAGCGGGAACCCCCTTCCCAGAAAGCGATGATGAGTGCAAAGAAGATGATTCGTTTAAGAGCTGTGTTCATAGGCCAATTCCTCACTTATGACTTTGTCGATTTCCTTCTTCAGGTAGCTCATGATATGCTCCTCGATTCCTACCATTTCTTCCTTATGAGCTTCCCGTGGACGCGGGATATCCACTTTGATGTCAGCGAGGATCGTCCCTGGGCGCGTGCCCATCACGATGATCCGGTCTGATAGTTTAATGGATTCCGAGATGCTGTGGGTGACGAAGAGGACGGTCTTTTTCGTTTCCATCCAGATCGTTTCGAGCTGGCCGTGCAGGCGGGAACGGGTCTGTTCATCGAGTGCTCCGAATGGTTCATCCATCAGAAGGACCTCCGGATCCATCGCAAGTGCACGCGCGATGGCAACCCGCTGCTGCATTCCGCCTGAAAGTTCATGAGGATAATGATCCTGATAATCTCCAAGCTGGACCATATGTAGGTACTTTGCAGCTTGCTGCCTCGCTTCGGCCTTGGACAGTTCCTTTTTCAACGGGAAGGTGACATTGTCGCGCACGTTCAGCCATGGAAAGAGGGCAGCCTGCTGAAACACCATGCCTCGGTCCTTTCCGGGCTTTTTGATCGGATTTCCACCGACCGTGATATCACCGCTCGTTGCCTTCGTCAGCCCGGCCACAATCGAGAGCAGGGTAGACTTCCCGCAGCCTGACGGGCCAAGGATTGATACGAATTCTCCCTTGTCGATTTCAAGGTTGATGTCTTTCAACACATCGACCGGAGCCCCGGTTTTATCATTATATTGTTTGTTAAGATGTTCGATTTGAATGAACAATTAATCACCTTTTCTCTTAATTCATATTAATCTAATCGGAATTTAATGAATTTAATTATAGTGTATTAGTAGGGATTGTCAAGGTTGCTAAATATTTTAAATCCTCAATTTTAAAGATTTTCTGAAAATTTTTAGTTAATGAGTAAAAAATGGAAATTATTTTTTAGAAAATGAAATAAAAGCTTGCCGGGATTCGTCTAATATACAAAACGAAAAAAGTGGGGGAAATGGATGTTCAATAAAGGCAAAATCGTTGGTATGGCTTTGGGACTCGTCGGATTAGTGCTTTTTTCTTTCCTGACGATGTACGTTCTTTCTCAAGTAGAGAAGGGAAAAGCCGAAAAAGTATTTGTTTCGGCTCAGGGAAGCTTATCTTCCTTATATGAATCGATGGAAATCCAAATGAAGGACGCAAAGGAAAACGGGCTGCTGACACTTATGGATGAAAAGGCGGTAGCGTCGGCCCAATTATCATTGAATGATGCTGAGAAACAACTCTCAAACTTGAACGGATCAAATAAAGAAAACGTCGAACAAGAATTAATTCCTAAAATGAAAGGAATTGAAGAATACAACAGTATCGTTCCAAAAGCTAATCAGCTGCAAAGCAGGATTCATGATGCTGGTGAAAAAGTGAAGGATGATCCGCTCGATCCGGGTTCATCAAAACTGCTGACTTCAATAAAGGAAGAGCTTGCTGATTTTACAAAGCTGACTGCCAAAATCGAAAATCCCACCATCCGGGAGTTTTTTCAAAACAGATATAAGCCGCAGATCACTCGTTTAGAAGAGCAGGTTTCTACCTATCAAGATGTTTCAAATAAAATCGCGGAACTCAAGTCAATTGCAGAAGAGTTGTCACTCCCCCAGGGTGAATTTGAACAGATGGTTTCACAGCTTTCAGAGGAAATTGCACAATTACCTTACAGCAATACGAACACGCAGCTTATAAATGAGATCGAAAAGGCTTCAAATGTATATGAAACAAATAAACTAGCACAAGAAGAAAAGAAACGTGCTGAGGAAAAACGTCTTGCAGAAGAAAAGAAAAAAGCCGAGGACAAAAAGGCTGGAGAAACTGATGAAATCTTCCCAATGACGTTTACCGTGACATCCTCAAGCGGCTTTGAAACGATCTTTAGCCGCAATCCTTATGGTGAGCGTTATGATAATATTGATGAAATTGCCAGAAGGTATGGAGGAAGATACTATTACGTTCCAAGCTCTGACGTATCTGTTATTTTTGATAAGAATAGGAAGGCTCTTGCCGGATTGAACTATGGATTTTCAACGAGTGTAGAGTACAAAGAATTGTTCATAGATTTGTATGTGTATTATACGGGGGGTACTTCCAGAGAAGGTGCTGCTGCACTTGTAGAAAAGGTTATTGCTACAGGTGAACCTGTTGTAACAGGTGAGGGAGACATTAAAGAAGGAGGTTCCAAGCTTTGGATGGAAGATGGAAGGTTGCATTATGATTTGTGGTAAAGAACGCGAACAGAGTAGAAAAAATACTAAACTGGAGAAGTTTTCACTCTATAAAACGCCTGTCATCAAAACGTAATAACCCATAAAGAAGAGGGAGCCAGCCGGCTCCCTCTTCCCTTTTACTAAAAACAACCAGTAAAAACATCAAAAAATTTTTACTAAAATGTTTACTGTAAGAGCGCTTTCATTTATACTAGCTTTAAAGTTTGATAAAGACATTAAGTGAAATACTATGAAAATGGACTAAAGCAGTATAGGAGAGAGAGGAGTTTCATCATGATCTTTACAGTTGTATCCTTCTTGTTATTTACGTTGCTCGTAGCCTTCATTTCCTATTGGAAGACGAGGGACGAGGATTTGAATACGAAAGATGGTTATTTCCTTGCGGGGCGCAGCTTGACCGGCTGGGTCATCGGGGGCTCGCTGATGCTCACGAATTTATCGACGGAGCAGCTGATCGGGCTGAACGCCCAAGGTTATTCCGATAATATGTCGGTGATGGGCTGGGAAGTCGGCTCTGCGATTGCGCTCGTCATTGTGGCCTTTTACTTGTTGCCGCGTTATTTAAAAGGCGGCATCACGACGATTCCGGACTTTCTGGAAGAGCGCTTTGATTTTGGTACGAAGCAGATCGTCACGATTCTTTTCTTGTTTGGTTATGTATTCAATTTGCTTCCGCCGATCCTTTATTCAGGTGCGGTGGCGCTTAGCGGGATTTTCAATGTTCCTGAAATGCTTGGGGTGGACCGGACGACAGCACTTTGGATCACGGTTTGGACAATCGGGGTCATCGGTTCCCTGTATGCCATTTTCGGTGGATTGAAAGCGGTTGCTGTATCCGATACCATCAATGGAATCGGACTTTTAATCGGTGGATTGATGATACCTGTCATTGGATTATTCGTTCTTGGTAACGGTTCGTTGTTCAGCGGTGTTGACATCATCATGGAGAACACGCCTGAGAAGCTGAATGCGATCGGTAAACCGGAGGATCCGGTGCCGTTCAGTACGATGTTCACGGGGATGCTCCTGGTGAACCTGTTTTATTGGGGTACGGCACAGCATATCATGCAGCGTGCGATTGCCGCCAAGAACCTGAAGGAAGGACAGAAAGGGGTATTGATTGCGGCTGGGTTCAAGCTGCTTGGCCCGTTCTTCTTGATTTTGCCTGGGATCATCGCGTTCAATATGTTCGGTGAAAATCTTGAGCCGACGGATGCGTATCCGAGACTTGTGAATGAGATCCTGCCGACTCCGCTTGTCGGATTCTTTGCGGCTGTATTGTTCGGGGCGATCCTGTCTTCGTTCAACTCGGCATTGAACTCATCTGTGACTCTATTTATCTTGAATATTTACAAGCCTTATATGAAACCGGGGGCATCTGATAAGCAGCTTGTCAAAACTGGGAAGTATTTCGGGACGCTGCTCGCAGTATTTGCGATGGTATTGGCACCGCTGATTGAAAAGGCGCCTCAAGGGTTCTTCCAGTACCTTCAGATTGTAAACGGTTTCTATAATGTTCCTATTTTTACAATCATCATCATCGGTTATCTGACGAAGCGGGTGCCGGCGATTGCGGCCAAGGTTTCCCTGTTTGTGTTCATCTCGATTTACGCAGTGACGCAGCTGTTCTGGGATACTGGCCTGCACTTCCTTCATATCCTGGGGATTCTGTTCGTTCTATGTTCAGGATTGATGCTGATCATCGGGAAGCTCAAGCCAAGGGATACCGATTATGTACTTGAAGAATCACATAAAGTCGATATGAAGCCATGGAAACTTGTGTACCCGATTGGGATTGCAGTGACCATTGCGATGATCATCATCTATATGATCTTCTCTCCGGTCGGGATCGGCGCATAAAACGATGACAATCGAACAGTCAGGTAGCATAGCCTGGCTGTTCTTTTTAAAACTTAGTAAAACTTTTACTAAAAGTTTATTGACGTTCTGAGGCACATGGATTAACATGAAATTGGAAGCGGTTTCTGATGAAACGGAACGACCGCAGGATGAACGAATGATAGATTGACAGATTTGTTTTTATAGGAGGAATCACAATGGATTTTCAGAGGCTTTCTGAGAGTTTTCAGCAGATATTCGGAGGCGCAGCGAGCAGGGCTTTTTTTGCACCCGGCCGCATCAACTTGATCGGGGAACACACGGATTATAACGGAGGTCACGTTTTCCCGAGTGCGATCACGTTCGGTACCTATGCCTTTGCACGGAAAAGGGAGGACCGCCTCGTCAGGATGTATTCCCTTAACTTTGAAGAGAAGGGAATCATCGAGTTTGACATCGACGGCCTTGACTATGATAAAAGCCATGATTGGGCAAACTATCCGAAAGGGATGATTCGTTTCCTGCAAGAAGCGGGGCACAGGATCGACCGGGGCATGGACGTCCTTTACTTCGGGAATATCCCGAACGGGGCCGGATTGTCGTCATCGGCTTCCATCGAGCTTGTGACCGGGGTGCTCCTCGAAGGGTTATTCAATCTGGATACGGACCGCCTGGAGCTGGTGGAGACCGGTAAGAAAGTTGAGAACGATTATATCGGCGTCAACAGCGGAATCATGGATCAGTTCGCCATCGGGATGGGGAAAAAGGGAGCAGGCATCCTGCTTGATACCCATACTCTTCACTATCAATATGCTCCCCTTGATCTCGAACATCACAAGATCATCATCATGAATACGAATAAACGCCGTGAACTGGCGGGTTCGAAATACAATGAGCGGAGAAGCGAATGTGAATCGGCACTCAAACGTCTTCAGACAGTCGTTGATATCAGCTCTCTCGGTGATCTGACAGAGGAAGAATTCGAACAGCATAAACAGGTGATCGCCACTGAAACCGAACAGAAACGCGCCAAGCACGCCGTATACGAAAACCGGCGCACATTGAAGGCGTTGACCTGCTTGAAGAACGGACAGCTCAGTGAATTTGGGAAGCTGATGAATGATTCCCATACGTCACTCAGGGATGATTACGAGGTGACGGGAAAAGAGCTTGATGCACTGGTGGAAGCAGCGTGGAACCAGCCGGGTGTCGTCGGAGCGAGGATGACGGGCGCTGGCTTCGGAGGCTGTGCGATTGCGATTGTGGAAAATGAAGATGTGGACCGCTTCATTGCGGAAGTGGGAAAACAATATAAGGAAGAAATCGGTTATGAAGCGACGTTTTATACAGCAGACATCGGTGACGGTGCGAAAGAATTAGACAAAGAGGTGATCGTATGAACGTTTTAGTACTTGGCGGTGCAGGATATGTCGGTTCCCATGCAGTCTATCAGCTGGTCGAAAAGGGATACCGTACGATTGTAGTGGACAATTTGCAGACAGGGCATGAAGGGTCCATCCATAAGGATGCGGTCTTCTATAAAGGCGACATCCGCGATAAGGAATTCCTCCGCTCTGTTTTTGAAAAAGAAAGCATCGACGGCGTCATCCATTTTGCAGCCAATTCACTCGTAGGCGAATCGATGGAAAATCCGCTGAAATACTTTGATAACAACGTCTACGGCACTCAGGTGACGCTTGAGGTGATGAAGGAATTCGGCGTGAAGCACATCGTTTTCTCATCCACGGCAGCCACATACGGGGAACCCGAGCAGGTGCCCATCACGGAGGACATGGTGACGAATCCGACCAACGCTTACGGTGAGACGAAGCTTGCGATGGAAAAGATGATGAGATGGTGCGACGAGGCGTACGGGATCAAATTCGTTTCGCTCCGCTACTTCAACGTGGCAGGTGCGAGAACGAGCGGCGAGATCGGTGAGGACCATGATCCCGAAACCCACCTGATCCCGATCATCCTCCAGGTTGCCCTCGAGCAGCGTGAGCACATCACGATCTTCGGCGAAGACTACGATACGCCTGATGGCACATGCATCCGTGATTACATCCATGTCGATGACCTGATCGAAGCTCACTTGCTCGCGCTTGATTATTTGAAGAGAACAGGAGAGAGCAATATCTTCAACCTCGGCAGCAGCCAGGGCTTTTCTGTAAAAGAAATGATCGATGCCGCACGCAGCGTTACGGGGCATCCGATTCCGGCCAAGGTCGGGGAGCGGAGAGCCGGGGATCCAAGCAAGCTGATTGCCTCTTCTGAAAAGGCCAAGGACGTACTTGGCTGGAACCCTTCAAGAACGTCGATCGTGAGAATCATCGGGGATGCGTGGAATTGGCACGAGAATCATCCGTACGGCTACAGAGACGGAAAGGGAGAGTGATGGAGATGACCATTTTCCAACAGGTTGACGCATTGATCGTAAAAGCGCTGGAAGCTGGATTGATCACGGCAGAAGATGAAGTGTATGCACGCAACCGTGTGTTGGCACGTTTGAATCTGGAAGACTATCAGCAGGAGCACGTACCGGCTCCTGAAGACTTTGACATTCCGGACTTGCTCGAAGCACTGACGGAATATGCAGTGGAAGAAGGCATCGTTGAAGACCTGTTCGATAAAAAGGAAATCTTCTCTGCAGAGGTGATGGATTGCTTCATCGCGAGGCCATCCGTCATCAATTCGGAATTCTTCCAGCGATATGAGCGGGACCCAAAGGAAGCGACCGATTATTTTTATCGATTGAGTCAGGACAGCAACTACATCCAGACGAAGCGAATCAAGCAGAATATCAGCTACAAAGCCTCGACAGAATACGGGGAACTCGACATCACGATCAATCTGTCTAAGCCCGAAAAAGACCCGAAGCAGATTGCGATGGAGCGCGCGATGCCCAAAAAGGATCGGAAATACCCGGAATGCCTACTCTGCGTCGAGAACGAAGGCTATGCCGGAAGGATCGGGCACCCGGCACGTGCGAATCACCGGATGATCCGGCTGAACCTCGGGGATGAAGACTGGATGCTGCAGTATTCGCCGTACGTGTATTACAACGAACACAGCATCATCCTTTCGAAGGAGCACCGTCCGATGGAAATCAACAAAAGCGGGTTCCAGCGCCTGCTTCATTTTGTCCATCAGTTCCCACACTATTTTGCAGGCTCGAATGCAGACCTGCCGATCGTAGGGGGCTCGATCCTATCACACGATCACTATCAGGGCGGGCGCTACGACTTTGCCATGGCAAAAGCGGAAAGCGACTATCATTTTTCAATGGACGGCTTTCCTGGAGTCGAAGCGTCCATCGTGAAATGGCCGATGTCGGTGATCCGGTTGAGTTCGGATGAAATGACTGCGCTCGCCGATGCAGGGGATGAGATCCTCTCGCGCTGGATAGAGTACAGCGACCCGGAAGTCGGAATTCACGCATACTCCGGGGACACCCGCCACAACACGATCACCCCGATCGCACGCATGCGTGACGGCAAATACGAACTAGACCTCGTCTTACGGAATAATCGGACGAGCGACGAGCACCCGATGGGCATCTTCCACCCGCACGCCGATGTTCATCACATCAAAAAAGAAAACATCGGCCTCATCGAAGTCATGGGCCTCGCCGTCCTGCCGGCCCGCCTGAAAGGAGAACTTCAAGAGGTGGAAAAAGCACTATTGGGAATGAGTCATAACGTCGAAGACATCCACTTGCCGTGGGTTCAGGAAATGAAAGACCGCCACGGCAGCGAAGTGAACAAGGAAAACGTCAGCGGAATCGTCCGCGAAGAACTGGGCCATAAATTCTCCCGCGTCCTAGAAGACGCCGGAGTGTTCAAGCGCGATGATCAAGGAATGAAGGCGTTTAGGAAGTTTGTGGATGGGTTGAGTGGCGAGTAACAATGTAGCGGACCTACAGTTTCAAGACTGAACGCGGCATGTTCTTTCGAAAAACATCAGCTCAGACTTAGTATAATTAACCGGATCCAGCTTTTGATTGGAGTGGAAGACGTAGACTCCTGCGGGAAAAGTAGCTAATGTGAGACCCCGCAGGGAGGAACGACCGAGGAGGCTCACGGGCTACCCGCGGAAAGCGAAGTCTTCCACGGAAATCAAAAGCGGTATTCAGCAGCATATATTTTTTATTAAACGACGACTTTGTAATTCTAAATAAAAGAAAGCCTACAGAGGAGAAAGGTGATAAACATGTACCTAGGTGTGGACTACTACCCTGAGCATTGGGATAAAGCGCTAATTGATGAAGACCTTTCACGCATGAAAGAAATGGGCGTCAACATGATACGGATCGGTGAATTCGCCTGGCACCTGATGGAAAAAGAAGAAGGAAACTTCGACTTTTCATTCTTTGATCATGTCATCGAAAAGGCAAAAAGCCAGGGGATCAGCGTCATGTTCGGTACCCCGACAGCGACATTCCCTGCCTGGCTGGCCAAAAAACATCCTGATATCCTGATCGAGGACATCAATGGCAGTAAAAAATCATTCGGCGGCCGCCGCCAATACTGCTTCAACTCAGAAACCTATGAAACATACTCCCTGCGCATTGTAGAAAAGCTCGTTCAGCACTACAAAGACGAAGAAGCAATTGTTTCATGGCAGATCGACAATGAACTGGGTCACGAAGGCAGCGATATGTGCTACTGTGATCAATGTTTGAACGCATTTCAGCAATTTCTTGAAAAGAAATACGGTTCCATCGACGAACTGAATGAACGCTGGGGAACGATCTTCTGGGGGCAGACGTACAATGATTTTTCAGAGGTGCCTGTTCCGAAGCAGACTGTCACCGTTCATAATCCGGCGATGATGCTCGATTGGGCACGTTTCCGCTCTGCATCTCTGGCCGGATTCGCGCACAAACATATCAATCTAGTGAATAAGTTGAAGGGGTCCCATCAGACTGTGACGACGAACCTTCCTGGTGGATTCTTTGACAAATGGTTCGATCACAATGAATTTTCAAGGGATCTGGATTTCGTATCCTATGATAATTACCCTGTCTGGGGCGGCTTGAAGGAACCGATTTCACCGGCGCACCTTTCCATGACGCTCGATTACGTTCGCGGTTTGAAGAAGGAGAATTTCTGGATCGTTGAAGAGCTGATGGGTGCACAGGGACATGACATCATCGGTTATCTTCCCCGTCCGAATCAGGCAAAGGCGTGGGCATGGCATGCGTTCGCCCACGGCTGCTCGAACATGCTGTTCTTCCGCTGGCGCGGGATGAATAAAGGTGCCGAGCAGTACTGCCTTGGAATCCTTGATGCCAACAACCGTACGACTCGCAAATACAAGGAAGTCCAGCAATTCTTCAGTGAAGTAAAAGAGTATAAAACACTGTTCGATGCACCGGTGAAAGCGGATGTCGCCCTGGTTTACGACTTTGACACGATCTGGTCGTGGAGGAATCAGCAGCAAAACGCCAGCATCGACTATACGGAGGAAATCCTCCGCTTATACGAGCCTTTCCATAAGCAGAACACGTCTATTGATGTGATCAAATACGACCAGGACTTCTCCCAATACAAGGTGCTTCTCCTTCCGGTTGCCAAAGTGATGGACCCAGAACTCGCCGGGCGTCTGGAGGAATTCACGAAGAACGGAGGGACCGTCGTCATGTCCTACCGTGCAGGTGTGAAGGACCGCGACAACAATCTTGTGTTCGGCAAGATGATCCCAGGGGAACTTTCAGGTCTTCTCGGAATCGAAGTTGAGGAATCCGAGTCGCTGCAGGCGGGTGAGTCAGCTCCTGTCGTTCCGATGGAAGGCGGGAATGAAACGCAGTCCGTTTACTGGCGTGATCTTGTGAAACCTTTGACGGCACGTACGCTGTATCGCTACGATGATCGTTTCTACAATGAATATTCCTGTGTGACGCTGAATGATTTTGGTAAAGGAAAAGCTTACTACATCGGTGCAGGCGTCCAGCAGGAGATCATGCAATCATTGGCAAGGGAGATAGCTGCAGCTTCGTCGCTTAAGACGGTGGAATCCAACCCTGGCGTTGAAGTCATCACGAGAACGGCTGAACGAAAAGACTATAGGGTGATCGTGAACCATAACGGCCATGAGGAAACATTCAACGGCATCGATCTTGCGCCGTACGAATGCCGCATCCTTGAGGTGTAAGGGCATGGATATCAAGAAAGAAGTATTCGGGAAGTACCGGGAAAAGCAGGTCGACGCCTATACGTTGAAAAATGATCATGGAATGGAAGTGACCTTCATCACCTATGGTGGAGCCGTGACGAAGATCCTTGTCCCTGATCGAAACGGCCGTCTTGAAAATGTCGTCCTTGGCTTTGGCACCCTGGATGCTTACATCGAACATACCCATTATTTCGGTGCCATCGTCGGAAGGGTCGCCGGCAGGATCGGACAGTCGAGATATGACCATCAGGGAGAAACCGTAGAGCTGACGCCGAATGAAGGGGAGAACCACCTTCATGGCGGCAGGAGCGGCTTCAACTCAGGTGTTTGGGAAGAGGAAGAAGTCGCGATAGAGTTTGACCGGGTAAGTGTGAAAATTTCTTATCTCAGCCGCGACGGGGAAGAAGGTTATCCAGGAAACCTGAAAGTATTTGTGACCTATACCCTGACAAATGAGGGATGTTTCCACATTAAGTATCAGGCTGAAGCCGATCGCGACACGCCTCTCAACCTCACCAATCACAGTTACTTCAATTTGAGCGGTGATGCTAAAGAGGATGTTTTAGGGCATGTGTTACAGATGGACGCCGACTCTTTCCTTCCGCTATCGGAAGAAAACCTGCCGACTGGAGAAATCCGTCCTGTTGAAGGAACTGCATTTGATTTCAGGCAGAAGCGGACCATCCGTGAAGACATGGGAAAATCCGAAGAAACGAAAAATGGATATGACCATCCTTTTGTTTTAAATAAGAGCGGCAATATCACCCTTTCGCATGAAGGGAGCGGAAGGGTGATGACGGTAGGAACCGACCAGGAATCCTTCGTTCTCTACACCGGAAACTTCCTGACAGGGGACATTCTGAGTGAAGGGGTTCCAGCTGGAAAGCATGCAGGGTTATGCCTGGAAACCCAGGGCTATCCCGATGCCGTCAATCATCCGCATTTTCCATCTGTCATGGTTAAAGCGGGAGAAGAGTATCGGGCATCTACTTCGTATACGTTTACGGTGAAGAAATAGAAGAATCAATATAGTGAGGGACGGACCTTTAGCGGGATAATTTGCTGAAGGTCTGTCCTTTATTTTGTTTGCGGTGCTTGAGTGGGAGGTGGGCCGGGAATGGGATGGTGGGATTGGGGGATGTACAAAATGGAATGGTGCCAGGCACAAATTGCAGTTTTTGTTCCAGGCACAAATCGTTGGTTTTGAGCCAGGCACCGTTGGACCGGAAGTCTGCCAAAAGAGCTTTTCACCAAATTAAATGGATTATCGTTTTATTCCGAATGAATTGGGTAACTTTATAATATATACCAATTATTACTTATTCTGATTAGGAGGGTAACGATGATCAGCCAAACACGTGACATTGTCCAGAAATCACTGGACGCTTTACTCGAAGATGAAAATTTTTTACCTGAGTTGCAGGAAGGGGCTAGGGAACAGGCTTTCACTTCGTTGACCGCCATTCTGTCGACGCCGAATCATGTACATAAATCTTTCCTGAGGGTGCCGCTTGAAAATGGGCGTGTCGACCGGATCCCCGCTTTCAGGGTGCAGCATAACAACGCATTGGGTCCTTATAAAGGCGGGATCCGTTTTCATGAATCCGTCAATGAAGATGAAGTCGTCAACCTTGCGTCGCTCATGACGCTGAAGAACGCCCTTCATGACGTGCCGTTCGGAGGCGGGAAGGGCGGCATCATCATCAATCCCCGTGATTACACGGATAAAGAGCTGAACTTGATTGCAAAGAAATATGTACAGTACTTCAGTGATGTCCTTGGTCCTGATAAGGATATTCCCGCACCCGACATGGGCTCCGGTGAACGGGAGATGGACTGGATGATGGCCGAGTATAAAAGCATTCATCCCGGCTACCCGTACAGGGGCAGTTTTACGGGGAAAAGCGTCATCAACGGAGGTTCCCTCGGACGCAGGGAAGCGACTGGTAAAGGCGTATTTTTTACATTCCGCTATATGATCCATGACTTTATCAAAAACCAGAAGAATCTGCTGACGAAGACGGATAATATTTTCGCCAAAACTGCCTTGAAATATGAAGAAAAACCGTTGACCATTTCTGTGCAGGGATTCGGGAATGTCGGCTCGGTCGCGGCTCTTGAAGCCTACCAGTCCACTCATCTGCAGAACAAGGTCGTCGCCGTCAGCGACAGGAATGTGACGCTCTACAACGGGGACGGTCTGGACATCCCGGCATTGATTGAGTTCACGATGAGAAATAAAGGGGACCTCCCTACAACCGAAGAACAGCTGAAGGAAATAGATGCAAAAGCTGAGATATCGGACCGTGAGGATGTCTTGTATCTGGATGTGGACGTCTTGATCCTGGCCGCCTTAGAAGATCAGATCCACAAAGACAATATGGAAAAAGTGAAGGCAGGCATCCTCATAGAAGGGGCGAATGCGCCTGTCACTACAGAAGCGGACAAATTCCTGAGTGATAAGGGAGTCATCATCGTCCCTGATATCCTCGCCAATGCCGGCGGGGTCATCGTCTCCTATTTCGAATGGCTGCAGGGCCGCGAAACCCAATTCTACACAGAAGACGAGGTGTTCAGGCTCCTTTACGAAAAAATGCAGGCAACACTGGATACGGTCCTCCCGCAGTTCTTCGGGGACCCGTTCCCGCTCAGGCAAAACTGCTATATTCACTCCGTCACCAAACTATCGACGATTTTGTACAGACAAGGAAAACTTTACTGAGTTAATGTGTTGAAGTACGGGCCTTTAGCTAGATAAAGGCACGTCCTTTTTTTGTTTTGTTGGGATATGAGGAGGCGGGTATGCGCAGGTTTGCGCGGTGCCAGGCACAAAACGGTCGATTTGTGCCTGGCACCGTTTTATTATTGGGCTGTGTACCAGGTACACCTCCCAATTCACCTTTCCCACTCCAATATCTCCCCACTAATCAGTCCCCAATCACCCCTATTCCAGTACCCAAAACACACTTTACTAAAATAATAAAAATTTTAGTAAAAATATTGTTGACTGTTTTCTGATTATTTACTAAAATCTTAAGTAAGATGTAAACGCTTTCTAATAGGTGTTTTATTTTTGTCGGTAAAAGAAAACGATTACAACTCTTCTAATCTAAGAAACTAAGGGGGACAAAGGGTATGAAGAAATTATTCGTTATGATGAGCATCATTGCTGCGTTGATGATTGCCGGATGCAGTTCCAGCAGTTCAGGCGGAGGCAAGGATGGAGAAGTGACGTTGACGGCGTGGGCTTGGAACGTAAACGTTGGGGCCCTGAACGAAGCTGTGAAGGAATATCAAAAGGAGAATCCGAATGTGAAGCTGAAAGTGGAGGACATCGGCCGTCTGGATGTGTATGACAAACTTTCAACAGGTCTTGCAGCAGGCGGTGTCGGGCTTCCTGACATCGTACTCGTGGAAGATGACCGCATTCAGGGATATGTTCAGGCATTCCCGCAAGGATTCCTGGATCTTTCAGAAAAAGGATTTGACGATCATAAAGACAAATTCCCTTCTTTCAAAAATGACCTGGCACAGGTGGATGGCAAATATTTCGCCATGCCGTTCGATGCAGGTCCTGGTGGGATGTTCTACCGCAGAAGCCTGTTTGAAGAAGCGGGTGTGAAAGCGGAAGACATCGAAACATGGGATGACTTCCTGGAAGCAGGCAAGAAAATCAAAGAAAAGACAGGTTCATATGCAATGCCACTGGATATGTTCAAGGACGATCCGACATTCAGAATGATGCTGAATCAGCAGGGGGTCTTCTATTATGACGAAGAAGGAAACATCGATTTGACGAGCCCTGAAGCTGTGAAGGCAATGGAAATGCAAAAGAAATTTGCTGACGCTGACCTGATCAAGAACGTAGATGGATGGAACGGAGTCGTTTCTTCAACAGTCGACGGATCGGTGGCGACAATTCCATTCGGTGCCTGGTATTACGGAACGATCATCGATCAGGCGAAAGATACAAAAGGAGATTGGGGAGTATTCAAGCTTCCTGCCTTTGAAGAAGGCGGAAACCGTGCTTCCAACCTGGGCGGTTCCAGCTGGATGGTTCCTGCCGCTACTGAAAACGCAGATGCCGCTTATGATTTCCTTGAGTATTTCTCAACGGACAAAGATACGCAGATCATGGCGATGGAAGACTACGGTCTATTCCCGTCCCTGAATACAACATACGATTCTGAAGTATTCACAGGCGAAGACGAGTTCTTCGGCGGACAGAAGATCTGGGAACTGTTTGCAGACGAAATGAAGGATGTACCGACTGCCTACTATACAAAAGATTACTCAGTGGCACTTGATGAAGCCATCAAGGCACAGGCAGATACATTCAACGGAACAGATCCTCAAAAAGCGCTTGAAGAAGCAGCGAAGCGTTTGGAAGACCGTACGAAACGTAAAGCAAACTAGAAATCTGTTTAGAAGTTGAAAAGAGAGATTTAGAGCCAAGAGGTTCGTCTGGTGATCTAGGTCTCTCTTTTTCTATAACATTCATTGTATCTAGCTGCGGCGGCCAGCCCTTCGAGGTTAATGGTCCAAGAAGGTAAAAAAGAGCCTTCATGGCTATTCAACTAGGGAAATGAGCCTCCACTATTAAAATCTGCAAGAGAGAAGGATGATGTATGAAGTCAAAAACATATATCCCGTATTTATTCATCGCACCAGCCGTCATTCTGTTCAGCATCTTTATGCTCTATCCGATCATTTCATCGCTGATCCTCAGCTTCCAGACCGGACAGGGCGTCAATCTGACATTTGTCGGCCTAGACAATTATAAGCGGCTGTTATCGGATGAAATTTTCCATACCGCACTTAAAAATACGTTTATTCTATTAATCATTCAAGTACCGATAATGGTGCTGCTGGCACTCGTGCTGGCTTCCCTATTAAACTCTGCACTGCTTCGCATGAAAGGGTTCTTCCGGGTGACGTTCTTCCTGCCGGCGGTGACATCACTGGTCGCCTACTCCATCATTTTTTCCATCATGCTGATGAATGACGGGGTGGTCAATCAGCTCCTGACATCCCTTGGATTAAAGGCAATCCCTTGGCTGAACGATCCGTTCTGGGCAAAAGCTTCCCTGATCATTGCGATGACTTGGAGATGGGTCGGCTATAACATGGTCATTTACCTGGCCGGACTGCAGAATATCCCTGAGGAGCTTTACGAAGCGGCGAGTATGGACGGGGCGTCCCGTGTGCGCCAGTTCTTCTCCATCACGATTCCGCAGCTGAAGCCGGTCATCCTGTTTACGGTCGTATTATCGACGATCGGGACGCTTCAGTTATTCGATGAGCCGTTCGTGTTGACGAAGGGCGGACCGAGTGATGCGACGCTGACGATCGGGATGTACTTGTATCAAACCGGATTCCGCTTCTTTGATTTCGGGTATGCTTCAACCATTGCGTATGTGATTGTAGTCCTTATCGCAATCATGACGTTCATACAATTCAAAATAACGGGTGATCAAGAATGAGACAGACTAAATTAGGAAAGAAAATCGGTTTATATAGTGTCCTTGCCTTAGGTGCCCTTGTGTCCCTTTTCCCGTTTTACTGGGCGGCGATCGGGGCTACGAATGAGAGTGGTAAGATGTTTTCAAAGCCTCCGGTCCTCGCACCTGGTGAAAAGCTTACAGAGAATGTCCAGAATTTGAATGCATCGATCGATATCGGAAAAGTGATGTTCAACTCGCTTTTCATCGCGATTGTCTATACAGTACTAAGTTTATTGATCTGTTCAATGGCAGCTTACGCGTTCGCGAAGTTTCGTTTTAAAGGAAGAAACATCATCTTCGGTGTTTTCCTGCTTTCAATGATGGTGCCTTATCATGCCACGATCATTCCATTGTTTAAAATGATGGCCGGCTTCGGGTGGCTGAATACGTATCAGGCCGTGATCCTTCCGAACCTGGCGTATCCCTTTGCAATCTTTTTGATGAGGCAGAATATGCTTGCCTTCCCGACTTCACTCATCGAAGCGGCGAGAATCGACGGATCAGGGGAGTGGAAGATTTTCTTTAAAATTGTCCTTCCATCCATGAAACCGGCACTCGCAGCAACGGCGATCTTCTTGTTCCTTTATCAGTGGAACAGCTTCTTATGGCCATTGATCGCGTTATCGTCCAATGATATGTATACATTCCCGGTGGCACTGTCCAGTCTGTTCGGCCTATCCCGGATCGATTACGGCCAGGTCATGGCAGGGGTGACGATCGCAACAATTCCAATCATTATTTTCTTCCTGGCATTGCAGCGCCAGTTCATCTCAGGAATGCTCGGAAGTGCCGTGAAATAAGAAAGGATGTCTCAACATGCCAATCTATGTAACTGAATCAAATAAACAATTCCATTTGCAGGGGAAGAACGTCAGCTATATCTTCTCCGTGATGGAAAATGAACAGCTCGGGCAGCTTTATTTTGGGAAAAAAGTGAAGCACCGCGACGATTTCTCTCATTTAATCCAGCTGCCTGCAGAGCCATTGGGGAACGCTTCTTTCCCATACGAGGGGAATCAGTTTTTTTCACTGGAATTCTTAAAACAGGAATACCCGGGCTTTGGGACGAGTGATTACAGGGAACCTGCACTTGTCCTGAAGCATGGGAATGGAAGCAGGACGTCCAATTTCACGTATAAAAAATATGAGATCCTAAGAGGGAAGCCTGAGCTTGAAGGGCTGCCAGCGACTTATGCAGAGCATGAAGATGAAGCAGAGACTGTGGTCGTGACATTGGAGGATGTGACGGCCGGGCTCCAAATGGATGTGTTCTATACGGTGTATCATGAGCGGGATGTGATCGTTCGCAGCGTGAAGCTCCGGAATGTCGGGGATGGACATGTGGTGATCGAGCGCTTGCTCAGCGCGTCGGTGGACCTCCCGCATTCCGATTTCGAATTCATCCATCTTCATGGTTCGTGGATACGTGAACGCCATGTGGCTGAGAGTCCGCTTCGCAAAGGGCTGCAGTCGATCGACAGCAAAAAAGGGGTCTCCAGCTCACTCCACAACCCATTCTTTGCACTGAAGTCCCCGGACACGACCGAATCGCAAGGCGAAGTCTATGGGTTCAACCTTGTTTACAGCGGGAATTTCTTCGGTGGTGTCGAGGTCGATCTTTATGATACGTCGAGGGCACTGATCGGGGTAAACCCATTCGGATTTGAATGGAAACTCGGTAGCGGAGAGGTTTTTCAGACGCCAGAAGCCGTCATGGTGTATTCCGATCAAGGGTTGAACGGTATGAGTCAAAGTTTCCACCGTCTCTATGAATCAAGGCTTGTGAGGGGCGAGTGGCGCGGGAAGGAACGGCCGATCCTCATCAACAACTGGGAAGCGACGTATTTTGATTTTAATGAAGAAAAAATCCTTGAGATCTGCAATGCAGCATCAGAGCTTGGAATCGAGCTGTTCGCGCTTGATGACGGCTGGTTCCAAGGGCGGAATGACGACACGACATCCTTGGGTGATTGGACGGTTGACCGCAGGAAGCTGCCCCATGGAATAGAAGGATTGAGTGAAAAAGTCCTGGAAGAAACGGGCATGAGCTTCGGCCTTTGGGTGGAGCCTGAAATGATTTCCGAAAAGAGTGAACTGTACAAAGCCCACCCGGACTGGGTACTCGGCGTGAAGGACCGCCCTCTATCGCACGGCCGGAATCAATTCATCCTTGATCTGTCGAAGCAGGAAGTGGTGGATTATTTGGAAGACACACTTTCAGCGATTCTTTCTTCTTCCCCGATTTCGTATGTGAAGTGGGATATGAATCGGAATATGACAGAGGTCGGGTCGGCATCGGTACCAAGCGACCGCCAGGGAGAGGTTTCCCACAGGTATGTACTGGGGCTTTATCTGCTGCTCGACAGACTGACGGGCAAGTTTCCGCACATCCTCTTCGAATCGTGTGCGAGCGGAGGGAATCGTTTCGACCCGGGCATGCTCTATTACATGCCGCAGACGTGGACGAGTGACAACACGGATGCCATTGAACGACTGAAAATCCAATGGGGCACGTCGCTTGTTTACCCGCTGTCATCGATGGGCGCACACGTATCAAGCTGCCCGAATCACCAGACAGGCAGGTCGACGCCTCTCGATACCCGTTTCAACGTCTCGATGTTCGGGGCGTTCGGCTACGAACTCGATGCCACCCAATTTTCAGAGGAAGAAAAACAGGAAGTGAGGAAGCAGGTCCGTTTTGTAAAAGAAAACCGCAAGCTCCTCCAGTTCGGCACATTTTACCGCCTGCTAAGTCCATTCGAGGGCAATGATACCGCCTGGATGGTCGCGGATCCTGAAAAAGAAGAGGCGATCGTGGCATTCTACCGTACATTGGCCGTCCCGAACCCGTCACTGAAACGGATCAGGCTGCATGGGCTCGATGCTGATGCACTCTACGAAATCGAAGGAACCGGACAGCGGGCGTACGGCGATGAACTCATGAATATCGGGCTGCTGATCCCACCAATGTTCAGCGGAACTGTAGCGACTGAAAACACAATGATCAAAGGGGACTTTCAATCATTGGTCTGGAAGTTGACACAAGTTCAATAGAAATACCCATATGGATGGAAATCCAATTGGATTTGTTTTAAAGTAAAGAGTGGTACAGTATTTTGATTAAATGATGAAGCAGGATAATTATAGATAAATGTCAAAAGTCAGAGAGAAGTAAGTCGAGCGGCCCGCTTCTCTCCCGGAAAAAAGCTTTAAAGGGGGAAGTGGGATGGCCACTTTAAAAGACATAGCACAAAAAGCAGGGGTCTCACTGGCGACCGTTTCAAGGGTCCTGAACTACGATGCATCGCTGTCCGTGACGGACGAAACGAAGAAAAAAATCTTCCAGATCGCCCAGGACATGAACTACAAAACCTTGAGAAACCGGAAAGATCCTCAGCAAATCAACGACCGTCTCCAGTTCGGCCTCGTCTACTGGTACTCGGATCAGCAGGAAATGGCCGATCCTTACTATATGGCCGTCCGGAACGGAGTAGAGCGGGAGTGCCAGGAAAGGAACATCGACCTGGTCAAGCTATTCAAAAACGGAAACACGATCGACCCGTCAAGGCTCACAGAACTCGACGGCATCATTGCGGTTGGGAAATACAGCCAATCCGAAATCGATGCCTTCGAAAAAGCAGCACGCCAGCTCGTGCTCGTCGATTACTCACCATCCGATGACTATGACTCCGTCGTCGTCGATTTCAGAAAGGCGATGACCGAAGTGCTCGACTATCTATTGAGCCTCGGCCACGAGCGGATCGGCTACATAGGCGGAAAGGAATACGTCCTGGAAGAAGAACCGATCCGCGACGAGCGGGAAGTCACGTTCCGTGAATACCTTTCACTAAAAGGACTCCACAACCCCGCCTTCATCTGGACAGACGGTAACTTCACATCGGAGAGCGGATACAGCCTCATGCAGGAAGCGCTGAAAAAGGATGAAGTCCCTACCGCTTTCTTCGTCGCATCAGATTCAATGGCAATCGGCGCGATCCGTGCCCTTCACGAAGAAGGCATCGCCATTCCGGAAGAAGTGTCGATCGTCGGATTCAATGATATCGCTACATCAAAGTTCCTGCAGCCTTCCCTTACCACTGTGAAGGTCTACACGGAATTCATGGGAGAATCAGCGGTCGAACTGCTGCTCGATCAGATTCAATCAAAGCGCGAATTGGCAAAGAAAGTAGTGGTACCGGTTCATTTGGTGAAGCGGGAAAGCTGCAGTGAAGCAGCGGGTAAATAAGGAAAAGCTCTTTTTGGATGATGTTGGTCCAGGGAGGGCTTTTTTTGTTTGGTTGAGAGGGGTGGGAGTGGGAGAATCGCGATTATCGATATAAGTTGAAAATCTGAGCCAGGCTCAAACCCTTTGAATTGAGCCAGGCACAAATGTTCCTGTTTTAAGCCAGGAACAATCACCGGTTATGGTGCCAGGCACAATCAACCTGATTTGTGCCAGGAACAAAAAGCCCCGATTGTGCCAGGCACAGAACACCTACATTGTGCCTGGCACCACAAAACAAGGCACCACAAAAACAACAAATCTTTTTTCATCCAAAGGTGTCCTTTTCCACCTCCAATCCCTATATAAAAGGTGAAAGGAGGTGAGGCACCATGGCAACAGCGGATTTGAAAGGAACGAAGCTGAGATTTGCATTCAACGACGGAATGGATGAGAAAGGAAACCCGAAGTATAAATACAAATCATACAGCTACATCAAAGGCTCGGCCACTCCGGATGAGATGCACAGCGCAGCTCAATCGCTCGCAGGTCTTTCGGAGAAAAACTTATTCAACGTAGAAAAGATCCAAAACTTCGATATCAACGCGTAATGAACATTGAATCTCAGTAGAAAGGAGGGAATGATACTATGGCAAAGGTACTTGAACTTCAATTCAAAACGGACACCGGGAAGTCAGCGAAAATCAGCGTCAACGATCCAATCGACCCGATCGATACCATCCAGGTGAAAGCAGCAATGGACAACCTGATCGCAACCGGCGTATTCGGAAGCACTGGCGGAGCACTTGTAAGCGTCGAAGGAGCCCGTGTGGTTGAACGTAATGTGACGGATTATGAAGTTTTATAATAAATGAAACAAGCCCATCTCGAAATCTAAATCGAGGTGGGTTTTTTAAATTTAATTAAACGTTTGTTTAAACCTTAAAAAGCATACAGTAATAAGGTTTTGAAGTGTTAATCAAACGTTTGTTTAAAAAAAGAGGGATGCCTCAAAAGGGAGTTGAGGGAGAATCAATATTTCAGGTTTTGAAAACGGTAATAATAAATTTCCGCTTGCTCTAGCGTTGATTGGAGTGCAAGACGAAGACTCCTGCGGGAGAAGTGACTAATGTGAGACTTGTCCAGCTCCTGCGGCTAGCCCCTCGAGGTCATAAGCTAAATGGTCCAAGAAGGCAAAAGGCGCCTTCCCGGCCCATTCATCTTATGCTTGTCGGGGCTGAGCGAGCCGCCTCCGCTCTTCTAGCCCGCAGGAGCGCAGCGACGAGGAGGCTCACGGGTCACCCGCGGAAAGCGAAGTCTTGCGCGGAAATCAACAGCGGTGTTCAAAAGAGTAAACTACAAAAAAATTTTCCCCGTCCCTTAAACAAAGATAACGCTTACATATAAAATCCGTTCAAATCCCTCATTGACTTTCCAAAACAAACCATATAATATCTCCTATAAGATAAAAAATCCGAAAATTAAATACATTCAATTATCAAGAGCGACCGAGGGATCAGGCCCTATGACGTCCGGCAACCTCCTATATGGAACGGTGCTAATTCCTGCAGAATGAATTTCATTCTGAAAGATAAGTCGATGATAGATGGGCGATGCTTCTTTCAGTTAATGGAAAGGAGCATTTTTTATTTGGTTAAAACTTGCTTGAACCTTAATTGATGCACGGTAAAAAAAAGCCGGCTGCCATTTACAAAGTAAAGGGGTGTTGAAGATGATCCAAATTAATAATCTTGTGAAAGAGTACAAAACAAAAAAGCAAACGGTGCTGGGGGTGGATAACGTCTCTGTCAGCATTGAAAAAGGAGAGATTTTCGGCATCGTCGGATACAGCGGGGCAGGGAAAAGTTCACTTATCCGCTGTCTGAATCTGTTGGAAAAGCCGACGTCAGGGGAGATCATCATCGACGGTCAGGACTTGACGAAGCTGTCTTCTAGAGAGCTGCGCCTCGCACGTCAGAAGATCAGCATGATTTTTCAACACTTCCACCTCATCAAAGCGAAAACCGTTTATGAGAATCTTGCCTTTGCCTTAAAAGCAGCCAAAGTCCCAAAAGCAGATATCGAGCCGAGGGTGTCGGAACTATTGGAGATGGTCGGGTTGAGTGACAAATCCGATGCTTATCCCGCACAGCTGAGCGGGGGACAGAAGCAGCGCGTCGGCATCGCAAGGGCACTGGCCAACAATCCATCCGTCCTGCTGTGTGATGAAGCCACTTCGGCACTGGATCCCAGCACGACGAAGTCCATCTTAAAACTGTTAAAAGACATCAACAAACAGCTTGGACTGACCATCGTCCTTATCACGCACGAAATGGAAGTCGTAAAGGAAATCTGCGACAGGATGGCCGTTATGCAAGACGGAAGAATCGTGGAAGAAGGAGCGGTGTACGACCTTTTCTCAAATCCGAAGCAGCCGCTCACGAAGCAGTTCATCGAGAACATCCTGCAGTTTGAATTGCCGCCGCACTTACTGAAGAGCAGAAAGGGCAAGCTCATCAAAATCCAGTTTAAAGGATCGATTGCAGAGGAGAGCGTCGTGTCCGAGGTGTTCCAGAAGTACAAGGTCCGAGGCAATATCCTTCACGGAAAAATCGAGTATATACAGGAAACACCGCTCGGAATTTTCATCATGGAACTGATCGGTGACGAGACTGAAATACAGGCAGCCATCCGCTACATAACTGCCAAAACACAAAGCCTGGAGGTGCTGGACCGTGCTGCCTGATTCATTGATTGCGATTTTGCCAGAGTTGAATAAAGCGTTTCTGGAAACCGTGTATATGGTGGGGATTTCGTTAGGGGCAGCGATTATATTGGGTCTGCCTCTGGGTATTCTCCTTTTTGTGACAGATAAGGGGTTGTTCCTGCAGAACGGATTCATCAAGAAAATCGTCGGCTTCGTCGTCAACATGGTGCGTTCGATTCCGTTCATCATATTATTAGTGGCCCTTTTACCTCTTACCAAACTATTGACGGGAACAACGATCGGACCAACGGCAGCTTCCGTTTCGCTGTCTGTGGCAGGGATTCCGTTTTTTGCAAGAATGGTAGAGACGGCCCTTCGCGAGATTGATAAGGGAGTGATTGAAGCTTCGGTGTCGGTGGGGGCGAGTCCATGGATGATCATCAAGGATGTCCTTTTGCCGGAAGCGAAGCCGGCGGTCATACAGGCCGTCACGATCACAACGATCAGTCTCGTCGCCTACTCTGCGATGGCTGGTATCGTCGGAGGAGGCGGAGTCGGTGACCTGGCGATCCGGTTCGGTTATTACCGTTATGACAATACGGTCATGATTACAACGGTTGTTATACTCATCTGCCTGGTGCAGCTCATTCAATACACTGGTGATGTTCTTGCAAGATCAGTAGATAAACGATAAACCATTCAGGGGGAGATTTCATGAAAAAATGGATTTTACTTTTAGCAGCAGCATTGACAGTCGGCTTGCTCGCAGCATGCGGCGGGGAAGAAGCAAGCTCGGAGGATAAGAAAGAAATCACGATCGGCGCGACTTCCGGCCCATACAGCGATATGGTCACAAAAGCCATTAAACCGGGACTTGAAAAGAAAGGCTACACGGTGGAGGTGAAGGAATTCAGTGACTACATACAGCCGAACAACGCACTCGCACAGGGAGATTTAGACGCGAACCTGTTCCAGCATAAAATCTATATGGAAACATTCGCAGAGCAGCACGGCATGGAACTCTCGGAAGTCATCGTCGTACCGACCGCACCAATGGGAATCTACTCAAATAAATTTGACTCGATTGAAGACATCAAAGAAGGCAGCGCCATAGCGATTCCTAACGACCCGACAAACGCAGCCCGCGCGTTTCAGATTTTAGAGGATGCAAAATTGATCACATTGAAAGAAGGTACTGACCCGTTAACGGTATCTGAAAAGGACATCGACAAAAACGTGAAGAATCTTCAATTCAAGCCAATCGAAGCGGCACAGCTTCCAAGAGCAGTGGAGAGCGTTGACTTATCAGCAGTGCCTGGTAACTATGCATTAGCCGCAAAAATGGACTTGCTTGATGCACTTCAGCTTGAAAACATGCCAGATCAATACCGCAACCGCGTCGTCATGAATACAAAAGACGTCGATTCACAGCTGGCCAAAGATATTAAAGCAGTCGTGGAGGCTGCTGATTTCGAAAAAGTAATCGATGAAGAATTTAAAGGCTTTGGAAAACCGGAGTGGATGGAATAATGTAATGCTTTAATGTAGTGAGGGACGGGCCATTAGTTAGCTAATGGCCCGTCCGTTTTTTTGTATTATTTAGTAGAATGATAGTGCTTTTTGCTCAAGGGAAATAAGCATCGTTGAATGAATACTAGTAATGTTATGAAATTTTGTTTAATTAAGGAAGGTGAGTGTGAGTAATACAAGCAACAAAAATATAAAAAGGAGTTGAACTCTTATATGAAAAAACGTTTATTCCATACTTCCATTTTATCTATCATTCTAGTATTCATTCTATCGACAATTAGTGTTGGTGCTGCCCCTCAAGCTAATAAAGTCAGTACACCTCAAGCCCAGACACCTCCTGAACTAGCAGAAATCTTCGGTGATTTGGATACCACGTCTTCAAAAGTCACCAGCGTCATTGTAGAGCTGGAGGAAGAATCAGTCGTAGAAGCGAAACATAAAGGAAAGAAGCAGTCCAAAGCCAACTTGGCAAAAACACGCAGTAAGATAAAAAAAGATGTTAAGTCTGCAGCAAAATCAAGTAAGGTGAAACGTGAGTATGATCACGTGTTCTCAGGGTTCTCCATGGAGCTCAAGTCAAATGAAATTCCGAGTTTACTGGCAGTACCTGGGGTGAAAGCAGTATACCCGAATGTTACATACACTGTGACAGGTTCTGAAGGTGTAACAATTGAAGAAGATGCTTATCATCCTGAGATGATGAACAGTGCGCCTTTCATCGGAGCAAATGAGGCATGGGAATCCGGTTATACGGGTGAAGGGATCACAGTGGCTGTCATTGATACTGGTGCAGATTACACACACCCTGATTTAGCCCATGCGTTCGGTGATTATAAAGGATATGATTTCGTTGATGATGATAATGATCCCCAGGAAACGCCAAAGGGTGATCCGCGCGGAGAAGAAACGACTCATGGAACACATGTATCTGGCACAGTGGCAGCGAATGGACAGATAAAAGGAGTTGCACCTGAAGCGACTTTACTGGCCTATCGAGTATTGGGTCCAGGCGGCAGCGGTACCACTGAAGACGTTGTAGCTGGAATCGAAAGAGCAGTTCAAGACGGTGCTGACGTTATGAACCTGTCCTTAGGTAATAGTTTAAATAACCCTGACTGGGCGACGAGTATTGCACTGGATTGGGCAATGGCAGAAGGGGTCGTAGCGGTTACTTCCAACGGAAACGCGGGACCTGATAATTGGACAGTCGGTTCACCGGGAACTTCACGTGATGCCATTTCTGTAGGAGCCACTCAGCTTCCTTATAATGTATACACTTCTGAGATCACGACTACAGGCGGAGTTGCGTATGAAACGGATAAAGTGATGGGCTTCGCAAGTGATGAGGAACTGCTTGCCCTCGATGGGAACGAGTATGAGTATGTTTATGCCGGGTTAGGAACACCCGAGGATTTTGAAGGAAAAGATGTTCAAGGAAAAATCGCACTGATCAAACGCGGTGCCATTCCTTTTGTTGATAAAGCATCAAATGCCAAGGCTGCCGGTGCTATAGGAGCAATCATCTTCAATAGTTCATCAGGGGAATTTGAATATGAAATTCCAGGTATGGCGGTACCTACTTTTAAAATGTCAGGGACTGACGGTCAGAAAATACTTGATGAGTTAGAAAAAGGAAACAATACAGTAGCGTTTGACTTGGAGTTCGACCGTGAAATCGGGGAAACGGTCGCTGACTTCTCTTCCCGCGGTCCGGTCGTGGACACATGGATGATCAAGCCGGATGTTTCGGCCCCGGGTGTTAATATCGTGAGTACAGTACCAACGCATAATGAAGAGGATCCACATGGGTATGGATCTAAACAAGGAACAAGCATGGCATCCCCGCATGTTGCCGGTGCTGCTGCCTTACTGTTGGATGCCCACAGTAATTGGGGTGTGGATGATGTAAAGGCAGCCCTGATGAATACTGCAGTTAATCTTTATGACAAATTGGGGGAACCATACCCTTATAATACACAAGGTGCAGGGAGTATCCGTCCGGTTGATGCCATAAATGCAGAAACACTTGTCACACCTGGAAGCCATTCCTTTGGCGTCTTCTCCAAAGAAAAAGGAAAGCAGGTAGAAAAGCAGCATTTCACGATTAAAAATCTTTCGGACGAAAATAAGAAATACAGTTTTGATGTACAATTCGAAGGAAACCCGGAAGGTATCAAAGTGAAGACCAGTAAAAACCTGAAAGTTAAAGCAAATAAATCACAAAAAGTAAACTTTAAAGTACAAGTAGACGCAAGTAAATTGGAACCGGGATATTATGAAGGAACTGTAGTAGTCAGTGATGGTGACAGTGAAGTAGAAGTTCCGACAATTCTCTTTGTCAAGGAACCCGATTATCCACGTATCGATGGTGGTGTGACGGTTACTGAGACAGAGAACGGATATGACCTTGAAGTATACTTGCCTGGAGGCGCAGAAGAAGCTGGTATTTGGGTATATGATACGGACCTGAATTATGTAGGCGACGGTTCTGTTTATACAAATTTACCTAAGTATTACAACACGTTAAGCTGGGATGGAAAAATAAACGGAGAAAACCTGGCACCTGGAAATTATTATTTCTACGTTTATGCAGATAAAAATGGTCAGCGTGACTACACAAGAAGCGATGTTGTCACAGTAGATTAAATGATCAATTAAAGAGTTGAGAGACAGGCTTTGTAAAAGGTCTGTCTCTTTTTATTTGTGTACAGGCTGAATGTAAACTTTAGGATATAAGCAAACTAATAATAGGTCTAAATTCACATCTTGTGTAACATTTGTAAGTCTAAAGTTCTGATTTTGTAAAATAATTGAAAATATCTTAAAATTCGACGAAAAGATGCTATATTAAAAAGGAAGCTTAGCCAAAATTCTACAAACTAAGCGGGTAATGGAAGAAATTAATGGGGGTGTTTTCATAGGATAAATTAAATATCTGTGGAAAATCCTTTTGGGGAAAAGGACCGGTATCACAGAGAGAATTGACATCTTATGTAAGCGTTTACATTTTAGGCTTAGACCAAATTTACTGTTTAACAAAGAAAGAGGAGGAATCAGGTTGAAAATCATGAAAAAACAGTTGTTTATTTTAACAACGATCTTTGCCATGCTGGTTGGATATATTGTTCCAATCGGGTCGATGGCTTCTGCGGCCGATTACATGACGGTGCAGGAAGCGATTGAGAATAATGAGGGGACTGGAACTGTAACGGGTTATATCGTTGGTCATACAACAGCGACCAATAGTTACGATTTCGAAGCACCATTTGACAATGACTATAACTTTGCTATTGCCGATAGTGTGGATGAAACCGACCCTGCTAAAATACTGCCGGTACAAGTTCCATCTGTTTTCAGACCAGCTTTTGGGCTCCAGACTAACCCTGATATTATTGGTAAAAAAGTGGTTGTTACTGGAGACTTAACAGCATATTTTAATGTCCCTGCACTTAAAAATGCTTCTGCCATGTCCTTCGAAGGCGACCAGCCTGAAGAACCAAAACCATACGAAGGCATCGAAGGCTTAAGCATCCATGACATCCAGGGAGAAAGCCACACATCTCCTTATGTTTCTGAAAAAGTTAAAGAAGTAGAAGGAATTGTCACACATGTTGACGATGCAAGCAACTTCTACATGCAAGATCCCAATCCAGATGAGAATCCGGAAACTTCCGAGGCGCTGCTTGTGTACAAGCCTGCTCATGGCGTCCAAGTCGGTGACCATGTAAAAGTTGACGGCCAGGTGAAAGAATGGGTATTGGATGGATACAGTGAAAAATTACAGACAGACCTGGCAATGACAGAGCTGAATGCTCAATACGGAAACGTTGTAGTCGCTTCAAGCGGCAATACTCTTCCTGAAGCTCTTGTAATCGGAGAAGATGTCATCCCTCCAACAGAAGTAATCGATAACGATCAGTTCGGTGAATTCGACCCTGAACAAGACGGAATCGATTTTTACGAAAGCCTGGAAGGAATGCGCGTTGCCCTTGAGAGCCCTACAATCACAGGCCCTCAAAAATATGGTGAACTTCCGGTCATTACAGAGCAAGTTGAAGGAAAAGCGTATACAAAAGAGGGCGCTCCTCTTTTAACAAAAGAAAATCAAAATCCTGAAAGAATGTTCCTGTTATTGGATAACCGTGATTATGTTGCAAAAACGGGGGATCAATTTAACGGAACGGTTAATGGTGTAGTCAGCTACGGCTTCAGTAACTTCAAGATCTTAGTGAATGAAGCAGAGCTTCCGGAATTGAATGAACGTGAATTCACTCCAGAAGTGACGACGATTGAAAAAGATAACGATGAATTATCCATTGCTGCATATAATATTGAAAACTTCGCAGCTTCTGATACCGAAAAGCGTGACAAGCTTGCTAAATCAATGGTGGAGAACCTGAACTCACCTGACATTATTGGCCTTGTGGAAGTCTTGGACGAAAGCGGAACGACTGATGATGGTACTGTGAAAGCAGACGCAAACTACAAAGCACTAAGCGATGCGGTTGCAAGCTTCGGCGGTCCAACGTATGCATGGACTGAAGTTGCGCCTCAAGATAAAGAGGACGGTGGAGTTCCAGGAGGGAATATCCGTGTCGGATATCTTTACAATCCTGAACGTGTAACGCTTGAAGAAGCTCAAAAAGGCGATGCAACAACAGCTGTTGCTTATGAAAATGGCTCTCTGACGGTTAACCCGGGAAGAATCGACCCGACAAATCCTGCTTTCGATGACAGCCGTAAGCCATTGGCTGCAGAATTTGATTTTAATGGCGAAGAAGTGATTGTCATCAACAACCACTTCAATTCAAAAGGCGGAGATCAGCCGCTATTCGGTAAAAATCAACCGCCTGTACTGGGCAGTGAAGCACAACGCCTGGAAATCGCTCAAATTGTTAACTCTTTTGTAACTGATATTCATGAAAAGAATGCGGATGCAAATGTAGTGGTAATGGGAGACTTGAATGACTTTGAATTCTCTGCTCCATTGCAAACACTAAAAGGGGATGTTTTAACGAACCTTGTTGAAACACTTCCTGAGAATGAAAGATACACGTACACATACCAAGGAAACGCACAAGTGCTTGATCATATGCTTGTTTCCAACCATTTAGCTGCTGGTGCTGAGTTTGATATCGTCAACTTCAACTCTCCTTACATGGAAGAACACGGCCGCGCGAGCGATCACGATGCGTTGGTAGCACAGCTTGATTTTGCAGAAGAAGACACGAACGAAGACTTTGATCTTTCCATCATGCATACAAATGACACTCACGCTCATGTGGAAGGATATCCTCGTTTATTCACGGCAGTGAACGAGATCCGTGCGGAAAAAGAGAATGCTCTCTTATTAGATGCAGGTGACGTATTCTCAGGCACATTATACTTCCGTCAATATGAAGGTCTTGCTGACCTTTGGTTCATGAACGAACTAGGTTTCGATGCAATGACATTGGGTAACCATGAGTTTGATAAAGATTCAGAGACACTTGCTACTTTTATCAAAGAAATGAACTTCCCAATGGTATCGTCTAACGTAACCGTAACAGGTGACGCTGACCTTGAACCTTTGGTGAAGAATGAAATCGGGAAACCGGGAGAAGGTGGAAACATCTATCCGGCGATGATCAAAGAAGTGGATGGAGAAAAAGTGGGGATCTTCGGATTGACGACTCCAGACACAGCTTTCATCTCCAATCCTGGTGAAAATGTTGTATTTGAAGATGCGGTTGAAAGTTCAACGGCGACGATTAACATGCTTAAAGAAGAAGGTGTAAACAAAATTATCGCACTTTCTCACTTAGGCTACTCTCATGACTTAGAGCTTGCTGAAGCAGTGGATGGTCTTGATATCATCGTCGGGGGACACTCTCATACGGTTCTTGAAGAGCCTGTTGTAATTGAAAAAGAAGAGCCGACGGTAATCGTTCAATCTGGAGAATACCTGAACCTTCTTGGTCTACTGGATGTAACGTTCAATGAAGACGGTGTAGTGACAAGTCAGTCAGGTGAAGTATTAAACCTTAAGAATTATGAAGCGGACGCAGATGCTCTCGCAAAAGTAGAAGAGTACAAAGCTCCACTTGAAGAACTGAAGAGTCAAGTAGTTGGTCATACAGACGTGGCCCTTGATGGTGAGCGTCAAGACGTCAGAAGAAAAGAAACGAATCTTGGTAACCTGATTGCTGATGGTATGGTGGCCAAAGCAAACGAATTTGTTGAGACATTTATCGGGCTGCAAAATGGCGGCGGAATTCGTGCTTCCATTGACGCTGGTGAGATTACACTAGGTGAAGTATTAACGACAATGCCATTTGGCAATCAGCTTGTAACCCTTGACCTTACTGGACAAGAAATCCTGGATGCGCTTGAGCACAGTGTATCTCGTGTAGAAGGGGAAGATGCACCAGGTGAATTCCTGCAGGTGTCTGGTATTCACTATAAGTATGATGTAAACAAGCCAGCTGGTGAAAGAGTATGGTCTGTCGAAGTGAATACTGCTGATGGATTCAAGGAAATTGATCCAGAACAAACATACCGAGTAGCGACCAATGCATTCACTGCAAATGGCGGAGACGGTTATGATATGTTCAAGCAGGCTAAAAATGAGGGACGTCAAACCGATTTATTCGTAGTGGATTTTGAAGTGTTTACGGATTATTTGGATAAAAACAGCCCTGTTTCACCGAAAGTGGAAGGAAGAATCGTCCAGGAAGTCGAGCCTGATGAAGAGCCAGTATTGACTGGATGGGTATATAATGATGGCAACTGGTACTTCTATAACGAAAACGGTGAAATGCAAACAGGTAAAATCGAGTGGAACGGCAAGAAGTATCACTTGAATGAAGATGGAACCCTTAAATTTGGAGGAGCTAACTCGAACGCGAAGTGGTTGCGACCAAATGAAGAGGACAAAAAAGGTTGGATCAATTCCAATGGGAAATGGTTCTTCATGAGTGAAGAAGGTCCTGAAGTGCCTGGTAATTCAGGTAAGGGGAAAAAGAAAGGTAACTAATAATAAATCCAGCTTCCTTTTTAAGGAAGCTGGATTTTTAAAATAGGGCGATAAAAAAGAATCGGCCAACAGACCGATTCCGGTTAGTACTTATACAGTTTGCTTTTCAGCCTCAATCACTGCCAAACGCTCTGCCACTTCTTCATCAGTCAAACCGTGTTCAACAATATAACGGTTCTCTTCGCTTCTGCGGCACTCATCAGAGCAGCTTCTCATATATTTATGCTCATTTTCTTCTGAGCAAAGAATTTTCTTATTACATGGCGGGTGGGCACAGTTCACGTAGCGCTCACATGGCTCGCCGTCAAAGTAGTCTTTACCGACAACAACGTGCTCTTTACGGTTAACAGGCACCGCAATACGCTCATCAAATACGTAAAGCTGGCCGTCCCATAAATCACCTTGTACTTCGGGGTCTTGTCCATAAGTGACAATTCCTCCGTGCAGCTGAGCAACATCCTCAAATCCTTCTTTCAATAACCAGCCTGAGAATTTCTCGCAACGGATACCGCCAGTACAGTAAGTGATGATCTTTTTATCAGCCAATAGCTCTTTATTTTCACGGACCCAATCCGGCAGGTCACGGAAGTTGCGGATATCCGGTCTGATCGCACCACGGAAATGACCAAGGTCGAACTCATAGTCATTACGCGCATCAAGAAGGATTGTATCTTCTTGTTGGATCTGCTCGAAGAAATCCTTTGGCGCAAGGTACTCACCAGTGATTTCGTGAGGATTCACGTCATCTTCAAGACGAAGTGTCACAAGCTCTGGACGATGCTTCACTTTCAACTTCTTGAAAGCATGTTCGTCTGCTTCGTCGATTTTGAAGACAGTATCGTGAAAATGAGGGTCATTTTTCATTGCTTCCATATATGCATCTGTCTGCTCAATCGTACCTGAGCATGTCCCGTTGATTCCTTCAGAAGAAATCAGGATGCGTCCCATCAGACCTAGCTCCTCGCATAATTCCTTATGCTGGGCCGTCACTTCCTCGGGATTTTCAATTGTTACATAGTTGTAGTACAGAAGGACTCTGTATGGTTTTTGACTCATATTAAATTCCACCTATCGATTTATATTTGCAAGATATAATCTTAGGATCATGTTCCTTATTACTCTTACGACAGTATATTATAACAAAAAATATACATCGTGCACCAGTTTTACTGAAAAAAGTAAAAGGAGTGAGAGGAAGTGGAGGAGGAAAATGGAAAGGTGCTCCCAAAAGGCTAATTGGTTCAGAATGGACATACATCGGCAAACAAGGAATACATTAAAATTGAAAATACTTCACTGGTTTGAAATAATTAGAAATAACAGAAAAAATTATCCAAGGGGTGTCTGTACATATGGTTAAAAAAATCTTTTTGCTTTGTCTCTTTGTTACTCTAAGCATTCTTGCAGCAGGCTGCCAGGAAAAGGTGCAGCCGGATGATCGGTTGAATGAATTTGTCGACTTATGGAACAATCAGAAATTCGAAAAGATGTATACCACGTATTTCGCATCGTCCGCAAAAGATACACTTTCAAAAGAAGAAGTTGTCAACAGGACGCAGGATATTTATAAGGACCTTGAAGTGAAGGATTTGAAAGTGAGTTTTAAAAAGCCCCAAGAAGATAAAGAGTGGGATAAAGATACTGAGGCGGAGTTTCCTGTCACGATTTCAATGAATACATTCGCTGGCGAGGTTTCATATGAAGAAACCATTACCCTTAAGAAAGAAGAGAGGGATGAGGAAGAAAGCTGGTATGTGGATTGGAAGCCTTCTTTTATACTCCCGGAGATGGAAAAAGGGGATAAAGTCGGGGTGAAGTCCATTGAGGCCGAGCGTGGAGAGATTTATGATCGGAATGACAATCCTCTTGCAATCAATGGTGAAGCATATGAAATAGGGATTGTTCCTGAAAAAATCAGTGCAGGGGACCTTTCTAAAGTCGCTTCATTATTGGAAATTTCAACAGATGAAATAGAAAAAGCATTGAACCAGCGTTGGGTGAAGCCTGATCAGTTTGTACCAATCAAAAAAATCCCGCTTTCAAATCAGAGTCTTGCAGCAGAGGTGACGAGCATTGAGGGTGTGCTGTCGAGCAGGGTGCCAGCACGTCAATATCCATATGGGGAGGCGGCAGCTCATCTTATTGGCTATATCGGTAAACCAACCGCTGAAAAACTCGAGCAGTTGGAGGGTAAAGGATATACAGCCCAATCCCTTCTTGGAATCAAAGGTGCCGAGCTGGTATACGAAGACAGGCTGCGGGGACAAAACGGACAACGCATCTACTTGAAAAAAGAATCAGAAGAAGAGGTCACGATTGCTGAAAAAGAAGTACAGAATGGAGAAAACCTCAAGCTGACGATCGATGCCGAGCTGCAGCAAAAACTATACAGCGGGATGAAAGATGAAGCGGGAACGGCGGCTGCCGTGAATCAGGAAACCGGGGAAGCGATGGCTTTAGTCAGCGTGCCTTCTTTTGACTCAAATGAATTTGTACTGGGAATGTCGGGTTCAAAGTATGATGAACTAGTCAATAATACTGAAAAACCTTTGAGAAGCCGTTTCATCCAAACCTATTCACCAGGGTCCGCCATGAAAGGGATTACCGCTTCGGTCGGCTTGAAGTCAGGGAAGCTTGATCCTGACAAAACGTTTACGATAAAAGGAAAGACGTGGAGAAAGGATGAATCGTGGGGCGGCTACAAAATTGTCCGGGTATTTGAAAACGAAAGTGTTGTTGACCTGGAAAGTGCCATGAAGTACTCCGATAACATCTACTTCGCACGCGTTGGTCTTGAAATGGGTGCTGAAACCTTCATCAACGGCCTGAAGGATTTCGGTTTCGGGGAAGAGATTCCAATGTCTTATCCCGTGTCGAAATCGCAAGTCTCCAATGACGGCAGCATTTCTAAAGAAATCCTGCTTGCAGATTCAGCCTTTGGACAGGGGGAAGTCCTGATGAGCATCGTTCACCTGGCCAGTGCCTATGGAGGCATCATCAACGACGGGGCCATGATGAAGCCGGTACTTTTAAAGGATGAAGAGCAGGGAGTATGGAAAGAGGGGCTGTTGACTCCTGAACAGTCACAGCTGATGAGGACGAATCTTCGGAAAGTTGTTTCGGAAGGAATTGCTGGTAAGGCTCAGGTTGCCGGAAAAGAAATCGCAGGTAAAACCGGAACGGCTGAGATCAAATCAGAGCAGGGAACTAAAGGGAAGGAAAATGGATTGTTCGTTTCCTATGATCAGAAGAATCCTGAATTTGTGCTCGCGATGCTTCTTGAGGGAGTCGAGGACCGCGGCGGGAGTACGCATACCGTTCAAGTGGCGCAGAAGTTTTATGAGAGTTATTGATTTTAGATGTATTTGATTTGGCCTGCCGGGTGGTGCTCGGCAGGTTTTTTGTTTTGCGTGGGTTGGATTTATCCATATTTTTACAAGTGACGGAATTATTGTTGGATTCGAAAGATTAATGGGGAAAACTCGAAGATTAATTGTAAAAATTAAAAGATTATCGGCCGAAACCGGAAGATTAACGTGTGAAATAAAAGATTCACTTCTAAACATCATCGAAATAACGCTTGAACCCTCAGAGTTAGAAGTCTAATGGACTCCCCATCAAAAAAGGTCCTCACTACACTCCGTAAAACCACCCCAGGAACAAATGATTCCACAATTTTCACCCTTAAAATTCATAAAATCCAGCACCTGCAATTGGAAAAAACTTAAACACCCTCCCAAACGACATTCCACCTGTCGAATTATGCTATGATAGGATAAACCAATGTGTCGACATCACAACAGGAGTGATTATTTTGAACCTATTTTTAACGGGTGCGACAGGTTTCCTTGGCGGGAAACTGATCAAGAACCTTTTACAGGATAAACAGAACGAAGTCTACATTTTAGTAAGGAACGTAGAAAAGGCAGAGAATCTGCGGTATTCATTTTCACCAGCAGATCAGCAGCGGATTCACATTTTCCAGGGGGACATTACCTATCCTAAGGCAGGATTGTCACGCGAAGATACCGAATGGCTCACGAATAAAATAGATGCCGTCTACCATTTAGCAGCTTTAGTGAAATTTGATCTCGATTTAAGGGACGAATTGTTTGCAGCAAACTATGACGGAACGAAACACATTCTCGAATTGGCCACCCTTATACAAGCCAAGAAGTTCTATTATGTCAGCACTGCTTACACAGTGGGGACACTGACTCACGGAGTGGAGAAGCTGTACCCGACAGACGGAAAGTTCAACAACCCTTATGAGGAAAGTAAAGTGAAATCTGAGCATCTCGTATTTTCATACCGGGACCAAATGGACGTTTCCATATTCAGACCAGCCATCATCGTAGGTGATTCTAAGACAGGAGAAGCCGACTCTCAATTTACACTTTACGGATTCATGCGTGCACTCGCTGTTTTCAAACGGAAAACAGCAAGAAAATACGACGGCGACCGGACTTACAGATTGCTGGCTGCCAAGAACGGAACCTCCAACCTTGTGCCGGTCGATTATGTTGCCGATATCTTGAGCCTCGCACCGCAGAGGGCAGAAGCGGATAAAATCTATCATATTACCAACCCGAATCCGCCAACGAACTTTGATTTATTGCAGATGCTGAAAGAAGCATTGGAATTCCACAGTTTGTCTGTCGTGGAGAGTTCGGGTGAAAAATTGGATCCAGAGGAAGTCCGGTTGAATAGTTTGATTGAAGTTTTTAAAGTCTATCTTGCAGGGGACTTGTCGTTTGATGATCGGAATACCCAGGAATTGATCCGGGGGACAGGTGTTTCCCATTTGGATATGACTGAAGAGACGATTGAGATGATCATTCGGGCGGGATATAAAACGAAAGAGGTCATATAGAGTAAAGGCTGCTTCTGACAAGAAGCAGTTTTTATTTCTATCTGCCGGTGGTAAACTTCTTCCTATAATTTGTCTTTTAGGACAAGTTTTTATAAGATAAAATGTGAACCATTACCTCTATTTTCTTGCCTGCAAAAAATCAACAAACTAACGAAAATAGCGATGAAATATGGTACTATAAGAAATTGTAAAGAGAGATATCAATTTAATTAAAATACATAGAGTAAGGAGAATGATCATGAGTAAAACACTTATTTTCGGTCACAAAAATCCTGATACGGATACAATCACGTCGGCGCTTGTATATGCTGATTTAAAATCCAAAATCGGCATGGACGTAGAGCCTGTACGTTTAGGGGAAGTGAACGGTGAAACACAATACGCGCTGGATTACTTTAAGGTAGAGGCGCCTCGTCTGGTTGAAACGGTTGCGAACGAAACGGATACGGTCATCCTTGTCGATCACAATGAGCGCCAGCAAAGTGCGGATGATATCGAAGAAGTACGTGTTCTAGAGGTCATCGACCACCACCGCATCGCGAACTTTGAAACAGCGGATCCTTTATACTACCGTGCAGAGCCGGTTGGATGTACGGCAACGATTTTAAACAAGATCTATAAAGAAAAAGGTGTAGAAGTAACGAAGGAAATGGCTGGGTTAATGCTTTCAGCGATCATCTCGGACTCCTTGTTATTCAAATCACCGACTTGCACAGACGAAGACGTGGCAGCGGCGAATGAACTTTCTGAAATCGCCGGTGTAGACGCTCAGGAATACGGTCTTGAAATGCTGAAGGCAGGAGCGGATATGAGCTCGAAATCAATCGCTGAGCTTGTGACCCTTGATGCGAAAGAATTCTCTATGGGTACGGCGAAAGTGGAAGTCGCTCAAGTGAACGTCGTGGACACGAATGATGTGCTTGGGCGCCAGGCGGAAATCGAAGCTGCAATGGAAACATTGATCAAGGAAAAAGGATTGGATCTGTTCCTATTAGTTGTGACGGACATCCTTGAAAACGACTCTACTGCACTTGCGCTTGGAAGCAAAACGGCAGAAGTCGAGAAAGCATTTAACGTGAAGCTTGAAAACAACACAGCTGTGCTGAAAGGTGTAGTTTCTCGTAAGAAGCAAATCGTGCCTGTGTTGACGGATGCGATTAAATAATAGGTTATAAAAGGAAGCGGTCGTTTGGCTGCTTCTTTTTTTATCGTGCTCAACGTACCTTTTGGGTGGTGCCAGGCACAAAACAGCATGATTGTTCCTGGCACAAAAGCCCGCAATTGTACCTGGCACAAAAGCCCACAATTGTACCAGGTACAAAAACCCGCAATTTGTTCCCGGCACCACCCAAAACCCAAAACCATAAGAAAGAGGCCACAACATGAACCTTAAACGAATCCACCACACAGCAATCATCTGCTCAAATTACGAGCGATCAAAAGATTTCTATGTGAATAAACTCGGGTTGCGCCCAATAAGAGAAGTCTATAGGGAAGAACGGAAGTCATATAAACTTGATTTTGCCTTGAATGGCGAGTATGTCATTGAACTTTTTTCATTTCCGGACGCACCTGAACGGCCAAGCTATCCGGAAGCAAGGGGGCTGCGCCATTTAGCATTTGAAGTAGATAGTTTGGAAGAATCGGTGGCTGAACTTAAGAATCATGGGATTGTCCCTGAAGAAATCAGAGTGGATCCATATACATCAAAACGATTTACCTTTTTTGAAGATCCGGATGGGTTACCTTTGGAGTTATATGAAAAATAGGTTATCCACTCAAAAAAAGAGCACTCCCACTAAGAGGAGTGCCGTCAACAGGTATTGTAATTTGTCGTTAGATATATTAAATCACAGAAAGAAAATGAGTGTATTTTCGGTCTAAAGGGTTCAATGGAACATTTCTACGAGGAAACACCCAGAAAGGGCTGTTTTCTTCAAAATTATTAAAATATTAATATTTAAAAACAGATCATTTTCTCAGTATATAAAAAAGAGCACATCTCTTTAAGAGATGTGCTATCAACAGGTATTGTAATTTGTCGTTACGTATATTAAATCACAGATAGAAAAAAAGTGTATTTCCGTTCTAAGGCTTTTAGGTGTCATTAGAAGGAAAGAATCTCAAATGAATAGCTATTTTCGTAAATAATATTAAAATATTAATATTTCTATCCGGTTCCAACGCTCAAAAGACAAAAAAAGAGCCCTTCCCACAAAGAGAAGCGCCGTCAACAGGTATTGTAATTTGTCGTTGGATTTATTAAACCACACTCAAAACATTTATGTAATTTCATTCTCGGGCCATATGCTTGTAAAAATACCGGGAGTACCAACGTTTTTTAACGATATCTGTTAAAATATAAATATATTAATATTTGGATTGGAGGGATGGACTTGGACTACTCGGCAATTGGAACGAAGATTAGAGAGCTTAGAAAAGATATTGGATTGACACAAGGGGAGTTAGCAGAAGACATATGCACGCAGGCTTTGGTCAGCCGTATTGAAAAAGGGGATATCTATCCAAGCGCCGCATCTCTCTATCAAATTTCGAAAAAATTGGGAGTTGATGTTAACTATTTCTTTGAGATAGGATCAACGCCCAGGCTGGATTATGTCAAAGAGGTTGAACGGCAGTTGAGGAAGATGAGGATTAAGTTGAAATACAATGAGATGATGGATGTCATCAAAGTGGAAGAGAGCAACCCTCTTTTCTATAAGGACTCTACTAATCTGCAACTCCTTTATTGGCATAAAAGTATCTATTTATTTGAAGTTAAAAAAGATCATAAGAAGGCAATCGACCTTTTAACTGAAGCTTACCATCTTACGGCTGCTCAAAAGAAGGTATTGACTGAGCGAGAGATCGAAATCCTCATGACTCTTGGGGTGTTTGAGTTTAACTTAGGGAATCAAGATCAATCGATGGAATATTATAATAAAGTGCATAGCGCTTTAAGCACTCTTGAACATCTAAATGACAAATCGATTAAAACCCGGCTTCTTTATAATATTGCCAGGAGCTTGACGCGTTTGGGAAACTACAAAGAATCCACTAGATACTGTGAACAAGCGATAAAATGGTGTGTGGAAGAGGAGCACCTTTGGGGGCTTGGAGAACTCTATTATCATATAGGTCATAACTATGAACAGGAAGGGAAATTAGAAGAGGCATTGCCATATGTAGAAAAGTCTATGATCATTTTTGAAATGCGAAATAATGATGGCTACCATTCCTATCTTCTAAAGAAAAAAGAACAAATCATGTCTAAAATGATAGAAAGCAAAAGTAAGTAAAAAAAGAACACTTCCCAAAAAGGAAAGTGTTATCAAGAGGTATTGTAATTTGTCGTTGAATTTATTAAACCACATAATAAAAAGTCGTGTATTTGAACTCTGAGGTCATGACAAGTAATAGAAGCTTATTATTCTGAAAAATCATGCCGATTTCTGTTAAGATATAAATATATTAATATTTTGGATTCAATGTTTTAAAGGGGTGTGAACACGTGGACTATTCCTTAATAGGCAAGAAAATCAAAGAACTACGTAAAGTTGTTGGTTTGACTCAAGGTGAGCTGGCAGACAACATTTGTACACAGGCCTTGATCAGCCGCATTGAAAAAGGGGATATCTATCCAAGTGCCACAGCTCTTTATCAGATTTCCAAAAAACTTGGGGTGGATGTAAACTACTTTTTTGAAATCGGTACAACACCTCGACTTGATTACATACAGGAAGTAGAGCGTCAATTACGAAAGCTGCGCATCAGGCTTAAATATGAAGAGATGATGGATATGGTGAAAGCTGAAGAAAAAAACCCCATCTTCTTCAAAGATAATCAAAACATGCAGCTCCTCCTTTGGCATAAAGGGATCTACATGTTCGAAATTGAAAAAAAGAGAGAACAAGCAATAGACACTTTTTACGAAGCCTTTTATCTCACTTATGATAGTAAGAAGGCTTTATCTGAAAGGGAAATGGAAATCCTCCTGAGTATAGGTGCTCTTGAGTTTACAGGAGAAAATTATGAAAAGGCCTTAGACATTTACAACGAAGTGAAACAAGGCTTGAGAATGTTTACAAAACTGAGCGATAAGTCGATCAAGACACGAATGCTTTATAATATTGCGAGGGTATTGACTCGATTAGGTAAACGCAACGAATCCATCGATCGCTGTGAAGAAGCAATCAAGTGGTGTCTTGAAGAGGAAAATCTGTACGGTTTGGGTCAATTGCACTATCATATCGGCTATAATTATGAGTTAGAAGGGGAATTGGACAAAGCCTTGGAATATGTAGAGAAGTCGATCCTGATTTTTGACATGCTGCGGGACGATAAGTATTTATCTTATCTGACAAAGAAGAAGGGAGAAATCTTATCCAAGCTGGAAAAACAGCCTTTATAGAAAGGACAATACGATGAACACAACGACCTACTCCCAATCCGAGCGATACGAAGTCGCATTCAATCAAATTCATGAGGCATTGAAGAAGCAGGTTAAATCCAGGTCGGATAAGTTCACAAGCCTGGTACATGCAGGACGTCATCACCGGGTCATCAGTACGTACCAAGATGAACTCTTTCAATATGCTAAGCTTCGAAATGCACTAGTCCATGAAAAAACTGAGCTGGGTTATTACATAGCGGAACCGCATAGGGATGTAGTCGAGAGGATCGAAAAGATTGCGCGTGTCCTAACAAGTCCCAATTATGCCTTGACTATTGCGACCAAAGCCATCATCTTTTTTCAGATGGAAGATAGTATCGAGGATGTCATCAATGGCATCAGAACATATAATTATTCTCAGTATCCTATTTTTCAAGACGGGGAATGCGTGGGTTTATTAACTGCAAAAAGTATTGTGAAGTGGTTGGCAGAACGGATGATGGGGAGTATTGTGGATCTATCCCACGTGAAAATTAAAGATGTTTTTCAACACGAGAAAGAACATCCATTAGCCTTTGCAGCAAAGTCATCCACCATTTTCGATGTGGAAGAATTATTTGAACGCTATCATCAGCGCAAGGTCGATCTTGAAGCCATCATCTTAACCGAAAATGGCCGTAAGAATGAGGAACCTCTTGGAATCGTTACGGCTTGGGACCTGATTGAAATTGATTATACTGCAGACTAGCTGAAAGCCTTCATGAAACCTTCATGAAGGCTTTTCTCATTTAATCCCTTGAAAATCACATACAGAATGGCAGGCTCTCATACTAATGGTTGTATAGGATTCAGACAGGGGTGAAGGAATGAGGAGACGGAAAAATCCAGTTCCTCTTTTACTGATTGGCGTCATCGGGGGGATCCTGCTTTTTCTTTTCGTGAGTGTGCTCGGAAGTGGAGGAGGGGAATCCCCGGAACAAGTGATTGAGGAATTTTATAAATACGAACAGAATGGCGACTTCGGGAACTCGTGGGAGATGTTCCATTCAGAAATGAAGAAGAAATTCGGTAAGTCTTCGTACATTCAAACAAAGAACCATGTATTTCTAGGTCACATGGGCGTTGATACCTTCGAGGTCGAAGTGGGGGAAATAGAAGAAATAAAAAATTTTGAGTTCAGTAAGGATGGTCCTGCTTTCAAAGAGGTGAGATCTGCCCAGGTGAATTTACTGTTTAACAGCCAGTTTGGCAAAATGACCATCAGTCAGGTTTGTTATGTTGCACAGGAAAAAGGAGAATGGAAAATTTTGTGGAACTATGATTTTTAATTTTCAGGTTTTAGAAAGAAATGTCGGGGTATTTAGGAACTAATTAACCATTTTATAAAGGAGGGCTAGGCTGTGTCCCTTTTATACGTAAAGGCCCGCGAAATGCTGGAATTCGATGCGAAAGTCCAGCAGTCGCAAAATACGAATATCCGCCTGTTCCGTAAACCGAAGCCTGCACCCGTTCAGAAAAATAGATAAGGACCACCCGCCATCCATTTCCGGCAGTCTAATTTAATTAGGCTGTTTTTTGTTTTTATAAAGGTGATTCCTATTTTTAAATAGAAGTTTAGTATAGACGATTGGAGTTGAAAGAAAATGTCTAGACAGACGGAGTTGCGAGTCGTAATCGGAGCAGGGGAATATTCAAATAATCCGACATGGATGCAGACGCAGGAAAAAGATCTTAATCTGCTGGACGAAAGGGACTGGGCCGACTTTTTTTCTGAGAACAGCGTCCGTGCGATCCTGGCAGAGCATGTGTGGGAGCACTTGACCTATGAAGAAGGCGTGCAGGCTGCACGGAACTGCTATGCTTATTTGAAATCAGGAGGATATGTCCGCTGTGCGGTACCGGATGGGAATTTTCCTGATGAAGAATATCAGCAGATGGTGCAGGTCGGAGGACCGGGACCAGTCGATCATCCTGCAGCCAGTCACAAAATCGTACATACATACCAGACTCTCACGAAGATGTTCGAAGAAGCCGGATTCGAGGTCAGGCTATTGGAATTTTGCAATGATGAAGGGGATTTCGTTTACAATGAATGGGATGAGAAAGAAGGATATATCTACCGCTCCCAACGCTTTGACCACCGGAATTCCAATGGAAAGCTCGGGTTTGTATCTCTTATTGTTGATGCAGTGAAGCCATAAAAAATCAGGGGTCCGTTATGGGGAGCCCCTGATTTTTTATGTTTATTCCAAATCTTCACCAATGATCCGAACTTCACGCTCAAGCTCTACATCAAATTTCTCTTTCACCGTTTTCTGTACGTGCTCGATCAGTGAAATATAATCCTTGGCCGTCGCATTGTCCTTGTTGACGATGAACCCGGCATGCTTAGTGGAAACTTCGGCACCGCCAAAGTTCGTTCCTTGCAGCTCGCTGTCCTGGATCAGTTTGCCGGCGAAGTAACCTGGAGGGCGTTTGAACACACTGCCGCAGGATGGGAATTCAAGCGGCTGCTTCGATTCCCTTTTATACGTCAGGTCATCCATGATTGCTTTGATATCATCGTATTCGCCAGGTTTTAAGCTGAAAGTCGCTTCTAGGACGATATCCCCTTTTTCAGAGATGTTACTGTGGCGGTAATCGAGCTCAAGGTCTGCTGCCGTACGTTTGACTAGCTCACCGTGACGGTCGACCACGTAGCAGTAATCCAGTACGTCTTTGATTTCCCCGCCATAAGCACCGGCATTCATGAAAAGGGCACCTCCGACTGTTCCAGGAATCCCGCAGGCAAATTCAAGTCCAGACAGGCGTTCTGCCAAGGCTCTTCTTGAAACATCGATGATTGCTGCCCCGCTCTGAGCCACGATCTGCTGGTCGTTTGTTTTGATCTCGTCAAAGTTCTTCAGATGAAGGACGATGCCGCGGATCCCGCCGTCTTTCACAATCAGGTTCGATCCGTTCCCAAGCAGCGTGAACGGGACGTCTACCTTATTGGAAAGCTTTACGATATTCTGCACTTCCTCATAAGTTGTCGGGGTAAGGAAGAAATCCGCCTTCCCACCAAGCTTCGTATAGAGGTGGTCCCTAAGCATTTCATCGCGCTTGATATTCTCTGTATGCATTACATTCAATAATTCTTTATAAACCGTTTCTTTATTGTACATTCATGATCAGTCCCATAAAATATTTTTCTCTGGTTATAAATTCTACCCTCCCATTATATGATGAAAACCCATGAAAGTTAAATGGTTTAGGTTGGCAGATGAAAAACCACGAAAAAGGTAATGTCTCTGCTTATGTGAAAAAGAACCCCCGTATTGGAGGTTCCAAGGAATTATTTAATGAAATTAAACGTCTGTGCGATCGAAAAAATGAAGTTTGTCAAAAAGTTCCCCTTTGACTCCTTTTTGTCCTGCCCGGGGTTCGTTGCATCACTTTGCTTGAATTTAATGGAATACTTAGCGAATCCGCTATCTTCGGTGTTGATATACTTGAACGTTCTGGAATCATGGATATATTTCTGTGCTTCAGGAGAAGTTTGGAATACGACATTTACATCTCCCTTGATTGCAGAGAAATTCCAGTTGCCGTCTGCTTCAGGATTGATTGTCCCTTTTTCCATGATGTAGTCGATGATGACATTGCGGTTCTCGTCCGGCGATTGGATGATGATATTCGATCCATCGCTTCCAGGGAAGTGTCCGCCTCCGCTTGCACGGTAGTTATTCGTTGCTACGATGAATTTCTGATTTTGATCAATCGGCTGGCCATTATACTTGAGATTCTTGATTCTATGGGAATCCTCATTGATCAGTTTGCCGTCTGACCCGTATCGAACCGGTTTTGTCACATCGATTTCATACGTTACACCGTCAATCACGTCAAAGTTATAGGAACGGAAATTACCATTAACAAGTGATTGTTCTTCAGAAGTGGTTGTATCAATCTGATTGAATTGTCCGGCCGACATTTCGAGCCACTCTTTCACTTGTGCACCATCAATTAATACAGCCTGAAGAGTATTGGGATATAAATATAGATCTGCAACATTCTTAATCGCAAGTTCTCCGGCAGGGATGTCTGTGTAATAAGAAGCATCTCCGCGTGTTCCTGCTTTGAACGGTGCGCCTGCGGATAATACCGGAAGCCCTTCATATTCAGTGCCCTGGATGTATTTCTCCACATACCATTTCTGTGCATTCGTCACTATTTGAATGGATGGATCATCTTTTACCTGTGCGAAATAGCTATTGATCGGAGCCGTCGTTTCTCCGACTGCACTTCTGACCCAGTCGATGGTGTGGTTATGGTCTTCCTCGATTGCCCCGAACACCTCTTCATCCCGTTCTACCAATGGATTGCCGCTCTTATCTGCGATAGCACGGGTGGAAGACTGCGAATTGATCACCGACCATTCCCCGTCTTTCAGTTCGAGTTCCAGGTCGACAAGACCCAGGTGGCTTCCCCAATATCCAGGCATAACGGAAGCGACGCCGTTGATTGTTCCTTTTGTTACATCAACGCCTTCGATGCCTGCATATGATTCAGAAGGGAAGACCCCGTGGGAATGACCGAACAGGATGGCGTCGATCCCGTCCACTTTTGACAAGGAATAAGTAGCGTTCTCTTCAATGCCTTGGTCTGTTACATTCCCGATTCCGGAGTGAGGGATGGCAACGATGATATCGGCACCTTCTTCTTTCATCTGTGGAATGAATTTATTGGCTGATTCCACAATATCTTTTGCAATCACTTTCCCTTCAAGGTTTGCCTTATCCCATTGCATGATTTGAGGCGGGGTGAATCCGATGACACCGACCTTCAGCATATGTGTTTCTCCGTCTTCATCGATTACTTCCCGGTCAAGGATTTCATAAGGTGTGAAATAATTTTCATCGTCACTCGGATTCCCATTCCCATCGTCTTTATAAACATTGGCGTTTACGTATGGAAAATTAGAGCCTTTTAAAGAAGTTTGAAGAAAATCCAGTCCATAGTTGAACTCGTGATTTCCGATGTTTCCTGCATCATAATCAAGCAGGTTCATCGCTTTATATACCGGGTGAGTCTCACCATCTTGCAGCGGATCAACTTTTGCAACGTAATCTCCCAGTGGATTCCCTTGAATCAAGTCTCCGTTATCAAAAAGAAGGCTGTTATTCACTTCTTCGCGTGCGTTTTTTATAAGCGTGGCTGTCTTAACAAGTCCATAGCTGTTCGTTTCTTTATCTTGATAATAATCATAATTGGCAAGGTTTACGTGGATATCCGTTGTTTCCAAAATACGAAGCTTCACCACATCCTGATCCATGACATCAGCATACGTAATGGAAGGAGTGGCTTGAGGGATGAGAAGGCCTAGAGCTAAAGCAGTACCAACAACTTTTTTCGAATGTTTCTTCAACAGAATCTCCCCTAAAATATGTATTTTATTGCAAACACTTACATATTAGCACTGTCATGTGAAAATAGAATGGTTGAAAAGTAGTGTTTTTGTAATAGTTTGTAAAATGAGACGTGTATGCTAAATTGGGACTACCTTTCCTAGTGAAAATGAGATAGGATGGAACGTATAAAATTATCTGTTATAACATCTTTTCATCTATTAAATTGCACAACTCCTTCATATAGTAAAAGAGGGGAGAGGAGGAAACGGAATGGCCCGCTTGTATATGGCACTAATCGGATTAAGTTTGATCTGGGGGATGTCTTTTGTCTTCATTAAATGGCTGGTCGAGCCTGCCGGCGTGTGGGGAACGGTCTTCTTGAGATGTATCGCCGGTGCCCTGGTGCTTCTGCCGATTTTTTTCATTCAAAGACGTAAAGGGGAGAAGAAGCCTCTTCCGATATGGAAGCTGATCGTAGTCGGAATCGGGAACGCGGCACTTCCATGGACACTGATCGCATTGAGTGAAACACAGATTAACAGTAACACGGCATCTATTTTAAACGCAACGACTCCGATTTGGACCGGACTTATCGGATTTCTGCTGTTTTCAGTGGTATTGACAAGCTTTCAGTGGATTGGGATCCTTGTTGGTTTCTTCGGGATATTAGTGTTGATGAACTTTGAAGTAAATGGGATTTTCAGATCTGATTTTATCGGAGTAGGGACGATGATCCTTGCAACTATGAGCTATGCCTTTTCCTCTCATTTCACAAAAAAATACCTTGCGGGAACAAGTGTCGTTACCATCTCGACATTTCAGTTGTTGATTGGTGCTACGATCGGGTTCGTCGGTATGCTGGTGACCCAGCCGATTGATGCAGGAAGCTTGTTAACAGGCGAAGCTTTGCTTGGGATCATCGGGCTTGGCTGTTTCGGATCGGGGATTGCCACGCTGCTGTACTTTTACATCATGACAAATGGAAGCCCGGAATTCGCGTCGACGGTCACATACCTGATACCTGGAACTGCTATGATTTGGGGATTTGTACTACTTGGGGAACCGATTACGCACAATTTGATTCTTGGTCTTTTGATCATTTTTGCAGGGGTATTTTTATCTTCCAGAAAGTCTAAAAAGACCCTCGCTTCACTGACCGTGGGGACCCGGTGAGAAATTTAAACAAACGTTTGATTAAGATTTGAAAGCCCAGTACTGACGGGGTTTCCTGACCTTAAACAAACGTTTGTTTTATTTGTTTTTTAGGTGTAAGTGATGCAATCGAAAGAAGTTTCATATAAAATGAAAAAGATACATAGGTTAGAGTAGACAAGTTATCAGCAGGGCCCCCATGAGGTGCCGTTTGCTGATCAATTTTAAACTAAAGAAGTAAGAGGGGTAACGAATATGAAAACGGCAATTGTAACGGATAGTACAGCCTACATCCCGAAAGAATTGCGCGAGTCTTTAAACATACACATGATCCCGCTGAGCGTCATTCTTGGCGGCGAAACATACCGGGAAGAAATTGATATTACAGCCAATGAATTTTATGAAGAAGTTGTCAGTCAGGACAAGCTGCCGACCACTTCCCAGCCGCCGGTTGGGGAATTTGTAGAGCTGTTTGAAAAATTATCGCGCGACTATGACGCGGTGGTATCGATTCACCTTTCAAGCGGAATAAGCGGCACTTATCAGGGAGCGGTACAGGCTGGAGAGATGGTAGATGGAATCAAGGTCTATCCTTACGATTCGGAAATCAGCTGCATGATCCAGGGGTTCTATGCCCTTGAGGGTGCCAAGCTTGCCCGTGATGGAAAGGGCGCGGAAGAAATCGTTCGTTTGCTGGATGAAATGAAAGAGTCTGTTCGGGCATATTTCATGGTTGATGATTTAGCTCATTTGCAGCGCGGCGGACGTCTATCCCAGGCGCAGGCAATCATTGGTAGTCTGTTGCAGGTAAAGCCATTATTGCATTTTGTTGATAAAGTTATCGTGCCGTTTGAGAAAATCCGTACCCGTAAAAAAGCGTTGAAGCGGGTGGAAGGATTGCTTGAGGATGCAGTGAAAGACGGAGGGGCTTATCAGGCTTCGATCATCCATGCCAACCGTGAGGAAGAAGCGGTCGAGTGGATGAAGGAATTGGCAGAGAAGTATCCGAATGTGGAGTTTGATGTGAGTTATTTTGGTCCGGTGATTGGTACTCATTTGGGTGAAGGCTCGATGGGGATGGGCTGGGCGAAGAAGATTAGTGGATAATAGTTAGGGTCAGGTGCTGGGTTGTGGCTCCTGGCTTTTTTGTTTGTGCTGATTTATTTGTTTGTACTATTTGGTGGTGTGAATTGATGGTGCCTGGCTCAGATTAGTTAAATTGAGCCAGGCTCAAATCGGGCAGAACGAGCCAGGCTCAAAAACGTTAATCTGAGCCAGGCACCGGAAAAGTTTTACCCGCTAATGACGCCCAAAGTAGTAAAATACCCCAAAAAGCAGGAATTACGCAATCTTTGTCGAATATTAATATTGGTCAAAAGCAAATAGGAAGGGTAACTTGTTCAGAGAACCAAAAGATTACCACCGATATTTATCACTTTTATTAAAAGCAAAGAAAAGAACCCCGTTTATACTTCATTCTTATTGCCTCATGCCGAATCATATCCACCCCGTCATCGAAACAATCGATCACTCTCCAGCAGAAATCATTCACTACATTCACTCCCTTTATGCACGCTATTTCAACATTAAATACAATTATACTTGCCCCGTTTTTCAAGACCGTTACTACGCCAAACTTATTAAAAACTGGAAGCACCTGACGGATACGAGCAGCTATGTCCACCTCAACCCGGTCAAGGCCAAGTGTTCAAAAATGCCACAGGAATACCAATGGAGCAGTTACAGAAGCTTCATTACAATGAAAGATGATAAAATAACGCACAAAGAGAAAATGTACAAATCTCTCGGAGAAAACCCGCAAGAAATAATTCAATTCTATGTCGAATCAAAATTGAGAATTAAAGATTGGGAGATGCCAAGATGAGGATGATCTCAATTATATTATTTTGAGTCAGGCTCAAATAGGATGAATCGAGCCAGGCTTATAAGCAGCAATATGAGCCTGACTCAAAAACGTTCATTTGAGCCAGGCACCACATCCAAAACCCACACAAAAAATAAACAATAACCCAGGAGGACTCCAATAATGCGATTCTCACCTCAATCCAACCACCTAACTCCAGAACCCCTACTAACCAACCAACCTGTAACCTTGCTGAAAATATCAGAGATCGACATCCCGGCCCCAACGCAACCCAACCAATTATACGACTACTCCACAGAACTCCAACACTACCTCTCAGGCAGATCCCTCCTCCCAGACGAACTCCCATTCAACATCGAAAACCTTCACCAACATTACCTAAACGGCTACCTTACCTATGGAAAAGGAGTCGAAAACAATCACTGCAACCGTTGCGGAAACACACAAAAACACCTGTTTGCCAGCTTCCACTGCTTCCGCTGCAAAGCACCCTGCACGTACTGCAGAAATTGCATTATGATGGGCAGGGTATCAGAATGCACCCCTCTCATCACCTGGACCGGACCATCACCAGCCACCCACGATCAACCGTTCTTCGACTGGCAGGGCACTCTCTCCCAAGCCCAACACGAAGCATCCAATAGAGTAGTAGAAGCCGTTCGAAAGAATGACAATCTACTAGTCTGGGCAGTATGCGGAGCAGGGAAGACAGAAGTCCTTTTCGAAGGGATCCATGAAGCCCTCACTCAAAATAAACGAGTCTGCATCGCCGCACCAAGGACCGACGTCGTCCTTGAACTCTCACCAAGACTTCAAAAAGTCTTCCCTCATACCTCCATCACCACGCTTTTCGGAGGATCCGAAGACCGCCACGAATACGGTCAGCTTGTCCTTTCAACCACCCATCAGCTATACAGATACCAGCATGCATTCGATTTCATCATCATTGATGAAGTGGATGCCTTCCCATATTCTTACGACACCTCCCTGCAATTTGCAGTAGATAAAGCACGTAAACCTGAGTCGGCCATCGTCTATTTAACGGCGACTCCCGACTCACTAACTCAGAAAAAGTGTACATCTGGAAAGCAAAACCACATCCGTATCCCTGCCCGTTACCATCGACATCCGATTCCTATGCCACGTTTAGCCTGGTGCGGCAATTGGGAAAAAACGTTTGAGAAACATAAGATCCCTTCACCGTTAAAAAAGTGGACTCTCCAAAGACTCCAACAAAACAAACAAGCACTCATCTTTTTCCCGTCCGTAAAAGTCATGGAAAAAGCCCTCCCGCTATTCCAAAAACTCAATCCAGTCATTGAATCTGTTCATGCAGAAGACAACGATCGAAAAGAAAAAGTTCAAAAAATGAGAATCCAGGAAATACCGATCCTGCTCACTACCACCATCTTAGAAAGAGGAGTCACTATCCCGAATATGGATGTAGCGGTGCTGGGGGCTGAAGATCAGATTTTCACTGAAAGTGCACTTATCCAGATTGCAGGTAGAGTGGGGAGAAGTGCTGATCATCCGAGGGGGGATGTCGTCTATTTTCACAAAGGCCGGACAAAGGCGATGATCTATGCGGGCTTGCAGATTTTTATGATGAATAAGGAAGCGGCGAAGATAGGATTGATTAATGAATAATGTATGCCTGTATTGCACAAATCCGATCAACGAAGTCATCTCATGGAGAGGTTTATTTCACAGTGAACCCCAATATCTCTGTGGTGATTGTAAAAATAGTTTGGAAACCATAAAGGGCAAACGATGCACGCTATGTTCCCGATCATTAGATAAACTTTCCGATGAACTTAAAAGAGCAAAAGTATGCTTGGACTGCTTTCGCTGGGAGGAAGATCCCAAGTGGAAAGGAATCCTTCGATACAATACTTCTCTCTTTGAATACAATGACTTTCTGAAAAAGTACCTTGCACGCTACAAATACCGGGGCGATCATGTTTTAGCAAAAGCATTCGTGCTTGAAATCGAAAACCGCCTTAAAGAAATAAAGTATGACCACTTAACCACAATCCCTCTAAGCCAGGAAAGACACTATGAAAGAGGCTTTAACCAATCGACTGCTCTATTGGAAACTGCAGGCATCGTTTCGTCCGAATTACTTTCAAGAATCCATTCTGAAAAACAGTCAAAAAAATCACGCCGACAAAGGTTGCAACAAAAACAGGTTTTTACATTATCAGAAACAAACCTTAAAGGGCATTCCATTCTTCTATTCGATGACATCTATACAACCGGAACGACTTTAAGACAGGCAGCCAAACTTTTCAAAGAAGCTGGTGCAGAACAAGTCTCCTCTATAACTCTCGCAAGGGGTTAAAAGATGAAGTTCTTCCTCCGATATAAAGAATAACAATCAGTACCGCCAGGAGGAAAATAAAGATGTCAGAAGTTATGAACTGTCCGCGCTGTAATGCGCTGTTTATGAAAAATAAATTTCGTGACGTTTGTGAGAAATGCTTTAAAGAAGACGAGAAAATGTATGAGACGGTGTACCAATTTTTAAAGAAAAGAGAGAACCGTGCTGCAACGATGGAAACGGTCATCAATCAAACGGGTGTAGAGGAAGAGCTTCTTTATAAATGGGTGAAGAAGGGGCGCATTCAGACGAAGATGTTCCCTAACCTGGGTTACCCATGTGATAAATGTGGGAAGATTATTACTAGCGGCAAGCTTTGCCAGGGGTGTACGTATGAATTGAAAAAAGACTTGCAGCAGTATGAAGCAAATAGTGAATGGAAAGAAAAGATGAAGGAGCAGGGCACGTACTACACAATGCGTGACAAGTGAACCAGAACAGAATTAGGAAGAACTAACCAGTGAAGATCACTAAACAATACAGCGTTCTATCCGATATACTTAAATAGAGAGTATGAACGTGATGAAAGTGAGGGAAACAATATGAAAATCAATAATATTGGGAACCAGAATATCAATCCGTATCAACGTAGCCTTAATAAGTTAGGTTCAGCGGTGAAATCCGGTAAAACACCTTCTGATAAAATCGAGATTTCTTCCACTGCAAAAGAAATGCAGGAAGCTTCAAAAATGACGAAAGAACGCCAGGCGAAGGTGGAAGCACTGAAGGATCAGGTACAGAGCGGGAATTACACAATCGATCCGAAAGCCATTGCCAAAGGATTAAAGAATTTCTACCAAAGCTAGGAGAGAGCAGACATGTCAGCATCCACTTTAATTGCAACGCTTGAAAAATTGTATAAGCTGAATAAAAGTTTGATGGATCTCTCGGTAAAGAAGACGGATGTGATCAAGCGCGGTGATATGGAAGGACTCGACAATCTGTTAAAAGACGAGCAGAAGCACATTGCCGCTATCAATACGGTCGAGAATGAACGGCAGCGGCAATCTGCCAGTTATCTGAAGCCACTTGGCCTGCTGACAGAAGAACAACCGACCCTATCTCAATGCATTGAATACAGTGCACAAGAGGATAAACATGTACTACAGGATTGGCATCATAAAATGACAGAGCTGATTTCTGAGTTAAAAGAACGGAATGAGCTGAATCAGAAGTTGGTCTATCAATCTCTTCAATTCGTGAATATGAATCTATCGATCATGCAGCCTCAGGAACAACAATCGACGTATGCTCGTCCAAATAGTGAAAAAAAAGCACCGCCACAGCGATCAATGTTTGATTCGCAGGCTTAATATTTGAAACGGAGGCACCACCATGCGATCAACTTTCCACGGCCTTGAAACCGCCAAGCGCGGCATGTACACACAACAAAGCGCCCTTTATACAACAGGCCACAATATTTCAAATGCGAACACACTTGGCTATAGCCGCCAGCGGGTGAATTTTGAACAGACAACCCCATATCCGGCTCCTTCGATGAACCGTCCAAATATTCCGGGACAAATGGGAACGGGGGTAGAGGCCGGTTCCATTCAGCGTGTCCGGGATTCGTTCCTTGATGTTCAATTTCGCAATGAAAATAATAAACTTGGATATTGGGAATCGAAAATGGAAGCGATGAAGAAGATGGAGGAAGTCATGAACGAACCATCCGAGTCCGGTTTATCCAAGACGATGGATATGTTCTGGCAATCGCTTCAGGACCTTGCAGTAAATCCTACGAGCGCAGGTGCCAGATCGGTTGTTCGTGAACGTGGAATAGCGGTGGCGAATACGTTTAATTATTTATCTACTTCGCTGACCGGTGTTCGCGGTGATTTAAAAAATGAACTCGGTGTGACAGAGAAACAAATCAATTCCCTGACCAGACAAATCGACAAAATCAATAAGCAAATTGCAGATGTGGAGCCTCATGGTTATCTGCCTAATGATTTGTATGATGAACGTGATCGCCTAATCGATGAATTATCCAAGCACGTCACGATCCAAACAAGCTATCAGTCGAGCGGGGGAGCTTCTTCTCCTATTGCAGAAGGTCAAGTCACCGTTAACCTGGTTGGCAAGGATGGGGATTTTGCCGTCAACCTTGTTGGGAAAAGCGGAGCGAATGAACTGAAGCTCTCTATGGATGGACCGCAGGGTACGGTCGATTCCGTTACAATCGGCAGCCAGAAGCTTGATGTGAATGACTTCTTATCGCAGGGTGAAGGGAAATTAAGAGCGCTCATCGATACATACGGCTTTACCGACAAGAGCGGAGAAGCAAAAGGTTCGTACATAACAATGCTGAATGAACTCGATAGCATGGCTTACGAATTCTCGAAGGCTTTTAATGAACAGCATCAAAAAGGGGTTTCCCCTGCGGGAATCGAAGATCCAACTGTTGAAACCCCTAAGTTTTTTCAGGACTCCAAGGATGCTTCCGCAGACTTGGAGAATGTTGATAAAGCAGGGTTTGCACAACGTATGCAAATCGCAGATGAATTGAGCAACCTAGACATGATTGCTACGGCTAGTGCAGACAACCCTACACTTGGTGATTCGGCAAATGTGAGCGCGCTAGCTGATATCATCACAACTGAAGAGCTGTCATATGGCAAAAAGCCTGCCACTTTCAGAGCGCACTTTGAATCTGTCATCGGCGCCATGGCGGTTGAATCTCAGGAATCCCTCCGGCTCTCACAGAACTCTGGAGTACTGCGTTCAGCGGTAGAAGAACGCCGAATGTCCGTCAGCGGAGTTTCACTTGATGAAGAAATGACCAATATGATTAAATTCCAGCACGCCTACAATGCCTCTGCCAGAATGATCACCCTTCAAGATGAAATGCTTGATAAAATCATCAACGGTATGGGAACCGTGGGAAGATAGGATGGTGAAAGATAAATGCGCGTAACACAAAGCATGCTAACGAGTAACTCAATGAGAAACCTTAGCTCCTCCTATGCACGCATGGGGCAGCTCCAGGACCAGCTTGCCACTGGAAAAAAAATCACCAAGCCTTCCGACGATCCCGTCGTGGCAATGAAAGGAATGTTCTACCGGTCTAACTTGACGGGTATCGAGCAGTATAAGCGGAATCTATCCGAATTATATTTATGGATGGATAACTCTGAAGCCGGAATCGATCAGGCGAACCAGGGGTTGCAGCGTGTTCGGGAACTGACGTTGCAAGGTAAGAACGACACGCTGAGCGAAGAAGACAAGAAGGCTGTAGCTGTTGAAATCGAACAGATTAAGGCAGACCTGGTAGGAGTGGCAGAGACGAAGGTTGCCGGCCGCTATATTTTCCACGGAACAGATATCGGAAACTCACCTATTAAAGACGGAAATCCCGCAGACGGCAGTGCACCTCAGGTTGCGGATAATCTGACAAGTGCTGTGATTGGTAATTACAATGTCGAAGTTTCAGAGGGCGTTTTCTTAAAAGCGAACGTAAACCCGGGCAATGTATTTAGCCAGAAGCTGTTTGATACGGTGCATAATATTCAAAAAGCTTTGGAATCAGGAGATACGGATGCTCTTGATGCAGAGCTTGGAAATCTAGATGATGTCATGCAAACATTGTCTGCTGAACGGTCTGAACTGGGAGCCCGTTACAACCGCCTGGAAATGATCGACGACCGTCTTGGTCAGCAGGAAGTAGTAGCTAATCGGATTCTTTCAGACAATGAGGATGCGGATATCGAACGAGTCATCACTGATTTAAAAACCCAAGAAAGTGTTCACCGAGCGGCATTGGGAGTCGGTGCTAGAATCATACAGTCTACATTGATGGACTTTTTACGATAAAAATGCAAGGGGACCAACCCTTTAAGGTGTTATGTCACCTTAAAGGTGGTCCCTTTTTTAATAGAGGTGAAAGGATATGAACTTTCCGCAGATACGATTGCAATCCACTCCTGCTTCCATAGAGGTAAAAACAACCCATGGAAAAGTAGAGATAGAGACACCACCGCCTTCTCTCAACATCCAGCAGCCAAAAGCGAAAATGGAAATCGAACGAAGACCATCGAAACTGACAATTGATCAGACGGAAGCGCGTGCTGATATGGACTTAAAATCAGTACGACGGAGAATCGAGGACTTTGCAAGTCAGGGATATCAAGACTGGCTTTCCGGGCTCGCGCGTGTAGCTCAGGACGGAGACGAGCTTATGATGATAGAAAACGGCGGTAACGCCATTGCAGAACAAGCCAAACGAATCAGCGAAAAGCCAATGTATGATTTCAATATCGGTTGGATCCCTTCAGCAGGTAGCGTTAAAATTCAATACGATCCTGGCGAAGTAAAGGTGAATATTGAACCGCAAAAAATCATCAACAATACACAGGTAGTGAAGCCGAAGTTGAATGTAACGAAAGCTCAAGTAGACATAAGCCTGCAGAGATATGCAGATTTGCAAATTGATTTTGTGAATTTAAAACATGTCGGTACCAATTACGAACAAGAAATTTAAAATGAAGGAATGAGAGTATGAACATAAATACGAAATATCATGGTGAGATTGAAGTGAAAGAAGATATGCTGACTTTTGAACAAGGGATTCCTGGGTTTACTGATGAGAAAAAGTTCGTGCTGCTTCCATTGCCCGAAAATGATTGGTTTCATATTTTGCAATCCGTTTCTACACCGCAGCTTGGATTCGTAGTGACGGATCCTTTCCTGTTTATTGAAGAATATGACTTTGAATTGGATTCAGGGAATGTGGAATTACTAGGGTTTACTTCAGATAAAGATGTAAAAGTACTTACGATACTGACCATAAAGGAAACATTGAAAGAATCAACAGCAAATCTGCAAGCTCCCATCGTTATCAATCTTGCAAACAACAAAGCAAAACAAGTGATTTTAAATGAATCAAACTATCAAACAAGACATTTAATCTTTGCTCAACCAGAGCGAGCCGGTAAGGAGTGAGAAGATGCTGGTACTGACAAGAAAAACAGGTGAAGCCATTCAAGTTGGGGAAGATATTGAAATCAGTGTGGTATCGATAAAAGGAGATCAGGTGAAGCTCGGCATCAACGCTCCGAAGAATGTCGAAATCCACCGAAAAGAAATCTATCTGACCATTCAGGAAGAAAACGCCGAAGCCTCTAAAGGAATCGACAACCTCCTCAACATTTTGCCGAAAAAACAATAATTTTTTCTAGTAATCTATTAAACCCTAGTAAAAACGGCCGATAATAACCATGTAAGCAAGGAAGAAAAGGGCGGCCGACCTTTCTGTTCTTTGTAAACCAAATACTATACAGTTCACAAGGATGTGGACTTACTTTCAAGGAGGAAATTTAGTTATGAGAATTAATCATAATATTGCGGCTTTAAATACTTATCGTCAGTTGAATAGTGCGACTAGTGCACAAGGAAAGTCTATGGAGAAATTGTCTTCTGGACTTCGTATTAACCGTGCAGGCGATGATGCTGCAGGTCTGGCAATCTCTGAAAAAATGCGAGGGCAAGTTCGAGGTTTAGAACAAGCTTCTCGAAACGCTCAAGATGGAATATCTCTAATTCAAACTGCAGAAGGTGCTTTAAACGAAACGCATGATATTTTACAACGTATGAGAGAACTTGCAGTTCAAGCCTCAAATGATACTAACACATCTACTGACCGTGGTGAGTTGCAAAAAGAATTAGATCAATTAGTTGATGAGATTGATCGTATTGCAGGAACTACTGAGTTCAACACTCAGAACCTTCTTGGTAAAAAGGATGCATCAGGAACGTTCACTGGTTCTGGACAAGCTTTCACTTTCCACATCGGTGCCAACCAAGATCAAAACCTTACATTAACAATCAACTCTATGGACAGTGCAAGAATGGGTGGAAGTGGTACTACAGTACAATCGTTAAAAACTACTACAGTATCTGGAACTACTACTGGTGGTCTTCTTACTCAATCTGGTGCTAATGCCGCTATTACTTCTATTAATAATGCAATTGAGACAGTTTCAGCTGAACGCTCTAAATTAGGTGCTCATCAAAACCGTCTTGAACACACTATTAATAACTTAAATACGTCATCAGAAAACTTAACTGCTGCAGAATCTCGTATCCGTGACGTTGATATGGCTAAAGAAATGATGAATCAAACTAAGAATTCTATTCTTTCTCAAGCTGCCCAGGCTATGCTTGCTCAAGCTAATCAGCAACCTCAAGGTGTATTACAATTACTTCGTTAATTTTTAAAAAGACGACGATCTTAAGATCGTCGTCTTTTTTATGAATAATTTTCCATCTATTCTTAACTTAATTTTTTGGAAATATTACCGATATAAATAACTAGCAATTGAAATTTTTTATCGTAGTAGGGGGAACTTTTCCATGAATATTAAATTTGAAGGGTTGGTTGTACGGTCTGAGAAACAGATATCCAGCAGTGAAGTGATTGAAAGTATTCATTCACTTTTAGGTGAGTCTCGTTACTTTAGTCATATGGTTGTAGATGGTGTTGAAGTATTTGAAGACCCTGAAAACTACCTTATTGATAACATAGATCATATTAATGATATTGAAATTGTTGCTGGTACTGTTGAGGAGTTTATTAATGAGTCTCTTCTTTCTGCAGAGGAATATTTGCGGAGAGCTATTCCTCAAATTAGTCTTCTAGGAAATGATTTTTATAAAAATCCATTGAAAGAGACTTGGACTAACTTTACTCAATTATTAGAAGGATTAAATTGGTTGAATCAGATAATTGGTCTCATTGACCAAACGAAAAAAAAACCAGCTAATTGGGATAAGTACTTAGAACTCGCTTTTAAACTGAAAATTGAGTTAGAACAACTTCTGGAAGCGATGGAGAATTCAGATAATGTCTTAATAGGAGACATCATTCAATATGAGATATTAACGAACTATGAAGAGTTGCTAAAGATGGTTAATGAAACAATTGATACTGAGGGGTATCGACATGATATTAATTGAAAACCGGAAATTTTTAGCCAGTCATAACCGTCATCTACTCAATAAGTTATCTAAGCTTGAAGAGGAAGGCATTAGTAACGTATGGGTAGAGAATACTAAATCGGAAGATGAGACGTTAAAACTAACTCATTCTGGGAAGTTTTTGTATTTACATAGTAAATATAATCCGAAAGTAGAAGCTGAGCGTTTAATGGCAAAGCAAAATGGGTTCGAAAAATATAAACACGTATTATTTATTGGAGTTGGATTAGGATATCAAATTGAAAATTTTATTAAGAAGTACCCGGACATTAAATTTTCTATTTATGAACCAAATCTCGAAGTGCTCTTGAGGTTTCTGTCAAAAAAAGATTTAAATAATCTATCAGTAAGAAAGCTCCAAACAATTTTCACATCAGGTGAAGAAGAGCAAATACGTAATGAATTGTATCTGCTAGACGAGCATATTAAAAATAGTACATACATTTTTACTTTACCTGCATACGAGAAACTATATATTGATGAAATAGGCTTAGTTACGAATACATTTAAAGAAATGCTTAAAAGTAAAAGAAGTGAGGTAGCAACCAATACAGCTTTTCAGAAGAGATGGACTCTTAATGCTATTAAAAATTTCCCTGTTGTTCTGAAGTCGGCCAATATTCTACATGACGTGGACAAAAATACATTTAAGGACAAGCCAGCCATAATAGTGGCAGCTGGTCCTTCACTAAATGATGAAATAGATAATATAAAATATATTAAAGAGAATGGACTGGCTTACATCTTTTCGGTGGGCTCAGCTATAAATGCTTTGATAAACAATGGTGTATATCCAGATGCTGCTTGTACCTACGATCCTTCTGAAAAAAACCAAGTTGTATTAAAAGCAATAAAGGAACGAAACATCTCAAACATACCTTTAGTTTTTGGAAGTACTGTAGGTTTTGAAACGTTGGAGGATTATCCTGGTCCACTTTTACACATGATAACCAACCAAGATACAGTAAGTTCAAAGTTATTAAATACTTCTCAGGATATTGAAGTAGTATTTGATGCCCCATCGATTGCTGTTGTAACTTTCCAACTGTTAACGTTACTTGGATTCAATACCATTATTTTAGTAGGTCAAAATTTAAGTTTTCAAAATAATAAACGTTATGCCTCAGGTATCCAATATGACCATTTATCAAGTGAAATTTCAGAAGAAGATATTAAGGAATCTATTACAGTCAAAGGTGTGCATGGGGAACTTGTTCTAACAAATGATACATTTATGAAAATGCAAAACCAACTTGAAATGTATATTAAGCAGTCACCAAATGTAGAGGTTATTAATACTTCAAAAGGTGGAGCACATATAGAAGGCACAAAGTTCATGCCTCTAAGTGATGTAATTATTACAACATTAAAGAGGAAACAGATAGTCTCAAAAACATGGTTCTATTCCAAAAATCATTATGATAAAAGTTATTCAACAAATCAATTAGATAAATTGGATGTAAATATCGTTAATTTAAGGAAGTATCTAATGCATTCATCTAGGGAATTAAAAGAAATTGAAAGTCTCCTTCAAAAAAATCAACTACACCTTTTAGAAGAGAAATTTGTAAAATTTGATAGGTATTTTAGTAAATTGAAAAGTAACTTATTCTATCAAGGATTTATTGAACCGATGGTCAGAGTGCAAAATAAACGTCTGGCTGAACAAAGTAAGTATATCCGTTTTGAGAAAAATCTGGAACAAAAAGGTGAATTGGTTGTTAAGGCATTTGGAACTTATTTAAATGAATGTAATTTACATGTGGAATTTATTCTTCCGTATTTTGAAGAACTTAAAGAGAACATATATTTGCAAACTAATGATCTCTTGAAAGTGTGACTGTTTTATTGATTATTTAAGCTTGTGAAGATAGTCTTTTAAGACTTATTTCACGAGCTTTTTGTATGAAAAGAAATTGTTTGAAATACTTTCTTGATATAAAAATGTGAGATTTATTGTATTAAAATGAATGTTGGAATTATCTACTTCTAGGGATGAGTTTAAATGAAAATGATAGATAAAAATTCATAAGTGAAAAATGACTTGTAGTAATACTGAACTCACAGCCGTATTACCATCCTAACTAGCGATGTCATTCCTTTATATATAATAATAGTCAACGAGAAATATATATTCACTCGAGTTAATAACAGTTATTTAGTGTGTATATATGAGGGGATTTTGCTAACTATATGTACTTTTGAAATTAATATTTAAAATCCTAAATTCTCTTTATATTCCACCGATATAATCTATATAAACTTTGGGAGGATTCTATAATGATTGAAAAAGTGACAGGAAGCATCATAAGTAACCAACAATCATTTACTCAATTAGAAAATACTAATAACGGAGCGGTGAGGCAACTTCAATTTCAAGAGCAACAGCAACAAAAAATTAACAAAGAGCCTGTCACAAAAGAAAAGGTAGAAGAAGTCGTTTATGGTATGAATGAGTTTTTATCAGCTTCTAACACCCATTTAAAGTTTGAATTTCATGATGAATTACAGGAATATTATGTAACAATTGTAGATGACCGCTCTAAGGAAGTAGTGAAAGAAATCCCTGCAAAGAAAGTCCTTGATATGTTTGCTGCAATGACAGAATATGTCGGATTAATGGTAGATAAAAAGATATAACGGAAGGAGATACCTATGGCCAGTGATATGCGAATAAGTGGACTTGCGAGCGGCATGGACACAGAGCAAATGATTAAAGACCTGATGAAGGCTGAGCGTATACCTTTAGATAAATTGGAACAAAAGAAGCAATATCTAGAGTGGCAGCGTGATGATTATCGTGATATGAATAAAATGATGTTTGATTTCCGCAACCTCATTTTTGACGGGGTGATGAAACAGGGGACGTATACACAGAAAGCAGTCACTATTTCAAATCCCAATGAGATATCAGTGAAGAATATAAGTTCCACTACGGATTTTTCAGGTACGATCAATGTGGAAAAGCTGGCTTCTGCAGCTACAATGTACAGCTCTGGACCCATTACTCAATCAGACAGCGCAGCTTTTGACTCCAAAAAGAAGTTGAGTGAATCGTTCGGGTTAGCGGGCGAGCAGAGTATTAAAGTGAGGGCAGTACAAGCGGACGGTACGTTGGCAGCTGATTTTACAGAGATAAAATTTAAAGCTGAGGATGAATCCTTAGACAGTCTTATTGCTAAAATCAATGCCCAGACAGGGGTATCCATGTTCTATGATACCCAGACCAAACAGATGTCGGTGATGAGTAAAAATACCGGTGATAATACATCTGGATCTGAAATTGAACTTCAGGGAGCCTTATTTACTACTCACCTGAAGCTTGATGCCGATAATGAGACTGCTGTCACGAACGGCAGGGGTTCAGCAGGGGAAAACGCTGTTTTTACATACAATGGAATGAAAACGGAGCGTGCTTCTAACACGTTCACCATTAATGGGTTTGAATTGACGTTAAAAAACGCTTCAAACACAAACGTAACATTCAGTTCACAGCCCGATACCGACAAAATTTTAGAGAAGATTGTTAAATTCGTAGATGAATATAACAAACTCATCGAAAAGGTGAACGGTGAAATTGGAGAGAAAAAGTTTCGTAACTTCCAGCCCCTTACAAAAGAACAAAAAGAAGCGATGGAAGAAAAGGAAATCGAGCTTTGGGAAGAAAAGGCACGCAGTGGAACCTTACGAAATGATTCAGTTCTATCCTCTGCAATGAACAAATTGAGGACGGATCTTTATACCCCGGTTTCAGGTGGAGTATCCGGAATTGATCAGCTTGCTCAAATTGGTATTACAACGTCCAGTAACTATCTTGATAAAGGCAAACTTATCATTGATGAAAGCAAGTTAAAAGAAGCCATTTCAAAAGATCCTAATGCCATTTATGAAATTTTTGCAAAGGATGGCGCAACATCAGGAGAACAGGGTATTGCCCGTCGTTTACGTGAAACATTGAAAAATACGATGGACAGTGTTGAGAAAAAAGCAGGAAAAGCCTCCAGCGGTAATAATTCTTTCACTTTAGGGCGCTTGCTTGATTCAACGGATAATCAGATTGACCGTTTCCAAGACCGCCTCATCCAAGTGGAAGATCGCTACTGGCGCCAATTCACCGCCATGGAGAAAGCAATTCAACGTGCAAACCAGCAGTCCATGTACCTTATGCAGCAATTCGGTGGAATGTAATTTCGGTAAAGCAAGATAATTAAAGGAGTGTCACTATGGCAATCAATAACCCTTATACAGCATATCAAAACAACTCGGTAAACACTGCACCACCTGGTGAACTTACTCTTATGCTTTATAATGGAAGTCTCAAATTCATTCATATCGCTAAAAAAGCCATTGAAGAAAAGAATATTGAAATGAAAAATACAAATATCCAAAAGGTGCAGGCAATCATAAGTGAACTGATGGTGACACTTAATACAGATCTGGAAGTTTCACAAAACATGATGTCCCTTTATGACTACATTAATCGTCGTTTAACTGAAGCCAATATTAAGAATGATGCAGCGATTTTAGAAGAAGTCGAAGGATTGATCACCGACTTCCGCGACACCTGGAAACAAGTCATCCAGCTCAACCGCCAAAAGCAGTATGCAGGGCAAGGCGGGCAGGCATAATGAGCTCTGTCATCCTATGCCACAGCATCACGAAGCAGTTGAAAGAAGCAGTCGATGGAGTAACAGTTGAAAACCGTGATTCTGTCATTGATGAAATTGAAAAGCTATTGGTAGAACGTCATAGTCTGCTGAGTACAATCAAACCGCCTTTTACAGCAGATGAACAATCACTGGGAAAACAGATGATGGCGTGGAATCAGGAAATCGATCGTAAACTTGTCCTTCTTCGAACGGAAATCAAACGAGATATGAATGGCTTGAGCAGAAAAAAAAGCTCAGTTCAAAAGTATTCCAACCCATATGAGAACCTGCAGCATGATGGAATGTTTTATGATAAAAAGAAATAGGTGATTCTTTGGTTAAAGTGGTACAACTAGACCAAAGGCAGTTTGAACTGCTTCAGCGATATGTAGGCATGCTGGAGTTGGTGGTGGAAGCAATGGACTACCTCGAAGCATATTATACAGACTACAACAAAGCTGAAGAAAGCCGTGTTTTGTCTGATGTTTTTGAAGCACTTGGCAAGGTATCAGAAACGAATGAATTGTTACGTTCACTATTTGAACAATACGAAGAGATTACCAGTGTATTAAAAGAGTATGAAAATGTCATTGACCAGGCATTAGAATTGAATGGTCATTTACAGGATCCAATGGCGAAAGAAGAAATCATAAGCAATAAACTAAAACCTGCCTTTATTACTTGGAAAACAGAGGCTGATAGGATCATATCGCCTTTACTGAATAATTAATGGAGAGCCTCTGATAGGGGGCTCTTTTTTCGTTCATGTTGTCAATTATTATGTGATAGTATAAATACTGATAGTGGAAGAAAGTTGAAGAGATTTCAAATTACTTAAGAAATGGATGGAACAGATGAAAACTATGTTCAACCTCATCACCAACGAAACAATCAAACAAGCATCGCTCACCCGCACCTGGATTTCCCTCGGAATCATCATATTCATCAACTCTCTAGCCTCTTTCTTCGTTTACATGTTATTTGACGGCATCCAATTTTCCTTCTGGGAGTTTATGAGAATCAGTTCAAATCTGCTGATGGTTATACAGATATTCTGCCTGATCATCGCAGGGGATATCGTTTCTAATGAATTCTCGAGAGGGACGATCAAGTTATTATTGATCAGGCCGATTAAAAGAAGCACTATTCTCCTTTCGAAATATATGACGGTGATTGTTTGGGCTGTCATGTTGACCGCTGCTCATTTCTTGTTTTCTTCATTGCTCGGAATCATATGGTTTTATGATAGTTTCTTTGAAATCTCGGTGAACTTCTTTGTAGTAGCTGGGGCTTATGTTTTGAGATTTTTTGAAATGATCATCATATGTTCTCTTGCCTTCACATTATCGGTGATTACCCGAAGCAGTTCATTGGCCATCGGTTTGACTATATTCCTGACGTTCACTTCCAATACATTCATGATCCTGCTTAATGAACGCGGGATAGATTGGGGAAAGTATTTATTGCTGGCGAATACGGATTTGCAGCAGTACTTTTTTGCCACGCCTCCTTTTGAAGGAATGACGTTTTGGTTTTCGGTGATGATGATCGGACTGTATCTGGCTGTCTTCGGTTTATTGTCGGTAGTTGCTTTTAGTAAGAGGGATGTCGATGTATAGTAATCGTGGTGCCAGGCACAAATGTCTTGCTTTGTGCCTGGCACCAACAACTCTAGAACCCATTCACAAACCTGCCCCAAAATATCCACCAATCCTTCAAATATCACCCGTCTATTCCTTCATAATCGTGAGACAATAATAATGTAAAGAGTGAATAGTCACGAACCAGCTCCACACACTCTTTACTCATATATCTCTTCAATCCCTTATGCGGCAAGACTTTCGACATCAGCTGCAACCCTGCGACAAAAAACTTCCTGAAATGACAAAAAATTTTGAAAGTTTAAGCAGGAATAATTGAGGGAATGTAGAAATATATAAACATAGCTTTATTTTTAAAAGGAGGAGTTTACATGTTGAACTACAACATTCGAGGCGAGAACATTGAGGTAACTCCAGCGATTCGCGAACACGTGGAGAAGAAGATTGGCAAGTTAGATCGTTACTTTAATGAAACTCCTGATGCAAATGTACATGTTAATCTGAAAGTTTACCCTGATAAAAATACTAAAGTTGAAGTGACTATTCCAATGCCGCACCTGGTTCTTCGCGCAGAGGAACGAAACACTGATATGTATGCGGCCATTGATCTAATAGTAGATAAATTAGAACGTCAAATTCGCAAACATAAAACAAAAGTGAACCGCAAAATGCGTGAAAAAGGCAGCCCGAAAGAGTTCTTTGCAGCCCAGGAGGATCTGAACCACGTTTCTCCAAACGGTGCAGCGGCTGTTGAATTAGAGGAAGAAACTGAATCAGAAGTAGTGCGTACAAAACAGTTCAACCTGAAGCCGATGGACAGTGAGGAAGCGATCCTTCAGATGGATCTGTTAGGCCACAGCTTCTTCGTCTTCACTGATGCTGAAACAAATGCGACAAACATTGTGTACAAGCGTCGTGACGGTAAATATGGATTGATTGAAACGAACTGATCATACAATTGAAGATCCTGCAGTCGTCTTGGCTGCAGGGTTTTTTTGTAGTTTTCTTAGGAGGTTTTTACCAATTTTTGTCGAAATATAAGAGTAGACAAAAATAGAGGGGGAACCAGAGTGAGAGACCCGCGTTTGGAGAGATTGGCAGAAGTACTGCTGACACATTCATTGAAGATGAAAGAAGGAGAAAAACTCCTGATAACAGGGGAGTATTCAACAAAGCCACTGGTAAAAGAGCTGCTTCGAAAAGCGTATGACATGGGGGTTATCCCGTATTTTGAATTTGGTGACCAGGAATTGATGCGCATCATGGCTACACATGCGGAAGCTGAGCAAATGATCCTCCTGAACAAATGGAATATGGAACGATATCAGGGTCTCGATGCATTCATCAGCATATCGAGCGACCCCAATGACGCTGAGATGAGTGAAGTTCCGGCCGACCAGTGGCAGCTATTGATGCCACATATAAAAGAGTCCAATGACTATCTTGTCCAGAAGAAGAAATGGGTACTATTAAACTATCCGAATCCATCTCTTGCCCAAAAGGCTAAGATGAGCTATGACACGTTCTTCGATTATCTCCTGGAAGTATGCACAGTCGACTACAAGCAGATGGAAGATGCCCAAAAGCCGCTTAAAGAGTTGATGGATCGGACGGATAAAGTGCGGATCACCGGTGAGGGGACGGATCTTACTTTTTCCATAAAAGATATTCCGGCGGTCATGTGCTTCGGCGAGAGGAATATCCCGGACGGGGAAGTGTACACGGCACCGGTCAAGGACAGTGTGAATGGAACGATCACGTATAACACGCCGACATTATACCGCGGTTTTTCTTTCGACACTATCTCTTTGACGTTTGAAAATGGAAAGATCGTAAAGGCGACAGCCGATAAAACGAAGGAGCTCAATGAGATTTTGGATACCGATGAAGGCGCGCGTTTTATCGGAGAGTTCGCGATCGGTGTGAATCCGAAGATCAAAGAGCCGATGCTTGATATTTTGTTCGATGAAAAAATAAGCGGCAGCTTCCATTTCACTCCGGGACAGGCTTATGAAGGGGCGGACAACGGCAACCGTTCCAGCGTGCACTGGGATATGGTCTTCATCCAGCGTCCCGAGTATGGCGGAGGCGAAATGTACTTTGATGATGTTTTAATTCGCAAGGATGGGTTATTTGTAATAGAAGAGCTGAAAGGTTTGAACCCGGAAGCTCTCACTTAAAAGGAGGACTTCAACATGACATATTCCATCGTCGGATATGACCCTGAGGAGAAAGAATGGGGAATCGCGGTTCAATCCAAGTTCCTGGGTGTAGGATCGGTGGTTCCTTTTGCAAAAGCAGGAGTAGGTGCAGTTGCGACCCAGTCATACGCCAATACAGCTTACGGACCGCAGGCGCTGCAGTTGATGGAAGAAGGAAAGACGGCAGAGGAAGCAATGGACATCATTTCAAAAGATGATCCCGAGCGCCATCTCAGGCAGGTAGGATTGATCGATGCCTGGGGACACGCCGCCAGTTTTACCGGAGAAGGCTGTTATGACTGGGCAGGCGGAGTGACGGGGAAGTATTTTGCAGCCCAGGGGAATATTTTAGTGGATGAAAATACGGTGAAAGCGATGGCGGAAACCTTTGAATCTACTACCGGGAGTTTAGCAGAACGATTGCTTCATGCTTTGGATGCAGGCCAGGAAGCAGGCGGCGACTCCAGGGGCATGCAATCAGCAGCTCTTTTAGTTGTAAAAGAAAAAGGAGGATACGGCGGCTTCAATGATCGCTACATTGACCTGCGGGTGGATGATCACTCCTCTCCAATAAAAGAGTTGAAACGCATTTATTTGATGCATCAGCTTTATTTCAAAGAGTCAGAGCCTGGTAGAGTCGTGCTGGTTGAAGGCGAGATCCGGGATGACCTAGAGAAAGAACTGAAACGTCATGGTTATGCTGATGACGACAAGTCGCTGCACCAAGCCTTGAAGGACTACCTCCATACAGAGAACTTCGAAATGCGTGAGCAGGAAGAAAACTATATTGATTTGGATGTATTGGATTATATGAAGAAACAGGGTAGATAGATTGATAGAGAGCTGTTTTCAAGGGGTTGGTTGACTTTGAAAACAGCTCTTCTTTTATGGGTATGAAAAAAAGATATTATACAAATCCAGCTTTTGATTGTAGTGCAAGACGAAGACTCCTGCGGGAAAAGCGTGTTAGGTGAGACCCCACAGGAGCGCAGCGACGAGGAGTCTCGCCAACCCCCCGCGGAAAGCGAAGTCTTGCACGGAAATCAAAAGCGGCATTCAACGTGCTTTATGAAAAAATGGGCTATTCCATCCTAACTGGTTGTTTTTACATCCTCCAAAACAGTTTAACCAAACCCAAAAATGTTATATAATGAACATTTGTGAACGGGACTCAACAATTCGGAGGTAAGAACATACATGAGTACAGTCGGAAGAAATGAACCGTGTCCTTGCGGGAGCGGTAAGAAATACAAGAAATGCTGTGAAAAAGAGAACGTTGTGAATATAGATGCAATGGTAAACCAGGAGCTTGATGTGCTTCAGGCGCAGCTCTATGACTTCATCGCTACGGCGCAGGATCCAAAGATGGAAGAAGCGTATCATGAATATCTCAAGAAGATGGACCTGATGAAGGCTGATCCGGATATTTATGAAATGGCGTTTGTGAGCTGGTTCGGTGCAACTCAAAAGGATGCGGAAGGCGTTCGTTTGATCGACCGATTCATCGATAAAACGGTAAGTACGGTGACGCGTCCGCAAACAGCTGCAGTTCTGGAGTCATGGAGAAATCTGCGTGTAACAGCTGGTACGGTTGAAAAAGTGGATGACAGCACGCTGCATGTAGAGGAAGCCATCACCGGTGATAAGCTCGTCGTAAAAGAAAGATTCGGCAATCTAGATGAAAATAGCTTCTTCTTGGCTTTACTATTGCCGAACGGGGAAAAGTACCTTCCATTCGCCCAGTACTTCATCTACCCATCGATTGAAAAAGCGGCGATGGAACTGGTGAAGATCCGTTTTGAACAGGGTGAATTCGAGAACCTGCAGGATTACCTTGCTGCGCAGTACATGATGCTTGCTGACGTTGGATTTGTCTTATACAGTGCGGAAAAGAAGAAATCCGGCAAGAAGGCATCTGCAGCTAATTCAGAAGGAACGGAGATTGAAGTTCCGGAAGAATCGAGTGAACAGGTTGATACAATCGAAGGTGTCGAGATCTGGAAGACACCTGAATACGTAGAAGCACTCACCGCTCTGCAAAACTTCTTAACCGAAAAAGGCGAAGACAAAGCGGAAAGTGAATTGCTGGTCGCAGTGCTGGAAAAATACTTCTACACAGAACGTCCGACCATCCGCAACCCGAAAATCTATTCCGGTGCACTCGTAGACATGGCGAAGAACATCGATGAGATCAGTATCCGCCACGTCCAAAAGGAACTGGCCGAATACTTCGACGTATCTGCCAACAGCATCTCCAGACGAAGCAAACAAATCTGGGAAAGCTATCAGGATACCGTCTATGAACTATTAAATAAATAATCCGTCCCCAAGGCTCGTACTTCGTCGCTTCACCGCGATGAGGGACGGGCCTTTACCCGTTTAAACCGCTAAACGCCCGTCCCTTACTCCGGTAAAGCGGATGGATTTGGCTTAAGTTGTAAGAGGGGTGGGATAGTGGTAGAATTAGTAGGAATGAATCGTATTTATCAGCAGGATTTATAGGGCTTTTAGCGAATGTGTAGTAGAGATGTTTGAACGGGGAAATAAGAGGCTTGGATGCCTTTTGATATTTATATTTTTTCTCATGTGATTCTCATTTACTTTCGCTATAGTGGAAGTGTTGTTTGGCTCTTACTTATACAGGATAAAGGAGCGTTATACATGCTTGGGATTTTAAACAAAGTGTTTGATGCAAATAAACGAGAGATCAAGAAGCTTGAAAAAATAGCTGATCAAATAGAGGAACTGGCTCCGGAGATGGAACGCCTTTCGGATGACCAGATTCGCGAGAGAACGGAGCGGTTTAAAGAGCGTTATCAAAAAGGCGAAGACCTTGATGATATGCTCGTCGAAGCATTCGCGGTTGTACGCGAAGCGGCACGCCGTGTCCTTGGGCTTTATCCATACCGCGTCCAGCTGATGGGGGGAGCTTCCCTACACGGCGGGAACATTTCCGAGATGAAAACCGGTGAAGGTAAAACCCTGACAGCAACGATGCCGGTTTACCTTAACGCGATCACGGGCAAAGGCGTTCACGTTGTAACGGTCAACGAATACCTTGCCAGCCGTGACGCTGAGGAAATGGGGCAGCTTTACAACTTCCTTGGCCTGACAGTCGGTCTTAACCTGAACTCGATGTCAAAAGAAGAGAAGCGTGAAGCGTATAAAGCGGATATCACGTACGGAACGAACAATGAGTTCGGATTTGATTACCTTCGTGACAATATGGTCCTGTACAAAGATCAAATGGTACAGCGTCCGCTTCATTTTGCTGTGATCGATGAAGTCGACTCGATCCTGATTGACGAAGCGCGTACACCATTGATCATTTCAGGTAACGCACAGCGCACGCCGCAGCTTTACATCCAGGCGAATGCGGTAGTCCGCACCCTTAAAAAAGATGAAGACTTCACATACGATGAAAAAACAAAAGGTGTTCAACTGACTGAAGAGGGTATCACAAAAGTGGAAAAAGCGTTCCACATCGATAACCTTTTCGATATCTCACACGTAACCCTAAACCACCACATCAACCAGGCGCTGAAAGCACACGTCAGTATGCACCGTGATGTTGATTACGTGGTTCAGGAAGGCGAAATCGTCATCGTTGACTCCTTCACGGGACGTCTGATGAAAGGCCGCCGTTACAGTGACGGTCTTCACCAATCGATCGAGGCAAAAGAAGGCCTTGAGATCCAGAATGAAAGCATGACGATGGCAACGATCACGTTCCAGAACTACTTCCGTATGTACGAAAAGCTTTCCGGTATGACCGGTACGGCGAAGACGGAAGAAGAGGAATTCCGTAACATCTATAACATGAACGTCATCGTGATCCCGACGAACAAACCGATCGTCCGTGATGACCGTGCCGACCTGATTTATGCTTCCATGGAAGGTAAATTCCTGGCCGTCGTCGAGGATATCAAAGAACGTTATGAAAAGGGACAGCCTGTTCTTGTCGGTACAGTGGCTGTTGAAACATCAGAATTGATTTCTAAACTTTTAACGAAAAAAGGCGTACGCCATAATGTGTTGAACGCGAAAAACCACGGGCGTGAAGCTGAAATCATTTTAGAAGCAGGCCAAAGAGGCGCGGTTACGATCGCGACGAACATGGCCGGTCGTGGTACTGACATCAAGCTTGGAGAAGGCGTGCTTGATCTTGGCGGCCTTGCCGTCATCGGTACCGAGCGTCACGAATCACGCCGTATCGATAACCAGCTCCGTGGACGTTCCGGTCGTCAAGGGGACCCGGGTGTGACTCAATTCTATCTTTCAATGGAAGATGAATTGATGCGCCGTTTCGGTTCTGACAATATGAAGACGATGATGAGCCGCCTGGGTATGGATGACTCTCAGCCGATTCAAAGTAAAATGGTCAGCCGTGCCGTTGAATCTGCCCAGAAACGAGTGGAAGGAAACAACTTCGACGCTCGTAAGCAGCTTCTTCAATATGACGATGTCCTTCGTCAGCAGCGCGAGATCATCTACAAACAGCGTTATGATGTCATCGAGTCCGAGAACCTGCGCGAAATCGTGGAAGGCATGATCAAATCCGTCATCGAACGTCAGGTTGCGGCTCACACCGCAGATGAGGAAATCGACAGCTGGAACCTTCAAGGCATCGTCGATTATATGAACGCGAATCTCCTGCCTGAAGGAGATATCACAGTGGACGATCTTCGCGGAAAAGAAGCAGATGAAATCATGGATCTCATCTGGGAAGACGTGAAAGTCCGCTATGATGAGAAAGAAGAAGAGATGAGCGCTGAACAAATGCGCGAATTCGAAAAAGTCATCCTTCTGCGTGCAGTCGATACAAAATGGATCGACCATATCGATGCAATGGACCAGCTTCGCCAAGGTATCCACCTGCGTGCATACGGTCAGACAGATCCACTGCGTGAATACCAGCATGAAGGCTTTGCGATGTTCGAAAGCATGATTTTAGCCATCGAAGAAGACGCAGCCAAATACGTCATGAAAGCTGAAATCAGAAACAACCTTCAGCGCCAGGAAGTGGCCAAAGGCCAAGCAGTCAACCCGAAAGAAGAAGGCGGCAAAGCCAAGAAAAAACCAGTCCGCAAAGAGGAAGAAGTCGGACGCAACGAACCATGCCCTTGCGGAAGCGGCAAGAAATTCAAACACTGCCACGGCAGAATGGGATAAACGTTAGGATGGAGATGATACCTGGTACTTAATGTTGAGTGCCAGGTACTTTTCCGTTTTTATGAGCGGGTAGATCCTGGTTTGTTTCGGGTGCCAGGCACAGAATGACTGAATTGTGCCAGGAACAAATTGGCCTTTTTGTGCCAAGCACAGATGAAAACTCTTGAGTCAGGCTTATATCAGCGAAACCTGTCTCAAAATAAGAGAGTGTGTACCTGGTACACTCTTAACTCAAAACAATTCAATGTAATTTTAGAATGTGGGACTATCCAGCTGTTGATTGGAGTGCAAGACGAAGACTCCTGCGGGAGAAGTGACAAATGTGAGACCCCGCAGAAGCGTAGCGACGAGGAGGCTCACGGGTCACCCGCGGAAAGCGAAGTCTTGCACGGAAATCAACAGCGATATTTGTACAGCAAGCCAAATGAAAAATAAATATCAAAATAACCATAGAGGTGACCAATCATGGAACTAGCAGAAATCAGATCAGAATTAGAAAAAACAGCTAAGACATTAGCGGACTTCAGGGGGTCTCTTTGACTTAGAAAACAAAGAGGCAAGAATCCAGGAACTTGATGAAATCATGGTTCAACCCGACTTCTGGGATGACCAGCAAAAAGCACAGGGACTTATCAATGAAGGAAATGGTCTCAAAGCCCTTGTGAATGAGTACAAAGCGCTGCTTGAAACCCAGGAAAACCTGGAACTGACGCTCGAACTTGTAAAAGAAGAGCCGGACGAAGAACTGCAGCAGGATCTTGAAGAAGAACTGGTCGATCTTATGAAACGCCTGAGCGACTACGAACTTCAACTGCTGCTCAGCGAAGAATACGATAAAAACAACGCCATCCTTGAACTTCACCCAGGTGCAGGAGGAACCGAGTCTCAGGACTGGGGCTCCATGCTGCTTCGCATGTACACTCGTTGGGGCGAGAAAAAAGGATTCAAAGTGGAAACACTTGATTACCTTCCTGGAGACGAAGCTGGAATCAAGAGTGTTACGCTCGCTATCAAGGGCCACAACGCATATGGCTATTTGAAAGCTGAAAAAGGTGTACACCGTTTAGTCCGTATCTCTCCATTTGACTCATCAGGCCGTCGTCACACGTCTTTCGTTTCCTGCGAAGTGATGCCTGAGTTCAATGAAGAAATCGAAATCGAGATCCGTACTGAAGACCTTAAAGTCGATACGTACCGTGCGAGCGGTGCCGGCGGTCAGCACATCAATACGACCGACTCGGCTGTCCGTATTACGCACTTGCCGACAAATGTGGTCGTGACATGTCAATCAGAGCGTTCACAGATCAAGAACCGTGAAGCTGCGATGAAAATGCTGAAAGCGAAGCTATACCAGAAGCGTATCGAAGAGCAGGAACAGGAATTGGCTGAAATCCGAGGCGAGCAAAAAGAAATCGGATGGGGTAGCCAAATCCGTTCATACGTGTTCCATCCTTACTCCATGGTCAAGGACCACAGAACAAACACAGAATCCGGTAACGTACAAGGTGTAATGGACGGAGATATCGATCCGTTCATCAATGCTTATCTGCGTTCTAAAATTAAGTAAGGTATAAAGCTGAACCACCCGTTGGAGGGAGGTTCAGCTTTTTTTCGCTATTAGCTGTGCCAGGCACAATTCACCCGATTTGAGCCAGACTCGAATACCTTCATCCAAGTCAGGCCCCCTAAACTAGTTACTTCCACTAAACTACCCCATCCCATTAATGCTTTACCACGTCACTCAACTGTCATTTACACGTTTCGACACCCATGCTATACTCTCAAAGGTTGTAATAGAGCATGACGGGAGCACTTTATCGAAGCCTGTACAAGCTCATCACAACTACAACAATTCAACTAAAACTAAACAGTATGAGAAAGGCCAATCCCTCGCCAAGTTAACGTGCTAAAGCGCTAGCCGCACTCACTTTTTACGAATGAGGGATGATTTAAGCCGCTTGTACTCATACTATCAATACATACGGAGAAGGAGTCGTACGGAATGGGTTTGAAGCAAAGACGTCAAGAGCAGTCATTTAATCCGCGGAAAGAGAAGTTACTGGAGTATTTGTTTGTGGTTTTTGGGTCATCGATTGTGGCGATAGCGTTCAATGTGTTTTTACTTCCGAATGAAGTGGCATCTGGGGGAGTCAGTGGGATTTCTACTATATTAAAGGGGCTGTTTGATTGGAAGCCGGCATTTGTTCAGTGGGCATTCAATATCCCGCTCTTCATAGCAGGGCTCATCTTCCTTGGGCTTCAGTTTGGTGTGAAAACAGCGATTGGGACCATATTTTTACCGTTTGTCGTTTATCTCACAGAGGACTGGCAGCCTTGGACGGAAGATCCGCTGCTTGGGGCTCTTTTCGGAGGGATCGGAGTCGGAATGGGTCTAGGGATTGTCTTCCGTGGGAAAGCCTCTACAGGAGGGACAGACCTTGCAGCCCAGATCGTAAACAAATTTACCGGCTTGTCTCTTGGCACGTGTGTTGCGTTGATCGACGGGATGATCGTGCTGTCAGCTGCGATCGTATTTGATATTGAACGAGGTCTTTATGCCTTGATCGGACTATATGTAACAAGTAAAACCATCGACCTTGTACAAGTCGGGATCAGCCGTTCCAAGATGGCACTCATCATCACCAACCGTCAGGAAGAAATTCGTGAAGGAATCCTGAATAAAATCGACCGGGGTGTGACAAAACTATCTGCATATGGTGGATATACGGATGATGAACGTCCGATTCTGATGGTTGTGGTCGATCAGACAGAATTCACAAAACTGAAACAACTGGTGAAAAGCATTGATGCCTCTGCATTTGTGGTGACTATGGATGCTTCTGAGGTGTTGGGCGAAGGTTTCAAACGGGTGTAAGCTTGGTATAATTATCTATGGGAGAAAGATTTCACCACGGTCGATTTCTTGCTCTTAAATTTTTTCCTAGGAGGAGAAAACATGAAGAAAAAGCTTTTAGGCATTCTTTTAGGAACTTCATTAGTACTTGCAGCCTGCGGCGGGAACGACGGCGGAGACAGCACGGAAACGAGCTCAGGCGGTGTTGACGCAGAAAAGATCGTTAATAACAAATGTACCAGCTGCCATGGAGGCAACTTGGAAGGCGGTATGGGACCTGCCCTTAAAGACGTCGGCTCACGCTTGGACAAAGGTCAGATCTTAGACATTATTGAAAATGGTAAAGGCCAGATGCCAGCGGACCTTGTAAAAGGTGAAGAAGCAGAAGCGGTTGCTGAATGGCTGGCAAATAAAAAATAAGGTTGGAAGAGGGGGAATCCTGTGAGAGGGTTCTTCTTTTTTTTATTAATTTTTCACCTGCGTTCCAAGGGGAGTCCATCAGAATTTTACAGATGAACTTTACAGTAATTGTCCATATTAGTCTTTATTGCCCTCATTAAATGTAGAAATTCGCTTTTATCCACACGATTCACTTCCCCTTCTTTAAATCTATGTGACAAACAAATAAATCCCCCCAATCTTTATGTTTTCTACGCTGACTACCTACCAACAAAGGAGTTGCCGTCTATCTTTTTTACTTGTTGTTAGTACCTGTTGCTAGTTATAAATAACTATGTAAAAATCGAATTTTAGGTATAATTGTCAATAAAAAAGGTAAAAATTTCACAAAATATGCGGTCTTGAAATGAAACTGTAATAATTTTTTTCCTTAACTTCATAAAAAGTGATGTTATAATATTTTCGTGAGCGAAATTCGAGCAATTTCACCAATTTATGTCTAATTTGGTAGAGAAGATAGAATTTTAGTCACACAAATAGAATTGTACACAGCCAAGAGGGGAACTACATACTACAAATTAGGTGATTTTAAAATGATAGAAATGAAAGACGTCTATAAGCAGTATAACAACGGCGTTATGGCTGCGAATGGGTTTAACGTCCACATAAAGCAAGGCGAGTTTGTTTATGTCGTGGGTCCAAGTGGCGCAGGAAAGTCAACGTTCATCAAGATGATGTACCGTGAAGTGAAGCCTTCAAAAGGTGACATCATCGTGAATGGTATAAATCTAGCAAAAATAAGAAGTAGCAGAGTACCTCATCTACGCAGGAATATAGGAGTGGTCTTCCAAGACTTTAAATTACTCCCTTCCTTAACGATATATGAAAACATTGCGTTTGCCCTTGAAGTAATCGAAGAGCATCCGAAACAAATCAAGAAGCGTGTCATGGATGTACTGGATCTGGTCGGGCTGAAGCACAAAGCGAGAATGCTTCCAAACGAATTATCAGGTGGGGAACAACAGCGTGTGTCGATTGCACGTTCGATCGTCAATACACCTAAGCTGGTGATCGCGGATGAGCCTACTGGTAATCTGGATCCTGAAACATCCTGGGACATCATGAACATCCTTGAGGAAATCTCAAACCGTGGTACGACCGTGATCATGGCTACACATAACCGGGAAATCGTAAATACAATCAAGCACCGGGTAATCGCCATCGAGAATGGCCGCATTGTCCGGGACGAACAGCGAGGTGATTACGGTTATGAAGGCTAGAACGTATGCCCGTCACTTTAGGGAAAGTTTAAAGAGCATCGGCCGTAACGGCTGGATGACCTTCGCATCCGTCAGTGCAGTAACCGTCACATTATTGCTTGTTGGTGTTTTCATCGTCCTGATGTTGAACATGAACAAAGTGGCAACCGATATAGAGAAAGATGTTGAAATTCGCGTCCTTCTGGAAATCGGCACGAAGAAAGAAGAAGCTAAAGTCATTGAAGAAAAGATTGATAAAATAAGTGAAGTCGAATCCGTCGAGTATTCTTCCAAAGAAGAAGAACTCCAGAATCTCGTCAAAGATCTAGGTGACGATTTCAGATTATTCGAGCAAGATAACCCGCTATATGATGTATTTATTGTAAAAGCGAAAGATCCTCGCGACACCGGTAAAATCGCCGCCGAGATTAACAAGTATGAACATGTTAACGAAGCGATGTACGGGGAAGCGAAGATCGAAAAGTTATTCAATATCCTTGAAATGAGTCGAAACGTCGGATTGGTACTGATCATCGGTCTACTTTTCACGGCGATGTTCCTCATATCCAATACAATTAAAATAACGATTGTCGCTAGAAGAAGGGAAATCGAGATAATGAAACTCGTGGGTGCAACCAACTGGTTCGTCCGCTGGCCGTTCGTGTTAGAAGGGCTATGGCTTGGTGTTTTAGGTTCTATTATCCCGATCGCTCTTGTTACAACAGGTTATTACTATGCTTACGACTTTATAAAACCAAAACTTCAAAACCATTTTATACAGATATTGGACTTTACCCCGTTCATCTACCAAGTAAACGGATTGATCCTCTTGATGGGATGCTTGATCGGCGCATGGGGAAGCTTCATGTCTGTACGTAAATTCTTGAGAGTCTAAAATTGACAGGTTGATAGAAGCTGAAAGGAGCATGCCGCTTGAACAAGAAGTATTTTATGTCAATAGCTATCGCAGCAGCATTAACAATCGGGAGTTTTCCCGCTGTGGGAACACCGGCCAATGCTACATCTGTAAATGAATTGAAAAAGAAACAAGATGAGGTTTCCTCTAAAAAAGATGAAATCAACGGTGAAATCGATAAGAAAAAATCAGAAATCAATGAGAACATCAGTGAACAGCAAGAAATCAAAGCGAAAATTGCAGAATTTGATGCGAAAATAAAAGATACTGAAAATAAAATCGCAGAAAAAGCGAAAGAAATTGATGAAACAAATGCTGAAATCAATGAGCTTAAAAAAGAAATCAAAGCTTTGGAAGAAAAAATCAAAGAGCGTAATGAACTTTTAAAAGAACGTGCACGTGCGATTCAGGAAAAAGGCGGCTCAGCAAACTATCTAGACGTACTTCTTGGTGCGGACAGCTTCAGCGACTTCATCAACCGGGTCACTGCAGTAAACACAATTGTGAGTGCAGATAAAAAGATCATGGACGAGCAAAAGAGAGACCAGGAAGAATTAGAGAAAAAGAAAAAAGAAGTAGAAGACAAGCTTGCTCAACTAGAAAATGATAAAGCGAGCCTGGAAACATTAAAGAAAGACTTAAACAGCGAAAAAGCACAAAAAGCAGAACTTTTCAAGAAGCTTGAAAAACAACAGGCTGCCCTTGAAGTGGAAAAAGCAGACCTTGAAAAAGAGTCTAATGAACTTGCTAAGATGGAACAGCAGATCGGCGGAGAAATCCAAGCTGAACAAGCTCGCTTAGCGGAACTTGCACGCCAGCGTGAACTTGAGAAGAAGAGACAGGCTGAAGCAGAAGCTGCGAAGCGTGCAGCTGCTCAATCTACAAGCAGTGGCGGTGAATCTACTGAAACGGCACCAAGCACACCTGTAAGCTCCGGAACTTGGACAAGACCGGCATCAGGCTCAATCACGACTGAGTACGGATGGGATACCCTTAATGGTAAAGCTCGCTACCACTATGGAATTGATGTGGCGTCTAGAGGGAGTGTTCCAATCGTTGCAGCAGCTGACGGATATGTCATCAAGAGCCAATACAGCTCAAGCTACGGTAACGTTGTATACATCACTCACTCAATCAACGGAAAAACCTTTACTACAGTGTATGCCCATATGGCTTCTTCATCAGTAAGCAGTGGCCAGCCTGTAGACAAAGGTCAGCAAATCGGCTATATGGGTAACACAGGTTACTCCTTCGGTCAGCATTTACACTTTGAACTTCATGCAGGTTCATGGAATGCATCGAAATCCAACTCTGTTAACCCGCGCCAATACATTAATTTCTAATAGAATAATAGTCTATCAAAATCCTGCCATAAGTTTATGGCAGGATTTTTTTGGATAAAAGTGTATAAAGTAAACAAATCTCTGTAGATTTTTCAACCCTTAATATTCATAAAAGAATACTTCCTGAACCTTACAAATAATACGATATAATGTATAATGAAGTAAAATGTCGAAAAAAGAAAATTTTCGCACAAAAAACTCTTTTATTTTGTGTTTCATATTGGTACTATAGTATTATTGTGGATGTATTGAATGTGTCATTTGAACTACGAAGCAACCTTCGATAACGGCAAACTAATTCGAAAGATTAGGACGCAAAGCCACGGATCTAACGTTTTTTTAAAACTATGACCGCCGGGTTACCGAAAAGGATTGGAAGATAAATGAACGCTGTCGACAATCGTCAGCTTTATTTAGAGCCCGCCATTCTTTTTGGCGGGCTCTTTTATTTAGATAATGAGTCCACCGTCACTGCAGGGAACCAAGATGGTTTTGAATAAAGAAAGGAGAAATGAAGATGGAACAAGTAAATATTTCTGATGTAAGTAGACAATTGAGAAGCTTTTGCAGGAGAAATCGTTCCTCTTTAAAGAAGTACAGCTCCTATACAGCGGAAGAAATCAGCGACATGGTAATGAGCAGACTTGGCTGTGAAGAGGTTAAGAGAATCGTAGACGACATAGAGCTGATCGATCGCAGAGGCGGAAACACAGGACTTTACTTGATGCTCATTTTAGAAGCGCTAAAGGGTTCAAGAAATGTCAGTACAGATGAAAGAGCGATTATATAATAAAAACCGGATGTCAACTTCTTTGACCGCCGGTTTTTTGTTATTTTTATTAATCCTCTTTCGTAAAAGTCCATCCTCAATTATGCAGACTTTGACAGCCATTGTTCTAGATTTTTTTCAGCTGTACGTATATCCATTGTAATGTTTGTGAGAAGCTCAAAATGGTGGTCTCTTTGACCGTGATGTTTCAAAAATTGAAAGATAGCCGGCTTTTGATACTTGATCACCGTCATCACTTCCATCATTGGCAAGTATGCTTCTCTAGGCTGAATGCGCAAAAAAGAGCGTATGAGCTGAATGTACTCTCCTGCATGCTTTTGATCATCGTTCCGTAATTCAATCAGTGCATTTAACTTACTTATATGACGTTTAATCGTTTGCAGTTCTTCAAAAGTCATCATGATTTCCCCTTTTATCTTTTGTTGGCGGCCCGGCCACCCTAGCGGAATAATAAAATCCGCCTTAGGCCCGAAGCTTTGCGTCCTTCCTTTTCAGAAAGTTTGCCTTTTTCAACAGAACCCTGTCAAAAAGAAATCCACCTTATCCTTATTATCGACTACAGTTCCTATACTGTTAATTGTTAGTGAAGATAAAGTAATAGTTCAAAAATACTAAACTCAAAGCAGAATAAAAAAAGTTCTTCTACTTGATTGGTGCCGAGAAAAGCATCATACTTACATACATAAGAGGGTATCCAACTAGGGATAATGATTCTTACGCGTCTATATATCAGTAATAGTGAAGAGAATAGAATAAAACAATCATTCGTCAAAAGCCTGCATAAACAGCCGTCGTTACCTAAAAACCAAACCAACAAAACGGAGGGACCAACCATGCAAGGACACGGACACCTTTTTGAACACCACAAAGCATCAAAACTGCTCGACCCAAAGCGGCAGGAAATGGTACCGGTAAACAACGTACTCGAACTTCTTCAACTGGGGAAAGATGACACCGTCGCCGACCTCGGGTGCGGAAACGGCTACCTGACACTGCCAATAGCAAAATCAGTTGATACCAAAGTACATGCCGTAGACCTGCAGCAAGAGATGCTCGAATATCTTCAGCATCGTGCCAAGGAAGCGAATGTAAACAATATTGAATATGAAAAGGCTTCTCTGGAATACCTGAGTTTTAACAAGAGCACCCTCGACAAGATTGTATCTGCATTCGTCCTGCATGAAGTGCCGAATCTGACCAAAGTATTCCAAGACTTAAGTGACATGCTGAAGGACAATGGCATCTGGTTGATCCTGGATTGGGAAGCAGTAGAGTCTGAGATGGGACCACCTCTCGAGGAACGGATTCCTTCAGAAGAATTGGCCCAGCAGTTGGAAACCGCAGGATTCAATACGGAAGTCGGTCATCTGCATCCTGCTGTATATTTTATCGTTGTGCGTAAGGGATGAGCCGGATGGTAAAAGGTTGAATTTGATTGTGCCTGGCACCGTTATAATTGAGAACACTCTGTACCAGGTAAACTCAACAGGTAATGTACCTGGTACAAACATCCGAGCCAGACTCAATTGGGCAAAAACGAGCCAGGCTCAAAATACCGAATCCGAGGAATGCACCTCAAAATAGGTACCCCAAAACCACAACAACCCCCATCAATATCCCCCCAACAAAAAACCCCTACCCCTTAACAAAAAATTAACATTCCCCCGCCATACTATTGGTATAAAGGAGTGAACAAAGTATGGCAGAGGTATCAATTTGGTTTGCGCTGGCTGCAGGGGCACTGTCGTTTTTCTCGCCTTGTGTGTTTCCGCTGCTGCCGGCTTATGTGAGTCATTTGACCGGCGGACAGGCTGAGGGCGGCCGGATCCAGGTGGAGAGAAGAGTGGTGTTTATGAGGTCATTCGGTTTCATTGCCGGTTTTTCTTTCATCTTTATTTTAATGGGGGCATCCGCAAGCCTGCTGGGCGGATTGTTCTCGGAGTACCGGATGTACATAGAACAAATTGCCGGGATCCTCATTATCGTGTTCGGTCTTCAAATGATGGGCTGGATTTCGTTTTCTTTTCTGATGAAGGGCGGCAAGCAATTCGAAGTTAAGAGCAAAGGGACGGCCTTCGGTTCGGTCCTTCTTGGGATGGCGTTTGCCAGCGGGTGGTCCCCGTGTGTCGGAATCACATTATCGTCGATTCTATTATTGGCGGGAGCGAGTTCGACCCTCACGCAGGGCATCATGCTACTCATCGTGTATTCAATTGGTCTGGCACTTCCGTTTCTGATCATCTCGCTCATGATCACGAAAACATTCAGCGTCATGAAGAAAGTGAACAGGATCCTGCCGAAGCTGGCGAAGTTCAATGGGGCACTGATGGTTGCGATGGGGCTACTTGTTTTCAGCGGAAAAATGCAGCAAATCTCTGCATATCTTTCCGTATTCAGTCTTTTTTCAACTTAGGAGGTAATGGCCGTGAACGTTCAGAATAAAAGCATCCTCGTCGTGGAAGACGATTCGAAAATCCGGAAGCTGATCAGGATTTTTCTTGAAAAAGAAGGCTATGAAGTGTTTGAAGCGGGTGACGGTGAAGAAGGGAAGCGGATGTTCAAAGAGCATGATCCCTGCTTTGCGATCCTCGATTTGATGCTGCCTGAAATTCAAGGTGAAGAGCTGTGCAGATGGATTCGCGAGGATGAAAAGAGCGATATCGGCATCATCATGGTGACGGCGAAGGCGGGTGAAAGCGAACGGATTCAAGGTTTGAAAACAGGGGCGGATGACTATGTCACGAAGCCGTTCAGTCCTACCGAGCTCGTGACCCGTGTGGAGACGGTCCTCCGCCGGACGTCCAATCGCTGCCAAAAGCTCAGCCGCAGTGGCCTCACCCTCAAACCTCAAAAAGGAGAAGTCACATATAAGGGCATGCCCGTTGAACTGACTGCTTTCGAATTCCGCATCCTGCACTTTCTGATGACGCATCCGGGGCAGGTCATATCGAGGCAGCAGATCCTTGATTCCCTTTATGAATTGCATGAAAAAGTGGTGTCGGAACGGACGATTGACGTTCACATCCGCCATCTGAGGCAAAAGCTCCAGGAAGGCACGAGCATGAGTTTCATCGAAACGGTAAGAGGAATGGGGTATAAATTCAATGGCTAACCGGAAAAAGCTCGGCAGTCTCCTGACCCAGCTCACCTTTCTCAACACGTTCATTATCGCAGCCGTAATTCTGATTGCCGGATTCACTGTTAAAAATTATGCCTGCAACCTCGTGAATCAACAGCAGATCACCGGCGCGGATCTTGAAAGTCTTTTAAATGAATATTTGATAAAAGTCAGTGCTCTTGCCTTTATTCTGGCTGGAGGCTTTCATTTCTTTTTTATCAAATGGCTTACAACACCGTTGAAGAAATTAACGGAAGCAACTCAAACATTGAAAAGGGGACAGCACCCAGGGAAACTGAAAAAAACGCTGATCTATGAAGTGAAGGAATTAAACGAAGCGTTCAATGATCTCTCAGAAACGACTGCGCTGATCAAAGCCAAGCAGAATCAGCTGCTCCGGGACCTGTCACATGAACTTCGGACGCCGCTTACGAACCTGACCGGCTATCTTGAAGGGTTGGAAAAAGGGATCATAGAAGGTGATAAAGAGATTTACCGATCCCTGCAGGAAGAAACCCAGCGAATCGAAAGGCTTCTGCAGCAGCTTGTGCACATCAATCAGTGGACGGCCGATGAAAAAAACGTTTATCATCAGGAAGAGATTCTTATTCACGAACTGCTGCGAAATCGAATCACTGCGTTTCAACTGAAATTCAAGGAAAAAGAAATCGACGTAACGACAGAACTTGCTCAGTGTTCCCTCAGGGGCAATAGAGACGGCCTTCATCAGGTATTCAGCAATCTTCTTCAGAATATAGCCGATTACGACATCGGGAAAAAACTATTCATAAAAGGAATTGTGGCTGACCAGCAGTATAGAGTACAATTTTCTCATGAAGGAAAAAAGATTCCCGAAGCCGAAAAAGACCTCATCTTCGAACGCTTTTACCGGGTCGATTCCTCACGGGCGTTCGTCACCGAAGGGGCAGGACTGGGCCTTGCGATCTCGAAGGAAATTGTGCACGCCCATGGAGGTACGCTGACCCTCGATACAGACGGACATCACCACCAATTCGAGGTGAGATTGCCTGCAAATCATATGATAAACAAGGAGAATAATGATGAATCAACAATGGTATAACATCGGCGCTTTCACGTTCCCCGGCTCATGGGCAGCGATTGCGGCCGCGTTCATCCTAACCTTCTTGTTTCTTTTTTTCTGGAATAAGAAAGCAAGCGACTGGTATTCGAACGCAATCTTTTATTTTATCCTAACCTGGAAACTGAGCGTGATCGTCGTCGACTTCGGCACGGTCATCAAACATCCGCTCACGATTCTATATTTTCACGGAGGCACAGCCGGATATTGGATGGGAATCACCGCTGTCTTGATCTATACATTTATAAAAAAAGATAACCCCATACTTGTGATCGTGGCATGGGTCATGACCGTCCTTGTCTATGAAGGTGTGTTTGACTTTCTTCAAGGGACCTACATCATTGGTGCGTTCCAGCTCATATTAAACGGGTTGCTGTTTTTCTTTTTGCTCAAAAAAATAGGCAGTCCCAATCAGGAAGTATGGTATATCCAGCTCTTGGTCATCTTTGCCCTGATCCAAGTCATGATGAATTCATTCTCTGGCTTTGAACTGGATACACCCCTTATGTCGTACACCGTATTAACAATCGCTCTGCTCTTTCTTATAAAGATGAAGAGACAATTTTATAAAGCAAGGAGGAAAAACCAGTGAATAAACGTAACTTTGCTTTAGCCATAGTGGCTCTCCTGATCGGGATCTTTCTGGTTAACATATTCCAGGATCAGCAGGAGAAAAAAGAAAAAGAGGAAGCTGCGCAGCTGGCGAAAGAGTCCATGGACCTGTCCAATGCTGAAAAGGGTCTGGCGAAAGGCGACAGTGCTCCTGACATAGAGCTTACGACGCTTTCAGGCGAAAACGTAAAGCTTTCAGACTATAAAGGCCAAAAAGTGATTCTCAACTTCTGGGCGACATGGTGTCCGCCATGTAAAGCCGAGATGCCGCATATGCAAAAATACTACGAAAAAAATGCTGAAAAAGAAAATGTCGAAATCCTCGCAGTCAATCTGACCAGCATGGACGAAGGCAAGGATAAAGTTCAGGAATTCGTGGACGGTTACGGACTGACATTCCCGATCCTCTTGGATGTAGACGGGAATGTCGGTGAAGAATACCGCGCCTTCACCATCCCGACGACCTATATGATCGACACCAAAGGCCAGATTCAGCACAAGATCGTTGGCCCCATGAACGAAGAAATGATGGGAGAAATGGTTTCTGGAATGGAATGACGCGTGGGCGGGCCTTTAGCATATTAAAGGTCCGTCCCTCATTACACTGAAGTGCAGAAGTTTATTTGTATACTCCTTGAGGTATGTAATTAGTATGTGATTGATTTTCTTGAAGAAACTATAGTTGAGAGAAGATGAAGGAGGAGTATTCAATGTTTCATTACACAAAAGAAGTTTCAATGAGTGTGAAAGAAGCGGCGGAGAAGGTTGAATCTGCCCTTAAGGATGAAAGCTTTGGCGTTCTTTGGAATTTGGATCTTGCCGGAAAGCTTCAGGAAAAAGGCATCGATTTCAACGAGGAAGTCGTGATCCTTGAAGTGTGCAATCCCCATGAAGCAAAGAAAGTCCTGGAGCAAAGCATGCTGGTCAGCTACTTCCTGCCTTGTAAAATCACCGTTTATACTGAAAACGGCACAACCAAGGTCGGGATGGCGAAGCCGAGCAAGCTGATCGAACTTGTGGATAATGATGAACTGAAGCGCCTTGCGCTGGATATCGAAGATCGGTTGGTCGCTTGTTTGGATCGAGTGTAGGGTTAGTATGTAGGAGCACCTGCTGCGTTGGCGGCGGGTGTTTTTTGTTGGTAAGGGTGTACATGACAGCGAATGTATCTGGTTTTAGTGCCCAATTCTTTTCAAATGAATAGGATTCAACCAAAAACCAATGAGTAAGCACCTCAAAAACTCGGCAGGCAGCAGGAATCGTTCCACTTTTCATGATATACGTTCCAGATTTTTAAAATACAAACCACTTTCCAAAAATGCATTCCAAAATCCCAATATACGTGCAACCTGTCGAAAATCGTTACACAGCTAAAACCTCAACACAAAATTTCCAACCTCAATAAACAAAGCCTCTTCATCGATCAAAAAACCCCAACCCTTCTACGCCAAAAGCAGAAATACCCTGTTCCCCAACCAACACCACCACCCCTAAAACAATCCGCCCCCCGCCCGAAACATTTCCCTTCCTCACAATCTTCTGAATATGATACACTCTTCTAAATACAATCGATCAAAAGAGGAAGGATGACATACATGAAATTCACAACGAAAGTCGTACATAGCCAGTTGAAAGGTACCTCTGAAATCCGCAGCAAAACGACACCGATCTACCAGACTTCAGCTTTTTCTTTCACATCACTTGAAGAGCTGGAAGGATTTTATGAAGGGAAATCGCCTTACCTCTATACAAGGACGGGAAATCCTAACACGGATGAGCTCGGTCAGATGGTGGCGGCCCTCGAAGGTGCTCCAGCAGGAGTGGCGACGTCTTCAGGTTTGTCGGCCATCCTTGCTGCGGTGCTTGCTGTCGTTCAAACCGGGGATCATATCGTGGCGGCGGAAGATCTGTACGGGGGCACCTTCCATATGCTGAAGGAAGAGCTGAAAGGCTTCGGCATCGAGACCACTTTCGTCGATTTCACAAAACGTGAAGAAATCGAGCAAAGCATCACGCCTCAGACAAAGCTCTTGTACAGTGAAACGGTCACCAATCCGTTCATGAGGGTGGAGGATATTCCACAGCTGGTCGAGCTTGCCGAGAAACATAATCTCAAAACGATCATCGATAACACATTCGCAACACCATACCTGCGCACACCTTATCTTGAAGGTGTCGATCTCGTTGCCCACAGCGCCACAAAATACATCGGCGGGCACAGTGATATCACCGCGGGCGTCGTCACAGGGAAAGAAGAATTAGTAAGTAAAGCCAGAGAAAAAGTCGTCAATATGGGCTCCAACCTAAGCCCTTTCGAGGCCTGGTTAACGGCAAGAGGCGCCAAGACGCTCGCTCTTCGAATGGGCACACAGGCTCACAATTCGAAAGTACTGTCTGAAAACCTAAGAACAAATCCGCATGTGAAAAACGTGTACTATCCAACCAATCTTTCGGAAAAAGGCCATGGAGCCATCGTGACAATCGAGCTCGATCCGTCATGTGACATCAGTGCATTTTTCAAATCACTAGGCTGGATCAAGATTGTGCCGACCCTTGCCGGAGTGGAAACGACCATCTCCTACCCGTTAGGAACATCACATCGCGCACTGCCGAAAGAAGCACAGGAAAAACTCGGCATAAACACACATGTGGTGCGCATATCGTTAGGTATCGAAGACGCAGAAGACATCGTGAGCCAATTTAACCAAGCGATAACAGAATCAACAAAATAATTAAAAAAATCAGAAAACACCCTTGACGTTGAGTGAAGCAGCCTTTATAATTCATCTCAACGCACTACTTAAAGACAACTAAATCGCTCTTATCCAGAGAGGCGGAGGGACTAGGCCCGATGAAGCCCGGCAACCTTCATGTTCGCGAGAGATTCTGCGACCACATGAAAAGGTGCTAATTCCTGCAGGCGGACTGCCTGAAAGATAAGAGGAGGCCCCCTATTTAATTAGACCCTCTTCTTAGGAAGGGGGTTTTTGATTTTTCCTCTTCTTTTAAACATTCCTAGATTTAAAAATCACCAGGTGAACAATGCTGTTCCGTTCAGCAGGATAAAATCCCAGAGATGACATCACCAGCTGGATATTCGTTCACTCAAAATCTCACTCCCACAAAGCCATTGGAAATCCAATAAACCAAAACCCAGGAGGAATTCATTATGACAAAATCATTCGATGTTGAAACGTTACTTCTACACGGCGGTCAAGAACCGGATCCGTCCACAGGTTCACGTGCAGTCCCGATTTACCAGACAACTTCTTACGTTTTTGAGAACAGTGAGCACGCAGCGAAATTATTCGGCCTTGAAGCGGAGGGGAATATCTACTCCCGCATCATGAATCCGACGGTGGATGTCCTTGAGAAGCGGATCGCCCTGTTGGAAGGCGGAATCGGCGCACTAGGCGTTTCTTCCGGAATGGCTGCCATTTCCCTATCCATCCTAAATATCGCGGGGGCCGGGGATGAAATCGTCGCAGCGACGAACCTGTATGGTGGCACATACAATCTATTCTCCACGACGCTTCCGAAGTATGGCATCAAGGTTCATTTCGTCGATCCGTCCGATCCGGAGAACTTCCGGAATGCGATCACACCGAAGACAAAGGCTGTTTTTGCCGAAACGATCGGAAATCCGAGTCTTCACGTTTTAGACATTGAAGCTGTCGCAAAAGTCGCTCATGACAATGAAATCCCATTGATCATAGATAATACATTTGCCACCCCATACTTATGCAAACCGATTGAGTGGGGCGCAGACATCGTCATTCACTCAGCCACCAAGTGGATCGGCGGACATGGTACTGCGATCGGCGGGATCGTCGTCGACGGAGGTAAGTTCGATTGGAATAATAAAAAATTCCCCGGCTTTGTCGACGAAGACCGAAGCTATAATGGGATCCGATATGCAGTTGATGTCGGTGAAGCTGCCTTCATCACTAAACTCCGGGTGCAGTTGCTGCGTGACTTCGGTGCCTGCTTAAGCCCGCAAAACGCATTTCTGCTCTTGCAGGGACTAGAGACACTACACCTGCGGATCGAAAGACATACGGAAAATGCATTGAAGATCGCCGAGCATCTCGATCAGCACAGCGGCGTAGCGTGGGTATCTTATCCGGGACTCGCCAAGCATCCGTCCCACACACTGGCGCAGAAATACCTGAAAAAAGGTGCCGGCTCGATTGTCGTCTTCGGCATTAAAGGCGGAAGGGACGCCGGACGCAAAGTCGTCGATAACATCACGCTTTGGTCGCATGTGGCGAACGTCGGTGATGCCAAATCACTCATCATCCACCCGGCTTCGACGACCCATCAGCAACTGAACGAGCAGGAATTGCGCACCACCGGGGTAACCGAAGAATTAGTGCGGTTATCAGTCGGATTGGAGTCCAGTAAAGACTTGATCGAAGACCTCGACAGCGCCATCGTAGCGGCTTTGGCGGCTTCACCGGTTTAAACCTGGAACGATATTATATACGCGCTCAGTAGTGCAGCCTGTAACAAGGCACCTCAGGTTTTATCTGAATAGAAAATAGGGCAAGCGGGTCGAACAATCACCCGCCTGCCCTCAAAAACACTTACCAAAAAAGGAGGAGACGGAATGGAGAATCCCCACACCCAAACGGCCATATACGACGTAAACTCCATTACGATCCCATCCCTGACATTGGAATGCGGCTCCACCCTGGAGAATGTGGAGCTTGCTTATGAAAAAACCGGTAAAGAGTGCGGACCGGTCATCCTTATCTGTCACGCGCTTACAGGGAATCACTTTGTAAAAGGGACCCCGGACAACAAAGGCTGGTGGGACGGACTCATCGGACCGGGTTCGCACCTTGATACGGACGAATACACGATCCTTTCTTTTAACGTATTAGGCGGTGATGACGGCAGTACCGGTCCTGGGTCCATCAATCCATCAACCGGGAAGCCGTATGGGAGGAATTTTCCCCAAGTTACTGTTAGAGATATGGTCAAAGCTCAATATCTGGCGCTGAAGGAACTGTCGATTCCTCATCTTCATGGAGTGATCGGCGGTTCTTTGGGCGGGATGCAGGCACTGGAGTGGGGGATGATGTATCCTTCCTTCATTGATAAAGTATTTGCACTTGCCGTCACTCCGGCTCTCAGTGATTACGGCTTGGCTTTTAATCACATCGGCATACAGGCGATCGAATCAGATCCAGATTTTCAAGGTGGAAATTACCCGCCAGGCACTCTTTTGAAAGGCTTGGAGATTGCGAGGATGGCAGGGATGGTCACCTACAGGACGCCGCAGCTTTTTGATGACCGATTCAGACGGGAAGAAGCACAGTCCTGTTTTCAAGTGGAGAGCTATTTGAATTACCAGGGGAGGAAGCTTGCCAAGCGATTCGATGCGAACAGCTATCTGAGGCTCCTGAAAGCCATGAATTCACATGACTTGAGCAGGGACCGGGGCTGTACCCTGGATGAGATTGCGGAAAACTATCCCACCGAGCTGATCACCATCAGCTATGAAGGGGACCTCATCTATTCCCCTCAGTATCTGGAAGGCTTCACAAACCAGGTACGGTCAGGGAGGCATTATTTCGTCTCGACTGCCTTCGGTCATGATGGATTCCTGGTAGAATTCGAGAAATGGGGAAGCATGATCACTTCCCATATCAAAAAATATCCATCCAAACGTGTTGTGAACGGCTAAAGTATCATAACCCGTCCCCCTCCGGCATATAGTTAAATAAGCAAAGACATCGCACCGCCGAAAGCGCGTTTTTGTGTGGTGTCTTTTTTTGTATAAAAATGGTCCGAGCTTTTTAGAAGTGTCCGGCTGCGGTGGTTTGTATAAAAGGTCATTCAAGAGCCGATGATCTGATATGACAGGACGAGCCGTCAGTTTCATACATAGCGGCGGTCAGTTGATGAATGACTGAAATAAGGACAAACCATCCTTCACGCAGTCTCCACTTTTCTTATCAGCCATGACAACAAGTTGGAGGGGGAAATATGGAGTTGAGAGGCAGAAAGCTTATCATCACAATCATGATCAGCATGCTGATCGGGGCAGGCGGAATGTACGGAGGGGTCACCCTGTTCGAAATCACGGATTCAGGGGACGAGCTGATGGAGTTCAGCGGCAAAGGGGAAGTAAATGACAAGCTTCATAAGGTTGAAGTGGCCTATGATTTGATCAGCGAGAAATTTTTTCAGGACGTGAACAAAGGGGAGCTCGTGGAAGGTGCGATCCAGGGGATGCTCAAGACCTTGAACGATCCTTATTCGGTCTATATGAACGCCGAAACGGCCTCACAGTTTAACGACGCCCTCGATTCTTCATTCGAAGGAATCGGAGCGGAAGTCACGATGATGGACGGCAAACTAATCATCGTTGCCCCTTTTAAAAATTCACCTGCAGAAGAAGCCGGTCTGAAGCCGAATGACCGCATCGTGAAAATCGACGGCAGCAGCATCGACGGCCTGGATTTATATGAAGCTACGCTAAAGATAAGAGGGAAGAAAGGCACCAAAGTGAAATTAGAAGTACTGAGGGAAGGCGTCTCGGAGCCGATCGAAGTGTCCGTTAAACGGGATGATATACCGGTCGAAACCGTCCATTCGGATGTGAAAAAAGTGAATGGGACCACAACCGGGTACATTCAGATCACAACATTCTCTGAAAATACAGCGGTTGATTTTAAAAAGCAGCTGACGGAGCTAGAAAAGAAAAAGGTGGAAGGCTTGGTGATCGACGTACGCGGCAACCCGGGAGGCCTGTTATCAAGTGTGGAACAGATCCTTCAGGAATTTGTCACAGGGAAGAAGCCATATATCCAGATTCAGGAACGAAACGGCGAGGTCATGAAATCCTTCTCCAGCAATAAAGAAAAGAAAGCCTATCCGGTTGTCGTCCTGATCGACGAAGGAAGCGCATCTGCATCGGAAATCCTTGCTGGGGCACTGAATGAGACTGAAGGATATCCGCTCATCGGTACGAAGAGCTTCGGAAAAGGCACGGTACAGCAGGCCGTTCCGATGGGGGACGGCAGCAACATCAAGCTGACCATGTACAAGTGGCTGACCCCGAACGGAAACTGGATTCATAAGAAGGGAATCAAGCCGGACATCCCGGTCAAACAACCGGCTTACTATTACGCTCATCCCCTTCAAGTGGAAAAACCGTTGAAGCTTGAAATGAATAACGATCAAGTCAAGAATGCGCAGGAAATGCTGAAGGGACTCGGCTTTATGCTCGATCGTACAGACGGCTACTACAGCAAGAAAACCGAACAGGCCGTCAAGGAATTCCAGATCCAGAAAGGACTGGACGTGAACGGAGTCATCGATGGCAAAACAGCAGAACACCTGCAAGCGGAAATCTACCAGCAAGTGCAGAACGAAAAGAACGATCTCCAGCTGCAGGCAGCCATCGAATACGTGAACCGTACTTCTAAGGCCCAGGCTACAAATCGATAATCTTAAGAGGACCGCTTCCGATGGGAGGCGGTTTCTTTATTTATTGAGGTCTGTGCCGAAGCGGGACAGCGGGAGTGTACCAGGTACAAATCCCGGTCAATGCACCTGGTACACAATCAGGATTCAGCACCTGGTAATACACCTAAAAATGTTCCTGGCACAAAAAACGCTGGTTGTGCCAGGAACAAAAGTGCCGTTTTGTGCCAGGCACAGAACCAGCAAATTGTGCCTGGCACCCAGTATATCCACTGACCAAATGAAATCGAGCCAGGCTCAAACACCCCGAATTCAGCCAGGCACCCTCAACCCCTCAACCAAACCACCCAAATCCAAAAATATCCCCAACCAAACCAGAAATTACGACATCATTTCCCGGGAAAATATCAAAGATGCTGTCGAAAAGCCCTATATTGTCCACTGCATATGACAAAAACTTTCCCAATGTAATAGAATCAGAAAAAAATTGCAATAGGTTTTGTCCAGGTATTTTGATAAAATAAAATATAACAATCATTCGATAGTTTGAGGGGGTGACGGATCATTGGTAGAGCTTTGGTTATTGGACGTCTTGAAAGCATTGGGTAAGTTCATTCTTCACCCGGTTCTATTTTTATCCGTTTTATTAGCGGTTTTGACTGGTTATTACAGGGTCAAGAGAGAGCGGAAGGATTTCAACACAAGGTTATTGGACGGATATCACGACACACGTGTTCTATTATCTTATGGAATCGTTATCGGGCTGTTGTTTTCTTTGGTCACCATCGGAGCGGGTCTCGTCATCCCGGTGATCGCCCTTACTGTGATCGGGGCACTAAGTGTATTGTTTGCACTTACCAGGAACTTTCATCTTGTGTCCGCGGCCATCACAGTCGGTTTCTCTTATTTCCTTCTCGTAACGGTCCGATATTTCGATTGGGAAATTCCTTATGTACATAGTTATTTGGAAGATTTGAACCTTGGGCTGCTGAGTTCGGTCATGGTCCTTGCCGGTGTGCTCACGTTAATAGAGGGCATACTCATCAAGTTGAATGGATGGAAGCATACTTCACCTCGTCTGATCAAAAGTGAGAGAGGGCTGAAGGTCGGGGTTCATCAGAGCAAGAAGCTTTGGCTGGTCCCGATGTTTGTGCTGCTTCCATCAGGAAATCTCACCATGCCGTTCGAATGGTGGCCGGTTTTCACGCTTGGTACCCAGAGTTATACGCTGCTGTGCGTCCCATTCCTGCTCGGTTTTCAGCAGCTTGTGAAGAGCACCCTGCCTGAAATTGCCATCAAGCAGACGGGCTCACGCGTATTCTGGCTGGGGGCGTTTATCCTGACGCTCGCTGTTACAGGCTTTTTTGCACCGATGTTTTCGGTCGCAGCAGGGGTGATCGCCATCCTGGGACGTGCCTGGATTGTGTATCGCCACCGCTCTTCGGAGGATGCGAAGCCTTATTATTATAAGAGGCAGTCCAAGGGCGTCATGATACTCGGCATTCTCCCTGGAACACCCGCTGAAAAATTATCCCTCGGGGTCGGGGAAATCATTTTGAAGGTGAACGGAACAGACGTACACACAGAAAGAGAATTTTATGAAGCTCTTCAGAAAAATGGAGCCTACTGCAAACTCGAGGTTCTCGGTACAAACGGGGAAAATCGGTTTGAGCAGGGCGCCCTTTATGAAGGCGACCACCACGAATTGGGCATCCTGTTTGCCGACCAGGATTCAGGATGGGACCGACATCAGGTTTCATAAAAAAAGCTTTCAGAGTCTATAGTAAAGAGTTCTGCTTGAAGTGGTTAACTTTTAAATGAAAACGTCCTGTGAATCGGCACAGGACGTTTTGTCGTTATATCAAGGGTTAAATAGTGACGTTGGAATCAAAATGTTATGATTGTTTTAGTAGAGATTAAGAATGAACATTTAATAGGTTATTTTTTTGAAACAGTTAATATACTATAAAAAAACAATAAATGAGGTTAAAAATATATGAAATCTGGTGAAATACGTCTTCTTTCACATCATGATTTAACCAATGCAGTTTATGTTATGAGCAAAGCTTTTCTTTATGATCCTCTTTGGGTGTATTTATATAAAGATGAGAAAATGAGAAAGAAGTATTTGGAACGATTTTTTCGGGTGTTTCTTAGTGTTTTTATCAATAAGAAAAACGTATATGGTATTGGCCATCCCGTTCAAGCAGTTGCAGTATGGGTTATTCCGCATAATGCTGATACTAAAACAAAATCACCCCTAAGAGATTTACTTCCCATGATGAAATTGTTCTTTTCCCCTTTTGCTTTTAACCTTTTTAAAGTCTCTTCTGTCTTTTCTTCTTTCGCAGCTTTGGAGAAAGCGTATGCTCCAAATACCCATTATAAATTAGAGTCAATTGGAGTTGACCCCGATTTCCAAGGGAAGGGCTTGTCTGCAAAATTAATCGCACCCATTATCTCAGAAGCACAAATGAAAAATATACCGGTTTACACTGAGACCATTACTCCGTTAAATGTTGGTTTTTATGAACATTTCGGCTTTAAAACGATGGAAGAACGTTCGTTTCCAGATATGAAACTTACTGTTTGGTCATTTTTGATGAAATAAATTTAATTCCACAGGGGTGTTTTAGACTTTCTTTTTCATAAGTCTAGTTAATGAGTGAAGTTATTAATTGAAGATCAATAAGCAAGATCCATAATGTTTTTACAAAGAAAAAGACTCGTCAATGACGAGTCTTTTTCTTTGTTATTCCAATTAGAGTGACAAAGATTGTGCCATTTAGGCTCAATATCTGTGCCCGTCAAAACGAAAGTCGTTCATACTATATTTTCGGGTTCACCAACGGATGCCTTCAGATATTTCAGCATGAGGCATGGTAAAAGAGTACATCTAAACAGACTCGACCTCATCCTTCTCCGTCTTATCAATAACCGCCGTCCCAACTAAATCCCCTGTCACATTTAGGGCCGTTGCGCCCATTCCGACAAGAGCGTCTATGGCAGTCAAAAGCGCTACGGTTTCCATTGGTAGTCCAAGCTGTGCAAACACGGTTGCGATCATGACAATACCTGCGCCAGGAACGCCGGCCGTCCCAATCGATGCGAGTGTCCCGATTAAAACGACTACTAGCATTTCCGATATCGTCAGCGGCTCACCGATCACGTTAGCTGCAAAAACGGCTGAAACCGCAATACGGATCGCGGCACCATCCATGTTGATCGTGGCCCCGAGCGGAAGGCTGAAGCCATAGAGGCTTTTAGACAAGCCTAAGTTCTTTGCTGCATTCAGCGTAAGGGGCAGTGTGCCTGAACTACTTTGTGTGACAAAAGCAGTGATCATCGGGGTGCGGGCTTGTGCGAAAAACCTTCCCGGACTGATTTTGAAGAAAATCATGAACAGGATGTAAAGGCCGATTTGAACGGCGATGGCTGCATAAAGCACCAGCACCATATTGCCAAGCGATACGAGTGTATCCATCCCCTGATTTCCTACCGTATTCGCCATGATTGCGAAAATACCGATCGGTACGTATTGAAGTACAGCTTTCATGATGACAAGTGTCGCTTCATTCAACCCTTCAGCCAGCTTGTACACTTGTTCGCCGGCTTCATGAAATTGGTCACTCGATCGTAAATATGAAATGGCAATTCCAAAGGTAAGAGCGGTAAAAATGATTCCCAACAGGTTGAACTCTGAAAAAGCTGTCACGATGTTTTCTGGAATGATGCTTAATAGCACACTGGTGATTCCAGGGTTTTCAGGTACTTCGAATGTTTCTTTCGTATCCAGCGTCATTCCCGTGCCGGGATCGAATATACTGGCGACAGTGATTCCGACAATGATCGCCATGGCGGAAGTGAGCACGTAATATAAGAACATTTTTCCACCCATCCGGCCGAGTCTGCTTATTCTGGTCTGATTGACTCCGACGATCAGCGTGAATAGGATCAGCGGCAGAATAAGAAATTTCAGCAGCCTGATCAGGATGTCGCCAAGTGGTGTGAGTACGGAGGCATCCTTGCCTAAAACGAGACCGGCTATGACACCAAGGAAGAGTGCCACGGTAATTTTTAAAATAAGGGAAGTATCGAGATATCCCTTCCATATCGCCTTCATCTAAATTCCTCCTTTATTCCATAGTTTCCCCAATAGGGTCTGTAAGAATCAGCCTTTTATTTGGCTGTGTTAAAGCCGACAGTTGAAAGGACCGTTAGTAGTCCAAGTCACAGAACCCTGCGGGAGAGTCGCAGCTATTATTACAGATTATCTTCGTAAATTCATATTGATTTAGTTGGGATTAACCAACGATACATTATCATACAATACACTTTTTTGTCTGTCAAAAGTCATGTTTTCCATTCCGTTTTTTACGTTTTAATGATACGGAACAGGGTATATGAAAAATGAGAACGTAAAGCATATAAATTGGGAGGAGATTCAATGTCACTTCAACCATTGGAAGTAAAAGACTTAGTCAAAAAAATCATGAAGAAAGAAACTGTCTTCATCCTCGATGTCCGGGGGGAAGACGATTATGACAGTTGGAAGATCGAGGGTGATTCGGTCAAAAGTATGAATATCCCTCTGAAAGAAATCAAAGAAAATCCACAGAAGGCAAAGGAGAAGCTGCCGGATGACGGCCCGATATATGTGGTGTGTGCCAGAGGCATTTCTTCTCAGGATGGAGTGGAAATTCTGAAAGAGGCAGGCGTGGAGAACATCATTCATGTAGTGGACGGAATGAACGGCTGGAGCGAACACCTCGAACCGGTCAAGATCAGCCGACTGCGAGGGGACGGCGGGGCGCTCTATCAGTTTGTTCGTCTCGGAAAGGGATGTTTATCGTATGTCATCGAATCCAATGGAGAAGCGGCCATCGTCGATCCGAACCGCATGACCCATCATTACACGGAATTCATCGAAGAACAGGGATTGACGATTAAAGCCGTCGTGGATACCCATTTACATGCCGACCATATCTCTGGCGGGCGTGAAATCGCTAAGCAGTACGGAGCGGCTTATTATTTTCCCGAGAAAGATGATGAAGGGGTGGAGTTTGAGTATACTCCGCTGAAGGATGGCGATGAAATCAACGTCGGGGATGTGACCATCAAGCCATTCTACTCTCCGGGTCACACGATCGGGAGTACAAGCCTCATCGTGGATGACGAATTCCTGCTTACGGGGGATATCCTGTTCGTCGAATCGATCGGTCGCCCCGATCTTGCCGGTAAAGCGGATGATTGGGTTGGCGACTTAAGGGATACGCTTTATGAGCGCTATAAGAATCTTTCATCAGAATTAACCGTTCTCCCGTCCCACTTCGGTGAGATGAGCGAATTGAATGATGATGGAAGTGTATCAGATAGATTGGACAGACTCTATGAAAAAAATAAAAAGCTGAACGTGGAAAACCCGGAGGAATTCCGCCATATGGTCACCGATCACCTGCCGGATGAACCGAACAGCCATGAAGAAATCCGTGAAACGAATATGGGCAGGAAGCATCCGGATGAAGATGAGAAGACGACAATGGAGACAGGACCTAACAACTGTTCAGTGTAGGCACTATATATATAAAATAGGGCAGGCAGCCATAAAGGCGGTCTGCCCTATCTTTTATTTTCCCTTCCAAACAACCCACTATTTGGTATAATTTTACTTATGATATTGTAAATAGGGAGGAAGTCAATGAAATTTCTTCATATCTTTAAAAACTTTATTCTATCAGCAGCAGGCATCATATTGATGGGCGGCCTGCCGGTCCTCATATCGGGCCTGGCCAATAAAGATCTTCACTGGGCGGCTTATTGGACCACCATCAAAGAGATCCTGAATGCGCTCATCCACCCTTCAGAACTCACATATAAAGTGATCGGGGGCCAGAAGGAACGCGACTTGTTCCCTTATTTGTGGGAGCCGGTCCAGTACTCCTTGACCGTCCTGTTCTCTTCCTTTTTCCTCGCCATGCTGATGGCGGTCATCCTCACGATTATCACCATGATGTTCTCAGAAAGAATCAGGCAATCTATTAAATTCGGTTTCTATCTTTTAGAGACGCTCCCGGATCTCCTTATCATCTTGCTTCTGCAGCTCGTTATTCTCTATTATTACAAACAATCGGGAGAGGTCCTGGTCGGAATTGCCGCTACTTACGAAGAAAAAGTATATGTCCTTCCGATCCTGGTGCTCGCCATACTGCCCACCATTCAATTGTATCGTTTGACGATTTTAACATTCGAGAAGGAAGAGAAGAAAGATTATGTGCTGCTGGCAAAGTCAATCGGGTTCGGCCGTTTTTTCATTTTGATTGTACATATTCTTAGAAATGCCATCATCACAGTGTTCTTTCAGTCAAAGAAAACAATCTGGTTCATGCTGTCGAATTTGTTCGTCGTCGAGCTGCTGTTCAATATTCCGGGCATTACCAGATTCCTCATGTCCACCCTGCAGCCGACTTTATTCACTCTCGCTTTATTCAGCATTTTCATTCCTCTGTTTCTTTTTTATCATGTCGGGGAATTTGTGCTGTCCCGCAAAGCGAACAGGGGGGAGGAGCTATAATGAAACGAAGCGTGTGGAAGAATCCCTTTTTTATGACCGGATTTCTGTATCTTGTTGTATTGATCCTGGCCAGTTTCCTGTATTCGCTGCTGTGGGGGGATGAGGTGAGAAGGCTTTATTTTATTTCTGAAAATGGTTTTCCCGTTGAAGCAGCTCCGATTTCACCGAAATGGGCGTATCCGTTTGGAACGGACCCGCTCGGACTGGATATGCTTGGCAAGATCCTGATCGGTGCTAAATATACGCTGCTCACCGCTTTTGTCATCGCGTTTCTGACAGTGGCCGTCTCCCTGCCGATCGGCTTCGTCCTCGGTATTTATCTTGGAAAATATAGAAAATCCATCAACGGTACGATAGATTCCTTTCATTATCTGCCGTTATCCATACTGGCATATTTCCTGCTCAGGCCTGTGCTGTGGGAGCCGTTTGAAGGTTTCTCAACGACGATGCCAGAAAGATTCATCTTTGAAATACTTGTGCTCACGCTCCTGATCGTGCCGATCATTTCATCCCTATTGGGGAACGAAATCTCACTGATTTATAAGGAAGAATTCATTCTGAGCGCGAAAGTGTTGGGGGCAAATAAGCTGAGGATCATCCTTAAGCATATCCTTCCTTCCTTGAAAGAGAAGCTTGTCGTCCTTTTCGGCCAGCAGATCATGCAGACATTGATCATTTTCATCCATCTTGGGTTGCTGCAGCTATTTGTCGGCGGAACCGATGTGGATTACTCTGTGGTAAGGGACCCTCCTCAATCAATGACGAATGAATGGTCAGGGTTGATCGGCGACTCGTTCCGCTATCTTCAAGGGGCGCCTTGGGTGCCGCTCACCCCGATCCTGTTTTTTGCAAGCGCCATGTTCGCCGTCGCCTTGATGATGGAGGGCTATGTTCGGGTGACTTCGGGACATTCTTATTACTATAAAAAATTCAAGAAGAGGTACAATGCCGCAAAGAAGGCAGAGAAGACCGAAGTGAGCGGGAACGATTTTAAACGTGTTGAGTATAGCAGCCATCATAATTAAAAAAACGCCCGGAACCAAATGTTCCGGGCATTCATTCATGATCTGCTTAGTCGTCCATATCGAAACGCTGCATATCCAAGCGCCAGTACCGAAGCCGCACCCAGCATGACCCACGTCCCCTTTGACGCTTGGATCACATTCACCACGATCAGGGCTTCCAGCAGGAGAGCCGGGATTTTCCCCACCGTGCTCACCACAGCAAAAGCGGCGAGGGGGATGCTGCTGAATGAGGCAGCCGCTGTGACGACCCCTGAAGGGACAAACGGGAAGATACGAAAAACAAATAGAAGAAAAATCCATTCTTTTCCTTCTGCCTTCTTCAATCTCAAAAAATATCGATTGGAAGAGATCGTATCGAGTTTTGCGACGGATATCCCTTTCCGGTAGAGCACGAAACTGACGATGGCCCCGAGCGATTCACCGATGATGGAGATGATCAGTCCGGTTTCCAGGCCAAAATATGAAATGTTCAATGCCGTGATGAAAAAACTCGGAAGGAGGCCGGCGATACTGATCAGAATGTTCAGCAGTACGCTGAAGACAGCCAGTAAGACGGCACTCCCGCTCATATAATTCTCCATCATTTCCTTTACGGTCAGTGCCAGCCAGTCCATTTACTTCAATCCTTCAATGTTTCTTTAAAAACAATAAATCTAATGATCCTGTTATTCTATCATACCTTCGTCCATGATTTCTTCCCAATCCTGACCATTATTGGCCGTACGGTAGATATCGTTGTTATATGTGACAATCGTCAATTCTGAAGGGTCCGTCGGGTTTTGGGTGATATGCATGATTGGATTATCCTGCTTCAATTCAGGTGCTTGAAGCGGAGTCTCCTTGCCGGTTTCAAGGTCGAATTCCACCAGTGTGATTGTTCCATTTTCGATTGAAGAGTATATCCCTGTTTTTTCACCCAGGAAAATGCCTGTGGTCATATTCCCTTCTGTAACGGCAGTAAAGTTGTCTCCGCCGTCTTCGGTAAGGAAAAGGCCGTCGCGGCTTGCGATCGCCATCCTGTTTTTGTCCGAAGGATGGACAGCCATGCCGCCGATCCCGGTCGAATCAAATCCGGACATCTCTTTCTTGCTCCAATTTTCTCCTTCATCCTCCGTAAGATAAAGACCCGCTTCCAGCTTGGAATTAGGTTCTTGATTCAGCACATATACCGCACCCGACTCATAGCCTGCGGCAAGATAGTGAAAGTCTGTTTCACCGTAGAAGGCAAGTTTCTCCATGCTTTTCCCGTAATCGGTACTTTTGATCAGACCCAATGGATTTTTCAAATCCGAGCCTTGTTCAGGGTGACCGCTTGAATAAAAGCCTTCATTATACGGGTAAAACCCCATATAATCATGCTTTTCACTGTTGGCTTCAAGCCATTTACCATCTTCATATTTGTATAAACCGTTATGGGTCGCGATGACAAACGCCTCTTTATCATTCGGATAGCCTGCGCCGTGAAGATGTTCGATACTCCCGCTTTCAGCATCTATAAATGTATATCCTTCCTCTTGAGAAGAAGAGCAGCCGGTCATGACCAACGCTGCCGCTGATACTAGTCCAATCCATTTTTTCATACGATCTCCTGCTTTCTGTTTCATATTTTCCACTGATAGCCGATTCCCCACACTGTCGTTAAATGACCTTCTATCGGAAAGTCAGCACGTTTGAGCTTGTCCCTGAGGTTCCTGATGTGGGAGTCGACCGTTCTTGTTTCCGTTGTGGCATTGACATCCCAGACCATCACGAGCAGCTGATCCCGGGTATAGACGCGCTCAGGGTTCTTCATCAGAGATTCCAGCAGCTTGAATTCTTTAAGGGTGAGCGGAATCTGCCGCTCTTTATGATGGAACGTATAGGAACTGGAATCCAAGGTGAAATCCCCCCGGGTCAATAGATGGCTTGTTGCCGATTGAAATTCATTTTTCTGCCTGCGAAGAAGTGCGTTGACACGGGCGAGAAGTACTTCTTCATCAAATGGCTTCGTGATGTAATCGTCCGCTCCTGCATTCAGTCCTTTTACGACATCTTCTTTTGTGTCCCTTGCTGTCAGCATGATAATCGGGATATTTGAGAATGCACGGATGCGTTCACATGTTTCCCAGCCGGACAGTTCAGGCATCATGATATCGAGAAGAACCAGGTCGATCTTCTTCTTTTTGATGGAGTGGATGGCCTCATGTCCATTATTCACTTTTATGATCGAATAACCGCCAGGGCTTAAATAAAGCTCCAGCAGGTTCAGCATGCGTGCTTCATCATCGACTAGTAAAATGGTGTTCATTCTCCGTCCTCCTTATTGGGCATGTTCAGCACGACCGTTGTTCCCATTCCTTCTGTACTTGTAAGGGAGATATCCCCTCCATGGGCTTCGACAAGCATTTTGACGATGGAGAGGCCCAGCCCTGTGCCGCCAAGCTCACGAGATCTGGATTTTTCAACCCGGTAGAGGCGTTCGAAAATATTAGGAAGCTCCGATTGTGGAATGCCGATTCCTTCATCCTTGACCGTAAAAATCACAGATTGGGCTTCAGATGTGACGTGGAGACTGGTCGTCGATCCCGCCTTGGAATACTTTCTTGCGTTATCCAGTAGATTCAATAGTATTTGTTCAAGCCTGATCGGGTCCGCGTACAGGGTCAGTTCCTCACGGCATTCGACATCCAATGAGATCCCCTCGCTGTTGAAAGCGGGGGCCATCTTCGTATGGATTTTACGGAGTAAAGGGCTGAGTCCGACATGTTCTTTCAAAATGGTAAACGTATTTTCATCCAGCTTGGCCAATTCAAACAGATTTTCCACGAGCGTCACGATGGTACCTGTTTCTTCTTGTATGATCCGCAAGTATTCCTGCCGGTCCTGTTCATCGATATTCTTACGCAGTGCCACATTCGTATATCCCTGTACGTAGGTAAGCGGCGTTCTCAATTCATGGGAGATGCTTGCCAGAAACTCTGCGCGATCCCGTTTCATCGTTTTTAAATCCTTGGACAGTTTGTTGATTGATTCCCCCAATTCCCCGATTTCGTCATTTCCGAGCCGGGGGAGAGCGACTTCATAATCACCCTCACTGATTTTTTCAGTTGCCCTTTTCATCCTTATGAGCGGACGGGTCAGGATTTTGGATAGGGTGAAATGGATGATGACCAGTAAACACAGACTGGAAAATCCGGCAATCAAAAAGTGGGCATTCAGCTCCTTGATCAGTTCCCGGAGCGGTGCCGTACTTTTAAACATGTACACATAGCCCGACTGACTGTCGGTTTGAAAAGGGGTGACGGTAGCGAGATAACGCTGATCCCGGTAATCCGACTCAAGGATTTCGCCTTCCCTGTCGAGCGGGGATGACGTACGATCAATCAAGTTCCCGAGCTTGGAAGAAAGATCGGTTGAACTGATGATCTTCCTGTGATCTTGATCTGTGATCAATACTTCCGTTTCGGTTTTTGACTCCATCAGGGCGATATGATGAAGGGTATCCGCGGAATAGTTATCCTCCAATACATCCCTGTGACTGTTCCCTCTTAATTGAATGGATTGTAGTTCTTCTTCGATCCTGTTGTTGACGATTTTTTCATGAAGGTAAAACATAAGAAGTAATTCCATGATCAAAACGACAATCGTGAAATATAGAGCTAATTTCGTTGATATTTTACTCACGTGATACCCCCAATCTCCGTCAATCCTATCGTACCTGAACTTTTTGAAGAATGTGTGCAGTTTAAATCCGATCCCCCCCATAGCTTCCTTTATTTTAGCTTTAATCAAGAGGGAAAGACAAACGATGAAGAGACAAGCCTGTTACGCTTGCCTTTTCATATCTCTATCAATGTCCTCCATGTGCGTCGCCGCTGGCAGGGACGATTTCAAGGGCATCATCGAGAATGCCTTGTGTTTGATAAGGAATCGCCTGCAAATCACCGACGATGATCCCGTGATTGTACGGTCCGTCTTGAGGACTCACTTTGAAAGCAGGCTTGATATCGGCTAAGAAGTCAATGACAGGCTTGTTCACTTTCCCGTTCTCCAGCCAGATAAGGGGAGCGTGCTTTCCGAGATGGGAAAAAGGTGCTGCCGGGATGACTAGCTGCGGGGTGGAGATGGAGATGAACGAAACTCCATGTCCAGGGTCACTCAATCCCCAGCCGAAACCGGTGTCCTTATCTTTGAATGCAGCGAATTCCACACTCATCGAAACGGGATCGCTGCCTTTCATTCTCATCACATTCCCATAAGCTTTTAGTTCCTTTTCCACTTCATCGGTTATGGCTTCCTTTGCTCCAAGCAGGTAAAGGTTCGCTTTGCCGTCCCGCTTTTCGAGAGCTTTCTTCGTTTCTTCAGGGATGCCTTCATCATTTACATAAAGGACCGGTTCGGGCATGTGAGCGATCCAGTTAGCTGCCAGAAGCGAATACGGTTTAGCCTTTTCTTCCGAGGAAACAATGATGATGCTTTCCGGATACTGATTGTCTGTCACTTCAGCATAGGTTCGGTCGATTTCAGCGGCAAACGTTTCAGGAGAGCTTCCTTTCACTTCCTGGATCTCATACCCCTGAAGCTGTCGGGTAACGGCAGCAGGCGCATCGCCCATCACCATGACCTGTGTCCCGTTCACATTTCCTTTAGGATTCAAGCGTTTGATTTCGTTCATCACGTTCCCGGGTATCCCTTTTTCATCATAGTACAGGACGGGCCCGTTGTTTGGGTGATGGATAAGGTCGACAGCGGCCAGGCCGATTTGCCAATTGTCTTCCGGTATCAGGATGACCGTGCCCGGCTGGCTGCTCTTGTGAGTGGACGGCCAGATCATCTGGGAAGTAAGGATGGATGCTTCAGACGCATCCTTTGTATTTAATCGGGTGCTGTTTTTGGTCATGAGCGTTTGTAGATTCTCCGAGGCTGAATCATTGAAAGAATCGGGCATTTCAAGGGATTGGTTCCCTTCGAGTTCCCCGAAGATGTCGTCGGAATGTTCGTGATCATCATGATTATGCCCATCCGCGTGATCTCCTTGAGACGACTCTGTATTTTCGTGGCCGGAATGTTCCCCGTTGTCATTGCTGCAAGCCGAGAGAAACATTGCCAGAGATGCCATGATGATGATGGTTTCTTTTTTCATTAGAGGGTACCTTCTTTCATTGAGATATAAGAGGTAATATATCCGAAATTAAAGCAAAATTTATGCATTCTATTGTAGTGTAATAAAATCGACAAATAAAAAACAGAGCCTGAATTCTCAGGCTCTGGTGACTTTCGATCTATTGGAATCAATACATACTCAAATGCCGGTTCTTCCCTTTCAAAATCTGATAGACGCCATAAAAGAACAATCCGATCGCGACAGCCGCAAGAATCCACTGCCCATAAGGCTGCTGGGCGATCTTTGATAAAGCTCCGTCAAGTCCCTTCGTATTATCCGGATCGGCCGTGATGGCTGTCTGGATGAAGAAATAACCGATCAGCAGGAAGACCAATCCCCGGGAGTATAATCCGAGTTTCCCTGCTTTTTTGCCTAACTGCCATTCTTTATCGGACATTTCGTGCCGCTTGAAATATTTTGTGTATTTTTCAGTGAATGCCGTATACATTTCATATAGCGCATAACCGATGATGACGGCTCCGACAATTCCGACAATCCACTGCCCGAAAGGCTGCGACAGCAATTTCGCGGACATCGATTGTTTCGAACCCGACCCCGAGCCGCTTTTGGCGTGCATCGCGATCATGAAGGCGTTATAGGAAAGAGTGCCGTAAGCGATTCCGCTGAAAAAGTGTGTCAGTCTGCGGAAAAATGATTTCCCCAAATTGTCGGTGTGACCCGGATCTTTGATCGCTTCGATGAAGCTCCACATGACAATCCCGATCAAACAGAACCCGATGATCCATACCAGCACCTCTCCGAATGGCGCTTGTGCCACCGCTCTGAATGCACCGCTGGAATCGGACATGCTGCCTCCAATTCCGAATGCCGCCATCACCGCCAGGGCACCGATCATCATATAAACACTTCCTCTTGCTATATATCCAACCCTGGCAAATCCTCTGATCCAGGGCTTGATATCCTGTGAGGAGTTTGAGGTTTGACTGCTGGTGATCTTTGTTGCAATAGATGAAAAATCAGCCATATCCATTCGTCCCTTCTAGTACTTCATTCGTATTACTTATGTAGGTTTTTCCCCATAAAAATAAATGGCAAACCTCCCGCGGTATAAAAAAGATTTTCCATTTTTCCGGGAAGAAATTTTTACAAGAAAGTTATTTACAAGGAACGGGGCGAGGAGTATGATAACAATCATCAAACAAATATTCTTTATCGCTTAATTCAATTTGAAGCGGGGGACCCGAGTTACAGGGGTGAATCCTCATCGCTGCCCAGTCCGACAGAATGAACCTCAAGGCATAGGCCGGTACACCCAATGGATACCGATTGATGCCTCGATTCTACCAAACAGTCGTCTGTGCAAGTGGATGGGGTAGGGCTACTTCCATCGCCCGAATCCGTCAGCTAACCTCGTAAGCGTAATGGGAGAGGATGATACTTGTGATCAAAAAATGATGACCACAGGGTGTATTCCTTGTGGTCTTTTTGCGTTGTTTTTTTGTTAGGCTGTTAATTGCCGCTGTTGATTTCCGTGCAGGACTTCGCTTTCCGCGGGTAGCCCGTGAGCCTCCTCGTCGCTTCGCTCCTGCGGGGTCTCACATGTCTAGCTACAGGGCTTAGAGGCACATGTCATAAGCCAAACCGACCAAGAAGCCAAAGAGCGCCTTCTAGGCCGATTCGTCTTATGCCACCCGCCTCTGAGCAAAGCCCTTCCGCTTTTCTAATTAGCTACTCTTCCCGCAGGAGTCTTCGTCCTCCACTCCAATCAACAGCTGGATTCGATTAAACAACAAAATTCTATCATTAAAAGAATTCACCCTATTTAACAGGGCATTTTCTAACAAGCTTCCTTTCTGGGATAGATCAGACATATACAGAAACAGCAGTTTGTTAAGCACCACGTATTTCGTTCACGTTTGAACTTAACGCTTATGAGGAATACATCATAGGCCGAGATTGTTGAACTTTAAATCATTTAAATGGTTAAGCTAATAAAAAGGTTTTGGAGGGTAACATCATGAAGAAACAATTTGCAGTCATCGGGTTGGGCCGATTTGGAGGGAATCTTGTACAGGAGCTTGCGGAACGAAATGTAGAGGTGCTCGCGATCGATATACACCACGATGTCGTCCAAAGATTCCAGGACATCGCCACTCATGCCGTCCAGGCAAATGCGATGGATGAGTCGGTGCTGAAATCACTGGGCTTACGGAACTTCGACCATGTCATCGTTTCGTTCGGTGAAAATATTGAAGCGAGTATCCTGACAACGCTGCAATTAAAAGAAATCGGGGTCAAAGAGGTTTGGGTGAAAGCGTCGAATGCGTATCATCAGAAAGTGCTTGACCGGATCGGGGCGGATAAAGTCATTCACCCTGAGCGCGATATGGCGAGGAGGATCGCCCACCATATTACGTCGGAAAAGATCATCGATTATATAGAAGTATCGAAAGAACACAGTATTGTCGAGGTGCTGGCAACGAAAAAGGTATCAGGCAAGAATTTGATGGAATTGGATGTACGGGCGAAATACGGCTGTAACATCATTGCCATCCACCGCGGTGAGGAAGTTATCGTATCCCCTTCTGCAGATGAAGTGATTCAAAAGGAGGACCTTCTGATTGTTATCGGACATAATCGCGATATTAATCGTTTTGAAAAAGAAGGTGTATAAACCATGAAGAATAAAACCGCACAATGGAGCCCTCCGCAGCTGCTGGTGATTACGTTTATCTTTTTCAGCACGCTCGGAATGCTCCTGTTAAAGCTGCCTTTTGCCACAGTGGAGGGCATTACGATGCTTGACGCCTTATTCACGGCGGTATCTGCCATGACGGTCACCGGACTGATCGTCGTTGATACCGGCAGTGTGTTCACGCTGTTTGGGGAAGTCGTCATCATGTGTCTGATCCAGATCGGGGGTCTCGGCATCATGTCCTTTGCTGTCCTGATTTTTATGATGATCGGGAAGAAGATCGGATTCAAGGAGAGGCTCTTGATTCAGCAGGCGTTGAATCAGACCTCTGTCGGCGGTGTTATTAAGCTCGTCAAATATTTACTCATCTTTGCCTTTTCGGTGGAAGCGATAGCCTTTATGCTGCTTGCAGCAGTGTGGGTGCCTGAATATGGATGGGGCAGAGGGCTGTATGTCAGTTTGTTTCATTCGATATCCGCATTTAACAACGCTGGATTCTCGATATGGGCTGACAGCCTGATGGGATATGTAGGTAATCCGATCGTGAACATCGTGATTTCGTCCTTATTCATCCTCGGCGGGATCGGGTTTACCGTGCTGGTCGATCTCTATAAGACAAGGTCATACAGAAAGCTGTCACTCCATACGAAAATCATGCTGTGGGGGACGCTGATCATCAATACGGGAGCCATGATCATCCTTTTCATCCTGGAGTACAACAACCCCCATACGCTGGCGAATCTATCACTATTCGATAAACTGCAGGCGGCTTATTTTTCGGCAGTGACACCTCGTACAGCGGGATTCAACTCACTTGATTACGCGAACATGGAGCGGGATTCCATCTTGCTGACGATTTTACTCATGTTCATCGGAGCCGGAAGCGCGTCGACTGGAGGGGGCATCAAGCTCACCACATTCGTCGTCATTTCACTGAGTGTTTTTGCGTTTTTGAAAGAGAAGCGCGAAATCCGCCTGTTCCGCCGGACGATCAGTGAGTTTCATATTTTTAAAGCGCTGGCGGTTTCCATGATGAGTGTATTTCTTGTGTTCACCGCATTATTCATCATGAACATCAGTGAAAAAGGTGCGGACTTCCTGCCGATTCTCTTTGAAGTCGTATCGGCATTCGGTACAGTCGGCCTCTCGATGGGCATCACCGGTTCCCTCACGGATATAGGGAAAAGTGTCATCATCGTCGTCATGTTCATCGGGAAGCTCGGGCCATTGACGCTTGCCTTCTCGCTGTCGAGACCAGATAAGGAAAAGATCCGTTATCCGAAGGAGGATATCCTTACGGGATGATCGGATGCAAAAAAACCTGTGCTTTAATGGCACAGGTTTTTTAGTGTGAAGAAGGAAAGGCCGGCAAGCATCAGGATGGCCTCGATTTGTTCTGGGTCTCACGCAAATCCCATTTTCCTCGATAAAACCCTCCGTCCGAGAGGTTAGGAAGCGGACCGTACAATGCGATTCCTGTATAGTGAGATTGATCGATTTCATATTGAAAAACTCCTTCGGCAGGCCCAATGTTTTCCCCGTTTTCCCCATATTGATCTTTTACAGGCTGCGGCTGCAGTTCCGGTCTGAATTGAATGGATACCTGGTATCTTTTTTCCGGGTTCTCACGTTTCATGACAATTAGGAAGGAGCCGTCGTCTTCTACTTCGCCTGTTTGGGAAATCTTAGACTCATCCAATGGTTGGGCTGTCGCATTGATGACCTGCTCAACCGTCACATCTTCCGGGTATTCTTTCAAACTTGCTTCAATGACGGCGCCCTTGGGTAAATCCGTCACCCCTCGAAAAACCAACTTATCCTTGCTGAATTGCACACTTGATTGCAGGGAAATCGTTTCTTTCCCTTTAGCTTCAGGTTCAGCAGCCGTCTCTTCCAGAGTCTCGTCAACCAGGACCACACGGCAGCCTGACAGGAGGAGAAAGAGAAAGGAGAGCGATACTACCGTCAGCACCTTGAATCGATTCATGATGTCTTCCTCCCTTGTACGAAATCGAAATCCTCCACACTTTGCTTAGAAAAAGCAGCATGTGTTTTAACATTCTTCCTCCCCGGTCTTTTTTTGATCGTTTGACCGTCGATGAGCACCTGGCGCAGGACCGAGCTGATCAGATTCACGCAATAAATGGAAACCGCGAAAAACAATAGGGGAGCCAATAAGAGCATCGGCTTATTGAACATCTGCTGGATGTTGATGCTCATCGTGGCGGCCCATTCATTTGTAACAGAAAAATACTGCGGGATGAATTCCAGTATCCCGAAATTTTCTGTGATCAGTCCTCCCAAAGTAATATGCAGGATCCCCAGCTGAACGAGGAGAAGCAGGGTCTGTGAGAGCTGTTCGGAAAACAATACAATCGATTGACGGCTGAAATACGGCCACAGATGCTTTCGGATCAAATGAAACCGCCTTGCCCCCATGGTCCGAGACGCTGAGATGAAATCCTGCTGCAAGAAGGCATGCATCCCTTGTCCGACGTACATCCCGAGCGAAGGAATGACGATCAGTGAAATCACGATGACCTCAATGATCAGGAACGTGAATGAAGGAAGGGAGCCTCCTGCAAATGCAAGCTGAAGAGGGAACAGGAGCAGATAGACAACAATGGCCAGCGGTATGAAATGAAATGTGTCCAGCAACCCTTTTGCCCCTGCCCGGAGCCAGCGTGGAAGGAACGCATACAGCACCCCTGTGATGAATCCCCCGGCCATTCTCAACAAGGCGATGACAAGTGCGGACAACAGCGTGTACTTGGCACCAGCGATCAGAATGATGAATAGATTCCGTCCTAGTTTATCGCTCCCTAGCGGGGGCATCTCAGAAGGGGAATAAGGAGGTGCGGCGATCACTCTGCCTGTCTCGTCATCGGTCATATAGGATGGACCGGACTCCTGAAAGTCTGGATCAAGAACCGGGACCAGGTAGCTCCCTATGATCATGGCCAGTAAAATCAGCAGCGGAATCCAAAATCGGAACGATCTGAACACACTCATGCTTCCACCTCCTCATGGATGCCGATATATTTTGTAAGGAAAAGCTGACCAAGACTGAACAAGATGAAGAAAGGAATATAAATCATGAGCATGCCGATAAAAAATGCACTCGGCTCCCTGACAGCAACCGATAACATCGCCGTCATAAATCCATTGATGTTAAAAAGGATTTCAATGATCAACAGGTTCGAGAGCATGAGCAGAAAAATCGGTTTCATATGATAGTAGAAGCTGATCCATACGTTCCTGAAAAGGTGGACCCACAGGGTGTAAGCCTTGGAAAACCCTTTTGAGAAAGAATATTCGACGTACGGTTTATCCCCTTCCTCGCGCAGCTGAAACAAGAAGTTTTTGACTAAAAAGGCAATCGGCATCACGGCTAAACAAATGATCGGAAGGACATAGATCCTTTCTTCCCCGAGGGCATAAATATCGAAAAAAAGAATGCCGGTCTTTTTAAACAGCCAAATGATAAACAGCTGCAGGATCACCACGATCAGAACATCAGGAAGGGAATCAAGCAGATCAAGAATCTTCAGGAAAAATCGATGTGCCCGGCGCGGCAGAAGCATAGATAGATAACTTAATAGAGCGGCGCACACGACAGCGATTAGAAAGGCTGACATCAGCAGCACGAATGAATAGCCGAATAGTTTTAACAGCATAGGAAAAATCGGATAGTCCTTGCCGTCAGCTTCCAACCGGATAAAGATATTTCCGGGATCAAGAAGATCCTTAAGAATCAGTTCTAACGTATGCAGGTATTTAGCGATATGTATGATAAGTTCGTGATCGTACATAAGCAGTGACCCGGCACCGCTGAATAGAAATAAACCAAGACAAGTCAGAATGAATTGAACAGGCAGCCACAGGATTTGCTTCTTCATCAGGGTCCCTCCCAAAGAAATAATATAAATATGACAAATTTTTCTAAATATTCACCTTATACACTATAGCATTTCCACAAAATTCCTTCAATAGAGTAGTATAGTCCCTCATCGAAGCCCTGTTCCTTCTATAAAATCTCAAAATTCAAAAGAATGATACGATGGGTATGCAATTTGACAAAAAGGGGGGTGATTAAGCGTTTACATGTCGGGAGAGTGGTATTGACGGAAAGCGAAGTGTTCAATATAATGTGGAAAAATTCTGAACTTTAAAAGGTGGTATTGTACGTGAAAACTGTCTACAATTTCTCGGCAGGTCCCGCAGTGCTCCCGAAGCCGGTGCTTGAAAAGGTACAGCGTGAACTGCTTGATTATGAAGGTACCGGCATGTCTGTGATGGAGCTCAGCCATCGCTCTGCCCCTTTTCAAAAGATCATTGATGGAGCGGAAGCCCTGCTAAAGGAACTGCTTTCCATCCCGGATCATTATCACGTCCTCTTTATGCAGGGAGGGGCTTCCCTACAATTCTCCATAATCCCGCTGAATCTGCTCGGACCCGGCGAAACAGCCGAGTACATCGTAACCGGCAGCTGGTCTAAAAAAGCGGTAAAAGAAGCGGATAAAGTGGGAGAAATACGAACGCACACAATGGAAAATCAAACGGCCATCCCGGCTTATTCCGCAAAGGATTTTTCAGGAAAAGCACGGTATGTACATATCACCTCCAATAATACAATAGAAGGAACGCGGTTCAATGGCTATCCCGAAACCGGGGACATCCCGCTGATCGCGGATATGTCATCACATATTCTTTCCGAGAAACTCGACGTTTCCAAGTTCGGTCTCATATACGCCGGTGCCCAGAAGAATCTCGGTCCGTCAGGAGTCACCGTCGCAATCATCCGTGAAGACCTCGTCGGAAAGGCACCGGCTCATTGTCCGACGCTCCTGGATTACGAAACCTATGTGAAACACGGATCGCTATTCAATACGCCGCCGACCTTTGCCATATATGTATTGAAACTTGTATTGGAATGGGTGAAAGAAAATGGCGGAATCGAGGGGATGGAGGCGCGAAATAAGGAAAAAGCGCATCTCCTTTACTCCTATATCGATCAGTCCAACCTTTTTCAAAACCCTGTCTCACCGGAAAACCGGTCACTGATGAATATTCCATTTACAGCGGACAGCGATGAAGTGAACGCCAGATTTTTAAAAGAAGCTAAAGAAGCCGGATTTGAGTTTCTGAAAGGTCACCGGTCGGTGGGGGGCATGCGTGCAAGCCTGTATAATGCCATGCCGGTCGAAGGTGTGAAGGAGCTCGTCGATTTTATGAAAACATTTGAACAGAACTTGAGTGGAGGAGGATCATGATGCTTACAATCAATACGTACAATGCGATATCAAAAAGCGGACTTTCATTAATCGAGGACGACATCAACTATCACCTGAATGGTGAGGGGGCTCCGGATGGACTTCTTGTACGGTCGAAGAATCTTCATGATTTCTCATTCCCTGCATCTTTAAAAGCGATCGCCCGTGCCGGGGCAGGTGTCAATAATATCCCGGTGGATGACTGCACCGATAAAGGGATTGTCGTTTTTAACACCCCGGGGGCCAATGCCAATGCTGTAAAAGAACTTGTGCTTGCTAACCTGATCGCTTCTGCCCGCAATCTCTATTCAGCGGTAGGCTGGGCCAATACGCTTCATAATGAAGAAGATGTGTCCACTGTCGTCGAGGCGAAAAAGAAGGAGTTTGTCGGTAGTGAAATCAAAGGGAAAAAGCTTGGTGTAGTGGGACTCGGAGCCATCGGTGTCCTCGTAGCGAATGATGCCCTCGCACTCGGGATGGACGTTGTCGCATACGATCCATTTATCTCAGTCGACGCCGCATGGAGATTATCCCAGGATGTGAAAAGAGCTCATAATATCGAGGATGTATGGGCGCAATGTGACTTTGTCACGTTCCACATTCCGCTTACGGACAAAACGAAGCACTTCGTGAATAATGACAGCTTCATGCGCATGAAAAAGGGTATCACCCTCCTGAATTTCTCTAGGGGAGAGCTTGTGGAAGAAAGCGCGCTGGGAGATGCGTTAATCGCCGGTACCGTCAAAAAATATGTCACGGATTTCCCGAATGAACATGTATTGAAACTGGACAACGTCATCCCGGTTCCCCACCTTGGGGCTTCGACCGTTGAATCGGAAGAGAACTGCGCCGTCATGGCGGCCAAACAGCTGAAAACGTATCTGGAAACAGGCAATATCAAGCATGCGGTCAACCTGCCGGACGTGGAACTCCCATACAGCGGGAAAATGAGGGTCACCGTGATGCATAAAAACATCCCGAACATGGTCGGCGGAATCACAACGACATTATCCGGCTATGCCGTCAACATCGCCGACATGATCAACCGCAGTAAAAACACGTGGGCCTACACGATGATCGACCTTGACCAAAAACTGACAGAAGAGGAACAAAACGATGTCAAAACCAAATTGAAAGCCATCGACGGCGTCGTTTCCGTCCGCCTCATCTAAATATGATGACTAGAACTCCCTTAACCCGAGAACAATGTGTAGTAGATACTGACTCGGATTAAGGGAGGTTTTATATATGCCAAGCGTATCCTATCAGGGTTCGACTTTATACTTTGAAGATATGGGTGAAGGGACGCCTCTCGTATTCCTTCATCCGCCAGGAATGGGAAGGGTCGTTTTTTCCAAACAGCATTCCCTTGCCAAACAATATCGGCTGATCATCCCGGATTTATCCGGGCACGGAGATTCGCCGTCGTATAAGACATTCGTCAGCCTCGATTCCTATGTGGAAGAAATCAACTTCCTTCTCAATCATTTAAAGTTATCCACATGTGTACTCATCGGCTATTCTGCAGGAGGTGTGATCGCACAACAATTTGCTGCTGCATATCATGACAAAGTCAGCGCCCTTATCCTGATCGGGGCTTATCCGAAAGTGATACACAACAAGCTGAAGCTGATGCATTTAGCAGGGATGAAGCTGGTCCGGAACCATCCCGTCCGCCTCGCTAAAATCATTGCCAAAGCTCACACCAAAAGTAAGCTGGAACGAAAAGAGCTCATTCTTCATATGAACAAAGCGAATCCGGAGATCTGGTATCATTTTTACAAGCAGTCCCTGCAATATGACGGCATTGAAAAGATGAACCATTGCAAAGTGCCGCTTCTCCTGATTTACGGAGAAAAATCAGATTGGATAAACGACCAGATGGAGTGCTACAAGGATTGTCATCCTAAGAAAGTGTATATCATACCCGGCGCAACCCACCAGATCCCTACGCTTTTCCATGACGCACTCAATGCCATTTTGCAAGGGGAGGTTGAGGAGCTGCTGGAAAAGGGCTGAGTTGTTTCTTTTAAGCATTAAACGGGTAAGTACAACCCGGGACTATAAAAGAGAGAGGAGAATTCAATGGGAATTCATCATTACTTCAAAAGTCTTTCCGACCTGGAGACGCTCGTCCGCTGTCCGGGGCGGTTCAAATATCATGAACATAATGTGGCCAGTCATTCCTTCAAGGTGACCAAGATTGCTCAATTCCTGGGAACCGTGGAGGAACAGGATGGACAAGAAGTCGACTGGAAATCCCTTTACGAAAAGGCATTGAACCACGATTACGCTGAACTGTTCACCGGTGACATCAAAACGCCTGTAAAATATGCATCCGTCGAACTCCGGGAGCTCTTCAGCCAGGTCGAGGATGAAATGGTCAAGAAATTCATCTCAACAGAATTTCCCCCGCAATTCCAAGATGTATACAGAGGCCGTTTCAAAGAAGGAAAAGATGCCTCATTGGAGGGGAGGATCCTTTCAGTGGCCGATAAAATCGACCTACTTTATGAAACGTTCGGCGAGATCCAGAAGGGCAATCCAGAGCCTTTATTCATTGAAATTTACCAGGACGCACTGGCAACCATCGTGAAGTTCAAAGAACTTACATGCGTCCAATACTTCCTTGAATACATTCTGCCGGACATGCTTTCAGAAAAGTTCATTCCCCACAGTGAATTGAAGGAACGGACAGAGCGATTGATCAAGGATGGGGACGAATAGCGAGAAAATCCTTTCCTAAGACAAGCATATTCGTTAAAATATGGTTATTCCCTTCATTGGAGGAGAGTGGACCGTGTCTAAAATCATACTGGGTATCTTTTTACCGGGATTGTTAGTGGTTCTCTTTACCAGAGTCACGTACAATCACTATGTCGGACTTATACTTACCGTAGCGCTCATTGCTGCATCTGTTTACAAAGGATATACAGATTCCTGGTGGCTCATCGTAATCGATGCCGCTTCGCTTACCGTTGGATTCTGGTACAGCAGCCAAATGAGAAACAATGCAAGAAAACAAGCCTGAACACTGTGGATGAAACGGTGCTCAGGCTTTTTTCTTTTTTTTGTGGATTGTGGATAAGTGAGGTGATTTTGTGCACAAGTGGATTGGGAAATAAGTTATTCACAGTGTGAATGCGTATTCATACACAATATTCACAGGCTTGATTTATATTTTGTGGATAAAAATGATGTTTTCCACATTACTCAACAACTTATGCACAATGTTATACACAACTTGTGTGTGCTTTTTTGAAATAGTCCATCCACATGATAAAGTGTAACGGGTTAAAACAATTATTACTTATCCACACAGATTTAAAATCGGTTCCAGCGGTTGATTGGAGTGCAAGACGAAGACTCCTGTAAGAAAAGCGGAAGGGCTTTGCTCAGAGGCGTGTGGCATAAGGCGAATCGGCCACGAAGGCGTTCTTTGCCTTCTTGGTCGGTTTGACTTATGACATGTGCCTCTAAGCCCTGCAGCTGGACAGTTCCCCCCTTAAAAATTTGCGACGAGGAGGCTCACGGGTGACCCGCGGAAAGCGAAGTCTTGTACGGAAATCATTAGCGGTAATTAAAAGGAATCCTAAGTTTACAGTTTTAATTCATCAATTAATCAAACGAACTTTTGTTCGCTTTTCGATGGTTATTCCTGTATGATATGTGGTAGAATGTGTATAGATGAATGGACTGTGTTTATTTTGTGAATAAATAGGTAAATAACAAGGTACGGATCCTTTATTACAGGAGGTTTCACGGTGAAGGAACAATTTCAGTTAAAATCCAAATACAAGCCGGAGGGCGATCAGCCGAAGGCGATTGACAGATTGGTACAAGGAATTAATGAAGGAAAACGTCATCAGACGCTGCTTGGAGCAACGGGTACCGGTAAAACCTTTACCGTTTCCAATGTGATTCAGAAAGTGGAGAAACCGACATTGATTATTGCCCACAACAAAACACTTGCCGGTCAGCTTTACAGCGAATTCAAGGACTTTTTCCCCGATAATGCTGTCGAGTATTTCGTCAGCTACTACGATTATTATCAGCCTGAGGCGTATGTTCCTCAAACCGATACATTTATAGAAAAAGACGCAAGCATCAATGATGAAATCGATAAGCTCCGCCACTCTGCCACATCGGCGTTATTTGAGCGGAGGGATGTCATCATCATTGCTTCCGTCTCTTGCATATACGGGTTGGGTAACCCGGAAGAATACCGCGAGCTTGTGCTCTCCCTCAGAACGGGGATGGAAATCGAGCGCAACCAGCTTCTCCGCAAGCTTGTGGATATCCAATACGAACGGAACGATATCGACTTCCAGCGCGGGACGTTCCGTGTGCGAGGGGATGTTGTGGAAATCTTCCCGGCTTCGCGCGACGAACACTGCATGCGCGTGGAGTTTTTCGGTGATGAAATCGACCGGATTCGCGAGGTCGATGCACTGACCGGCGAAATCATGGGAGACCGTGATCACGTCGCCATCTTCCCTGCATCCCACTTCGTAACCCGTGAAGAAAAGATGCAGGTCGCGATTAAAAATATCGAAAAAGAACTGGAAGAGCAATTGGCGATCATGAAGGAAGATGGGAAGCTGTTAGAAGCTCAGAGGCTGGAACAGCGGACCCGTTATGACCTCGAAATGATGAGGGAAATGGGCTTCTGTTCAGGGATCGAAAACTATTCCCGTCACCTGACGCTCAGACCTTCAGGTTCTACACCATATACGCTTTTGGATTACTTTCCGGATGATTTCATGATCGTTGTGGACGAATCCCATGTGACACTTCCGCAGATCAGGGGGATGTTCAACGGTGACCAAGCACGAAAAAAAGTGCTGGTTGACCACGGTTTCCGTCTGCCTTCCGCGATGGATAACAGACCTCTCCGCTTCGAGGAATTCGAAGAGAAAGTACAGCAGCTTCTCTATATATCCGCGACACCGGGGCCGTATGAACTTGAACACAGCCCTGAAATGGTCGAACAGATCATCCGTCCGACAGGGTTACTCGATCCTATCATTGAAGTACGCCCGATCGAAGGGCAGATTGATGACCTTCTCGGGGAAATCAATGAACGAATCGAGAAAAATGAGCGTGTCCTCATCACAACATTGACGAAGAAAATGTCAGAGGATCTGTCAGCGTACTTAAAAGAAATAGGGATCAAGGTACAGTACCTGCACTCTGAAATCAAGACGCTCGAGCGGATCGAAATCATCCGTGACCTCCGTCTGGGTAAATTTGATGTTCTCGTCGGAATCAACCTGCTTCGTGAGGGGCTCGATATCCCTGAGGTATCATTGGTGTCCATTCTCGATGCCGATAAAGAAGGGTTCCTCCGTTCAGAGCGATCCCTCATCCAGACGATCGGCCGAGCCGCCCGTAACTCGAACGGTAAGGTCATCATGTATGCAGACAAGATGACGGATTCGATGCAGAAGGCGATAGACGAAACGAAACGCCGCCGTGAAATCCAGGAGGAATTCAATGAGAAACACGGTATCACCCCGACGACGATCCAAAAAGAAATCAGGGATGTCATCCGTGCGACTCATGCTGCAGAAGAGGCCGGGGTTTACGAGGGTAAAGAGACAAAAGTTTCGAACATGTCGAAACCGGAGAGACAAAAACTTATTGCTAGCTTGGAAGTGGAAATGAAAGAAGCAGCCAAGGCGCTCGACTTTGAACGTGCAGCCCAGCTTCGCGACACCATTCTTGAGCTAAAGGCGGAAGGGTGAAACAGGAATGGCCAAAGACCATATTATCGTACAAGGAGCCAGAGCTCATAATCTGAAAAATATAGATATCAAGATCCCGAGAGATAAGCTGGTCGTGCTGACCGGCTTATCAGGGTCGGGGAAATCATCCCTTGCATTTGATACGATCTACGCAGAAGGACAGCGTCGTTATGTTGAGTCGCTGTCTGCTTATGCACGTCAATTCCTGGGACAGATGGATAAGCCGGATGTCGATTCCATCGAAGGATTGTCCCCGGCGATTTCGATCGACCAGAAAACGACAAGCAAAAACCCGCGTTCAACCGTTGGAACGGTCACTGAAATATATGACTATCTCCGGCTGTTATTTGCCCGTGTCGGGAAACCAATCTGTCCGAATCACGGCATCGAAATCTCTTCCCAGACGATCGAGCAGATGGTCGACAGGATACTTGAGTATCCCGAACGAACCAAGCTGCAGGTACTCGCCCCTGTCGTCTCAGGGCGGAAAGGCACCCACGCCAAAACGCTTGAAGACATCAAGAAGCAAGGGTTCGTCCGTGTCCGTGTAGACGGCGAGGTCATGGATCTCGGGGAAGAAATCACCCTTGAAAAGAATAAAAAGCATTCCATCGAAGTCATCATCGACCGTATCGTCGTAAAAGACGGTGTGTCAGCACGGTTATCCGATTCATTGGAAACGGCTCTCCGTCTTGCAGAAGGCCAGGTCGTCATCGATGTGATCGGCGAGGAAGAGCTATTGTTCAGTGAGCATCATGCCTGCCCTTATTGCGGATTCTCAATCACCGAGCTTGAGCCGAGGATGTTCTCATTCAACAGCCCGTTCGGGGCATGTCCAAGCTGTGACGGTCTTGGAACGAAGCTTGAGGTGGACAAAGACCTCGTCATCCCGAACTGGGACCGTACACTGAATGAGCACGCGATTGCCCCTTGGGAACCGACAAGCTCACAATACTATCCATCCCTGCTGAAAGCGGTCTGTGATCATTACAGCATCCCGATGGATGTTCCAGTCAAGGATATCCCGAAGGATAAAATGGATAAAATCCTTAAAGGTTCAGGCAAAGATGAGATCTATTTCCGTTACGAAAACGACTTCGGACAAGTGCGCGAGAATTACCTCCGCTTTGAAGGAGTCATGAAAAATATCGAGCGCCGCTATCGTGAAACAAGTTCTGACTACATCCGTGAACAAATGGAGAAGTACATGGCGCAGCAGGACTGTCCGACTTGCAGCGGGCACCGCCTGAAAGAAGAAAGCCTGGCGGTAAAGGTGGACGCACTCCATATCGGGGAAGTCACTGCATTCTCAATCGAGGAAGCAGACCAATTCTTTGCACAGCTTGAGCTCTCTGAAAAAGACATGCAGATTGCCAGGTTGATCTTAAGGGAAATCCGTGAACGTCTCGGTTTCCTTGTGAATGTCGGCCTTGATTATCTGACATTAAGCCGTGCTGCAGGAACCCTTTCAGGAGGGGAAGCGCAGCGGATCCGTCTTGCGACCCAAATCGGATCCCGCCTGACTGGCGTACTCTATATACTTGATGAGCCTTCTATTGGCCTCCATCAGCGTGACAATGACCGCTTAATCGATACACTCAAAAACATGCGTGATATCGGAAACACATTGATTGTCGTCGAGCATGACGAAGATACAATGCTTGCAGCCGATTATCTGATCGACATCGGTCCGGGGGCAGGCGTGCACGGGGGGGAGGTCATCTCAGCAGGGACACCCCATGAAGTCATGGATGACAAGAATTCGTTGACCGGACAATACTTATCCGGGAAGAAGTTCATCTCTCTGCCACAGGAACGACGCAAGCCGGATGGAAGATACCTTGAAGTTGTCGGTGCGAAGGAGAACAACCTGAATAATGTGAAGGCAAAGTTTCCGCTTGGAATATTTACGGCGGTCACAGGTGTGTCCGGTTCAGGTAAAAGTACGCTGATAAATGAGATCCTTCATAAATCCCTAGCTCAAAAACTTCACAATGCCAAAACCAAGCCTGGTGAGCACAAAGAAGTGAAGGGAATCGATCATCTCGACAAAGTCATCGATATCGACCAGTCGCCGATCGGCCGTACACCACGTTCGAACCCGGCAACCTATACAGGTGTGTTCGATGATATCCGCGACGTATTCGCGACGACCAATGAAGCCAAGGTGCGAGGATACAAAAAAGGACGATTCAGCTTCAACGTGAAAGGCGGAAGATGTGAAGCCTGCCGCGGTGACGGAATCATCAAAATCGAAATGCATTTCCTGCCTGACGTCTATGTCCCGTGTGAAGTCTGTCACGGAAAGCGATACAATCGTGAAACGCTTGAAGTGAAGTACAAAGATAAGAACATCGCGGACGTTCTTGAAATGACAGTCGAAGATGCGGTGAAGTTCTTTGAAAACATCCCGAAAATCAAACGGAAGCTTCAAACAATCTATGATGTAGGTTTAGGCTATATCACACTTGGCCAGCCGGCGACGACCCTTTCAGGAGGGGAAGCACAGCGTGTGAAACTGGCTTCGGAACTGCATCGCCGTTCAACGGGCCGTTCCCTTTACATCCTGGATGAACCGACAACCGGTCTTCATGTCGATGACATTTCACGCCTGCTGACCGTACTTCAGCGCCTCGTCGAAAACGGGGATACGGTACTCGTCATCGAACATAATCTGGACGTCATCAAAGCAGCCGACTACATCGTCGACCTTGGACCTGAAGGCGGGGACAAAGGCGGTACCATCATCGCCAGCGGAACCCCTGAAAAAGTCGCAGAAACTAAAGGATCCTACACAGGTAAATACCTGAAGCCGGTGCTTGAACGCGACCGCGAGCGGATGAAGAAGAAGATCCGCGAGAAGGAAGAAGTGACGAGTTAAAAAGTGACTTAAGAGGGGTATAGAAACCCGTAACGATTATAAAATCAGTACAGCTGTAGAAAAAATTTATTTTAATATTACAGTTCAGCAAACGAAATCACATGTGATTTCGTTTGCTTTTTTGTTGATTTAACATTCTAAGCATCAAAAGGGATATTTTTTTATGAAAAAGTATATTCCCAACCCTGGTTAATAAGATGTATAGTTAGCCTAAAGGGGGAAATATATGGAAAGTAAAGCGTCAGGTAGATATCACGACTTAGACTGGATTAAGGTAGTACTCATGTTTATCGTGTTCCTTTATCATTGTTCAATGTTCTTTAATTCATTTGAGTGGCACATTAAAAACAACAAGATTAATCATACATATATTGAATTTTTTTCTCTATTAACGGGAAATTGGATCATGCCGGTATTTTTTGTGATTTCAGGAATTGCTACGTATCATGCTTTAAAGAGAAGAAATGGTCTAATCTTTGTGAAAGAAAGACTTTTACGGCTTGGAATCCCCTTGATTTTGGGGATCTTTTTATTGTCACCTCTGCAAGTATATATTGAGAGAGTGACGAATAATCAGTTTAAAGGTTCGTTCCTGGAATTCTTTCCCCATTACTTTGATGGACTGTATTTGGAAATAGGCGGAAGGGGGAACTTTGCGTTTTTTGGGCATCACCTTTGGTATCTCCTTATGTTATTGCTTTTTTCAGTCATCTTACTTCCTTTTTTCCTAAAAACAATAAACAAAGCGGGACAGAAAGAGTTTAGTATTTTTCATTTCTTATTGATCCCCATCCCTCTATCAGCTGCAGCTTTGATTGTGAACGGCTTTGTTAACCTCGCGAGTTGGGGGATTATTTTTTATTTACTCTTATTTTGCTTTGGTTTTTATTTTTTTGCCAGAGAATCGTTAAGGGAATTTGTTCGTAAGATAGGTTTATTTGCAGGTGCAATGAGTGTGCTTGGTACAACTTCATATATCATATGGGTGATGCTCTATGGTTTTCCGGTCGATGTATCCTTAAGCTGGGCCATATTCATGATGATACGTGTATCTTTGGTTTGGAACATGATATTCTTTATCCTGTATTTAGGTGGAAAATATCTGAGCTTTTCCAATAAAATCTTGAACTATACGAGTGAAGCATCCATGCCGTTTTATGTGCTTCACCAACCTATCATTATTCTGTTAGGTTTTATCATTTATAACTTGGAGTGGCCTTTACATGTTAAATTGATATTTTTAGTAACAATAGCAATTACAATCATTGGCTGTCTGCATCATTTTCTCATACGAAGATTTAATTTTTTACGAATTCTATTCGGTTTAAAAGAATTGAAGAGAGAAAATATTCATAGTGAAATTGTTGAGATCGGGAAATTGTAAATAATATTTGTATTGAAAAGATGACAGCAGACATAGTGATCTTTCGCTAAGTAATCTGTTGCGCAGTGTAAAATCAAAGATCTTCAAGTAATGTATTAACCAACCTTTTAGAATCTTTTAACATTACCATAATGCTTAATTACAACACTATTTTTAAATGTAAAGAAGCTTGCAGACATAAAGCGTTTCAAACGCTGGTCTGCAAGCTTTTTTTACGTTTAACCAAAAACAAACTTCTATTTTTTTACATATAACCCACATAATTGTAATCTATTTGTTATAATTATAACAATATTCTTATAATTTGAGGTGATTTGTAAAGTGAGTCAATCAATTGTAATGAAAAAGGTGACCAAGACATTTAAGGGGGAAGGGGTGGAGACCCATGCGCTTTCAGACATTTCTGTTGAGTTCAGTAGTGGTGAGTTCGTATCCGTCGTTGGTTCTTCCGGTTCTGGAAAGTCGACACTCTTAAGTCTCATTGGCACATTGGATCGTTCTACAAGCGGCGAAATCTTATATGATTCTGTAAACATTAACAAGTTGAATCAAAAACAGTTGGCGGACTTTCGTTTTTCCAACATCGGTTTTATCTTTCAGCAATTTCACCTGATCCCCACGATGACGGCCTTGGAAAACGTTATGGCCCCTCTGTTTTCACGAAAAGTCCCATACGATAAGAAGAAGCGTGCACAAGAATTACTCGAAAAAGTTGGATTAGCAGATAAATTGAACTCCTTGCCTTCCCAGTTGTCAGGCGGACAGCAGCAGCGTGTGGCGATCGCAAGGGCCCTTGTACATGAGCCGAAGTGGCTGCTCGCGGATGAACCGACGGGAAACCTCGATACAGCGACAGGGGAGCTGATTTTCTCGACCTTATCATCTTTGAATAAAGAGAAGGGATGCGGGGTCATTTTTGTCACACATGATCCGTCACTTGCAGAGAAGGCAAGCCGGATGATTGAAATGAAGGATGGGATCATCATTTCAGACAGAGAGGGATCGATGATATGATCCGGTTCATCTGGAATTCGTGGTGGCGGAATAAGGACCGGTTCATTCTGTTGATCATCGGTGTTCTTTTACTCAGTGTCGGTCTCAGTTATCTGGTTGGTGTGACGCAGTCGAATAATGGCACCATCGTAAATGAGCTGCAGAAAAGGTGGAAGTCATCCTACCACATTGTCGTCAGGCCGCAGGACTCCCGCAGTGTGACGGAAAAAATGAATCTGTTGGAACCGAATTACTTGAGCGGGCTGCATGGCGGAATATCCATGGAACAATATGAGTCGATAAAGGCGATGGATGACGTCAGCATCGCAGCCCCGATCTCGATGATTGGTTACGTCTATAACTTTATTGATTTTGAAAAGGCCGAAATTTCCGAGCCTGGTGTTTACCGGATGAAGATGATCGAAACGGTCGATACGGGGGCAGGAAAGGAGGTATCGGAAGGAGAAACGTATTTCACAGTCGGAGGATGGGATGCCACGCGTGCAGGAAAGGAATACGGAGTGTCCGGGTATTCCGGAGAAATGAGCTACGGGACCGAAATTCTGGTTGCGGGTATCGACCCCGAACAGGAAGCGAAGCTTGTAGGGTTGGATAAGGCAGTGGTAGCCGGTAAAGCGGGCCGTTATTTCAAGGAAAGTGACAAGCCGGAAGAATTCCCTGTAGGTGACGGACTTGTCGACACCCGCATACCGATCCTCATGAGCAATAAGGAATTCATCGACGGAGAGATGAGCTATGTCTTTGAGAAGCTTGATCTCCCCTTTGGGGCGGATGAGCAGGCTGCCACCATGGAAGAGGTGAAGGAAAAGGGCGGGGAAGACTTCCTGAAAACCCTTGGAGGAAAAGGTGTTAAAGAATATACGTACACGACCGAAGAAGCCCATCAGAAAATGGTGGACCGGGTGATGAATCCAAGCTACTTGACCGGGACTGGTTCGGATGGGATGAATTGGATGGCGTTTAAACCGACCCCTGTCGAATACCGGCCGGTCAGCAGCCCCTTTCCGGAAAGATGGGCATACAGTTATGAAGTGACACCATATGAACTCCCGGAGGACTCACCTTTAACGGCGGAGCAGGCGTATAGACCTGTGCAACAATACGGGGAAAAATCGTCTGACTGGCCAAGACTGAAGCTGGATGTTCTCGGGGTATTCGATCCCGGCAGACTCAACATCTCAAAGGATCCGTTGACCGAGCTTCCTGTGGAAACCTATTTCCCTTCAAAGGCCAGCTGGGTACTGGATGAGAATGAAGAACCTGTGAATCCGCCTGCCGGGATGAAACCGGTGAATAACCCGTATGGATTCCTGACAAAGCCCCCTCTCATGCTCACAACGATCGAAGCGGCTTCAAAGATCATCGGGAAAGATCCGATCTCCGCGATCCGAGTGAATGTTGAGGGAGTGGAAGTCTTTAATGAAGAAAGTGAGGCCCGGCTGCAGGAGGTTGCCGAAAAAATTGAAAAAGATACCGGGCTGCTGGCGGATGTGACGCTTGGCTCTTCCCCTCAGCCTGCGCTCACTCATATCCCGGGGATCGAAGGCAAGAACAGCATCGGATGGATCGAACAGCCTTGGATCAAGATCGGTTCGTCCATGACGATTTTCAAGGAAGCGAAGTTAGGGATCAGCGGTGTCGTCGGAAGTGTCGTGGCCGTGGCGATCGTCTATGTGTTCTCATCCAATCTGATCATGATGTATGGAAGGAAGAAGGAATTTGCCGTTTTCCTTTCACTCGGATGGCGGCCGGGACAGCTTTCGAAGCTGCTGATGGTCGAAGCCACATTTCTTGGATTGACCGTTTCCCTTATCAGCTGGCTGATATTGGGGTGGTTCATGTACACTTCCCCGATTGAAACTTCCGGCATCAGGATTTTTCTCATTGGCCTGCTCGGTTTGGTGATCTATTGGATAGGTGCGTTGATCCCTGCGATGCTGGTCAGGAAAATCAAGCCTTATGAAACGATGAGAACAGGTGAAATATCGAACAGCCAGCGGAGAGTGGTAAAGTCACAATCCGTTATTGGGATGGCACTGAACGGACTGCTGTCAAAATGGAAACGGACCAGTCTTTCCGTTTTCTCAATTGGATTGCCGACAGGGATGCTGCTGTTCTTCCTCTTTATTACGTTCCGGCTTAAGGGGGTCATGTTCACAACATGGCTGGGTGAATACGTGGCGATGGAAGTCAGCACCATGCATTATGTGGCGATGGGGATCGCCTTGACGATTGCGATATTGACCACGGCGGAAATCATCTGGCAGAACGTATCGGAGAGACAGCCGGAAATCGCCGTTTTAAAAGCGCTCGGATGGAGAAATTCAACGATCAGGGTACTCGTCATGATGGAAGGGGCAATATCCGGATTTTTCGCTGGTTTATTAGGTCTTGCCTGCGCCTTCCTTATGATCTGGAGCATGTATGGAGAGCTTCCCTACGAACAGATCTGGTTATATGCCCTCACCATGCTGATCCCGATGGTCACCGGCACACTTGCCAGTATCCTGCCTGCCCAGAAGGCGGCGCGGATCACCCCTTACCAGGGACTGAGTGGCGGTGTTCAAAACAGCAGGAAGGTGGAGAAACAATTTAAAATCATCCTCACTGCTGCGGGTGCGGCTCTGTTCATCGGAGTGGCTGCCTTGATCACCCACGCGGTTTCGAACATAGAGCATACCGAAACCGCGAGTCTCGTATCACCCCAAGAAGAACAAGGAACAGAAGGGGAAACAATCGAGCGTTATGAAAAGAAGGAAAAAGAAGAGGAAGAGACGGATGCTGAAGAATCTTCCGCTTCCAAAAGCGAATCTCTACTGTTCACTGGCCTGAAGGAATCCGCCTACAAGGATGCCATGCTGGGTGAAAGCATACTGATGGATGAAGAACATTACCATTTTGGGAAACTGGTACAAACACCGGAAGACATGAAACCGGCGAAAAAAGGACACCAACTCATCACCGTACCGGTCGAGGCGGAGTTCCTTTATTCTGAGCATGGAAATGAACGATATAACCCAAATATGTTCCAGCTGATTGATGAGGAAAACAATAGCTATGATGCGGTCGATGCCCGCATCGTGGATTCCATGAACTATCAGTCAGGGGCAATCAAAATGCCTGGTATGGTCAGTGCGCTGCTGACCTATGAAGTGCCAAGTGAATTCGATCACTTTATCTTTAAAGGAGGCAAGACAAGTCAACCAGGCCCATTCGCAGTTGAAATTCTCCATGAAGATGTAGATGCTGATAAAAAAGCTTATTCCCCGAGCATACATCTGGGGAAACGGACAAATGCAAGGGCAAACTATATGATGGATGTTTCACTTGGAGAAGATGACGTGTTTACGATCCAGACGACTGCGGTAGTAAGCAATCAGTCTGATGAAGAATGGGGGGATGTCGGTTTCTATTTCATCCCCAACGCATTGACAAGCGAAGAGAAGCCGGCCATCGTAAAGGGTGCTGCGGAAACCAGCATTACATCCGTGAAAAGCATGGAAGAAGAACTCGAGTATACTCTTGAGAATGATAAACTATTTGTTTCGTTAGAAAAGGAGCTTCCCCCTGGGGAGAAAAAATGGATCACGATCAGCTACACCTTATCGGTTCCTGAAGAAGGGCTGAGGCTTTCCAGGGAGGGCGACAGCTTTTTCCTGGCACAATGGTACCCGATGCTTGCTCCTTACGAAAATGGGTGGCAGCTCGAGGAGTACAACCCAAAAGGGGAGTCCTACCATAATGGGTACGGTGATTATAAGATCAACTTCAAGCTCCCGCGTGACTATTACATCGCCAGTTCAGGAAGAGACCTCGAATTCAACCCAGTGAGGGAAGGTACCGTCGAAACAAACAATATCAAGGATTTTTATCTGGCTTTCCTGGATCCTGGGAAGTGGGAAGGGACATCTGTTAAGGCAAGCACAGGGATGTATTCAAAAACGGACTTGCGCTTATTCCTTCCCAAAGACAAAGAACAGTCGAGAGTTGAGATGCTCTCGTTTGCACAGGAAGCGTTCGAGTACTTTAATGCTAATATAGGACCATTCCCTTTCAAAGAACTGGATATGGTCGCCAACATGGGGAATATGGAATACCCGAACGTGGTAGAGGTTTCGAATGAATCAAATACCTATCAGCATACCCTTGCCCATGAAATTGCCCATCAATGGTTCTACTTCATGGTATCGAATGATCCTTACCATGATGCCTGGCTCGACGAGGGAATGACAGAATTGGCGACATCCATTTTTCTGGAGGATTACTATAAAAATCAGGCAGAAGGATACTCGTTTGCTGAAAAGCTTTCACAACAAGACACCAGTGTCGATAAGGTGAATATCGGACTGGACGAATTCGGGGATGACTATATTCCAACCGTTTACGGAAAAGTACCACTCATCTTCCGTGATTATTTTAACAACAACGGAGGAAAAAGCGCAGCACTCGAATTCCTTTCAGCCTATTTCCAAGACTACCAATTCAACAAAGTGGACACCGCCATCTTTGCGGAATTCTTTGAGCAGCATGCTGAAGGAGACCAAAGTGAATTTTTGAACCAGTGGCTTGAACTTGAGGAATGATTGACCTGCTGCAGCCCAGACCCCAAACGGGATCTGGGCTGTGGCTTTTTAGTGTGGAAACAATGATCGTTTTCTTCTATAAGTAAGGATCGTTTAATTTTGTATCCAGAAAAAAGGTAGTAAGTTGTCTGTTTGTTGTGCTGATTTAAAGGCCAATCCAGCTGTTGATTGGAGTGGAAGACGAAGACTCCTGCGGGAAAAGTAGCTTATGTGAGACCCCGCAGGAGCGAAGTGACGAGGAGGCTCACGGGCTACCCGCGGAAAGCGAAGTCTTCCACGGAAATCAACAGCGGTATTCAAAAATGGATCTTAAATTATCATCAAAACACATCCCCATACCCACAAAAACTCAGACCTCCGATGGAGTAAAACGAAGAATGTCCTATGAGAAAATGATCACAGAAGGAATTTTCAAAGAATGAAACCTTTTAAGAAACGTATCGTAAATAATAGTAAAGGAGATGATGAAGATGGAGACCAACAAGATATTATCAGCGCTTTGCTATTTTAGTATATTTTTTGCAGGATTTATTTTTCCGATCATCGTATATTTTGTAACAGACAACCCGTATGTGAAGAAGGATGCCAAGGCGGCATTGATTTCTCACATCATACCAATAGTCGCAATCCCGTTTATTTTTGCAGGCATCTTTTTAGACATCGGCATCTTTGCAACGGGGTCAGGAATTCCGGTCTTTTTCTTCCTGATGATCGGTTTGTTCATATTGATTAATATCATCATCGTCATTTGGAATGTGTACAAAGGAATCAAAGTACTTCTGTAATAAATTCAATGATAAGGGGATGAAGAATGATGAATGAAGAACGCAAACGAATTCTCGATATGGTGGAAAAAGGGACGCTCACTGCTCAGGAAGCATTGACCCTCCTGGAAGCCCTCGACAAGAAGACCGAACCAACAAAGGAAAAAGAAAAGGATTTTCTCGATGAGTTCGTATCGATTTTTCAGGATGAGAAGAAGGGTGACACGAGCAACGGATATAAATCTGATAAAACAAAGGATAAGATCCTTGATTTCATGAACACCGCTTTTTCGAAAATAAAGAACTTCGACTTCGATTTCCAGTGGAATCAGTCGGTTGAAGTATCACACGTCTTCCAGCAGCCGAACACGGCATTCAAAAAGATGGACATCGATGTAGCGAATGGGAAAGTGGAGCTGATCCCATGGGACGGCGAAGAAGTCAGAGTGGAGTGTCAGGCAAAGGTATACCGTACCGAAGACCGTGAAGAAGCACGCAAGCAGTTCATGGAGAACACCTCCTTTGCGGTCGACGAAGATACGCTCTACTTCTCGACTCAGTTGAAATGGATGAAGGTGGATTCGAAGCTCTATATACCGAAGCATCAGTACGAAAAGGTATCGGTACGCTTGTTCAACGGCGGCTTGAAGGCCGACCATATCGAAGCTGATGATTTCCGTGCAAAATCGGCAAACGGAAAAATCCATATCGATCATCTGACAAGCAAAAAAGCAGAGGTTGAAACGTCAAACGGTGCCATCACAATTCTGAATGCAAAAGCCGAAAAAGTCGAAGCGGAATCCATCAATGGCAAAGTTCAGGTGGAAGGGGATATTCAGTACACGGATGCCCAGTCCCTGAACGGAAACATCGTCTGCGCCATAATGGGTGCTAAAGCCGACACGCTGCACGCAAAAACCGTGACAGGTAATGTCGACCTCTACGTACCGGGAACCATCAACATCGCAGGCGAAGCCAAGTCAAATCTCGGCGGATTCAAGGTGGAGCTGGAAGGAATCGACGTTGTAGAGGAAAAAAATGATGTCGTCCAAAAGCATATCCGTTTTAACCGCAAGACAGATGGGGAAGAAAAGCTTCATCTTTTTGCAGAAACAAAGACCGGATCTGTTCTTATTAAAAAGGCAGAGGACAGGAATGTGTCTAACGTGTAAAGAGATTAACTTCTTTATCGTTTAAGCTCGATGCAGAGGGGAATAAATGAAAAAAGAGATGTTGTCCTTTTGTGAAGATTTTTACCCTAGAGTGGATTGGAGCTGCAGGCACTTGACTCCTGAGGGAAAAGCGGAACAGGTGAGACCCCGCAGGCGAAGCCCAGGAGGCTCACCGGCCGCCCGCGGAAAGCAACGGTCTGCGTTTAGTGCGAGATCCACTTCCGCCCGAGCTCCATCTTTTTGCGGAAACAAACCATTCTTCCCTCATAAAAAAAGCCTTGGAGAAGAATGTTAAGAAGGACAACGCATAAGATGAGAAGGAAGTGTATTCGATGAGAAAACAATTAGTACGCTCAAGGTCCAATCGTAAATTTGCCGGTGTAATCGGCGGATTATCCCGATTTACAGGAATTGATGCGACCATGTTGCGAGTGATCTTCATTATTCTATTGATTCCTACGGGATTCTTTCCGCTGGTCGTCGTTTACGGTCTATTGGCCTTTGTGCTGCCGAATGAGGAGGAAGCCATCAGATAATGAGATGGATTGTTGGTATTTTGATCAACGCAGTGATATTTGTGGCATTGGCAGGATTTTTTGACGGGTTCAATGTATCAGGTTTCGGATCGGCGGTCATCGCAAGCTTTGTTTTGGCGATACTGAACGTATTGATCCGCCCGCTCCTGATCCTTTTGACCCTGCCCGTCACCATTTTGACCCTCGGATTGTTTCTGTTCGTCATCAATGCTGTAACCCTGCTGCTGACAGACGGAATCATGGGTGACGCCTTTGAATTATCCGGTTTCGGAATGGCATTTCTGGCATCGATCATCCTGTCACTTGCCAATCTGATCATTCAAAAAGCTGTGCTCGAACCTAGAAATGAGAAATGAACTCCAGTCGTTTAGGACTGGAGTTTTTTCTTTTACAGGGAAAAGAGGATTTTCTCCTTAGGGACTAGAAATAGTTGGAAAAAAAGGAGGAGTCATATATGAAAGTAACATCATCGAGTATCAGAGGTTTTAAGAACAATGAAGTTCCCTACCGATTATTAATCTCATCAGAGCACCCAAAGGGTCTCGCCATTTTCTTTCCTGGAATGGGTTACACCGTAATGGGGCCGCTCCTGCACTATCCGACGGGCATGCTTTTAAATGAAGGATGGGATGTACTCCACATTAATTACCAGTATGATTCGGATGAATACAAAAACCTGTCAGACGAGGAATTCGATGAAATGTTGTTGAGTGATTGTAAAAATGTGATCGATGCAGTTCTAGGGGAGAAATCATACGAATCGTTTATTCTTATCGCCAAATCAATCGGGACCATCCCGATGAGTAACGAACTGCAAAGAGAAACATTCAAGGAAGCGAAAGTCATCTGGCTGACCCCTTTATTAAAAGAAGATATCGTCTATAACTCTATGAAGGAGAGTCAGCATAAGGGAATCTGCTTCATCGGAGACCGAGATCATCACTACGTCGAAGAGAGATTTACTGGATTAAACTCAAACCATCATCTCCATCTTCACCTCATCCCTGGCGCCAACCACAGTTTGGAACAGGATTTTCAAGTGCTAAGATCAATGGACACCCACAAAGACATCATGGCAGCGATTGAAACGTTTATTAAAGAAACGTAGTCTCCAGTAGACTGTGTTTCTTTTATTTTGATCTATATTAAAAGCTGTTATCTAAAAGATAGTTGCTTTTCGTACACAGTCTAGTAGTCTGATCTCAGCTTGTAGATGTGCATTATTCATCGAAGATACCCAAGTTCCTGTATTTTCTTGTGAGTAAAGCAACAAAGTATTTGAATAGAACTCTTTTAAAAGCAACGATGTGAATCCTGCTCCAAATTAAAGCTCGTTCCAGTTGTTGATTGGAGTGGAAGACGTAGACTCCTGCGGGAAAAGCGAGACAGGTGAGACCCCGCAGGAGCGCAGCGACGAGGAGGCTCACCGGCCGCCCGCGGAAAGCGAAGTCTTGCACGGAAATCAACAGCGGTATAAATAGTGATCACTTAGGAAAAGGAAGCACATTTCACGCTCAACTGACGCGCTTGCGCTTTCGCTCATAATTGCTAAAATAGGAAAGAGTACAAAAAGATTCTAAGAACGAACGATTGAGATAGAGAATCGAAGGAGGAGCTTGCTTTGGCAAAGGTTCGATCGAAAGATATACTGGAAAAATTCAACTTGGAGCTTGTGGGCGGAGAAGAAGGATTACATAGACCGATCACAACAAGTGATATATCACGCCCGGGACTGGAGATGGCAGGCTATTTCAACTATTATCCTGCAGAAAGGGTTCAACTGTTGGGTAAGACGGAACTCTCATTTCTCGAACTGCTGGATGAAGCGGAGCGTAAAAGGAGAATGGAGGCGCTGTGCACCGATATCACACCGGGTATCATCATTTCCCGCGACCTGGAGATACCGGATGAACTAGTGGATGCAGCAAACCGTACTGCCGTTCCGGTCATGCGGTCCTCTATGAAAACAACGCGTCTTTCCTCGAGACTGACCAACTATCTGGAAAGTAAGCTTGCTCCCACCACAGCTGTACATGGTGTGCTAGTGGATATCTATGGAGTCGGGGTGCTCATCACAGGTAAGAGCGGAGTCGGTAAAAGTGAAACTGCACTGGAACTCGTGAAGCGCGGCCATCGTCTTGTGGCGGATGACTGTGTTGAAATCCGTCAGGAAGATACTGATACACTGGTCGGCACCTCACCCGAACTGATCGAGCATCTTCTTGAAATCCGCGGTGTCGGAATCATCAACGTGATGACCCTGTTCGGAGCCGGGGCTGTGCGTAACTACAAGCGCATCACTCTCTGCATCAATCTTGAAATTTGGGACAAAACAAAGCAATATGACCGACTCGGTCTAGAAGAAGAAAAAATGAGAATCATTGATTCCGATATTACGAAGATGACGATCCCTGTCCGCCCAGGACGAAACTTGGCGGTCATTATCGAAGTGGCAGCGATGAACTTCCGTCTGAAGAGAATGGGTGTCAACGCAGCTGAACAGTTTACGAACCGTCTCTCCGATGTCATTGAAGACGGCGTGAACGAAGATATCTAAACAGAACCCATCTTAATTCATTCAGGAGGAGCAAAACCATGAACCAATCGATCACACCCATCGATCCGATTGCATTTCAGCTTGGACCCTTGCAGGTACACTGGTACGGCGTCATCATCGGAGTTGGGATTGCACTTGGATTATATTTAGCGATATCTGAAAGCAAACGTCTGGGACTACACCCCGATACGTTTGTCGATTTACTAGTCTGGGCGATCCCGATCGCCATCCTCTCAGCCAGAGCCTATTATGTCATATTCGAATGGGATTACTATTCTCAGAATCCCGGCGATATCATTAAAGTCTGGAATGGCGGAATCGCGATTCATGGAGCTTTGATCGGATCCGTGATCACCGCCATTGTTTTTGCAAAAATAAAAGGTATTTCCTTTTGGAAGCTTGCTGATATTGCGGCCCCGAGCATCATCTTGGGCCAGGCGATCGGCCGCTGGGGGAACTTCATGAACCAGGAAGCCCACGGGGGAGAAGTGACACGTGCCTTCTTGGAGAATCTATATCTCCCGCCATTCATCATTGACCAGATGTATATAAATGGAGCTTATTATCATCCGACGTTCCTGTATGAATCGCTGTGGAACATTGCCGGTTTTGTTCTTCTGTTGGTTTTACGCAGAAAAGTGAACCTGCGCCGCGGTGAATTATTCCTGTCATATGTGATCTGGTACTCGATCGGCCGCTTCTTCGTAGAAGGAATGAGAACGGACAGCCTGATGCTGACGGAATATCTGCGAGTCGCACAAGTCATTTCACTTGTTCTGATCGTGGCGGCTGCTGCACTGATCATTTACCGTAGAAAATCAGGTATGGCCCGCCATGCCTACAATGATAAAAGCAATGAAGAAGTGAATATGTAAATAGAAGGGCCTTAAGGAAGTACTGCCGAAATCGGCTGGGCTCATGTTCTTCAGAAATTCCGGCATAAAATATGTAAAGAGACACATAGATAAGGGGAGAAGAGAGAATGTGGATGTCATCGATTAAAAATGGCGGTATGACAGGGCTAAAGACAACGTGGTCCCTGGGAAAAGTCATTTTCCCGATCACACTGATTGTATTTGTTTTGCAATACACGCCCGTCCTGCCTTGGGTGATGGAAAAAATATCGCCCTTCATGAAGCTGATCGGCCTATCAGGTGACGCTGCCATTCCCCTTGTCCTAGGCAACTTCTTGAACCTGTACGCAGGAATAGCGGGTATCCTGTCGCTGGACTTGACCGTCAAGGAAGTCTTCATCATTGCGGTCATGCTGTCTTTTTCCCATAATCTCTTGATTGAATCGACGGTTGCTGCCAAAGTGGGCGTAAAAATCTGGCTGATTGTCACGGTCCGGATCGGATTGGCCCTTATTTCTGCAGTCGTCATCAATCTCGTTTGGAGAGGCGGCTCGGAGATGGCTCAATACGGTATGATGCCTCCCCGGCAGGCAGAGCCTGAAGGGTGGGGAGAAATCCTGCTGCTCGGACTTGAAAAAGCGGGCTATGGCGTGCTTCAACTGGCGTTGATCGTCATCCCGCTCATGGTCATCATTCAGATCATGAAAGACCTGGGATGGATGGAGGTCTTTTCACGCTGGCTTGCACCCGCCACTCGGGCGCTCGGGATGAATGCCAACACGTCGACCACGATGGTGGCTGGACTCGTCATCGGCCTTGCTTATGGAGCAGGCGTCATGATCCAGGCGGTAAAAGAAGACGGGGTAAGCAAGAAGGACGTCACAATCGCCTTCATCTTCCTCGTCTCCTGTCACGCAGTGGTCGAGGACACGCTGATTTTCATCCCGCTTGGAATACCTGTCCTGCCGCTCTTGATTATCCGACTCGTCACGGCGATAGTCTTAACGATGATCGTAGCTTATTTTTGGAACCGCGCTGATGCAAAAAAAGAAAGGAAGAATCACTATGAGCAAAATTACAACAGTATTATTTGACCTGGACGGAACACTGATCAATACAAATGATCTGATTATCTCTTCCTTCCTTCACACCTTGAATCATTATTACCCGGATCAGTACACGGAAAAAGATGTGCTGCCATTCATGGGTCCTCCATTGGAGGAATCCTTCGGAGGATTGAACCCGGATAAAGTTGATGAAATGTGTGCACATTACCGTGCATTCAATCACGAACATCATGATGAGCTTGTAACCGAGTTTGAAGGCGTTTATGAAACGGTTGAAACTCTCTACAAACAAGGCTATAAACTCGCCATCGTCTCGACGAAGGTGCGCGATGTCGTCCTGAAAGGGCTTGATCTCATGAACCTTCGTCCATTTTTCGACGTGGTGATCACCCTGGATGAAGTGGAAAACGCGAAGCCTCATCCTGAACCAATCGAGAAAGCCCTGGTCGAATTGGGCGCTTCACCACAAGAAGCCATCATGGTCGGGGATAACCATCATGACATCCTTGCAGGTAAAAATGCAGGCGTCCTCTCCGCAGGTGTCGCTTGGAGTGCCAAGGGCCGCGAGCATCTCGCACATTACGAGCCTGACTTCATGCTCGAAACGATGCCTGACCTGCTGAAGGTGGTGGGAGTGCCGACAGCATGAGAAGAACGACACGCTACCCGGTGACAGGCGCCAATTCCCTGTGGCATGTCTATAAAACCGTGCCATTCTGGAAAGTCGTCAAGAACTTCATCGTCATCCAGGCGGCGCGCTACACCCCGTTTCTCGGCATGAAAAACTGGTTGTACAAAACATTCCTCCGAATGAACATCGGCGAACATACATCCTTCGCCCTCATGGTCATGCTCGACGTCATGTTCCCTGAAAAAATATCCGTCGGCAGGAATACCGTCATCGGCTACAACACGACGATCCTCGCACACGAGTATTTAATCAAAGAATACCGCCTCGGTGATGTGGAAATCGGTTCGGAAGTCATGATCGGTGCGAACACAACGATCTTGCCAGGGGTGAAGATCGGCGACGGGGCCATCGTATCAGCCGGCACCCTCGTCCATAAAGACGTACCGCCGGGCGCATTCGTCGGCGGAAACCCGATGCGTGTCATCTACACCAAAGAACAGCTCTCAGAACGTTGGCAGGATGATGAGATTTATGGATTTAAAACGGAAGAGTAAATATAAAAGGCAAAGGTGGATTCGAGGGAATCTGTCTTTGTCTTTTTGTTACTTATTAAACTGTCTTAAAGATTGTGGGCGAATATAGCTGGCTCCAGCGGTTGATTGTAGTGCAAGATGAAGACTCCTGCAGGAAAAGCGCGTTAGGTGAGACCCCGCAGGAGCTTTAGCGACGAGGAGGCTCACCAACCGCCCGCGGAAAGCGAAGTCTTGCACGGAAATCAAAAGCGTTGTTTAAAGCCATTCCAATTATTTAGCTATTCCCCCTCCACTCAATCTGTTATAAAGTAAGAACAGAGACAAACTGGGGGGCATGGGAATATGAATTGGAATGATTGCATCGAGAGAACGAATACTCACTCTGTCAAATGGTCGTTTCCTGAAGAAGATGTCATACCGATGTGTATTGCGGATATGGATTTCCAGGTAGCGCCGGCCATCGTTGAGGCACTCAATCAAAAAGCCAGCCATGGCATTTATGGATATACAACGTTCAGCGACCGGTATTTTGATTCGATCGTAACATGGTGGAAAAAACGGTTCGACATGGAGATAGACAAAGATTGGATTTGCTTCAGTCCGGGGATCATACCAGGGATAAACGTATTATTGTCAGTGCTGACGGAACCGGGTGACGGTGTCATCATCCAGGATCCCGTCTATTATCCTTTTTACAGTACGATTGAAAACCACGGCTGTTCAGTCATAAAGAATACATTGATGTACCAGGACGGTACCTATTTGATAGATTTTGACGATCTAGAAGAAAAGGCCAGTCAGCCTGAAACAAAACTACTCATTCTTTGCAGTCCTCATAATCCGGTCGGCAGAGTGTGGTCAGATGAAGAATTAAGGAGAATCGGCGAGATCGCCAAACGGAATGATCTATGGATCATCTCAGATGAAATGCATGGAGACCTTGTCTATCAAGGTCATGAGCATATGCCGCTTTTTAAAGCGGATGAGGACCTGAAAGAGAACAGCATCCTTTGTGCAGCACCGAGTAAGACCTTTAATATTGCAGGACTTCAAACGTCCATCCTCCTCATCCCCAACAAGGAACTCAGGGAAAAGTACAATGAAAAGCTGACAGGATACGGTCTGATGAGACCAAATGTGTTCGGAATCGAAGGAACCATTGCAGCATATGAAGAAGGCGAGCCTTGGTTGAATGAGCTGCTGATGGTACTCGAAGATAATAAGCAGTACGTCTTTAACTATCTCGACCAGCACATGCCCGAGTTGAAAGCGATTGTGCCGCAGGCAACCCATCTGATATGGATCGACTGCAGCCAACTGGGGATGTCAGGTGAAGAACTGTGCGCCTTCTTCCTGGAAAAAGCCCGGGTCAAATTCGACGAAGGCTTCAAGTTCGGGGAAAGCGGACAATCCTTCGTCCGGATGAATATCGCTTGTCCGAAAGAGCGGATTGACATGGCATTGAGAAGAATGAATCATGCCGTTTTGGAGCTCAGGAAGAACCGGCAATTAGTGAAATGATCTCGCTGGCAAAGTTTTACGTATAAGAATCGGATTGAAAATCGAATATTACGGGAAAAGGCAAAGATAGATTGAGAAAATCTGTTTTTGTCTTTTTTTGGTTGATGAGAATGGCGGAGATTTGACTTGAGATTTGGCTTCACCAGCCATTTTGATGAGGAAAATGCCGATAAAATGTTCTTATAAAAGACAAATATGGGTCTTTCCCCCTTCATGGAGGCTATTATTTATTAAGCTTTTCGGGGGAATTGCACGGGTTTGATGATATTTGCACCGGTCTGAACATAATTGCACCGGTTTCAACATTATTGTTCCTGTTTTTAAATAATTGTTCAGCTTTCTCAATTATTGTTCCCGTTGTCGAAATTTCTTGGGCTATATGTCACGGACGCATTCAATGACAGCTTCCCTACCCGCCTGCCGCACCTGGATCCTTTTAGAAACAAACCTGATCTAACTATTATCCCGCCAAAAAATCCCCCGCATAACGGTTGACGAATAACAGGAGACAAGCTACACTACTTATAACTTTATTTTATTAGCACATTAGCGAACTAAAGGATTTCAGAATAATCAACTATTAGTATTCCCTTTGTGATAGGGGAAAATAAATCAATATTCAATTTGCCGAAGGTGGTTCTTATGACGAAGCTATTCATGTTCGAGAAGCCGTTGGGAATGAGAGACACATTTCCCGATTTATATGAGATAAAAGATGGAACAAAAAAGAGAATGGAAGGTGCGATGAAGCGCTGGGGCTACAAATTCATCGAGACGCCTTCGCTTGAATACTACGAAACGGTGGGGGACGCGTCTGCCATCCTCGATCAGCAGCTTTTCAAACTGCTGGATCAGCAGGGGCACACCCTCGTACTCCGGCCGGATATGACCGCTCCCATCGCCCGCATTGCTGCATCCAAGCTCCTGAAGGACCGGACGCCGCTAAGGCTTGCCTACTCAAACAGCGTATTCCGCGCACAACAGCGGGAAGGAGGCCGGCCGGCAGAGTTCGAACAGGTCGGCATCGAATGCATAGGGGATGATTCCGTCAGTGCAGATGCTGAAGTGATTGCCCTCATGGTCTCCGTATTAAAGGAAGCGGGCCTAGACAATTTTAAGATATCAATCGGCCATATCGGTTTTGTTCAGGAACTATTCACCCAGATTGTCGGAACGAAAGAAAGAGCCAATACGTTAAGAAGATTTCTATACGAGAAAAATTATGTGGGATACCGTCAGCATGTGAATGAACTGACGCTTTCCTCCATCGATAAACAGCGGTTGTTCAGCTTTTTGAAACTGAGAGGGTCTGACAATGTATTCGGTGAAGCCCACTCGCTTTTAGAAGGTGAAAAAGGACTGCAGGCACTGGAAGAGTTGAAAGAACTATGGAGCATCTTAAAAGACTACGGGGTCGAACAGTACATCAAATTCGATCTCAGCCTCGTCAGTCATATGAGTTACTACTCCGGCATCCTGTTTGAAGTGTATGGTGAAAATGTTGGGTTTGCGATTGGGAATGGCGGCCGCTATGACAAGCTTCTCGAGAAGTTTGGAAAAACCTCAGGGGCGACCGGATTCGGGCTGCGCCTTGATTATGTCCTTGAAGCGATGAAGGTCGAATTAACCTCGTCAGACCAGGAGTGTGTGCTGTTCAGTGACGAACGCAGAAAAGAAGCGATCACGCTTGCATCAGAGCTTAGGAGCGAAGGGAAAGAAGTCGTCCTTCAGAACTGGAAGGGTGTCGGTGACGTGGATGAATTTACAAAAGGGTTCAGCAATGTTCACTTTGTCGTGGGACAGGACCGGAACGGAAATGGTGGTGAAAATCGATGAGCAGTTTGACGATTGCCATGCCAAAAGGCAGGATTTTTGAAGAAGCGGTTGAACTTTTAAGAAAAGCGGATTACGATCTCCCTCCGGAATTTGATGATTCAAGGAAACTGATCATCGAAGTGCCGCAGGAAGATCTGCGGTTTATTTTAGCCAAACCGATGGATGTCCCTACGTATGTCGAGCATGGCGTGGCAGACCTTGGGATCGCAGGGAAAGACGTGATGCTTGAAGAAGAGCGTGACGTATACGAACTGCTCGACCTCAAGATCAGCGGCTGCTACCTGGCTGTTGCGGGACTTCCCGATACAAAAATGAACGATGTCGCTCCGAAGATCGCGACCAAATATCCGAACGTGGCTTCCTCTTATTTCAGGGAGCAGGGGGAGCAGGTGGAGATCATCAAGCTTAACGGTTCCATCGAGCTTGCTCCGCTGATCGGCCTCGCCGACAGGATCGTCGACATTGTATCAACGGGGAGGACGCTGAAGGAAAATGGACTCGTGGAATACGAGACGATTGTGGATATCACATCCCGATTGATCGTGAACCCGGTCAGCTACCGGATGAAGGATGAAAAAATCGAGGACCTAGTGGCAAGGCTGACACGAATTATTGAAGGTTGAGGAACTTTTTTATATAAAGGGCTGGTGGAATGAATGAAGATTATCAGAGAGGTCGAAGGGGCGTCGATTAAGCGCTCAGTCGACAGCGGAACCGAAGAACAGCGAAAAGCCGTTCAGGAAATCATCGCATCTGTTCGGGAAAAAGGGAACTCCTCCCTGAACCGGTACACGGAAAAATTCGATGGTGTCGTCATGGATGAAATCAAAGTATCCGAAGATGAAATCGCTGATGCGTTTGCCGCGATGGATACTGAATTAATCAGTGTAATCCAGGAAGCGGCTGATAACATCAGGGCATTCCATGAAAAGCAAAAACAGTCCTCCTGGTTCACCACGCAGCCGGACGGGACGATGCTCGGACAGAAGCTGACACCTCTTGATTCGGTCGGAGTGTACGTACCGGGTGGAACTGCGGCGTATCCGTCGTCTGTATTGATGAACGTGATGCCTGCAAAGGTGGCCGGTGTCGAACGGATCACGATGGTCTCGCCGCCTGGAAAAGACGGTAAGCTGTCACCGGGCGTGCTCGTAGCCGCAAAGATCGCCGGTGTGGAGGAAATCTACAAGGTAGGCGGTGCACAGGCGGTTGCAGCATTGGCGTATGGAACCGAGACGATCGCTCCCGTTGATAAAATCACCGGACCAGGGAACATCTATGTGGCACTTGCCAAGCGTGAGGTGTTCGGGGACGTGGATATCGATATGATTGCCGGCCCAAGCGAAATCGTCGTGCTGGCGGACGGGGAACAGTATGCAGATGAAATAGCGGCAGACCTGCTATCGCAGGCGGAACACGATACATTGGCTTCCGCGGTTCTTGTGACCACGTGTGAAACCCTTGCCGAAAACGTTGCGCACGAGGTAGAAAGGCAGCTGTCCACCCTTCCGCGCGAGGACATCGCCCGGCAGTCCATCAGCGATTTCGGGGCAATCTATGTAGTGGACGGTTTGGATAAGGCTGTGGACCTTGTCAACAGGCTTGCACCGGAGCATCTGGAAATCCTGACGGCGGATCCATTCGAAACGATGGCGGGAATCCGCCATGCCGGAGCGATCTTCTTAGGACGCTACAGCTCAGAACCGGTCGGCGACTATTTTGCAGGGCCGAATCACGTGCTGCCGACAAACGGGACGGCACGATTCTCGAGTCCCTTGAACGTCGATGAATTCATGAAGAAATCAAGCATCATTTCCTACAGTGAAAAAGCACTGAAGGAAAATGGAGTTAAAATAGCGAAACTAGCGCGGCTCGAAGGCCTCGAAGCCCATGCGCGTGCAGTCGAAATACGATTCAAAAAGAGGGACTGATGCTTTAGCATGCTAAACGCCCGTCCCTCGGTACTTTAAAGGAGTGAAGCAGCTATGGAGAGAAGAGCGGAGATTGTGAGGAAGACGAACGAGACGGATATTCGTTTGAGTTTTGGAATCGACGGAGAAGGAAATTCGGAGATTGAGACGGGTGTTCCGTTCATGAGTCATATGCTGGACTTGTTCACGAAGCATGGACAGTTTGACTGCAAGATCGATGCGGATGGAGACACGGAGGTGGATGACCACCATACGACGGAGGATATCGGGATCTGCCTTGGACAGGCGCTCGTCAAAGCCCTAGGCGATAAAAAAGGCATCAAACGGTACGGGTCAGCGATGGTTCCGATGGACGAGGCGCTGGCAACGGTCGTCGTCGATCTCAGCAACCGTCCGCATCTTGAATTCAGGGCGGACCTTCCAAGCCAGAAAGTCGGGACGTTCGATACGGAAAATGTCCACGAGTTTCTTTGGAAGCTTGCACTTGAAGCGAGGATGAACCTTCATGTCATCGTCCACTACGGACACAACACGCATCACATCATCGAGGCAATCTTTAAGGCACTTGGACGTGCGCTCGATGAAGCGACGACAATCGACCCGCGGGTCAAAGGAATTCCTTCCACAAAGGGGATGTTGTAAATCATGATTGGCATCGCAGATTACGGAATGGGGAACCTGTTCTCAGTCAGCAAAGCGCTTGAGCGTCTGAACGTCCCTTATTTCATCAGTGACGACCGTGAGAAGCTGCTGGAAGCAGACGGTCTGATTTTACCGGGAGTCGGCGCCTTCAAGGACGCGATGAATCTCCTTGAGTCAACTCATTTGAAAGAAACCATTCTGACCTTCGCTGAAAGCGGGAAGCCGCTGCTCGGCATTTGCCTCGGGATGCAGCTTCTTTTTGAAAAAAGTGAAGAAAATGGCCGTACACCGGGTCTCGGCCTGCTTCCAGGCGAAGTCATTCATATCCCGAAACGTGACAATGAGGGGAACGAATATAAAGTCCCTCATATGGGCTGGAATCAACTGTCGTTTAAAAAAGAATCCCACCTTCTCGAAGGGTTGACGGAAGGGTATGTGTATTTCGTCCATTCTTATTATGTACGGGGTTCTGAAGAAGTCCTGACAGCGACGGCAGACTACGCAGGTGTTGAAATCCCGGCGGTGGTCAGCAAAGATAACATATACGGCATGCAGTTCCACCCTGAAAAAAGCGGGCAGCTGGGCATGCAGCTGCTGGAAAACTTCACAAGACGAGTGAAAGAATCGGAGGCAGTTTCATGAGTTTTACTATCTATCCCGCCATTGATATGCGCGGAGGAAAATGTGTACGATTGATTCAAGGCGACTACAATCAGGAGACGGTCTACGGCGACTCTCCTTTCGATATGGCAAAAACATTCGCGGATGAAGGTGCCGAATGGATCCACATGGTCGATCTCGACGGAGCGAAGGAAGGCTCGAGGATCAACGATGAATTCGTGATTGCCGTTGCCGAAAAGCTTGATGCAAAAGTCCAAATCGGCGGAGGGATACGTTCTGAGGAAGACATCAAGCACTACCTGAACCGCGGCGTCGACCGCGTCATCATTGGCAGCATTGCGGTATCGAATACAGAATTGGTAAAAGAATGGCTTGCGAAATACGGTGACAAGATTGCCATCGGACTGGACGCCAAGGATGGCTATGTTGCCACGCACGGCTGGATCGAAACGTCTTCCCTGAAAGCGGTAGACCTCGGGAAGCAACTGGCTGCTGCCGGGGCGGAAACGTTCATTTTCACCGATATTGCCACTGACGGCATGCTTTCCGGACCGAACGTCGAAGCGGTTGTCGAGCTTGCAAGGGAAACGGGTAAATCAGTGATTGCGTCCGGAGGCGTGAGTTCACTTGAAGACCTGGTTGCTCTTAAACAATATTGTGATCAGGGTGTGTCCGGTGCGATCTGCGGGAAATCCCTTTATACAGGAAAGTTCACTGTCGCCGAAGCGCTGGAAGAGGTGAAGGGATCATGCTGACAAAACGGATCGTTCCCTGCCTGGATGTAAAAGACGGACGTGTCGTAAAAGGCGTTCAATTCGTGGAACTGAGAGATGCTGGAGATCCCGTCGAACTAGCAAAAGTGTACGATGAACAAGGCGCTGACGAGCTTGTATTTTTAGATATATCGGCTTCCCATGAAGGCCGGAAAACGATGGTCGAAGTCGTCCGCCATGTGGCAGCAGAACTCGCCATCCCGTTTACAGTCGGCGGTGGGATCAATGCCGTTGAGGATATGAAAGCTATTTTAAGAGCCGGCGCAGATAAGGTGTCCTTGAACACTGCGGCTGTACTGCGTCCGGAACTTGTGCGCGAAGGCGCACAGTACTTCGGTTCACAGTGTATCGTCGTCGCAATCGATGCGAAGTATGATGAAGATAGCGGAGGCTGGAAGGTCTACACGCACGGCGGACGGAAGCTTCGCGAACTAGATGCAGTCGAATGGGCAAAGCAGGTCGAGGAACTTGGTGCCGGAGAAATCCTGCTGACGTCGATGGACAGCGACGGCGAGAAAAAAGGCTTCAATGTAGCGTTGACCCGTGCAGTCAGTGAGGCTGTCTCAATCCCGGTCATCGCTTCGGGCGGAGCCGGCAACGCGGAACATTTTAAAGAAGTATTCACGGATGGAAAAGCCGATGCGGCCCTCGCAGCATCCATTTTCCACTATAAAGAAACGAGCGTAGAAGAAGTGAAGAGTTACCTGAAAGAGCAGGAGGTGCATGTACGATGACGAACAATGATTGGATTTCCGAAGTGAAATATGATGAAAAAGGTCTCGTGCCGGCAATCGTCCAGGATGCGGAAACGAAGGAAGTCCTGACCCTGGCTTACATGAATGAGACATCGTTGGCGAAGACACTTGAAACGGGTGAGACCTGGTTCTATTCACGCTCCCGCCAGGAGCTCTGGCACAAAGGCGGAACGAGCGGAAATACGCAGGCGGTCAAGAGCATCGTCTGGGATTGTGATAAGGATGCGCTGCTCGTCCTTGTCGATAAAAATGGCCCTGCATGCCATAAGGGTGAAGAGAGCTGTTTCCATGAGGATGTCTTCGGAGAAAGCGCCGCACCTGCGGCTTCTGAGGAGAATATTCTGCTGACGCTTGAAGCACTCATTTCAGACCGCGAAAAAGAACGTCCGGAAGGCGCCTACACCACCTACTTGTTTGAAAAAGGAGTCGACAAGATCCTGAAAAAAGTAGGGGAGGAAGCATCCGAAGTGATCATCGCGGCGAAAAACCGGGACGCGGAAGAACTGAAATGGGAAGTGGCGGATTTACTCTATCACGTATTGGTGCTGCTGCGCGAACAGGATCTGCCTTTGGAAGAAGTGCTTGGGGTACTTGTGGAGCGGCATAATAAATAATGATTGTTTCAATCGGGTGACGGTCTTTTTAAAGGCACGTCACTCTTTTTGTTTTGTACACCATTTTGCTGAATAATTGATTTTTTACTAGTTATGAAGCGAGGTAAACAAACAGATTGTCAGGAGTGATCATGATGATCATCACTCCTTATGTAGAATAACGCTGTCTGTTTATATTGATTCAAGCACAAAGCGAATTAATTCCATCACAATTTAAAATAATTCCACCAAGTCACGAGATAATTCCATCGCAAAATCAAATAATTCCACCAAGTCACGAGATAATTCCATCAAATCATCAAATGATTCCACCAAATCAAGAGATAATTCCACCAAATCAAGAGATAATTCCATCACATCGTCAAATGATTCCACCAAATCACGAGAATTCCATCACATCGTCAAATGATTCCACCAAATCACGAGAATTCCATCACAATTTCAAATGAATCCACCAAATCACGAGATAATTCCATCACAAAATCAAATAATTCCACCAAACCACGAAATAATCCCATCACATGACCAAAGAATTCCACCAAATCACAAATCATTTCCGTCACTTGATGGAATCATCACTTCCTTCGTGCCGACCAATCGTTGGTAACACTTCCCCATCAAAATATGGTAGTTTAGTCCATCTACGTTGTGTGTTATACTATCCTAGTTATAGGTTATTTTCTAAAAACATTGTTTTTATATATAAGAATTGCATACACGTGCTCTTTCTGACGCAAACGCAAACACGCTGGCCGATGGAACGGACAAAACGGTCAAGTGCCGGTACTGTAAAGCTGGTAGAGCAGAGCGAAAAAGAGCCTGGATATACTATGAACGTTTCGGAGGACTTTGATGAGAAAAGGGTCAAAATTAAGAAGTGAGCAAGCAAAGGTATTGTCTTTTGTCCCGACGGGTGAGTACTACTACAATAAGGGCATGAAAGCATATCAGCGCCGCGAGCTTAAGCGGTCGTTAAAATATTTGAATAGAGCGTTTCAACTCGAACCTTTAGAGCCGATGATTGCGTGTCAATTATCGATTGTTTATACAGAGCTTGGCGAGTTCAAGCATGCGAATGAGTTACTGCATGAAATATTGAAAAACCTCGATCCGCATATGGTCGAGTGTCACTACTTTTTAGCCAATAATTATGCGCATCTCGGGTTGTTCAAGGAAGCGTATGATCATGTGAGTGTGTATTTGGAAAAAGAGGAGCATGGCGAGTTCGTGGAAGATGCCGAGGATCTGCTTGAATTGCTGGAACTCGATTCCGATTTGACTGTGGAAGATTTATATGAACATGATGATCTGATCATGCAGCAGGAGAAGGCAAAGGAGCTGCTTGAATCAGGTCATTTCCAAAAAGCCGTTGAGACATTGAAAAAAGTGATCGAAGAATATCCGGAATTCTGGTCTGCTTATAATAATCTTGCACTGGCGTATTTCTACCTGGGTGAAGTGGATCAAGCCTCCGCCACACTGGAAGAGGTGCTTGAGAAGAACCCGGGAAATCTTCATGCGCTTTGCAACACGGCTGTTTTTTATTTTTATCAAAAAAGGAATGACGATCTGAAAGAGCTGATCACCGGGCTTGAAAAGGTACGTCCGCTGCTGCATGAGCATCGTTTCAAGCTTGGGGCGACTTTCGCATTGATCGGTCATTCCGAGAAAGCATACGAGTGGTTGAAATCGCTGCAGAAGATCGGATTTGAAGGGGATGCGAGCTATTACTACTGGCTGTCCCATTCAGCGTATGAAACAGGGCACATCCAAACAGCGCGCAATGCCTGGAAAAAGGTTGTCGAGCTCAATCCTGAAAAAGAGGGAACCGAGCCTTGGAATGACAACCGTGCTGCAGGTTTTGAGAATCATGTCACATCGATTTTAAAGAAGCTTCAAAGTGAGTACACAGAAGAAAAGCTATTCGGGCTTTTCCTCACTTCCGTGTCTGAGCATCAGAAATCGGTGCTGACGCATGCCGATTTTTGTGAAGTGGAAGACTTGTCGATAGTAGAAAAGGTGTATCTCGCCCATGTACTGAACACCAACGGGAATACCTCGATGAAGGTGAATCAGGAGATCAAGAATATGCATGAGGTCGCGCTTCACCTGTATGATTTCCATCACCCGATTTCAAGTGTTGATTCAGGTTTGTTCCTGACTTGGTTCACGGTTGCGTACCGCGGTCTTAAAGAGCGCGAGACGTTTAAGAATACGAAAGCATTTGCAGCGGCGGCCGACTATGTATGGAATCGCCTGAGAAATGAAAAGGTGACAAAGAAACAGGTGTGCGACAACTACAATGTCTCTGCAAGCACGCTGACTAAATATATTACTGTGGTGGAAAGCTACCTTCCATGAGCATATTTTTGGACGATACAACCCTGTTTTTTATAGGATAGGGATAGACAGTGAATACTATATAGGGAATAAGGAAATTGCTTAAAAGACCGTTTTTGGAAGGGGTAATTCAGAATGTCAGAAGAAAAAATTTATGATGTGATTATCGCCGGTGCCGGTCCTGCCGGAATGACAGCGGCTGTATATACGTCCCGTGCAAGCCTTTCAACGCTAATGCTTGAAAGAGGTGTGCCGGGCGGACAAATGGCAAACACAGAAGAAGTGGAAAACTATCCAGGCTTCGACCATATCCTTGGTCCGGACCTGTCGAATAAAATGTTTGATCATGCGAAGAAGTTCGGTGCGGAATACGCATACGGAGACATCAAGGAAATCGTCGACGAGGGCGATTACAAACTTGTCAAAGCGGGATCGAAGGAATATAAAGCACGCGCGGTCATCCTCACAACCGGTGCGGAATACAAGAAAATCGGCGTACCTGGCGAGAAAGAGCTTGGCGGCCGCGGAGTATCATACTGTGCCGTATGTGACGGGGCCTTCTTCAAAGGAAAAGACCTTGTCGTTGTAGGCGGAGGGGACTCTGCAGTAGAAGAGGGTGTGTACCTGACACGATTCGCGAACAAAGTGACGATCGTTCACCGACGAGATGAGCTTCGTGCGCAGAAGATCCTGCAACAGCGTGCCTTCGATAACGAAAAAGTCGATTTCATCTGGAATCACACAGTGAAAGAAATTAATGAAAAAGAAGGCAAGGTTGGCAGCGTCACGCTTGTATCAACCGAAAACGGGGAAGAAACAGATTTCCAAGCGGACGGTGTCTTCATTTACATCGGAATGATTCCATTGACGAAACCATTCCAAAACCTCGGCATCACCAATGACATGGGCTATATCGTGACCAACGAAAAAATGGAAACGAAAGTCCCTGGAATCTTCGCAGCCGGCGACGTGCGTGAAAAAGAGCTTCGTCAAATCGTTACGGCGACTGGCGACGGAAGTATTGCGGCACAGACAGCCCAGCACTATGTTGAGGAATTGCAAGAAAAAGTCAAAAACGCATAAAAGATAAAGCCTTGGGATTCGTTTCCCAAGGCTTTTTTATTATAAGAAAGAGTAAATATCATCTGATCGAGCCCCAGCGCCTGGCCCCTTGAGACGTTTGGGCCGGCTTAAGAAGTCAAAGAGCGGCTTCACCAGTCTGCTTTGAAGCGTTTGTCGAGGCTGATCAAGGCGCCTCCTAATTTCTATTTTTTATTTCCTCAAATGCTTATCGTAGATCGCAATCAATTCGGTCAGCGTCCATTTTTCCACTTCCGGGCCTTCCGCAACTCCATGTTTCACAATGAGACGAATAAAATGCTCACGCTGCTTTTGGACAGCTTCTCTTAAAAATGGCATAGCATTCACTCCTTTTGATAGCGTAAGTTCATTGTAAACTCCTCCGGTCAACACTTCCGCAACTTTGTGAGGTTTCCTGCCAAAGAAAAGATTGTTTGTCAGACTTTCTTACATAAAGCTCAAAATCTACCCGGAACCCATGTATAATGAAGCAAAGAGGAGGAGGGTAGTGTGGGACAGGAATCTTCCTATAAGGATAAAAAAGTGATCTCAATCGGAGTAGTCAGTGAATTAACAGGCCTGACAGAGAGAAAAATCAGGTACTACGAAGAAAAGCATCTTATCTTCCCAGAACGGACCAACCGGGGATACCGGAAATACTCTTTCAACGACGTAGAACGATTAATGGAAATTGCGGACCATAGAGAAGAAGGCGTCACAACCAAGGAAATCAAATATGAATTGACTAAAAAAGAGAGACAAGAAGCGAAACAGAAAATGATCAGAGGCCAAATAAACGCACGGTTCGGGATCCAGAAGAATTGATGGATCCAGCAGCAAGGCAAACTCTATGGGGAGTTTGTCTTTTTTAATGCAATACTCCTGCCGATACCAAAAATATACAGGATTACACCCCGGTCAAAAGGGAATATACACACCATGAATGACAGCACAGACCAGGAAGGTATGATCATCAATGAAGAAATGGAAGCTCATGATCCCAATCATGACAGCAGCACTCATTCCTATCATCTATGTCAGTTTTTTTGCAGAAGAAAGCAAGTCTGAATCACAGAAAAGGGTCCTCGCCCTCGGTGATTCCCTGACGTATGGATATGGGGATGACAAGGATACGGGCTATATCGGCCGACTTGAAGAAAAGGTGAACGAGAAGAACACGAAAGAAAGTTATCAGTTCCAGAACCTCGGGATTCCGGGCCAAAAGTCATCAGGTCTTCAAAAGCAGCTGATGAAACCGAGTGTGGCCGAGGATCTGACGGAAGCGGATATTTTTATCCTGAACATAGGAACCAACGACCTGATCAAAAGCAATGGAGGAGATCTAGTCCCCCTTCAACATGATAAAATCATGGAAGCTAAAACCGAGTATGTAGAGAACTTAAACTTCATTCTGGATACGCTTGAAAAAACGAATGAGGACGCAGAAATCCTTGTGATCGGCCTCTATAATCCTTATCCGGACAGGGATAGTGATAAAATCGAAGAGTATGTCGATGAATGGAACCAAACGATCATGGAAGAAGTGAAGAAACACGGGAAAGTAAAATATGTATCATCCAATCCATTATTCAAGGGTAAAAACAAAGAGCAATATTTTCATGATTCCCTTCATCCGAATGGGAAAGGGTATGAAATGATGGCAGATCAAATCATGAAAAAGTATGAATTCTGAGAATGAATATTCGCCCGTCTGAATATCTATTCGCTATTCGTTATACAAATTCCGCCAAAATTCGAGCGGTATTTAATAAAAATTCGTCAAAATTAACAATTCCGTAATACCGTTTTAAATCTGTTGTAACACTAGTGAAACAATTATCGGGTATTATAGAAAGTAAGAAATTGACCCCCTTTTTAAGTAATAAATCCCGTAGACGACACAGGACTCGCCTGTGTCTATTTTTTTTGCCTTTTTTTCTGTTATAGTGACAGGGAGAGGGCTGTATCACTCGAATTTTGGGGAAGCTTGTCCGTTTTTTTATAAAGGTTAATCGACAATTTTTCATTGTATGCTTACATTGAAGGCAGAGACATTGTGGCTTGTCTGCAATCATAGTATAATATAAGGAATGAAAAAGGACGGATTAATGTCCTAATGAACTAGACTAGAGGTGAAGGAAGTGCAGCGTGTCACAAATTGCTTATATCTGGATGGAGACAAAGTACTCCTTCTCCAAAAGCCCCGCCGGAATTGGTGGGTGGCACCGGGCGGCAAGATGGAGCAGGGTGAATCGATCCGCGATGCCGTCATACGCGAGTACCGCGAAGAGACAGGGATTTATCTAAAGAATCCCGATCTGAAAGGTGTATTTACGTTCATCATCAAAGACGGGGAAAAAGTGGTTTCAGAATGGATGATGTTTTCCTTTTTTGCAACAGAAGCAGACGGTGTGAATCTTCAGGAGTCTGAAGAAGGAAAGATCAAATGGCATAAGTTCGAAGACATCAAGGACCTGCCGATGGCTGAAGGGGATTATCATATCCTTGACTATCTGCTGCATGGTAAGAAAACCATCTACGGAACATTTACGTATACACCGGATTTCAAGCTGTTATCGTACCGCTTAGATCCGAGCTGATAGAAGATATAATTATGTTAGGACTGTTGTAATTAGAAGTCCCAACCATAAATCTTAAATACAAAGCGGGGGAAGAGCATGAGTACAGGTTCTACGAATGACGTACAATTAGTGATCATAACAGGGATGAGCGGAGCCGGTAAAACAGTCGCCATTCAAAGCTTCGAGGATTTAGGGTTTTTCTGCGTAGATAATTTGCCGCCGACTCTTCTGCCTAAATTCCTTGAGCTGATGAAAGAGTCCGGCAACAAGATGAATAAGGTCGCGCTGGTCATGGACCTTCGCGGAAGGGAATTCTTCGATCATCTTTTCAAGGCGCTTGACGAATTGGCGGAGACTTCCTGGGTGACGCCGCAGATCCTCTATCTGGATGCAGATGATTCTGCCCTTGTCAGACGCTATAAGGAAACGCGCAGGTCGCATCCTCTTGCTCCTTCTGGACTTCCTCTTGAAGGGATCAAGCAGGAACGCCAACTGCTCGAAGAACTAAAAGGCCGCGCACAGTTGATCTATACGACATCGTCCATGAAGCCGAGAGAACTGCGCGAGAAGATTCTCACAGAGTTCTCCGTGAATAAGAAATCGATTTTTACGGTGAATGTCATTTCATTCGGATTCAAGCATGGAATCCCGATCGATGCGGATCTTGTATTTGATGTGAGATTCCTGCCGAATCCTCATTATATCGACCATATGCGTCCGAAGACGGGCCTTGATGAAGAGGTTTCGACCTATGTCCTTAAATGGAATGAAACCCATAAGTTCCTTGATAAGGTAACGGATCTGCTTTCATTCATGCTTCCTCATTACAAGCGTGAAGGGAAGAGTCAGCTCGTGGTGGCCATTGGCTGCACAGGCGGACAGCATCGCTCGGTCGCGTTGGCGGAACATATCGGCCATCACTTTGAAGACGATTATCATACGAAAATCTCCCATCGTGATATCGAAAAGAGAAAGGCAGTCCAGACACCATGACCAAACTGCCAAAGGTTGTCGTCATCGGAGGGGGAACGGGTCTTCCTGTCCTCCTGCGCGGACTGAAACGCCACCCGCTCGATCTGGCCGCGATTGTGACGGTTGCGGATGACGGCGGAAGCTCAGGGCGCCTGCGTGATTCGCTGGACATACCTCCACCGGGGGACATCCGTAATGTGCTGGCCGCACTATCAGAGGTGGAACCACTTGTCGAGCAGATGTTTCAGCACCGGTTCGAAACGGAGAACGAGCTATCGGGCCATGCGCTGGGCAATTTGATCATTGCCGCACTGGCTTCGATCACGGGTGATTTTGTCCACGCCATCCAGGAGATGAGCCGGGTCCTGAATGTGAAAGGCAAGGTCCTTCCTTCTGCCAATCAGAGCGTCATATTGAATGCCGAGATGGAAGACGGGACGATCGTGACGGGTGAATCGACCATCCCGAAGGCCGGGAAGAAGATCAAGAGGGTCTTCTTGAAGCCTGACAACATCAAGCCCCTCACAGAAACACTGCGGGTCATAAAAGAAGCGGATCTTATCGTCATGGGTCCTGGAAGTCTCTATACGAGCATCATTCCGAATCTTCTTGTACCCGGGATCGGTGAAGCGGTATGCCAGTCGGGGGCAAAGAAGCTGTATATCTGCAATATCATGACTCAAATGGGCGAGACGCTCGGATACACGGCGAGCGATCATGTCGGCGCCATTTCGAACCATATGGATCCTTCATGCATCGATGCAATTTTGGTCAATAACAAGCAGGTGCCGGTCGAAGTGCAGGCAAGGTATGACAAAGAACAGGCGAGTCCGGTACATTTTGATATCGAACGATTGAATTCCATGGGGATCGAGGTTCTTGCCCATGATATTCTTTCATATAATAATGGACTGGTACGTCACAATACGGAAAAAGTAGCGAATATCATTCATTCCTATATGGAATCAAATAAATGACAGAGATAAATTTCTGTTGTATAAGGTTGTGCAAGCGTTTGCTAGGAGGTGATGGGGATGTCGTTTGCGTCAGAAACAAAAAAAGAACTAACCAATATTGAAGTCAAGGATTGCTGTGCCAATTCCGAATTATCAGCTCTCATCAGGATGAACGGCTCACTGTCCTTCTCGAACCAGATGCTGGTCGTCAATATTCAAACGGAAAACGCCGCAATTGCTAGAAGGATTTATACATTGATCAAAAAGGGATACGACACCCCGGTAGAACTTTTAGTGCGGAAGAAAATGCGTCTGAAGAAGAACAACGTCTACATCGTGCGGATCAAAGAAGATACGAAAAAAATCCTCGAGGACCTGAAAATCCTTGGTGAGGGTTTTACGTTCATCCATAATATTTCAGAGAGTCTCATTCAAAAGAAGTGCTGCAGACGATCTTATTTAAGAGGGGCATTCCTGGCAGGGGGATCGGTGAACAATCCGGAAACATCTTCCTACCATCTTGAAATTTTCTCCCTCTATTCAGAACACAACGAAGCGTTGTCGGAACTGATGAACACCTTTGGGCTGAACAGCAAGACGCTCGAACGTAAAAAGGGATTCATCACTTATCTTAAAGAAGCTGAAAAAATCACCGAGTTCCTTAATATCGTGGGAGCCCACAACTCTCTCCTTCGGTTTGAGGACGTAAGGATTGTAAGGGATATGCGCAACTCCGTGAACCGTCTTGTCAATTGTGAGACGGCCAACTTGAATAAAACGATCGGGGCGGCATTAAGGCAGGTAGAGAACATCAAGTTCATCGAAAAGCATGTCGGTCTGGGGGTGCTCCCTGATAAATTGCGTGAAATCGCAGAACTGAGGGTCACCTATCAAGACGTTACATTGAAAGAACTGGGGGAAATGGTATCAGGCGGTACCATCAGTAAATCCGGAATCAACCACCGCTTACGTAAAATAGATCAAATTGCAGAGAAAATCAGGGCGGGAGAAAAACTGAATAAATAAGCAGAAGCAAAGGGGAGAAATGACAATGGTAGAAAAACAAGTCGAAGTGAAATTGAAAACGGGTCTTCAAGCGCGTCCTGCAGCACTATTCGTACAGGAGGCAAACCGTTTCTCATCCGAGATCTTTTTGGAAAAAGGCGGGAAAAAAGTGAATGCCAAAAGCATCATGGGTCTTATGAGCCTGGCGATCAGCACAGGGTCCGAGATCACATTGGCAGCAGACGGAAGCGACGAAGAAGAAGCGATCGCTGCCTTGGAAAAGTTTGTAGGAAAAGAAGCATAAGATCAACTTCACATCTAAAAAGCCAGCAGTCCTATCGGGCTGCTGGCTTTTTGTGTCATCATGTCCAAACTTGGTGCTCCTTCGAAATGCTTCAAAGTGTTAGGGCATAAAGTGATAGGTTCAACCTTTCGATAAAATGGAATTTTTAATAAGAAAAGATCATGGAAGTGTTTGTCATTTTTTGATACATTTATATTTTCAGGGGATATTGAAATGTCTGGCTAAATATGAGTTGAAATCCTTAGAATAACACTTTCAAAAAGACTATTAAACTCTCAATGCCAGCAGTATAATAGTAAAACTTAATGAATGAAGAACACCCCCGAAAAAACTCCAATAAAAAGGCAGAAGATGATAATGGAAAAATACCAAAAGCATTTTTTAAATAACTTTCGAAATAAATTAGAGGAATGGGAAGCGAAGCCGGAAGTGCCGCATGTGGAAGTGTATCGGTTTGTGCACTCCTTGGCTGGGTCCGCTTCAACTCTCGGGTTAAATCAAATCGGCGATGTTGCCAGAAAATTGATGGACTCAATGGATGAAAAGGATGACCGCCTGCTGACGATCCCAGAACTGAGAACCATGCTATTTGACATCATCGAAGCATATTATCGGCTGGAGGAAGGGACGGTCACTGATTTTAAAGGGAAGCAGGGCAGGGATGGAGAGGAGCCGGTCATCCTTATCGTCGATGATGATACGTCCTTCCTCATGTATATGAAAGAAGAGCTTGAAAACATCGGATGGTATGTCGTACCGATTGCAAATCCGGAAAAAGCGGTGATGTCTTATTATGATGTGAGGCCGGATTGTGCCATCATCGATATTTATATGAAAGAAACGAATGGTTTCGAGGTCCTTGATTTCTTTAAGCAAAAACTGAAGCAGCAATTCTTTCCTACCGTCATGGTCAGTGTCGATGACCAGAAAGAAACGAGAATGAAGTGTTATGAATTGGGGGCGGATGATTTCATTCCGAAGCCCTTTGATCTTGATGAATTCATCGTTCGCGTGAAGAGACAGATCGACCGGAAAAGGCAGATTGAAGAACTGGTGCTGATTGACGAGTTGACCCATGTATACAACCGTAAATACCTTGCGCAAGGATATGACCAGGTCAAGAGCATCTGGAACCGCAGGAAAGAACCGTCTTCCATAGCCGTCCTTGATATCGACCATTTCAAAAAGGTGAATGATCGATTTGGCCATCTGGCAGGGGATAACGTGCTGGCTGAATTTGGTGCATTTCTTAAGAAAAATGTCAGGGTGCAGGATACCGTGATCCGCTATGGGGGCGAGGAGTTTGTCATCATTTTCCCAAACACCCCTGTTAAGGATGCATATGCCTGCCTTGATCGCTGCAGACAGGATTTCAGCAGTCTCGTTTTCGAGGATGCCGGCTCCTGCACATTTTCTGCAGGCATCACGGAATTCACCGATCCGTCCAAACCGATTGATGAATGGCTCAGATTAGCCGATCAAGCACTTTACGAGGCGAAAGAAAACGGAAGGAACAGGGTGGAAATCGACTCGAAATCGACCGATATACAACATAATAAGACTATTAAGGTTGCCATCGTGGATGATGACCCGATCATCCGGACGGTGATGAGGGATATTGTTTCCAAGCTGCCGGCAGAAAAGAATGTGAAGTATGATATCAAGAGCTTTAAAGATGGAGCGGCTTTTCTGGAAGCCGAATGGCATTCGGAATCTCCATGCCTTGTGATACTGGATGGGGTGATGCCGAAGATGGATGGACTTGAAGTCCTTGAAAGACTTCGTAAACGTGAGGATTCAGATCGTTATAAGGTCCTGATGCTGACTTCTCGCAGCAGTGAAAAAGATATTTCGAGATCCCTTCAGTTGGGAGCGGATGATTATATGACTAAGCCATTTAAACTGCTCGAACTTGAAGCGCGTTTAGGGCAAATTTTGAAGAGGATGAGGTAAAGAACGTGTTTGAAAATGAGATATTTTATTTCTCTGTTGTGCTTGTCAGCTTACTGCTCATTCTGTTTTTGCTGTTCAGTTATCTGGTCATAACGAAATTGATTGAAAATGACAGGCGGACCAAGGTGGAGAAGTATAAGGTAGAGTATCAGCTTCCCCTTTTTCAGTACTTCAACGATGAAGGGGATGAAAAGGCATTGGGCTTTGATTCACGGCTTCAAATGAAGGCACTCATTGAATTGACGGCAGGTTTTGCCAAGGTTCTTGGCGGAGACAGGATCCATGAACGAATCAGGTTGTTTGCCGAAACACGATTCGAATCGTATATCCTGTCACGCTTGACTCATCGGCGGTGGAGCATGAGGATGAATGCCCTTTATTGGATTGAGGAGTTTGATATGAAGAATATGTTTATTCATCTTGATCGGTTGTATGCTTCAAAGAGATTGACAAAGAGTGAAGAAGTACAGCTCCTGAAGATTTATATTGTAAATGAAGATGCCGGGATCTTGGAGAAGATGATGAATCCCAAACATCCATTAACTGAATTTGATTATAGTCTGCTGTTTAAGTCATTTAACGGGGGGCAGCTCGATCGATTCATCCGGATGTTTGGTGAACTGCCCATTGAGATAAGGTATGCGCTGATTGAGTCAGTCGGCCTCAGGAGCAGGCAGGCTGACAGCATGTTCCTTGAAAGTCTTCTCGATGATCAATCGGCGGAAATCCGAATCCGTGCATTGAAAGCAATCGTTGAAATGGAGTATTTCCTAGCACCATCCAAATTGACGAAACATCTTCTGTCGTCTTCCTGGCAGGAGCGCCTGATGGCCATCAAGGCGTGCGAATATATTAGGAATCCTGAACTCATCCAGTATCTTCAGGACCTTATGGGCGATTCATCCTTCTATGTCCGTTCCCAGGCCGCTCAGTCTCTATTAAGGCTTGAAACAGGCAAAGACGTGTTAAGGGAGATCGCTGCATCCGAGGAAGATACGTTCGCAAGGGATATGGCAGAACAATGGCTGGAAAGAGGGTCGGTATGATGGATGTAACTGCACAATGGGGAACATTCCTGATGGCCATCGGATGGGCTGTCCTGGTCTATATGATCCTCGTCATTTCCTTTTATTCTATTTTACTGCTGATCTCTTTCATTCAGTTAAGAAGGAGTTATCAGCTGGATGAAAGGGAGCCTTATGAAGAACTGCTCCACTTGCATCAGACAAAGCCCGTCTCCATCCTGGTGCCGGCTTACAATGAATCGGTCGGAATCATGGCGACTGTCCGGTCTTTGCTGAGCATTGAATATCCGGAATATGAAATCATCATCGTCAACGACGGGTCGACGGATGACTCTCTGGAGAAGCTCATCGAATCTTTTCAGCTGGTAAAAATAAAATGGGTCATCCGCCAGCAATTGAAGACAAAGCAGGTGAAGGCTGTCTATCAATCTAAGGTGTATAAGAACCTGCTCGTCGTGGATAAAGAAAATGGAGGGAAGGCAGATGCCTTGAATGCCGGCATCAATGTGTCCAACTATCCATATTTCTGTTCGATTGACGGTGATTCAGTCCTCGAGCGCACTGCTTTCTTAAAGGTAATGAAGCCGATTATCGAGTCTGACGGCGAAGTCATTGCTTCAGGCGGAAGTATCCGCATTGCGAATGGCTGTGAAATTGAAAGCGGTGAGATCGTTAAAGTCGGTTTGTCGCGGTCACCCATTGTCGTCATGCAGGTGATCGAGTATTTACGGGCCTTCCTGATGGGCAGGATCGGCTTGAGCCGACATAATCTCCTCCTCATCGTTTCCGGGGCGTTCGGCGTTTTCTCAAAGCGCTGGGTCGTGGACGCCGGGGGGTATTCCCATACGGTCGGCGAAGATATGGAGCTCGTCGTGAGGCTCCACCGCTATGTGAAAGAGCAGGAAGCAAATAAAAAAATCGTTTATGTCCCGGACCCTGTGAGCTGGACGGAAGCGCCGGAATCATTGAAGTATCTGCGCAGGCAGCGAAGAAGGTGGCACAGGGGGCTCTTTGAAAGTCTATGGATCCACCGCAAGCTCATCTTCAACCCGAAATACGGTTCCATTGGAATGGTGTCGATTCCTTACTTTCTCATCATTGAATTCTTAGGCCCCGTGGTCGAGCTGATGGGGTATTTGGTGATGATCCTTTCCCTGTTCCTGGGCGGGGTCTACCTTGAATTTGCCATTCTATTATTCTTGCTGTCTGTCATCTATGGCTCCATCCTTTCAATGGCTTCCGTGCTCCTTGAGGAATGGACCATAAGGAAGTATCCGAGGGCGGCGGATATCATCCGTTTGTTCTTCTATTCGCTGACGGAGACGCTCTGGTACCGTCCGCTGACGGTCCTGTGGCGCTGTGAAGGGATCCTTGACGTACTACGGAGAAAGACAGGCTGGGGAGAAATGGCCAGAAAAGGAGTATCAAAATGACAAAGTTAAAACTATACGGCTTCCTTTTATTCATTTTAGGGATCGTGCTCGTTATTTCTGCTCCTTTCTGGCTTTGGCAGTTGAAGGATGATCGGGAACTCGATGTCCTGATTCTAGATAAGACCGTTCCTGACACGACGTACCGTGAACATAAGGGATTGATGTGGCTGCTGAATCAGCAGAAATTCATCAAATCGGACGGCATGCCTTACGAGCTTGATGAAGATTATATCGGATACGTTCCTGATGCAGGCGGGCATTCCAATACAAAAGCTCTGCCGACTTCACTCGAAGGCTACGATGCCGTCTATGTAGCTGATACGTACGGTGTATATGAAGAAGATCTCAACAACGAGAATATTTCAGGGGAGCGCTCCTCGAAAGTATACGGCGGATTGACCAATGAAGACATGGAAGCATTAAGGGAGATGGCGGTGAAAGATGGTAAAACCCTCCTTGCCGAATTTAATTCGATGGCACATCCGACGACGGAAGAAACCCGTCAATCCTTTTATTCCCTGTTCAATTTGGAGTGGTCAGGCTGGATCGGCCGGTACTTCCCCGACATGGAAAGCAGTGAAGTCCCGCAATGGGTAAGGGAGAATTATAACAAACAGTACGGCAAACCATATGCGTTCACCGGATCCGGATATGTGCTGGTGGATAAGAACGACAGGCTGGTCATTCTTGATAAGAAGGATATTGGAAAAGAGGGCGTAGTCTTCTCGACGACTTCTGAAGGAGAAAAACAGTTCGGTGAAAAGATGGATGTTTCATACTCCTATTGGTTTGATATCGTCGAACCGGTCAACAAGGATGAAGTGTTGGCCAACTACACATTATCCTTATCCAAAAGCGGTAAGAAAACCTTAGAGGACCTTAATCTGCCTGAAACCTTCCCGGCAGTCGTACACGGAGTTAATGAAGTGTATGACACTTATTATTTCAGCGGTGATTTCGCGGACCATCCGGACGTTCCGAATCTTTACCAGACAACAGGGTTTTCAACATGGAGAAAATGGACCGAAGCGTCGAATCCGAATAATGCTTCCGCTTTCTACTGGAAGGCTTATGTGCCGATGATGACAAAGATTCTTGACCGTATCCATGAACAAAAAGATGATGCTGAACCTAAAAGCAGCATCAGCATCAAAACAGAAGATGGCCTGAAGATGGCAGGTAAAGCGGGAAGCGACTATATTCAAGTCAATAAAGACGGGAAGTGGAATGATCTCCTCATCAAAGGCGTGAACATGGGGATTGCGAAACCCGGGGCATTCCCTGGTGAGACGGCCATCACAAAAGAGGAATACTCAAGATGGTTCAAACAGATCGGTGAAATGAACGCAAACGCTATCCGCGTTTATACCATCCATCCGCCGGCCTTTTATGAAGCATTTTACGAATACAATCGAATGGCAGAAGAGCCTCTTTACCTCTTCCACGGTGTGTGGGTGAATGAAGAGATCTTCCTTGAGACAAACAATGCCTTCTCCAAGGAGAATACAGAAGAATTTCAAGCGGAAATCAAGCGCACCATCGATCTTGTTCACGGTAACGCCAAGCTTCCTGAACGAAAAGGTCACGCATCCGGTACATACAGCTTTGATATTTCACCTTACGTTCTCGGCTGGATCTTCGGTGTCGAATGGGATCCCGAAGTCGTCCTGGCAACGAATGAAAAGCATAAAGGCCTCGATGACTTCAAGGGGGACTACTTGACCACTAGTGGTGCAGAGCCGTTTGAAGTTTGGCTGGCGGATAGAATGAACGAAGGAATTGCATATGAGACGGAGAAATACAAGTGGCAGCGTCCGGTCAGTTTCACGAACTGGGTGACCACGGACTTGCTTGAGCATCCGAGTGAGCCGTCGGAAACGGAAGATTTAGTAACCATCGATCCGAACGTGATGAAAGCCACTGAACAGTTTCATGGAGGCTTATTCGCTTCCTATCATATCTACCCTTACTATCCTGACTTCTTGAATTATGAACCCAAGTATGTCAACTACATCGATCACCGCGGCGAGAAGAATAACTATGCGGGTTATCTGAACGATATGAAAAAGGCCCATACGATGCCTCTTCTGGTGGCTGAATTCGGGGTGCCGGGTTCACGTGGGCTCACGCATAGAAACGTCTCAGGGTGGGATCAAGGACACCATTCAGAAAAGGAACAGGGTGAGATCAACCGCAGACTCTTTGAAGATATTGTAGAAGAGAAGGCGGCAGGCGGGCTCGTCTTTGCCTGGCAGGACGAATGGTTCAAGCGTACATGGAACACGATGGATTATGATAATCCTGATCGACGTCCTTTCTGGTCGAATGCCCAGACGAACGAGCAGCAATTCGGCTTGCTGAGTTTTGATCCGGGTGAGGATGAAACGTCGATGATCCATGTGGACGGACGTCCCGACGATTGGGATAATAAAGAAATTTCACCTGCATTTAAAGACTCAGGGCATTCCATGTATGTCACAAGTGATGAACGGTATTTATATTTCAGGTTGGATACAGATGAGATCACGAAGGATAAAGACACGTACCTCTTATTCGATACCGTGGGTGACCAAGGAGAATCTTCCCTTCCTGGTGAAGCAGACGTCAAGACATCCGGTGTCGATTTCGCGCTGCACATCCAAGGGGAAGAGAAGGCACGTCTGTTGGTGGATAGTTATTACGATACGTTTTATTATCATTATGGTGACGTCCTTGATATGATCCCGCGCAATGATTATGCATCAACGAAAGACAACGGGAACTATCACGGAATACGCCTGACACTGAATAAGGAATTGAACATTAACGGCAAAGTGCTGCCGTTTGATTCCTATGAAACTGGCGTCATGACATTCGGTACGGCGAATCCGGAAGATCAACACTATAATTCTCTTACGGATATCAGTGTGAATACGTCGAAAGATCGTTATGAGATCCGTATTCCATGGCAGCTGTTGAACATCAAGGACCCAAGTCAGCGAGAAGCGATGGCGGATGTATGGAAAGAAGGACTTGAAGCCGGTCGAATCATCGACGGGATCAACATTGGACTATATGAAACGGATGGAGAAGACTCATTCTCGTATCCGGCGAAAAAAGGAAATCTGATCGATCCCGAAGGATTCTATCATTACAGCTGGAAGACCTGGGATCAGCCGGCATTTCATGAACGGTTGAAGCAATCATACTATGAGATGCAAAAGGCTTATGAAGAAGGAGGGGAATAACATGGCAAAAATTTTGGTTGCAGAGGATGAGGAAGTCCTGAGGATGCTTGTCGTGGACACGCTTGAGGATGAAGGGCACGATCTGGATGAAGCAGCAGACGGCGAGGAAGCAATCACAAGCATCATGGAGAATGACTATGATTTGATTCTGCTGGATTTCATGATGCCCATCTACACGGGCCTCGAAGTCATTGAGAAGGTCCGGGCCACCCCGGAGAAAAAAGATGTGAAAATCATGATGGTATCGGCGAAAAGCCAGCAAGCCGATCAAGAACGGGTATTGGCTGGCGGTGCTGACTATTTCATCGCCAAGCCATACAGCCCTATGGATCTAGTCAAGCGAATCGAGGACATCTTGAATGAAGAACATTAGGGAGTACTTTCAAACAAGCCTCCGAAATCAATTCATCGGGGTGATGACCAGCTTCATCCTCATCTTCCTGGCGGGTGCGGCGTGTTTGTTCCTATACAATCAATACATCACGAACGCGTACCAGGAACAAAGGAGCTTGCTTTCTGAGAAGGAAGATGCCGCCCAGCGTCTGGATCAAGGGTTCAATCAGGCATTTTTTGACGCCAGGGGCTACTTCCTATTCGGAAGAGAGGTATTCAAAGAAAGCGTCTACCGCCAAGAAATCGAAGTGGAGAATAGCATCGAAAAATTAAGAACGATTGCGACCGAGCCTGAGGAAGAACTCTTTATCAAGGATGTAGAAGAATTCTCATCTTATTATTTCAATCAGCTTGTGGCCAATGCAATCATCAATTTTGAAAACGGTGATGCAGAAGCAGTCAAGACAGCATCTGCAGACGGGGCGACCGCTACGATTGAAACCTTCCAGAGTCAGCTGAGGAACTACATCAATTCTATCGAAAAAGACAGAGACATAGCTTATGCAGAAGTGAAGCAGAAGGAGACCTTCAGCCAGGGGGCGTTCATCCTGTTCATCTTCCTGATGCTCCTGGTGCTGATGCGGATCATGAGGATGCTTGCGAAACAGATCGGATTACCTCTCAATCAGGTTGCTACGGCGGCTGAGAAAATCGCTGAAGATGAAACCTATCAGCGCTGGTCATTTGAAAACAATCGCAAAGATGAGATCGGGAAGGTGTCACGCGCGTTCGAAAAGATGATTCAGAGGATTCAATTGAAAGAAGAAGACCTTCTGGCTCATAACGAAGAGCTTGTCGCGCAGCAGGATGAGCTGGAATCACAGCAGTCGAAGCTAGAGCATCTCCTCAATGTAGCGAAAATACGCGAGCTCCAATTGGAACGGCGCAATGAATTCATCAACGGCATATCATACTCCCTGCATAAACAGGAAGTACTGGAAAGCATTGTGGAGTCCATGTGCGGAGTCATGGGTGCATCCCGCGGCATGGTCGTCCTCATGGATGAGCAGAAGTCCCACGCTGCATTCGGGATTTCAGAACAGGGTGCGGTGCAGTTCATAAACTACATGTATAACGGCCTGCATCAGCGCCTATTTGAAAAGAAAGAACCATTCTCCGCAAAGCGTGAGCTGGTGGATTCGGAAAAAGGATATCATGTTGAGACGATGTTCTCTTATGATCTATTCATTCCGGTCCTGTCCCCTGACAAAGAAGTGGAAGCCATCATGGTTTTCAGCCGCTTTGCAGAGGATTTCAGAACGGAAGAAGTAGAGGAATATAGAAGTCTTAGCAAGCAAATCTCGATATCCCTGCAGAAGATCCACCTTTTCGAAGAGACGGAAAAAGACCGCCATATGAATCAAGAAATCCTGAATAACATCCAGGAAGGGATTCAGCTGGTGGATAACACAGGGAACAGCCTGCTGATGAATACGAAATTGTCTAAAACCATCAAAGGCGAATTATGCGCGCTGCAGCAGGCTCCATATGAAGAGTGGAAGCAGGCCCTTTTAAGTCAGGTGGAAAATAAAAAAGCGCTCAACCGCTATTATGAGATGGTCATTGAGGAAGGGAAAACCGGCAGACACATCCATACGTACCACCTGGAGGAAGGCAGGACAGTCTATCAGGTTTACTCGGAATCCCTTTACCGGGGAGACGAGAAAGTCGGGACCATCTTCGTTCACAGGGATATCACAAAGGAATTCGAAGTGGATCAGATGAAATCGGAATTCGTCTCAACGGTCAGCCATGAGCTGCGCACGCCGCTGTCGAGCGTCCTCGGCTTCACTGAATTGATGCTGACCAAAGACTTAAAGCCGGAAAGAACGAAGAAGTATCTGACAACCATCTATCAGGAAGCGAAACGATTGACCTCGCTTATCAATGATTTTCTCGATGTTCAAAGGATGGAGGCGGGAAGGCAGACCTTCGACAAACGATACGAAGACATCGTCCCGATCATTCAAAATGTCATCAATACTCAGAAAGTCAATGCACCCCATCATACATTCACGATTGAAAAAGATACGGATTGTACGATGGTTCTCGGTGATAAAGACAAATTATCACAAGCATTTACGAACCTGATCAGCAATGCCATTAAATATTCCCCTGATGGAGGGAATATCACCGCACGCATCTATGAAAAACAAGATAAGGTGTTCATCAATATCATCGATGAAGGCCTCGGCATACCGGACGATGCATTTCCGAAGCTGTTCACGAAGTTTTATCGCGTAGATAATTCAGACCGAAGAAGGATCGGCGGAACAGGATTAGGCCTGACGATCGTGAAGGAAATCATTGAAAACCATGACGGCAGCATCAGGGTCGCCTCTGAAATCGGGAAAGGAAGCACATTCACAATCAGCCTCCCGATGGTGACACTGCAGACCTTCAAGGAGGAAGAGAGCAGTGGGGACGGCATGACGATCACTGTCATTGAAGATGATATCAACCTGGCTTCTTTACTGACTACTGAGCTTTCCGGCAGCGGATTCCAGGTGCAGCACAGCAAAACCGGGGAAAACGCCATTGAAAAGATCACAGCACACAAACCCGATGCGATCGTTCTGGATATCATGCTCGAAGGAAGCATGACAGGGTGGGATGTCCTTGAAACCCTTAAGGCAAATGAAGCGTTTTGCAACATTCCCATCATCATATCGTCCGCATTGGATGAAAAAGAAAAAGGAATCACACTAGGCGCAGTCGATTATCTCGTGAAACCCTATCATCCAAGTGAACTATCAAAAACCATCCTCCACCTGTTACTGAAACAAGGGAGGAATGGGGAAGTACTCATACCGTTTAAAAAAGAATAAAAATTGAAGACCATTTTTGAAGGCCCGTCCCAGAACGCGTTAACGTATCAACGCATCGAGGGACGGGGCCTTTGGTGTTTATGGAAGCCTCTTTTCGCATAGATTGTTGCTATTTTGACCATCCTTATAAGAGGTGATAAAATACTCAGATAATGCCTTTATTTGTCCTCATAGTTCAGATGATAACTGCAATTGTCATAAGCCAAAAACAGGAATGCTTTAATTTATATGATTGAAATTCCTTGTGAAAATCATCGAGAGTAGCTTCACCTCTACTAATTCTATGTTGATTAGTACAGGCCAAAGTTTTAATATTATTCTCCTTTAAAATTTGTAATGCATCTCTACTGGACGAATATGGGGAGAAATCTTTTGGATGTATAAAGTGTCCATTGCCATAGTTCCATCACGGTCAACAAAAACTGCTTCAATATTCATTGGTATGGTATTCCCCCTTTTATTACCATATTCAACTTTCCTGCCCGTTAGCTGAATAAGCCTCTCTTTATGTAATACCATAAAAAGTAAATTATTCCTTATTTTAATTAAAAGCAACAATCTTTACGAAAAGAGTCTTGTAAATTATTTAAAGCTGATGTAACTTCTGTGTAAAATCTTTGTAGGAAGCTATCGTTCCTTCTAATTTGCTTTTAAAATGCTAGTGAAAAGGGATAATGCCAAATTATTTCTTTATCACAGATAGTCATTAGGAGGAATCGTATGAGAAACGTCATGGCATTACTTACAGGTGTTTTGTTCATCAGTATGATATCAACGGCAGTAGTTGCGGAAGATAATCAGAATCTGGAAGGATCATTCAAAGAGCTTTCACGGAATACTGAATGGAAAAAAACAGATCGGATTGAGCTTCAATTCGATGCCTATCATCCTCAAGGAATGACAAAGGTCGGGGATACATACTATATGTCTTCTGTAGAAATCCTTGAAAAACCCGAGAAATATGAGACTCCTGAAAATGGATATGACCGGTCTGCCGGGAAAGGTATCGGCCACTTATTCATTTTCGATGAGCAGGGGAAATTATTGAAAGATATTAAGCTGGGCGAAGCTGATATGTATCACCCGGGCGGAATTGACTTTGATGGGGAAAATATTTGGGTCCCTGTTGCAGAATATCGTCCAGATAGTGAGTCGATTGTCTATAAAGTTGATACAGATACACTTGAAAGCAATGAAGCATTCCGTGTGAATGACCATATCGGCGGCGTCGTTCATGACGATAAAACGGGGAAAAATCTCGGTGTCAGCTGGGGATCCCGTGAATTCTATGAATGGGGAAAACAGGGTAAAGAGTTGAAGAAAGAAAAGAATGACAGCCACTTCATCGATTATCAAGACTGTGAGAATGCAGGCGGAGGGAAAATGATTTGCAGTGGTATTGCCGAATTGAACAATCCGGCATCCGAAACAGGAAAATACGAACTTGGCGGTTTGGCGCTGCTGGATATGAAAGACTTTTCTGTTGAACATGAAGTCCCTCTTGCTGAGTTTTCTTCCCAAGGGCATGTCATCACTCGTAATCCAGTCTTTTTAGAAGAATCTGATGGCAGGCTTCAACTTTTTGCTGTACCTGATGATGATGACGAAGCGTCGCTTGTCATTTATGAGACAGGTATAGATGAGGAATAAACAGGGTCATTCGCTATTGAGGAACCTCACTTAAACTAAAGACAAGTTCACCACATCATCATTCTGAAAAATGATCTCGTAGTTGCTGCGGGGTCATTTTTTTGTAAGGGATTTTCTCGTAACAAGTATTCGTTGTAGTAGACAGTCTAAATAGTCTACAGTATTAATACGAAAAGCAACAATCTATTAGAAAACAGCCTTATGAAAAAACCCCGACGGCATTAACCGTCGGGGCAGTTCTCTCAATAAGAGATTTATTTATTGTTCATTTCGTTGCGCGTGATGATGCGGTCGATCAAACCGTATTCTTTCGCGCGTTCTGCAGTCATGAAGTTGTCGCGGTCCGTATCTTTCGCGATGACTTCAAGAGGCTGGCCAGTGCGCTCGGAAAGGATTTGGTTCAGTTTTTCACGAAGGAATAGGATGCGCTTCGCAGCGATCTCGATTTCCGTCGCTTGACCTTGTGCTCCGCCAAGCGGTTGGTGAATCATCACTTCTGCATTTGGAAGGGCAAGACGTTTGCCTTCTGCACCTGCAGCAAGAAGGAATGCACCCATTGAAGCCGCCATACCGATACAGATAGTTTGGACATCAGGCTTGATGTACTGGATCGTATCATAAATTGCCATACCCGCCGTGATGCTTCCGCCAGGAGAGTTGATGTAAATGGAGATATCCTTCTCAGGGTTTTCAGACTCCAAGAAAAGAAGTTGTGCTACAATAGAGTTTGCCACATTATCATCGATGGCGCTTCCAAGCATGATGACACGGTCTTTCAACAGACGTGAATAGATGTCGTACGCACGCTCGCCGCGGTTTGTTTGTTCGATAACTGTAGGAATTAAGTTCATCCTTCGTTCCTCCTTAAAATACACTTTTTTATTTTTAATTAATACATATTCACTTTGTACTGTAATCATACACTGTTGGTCAATAAAGGTCAAACCTGACGCACCAGTGATTCTTACACTATGTAATCCTTTCTACATCATACCCATCCATTCCTTTTTTAAACAGAGAAAACGTATTGCAATCCTGAAAAAAGTAACTTATAATATACTTTCGTACGATAGTTTTCCAAAATCCTATACATGCCCTCGTGGTGCAACGGATAGCACGTAAGATTCCGGTTCTTAAAATGGGGGTTCGATTCCCTCCGAGGGCGTACGATAAAGCGTCTCAATCCCATATATGGGATTGAGACGCTTTTTTATGTACAGATATCATAGTAAACAAAGATTTTGTTTAAAATAAGCATTTTCATTGAATGGTTAACCCTCTATCATAGTGTATAAGTCTTCAAAATATAGATTCAATCAGGAAGATGTTCTTTTTGAATATAAATATCAATGAGGAGTGGTGTGAAACATGGAGTTTGAGTTTGTCGAAAAATTGACCAATGATCAGATTCAATGCCTGCATCAGTTATTTCAAACGGAATGGTGGACAGCAGGCCGTGAGTTAGACGATATCAAAGTCATGGTAGAAAATTCAGATGTGATCCTGGGAATCTGCCAACCAGATACGAATGAACTTATTGCTTTTGCAAGGGTCCTTACAGACTATACATACAAAGCATTGATCCTTGACGTTGTCGTGAAAAGAGAACATAGAGGTAAACAATTGGGAAAAATATTGTTTGATAGAGTGGTTGAACATCCTTCGTTAAAAGGGGTAAAACATATTGAACTTTATTGTAAACCAGAGATGCTCCCATTTTACCAACGCTGGGGATTTTCTACGGAATTGGGAGAACTGCAATTTATGCGGATGACAAAGGGGTCTTAGTCCCCTGGCAGTATGCAACGCATAATAGGAAGATGTGTTTGAGAATGCAGATAATAAAGACTTCAATATATCTTTCTACTAATCTTGCAGACAACTAAACATCTTTCCTACTCCAGCCTCATAAAATGAAGGGAAAGAAACCGTTACCAAACAATTCCCATTAACGAAACCCCCATTTTCATGTAAAATGAAGGGAGGAGGTAAAAGGTATGAATTTGAACACAGGATTATGGCAAAAACAACAAATCAAGCTTCAAATGACACAGCAGCTTTCTCAAGCCATCACCATCCTCCAATATTCCACGTTGGAACTGAATGCTTTCCTTGAATCGAAAGCGTTGGAGAATCCCCTCATACAATTAGAAGACCCCGTAATGGACAAACCCGATCGAGGAGAGTCTTACCAATATAAACGTAAAGATGCGATAGATTTCACAGAGTTTCTATCAGTCTCGAAGAAAACGCTTGAGGAACATCTTTTTCTTCAGCTAGATTTGAAATCGCTTTCTAATGATGACATGAAAATCATGAAAGACTTGTTTTACAGCTTGGATGAAAATGGATATTTGCGAATCGAGTCTTCAGAATTCCTTTCCCGGAACAATCTGCAAATGTCTCAACTCCAACACTATATAGGCAAGCTGCAGGAATTAGAACCTGCCGGAATTGGAGCGTGCTCACTGCAGGAGTGCATTTCCCTCCAATTAAGACGCAAGGATTCGACGGAATTGGCTCTGACGATCGTGGAGGAGCATTTCGAGGATTTTGCCGCGAAAAAGTGGAAGGGAATCGCGAAAGAATTGAATGTTGGACTGAATGACATCCAGAAGGCAGCCGATCTCATTCAGCAGTGCAATCCGCGTCCGGGCGCCATTTACAGCGATGGACCGTCTCATTATATCGTCCCTGAATTAGTGGTCAAGGTGTTGGACGATAAGGAAGTGAAGGTCTCACTATTTGATGGGACGACGGTGAAAGTGATCTATAATGACGAATATAAGGATTTCCTTGAGCACCATCCCGATAAGGAAGTCGGGAGCTATCTCAAGGGGAAAGAACAGGAATTCCAGTGGCTGCTTCAAAGCTTGCAGCAGCGCAAGCAGACGATTTTAAAAGTAGGCAAATTGATTGTAGAGAAGCAGAGTGCTTTTTTCCTTCAAGGCCCATCCGGCCTGCAGCCGCTTACGTTAAAAGAAGTCGCCGAAGAAGCTGGTGTCCATGAATCGACGATCAGCCGTGCCGTTAAGGGAAAATATATGCAAACCCCTTTTGGCATATTTGAAATGAAGTACTTCTTCAGTGCTGCCATCAAATCGGTTCATTCTGAAGATAGCGGCGCAGCATCCTCCACGACGATCAAGAATGAAATCCAGCGCCTCGTCGACGAAGAAGATAAGAAGAAACCGTTATCGGATCAGAAAATCGTCAATATGTTAATTGACAAAGGATATGATGTTTCACGCAGGACCATTGCCAAATACCGGGATCAGCTCGGGATTTCATCTTCTACGATGAGGAAGCGGTATGAGTAGAGTGGAGTAACCGTGGTTCCCTAGAGGTTAGGGGCGGTTTGTGGACAATGTCAGTGGAATGCGGACGAAAAGTTGAAAATACGGACAATTTTTCTCGAATACCGACAAAAAAGAGAATTTACCAACAATTTCAATCCGGATACCGACAATTTTACAACATCCGACAAATTTCGTCGGTGTGGTCACAAGCCCAAACCATTTCCGCCAGACCGGCATATATAGTATTATCAGTTGTACCTGGTACAAACACCCTGAATTGTACCTGGTACAATGAATCCCATTCGTACCAGGTACAGCCAACTCGAATTGTACCAGGTAAACCAAACTCAAACCGTACCAGGTCCAATGCACCAATCGGTACCAGTACATCAAACCCAAAATGGACCAGGTGCACTAAACCAGATACACCAAACAAACACCAAACTCAATCTACCAATAAACACACCCACAACGGAGGACAACCCAATGAACCCTGTCATCTTCTACACAAGAAACCAATGCCACCTCTGCACCGACGCCAAGATCAACTTGAAACTGGTCCAGGACGATTTGAAATTCGAGATCATTGAAAAGGATATCGAGGAAAGCGATGAGTTGACAGAGCGTTTCGGTTTGATGATCCCGGTGGTGGAATACGAGGGAGAGATCATCCAATACGGGCAAATTGACTATTTTACACTTAGCAAGCGTTTACATGAAAAAACTCGGTAGTTTCTAGTTGAATTACGATTTCCATACTGATAGAATGAACGTTGAAAGCAGGGATGAATTTTTTTTGGAGGTAGTGGGACATAATATGTCTATGTGGGACTTTTTTAGTCCAACAACGTAATTCCGCAATGTGACAGGCAGTGTTTAAAGGCCCTATGCGTGTGGAACTACATTATTGAGACGTAGTCACTCACTTCCATGTAAGGAGCTTTTACCGATGGAATCCATTATTGATATACAAAAGCGATTATTACCAGACCTGCTTGAAGTTATGCAAAAGAGGCACCAGATTCTCCGTTCGATTCAATTCTTACAGCCGGTCGGCCGCAGGAGTCTCGCGCAGAACCTCGGACTGACGGAACGGGTGCTGAGAAGTGAAGTGGAATTCCTGAAGAATCAGGATCTCATCTCTATCAAGACGTCCGGAATGATCATGACCGAAGACGGCATGAAGCTGCTGGACAGAATCGAGGACATGATGAGAGAGATTTCGGGAATCAATGAAATGGAGAAAAAGTTACAGTCTTTACTCAATCTTAATGAAATTGTCATCGTTCCTGGGAATAGTGATGAGTCTCCTTGGGTAAAAGAAGAATTGGGGCGTGCATCAGCTTTAAGTATGAAACAGCGCCTTGAGGGGAATAATATCATCGCTGTGACTGGCGGTTCGACCATGGCGGCTGTAGCAGAAATGCTGACACCCGACTTTTCCGGATCAGATACCTTGTTTGTTCCTGCACGGGGCGGAATCGGGGAAGATGTGAAGAACCAGGCCAACACGATCTGCGCGAAGATGGCAGAGCATACAGGGAAGCGCCACCGCGTTTTGTATGTTCCCGATCAGGTTAGTAAGGAAGTTTACAAGTCCTTTTTAAAGGAACCGATGATCAAAGAGGTCTTAAATTTAATTCAATCAGCTAACATGGTTCTTCATGGTATTGGAGATGCTATTACAATGGCAGAAAGACGGAAGACGTCAACGGCTGATTTTAAAAAGATTACAGCTGGCCGCGCTGTCGGTGAAGCATTCGGCTATTATTTCAATGAGTCGGGTGAAGTGGTACATAAAGTGCCGACGATTGGACTCCAGCTTGAAGACCTGAAAGACATCAAACATGTATTTGCCGTTGCAGGCGGCAGCTCGAAGGCGAAAGCGATTCGGGCATATTTAAAGAGTGCTCCCTCTTCAACGATCTTGATCACCGATGAAGGAGCAGCGAGAGAGCTTTTAAAAGGCTGAAGCCTTTTGAAATATAAAAAATCATCCTTACAATCACTAAAGGAGGAAAAAGTATTATGGCAACTAAAATTGGTATTAACGGATTTGGACGTATCGGACGTAACGTATTCCGTGCAGCACTTACAAACGACAACGTAGAGGTAGTGGCAGTAAACGACTTAACAGATGCAAACATGCTAGCTCACCTTTTACAATATGATACAGTTCACGGAACTCTTCAAGAGAAAGTAACTGTTGACGGTGACACTCTTGTTATCGGCGATAAAAAGGTAAAAGTACTTGCTGAGCGCGACCCTGCTCAACTTGGCTGGGGAGACCTTGGTGTAGAAGTGGTAGTAGAATCTACAGGCCGTTTCACTAAGCGTGCTGACGCTGCGAAACACCTTGAAGCTGGTGCGAAGAAAGTCATCATTTCTGCACCTGCATCTGACGAAGATATCACAATCGTTATGGGTGTTAACGAAGACAAGTACGATGCAGAGAACCACAACGTAATCTCTAACGCATCTTGTACAACAAACTGCTTGGCGCCATTCGCGAAAGTTCTTAACGACAAGTTCGGAATCAAGCGTGGAATGATGACAACAATTCACTCTTACACAAACGATCAGCAAATCCTTGATTTGCCACATAAAGATTACCGTCGTGCTCGTGCGGCAGCTGAAAACATCATCCCTACAACTACGGGTGCTGCAAAAGCTGTATCACTAGTACTTCCTGAACTAAAAGGTAAATTGAACGGTGGAGCAGTACGTGTTCCAACTCCAAACGTTTCTCTAGTTGACCTTGTTGCTGAACTAGACAAGAACGTAACAGCTGAAGAAGTGAACGCGGCATTCAAAGAAGCTGCTGAAGGTGATCTTAAAGGAGTTCTTGCTTACAGCGAAGAGCCTTTAGTATCAACTGACTACAACGGAAGCCCGGCTTCTTCAACAATCGATGCATTATCTACAATGGTAATGGAAGACAGCATGGTAAAAGTTATCTCTTGGTATGACAACGAGAGTGGATACTCTAACCGTGTAGTTGACCTTGTTGATTACATCGCTTCTAAAGGTCTTTAATCCGTCATTTAAGTAAATTGACATTATCAGCAGGGTGAGGATGGATAAATTTTGTCCCACCATCTATAATGGAAAGGGATGAAGGGGAGCGGGGAAGATTCCCCACTCCCCTTTTCTCATTGCTATTACTGAAATTTCTTTTCAATTTGAAAAGAAACACTAAAGGAGGCCTTTTACGATGAATAAGAAATCAATCAAAGATGTTGATGTAAAAGGGAAACGCGTATTTTGCCGAGTGGACTTCAACGTACCGATGTCAGAAGGCAAAATCACTGATGAAACCCGTATCCAAGCTGCACTTCCAACAATCAAGTATTTAGTAGAAGGCGGCGCAAAAGTCATCCTGGCGAGTCATTTGGGGCGTCCTAAGGGTGAAGTGGTAGAAGAACTTCGCTTGACTCCGGTAGCAGAAAGACTTTCCGAGTTACTTGGTAAAAACGTTGCGAAAGCAGACGAAGCGTATGGAGAAAACGTACAAGCCAAAATCAGCGAAATGGCTGACGGTGATGTACTTGTTCTTGAAAACGTTCGTTTTTATGCAGGTGAAACGAAAAATGACCCTGAACTAGCGAAAGAATTCGCGGCACTTGCAGACCTTTATGTGAACGATGCATTCGGTGCAGCTCACCGTGCGCATGCTTCAACTGAAGGAGTTGCAAAGCACCTTCCGGCTGTTGCGGGACTTTTAATGGAGAAAGAGCTTGAAGTATTAGGCAAAGCTTTGTCCACTCCGGAGCGTCCTTTCACGGCGATCATCGGTGGAGCGAAAGTAAAAGATAAAATCGGTGTCATTGACAACCTATTAGATAAAGTGGATAACCTGATCATCGGAGGCGGACTTGCTTACACATTCGTAAAAGCAAAAGGCCACGAGGTTGGAAAATCCCTTTTAGAAGAAGATAAAATCGATCTTGCGAAGCAATTCATGAAAAAAGCTGAAGAAAAAGGCGTTAACTTCCTTATGCCTGTCGATGTAGTCGTTGCTGATGACTTCTCAAACGACGCAAATACGAAAGAAGTAGATATCGATTCTATTCCATCTGATTGGGAAGCACTTGATATCGGTCCTAAGACAAGGGAATTATTCCAAGCGACAATCAAGGATAGTAAGCTTGTCATCTGGAACGGACCTATGGGTGTATTCGAATTGGACACATTTGCAAACGGAACGAAAGCCGTAGCTGAGGCGTTGTCCGATGCGACAGATACATATTCTGTCATCGGCGGCGGAGACTCTGCAGCAGCTGTCGAGAAATTCGGCTATGCTGATAAGATGAGTCATATTTCTACAGGCGGAGGCGCATCACTTGAGTTCATGGAAGGTAAAGAACTTCCAGGTGTTGTGGCTCTAAACGACAAGTAATTCAGTATTTAAATATGATAGCTAAGAAAGGATGAGCAGTATGCGTAAGCCGATCATTGCGGGTAACTGGAAAATGCACAAGACTGCATCAGAAGCAAAGTCTTTTACAGAAGAAGTAAAAGGATTGGTTCCTGACACAGACAAGGTTGACTCTGTCATCTGTGCGCCAGCCCTATTTTTAGAAAACCTGGTTGAACAGACAAAAGAAAGCAAAGTGGCAATCGGGGCACAAAACATGCACTTCGAAGAAAGTGGAGCTTTCACTGGCGAAGTAAGTCCGGTAGCACTTGCTGACATGGGTGTGGAATATGTGATCATCGGCCACTCCGAGCGACGTGAGATGTTCAATGAGACGGATGATTCTGTCAACAAGAAGACGCTCGCTGCATTCAAACACAACCTAACTCCGATCGTGTGTGTCGGTGAAACATTGGAACAGCGTGAAAACAACGAAACAAAAGATCTAGTAGGAGCTCAAGTGAAACAAGCACTTACAGGCCTTACTGAAGATCAAGTGAAGCAAACCGTCATTGCTTATGAACCAATCTGGGCAATCGGTACAGGTAAATCTTCGACTGCAGAAGATGCCAACGAAGTCTGCGCTCACATCCGTCAAGTTGTGGCAAGTGAATTCTCACAAACTGCTGCAGACGCTGTACGTGTTCAATACGGCGGAAGTGTAAAACCGAACAACATCAAAGAATACATGGCTCAATCTGATATCGATGGTGCTCTGGTAGGCGGCGCAAGCTTGGAACCTCAATCGTTCCTGCAACTACTGGAGGCAGGTTCCCATGAGTAAATCACCAACAGCTTTAATCATCTTAGATGGCTTTGCATGCCGTAACACAAAAGAAGGGAACGCTGTTGCACAGGCGAACAAGCCGAACTTTGACCGCCTTTGGAACAAGTACCCTCATAACCAACTGATAGCGAGCGGTGAAGCGGTAGGGCTGCCTGAAGGACAAATGGGCAACTCCGAAGTGGGCCACTTGAATATCGGTGCCGGCCGTATCGTGTACCAAAGCCTGACGCGTGTGAACCTGGCGATCCGCGAAGGTGAATTCGAAGCGAACACAACCTTCCTCGACGCCATCAATCATGCAAAGGAAAAAGGTACGAATCTTCATATTTTCGGACTGCTGTCCGATGGCGGGGTACACAGTCATATCGAACACCTTTATGCCCTTCTGGGTCTCGCAGCCAAAGAAGGTATGAAGGATGTCTATGTCCACGCTTTCCTTGACGGTCGAGACGTTGGCCCTCAAACAGCGAAGCAGTATATCGAAAACGCTGAAGCGAAAATGAAGGAAATTGGCGTAGGTCAATTTGCGACAATTTCAGGCCGCTACTATTCAATGGACCGCGATAAGCGCTGGGAGCGTGTGGAGAAATCCTATCGTGCCATGGTATATGGAGAAGGCCCAAGCTATCAAGATCCAATTGAACTTGTAAACGATTCTTACGAAAATGGAATCTATGATGAGTTCGTGATTCCATCGGTTATCACCAAAGAAAATGGAGAGCCGGTTGCGACGATCAAGGACGAAGATGCTGTCATCTTCTATAACTTCCGTCCGGACCGTGCCATCCAGATCTCGAATACATTCGCCAATGCTGATTTCCGTTCATTCGAACGCGGCGACAAATTCCCGAAAGACCTTCACTTTGTGTGCCTGACAAAATTCAGTGAAACGGTTGACGGCTTCGTGGCATTCAAACCGACGAACCTGGATAATACACTTGGTGAAGTACTTTCACAAAATGGCTTGAAGCAGCTCCGTATTGCCGAAACGGAAAAATATCCTCACGTCACGTTCTTCATGAGCGGCGGTCGTGAGAATGAATTCCCAGGGGAAAAGCGGATCCTGATCGATTCTCCTAAAGTGGCAACATATGACCTGCAGCCGGAGATGAGTGCCTACGAAGTAACAGACGCACTGCTCGCGGAGATCGAAGCAGACAAGCAGGATGCCATCATCCTGAACTTTGCAAACCCTGACATGGTCGGCCACTCAGGAATGCTAGAACCGACGATCAAAGCTGTCGAAACAGTCGATGAGTGCCTTGGCAAGATCATCGACCTGATCGAGAAAAAAGGCGGAACCGCCATCATCACAGCCGATCACGGAAACGCTGATGAAGTCCTCACAGAAGAAGGCAAGCCAATGACCGCCCACACAACGAACCCGGTTCCAGTCATCGTGACAAAAGAAGGAATCGAACTGCGTGACGGCGGAATCCTTGGAGATCTTGCTCCAACGATGCTTGATCTGTTAAATGTGGATCAGCCGAAGGAAATGACGGGGAAATCATTGATTAAAAAGTAAGTTCGCAAGACTTATACAAAACTTTGTAAGGGTTATTGGGTTAATACCCAGAGTTGATTGGAGCGGAAGGCACTCGACTCCAGCGGGATATGCGGGACAGGTGAGACCTGCTCACCGCCCGCCCCGCGGAAAGCGAGTGCCTGCAGCGGAAATCAACGGCCCTTTTTAGAAGAGTATGATAAAAAACCTAACTATAAAGGAGAGTTATTTTTATGCCATTCATTACAGACGTATACGCTCGTGAAGTACTAGATTCACGCGGTAACCCAACAATCGAAGTAGAAGTTTACACTCAATCAGGCGCTTTCGGACGCGCACTTGTTCCATCCGGTGCATCTACTGGTGAATACGAAGCAGTAGAACTTCGCGACGGTGACAAAGGCCGCTACCTTGGTAAAGGTGTAGAGAAAGCTGTCGATAACGTAAACAACGAAATCGCTGAAGAAATCATCGGTTTTGACGTAACTGAGCAAGTGGCGATCGACCAAGCGATGATCGCGCTTGACGGTACAGAAAACAAAGGTAAACTAGGTGCGAACGCAATCCTTGGTGTATCCATGGCTGTTGCACGTGCAGCTGCTGACTTCTTCGGAGTGGAATTATACCAATACCTTGGTGGATTCAACTCCAAGCAGCTTCCAGTTCCAATGATGAACATCGTTAACGGTGGAGAGCACGCTGATAACAACGTTGATATCCAGGAATTCATGATCATGCCTGTAGGAGCTCCTACTTTCAAAGAAGGACTTCGCATGGGTGCTGAAATCTTCCACAGCCTGAAATCAGTTCTTAAGTCTAAAGGCTATAACACAGCTGTAGGTGACGAAGGCGGATTCGCTCCTAACCTTAAGTCAAACGAAGAAGCACTTTCTACAATCATTGAAGCAATCGAAAAAGCAGGCTACAAGCCAGGCGAAGAAATCCTTCTTGCAATGGACGTAGCGGCTTCTGAAATCTACAACAAAGATGACGGTAAATACCACCTTTCTGGTGAAGGCGTTGTTCGTACTTCAGCTGAAATGGTTGACTGGTATGCTGAAATGTGCGACAAATACCCAATCATCTCTATCGAAGATGGTCTTGACGAGAACGATTGGGAAGGTCACAAGCTTCTGACTGACCGCATCGGTGACAAAGTTCAGCTAGTTGGTGACGACCTATTCGTTACAAACACAAACAAACTTTCTCAAGGTATCGAACAAGGCGTTGGTAACTCAATCCTTATCAAGGTTAACCAAATCGGTACACTGACTGAAACATTCGACGCGATCGAAATGGCGAAGCGCGCAGGCTACACTGCAGTCATCTCTCACCGTTCTGGTGAAACAGAAGACAGCACAATCGCTGACATCGCAGTTGCTACAAACGCTGGTCAAATCAAGACAGGTGCTCCTTCTCGTACAGACCGCGTAGCGAAATACAACCAATTGCTTCGCATCGAAGACCAATTGGCACACACTGCACAATACCTTGGTGTGAACACATTTTATAACGTTAAGCGCTAATTGAAGTAGCGATAGAGAGCAGCCCCGTTTGGTGACGGGGCTGTTTTTTTGGTGTTTAGGTGTCGTGTGGCATCTGCTGCCGGACTGAACGCTCGGTCGGCGAGGGCGAGAGACTTATCAGCGGCAGAATATGTAGTTTTTTATCGGAATGCATTCGTTTTCCCTGTTTTTTATTAAAAATAGACAAATTAGTCTTTTAAAAAAGCTGCCAAGAGGCAAAACAGCGTTGGTATATAGATGGAATCTACTTCGAGAAGGGGTTTTCATGCCACATTTTCAACTTTACGTTCCACTTTTTAAAAATACGTTCCAGTTTTCTGAAATACGTGCAACTTTTCATTTTTATGAGCCACTTAGAATCATTCTAATCTGCCGGAACAGTACAGTACACAAATGATTAAGACCTTAATTTGTCTGTTTTGGCTGTCTTGGTTCCATTTTAAAAAGTGATTCATCCTGGCCCGGAAAAAAGTACAATTCTCCCCAAATCCAACACTTTCCACAATTATGCGAATATTGCCTTGTCCGGACCATGTCCCTATGGTAAACTAATAATGTTGTAATGTTCGTATCAGGAGGTGGGACTCATGCACGCTTTATTAGTCACTTTACTTATCATTGATTCAATCGCACTTATCGCTATTGTTTTACTTCAATCAGGTAAGAGTGCTGGACTTTCAGGGGCCATCTCTGGTGGTGCAGAACAGCTTTTCGGTAAACAGAAGGCACGTGGTATCGATTTGGTACTACACAGAATAACAATTGTGTTGTCTGTTTTATTCTTTGTTCTAACAACTGCAATCGTAGCTATATAATACAAAACCTGATCTTTCAAAGGGTCAGGTTTTTTTATTTTTTGTGCAATGGATATTTCTTGATCCCCACAGGAATTTAAAGCGAAATATTGGATTATAACCACCATCTTTGCTAAAAATAAAGAGTAAACCATTTAAACGATCGTTTAACACGACGAGCCTTTACGCACCAAGGGTTTGACAATCTTAATCAAACGTTTGTTTAAAAAATATAATCAAAATCCCATTACATAAACAATCTATTTAAACAACCGTTTAAACTGTTTAAGCCCGATACATCAATCTTTCACAGTCTTAATCAAACGTTTGTTTAAATTCAAGAAAAGGAGTTCATATATATGAAGACCGTTTTACCAAAACCATTTACATTTGAAGCCGGCCCGAGAGCCGTTCTTCTGCTGCACGGATTTACAGGAAACTCGGCAGATGTAAGAATGCTCGGCCGCTACCTCGAGAAGAAAGGCTACTCGTCACATGCCCCTCATTACAAAGGACATGGAGTTCCGCCTGAAGAATTGGTCCACACAGGCCCTGAAGACTGGTGGCAGGATGTGATGGAAGGATACCAGCATCTGAAGGATAAAGGGTACGAAGAAATTGCGGTGGCAGGACTGTCATTAGGTGGGGTATTTTCCTTGAAATTAGGTTACACTGTACCTGTAAAGGGTATTGTACCGATGTGCGCGCCTATGTATATAAAAAGTGAAGAAGTCATGTATAAAGGGGTCGTTGAATACGCCCGCGAATTTAAAAAATTTGAAGGAAAAAAGGAAGATCAAATTGAAAAAGAAATAGAAGAGTTCAAGAAAACGCCTATGAACACATTGAAAGCTCTTCAAGAATTGATTGCGGATGTACGTGAAAATGTCGACATGATCTACTCACCGACGTATGTCGTGCAGGCAAGAAACGATCACATGATTAATACAGATTCAGCGAATATCATCTATGACAATGTTGAATCTGACATGAAGGACCTGAAATGGTACGAAGAGTCAGGTCATGTGATCACACTGGATAAGGAAAAAGAACAGCTTCATGAAGATGTGTACAATTTCTTGGAAAAATTAGATTGGACTGTTTAATGAATAGTAAGAGCAGGAGGGATTGTCATGGACGAAAATATTAAAGAGCATGTGGATAAACTCCTTTCCTACATGAAAGAAGAGGCTTATAAACCGCTGACGGTACAGGAGCTTGAGGAAGCCTTCGGGATCGAAGGCTCGACCAACTTCAAGGACTTCGTAAAGGCACTCGTCGTCATGGAGGAAAAAGGGCTTGTGGTACGCACACGCAGCAACAGGTACGGCTTGCCGGAAAAAATGAATCTAGTAAGAGGAAAGGTATCCGCCCATGCCAAAGGGTTTGCTTTCGTCATACCTGAGGAATCAGGTCTGGATGATATCTTCATCCCTCCGAATGAAACGAATAATGCGATGCACGGGGACATCGTGCTTGTCCGTGTGTCATCCAACACATCCGGCTCGAGACGTGAAGGAACGATCGTCAGGATTGTTGAACGCGGAGTCGATCAGATTGTAGGGACTTTCACTCAAAGCAAACATTTCGGATTTGTGATCCCTGATGATAAAAAATTTGCAAGTGACATCTTCATCCCTAAGTCGGCCCAAAAGGGAGCGATCGAAGGACATAAAGTCGTTGTGAAATTAACGTCATATCCTGAAGGACGCAAGAGTGCAGAAGGGGAAGTTGTCGAAATCCTCGGTCATAAAAATGATCCCGGTGTCGATATCCTGTCGATCATCCATAAGCATGGTATCACAGTCGATTTTCCTGAAGAAGTGATGGAGCAGGCGAATAACGTCCCGGACACAATCGATGAATCCGAGCTTCCGAATAGAAGGGACCTTCGTGACCAGACCATCGTGACGATTGACGGAGCGGATGCGAAGGACCTGGATGATGCGGTTACGGTGACAAAGCTCGACAACGGCAATTACAAGCTGGGAGTACATATCGCCGACGTTACCTACTATGTAAAAGAAAGCTCCCCGATCGATCAGGAAGCGTTTGATCGAGGAACGAGTGTGTACCTTGTCGACCGCGTAATCCCGATGATTCCGCATCGCTTGTCGAACGGGATCTGTTCACTGAATCCGCAGGTGGATCGCCTGACACTTTCATGTGATATGGAGATCTCTCCTGAAGGGGATGTCGTGAAACACGAAATCTTCCAGAGCGTGATCAAGACGAATGAACGGATGACCTATTCTGATGTAAATAAGATACTTATCGATAAAGATGAAGAGCTTCGCAAGCGTTACGAGCCATTGGTGCCGATGTTCGAGCAGATGGAAGACCTTGCTCAGATCCTGCGAACAAAGCGGATGAAGCGCGGAGCCATTGACTTTGACTTTAAAGAGGCCAAAGTCCTTGTCGATGATGAAGGGGAACCGACGGATGTCGTTCTCCGTGAACGCTCGGTTGCAGAAAAACTGATCGAAGAATTCATGCTTGTTGCCAATGAAACGGTCGCGGAACATTTTCACTGGATGGAAGTGCCGTTCATTTACCGTATCCACGAAGACCCGAAAGAAGACAAACTGCAGCGCTTCTTCGAGTTCATCACGAACTTCGGCTTGATTGTAAAAGGGACTGCCAATTCGGTGCATCCGCGTGCCCTTCAGGAAATCATTGAGGATGTGCAGGGCAAATCGGAGGAAATGGTCGTTTCCACGATGATGCTTCGCTCGATGCAGCAGGCAAAATATGACCCTGAAAGTTTGGGTCACTTCGGACTGGCGACAGAGTTCTACACACACTTTACGTCCCCGATCCGTCGTTATCCTGACTTGATCGTTCACCGCCTGATCAGAACGTACCTGATAGAAGGCAAGCTCGATCAAGCGACACGCGACAAATGGGGATCGCAAATGGGCAATATCGCACAGCATACTTCCAGCCGTGAACGCCGTGCCGTAGACGCTGAGCGAGAAACGGATGAACTGAAAAAAGCAGAATACATGGAAGACAAGGTCGGGGAAGAGTACGATGGTATCATCTCCTCTGTCACGAATTTCGGTATGTTTGTCGAATTGCCGAACACGATCGAAGGACTTGTCCATGTCAGCTACATGACAGATGATTACTACCGCTTTGATGAGCGCCATCTTGCCATGATCGGTGAGCGGACAGGAAACGTCTTCCGCATCGGTGACGAAATCACGATCCGCGTTGTCAGCGTCAACAAAGACGAACGCGCCATCGACTTCGAAATCGTCGGCATGAAAAATAACCGCAGGGAACGTCCATCGGAATCCCGCACCTTCCGCTCAGACAGCGGAAAAGGAAAATCCCCGACACGTAAAAAAGACGACGGAGAATGGTCGACACGACCGCCAAAAAACAACAAAAAGAAAAAGAAAAACAAAAAACACTACGAAAACGCCCCACGCAGCAAACGTAAAAAGAAAAAGTAGGATTTTTGTTTGATGGGTTTAATTCTTTTTATATTGAAGGGAAAGGATATTAGCTGGTTCCAGCTTTTGATTGGAGTGCAAGACGAAGACTCCTGCGGGAGAAGCGCGTTAGGTGAGACCCCGCAGGAGCGCATCGACGAGGAGGCTCACCAACCGCCCGCGGAAAGCGAAGTCTTGCACGGAAATCAAAAGCGGTATCAAGAACCGAATATATATAACATGTGAGCAAAGCTAATCCTTTGCTCCTTTCCTTTTCATACAAATCTTCATCAAAATATGAGATAATAATAAGCACGACAGAAAGAGAAAAGAGGGGATCACATGCCAAAGGGAGAAGGCAAACTCATTGCCCAAAACAAAAAAGCACGCCATGACTATACAATAGAAGAAACATATGAAGCGGGCTTAGTATTGCAAGGAACAGAAATCAAAGCCATTCGTGCCGGACGCGTCAACCTGAAAGACTCATTCGCACGAATCAGAAACGGTGAAGTGTTTGTTCACAACATGCACATCAGTCCATATGAGCAGGGAAATCGTTATAACCATGAGCCGCTAAGAACACGTAAACTTCTTCTTCATCGCAAGCAAATCAACAAATTAATCGGTGAATCCAAAGAAGCAGGTTATTCAATTGTACCGCTTAAGCTTTATATCAAAAATGGTGTAGCAAAACTATTAATCGGTCTTGCGCGAGGTAAGAAGAAGTATGATAAACGCGAAGATCTAAAGCGTAAAGAAGCGAATCGATCCATCCAAAGAGAATTGGCGCACAGACAAAAAGGAATGTAAGTGTACTGATTTCCGGAATCTTACAATTGCATTCTTCTGCAGATTTGTTATAATAATAAATGTCGCGAGGTAATTAAGCGGCTGTAAGAACAATTGAATAAGTGACCAGATTGAACTTATTCTTCCCGTTCTTCCCTTTCTAATATGGGGACGTTACGGATTCGACAGGGATAGTTCGAGCTTGGGTTGCGAGCCGTAGGGATCGTCTACGTTAAAACGTCAAAGCCAATAATAACTGGCAAAACTAACAATAACCTAGCTTTAGCTGCGTAATAGCGCTTTAGCTGTTCCTCCCTCCATCGCCTATGTGGTAGGGTAAGGGACTCACTCTTAGTAGGCTACGCCGGAGTCCACCGTCTGAGGACAAAGGAAGAGATTAATCAGACTAGCTGCACGGACGCCCGTCGATAGGCAGAAGCTGCAGTGAACTTGTGAATATATCGACTACGCTCGTAGACGCTTAAGTGGCGATGTTTCTGGACGTGGGTTCGATTAGTGAATAGTCGCCTTGTGTGGTAACACATAAGTGAAAATTTGGCTTTATCGGTGAAACCTAAGTCACACACATAGTGTGATAAGGCAATGCCGAGCGGTATGTGGAGCAATCCAACAGCCGTGTATCGACTTATAGGCTGCCAACATGGCAGTACTAGGATGCGGGATCCTATCTGAACTTCAGATAAATCTATATTTCGCATAATACGCCAAAGGACCTTAAGCTACAGGTTCAAGATATAGTCAGTGCCATGTCGAAAGCATGGAACAGCACGTCCCACCGTCTCCACCAAATACATATTTGGTGGTTTTTCATTTTTCCCACTTAAATCATTTAATTGCCATTATGGCAAGATTCCGCTTCAAAATGTTTATTTTATTCATAAAAGCCATGTACTGTTTGAATGCAGAAGCATGGCTTTTGTTTTTACAAGAATGAAAAGCAGAAAGCCCACTCAGTGGGCTTTCTTTATCTTTGGATAATCTCCATAATCCAGTCTTTTAAATCCACGATCCTTAAGTTTTTAATGCTTTTATCTGTTCCTGATACGATGATTGGAACTGATGAATCTGCCTTGTGCATCGAGCCGTGGGCACCTCCGCCGGAATGCTCCGGTGAACTTTCTCCAATGAATTCATACCCTGGTTTGGCATCCGTGATAAGAAAGCGGCCTTTTTGTGATTCTGCTGCTCCATATAGCCTTGCCAAAGCATCGGGGTAATTTTCAAAGTTGATTGTGTTCTCTTTCATTTTCATATCGAGGATATCACTGTTTCCTTTTACGGACCATGACTGATGATATTGGTCCTTATAGGGGCCTCCTGGTTGAAATGACAGTTCCCCCTGATGATCAGGGGAAATGACTTTAATACCTTCTTTGTCCTTCCATGCTATCCAAGCAATACGTGATTCTTTTTGTAATTCTTTCGCCATTTCCCCCAGCTGAATATCTTCTTTTAGAAGATAAAGATACGCCATCCGTTCATTTGCGGTGATAACCATTTCGTCTTTAGCCCGGACAGCTTCGCCCAGCTCCAATATGTTGTATTCAGAGAGTTCTTTTCTAAGGTCTATGAGAGCTTCTTTTTTATTTGATTTCACTGTGGACTGGTTGCTGTCACCCATAATAACCCACACTATGTCATCGAGTGCATCGTTCCAATCAGGGAAGCTGTTCAGAACATGTTGGAGCTGTTTATCCGCATCTTCAATTCCTTTTATCGTGGAAGGACCTTTTCTGTGTACAGGAAAATCATTTTCCGGAAAATACAGGATAGTGAAGAAAGGTAACGTGTTGTTCTTAAGAAGGTAGGTCAACTCCTCGGCTGCAAAAGTATCATTCAGACCAATCCGATTGACGATATGATTGTTTTCCTGATTCACCTTTGAAAACAATCCTAATGACAGCGTTTCAGGGCCCTTCGTTTGTATTTCATCAGGCAGTTTGGTCACTGCCGAAATGAAGTCAGGGACCTTCAGGGTGTGAGGGTAATTTCCGCGGTAAATCAACGCGTTTATAGAAGCAGTCTGAAAGCCTGCATTGTCCAGGTCTTCATGTATGGTTTTTACTTTGCTGCTCAAGTCTTGATTGTTATAGGCATAAAGACCATTTCTTGCAAAATCAGAAACGCCAAGCTTTAAGATTTCAAAAAATCCATTTCCATAGGTAATGATTCGTTTTTTTTCATCATCAAACCAAACAAGTCCTGGAATTTTATGCTGATCTGGATAAGTGCCTGTAATTAAAGAGCTGTCTATCGTGACCGACATGGTCGGATACGAACTTACCAGATCAGTGCTGTATTGGCCGTTCTTTTTAAAAAATTCCAAGGCGGGAGCTTTACCGTCATCAATTGCTTTGTTCAGAGATTTATCCATTAAGGAGTCAATAACGAGGAGAATCACTTTCTTATTGGACTGGCTGCCGGTTTGCAGAGGGAGAGGGTTCTTGGTATCCGGGGGCGAAACCTGGCTGCTGCCGGTACACCCGATAGTAAAAATAAGAAAAAAGAAAATGAATACTAAACGTTTGATCATGACTTCATCCCCAGTAATGGTTGGTTTCTTACCTTTTAGTATGAACAGATGAATGAAATTAATGAGTTATATAAATGAAAGGGGGTACTGTTTGATAAAAATTGAAAAATCTTGAGTAACCAAAATAATGGTTTTTCCTTTTAAGGGTTTTACTTCAGGAGACATAAAATCTTCGTTACTGCTGCATACTATTTTCATTAATAATGAATGGAGGTTTTTGAAAATGGATGAAATCAAAAACACAAATCAAGTAGAAGAAATAAATAAGCACCTTAAAAAAATTCCTAAGGAAGCCGCAGAAAGAAGAATTGAAAATCAGCCTCAAACTGGTAAAAACGAGAAAGCCATTAAGCCGTTTTAAGCACATAAGATCTGTTCCGTGATACGAAAGGCAAACAAAAGAATCTTGCTCCATAAGCAAAAAATAGCGTAGGAGGGATTGAGAATGCCTGCGAATAGGGTAAGAGGATTGTTCGTTGTGCTTGTATTCGTCATGGTGACAACTATAGGGTCACTAAATGTATTTGCAGAGTCAGGTGTTGTCACTGGGCCCATGGAGGCGGGGAGATCGATTGAGATCGAGCTGAACGATGATTCCTTTAATCCGAAAGTCATCACGATCCCAAATCGAACAAGCACATCGTTGATATTGAAAAACAAAGGTGTGAAAGAGCACACGTTCACAGTGGAAAAGCTCGGAGTAGACGCGGAGGTCCAGCCTGGAAAAGAAAAAACCATTACCGTGAACCCGAAACAGCCCGGTACATATGAACTGATATGCCGGTACCATTTCCAGGAAGGAATGGTTGGGAAAGTAATAGTCAAATAAAAGTGGGCCAATATGGCTTGCTTTTTATTTTGGAAAAGGAACTCCACTTATTATTACCGTGCCCCCAGCTGGATTTCCTTCACAAAAGGACAGGGTATTGTTGGTTTATTCATCGTAGTTCCATCTCTAATAAATGGTAAATATCATGTAAGATAACCAATACCATTTAGAAAGAGGTGAAAAAGTGAATTTTTTTAAACCAATTTCTGACGACGTTCGTTCAACTCAGACTATATTCAATAAACATAAAAAAACGATGAAGTTCAGTTTAGTATCTCTTTTTGCTTGTATTGCTGCTATCCTGCAGGCTGCAGGAGGATTTTTACCTGGTATAGGGTATCTGATAAGTCCGCTTGCCACTGCACCTATTCTGTTAAGTACCATGTTTTCCATTCCATTTGGAGTAATGGCCTACTTCCTGACAATGATGTTGTTATTCATCCTGCAGCCAACGGAACTCATTATATTTCCTTTTACAACAGGGTTGCTGGGACTTGGCATCGGGGGATCATTTTCCTTTTTTACGAAGAGATTAAGTATCGTTGTTACAGGTGCCATTCTTTTGATGACCGGAATGATGAGTCTGCTATTTATTTTTCACTTTCCGGTATTAGGTCCCGCGTTCCCAGCCTCCTTTTCATTTCTCACAACCGTAAGTATCTTTTTATTTGCTTTCCTTTACAGTTGGTTATGGGTTGAAATGGCTTTGTTTATTTTTAAAAGAATAAAAATGATGATCTTTTAGTAGTTATGGAACTATTTCAAATACAGTGCCTCCGTTATAATCAGTCACTTTCGTCGACCCATAAACCCCTAGATATAATCTGGTTTGGTTCAGATTTGTTCCCAAGTTAACAAAATAGGCTGATTGAGATCCAAAATCATAATCGGTCTCTATCACATTAAAATCATTTTGTTTACCATCTGGTCTTACGGTGGTGTAAGCTAATGCCCCTCGAACCTGGGGTTGAGAATCTTTCCGGGCAAGGTCGGTAAACACGACGCTTCCTGTTAAGCCAGGGATCCTAGTTCCCATATATGGATGGACGCCTGTAAGTGCCGTTCCCCCAAACTTATCGGGTCTGGTGTCTTTATGAAAATAACTGGTTAAAGGCTGAAGGCGGCTCCCTGAAAGTGTTACTGCTTCATTGTAAAAAGCAATTATATCCTCATCCAAATCCGGATCACTGGGGCAGCTTCTAATAATCGATGAAGGGAAAGCACCTTCCCAGCCCCGCCAGCCTAAGTTAATGAATCCTTCTTTGTCATATTCAACGTTCATGTAAGAAGCTTGAACAAGCTGAGTAACCGGTATTGGCTTATAATGAACAAATGAAAAAATCGACTCGACCAGATGCTGGCCGACATTTCCCGCATATTTAATATATTGATTATAAAATCTTTGGAATGAAATGCCTGGTATATTGCGGGCCCCTTTGGCCATTACGGTGAGCGTTTTCTGAATAGCTGTGGGGAGCTCATTAAAACGAGTGACAATGGGAGGGTTTGTGAAGTGTGTATCCTTACCTACATCAATTTCAATTATTTTACCGGCGATTTCCAAGTCGTCCTGGCTTAAGTTAAATGGATCATAGCCCGACCCGCCATCTCCGGTTGTTAAAACAAGTTTTCCTGTTTCAGGTGAGAAATTTAAACTATTGAATCCATTATGGTTATAAAATGGTCTTCTTACATTAAGTAATGTCCGCCGTTTCCTGGGTGTCCCATTCGATTGTAGAATCCATTCTTCAATTGTATCAATATGATCATATTGATTTTCTCTATTTGTCCACCTTAAGTTTAAAGTTGCAGGATTACACGGGTCAGGTTTAAAAGATTCAGTAAGAGCACCTGGTCCTTGAGTGCCAGCTGCTGAATAATGAAGATAAAACAGTCCGTTATAATAAAATTCTGGATGAAATGCGAGTCCCAGCAATCCCCGTTCATCATACCCGCCACGAGAAACACCCAGCTTTATGATTCGAGGGCGAATATCTAAAAAAGTTCTTAAACTTTCGTTTCCTATGTAAAAGATCTCTCCCACCTGGGTTGCGATAAAGAGTCTTTCCTTTGAATCACCTGGGAGTAAAGCTGTTTTCAAAACAGTGGGTAAATTTATCTTATTTACGATGGGAAGTAAACCAACCTTCACTTTTTTCAACTGACTTTGCACCCCTTCTTATTGTTTTCTTTTAATAAGAATATGATTTGAACTGTCTATTCATTCAATGTTAGGGCGGGGACTTCGCAAAACAGCGTCATTTCATTAAGGGCTTGTCAGTTTTCTTGTTATTGTGAAGATGAAAGCCTCGTACAAAGCCCTTTACCCACTTTTAGCGTAGCCCAAAGAACAAAATTAGAGGTCAATCATTAGTTGATATAAAGAGAGAATAAGGGATTTAACTAAGCCGGTTCAAACATTCTGTGCCTGTTTTTTTCCTTATCAAGGCAAAAATGTATATGTATTTAAAATCAATATTTTTTATCCAATTAATGTGAATAAATACATGCGTTTAATAGCTTATAAGATACCAATTTCCTATGTATAATGAAAGATATATACAAGGGGGGAGTAGCAAAATGTCGATCGGCAGGATTATCTACTATCATCGAAAGAAGCAGAATAAAACACAAGAGCAGCTTTGCAGAGGGATATGTTCGACCACCCATCTCAGTAAGATTGAGAATAGTTCAAAAGAGGGGAATCTGGAAACATTGGAATTACTCTGTAAACGACTTGGAGTTTCGATCGAGGAGGAAACGAAGAAAACGCTGTATTTGAAACGTCAGCTCTCTCAATTCTATGAGGCGATGGAAAGGCTGCATCGTGACCATGCCGAGAGATTGTATCAGGAGCTGGAGAAGCATAGGGACTACATACAATGTACGGAAATGGTATACCTTTATGAACTTTACATGCTTCGATATCTGCTGTTCACCAATAACTTGACTGAGTATGAACAGGCATCTCTTGGATTAAAGAAAAATAAGAGTAAGTTTTCTTCCTTTGAAACGTATTTGTGGGAATTCTTCCAGGGGATTTATTACGGTCAAAAACAGCAATACTCTAAAGCAATATCCACTCTGGACAAAATTGAAGATAAAGCAGACTTCTTTAGTGAAAAAGTGACTGATTACTACTATTATAAAGCGGCCAATCATGGATTGTTAAAGCATTTTACGTTGTCCCTCCATTACTCTCATAAGGCTTTGAGAATCTTTCAGAATACAGGCAATATTTTACGGATCCTGCACGTGAAAATAGGTCTGTCGGCCAATTTGATTTATATTAACGATCTTGAACGGGCAGAAGTCATGCTGCATACAGCGTTGAACGATGCAGAAATGTTAAAGGATAACGAAACGAAGGTGACGGCACTTCACAACTTTGGATTGTTATTTAATAAAAAAGGTAAGCTTCAGGAGTCATTGGAGTATTTCACCCACTCACTGAATCTGAAGAAAAAGCACACGATCAGCTATTACGGTACATTGATTGAAATGGCACAAGTGTTGATGGACTTGAATGAAAAGGAACAGGTCGAAACCCTTCTCCGAGATGTCCTGAAGGATTTTAAAGAACAGCAATCTAGTAAATATGTTGAATTGATGGTTTTGTACTTAGAGGCGATTGAAGATGAGAAACGATTGACCGATTACTTAATCGATTATGGTCTGCCCATGATGAAACAGCATGACCTTTATAAGGCCATAAAATTCTCAGAACGATTGGCTGATTATTTCGAGAAGAAGGGTGATCCTCTCTCTTCTAATCAATATCTCCGGTTATCAAATGACCTATTTAAAAAATTGCTCTTCAATCATCCAAAACCAATCTGATAGGGTATGTGGTGACAAGCAACTGTGTATGGTTGCTTGTTTTTTTGTGTGTATGGTTCCATTTGCTCATTTGCAAAGCATGAAAAAGTAGATATCTGGGTAATTTGACTTCCCCATGAAAAACTTTCCCAACATTCACTCCAAATTAAGACATCGACTGACAGTAAAATAGCTGGAACGCTGAACAGTCTTGGGCAAAAAAACAATTATTGTATGGAATTTTCCCAATTAACAGATTTCTTATAAAAGAATACTATTTAGGTTGTAATCAAACTTACGATTCTAATGATTCTTTAATAGGGGGAAGAGTATGAATAAGAAGCGTTCTTCAAAAATATTGACCGCAGCATTGGCAGCAAGTCTACTGGGCACATCTGGAACTCCAGTTAACGTGATGGCGGAAGGTACGTCAAGTACGCAAGGATTCACACACGTGAAAGATGTAGAAAACGTGTTGATGAATCTATCAGACGAGCAAAGAAAAGCACTCAAGCAAATCGAAGCTGAGCCGGAATTTAAAATATCGCCTACTATCAACACGGAAAGTGAAGGGCTAGTCGATATCATCGTTGAATTCAAACAGGCACCTGCCAAGGTTGAAGTGATGAAGCAGGCGGCAAAGGGACTCCGTACCACTGCAAAGGATGCTTCTGTAAAAGTAGAGAAGGCACATAGTGAATTTAAACAGAGTGTCAACTCTCTTAAATACCAAAAGAGTGCCAGTCCTCAATTAAAAGAGGCAAAAATCACTAGAGAATACCGATCGGCCATTGTCGGTGTGGCGATGTCCATACCTGGAAATGAGATTGAGAGCTTACTTGATACTGGAGTGGTGAAACGGGTTTGGAAAGATGAGACGGTTCAGCTTGATCTCCCTGACATCGAAGAAGCAGGAGCGTCCCAATCCAAAATGATGGATAGTATCCCGCAGATCAATGTGGACAAGCTTCATGCTGAAAACGTGACAGGTGAAGGAGTCAAGGTTGGGGTACTGGATACAGGAATCGATTACAACCATCCTGATTTGAAAGAGTCATATAAAGGCGGATATGATTTCGTAGATAATGATGATGACCCGATGGAAGCAACATATGAAGATTGGAAAACATCCGGTCTGCCTGAAATCAATCCGGCCTCAGGGACTTCCTATTATACCGAACACGGAACACATGTATCAGGAACCATCGCCGGAAATCAAAAGAACGCAATTGATTATGCCGTGAAAGGGGTAGCACCGAATGTAGACCTTTACGGTTATCGTGTTCTTGGACCTTATGGATCCGGAGCGACAGCAGGGATCCTTGCAGGGATTGACAAAGCTGTAAGTGATGGAATGGATGTTATTAACCTTTCATTGGGAGCTTCAACGAATGATCCTTTGTATCCGACCTCCGTAGCTGTTAATAATGCGATGCTGTCTGGAGTGGTGACGGTTGTGGCGGCAGGAAACAGCGGACCGAACGAAGGGACTCTCGGAGCTCCGGGTGCAGCTGCGCTCGGGATAACGGTCGGGGCAAGTGATTTTGCCATGGATATCCCTTCATTTGAATCCATGAGTGTGAATGGTGAAACATTTGAGAATGTTTTATTGATGGGTAAGAATTTTTCTGACGATCTTACTTCTCTTCAAAATCAGTCCAAAGAAGTGGTTTCTGCCGGGCTTGGATTTGCTGCTGATTTCGAGGGGAAAGACTTAACGGGTAAAATCGCACTGATTCAGCGTGGTGACATTACGTTTGTCGATAAAATGAAGCATGCGAAAGAAGCAGGTGCGGATGCTGTTATCATCTACAATAACGTTGATGGGAATATTCCGGCTTATTTAGGGGAGGGGTCCGAATATATCCCAACCTTCCGTATGACAAAAGCCGACGGTGAACGGTTAAAAGGATTAGGAGATAACGTTGCCCTTACGTTTGGTGATCTGGCAAGTGTTCAAACAGAGGGCGACAACTTGGCTGGCTTCAGTTCAAGGGGACCAGTGGGCGGCAGCTATGATATCAAGCCGGATGTTGTGGCACCAGGGGTAGCGATCTTCTCAACGATTCCAGAATATATCAACAGTCCGGAAGAAGGAGTAGATTACTCATCAGCATATGCCCGCCTGCAGGGAACTTCGATGGCAACCCCTCACGTTGCAGGAGTGGCTGCCCTTATGCTTCAAGAAAATTCGGATCTATCACCATTTGATGTAAAAGCAGCCCTGATGAACACAGCGGAAGACTTGAAAGGTGACGTATCCGTATTTGAACAAGGAGCAGGCCGCATTGATGCCTATGAGGCGGTGCACGCAGATGTTTCCATCAAAGTGATGGATAAAACAGAGAATATCGAAAATGGGGCTGTCGTAGAAATTGAAGAAGAAACAGCCTCCATCTCTTTCGGAAGTCACTACAAAAATGACAATGGAATAAAAGCAGACAGCAGCATGGTCATAGAGAACAACGGTGAAGTGGAAAAGTCATTCAAGGTAGAAGTCGAATACCATGGAGAACGTCCAGGTATTAAGGATTCAGCCGAAAACGGTATTGTTTTAGACGTACCAACGAGTGTAGCGGTCTCCGCTGAAGGATCAAAAGAACTTTCCCCAGTGATCACGGTTCCGGCAGATGCAGAAGAAGGTCGTTATGAAGGGTACATCCATCTGACGAATGCAAATGAAGCTGGTGAAACGTATCAGGTTCCGTTTGCCATCCGGGTTACAGGAAAAGGGTTCGACTATCTTGAAACAAACCGTCCGGCTCTTGCGAATAATACACCTAAGTGGCAGTACTACAATCCATTCATCTCAGCAGCATTCCAAATGAAAAACCCGCTGACGAGGATCGATGTTGTGGTGAAAGATGGACAATCAGGTGATGCAATCGGATTCATTGCTTCCCTCACACAAGCGAATGCAAAGCCTGACTTCAGGTATTACATTCCGGCTGTTTTTGCTGGAGGCGTTTATCCATTTACAAATGACGAACAAAATCCGATATCAGATCAATTCATTGATTTGCCAGAAGGGGACTATGAATTAGAATTCATAGGGCATGATGAGGAAGGAAAAACGTATACAATTGACACTCCTGTCATCGTTGATAATACAAAGCCACAAGTGAAATTTGATAAGGATCCTGGTGTGTATGAAATCAGTGAAGATATGTACACAGAAGAGTTTGGGCACAAAGCTTTCTGGATCCATGGAAATGTACAGGATGAAACAGTGGAAGTCTTACAATCAAAAGGGATGGAGTATGATCAATCATCCAACAAATTCTTTATCGCGACCGGATTCCGCGAATACTTCAATTGTTGTTTCCCACCAGCGGATTCTGAAGGGGATACGGAGTTTGGAATAGAGCCTTCTGATATTGCAGACGAACCTTTAAGAGTAAGTCTGGCAGCTTCTGATATTGCAGCAAATGTCAATTACCAAAGATATATCTTCCTCCAAGAAGGCACTGAGTATCTAACATCCGATTACAACAAGGAAGAAGTCGGGTTAGACGATACTGTGACCATGACTCTGAGCATGAATAACGTAAAAAATCTTATTTCAGGAGAATACACGATTCAGTATAAAGGGGAAATGTATTCATTCCAATCGGCAAAGCTGAATGATGAATTCAAAGCTTATGCAGAGGAAAACGGTGTTCAAGCATCCCTCCAAGATCCTGTTGTCAGCGGTTCAGGCTATTACCAGACCGTATCTGTAGGAGCTTCCTTGAACGGAGAAGGATACTCCGGTCTGAATGGTGACATGCCTGTTGTGGACGTTACGTTCAAGGTCACTAAAGATGACTGGTTTTATGGGGCTGACAAACTTGATATAACAAAGTCAAGTTACTCGAAGGCCGGTCAAGATGAGGCTGTAACTCTTCCATATTACAGCACTTCATCATATGATTTCGTGTCGAAACATTCAAGGGTCGAAGGGAATATTAAACCAGAAGCATTTTTAAAGAAAAGTGGTAGTGGCAACCTACTATTACCAATCGATGTTGCTCAACATATCGGAGCGAAGGTATACGCCTTATCACCGGATGGTGAAAAATATGAAGGCAGCATCGATTCAAGAGGGAAATACACCATCTATGGCGTCCCGGCTTCGCGTGAGACATACAATGTCGTCGTGGAAATCCCAGGACATCTTAAGACCTACACGCCTTTCATTCCTGGATTTGAATTGAAAGGTGAAGACTATGGAAGGTTCGTTTCAGCAGGAACTCATATCAGTCTTGCCGGAGATGTGAACAGTGACAGCTTGATCGATATCAAAGATGTTCGTGACATCGTTGAGTACTACGGTAAAGAGAACCCTGAGATCCCGACTTTCGACGTCAATCAGGACGGTGTCGTCAACGAGACTGACGTTCGATTCATCGAAAAGAACTTCCTGACCAAAGGACCGGATTCGCCTAAAGGGAAATCACCTAAGGAAACAATCGGGAAAAAAGATCTGACCTATTATTTGAATATGATGGGATTAGAGACAACTGAATAATTAGCTTATCTAATTGGTCTAAACAGATTGAATGTGAAGAGGCTGGGACAAAAGTGTTTTAGCCTAAGTAAAACCCGAACTAATTTGTGTAAAAGTCAAATTAGTTCGGGCTTTTAATTTGATTAAATAGACATTTAGATTTAGCTCTTTCTAGCGGTTGATTGGAGTGCAAGACGAAGACTCCTGCGGGAAGAGTAGCTTATGTGAGACCCCGCAGGCGAAGCCGAGGAGGCTCACGGGCTACCCGCGGAAAGCGAAGTCTTGCACGGAAATCATTAGCGGTATTAAGAAACTACCCTGAAATTGTTCGTCTTTATGTGGTAGTTTTTTAGTTTTGTCCCAGCCTCTTATTTCCGATGATTCATTTTTGGATCAAGACAGACACGAAAAAGCGTTGCAATACGCAGATAGGTTAAACGTACGAGAACTCTTTGTATTCAATGTCCTATCCGAAACCTGGAGAGATTGAGCGACCTATCCATGAGTACTAACATACATATGTATAAAAACAATCACGACTACTACGGAATTAGAGTCAGATCAAATCAGGTATATCGACGTTGAAAACCTGTATATAATCTTCTGTATAATAGATGAAAATACAATTGTATGAGAAACTGAAATGAACAACGAACAAAAAGGTGGTGGAATGAACAATGAGGGCACCTGTTGAAATAGATCCGCGCATCAATCTTTCAAGCACTCAGACCATCTCGATCATCATACAGTTCATCATCAAACCTGCGAAAGTAGCTGTGCTGGAAGCGAAAGGGAAAGGAATTCATCTGACGCTGGAAGAAGCCAAGCGGCATGTGGAGGTTAGTCACATGCAGTTCCAAGAGGAAATCCGGCTGGCTTTAGAACATAATCATATACCATATCGGATCATTCATCGATACAAGACGGCCTTTAATGGAGTATCGATGGAGATGCCTTCCAACGAAATCTTGCGCTTGGCACATTCCTCTGTCATACAAAAAATTTATTTAAATGAAGAAATTCAGATTGATCCGCCCATACATCCGGCAGGACTATATTAGAAAAGAAAAAGAGCCACCGTCAACCTAGAGGAAGATGTGGTTCTTTCTTTTTGGAGTACGTAGGGGCTTGTTATGAAAATTGGGAAAGTATGAAAGGTCTAAAGTCATGCTTTTCCGGTGGGTCACAGGAACATTTCACAGGGAGTGATTCGTTCCTTTTGCTCTGTTTCGCCATTTTCTACATTAAAAGGCCGGTGATCAAGGTTCAATGTTATGGGTGAAAAGTCCCTATTTGTATGATGTTGAAGTCAGTTAATAACCCAATTTTGTCAGGAGTGTCTCTTGGTATAATTGTCGTAGACACATATACGGCTATTACATTCCTGGAGGTCTAAAGTCATGCATATCGGGACATTCATCAAATATTGTCGAATCTTTAGGGGACTGACGCAAAAGGAAGTCTGTGAAGGGATTTGCACTCCAGCTCATATGAGCAGGTTAGAAAGTGGAGAGAACTTCTTGAGAAAAGATACGATCGTTAAAGTTGGCGGGAAATTAAATATGGATCTTGAAGGGATGCACCGTTCTTTTAAGAAATGGCAGATGGATCTCGAATTATGGCACGATTTCATGATTAAAGAAGTCACCGGAGACATTGAATTATTAAAAGAGACCATAGAGCAGAATCAGTTGCTACAAATCGAGACCATCAACGGAACGTACAAGCTTTTAAAAGCAAGATATTGGATCATGAAAGGGAATTTGCTCGAAGCAGCCTCGTATTTGAACCAATTTATGAACAGACGAAACACTTATTATATGTCCAGTTACGATTACCAATTATATTCTCATGTAAAAGGGCTGCTTGAGCTATCAAAGGGAAATGCAAAAAAAGCGCTCGAATTGCTCGAAAGCATCGATGAGGCCGAGTATACGAATCAAGAATATTATCTGCACATGGCATATGCGTATCATGAATGTAACGATCATGATAAGTCCCTCCAATCTGTGGCACTCGCTATGAGTCATTTCAAAGAGACATATAATTTTACCAGAGAGTTCGATGGCTCCATTTTTAAGCTGAAAGCAGAAGGCAGAAAAGACAATAGGGTTCTGAGCATCCTTGAGAAGAAGTATGAAAGATTGATACATCGCTGTGATCAGCTTCAAGATGATAAGAGAAAAGCGATACTGCATATAAATCTGGGGGATGAATACGTCAGGGATCAAGAGTATGAACGTGCAGTAGAGACTTATTCCATCGCGTATCATTTATTGAAAGAGAAACCTGATTCCGCAGATTATCTTGTCAGTATAATAGGATTGGTCGGAAGTTCAATCCTTTTGAGGGAACGGAAAGATAAAGAGCGTAATCTTGCTATGCTGATGAAAGGAATCGACTTTGCAGAAACATTGAGAGATACGTATAGATTCACTCTGTTGAATATGCTGAAGAGACGTTTAACAGAAGGGGAACATGCCTATATAGAATACATCGAAGAGATTCTCATTCCCCTGCTCATAAGAGAAGGAAGACACACAGAATGTACCAAATATATGAATGAGGTTTCTTTATATAAAAAGAAAAATAACTGTCTGATTCAGCATTCCAATATGGCAGTGTACTAAAGGGGAGAGATACATGATGAATAATCCTGATCGATTAATGAATACGTTTGATGAAGTGGCCTTCAGTGAGTTGACATTACCGATCATATGCATATATTGGAGTCCGGAAGATTATAAAGGGATGTATGTAGCAAGGGTTTTTGACGTTGAAAAGCCGACACATCACATACTCATGAGGCCTACTTTGGAGGCGGTCAGGAGTGAAATCCCTGAGAGGTTTTCAAAGATTTCGAATTCTGCTCAGGAAGAATTGAGAATTGTTGAGACCTGGATTTGAAGAAGGGGAGGGCCATCCTTCCTTTTTGGAGAGAGCCGGGAAGAAGGCAGCAGCTGTTGATTGGAAAGGAAGGCAAAGATTCTTGAGTCAAGACAGCTTTTGTGGATAAAAATGGTTTGGTAGGAATATTTTTATTTTACACCCTCAAAAAGACCCCCGACGTTCGAATGATATAGGGTTGATGACACTTAAACGAGTACATTGGGGGATGTAAAATTGACTGCGATCACAATGAAGAGAAAACACAGAATAGCAGAAGCGCGAAAGATTAAGGTAAGAGCGAGAAATAAAAAGATAGCCGCAGCGACTGCTGCCGGCACCATCACCGCACTCCTTCTCGCCAACGGCAAGGCTGGCGCAGGCAGTACAGAATACACGGTCAAAAAAAATGACACTCTTTATAGTCTGGCTAAAAAATATGAAGTGACTGTCGAACAGTTGATGGAAGCGAACGTCTTGTCATCAGATAAGATTATCACTGGCCAGCAATTGCTTGTACCCGATAGAAAGCAGCATAAGGAGTTTTTTACCTATACGGTCAAAAAAGGGGACACTCTTTACTCCCTGGCCAAACAGTATGGAACCACGATCGATGAAATAACCTATATTAATGAAAAGAATACATATCAAATCAAGAGTGGCGAGAAGCTGACTTTGCCAGCCGGACAAGCATCAAGCGATGTTGGTGAGTATTATACAGCAGTGGCCGGAGATACTCTCTGGGGAATTTCTCATCGGTATGGCGTAAAGCCGGAAGAGGTGGCGAAGGCAAACGGACTGAAAATGGACATGGTCCTGATCGGCCAAAATCTCTTCATTCCGGGGAAAGCTGAAGTGTCCCAAGCTGTCGTCATTGGAGCGGTTGACAGCTTTTCAGTGGAATTCAAAGGTGAAAACGGGGAATTCGTCTTAAAGGTCCCTTATGGAACCTCCCAAGGGTACCAAAAGCAATCCGGACAGATGGTCACCATTATCCATAAAAATGGGGCTGTCATTTCTGCGTATTAATTGGTTCTATGATTTTCAAGGGCGTATTTCTTATAGAAATACGCTTTTCTTGATGACGCCAGTAAAAACCATTGCTTACTTCCCCGGAAATTGGTAGAATCTCGAATGGTGATACTGAATACGAACAAGAGGGGTAGAGACATGATAACTGCTACTGGCGGATATAGAATTGAAAAAGATTTCCTTGGGCAAAAGGAAGTGCCCGAACATGTATATTATGGAATTCAGACGCTCAGGGCGGTGGAAAACTTCCCGGTGACTGGTTATAAAATTCATACAGAAATGATCGATGCGCTTGCCGTGGTCAAGAAAGCGGCAGCGCTCGCAAATATGGAAACAACACGTCTATATGAAGGGATCGGGCAGGCCATCGTACAGGCTTGTGATGAAATCCTTGAAGGGAAGCTGCATGAACATTTCATCGTCGACCCGATTCAGGGGGGCGCGGGTACGTCTATCAATATGAATGCGAACGAAGTCATCGCCAATCGTGCCCTGGAACTGCTTTCCCATCAAAAAGGTGAATACGGGAAAGTCAGCCCGAACAGTCACGTGAATATGGCGCAGTCGACCAATGACGTCTTCCCGACGGTCATTCACATTTCGACTCTTAAGTTATTGGATAAGCTGCTGGTAACGATGGAAGATATGCTGAATGTTTTCAAAAAGAAGGCTCAGGAGTTTGATCATGTCATCAAGATGGGCCGCACCCATCTTCAAGATGCGGTTCCTGTCCGCCTCGGCCAGGAATTCGAGGCATACAGCCGTGTCGTTGAGCGGGACATCAAGCGAATCGGACGTACGCGGGAGCATCTGTATGAAGTGAATATGGGGGCGACGGCTGTAGGGACCGGGTTGAACGCAGACCCGGCTTATATTGAAAGCGTCGTGAAGCATCTGGCTGACATCAGCGGACTGCCTCTCACGGGAGCGGAGCACCTTGTCGATGCGACGCAGAATACAGATGCTTACACAGAGGTTTCTTCCACATTGAAGGTATGCATGACCAATATGTCCAAAATCGCAAACGATTTGCGTTTGATGGCATCAGGGCCGCGCGCAGGCTTGGGCGAGATTTCCCTTCCGGCAAGACAGCCCGGATCATCGATCATGCCTGGGAAAGTAAACCCGGTCATGCCGGAGCTGATCAACCAGGTCGCTTTCCAGGTGATGGGGAATGACCAGACCATCTCTCTTGCTTCTGAAGCCGGCCAGCTTGAACTGAACGTGATGGAACCTGTCCTTGTGTTCAATCTCCTGCAATCCATCAGCATCATGAACAATGCGTTCAGAAGCTTTACCGACAACTGCCTTATCGAAATCGAGGCAAATGAAACACGCATGAAGGAATATGTGGAAAACAGCGTGGGAATTATTACGGCTGTCAATCCGCACCTTGGATATGAAGTAGTATCGAGAATTGCCAGGGAAGCGATCCTGAAAGGGAAATCAGTAAGGGAACTTTGCTTGGAATACGATGTTCTCACAGAAGAAGAACTCGATCTGATCTTAAACCCTTATGAAATGACGAACCCGGGGATTGCGGGCCGTGTATTGTTTGATCGGGAATAAGATGACATCTTTGATTAAATGAATGCTAAGCTGCAGATACATTCTGCAGCTTTCAGCTTGTAGACGGAGTCTGCAAGCTTTTTTTGTTTAGGAGATCATCCGCAGGTTTTTACATACTTCATACTAAAAAGGGAATTTTAAAGATATCGTTGAAAAAAAGGAGGCATACTTATGGACGAAAAAGTATTCAGGGCGATCAATCTGTTTTCTGGACGCCTTGCCCCGATTGATTGGCTGATGATTTTCCTATCAAAAAAGGTTCGTTATGTGTTCATATTTGTGCTGATCTTCATGTGGTTTCGAAATGGTATGTATAGAAAAATGGTTTGGAATGCTTTGAAGTCTTCGGGGGTATCTTTGATTCTTCATACGTTGATTAAGTTGTTTTACTTTAAGCCGCGCCCATTTGTTGCACGACGAGTCGGCATACTCATCCCTTCAAAAATGGATTCTTCATTTCCGAGTAAGCATACCATGCTTGCGTTTGCGGTATCTACTTCGATCTTTCTTTATGACCGTGCCTATGGGTCGATGATGTGGCTTTTATCAATGCTGACAGGTTATTCCCGTATTTGGCTGGGGCATCATTATCCATCTGATATTATCGGGAGTGCCTTTATTGCCACTGCGTCAAGCATTGTAGTTGGGAAACCTGCAGGATATGAAGAGTTGTGCAAAAACGGAGTCAAAGGGAATGATGGATAAAGCAATACGTAATATACAAACATTGAAACGGCAAAAAACCTCTCATCCCCAATTGTGATGAGAGGTTTATTCATTGCATTGGCCTTCATTGCGTTCTTTACAGATTTTCCGCCCCGTCTTTATTTGTGACCTTGCCGGAAAAAACTCTTTCATATAATGATTGAAACCCATACATGGATATCGACTTCAATAAAAAGAGTAATGACAGCTGAAATCTGGTGAATCTGATCAAGGTGACATACCCGATTTTCTTAAACCAATTCAGCATAATCGTGGTGAAAAAAGTATCAACGATCAGGTTCAGAAGAAAATACATCGAGAATCTGCCGTAAGTGTATTTAAAGATCCAAAGTGAGCCAACAAAGAAAGGACCCAGGATCAGAGGGAGTTCAGCTGCTACATTCGGTTTAATGTGAAAAGGGAACCACCACCATTTCCTTTTCGTTGCTATAGTGCCTTCTGCCAGGAGATACACGCTCATAAAAAGAGTGCCTGGTAAGAATCTTCTGAACGTTTTATTGTCCAAAAACGGGATAGACAACCAGGGAAGCAGTGCCATTAACGTGATCATCAGTGTTCTATTCTTCATAAAAGGACACCCTTTGCATCATAGTTGTACATCTATTTTTCCTTTTTTATGAAAATTTTATGTATCCATGCCCGGGATCTTTTCATAACGAATGAAAGTTTGTTAATGAGTCCTTCTTTTTTATCTCCTTACTAAATATATACATAATAAAAAGGAGGTAAAGATGTGGCTAATCAAATGATCTCAATTTGGGAGGAGCATTTATTCTGGCTTGAAGTATTACAGGATCATGCCTATTTCATCAGGGACCACTTATCTGTAGTTGAAGAAGAGTATGTAGATGCTTCACAGCAGTACATTCAGTTATTTGGGGAGCTGATCGAATTATTGAATCGTGTTCCTCGTACAGCCGACCATGGGGATGAAGTCATGGTTCAGTTTTCAACCCGAGTCTGGCCGGTGGCAAAAGGCTACTTTGAATTCGAAGGAATGCTGCAATCGTTAAGAATCGATAATAAGGTAAACCTGGATTTTTCGCCAACTTACTTGAACGGCACGCTTGCAGAAAACCAGGAATACTTGCGGTTTCTGGGGTATCTCCTGAAAGGGGAAAAGCCGGAGCCTCTTCCTTTGGTGGATTTGATGGATTTATGGCTGGAAGATCAGCTGGGGCACGTGTTATTATTCCAAAACTTGCTGGATCCCATAGAGATAGGTGCCAGCATGCGGGCAGAGGCGTATATTGACCAATATCAGGTATATATCATTCAAAACCGGCATCTGAAGGGATATCTCAGATTTAAACAGCCGGGATTTGCCAGACAGAGGGAATTTGCACTTGAAGTTGGTCAAACGACTCTGGAGATGAGTCAGTATATCTCCGGAATGGTTGAAAAGTACAATAAAAAGAAACTGCTGAATAAAACGACCCTTCGATTCTTAGAGCATCACTTTCCGGAAACCTGTTATTTCATAAAAAAACTCAGCTATTATTCGCCAAAGCTTAAGGAAGCAGCCGGGAATTGTTCTTTAAAAAGGGCTTCATATTTATAGCCTTTGGTATTGTGGTGGGACAAAAGTGTTGTATTCTAAGTAAAACCCGAACTAATTTGCCTTTTATGAGGCCAATTAGTTCGGGTTTTTAACTTTTTCAAATGTATATATAAATCTTAGGTCTTTCCAGCGGTTGATTGGAGTGCAAGACGAAGACTCCTGCGGGAAGAGTAGCTAATGTGAGACGTGTCCAGCTACAGGGCTTAGAGGCACATGTCATAAGCCAAACCGACCAAGAAGGCAAAGAACGCCTTCCAGGCCGATTCGTCTTATGCCACCCGCCTCTGAACAAAGCCCTTCCGCTTTTCTTCCCGCAGGCGAAGCCGAGGAGGCTCACGGGCTACCCGCGGAAAGCGAAGTCTTGCACGGAAATCATTAGCGGAATTAAGAGTTTACGCTGAAAATGTGGTGGATTTTTGTTTCTTATTTTATCGACTAATCCTTATAGAATTATTTTCTTAGAATAAGGAGTCTATAAGGTGGAGGAATCCGAATTTGCTGACACTTGTACTCTTGTTCTAGTAATCAACTCATGAAAGTTCAAGAATAGTACTGTGATGAAAAGAAAATGTGAATGAATGCATGTGGTGATAAATCGCTATAATTCTGAATAATCAATTCATAAAACGCTCTCAACGTTATTTAAATATAATGTTGGGAGTTATTTTTTTGTGGATTGAGGAATTCTTTCCAACATTGTTACCGTTTTGTGAATAACTTTCGTCTAAATTTCGAAAATCAGGTTACAGTTCGGTTAAATAGGGGTAACTTCTTAACAGAATTTGATAATATGATGCTACAACTGATAAATACGAGATAAAGGAAGGTGAACCCTTTGTTTGATAAATTCAAGCCATACTTGATTGTTTTAATCAGTCTGGTTTCATTATTTTTTATCATCATATTCAGTTCGGGAAGTGATATGATCATTCTCGATCCGAAAGGGCCCGTAGGGGCCGTACAGAAAGACCTGATCATGCTGTCGATTTATTATATGCTTGGCATTATGATCGTCGTTCTATCATTCTTTACATTTATTCTATTAAAATATCGAAGCAGCCGGAAAGGCGATTATAAGCCTGAGATGCATGGAAGCACGAAGCTTGAGATCATCTGGACGCTGATTCCTGTATTGATCGTCATCGCTTTGTCGATTCCGAATACAAAGGCTTTATATGAGCTGAGAGAAGCTCCGAAAGCGACTGCACATAAAGAACCGATTGTGATCCATGCGACGGCTGTCGACTGGAAATGGATCTTCAGTTATCCGGAAGAGGGGATCGAGACCGTGAACTATGTGAACGTCCCGGAAGATCACCCGATTTTGTTTAAGGTGACAGCTGCAGATTCCATGGCGTCATTCTGGGTGCCGCAAATCGGCGGACAGATTTATGGAATGCCTGGAATGGTGAATGATTTATACTTACAGGCTGATGAGCCTGGAACTTATGATGGACGTAATTCAAACTTTACGGGTGAGGGAATGACACACCAGAAGTTTGATTTTGTTGCGTTGGAAGAAGGCAAGTATGAGAAGTGGGTTAAAGATGTTCAGGCCAATGAGCCGAAGCTTACGGAAAAACAGTATGAACAGCTTATTTTACCGGGACATGTTGAAAAGATGACATTCTCCTCCACTCACTTGTCCATTGTCGATCACGGCAAGAATTCTGAATATGCATTTGCTATCCGTGATAAGTACGGCGTCACTGAAAAATCGCATGGTGCCGATGCGGATGCCGAATCCACTCACAGTGGGCACGGTGACCACGGAAGTGACCATGAGGACCATCAGGAACAAGAAAGTCATGATGGACATACAGAAGACAAAGAAAAACAAGAAGGACATGAGCATTAAGAAAGGAGGACCACTCTAGATGTTTGATTTTATCAAGGATAATTTAATCCTCAACGATCCGTTGATCCTTGGAGCCAATATTTCGATTGTATTCACTGTAATCGGGATTGTCGCTACACTGACTTATTTTAAAAAGTGGAAATGGCTTTGGAACGACTGGATCACGAGTGTTGATCATAAAAAGATAGGTATTATGTATATCATTGCCGCATTGATCATGCTCTTCCGCGGAGGGGTCGATGCACTACTGATGAGGGCCCAACTAACGGTGCCTAATAACGAGTTTTTATCATCACAGCACTATAACGAAATCTTTACGACTCATGGTACGATCATGATCCTGTTCATGGCGATGCCATTCTTACTTGGATTGATGAACGTTGTTGTACCTTTACAAATTGGTGCAAGGGATGTTGCATTCCCTTACTTGAATAACCTGAGTTTCTGGTCATTCATGTTCGGGGCTATTCTTTTCAATATGTCATTTGTATTCGGTGGTTCACCGGATGCGGGCTGGACGAACTACGCTCCGCTTGCGATCGAAGGAAGTCCTGGACCGGGTATCAACTACTACTTACTCGGATTGCAGATTTCAGGGATTGGTACATTATTAACAGGTATCAACTTTGTCGTGACCATCATCAAGATGCGTGCGCCGGGCATGACGCTTCTTCGCATGCCGATGTTCACGTGGACGACATTGATCACTGCATTCATCATTGTGTTTGCATTCCCAATCTTGACAGTGACACTTGCACTGATGACATTTGACCGTTTGTTCGGCACACATTTCTTCACGCTGACGGACGGCGGGAATCCGATGCTATGGTCGAACCTGTTCTGGTTATGGGGACATCCGGAAGTTTATATCGTTATTTTGCCGGCTTTCGGTATTTTCTCAGAAATCATTGCTACTTTTGCTAGAAAGACATTATTCGGTTATAAATCGATGATCATTTCACTTGCTGCCATTTCATTATTGAGCTTTGTCGTGTGGGTCCACCACTTCTTCACGATGGGCGGAAGTGCTGCAGTGAACAGTGTATTCTCGATTTCCACGATGGCGATCGCCATTCCGACCGGTATCAAGATCTTTAACTGGCTGGGAACCCTTTATAAGGGAAGGATTGAATTTACGACCTCGATGATGTGGTCGGTAGCATTCATTCCGACATTCTTGATTGGTGGAGTGACAGGGGTCATGCTCGGTATGGCTGCAGCTGACTTCCAGTATCACAACAACTACTTCTTGGTTGCTCACTTCCACTACACATTGATTGCCGGTGTCGTATTTGCCTGCTTCGCAGGACTTGTCTACTGGTATCCGAAGATGTTCGGCATCAAGATGAACGAACGAATCGGGAAATGGGCGTTCTGGTTCTTCTCGATCGGTTTCAACGTATGTTTCTTACCGCAATTCGTGTTAGGATTCGCCGGTATGCCGAGACGTGTCTACACGTACGGGCCTGAAGACGGCTGGACTGCTTTGAATGTGATCTCTTCTGTCGGTGCATTCGGTATGGGTGTCGGATTCATGATCATCGTGTACAACGTATACTACAGCTACCGTTATGCTAAGAGAGAGGTATCAGGCGATGCTTGGGATGGACGCACACTTGAGTGGGCGACAAGCTCAGCGATCCCTCCTCACTACAACTTTGCTCATGTACCTGAAGTAAAGAGTGTGGATGCATTCTATTACATGAAACAGGAATGGAAAGAATCCGGCAAGCCTGAAGATCCTGAGTATAAACCGATTCACATGCCGAACAATGCAGGGGTGCCGTTCATCATGTCCGGTCTCTTCTTTGTCGCTGGTTTCGGACTGGTGTTCGAGCTGTGGTGGATGGCGATAGCCGCCCTTGTAGGGATCTTTGGTACCATGGCACATCGTTCACTTACTTCACACACGTATGACAAAGGTTATTATGTAAGTGTGGATGAAATAGAAAAGACTGAAAATCGGTTCAAGAGGGAGGCGTGAGTATGGCACATAGTACAAATGTAGATCCAAACACGCCACTGGAATATCAATCGGAAATAGGGAAGCTGAATATCTTCGGTTTCTGGATTTTCCTCGGAGCGGAAATGGCGCTTTTCGCCACCATTTTCGCCACGTTCTTTGCCCTTGAAAGCGGAACGGTCGGCGGTCCGCTTCCTGGTGAAGTGTTTGATCTGAAGAATACGATCATCATGACGCTGCTATTGTTAATCAGTAGTTTCACGTCTGGATTATCGATAAATGAATTAAGAAGAAGAAATGTCAAAGGCATGATGATCTGGTTGATCATCACATTGCTCTTTGGTGCAGGATTCCTTTACATGGAGATAGCAGAATTCCTTCACCTCATTCATGAAGGGGCTGCGATGGGAACCAATGCATACTGGTCTTCATTCTACCTGTTGACTGGTACGCATGGACTCCACGTAACATTGGGTATCCTCTGGATCACACTGGTGATGTTCCAAGTGAAAAAGCGGGGACTGAACCCTGATACTGCAAAAAAATTATTTGTATCCAGCTTGTACTGGCACTTCCTTGATTTCGTATGGATCTTCGTGTTTACAAGCGTGTACTTGTTAGGGATGGTGGGATAATATGTCAAACAACACATCAAACCACAGCCGTATACCTTGGACTCAAATCATCGGATTCTTTTTGTCAGTAGGATTGACGTTCCTTGCTGTCTGGTGGGGACTTTACACTGACCTTGCCCGCGGAACCATCGTGGCCATCGTCTTTGTCCTTGCCTTCCTGCAAGCGGCAATCCAGTTGTTCATGTTCATGCACGTAACAGAAGGAGAAGGAAAATGGCAGGTCGGAAAAATGCTTTCTGCCAGCTTCATCGCCATCGTCATCGTAGCAGGAACCGTCTGGGTCATGAACAGCATGCACTAAAAAGCGGGACATGGGGACAGGTTTGTTGTCCCGATGGTCAAATATATGAAACATGAAAAAGGAAGCTTCTTAACACAGAAGCTTCCTTTTTCATTGCGGAACGAATGGAACGGCAATCAATAACGATGATAACAATCATAAAGGTCGGGCACACTAGTGTGCCTGACCTTCCGTATCCATTATTCAAGTATGAAAATCCCATCGGATACCGGACGTTCACCAGTAAGGTCTGAGGGCTGGTTGACCAGTTTGTCATCAACGACCATCGCTGATGAACCTCCACCATCAAGGTTCAAACCTTTAATGGCCCCAAGGGACTGAAGTATTTGGGCACTTTCAAGGAAACTGACTCCAATGCTCTCTTCAGGGTTGCGTCCTTCGACGGTGACAAGCAAAATATTACCATTTTCCTTGATCCCTGCAAACGATCTTGGATGACGATATTGTGCAAAATGATAGTAGAAATCATTGCTCCAAGCAAAGCCTTCTTCTTTTGCTTGAATATCAATCTTTCCTTCATCTAGTAGTTGAGGTGCCCCGCCGATGATATCTAAATTTGATGAGGTTTTCATCTGCTTCCCATCAGCCGTTATGTTTTGGGTGATCGTTAATGTTTCTCCTTTTGAAACATTGTGTTTCAGCCATTCTGCCCGGTCACCGGTTGCTGAGAGGACGATTCCGCTCTCTGGGATGTTATGGCCCCTCTGGGAGTAAGTTTCAACAACTTCTCCACTTGCATTCAGCACAACTTCGAAGCCTTCTCCCTTAGGAGTGGCATCTCCAAAATAAGCGTTATATTCGATAATTTCCTCTGAATCAGTACAGGTCACGTCATGCTTTGGCTGATTGGTTTCCGTGTCATCGATCCCGCCGCAGCTCCTTATCAATCCAGGCTTTCGGTTGATTCCGTCAATCACTGCCTTTTCTCCGTTTTTCGTTTTTACATGTGATGTAGTCGACGTTTCTGCAATCTTTGCTTCGTTCCCTGAAAGAAGAAGGCTTGTGCGCTCTCCAATCGCTTCGCTGACCAATTGGCCGTTGACAACTGATATCCCAGCCGGATCCCCGGGTACACCATCGGTTGGACCTACAACAAAGTAGCCGCCATTCATTCCTGCTAAAGCTTGATTCCGTTCAGCCATGGAGGAAACCGTTTCACGTCCGGTAATTTCATCATTTGCCAGGACGTTCGTCAGTTCACCTTCAAATGTTGACGGATCGATTTCAAGGACATCAATCTTCCATGGTCCTGTTGTTTTGGTGGTCCCGTCATATTCCGAAAAAGTGACCTTTGCTTTTTCATAACCACTTGTACTCAATTGATCAGCGTGTTCTTTTGCTCCATTCTCATTTTCAAACTCACCCGAACGAACCACATAACCAATTTCTTTTTCTTCTACATCTGTATATTTAGACTGTTTATTTTTCACTTCATGAAGCGTTGCATCGTACCCTTTTTCTTTCAGCTCACGTAACAGAGAGTTTGCTTGTCCCTTTGTTTCAAAGAATGATACATCCACCGTATAATAGGCTTTCTTTGAATAATAGCCTCTTGTAATGTCGGTATGGGTAACTCCTTTGGTTACTTGTTTAGTATTTCGTGATTCTGGCAAGTCGGACTCTCCTATTGAAAGGGTCTCTTGAGATGTGGTGGCCTGTACATCTTCCCCTGCTGGCAAAATTGAAAGTACAGTAGAGAGTGACAGGGCAGATACAATGGCCGTTTTTACAAATGGGCGGTACATGGCATAAAACCTCCAAACATATTTTTGATACACCACCATACTAGAGGGGATTTAATAATTGCAAGTTACAGGAGGATAAAGATTATATTAATTATGAGAAATCTGATGAGCATAATTACTTGAAATCTAATTATCACTGGAACCTTACATTGGCTTAATATAATTTCATAATTCTTTAAAACTTCTATGTTTTAATAGGTATTGCAAGTGATTAAACCCTAGGAGGTATAAAGATGAAGAAGAAATTAACGATCGGATTATCTATGGTACTGCTGGCTTCTTCAACAATGACAGCTATGGCCAGCTCAGATAACGGACACCAATATGGGAAAGAATCACATAAAAAAATACAAAATGTCCAATTCAGCTCTATGGACGCCCCCTCATCAATTGAAAACATGGTAAAAACGTATACGGAGTCTACTGTTAAAGTAACTTTTGAAGATGGTACTCAGAAAGAAATCCCTCTTTCATACGACCAGCTATACCTTACGAAAGACAAAATTGTCGAAAATAACAAGGAAATGATTCCGGCAGGAACACCGATCGATGTGAATGGCGACCCTATCATCGATAATAGTATTCCTGAAGACCCGTCATACTATATATCTGATGCCCCGGATTCTAATAGTTTAATAAAGAAGGGCAATAAAACATATATGATTTCCCACTTCGAGTATGACTCTCAAAATAATGCAGGAGAAGAAGTTTCCGGTCTCCCGGCTTCGATGACACTCACAGAAGTGAAGCGTGATAAGAAAACTGGAAAGCTTTCAATCGTAAAAAATGCTAAGAAAATCGACTTTGCCAATGTGAATGGTCTTTGGATCCCTTGTAATGGATCTACGACTGACTGGGGAACACATATGGGGTCTGAAGAGTATGAACCTGATGCACGTGCATTCGAAAACAAAGACAGTGATGCGTATAAAGAAGTTCGCAACTACGCTGAACACTACTTCCATGATGCGTCAAAAGCGAATCCTTATTTCTATGGGTGGATTCCTGAAATCTCGATCACCAAGCAGGGTGAAGCATCAGTTGAAAAACATTATAGTACTGGACGTTTCTCTCATGAAATGATGAAGGTGCTTCCAGATAATAAAACGGCACTGTTTGGTGATGACGGTGGAAATACGATGTCGTTCATGTATGTAGCCGATAAAGCGGAAGACTTCTCTTCTGGTACTCTATATGCTGCAAAATTCGAGCAGACCGGTACTGAAAAAGGCGGTTCCGGTGACTTGAAATGGATCAAACTTGGACATGCATCAGATCAAGAGGTTTTAGATATCATCAACAGTGGTGTGAAATTCAGTGATATCTTTGAAACAGCAGAAGAACCAACTGAAGGATTTACGGCTGTGAAGACAAACGCAAGCGATGAAGTCGAGTACCTTAAAGTGAAACCGGGCATGGAAAAAGCAGCTGCATTCCTGGAATCAAGACGCTACGGAGCGATCAAAGGAGCGACATCCGAGTTTAATAAAATGGAAGGAATTGCAGTGAACAAAGAAGATAAGAAAGCATATATGGCCATTTCTTATCAGGAGGGCAGCATGGAAAAAGAAGAGAATGCCGTACAGGACGATATTCAGCTTCCGAAGCTGGAGTCCGGGGTAACCTATGAGCTTAATCTTCAAGGAAACCAGGCAGATGCTTCCGGCAGTCAGATTGCGAGTGAATATGTACCTTCCAGCATGCAAGGATTCATCATCGGGAAGGACCTGGAGACTCCTGACGCTTTAGGAAATACAGCGGACCCAGACCAAGTGGCCAATCCGGATAACCTTAGTTATTCAGAGGACCTGAATACACTGTTCATCGGTGAGGACAGCGGCATGCATACGAATAACTTTGTATGGGCCTATAATTTGGACGATGAAAAGCTTTCTCGTATTCTATCAGTTCCAGTCGGTGCAGAAGCAACTGGATTAAGTGCAGCGAACAATGTTGGAGATTCTCAATACGTTCTAAGTAACTACCAGCATCCGGGAGCTGATCTCGATGAAAAAGAGATCACTGCAGTAGACAAAGGGGAATTGGAAAAAGCGATGAAGGAAACAATCGGAATCATGGAAACAGGCGGAGTCGGCTACATTTCAGGCATTCCTGCATTAGATGACGATGAAGATGAAAAAGAAAAAGAAGAAGAATAAAATCATATATTAGGCAGACTCAGGAGATAGGGCGCTTTTAATAGTGTCCTATCTTGTTTTTATATATTGTCTGATATAAAACGAGGAGCGGCGAAATTTTGTTTACAAAAGGTGTTGACTTTGGAATAAAATTACAATAACATAATGATTGATTAATCAATCATTTTTTAAAAGGGAGAGATATCACATGTCTGCTTCACTTTCACTCGAAGAAAAAAAGAAACGGAAAAGAGCGGTGATCCTTCAGGCAGCTGTTAAACTGTTCAGCGAGAATGGATTTGCAGAGACGCCGATCGCTGCGGTGGCAAAGGAAGCCGGGGTCAGCTTCGGGTCCGTTTTTACGTATTTTGAAACAAAGGAAGTCCTGTTTCAGGCTGCCGTCCTGGAGCCCCTCGAAGAGATAAAGCCTTATTTTTATGAAATAGAAGAACGCTACAGTGGAAATCCAATGGAGATGATAAAACAAATGATCCATTGCCAGGCTGATATATTTTCAAGGAGCAAGGATTATCTGCGTCTGATCCAGCAGGTGCTTGCTAGACCTGAGAGGTATCCGATGCTTTTTCAAGAGCTTGATGATTTTGTCAACGTATTCATCGATAAAATCTATCCAGTAATTGCAGAAGGGCAGGAGATGGGGCTCTTCTACAAGGATGCACCGCCTTTGATCGCCCAGTCGTATTTATCCCTGATCAACGGGATGCGGTTGACATTTGTCGATGACTATACAAACTTGGTATGGAGCGATATGAAAATACAGGCACTTCGGCTGTTTGGACCGGTATCGAACGCAAGGGAGGAAATGCAATGAAACTGAGGGACATCCATCCCAACATCAAATTACGGCTTGGCATGCAGTTCCTGGGGGGACTTGTGTCCATGGCCGTCATTCCGTTCCTGGCCATTTATTTTTCACAAAAAATCGGGGCAGCCGTCACAGGCGTCATTCTCATTTTGATTGTCATCAGCGGAGTGATCGGGGGATTTATCGGCGGGCACATCTCAGATAGGATCGGACGCAGAAAGATCATGATTTACTCTGAGGCAGGTGTGTTGATTACATATCTGTGCATTGCTTTTTGCAACTCTCCCTGGTTCGACCTTCCGTATGTATCGGCTGCTTTTTTTCTGCTCAACATGTTTGCGGGCGGGATGTTTCAGCCGGCTGCCCAGGCGATGATCATCGACGTGACGGATTCAGAATCGAGAAAGCTCGTGTTCACGATCAGCTACTGGCTGGGGAATCTTGCAACGGCACTCGGGGGTATCATCGGCGCCTTCTTGTTTAAGAGTTATTTGTTCGAGCTGTTTATTGGGATATCGGTCATCTCCCTTTTATCAGTTGTCATCACCATCTTCTTCATCTCAGAAACCTACACGCCAATTTCGAAGGCAACTTCAACAGCACCACCCAAATCTTCACCTTTAGAACTCTTCCACAGTTATTCAGCCGTGCTGAAAGACAAACTTTTCATGTATTACATCATAGGGGCTGTGTTCATTTTTACTTTGGAACAGTCATTGACCTACTATATCGGGATCCGCCTGGAAAGGGATATACCCGAGCAAGGCGCTTCCCTCTTAGGCTTTGACTTCACGATCGACGGCACAAAGGTACTTGGATTTCTCAAAACAGAAAATACAGTTCTGGTCGTCCTTTTGTCCGCTGTTGTCTTATTCCTTTTCAAAAAATGGAAGGATAAATGGAATCTCGTGACGGGAATGTTCATCTTTTCAATCAGTTTCAGTGCGCTTGCATTCACCAGCAACATTTGGTTTCTCTTCATCCTCATATTCGTCGGCACGATTGGCGAGCTTATGTATGTTCCTGTCAAACAGGCGATGATCGGAGACCTTGCACCATCCAATGCCCGCAGCACATATATGGCGTTTTACAGCCTGACGTTTTACGGGGCGATGATCATCGCATCGCTTCTGATCATCGTAGGTGAATGGATCAGTCCCCTGATGATGGGAGGCATCCTGCTGGCTCTTGGACTTACGGGTACTTTCCTTTACTATTTGATCACCAGATCCTTGGCGTCCATCGTAACCGATGCAAAAGAAATAAAAGAAGTGAAAGCCTCCATTCCTTCGTAAATCAGCGACACCGGGACAGGTTCCGTGTCCCGGCATTAAATTGAAATGGGACGCGGGGCTGAATCCCCGCGTCCCACACTGCTTTAGTGAGGCATGTTGCCAGGCTGCTGAGGGACCGTTGTGTAGCTTTGAAGCATCGCCGTCATATCCTGGTTGTTCAGCTGCGGTACCTGGTAGTAGCCGTGCTTGTTCTGGTACAAGAAAATTTCGTAGCTCATCTCGATGAAGTTCGGAACGCTGTCCGCTACAACACGGCGCAGGACCGGATTGGTCATCTCAAGGGCAGTCATCGCAAGCAGGGAAGCGAGTGATTTCGTTTGCCCGAGCATGTAAGCTGACAGTCCTTTGTCGGACAAGTCGTTGACTGATTGATTAGGTTTCTTTGGTTGTCCCGGTTTGATTCCATATACAGTGTCATTGTTTTGCGTCATTTTATATTGCTGGGTCGGTACTTGGGGATCGCGGCCCGTGGAGAAGCTTCCGACGATCGTATTGTACATGGTCGTCACAAAGGCAGTCTGGCGTTTGACGATATCTTTCAGCTCGGGATCCTGGATATGCTGATCATACATTTGATACTGATCGAGCATGCTGATGATCCCTGCAATGATCTCATGGGCGTCAAATAATTCGTGGCCGCCATGGTTTGTATTCATTTGATTCATTCCCTGCTGGGGATTGTTTTGAGTTTGGTTTTGCTGGTTATTTTGTTGATTGAACATGATGTTTCCCTCCTTAGTCGTTGACATCGGTGTTAGATTTCCCTTAAGGGAGGGAATCATGTATGGAAAATCGTCTTTAGTCATGATAAAAATCAGTCAATATGATTCGTTATTAATACATGCCAGCCTGTCCGAATATAATAGGGAGAAGTAACGCAGAGGTGGTTATGATGAATGAGCGTATTCTTTAGTTATATTGCATTGGGATTATCGCTTTCAGCGCCGATGGGCCCGATCAATGCACTGCAATTGGACAAGGGAATCCGGTTCGGTTTCTGGCATGCATGGCTTGTAGGAGTAGGAGGCATGGCGGCAGATGCCGTTTTTATGCTGCTCATCTATTTCGGGCTAGCCCAGTTTGCGGACACGCCTATCGTTCAATTGTTTTTATGGCTGTTCGGCTTTTTTGTGCTCGTCTATACAGGAATAGAAAGTGTGGTAAAGGCTGGCGCTCCGGCTAAGCAGCATCAACACAGAGGAAGGGAAACGAAAGGGAAGGCGTTTCGTACCGGTTTTTTAATGGCCATTTCAAATCCCCTGAGTATTTTGTTCTGGCTTGGGATTTACGGGTCAATCCTGGCTGAAACCTCCAGTAAATATCAAGGCGGGCAAATATTGATATACAGCATGGGAATCTTCCTGGGAATCACACTTTGGGATTTCGCGATGGCGTCTGTCGCAGCAGGAACCAGGAGATGGTTCAATCAAAACATCATTCGGTGGATCTCGATCATCTCCGGCATCGTCCTGATCGGATTCGGGATATATTTTGGTGTGAAGGCTGCCGGGATCATACTCGGAGCATAGACAGACACCCAACCGAACACCTCCTAATAGGATAGTGTGTAGTCTTTTAGGAGGGATTTGCCCGATGTTACTGTCAAAAAACTGGATCGATCAACACTTCGATGAACTTACCCCCTGGCAGCAGGAAGCCTATACCCAATTTTCAGACATGATGTGTGATGAACAGCATCCGTATCCATGTGTACCGGGGAAACAGGGGTTTCAAAAAGATATGCTTCGCTTTGGCTTTGCGGATGACCCAAGAACACCGGATTCCATTGAACAGCTCGCCTCGCTTCTCAAGGATTATGGAGATATCTCGAGGGATACTGGGAATTATGCTTCACTGGTAGTCTTCTTTCATTCAGAGGATTTGAGAGAGGCAGAAATTGATAGCTTTCAGGATTTGTTCTGGGAAGTATTGAGCCGGGTCCATGAGCTGGATGAAACCCCTTGGCCCGATGATATATCAAAAGATCCCCATCACCATACGTGGGAATTCTGCTTTGGCGGAGAGCCTTACTTTGCGTTCTGTGCAACGCCTGCGCATGCATTAAGAAAAAGCAGGCACTTTCCTAATTTCCTCATCGCCTTTCAGCCCCGCTGGGTGTTCGATGAAATCAACTCTTCGACTGCCTTTGGTCAAAAACTGAAAAAAGTGATTCGGAAACGCCTCGTGGAATACGATGAAATCGATGCGCATCCGAGCCTTAAATGGTATGGTCAGGAAGATAATCTTGAATGGCAGCAGTACTTCCTCAGTGATGACGATTCGTCTCTTTCGAAGTGTCCATTCATGAATAGTCAAAAGAGGATTAAGAGTTGAAGCGCTGGCTTTGGCTCTTTTTTTGTATGTTTTTTTCTATAATCCTGGATCCATCCTCTCCATACACGCTTAGTATTCACAGCGCAGGTCGAATGTTTTTCAAACAGAACGGAGAAAGTAAAGGAGTAAAACAGAAGGAGGCCAGACGATGCTTGAGATTCAACCGAACTGCTGGAGTGAACATGATGAATTGAAAACCGTGGTGGTTTGTTCCCCGACCACCTTGGACGTTCCCGATCAGCGTACCGCCGATTATGTAGGCTGGGAAAGACCCGTTCAGCAGGAAAAAGCACATGAAAACCATGAAGCGATGATAAAGGCAATGGAAAATGAAGGGGTACAGGTCATCGACTACTCCCATTATTTAAAAGGGGAACATGCCGACCTCAATCCGAATCTAATTAACAGGGTGTTTGTGCGGGATCTCGCATGTGTATATGGGAACACGGTGATCCCCGGCGACGCAGGGGCAACGATGAGAGCACCTGAGTATCTTCACAGTCATGAGCTGTTTAAGGAATGGTTTGATGAAGATGTGTTCCAAATCACAGCCAACAATGAAATGAAAGCTCTTGAAAATGGGGACGTGTTCGTTCTTGATAACGATACGGTATTCATCAATACCGGCCTCAGGACAAGCATCGAAAGCCTGGAGGCCATCCAAAAGTGGATATTCAAAGCTGGATTTTCCGAGATCGGTGTCATTGATCTGCCGAGGAAAGGGGAGACGATGCACCTTGACATGAACTGCAATGTGGCGGGTCCGGATCTCCTTGTCGCGAAAAGCTATATGCGTTTATTTCCTGTTCAAATCGTCACGGAAAAAGGCTATACGTACTCCATGACAGGTGATTTCCTTCAGCGCCACGGATTTGAAGTGCTTTGGACAGACAATGTCAAGCACACCGTCGCAGATATCAATTTCCTGAACCTGAACCCGGAAACGCTGCTTGTCAGCACTAAAATAAATAAGAAAATCCTTCATGAGCATCCCAAATTGAAGAATAAAAAGATCATCGAAGTGGACGTGAATGAATTGGAAAAAGGGGGAGGCGGTATCCGCTGCATGACGCTTCCAATGGAGCGCAGGTAAACCGCCGCATCCAATGAAAAATGGACTTGCCGCAGAGACAAGTCCATTTGCTTCATTTTTCCATGAAATTATACGAAGTCCAGCATCGGTTCATCACGATGCCTTTCTGTTCGGCATATTCGTCTCCCCATTTACACATTTCAAATAAAGTCGACTGCAGTTTTTTTCCCATTTCAGTCGTCGAATATTCCACACGGGGAGGGACCTGTTGATACACCCTTCTTGAAACGAGCCCGTGTTCCTCGAGTTCCCTGAGCTGCTGGGTCAGCATCTTTTGGGTGATGTTGGGGAGTGACCGTTTCAATTCATTGAACCGTTTAACCCCTTCATTCAAGTTCCAGAGAATCAATACCTTCCACTTGCCCCCGATCACGTCAATCACGAGGTCGATTGCGCATTGATATTCGTTGTTAAGCTCTTTCATTTATCCGGCTCCTTTCTGCTTCGGCCTTTCAGGTAACAGCTCAAGGCAGATGTTCATTTTAAGGTTAAACAAGAGGCGGTTTCAATGGAACAATCCCATGGAAGGTTCCTAAATGGTAACTAGGATACATAATAGTGCCTACTTGTTTTTGTACTATGCAGTATATATTATATACCAAGTAAGAGATAAATAATGAATTCGTTAGGAGTGACGATAGATGAAAGCATTGCTTCTTAAAGATAAAGGTTTGTGGAAAGACATGAAAGTGGAAGAAATGGAAAAGCCGGCACCGGGGGATGGTGAGCTGCTGGTCGAGGTACATGCAGTCGGCCTCAATCCGGTCGATTATAAAACGGGCACAAATGGAATGCCGAGCTGGACATATCCTCATATTCTGGGTCTTGATGTTGCCGGTGTTGTGGCAGAAGTCGGAAATAGTGTAACCGGTTGGGAGAAAGGCGACCGCATCGTCTATCACGGTGATTTTACGAAGAAAGGCGGGTATGCTGAATTCGCTTTGATCACTGCCCATACAGCATCGAAATTGCCTGACAGCATATCGTTTGAAGACGCGGCTGCACTTCCGACTGCCGGATATACAGCGTATCAGGCCCTTCACCGCAAATTGGCATTGGATCAAGTCAATACCATCCTCATCCACGGCGGTGCAGGAGGGGTCGGCGGATTTGGTGTCCAGCTCGCGAAACGTGCGGGGAAAACCGTCATTTCAACAGCTTCTTCACACAATCATGAGTATGTGAAATCACTAGGTGCAGACTATGTCATCGACTATCGTGAAGAAAACGTGAAAGAGAAAGTGATGGAACTCACCGAAGGGCGCGGGGTGGATGCAGTGATTGATGCGGTAAGCAGACAAAGTGCGACGGATGCTCTCGACATGCTCGCTTATATGGGGCATATCGTCTACATCGCAGGAGCGCCGGACTTTGCTGCAGTAAAACCGTTCACCAAAGTGGTGTCCTACCATGAAATCGCATTGGCGGCGGCCCATCAATCACATGATATCCAGGCTCAAAAGGATTTTGCCGTCATCGGGGATGATATGCTATCACTTCTTGCAGAAGGAAAATTGGATGCGATGCTGAAAGAAGTCATTGGATTGGAAGGAGTTCCGGAAGCGCTCAGCCGATTATCGGAACGCCATGTAAAAGGGAAGATCGTCGCGAAACTGAAATAATAGCTGGAAAAGGTGCTCATCATGGAAGATGGGCACCTTTCTGTTATTCCTTTATTAATGAATAGAGTTTATATAGATCTGCGTCTGATAAGATCTTCGGTACAGGGTAAAACGGGTTGGCTTCCGTCAAAGCCCGTTTGACCATAAGCGGGATGTCGGTTTCGGAAATACCGTTTACTTTGTCAGGGATATTCATGTCTTTATTGAGCTTCTTGATCGCTTCAATGAATGCCGTTGCCTTTTGGGCTTCCGTCTCGGAATTTACGCTGATGCCGGCTGCGTCTGCGAGTTCCGCAAGCGGCTGATGAATCGATTCCCCGTAATATTCAAGGACATGTGGCAGAATGATCGCATTGGCGAGCCCGTGCGGAGTCGAATAGAATCCGCCCAGGGTATGTGCGATGGCATGCACATATCCGACGTAGGCCCGGGTGAACGCTGTGCCTGCCAGATAGGAGGCTTTCTGCATATTCGTCCGGGCGCTGATATTTCCTCCGTTGGAATAGGCATCATATAGATTGTTGAATATCAGGTTTACGGCTTGCTTGCTGCACTCGATGGTCTCAGGTGTCCTGCTTCTGCCGATGTACGCCTCCACAGCATGTGTCAATGCGTCCATTCCGGTCGTCGAAGTAATCTGAGGAGGAAGTTTTACCGTAAGCAGCGGATCCAGTACGGCCACATGCGGGATCAGCGACAGGTCATTGATTGCATATTTCTCATGGGTATCAGGATTGGAGATGACAGCGGCAATCGTCGCTTCGCTTCCTGTCCCGGCGGTCGTCGGGATGGCGACAAGGAGGGGCAGTTTCCTTCTGACCTTGAGCTGTCCCTTCATCTGGGGGATGGTTTTATCCGGCCTCACCACCCTTGCACCCACACCTTTGGCGCAATCGATCGGGGAGCCCCCGCCAAAGGCGATGATTCCTTCACACTTACGGGAGTGATAGATGTTCAACGCTTCTTCAATATTATCGATGGTCGGGTTGGGGACGGTTTTGTCATAGACGGCATAATCGATCATCGCGTCATTTAATCCATCAAGCAATCCATTCATCAAACCGAGTGATGAAATCCCCTTGTCGGTGACAATCAGGACGCTCGAGATTCCTTTATCCTTTAAGACAGCAGGCAGCCTGTTCAGGCTGTTTTCCCCCTCGATCAATTCCGGTTTCCGCCATGGCAGGATATAAGAAACGCCGCGATATGCGGTCTGATAGGCCCTGCAATACATTTTGTACATGACAATCCCTCTCTTTTATAAAAATTAGGTAAGAACGAAGTCCTGTCTAAGGGTGTCCCTGTCTCTTCTAATATGTATTTGCTTGTAACCTTATTTATATGTTTCTCTCAAATTTTTCTAGCCTTTATCTATGATTTTATCAAGCATCGATAATGGAGACTAGCGAAATTTTGGGTTAATCCTTAAAGGCTGTTATAATGGTGCTTCACCGTCATGCTAAAAAGGAGTTGAAAACCTTTGAAATATATACGTTCTCAAATGAAACGCCTGATGAAAGATGAAAAAGAACTGCAGGACCGTTTAAAGAAACTGATGGATGAACAAGGCTTGGAGAGAAGTTTTGCCATGAAGGCCCTGTACCATTCGGAAGTGGCGGATGGAGGTAAGTATCAGGCTAAGTACCAGGCGTTGGATGAGCCGAAGAAGTAGAGATTTTTTAGAGATCAAAAACCTGTGTAGAGTGGTTCTATACAGGTTTTTTATAGTTTTGCAGAGGTTAATTAGGGAAGCACCCGGGTAAATAAGGTAAAAAAGGATGATACGATGCCATTCGATTATTCACTGGACTTTGACGCCACCGATTTCAGGGAAAACCCTGAATTGTACCGGGTCGGCCGGGGAGAGCAGGGGGTCTTGCTCGTGGAACCGTATAAAAGTGAAATCCTCCCGCACTGGCGGTTCAAAACGCCGGAAATTGCGTCGGAATCTTCGGTTAAGATTTATGAAATGTTCCTTGGCTATAAAGAGAAGGACGATTTTGTCGGGATGGACATGGCCAGGAAGTTTCTCCAGATGGGATACACCAGAGCCCGCCGCTACGCCAACTATAAAGGCGGAAAAAAATATGATGAAGACGGAGATGTGAAGGAGAGGCAGATCGATTCCGTCAAAGCAGAATCAGCCGCCATTTTTGAAGAAAAGTGGAAACAGGCGAGGGAAGATGAAGATTATCTCGCCATGAAGCGGGAGCACCAGGAGAAATATGGATGAAAAATGGCCCGGCCCTGAACTGCTTTAAAGCAGCGAGGGACGGGCCTATTATGTTATCTTCTCCTGCTGTCAATGAGATGCATGACACCTTTTAAGATCAGTACGATAGAAAATAATAAAACAGCGAGAACCCCAATCACATCGACAATCGGATTGACCGGCTCCAAGAATCCCGTTAGCGGCACCCTGAGCAGGGCAAATCCCGATAAAATACCGAACAGAAATAACCAGATTGGACTATCCATTTTGAATTCACTCCTTTCTATGATTAATGTATTCGGGAGTGATAAAAGCGTTTTAAAAATAAGGAAATGGCCCTGTTGTTTTTGAAAAATAAAGCTTGTTTGTTTTGGGGAGGGGGGTGGATTTGTAATGAATTGGTAAGTGACGGAATTAATCGAGAAATTAAAAGATTAATGGGCAGAACTCGAAGATTAGTTAGCAAAACTCAAAGATTTTTACCCGAAACTCGGAGATTAACAGCTATTCCTGAAAGATTCCACATCCAGTATCGCCCCATATCCCAATAAAACAGCCAATTATCTTCTAAATCTCCATCCCAAAGCCTCATTACCCAAAGGAGTGGTCAATTGATCAAGGAAAAACCCAATCCTCCAATCAAAATGACCAATTCCAATAAGGAAATGAGACACTTCTCCACACTTCAGATGGGACTTCAGGATAGTCCCTCTGCAGAAAATGGAGACTATTTACTTATAGATTGCTGGGTCTTTCCGCTTGTTTTTCTTTTCGCTCCTCCCCTAAGCCAAGCAGGTCATGTTTTAATAGTAAAGGTGTTTATTTACATTTATTAGCAGGGTAACAATATATGGAAATAATTATGAGGAGGAAACCTATGAAGCAGCTGATGATCGTGATTGCGGTGATTTTTCTTGCCGGATGCGGGGCAGGGGAAAACGGAAAAAAAGAAGAAAGCAGCAGCAAAGCTACAGCTGAAGAAACTGAAAAGAAAGAAGAAGGCTATCAAGAAAAGAAAGTGGAGTATGTTGAACTGGACTCCATCGACAGGGAGCTGACCGACACAGAGAAGGAACTGTTAAGAAAACCAGGGGAATTCAGCGGAGACAATTATGATGAAGAGAAAGTACAGAAAGAGCTCGATAAACTTCCCAAAGATTTAACGGCAGAGCAATATTTACAAGAGATGATTTTTTTACTCGGAGAAGACTACCATGAAGGAATGGATACATTCTTTACGTTCGATTCAAGTGTGGATGTAAAAATAGACAGGCCTGACGGGGAAATTGACAATCCTCAATTAAAGAAGACGCATGTTGCGATCTTAATGGACTCAAGCGGAAGCATGAATGGCAAAGTCGGAGGGAAAACAAAGATGCAGGCTGCAAAAGAAGCGGTCATGGACTTTGCAAAACTCGTTCCGAAACAATCGACTGTTTCACTTGGTGTCTACGGCCATAAGGGAAGCGGAGATGACGCTGATAAGAAGCTGTCATGCAGCAGCACGGAAACGGTATATAACGGCCCTTATGATGAATCGAAGTTCAAAGATTCATTGAATACCTTTAAGCCTGCAGGCTGGACACCGATCGCCAATGCTCTTCATTCGGTTAAAAAAGATCTGCCTGCCGATGCTCAGGAAGTAGTGGTATATGTTGTGAGCGACGGAATAGAAACATGTGATGGAGACCCTGTTGCCGCCGCCAAAAAACTGAGCGAGTCGGATGAAAAGGTGAAAACCGTTGTCAACATCATCGGATTCGATGTAGACAACGAGGGGCAGGCTTTACTGAAAGACGTGGCTGATGCCGGCAACGGAGAATTCAAATACGTCGATTCTGAAAGAGAACTCAAAGATTATATGAGGAAACAGTACGAAGAACTTCAGAAAGAATGGTACGAATGGAAGGAAGCCGGTAAAGAACAGGCTTTTGCCCAGAAGGAAGAAAAGAAGAAATTGGCAAATGAAACGAAAGAAGAAATGAAAGAGAAAGTGACAAGGGAAAAAGACAGACTAAAAGAAGCACAAGCATACTTGGATGAGAAATATGATGATTACGACCATCCGATCAACGACACCTTTTCACTTATTGTGGATCGAAACAATGACATGTGGCAGTACATCGTTGATAAGGGGAATGAACTCTGGAACGAATCGGTGAAAAACGGCAATGAAGAGTGGAACAATTATGTGGAAGAAGGAAACGACAAAATAAATGAAACGATCGATAAGAAGAATGATTACTGATTTCTTCAATAAATGCAGGTAAGTGATAATGTTAGAAGCCCGACCTTTACTGTTTGGAGGCAGTGAGGGGCGGGTTTTTTCGTGTTATCTTCTGCTAATAATTGAGGTGTATGCTCTGACACGATAAAAATGAAGCTTGTATCGGGTTATGGGTTGGTATAATATGGTAAGTGGCGGAATTAATTCAGAAATTAAAAGATTATTGGGGAGAACTCGAAGATAAGTGGGGAAAACTCGAAGATTTTCACACAAAACTAAAAGATTAACAGTCTTTCCCGAAAGATTCCACACCTCAGACCCCTCCCGCCCCCCAGATTGTACCTCTAATTTCCGTTCAAACCCCCGTCTCAAACCCACATTACCCAAAGGAGTGGTCAATTGATCAAGAAAAAGCCAAGCCCCCCAATCAAAATCTTCAAATTGTATGCCCTACTAAGAAGAATCATACGCAATCACCCGTTAAGACATGAAATCGAAGCAGAATTAAGGAAGCTTGAAGCAGGATATAAAGGGGAACTGTCCCTCAACTACCACCTAAGCTTTCTCCCCGATAAGGAGTACGTGATTCTATTCAATCTCCGCCTTTCTTACAAAACATTTTTCTTTCAAATTGATACTCTCGTCCTGCATACCAACTTCATTCTCATCGCGGAAGTGAAAAACATAGCAGGGGAAATCTATATTGACACGGACTTCAATCAAATGATTCGGACCAGGCTTGAAACGACCGAGGTGTTCCCCGATCCAATCCTCCAGACTTACAAACAGAAGGAGAGACTTGAGAACTGGCTGTTCACAAAAAATCACCCCGCCATTCCAATCGAATATCGAGTCGTTCTGACAAACTCCCACACTCTCATTAAAAATACTTCTCAACATCAACTCGTATTAGATAAGCTGATTCGCAGCGAGAGGCTCGTCTATGAAATAAAGAAACTGACTGCAAAATACACCCGACCCGTGGTGCCTGCAAAGGAACTGAACCGAATCGCGAACCGGCTCATCAAGTCCCACATCCCAGCTGACCCGGATGTCCTCTCACACTATCAACTTACAAAATCAGATATCCTGCCAGGTGTCCATTGCAGCGGGTGCCATTCCCTTTCGATGGAAAGGGTCCAGGGAACATGGTGGTGTCCAACTTGCCATTTGAAGAAAAAGGATGCCCATATAGAAGCTATAACGGACTATGCACTGCTCCTCGACATGACTATCTCCAATAAAGAAATGAGATATTTTACTAACCTGCAATCCCTTTCCACTGCAGCCAGAGTGCTGTCACAAATGAATCTTCCATCGTCCGGGACCACTAGGAACAGGCGATATTCCCTTGACCCCTTAATTAAAGATTTGTATTAAATTCCTTTGCCAACTCTGTTTAATCAAGGAAAAAACGAGCTATTACATTCTAAAAGAATCACAGTTCACAGCAGCGAAACTCAGCAATTACATTCCTAAAAGAACGCGATACCCTGCAGCAAAACCGAGCTATTTCATTCCTAGAAGAAATGTCCTTCACGCACCCAAACCAATCCATTAAACAAGCGAAAAAAACCGCCCCCCACTGCACCAACGCAGCGAGGGACGGTCCTCTCAAAACTTCATTATTCTACTGCATGCCGCTGTCTCTTCTTTCCTCTAAAGCGGTCAAATACCAGGTATAGAGCAGGTACGATCAGCAGCGTCAGGATCACCGAGAAGGCGATACCTGATATGATGGTGACCGCGAGTGGAGTGAAGAGCGCGTCTCCGCTGACGGCAACCGGGATCAAGGCGACGATGGATGTAATGGCAGTCAGGACGATTGGACGCAGTCTTGCGCGTCCTGCTTCGACGACTGCTTCTTTTACATTCATGCCGTCACCCAATCGCTGCTCGATAAATTCGATGAGTACGATCGAGTTCCGGACGACAATCCCGGTCAGTGACACCATTCCCATGACAGCAAGGAAAGAGATCGGTGTCTGTGTGACGAACAATCCAAGGATGGCTCCTGCAATGGCCAGATAAACGGCAACCAGTACAAGGAAAGGCATCGATAATGAATTGAACTGCAGGGCGATCAGCAGGTAAACAAGGAAGATCACGATTGTGAACAGGATGGTGATTTCCGAGAAGAAGCTGTCCTGTGCTTCGTTTTCACCGCCGATGGTCACACTGTACTCAGGGCCAATGTCTTTCTTGGCGTCATCTACGATATCTTGTACTTTTTCTTCATAGCCTTCTTTATTCTCCGGGAACGCACGTATCGTGATGGCACGTTCTCCGTCGACGTGAGGAATCTGCTGGATTTCTTCTTTCTTTTCAACCGTCACCAATTCATCAAGTCCAACCAGTTTAGGCGGTCCGGCTGGATTCTGTCCGCCGGCTGCCGGCAATTCCAAGGAAGACAGGTCGATTTCCCCTTCATTGCCGTCTAGTACAAGGTTCATGTCGCGCTTCGTGACGCCGTTATCGAAAGCTTTGAGCGGGATTCCTTCTGTTGCGAGACGGATCTGCTCGCTGATTTGTTTGACAGTGATGCCGTTTTCCTCCAGTGCTTCCCGGTCAGGGACATATTCCTGGACAGGAGATAGCTCTCCAACATTATCAACGACAAGATTCGTTTCGAGATTCCCGATTTCATCCTTCAGTGAATCCCTCAGTTCAAGCAATTTCTCCATTTCCGGACCGGATACGGTCACGGTTACAGGTGCACCTGCAGGAGGACCCTGCTGGATCGTTTCCATGAAAACGACTGCGTCGGGGAACTCGGTGCGGAGCTTTTCCGTCCATTCATCAATCAGACCTTGAGCAGTCTGGTTCTCACGATCGACACGTGCCACGATTTGACCAGTGTTCTCTCCAGCATTATCGAGAGAGCTGTTGAATAGATTCGGAAGTCCTGTTCCGGCAAATACGCTGGTTTCATAGACTCCTTCATCGGTTTTTAATCTGTCTTCCATTTCTGCAAGCGTATCCGACGTTTCCTCGAGCGTCGTTCCGATCGGAAGTGTGACGTCGATCGTCACTTCTTCACGGTCCGCAGATGGGAAGAATTCAAACGGTGTAAAGGCGATCAGTCCGAATATGGCTGTTGTAAATACCAGTCCAAGAACGGCAGTAAGCAAAGGCTTCTTGGAAAATCTTCGCAGAATCCCGTCTGCATACCAATCTGCCATTTTATCAAGCGGCTTCCCGAGCAACCCGGGAGAGTCGGATATTTTTTTCTTTGTTTTACTATAAAGCATATAGCGGAGCGCAGGTACGAATACCAATGCAGCAAGTGTTGAAGCCAGAATCGTCGTGATTAAGACGGTCGGCAGCGCTCGGATGAATGCCCCGTTGCCGCCTGATAAAAAGACAAGAGGCAGGAACGTGAACACAATCGCGAGGGAAGAGGTAACGATTGACACCCATATTTCCTTTACACCGTTCACTGCGCCAGCCAGCGCACTGTCCCCGAGTTTATAGCGTCGCTGGATATTATCATTCATGACGATCGAGTCATCAACGAGGATACCGAGAGCGATGATGGCACCGATCACGGAAATCTGGTTCAGGTCCACCCCTGCATATGGAAGGGGGATCAAACCTGCAAGCACCGAAATCGGAATTGCCAGAGCGACAACGACAACACCGGATCCAGTGAGTCCGATCGCTGTTGTGACGATGACGGCAAGCACAGAAATCGCCAATGATGTGAACAGACCTTTGAATATATCAGTCACAAGGCTTGCCTGTGAATAATATGGGACCAGCTTCACAACTTCGGGCAGATTGTCGGAGAGTTCCTCCACTTTGTCGCTTACCCGCTGATCCACTGAAGGGATATCTTCGCCTTGTTTAACAAATGCAGTGAAGGAAACAGCAGGTTTTCCTTCGAATGTAATGATATCTTCGGATTCTTTAGGTGAGATTTCCACGTCGGCTATATCCCCAAGTAAGACGGATTCGCCGCTGGGATCTTTGCCGACGAAGACATTTTTCATTTCTTCAATGGTCTTGTAATGATCGACCGTCAGCTGAACGACCTCGCCATCAATTTCTTCTTTCCCGAGGGGAGTGGGATAGTATTCATCGTTAATCGCCGTCATGACATCTGATACGTTAAGGCCGGATTCTTTAAGGTTTTGAAGATTGAGTTCGATAAGGATCTGTTCTTCAGGAAGCCCTTTGACGGCAACCCCTGAAACTCCTGATAATTCTTCGATTTCCGTTTTCCAACGGTCTACTTCTTCTTTTAGTTCTTGCAGGCTTTCACGGTTCTCGCTAGTGAGCTGGTAAGAAACGATCGGCATTTTTACCGTGGACTCATTGATCTCCGGGTCGAAAACCTCTTCCGGAAACGTTGAGGAAGCATCGGAAACTGCCTGCCGCACATCGCTGAACACTTCTTTTTTGTCTTTGCCATCTTCGACCTCTACAATGATAGTAGAGAAGCCGGCGGCAGATGACGAATTAAGCTCCTTGATTCCGTCAATCGACTGTAGGGAATTTTCAATCGGATTCGTGACGGTCCTTTCGACCGTATCAACGGTTGCCCCTGGATACACCGTTGAAACCGTCCCTATATTCACTTCAGTTTCGGGAATTTCCCTTTGGGGGAGTTGAAAAAATGTAAAAATCCCGATAATGGCAAAGAGCAGAACAAAAATCAGTATGATTTTCGATCGCTTCAAGATTGCTTGAATCATCTAAAATTCCTCCTGTTCCGTTGTTTGACTCAGTGGTCAAAAATGTTTTGTTTAAAACGCTGATGTATTGATATAATAGTGTTTGTTTCTTTGACTCGTAAGTCATTTTTTCACGGTAAGGTATTTTAGTCAAGAAATAATGTGCTTTTCCCGAGAGTGAGGATGGAAGGTCAGAAAACTATGTTAAAATGGTTTTTGACCGAACTGAACTATATGTAAGCTAAAATGAATATTCTCCGGATATCAGATAGAAATCAGGGTGATATAGTTGAACAAACGTAAAGCAATATTAGAAGCAGCAGTCGATCTGTTTGCAGAACATGGATATAACCAGACCTCGATGCAGCAGATCGCTGACAGCATCGGGATCTCCAAAGGTTCTCTTTACTCTTTTTTTCAATCAAAGGAAGATTTAATCATCTCCATTTATGAACATTATCAGCAGCTCGTCTTCGAGCGCGCGTTTGTCGTCGGCTTGGACGGAAACATGTCTCCGGAAGACCGATTGGCCAAACAGTTTCAAGTTCAATTTGAAGGGATCTTGGAATATAAGTCATACATGAAGATGCATATGAGGGGAGAAACCGCCAAAAACAGCGAAAAGCTCGCCGAAATGGAGCATAGGATGCGCGGCCGGTTATTCAGCTGGCTGCAGCATAATCTACAGCGATTATATGGAGATAGGATCGCCCCATATAAATGGGATCTGATGTGGATGACCCAATCTATATACTCTTCCTATATGATGCTCCTGATTTCAACGGATAGTGATCTCAGACCTGCAGAACTCGGGAAGCATATCGTCAGGCAAATCATGATTCTCGCAAATGACTTCTTCGAAGGGAAGAGCACGCCTCTCCTGGATGATGAAATGATGAAGCCATTCTCTGTCAACATGGACCGTGAAGGAGCATTTATTTCATTTGAAAAAAGGGAAGAAGCCTGGACGAATCTTTATGAGAAGATCCATTCACTTAAAAGTGAGGAAGCCGGCGAATATGTAAACATTGCCGACAGGATCTCGGAAGAATGCCGGAAATCAAAACCCGATGAATTGGTCATCAGAGGGATGTTCCGGTTGCTCGCCGATGTTGACGGGTTAAAACAGGAAGTCTCCGAATTGGAAAAACAGCTGCTGCCATAGTCGATGCTAAGGCAGCAGCTGTTTTTTTGCCTGTTCAATCTCATGGTCAGTTAATAGAACTTTTTGTGCTGATTTTACAAATACTTAAAACTATTCAGCCTTCAATTTCGTTAATACATTATATCCGAACAGTAATACTGCAAGTGTCGTCAACACTCCGCCTGCAGCAATCACAGGAATTATGCCTTCATTGCCGGAAATGAGGACAATCAATCCGACCATCATAAGCGGGAGTCCGATATTATGGAGCCAGAAATGTGCTTTTGCCAGTTTTGTCGCTGCCACTGCCGGAAATAAGTGATAAATGATGCCTGCCAGCGTAAGGGCCGTCCATCCTAATAGATTGATATGGACATGGACCGGAGTGAAGCTGTAATCATGTGTCATGGACATATAAAGTCCGAATAATACGCCGATCATAAAGTAAACGACTGAAATCTTGATTAACTTGATGCCCAATTAAATCCCTCCTTTTCTAGAAAAATATATGAATGGGAAAAAGAGTATAGACCAAAAGTCACTGACGGCATATGGGGGTGGCGAAAAGCTCTAAGCAGGAATGTATAAATGTATCATGGGCGGCGTATAAAAGGAGGAAGAGGGTAATTCCTGTAATTCCCGGCAATAGAGAAAACGAAGGGGTTTCCCAAGCGCAACTCTTTTTACTTCAAGTGATTTACATGGATACATATAAAAAGGTTGCCATAGACCCACACGCATGCCGCTTGTTAAAATGTTCTAGCAGTTGTTTGGAGGTTAGAATATTGGATGATAAAAGATATTCCGATTTAAAGCTGGGTGAGCGCGGGGCAATCATCAGTATCATCGCTTATATATGTTTATCCATTTTAAAGCTATTGATTGGGAATGTGAGCGGGTCGGAAGCTTTGAAAGCTGATGGCTTGAATAATACGACAGATATCCTGGCTTCAGTTGCCGTTTTGATCGGGTTAAGATTATCTCAAAAGCCTGCCGATGAAGACCATCTTTACGGACATTGGAAGTCAGAGATGATTGCTTCCATGATTGCGTCTTTCATCATGGCTGTTGTGGGAGTACAAGTTTTGGCAGGTGCAGTCACTTCACTATTCGAAGAGCAAACACATCCGCCGGATATGATTGCAGCTTGGACCGGAATGTTTTCGGCGTTCGTGATGTACTTCGTTTACCGCTATAATAAAAACCTTGCGTTGAAGATCAAAAGTCAATCCGTCATGGCTGCTGCAAAGGACAATCTCTCGGATTCATGGGTCAGTATAGGAACCGTGATCGGTATAATAGGCTCCCAATTTAACATGCCCTGGCTTGATCCGTTTACCGCTATCATCGTGGGGATCCTTATCTGTAAAACTGCGTGGGGGATATTTCGTGAAGCTTCCCACCAGCTGACGGATGGATTCGATCAACAGATGATACAAGAATACACAAAGACGATTGCGAGAACTTCAGGTGTAAAAGGGGTTAAGGATATCAAGGCAAGAAGCTATGGCAACAACATTGTCGTCGACATCGTCATCACGGTGGACCCTGCCTTGAATATCAACGCTGCCCATGATATTTCCACCAGAGTAGAGAAAAAACTGGAGGAAGACTACAAAATCTACGATGTCCACGTACATGTAGAACCAAACTGACTTTATCCCATTAACGCAATTAGGGACGGGCCTTTAAAAAGGCCCGTCCCTCGAACTGTTTAATATACTTTATCCCCATTGAAAATGGAGTTCTTCACGACTACATAATCGACATGACGGATCGCGTCAAGATTCGTTCCTCCGGCATATGAGATGGAGGACTGAAGATCCTGTTCCATTTCGATCAATGTATCTTCAAGCGAACCTTTATGTTCCACGAACATTTTCTTTCCTTCGACGTTTTTCTTTTCGCCTTTTTGGAATTCGGACGCTGAACCGAAGTATTCTTTAAAGAGCTTGCCGTCTTTCTCGAATGTTTCACCAGGAGATTCTTCGTGTCCTGCAAACAATGAACCGATCATGACCATCGATGCGCCGAAACGGATGGACTTTGCGACATCACCGTGTGTACGGATTCCGCCGTCTGCAATGATCGGCTTGGATGCAGCTTTAGCACACCAGCGAAGTGCCGCCAGCTGCCAGCCTCCCGTACCGAACCCTGTTTTGATTTTTGTGATGCATACTTTACCAGGGCCGATGCCGACCTTAGTCGCGTCCGCTCCTGCATTCTCAAGTTCTCTGACTGCTTCTGGAGTCCCGACGTTGCCGGCGATCACAAAGCTTTCAGGAAGGTGTTTCTTGATATGCTGAATCATATTGATCACGGCATTGGAATGGCCGTGTGCGATGTCGATTGTAATATATTCGGGAGTCAGCTTTTCTTCTGCCAGCTGTTCCACAAACGTGTATTCTTCCTCTTTCACACCCACGCTGATCGAAGCGTATAAACCGCGTGAGTTCATATCTTTGATAAAATCTCTTCTCTTTTCAGGTTCAAAACGGTGCATGATATAGAAATAATTATTTTCAGCCAAGTAAACAGCGATTTTTTCATCAATGATCGTCTGCATATTTGCAGGAACGACTGGAAGTTTGAAGGAACGGCCGCCAAGCACAATGGACGTGTCACATTCCGAACGGCTGTTTACCACACATTTTGCAGGAATTAATTGAATATCTTCGTAATCAAATACATTTTCCATGAATAACACCCCTAAAAAACGAATATTAAAGTTAATCTTATTTAAAAATGTTCGTTCCTATCGTAATATACAACATTTATTGCCAGGGTGTCAAAGATTATTTTCTGAAATTTTTTTCTGTGCAACAAAATAAAAAACGGACCTGCTGTTTGCAGGACCGCTTTCGTCATCATGATTCTTCAATATTCTCGTTCATTTTCACAAGGACATTCCGGTAAACGTTCAGCTCTTCTTCAGAAATACCGGTAAGGATTTTCTCCTCCCATATCTTCTCGATCACCGGGGATAGTTCTTCTTTGACCGCGTTTCCTTTATCTGTAATGAACAGAAGGAACGAGCGGCGATCCTCTTTGTTTTTTTCCTTGATGATCAGTTCTTTGCGCTCAAGGATATCGAGGATCCTCGTCACGGTAGGCTGATCCTTTTCCGCTTTGATCGCCAATTCCTTTTGATTGATACCGTCATTTTCAGAGAGCCGTTTCAGAACGGTCCACTGTTCGGGAGTGATATCGAAGTTCTTAATGTTCACAGATAAGAAACGGATAATGTTCTTGACTGTATTACTGGTAAAAAGTCCGATTGATTCATCTCGAGTATCTTGCATGCTGTATCACCTACTACGAATTTTGTCTACTTCTATCATACTACAAAAGTCACTGGAAATGAGAGCGATTTCATATTATTTGTTATGACAACTATATTTACTTTTGTTTTTGTCATGTATATAATTAGTATGACAACTAATTATTTGAATATACAATAGGTCTGTAAAGAAAGGAGATTTTTATGAAAGAAACTTCAAACAGCATATGGACGAAGCCTTTTCTGATGGCGCTATCAAATAACTTCTTCGTCTTTTTGGTGTTCTATTCGCTGTTGACCGTACTGCCGGTCTATGTGATGGCTGAACTTCAAGGCAGTGAAGCGCAGGCCGGCCTTGTAACGACGATGTTTTTGTTGTCGGCGATCATTGTCCGGCCATTTTCAGGGAAAATCATCGACAGACTGGGGAAAAAGAAAACCTTGATGATATCTGTGTTTCTCTTTGGTGCTTCTTCCTTTTTCTATTTTCTGATAAGCGATTTCTATCTGTTGATGGCATTGCGCTTCTTCCACGGGATTTGGTTCAGCATCGCTTCAACCGTCTTAGTGGCGATAGCAGCCAATATGATTCCGGATCACCGAAAGGGAGAGGGGCTGGGATACTTCGCGATGTCGATGAACCTTGCCGTTGTAGCAGGTCCATTCCTTTCCCTGGCACTGGTTCAATTTATCCCTTACTCTGCATTGTTTATTCTCTTGGCGGGCATGATGGTGATTTCTTTCATCCTGACATTCGGTATTCAAACGGAAGAAACGGCTGCTTCGCTTCCGGAGTCTGCCAAGCGGCTGACGGTGAAGGATCTGATTGAAGTGAGAGCGGTACCGATTGCCTCGGTAGGGTTCCTGACTGCTTTCGCTTATTCGGGCATCATGTCGTTCATTTCCGTCTATGCCAAATCAGTCGGCCTTTTTCAATCAGTCAGTTTGTTTTTCGTCGTCTTTGCAGCAGCCATGCTGTTATCAAGGCCTTATACTGGAAGGTTGTTTGATCAAAAGGGACCGGATTCGGTCATATATCCGTCTTTATTTATCTTTGCTGGAGGACTCATCATTTTAAGTGTCACGCATTCGACCGTTCTTTTGCTGAGTGCCGGGGCACTGATCGGGCTGGGTTATGGAGCATTGCTGCCGAGCTATCAAACGATGGCGATCCAATCTGCATCGAGGGAAAGAACCAGTCACTCAACAGCCACCTTCTTTATTTTCTATGATTTTGGAATCGCCGCCGGTTCCGTCATTCTGGGAATGATTTCTGCAGGATTTGGATTTACAAGCCTTTACTTGATTTCGAGTCTGGTTGTGCTGGTGACCATCTTTATTTATAAATTCGTCTCAGGTCATTCTCATAAAAATGAGTCCCGTAATGTAGAAGTTGTGGAGCAATAAAAAAATCTGCCCCATCGGTTCAAATAACCGATATGGGGCAGATTTTTTTATTTTTGCACACGACTGTTGATTTTCGTGCAAGACTTCGCACTCCCCGGTTGACTCAATCAACAGGTGGAATGACTGTAAGCTCAACTTGCTTGTTCAGCCAGCACGCTATCTTTCAGCTGACGATATTTTGAATAAAAAAGCCCGGTCATGATCAGGGACAGGCCCCCAAATAAAACTGTCATGATCTGTAAGCCAACAAGGTCTAACAGTAAGCCCGTAATGAGCAGAACCACCTGGAAAATCAAGCGGTCCAGCATGTTCCGGAATGAGAAGAAGCGGCCGTGAAATTCCTTGGGCATCCTGGTCTGGAAGATGGTTGCAGCCGTCGGGAAGAAACATCCCACCGCAAAACCGAAGATGGCAAATGAAACAACCGACATGACTGGATTGTCCGCAAAATAAAGCAGAAGCTGTGAAACCCCGATGACAAAGGAAAAGACGAACAGTATTCTATATGGCGACATCAAATCACCCATTTTCTTCACAAAAAACGCACCGGTCATAAAAGCAATTCCTTCAGCCGTATAAATCCACCCTTTGATCGCAGAGCTGTCCTGAAGCTCACTGATATTGATGACCATGAGATTAAACCCGCCGATGAACAGCAGGGGAACAAGCGTCAAAATCAGGGTCATCAGTACAATGGGGAGCCCTTTGATGATAGGGAAGACCTCTTTGAAACTGGTACCATTCGCTTTCTGTCCTTTGACGGCAGGAGAAATTGACTTTTCATCAAACGACAAGAACCATGTCATGATAAACAATACGATATATGCTGCCAGCGACAATACATAAAGCATCGATAAAGACATGACGACCAGGAGGATGCCTGCAAGTGCAGTGCCTAAGATCCTTGAAAGCGTGGCTACATTCATATGCACGCCATTCATCTGCAATAAATCCTTCTCTTTGACCACCATGGGAATGGCAGCTTGAAGAGCGGGAAAATAAAAGGCTGCTGAGATCTGGATGCTTACAAGGAAAACAATCATCCACAGAACAGAACCTGTTTCAATGGCGATCAGCATGAATATGACGCTCAGCGCGCGCGTGAAACCAGAGACCAGCATCACTTTTTTCTTCTTTACCTGATCCGTCAATTTTCCCGCCAGGGGGCCGACAGCCAGTCCGGCAAGGAGACCGGAAGCCAGAATCAGCGACTTAAGAAAATCCGAAGGCACCTTCTCCTGCATAAACTCCAGATTTCCGATAATCCCTAGCCAGAGGCCAAGGCCTGCCACAAATTCACCTATCAATAAAATCCAAACATTTTTGTTTTTCCACATGTTGTGCAGCTCCCATCACGTACTAAACTATTTCGATACCCTAAATATACTACGAAGAGAGAAGGTTTGAAATAGTTTTATCCCAGGAATTTTTTACTCATGATCATGCTGACCCCTCTAGGTCGAATTTCCCTTTTTACACAAAAGTGTATGGATACTTTTGTGAAGAAATTGCGATTATACAGCCGGTGTTAGTTCACGCGAATCTTCCGCAAAAAGCTGGTGCTATCACAATATAGGTGAATGTGAATGCAATGAAATGATGGTATGACAATTGAACCAAGGGGGTTGGAAGTGATTGAGAACGGTTATCAATTATTTATTGACATTGATAATCATTATCAATTAACATGACGATGAAAGCGAAATGGAAGCAATCACAGAAAGGAAGATGACGAATGACAGTTCAAACATTAACTTCAAATAAAGAATTATTAAGTCAGCAGGAGAAGCGTGAATCGAATGCAAGGTCCTATCCGAGAAGGATTCCTCTTGCCATCAGTGAAGCAGAGGGAATCCATGTAACCGATATGGAAGGCAAGAAATATTACGACTGCCTGGCTGGAGCCGGCACTTTGGCGCTCGGACACAATCACCCAGCCGTAATTGAGGCCATGGAGCAAGTGATCCGCGATAAACGACCATTACATACATTAGATCTTACAACACCTGTGAAAGAAGAATTCGTCAATGAGTTATTCTCATCCCTGCCGGAGGGAATCCGTGACCGGGCAAAAGTCCAATTTTGCGGGCCGACCGGCGGTGATGCCATCGAGGCTGCGTTGAAATTGGTCAAAACCGCAACCGGCAGACAAAGCATCCTTACCTTCCAGGGAGGATATCACGGTGCCACGCACGGAACGATGGCCATCTCGGGGAATCTGAGTCCGAAGAAAAATGTGGGCGGACTCATGCCTGACACTCACTTTCTTCCGTACCCATACACGTACCGCTGTCCGTTCGGGGTCGGGGGAGAAGAAAGCCACCGCATCTCGGCACGTTATATCGAGAACTTGCTTGATGACCCTGAAAGCGGAATTCTCCCGCCGGCTGCAATGATTTTAGAAACGGTCCAGGGTGAAGGAGGTTCGGTTCCGGCACCGATCGAGTGGCTGCAGGAAATGAGACGGATCACGGAAGAAAGAGGCATCCCTCTCATCATCGACGAAGTGCAGACGGGGATCGGGCGCACAGGGAAATTATTCTCATTCGAGCATGCAGGAATCGTACCGGATGTATTTGTCCTTTCGAAAGCAATCGGCGGCAGTCTTCCGTTATCAGTGGTCGTTTATGACAAAGACCTGGACTGTTGGGAACCTGGGGCGCATATCGGAACCTTCCGCGGAAATCAGATGGCGATGGCAGCGGGTACGGCGACCCTGAAATACATCAAGGAAAATAATTTGGTACAGCACGCTGATGAAATGGGACAAAGACTCCTTCAGTCGTTAAGCGGACTTCAAGACGAGTTTCCTGAAATCGGTGACGTGAGAGGAAGAGGCTTGATGATAGGCGTCGAAATGGTGGACCCTTCCCTGCCGCAGTCAACTTCCGGGAGCCATCCGGCAAATCCTGAAATCGCAAGCCGAATCCAACAGGAGTGCTTCAAGCGGGGTTTGATCCTTGAAGTGGGAGGCAGACATGGAGCGGTCGTCCGATTCCTTCCGCCACTCATCATTACGGGGGAGCAACTGGATAAAGTCTTCGCCATCTTCAAAGAAGCTGTCACAGTTTCAGTGGTGAGGTAGTCCACATGACCACAAGCATGATGTTAAAAGATAAAAAAACGGCGTTTGACTCCTTCTTTCTTCATCAGGGGAAAGAAGGGCTCACCGCTTTTGAAAAAGGATTGGAACAAGTAAGCAGAAAACTGAAGGAAGTTTATGCCGATACGGAACGGCCTTTCATCGGAAAGCCACCTGCTTCAATCGAGAAGGAAATCGCTGGGATCATGAATTTTTCCGCGGATGGCCGTCCGATTCAGGAAGTCCTGGATGAACTTGATGGACCCATTTTAAAGAACAGTCTTCATATCTCACATGAAAAGAGCATGGCTCATCTGCATTGTCCGCCGCTTCTCCCGGGGATCATCGGGGAGTGCATCATCGGCACGTTGAACCAGTCGATGGACTCCTGGGATCAAAGTACAGCGGCTACCTATGTTGAAGAAGGAATGGTGAAATGGCTGAAGGAAACGGCGGGTTATCCTGAAACGTCAGACGGTGTGTTCACGAGCGGTGGTACACAATCCAATTATATGGGGCTGCTGCTTGCCAGGGATTCCTTCTGTCATATCCAATGGAACCATAACGTACAGAAGCAGGGGTTGCCGGCAGATTTTCATCGACTGCGCATTCTTTGTTCGGAGGAGGCCCATTTTACCGTGAAAAAGTCAGCTTCTCAGCTCGGGCTGGGTGAACAGGCTGTTATCAGGGTGAAAACGGACGAGCACCATCGCATGTGCCTGAACGATGTACAGAGTACCCTGGACAGACTTAAGGAAGACGGCATGCTGCCATTCGCCCTCGTTGCAACATGCGGAACCACAGATTTCGGAAGCATCGATCCATTGCCTGAACTTGCTTCCATCTCAAAAGAAAATGGCCTTTGGTTCCATGTGGACGCAGCTTTCGGGGGAGGATTGCTCCTCAGTCATTCTCACAGCAATAAGCTTGAAGGGCTTGAAAAGGCGGACTCGATGACCATCGATTTTCACAAATTATTCTATCAGCCTGTCAGCTGCGGGGCGTTCATGGTAAAAGACCGCCGGCATTTCCGATGCCTTTCCCATCATGCGGATTATTTGAACCCTGTAAAAGATGAAGATGACGGAATCGTGAATCTCGTGACGAAATCGACATCCACGACCAGACGGTTTGATGCATTGAAGCTGTATCTGTCGCTCAAGACAGTGGGGACCGAAACCTTTGGAAACATGATTGATCACACGATCGAGCTTGCCCGGTATACAGCAGAATACCTGACAGGCCTTGAAACCATCGAGCTTAAAAATATACACCCTGAAATCAATACAATTATTTTCCGTTATCAGCCGTCGGATTGCAGCACGGACCTTGATGAATTGAACAGGGCGATCCAGCAGTCGCTCCTGCATGAAGGAAAAGGAGTCATCGCAAAGACAACCGTTGATGGTAGTACCTTCTTGAAGCTGACTCTCCTGAACCCAAGAACAAGTGAAAAAGATATCCACGAGCTGATGGATGAAATAGAAAAGACTGCAACTCAACTAATGAACGGAGGTTTGGCCCGTGTATGACACGAAGCAATTAGCCGAAAACGCGACGATGCAAAGCTTTTTGAATTGTTATTTAAGGGAGACCGGGAATTTTGAAGAGGCACCCGAGTTAAAGGAACACCCTTTATTCTCAACTGCAGGGTTGGAAAAAGTGTTCGTCTCTAAACTGATCCTTCAGAAAATCGAATTGGTGGCCGGATTGACATACTGGTCTGAAACTGACCGCCATTTATTTTCTTTTCCGATCTTTTATCGCACCGCTGGCAGCGAAGACCTGCAGCCGTTGGATTATATCACGCTGACGTCACTCATCGTGAAAGAATTCTTATTGGATAAAAGCTTCAGGGGAGCCGAGGATGAACTCATGTACCGTGTCATCCTCAGCTGCCGCAGCATCAAAACGTATCTCGAGGATCGCGTGGAAGACGAAGAAGCTCTTTCACAAGAAGACTTTGAATTCATCGAAGCAGAGCAGTCCCTTATATTCGGGCATCTGCTTCATCCGACCCCGAAAAGCAAACAGGGACTGACGGAAACGGAGGATGCTGCGTATTCACCCGAGCGTAAGGGAGAGTTCCAGCTCCACTATTTTGCAGCGGAAAAATCAATGGTGCTCCAGGATTCCAGCCGTCTGCTGTCTGCCGCTTCTATTATTTTTGAAGAATTGCAGAATGACGCCGAAGTCGATCAGGACTGGCTGAGCGAGCTCATTGAAAAAGATGAGAGAGTACTGATCCCCGTTCATCCGCTCCAAGTGAAACAACTGATGGAGCAGACGGAAGTACAGACAAGGCTCGCAAATGGTTCGCTTGCGTATATAGGTCCTGTCGGCAAGAAGTTTACGGGTACCTCATCATTCAGAAGTGTGTACTGCAAAGACTCTAAATATATGTATAAATTCTCTGTACCTGTCAAAATCACAAACTCCCTCCGCATCAACCAGGCGAAAGAGCTTGCAAGGGGAGTGGAAGTTTCGAGACTTCTCGAGACTGAGGTAGGACAAAATATAAAGCGGAATTTTCCCAACTTTCGGATTTTAGAGGATCCAGCTTACCTGAATCTTGTGTTCGACACTGAACTCTCAGGCTTTGAAGTCGTGATCCGCGACAATCCTTTCTATGAAAATAGCAATAATGTCAGCCTGATCGCAGGACTGTGCCAGGATCATGCCTACGGTGGAAAACCAAGGCTCCACAGCATCATCAAAGGGATCTCAGACCGCGAAAGCCGATCGGTGCAAGAAGTCAGCATCGACTGGTTCAACCGATACCTGGATCTGACACTCGACCCGTTGATCTGGCTGTTTAACAAATATGGTATCGCGCTTGAGGCCCATCAGCAGAACTCGGTCATCAAGCTCGTGGCCGGCTACCCTGAAACATTCTATTACCGCGACAACCAAGGGTACTACTACAGCGAAACGAAAGCGGGCAAATTGATGGAGCTGCTGCCTGAACTAAATACTTTGAGCGACACGATCTGTGCGGATGATGTAGCGGAGGAGCGCCTGAGATATTACTTCTTCTTTAATCATTTGTTCGGTCTCATTAACGGCTTTGGAGTCAGCGGCCTAATCGAGGAAGGGGAGCTGATCTCCGTATTGAAGGAACGTCTGAAGCAGCACGAAGAAAATATGCCTTCAGATCTTCTCAGCAGTCTGTTGTATCAACCGGTGCTTCCATGCAAAGCCAACCTCCTGACCCGTTTCTATGACATGGACGAGCTTGTCGGACCAATGGAGTCGCAATCCGTCTATACGATGGTGAAGAACCCGATTGCGGGAGAGGTGGAGATCCTCCATGCACTATGAGTTTTTTGATGAAGATATCGGAAAGAAGATTTCTTTTAGGAAAGTGGAGTTTGAACGTGATGTGGAAATGATCCATTCCTGGATGACGGAGGAACATGTCCACCCGTTCTGGCATCTCAACATCCCTCTTGTGAAGTTCAAGGAACATTTGAAAAAAGCATTGAACGATGATCACCATACCCTTTACATCGGGTGTTTGGATGATGTGCCGATAAGCTATTGGGAAGCCTATTGGGTCAAGGGAGATGTGCTGGAAAAAACGTATGATGCCTCTCCTCATGATCAAGGTGTCCATCTGTTGATCGGTGATAAAGAATTTTTAGGAAAAGGGTACTCTTTGCCTCTTTTAAGAGAAATGGTCAGGTTCCAATTCCAGGATGAACGAACAGAGAAAGTCATGGCGGAACCCGATATCCGGAATGAAAAAATGATCCATGTGTTTACAAAATGCGGCTTCAAGAGCATCGAACCGATTGTACTTCCGGATAAAACCGGACTGCTCATGACATGTGAGCGCGAAGAATTCGAAAAGAGGTGGACGCCATGAACAACAATGAAATCTATGACGTGATCGGCATCGGGATCGGTCCCTTTAACTTAGGTTTGGCGGCCTTGCTTGATGAAGTGCCTGATATGAAGGCACTGTTCCTCGAGAAAAAATCGGAATTCAATTGGCATAAAGGCATGCTGATCGACGGGACGACCCTGCAGGTGCCGTTTTTCGCGGACCTCGTCTCGATGGCCGATGTCAGAAGCAAATACAGCTTCCTCAACTATCTGCAGGCTCACAACCGGCTGTATCACTTTTATTTTCTTGAAAAGTTCCATATTCCGAGAAAAGAATACAACCATTATTGCCGATGGGTCTCCGATCAGCTCACGCAGTGCTGCTACGGAGTGGAAGTGGAGCGGGTCCAGCCGATTGAACTAGAAGACGGCGGGCGCGGCTACGAGGTATCCGTCTGGAATGACGCGACGAACACTGAAGAGCGGTTCGTGACGCGGCATCTCGTGATGGGGATCGGTTCTGTTCCCTCTGTACCGGAACATTTCAAAGAACATCTCGGAAGCAGCGTCTTCCATTCTTCAGAGTATCTGGAGAAGAAAGAGCTCTGTAAAGAGGCACGCTCGGTAACGGTCATCGGATCCGGTCAAAGTGCCGCCGAAGTATTCCTGGATGTGGCGAAAGAACAGGAGGTGAGCGGATTCACCCTGAACTGGTTCACCCGTTCGAAAGGATTCTTCCCGATGGAATATTCCAAACTCGGCCTTGAATACTTCTCACCGGACTACACGGATTTCTTTTACAGCCTGCCGCAGGAAAAGAAGGATACTCTCTTGAAGGATCAGGACCTCTTGTATAAAGGGATCAGCGCCGACACGATCGCAGAGATCTATGAGTATCTGTACGAGCGCTCGATCGGAAGTGACTACCCTCCGATCTCCCTGCAGGCGATGACCGAAATCACCGGTATTGAAGCCAGCGGCCGCGGTTTCTCTCTCAGCGGGTATCACCAAATTAAAGAAGAAGGATTCACTCAAGACACCGATGTCGTCATCTTCGGGACAGGTTACAAAACAGCGGTGCCGTCGTTCCTGTCGGACATGAAGGATGACCTGGCATATGATGACGGAGGCAGATTCAAGATAACAAAGGATTACCGCCTGGAGACTTTCATCGGCGATGCTGGCAGCATCTTCATTCAAAACGGGGAGATGCACACGCACGGCGTCGGCGCACCGGACCTTGGGCTCGGGGCACACCGGAATGCAGTCATCATCAATCAATTGGCCGGACGGGAAGTATATTCCGTTCAGACAAAGAATGTGTTTCAGACGTTTGGCGTGGAGAAGGTTTCAAAATCACCGGTTACAACGTAACGAAACGTTTTTAAAAATAATAGACAGAAAGAAGGGTTACGATGCAATTTGTCAGCGACGTACAAAAGGTATTGAACAAAGACAATTGGAATAAGGTCAACCTCAAACTGATTGCAAAGATGTTATCGGAGTATATGTACGAAGATATGATCGATCCTAGCGAATTAATGGAGGATGGAAAGATCATTACCTATTCCTTAGAGATTTCAAAGGACAAACAGTATCGCTTCCACGCTGAGAAACGATTCTTTGACAGCTTCGATGTGAAGTGGGACACGATTGACATCATAGAAGGCGGCGAAACGAAGCCGGCGGAGAGCGCCATTGAGCTGTTGGTCGATCTTCAGGGGCTCATCCCGATGTCACCCGAGACGGTAGGACACCTGATCAAAGAATTGAACGCGACCTTGATTGCCGATGCCCATCTGCTCGAAAAAGAATCGATGTCATCAGACGAACTTATCCACGTCGATTATGCCGAGCTTGAGGGCTTCATGACAGGACACCCGTGGATTACATACAACAAGGGTCGCATCGGCTTCGGGTACGACGATTATCTCCGCTATGCACCCGAACATGGGAAGGAAATCCGCCTTTCCTGGATTGCTGTTGCAAAAGACATTGCTTCTTTCCAATCAATCGATGGGGTGAAATATGAAGACTTGCTTGCTTCGGAACTGTCCCAAACAGAAAGATCGTCTTTTGAAAAAATCGTGAAAGAACACGGTGCCGATCCTGCAGAGTATTTCTTCATGCCGGTGCACGAATGGCAGTGGAAGAATGTCCTGATTCAGAACTTCCCGGAAGAGCTTGCCGTTAAATCGATCATTCCTTTGGGAGAAGGAGACGACAGCTATCTTCCTCAGCAGTCGATCCGGACATTTGTGAATACGTCGAACAAAGAGAAGCATCACGTCAAGCTTCCGATGAGCATCCTCAATACCCTGGTATACAGAGGTCTGCCTTCTGAACGGACACTGATTGCCCCGCAGGTGACAGAACTCATCAAAGGCATTGCTGACAAAGACACATTCCTGAAAGACGAATGCCGCGTCATCCTGCCGGGAGAGAACGCAAGCATGAACGTCGATCATCGTTATTATACCGGGATGAAACAGGCTCCTTATCAATATCTTGAGATGCTCGGGACGATTTGGCGGGAAAGCATTTATACGTATCTTGATGAAGGCGAGCAGGCCATCACTCTTGCAGCGCTTCTATATGAAGATCATGCCGGTAAACCATACGTGCAGAGTTTGATCGAAGACTCCGGACTTCAGGCGGACGAATGGATGAAGACGTTCTTCAAGGTAGTCATGGATCCGCTGCTTCATTACCTGTATCAATACGGGACAGTATTCTCGCCGCACGGTCAGAATACAATCGTCGTCCTGAAGGATTCCGTTCCACACCGGTTAGCGATCAAAGACTTTGTCGATGACGTCAATATTTCAGATCAGGACTTCCCTGAACTCAGGGGCTTATCGAAAGAATTCAAAGAGGTGCTGAGAAGCGAGCCGCCTGAAGGATTGACTCAGTTCATTTTCACGGGATTGTTCATCTGCCACCTGCGCTATTTGAGCAATATTCTCGTCAACCATGAACTGATGGAGGAAGAGACATTCTGGGGCCAGCTGGCACAGTCCATCCAGGATTATCAGGACCGATTCCCTCAATTAAAGGAGCGTTTCAAACTATTTGATTTCTTTAAGCCACAGCTGACAAAGCTTTGCCTGAACCGCAACCGCATGGTGGATTACGGATACTCAACAGGCGACGACCGTCCGCATGCTTCAGAATTCGGGAAAGTGAATAATGCGCTGGCGTTATTCAAGGTAAAAGAAACGGTTTAAAAAGTAAAAGCAGCCGCCAACATAGTTCGGGCAGCAGGAGATCAAAACGGATCAGCACCAGATCCTCAAGAAAGAAGGTTTAGCATATATGAGTATTATCGTACAGAAATTCGGCGGGACCTCAGTTGGTTCTGCTTCAAACATCAAACGGATGGCTTCAAGGGTGATTGAAGAAAAAAATAAGGGAAATGAAGTCGTCGTGGTCGTTTCAGCCATGGGGGATACGACGGATACACTGACAAGGCTTGCAAGCGAAGTATCCTTACAGCCTCAAAAAAGAGAAATGGATATGCTCCTGTCAACAGGAGAGCAGGTGACGATTGCTCTCCTGTCCATGGCCCTCCAGGAAAAAGGATCGAAATCGATTTCTTTCACAGGCGGACAGGCAGGCATCCACACAGATTCTGTTCACGGAAACGCCAAAATCAAAACGATCGATTCCAAGCCGATATTACGGGAGCTCGATGCAGGGAAAATCGTTGTGGTGGCAGGTTTTCAAGGCGTAACCGATGAAGGGTATATCTCTACATTGGGCAGGGGCGGCTCTGACACGACCGCAGCCGCACTCGCAGCCCAGCTGGGGGCGGAACGCTGCGATATCTATACGGATGTCGATGGCGTGTACACTTCCGATCCCCGTTATATCAAGAAAGCAGCAAAAATTTCATCCCTGACGTACGATGATATGTTGAACCTGGCAGCCAGAGGAGCGGGTGTCCTGCACCCAAGATCCGTTAAACACGCGAAAAAACATGGGATCCCGATGGTGGTCCGTTCCAGCCTGACAAAAGAAAGGGGAACGTTCATCAATCATTCCTCCAAACGGTCAGACAGATACCCTGTCATCGGAATCGTCTTTCAAGGTGAAAGAACAAGCATAACCATCAGTGGATTGGCAGATTTTAGTAGGGAGCAGTCAGCTATCTCTTCGGTGCTTGCCACCCGGAACATCGAGTGTGACTTTTTCAAAAGTACACAGGAAATAGAGTTGACACTGCTCCTTCAACACGGTGACCTGCAGGAATCACTGGAACTCATTTCAGAAAAAAAAGAGCAGCTCAAGTTTGACCGATTCACTACAGAGAAGGATCTGGCAAAGGTGGCGGTCATCGGAAGCAACATCCGTACACATCCTGTCATCCAGGGGAAAGCCGCCAGAGAACTGGCTGCAGCCCGCATCGATTTCAAGCTCATCGAGGACTCACCCGGAAGTGTCACGGCTGCTGTGAAACAGCGAGACATGCACAGGGCCGCTGAGCTTTTGCATACTGCGTTTGGACTGGATGTCCCGGAAATGAGAAAAGTTGTTGCAATCCATTGAAAAAAAGGAAACTTCCTGCATCAGGGAAGTTTCCTTTCTTTATTTTAGTATCCTCTTTTCTTTAAATACTCCAAGCTCCTCTGGACACTTTCAATAGGAGGATTCCTGCACTCATCCTGCTCGACAATCCACCAATCGATGCCGCCCCCGTTTCCGAACTCCAGCACCGATTCAAGGTCGACCCCGCCGGTTCCGAGTACTGCAAAAAAGCGTTCCCCATCCGTGGTCATATCCTTTAAATGAACAAGCGGCGAGCGGTCCCTGAATCGTTCCAGCCATTCGACCGGCTTTTCACCGGCATAAGTCAGCCAGTACATATCAAATTCCGCCATTACCCAATCCGGGTTTGTTTCCTGGAGGATTGTCTCCAAAGCTGAGCGTCCATCGCTTAGCGCAGTCAATTCAAAATCATGATTGTGATAACAAAGTGTGATGCCTTCAGCTGCACATTTTTCACCGACCTCATTCAAATCGTCAATCAATCTGAAATAGTCCTTTTCTGTTCTTTCTTCAGGCTCGAGATATGGACAAACCACAAATCTGGAGCCTAATACTTTTTGACCATGTATGACTTTACCCACATCTGCTCTTAATTCAGAAAGCGCGACGTGACTAGAGGCTGCCTTCAGCCCGAGGTCATCAAGCACCCGTCTTACTTCTTCCACTGTTAAATCACCGTAACCTGCAAGCTCCACGCCATCGTAACCAAGCTGGGCGACCTTTTCTAATGTACCTGTAAAATCGCGGTCGGCTTCGTAACGCAACGTGTACATCTGCAGCGCAATGGGAATTTGATTCATTTTATGTAACCTGCCTTTCTTGTTCTCTTTATAAACTTCTGAACGGAAGGCAGAAATCCTTTGGCAAAATTGAAAAACCTGCCCAAATCGGCTGCAGCGGTGCAAACGGTTTGGGCAGGATCTCCTATTTTACGGCCGGTGATTTAATCTTCAAACACGCAAGCTTCTTTTCATTTTGAAAAACAGAATAATGGGCCGCAGCAATTTTCTCCTCCACATAGTCCAATGAATACGTACCCGAAGGATCTGCCAGACTCCCTATTGCCCTCGACAAATGATCAACGACATGCTTAAGGTCAACACTATTATCAAGCCTGCTGCCGGCGTTCATTTCATCCATGATTTCAAAAGCAAGATTTTGAACATGATACAAACGTCTCTGCTCCATCACACATCCTCCTTTTGCATATCTGTATCTTTTCTGATTATATGCTGCAATGGGATGGTTATGATAGCGAACAACAGGGTATAGGATTTTAACACCCCAAGGTATGAACAGATGAAAAATAGTGAATTCTAATGATAACTGAGGAGGTGAAGTAACATGGCACAAGATGTACTATGTGAAGTAAGCAACTGCAAATACAATAAAGAAGGCAAACAATGCTCAGCCGACCAAATCTTCGTCGTGAGCCACAAGGGGAACAAAGCTCATAACAGTGAAGAAACGGATTGTAAGACGTTTGAACCTGGTATGTAATCAACCTGATAAATGAAATTTGGGACTCCTTTATATTTGAATGAAGTTCCGGCAGGCAACCATTGGCGTGGTTGTCTTGTTTTTAGATAGTATTGATAATAATTATCATTCTTATTCGTGGGATAGGGTATGTTATTGAAAAGAGAAGATTAAACCTATTCCTATCTGCAGTCTTGTGGTAATAAGTAATGAGAAAATCCTATTCAAAACCGCTCCTTATATGACTCCTAATATCCCTCAACCTTACAAACACCGGTACAAAAAAACAACCTGCGATCTCACCCATCTGATCAAACAAACCCACCACAAATCAAAATAAAAACCCGCCACCGTAAAATGACGAGTTAAATCAATTCTTTTCTATCCATTCCTGAGACCATTTTTCAATATTTTTCATCAGCGGTTCTAGTGAATAACCTTTTTCTGTGAGGGAGTATTCAATTCTCACCGGCGTTTCGGGATATACTTTTCGCTGGACAATGCCTTCTTCTTCTAAATCCTTAAGGCGTTCGGATAAGAGTCTTCCGCTAATGCCGATGCCCTCTTTGATGGTGCAGTTCCGCTGAGGGCCGGAGAGCAACTGATAGATGATGAGAGCGGTCCACCGCTGGCTCAGGATGCCGATTGCTTTTTCGAATCGCGGGCATATTTCGGATGTATTCATCTGGATCACTCCTTATATCATTAGTATAACACAAGTAATAATTAAATATAAATTAGTTACTTGACAAAAATAAGTTACTAAAATAATATAAGTTACATAAAGTAACTGGATGACTTGAATAAAAAACAGGCAGGGAGATGCAATTAATGAATTCTCAACAAATAGGGGCATTGCTTTTAAGGTTTGTATTAGGGTTAACGTTTTTCATTCATGGTTTGGCAAAGTTTCAAGGAGGTATTGAAAATACCGCGGGCTTCTTCGAGTCGTTGGGACTGCCGGGATATTCTGCATACGCGGTGGCACTGATTGAATTGATTGGAGGAATCGCGATGATTCTTGGGTTTGGAACAAGAGTGGCAGCTGCACTGTTTGCTATCATTATGATTGGGGCAATCATGAAGGTGAAGCTTGCTTCCGGTTTTTTGGGGAATGGTCAATCTGCTGGCTACGAGCTTGACCTGGCACTTCTCGTGATGTCTATATATTTCATTTTTGATAAAACGGCGTCCTTTTCATTGGATTCCAAGATTTTTCATTCGAACATAAGTCAATCATAAAGGGAGTAATATAAATGAATTTTCACGAATCACCTCATACACATGTCAGCGGAGTCACCATTAAGGTAGAAGATCTCCAGCGTTCTATTCATTTTTATCAAAAAATCATCGGTTTTAAAGTATTGGACCAATCACAATTTGAAGCACGCTTGACAGCGGATGGCCGAACTCCGCTTCTGACACTGGACCAGCCGGCAAATGTCACTCAAAAACAACCTCGTACAACAGGCCTCTACCACTTTGCATTATTATTACCGGAGAGAGCAGATTTAGGCAGAGTGTTAAATCACTTCGCACAATTGAATATCCCTTTGGGCTCTTCCGATCATCTAGTGAGTGAAGCACTTTACTTGAACGACCCTGATGGTAATGGAATTGAAGTATACTGGGATAAACCTTCATCAGGCTGGACTTGGAATGGCGGACAGGTAGAGATGGCAGTCGACCCGATCGATGCCAGAGCCATTTTAGCAGAAGGGGAGGAAGAACCGTGGACTGGTCTGCCGCTTCAAACGGTGATGGGTCATATTCATCTGCATGCTGCCGAACTAAATGAAACAGCAGATTTTTATACAAAGGGACTCGGTTTTGAAGTCGTATCCAGATTAGGGAATCAGGCGATGTTCCTGTCCACTGGGCGATACCATCATCATATCGGGCTGAATACGTGGAACGGGGTTGGAGCGCCGCAACCTGCTGAAAACAGTGCGGGACTAAGAGCGTTTGACATACGATTTCCAAGCGAACAAGATAGAAAAATGGCAATCAGCCGCCTGGAAACTCTCGGAATACACGTACACGATGAACCAAACGGTCAATTCTCAACGGTAGATCCGTCAGGTAACAAGATGTATTTAACGATTTAATATCAAAGCCGCCCCGAAGATGATACGGGGCGGCTTTTTGAACATTCATCCTTTACTTGGGTCATACTCATCATAAACAAGCCGGGTCACCATCGTGGCTTCTCCCTTTTTGACGTCCTCTTCAGTTGCATCTTCTCCAAAAGACTGCTCTTCATCATACGTAGGCGCTACTTTGCTTTCTTCAGAATGGAACGTATTTTTCTTTTTCATTTTAATTCCTCCTGTTATTGATTTCTTATTTAGTGTGAAAGGAAAAATGAAAAGTATACCGCATAAGCATCATTTTTTTAGAGAGGAAGGAAAAGTGGGATAATAGAAAGTGATATGAGGAGGGGACAGGATGAAATTGAGTGTGCTTGATCAATCAGTCATCACGAAAGGACAGGATGCCAAAGCAGCATTCAATGAAACAATAAGACTTGCGCAATTCACTGAACAGCTGGGCTACACCCGATTCTGGGTTGCAGAACATCATAATACAAACGGGATGGCGGGTTCTGCCCCCCAAGTGCTGATTTCACATCTTGCATCAGTGACGAACCGGATCAGAATAGGCTCGGGCGGGGTGCTTCTCCCCCAATACAGCCCCTACAAAATAGCGGAGGATTTCAACGTGCTGCAAACATTGTTCCCTGGTCGAATCGACTTGGGGATCGGCCGTTCACCGGGAGGGTCTTACGACACGCGTTTAGCATTGACCGATGGACTAAAGAAAAGTATGAATGAATTTCCGCGGCAGGTGAAACGTCTGCAGGGATTCCTCCTCGGTAAACAAGGTGTGACGGCATACCCGATTGTCGGGGCGCCTGCAGAGCCATGGATACTCGGGATCACACATCGTGGAGCAAGAGTGGCAGCTGAGAACGGCACGGCTTTCACTTACGGCCATTTCATCGATCCGAGTAACGGGAAGAGGGCGCTCGATGATTATTACAGTCAATTCCAGCCATCAGCTTTCCTGAAGGCGCCTGTCAGCAATGTGTGCATTTTTGTCATATGTGCACCGACCCAGGAGGAAGCTGAGCTCCTTGCAAGAAGTCAGGACATTTGGCTCCTCGAAGTGGAACGGGGAATCGACACCAGAATTCCGACAAAGGAAGAAGCGGAAAATCGCAAACTCTCATCAAGGGAGCTGGAGAAAGTTAAGGAAAATCGAAAACGTGCCATTATCGGAACACCGGAAAAAGTGAAGGAAGAGCTGTCCTTGTTGAGTGAAGTATACGGCACTGATGAATTTATGGTAATCACGAACATAGCAGATTTTGAAGATAAGGTAAGGTCTTATGAATTACTGGCGGAAGCAATATTGGGCAGAGTGATGGATTGATCTTGAACAAGAGCGGAGAGGACCGACCCGATCGCTTGAATCCAACTACCTGCTACATTCAAGTCCCCGCTGTCTTCGTTGTTTAATTCGAGGATTCCCGAGATGGCCTGTAAAGAGTTGCCGATTACCTGCAGGGCATTTCCGTATATCGAAAGCAATTCGTCCAGCGTTCGTTCTTCGTCCAAAGAATCGGCTACAGCGGCAGACCCGCCTAAAGCCTGAAGGAGATTTCCCCTGATATTGAGTTCTTGCTTCGTCACTTCATTAAAGTCAATGATCAGGCCTGTCATGACGGTCAAATTTCCGATGGATTGGATTTGGTTGCCGATCTTCGTTAAGTTGAATGGGTCATCGATGGTATCAGCTTCAAGGGCATTACCTGTAGCCTGAAGTTCATTTCCGATGATGTCGATATTGTTCAGAGTATCTTCTGAAACATACTTGTTTGGAGTATTTCCTATTGCAGAAAGGACGGTTCCGATGGCTTGGACCCACGCCCCAAATGTGGCTTTAAACTCATTCCCCATGTAAATCGCCTACTCTTTGAGTTCTACGATAGTGTATACAAAAACAATGGGGATGGTTAATGAAGAAAAGTGGAAAATTCCCGATTACAGAAGTGCAGGGCCAGCCGCGATCCTATTTCATGGTAAGCCGGCTATTGTATTGCTGTCTGTTTGGAAGGAGGGAACTTGGGCTGGGAGGCTGCATGCCAGCCAGCCCAAGTCACTTTACCCCTTTGTATGATTCAGATCCCAAATCACGCCGAAAGGATCTTGTACTTTTGCATAAACGGCTCCCCAGAACGTATCTTGAAGCTCCATATGGACAGTACCTTCCTTTGAAAGGCGTTCATAAATGTTATTTATTTCTTCTTCACTTTCAAATTCAAGGACCAGCGCAATATGATTTCCAGGGGTGACGGACTGTTCACCGAATGAATCAGACACCATAAGGAATAACGCCCCTTTTTTAAACTGTGCATGCATGATCCGCTCATCATATCCGGGAGGTGTCGGAAAGTCGGCATCCCCGAATGTCTGAACGTTCATCACTTCCCCTTCAAATACTTCTTTGTAATAGGCCAATGCTTCTTTTGCTTTTCCATCAAAAGTCAAATAGGGTGTAGCTTGATGCTTCATGATATCCACTCCAGTCGATTCGATTTATGTATCACCCTTATATTCTAGACGAATAGGGCTCACTCCTCTTAATGTAATTGAACAACTTTACTTTTTTGAAAGAAAATAACCATGAGGATGCGCCCGCCGCTATTCAATGATTTCCCGCTGCCTCCTGTATGCGAGTACGGTTGTTTTTAGTGAAGCATAGTTCCCAATGGCTGCATATCCGTAAAAGAAACCCATGAATATCCCGACCACCAAATGGCCCCTGTGGCTGATGAAAATGGAGATGAGCAATCCGAGAATGACGGCAATATTGGGCACCAGGAAAGAAGGGGGTTTTACAGTCAGCTTTATTACCTGGGTGAACAGGATGATGACCGGTATGGCCATGACCGCATCCCAGATATTTGTATGGATCGTTGGTAAATTCATGGTGAGCCTCCGATGATCGTTTTAGTCATAATGTTTCCAACTGGCGCGCTAATAAACAAAAAAAGGATGACCCAAAAGGATCATCCATGAGATTATTTGAACAGTGCATTCCAGCGCTCGGCCTTTTCCAGTGCGGCAAGGTCATTGACCACTTCGCCAGGACGCACACCGGCACCGATCAAGTAGTCTGCAAATTCCATGTTGACGAATTCGAAGATGTAATTGAACTGCTGAACCAGGGGAAGCCCTTTGATACGGGCGCTCGATCCACCGCTGATGACGACATACGCTTTTTTCTTGGTAAGCTCTTCCTTCAGATTGAACCGTTCATCACGCAAGTATTGGCTCCAGCGGTCAAAGAAATTCTTCATCGGACCGCTCATTCCATACCAGTAGAGCGGAGTGGCAAATAGAAGGATGTCGTGTTCTTCGATTAGCCGGACGAGTTCTTCGTAATCATCATCCACAGGAGAAAAACCGCCCTCGTCATGCCTAAGATCCACTATCGGCTCGATGTGTTTGTCGGCAAGAGAAACAATCGTGTGGTCTGTGCCTTCAACGATTTTCTTAGTAAGATACTCAGAGTTGCCGTTTTTTCTTGTGCTTCCCAATAAAGCTAATACTTTCATTCGTAAACACTCCTTTATATCATTATATATTCATATCAAGTTGTTTATTTAAATGTGTTTCCGTTTCATCTTTTTTAGACTTCCAGAAAAAGACGATCATGAGGACCGTTACGGGATAAAGGGCCACCCATCCCAAAAAGGGGAAGAACCCCACAGTCAGCATGAGAGAAGCTATGGATGAAATCTTTCCGACAGTATGATGTTTCAAAAGCTTCACGCCGGCAGCTGCGCCGCCTATATAGGTGGCAAAGTAGGTGGCATTCGGAAATGGTAATAGTGTTTCTAATGATAATACTTCAAAATAAACGCCTGTCAATAGGATGACGAAGACATAGGCAATGAATTTCAGTCCGCCGACAGGGGTCAGGTAAGTGGCATGGAGTGTACCGAACCACTTCGGAGCAGCTTTTTGCCGGGACAACGTATAAGCAATCCTGGCACCCGCGCTGACGTAGGCGTTTGAACTGGCTATGGATATGAATAATGCCGTAATGCTGACGGCGATTGCCCCGATTCTTCCGAACGACAGCTGCACCATGCTGCTTAAAGCCGTCTCTGCCATCCCATCTTGATAACTTCCGGTACCCACTACCATTATACCGAGAAAAACATAAATGATGGTGACGATTCCTGCACTCCATAAAACACCTTTAAGCGCATCCTTCCCCGGATCGTTGAATTCTCCGGACATATGCGTCACACTTTCCCAACCGATGAAACACCAGAAGAGAATGCCGATGGTCGGGACCACCGACCACATTCCGTTTGGTGAAAAGGGAGTGAAGTTCTCTGTGTTCACGTGTGGAATGCTCGAAAAAATAGAGAATAAAAGGACGAAAAGAATCAACGTGATCACCAGGGTCTGGATGATTCCCATCGTTTTCACGCCAAAGAAATTAATTAGTAAGACAATTGCCAGTATGACAGCGGCCCCCAGGACAACCTGCCTGTGACTCCAGTCAAACAGCTGTCCGACATATGAACTTCCTGTCAAAGCAATGATGGGCACACCTGTCGGGACGGAAAGCAGGAACATCCATCCGATCACGGTCCCGAACTTTTTCCCGAAAGCAAGAGAGACAAAGTGGGACACTCCGCCAGAACTGGGATGGTAAGCGGATAGCAGTCCCATCGTCAAAGCAAGGGGGACGGCTGCTGCTGATATGACAATCCAGGCAGCGATCGATAAAGGTCCGCTCATATTTGCCGCTACCCCTGGTAAAAATAAGACCCCCGACCCAAGAACTGCGCCTATATATAAAGCAATGATCTGCGGTAAACTCAGTGATTTCTGAAGCTCGCTCATGATAACCTCCTGTACGAATGATTCATGGGAGAGTATATCATTGATAGTATCATCGCAGTTATCTATAATTATCGATATAAACTATTGTAAATACTGATGGGTGATAGTAGTGGATCTGAATTATTTTTATACATTTAAAGAAGTGGCTAAATGGGGAAGTTATACAAAGACCGGAGAAGAGCTGGGTTACGCCCAGTCCAGTGTGACGACCCAGATCAAGAAGCTGGAGGATCACTTCCGGGTGAAATTGTTCGAGAGGGTGGGGCGTAAAATGCGCCTCACACAATCGGGTGAAGAGCTATATTACTACGTAGACCGCATCCTGACACTCATGGATGAAGCGGAGGAGCGGATTTCGAATGAGCACAATCTTCGGGGGACTTTGCGCGTCGGCACCGTTGAATCACTGGCGGCTTATTTCATCACTCCATACATAAAAGAACTGAAAGCCAGGCATCCGGAGCTCAAAATCCTGTTGGAATCGGGACTCTGCCCGAATCTGAAGGAGGGGACCCTGGATGGGACATTCGATCTTTCCATCCTGCTCGATCGCTATGTGGATCATCCTGAATTGACCACCATCCCGATTCGAGAAGAAACCCTGGTGATGATTGCATCAAGCAATCACCGGCTGCAGCACCTCGAGGAGATGAACTTGAAGGAGCTTGAGGATGAGACGTTGATCCTGACCGAGGAAGGCTGTCCTTATCGGGTATTGCTCGAACAACTCCTGCTCGAAGACAATATTCAGGCGAGGTCGGTCATTTCCTTCAGCAGTCTGGAAGCGATCAAGCAATGCGTCGCAGATGATTTAGGGCTCGCCATATTACCGGAAATCGCTGTGAAAAAAGAGATTGAAAGCGGCAAGGTGATCCAGATTCCGTTCGACCACGAAGGGATCAGCATCTACACCCAGATTGTCTATCAAAAGAAAAAATGGCTGACGCCGCCCTTGAATCAATTGATCTCGTCCTTGACGGAGAAGGGGTAGTATCAATTATTTTGATGGACAGTATGAAAAAGTATCAATATCTGTGAATGAAGCAGGCATGTTACACTAATCCCCGAAACCATTTCAAAGAGGTGTTTAGTTTGAATACATTTTTACAATATAATCCTACAAAGCTTTACTTCGGAAAAGGGGAAGTGAAGCAATTATCAGCCGTCCTGGATAAAGGACTGAAGGTTCTGCTTGTTTACGGCGGAGGCAGCATTAAGAAGAATGGCGTCTATGATGACGTCATGGGGGAGCTTGAAAAAGTGGAAGCCACCGTTTTCGAATTGTCAGGAGTCGAACCGAATCCGCGTTTGACGACGGTTCGTAAGGGAGTGGACATTTGTAAAAAAGAAAAGATCGACTTCATTTTAGCGGTTGGCGGAGGAAGTGTGATCGACTGCACAAAAGCCATCTCAGCCGGTGCCGAATACGAAGGTGACGTATGGGAACTAATCACAATGAAAGCCCCGATTGAAGCGGCCCGCCCGTTCGGGACAGTGCTGACATTGGCAGCGACTGGTTCTGAGATGAACAATGTATCGGTCATCACCAACTGGGAGACGAACGATAAATTAGGGTGGAGTTCACCGCATGTGTTCCCGACATTCTCGATCCTGGATCCTGCTTACACATTCTCTGTTCCCCGCGACCAGACGGTGTACGGAATTGTCGACAGCATGTCCCATGCACTTGAACATTATTTCCACCGCACGGAGAATACACCGATGATCGATGGCTTCATTGAATCGTTATTGCGGACAGCAATCGCGACAGGTCCGAAGCTGCTGGAAGACTTGCAATCGTTCGAGCACAGGGAAACGATGATGTATATCAGCACGACGGCCTTCAACGGCTCACTTGCAAACGGCACGGACGGGGGAGACTGGGCGACCCACCGCATCGAGCATGCGATATCCGCGGTTTATGATATTCCGCATGGCGGCGGCCTTGCCATTCTGTTCCCTAACTGGCTCGAGCACGTCCTCGAGGAGGATCCGTCACGCGTCAAGCAGCTGGCCGTCAATGTGTTCGGCATCTCTCCGGAAGGAAAAGAGGATATCGAAGTAGCGAGGGAGGGAGCGAAAGCCCTTCGTGACTTCTGGAATTCCTTAGGTGCACCGAGCACATTGGCCGACTATGAGATCGACGACCGCGACTTTGACGCCATCGTTGAAAAGACTTTCATCAAACCTGGCGTCGGTACGTATAAGGAAATGGATGCTGAAAGCGTGCGCGATATCTTGAACCGCTCATTATAAGTCATTAAAAAGGACAGATCCTCGTGGGGATCTGTCCTTTTTCCCTTTCATGCTGGTGGAAGCCTTCTTACCTTTATCGCTGGCGAAAGCCTTCTTCCCTTAAATAAAGAGCGGCCTCATCGTACCCGCCGAAGCTATCCTCCAGATTATCCCCGGCATAGATGTTCCAGCGGTCGTCCTCTTCCACGAGCAGAAGTGTGTGCCCTTCAGCATCCTTCCATGTTTGCTCGATGGCAGGTTCCACTTCTTCCTCCTCTGACAGGTATGAAATGGATGCCGAGATGATGGCGCGCAGCTCTTCTTCATTGAAGTCCCGGATATTGACGAGTCCTTTATGATTGGCTTCATACTGCGGGAGGTTCCCTGTATAGACAAATCCGTTGCCGTTGGGGTGCAGATGATGGACCACTACGGTCTTGTCATAAAGGCTGTCCTCAAAGTGGAAATTCGCCCGATTGAGCGACACCTCTTTCTTTGTAAGCTCATCGAATGTTTCGATGATGGCGAGTTTCTCTTCGAATGTCAGCAAGTAAATACCTCATTTCTATTTTTACGATTTTATCATTATAGCACAGTCCCCTATTTTTCAAGAAGGGTTCGGGGTATAATGATGTGAAGAGGTGAGCATATTGAAAGATTTCACATCCTTAGGGATTCAAACTACGTATACAGATGCACTGAAAGAACAATCGATTACAGAACCGACGCCGATCCAGGTCGAGACGATACCAGTTCTGTTAAATGGCGAAGACGTCATCGGACAGGCACAGACCGGTACGGGAAAAACAATGGCCTTCCTGCTGCCGATGCTTGCAAAAATCGATAAAGAGAAAGAAAACATCCAATCCTTGATCGTCACTCCGACAAGGGAACTGGCGATTCAGGTGACAGCAGAGCTCAATCAGCTTCTGTCAGCTTCCAAAGAAGAGATCAATGTGCTGGCCGTTTACGGCGGACAAGACGTCGAAAAGCAGATCAGCCGACTGAAGAACCGTGCGATACACATTGTCATCGGCACGCCGGGACGGATCCTTGATCACGTCCGCCGCGGGACGATCGACTTTTCAGAAGTGTCCTTCCTTGTGTTGGATGAAGCGGATCAAATGCTTCACATCGGATTCTTCGATGAGGTGGAGGCAATCATACGCGAAACGCCTTACACAAGGCAGACCGCGTTGTTCTCAGCGACGATGTCAAAGGACATCCGTAAAATCGGCAAGCGCTACATGAATAACCCGCACAACGTGCAGATTCGTGAAAAAGAGAAAATCGTCGAGGAAATCCATCAGGAAGTCGTCGAAACGACCGACCGCAGGAAGTTAGATGCCCTCAGTCAGACCATCCATGATGTCCAGCCGTTCCTCGGTATCATTTTCTGTAGGACGAAGAGGCGGGTCAGCAAACTGTTGATGGACTTGAAAGCCCGCGGCTTCCTTGTCGATGAACTTCACGGCGACCTGTCGCAGTCAAAAAGGGAAGCAGTCATGAAAAAATTCCGCGATGCCAAGATCCATTTATTGATTGCAACCGACGTTGCAGCGCGCGGACTTGACGTGGAAGGCGTCACACACGTCTTCAACTACGATATCCCGCAGGACGTGGAGAGCTACATCCACCGAATCGGACGCACGGGCCGTGCCGGCAAAGACGGACTTGCCATCACATTTGTGGCGTTGAAGGACAAACAGGCACTGGAGATAATCGAGAAGGGAATCGACCGTTCCCTGCCGAGGCGCGAGGTGGATGTCGCGGCGGCAGCTGAACAAAGTCCATCCCGCGGTAAAGGAAACAATGAAAGTGCCAAGGATAGAAGGGAACGTAAAATCCAGGAGAGCCGGGAACGCAGTGCGAAAGGCGGAGGTGGATCAGCCGGACGGGGCGGCCGACGCGGATCGAGCGGACGTTCAGCTGGTAAATCTGAAGGGAGAGGTCCATCTGGAAGAGGTTCTTCGTCTGCAGGGAGAGGCTCATCTGGGAGAGGTTCTTCATCTGCAGGGGGTTCATCGTCCGCAGGCAGAGGCTCTTCCTTTAGCAAAGGTCCATCCTCCGGGGGCGGCCGTGGGAGCAGCGGCAGATCCGGTGGTGGACGGAGAGGCAGCTCAAGCCAGGGGTCAGGCGGAAGAAGAGGCCGGCCTTAAGCTTGTTTTTAATACAGTGAAAAAGCATGGTGCGTGGTGTGGTGCGCAGCCATGCTTTTTTGGTGTTTATTTTGGTATATATTGGTAAGTGATTGAATTATTTGCAGAATCGAAAGAATAATAGGGGAAAGTGGTGGAATTAAAGTGGAAACTGAAAGATTACCGGCTGAAACTCGAAGAATATGCCCCGAAACTGAAAGATTCACCCATTCACCCCGTTATAAACTGCCTACATGTAAATCCTCCGCAGGCAAAGGCGGAGGCCGTGGTAGCGGCGGCAGGTCCGGTGGACGGAGAGGCAGCTTTAGTCAGGGCTCAGGCGGCAGAAGGGGCGATCTTAAGTTTGTTTTTAATATAGCGAAAAAGCATGGTGCGTGGTGTGGTGCGCAGCCATGCTTTTTTTGGTGTTTTTTGGTATATATTGGTAAGTGATTGAATTATTTGCAGAATCGAAAGAATAATAGGGGAAAGTGGTGGAATTAAAGTGGAAACTGAAAGATTACCGGCTGAAACTCAAAGAATATGCCCCGAAACTGAAAGATTCACCCATTCACTCCAATTCAGCCGCACACAAAACCCGATTCCACCTGCCGCAAGCCCCCAGTTCAACCCGACTATCCACCAATTCAGTCACCATTTATCAGAAAATTAACACAACTACCTTGATATCTCCCTCTCATTCCCTTATAAATAAAGTAAACGCTTTACTTATTTGGAAAGGGGATGGAATGACAGCATGCATGTACCTTTAGTATTGACGGATTTTCTCGATCGGGCTGTTGAGCAATATGGGGACAAGACCGCAATCATCGATGATGAAAAGAGGCTGACGTATAAACAGTTGAATGCGCGGGTCAACCAGCTATCCCGCGGGTTGGAGGCACTTGGCGTCCAGAAAGGGGATAAAGTTGCGTACCTCGCACCAAATACGACGGAAATGCTTGAAGGGTTTTACGGGGTGTATGGCGTCGGAGGAGTGATGACTCCGCTTAACACACGCCTGAAGCCTGCAGACTATCAATTCATTCTGACTCACAGTGAAAGCAAGGTGCTGTTTGTGGACGAAGAGCTGTATCCTCTTGTCCGCGAGATTCTTTCAAAGGTGCCAAACCTGAAACATGTCATCATCCACGGGGATTCACAGGACAAGTATCCTGGATATGACGAGTGGAGAGGCACATACAGTCCCGAAGCATTCGACAGGGTCCCGCTCCAAGAGACCGATATCGCATCGCTCCTTTATACAAGCGGGACGACCGGTGATCCTAAAGGGGTTCTCCTGACACACCGGTCCAATTACCTTCACGCACTGTCGACGATGCACCATTTGAAGGTGTCGGATCAGGACACGCTGCTGCATGTGCTGCCGATGTTCCATGTGAATGGATGGGGATCTCCTTTTTATTACACAGCGAACGGTGCCACACAAGTTATGCTCAGGAAAGTCGATCCAAAGGTCATTTTGAAAAAAGTAAAGAAGTACGGGGTATCGATCATGCATATGGCCCCGACTGTCCTGAATATGATCCTGGAACAATATGAATCTGATAAACCGGCCATCGATCAGCCGCTGAGAGTCGTGATCGCCGGCTCGGCACCCCCTCCGGCTTTTGTGAGGAAAGTGGAAGAGGATTTGAAGTGGGAATTCATCCAGGTGTATGGGATGACGGAGATTTCACCGCTCATCACGACTTCCGTGATCCGGTCGACCGAGCTTGACAAAACCAAGGAAGAGAAGTACCGGTTGAAGGCCAAGGCGGGATACAGCATGGTCGGTGCGAAGGTCAAGGTTGTGGATGAGTTAGGAAACGAGGTTCCGCATGACGGCAAGGCAATCGGCGAGATTGTGACAAGGACTAACACGGTCATGGAAGGTTACTTTAAAAACCCGGAAGCGACAAACGCAGCGATCCGTGACGGCTGGTTACATACCGGCGATATGGCAGTCGTCGCTGGGGACGGGTACATCGAGATTGTCGATCGGATGAAAGACGTCATCATCAGCGGAGGGGAGAATATTTCTTCCATCGAAGTCGAGGGAGCACTTTATGAACATCCCGGGGTACTTGAAGCCGCGGTGATCGCAGTACCAGACGAACGCTGGGGGGAGGTGCCGCATGCAGTGGTCGTCACCCGCGATGGATACACCCTGACTGAAGATGAACTCATTTCTTTCAGCAGGGAAAAATTAGCCCATTTCAAAGCACCGAAGGGAATCACATTTGCTGAAGAGCTTCCGAAAACGGCTTCCGGGAAAATACAGAAAGTGGTTATCCGAAAGGAATTCTGGAAAGACCGGGATCGTATGGTTCATTAAAAGGGAAATAATGAAAAAGACGTGTGAGGAAATCACACGTCTTTTTTTGATTCTATTTAAATATCCCGAATGGCTTTCCGACTGGCAGCGTCACTTTTCCAAAATGGGCATTCAACACGCTCGCTGCAAATCCATAAAAGCTGAAGATAGCAATCAGGAATTCTGAAATGGCGGCAAGTGTGTGCATCGCTTCGGGCATGATTCCCAATGTTGACAGCGAAAGGCCGATGAACAAGAAGTCGATCAATACGAAAATGATGAACAATACTTTATGTGTTTCCATCGCGCCGATGGTCATGAATAAGCTGAAAATCAAGTAACCGACGAAGGCAATTCCTAACTGCTCGGAATCGACGGCTGCCGCCGCTTCCTTTCCGAATACTCCGAACTGGATCAGCCAGGACGTCCCGACACCAAGCCAGAACAAACCGAAAGCACCAAAGGCTGTCGTGCCGAATGTATTGTTGTGTTTGGCATCTTGGATACAGGCAAATAGCTGTGCGAATCCGCCAAGGAATATCGCCCAAGGCAAGACAAATGATACCCCGTCCGTCCAGCCCATCTTGGCAGATGAAGCTACAAGCGTGACCATCGCCAGACCGAATAACCCCAGTGCAGAGGGGTCCGCCGTTGATATTTGAACTCGTTGAGTCGTTTGTGATTGATTCATGATGATTCCTCCTAAAAAAACATACCTGACTAATTTACAGAAAAAATTCTTCTAGCACAATAGAAAAAAAGTATGTAAGCATAACTTTCATAAAAAAATTTCAATGGGGGAGGCACGTCTTGTAAAGGTTTGGGAATTTTTATAAATTTAACAACGTATCAGGATGTTTATATTTCCAAAAAGATGGTAAACAAGCAACTGTAACATTAAAACATCAAAGGAGGATTCTTACAATATGGCATACGGCTTTAAAAGAAAAGACAAGCCATAGAGAAGTGCGAAAGAAAGTATTTGAGAATTCTACTTTAGTTTTTGAGAAAGTCATTGGAAACGTCATTTCTGAAAAAGGTCATTGGTCATCACACTAATCACACTTAGAAGGAGAGGAAACAAAATGGCAAACAACAATAACAACAATGGAAACATGAGCCGTGAGGAAAGAGGCCGTAAAGGTGGAGAGGCAACAGCCCGCAACCATGACAAGGAATTCTATCAGGAAATCGGAGAGAAGGGCGGGGAAGCCACTGCCAGCAATCACGATAAGGAATTCTACCAGGAGATCGGGGAGAAAGGCGGCAGAAGTTCCGGCAGCTCAGGGAATTCAAATCAATCAAGGAGCAGCAGCTCTAACTCAGGCTCCAATAACTCAAATAACAGCTAAGCCATTAGTATTCTTATATAGCAACTGTCGTTGAAATTTATAAAGAGTCCTTGGGTATCACTACACACAAAGGAGAGGAAACAAAATGGCAAACAACAATAACAACAATAATAACAATGGAAACATGAGCCGTGAGGAAGCAGGCCGCAAAGGCGGAGAGGCAACAGCCCGTAACCATGATAAAGAATTCTATCAAGAGATCGGGGAAAAAGGAGGAGAAGCCACCTCAAACAACCACAATAAAGAATTCTATCAGGAAATCGGAGAGAAAGGCGGCAAAAACTCCGGCTCCAGTTCAGGAAGCAATAACTAGAATATCAACAGTTACTTTTATCACAACAATGAAAGGGATCCTAAGCAAAGGGTCCCTTTTTAATGATCTCCCTTCCATCACCCAACCCCTTAATATAGGATATCTTCCCATCCATCCGCACCCCCTTTTTTCAGCTGCCCCTTCTCAACAGCAACACTTCTCCGAAAAAAAGTTCTCCAAGGTTTTATCCTAAATCAAACAGGGAATATTCCATCCGTAACGATATTATCGGGAGGTAAAACCCTATGAGCCTGTCAAAGAAAGCAGTCCGGGAAGAAGTGTATTGTCCTACTGAATATGGAAGATTGAAAAAGGTATTGGTGGTTTCACCTCAGAATATGAAAATCACCCAAGTAATCAATGAGACTCAAAAACATTTCTTGAAAGAAAATATCAATATAGATAAAGCCATCGGGCAGCATGAGGAATTTGTAAGGATCCTTGAGGAACACGGAGCCGAAGTGAATCATCTCGAGTCCAAGAAAGAATTCAATGAGCAAGTATTCACGAGGGACATCGGATTTTGCATCGGAAATGAGTTCTTCGTTTCGTCTATGAATACGAACTTGAGAGAGGGGGAAGTGAAGGTTCTCCTTCAATGGCTGGAGGCGAACAAGATTCCCCACACACATTTGGCGGCTCACTCCATCGAGGGTGGAGACGTGCTTGTAGATGGGAAACATGTATGGGTGGGAGTCAGCGGAAGGACCAATCGCCTGGCGATCCAAGCGCTGAAAAAGATGCTGCCAGATCATACCGTCCATGCTCTCCCTTTAAGAAGCGATATCCTTCACCTGGATTGTGTGTTCACGATCATCTCGGAAGAAGCTGCCCTCGTATATCCGCCTGCTTTTTCTAAAAAAGATCTGGAAAAAATCCAAAAGCACTACAATATCATCGAAGTCAGTGACAGAGAACAGTTCCAGATGGGGCCGAATGTACTGGCCATCGGTGATAAGAAAATCATCAGTCTCTCCCAAAACAAACAGTTGAATGAGAGAATCAGGGAGAAGGGCTTTACGGTGATTGAAACCGACTTCTCAGAAATCATCAAATCAGGCGGATCATTCAGATGCTGCAGCCTTCCAGTAATAAGAGAATAAAACCAGGGCCGTCCATCAGTGCATAAAGCATTGCTGGACGGCCCTTTGATTTTGTCTGAACAAAGTGAGGATTTACAAACCTTTTACACGATTGTAGTCTCTTTGAAAAAGGGTCTTCATAATTCTCTACTATTCTAGTAACTGTATTCATAACTTAGGAGGTAGACAAGATGAAGAAATCAATGAAAAAAATCCTGCCACTGGCAGTTGTATCATCATTAGCAATTGGCAGTGTGATTGGAATGAATCAGGAAAACCCTGAAGCGAAAGCTCAAGAATCCAAAAATGGAAAAGCCAAGAATGTCATTTTCATGATTGGCGACGGCATGGGTGTTCCTTATACAACAGCTCTTCGCTATATGAATGACAATCCGGAAACACCGGAATTTGAGAAAACGGCATTTGATCCTTATCTTGTAGGTTTACAATCGACATATCCTGAAGATGAACATGAAAACGTGACAGACTCTGCGGCAGCTGCGACTGCAATGAGCGGCGGAGTGAAGACGTATAATAATGCAATTGCCGTTGAAAACGACAAGTCCAGAGTAAAAACAGTATTGGAGCAAGCGAAGGAAAACAACATGTCTACAGGTATCGTTTCAACGTCTCAAATCACGCACGCGACACCTGCTTCATACGGTGCGCATGATGAACACCGTGACAATGAAAATGAAATTGCCAATGATTATTTTGACGAAATGATCGAGGGTGAACATAAAATCGACGTTATGCTTGGCGGAGGAACGGATTTCTTCGAACGGGAAGACCGAAATCTGGCTGAAGAATTCAAGAAAGACGGATACAGCTATGTGAAGTCAGCTGAAGAAATGAAAAATGATGATAACAAACAGATCCTTGGTCTTTTCGCAGAGGAAGGCATGGACAAGATGATCGACCGTGATGAAAAACAGCCTAGCCTTGCTGATATGACTACATCTGCACTTGATCGTCTGAAAGGTGATAAAGACGGATTCTTCTTGATGGTGGAAGGAAGCCAGATTGACTGGGCTGGTCATGACAATGATGCGGTCGCTGCCATGAGTGAAATGAGAGATTTTGAAAAAGCATTTGAAGAAGTTCGTGATTTTGCGAAAGAAAATGGCGAAACATTAGTCGTTGTTACGGCTGACCACTCAACTGGAGGATTCTCTATCGGTTCTGATGGCGAATATAACTGGAATCCGGACGTGATCGATGCTGCAAAACGCACGCCTGACTTTATGGCAGAAGAAATCGCAAACGGTGCTTCTGTGGAAGACACATTAGCACAATATGTTGATTTGGAACTGACAAGTGAAGAAATTGCTTCTGTAAAAGATGCAGCAGCAACGAAGGACAAAGTTGAAATCGACAATGCGATTGAAAAGATCTTCGATAAGCGTTCCGGTACAGGCTGGACGACGGACGGACATACAGGTGATGATGTTCCTGTCTATGCATTCGGTCCTCAGAAGGAAAAATTCGCAGGAATGATCGACAATACGAATCAAGCACAATTGATCTTTGAGATCTTGAAGAATAAAGGCAAAATCGAAGAAGATAAATAATGAGAAAAGCCACGCTGATATGCGTGGCTTTTTTCTTGTATAGGCTGAACGAGCTGCCACCGCTTTTCGTGTTGTCCAGCTGCAGGGCTTAGAGGCACATGTCATAAGCCAAATCGACCAAGAAGGCAAAGAACGCCTTCATGTCCGATTCGTCTTATGCCACCCGCCTCTGACCAAAGCCCTTCCGCTTTTCGTGTTTGTCCAGCTCCGGCGGCTAGCCCCTCGAGGTCATAAGCTAAATGGTCCAAGAAGGCAAAGAACGCCTTCCCGGCCCATTCATCTTATGCTTGTCGGGGCTGAACGAGCCGCCTCCGCTTTTCGTGTTGTCCAGCTGCAGGGCTTAGAGGCACATGTCATAAGCCTCTGACCAAAGCCCTTCCGCTTTTCGTTTTACCCTTCTTGTAAATCCGCTATGCTGACATTCGATCTTTCTTCAAGGGGGCCGCGAAGGTGCACGACTGCAGTCTGTCCATCTTCCATGACTTCATCAATCCAGACAGAAGTATCATTATATTTCACTTCTATGTCTGCGGAAGAAGATAAAATTTGTTTCACACGTTTAAGTTCCATATTTCATATCCTCCTGAGTATCGTTTTCCTTTGTTTAGTGTGTCCAACTGTTTGAAGAAAATGCCGGTATACTTTATTTTCTACAAGAGATTCTAAAATAGAAAGGGTGATTTCATGAAGGAAAAAGATCAAATGTCAACGACTCAGGCGAATATGGAGATGAATGAACGTTTTTATGGAAAAGACGGGGCAAAACAAGATTCTCAAGCTCCTGCCTACCTTCAAGGCGGGGGAACCCCGGCGATTAAAATTACCGGGGATGACGAGTAGCGAAAAGGCCGAATTCAGGATGAATCCTGGATTCGGCTTTTTTTATGGAAAATGAATAAGCCGCCATGAAGTGGCAGCTTATTCATCAATCAGTCTTATTCTTTTGATCTTTATTATGTTTGTTCCCTTTACTGTTATCTCCGCTTGTCAATTCAGAAGCAAATTCCGTTGTCCCGCGTTTAGGGGAATTTTGATTGCTGCTTCCCTTGTTGAATTTTTTGGTCATAAGGCATTCCTCCTTTGTCTAGTGGGGTTAGTTTTTGAAGGAGGAGACAAAGTTATGCGTTATTTAATTTGAGATTTTCAACACCTGTGCCTGACAAGGCTTATCTTTCCGCATGATTAAAAAAAGGAAAAAATAATCATAGTTTTTTGATATGGACATAGGTTATAATGTAAAGCGTAATGATTACGATTTAATGATAATAGAAAGGATTGCGACATGAACTCTTTAAGAAGCCTTGGTCAAGATACGGTGGGGATCTTGCTATTTCTGGGGATCATGGCTCTGTTCCTGGCAGGAGACATGATTTCGATTCCGGATGGAGTGATGAATTCCTCGTTCGTAAATGTAACGACCATTTTCCTGAGTATTTTGTTGGAAGCGATCCCTTTTATCTTAATAGGGGTATTTGCTTCAGCCGTCATTCAGGTATTTGTATCAGAAAATATGCTGAGAAAATGGATACCCAAGAGATATCCTTATCTCGCCCTTTTTCCAGCGGCGATGGTGGGGGCAATCCTTCCGGTCTGTGAGTGTGCCATCGTTCCCGTTGCCAGAAGGCTGATCAAAAAAGGTGTGCCTGCCCATCTTGCCATTGTGGTAATGGTCACCGCGCCGATATTGAATCCAATTGTGTTTGCATCTACATATTATGCGTTCCAGAACAATATGACGATCGTCGCGGGAAGGATGATACTTGGATTCATTGCGGCAATTATAATCGGAGCATTCATGTACAGGCTCTTTGGTAAACGAAATCCATTGATTGAGGAGAAGCATGCTCATACTCATTCTCATTCTCATGAGCATCATCACGTCAACAATGGGAAGATCATGCAGACCATCGTACATGCAAGTGACGAGTTTTTTGATATGGGGAAATTCCTTGTCATCGGTGCATTCGTGGCCGCTGTTTTCCAAACCTACCTGGACCGCGAACTATTGGTGGGGATTGGTTCTGACGCTTTCGCCGGACCCGCCGTGATGATGGCATTCGCTTACATCGTTTCACTTTGCTCAGAAGCGGATGCGTTCGTCGCTTCGTCATTCGGAAGCCTGTTTACATCCTCATCACTCCTGGCATTCCTCGTTTATGGGCCGATGATTGACTTTAAAAATACACTATTGATGCTTGCTTACTTTAATAAGCGATTCGTTCTTACATTCATTGGGGTTGTCACCATCGCCGTGTATGTTTGTACAATCATTTTTGAATTGCTGGTGTAAAGGAGGGTGACCGCTTGAATTCATCAGAACAATTTCACACGTATATAAGGGGCATTATCTTAATTGGTTATGCGCTTTTGGTATTAAAACTGTTTTTGACGTTCAACCTGCAGAATTTCGTCGCACCTAAGATGCATGTCTATATGTATTTCTCACTCGGCGTCTTTCTTGTGCTCGGGGTGATCCAGATCATACGGGGAACCTCTGCGAAAGGGAAAGCTCATCATTGTGACTGTGAAGGACATGAGCTTCCGAAAGGGTTCTTACGTTCGGCGATTGTCTATTCCCTTTTTGTGTTTCCGATTGTTCTGGGCTTCTTGCTGCCTGATAACCTTCTGGACAGTTCGGTTGCAGCGAAAAGGGGAGTAAAGGTGGGGAATGGTTTATTCACTACCGCTCCTCAAGCAGAAAAAGGGCCGGATGTAAGCAATGAAGAGAACAAGGAGACACAACAGCATACGAATCAACCGACCCTTGGATCATACGAAGTGTTCCCTATAGAAAAAGACTTTGATAAGCTTAAAGAACTTATGGCTAAACAAGATAAAATCATTGTCCGGGATGAGCAGTATATCCAAACGCTGAGTGCTGTAGATGAAAACCTGGATGAATATGTCGGGAAGGAAATTCAATTGACGGGGTTTGTGTATAAGGATGAAGGGTTTGCCGAAGATGAATTGGTCATTTCGCGCTTCACTGTTACATGCTGTGTAGCGGATGCTTCGGTATATGGAATCCTTGCGAAAGATGAGGAGCTTGGTAAGTTGGAGCCTGATACATGGATCAATGTCAGCGGCATCGTCGATAAGACAGATTTCAATGGGATGCAGATGCCGGTCATCAAGAACCCTGTGTTCGAAGTGGTAGATCCCCCGGAGAATCCATATGTAGAAGAATTTTTTATTAAAATTGAATAGTAAATACCCCTGTCCAACTAGATAAGATGGGCCGGGGTTTAATTTTAAAAGTTAAATCGTAATAATTACGATTTGTTGAGTGTAGGGAGGCTGGATCATGTTTGAATGTGTCATTGCAGGCGGTGGTATTCATGGATGCACCGTCGCAAATTATTTAGTCAAAAAGAAAAAGATACCGATCGAGCAACTATGCATCATAGATCCACACCCTGAGCCATTAGCAAAATGGAAGATGCTGACGCACAGAATTGAGATGCCCTATTTGCGTTCTCCTTCAGTTCATCATCTTGACCTGAATCCATTCAGTCTGCAATCGTTCAAAGAAAAAGAAAATAACTCCTTCTATGGATACTATAAGCGTCCTGCACTGAGTTTATTCAATGACCACAGTGAGTCTGTCCTGAATGAAATTGAAATCCGCAAGGCGTGGAGGCAGGGATCTGTACAGAATGTGAGAAGAAACGATTTCTCGTGGGAGGTTCAGCTGGATTCGGGACAAACGATCAACGGGAAAAAGTTAATCATTGCAACGGGCATGAACGAAACCCTCTCATATCCGGATTGGGGACAAGAGCTTGTAAAAGAATATCCCGATCAGGCAGGTCATGTGTTTCAACAAAAGATTCCTCCATTGAAGCCGCCTATAGCGGTCATTGGAGGGGGAATATCGTCAGCACATCTCATCGTGAAACTCAGTAAAAAGTTCAATGGCGAAATATATCAAATCTCACGCCACCCATACAGGGTGCATGACTTCGATAGTGATCCGGGCTGGCTCGGACCAAAATACTTGAATGACTATCAAAATATCACATCATTGACAGAAAGAAGAGAGGTCATACAAAAAGCCAGACATAAGGGATCGCTGCCAAGAGAATTAGTAAATCGACTAAGGTGGCTTCAAAAGGAACATGCCTTCACCTTTATCCAGGATGAAGTACAGTCATGGGAAAAGGATTCTTCAGGGATTAGGCTGAAGCTGAATGCGACAAAAGACATAAACGTGCAAACAGTCCTTTTTGCCACGGGGTTTTCCCCGGAGGCAATGAGGGTGGAATGGTTGGAGAATCTGATTAAACAAGAAAAACTGACTTGTGCCAACTGCGGTTTTCCGGTGGTAAAAGGGAACTTGGAGTGGTGTGATCATTTATTTGTGTCGGGTCCGCTGGCTGAGCTTGAAATTGGCCCGGCAGCCCGGAATATCTCAGGAGCCAGAAAAGCAGCACAGCGTATAGCTGACAGTTTATAAAAAAAGGAGATTGGTTTAAATGAAAGTACCAGTAACAGTATTAAGCGGTTATTTAGGATCAGGGAAAACGACACTGCTTAATCATATATTACACAACAAAGAAGATAAAAGAATCGCAGTAATTGTAAATGATATGAGCGAAGTGAATATCGATGCTTCTCTTGTAAAAGGCGCCGGATTTTCCCGTACAGAGGAAAAATTGGTCGAGCTGCAGAATGGCTGTATATGCTGCACGCTTCGAGAAGATTTATTATTAGAAGTAAATAGATTGGTGGAACAAGGGGATATTGAGTATATTGTAATTGAATCGACTGGAATTTCTGAACCGATTCCCGTAGCCCAGACCTTCACTTACTCCGATGAGGGGACAGGGGTTGATCTAACCGGAAAAACGAGGTTGGACACGATGGTGACAGTTGTGGATGCAAACCGCTTTTGGCATGATTTTGCAAGCGGTGAGACATTGCTGGACCGCAAACAGGCAACAGATGAACAGGATCAGCGTGAAGTGGTGGATCTTCTGATTGACCAGATTGAATTTGCCAATGTCATTCTGCTGAATAAAATTGATTTGGTAGAAACGGAAGATGTACAAGAATTAAAGGCGGTTCTACAAAAACTTAATCCTGGCGCAGAAGTGGTAGAGTCTTCTCATTCCAATGTCGAGCTTGACCAAGTGCTGAACACAGGTTTATTCGATTTTGAATCGGCAAGCCAAAGTGCCGGTTGGATCAAAGAGCTTCAGGAAGAACACATTCCCGAAACGGAGGAGTATGGGATATCTTCTTTTGTATACCGCAGGAAGAGACCGTTTCACCCGGAGCGTTTCATGAAATGGATGGAAGAGTGGCCGGTTGATGTAGTGAGGGCGAAAGGATTTTTCTGGCTGGCAAGCCGTAATGACATGACCGGACTTCTTTCCCAGGCAGGCCCTTCCATCACCATTCAAGGTGCAGGTGAGTGGGTGGCTGAATATCCGGAAGAAGAAATCCAGGATATTTTAAAAGAAGAAAAAGAATTAGCGGACAAATGGGATCCAATCTATGGTGACCGGATGAGTGAAATCGTCTTGATTGGACTGGAAATGGATCGTGAGGTGATCGAGAGCTCTTTGGACCAGTGTTTGTTGACCGATGATGAAATGAGGATGGACTGGACAGCCTTTCTTGATCCCGTTCCTCCATTTATTATAGCTGAGTAAGTGTAAAAGCCTGGTTCTCGATTGCCGAGAGTCAGGCTTCTTTATTGCTTCAGGGGGTAACCCATGAGCAATCATTCCTATTAAACAAGTGAATAAAGGATTTTACTTGATGAAGAGAGAATGAAGAAAGAAAAAGGAGGTACCAAGCTGTGAATGAAAAATCAGCGATCTTCCCGTCCCATCAACAAAATGGAGCTGTCCATGGAAGCTGGTATTCTGGGGAGAAGCCAGAGAGAATAAAAGAAGGAAGCTATCCGATTCTTTTTATCCATGGAATCAATACCACTTCTGAAACATGGTCGATCGACGGAAATGACATCGGCGAAACAGCCCGTTCCCGTGGGTTTGAAACAGCGTTTATCAATTTGTCCGGCACTGAAGACATGTGGACAAACGGCTTGCTGCTTGCTGGAAAGCTTGGAGAGATATCCGAGCACTTCAAGAAAAAGGTGGTCATCCTCGCTCACAGCAAAGGAGGGATCGATGCCCAGACGGCAATGGTATATCATGGAGCAGCCCGTTATGTTAAACGAGTGATTACCCTTTCAACCCCTCATCATGGGTCTGAGCTTGCAGATCTTGCTTATAGTAAGTGGGCGGATTGGCTGGCGGAAACCCTTGGCAGCAGGTGTGACGCAGTATTCTCGCTTCAGACTGGATATATGAAAGCCTACCGTAATCGGACGGATGCGGACGCTGAACGGCTGGAGCCGCGGTTTTATACCTTCGGAGGTACGGGGTGGGGCAGCATGGGTTCCGCATTGTTTTGGGGAGGACTGTATCTTAGCCGGTTTGGTACAAGTGACGGAGCGGTGACGGTGATAAGCTCACGGCTTCCTTACGGCCAGGAAGTGATGGTTGATGACTGGACCCATAAAACGATTAAGCAAGGAGAAGAGATATTTCCTTATGTAGAAAGACTGGTATTGGAACAAGTAGATGAAATACCTGTACCAACTGTCCAGGTATCGGCTGAAGAAGAGGTTCAAACATCGGTGCTTCACAGGGGAGGAAGGTACACAGGTATCCAAAGAGAACGTTTTTTAGTGGAAGATGGAGTGGATGGAATCACGGTTGATTGGATCAGCTGTTTCAGGGATACAGCACTGGTACTCACAGACCCAGAAGGGCGAACCTATACAAATTTTGTCACAACAGGGGACGAGACGGGGTTCTTTCCCAATGCCTTTCATCATTCGATTATGATTGATCAGCCTGCTTATGGTAAGTGGGAACTCGAAAGCCGTAATGACAGTGAGGAAACGTATTTGTTGAATGTGATGTACACAAATGGAGTGAACCCACAAATCAACGAAGTGGTCAATGGCGTAGAGGTTGATTTTGAGGGGCAAGGTATGAATATGTACCATACATCTACTATAAATAAACAGGTTCATTTGATTCACTTTCCGGTTTCAAAAAAGGAGGGCAAAAAATCCATCGAAAATCCAAGTGACATCAGCCCAGGATGCTTGGCACAATATGGAGAAGGAATCCACAATATTACTATTGACATAAAAGGAACCACCCTAATCGGAAATGAATATGAACGGACAATCGTGAAAACCATATTCGTCGACAGGGATGGTAATATCCATACGTAGATTGCAAAAGGCCCGTTCCTTGGTGCTTTATAGCTTGAGGGGCGGGCCTTTGACATTAAGATCGAGAAATGTACGGCTCCGGCGGCTAGAGGCTCGAGGTCATAAGTCAAGCATACCAAAAAGGCAAAAGACGCCTTTCCGGTATGCTCGCCTTATGCTTGTCGCCTCTGAGCAAGCCACCTCCGCTTTTCTGCTTGTCCAGCTCCAGGGCTTAGAGGCACATGTCATAAGCCAAATCGGCCAAGAAGGCAAAAAGCGCCTTCATGGCCAATCCGTCTTATGCCACCCGCCTCTGAGCAAAGCCCTTCCGCTTTTCTGTTTATATTGAATTCATAAACTCTGTCACCTGGTCCGGTGTTTTCGCATTTGCGCTGTGCAGATGGGCGATTTTTTCACCTTTTTTCCAGACGAGCAGGCTTGGGATTCCCATAACATCATATTTCTCCGCTATTTCCGGAAGTTCGTCCTTGTTGATGTCATACCATTTATACTGGTTGAATTGTTCCATGATTTCATCAATGAACATGTCCATGCGGCGGCAGTCAGGACACCAGTCGGCATGGAATTTTACGACTACGGGCTGTTCAGAAGAAATGATCTCTTCGAACGTTTCTTTGTTTTTAATCGATTGCATGTGTAAACCCCCTTTCCCTTCTATTTTAACTACATGTGGATCTGACGTAAACTGCGGGATATCGATCACCATCAGCAAAGAATTTCCCTGGCATCACGAGAACATGATAGTATAGGAATACATTCTAAGGGAAACAGGTGATAACATGAAACCAATCAGCGTAGGATTGGCAGGGTACGGATTTTCGGGCCAAAGCTTTCATCGCCCGCTGCTGCAGCATTCCAAATACTATAAAATACATACGGTTATGTCTTCAAACAAAGAAAAAGTACAGGAAGACCTGGAAGGCGTCAATGTGGTGCCGACATTGGATGAACTGCTTCGGGAGGACATTGAACTTGTGGTCATCACCACGCCGAATCATCTGCACTATGACATGATCAGGCAGTCACTCACAGCCGGGAAGCATGTGGTGGTGGAAAAGCCATTCGTCACAAAGAGCAGGGAAGGAGAAGAGCTGATACAGCTTGCCGAAGAAAAAGGCCTCCTGCTGTCTGTCTTCCATAACCGCCGCTGGGATGCCGACTTCTTAACGATCCAGAAGCTGATGGAAAACAGACAGCTTGGTGATATCACCACTTATGAAGCACACTTTGACCGTTACCGTCCGAACGTAAAGGATCGCTGGAAGGAAAACAAAATTGAAGGCGGAGGGGTGTTATATGACCTCGGCGCACATTTGATCGACCAGGCATTGACTCTGTTCGGGAAACCGCGATGGGTGTTTGCGGATGTCTTCTCACAGCGCGATCCCCAAAAAGCAGAGGATTATTTCCAGATTACGTTCGGATATGAAACAGCCCGAGTCGGTCTATATTCCCGTTCGATGGTATTGGAGCCGGGGCCGCGCTATCAGGTTCACGGCCGGAACGGAAGCTTTGTAAAATACGGAATGGATCGTCAGGAAGCTGACCTGAAAGATGGCCTTGATCCTTATTCAGATACATGGGGCAAAGAAGATGAGGAGTACTGGGGAACATTGACCCTTATGGATGGGGAAGAGATAATGACCGCTAAGCTTCCTTCTGAAAAAGGGGATTATACTCAATACTACCAAGGGGTCCATGAAGCCATAAGGAACAACGGGCCATCTCCAGTGAGCGCAGTGGAGGCTCTGGATGTGATCCGCATCATTGAGGCCTGTAAGGAAAGTGCCAAGGAGAAAAAGGTTATTTATTGTGAGATATAGATTGATCTGCGAATCGTCATCACAATAGATGGAAAAAGAGAAGCGCGGTTTACCTGCACTTCTCTTTTTTTATGGAATGAGCTTTACTCCACCGTACCGCCTTCGACAATTCTTACATCAGGTTCAACAGTGAATTGCACATTTGGATAGAGAGTGCTTTCCCACTCTTTAATATCAAATCCCCTTACCCCATGTTTTTGTATCTGCCCGATACCGACCGGGTCGAGTCCTTCTTTTTGAAATTTAGTAAGCATTTGCATTGCTTTCTCTTCAATATCCTTTTGCATCGTCTTTTCAATATCCGTTATGATCTTTGGAGTCAATTTATCCCCGGTATACTCTTTGATGATGCCTCTAACCGTAATTTTTATGTTGACCTTAACTGGATTTTTTTTGTACGTGACTTTAATGTTGTGTTTCGATTTAAGACTGGTTATGGAAGCTTCCACTTTTTGATCGCTTTTCTTTTTCTTCGTATCAAGTCTTACGACATGGCTGCCTTCCGAGACTTTATCCACCAGTACCTTGAAGAAGAACATGTCTTCTGCCGGTATGGTATCCACCATTTTGTCATTGTGAAACAGTGCGACACCATCCACTTTCAGAGTATTATCTGAAATTTTCCGCACGATCGGCAGATAGGGTGTCTGTCCATCCTGATAATAATCAAAAAGGAACATGTGCAGGTTCGTTTCAGGCAATTCCCTTCTTTTTATGTTCTGTTTCAGCAGATTGGAGATATACATCCCGTTTCCCCTGATACCATAATGCCCTTCGAGAATTTCCTTTGCTTCCCCTCTGCTGACCATCATATACACCCTTGCGCCGATGCTCGGATCCCTCTGTAGCGAATCAGCAATATCGATTACACCTCTTTTCGCCAGTTCCTCCCCGATGACAACCGCATCCAGTCCGCCCCTGACAAGGGGCTGCTGAGACATTCTTGATAGAGTTTCGAGAACTTCCCTCGTGGAAGAAGCTTCAGCAGAAAGAGTCATATTTTCAATTGATTTATCTGGCTCATAAATGGGAAACATGGCAGTCCCCCTGATTGAATCTTCTTCTCCGACGTCATAGCCTTTCCCTGTCTCAATATACAAGTCATCCAGAATCTCTCTTTCCACACAACCCGAAGTCAGCAAGGAAAGAATCATCATCCCATAGATAAGAATCTTTTTCATGATTTGTTTCTCACCTTCTTCATTATTATGACAATCACCAAAAGAAGCGGAATGTAAATGTAATTGATATAAAACCCGATCTGGCCAGTTATATCATTCAGTACGTTTACCTGCTGTCGGTTCGTGAAAAGGGTAAGTGTGCTTAGACATATCAGAATGATGATGACCAGAGACTGACGGTGCTTAAGGGGGGTCATCCGTTTCAAAATCCTGCTCGCACACCAAAGCGTGATACATACGTTTGGGAGGATGACAAGACACCAATTCGCAATCCCGATATATTCAAAACGTTCCACAAAAGGCATTTCAACAATTTTCCACATGGATAGAGTGGCCCAGACCGTTTTTTCAAGCTGCTTCTGGCTGAAGAAAGCAAAAGAGATGAGGGCAATGATTGTATAGACGGTTGTGGTGGTGAATAATGCCCAATGAGCATACTTTTGTGAACTCTTGGCATTCTTCACAAAAGGGTAAAACAGAAGGATACATTCGTAACCTAAATAAGTAAGGGACATGTTCTTCGTTGAGATTAAAATGTCTTTTAACGAATGGTCGAAGACAGGAAGGATATTCCTGTAGTCGGAGAACGGGAAGGTAAAAGCAAACGAAAGCAGCAGATAGCTTGGCAAAATGGTGCCGAAGAAGGCCGTTCCCGCTATATTTCGAACCCCGCCGCTGACAAAATAATAGCAAAGAATAAAAAAAGACAGTGAAAAGATGAACGTGCTCAACCTTGGGTACATCCATACTTGGAGGACCTCGATGTACGTTCTTAAAATGGTGATCACTAGCAGACTGAAATATAGGACGAAAACACTGTCAAATATTTTTCCAATCCACTTGCCAAATGCCAGAGTGTGAGCTGATACAAGATCTCCTCCGCTTTTATCCAGCAATTTATACATGATGAATACCAAAATATGCGTGAGTATTCCGGCAAGGATAACAGAAATCCATCCATCGTAACCGGCATTCATGGCGATGATTCGTTGAAATCCCAGGACGCCTCCCCCGACTTGAATGGAGTGGATGAGAAAGAAAACCAAAAATGGACTGACTTTTCTTCTTTCAGGAATCGCTTGCATCATTTCACCTCTATTCATTCATCAATATCCAGCTTTTTCTTCCCTTCCTGAGAACTGAAGCGGACATTCTTATTCGTCCGAAGGTATTGAGGACGGGCTGCTTGCTTATAAAATGGGAATCGGATGAGTGCATCCTTTAAATCCTTCATGCGCGGAGGATATAAAGGCGACAGGAAAGGCCGTCCCAATGATGTGAGTCTTAATAGATGCCCCATCAGTAAACAGAAACAGAAGACGATTCCAAGCAACCCCCAAAGCTGTGCAAGCAGCAGGAATGGAAAACGCAGGATACGAATCGTATTACCCATTCTGTAGACCGGTGTCGTAAACGAAGCAAGGGCGGCAAGAGCAACAAGAATGAGCAGTACGTTACTTGTCAGACCGGCTTCGACGGAAGCCGTCCCGATAACGATACCTCCCACGATACCGATTGTCTGACCTACTTTCGTCGGCAGCCTTGCACCCGCCTCGCGTAACAGCTCAATTGTCAATTCAAGAAACAGTGCTTCCAGAATCGGAGGCAAAGGGATTTCCTGACGGGACGTTACGAGTGTGGCCATCAGGTCTTTAGGAATCAATTCATAATGATAGGTGAGTGCTGCCACATATATGGGTGTGATTAAAATGGAGAATGCAACAGCGAATACTCGTACCAATCTGAAAAAAGAAGCTACAATGAAATTCAGGAAATAGTCCTCATATGCACTAAAGAACTCAACCAATGTGGTCGGTCCAATCAACGCATGGGGTGAACCGTCCACCATTACGGCAACTTTTCCTTCAATCAATACAGAAGCTACCCGGTCAGGGCGTTCGGAATCGAGCAGCTGAGGAAAAGGTGAAATACTGTTATCTGCAATCAGTTGTTCGACAAAGGAGGAATCCATGACCTGATCAAAGTTTATATCCTGCAGACGCTGACGCATCGTATTCACATTCGCTTCATCTGTCAAACCATCCAAGTAGAGAAGGGCGACTCTTGTATGTGTAATGGAACCGACATTGAATTCTTCCACAGTCAGTTCCTTGATAGGGATCCGTTTTCGCAAAAGGTTTAAATTATCGCTCAAAGACTCAACAAACGCCTCTTTTGGACCGACGACGCTGAATTCCACTTCCGGCTGAGACACTTTACGGCCCATTTCATTCTTGGTGGCGATGAAAGCGAACTTACGATTCGAAGCATCCATCGTCAACATGGAGTATCCATTAAATAATTTCTGTTCAATCATGGATTCATCCGTTGAAATTTGTATATCGACAATCGGCACTAGGGTCTTAAGGTCCTCAAAATCATTGAAGTCCTTGGATAGCAAGGAGGGAAGCACATCCTCCTGCAGAATTTTTCCGTCAATCAGAGTGGTGATAAAGTGAAGGCTGAACTTCACTCCGGTAAAGGGATTTTGGTAAAAGGCCATTTTATAATCAGCCGATTTTTCCATCTCTGATTTGATACTTTCATACGTCTGTTTCTTTTTTGTTTTACTCGAATTCTTATTTTTAAAGAATGAAAACATACGAATCCCTCATGTTCAGTGTGATGTATTTTGTAGTGTTTCCTAAAGAGGGAGAATTATGAAAGTTTGAGGAGAGGTGGTAAAAAGTGAAGGGGATCGATTGTTTTTTGTAAGAGGCTCTTTCATCAACGCAGTTGATTTCCGTGCAAGACAGAGCAAATAAAAAAAGACCAGGGAATCATCCCTGATCTTTATCTTGCTTATTGCTCCAAGAAAAATTCTTCAATATCATCAAGCATTTTGTTCGCTGCAATGACGCCGCCTGCAGTGTTCCAAATGGCATCACTTACTTCGTGAACGTTACCTGCTTTAGCAGCTTCAAGATTCTTGAATAGAGGATCATTGATCCATTCTTCTGCCAGTTTGTTCGCTTCACCGTCTCCCGTTTCATATGTGAAGTAGAAGAGGACATCTCCATCCATGGCAGGGATGCGTTCTTTTGTTACACCTTTTTCAGCAAAGTCATCTACATCCTGACCTTCGGGGCGGGCAAACCCTAGTTGTTCAAGGATGACGCCTGAGAACGAATCTTTATGGTAGATACGGACGTCGCCTGCAAGGAAGCGGACCATTGATACTTCCTGGTTCAGTTTATCACCTAAATTACCTTTTAAGTCTTCGATGCGCTGATCATATTCAGCGATGACTTCTTTTCCTTTTTCTTCTTTATTCAATGCTTTTGAATATAGTTCGAAGTTTTCTTTCCAGTTGCCTTTAAGTGTTTCAGACATGACCGTTGGAGCAATTTCTTTTAATTGGTTGTATTGCTCTTCCTGACGAAGCTTCGTTCCGATGATAAGATCCGGCTGAAGCTTGGCGATCGCTTCGATGTTCAATTCACTTTCAGTACCAACCACTTCAACATCTTTCATGTCGTCAGCGATGTGATCATACCAAGGGTCTCCAGTCCACGATTGAACGGCTCCTACAGGAGTGACGCCCAATTCAAGCAGAGCTTCGGTTCCTTCGTTTGTAAGGATGACTACCTTTTCAGGTGTTCCTTCAATTTCAGTTGTACCCATTGCATGTTCCACAGTATACGTTTCTTTTTTCTCGTCATCTTTACTTGCTGATGTATCTTTTTCTTCCTCTTTATTACCACAGGCTGCAAGGAAAAGAAGAGAAGCAATCAGTAGTAAAGATAGTAAACTTCTTAATTTCATATGTATGAATCCTCCCAATATATGTTTTGATTGATAATGATTATCATTCACAAGCTTAATGATAGATGAGAAGGTTTTCATTGTCAATATCTAATTGATAATGATTTTCAAAGTCATTGACGACAATATCAATCTTCTCTAAAATAAGTAATAGAAGGAAATCATTTATTAGTAACCGGAAAGGTAAACATATGATTAAAACGCAAAAACAATTCATCTTATTTTTAGGGACGACCTTGTTCCTTATATTGTGTATCGGGATGAGCATCGTCTATGGATACACTGATACATCATGGAGAACAGCAATCGATGCGTTTACGAATCCTACCCAGTCGACCGAACACCTGGTGCTGCAGACGATACGCCTGCCAAGGGCGCTGATCGCAGCCGTTGTAGGTGCATCACTCGCCATTTCGGGTGTCCTCATGCAGACACTGACGAAGAATCCGCTTGCATCACCTGGTATATTCGGGATCAATGCCGGCGGCGGGTTCATGGTGGTAGTGGCTGTGACATTGTTTGGAGTATCGGATCTTCAGACCTTCACATGGCTTTCCTTCCTGGGAGCCGGGATTGCCGCTTTTGGCGTATATGCCATCAGCGCTGCCGGTAATAATGGACTGACACCGATGAAGCTGACACTTGCAGGAGCCGCGATAACGGCCATGTTTTCATCCTTTACACAAGGGCTGCTTGTACTGAATGAATCGGCGCTCGAACAAGTGTTATTCTGGCTTGCTGGATCTGTACAGGGAAGAAGCCTGGATATTTTAGCAGGGGTTTTCCCATACATCCTCATAGGCTGGGTCGGGGCCCTCATACTCGCTGGCAAAATGAATATATTAGCAATGGGTGAAGATGTAGCCAAAGGCTTGGGGTTGAAGACCAACCTTATCAAGTTTCTTGCGCTGTTGATCGTCGTCCTGCTGGCAGGCGGTTCTGTCGCGATTGCAGGTCCGATTGGATTCATCGGAATTGTCATCCCCCATCTGGCCAGGAAGGTGATCGGTGTAGATCACAAGTGGCTCATTCCTTATGCAGGCTTACTTGGCGCGGTCCTTCTGCTGACAGCTGATATCGCTGCCCGCTACATCATCATGCCCCAAGAGGTGCCTGTAGGAGTGATGACCGCTGTCATCGGCGCTCCATTCTTTGTGTATGTGGCCAGGAAGGGGTTCTGAAATGAATAGATTCATAGGGAAACGATGGTTTAAAGATCAAATATCTTTTTTGATAGATTTGTCTGCTTTAAAAAAAGTGACGATACTGGGATTGCTGGTGCTCCTTGTATTGATCGTGAGTACAGGAATAGGGGATATGAAGATTGCCCCGTGGAAGGTGGTCAGTGTCTTTTTTGGCGGAGGTACCAGTCTTGAACAACTGGTCGTGAAATCCTTCCGGCTGCCCCGGATCATCATCGCCCTCCTTGCAGGAATGGCACTTGCTGTAGCGGGCGGTATTCTGCAGGGAATGATCAGAAACCCGCTTGCTTCCCCGGATATCATCGGAATTACCGGGGGTGCGGGAGCTGCGGTAGTCGCCTTTTTGACGATTTTCAGCAATGAAGATGGTACGCTGCCGGTCAGTATTCAATGGATGCCTGTTGCGGCGTTTATAGGTGCTGCGGTGGTCGCATTTCTGGTTTATTTTCTAGCATGGAAAAAAGGCGTATCACCTGTCAGGCTTGTCTTGATCGGTATCGGGATTTCGGCCTTGACGCAGGCAGTGACTACACTCCTGATGATCATGGGCCCTATCTACAGGGCCAGCCAGGCAAATATCTGGATCACGGGAACAGTGAATGGATCTGATTGGCAGGATGTTGGGATTCTCTTGCCTTGGAGTATCGTGTTCATTCTTATAAGCTTTTTTATCACACGTCAATTGAATATCCAGGAACTTGGGGAAGAGCTGGCCAAGGGAGTGGGAGGACATGTTCAACGGCAGCGGTTCTTTCTTCTCCTGATGGCTACGGTATTAGTTGGCGGGGCAGTTTCTTTTGCAGGCGGCATCGGCTTTGTCGGCTTGATGGCCCCTCATATGGCAAGAAGGATGGTAGGTTCTTCGTACGGAGCCTTGCTTCCGGCCTCTGCCTTCATCGGCGGGATCCTTGTGATGCTCGCCGACCTGATCGGCCGTACGCTGTTCCTTCCTCTTGAGGTTCCTGCGGGCGTATTTACCGCTGCAATCGGTGCACCATATTTTATCTATCTGCTATTTAAAACGAGAAATTCTTAAGGAGTTGGCCGCGAAATGAGCATGCTGCAAACAAAAGACTTGACCCTTGCTTATGGTGAGAGAACGATCATCGATGAACTGAATATTGACATTCCAAAGGGAGAAATCACCGTATTCATCGGCGGGAACGGCTGCGGGAAATCGACGCTGTTGCGTTCCATCGCACGTTTATTGAAACCGAAGCAGGGATCTGTCCTTTTAGAAGGGGATGCCATCGCAAAACTCTCCACTAAGGAAGTCGCCCGTAAGATGGCCATCCTGCCTCAGTCTCCGACAGCTCCTGAAGGACTGACCGTATTGCAATTGGTAAAACAGGGAAGATACCCTCATCAGACATGGCTGAAACAATGGTCCCATGAAGATGAAGAAATCGTCCAGAACGCACTGAAAGCAACGAAAATGGAAGAGCTGCAGCACCGCAAAGTCGATGAACTGTCAGGCGGACAGCGCCAACGTGCGTGGATCGCGCTCACCCTTGCACAGGATACGGATATCATCCTTTTGGATGAGCCCACTACCTATCTGGACATGACTCACCAAATCGAGATTCTCGATTTATTGTTTGAATTAAACGAAAAGGAAGACCGGACGATTGTCATGGTACTCCATGACTTGAACCTTGCATGCCGTTACGCGCATAATATCGTGGCCATCCGAGACCGAAAAATCTATGCACAGGGGAAACCCGAAACGATCATCAGCTGTGAACTGGTGAAGAATGTGTTTGATATGGACTGTCAGGTAACAAGCGATCCGTTATTCGGCACACCGCTTTGCATTCCATTCGGAAAAGGCAGATGCATTCTTAAGCAAGTGGGTGAACCTGTATGAAACCTGCTTCTTTGACAGATGAACAATGGGCGCTGTTGAAGCAGTACCGCTTTCAGAAGTGGAATCCGTCCAGTGAGGGAGGGACGGATGCAATGCTGCTTTTTGATGAAGGGGAAATGGTCCGTTACCTGGAAGGCCGGTTCTCCTTGATGGGAGCCCATGATTTGAAAACGGCCGGATCCCTCTTTATGAAACGTTATGCGTTTGTCGCTGCTTTGGGGATGCTTGCCGCGACCTTCTGGAACAGGAAACTAAATCTGTCACCGGACAATCTGGTGCTGGTCGATCACGTGAATGAGAATGGGCTTTGGCTGCCGAAAGTCTGTCTGAAGGACGATGAGGCTGGGGAATTTACTTCAACCTCTGAAAAAGAAGATTTTATCCAATCGTTGTTTTCTGACCATCTTGACAAAATCATAGGGGTGTTGAAACATTCAGCCAAGCTTCCAAATCTCATCCTGTGGGAAAATGTAGCCGTCTATCTTTTCTGGATTTATGAAAACGATGCATTTGTTACCGGCAAGACCATACACGATAGGAAAGAAAGAGACTTCGCCCAGTTACTTAGTGACGAAAACAGTCACTGGTTCGGCATGTATAATAAGAATCCATTGAACAGATATTATACTGAAAAAGAACGGGTGGAAGGTTTGGAAGACGAAATCAGGGTGCGAAAGACATGCTGTTTTTCCTATCGACTGGAGAATGGCGAACAATTCCGCTGCAAAACCTGCCCGCAGACGTGTAAGGTGAAGCGGATGGTTCACGAATCAAACTAAACGGGAGGTTCTAATCCATGAGCGAATTTCCGAAACAATTTGACGCACTGCTTGATAAATATACCGAGCTTCTCATCGGCGAAACTTCACCTGAGAAAAAAGAGATGGTGACCCAATATGCGCTATACACGTTCATTGCCAAACATATGCCGGCACTCGTGAAGCATTGGAACTCACTGCATCCTGACGGAAAAGAAGAAATGAAGAAAATCGTCGGTGAAATCAAGGAATTGAATGAAGTTCACCGTGAAGAGGTGAACCGGAAGAAGAAGGACGAATAGATGGCTTTGCCATTTTGGAGGAGAAAGTACCCGTGAGTGGGTGCTTTTTTTTTGTGGGTTTGGCCCCCTTCATATCAGACAGAAGCTGCGGATAGACTATTGTACCGGGGATGGGTGTGCGAGTGCGGGGCCCCTTTATAATAAAGAAAATTTGACAAGTTGCTTGAAAAACGGGGAAAGTGGATCGTATTTATGAAAAATGGATCGTAAATTTGAAAAGTGGACTGTATTTTTAAAAAGTGGCTTGTATATCTGGAAAGTGGCACGTATTTTACACATACACCGAATGCTGCGGGGAAGACAGCCTGTATTTTATAAAAAGGAGTCAATTTCACTTCAAAATCCGCCTGAATTCAACCCAATTCAATAGTAAACTTAGCCAGCCACAGCCATTTCCCACAATTTAAAAAGCGATCCCCAAAAGGGGACCACCCATCAAAGACTATTGAAGCTGCCCACCTGCACCTGTCCCATATGGGAACTGGGAAGAGTACTGCTGGTGCTGCTGATAGGACTGCTGGATTTTTTGGCTGTCCGCAGCTTCAAGCTTGTACCAGCCTTTACGGAACATTTCATTATATAACTCGCGCTGGGCGTTTTGCGTTTCGTTGAAAATCGTCAATAAGTCTTGATACAGCGTCTGGTGACTTGCTTCATTAAGTGCCGTGCAATAAGAAGCGGTCATGTATTTTTCATGCGACAATACATCTGTAATGAAGTCACGATCATTCATCTGGGGAGTGGCCGGGACTTGTGTCTGAGGATTTTGGATTTTTTGTTGATTTTGATTTTGCTGATTCATGCGGTTGTTCTCCTTTCTACATCATGCCCTGATTCGGATTCGACGTGTTTAAATGTGCCAATAATTGCTCGTAATGCCTCTGATGCATTTGCCCGCACTTATCGAGCTCTGCTTTTATTTCTTGATCCTGACAATGAGTAGCTGCAAAGTGACATTTCTTCATGGCGGTCAAGTTCCATGCAAGCATGTCATTCAAGTATAATGAATCCTTTGTCGTTAACATTTGCGGCGGCTGCGTATACGTCTGCTGCTGACTGCCTTGTTGAGGTTGTTGCTGCATCCTATGTTCCTCCTTTATGATTGCTGAAAATGTAGGTCTATCAGCCTAAATGCTATAACCAGAAAAATACAATTTTCTGGCCTGAACAAACGTTATTCTGCCTAATTTCATGCATGTTATGCACCACTTACAAATTTCGATAATATTCTACTAAGAAAGTAACAAAAGTATATTCAAAACGTTTAAATGGTGATAAAATGTTGGTAAACAGAATACTACTCGAAATCTTTTCTTTTTATCAAATAAGAAAACGTTTTCATAGTATGACATATATGTTCTTTCAGGGAGGTAGCAACATGGAGCAAGCAATGCGTAATTTCTTTTTATTCCTTTCTAAAAACAAACCGATTACCAAGATGGCTAAGAAATATGGCCTACGTTTTGGGGCGGCCAGATTTGTTGCCGGTTCATCAATAGAGCAAGCGGTCGAAGTCATTCGTGAATTGAATAAACAGAACCTTGTCGTAACGATTGATTATTTGGGAGAGTTTGTCGATAACGTAGAGGAAGCCAATGAAATGGCCCTTGAATGTGTGGAAGCTGTCCGTGCAATCGGCAGAGAGAAACTTCAATCTCAATTATCGCTCAAGATGACTTCAATGGGACTTGATCTTAAAGAAGATGTCGTGACGAAGAATATGAGGATGATCCTGGATGAAGCAAAGAAACATGGTGTCTTTGTGACCATCGACATGGAGGATTATTCACGCTGCGGCAAGACGCTCGAAATCTTTAAGACACTGAAATCAGAATATGACAACATCGGTACTGTCATTCAAGCCTATTTATATAGAACAGAAAAGGACATGGAAGAATTAAATGCGTATTCCCCGAATCTGCGTCTTGTGAAAGGGGCTTATAAAGAGTCACCTAAAGTTGCATTTCCTGATAAAAAAGATGTTGATGAGAACTTCAAGAAAATCATCAAGATGCATATGTTAAATGGTAACTACACGGCCATCGCCACTCATGATGATAACATCATTGAATATACAAAGAAGCTTGCTGAAGAACATAATATCCCGCGTGATCAGTTCGAGTTCCAGATGCTCTTTGGCATCTGTGTAGAGCGTCAGCACGAACTTGTGAAAGAAGGCTACAAAATGCGCGTATATGTTCCGTATGGCACGGACTGGTACGGCTATTTCATGAGACGTCTGGCTGAACGCCCTGCGAATGTGGCATTCGTACTGAAAGGCGTTATAAAAAAATAAGGTAAGAATCAAAACTTCACGGATGGATGTCTGTGAAGTTTTTTCTATGAAGGAGACTTTTTATAGCGGTCGTCGGACGTTTTCGAACAATGATCCCAAAACCGGAGGCTGATGGAAAATACCCGGAACATCGAAGAAAATTCAATCCGTACGGACTCATCTTTAACATGTCTTTTTGTTAACTGGGCAGACACATCTTTAACCGCCTCTTTGGTAATCAAGGCACACTGTCTTCAGAAGTCACATCAATTGTTACAACTTTCACAATATAGTATAATGACACCGTAACCACATTATTTTATTTGAGGCGATTACATGGATTTTTCGATTGAAAATGTTTCAATGCTTTTAGCCCTCCTGCTCCTTATTGGAGTCATTTTTGCCAAGTTTTCATCCCGTTTGGGAGTTCCCTCACTAATTCTCTTCATCGCTGTTGGAATGATCTTAAATACATACTTTTTCTTTGATAACGCTCATATTACACAATTTATTGGAACCATCGCCCTGATCATCATCTTGTTCGAAGGTGGTCTCCAGACGAAGTGGAGCAATGTGAAGGGTGTCTATAAGCCAGCCCTTTCACTTGCTACAATCGGGGTCCTGATCACGACTCTTTCCATCGGGGCAGCAGCAAAGTTCATTTTGGACTTGAACTGGCTTGAGGGGATGCTGTTCGGTGCGATTGTAGGTTCCACAGACGCTGCTGCCGTTTTCTCTGTATTGGGAAATAAAAACATCAAACCGAGAATTTCATCCACCCTCGAGGCAGAATCGGGTAGTAACGATCCGATGGCGATCTTTTTGACGGTTGCCTTTTTACAGCTGATCCAGCTGCCTAACTTGAATCCTTTCAATCTGGTTTTAAGCTTTTTCTGGCAAATGGGCATGGGTCTAGTCCTCGGGGCAATATTCGGAATGGCTTCTGTATGGATCATCAACAAAATCAACCTGGATTCGTCCGGGTTGTATCCGGTACTCTCCGTTTCACTGGCTATTTTGACGTACGCCCTGACATCGATCATCGATGCCAGCGGGCTGCTTGCCGTTTATGTGATGGCCATCATTGTCGGCAACAAGGAATTAACCTACCGCCATTCGATCATCAAATTTAATGAAGGCTTCGCTTGGATGCTGCAGATTGTCATGTTCATCCTGCTCGGATTGCTCGTGTTCCCGCAGCACCTTCCAGGAATCGCTCTACAGGGGATCCTGTTGTCCTTTCTCCTCATATTTATTGCAAGACCTTTGGGAGTCTATATCAGTCTTGCTTTTGATAAGAGCTTCAATGTAAAGGAGAAATTCTTTATTTCATGGGCAGGGCTGAAAGGGGCGGTACCGATTGTACTTGCAACGTTTCCGATGGTGGCAAACCTGGAAAACAGTGAAATCATCTTTAATGTTGTATTTTTCGTCGTCCTGTTATCCGCTCTTGTTCAGGGTACGACGATCACCCCTTTGGCCAACTACTTAAAACTTGCCGGTAAAGATAGACCACCGCTCGCACACACGCTCGAGCTGGTCAGCATCGGAAAGACCAATAATGAAATGATTGAAGTTCATATCAACCAGGAAGCTTATATCTCCGGGAAGGCAATCAAGGATATCGACCTGCCGAAAAAGACGTTGATTTCAGCGGTCATCCGGGAAAATGATCTACTGACGCCGACAGGGGATACGGTCATAAAGGCCGAGGATACCTTATATGTACTTGCTAATAAGAGCCAGCGGAAACATATCAAACAATTGCTCAATGCCAAGAAAGAATCTGAAGAAACCGAACCTGTATCAACGCATAAACAAGAAGGCAATGAGAAGCCTGAAGATTCATCCTATCAACATGAGGATGATAAAAAGCTAGAAGAAGATTCTGCTCATGAACATGTCCAGCCTGAGTCTGGATCCGGATCAGCTGAGGCAGACACCCAAAATGAAAGAAAAACTTAACATACCGTCCTAAAAAGGCCCACACATTTGAAAATGTGTGGGCCTTTTCTGTCCTTTTCCAACCGAAATTATTGTTTATGCCCGGGCTTTCACTTCATACCTGTGAAAAAGAAAACCGAACAAGGAGGCGAGGACCTGCTGGAACAACATTCCGATCACCACCGGTACTGCCACGGCAGCAGGGAAGTACTGAACGGCGATGACGGCCCCTGCACTGATGTTCCTCATACCCCCGGTGAAAAGAAGGCTCGCTTTCGTATCCCTTGACTGCTTTAGCAGCGTACCAAGCAGCCATGCAAGGGCAAAGCCGGAAACAGCGATGAATAATACAACGAATGCAATCAGGAACAGCTTGAGACTGACATCTTTCAAATAGGGTGCTACAGCTGAACTGTTGATCGCAACCACGATCCCGATGCCGATTTTAGAAAAAGGCGATAAGTGTTTCCCCACCGTGTCTTTGATGGTTCCTTTTGTCAGATGGTTACAAAGCATCCCGATGATCGATGGAACAACAACCATCCATAATAAACCGTTCATGATGCTCCAGCTGTCCATTTCGACTTTTTGACCGACAATCAGTGACAGGCTGGCCGGCACGATAAAGGGGGAAAGGATTGTATCGACAAGTATGATGGAAAGGGCGAGGCCGATGTTCCCCTTATAAATGGTCACCCACACGAAGCTTGTAATCCCGGTCGGAATCACCATCGCTAGGAGTAAGCCCGTCACTGTCAGCCCATCCTCAGGAAATACGATGCTTCCCATCCCGAACGCCCAAAGCGGCATCAATATATGAAGGATGAGGAGCGAGGTCAAAAGCGGCAGTGGAAATTGCACGGCCCGCTTAACGGAATGGAAGTTCGAACTCAAGGACCCGGAAAATGTCATAAACGCGAATACCCATGGCACGATGAATGTCAAAGGTGATAAATAGGGAGCAAACAATACACCGATCAAAACGGCCGAGGGTGTAATGAAAGGCATGAGCTTCTCCAATTTTTTATTTAATACCTGCAGCATAAAGAACCGCTCCTAAATGAGAAGAATAATAGATTCATCATATCATTTTTGGATTGGTTTTTGATTAAAAAGGACTTGAATACAGGAGTTTGTGTTACCGATGTATGGTCAGCGATAAACCAACAAACAATAGAAAAAAGGATCGTGCATCATGAAAAGGAGGAAGTGCGGTGGAGTGGAAGGATATACTCTTTAAGGCAGAAGAATTGAATGTTCTCGAATTGTTCATCCGTACGACACTTCTATATTTTGTCCTTTTTCTGGCTGACAAATCATTAGGCTTCAGACAGCCGGGTATCATGACACCTTATAATTTCCTGGTTGGGGCGGGGATCAGTCACATTGCAGCTTCACGAATGGTGCAGCCTGAGTCCCGTCCGATCGACGCCATCGCGATCATAACCGTCTATATTATCATTATCCTCTTGCTTTCCTACAGTTATTTAAAACTGTCACCCTATTTTGCATCAAAAAGACAGACAGTCATTGTAGAAAAGGGAAAGGTAAACAAAAAGAATTTGAGAAAGACATTGCTTACCATTGATAATATGTTCTCAATCATGAGACAGAAGGATGCCTTTGATTTAAAAAATGTGGAATACATGATCGCAGAACCAAACGGCGATTTCAGTGTGGCTAAAAACAGTAACACCCTGCCGGTTACAAAGGCTGAGATGGAAGTGCCGATGACAACAAAGCAATTATCAGATATCGTCATTTACGAAGGCAGGATCGACAAGAACGTATTAAAGAAAAGGAAACTGGATGAGAGCTGGATCATGGCAGAATTGGACACACAGAACATTACCGGCTTGGAGAAGGTCTATATCGGACTGTTGACTCCGGGTGGTGAACTATACATCAACTAAAAGGGAGGGGTAAAGATGCCGGAAGTATTCGGAAGGATTGAAGATATCACATTGGCAGGTTTTCTGATCAGAACGGTGATCGTGGGGTGCATAGGATATCTAGTAGGTAGAAGTGTATATAAACGGGCTGTCAATCAACTGACCACCTACGATTTTGCACTTATTTGGATCCTTGGTGCCATCACCGTATCACCAGTGCTTGACGGAAAGGTTTCTTTCACTTATATGATCGTACCCCTGCTCACCCTTTTTTTCTGGCACACCACCTTCAGCTTCATCTCGTTGAAAAATAGAAGGTTCAGCTTTTTCTTTAATGGAAAACCGGCCATTTTGATTGATAATGGAAAAGTAGTAGTGAAGAACTTGAAACGGCAGTTTATCAGTCTGGATTTGCTTCTATCTGAACTGAGGATACATAATGTTTTTGACGTGAGTGAAGTGAAGTATGCGATCCTCGAGCCGAATGCCCATATATCGGTCATGAAATTTGATGGGGGTTCACCTGTCACCCCTGCCGATATGAACCTCACAGTCAAACCATCAAACATCCCGCTCATTATCATAAACGAAGGCAAATTCATCGGTGCGAATCTTGAAAAAGCGGGGGTGGACGAGAGGTGGGTGATGAATCAATTGAATTTGAAACATGAAAAGGATATCAATACCATCTTTCTTGCCACTGTGGACAGTTCAAAAAAAGTATATGTATTAAAAAAAGGATGAACCCCTCCGGGTCTCATCCTCTTTGGCATTTATTCAGTTGGAATCGCCGCTTTGGAATACGATTTTCTCTCAAACAACTGTTCAAAAATCGGATACATATACTGAACGACGAAACCTAATAGAACCGTTACAAGAATCGTCCCGATCCCGATATCACCTTTAAATAAGAAAGCAAGTGTCAATGCAAATCCTTCAGAGAGGATTCGTGAGTTTCGAAGATTTAATCCGAAACGGGTATGGATCGCCACCATAAGCGTGTCCATCGGACTTGCAGGGAATTTCGCCTGAAGGTAAATGGAAACCCCCAAACCGACGGTCAGGATGCCGATACCAAGCGCGATGAATTGGTTGACCAACATGACTGGAGCAAAGTCAGCCAAGACAATCAACAGCCAGAAATCAATTAATAGTCCAATAACAAAGATCGTCAATGTCGCCAGTACGTCAGGGCGTTTTTTCATAATGACCGCATTGAGTATGATCAACACGATTCCATTAATGAATACAGCAGTACCGACCGTGATCCCGAACATCCTGGATTGACCGACCGCAAGTGCATCCCATGCAGAAGCCCCAAGCCCGGATTTAATAATCAATGAAACACCCATAGTCAAAATGAATAATCCTATAGTAAAAAATACTGATCTGCGAATCATCATCGTATTTCTCTCCTTATCTGTAAACGTTATCAAAATGCAGCAGGGTTGCCCTCCGTGATTGGTTGAAGTAGGAGGTCTGACAACCTAAGCGCAATACTCTTAGTTTACTCGATAACGTACAGGGAAGCAAAGTTAATTTTTGCATTTACACATATTTGTTTGGTTTAGTTTGCTGTATGTGCTTTAGTACTTTATTGCAGCTAGGGGAGGCATTTGGGGATTGACAGTAATTGAGAGGGGGAGGTTAATTCATTTCTAATTATTGTTAAAGTCAGCATATATCTAAATAATTCAGCATAAATGAAAATTTTTCAGCATATATCCGAAAAAGTCAGCACAAAATCCATTTTTTAAGCATAAAACGAAAATAATCAGCATAAGCCATCCCAAAAGGTCAGAGAGGTTCGGATCGACACTGTTTATACCAATACGTTCCATCACAAGACGTAAAAATGACCAAAAACAATCACAGGAGCCTGCCAAGACACCTGTGATCATCCATTATTGCTTTTTATATTGATTGTTTTGACTGTTCACTTTACCGCCGCCGTCTTCTTCGACTGTCGGGCCGGCATTGCCTTTCACACTTGCTGCACTGACTCCTGCTCTCGAAGGATCTTTTTTGCCTTTTGCCATGTAAAACACCTCCATTCATAAAATGTCCCAGAATGAAGCAGTTTATGATGTATAAATTTTGGGCTATGTTCAAGGGAGATTCGTTATAGACGAACATCAAAACATCAAGTAAGAAAAAAATTTGTAAAAACCTTCAATATTAAACGTTTAAATATTGCGATAGTTTAGAAAATCCGGTATATTATAAATAACAGAAACTCACTCGGGTCTTTTTTTTGACCAAAAAATGAATGAGTATTCATTCAAAGTCGTCCGGACTGCAAGATCAGCCCGGTTATCCAATGAAATCATTATCACAGTGCTAACAAAGGGGGAGAACACATTGACGCGCAGAATTCAGAAAGCTGCAGTGTTAGGATCAGGAGTTATGGGATCGGGAATTGCAGCACATTTAGCGAACATCGGTATTCCGACAATGTTATTAGACATCGTGCCACGCCAATTAACAGACGAAGATAAAGCAAAGGGACTGACAGAAGAGAGCAGGGAATTTCGTAACCGCTTAAGTGAAAACGCTTTAAAAAAGCTTTTGAAGCAAAAGCCTGCTCCTTTAACCACTAAACAAAACTTATCGCTGATTACACCAGGTAACTTTGAAGACGATATGGAGAAAATCGGCGAATGCGACTGGATCATCGAAGTCGTTGTGGAAAATCTGGATATCAAAAAGAAAGTATTCGAACAGGTTGAAAAAAACCGTAAACAGGGAAGCATCGTGAGCTCCAATACATCGGGGATCTCAATCGAGGCAATGGCAGAAGGACGTTCAGAGGATTTCCAGAAGAATTTCCTCGGGACTCACTTCTTCAATCCGCCGCGTTACCTGAAGCTTCTTGAAGTCATCCCGACAAAGAAGACGGATGGGGATGTAGTGGATTTCATGAAAACATTCGGTGAAGATGCACTTGGTAAAGGCGTTGTCTTTGCAAAAGACACACCGAACTTCATTGCGAACAGAATCGGGACATACGGTCTACTTGTGACCGTACAGGAAATGCTCAAAGGCGGCTACAGCGTCGGAGAGGTTGATTCGATCACGGGTCCTGCAATCGGCAGACCGAAAAGCGCTACATTCAGAACGCTTGATGTCGTAGGACTTGATACATTCGCCCACGTTGCGAAAAATGTCTACGACCAGGTGGAAGGTGAAGAGAAGAAGGTATTCGAAGTACCGGCGTTCATGGGCAAGATGCTTGAAAACGGCTGGCTTGGAAGTAAGAGCGGGCAAGGATTCTTCTTGAAACAAGGAAAAGAAATCCTGGAATTGAATCCTGAAACACTGGAATATGAGCCGCGTAAGAAGCTGAAAACAGCTTCACTTGAAATGAGCAAGAATGAAAAGGGACTTCCGAATAAAATCAAGTCACTGGTCTATGCGAAAGATAAGGCCGGTTCCCTGCTTTGGAACATTTTATCACCGGTGCTCACTTATTCCGCCCAGCTTCATGGCGAAATCGCAGACGACATCGTTGCGATCGACCGTGCGATGAAATGGGGATTTGGATGGGAGCTCGGACCTTTTGAAACGTGGGATGCGATCGGAGTTGAAAAGTCCGTCACACGAATGAAGGAAGAAGGCTTGGCTGTACCACAATGGGTGGAAGAAATGCTTGAAGCGGGACACACCCATTTTTACAAGGAAGAAGAGGGTGAACTGTATTTCTACCATAAAGGAGAATACAAGCTTGTAGAGCGCAACCCGAAAGTGATCGACTTGAAGCTTCTGAAGAAACAAGGAAAGCTGATCAAGAAAAATTCCGGGGCCAGCCTCATCGATATCGGGGACGGCGTGGCACTGCTTGAGTTCCACTCTCCAAACAACGCGATCGGACTCGACATCATCCAGATGATCAATTTCGCGGTTGATGAAGTGGAGAAAAACTTCAAGGGCCTAGTCATCGGAAATCAGGCGAAGAACTTCTGTGTGGGAGCCAACCTCGCCATGATTCTGATGGAAGCCCAGGATGATAATATTTTCGAAATCGACATGGTCGTACGACACTTCCAGCAGGCCATGATGAAAATCAAATACTCCTCCAAACCGGTTGTCGCAGCGCCATTCGGCATGACACTCGGAGGAGGAAGCGAAGTCTGTCTGCCGACTGCACATATTCAAGCCTCAATGGAAACATACATGGGACTTGTAGAAGTCGGTGTCGGCCTGATCCCGGGCGGCGGCGGAAACAAGGAACTCTATATGAAACACTTGGCGAACCTTCCTAATGGAGTGGAATTTGATCTTCAGAAGGTAGCGAATAAAGTATTTGAAACGATTGCGATGGCAAAAGTATCGACGTCAGGGGATGAAGCGAGGGACAACAACTTCCTCAGCAAAGCTGACGGTGTAAGCGTGAACGGAGACCACTTATTATACGATGCGAAACAAGCTGCACTGGCCCTTTTTGAAAGAGGCTACAAAGCGCCGATTCGCAAAAAGGTCCCAGTAGTCGGGGAAACAGGTTACGGCACTCTTTTACTTGGAGCACAATCAATGGTTCAATCAGGCTTCATTTCCGAGCACGATCTGTTGATCGCCAAGAAACTGGCGTACGTGATTGCCGGCGGAAAAGTGCCATTTGGAACCGAAGTCGATGAACAATACTTATTGGACCTTGAGAGGGAAGCCTTCCTGAGCCTGATCGCTCAGCCGAAATCACAGCAGAGAATGCAGCACATGCTTGTAAAAGGAAAGCCATTACGCAACTAATCATATAAACCTATTCAGAAAGCGGGGGAACATCATGCGTGAAGCAGTCATAGTGGCTGGTGCCAGAACACCAGTCGGAAAATCAAGAAAAGGATCATTGGCAGGAGTGAGACCGGATGACCTTGGTGCCCTTGTCGTAAAAGAAACGTTGAAGCGTGCAGGGAACTATGAAGGAAATATCGACGATTTAATCATCGGATGTGCGATGCCGGAAGCAGAGCAGGGATTGAATATGGCAAGGAATATCGGGGGTCTGGCAGGACTTCCGAGTTCGGTCCCTGCCATCACGATCAATCGTTACTGTTCATCGGGATTACAGTCGATTGCATATGCAGCCGAAAAAATCATGCTTGGACACTCCGATACGGCAATCGCCGGCGGAGCGGAATCGATGAGCCTGGTACCGATGATGGGGCATGTGGTGCGCCCGAATGCAAAGCTTGCTGAAACGGCTCCACAGTACTACATGAGCATGGGCCATACGGCAGAAGAAGTGGCGAAGAAATTCGGCGTTTCACGAGAAGATCAAGATGCGTTTGCAGTGAGAAGCCACCAGAAAGCGGCAAAAGCGATCTCAGAAGGGAAATTCGACGATGAAATCGTACCGGTGGATGTCATCCAGCGCTCGGTGAACGCTGAGAACAAATTGGTTGAGAATACGTTCCAATTCTCAAGGGACGAAGGGGTCCGTGCCGAAACAAGTTCACAAGTTCTTGGTAAATTGCGTCCGGCCTTCAATGTCAAAGGGTCTGTCACAGCTGGAAACTCGTCTCAAACAAGTGATGGTGCAGCGGCCGTGATGGTCATGGACAGGGAAAAGGCAGATGGACTTGGCTTGCAGCCGATGGCGAAATTCAGAAGCTTTGCGGTAGCTGGAGTACCGCCTGAAATCATGGGGATCGGCCCAGTTGAAGCAATTCCACGCGCACTCAAAATGGCAGGCCTAGAGCTGTCTGATATCGGATTGTTCGAACTGAACGAAGCGTTTGCTTCGCAGTCCATCCAGGTCATCCGCCAGCTTGGTCTGGACGAGGACAAAGTGAACGTAAACGGAGGAGCCATCGCACTTGGTCATCCGCTAGGCTGTACAGGAGCGAAGCTGACCCTGTCACTCGTACACGAAATGAAACGCCGCAACCAGCAATTCGGCATCGTCACAATGTGTATCGGTGGCGGAATGGGAGCAGCCGGGGTGTTTGAACTGATTGGGTAAATCATAGCCATAATTGAAATGATAATTGATTGTGTACATTTCAATAAAGAAGATTAGAATAGATACTTTTAAATTCCACATTGAAAACGAGAGTGGATTGGAGCGGAAGGCACTTGACTCCGACGGGATATAGAGGAAAGGTCGAGACTTGTCCAGCTCCGGCGGCTAGCCCCTCGAGGTCATAAGCTAAATGGTCCATGAAGGCAAAGAACGCCTTCCCGGTCCATTCATCTTATGCTTGTCGGGGCTGAACGAGCCGCCTGCGCATTTCCTCCCGCAGGAGCGCAGCGACGAGGAGGCTCGACTTCCTCCCCGCGGAATCTTGTGCCTGTAGCGGAAAGGAACGGTCTACGTTTTAAAGTTTCTCAATTATAAAAAACGTTAAGGGGATGTCAAATATGGCAAATCAAACAGACAAATTGATTAAGGGTGGAAGCTTTTTAATTGAAGATGTGAGCTTTGAACAAGTATTCACACCGGAAGAGTACTCTGATGAGCAAAAAATGATCGCAAAAACAACAGAGGATTATGTTCTGAATGAAGTGGTTCCAGTCATCGACAACCTTGAGAACCACGAGTTCGACCATTCCGTACGATTATTGAAAGAAGCAGGTGAACTTGGTCTCCTTGGGGCGGATGTTCCTGAAGAGTACGGCGGACTTGGACTTGATAAAGTGAGCTCGGCACTAATTGCTGAAAAAATGTCCCGTGCAGGCGGTTTCTCCATCTCCCACGGTGCCCATGTCGGAATCGGTTCTCTTCCGATCGTTCTTTTCGGTAATGAAGACCAAAAGCAAAAGTACCTTCCAGCGTTGGCATCAGGTGAAAAACTTGCGGCTTATGCTTTGACAGAGCCAGGTTCAGGATCTGATGCACTGGGTGCGAAGACGACTGCGAAACTGAACGAAGCGGGTACACACTATATTTTAAATGGTGAAAAGCAATGGATCACAAACTCTGCCTTCGCTGATGTATTCGTCGTTTATGCGAAAATCGACGGCGAGCATTTCTCGGCATTCATCGTTGAAAAAGATTATCCAGGCGTATCTACAGGTCCTGAAGAAAAGAAAATGGGAATCAAGAGTTCTTCCACACGTACTTTAATTCTGGAAGATGCTGAAATTCCTGCTGAAAACCTTCTTGGCCAGGCAGGAAAAGGTCACATCATCGCCTTCAACATCTTGAATATCGGCCGTTACAAGCTTGGTGTAGGTGCTGTCGGTGCAAGTAAGCGTGCATTTGAAGTAACGGTTGGATATACAAATCAGCGTCAGCAGTTCAAGACATCGATCTCTTCTTTCAACTTGACGAAGGAAAAATTAGCAACGATGGCAGCGAAATTGTATGCAGCTGAAAGCTCCGTATACCGTACTGTAGGCTTATTCGAAGACCGTATGAGCAAACTTACGGATGAAGAAGTCAAGAACGGAACGGAAGTTGCTAAGTCGATCGCTGAATATGCAATCGAGTGTTCATTGAATAAATTCTTCGCAACGGAAGTACTGGACTATGTGGTCGACGAAGGCGTTCAGCTTCACGGCGGTTACGGATTCATGCAGGAATATGAGATTGAAAGAATGTACCGCGACTCCCGTATCAACCGTATCTTCGAAGGAACGAATGAAATCAACCGTCTTCTTGTACCAGGGACATACCTTCGTAAAGCAATGAAAGGTGAACTGCCGCTACTTCAAAAAGCACAGGCGCTTCAGGAAGAACTGATGATGCTTATGCCAGAAGAAGTTGGCGACGAGCCATTGGCGCAGGAAAAATATCTTGTGAAAAACGCAAAGAAAATCGGCTTGATGCTAGCTGGTTTGGCTGCTCAGAAGTTCGGCAAGGCACTTGAAAAAGAGCAGGAAATCCTTGTGAACATTGCAGATATCGTTTCGAATGCATACGCAATGGAATCCGTCGTCCTTCGTACAGAAAAAGCGCTTGAGAAGAGTGGAGCTGAAAAAGCGAAACAAAAACTTCTTTACACGCAAATCTTCTGTCAGGAAGCGTTCAATGAAATTGAAGCTCATGCCAAAGAAACACTTGTGGCGACAGAACAGGGCGACACATTGCGCATGATGCTTTCAGCACTTCGTAAATTCACACGCCATACACCGATCAATGTGATTGCTGTTAAGCGTGAAGCTTCTGAGAAGCTGATTGATGCTGAGAAGTATGTAGTTTGATAAATGAATCATGATGATGAAGGGATGGGCCTCCGCTTGGCGGGGGTCTGTTTTTATGTTTTGGGTTTTGATTTTAGCGGGAATGTATTAATTCTGTCAGATATACAATTAATTTCGTTACACATGAATTTAATTCCGTCAGTTATTCAATTAATTCCATCACAACTCAATATAATTCCGTCACAATTTCAATTAATTCCATCAACTACTCATTTAATTCCGTCAACCAGCCTCTCAATCCAATCAACCAACCTTCAATCCCCAATGACACTTGATGTGCAAACTCCTTTCCATTCATAATACCTGTTCTCTTGACTTATCCCCCAACAACAATTACTATATGTTTAAACACTTAAACGTTTAAGTGTTTAAACATAACAAAATAAAGGTGGTAAATATATATGAACAAGAAAACAGTACTGATCACTGGAGCATCAAGCGGAATCGGGCTGCACTTCAGTCATAAATTTGCACAAGACGGCCATCATGTGGTGCTTGTAGCGAGAAGTGAGGATAAGCTTCTTTCTCTTGCAACTGAATTAGAAGGAAAATACAACATCAAAGCACATGTGATCAAGGCTGATTTAGCAGAGGCGGGGGCATCCCGGATGATATACGAACATGTTGCAGCAAAAGGAATTCAAGTTGATATTCTTATAAACAATGCCGGGTTCGGGTTATTCGGAGAGTTTGAACAGACAGAGTTAGAAAAAGAAGTAGACATGATTCAAGTAAACATCACAGCTTTGACAGAGCTTAGCAAGTATTTTGGAAAAGAGATGGTGAAGCGTAAAAACGGGCAAATTTTAAACGTTGCTTCAACCGCTGCTTTTCAGCCAGGACCGTTAATGTCCGTATATTATGCTACAAAAGCGTATGTCCTGTCGTTATCAGAAGCACTTGCGAATGAGTGGAAGGAACACGGGATTCAGGTGATGGCACTTTGTCCGGGTGCTACAAAAACGGGGTTCAGCGATGCAGCAGAACTTCAACAATCAAAACTCTTCCAATCGGGAGTCATGACTGTAGAGGAAGTCGTAGATGAAGCATATAAGCAGATGGCTGATCAAAAGAAAGTGGTCATCATACCAGGTGTGAAAAACAGATTGCTCGCCGGATCGATACGATTCATGCCGCGTAAAATGGTTACAAATATTGTCCGCAAAGTCCAAGAACGGATATAATGAAAGCTGAATGAAATAGAAGGGAGAAAATTATGGGGCAAAAAGCCATTGAAACATTTCGTGCTTGTACTCCTTTATTTCAAGCATTAAGTGATCCATACCGTCAGGACATCATTGTCCTTCTGGCCGAAAAAGAACCGTTGACGGTCAACCAAATCACTGAGCACCTTACACTTTCCCGGCCGGCTGTCTCTCACCATTTAAAGATACTGAGAGATCAGCAGCTCGTATCCCTGGAGCAAAAAGGGACGCAGCGTTTTTATTCTCTAGAGCTAGATAATGCGGTGGAACTACTAAAACAATTGGTTGGTACAATCGAAAATCACTGTGAATAAACTTTCTGCAAAAGAAGGAAAATAACGAAGGTTGTCGAAATTAGTCTAATAGATGTATCACTAACTCAGGGAACGGTGAATTACCTTGTTTCCAGTTCCCTGAGTTTTTAATATCCAAGGATTTATTCTAACAGCAAAATCGAAAGGTGGTGGTAACATGTCATTGTCTTTTTATTCATATCCTAAATGCGGGACTTGCCGGAAAGCAAAGAAATGGCTTGAAGACAATAACGCAGATTTTAATGAAATACATATCGTTGAAAATCCCCCGTCCAAAGACGAGTTGAAAAGTCTGTATGAAAAAAGCGGGCTGCCGTTGAAAAAGTTTTTCAATACGAGCGGGAAAAAGTATCGTGAGCTTGGATTGAAGGATAAAGTGAATGATGCTTCTGACGAAGAGCTGCTTGAGATCCTGTCATCAGACGGCATGCTGATCAAACGTCCGATCACGACAGATGGTTCAAAGGTGACGGTTGGATTCAAAGAAGAAACGTTTGAAGACACTTGGAAATAAGGGTCAATTCATATTGTATGAGCTGCAATTGGAAGGTCCTGTAACAGCGTATAAAAAGTTTTGAAGGAAACACTTTGTTTTCTTGCTTTTTTATAAAAGAGTGTGTCAATATTAGGTTGTATACCAAGTATTTGGAGGGATTTGAAATGAGTACACCGAAAGATCTTCGCTATTCTGAAGAACATGAATGGGTCAAAACCGAAGGGGAAAAAGTACGTATTGGAATTACTGCATTTGCACAATCTGAACTTGGCGATATCGTATTCGTTGAACTGCCTGAAGTAGGCGACGAAGTAACGGCTGACGAACCATTCGGAAGCGTTGAATCAGTTAAAACTGTTTCTGAGCTGTATGCACCGGTTACAGGTAAGGTTGTTGAAGTAAATGATGAACTTGCTGACAGCCCTGAGTTTGTAAACGAGTCTCCTTATGAAAAAGCTTGGATGATCGTAGTTGAACCAACTGATGCTGGAGAAGTGGACAAGCTTATGACAGCAGAACAATATGAAGAAATGATTAACGAAGGTTAATAACATGAAGACACCTTGAGTATATTCTCGAGGTGTTTTGTTTTTCATTTGGGGCATTCTAATGGTAGATGCCATTAAAGAAAGGATGACCCCTATGACGCTTGAACCAAAGAAACTCGATGTCACAGACCGTGTGACCGGAAAACTTAAAAATGGAGAACTGGAGTTGTATCTCGATAATCAGCCGATCGGCAGGATGGCTGTGCCTTTAGAAGGGATATCTATGGAGCCTAATTACGAAGCGAGAGAAAATAAGATCTTTCAGAACTACACCGCCACAGAAGGAAATGAAGCACGTTATACTGACTGCGATGAAGGCGGATGGTGTTAATTTCCGATAAAGGGTGCCAGACTTCTCCTGACAGAACTGGCACCCTTTTGTTTATTTTCACTAAACTCGAGTAAGCAATAGGCAACTTTGGACCTCAATGACTCTTCATATAGGTTTCAGTCTTTTTTCTTTCTATTTCCAAAAAAAAATGAGAAGATATAAGTAAGTAGTGGACATCATCTCTAATTAATTGAATATACTATCCTAATCTTATTTTCTGAAAGATAAGGTGATGACAATGTTTGAAATTGGTGATGAAAAAGTAATCATCGTAGAAGGTACAACGGATAAACGAAAAGTTGAAGGCATCATTAAAGAACCGATCGAGATTATCTGTACAAATGGAACCATCAGCATTACAAAAATGGACGAACTGATTGATTCGCTGGAACAAAGAGATGTTTATATACTGGTTGATGCCGATCATGCAGGAGAGAAGCTGCGGAAACAATTCAAGCGTGAATTTCCGGAGGCAGAGCACCTATATATCGACCGGATGTATAAAGAAGTGGCCTCTGCGCCTGAATATCACTTGGCCTCTGTACTGATTGGTGCCAATATTGATGTACACACGGAATATCTGGAAAAAAGGATGAGTTGACGTTGAATGAGGTAAGTAGTACAAGCGCGCTATATGATTCCATAAACACACATGAGCTTACGGCCGTGTATCTCTACACCCCGATGTGTGGGACATGCCAGGTAGCAGGCAAAATGATGGAAGTCGTGAAAAAGCTTCCGCAATCCTTTCATTTTGATAAAGTCAATTTGAATTACTTACCACAGTTTGCAGAAGAACAGTCGATTGAAAGTGTGCCTTGTTTGATTCTATATAAAAATTCTGAGGAGAGGGAAAGGATCTATGCCTTTCAATCTGTTCCCTATCTATATGAAATGTTTAAAAAAACGGAGACCTTTGGATAAAGGTCTTTTTATTTTGTGTTTTTCGTGCGAGGCACCACACGCGCTGCAATAGCTGGAATAGGGAAAAGCTTTCTACAAACTAGGACATATTTCTTGGGAAATAAATAGAAATTGCTCGGAATTTATATTCTGAATATTCAAAACTGTCTATTTCGACAGTAATTCAAGATCTGTTCAAAATCATGTCGAGCGACTAAAAAAGGATAAAATACCCATAAGTAGAATTAAGTAGTAGTAAGAAGATTCGCGGGAGGGTATTTATGAAAAATTATTTAGAGACGTTAATTGAACGATGTCATTCGAAGTACCATCTGCAGCTGTTATTTCCTTCAGAACCATTCATTCTTGAATTTAAATGTAAAGATCAGCGCTACACCATATCCCTGTCAAATACAAGATGCTCTATTATGGAAGACGAAACTGAAAGCGAGCCTCAATTTGTCATTGATGGAAATGAAGAAATGATCATAAGTGTGTTGAAAGGGCAAGAACTTTTGTCTCGAATGGTTGAGAATGATCAACTGTCTGTCAAGGGAGGTTACCGGCCTCTGCTGTTCGTCGAGTCTGTTTTGTGGCTGACAAGATCCACGAAAAAAGAAACTGTTGAAATATAGCGATTACTCCAATCTTCTGAAAAAAAGAATTGACACCCCATTTACGTGGTGATAGAATCACTTTTGTAGCAAATTTTCTGAGACTTTACACTCATTAACTTAATATATAAGACTTACTCTTATTAAGAGTGGTGGAGGGACGTGCCCTATGAAGCCCGGCAACCGTCAATTTTATTGAAATGGTGCCAATTCACTCAAAGCTCATGCTTTGAAAGATAAGAGGAAGGATAGTCATATGATTATGCCTTTCTGCTTATCTGCGGAAAGGTTTTTTTTGTTTCCTAATGTGCCTGGCGCCTGCATTGTCGATGAGAGAAGTTTTAATTCTTATTATAACGGTCGTTTTACTAAAGAAAAGAAAGGAGATTGGCAGCATGATTACGATCTCAGACGTGAAGAAAATTTATCAATCTAAAGCAGGGCCCATTTCAGCAGTGGATGGAGTAAATCTCTCCATTCAGGAAGGTGAAATTTTTGGGGTGATCGGCTACAGTGGTGCAGGGAAAAGTACGCTGATCAGGATGTTGAACGGACTCGAGGTTCCGACTGAAGGAGCAATCGATGTAAACGGGCAGACTGTGTCAAAAATAAAAGGCAGGAAGCTACGTGAAGTAAGGCAGTCCATAGGGATGATCTTTCAGCACTTCAATTTATTATGGTCAAGAACAGTCCTGGAAAATATTCAGTTTCCTTTGGAAATAGCAGGTGTTTCCAAAAAAGAACGAAGCCGAAGAGCCAATGAGCTGCTGACATTGGTAGGACTGGAAGGAAGAGGGGATGCGTACCCTTCACAGCTGAGTGGAGGCCAGAAGCAGCGTGTCGGGATTGCAAGGGCACTGGCGAACAACCCAAGCGTGCTTCTCTGTGACGAGGCAACTTCTGCACTGGATCCGCAGACGACTGATTCCATCCTCGACTTATTGGTCGATATCAATAAACGCCTTGGGCTGACGATCGTTCTGATCACTCACGAGATGCATGTCATTCAAAAAATCTGCCATCGTGTGGCAGTCATGGAGAATGGAAAAGTTGCAGAGCTGGGGGATGTACTTGAAGTATTCCGTAATCCTCAGCAGCAAGTAACGAAGCGTTTTGTAAAAGAAGTATCACAGGATCAGGACTCAGAAGAAGTGGTTGAACAGTTGAGCAACCGTTATCCAACAGGGAAAGTACTAAAGTTCACTTTTGTGGGAGAATCGACCGGTCAGCCGTTGATCACATCGCTGATCAGGAGGTTTGACCTTGAAGTGAATATCCTTCAAGGGCAGATTTCTCAAACACAAAAAGGAGCATATGGCACACTGTTTGTTCATTTGGACGGAGCAGAGCAAGAGCTCAGGGCAGCGCTCCAGTTTGCTGAAAGCCAGCTGGTGAAAGTGGAGGTGATGGCAGGATGATGGAAACTCTATTTCCAAATGTCGATTGGGAAAAACTTTGGGAAGCAACGGCAGAAACCCTCTATATGACCGGGATGTCTGTTCTTATCACATTTGTATTAGGTATCATTCTCGGGATCCTATTATTTTTGACTTCCAAAGAAAATCTGTGGGAAAACAAGCTTACTTACACAGTAACAAGCTCTGTGGTGAATGTATTTAGATCTATTCCCTTCATCATTTTGATTGTACTGTTGATTCCGTTTACTAAATTCTTATTGGATACGATCCGCGGAGCAAATGCTGCTCTGCCGGCATTGATCATTGGAGCGGCACCGTTTTACGCCAGAATGGTCGAAATCGCGCTCCGGGAAGTGAATAAAGGCGTAATTGAAGCTGCCAAAGCAATGGGGGCAAAGACGAGTACGATCATCCTGAAGGTTCTGCTGCCGGAATCAATGCCGGCTTTAATTTCAGGTATAACGGTCACAGCCATTGCACTTGTAGGTTATACAGCGATGGCAGGTGTCATTGGAGCGGGTGGACTCGGGAACCTTGCTTACCTGGATGGTTTCCAGAGAAGCCGTGAAGATGTGACACTGGCGGCAACCATTATGATCTTGATCATAGTGTTCGCCATTCAAATCATTGGTGATTTCTTTACAAATAAATTAGACAAAAGATAAAGGAGAGAAACAACATGAAAAAATGGGTAGCAGGAGTCATTGCAGCAACAAGTATTTTTGGATTGGCAGCATGCGGTAGTTCAACTGGAGGAAGCGAGGAGCAGAAGGAATTGGTGGTGGGAGCTTCAAATATCCCGCACGCAGAAATCCTTGAAGAAGTAAAGCCGATTCTTGAAGAAAAAGGAATCGAATTGAAGATCGAAACGTACCAAGATTACATCTTGCCTAACAAAGATCTGGAGAACGGCGACCTGGATGCCAACTACTTCCAGCATATCCCGTACCTGGAATCTCAAAAAGCAGAGCACGGTTATGATTTTGAAAACGCTGGCGGTATCCATATCGAACCTATCGGTGTGTACTCCAAGAAATATGATTCATTAGAAGACCTGCCTGAAGGTGCGACGATCTTGATGAGTAATTCCGTGGCAGACCATGGGCGTATCCTTACCCTCCTTGAAGAAAAAGACTTGATCACGCTCAAAGATGGAGTGGACAAAACGAAAGCAACGCTTGAGGACATTGAAGAAAATCCAAAGAAACTGAAGTTTGATTACGAATATGAAGCGGCCCTTCTGCCTCAATTGTATGAAAATGAAGAAGGCGATGCTGTATTGATTAATTCAAACTATGCGATTGATGCAGGTCTTAATCCGTTGAAAGATTCGATTGCAATTGAAGATAAAAACTCACCTTACGTCAACGTAATCGCCGTGAATAAAGGCGATGAGGACAAGGAAGAGATAAAAGCATTGGTTGAAGCTCTCCGTTCTGATGAAATCCAGGAGTTCATCTCGAACGAATGGGATGGAGCAGTCGTCCCTGTAAAAGAATAAATGAAATGATGAGAACCCGCGGCGCGCCGTGGGTTCTTTTTAGTGCGGAATGCATTTTGATAACATAAAAATTCGACGAAACGACCATACTATTTTCGATAATCTAATTCGAAAATGGAGCTGAATGCGATGCAAATGGAACCAAGAAACACAACAGAAGCTGCACTTCATGATTATAAAATGGGGCTTGGGATATTTACGGAGAAAATGCCTGAGCTTGCGGAGCATTATAATACGTTCACTGAGCACTGCTTTAGAGAAGGTGTCCTTACGAAAAAAGAGAAGCAGCTCATCGCTCTCGGGATCAGCCTATATTCCCAGGATGAATACTGTATCATCTACCATACCAAAGGCTGCCTGGATGAAGGATGTTCAGAGCAGGAAATCCTGGAAGCGGTCGGCGTCACTGCGGCATTTGGAGGCGGGGCTGCAATGAGCCAGGCTGTGACACTTGTTCAGCAATCCGTGCAGGAACTTAATCAATTGAAACAATAAACAAGAAGGCGGAAGGGGCGCAATCATCGAACCTTCCGTTTTTTTTTTTGTTTCTTCTATATATATGGACGGTGGACTACCCGATGTTTTTCTGTTTAATCGAATAATGAAAATAAAGGAAATTCGACAAGTTGCTCGTATATCAGAAAAGTGGAATGTAATTTTTAAAAGTGGATTGTATATTACAAAAGTGGAATGTATTTTTAATAAATGGAACGATAACCTTCGAAAGTCGCATGTATTTCATTGTTATAAGGCATGAAGCATTGAAAACAACCCAAGTTGATAGGTGACGACTACTTTTTTAAAGGAAACAGCACTTTTTGAGGATTTTTATTCGCTATTTACTTCGTTTATCAAAGACAGGCGTCGACATCCGCAGAAATCGATGTCTGCCACAAAGATCAACAGCTGCACATTAAAAAATGCCTCAAATAAAAATGTAAGCGCTTTATCTTTATACAAGCATCTGGATATTTACTAACTTACCTATTATTTGCTAGTATAATGGCGGAATTTTGTGAAAACTTAATGATACCCTCTTGTAAAAATCTTCTGTATATGATTTTTAAGAAAAAATGAAGAAATTCGGGTTTTGTCTTCAAAAAGAGGGGGTAGTATAGTTATAAATGAAATGAAAAAACTGAAAGGAATGATTCATTATCGACTCTCTTGAGGGTTTGACGTACACAAGTGAAATGGAAAAGGCGATGCATAGTGCCCATGGAATTGGATACGAGGTGTACAAACGAAAGCATGATGTCAGGATGCAAGTAGAGAAACAAAGAGAGCAGGAATACAAGGAAAGCCGAAGAATGATTGCGGCACTTGATAGAAAAGTGCATGCTAATATATAATAAATGTAAAGAAAAAACCAGTGTTGACTCAACACTGGTTTTTTTCATGAAGGTGGCAATCTATATCAAATGAGCCTCATTCAGATAACGGATGATCATGTAATTTCTTCCTATTAATATAGGAAGAAATCCGGACAGGCTCCTTCAGTGGAAGGCACTACATTTTTCTGATGTTTTCAGCAAACAATAGTGAAGGAATTAATGTCTGGATATCCATGTCCTCTCCTTCTGAAAAAGTTGATTATACCTTTTATTTGTTATAAGATTGTAATGATAATAAATTGAGAATGAGTAAGGGTCTACATCCTTACATTCATTTTATAAAGTCACGGAGGTATTTACACATGGCAGGTTCTACTTTAACAATTAAAGATCTTCATGTTGAGATTGAAGGAAAGGAAATCCTGAAAGGGGTTAACCTTGAAATTAAAGGTGGAGAAATCCACGCAGTAATGGGACCGAATGGTACAGGTAAATCTACTTTATCTTCAGCTATCATGGGTCACCCTAAGTATGAAGTTACTAAAGGAAGCATCACGTTCGACGGCGAAGACGTGCTTGAAATGGAAGTAGACGAGCGTGCACGGGTAGGTCTATTCCTTGCTATGCAGTATCCAAGTGAAATCAGCGGTGTTACAAATGCGGACTTCTTGCGTTCGGCAATCAACAGCCGCCGCGAAGAAGGCGATGAGATTTCACTGATGAAATTTATCCGTAAGATGGATTCCGAAATGGAATACCTTGAAATGGATCCGGATATGGCACAGCGTTACCTGAACGAAGGGTTCTCCGGCGGTGAGAAGAAGCGTAATGAAATTCTTCAATTGATGCTGCTTCAGCCTAAGATCGCGATCCTTGATGAGATCGATTCAGGTCTTGATATCGATGCCCTTAAAGTGGTATCAAAAGGAATCAATAAGATGCGCGGAGAAGAGTTCGGCTGCTTGATCATCACTCACTATCAGCGTCTTCTTAACTACATCACACCAGACCGCGTACACGTCATGATGCAAGGACGTATTGTTAAATCAGGCGGTGCGGAATTAGCACAGCGTCTTGAGGCGGAAGGTTATGACTGGATTAAGGAAGAGTTAGGAATCAAAGACGAAACTGTTGGCCAAGAAGCGTAAGTGTTAGGGGGATAATAATGACTGTAGAAACGAAACTATCAGTAGATCAGGACTATGTCAGCTCCTACTCAAAGCAGCTTGGAGAGCCAGAATGGTTAACGACCCTTCGTACAGATGCCTTTACTAAAATGAAGGATCTTAGCCTTCCGGTTGCAGATAAGACGAAAATCACAAACTGGAACTTCACTTCATTCAAGAAGCACACAGTGGACAGTGATTCGTTCTCATCATTGAGTGAGCTGCCAGAAGAAGCAAAAGCACTAGTTGACTTAGACAGCAAAGATCAAAGCTTATATATACAAAGAAACAATACACCTGCTTTCCTTTCATTATCCAATGAATTGAAGGATAAGGGTGTCATTTTCACAGATATCTTCACAGCGGTAAAAGAACACAGCGAGCTTGTTCAAAAGTATTTCATGACAGAAGGCGTGAAAACCGATGAGCACAAGCTTACAGCTCTTCATGCAGCATTGATGAATGGAGGGGCGTTCCTTTACATTCCAAAGAACGTAGAACTGGCTGATCCGATTCAAGCAGTTTATGTTCACGACAATGCTGAAGTTGCCATGTTCAACCACGTATTGGTGGTTGCGGAAGACAACAGTTCAGTGACATATGTCGAAAACTATATTTCTACAACGGATGTTGAAGACGGCGTATACAATATCGTGACCGAAGTAGTTGCGAATAATAATGCCAAAGTGTCCTACGGTGCAGTGGACAATCTTGCAAGCGGATTGACGACTTACGTGAACCGCCGTGGTGTTGCAGCCAGGGATGCCCGCATCGAATGGGCGCTCGGACTGATGAATGACGGTGACACTGTCTCTGAAAACGTGACGAACCTGATGGGTGACGGTTCCTACGGTGATACAAAGACGGTGGTTGTCGGCAGAGGCAAGCAGAAGCAGAACTTCACGACAAAGATTGTTCACTTCGGCAAAAATTCCGAAGGTTACATCCTTAAGCACGGCGTCATGAAAGATGAAGCTTCTTCCATCTTTAACGGAATCGGTAAAATCGAACACGGTGCATCAAAGTCGAACGCAGAGCAGGAATCACGCGTATTGATGCTGAGCGAAAAAGCACGCGGGGATGCAAACCCGATTCTTCTGATCGATGAAGATGATGTAACGGCAGGGCACGCAGCTTCAGTCGGACGCGTCGATCCGCTTCAGCTTTACTACCTGATGAGCCGCGGTATTCCGCAAAAAGAAGCAGAGCGTCTTGTCATTCACGGTTTCCTTGCTCCAGTGGTAAACCAATTGCCGATCGAAGGAGTTAAGAAACAGCTTGTCGAGGTAATCGAAAGGAAAGTAAACTAATGGATGTTAAAGAGATTCGAAAGCATTTTCCGATTCTCGACCAGGAAGTCAACGGACATCCACTCGTTTATTTAGACAGCGCGGCTACTTCCCAAAAGCCTGTGCAAGTGATCGAAGCAATCAACGATTACTATCGCGGCTATAATTCCAACGTCCACCGCGGCGTACACACGCTGGGGACTAGAGCGACGGATGGCTATGAAGGGGCCCGTGAAAAGGTTCGTAAATTCATCAACGCTGCGTCTACTCAAGAAGTCATTTTCACACGCGGGACGACAACTGCGATCAATACTGTAGCGGCAAGCTACGGGCGTGCGAATCTGAGTGAAGGCGACGAAATCGTCATCACTCACATGGAACACCACAGCAATATCATACCTTGGCAGCAGCTTGCTAAGGAAACAGGTGCTGTATTGAAATATGTCCCTCTTCAAGAAGATGGGACGATCACACTTCAAGATGTACAAGAAACCGTTACAGCCCAAACGAAGATCGTTTCCATCATGATGGTATCGAATGTACTCGGTACGATGAATCCGATCAAAGAAATCACGAAAATCGCCCATGATCATGGCGCTGTCATGGTCGTGGACGGGGCTCAGGCTGCACCTCATATGAAAATTGACGTCGAGGATCTTGACTGTGACTTCTTCGCTTTCTCAGGCCATAAAATGGTCGGGCCTACCGGGATCGGTGTACTTTACGGTAAGAAAAAACACCTGAACAAGATGGAACCAATCGAGTTTGGCGGAGAAATGATCGACTTCGTCGGACTGCAGGAGTCCACTTGGAAAGAGCTTCCTTGGAAGTTCGAAGGCGGCACGCCGATTATTGCAGGTGCAATCGGCCTCGGAGCAGCGATTGATTTCCTCGAAGAAATCGGCTTGGACAATATCGAAGCATACGAGCACAAGCTTGCTGCTTATGCGCTGGATAAAATGAATCAGGTTGAAGGGATGACCATCTACGGTCCTAAAGATCCTGGCCAGCGTGCCGGACTTGTAACCTTCAACATTGATGATGTCCATCCTCATGATGTTGCGACTGTATTGGATGCAGAAGGAATCGCTGTCCGTGCCGGTCACCACTGTGCACAGCCGCTGATGAAATGGCTGAATGTCTCGGCGACTGCACGTGCGAGCTTCTATCTGTACAATACAGAAGAAGATATTGATAAACTTGTTGCAGGCCTAGTGAAGACAAAGGAGTTTTTCAGCGATGTCTTTTAATAACTTAGATCAGCTGTACAGACAGGTCATCATGGACCATTATAAGAACCCCCGCAATAAAGGGTCTTTGGAAGATGGCAGCTTTACGATCGATATGAATAATCCGACCTGCGGCGACCGCATCCACTTAACGTTAAAAGTGGAGGATGGCGTCGTCCAGGATGCCAAGTTCGACGGCGAAGGATGTTCCATCTCGATGGCGTCTGCTTCCATGATGACACAAATCGTAAAAGGTAAAGAAATCCAAGAAGCGCTTAAGCTTTCGAAGATTTTTTCTGATATGATGCAAGGTAACGAATATGATGAAGATGTGGATTTAGGAGATATTGAAGCACTTCAAGGAGTCGCTAAATTCCCTGCCCGCATTAAATGTGCGACACTGGCATGGAAAGCGATGGAAAAAGGAGTAAAAGGGGAAGAGCAGGAAGAATAGGCTCTTCTCCGGCACTCTATCAAAGAATGGAGGAATCAACATGGCAAAGAAAATGCCTGAGATCGGAGATTATAAGTACGGATTTAGTGATAAAGACGTCTCAATTTTCCGTTCAAAACGTGGTCTGACGCGCGAGATTGTAGAAGAAATCTCCCGCATGAAAGAAGAGCCTCAGTGGATGCTTGATTTCCGTTTGAAGTCACTTGACCATTTTTATAATATGTCAATGCCGCAATGGGGCGGCGACTTACAAGAACTGAACTTCGATGACATTACGTATTACGTAAAGCCATCTGAGAAATCAGAGCGCAGCTGGGATGAAGTACCTGAAGAAATCAAGCAGACGTTTGATAAATTGGGTATTCCTGAAGCTGAGCAAAAATATCTTGCTGGGGTATCGGCTCAATACGAGTCCGAGGTTGTGTACCACAACATGCAGGAAGACCTTGAGAACATGGGAATCGTCTTCAAGGATACTGATTCAGCCCTGAAAGAAAACGAAGATATTTTCCGTGAGCACTGGGCAAAAGTCATCCCTCCAACGGATAACAAATTTGCTGCACTGAACTCAGCGGTATGGTCCGGCGGATCGTTCATCTATGTTCCTAAAGGTGTGAAGGTGGATACGCCGCTTCAAGCGTACTTCCGTATCAACTCTGAGAACATGGGTCAATTCGAACGTACATTGATCATCGTTGATGAAGGCGCAAGTGTACACTATGTAGAGGGTTGTACAGCTCCAGTTTATACGACGAATTCACTTCACTCAGCGGTTGTTGAAATCATCATCAAAAAAGATGCGTACTGCCGTTACACAACGATTCAGAACTGGGCGAACAATGTATTCAACCTGGTAACGAAGCGTGCTGTGTGTGAAGCGAACGCAACGATGGAATGGGTGGACGGGAACATCGGATCCAAACTGACGATGAAATATCCGGCTGTCATCCTTAAAGGAGAAGGCGCCCGCGGTATGACACTTTCCATCGCACTTGCAGGTAAGGGTCAGCACCAGGATGCAGGGGCTAAGATGATTCACTTGGCACCGAACACTTCTTCAACGATAGTGTCGAAGTCGATCTCCAAGCACGGCGGTAAAGTAACATACCGCGGTATCGTTCACTTCGGACGCAAAGCGGAAGGTGCACGCTCAAACATCGAGTGTGACACGCTGATCATGGATAATCAGTCGACTTCCGATACGATCCCTTATAACGAAATCCTGAACGATAACATTTCACTTGAGCACGAAGCGAAAGTTTCGAAGGTATCAGAAGAACAATTATTCTATCTGATGAGCCGCGGTATTTCAGAGGAAGAAGCAACGGAAATGATCGTAATGGGCTTCATCGAGCCATTCACGAAAGAACTTCCAATGGAATACGCAGTCGAAATGAACCGTCTGATCAAGTTCGAGATGGAAGGTTCAATCGGATAATCAATATTGAATGTTCAACCCCTTTTGCCAGCAGTTATATGCGGCAAGAGGGGTTTTTTATTTGATTACGACCAGTTGGATCAATTCGAAATAGTGATCATGCCACCTCAACAAATCCTCACACTACGAATCCACGTACCTCTTATGATAAAATGAATAGCAACAAAAGAAGTTCATCATCAATACTGAAGAAGGTGAATACGGATGATCTATATAGGTGTTACGGGCTGGGGGGATCATGATTCTCTTTATGAGGATGTTTCTCCCCGTGACAAATTGAAGGAATATGGTGCGCATTTTCCGGTTGTGGAAGTCGATGCAAGTTTTTATGCCGTTCAGCCGATCCGAAACGCTGAGAAGTGGGTGAAGGATACACCGGAGCATTTTAAATTTATTGTGAAGGCTTATCAAGGCATGACGGGACATCAGAGGGGAGACATTCCTTTTGATACGAAAGAGGAGATGTTCCGTGCATTTAAGGATTCTCTTTCTCCCTATCTGAAAGATGATAAACTGGCAATGGTTCTTTTACAGTTTCCGCCATGGTTTGACTGCACACGTGACAACGTCGCCTATATCAGATACTGCAAGGAACAGTTGAACGGTTTGCCGCTGGCACTCGAGTTTCGTCATCAAAGCTGGTATCGTCCCCAGTATAAAGATAAGACACTCACCTTCATGAAGGAGCAGGGATGGATCCACAGTATCTGTGACGAACCTCAGGCAGGGGAGGGATCGATACCGAGGGTGATGGAAGCTACCCATGAAGAGGCGACGCTGATCCGTTTCCATGGCCGTAACGTTCATGGATGGAACAAAACCGGCAGTGGGGATGAATGGCGTGAAGTCCGGTATTTATATAAATACAATGAAGCAGAATTAAAAGAGTGGATTCCTCATATCCATAAGCTTCACCAAGAGTCCAAGGATGTTTATGTCCTTTTTAATAATAATTCGGGCGGAGACGCTGCAGGCAATGCCAAGCGGCTGATCGACATGCTCGGGATTGAATATAAGGGTCTGGCACCTAAGCAGCTGGATTTATTCCAGGAGTAGGATGTTTCATATACTGACGCTGACATGAAGAAACATTTTTTCAATAAGGACTGGAGATGAAAGTAAGTGGAATGGATCGTATTGATTTGCATTGGATTATTTGCAGGAACTGTCGGTTCTCTTGTTGGCCTCGGCGGAGGGGTCATCGTGGTTCCGGCACTGATTTATTTTGGTACATATACACCCTGGCTTGAAAATATAACACCACAAACGGCTGTAGGTACATCGCTGATGGTCATGATTTTCACCGGATTGTCATCGACTCTCGCTTATTTAAAGCATAAGACCGTCGATTATAAAAGTGGATTGATTTTCTTTGCGGGCGCAGGCCCTGGATCGATTATCGGTGCCTGGGTAAATAAATATTTAAATATGGAAGACTTCAATCTTTATTTTGGTATATTCATGATCATCATGGCGATCATCCTCATGGTTCGGAATAAGTTGAAGCCCATTGAAAAGTTTAAAACAGCTTCCTTTCAAAGGGAATTTACGGATCCGAGTGGAGAAACCTTTCAATATGGCTACCCGCCCCTTGTAGGGGCATTGATTGCGCTTGTGGTAGGATTCACTTCAGGGCTGTTTGGCATCGGCGGAGGATCGCTGATGGTGCCTGCGATGATTCTGATCTTCCTGTTTCCGCCTCACGTAGCGGTAGCGACTTCTATGTTCATGGTGTTTCTATCCGCGCTTGTAAGCTCAGGAACACATGTGTTCCTTGGGAATGTGAAGTGGTTGTATGCACTCGCGCTGATTCCGGGGGCATGGTTCGGGGCGAAATTGGGATCATTTTTAAATACTAAGCTGGAATCAAAAGCACTGGTCAGCGTACTTCGCATCATATTGATTTTAATAGGAATACGATTGATTTACCAAAGCATAACGGGATAACCTCCATCGGGAGAGTGAGAGTACAATGAAAGAAATCATTCATATCTATCATACAAACGACCTTCACAGTCATTTTGAGCACTGGTCGAGAATACGGGATTTTCTCCAAAAAAGAAAAGAATGGCATGTCAATGAGGGGGAAGATGTATTCCTCTTCGATATCGGTGATCACGTAGACCGCTGGCATCCATATACGGAAGCTACACTAGGCAAAGGAAATGTAGGTCTGTTAAATCAAGCGGGATACGATGCAGTGACAATCGGGAATAACGAGGGCATCACCCTGGATTACGGAGACCTGGATACGTTGTATCAAGAGGCTGAATTCCATGTTATTGTAGGCAATCTGTTGAACCGGGAGAAAAAGGTGCCAGACTGGATCAAGACTCATCACATCTATGAAACAAAAGCAGGAATGAAAGTCGCCGTTCTCGGTCTGACTGCCTATTTTTCCCCTTTTTACAGAGCGCTCGGCTGGAATATCACTTCTCCGCTGGATGAATTGAAGAAGCACGTGGAAAAGCTGAAACATGAAGCGGATGTCTTGGTGCTCCTATCGCACTTGGGAATAAGGGATGATGAGCTGATTGCCGGGTCCCTGCCTGAAATTGACGTGATCCTGGGGGCACATACACATCATATTTTGCACGAGGGAAAAGAAATAAATGGCGTAATGCTTGGTGCTGCCGGGAAGTTCGGGAATTTTGTCGGTCATATGATGATTGAAGTGGATGCGAAAAAGAAATCAGTTCTCTCTAAAAAAGCGCAGCTGTATGCACATGACGATCTGCCTCCCTCAGCTCATGAAGAAGAAGAGAAACTCGGGTGGTTTAAGGAAGGGGAAGACCTGCTGGGTACAGAGGTTTCACATCTGACTGAACCATTACCTGCTGATTGGTTCAATGAATCACCGCTTCCCCAGCTTTTGAGTGATGCATTGAAGGAATGGTGCAGCGCGGATTGTTCCTTCCTGAATGCGGGACTTCTCATCGAAGGGCTGAATGCGGGTCCTGTAACAAGGCAGGATCTCCACCGCATCCTTCCTCACCCGATCAACCCTTGTCTGATCGAGCTTTCAGGTGCTGAGCTGAAGGAAATCATCAAACAGACATTTAATGAAGAATGGCCGCATCTGCAACTGAAAGGACTCGGGTTCAGAGGAAAGATCATGGGTGAGTTTGTGTATACCAATATTGCTTTCGAAGAAGACAAACAAAGAATCTATATCAATGGGGTTCCCATCCGTCCCAAAAAAATCTATAAGCTTGCAATCCCCGATATGTTCACATTCGGACACTTCTTCCCCGACCTTCAGAGACTGGAGAAGAAATACTTCATGCCGGAGTTCCTGAGGGATATCCTTGCATGGAAATTGGGTCAGTAAAAGTTTCACCGTTCTTCCGCTCCTCTCATACATATGAGTTGAGAGGAGTGATGCAGAATGATGAATCTTTCTCCTATTACCATTCAAGGACATACCTTCTTAGCTGTTTCTGTAGCGTTACCGAAAACCAACCTGCTCGTTGTGACGAGCGATAAGGGATATATCATGTGCGGTGCACTGGATGTTGCTTTACTCAATGAAAAATTAAGTGACAGAGGAATCATTGCCGGAAGAGCCGTGGGAGTCAAAACGATCGACCAGCTTCTTGATGCCCCCCTGGAATCGGTGACGATTGAAGCGGAAAACCGTGGAATCAGTCCGGGTATGATCGGTCGCGATGCATTATTGAAAATGCTATAAACCTTGATGGTATGAATGCTTCTATGCACAGTGTGCATGGGAGCTTTTTTATTCATTCTACTCATATTATTGTTGATCACCAGCTTTGTTAAACAGAACCATTCTCATCAGAAGGGATGCACGCCTGATAGAGCTGGGTCATTATTTTCCTCTGTATATAGAAGCTGCGTCTATTCTTCTGTAGAATGAGGGTAAACCGTACTTCATGGAGGTGTACATATGCATGAAAAACTTGGGATCCAAATGATGCATCCTTTGACTAAGGCTCAGCGTAAAGCTGTGAAGCCGTTTACTAAACGTTCACGTGTGGCTGCAGTGACCCCAGAAATGACCATTCAGCATCATCGCTTCCGTGCCGTGATGTTTTACAAAAAATCACTATTCAATGTCAGTCACGCCATTAATGAATTTGTCGTCCTTGACGACCAGGGTGAGGCCCTTCAGGACCCTCAAATGACACTTGAGGTCTTAAAGCTCTATGAAATTCTGTATTTTACATTCAGAACCAAAATGCTCATCACCGAGAGCCTTACAGTGAAAAAACTCTTGGTTGAAGAAAGAGATTATATACATAGTTTGAAGTTTCACCATGCTATGATCGAATTATTAGGCTATGAAAATGAGAGATATGGACTGACATTTGAAGAATTGAAGAAAATAGTGAATACGGGTGGGGCGAAAAAGGAATCCACTCGCTTAATAGAAGACATCACAGAATTGTATGACACTGTTTTGGATAAGAAAATGTTCTCTGAGAAGGAAGGGGCGGAGTTGAAAGAAAGGACTGAAGAAATGCTTGATGTGGACTACATTGCCACAGAGACATTAAAGGAAGCTTGGATATTGAATAATTATTAATGATAAGGATGGGGATGGCTGGGAGTGCCTATGCTTATTTCGTTCTTGAAGAGAATGGTACAAGAGTTCTTTGTTTTGCTAAAATGTGCGTTTAGGTCTAAGCTTGTTCTAGCTGGTGATTGGAGTGCAAGACGAAGACTCCTGCGGGAAGAGTAGCTTATGTGAGACTTGTCCAGCTCTGGGGCTTAGAGGCACATGTCATAAGTCAACTCGTCCAAGAAGGCAAAGAACGCCTTCGTGGCCGATTCGCCATATGCCACCAGCCTCTAAACAAAGCCCCTCCGCTTTTCTTCCCGCAGGCTTGCCGAGGAGGCTCACGGGCTACCCGCGGAAAGCGAAGTCTTGCACGGAAATCAACAGCGGTATTAAAAGCCTATTCTGAGAATATTCTTCTTTAGATTGCGCTTTTTACTTTTTCCCAGGCTTATTTTTGATGATCCCTGTATTGTTCACGTCAAAAAACTCTTCAGCCTGCATAGACAACTTACACCTTTACATCCCCTTAATATTCTTTCATGAATATTTACCTTGATTTCCTTAAATACAGCTTGCATCGGTCTTTTTATCCATTATAATGGAGGTACTAGTAAAATATGTCGAAAAATGAAAGAATTACATAGGAGAATTCTATGAGGCTGATATCAACTAGGGCTTTGAGGCCGGGAATGGTTATGGCGACAACTGTATATAATGTAAGGGGTCATGCGCTCATCCAGCAAAATGTTGCGATCACGGAACGGATGATTTACCGGCTGCAGGAGCTGAATATTCAGTATGTCTATATTGAAGATTCCCTGTCTAACGGCATCAAAGTCACTGAGTCTGTACCGAGCAAGGTGCGGCATGATGCGGTTGCCGGTATTGAAGGAGTGTTCAGCCGAATCAATGAAGCAAAGATGCCCCAGAATTTAGTTGTACTGGAGGACAGCGCTAAGCAACTGAAGCAGATTATCGATGTTGTCTTAAAGGAAGTAAAGGCTAATGACGAGCTGCTGACCGTCCTTACAGACGTTTTCACCTATGATTCTTACGTATTTCATCATTCATTCAATGTTACTTTATATACTCTTTCAATCGGGATCGAACTGAATCTTTCGCCAAAACAGCTGGAAGAGCTAGGAATTGGAGCAATCCTTCACGATGTGGGTAAGATGCTGGTATCAGAAGATATCCTTATGAAGCCGGGAAGACTGACAGAAGAGGAATTCTTGGAAGTCAAGAAACATACCGAGCATGGCTTTGATATTCTTAGAAAGCTGCAGTCTGTATCTCTTTTGGTGGCCCACTGCGCTTATCAGCATCATGAAAGATTGGACGGCTCAGGATATCCTCGTGGATTGAAAGGGGATGATATACATCCTTTTGCTAAAATCATTGCAGTGGCAGACGTATTCGATGCGATGACATCCAACCGGGTGTACCGAAAAGCGATGCTTCCTCACGAAGCGCTTGAAATCCTTTACGCGGGCTCAGGTTCCTTATTTGACATGAACGTCATTGAAGCCTTCAGGAGATCCGTCGCGATTTATCCGAACGGAATGGTCGTTGAATTGAATGACGGAAAAAAAGGGATTGTCACCGGACAGAATAAAGGTCTGACGGACAGGCCTGTCATTCGGGTGATTGAAGAAAAAGGGGAAGAACTCTATTCTCCTTATGAATTGGACTTGCGGACCGAGCTTGATAAGGTCATCGTCGGTTTTGATGCGGATTATGAACCGGCTGCCAGTAAAATAAAATAAATTTTTGCGTTAAACCCTCCTTAGAGAGCATAAGAATAGCTTGTAAGGGGGGATTTTTTTGTCAAAGTTTAAAACACATAAACCCCGAAGAGGAGGACCGCTGCCTTTTCGCCACGTGATGATCATCACCATCGTGTTCTTCATCTTTTCCACAGGGGCGGGTCTTTGGATCGTAAACCTGGGCTTGAAGCCGACGCTGCTGGCTTATGCAGAAACTCAAACGAGCAGAATCGGTACGATGGTCATCAACAAAGCGATCAACAAAAAGGTAGCAGGATCCATAGAGTTAGAGGAGATAACGGAAGAAGTGAAAAATGAAGAAGGGGAGGTGGTCTCTCTCAGTTTCAATACACAGAACATCAACCGGGTTCAGGGAGAAATCACTAATTTAGTCCAATTATATTTGAAAGAGGCAGAAAAAGGGAATATCGAAAACCTGGAATACATCACGGACATTGAAATCGACGAGGAAGGGACAAAAGCCGATGAAGGTATCGTGTATTCTGTTCCCCTAGGTCAGGCGACCAACAATGCCTTACTAGGGAACTTGGGACCTAAAGTCCCGATCAGGTTCCATTCAATCGGGGATGTACGTTCGGATATTAAACATACTGTAGAAGAGTTTGGTATCAACAATGCCCTCGTCAAGGTCTATATCACCCTGACTGTGAATGTCCAGATCATCATACCGTTTGCAACGAAAACCGAAACCATCAAGCAGGACGTATTGATCGCCATGGATACTGTCCACCTGGATGTACCGCAATTCTTCAACAATAGCGGTGACGGAGCATCACCATCCATCGAAATACCGACAAACTGATCCCGGCAAGTGTCTGCAGCGGTGAGGAACGGTCTAATTTACAGAACCAAATGTGTTTTTGGAAAAACCTGCCCATCACCTATCCCGAATAAAAAGTTGTCAAACTGTTGATAGTTTGATATATTTATAAAGGAAATTTTAATATTATAACCACATCATCAATCCGATGGGGTAGAGGTGCAGGGTTCAAGAGTAAACTGTTTGAGGATGACAACTGAGAGAACAGATGAAAGGGAACCTTTGCCGAAGCTGATATGCTTGTCAGAAGCATATTCGCTGGGGTTATCTTGAAGAAGGATAACACTGTCATTATAGGGGACACTCTATGATGGGGAGCTACAGATCGTGATGGAGCACTTACATTACTCATTAAAGGTAATGATAGGATCCTCTATCATTACCTTTTTTTATTCCTCTGTCATGCTATGAGGTTCCCCCCTATCAAATAGGAGGAGGACATTATGGAAAACACTATTTATTCAATCATCCCGCCCCTTTTAGCCATCCTGATGGTTATCTTGACGAGACGCGTACTGCTTTCGCTGGGTGTAGGGATCATCGCTTCAGCACTTCTTATCACAGATTTCTCTATTACAGGCACGTTCAGTAAGATATGGGAAGCCGTAAAGGGCATTTTCGTCGCCGACGGTGAACTTAATACCTGGAATGTGTACATCATTTTATTCTTATTGATTCTTGGCGTCATCACTGCTTTCGTTAACATTTCCGGCGGAAGCCGCGCATTCGGTGAATGGGCGATGCAGCGCGTAAAGACCAGAAGAGGCGCGCAATTATTGGCAGCTGTATTAGGTATCATAATTTTTATTGATGACTATTTCAATGCGCTTGCGGTCGGACAGGTTGCTAGACCAATCACGGACCGTCACAAAATCTCACGTGCGAAACTCGCTTATATCATTGACTCGACATCGGCTCCGGTCTGTGTGGTTTCACCGGTATCAAGCTGGGGAGCATATATCATCGGTATCATCGGATCGATTCTTGCCGCACACAGCATCACTGAATACACAGCTTTCTCAGCATTCATACAAATGATCCCAATGAACCTCTATGTATGGGCAGCTCTACTATTAGTGTTGATCGTTGCTTACAGAGGATTTGATTTCGGGAAAATGAAGGAACATGAAGAAAGAGCGATTTCGACTGGAAATCTTTATGACCCGGACAAAGATATCCCGGGTGAACTTAAGAACGACCTGCCTGTAAGCTCTAAAGGTTCGGTCGGCGATCTGGCATGGCCGATCATCGCCCTGGTTGTCGGTACAGTCGGCATGATGCTTTGGACGGGATATAAGGCAGTTGGTTCGTTTGATATCCTCCCTGTATTTGAAAATACAGATGTTACAAAATCATTATTATATGGAAGCTTATTCGCATTGGCGATTGCATTTATTCTTTTCTTCCGTCAAGTAAGCTTGAAGGGTGTTGGAGGAAGCGCAGCTGGAACAGCAGTTGTCGAAGGAATCAAATCCATGCTTCCTGCTGTTTACATCCTTATCTTTGCATGGGCGATCGTCACACTGATCGATGAGCTTCAAACTGGAACGTATTTAGCCGGATTGGTTGAAAAATCGAACATGCCAGTTGAGGTCCTGCCTGTGCTGCTATTCTTAGTGGCCGGCGTCATGGCATTCTCTACAGGGACTTCATGGGGCTCATTCGGAATCCTGCTTCCGATTGCGGGAGAAATTGCAGCAGCAACCGATGTAAGTGTCTTACTTCCTGCAATGGCAGCTGTTTTAGCAGGTGCGGTCCTTGGAGACCATTGTTCACCAATTTCCGATACTACGATCCTGTCTTCAACCGGAGCCGGAAGCAATCATATCGATCACGTACTCACGCAGATTCCGTATGCACTCATCGGCGCAGTGGCAGCTTCGATTGGTTACCTCGTATTAGGGTTCACCGGAAGCACCATGCTTGGATTACTCGTAGTCATAGTGCTGGTTGCGGCTCTTGGATTTATAAAAGGAAAGAGTTCAGATACAGCAGCTTCACAATAAAAACAATAATGAACCAGAAGCAGAAAATGCTTCTGGTTTTTTTATATACAGTTCCTCCGGCTAGAGGTTCGTATTCCTTGATTTTCCCAAAAATTAGAAGGTAAGTCATTAGACACGCTTCTACCAGTCCGCATTTCCTCATATCTATAGGAGGAGAGAGGTGAGTTGACGTGAAGGTAAAGGTGATTGGTTTTGATGATTTACACTATCCCAAAGACTTATTATCTATTGTGAGAAATGGGCTGCCGGAAACTGAGTCGAATCCAAAACGTGTATTGATATTAGGAGGGGGGATGTCTGGGCTGGTTGCGGCATCCCTGCTTAAAAGGGCAGGTCATAAAGTGACCATTTTAGAAGGGAATGATCGGATAGGCGGCAGGGTCTATACGGTAAGAGAACCATTCACGCAGGGGAATTACCTTGATTTTGGAGCGATGAGGATCCCAGAAAACCATGAGCTGGTATTCGAATACATCAAAAGGTTCAATCTCCCTGTTAATCGTTTCTTGAATTCCACCTCTCAGGATATGTTATTTGTAAACAATGTCCTGGTCTCTAAAAAGGAGTATAGAAGAAATCCGGATATTTTGGGTTTCCCTCTTGAAGGAGAAGAAAAAGGGAAGAGTGCTGCAGAGCTTTTCCTTGAAGCGACCCGGCCTTTCTTTGAAGTGTATTCGGCCAGCACCCAAGAACAGAAGGATGAGTTGAAGACGAAATATTCCACTTACTCCATGGGCGATTATTTAATTGCCAATCCGTTCGGGAAATCACTTTCAGAGAACGCAGTGCGGAAAATTGCTGTCATGCTGGGGATAGAGGGTTTTCCAAACTTCTCTTTCATTGATATTATAACGGACATCATTTACCCGATATTCAGTGAAAAAATAAAGTTTTATGAAATAACCGGAGGAAATGATCAGCTGCCTTGTTCCTTTATCAGCGAGCTTCAAAAAGAAATCAAGCTGAATCGCAAAGTAGAGAAAATCATTCAGGACGATCATGGCGTATCTGTACAGACTATGAACCCGTTTACAGGGAAGAGATCTCGGTATACAGGAGACTATGCCATCATAACCATGCCATTCACTGTCCTTCAATTCGTCGACATTGAGCCATATGATTCGGTTTCATTTAAAAAATGGCAGGCAATCAGAGAAGTGAATAATGTCCAGGCAGTGAAGATCGGAATTGAATTTAAAAGCAAGTTCTGGGAGAAGATGGGGTATGGCAATATTACCAGTGACCTGCCGTTAAAATTCACTTACATTCCAAGCCACGGGATAGGTTCTGATGGTCCGGGGGTATTGCTGGCAAGCTACAGCTGGGGAAGCGATGCTGTATTATGGAATAGCTTATCCAACGAAGGATTGGTTCGCCTCGTGCTTAAGGATTTAGCAAAGATATATGGAAACATCGTATATACGGAATTTCTACAGGCTGTTTGGTTCAACTGGGGACAAAACCCTTACTCAGCAGGATGTTTCACGCTGTTTACCCCCCAGCAGCAGAAAAACTTTGATGAAATCACCCGGAAACCGGAAGGAAGGCTTCATTTTGCCGGAGAACATACTTCTTCCTTTCACGGGTGGATAGAGGGAGCAGTAGAATCTGGGATCCGGACGGCTTATGAAGTCCATCATAGAAAATAACATAGTGAAATTTAGTAGTAATATGAAAACAACACAGTAAATTTTACTAGTAATTGGAATTTTAAAGTTAGAAATCCCCTGTTCATTTTCTGATAAAGGGCAAATCGGACTATAAAAGCAGAAGATGTCCCTAAAAAAGAAAAAATAGCTTTGACAATTGTCCTAGAACTAGCTATACTGACTTTAGATTAAATAATCTGAAAATATAAAAATTTCAATTACCTTTTAATTGGTAGTTGGAAACATTGGGGGGAACCAACATGGAAAAACGTGCCCAGTTTGGAACACGTGCAGGATTTATCCTGGCTGCAGTAGGGTCTGCTATCGGGTTGGGAAACATTTGGCGTTTTCCGGCGGTAGCATATGAAAATGGTGGTGGAGCATTCTTCATTCCGTATCTTTTTGCTCTTTTGACTGCCGGTATTCCTTTACTTGTATTAGAATTCACGATAGGACATAAGTACCGCGGATCTGCGCCTTTATCCTATTTCCGTATGAACAAGAAGACAGAATGGCTTGGATGGTGGCAGGTACTTGTAGCGTTTGTCATTTCCACCTATTATGCCGTCATCATAGCATGGGCGATGGCTTACAGTGTATTCGCTTTCAACAAAGGCTGGGGAGACGACACGGAAGGATTCTTATTCGGTGAGTATCTGAAGCTTTCAGTAGATCCGGGACAGACCGGAAGCATTGTCGGCGGAGTTTTCATCCCGCTTGTCATCGTTTGGGTGATTACACTTGGTATTCTCTTTAAAGGTGTAAAGAAAGGTATCGAAGTAGCGAACAAGATCTTTATTCCTGCACTTGTTATTTTATTCCTGATCATTGTGGTTCGCGCTTTAACGTTACCAGGGGCACTTGATGGCCTTGATGCATTCTTCAAACCGGATTTCAGTAAGATTGCCGATCCTGGTGTATGGGTCGCTGCATACGGACAGATCTTCTTCAGTTTATCGATTGCATTTGCGATCATGATCACGTACTCAAGTTATCTTCCGAAGAAATCGGATATTACGAATAACGCATTCATCACTGGATTCAGTAACTCTGGATTTGAGCTTCTTGCCGGGATCGGGGTATTCGCGGCACTTGGATTCATGGCTCAAACTCAAGGAGTCGGGGTTCAGGAAGTAGTAAGCGGAGGAGTCGGTCTGGCATTCGTTGTCTTCCCGCAGATCATCAATGAATTCCCTGCGCTGAACGGTCTGTTCGGGTTCCTGTTCTTCGCTTCACTCGTACTGGCGGGATTATCTTCACTTATCTCGATTTCCGAGACTTATGTAGCGGCGATTTCAGAGAAATTCGGCCTTTCCCGTACAAAGGCAGTGGCTTTCGGAGGAGGGCTCTCAGCAGTCATTTCACTTCTGTTTGCAACACAGGGCGGATTATTATTCCTTGATGTTGCGGACTACTTCATCAACCAATTCGGTGTAGCATTCATCGGATTAGTGGAAGTAATCGTAGTGGCATGGTTCTTACGCAAGATCAATACATTCAGAGATCACTCAAACGGTATCTCAGACATCCAGCTTGGCAGCTGGTGGAAGATTTGCCTTGGTGTTATCACACCGGTTGTACTTGGATGGATGATGTTTGGACTATTCAAGATGAACCTTCTTAAAGAATTCGAGACGGAAACAGGGAACTACGGCGGATACTCAGATGCCTTTGTCCTTTACAGCGGCTGGTTCGTCGCGGCCTTCGCCTTGATTGTCGGAGTGGCATTTACCTTTAAACGCTGGCATTCCAAAACAGAAGCTGAAAGCTATAAGGAGGTAAGCTGACATGAGCGGTAGTGCAATCATTATGTTAGTTGTCGGTGTCGTCATCATTTGGGGTGGCCTTGCGGCAAGTATCACTAACGCGGTATCCAAATCTAAAAAAGCATCTTAATATCACTTTTATAAAGAAACAGGCGCTGGATCTTCCATCGTCTGTTTTTTCTTTACTCCGTTAAAGGCCCGTCCCTCATCGCTTTCATGTGATGGAGGGGCGGGCCTTCTGTTATCTTTTTTTGCTTTTGACACGGTCTTGACGTTCCCATTGACGCAAGTGTGGATAGGGATCGAAGGACCATTCTGTCAAACCGTTGTCTTTGTACATACCGTAGTGGAGGTGAGGCGGGAATTTACCGGATGTACCTGGAGGACCGTATCCCGAGCTGCCGACGCCCCCGATCATCATTCCGGGCTCAACCACCTGCCCGACTTTCAGGTCTTTAGAAAAACCGCTGAGATGTGCGAAGTAATGATAGGTATTATTGATATCCCTGATACCGATTCTCCATCCGCCATAGCGATTCCAGCCTTTCATTTCAATAATGCCGTAAGAGGTCGCCCTGACGGGAACACCATAGTCTGCAAACAGGTCCGTTCCTTCATGGATTCGCCGGCCTCCCCATCCGCGTGCATCCCCCCATGTATTACGGTAGCTGTAATTGAATCTGAGCGGGAGAGGGAAAGCTTTATCATTCAGATGAATCGTACCGAAATGCTTGTAGATCTTCGCTTTACCCATTATGATACTGACAGTCTTATCACGTTTGTAATAGTCCCATAAAGCCAGCTTGAAATTATCACGGTCGATTCCGTACTGTAAAATATAATCAGTAAAGGCAGCCAGGATATCTTCATCGCTTTTGATACTTGCCTTACCATCAAGGTCTCCGTCTCTTCCGAAACCGTTGAATAGTGTGATGGTCTTCGGATTTTCATCTTGGAGATTTGGGTTTAAGGGTCCGGCCCATTTCTCGGGATCGACATAGATGGAGATCAAAGAGGAGGGCTTTTCTCTATCTTTACGTGCAAATCGCAAACTGCGCTCGTATTGATCCACAGCCGCAAGATAGTACCAGGGAATATGAGTAAGTGCTTCGCTTTTTTGAAATAATTCCATTCGTTTCGTGTGTATCTGTTCCTCTGACAACTTCTCTTCTGCTTGTATCTGGACAGGACCTATAAGAACAAGGAGTATGGTAAGTGTCAGAACTATTCGTATATACAAGTCAATCCCTCCAACTTATAGTTCTACCTCTAGTTTGTGACGAGCTTTCAGGATTCATAATCATCAATTAATGGTAAAAGAGTAACATGCTTGTTTTCATTTTTTTAGTATGATAAAGTGACAAAAGAAGTATATTGATGATGGCTTTATTTACATAGAATGAACGATCAGTAAGCGTTTCACTCTTTGCCTAAATCAGAAATTGTTAGGATTGGAGATGAGGGGTATGACGAAGAAAGACGAATATGTTCGTAAACCGGAGTGGCTTAAGATCAAGCTGAATACGAACGATAACTATATGGGCTTGAAAAAAATGATGCGCGAAAAAAACCTTCACACAGTTTGTGAAGAGGCAAAATGTCCAAATATCCACGAATGCTGGGGAACAAGAAGAACCGCTACATTTATGATCCTTGGGGATATTTGTACACGTGCCTGCCGTTTTTGTGCAGTAAAAACAGGATTACCGAACGAACTGGATCTTAAAGAGCCGGAACGCGTAGCCGATTCCGTTCAACTAATGAACTTGAAGCACGTTGTCATCACGGCTGTTGCCCGTGATGATCTAAAAGACGGTGGATCGCAGGTATTTGCTGAAACAGTGCGTGCCATCCGTCGTAAAAGTCCATTTACATCCATTGAAGTACTGCCATCCGACATGGGCGGAGTGTTTGATAATATCAAGACACTGATGGATGCAAAACCGGATATCATGAACTACAACATCGAAACCGTACGCCGTTTGACTCCAAGAGTTCGTGCCCGTGCAACATATGACCGTACTCTCGAATTCCTTCGCCGTGCTAAAGAATTGAATCCTGATATTCCGACGAAATCAAGCATCATGGTGGGACTTGGAGAAACGAAGGAAGAGATTCTCGAGACATTCGATGACCTTCGTGCAAATAATGTGGATATCGTTACCCTCGGTCAATATCTGCAGCCAACGAAGAAACACTTGAAAGTACAGAAATACTACCACCCGGATGAATTTGCCGAGCTTCGTGAAGCGGCGATGGAAAAAGGGTTCAGCCACTGTGAAGCAGGACCTCTTGTGCGTTCTTCCTACCATGCTGATGAGCAGGTAAATGCAGCTGCCAAAGCAAAGCAAGAAGCAGGCGAGAAAGAAATGAAACAGCAGGCATAAATGTAGCAAGGACTGACTAATGGAGATGTCTCTCGTAGTCAGTCCTTTTTTAAAGGTTGTTTGAAACGGCTTGTTGTACTTATCAACGGTTTCCAAAGATAAATGCTTAACGAAAAATGCTAGTCCATCATGGTCTCAGAGTTGTCAGTACGCTTTTGTCGTTCTTTATTGATTTGATGGACATCATCTTCATTCATATTCTGTTCGTCAATCATTTCACCGTTGGCATTTTCACCTGCATCAATGTTCTTTCCTTGCGGAGAAGCTTTGAGCATCAGGTTAATCGTATCATCGATGGCAGTATTGACGTTTTTGCTGTCGCTGTCCATCTTTGCAAGATTCTCTACATTCTGCATTAAGTTAGGGTCATCTGTCACATACACATGGTACCAGCGCGGGATGACTGACATGGCCGTTTTCTTCACTTGATCAGCGATATTAAAACGGGCATCCTTGTCTTTTTTATCGGTCTTATAAGAGATCAGCACCTCTTCATCCGTGACAAGGGTAGCACAATCATCCACGTTCGGTATGGCTACGCTCATTTTACTGATGCTGTCGGCAACCTGCTCCCGATCTAAACGATACATATTTTCATTCGAAATGGCTTGTCCCTGCACAGGGCTCTTCTGCTGACGGACAAATCCGAAATCTTCCCCGTTTCGTTTAGAGTCTTTACTGACATTTTCATTGAAAAGTTCTTCCTGATCGTTCACATTGATGGTGTTGCCGTTATCGTGGAACATCTCTTCGTTTGCCTTATCAATCCCGTTGCAGGCAGTACCGAACAATGCAAAACTCAATACCGTCGTTCCGAGAATAAATTTATTCAATTGAAACACCCCCTATTTGTTAGGGTGACCATCTCATTTTATAATTTTTCATAGTAATTAATGGACAATCCGTTATAATTTAAAGTAAGGATAAGGAAGAAAGAGGGTGGATGGAATGATCTGTGTAGGAAATATATGCTATGAAATCGTCGAAGAATTCAGGGACGGATTTAATGAAGAAGCATTCAAAGAGAGATACAGCGATATTTTAAATAAATATGATTATATCCTCGGTGACTGGGGATATGGCCAGCTGCGCCTGAAAGGCTTTTTTGATGATCAGAATCAAAAAGCATCCTTTGACACAAAAGTGAGTACTCATAAGGATTATCTATACGAATACTGCAATTTCGGATGTGCATATTTTCTTATGAAAAAAGTGAATAAGTAAGGGGAAAGGGAACATCTCGTCGTGAAGAGATGTTCCCTTTTTATCATTTATTTTCAGTATAAGGCGGCTCTTCATTTAGTTCCGGATCTGCATGGACCGGATGAGACCCAGGTTCCTGACGGGGGATATCCTGATGAAGGGACTTGTTTTCATAGTTGAATGCACTGTAATATCGCTGCCCCTCTTCCCATTCTGTACTCTTGTTTTCAACCGGTGTATACTTTCCGCGTGGAGATCCATAAGGTCCTTCCGGAAGCGTCTCAGGCACGAGGAAATTACGCTGTGTCTCTACAGTGGAAAAATCGCTGTACACTTCTTCTTCCTTGTCGCGTTGCTCTTTTTTCATATTTTTCTCCCACCTTTCTTAGGTGTAGTATGTGAGAGGTGGGAGAGGTTCATTCAGTGATGTTTACATAATCGTTTCACTTAAAAAGTCACGAAGCTCGGCAGCTTCTTCTTCCGTAAGTTTATAAACACTTTCCAGGTAACCCGGTTCATCCAAGTCATCACGGCCGATGATGGCGAAGCGGCTTCCTTGAAGGTCGAGTACGAGTGATTTTCCATAATAACGATCCGTTTGTGTGATGGCTAAATCATAGCGCTGATTTTCCCCCATAAAACTTACAAATCTGGTTTTTGTCTGTTCCGTATCATCGTATAAATAAAATCGGTCTGTCATCACGATTCCTCCTTACATTCGTCAGCTTTCTCCATCATAACAAACTGGAAAACGATTTGCAGTGAAGACATCACTATATAGACTATTTAAAATTATGTTAAACTATAGAAGGATGTCAATCAGAAGAGGTGAACGGAATGTATTTCGTGGACAGAGAGAAAATAGAGGAAATATTGGTATTTATGAATGATCAATTGAGCATCTTACATAAACAGTCAGGGTGGGATACCACGATAGAAAAGCTCGGTCTTGAAAGGATCGGTCATACCCTTATCGAATCGGTGCTTGATGTGGGAAACAGCATGATTGATGGTTTTATCATGAGAGATCCCGGCAGCTACGAAGATATCATCGATATATTGCTGGATGAAAAGGTCATCAATCAAGAAATGAGCGAAGATTTAAAACGCTTGATTGAACAGCGTAAAGCCCTTGTTCAAGAATATACAAGCGTAGACCATGAAGCTTTACAGCGTATTCTTCATGACGTGCGTTCTACTTTAGAACAATTCCCTGTTCATGTACGCCGTTATTTGGAAAATGAATTGGGACCTGTGTCAGCTTTTAAAAATTAATACAATTCACCAGCGCTTTCTTTATGGAAAGCGTTTTCTATTTGCGTATATATTTCAAAAACAAACTTACATACTAAAAGTATCAAAACGGAGGTACAAAATGAAACAATACAAAGGTTATTTAATCGATTTGGATGGAACGATGTATAGAGGAAAAGAAGTCATCAAGGAAGCAGGAGATTTTATCCGCCGCCTTCAGGAAAAAGGGCTGCCCTATCTGTTTGTAACAAATAATTCATCCCGCCGTCCTGAACAGGTCGCAGAAAAGCTCCAGACGTTCGGCATATCAGCTGAGAAAGAACAAGTATTCACGACGTCAATGGCGACTGCTCAATTCATAGCTGACAAAAAGCCCGGCAGTACAGCCTATGTCATTGGAGAAGAGGGAATCCGTTCAGCACTTGAGGAAAAAGGCATCACCCTGAAAGACGAAAACCCCGATTTTGTCGTGGTAGGGATTGACCGTGGCATCAATTATGAAAAGCTTGCCCTTGCTTGCCTGGGGGTACGGAATGGGGCGACGTTCATTTCAACAAACGGGGATATCGCCATCCCTACAGAAAGAGGATTGCTGCCAGGCAATGGTTCACTGACTTCTGTCGTTACGGTTTCGACCCAGACACAGCCGATCTTCATCGGAAAGCCAGAATCAATCATAATGGAGCAGGCATTAGAGGTTCTCGGGACAGCAAAAGAGGACACATTAATGGTCGGGGATAATTATGATACAGACATAAAAGCCGGAATGAATGCAGGTCTTGATACGCTTCTTGTCCATACAGGAGTTACGACAAAAGAAATCCTGCAGAGGATGGAAGAACAGCCGACCTATACAATTAATACGTTGGATGAGTGGGGTGTATAGAAGAGGAAAAGGTGATGGACATTTAGTCTATCGCCTTTTTTGAAAAAATGGCGATTGGAACATATTTGAATTAGACAAGAACTTTTTATGTAGGTAAAATAAATCAGGGAAATGAAATTTATTTCCTGATTTATTTAAAAAGGGGAGAAGAAAAAGATAAAAGAAAAGAAAAAGAACGGATGACGTTTTAGTGATGTTTTATAGGGTAGAAGGGTAGTAAGGATTTTAAAGTGATCCTGTCCTATTGACTCTGCTAATTGGTGAAAATAAAAAAGGTAGTGTGAAATATGAGTATTACTGAGTTGATTGGTAAAAACATCAGAATGCACAGGCGGGCGAAAGACATTACAATTCAGGAGCTCAGCGAAATAAGCGGATTGACTGTAAATTATATTTCTTTGATTGAAAAAGGGGATGCAAATGCATCAATAAACAAAATTCATGCGATTATCCAAGGCCTGCAGGTTCACTGGATAGACATCATTCCCACCCTAGAAGAAGAGAAAATGCTCAATGCTGTTTCTGAGTCAAGAAAGTGAGGTTTCTTCTGGATATCTCATGCCTGATTAATTGAATAAACTCTTTGTCTAAATGTAATGCATTTGCTTTATTATACGCTTCTAATAAGGATTGATCACTGAGTATCTTAATTTGGACTCACCTCGATCCCTTTTCATTGTTGCGACCAATGGAAAAGGTGGGAATTTTTACAATTCGTGATAGCCTTATATTGTGTATAAGAAGTAATAATTTTACAAAAATAATTACAATTATTACAACTATATTTGTAATTATAGTAAAGATTGTTTTAGCATGCAATAAAAACTTGCTAAAGTACATGAAAATATTGGATAATATTCAGATGAAAAAACAGACACTCGAAAAGAGGTCTGTTTTTCTGTTTCCAGCAATTCTCCAAGACAATTTAGAAGATAGATTTATTCCTGATTTTCATTTCTGTGAGCAAGACGGCTTGACGCTGCAGCTGCAATGGCTCCGACGATATCATCAAGGAAGGTATGGCACTTACCGGATGATTTATCATTTAAATCCTTCAGTATACCGGGTTTCTGTTTATCGATAAAACCGTAGTTTGTAAAGCCGATCGATCCATACACATTCACAATCGAGAAGGCAAGAATTTCATCCACTCCGTATAAACCTTCATCCACTTCCACAATCGATTGCAGGGGCTCTTCAAGCATTTTCTTTTCTGCTAACCGGTCCAATTGAATTCCCGTAAGAATGGCATTCTGAACTTCACGTTTTGTTAACACTCTTTCCACGTTATAAATGCATTCTTCCAGTTCAAGGTCAGGATGGTATTTCTGTTGAAGGTACATGACTAAATTGGCGATGTCTTCAATTTCGACTCCTCTTTCATGGAGCCATCTTCTTGAGGTTTCCTTTAAGATATCCATTGATTTTTTGTCCTTCATCCAATTCACCTTTTCTGTAGTTAAATATTATTCAAGCGACAGAGCCTTGTTTTACTCATATGATACCCTTTTTAAAAATAGACATAATAATAGCTTCTATCCTCATTCTTGCCCATCAGTACAGGGATATATTCCTTGGAAGAATTGTTTTTCAAGTGAAAATGAAATAATTAAGACAGCGGACTTCACGATGAAAGCCGCCTTGCATACAGATAGGAGAGGGTAATATGTCTCATGAGATGTTAGCGAAGCATTTCGGGTTGACCCCTGAACGCGCATTCTTTGACGGTGTGATGGACCGCTACATGGCGGGGGGATTATTATATAGTATTGTTGGCGTTTCAAATGTGGAACAGGAAACATTGGTAGAAATCTATAAATTAACAGAGCATATGAAATCACAAGGGGACCGTTATGTTTCTTCCTTTGTACAGAGTACGGAGGGGCGATATCTAGTAACTGAAAAAAAACAGGACTATGTAGTGGTGCGTAACGAAGAACTGCCTCCGGTTGCTGACGAAAAAGTGGGGAGAAAGCTTGGGAAATTTCATTTTCGCGGCAGGTTGTTCGAAGAGAAGGTGGAGAAAATCAGCAGGATGGGACAGTGGAAAGCATTGTGGGAACGCAGGCTTTCCCAGCTGGAAAAAGCCTACTTCGGAGTGCTCGAGAATCACCCGATCGATGAGTTTGAACGCCTCTTCGTCGAAAGTTATCCTTATTATAATGCATTATCCGAAAACGCCATTCAATATCTTGTCGATACGGAGCTCGATGAAGACCCCAAACCTGAAGATGCAGGCACGATCTGTCACGAACGTTTTCAGCACACGACATGGGGAACCGAGACCTGTATTCATTTTCCGTTTGACTGGGTATTCGATCACGCGAGCCGGGATCTTGCTGAATGGGTGAGGGAACAATACCTCATGAAGAGCCAAACCTTCCATCCCGGAATGCAGGAGTTCCTAAGGGAATACGAAACAGTTGCCCCGCTGTCACCTTTCGGATGGAGACTGTTGTACTCAAGGATATTATTTCCGCTCCATTATTTTGAATGTATCGAAGAATACTATATTTCACAATCCGATCAGCAAAAGAAAACCGCTGAAGATAAACTCGAACGCTACTTGAAAAGCTCCAAGCATTACGAATCATTCCTGTCTGATTTTTACCATTTGTCTGAGGTACCGGTGAAAAAGTGGGGCATTCCATTGGTGGGATGGCTGTAATCCTTCCAACCATCAATGAAAGCCCTTTTATGGTACACTGAAAGGAACCTAATTGAAGGCAGGGGAATTCAATGAAACCATTTATCTTTATCACAAGAAAATTACCTCAGACAGTAATCGAACCGCTGAATCAGGAGTTTCGGGTGGAAATGTGGGAGAAAGAAGATGTGCCGGTTCCAAGAGACATTCTGCTTGAGAAAGCGACCGGGGCATCCGCACTGATCACCATGCTTTCAGATAAAGTGGACACAGAGCTCCTTGAAAATGCCCCGTCCCTGAAGGTGGTGGCAAACCTGGCAGTCGGCTATGATAATATCGATCTCAAAGCTGCGAAGCAAAAAGGAGTGGCCATTTGTAATACTCCGGATGTGCTGACCGATACTACAGCTGACTTAACTTTTTGTTTGTTAATGGCGGCTGCGCGCCGGATTGTCGAGGCAGACCGCTATATTAAAGAAGGAAAATGGAAAAGCTGGTCCCCTCTTCTTCTTGCAGGGACTGACATCCATCATAAAACGATCGGAATCGTCGGGATGGGAAGCATCGGGGAAGCGGTGGCCAAAAGGGCGAAAGGGTTCGATATGAATATTCTTTATCATAATCGTTCAAGGAAGCCTGAAGCGGAAAAAAGTCTGGGCGCCTCCTATGTGTCATTGGATGAGCTTCTGGATCAATCTGATTTTGTAGTCGTCCTTGCCCCTCTTACTGCCGAAACGGAAGGACTGTTCCAAAAAGAACAATTTCTCGCCATGAAAAAATCAGCTTTCTTCATAAATGCTGCCCGTGGACCGATTGTGAATGAAGAGGCGTTGGCAGAAGCACTGGAGACAGGTGAAATCGCGGGGGCGGGGCTGGATGTTTTTACGAATGAACCAATAAGTTCTGAACATCCGCTGCTTTCATTTGACAATGTAGTTGCATTGCCTCACATCGCCAGCTCCTCTACGGAAACCCGCATCGGGATGATGAATCTCTGTGTACAGAACATCCATGCCGTTTTAAATGGGGACAAGCCCAAGACTGAGGTATAATAAAGGACAAAAAACACGCATGACGTCATGCGTGTTTTTAACTGCCCTTCATGAAAAAACAAGGTCTTTTTCAACAGCCAGGAAATAAGGTGCCAGCGACTGGCGCTCAATCTTTTCAAGGAAAGAAGCCGGCACATCCGGCAAGACACTCCGGGCAAATTCCCATGCATTTTGTTCGATGCGCAGCATCAACCGGTTTTTTTCCGGCTCACCAGCGTAATCCAGACTGTCAGCTAATTCCTCAAGCTCCTCATCATGTGCATGCCCAAGTTCATGCGCAAACACGACTTTAAAATAATCAGATAAACATTCACCTTCAGGAAACAGGCGTAGACATTGCTCAGTGACATCATCCGTGAACATGGTGATGGAGTTTGTGCTCATGCTGTACTTCCCTCCCACAAGACGACTGCCGGGAAAAGCATCCTCCAATATCACCTTTACGTCAGAATCCAAACGGCCTGCCATCTCACCAACAATTTGTTGAAATATCTCTTTAGTCAATCCTTTTCCTTCTCCCCCTAAAATAAAAACCTTCGTCATTGTAAGATATATATGGGCAAAAAGGAAACAGCATTCTTAAAAAAAGTTGATGGAATAAATTCCATTTATTGTTATATTAAGGTTCTTACGGAAGTGGGAATGGAACTTCTCGACATAAAAAAGATGACTCAAATTCTTGAGTCATCCGGTAAGTTTAATTAAAATACTTGCTCTACTTCAACGATCCCTGGTACTTCTTCGACTAGCGCACGTTCAATACCAGCTTTAAGAGTGATTGTTGAACTTGGGCAGCTTCCGCAAGCGCCTAACAGGCGAAGCTTCACGATACCATCTTCCACGTCCACCAGTTCACAGTCCCCGCCATCGCGAAGTAGGAACGGACGTAATTTATCTAGTACTTCCTGTACGGAATCAAATTGTGCTTGATCAGCCATCATTATCTACTCCTTTCCTTACTCTCTATTATAATGACATATCTGTAAAAAATCTATCAACCCGCAAACAATTGGGAATTTCTTTTTTTGTTGTTTACAGTTTTTAACACCGATTTTGATTTCCGTGCAAGACTTCGCTTTCCGCGGGCGGCCTATTACTTAAAAAAAGAAATTTCTATATACATATTTTACAGTTTGAAATCCAGCCATTTTTGTTCCCACTTTAATGATTTTTTTGTAGAATGATTGTATGAGGGGAAATAAAGGGGGAGAAGAGAAGTATGGAGCGTAAACCAGTTGAAATCCATGTATACGGCGCTGAGGTGCTTTGCCCGAGCTGCGTGAATCTGCCATCATCGAAAGAAACGTATGAATGGCTCGAAGCGGCAGTCGGTCGTAAATACCCGCAACAGCCGTTTACAATCAAATATATAGACATCTACAATCCACCTGAAGACGAAGCCATCAAAAGCTTCGCGTCGAAAGTGATCGAAGAGGATATGTTCTATCCAATCGTCCTATTGGAAGGCACAGTCGTTGGAGAAGGGAATCCGCGTCTGAAGACGATTTATTCTGAGCTTGAGAAGCATGGCTATAAAGCGGTATAGCAATTGAATAATAGCTAAAAAAGACTTTTCCGTTGGAGGGGTCTTTTTTGATTATTCGATAACAAAAAAAGAAACCGCTAGTAAAAGGCGGTTTCTTCATACAATCATCCATTATGATATTTATACATCCATAAAACGCCTGATTTCAGTAATCGGGCGACGCGGCCAGTAATGGAACGCTCATTCACCAATCCGAATCCGTGCTTTTTACCAAGTGATCCGAGGATACCTTTTAGTTTGATTTTAGGCAGCTCTTCAGGAAGCGGTTCGTTCTTCCAGCGTTTTAAAAGGATCTGCACGATCTGTTCAGCCTGTCCTTCGGCTAACTGCGCACTTGGAGCTTGCGGAAGGCTCGCACAGTCCCCGACAACATATACATGTTCATCGTCCGGAAGGTTATGATATTTTGAAATCACAACACGTCCGCTTGAGTCTTTCTCGGCATCCATTTCACGTACTACACGTGTAGGCTGGATCCCGGCTGTCCAAACGATGGCATCGCAATAGATTTGTTCTTCGTGGTTATGAAGCGTATTAGGCTCCACTTTCGTGATATTGGAATTATTGACGATTTCAACATTGTTCTCTTCAAACCAGCCGTGGACATAGGAGCTTAATCGTTCCGGAAAGGCATTCAGAATACGGGTTCCACGGTCAAAAAGCTTGATCTTTAAATCGGAACGGCTTTCGCGCAGCTCACTGGCAAGCTCGATCCCGCTTAGTCCGGCACCGACGATTCCGACGATTGAGCCAGCTGGAAGGTTATTCAGTGTCTGATATGTTTTGCGGGACTTATCAATTGTTTGGATGCTGTAAGTGAATTCATCCGCACCTGGGACATTATGATATTTGTCCTCACAGCCAAGACCGATGACAAGGTCATCGTATGGTACTGCATCCTGATCTTGAAGCTGTACCAGTTTATTCTTTGTATCAATCTTTGAAATCTCACCGTACACATAGGATAAACGTGCATGTTCCGGGAATGATACGCGTACATGATGATCGGATATCGTTCCGGCCGCCAGAGCATAATATTCTGTTTTCAGGCTGTGGTATGGGTTGCGGTCAATTAATGTAATGGACACATCTTCCGGGAGTTGGTTCGGTAACAAGCGAAGAAGCACGCGCATATTGCCATATCCTCCGCCAAGCAGCACTAATTGTTTCATGATAATTTCCCCTTTTTGGCTCTCTGCAATTTTGTCGAAATGGTGTGTTTATATAACATTCTCTACAAGGTAGAGGAAAAAGGACAACAGTCCTGAAAAGTAAGCATTTTCAATATGATTCATAATTAGACGGTTTATTCAATAAGTAAACCTATTAACATTAAAAGTATATCGAAATAACCTCGTTTTCACAACAGAAATAAGGGAAATTGTTCACAATCTGTTATACGAATATACAAAGCGCCAAGATTGACGATAATCTCAAAAAAAGGTAGCATTACAAAGAGTAGTGAGGTGATGGAATTGCAGCCAATTATAGAATTTTGTATCAGTAACTTAGCAAGTGGTGCTCAAAAAGCACTTGAAATATTAGAAAGAGATCCGAACCTCGATGTCATAGAGTACGGTTGTTTAGGCTACTGCGGAAAATGCGCTTCATCTTTTTACGCATTAGTGAACGGAGAGCCTGTTGAAGGAGATACTCCTGAAGAATTGGTGGAAAATATCTATCGGTTCTTAGAAGAAAATCCAATGTTTTGATTGCAAAAGCTGATCTTAGGATCGGCTTTTTTATATGTTTAAGGAAGGAAATGGGAATGTTTTGGTGAAATGGTAAAGTGACGATTAGAGAGGGTGAGAAGATGAGTGTTTTTCTGGGGGTCATGCAAACCAATCTTTATGTGAACGATATTGAAGCTGCGAAGAATTGGTACAGAGATGTACTGCAAGTAAGCATAGAAAAGGATTATGGAACGACAGTTGTGCTTTCATTTGGCAACGAGTCCCGCTTAGGGACCCTTTGTTTAATTCAAGACAAAAAAGCAGCGGGTGAAAGACAATCAACTTATCCGGTGCTGCAAATATCCCAGGAATACAAGGATATCCTTTATGAAAAGCTGCGTGAAAAGAAGGTGAAAGTAGAAGAAAACCCGGCTCACACCAGTCATTTTAAGTTTTATGATTGTGATGGTAACATCCTGGAGGCATATTGTCCTGGTATTTATGAAGAAAGCTAGAGTATTTTACTCCAGCTTTCTTTTTTTGCTGCGCTATTTTCAGATACTAATTAGTATTTTCAAGCAAGGTGATTCTGCTTTTGCTCCTTGAAGCTCTCCCTCATTTCATACCATCGTTCCTTTGCCATTTCCACAATCTTCGGCTCGGTTGACAGGTGTTGTTTTTCAATCACCTTGGACAGGTACTTCACGGCTTCTTCAACTTTATCCTGACGGCGGAGCAGTTCGGCGATGAGGTATAGAAGCTTCGTTTCTGACATTGCCGTCCCTTTAAAGTCATCGTTCAAGTAAGATTCGATGTATTCATGAGTGGCAAGATTAATGAATCTTCTTTCAGATTCTTCTTGATTTATTTTCCGGTAGAGCCAGGCTGTCCGCAAATAAAGCCCCGCGATCGTAATCTTCTTTTCTTTTTTGATCAGCGCACAATAAGCAGCGAGTTTGTACGTTTTGATCGCCTCATCCATAGAACGGATGTGGCCGTAATCCTGAGGCTGCCAGTGACGGCTTATTTTCTTTTCCAAGTCTGTTTTTAAAACCGGAACGATATACTTGGTGAATTCATCAGTGAAGGAAAATCCGCATTGAGGGCAGACGGATACATTGTAGAGTAAAGGGTTGAGTTCGTCAGAGACATAGACAGGACAGAAATCGCTTTCAAGACTTTGGACTTTGACGAAACGGGAGCGGATTTTAGTAGTGGAATAGGAATGTTTACAAGCAAGGCACTGGACTCTTTTATCATAAAAGGGGGTTACTTCAGTCATCATTCTCACCTCGATTTAGGGACTATTTTCCTTATTATACCTTGATAAAGGAGTATTGGACTAGTATTTTTTGTGATGTTTTCAAAAAATTCAGGACTTTAGGCTATCCTGGGGGGCGGGGTTCGGTGCGTTGTTCAGGTGACAGGTTTTGAGCCAGGCACAAATGAACTGTTTTGAGCCAGGCACAAAAGGTCTGATTTGAGCCAGGCACAAATGAACTGTTTTGAGCCAGGCACAAAAGGTCTGATTTGAGCCAGGCACAATATCCCCAATCGAGCCAGGCTCAGAAACAAGATTGCAAAAGAATGATACCATTCCTAAATCTTTTTGCATCATAACCGGAACCCCTTCAAATGACTCTTTATGAAAGTCAAAGTCAGTCACATAGTTCCCCTCGGTTGAGTAGTAAAATAGAAAGGAGTATACTAATAAGTAAGAATAGAAAAGGTTGGAGGTGTAGTGAATGAGTGAAATTGTGAATCTAACCGAAGCTGCTGCCCTTCAGATTAAAGATATGATGAAGGAGCATGACGAAACGGATGCCATGCTGCGAATCGCGGTAAAAGGGGGCGGCTGCAGCGGTCTTTCATATGGAATGGGCTTTGAACATGAGCTGCAGGAAGATGATGAAGTGCTTGAACAGTACGGGATCAAGCTTGTTGTGGCCAAAGAGGATGGAGTCATTCTGAACGGAACAAAAATTGATTACAAGCAGTCCATGATGGGCGGAGGCTTTACGATCGAAAATCCGAACGCCATCGCGTCATGCGGGTGTGGTTCATCGTTCGTGACAGCGACGAATAAAGGGACGCCGGAGAACTGCTAAAAGATAAATGAAAGAGGGACCAGCGCTGAATAAGGCTGGTCCCTCTTTGTTTATACTTTCTTTATTGCATCTTTTACCGGAGTCTCTCCATTCAATATTTCAAACACCTTGTGACTTGTTTCTAAAGTAGTCAAGGATTCCACTAGCACTTTTGCTACGTCCGCACGCGAGATGCTGCCGCTCTTATCGGCTATGGACCGCTCTGCGATGATATTTCCTGTCGCATCATCAAAGGTCAAAGCACCTGGACGGACAATCGTATAGTTCAAGCCGCTTTCTTGAAGATGAGCATCCGCTTCGTGCTTTGCCTTTAAGTAAACGTGCATTCCTTCAGGGGCGTTCTCCGGCTGATCAGCTCCCATCGAACTCAGCATGATAAATCGTTCGATTCCTTTTAGCTTGGCATAGTCGACCGCTTTTTTTGCTGCTTCCTGATCGATCGCGATGGTTTTATCGTCGCCTGTTTTACTCCCGCTACCCGCAGCAAAGATGACAGCATTAACATTTTCGAGGGCATATGAAAAATCCTGTTCTAGATCTGCAACGATCGGTCTGGCGCCGAGAACTTCCATATCTTTTGCTTGTTCGGATTTACGGATCATGGCTTTTGCGAAGTGCTGGGTACTGTTTACTAGCTCTTCTATAATGAGGCGGCCGGTATGTCCATTTGCTCCAATAACAAGTACATTCATCTTATCTCAACATCCTTTTTTAAGTAGTTTCCTTTATTATTGGTCTACCCATTACTTGAGAAAATAAACAGGGCCCTATTTTGTTTCCGGTTGTGAAATGGAAAAGATCTTACAGATAAAAAAAAGAGACCCGGGAATCGCCCCGGGCCACCTTATCTATTAATCAATCTGTAAACATGGATGTACTGTGCATCGGCTGGACTCTTGCTTTCGGGTCCATGTAGGCTTTTGCATTGTTGACGGCTGTAGGGGCTTCACCGAACCCGCTGGCAATCAGTTTTACTTTTCCGTCATAGGTGGAGATATCTCCAGCTGCATAGATGCCTTCTATATTCGTTTCCATCCTTGAATTGACGACGATTGAATTTTTCTCGATATCAAGTCCCCAATCTTTGATAGGTCCGAGCGAAGAGACAAATCCGAAGTTGACGATCAGCTCGTCGATATCCAGGATTTCTTTTTCATCTCCGCGGACTTCTTCCAAAATGATCTGATGAACCTTTGACTCATCGCCGACAATTTCTGCAGGTACAAAAGGAGTCTTAAGCTCGACTGAGGAATTGTGGAGATTTTCCACACTGTGCTCGTGGGCTCTGAACTTATCCCTGCGATGGATCAGGTAAACTTTTTCAGCAATCGGTTCGAGCATGAGTGCCCAATCGACCGCGGAATCACCGCCGCCGCAAATCGCCACTTTTTTACCTCTGAACTGCTCCATGTTATCGACGAAATAATGAAGGTTTTTGCCTTCATATTGAGAAGCGTTTTCGAGCTCGAGCCGTCTCGGCTGGAATGCACCGTTCCCTGCTGTGATGATGATGGTCCTTGAATAGTGAACTTCTTTATCAGTTGAAAGTTTAAAGCAGCCGTCTCCTTGCTTTTCAACATTTTCCACGGCCTGCTCCAGGCATATGGTCGTTTCGAACTTGGCCATTTGTTCCTTCAGGTTATTGACAAGGTCCTGAGCCTTTACCTTTGGGAAACCTGCCACATCGTATATGTATTTTTCAGGATAAAGGGTGGATAACTGGCCGCCCAATTGCGGCAGACTTTCGATGATCTTTACTGAAGCTTTTCTCATCCCGCCATAGAAAGCCGTGAATAACCCTGTTGGGCCGCCTCCTATGATCGTTATATCATAAACCTTTTGATCTTCCTTCAAGTAAATCCCTCCCAAAATAAGATACATCATATTAATTTATTCTATCATAGAGGAATCAATCCTTCCCAAAATTTAGATTGTTCATTTGAATAGTCTGTTTTTGGATGATGAGTGCAGTTGCGGGAAGCGGAGGCTTCGTGTCAAGACGAGGAAAATTCGACAAGTGGCGCAATTATTTGGATTCCGGCGTAATTATCTTATAAGTGACGCAATTGCTTGGATTCCGGCGCAGTTATTATAAAAGTGGCGCAATAGTTTGGATTCCGGCGCAATTATCGTAAAAGTGACGTAATTAGCAGGATTAAGCGCAATGATTTCTGAAAGCGGCTCAATTAATTCCCAAAATAACTAATAGATGACTACTTCCAAAGAGAGAAATTAATCAACTTTAATAAAGCTTCTATACTATTGGGTGAATTTGAACAGTTTTGAAGCCAAGTCACCTGAAAAAACAGAAAAAGAACCAGTGGAAGAGTAAGATTTCATTTTATATTTCCATCATCTATTGCAGTGGAATTCAATGCCTGAAAACATAGTTTCCATTACATTCTTCCTTTATTACTCAATGAAAAGAACTATTATCCAAATGAACTATTGTCGCAATTTTCCCAAGAATGATTATTTATCTTGAATACCTTGAAAAGATGGGGTAAAAAGAATATTATGTAATGTAGGCATATTGTTAAGAATTTATGACAATTTTCGCGGTATGCATTCGTACGTGAAAGATGTCACATACTTATTATTTGTTTTTATACTATTTATACAGTACTCTCTTTTCATTTGAAAAGGATCATCCCGAATGATTTGTTTTAAATTCCGCTTTTACGGGGAATGAGATAGTAGCAGAGCAGATTGACGGGATAAAAAAGGCCGATGTGGAGGACTCTAAGAGTATCCGACGCAAATTCAATCAAAAAGGTGGATGTGATTCAGTTGAGAAAGCCAAGAATCGTTGTTTTAGGTGCAGGTTATGGCGGGCTTATGACAGTAACTCGTCTTCAAAAGCAATTAGGTACGAATGAAGCGGAAGTCATCCTTATTAATAAGAATGACTACCACTATGAGACAACATGGTTGCATGAAGCTTCTGCAGGGACTCTTCATCACGATCGTGTACGTTATGACGTTAAGGATGTTGTAAACACAAGCAAGGTGAACTTCCTTCAGGCAAGTGTTGAAGATATTAAAGTGGAAGAAAAGAAAGTCATCACAAGTGAAGGTGAAGTAGAATTCGATTACCTGGTCATCGCACTAGGTGCAGAATCCGAGACTTTCGGTATCCAAGGCTTACATGAGCATGCTTTCATGATTTCAAACATAAACACAGCTCGTCAAATCCGTGAGCATATTGAACTTCAATTTGCTACGTATAAGAACGAAGAAGAGAAAAATGATGAGCGCCTTACAATCGTAGTGGGTGGAGCTGGCTTCACCGGCATCGAGTTCCTTGGTGAACTTGGAAACCGTGTTCCTGAACTTTGCAAAGAATACGATATCGACCGTTCAAAAGTACGTATCGTATGTGTAGAGGCAGCTCCAATGATCCTTCCAGGCTTCGACCCTGAGCTTGTGAAATACGCGCGTGCCGCTCTTGAGAAAAAAGGCGTGGAATTCCACATCGGAACTCCGCTTAAAGAAGCAAAAGAAGGCAGCGTATTCATCGCAAAAGGTGAAGATGAAGTAGAAGAAATCAAGGCTGGTACAATCGTATGGGCAGCCGGTGTCCGCGGTAACCGTATCATTGAAAAAGCAGGCATTGAAAACATGCGTGCACGCGTTAAGATCAACAAAGATCTTCGTGCTCCAGGACATGAAAACATCTTCGTCATCGGTGACTGTTCATTGATGATCAACGAAGAAACAGAACGTCCATACCCACCGACTGCACAAATCGCAATGCAGCAAGGTGAAGTATGTGCACGTAACATCGCAGCTCTTCTGCATGGAAAAGATCATCTGGAAGAATTCACTCCAGATATCAAAGGTACTGTATGTTCACTTGGTGAAGACGACGCAATCGGTGTTGTGTACGGCAAGAAAATTACAGGTACAAAGGCATCATTCATGAAGAAGGTAGTAGACAACCGTGCGCTGTACATGGTTGGCGGACCATCACTTGTATTCAAAAAGGGTAAATTCAAGTTCTTTTAAGATGGATAGTAATTGATAAGCAGAGTGGAATGTACATTCCACTCTGTTTTTTTGTGAGTGAAAAAGGTTAGGGTTTTGTCGAATTTTGAAGAATGGCAGATATATTGGAATTTTGGCAGATAAAAAATTTTTTTGGCAGATAAAACGAAATAATGGAAGATAAATTGAATTTTTGGCAGATAAAACAAAAATACAGCAGATATCCAAATCATCCTCAATAAACGCCCTTAAAGAACAGTTAGAACGCCAACCTGCACATAGACCTTCCTTCCTAAAAATCCTCTCATGACTTTTCTATCTTCCCATCCTGTAGTACCTTAAAGGAAAGAGTATTTATAGAAGAGGAGGAGTAGGTTGAAAAGGGGAAAGGTGTGGCTGGCTGTTGCCGGACTTGTTATAGATAAAGATGGAAACTGGCTTGTTGTAAAGAAAAGATATGGCGGATTGAAAGGTATGTGGTCGCTGCCGGCCGGATTCGTCGATGAAGGCGAAACGGTCGATGAAGCTGTTCTTCGCGAGGTTAAAGAGGAAACAGGCCTCACGACCACTGTCAATGGAATCATCGGGGTACGTACAGGTGTGATTGGAAATGAAATCAGTGATAATATGATCATTTTTCATCTGAATCATATCGATTCGGATGTGTTAAAAATAGAGAAAAGCGAACTGTTCGATGTGCAATGGAAATCCCCCCATGCACTGATGGTGGATGGAAAAACATCCGTCATGATCCATGAGATGCTGAAGCAGGGTGATTTATTCCAGCGCCATCAGGCCATTGAAGGATTGGATCCGGGTGAGCAGTTTGGATATACGAGTTATAAATTATTTATGTGATTCATGCAGGAAGGGCGTCAGATACAGAGTGTATTTGATGCCCTTTTTCCGTGATTCTCATTTCTTTTCCACCCCCATCATCCCCATACTCGGTCCTTCCTCCGGGGCAATCAAAACAAAGTGTCATCATTTATTTAAAAATTCAGTAAATTTTATGAAAAAGGGAGATATTGAAAGATAATATGGAATGTATTCGCTTTCTTAGAGGTACATCCTCTAATATGTCCCTTTTCAATTACAAAGATAGATGATATATTATCAGAAAATTAAGAAATTAAACTCAAAAGGAGAGGGAATCATGAGAGCTACTGCAAGTACGAAAGCAAAATTTTGTCTATACTGTTCAGGAAAAGGATACTTTCAGTTAGTGTTGGGTGGTTCTGAAACTTGTCCTTGCTGCGGAGGCAGCGGGAAGCAAAAATAATATGGACGGTTATTTGGACCGATTGGGCAGACCTGATTATATTGGGTCTGCTTTTTGCTTGGATGAAATTCTCGAATCGACTGGGTTTCGGAATGGGGAGTGAGATCCAATGGGCAAAGTTTGATTTCTACAGTTAGATCTTATCTCTGATATAAGAACCAATTAAACCCCATATAGGATAGAAATCAAGCTTTAATCAGGATAAAAAGCGATTGAATTTAAGCTTCAAGCCTGTTCTTCATTAATACATGGAACAGGAACGCCTTTCTGGCATTCCAACATGGACATATGCTGAGTTTTTTCTATTTATGCTGAAAAATATGATTTTATGCTGACTTTAACAATAACTGGAAACAAGACATATTTACGTTCAGAGCACTGGCACCCCCAAATCCCAAACCCCTTCAACCCCTTTTCCAATGAACGCTGCTGCACCATTCTATTTATGGTGATTTTGTGAATACCTATTCCAAAAGATTGACGCTTTCATAAACATTGAGTACACTAAACTTTAGTGTTTATGGAGGTGCAGACGGTATATGCCTATACATGTAATGATCATTTCGATGCTTCTTTTCCTGGTTCTGTTTTTCGGAATCGGCTTCTTGTTAAATATGTTATTGCGTATGACATGGATCATGGCGATTATTTATCCGATCATTGTCATTTTTATCGTAGATGATGTCCGTTTTATTGAATATTTCCGAAATGCAGGCGAGTCGTTTTCGGAATTGGGGACTAAAATCAGCCATTTGGCATTAGCTGATCTTCTGATACTCGGCAGCGGACTTGCTGGAGCGATCCTTTCGGGAGTCGTGATGAGAATCTTGAGGGCCAAAGGATATAGAATGTTTTAATTGTTTCCGTTTACCCGGCAAATGCCCGGAGTGAACGGATTTTTTTATGGAACTTAACACATAGTAAGGGAGCGGTTATCTTCCTTTATTCCCTGAATCTCCTCATGGAAAATTGGCATTTACTCATCGAGAATTGCCAATCCTAATATTTTCCAACAATTGAAACTATTCAATTTTTTTATCAATTTATGAATAAATCCCAACCTTGTGGGGAAGGAATAAGGGTGGGAGGAGTGAATTCATGAATTTGGTAATAAAATGGACGAAACGAATCATCATGGTTAGTTTATTTGTACTAGCCTTAGGCACCACCTTTCAATCGATATCGGGGGTGGAAGCGCAGACGTTTAAATCCTGGCTCAACGAAAATAAAGGGAGTCAGTCGGAACGCTATTCAGAAAACCATAAAACAAATCATATATCATTGTCATTTAAATTTTTGAAGAGATTAGCAGGTGTCAAAACGATGATCTCTTCCAGCAAACCTGTCGAAGGGAAGCTTCCGACGCTTGAAGAATCGGTGAATTGGGAGCAGTATCCGAAAAATACCGTTGTGGCAACTGGATATACGGCCGGTGTCGAATCAACGGGAAAAAGTCCGGGTCACCCTGGGTACGGGATTACATACTCGGGAGTAAAAGTGAAAAGAGATTTATATTCTACGATTGCGGCAGATACATCCGTCTACCCGATCGGGACGATCCTCTTTATTCCTAACTATGGATATGGGGTCGTTGCTGATACAGGGAGTGCAATCAAAGGAAATAAGCTTGATTTATATTACGATACCGTTGATCAGGTCTATGATGAATGGGGAAAACAGACCCTTGATGTGTACGTCGTTCAAGTAGGAACCGGCAAGTTGACAGAGGAAGACCTGGTGGAACTGAACAGCAATGAATCGATGCAGGTGTTCAGGCAGCAAATTTTATCAACTAAAGTGGAATGAAAAAAGCTCGTACGCAGAATCTCTGCGTACGAGCTTTTCTTATGGGACATAGTGAAGGTCCAATCCTTCGTATACAGCTGGATGAAGCTTTCTTGCCAACTGCACCGCCCCTTTTAGAAGAAGGGGGGAGGGCCTGCAGTAAAGGGCTTCTTCCAGGATGAGTATCCGGTTTTCCTGAACGGCTTTCATGCTTTCCCAATCTTGGCGTTTCATCACAATTGCGGGATTCACCCGCTTCTGCTGCACACCTACCCATGCAAGGCAGATATAATCGGGATCGCGCTTCCTCACATCTTCCCAGTCTGTTTGGACGCTCGCAAGTTCCACATCCCGGAAGCAGTTTTTGGCTCCTGCCATCTCACTCAGTTCAGTGAGCCAATTGATTTTTCCCGGAGTGAAAACAGGTTTCGGCCACCATTCCCAGTAGAGGACCGGCGTGTGGTCGACAGTCTTGCTCAATTTCATTAGCTCTTCGACCGTATGTAAAAAGGTCTGCTGCCTCCTGACAGCGGTTTCTTCAATCCCGCATGCTTTCCCGACCGTTAAAATATCGTCGGCGATGTCCTGGAAGCTCTGAGGATTGAGTGTGATATGCGGAATGTTTCTTCTATTCAGTTCCTCGATATTCTTTTCCATGCCAGGGACACTCAGTGAAGAAAAGACGAGATCAGGTTTCAATGCCTGCAGCTTATCCATATCGATGGACAGGTCGGGCCCGAGTCTGGGAAGTGAACGGACTTCTTCAGGGTAATCGGAAAAGTCATCAACGCCGACCAGCCTGGATGTGAGACCAAGATAATCAATGATTTCAGTATTACTGGGGCAAATAGAAATAATCCTCACCGAATCACTCCTAGGTAAATAATAGATAATGCAGAATCAGGGTCAGTACAATTCCCGACAGGCCGCCGAAGAAGACCTCGATCGGTTTGTGTCCGAGCAGTTCCTTCAGCTCTTTCCGTTTTTCCTGCTCAGGTTTGTTCTGCCAGCCCTTGGCTTCTGTCATGAATTTTTGAAAATCGATGGTTAGCTGGTTCAATACGATGGCCTGCTCACCGGCCTGTCTTCTGACACCGGTCGCGTCAAACATGGTGATGATTGCAAAGATCGCCGATACGGCAAAAATAGGGGATGACATTCCGGTTTCCAAGGCGACACCCGTTGATAAAGCCGTCACTGCTGCCGAGTGTGAGCTGGGCATTCCGCCTGTAGAAGTGATCAAAGACCAGTTTAATTCCCTCGTCGCTATAAATTGTATGGGCACCTTAACAAATTGTGCAAAGAAGATTGCAAATAATGAGGCCCATAATGGAAAATTCAAAAATACTTCCATGCTGTCATATGCCACCTTTTTAAAAAGTCTGAAATAAAATAATGTTCTTATTATATCATACCCGATTGCAATCAGAACTAACTTGCACGCAGCAAATGCCAGAATGTCGAAATAAACAGACATCTCCGTTATAATGGAGATTGGAGGTGTCAGGGGAAATGAATTTAACAATCAATCAAAAAGACATAAAAGAAGCGGCCTTAGAATGTTTAGTTGTCGGAGTTTATCATCAGCCATCTTTTGAAGGGGAGCTGAAAGAGCTTGATCACGCATTCGAAGGGTATCTCACTTCATTAGTGAAGGATGGAGACATTTCATCAAAACCTAAGAAAATATCGAAAATACATACGTTCGGAAAAATCGGGAGCAAACGAATCCTGTTTGTTGGTCTCGGTAAACAAAAGGAGTTAACCTTCGATCTTTTAAAAGAAGCGATGGGTATGGCATCGAAAGCACTGAAAGAAATGAAAGTTTCCACTTTTTCAGTGGCGCTCGATACATTTTCATCAGAAGAACTGCCTGCAGTGGACGCGGCACATGCTTTCACAGAAGCGTTCACGATGGCTACGTATACATTCGACGGCTACAAGCAAAAATCAAATGAGCCTGAAGTCTATGTAGACAGCATTGAATTTTTTACAAAAGAAGACGAAAAAGAAGTCAAAACAGCTTTGGAAGTGGGAGCGGCTTTCGGAAGAGGTGTCAACTCTGCACGAACACTGGTAAACACACCGGGGAACCTGCTCACATCCACAAGAATGGCAGAATATGCGCTTGAACTTGCAAAGCGCTATGATTTCGAAGCTGAGATACTTGATAAAGAAGAGATGGAAAGCCTGGGAATGGGCGCGCTTCTTGCCGTCAATCAGGGTTCTGTTGAGCCGCCTAAAATGATCGTGCTGAAATACAGCGGCAAAGATGAATGGGAGGATGTCATCGGATTGGTCGGAAAAGGGATCACCTTCGATACCGGCGGATATTCCATCAAGCCGAAGGACGGCATTGTCGGCATGAAGACAGATATGGGCGGAGCAGCTGCTGTCCTGGGTGCTATGGAAATCATCGGGGAAACAAAGCCTGAGCAGAATGTGGTGGCTGTTATTCCTTCAACAGACAACATGGTCAGCGGTTCAGCATTCAAGCCGGATGACGTCATCACGGCGATGAGCGGTAAAACAATCGAAGTTCTGAACACGGATGCCGAAGGACGCCTCGCGCTGGCTGACGGAATGACGTATGCGAAGCATCACGGAGCGAATTACCTGGTGGATGTGGCGACGCTGACCGGCGGTGTCATCGTGGCACTAGGAGAAGATAAAACAGGTGCGCTGACAAATAATGAAGCATTCTTTGAACAGGTACTTGAAGCCTCGAGCGAGTCCGGCGAATTTATCTGGCAGCTGCCATACACGGAACATGATAAAAAACGTGTCCGCAGCAGTAAGATCGCAGACCTCAATAATTCACCCGGACGTGCAGGACATGCCATCATGGGCGGCGCATTCGTCGGTGAATTTGCCGAAGGCCTTCCATGGGTCCACCTGGATATCGCAGGAACCGCCACGACGAAGAGCCATTATGAACTAGGCCCTTCAGGTGCAACAGGAGTCATGGCCCGTACACTGGCAATCCTGGTGGAGCGATTCCAGCCATTGGAAAAATAAGATTGATTAAGTGGATTGTTAAAAGCCTTTCCTGATCCAAAGTTGGATTAGGAAGGGTTTTTTTATGGTTTAAGTTAAAGTGAAGTTGTTCATTGTAACAAAGAGATTGGGAGTGTAAGTATGGAAGAATCAAGGTTCTAAATACAATGATCGTTCCAGCTGTTGATTGGAGTGGAAGGCGAAGACTCCTATCAGAAAAGCGGAAGGGCTTTGAAAGAGGCGGGTGGCATAAGACGAATCGGCCATGAAGGCGTTCTTTGCCTTCTTGGTCGGTTTGGCTTATGACATGTGCCTCTAAGCCCTGCAGCTGGACAGAAACTACCTAAGACGAGGAGGCTCACGGGCTACCCGCGGAAAGCGTAGCCTTCCACGGAAATCAACAGCGGTATTTTTAGCCATCTCCTCCTGTATTAGAACCATACAAAAACTTACCAACAAACATTTTAGTGATTCATCAGACTAAAGTATTGACAACCTCTCTTCATCTTGTTAAAGTTAAAAACGTTGTTTTATTACTCTACCAATTTAGCGAACTAAAGTAATGTTAAAACAAATTCTATTGAACTAGCATTCATAAAAGCGTCAGCCGATGTTTTTCTACATATCGGAAACGGGCTGATGAATATTTTTAAGGGAGGAATTAACGATGAACGCAGTTGTCATTGCAGTTCTGGTCATGCTCGTATTGAGTCTGGTACGCGTCAACGTCGTGTTTGCACTTATTACAGGTGCTCTGATTGGCGGCCTTGTCGGCGGCATGGACATGAGCGAAACAATTTCAGTCTTCTCCGAAGGGTTATCCGGAGGGGCAAATATCGCATTAAGTTATGCTTTACTTGGTGGATTCGCTGTAGCGATTTCTTACACAGGGATCCCAAACCTCCTCGTTGATTGGGTTTTAAAGGTTGTCGGGAAAAAAGGAGATTCAAGAAAAGCAGCTCTTTCTAAAGCACTTATTGTCTTTGCCATTTTACTCATGGCTGTCTTTTCACAAAACCTGATTCCGATTCACATTGCTTTTATCCCTATCCTGATTCCGCCGCTGTTGAAGGTGATGACGGAATTGGAACTGGATAGACGTTTGATTGCTTCAGTCATTACATTTGGTTTGACTGCCCCATATATCCTTTTACCAGTAGGATTCGGCTTGCAGTTCCACGAAATCATCGCGCAGAATATGGCAAGCAGCGGAATGGAGATTGCACTGGGGGACATTCCTAAAGCCATGCTTATTCCTGTCAGTGGAATGTTTATCGGATTATTGATTGCGGTGTTTGTTAGTTACCGTAAACCGAGAAAATACAGTGAAGCGAAAGAAGTCATTTCGAAGGAAAAAATGGTCTATAACAAAAAAGCGATGGTCTTCGCTTTTATCTCGATCATTGTGGCTCTTTATGTACAGCTTCAGCTGGAATCCATGATCTTCGGTGCACTTGCCGGGATTGCCGTTCTTTACCTTTCAGGCTCAGTGAAGTGGAAAGAAGCTGACGGTCTGTTGAATGAAGGGATGAAAATGATGGCCTTCATCGGTTTCGTCATGATTGCCGCTTCAGGATTTGCCGAAGTGATGACATCCACAGGACACGTAGAAACGCTTGTAGAAGCGACTGCCGATGCAATTGGCGGTAACAAGGCCATGGCGGCACTCATCATGCTTGTTGTCGGTCTTCTTGTCACGATGGGAATCGGTTCATCGTTTGCGACGATTCCGATCATTGCAGCAATATTTGTGCCTCTATGCATGGAGCTTGGCTTCAGCCCGATGGCGACAATCGTCATTGTCGGAACAGCCGGCGCATTGGGGGATGCGGGTTCTCCTGCTTCTGACAGTACCTTGGGGCCGACTGCCGGATTGAACGCGGACGGCCAGCACAATCACATTTGGGATACATGTGTGCCGACGTTCTTGCATTACAATATTCCGCTGATCATCTTTGGTTGGATTGCAGCGGTGATGTTTTAAGGTAGGGTTTGACTTCTTAGCAGGGGATTTTGGGTCCTCTGCTTTTTTTTGTTTTTATAAAAAACGAGCAGCTTTTATATCCGGAAAGTGACCCGTTTTTAGAAAATACGTGTCACTTTCCGGATATAAAAGCCGGTTTTAGAAAAATACGGGGTGTGCTTTCCGGCTTTACAAGCCCCTTTCAGAAAATACGTGCCACTTTCCGGATTTACAAGCCAGTTTCAGAAAATACGTGCCACTTTTCAAATATACAAGCAACTTTCAAAAAATACGTTCCATTTTCCCGAAATACGTGCCACTTGTCGAAAAATCTCCACACACATTCATACACATACTCACAAAAAACCTCCAACACACCACATGCCAATAGAAATCCCAACACCTGACTCTTATCACCCCGACACCGACAACGTGCCTCCAACTTCTTTTCAGAAATAAATCAAAGCCCACTCAAAACCCTTTCCTTTTGCATAAACCATTATTGAAGCCTATAAAAATAGATGGCTGTACCAAGTAAACTGATGAAGAGGAGGAAGTGCGAATGTATAATCCAGTGTATGATCGAAGACCAAGACCTTATGGAATCGGCAGGAGACCATTCTATGGTGGAGGATTTTTTGGAGGGCCATTTGTCGGCGGAGTGTTGGGCGGACTCTTAGGTTCTGCGCTATTATATCCAAGACCGTATCCATATCCATATTATCAGCCATACGGGTATGGTTATGGATATCCGGGGTATTACCCATATTATTAATCATAGATGAAAAGGGAGTTCCAGGCATGATGAGCCGGGAACTCCCTTTTTTTGTACTTCGTAAACGTATCCAATAAAACCGCTGATCAAAGAATCCTCTATCCCGCTGCGCATGAATCTTACATCTCCCTCCACCGCACAACGACGATCAGATGGCAGCAATCCACTTCCCCGAGCTTCTCATCGAACACCATATGGATTCCGTCTGGATTGAATGAAACGACGGGGACAACCTTCACCCCTGTCCGTCGTATAAGCTTAAGGACCTCGGGAGTATTTGACTTCTGGGCAAAATCCATGAGCTGGTGGGCGAATGAACTATCATTCTTTATTTTTGATAATACGAGATTGGCGCTTTCCATTAACGTTAATGTTTTATCGGCAGAGGCCATAAACGTTTTTGTTTCAACTGCAGGGAAGTTATTGCGATAATGAAAGTTAGGGTAAAGTGGATAATTTCTTCTGGAATGATGGGGCTGATAGGGGCTCTGGACAGGTTGGTAAAATGGATGATATCGATTCATGGAATACCTCCTTATTCCTGGCAAATGGGCTCTATCGAAATGTATGTAGATGATCTAGAGATTATTCTTAAAGGCTGCTGCCCTGCAAGTTGGTTGTTTTCGTCCGTCACTTCAAAAGCCTCAGGGAAATTATGGGCGTGCTCTTTCAAATTCGGCCCGTTGTGCTAACGGGGATATCGTTTTTAAAACAACAAAAAGAGGTTCTTAAGGACAATAAAAGGGTTTTTACACTTTTTACCGAAATTCTACTATATGACGACTATAATGAGGTGAACAGAATGAAATTGGAAAATACGTTAATCAGTACGCTTGGGATCGAGTTTGTGGAATTGGGAAAAGGAAAGGTGATCGCGACGATGCCTGTCAATGAAGCAACACGCCAGCCTTTCGGGTTCCTTCACGGCGGTGCGTCGGTGGCACTTGCAGAAACGGTGGCGAGTGTTGGAGCAGTCGAATTAATCGATCTGGATAAAGAAATCTGCTTCGGACTTGAAATCAATGCGAATCATATCAAAGCTAAACGTGATGGAGTCGTTACTGCGACGGCCACTGTCATGCACCAGGGAAAAACGACGATGGTCTGGGATATCAAAATCACCGATGAAGAGAATCAATTGATTTGTGTCTCACGCTGTACGATGGCTGTCGTACCAAAACGCTGACCTTCTTTCTTACCCAGCGATTTATGGCTAAGGAATCAGTTTTGATACATATGTAAGGCACGTTTAAAAGCTGATGCAATGGGAAATCAATAAGTAACCGAGATAAGGAGGTTACAAGATGCCTTGGAGCAAACATGATTATCCCGCTTCTTTAAAGAATCTTCCGGAAGATGTCCGGAATAAAGCAATCGAGATTGCGAACGCCCTCCTGGATGAGGGGTACGATGAAGGAAGAGCGATTGCGATTGCTACTGATCAGGCTCATAAGTCCGAGGAAGGGACGTATTCGGATAAGACCGAGTATCACGTGAAAACGCATGAAGAGGGCTGGCAGTTGATTAAGAAGGGGAGCAGCCGTGCAATCATGGTGGAAGAAACTAAAGAGGACCTTCTTTCAAAAGCGAAGGATTATGTGAATGACCATAGGGGCACTCTTGTCATCCATAAGCAGGATGGCTGTGTGGAGAAAGAATTATATAATCAGTAAAAAAAATTGACCTGTACGGGGGAGACCCGCCAGGTCAATCTTTTTTTCCAGGATATAAAGCCTGCTTCCTCAAGTCGAAGAATTCTGCTTCTCATATTCCTCTTTATCTTTTAAATCATCCTTTACACTTTTATCCCACAGTCCTACGCCGGAATTGTATGCAGCCCGTGCTATGAGGTGCCCTGCAACAGGAGCGGTCACAAAGATAAAGATGATGGCCAGAATCAAGTTTGAATTAAAATGGCCGTGTTCCTGATAGAAGTAGAGGAACGTTGCAATAAGGATCGACATGATCCCAAGCGTCGCGCCTTTGGAGGCTGCGTGGTTCCTTGTATAAACATCCGGAAGCCTCAGCACCCCGAATGTAGCAATCAGGCTGAGAAGGCCTCCGACCAGTAAGAAAAATCCGATGATCCAACTAATGATTACGCTCACGTTCGATAATCTCCCCTTTCTCCAAAAACTTTGAAAAGGCTACTGTTCCCAGGAATGCCAGGATTCCGAGAAGGAGAATCACCGATAGGAAGGCATACGTATCAATGACCATTGAAATAAGGGCAACGATGGCAATCAGGTTGATGCCGATTGCATCAAGCGCGACGACCCTGTCAGGGGTTGTCGGTCCCTTTATGACCCGATACACAAGACCAAGCATGGAAATGGAGACGAGGAGCAGGGTGACTTGAATGATTGTATGCAGCATCAGCGGCTCACCTCCATGATGGCTTTTTCAAATGAGTTCTTGATTTCATCGATGGCTTCATCGACATCCGCGATATCAATCGCATGGATGTAGAGAACTTTATTATCGAAAGAAACATCCACTACCAATGTACCTGGGGTCAAGGTAATGAGATTTGCCAGTAACGTAATTTCCCAATCTGTTTTTAATTCAGTCGGGAGGGCGAAAATGCCGGGTTGAAAATCGAGCTTCGGCTTCAATACCACTTTCAACACCGATATGTTCGCGAGAATCAGCTCTTTAATGAACAAGAATAATAAACTGACTACGGCTCCCACCCTTAACAGATAGAAGCGGGAGGTGAAAAATCTTCTGAATGCAAATATCACAAGCAATCCTAAAATGAAGCCGATCAGAAATGACTGTGCAGTAAAGGACACCGAAAGAAACATCCAGACAAAGGCTAAGAAAAAGTTTAATAAAATTTGAAAGGCCATTCTACATTACTCCTTTAACACTGCGTCTATATAGAGATTCGGGTCCATTAATACGTCTGCAGCCTGCGAGAACAACGGTCGCAGGGCTTCTGCTCCAAAACCGTAGAAAACGGCTAATGCCACAAGTACGGCTGATGTCATCCATAAATAACGGGCATGTCCTTTGGTGACACCGTTGTATTCCTTTGGTGCTCCCCAAATACCATTGAGGAAGATTTTGATCACTGAATAAAGGACCAGAAGACTTGAAGCCAGGATGACACCCGCTCCGAGATAGGCTTCCTCACTGAAGCTTCCTCTTAAGATCATCAATTTACCGATGAACCCGCTTAACGGAGGAATTCCTGCTAGGGAGAATGCCGCTACCAAGAAGGTCCAGCCGAGCCACGGGTACTCCTTGATGAGTCCGCCCATTTTCTTCAGGTCTGTTGTCCCTGTGATTTTGATCATGACGCCGACAAGCAGGAATAATGCTGCTTTGATGATCATGTCATGAACGAGATAATAAACGGATCCTTCCATGGCATCGGGATTCATCGTTGATACTCCGAATAAAATGACACCCACTGCAATGATGATGTTATAGATGATGATCTTCTTAACATCCCAATAAGCGATGGCTCCGATACATCCAAAGATAATCGTAAGAATCGCAAGGACCCCGAGAATCTGATGCGTGTAGCCGATATCGTGGTGGAAGAACAGCGTATAGGTTCTTAAGATCGAATAGATCCCCACTTTGGTGAGCAGGGCCCCGAATAATGCGAGAACCGGGGCAGGCGGGGCATAATAAGATCCCGGGAGCCAGAAATACAGCGGAAATAACGCACCTTTTAATCCGAATACTACGAGGAAAAGGATCGCGATTGCCGTAAGGATCCCCGGCTGGTCCACTACAGAGATCTTTCTCGAAATATCTGCCATGTTCAGAGTCCCCAGTACAGAATACAGATAGGCGACCGTGATGACAAATAGTGCGGAGGATATGACATTCACAAGAATGTATTTTATCCCTTCACGCAGCTGGCCTTTTGTTCCGCCTAAAACCAGGAGGACATAGGAACTCATCAGCATCACTTCGAAGAAAACGAATAGATTGAAGATGTCGCCTGTTGTGAAAGCCCCGTTCACTCCGACAAGGAGGAATTGAACGATGGGATAATAATAGAACCGTTCTCTGTCCATTCCGATCGATTTAAAAGAATAGAAGAGGACGACCAGCGTGATGATACTCGTTGTCGTCACCAATAAGGCCGAGAGCATGTCGGATACAAGGATGATCCCGAATGGAGCTTTCCAGCTTCCGAGTGCAATCGTCTGTATACCGTCCCGGTGTATCTTATTAATGAGGACAAGGGATGATGCAACAGTCGCCAATGTTGAAACGACTGATATCCCTCTTTGTACTTTTATATATTTGCTGATAAACATCAAGATGACCGCTGTAATCAGCGGGATTAAAATTGGTAAAATCAATAAGTTAATCATTGCCTTCAGTTCCCCTCATCTGATCCACATTATCCGTGCCAAGCTCCTGATATGCCCGATAAGCCAGGACAAGAAAGAAAGCTGTGACTCCGAAGCTGATGACGATAGCTGTCAAGATCAAGGCCTGCGGTAATGGATCTACATAAGATTCAGCGTGTTCGCCCAATAGAGGGGCAGCTCCCTCTTTCAAGCCGCTGACTGAAAGTAAGAGCAGATGAGCACCGTGACTCAATAAGGCAGTCCCGATGATGATCCGGAGCAAGCTCTTCGATAACATCAAGTACACAGCGCTCGTAAATAGTATTCCAACAACAATTGCCATAAGTATTTCCATTATTCACTCACTCCTATTGTTTGAATAATGGTCATCGTTACACCGATAACTACAAGATATACTCCTGTATCGAACAATACTGCCGTATGCAGGGAGGTTTTTCCCAAGAGAGGCAGATGGAAATAATCGTACGCATGGGTCAGGAACGGGGCATTGAAAAATAGTGCACCCGCAGATGTGGCTACAGCAAACAGCAAGCCGATGGCTGTGATGATCTTATAGTCCACCGGCAGGATGTTCGCCACCGTTTTAATATCATAAGCCAGTAACAGTAATACAATTGCGCCTGAAGTCATCAAGCCTCCGATGAATCCACCGCCTGGAGTGTAATGACCAACGAAGAAGATCCTCAATGAAAACAAGATGATCAAGAAAGCGACAACGTTCGTTACCGTTTGTAAGATGATGTCATTTGTTTTTGTTTTCATCCTTCTTTCCTCCTAGTCAGACGTAATTTAATCATGGAATAAATCCCAAGCGAAGCAATCGCAAGCACACAGATTTCAAATAATGTATCAAATCCACGGAAGTCAACAAGGATGACGTTCACCATGTTTTTCCCGCCAGCTTCTTCGTAAACATTCTCGATATAGTAACTTGAGATCGAATCAAACAGCTTTGTGCTGTATGAAGAAATCGCAAACAGTGTAACAACGACCCCGACTCCAATCGAAATCACTGCATTTTCAAGTTTGAACTTCATTCTTTCCTCGTGTCTGCTGAGTTTCGGCAGGTGGTAGAAGCAAAGAAGGAATAAAGCAACCGATACAGTCTCGATGACAAGCTGGGTCAACGCAAGATCAGGTGCACGGAATAATACAAAGAATAGAGAAACTGTGTAGCCTACAGCTCCCAGCGATATGATGGACGTCAGTCGTGACTTCGCAAATAAAATCGTCACTGAACTGATTACCAGCAAGAGTGCGATCGCTACTTCATAAATCCCGATCGGAGCAAGGTCATCTGTGTTGATGGAAAACGCTCCTTTGAACCATAAGCTGAACAAGAGAATGCCGATGAAGAATGCGAATATATAGACGAGGTAGCTTCGGATGAATCCTGTCATATATCCTCTGGTGAAAGTGAAAGCAGCGCGTTCACTGCGCACCAATCCTCCATCATACATGGAGTTCAGCGTTAAACGTTCAGGGATCCAAGAGTAGATCTTCTTCCATTTTGGCAGCAATTGATAAAGCAGGATACCAAACAGGATGACACCCAGTGTCATGAATAGTTCTGGCGTTGGACCGTGCCAAAAGGTTATATGAGTTTCGATCAAATGCCCTTCCTTTACTAAGCTTGGTGTAATAGCTGCAACAGCAGGTGCAATGATCCGTTCAGACAGGATGTTAGGGAAGAACCCGAATACAACCACGAGCGACGCCAGGATAATCGGTGAAATCAGCATCCCGAACGGTGCTTCATGCGGTTTCTTCTCCAATTTATCAGGCTGGTGTTCACCAGTGAACGTCTTGAACACCAGAATCATGCTGTAGATGAACGTAAATACGCTTCCCACCCAGGCAAGGACAGGGAAGATGATGCCTGCAGTATCGAGGCTGAAAATATCCATTTCAAGCACACGGACCATTCCTGTAAAGAACATCTCCTTACTCAAGAAGCCATTGAATGGAGGAAGGCCGGCCATTGAGAATGCACCGATGATGGCAATGGTGAAAGTGATCGGCATGAAGCTCATCAGCCCGCCGAGTTTTCGTATATCCCTGGTTCCGGTCTCATGGTCGATGATTCCGACAACCATGAAAAGACTTCCCTTGAAGGTAGCGTGATTGATCAAGTGAAAAACGGCAGCAAGAGTTGCGACCATATAAATATTGTCGTCCAGGTGAGTGTAGTGCAGGGCGGCTGCACCCACTCCGAGCAGCGACATGATAAGACCAAGTTGACTGACAGTTGAGAAAGCAAGGATCCCTTTTAAATCAGTTTGTCTGACAGCATTGAAAGATCCCCAGAATAAGGTGAAAATACCGAATCCGCCGACAAGCCATAACCATAAGCTTGTCTCGGCAAATACCGGACTCATGCGGGCAACAAGATAGATCCCCGCTTTAACCATCGTTGCAGAGTGCAGATAAGCACTGACAGGTGTCGGTGCTTCCATTGCATCCGGCAGCCAGATATGGAATGGAAATTGAGCCGATTTTGTAAAAGCTCCCAGCAGGACGAGAAGCATTGCAGGAATGAAAAGAGCGTTCGTCATCAACTGGTCAGATTGAGAAATCAGCTCGCGGATACTGAACGTTCCTCCCATAAGGTATAGAAGGATGAATCCACCCAGCATGGACAATCCGCCGAAAACGGTGATCAGCATTGATTTCAGTGCACCGTATCTCGAACGTTCACGGTGATACCAATAACCGATCAATAGGAAAGATGATATAGACGTAAACTCCCAGAACATATAAAGGACGATCAGGTTATCAGACAGGACCACACCGAGCATGGCTCCCATGAACATCATCAAATACACATAGAAGTTATGTAGTTGTTCCTTTTTCTTATCGAGATAGTAAATCGAATATAGGACGACAAGCGAACCGATTCCGGTTATGAGAAGTGCGAATAGCAGACCGAGTCCATCTATGTACGCAATAAAATCGATGCCGAATGAAGGCATCCACTCCGCTGTTTCCTTTATCGTCTGTCCATCCCTCGTTATCGGCAGGAATTGAATGAAGTAGCTGAATAAAGCAACGGGCAGCAGCAATACGAACCAACCGGTATGGACCGGTCGAAATGCTTTATAAAGAAATGGAATAAGGATTGCAAATAAAAAGGGCGATATAATTGCCCAATGTAACAATGTCATAAAAAACCCCCCTCTTATAAAATTCATGTATTCTTCAACTTAGTCTTATGTAGATGCATTTTCACTTTCTGGAAATTCGTCAACCGTTCTTCCAGTATGCCCGGAAATCTTAACCTAAAGAGCATTATAACGTAAAAAAACAATGCTTGCATTACTCAGGCTTCTGCCTCATTCGAATTGAACTTAAAGTATTAAATATGTAGAAACGCGGCTGATAAACGCGAAAATTTTTAAGAATTTCCTTCAGAATGTAGGCTTTTAAAGAATAGTTTTGGTTATTTTGGAGAATCCTATCCATAAGGTGGTGTTGAAAAATGAAAAGGAAAACAGTGGCGTTTACAACAATCCTTTTTACATTTATTGGATTTGGGTGGCTGATTGAATCTCAAGATCGATTTAACCGAGGCATCTTCGAAACAGATGATCCGGCAACCGCTAACTTGGAGCCTGTGCAATATGGCGGCACAGACGAGATGGAGGAAGTGCCTGTGGATAACCAGAGGATCCGTCAGCCGTTTAGGTCGAGGGAGTACATCCGCATAGTGCCAAGCAGAACTTCACAACCTGAAGTATTCGACTGACTGTCTTTTCATGTCCGCATGGGAGAGGCAGTCTTTTTTGTGCAATTCTATTTGGGTGGCGACAGCGCGACAAAATGCCCAGGATTTTCTTATTAATACCCTTTTCAAGACTCCTGTAAACGATTATGATGTAAGTGCTGTATGGAATAATCATTATAGGAGAGTTATCAATTGAAGAATACATATTTAACGAGCTACCTGCCGCTGTTTGCCATCCTGCTGTTCAGCCTGACCTTCTCCGTCTATGGGGTGGAAGTATTGGTCGACTTCTTTGAAAAAATTGGCGTCTATCCAGGAATGCGCGAGTTTTTATCAGATATACAACTTAAATTCGTCTTATTGATTCTTCTGATGATCGTCTTCTTCATGGTGTTTGCAGCCCTGAAGCTCATAGCTGAAACAATAAATGGGGTCTCCATGCTGTTCTTCTCGAAAGATTCAGAAGGTCAATTATATAACCGGGTCAGGTCCGGCTCGATGATCTATTTCATCGGGGGGCTTGTATCGGTCGTCAGCCTCAAATCCTTCCTGGGACTAATCGTCATTTTTGCCGTCACTTCGGTCGTGTATTTTGTTTACTTTGTATATAAAATCAGCGTCACTGTTTCAAAAGCAGGGATCATCGGCGTCATCAGCCTGCAATTGTTTACATGGTCATCGCTCTTCATGACGATCTTTTTTGTACTATTAAAATTATATAACGGTGTCATGGCGAGTTTGCCGATCATGTCGAAGGTGAAGTTGTGATGATGGATTGTAAAGGAGTATGAAACGTTTGTTTTATGCTCTTTTTTTATGGAGAGAAGAGCGTGGCGAATCGAACCAAATAAAAAACGCCCGGAGACGAATCTCCAAGCGCTATTTCATGATTGTCTTCCATATCTTGTGACTCGGCCGCAGCCTTTCAATCCTGCTCATGTTCTGCGGGATATCATGGCCGACCCAGACACCCGTCGTGTACTCATTCGTCAGCCCCATCACCCAATAATCATGATAATTGTTGGTGGTTCCTGTTTTTATCCCGACATACGGCTTGGAGACGTAAGCGGCTTTTCCTGTACCGCCCTCAGCTGCATTCGAAAGCATCTGCCTCATTTTTGCCGTGGTATCTTTCGACCATACCTGTTTCGGCTTATCTTTCCATTCGTAAAGTATCTTTCCGTTCCCGTCCTTTACGTTCACGATGGCATGACTTTTTTTATAGCTGCCGTCGATAAAAGATGTATAGGCATCGCTCATTTCGAGCGGGCTGAAGCCGTAGGTGAACCCGCCGATCGATGCAGCGTACGTGTGATCCTCTGCTGTCACGCGCTCGAAGGAAAAGGATGAAAGCTTGTTGAAGGCTTCTTCGACATCGACTTTTTCCATCAAACGGAGAGCAGGAGCATTGTACGATTGAGAGAGCGACTGATTCAACGTGACAGTACCCGGCTGTACGTCTCCGTAGTTGATCGGGCAATAATCTCCGATACAGTAACGATTGGCGTTCACTTTCTCATGAATGGACGCCTTGAATTTGTCCAGATACGGCGCATATACGAGCAGTGGCTTAATGGAGGAGCCGGGCTGCCTGTAGGCTTGGAAGGCATGGTTGAAATTATATTTCTGATAATCTTTACCGCCGGTCAATGCAGCGATCCTTCTGGTTTCGTTTTCGATCGTGACAGACGCTCCCTGCAGTTTTTCACCATGCAGCCCAGTGTTCAATGCTTCTGTACTTTTTTGCTGAAGTACCGGGTCCAGGGCAGTCTGGATTCTTACGCCTGATGAAATGACATGTTCAACCCGATCATCCAGCTTTTTGATGATCTGCTCCTTCTCCTGTGGTGATGAGGCGTTTTCGAGTTGAACCTTATAGCCTTCATGCAATGAGATCAGCTCTCGTAATTCCTCTTCCACATAGAAGGCGTAATCAGGATAGCGATCGATTTTCTTACGGATATTCAGCTTGATCGGAACTTTCTTCAGCTTGTCCGCTTCTTCTTTTGCAAGCTTTTCAGTATTTACGAGAATATCAAGCAGGCGTTCCTGACGAACTTTGGTCTGATCGAAATGGTCGACAGGATCATACTTGCCCGGATTATTCGGGATCGAGGCAATGAATGCCAACTCTGCTTTGTTTAGTTCGGAAACACTTTTTTGAAAATAATATTGGGATGCCGTTTCAATTCCATACACTCCATTGCTGAAATAAATGACATTGAGATAAAGCTCCAGAATTTCATCTTTAGAAAGGGAGCTTTCAATCTCATGTGCATAAAAGAGCTCAGTCAATTTACGGTTGTACGTTTTTTCCTGGCCTAAATATAAGTTTCTGGCCAGCTGCTGGGTGATCGTGCTTCCGCCCTGCTGAATATGGGTGAATACCAAATTTTTTACGACCGCCCTCAATATGGCGCCGGCATCAAACCCCACATGCTCATAAAAATGCTGATCTTCTGAAGCGACCAGGATATCTTTTACGAATGGAGGGATTTTCTCATCTTCTACATATAATCGAAAGGGACGATTGACCTCTGAAAATACATCTCCGTTTTTGTCCAGCAGTAAACTGGTCTTGTTAAGGTTCAACTGGTCTGTATTCACCGTGGACTCGAGTTCATCCTGAAATCCCTGGACTTTATCGACTTCTTCTGTCGTGAAGAACAGTGTGGTGAAAAACAATGCCATAAAGCACATCACTGTTAGAAATCCTGCAAACACTCTCATACTTCCACTCTACTTTTCTAGTAATCTTGTTTCACGTGACCGTCAACTTCAGAATGTCTTATACTCCACCATAATAATCCAAATGCCCCCAAGAATAAAGCACCTGTTACATAAAAAACGGAAGAAATTCCAATATATCCGGAGACCGTCCCTCCAAATGCCGGTCCAATCACGTTTCCAAGAAAACGAAAGCTCTGGTTGTAGCCCAAAACTTCACCCTGCATGCTGAGCGGGGCTTCCTGACGAATGTACGCTGTCACGCACGGAATCATCCCCCCGATGGCAATCCCGAATAAGAAGCGGAGAAGGACAAGCTGCCAGAGCTCAGTCACAAGAGCCTGCGGCACAATAAGGATGGAGGCAAGCACCAACAGGATGGAAAGGACCTTCTCATATCCGATTTGATCGCCGAGCTTTCCCCATTGCCGGGTAGCGATAAAGTTCCCGAATCCTGTAGCCGAAAAGGCAAGGCCGGCTAAAAAGGCAAGGTTCGCGGATGAAGTCAGTTCATCTACATAAAGTGCCAGCAGCGGCTGAATGCTGAAATTTGCGACCTGGATGAGCAGGGATAGAATAATAACCGTCACAAGGAGCTTGTGACTGAAAATATGCTGAAGCACCTGCTTGCTTGAATATTTGTTTTGCTTATTCCTCTGTTCATCATTACGCTGCTCGTTTATTCCGAACAGAACGACTGTCGCCGCAATCGCAATCGAAATCGCCGTGAAAATAAAGGTATAAGAAAAACCAACATTGTCAGCAAGAATCCCGCCGATGACAGGTCCGAACAAACCGCCGGACACGGTGCCCATCTGCAGGGTACCCAATATTTTTCCGGCTTCCTTTTTGGATGTCTGGGAAGAGATGAGGGCCATCGAAGTAGGGATGAATCCGGTGACGGCACCCATCAGCAGCCTCAGGATAAACAAACCGTGAACAGACTCCATAAAGCCCATTAAGAAAATGGAGGTCGCAATCCCGTATCCTGTGATCAACAGAATCGGCTTGTACCCGTAACGGTCCCCAAATCTTCCCCATAAAGGAGAAATGAAAAACGCCGTCAGGAATGTAATCCCGAAAACAAAGCCGGACCAGCGCTGCACATATTCAGCGCTATAGTCACCGAACGTCTCTATATAAAGAGATAGGAACGGCAGGACCATCGTGGCGCTGGCAGCCACTAAAAAATTCGCCGTGACCATAATGACAAGATTCCTTTTTTCTATTGAAATGACAAACACCTTCTCATACAGTATTTATTTCGGTTTCCTAAATATCTATTGTATTAAAGATTATGAAGAGCGTCCACTGAGGGAGATTTTTTTGCGGCTGTTTAAAAGGAATTAGTCATATTTTTCAGGTTGAACATGATATAATATAAGAATAAGAATTATGTAATCTCACCAGAAAGCGAATAAGCCGGTGAGTGCGCATAAACCCGTTCGTATTCACAATAGTATTCTACTAGAATGAAAATTGGGGTCTGTACAAGATTGAGGAGGGAGTTACGTGGTAAAAGCAAAGCAGCTTGTGTTCATTGACTTTGAGTTTTCAATGCCGGAACGTCATAGAGTCCCCAAAGGCTTTTTCCCTGAAATAATCGAAGCTGGTGTGGTAGTGGTTCAGAATGGGCAAGTGACAGATACGTTTTCAACTTATGTAAAACCATCTGCCTTTCCCAGACTAACCAATCGCTGCAAACGATTTTTATCGATCACACAAGATAAAGTAGACGAAGGCATCACCTTCCAGACCCTCATCGATTATTTCAATCAATTGAATTCGAAAGGTATCGAGAAAGTCGTGACATGGGGCAACATGGACATGAAAGTATTAAGGGATAACTGTACCCAGTCCGGCATCGCCTTCCCTTTTCAAGCCCAATTTGTCGATTTATCGATGGAATATAAACGATTCTTCGGAGATCAAAATCAAACCGGCTTATGGAAAGCCGTTCAGGAATACGGCAGGGAAGGTGTCGGAAAGCATCATAAAGCACTTGATGATGCAATGACGACACAGCATATTTACAATCTCGTGGAGAAAGACAAAAAGTATCTCGACAAAGCTGAACCGACCACCATCGGTGACCGGATCGACTTGAGTAAACTCTATAATCAGCTGGCTTGAAGATCATGATTATATAAAAAAAACATGCCCCCGAACGGCACGTTTTTTTTTTTTTTGAGTTCTGCATGAATCGCTGAGAACGATATGTTCAATCAACCCTCAAACGACAGTCCATACATCAGCTCATACTCCCGCTGTACTCCCCGGAGTGCTTCCAGACTTTTAATGGCATGCGGAGAACCGTCTGCTTCCAATTGCCTTTTCAGATCGCCGAAAGCAGTCAGAAGTGTTTCATTGTATTCGGGAACTTCCCCTTCATAGGACTTCACCATCTTTTCAGGCATGTTGGCCTGCTCTCGAAAAGCAAGTGCCTTCCGTTCATGGAATAGCGGAACATCTACTTCTGCAGGGTTATGTAAATCACCTTGGCGGGGGTGCTTGAGTACAGCTAGAATCCTTACTACATAAGCACCAGGTCGTTCCCCTGTCACCTCTCCGATATATTTTCCCGTTTTATAAAAAGCTGTGACTTTGTCCCCGATTTGAAAATTTTGCAAGAAAACCCCTCCTCTTAAGTGTCTAAGTCTATTATAATGGAACACAAAGTGATATTAATAAATCTTACTATAAAAGTAACATGTGGAGGTACATATATGAAGAGATTGGTATTTATATCCTTGTGTCTATTAGGTTTAATTCTTGCCGGATGTGGACAAACAGAGAAAGATAACAGCAACGAAGAAAAGCCTGCTGAAACTGAAGAGAGTTCAAGTGGGGCAGAATCCGGAGGAGATGAAAACATGACATACCCGCAGTTGACAACAGAAGTGGCTGAAAATGAAAAGGTAGTGGAAATGAAAACTTCCAAGGGGACGATTAAGATAAAATTATTCCCTGAGCAGGCACCAAAAACGGTTGAAAACTTTATCACTCACAGTGAGAACGGCTACTATGACGGATTGAAATTCCACCGTGTGATCAAAGATTTCATGATTCAAGGCGGAGACCCCAATGGAAATGGAACAGGCGGGGAAAGTATCTGGGGAGAATCATTCGAGGACGAATTCTCTAAACAGCTTTTCAACATCCGCGGAGCTCTTTCAATGGCAAACGCCGGACCTGATACGAATGGAAGCCAGTTCTTCATCGTTCAGAACAGTGAAATGAACCCTGGTTTCGAAGATAAAATGAAGGAAGCCGGATTCCCGCAGGAAATCATCGACGCCTACATGGAACGCGGAGGAACTCCGCATCTTGACTTCAAGCACACGGTTTTCGGACAAGTAATCGAAGGTATGGATGTCGTGGATAAAATCGCGAATGTAGAAGTTGGGCAGAATGATGCTCCGAAAGAAGATGTCACCATTGAAAAGATTACAGTCGTGAAGTAAGGGAGAGTATATCGTATATCGGCACCCGATATACTGCATGATTCCTTATTGATATATGGCATTTCAAAAAGAACCTTGAGCTCTCAAGGTTCTTTTCTTATCTGCTAAATGAGCTGCATGGCATATAGAAGGACTGCAGGGACAGTCAGGTTGATCCTAACAGCTGCTCTTTGATGAAACCTGTTGTTTATTTCCTCGGAAATTGTCGGATTGCGAACGCCCGTCCCTCGTCGCTTTAAATTGATTGGAGAGACGGGTCTTCATAGTGTTCACAGCTTGTTCATACAATCGTTAAATAATTTCTCCGGGGAATTGGTTTCTCCTTTTTTATCTTGGTATAATGGGAAAAGAGTTTGTTTTGAAAGGAAAGGAGCTAATTATGCTTTCTTCATATGTATTGAATTTGTTTTTATACTTCCCGGAAGATAAGACAGAGTACATTCCAGCCGCAATCTGGATGGCGATCTTTTTTATATTGACGATTTTGACATTCCGTTTGATCAAGAGGGTTTCCAAAAAGGAAGAACTCAAGACGAAAGCCATTGAGGAAGAGATAAGTCAGCGTAATCGCAAAACTGAATAACCGTTTTTGATGCACGCCGGGATATGATCCTGGCGTGCTTTTTTGTGGTTTTGAGGTGGAGGATGGGTGTTTGTATGGGTGATGTTGGGGTTGTCAATATTTGTCGAATTGTCGGTAAGTGATTGGTTTTTGTAGATAACGCGACAAAAATGTAGGTAAAATCGAATATTTGTAGATAACGCCACAAAAATGTAGGTAAAATCGAATATTTGTAGATAACACCCCAAAAAACGTTGATAACTCATTAAAAATAGCTGATTTCGCTAATATTCATTGGAAGAGTGAGATGAACATTCCACAGTAGCATATTTATCCCCCTATAAACATGTCAAAATCATTTACATGAGGGATTCGCTGCAGACCCCAGCCCCCAAGCAGTTCGTTTTTTCTCTTCCATAAGAATACTTTCCCTTCATCTCGTCAAAAATGGAGGAAGAGTATGTACATTTGGAGGAATCATAGATGAAAAACAACAAATTACTTTACATAGTCTTGCCGGCAATCCTGCTTGGGGCTTGCGCAATTGAAAATCCAAAGAAGACGGAAGTCGATATGAAGAATGATACGGGCGATTCGCTGGGAAAGGTGATCCTTCAGGAAAAATCGGATGGGGTGGAAGTGGCCCTCGATCTAGAAGGGCTGCCTTCAGGGGAACACGGCATTCATTTCCATGAAAAAGGGACATGTAAACGCCCCGACTTTGTGTCGGCCGGCAACCATTTTAATCCCGATGATAAAAAACATGGTCTGCTTCACCCGGAAGGTGCCCATGCAGGTGATTTGCCGAATATTATCGTAGAGGATGACGGTGTTGCAAAGGTGAAGCTGATGGCACCTCTTGTGACGATGACGAAAGGGAAGACTTCTTTATTCACTAAAGAAGGGACCTCCCTGATCATTACAGAAAATAAAGATGACGGCATGACACAGCCTGCAGGTGATTCGGGATCGAGAATTGCCTGTGGTGAAATCGCCAAAGAAAAAGAGAAGAAGAAGTAAGAGAAGCCCGCTGCTCACCTATCCTGAGCAACGGGCTCTTTTGTTTCTAAAATGATACGTTAAGAATGCGGATGGATAAAGTACACATTGTGCTCTAATTGAACTGAAGCTGCATACTGTCTATCATGATCCAAGCGCCTTACGAAGTCTCTCCAACCCATCCATCAGTACTTCACGCGGACATGCGATATTCATTCTCACGAAGCCTTCGCCGCCATCTCCGTATTTTGGGCCGGGTTCGAGGCCGAGCTTCCCTTTTTCAAGCAGCCGTTCTTTGAGATCCTCATCAGAAAGACCAAGTTCAGTGCAATCGATCCAAAGAAGATAGGTTCCTTCCGGGTCAACAAGATGAAGGTCCGGAAGATACTCCTCAAGGAATGATTTCGTGATCTTCACATTTTCCGATAAATAGTCCAGGATGTTCCCGAGCCACGTTTCACCATGGCGATAGGCAGCTTCCATGCCGGTGATACCGAACGTATTGAGCGTGAAGAAGCCTTGCTTTTTATGGACATCCGCTATTTTTTCGCGGAATTCCTTGTTCGGTGTGATCATGGCTGATGCCTGCAGTCCTGCAAGATTGAAGGTCTTGCTTGGTGCGATGCAGGTGATGGTCATATCCGCGAAGCTTTCATCGATTGAGGCAATCGGCGTATGTGTATGGGGTTCGTAGACGAGATCGGAGTGAATTTCATCCGATACGATGATGACATTGTACTTTCTGCAGAGCTCTGCCATTTTGGTCAGTTCTTCACGTTTCCACACGCGTCCACTTGGATTATGTGGGTTGCAAAGCAGGAATAATTTCACGCCTTTTTTCAGTGATTCTTCAAAGGTATCAAATGAAATGCTGTACCTTCCGTTTTCGTATACTAAAGGAGCATTTTCAATCACTCGATCATTTTCTTCTGTCATCGTGAAGAAGGGCGTGTAGACAGGTGACTGAACCAAAACCTTGTCACCGGGTTCTGTCAGTGCCTGTATAATGGCCGCGATGGCAGGGACGACACCCGGGCTGTATTGAAGCCAGGATCTATGTATATTCCAGCCATGTCTTTTCTTCATCCATTCAGTGATGGCTCCTGCGGGGCCGTCACCTACGAAGGTATAGCCGAAGATCCCATGATCCAAGCGATTAGTTAAGGCTTCGCTTACTTCAGACGGAGGTAGGAAGTCCATATCGGCCACCCACATCGGCAGCACGTCATCTTTTCCGAATACAGTCTTCGTCATATCCCATTTCACAGAGGATGTCCCTTTACGGTCGATTATTTTTTCGAATTCATTCAAAGTCAGTACCCCTTTCACGGTAAGAATGGTGAGTTCTGAAAGATTTCGTGCGGCCAATACCGCTAGTCATCTAACATCTAGTGGATTCTATTACTATTTCCATCTTAGTATGGAAGCCGGAAAGATGAAAATGATTTGATTATCGTTCATTCTTAGTATCTTCAGAAACCAGAGTACAGTTGATGGAAATGAAGAACCTGAGTGAACGTTCCTTCATGAGTGGGATCCTCTTTCAGTCGGAAAGGAAGGGGAGAATACAGTCATTGTCGACGTGGCCGAATCCGTCCATTATGAAAATCACCACCAATTCGCTGGCAAATACCTATGAATGTCCGTTTGAAGAGTGGATCAAGATGGAGAATCGCCTGAAAAATTCTTTGCATTATTGGGAATGAATAACAGTGGGAACTGCTAGGGTTTACGGAGGGATATAAGGGACTTCCCCTTACGTTTCAGTAAGAAGCGTTTTGGGAAGTCCTTTTTTAACCTGCGGCTGCTCTTGTTTTGAGTACTCATCTGCTTTAGAATTCACAAACTGCTGGATGTGATGCAGTACTTCGTCAGGTTTTTCTTCAGGTACAAGATGACCGGTTTCTTTTAGTACGATCAGTTTTGATCGGGGAAGGTCTTCAGCTAGCCTGTGCCCGGTCGTGAGCGGGACAACACGGTCATGTTCCCCCCAGACAAGGAGGCAGGGTGTCTCGATCTTCTTCAATTCCCCCATTGATAAGTCCCCTTCGCGGTCTCGGATCATGCGTGTCAGCGCTTTGAAAATATCATCTTCAAGAAATGGCTTTAAGTAGCCGAACATCATTTCGTCATCGATCAAGTCCTGGTTATGGACAACATTCTCAAGGTTTTTCCGCACACCGGAACGTGTCAGCCACAGTTTTACATACAGATGGAAAAAGGGGATACGGCTGGCCATCAGAACCGGCCATTTCATTCTTTTGAGATAACCCGAGCTGCATAGAAGAACCCCTTTATCAACGAGTGAAGGTTCTTTTTTCATGACATTCAATGCGATCTGTCCGCCCATCGAATGTCCGGTCAGGTGGATATTCTTCACATTCAGGTGGTCAAGCAGCGATATGACGGTGTTTGCCATATTGTCATAGGAATAGGTGAAACGATTGGATTTACCACTGCTGCCGAATGGGGGCAGATCAATTGAAATGACATTGTATTTTTCTTTCAATAGAGGAGTCAGTCGCCTGAAACTGAAGGTTGAAGACAGAAAACCGTGAAGAAGAACGAAGGTTTCAGAAGCTGTTGGATGCTGATGGTATTCATAATATACATTTGCTCCGTTTACGTTTGCCGTTCTTGAAAAATCGTTTCCCTGCATGACTTGTCACTCCTCACAATGTTGGTTTATCGTATTTTACCCTTTTTCTGTTATTTAACACCTTTAACGATTTGATTTCAGGTTAAGAAATTGGAGAGTGACTTTTTCTATTTCTACAAGTTCTGCTATAATGTAACCATTTAAGTGGTTTGAAGGAGGAGCATTATGCAGCTTAGCGAATTGGAGCTTGATTTACTGAGGATTTTACAAAAGGATGCAAGAATCTCATCAGAAAGCTTAGGGAAGATGCTTCAAGTGTCATCAGATGAAGTGGAAAAGGCTCTTACCAAGCTTGAAAACGAAAATATCCTTGTACGATACAGCTCGATTGTGGACTGGTCAAAGGTAGAAGGGCATGAAGGCGTAACTGCCATGATCGACGTAAAAGTGGCTCCGAAAAGAGGCGTCGGATTTGACGAAGTTGCACACCGGATCTATCGCTATAAAGAAGTGAAAAGCGTATATCTGATGTCAGGGGCGTATGATTTATCGGTGACGGTGGAAGGACGGTCCATGAATGAAGTTGCCATGTTTGTGTCAGAGAAACTTTCAACGCTTGATTCTGTTCTATCTACAACGACGCATTTCCAGTTGAAAAAATATAAGCATGACGGCACCATTTTTGGTGATTCTCATGAAGATAAACGAATTGTGGTGTCCCCATGACGACAAAGACATCTTATATTGCGAAATCGGTTGAAAATTTGAAGCCATCCGGTATCAGAAGATTCTTTGATCTGGCAGCCAATATGGAAGGGGTCATTTCTCTCGGCGTCGGCGAGCCGGACTTCATCACATCGTGGACAGTAAGGGAAGCAGCGATCCTGTCATTGGAGCAGGGCTATACCTCCTATACGGCGAACGCTGGCCTCTTGGAGCTGCGAGAGAAAATCAGCAGCTATATGGAGGATGGCTATGGAGTGGAGTATGACCCGAAAACCGAGATCATCGTGACGGTTGGTGCGAGTCAGGCACTTGATATCAGCATGCGGGCCATTATCGATCCAGGCGATGAAGTGGTGGTTGTCGAGCCGGGCTTTGTGTCGTATGTCCCTCTTGTACAGCTTGCAGGGGGAACACCTGTAACAGTTGAAACAAAGCCTGAGAATGGTTTCAAGCTGACTGCAGAAGAACTTGAGGCAGTGATTACGGACAGGACAAAAGCTGTCCTGTTATGTTCACCCAATAACCCTACCGGGACCGTATTGGAAAAAGAAAATCTGGAGGAGCTTGCAGAAGTCATCCGCCGTCATGACCTGGTGGTGCTTTCAGATGAAATCTATTCCGAACTTGCCTATGACCACGGCCACGTTTCGATCGCATCTCTTCATGAAATGAGGGACAGAACGATCGTGATCAACGGGTTCTCAAAAGGTTTTGCGATGACCGGCTGGAGGCTCGGTTTTATATGCGCACCTGAGGAGATTGCAGCGCCGCTGTTGAAAATTCATCAGTACGCCATGATGTGTGCTTCGACTCCTGCTCAATATGCTGCCGTCGAAGCACTTGATAAGGGAATGGAAGAGGTAGTTGAAATGAAACGCAGCTACCGTCATCGCAGGCATTATTTTGTCGATTCTTTGAATGAGATGGGGCTAACGTGCCATCTGCCGGGCGGAGCGTTTTATGCCTTTCCGTCTGTTGCTAAGACGGGGCTGTCCTCTGAAGAATTTGCTGAGAAGCTATTGATGGAAGAGAAGGTGGCAGTCGTTCCGGGAAATGTGTTCGGCAAAGGCGGGGAAGGACATATCCGATGTTCGTATGCATCTTCCATGGAGCAGCTGCAGGAGGCTGTGAAACGGATGAAGAGGTTTGTTGAGAACCATAGCTAGGTTTATTTTGGACCAGGTGTTGACATGTTGGCGCCTGGTTTTTTGATGCCTTGTTTTAAGTCAAAAAAAAATAGGACGATTCAATAATCGTCCAACAAATGAAAACAAAAGGGGGAATACTTAGAAAGCTTAGTCTCAGTATCTCCCCTTTTGAAGAGTTTATACATAGATTTTTAAATTTTATTTCTCGTACTTCACTTCATACAGCATTTGCATGACACGGAGGAAATCATCTTCTGAGAATTCCTTCGCTTTGCGCAGGATTAGCTTTGTCCGTTTTGGGCCGATTTCTTTAATGAGCTGCTCAATCTCTGAATCGATTCCTGCCGGATGATGGTTGATCATTTCACGTTCCAAAAGCTCTGATGCGGGGATATCAAGAACGGTTGACAGCTTTAATATGGTTTGTGTATCAGGGATCTGTTCATTGTTTTCATACTTCTCAATTGTACTCGCGCCTAAGCGAGCTTTCAGGGCTAACTCGCGCTGAGAAATATTTCTATCTTCTCTGACTCTCTTTAAATTCTCACCAAAGTGTGACATTCTAAAACCCCTCCCAAATATCAAATCTTCTTCTTACTTCTATTTTATCACCAAAAGAAAATAATTAGACTGTCCACCCGTGAACAAAATGTTAAAAAAAAGCCCGTCCCTCAACACGTTAAAGTGTCGAAGGGCGGGTCTTCTTATGGAACCAGTTTAGAAATGAATACGAGTATGATTGCTATCGGGACGATATAGCGAAGAAGGATGATCCAGGCGGTGAACAGTCCTTTGGAGGTGGACGACCCCTGTTGGATTTCATTCCATACTTCTTCCCTTTTCAGGCGATAGGATACAAAGATACTGATAAACAATGCTCCGATCGGCAGTCCGAAACTGCTTGTGATAAAGTCTGCAAAATCAAAGAAGTTCCGGCCGAGAAGTGTGAACTCGCTGAAGACCCCAAATGACAGTGCACTTGGAATTCCGGCGATGAGTACCATGATTCCCATCAACCATGTATAGGGCATTCTCTTTTTTTGATCCCCTTTCGTTAATGCGGCTACTCCAATTTCAAGAATTGAAAAGGCCGATGTCAACGTCGCAAAGAGAAGCAGAATCAAGAATACGGACAGGAAAATCCCGCCGAATGCTATTTCATTAAAAACGGCCGGAAGCACGACGAAGGCAATACCAGGTCCTTCATCAGGCTGGAATCCCAATGCGTAGACAGATGGGAAAATCACCAATCCTGCTAGTAGAGAGATGAAAATATTCAGACCAGAAACTGAAATCGCCGACCGCGGCATGCTGTCCTCCTTTGAAAGATAGGATGCATATGTCACCATGACAGACAGGCCGACACTCAATGAGAAAAAGGCTTGTCCAAGTGCAAGCAGTGCCGTTTCGCCCGTCAAGTACTTCCAGTCGGGGACCAGAAGGAAGCGTACACCTTCCATGGCGCCTTCGAGGGTGAGCGAGCGTGCCACCAGGATAAGAAATAAAATAAATAAAGACGGCATCATATAGCGGCTCGCACGTTCAATCCCTTTCTGGATCCCTCCTTGAACGACCATGACAGTCAGTACAAGAAACAAGGCTTGTGTAATCAGGATTTCCCATGGGTTTGCAATGATATCTTCAAACATTGCCCCGTATTGTTCCTGGGTTTTTCCTGAGAGAGCCCCTGTGAAACTTCTCGCAAGATAAGAAAGAATCCAGCCTCCAACGACGCTGTAAAAAGACAGGATGATAAATGAAACAATCGTACCGAGATAACCGATTAGATGCCAGGCTGATCCAGGTGCCAGCTTTTTATACGATGTTACGGCATCGGCGCCGGCTTTTCTTCCAATCACAAACTCTGCCAGCAAAATCGGAGTGCCGATCAATATCGTGAAGATGATAAAAAGGAGAAAGAAAACTCCTCCGCCATTCGCCCCGGCCATATATGGGAATTTCCAAATCGCTCCGAGGCCTATGGCAGAACCGGCTGCTGCCAGGATAAATCCTATTTTCGATGACCATTGTTGTTTCTTTGCCATGACGATAATACTCCTCTCTAAAGGCTTTAATTAAGGTTTAAAAACAAAACGATTTTTCCATACTACTATGTTTTTCGGGAAGTGTACACCGGATTTTTAAATTTTCAATATATATTAAAAATGGTTGTAAATGTATTGAATTCATAGATTTTTCAAACGAATGATTTTTTCCTTTACATTAGTATGGATGTAAACGTTTTAAATCATGAAAAAATTCCTATTTTATTGAAAAAATAAAAACGGGCTGGAAAAGTTAGCAAAGTATAGTATACTAGTGGTAACGACACGTTCACAAATTAGACAATAATTCGTCATTAATTAGTCAAAATTGAAAGCGCTTAAATCAGGAGGGATCATTTATGGATATGTTTATGGTGTATTTATTCGTTGCAACGGCTACTCCTCTATTCTTATGGATCGAGCATCGTAAATGGGCTTTGATTCATATTCCATTTCTAGTAGCATTGTGGGCCATCTTCATTTATTACGTAGCAGTTCCGGAAATGGGCGGCTGGGGACATGTGACATTCTGGAGTCTATTCGTCTTTAACTTTGCGTTCGCACATCTTGCAGCATTTTGGTTATACGCGGCTCCTTATTTGAAAAAACACAGAAAGAAAATGATGGAGATGCGAAGATACAATATTGAAAAATAAATCCCCGGAAACGAGGGATTTATTTTTTTTTGCCTTCAGAGCCTGAGAAACACACCGATGTTAATATGAAATAATAGGCTATCCATTTTAAGAAAAAAATTCCTGTTTTTATGAAACAAAAACCAATCAGCCTTCGTTACATAGATAAGAAGATCAAGAAGGAAGGAGAGGTATACAGCATTGGACGAATTTCAGCTCATTGAAAAGGCAAAACAGGGCGACCTTTCCGCCTACAGTAAATTAATCAGCGACTATTCCCCCATCGTGGAACGGTTCGCTTATCAGATGGGAAATAACTTGAACGATATACCTGATATCAGCCAAGAGGTTTTCATAAGGGTTTACCGGTTTATCGACGGATTCACCCATGCGAAATTCACGACCTGGCTATATAAGATAACGTTAAATGTATCAAGGGATTTTAAAAGGAAAGAAAGTCAGCATAACAAAAGGGTCCATAAAGTGATGAACGAACCGGTATATGAAACGGCCGCCGCACATGTATCTGTTCTGAGGGAAGAAGAGGACCGTGTACTTCACGAATGCATTCAAGAACTAGAGGAAAAGTACAGAGCACCGATCATCCTGTATTATTTTCATGAAAAAAAATACGAGGAGATTGCAGATATACTATCCGTCAATCTTTCTACGATTAAAACCCGGATACTGAGAGGGAAAAGTCTGTTGAAAAAACTGCTTGAGGAAGCGGAAAAAGGGGAGGGGACCATCAATGGATGAGAAAATGTTCGAGAAGCGGATGGAATTATTAGACCGTACGTATAAAAAAATGCCTGCTCAAACGGATTCGCATGCCATCCTTAAAGCCATTAAGGAAGAACAAAATCGGTCCAAAAAGAAGCGTTCCCGCCCCGTCATTCACTGGCCTTACGTTGCAAGCTTTATCGGTGTCTTTCTGATCGGTACTGTATTGGCACTGCAATTGACGATGGGCGATGACATTCAGGGTGATGGAGGGGATCAAAACCAGCAAGCGGCTGAGCACCACTATCAAGGTGAAACAAGTAAAGAGCTGCTGACAGAAATGGAAGATGTAAAAGCCCTCTATGAACTCCGGAAGACGCAGGCTATGGAGCGTCTTGGGTTCAACGAGTCCACATTCAGTCAAACGCAGCTTAATAAGGATGCACAGGGACATTTGATTTATGTTGAATCCATCCCCAAACGTGACTATCCTCTTGACATGAAACTTCAATGGGCAGAGAGAGGGAAAGAGTGGATCGAAGAATCATTGAGGACCCCTGACATGATGATCCGGAGCCTCAAAGGCGGAATCACGTTGATGGAAGCGGAAGCCTGGACAGGAACCTTTTTGGAAAAACAAACGGGATTACTTCCGATTTACGAAGAAAAACTGCAGACATACAAAGACTGGTGGAAACCTCATATTGAAAACGGAAAAATCAATATGAAGAGCTTGAATTCACCTCAGCCCTATCCCAGCGAGTTCAGAATGCTGCTTGGCGGTATCACGAACAATGCGGTTAAGCTTACTTACAATGAAAAGGAAGACACTCTTGAAACGTCCATTGACTTTGAGTATGTCAACATGATTTCAGGAGATGCTCTGCCGGATGTATATGTGTCCTACATGAAAACACGCGAATCTTCTGTATTGAAAGCAGGGGAATTCACGACGGGATGGAAAGAGGCAGGTGACCGTCTCATGCTGTTTGAACAAATCCTTAAAGAACTGCCTGAGGATTCGCGTTTCAGAAATGAAGTGGAGCTTGAGTATGATCTCCTCTATCAATATTATGTGAACGGCGGTGTCAACCAGCCGATTTTTACAGAGACGGGCAAATTGAAGCCGGAAGTGCGGGAAGCGTATGAGTATCTTGTAGAGAACTACCCCACATATAAATCTGCTGAAAGTCTGCAAGGGGTTTTGAATGAACTGAGGGAATCGAATGGTGTGAAGCCGGAACGATGGGTGCAGCATACACCGGTCATCATCTCGTCAGAAGTGGGAAGGATTTACGAGGGCAATAATTAGCGGTTTCGGTTTATTATTCAGAAAGTGAATAATGTTTTAATAATAAGGAAAATAGGGAAACATAACTAGTGAGATGCGTATTTTTAGATGAAAAAAAGGAAAGAATTCATGCTCCTGTACAATTCCTTTTGCCGAAAACCATCATCTATGGTATAATCTAAAATTGCGTGTAAAAGAGAAAAATAATATATATACTAGGAGTGTTACCATGACTACAAAATTCGAAACAGGATCTGTTGTAACAGGTAAAGTTACAGGAATCCAGCCATACGGAGCATTTGTTGCATTAGACGAAGAAACACAAGGACTTGTTCACATCTCTGAAATCACACACGGATTCGTTAAAGATGTCAGCGAGCACCTTTCAGTAGGCGACGAAGTGAAGGTTAAAGTATTATCAGTTGATGAAGCAGCTGGTAAAATCAGCCTTTCAATCCGAGCTACAGAAGAAGCTCCAGCACCTCAGGCTAAGCCTGCAGCAGCGAAAAAACCTCGCCGTCAAGGAAGTGTAAAGCCGGCAGCTGAAGAAACAACACCAGCTGGCTTCAACACACTTAAAGACAAGCTTGAAGAGTGGATCGAGCAATCTGAACGTGAAGATCTAATCAAGAAGTAATGAGTCAAAGACCGCCCCAATATGAGTGGGTGGTCTTTTTTTGTTTGGACAAAGGATATCAAAGAGTTATCACGAATACATGTTATATAGGAAAAAGGGAGGTGTAATAATATGGAAGAAGTAAACCGTCTTGTGAAAACCAATCCATGCACACACATCCTGTACTGTTACCAAAATAAAGAGATGTATATGAAGAATGTCCTTGCATATCTTGTTGATGGGATCGAATCAGGGGAAACAGTCATCCTCATTGAAAGTGAAAAAAACCTGAAAATGCTGGTCGATCGATTAAAAGAGAAGCTGACAGACAATCAATTCAAGCAAGTCCATGCCGTCAGTAATTTCGAATTTTACTTATCAAGCGGAAGCTACCATCCTCCAGCGATTTACGAACAATTAATCAACATCTACACACCTTATTTTGAAGGCAATGCCCCTTTTCGAACCTGGACGAACGTAGAATGGGGAGGGCTGGAAGATCCTGCTCACATCGTAGATTGGTTTGAACAAGAAACCGATAAAATTGTGAATGAACAAAAAATGACACTCGTATGTGCGTATGAAGCGGATAAAATGCCTGTTGACATGCAGTCCATCTTAGAAAAAAGTCATCCTTACATCATGACCGATGAGGAGGAGCTTATTGATTCTGAGATGTACAATAAAATCAAGCTTTAAAGGTAAAGCGATGAATCAAGCATTCATCGCTTTATTTATGCAGAATTATATTTCCGGAAAATAAAGAATTTTTTCACAATATACTTGTCCGTACAACTCAAATCGAATATAATGAAAAATGAAAGCGCTTTTACAAAGAGGAATACATAACAATCGGGAGGGACTAGAATGCTTTTTAATAATCCGAATACAGAAGGTTCACTGGTTCAATTCAAAGACAAATATGAGAACTTCATTGGCGGGGAATTTGTTCCGCCGGCAAGTGGAGAGTACTTCGAGAATGTATCACCTGTAACAGGTAAAGTGTTTACAAAGATCGCACGCTCAAATGAAGCGGATGTGGAAAAGGCACTGGATGCTGCACATGCGGCAAAGGACGCATGGGGCAAAACATCCGTTGCCGAGAGAGCGTCGATTCTAAATAAGATTGCCGACCGCATGGAAGAAAACCTTGAAATGCTTGCTGTAGCAGAAACGTGGGATAATGGTAAGCCGGTACGCGAAACGCTTGCTGCCGATATGCCGCTGGCAATCGATCATTTCCGCTACTTCGCAGGCTGCATCAGAGGGCAGGAAGGAACGCTTGGAGAAATTGATAATGACACGGTTTCTTATCATTTCCATGAGCCGATCGGGGTTGTAGCTCAGATCATTCCTTGGAACTTCCCGATTCTGATGGCTGTATGGAAAATCGCTCCGGCGCTTGCTGCCGGTAACTGTGTGGTATTGAAGCCTGCTGAGCAGACTCCGGCTTCCATCATGGTTCTTGTTGAACTGATTCAAGACCTGCTTCCAAAGGGCGTATTGAACGTGGTTCAAGGTTTCGGTGTTGAAGCAGGGAAGCCACTTGCCCAAAGTAAGCGTGTCGGTAAAGTTGCCTTCACTGGTGAAACGACGACAGGCCGCTTGATCATGCAATATGCTTCTCAAAATATCATTCCGGTGACACTTGAGCTTGGCGGTAAATCACCGAATATCTTCTTTGAAGATGTCATGAATGAAGATGATGATTTCCTTGATAAAGCGGTAGAAGGATTCGTCATGTTCGCTCTTAACCAAGGAGAAGTATGTACATGTCCTTCAAGAGCGCTGATCCAGGAATCCATCTACGACAAGTTCATGGAAAGAGCGATCGAACGCGTGAAGCAAATCAAGCAGGGCAACCCGCTGGATACGGACATAATGCTTGGAGCGCAGGCGTCAGAAGAGCAGCTGGATAAGATTCTTTCTTACATCGAAATCGGTAAACAAGAAGGAGCGGAGTGCCTGATCGGCGGAGAGCAGAATAAATTGGAAGGTGACCACGAATCTGGTTACTATGTAAAACCGACTGTATTTAAAGGTGACAACTCCATGCGAATCTTCCAGGAAGAAATCTTTGGACCAGTTGTTTCCGTTACAACATTCAAAACGAAGGAAGAAGCGCTTGAAATCGCCAACGATACGCTTTATGGACTTGGTGCGGGTGTATGGACACGTGATATGAACACAGCATACCGTTTCGGGCGTGAGATCCAGGCGGGCCGCGTGTGGACAAACTGCTACCACGCATATCCTGCGCATGCAGCATTCGGCGGCTACAAAATGTCGGGTATCGGCCGTGAAACGCATAAGATGATGCTGTCCCACTACCAGCAAACGAAGAACCTTCTTGTAAGCTACAGCCCTAAGAAGTTAGGATTCTTCTAAAATGGAAAATAGACTGGAGGCGACAGAGCAGGCCCTTCAATTGATTGAAAAGCTTAAGAGCAAGCATGGACCACTGCTTTTTCATCAATCAGGAGGATGTTGTGATGGAAGTTCCCCGATGTGTTTGAGCCAGGATGATTTGATCATAGGTGACAGCGACGTGTTAGTGGGTACTGCAGCCGATTGTCCTTTCTATATGAATTCACAGCAATATGAGTATTGGAAGCATTTCAAGATCATATTGGACGTGAAACCTGGAAGAGGAGGCGTCTTCTCTTTGGAATCCACTGAAGGAATGAGGTTCATCACGGATTCCGAATTGATTAAGTCTTAGTTTCCAAAGTCAGTTCTATTTTTAAAAAGAGAATAATAGTGTTAAAAAGACAACTTATTTGTTTAAGTTGTCTTTTTTTAATGGTTATTTTTCTTTTTTAATAGTTATTAATTTAAAATAATTATAATTTGTTATTGACTTTCATTCTCAATTGATTAAAATGAAAATATACTTACTTAATAATTATTCTAATTTAAAGGAGTTTTCAATATGGATAGAAAGAAATTAACAACAAATCAAGGTGCGCCCATCGGCGATAATCAGAATTCGATGACAGCAGGCCGCAGGGGTCCATCATTACTAGAAGACTATCAACTGATTGAAAAGTTGGCCCATTTTGACAGGGAGCGAGTTCCTGAAAGAGTCGTTCACGCAAGAGGTGCAGGGGCTCATGGGGTATTCATCACAAAAAACAGCATGAAAAAATACACGAAAGCAAAATTCCTCCAAAACCCTGGGACAGAGACACCGGTGTTTGCCCGTTTCTCTACGGTCATCCATGGCCAGCATTCCCCTGAAACGTTGAGGGATCCGCGTGGCTTTGCCGTTAAATTTTACACGGAGGAAGGAAATTGGGACTTTGTCGGGAATAACCTGCCCGTATTCTTCATCCGCGATGCCATGAAGTTTCCGGATATGGTTCATTCCTTAAAGCCGGATCCTCGTACGAATATACAGGACGGGGAGCGTTATTGGGATTTCATGTCGTTGACACCTGAATCGACCAATATGCTGGTGCATCTATTTACTGATGAGGGAATTCCGGCGAACTACCGCCAGATGCGCGGTTCGAGCGTCCACTCTTTCAAATGGGTGAACGAAGCAGGGAATACCGTTTATATCAAATTGAAATGGAAGACAAAACAGGGTGAGGTGAACCTGTCAGCTGAGAGAGCGGCAGAGATTCAGGCGAATGATTTCAACCATGCAAGCCGTGATTTATACGAAGCGATTGAAAACGGCGATTATCCCCAATGGGATTTATATGTTCAAGTTCTCGATCCGATGGATATGGATTCATTCGATTTCGATCCGCTGGATGCAACGAAGGATTGGCCGGAAGATGAGATTCCATCTCATTTCGTGGGGACGATGATATTGAATAAAAATCCTGAGAACGTGTTTGCGGAAACGGAATCCGTCGGCTTTAACCCTGGTGTATTAGTGAACGGCATGCTGCCATCAGAAGATAAGCTGCTGCAGGGCAGGCTGTTCTCTTATTCCGATACGCAGCGCTACCGCATCGGGGCGAACTATCAGCAGCTGCCGATCAACTGTCCGTTCGCACAGGTGAATAATAACCAGAGAGACGGTGCGATGCCATTCAAACAGCAAACGAGCCCGATCAACTATGAACCAAACAGCTATGACCATGAACCGAAGGAAGTGGAAGGATACACGGAAGTGAACCAGCCGATGTCGGGTGAACGCGGCCGTCAAAAAATCGAGAAAACGGACGATTTCGGTCAGGCCGGACGTGTGTATCGAAGCTATTCACCGGAAGTGAAGGCGCAGCTCGTGAAGAATCTTACGGAGGAGTTGAGCGCTGTCAGCGAACGGATCGCTCTCCGTGCAATTTGCAATTTCTACCGGGCAGATGAGGAGCTTGGGAAGAAGATTGCAGAAGGGGTGGGAGTGGATTTGACTCCTTACTTGCAGTATGTGAAATAGCCAGATTCATAGAGTGCCAGTCTTTTCTTAGCGTGTGCTGGGGAGGGGCTGGTACTTTTTTTGGGGTTTGTATATGGAGGATGGGGTGGTGTATATGGTATGAGGGGTGGGTGAACGATGTTTGGATCTATATCGGATATCAACAAAAATTTGAGTTTACCAACGATTTTTGGGATATACCAACAAAATTTTGTATTTACCAACGATTTTTCCGATTTACCAACAAAAATGGCTCAATTACCGACAATTCTTCAAAAAACGACAAAATTTTCCGTGTGCCTGCATCCCACCCCTACGTCTCATACCCAATTTCCGCCCCTACGTCACTCGCCTAAGTCCCGTACCTACATCACGCCCTACAACACACGCTTACATCCCCAGCGTCATTCTTCCCCCCTCACACAAAAAAGCCACACCCTCACCGGGCATGGCCATTTCTCAACAATCATTTTCCATACACTTCTCAATACCCAGCCCCGCGCTCAATCCCGTATTTCCTGATCCGATACTGCAGATTCTGGCGGCTCATGCCAAGGGATTTTGCAGTCTGGGTGATGTTGTATTCATGGTGCTTCAAAGCTTTTTGGATATAATATGTTTCTGCTTCTTCCACAAACATCTCCAGTGGTTTGATGTCGCTTCCCGTCTGATAGAGGAAGTCCGATTCTTCCTGAACTTCCTGGCTGAAAGAACCATGGTGCAGACGCTGCCTGAATCCGATCGGCAGATGATTGAAATCGATCCATTCGTCAAAGCCGACGAGATTGAATGCCCCCTCTATTACGTGCTCCAATTCCCTTACATTACCCGGCCATTCATATTCTAGAAAAATGGTTGAGACGTCTTCAGTCAGCCCCTTGATATTCATGGCGAAGTGATGATTGAACTGATTGATGAAAAATGAAATCAGCTCCTGCATGTCTTCTTTCCGGTCACGAAGCGAAGGAATGAAGATGGAAACAACACTCAGACGATAAAATAAATCTTTCAACAGCCGCCCTTCAGCGATTGCATCGATCGGGTCTTCGTTCACCGTTGCAATCACACGGACATCATATGGAAGGTCTGTCCCTCCCTGCAGGATGTTTAACAGTTTCTGTTGAAGGGAAGGGGATAATGAGTTAATTTCATCGAGCAGTAATGTGCCGCCCTGCGCCTGCTGGAAAAGGGTTTGACGATTCTCGGTTTCACCCTTGCCCGCTGCGCTGTCATTTCCTTCGAATAGAAGGCTTTCCAGCATGTCTTGGGGTAAGGAAGCGCAGTTCTGGGCGACGAACGGACGGTCTGAACGGGAGCTGCCGTTATGGATGCTTTGGGCGAACAGTTCTTTCCCCGTCCCTGCCTCCCCGCAGATCAGGACGGGGGAAGAGGTTCTCGTGGCTCTTTTTCCGGTTTCGACAGCTTCCTGTAAACGGACGTTTTCACCTGCGATGCTGTCGAATGTATAGAGGCTGTTCGTCCGTTTGTGCAGGTTGTCTCGCATCATTTTCTCAAGCATCGTGACATCCCGGGCTATTTCGATTGCCCCTATCAGCACATCGTCATGAAAGATCGGAAAGGTGTCGTTGATGGTCGTGATTTCAATTCCGTTAATATTGAAGTAGGTCTGTTTGACATTGAGAGCAGGCTCTTTTGTTTTCAGGACTTGCAGAAGGGTGCTTTCTTCTTCCGAGTGAAATTGAAACACATCAAGAAGATTTTTATCCAGTACGTCTTCTATATCCATACCTTCAATATCGCGCATCTTGCGGTTATAAATGATCGTTTTGCCCCTTGAGTCGATGACATGGACACCTGATTCGAGATGTTCAGCTACTTTTTCATACATATATAAACGTTTTTCGAATTCTTGCATGAAGTCTCTCTCCTCATTTTAAACGTGCAATTCCTCAGTCTAACAGTTTTTAGAAAGGGTGCAAATTGTTATTTTGGTATAATTAAATGACTTGTAAGTGCTTAATGAAAAAATTTTTAAAAAACTCTTGAAAAACGCAACTATCTTTTGCATTATTATAAGTGTAAGGGTTTTCGAAATGCAAATTTTTTTTGCATGCCTGTTAACTAGCCTCATTTCAGAGGATGAATAAAAATCGTTGTTTAAAGGGGGAAATGCCCAAATGATTCCTTACAAGCACGAACCATTCACAGATTTCTCACAAAAAGAGAATCAAAAAGCATTCAAAGAAGGTTTGAAAGTAGTTGAAAGTTACTTAGGTCAAGACTATCCGCTGATTATCGGCGGTGAGCGCGTAATGACTGACGATAAGATTGTTTCTGTCAACCCGTCAAACAAAGAAGAGCTTATCGGACGCGTTTCTAAAGCAAACCAAGATCTAGCTGAAAAAGCTATGAATGTAGCCTATGATACGTTCCAGACCTGGCGTAAAGTGAAGCCAGAGACACGTGCAGATATCCTGTTCCGTGCTTCTGCCATCGTTCGTCGCCGTAAGCATGAATTCTCTGCTTTATTAACGAAGGAAGCCGGTAAACCATGGAAGGAAGCGGATGCGGATACTGCTGAAGCAATCGACTTCATGGAATATTACGGGCGCCAAATGCTTCGTATTAAAGATGGGTTCCCCGTTGAAAGCCGTCCTGGTGAGTATAACCAGTTCAACTATATCCCGCTTGGAGTGGGTGTTGTCATCTCTCCTTGGAACTTTGCGTTTGCGATCATGGCTGGTACTGCTGTAGCGGCGATTGTTTCAGGTAACACGGTCCTTCTGAAGCCGGCATCGACAACAGCGGTTGTTGCAGCGAAATTCATTGAAGTACTGGAAGAAGCTGGACTCCCAAAAGGAGTCATCAACTATGTTCCTGGAAGCGGCGCTGAAGTCGGCGACTATTTAGTCGATCATCCAAAGACACGCTTCATTTCATTCACAGGTTCACGCGAAGTGGGTACACGCATCTATGAAAGAGCCGCGGTTGTTCACAAAGGCCAAAAATGGCTGAAACGTGTGATTGCTGAAATGGGCGGTAAAGATACGATTGTTGTAGACAGCGAAGGCGATCTTGAACTTGCAGCTCAATCGATCGTTGCTTCTGCATTCGGATTCTCAGGTCAAAAATGTTCGGCCTGCTCACGTGCAGTCATCGTCGAAGATGTATACGATAGAGTGCTGGAGCGCGCAGTTGAATTAACGAAAGAATTAACGGTTGGTGATCCAGTTGACCAGGATAACTTCATGGGTCCTGTGATCGACCAGGCGTCATTCGATAAAATCATGAGCTATGTTGAAATTGGTAAAGAGGAAGGCAAACTGATGATTGGCGGCGAAGGGGATAACTCTAAAGGTTTCTTCGTAAAACCGACAATCTTTGCAGATGTTGCCCCTGATGCCCGTCTGATGCAGGAAGAAATCTTCGGACCTGTCGTAGCATTCTCCAAAGCAAAAGATTTCGATCACGCGCTTGAGATTGCAAACAACACGGACTACGGTTTGACTGGTGCTGTCATCACGAATAACCGTGCGAAGATCGAACAGGCACGTGAAGACTTCCATGTGGGGAACCTTTATTTCAACAGAGGTTGTACGGGTGCGATTGTTGGATACCAGCCATTCGGCGGATTCAACATGTCAGGTACCGACTCGAAAGCGGGGGGACCGGACTACCTGCTTCTTCACATGCAGGCAAAGACAACTTCAGAAACTCTTTAATACCCAACCGGGAGGAGCCTTTGTAGACAGAGGCTCCATCCTTTTGTATAACCATTTAATTATTGCAGTGGAAGAAGATTTTCGTAAGCTGCAACTTTTTTTGAAAAAATATCTGCAATCTCATGAAGGAGGAACTTTAAAATGTCAGTGAGTACACATTCCATTATCGAACAAACTGAAAAGTATGGTGCAAAAAACTATCATCCGCTGCCGATCGTCATCTCTGATGCAGAAGGTGTATGGGTGAAGGATCCTGAAGGAAATAAGTATATGGATATGCTGAGTGCCTATTCAGCGGTCAATCAGGGCCACCGTCATCCGAAAATCATCCAGGCGCTGAAAGACCAGGCAGATCGTGTGACGTTGACTTCACGTGCATTCCACAATGACCAGCTGGCTCCTTGGTATGAGAAGATCTGCAAGCTTACAGGAAAAGACATGGCGCTTCCGATGAATACAGGGGCCGAAGCGGTTGAAACAGCGATCAAAACGGCACGACGCTGGGCTTATGATGTGAAAGGTGTGGAAGAAAACAGAGCGGAAATCATCTCATGTAACGGAAACTTCCACGGAAGAACGATGACGGCCGTTTCCCTTTCTTCAGAAGAAGAATACAAGCGTGGATTCGGTCCTATGCTTCCGGGCATCAACCTGATTCCCTATGGTGATCTGGACGCCCTTAAGGAGGCTATCACTCCGAATACTGCTGCCTTCCTGATCGAGCCGATCCAGGGTGAAGCGGGCATCGTCATGCCGCCTAAAGGTTTCCTTAAAGCGGCATATGAGCTATGTAAAGAAAATAATGTCTTGTTCATCGCGGATGAAATCCAGGCGGGTCTTGCCCGTTCCGGTAAAATGTTTGCGTGTGAGTGGGAAGATGTAGATCCTGATATGTACATCCTTGGAAAAGCACTTGGAGGCGGGGTTTTCCCAATCTCTTGTGTGGTAGCAAGCAATGAGGTGCTGGGCGTATTCAATCCAGGCTCCCACGGTTCAACTTTTGGAGGGAATCCGATGGCTTGCGCGGTATCAGTCGCTTCCCTTGATGTCCTTCTTGATGAAAAGCTTGCTGACCGCTCATTGGAATTGGGAGAATACTTCATGAGTAAACTTCGTGAGATAGATAATCCTATGATTAAGGAAGTACGTGGAAGAGGATTGTTCATCGGAGTAGAGCTTGACGAGCCGGCACGCAAATATTGTGAACAGCTGAAAGAGGAAGGGCTGCTTTGTAAAGAAACGCATGATACAGTGATCCGTTTCGCACCTCCTCTTGTCATTTCTCAGGAAGAGCTTGACTGGGCAATCGACCGCATTAAAAAGGTACTCTCGAAATAAGACTGACGAATATGCGTGACAGTCTGAAATAGCTGGATTTTCACGTTTTTCATCAGTTTCGAATAGATAGTTAGTGTCCCTTTAAAGTGCGAACGTAAGAAAGTAATTATTTTAAAAAAGTCAATGGTTTAGTACAAGGTAATATGTTACAATAACTACGTTTCAGATCATATAATAAAGAGGCGAATGTTTAAAATGGGAGAAAACCTTAATCTGTTTACTTCTACACAGCATGTCATTAATGATGCTTTATCAAAACTTGGTTATTCCGAGGAAATGTATGAACTCCTGAAAGAACCGATCCGTATGTTGACCGTCCGGATACCTGTGCGTATGGATGACGGCAGCATCAAAGTGTTTACCGGTTACCGTGCACAGCACAACGATGCTGTCGGTCCTACTAAGGGAGGCGTTCGTTTTCACCCTGAAGTGGATGAAGAAGAAGTAAAAGCGTTATCCATGTGGATGAGTTTAAAATGCGGTATCGTCGACCTGCCGTATGGCGGGGGAAAAGGCGGGATCATCTGTGATCCGCGTACGATGTCTTTCACTGAACTTGAAAAGTTAAGCCGCGGATATGTTCGCGCAATCAGTCAGATTGTAGGACCTACCAAGGATATTCCCGCACCTGATGTATATACGAACTCGCAGATCATGGCTTGGATGATGGATGAGTACAGCCGTCTTCGTGAGAATGATTCTCCTGGTTTCATCACCGGGAAACCGATCGTACTTGGCGGTTCTCAGGGTCGTGAAAAGGCAACGGCTCAAGGGGTGACCATCTGTATCGAGCAAGCGGCAAAGAAACGCGGTATCAATATCAAAGATGCACGCGTCGTGATTCAAGGATTCGGAAACGCCGGAAGCTTCCTTGCGAAGTTCATGCACGATGCCGGTGCAAAAGTGATTGCCATCTCTGATGCTCACGGTGCACTGCACGATCCTGCAGGCCTTGATATCGACTATCTCTTAGATCGACGTGACAGTTTCGGAACGGTAACGACATTATTCGAAAATACGATCTCGAATAAGGAACTGCTGGAACTTGACTGTGATATCCTTGTCCCGGCAGCGATCTCAAATCAAATCACCGAAAAGAATGTTCATGACATCAAAGCATCCATTGTGGTAGAAGCTGCAAATGGTCCGACTACACTTGAAGCTACACGCATTCTTTCAGAGAGAGGAATCCTGCTTGTTCCCGATGTACTTGCGAGTGCAGGGGGAGTGACAGTATCCTATTTTGAATGGGTCCAGAACAATCAAGGGTATTACTGGTCCGAAGAAGAAGTAAACGAGAAGCTTGAAGCTAAACTCATTGATGCTTTCAACAATGTATACGAAACATCTCAGAATCGCCGGGTCAATATGCGCCTTGCCGCATACATGGTCGGCGCACGCAAAATGGCAGAGGCGTCAAGATTCAGAGGTTGGGTATAACCCCATCATATAGTAAGAACCTGTCTCCGGATTACCGGGGGCAGGTTCTTTTGTTTTTCAGAGCTTTACATAAGAATTGAACTGGTATTTCATGCTATATTTACAATAAGGTGAAAAATTATTTTAGGAGGGATCTTATTGACTGCAGCAATTAAAGAAGCATCCCGAGAATCCATACAAACCTCTATAGAAAAACAAAAGCAATTTTTTAAAGCAGGCAGCTCGAAGCCGCTGGAAGTGAGGAAAAGAACACTTGAAAAGCTGGCGGAGGCCATTAAAAGTCATGAAAAAGAAATTCTGCAAGCATTAAAGCAGGATTTAAATAAATCAGAAATGGAAACCTATGCAACAGAAATCGGGATTCTGCTTGAAGAGATTAGATTTACACTGAAGCATATCGATGAATGGGCTGAGCCGGTCAAGGTGAAAACAGCGAAAACGCATGTTGGGTCGAAAGCGTATAAAGTCCCTGAACCATTCGGGGCCGCACTCATCATCGCGCCATGGAATTACCCTTTTCAACTGGCACTTTCTCCTATCATCGGGGCGATTGCGGCGGGTAATACAGTAGTCATCAAGCCGTCAGAACTGACACCGAATACATCTAACCTGCTCACAAAGTTAATTCATTCACATTTCGACCCGGAATATATCACGGTCATTGAGGGCGGTGTCGAAACGACTCAAATTTTACTCCAACAGCCGTTTGATTATATTTTCTTTACGGGAAGCGTGCCGGTGGGGAAGGTGATCATGGAAGCGGCAGCAAAACAGCTCATTCCCGTTACGCTGGAGCTTGGCGGAAAGAGCCCGTGCATCATTGACGAAACAGCCAATATTCCGCTGGCGGCAAAGCGTATTGCGTTCGGCAAAGTGACGAATGCCGGTCAGACTTGTGTGGCACCTGATTATCTTTTCGTTCATCAAAAAGTGAAAGAAGCATTCGTGAAGGAATTCCAGAAAGCCATTCGGGATTTTTACGGAAAAAATCCGCTTACGAATGATACCTACGGAAAAATAGTGAATGAACGCCACTTCAATAGACTGACTGGCTACCTGCAGGACGGCGAGATCCTGACAGGCGGCCGGGTGGACCATACGAGCCTTAAGATCGAACCGACTCTTATGGTTCCAAGGGACGAATCAGTCCCTGTCATGCAGGATGAGATTTTCGGACCGATTTTCCCTATGATGGAGTATGATGCACTGGATGAAGTGATTGGATTCATCAATGATCGCCCCAAACCTTTGGCCCTTTACCTGTTTACAAGTGATGACAATGTGTCGGATAGGGTAAACAGTTCGATTTCATACGGTGGGGGATGCGTGAACGACACGCTCATGCATCTCGCGACTCCATATCTTCCGTTCGGAGGGGTGGGGGAAAGCGGAATAGGCAACTATCATGGGGAATCGAGTTTTGCAACGTTCTCTCATTATAAAAGCATTCTGAAGCAAACCACCAAGTTTGACTTCAGTTTCCGCTATCCAAATGCCAAATTCGGATTGAAAATCCTTAAAAAACTGCTGAAATGATGCATGGGTGACTCACTCTTGGGGCTGGTGAGTCACCTTTTTTCTGTAATGTGATGGTTGTGCCCTTTTTAGTGGCAGGAACAATCTTTATGCTGACTTTTTCGAGGGATATGTTGAAAAACTTTGGTTTATGCTGACTTTTTTTCGTTTTATGCTGATTTATTTGGATATATGTTGAAATTAACAAATAAAGGAAATTGAGGAGGCGGAATGAAAACCAAAAAATAAAGGCCCACGCCTCATTCGCTTTAAAGCAAAGAGGGACGGGCCATCTTTATATTCAAGGTTAGCGTGTCGGTTCTGTGTGCGGTTCTCTCTCGATCTCTTCTGTTGGTTTGAATAATAATCCAAGATTTATGAGACCGGCGATTCCAACTAGACCGTAAATAATGCGGGATAATGCTGCATCTTGTCCACCGAAGATGGCCGCTACCAGGTCAAATTGGAAGAATCCGATTAGTCCCCAGTTAATGGCACCAATGATCGTCAGAACCAAAGCAATACGTTGAATTGCACTCATGTTATTTTCCTCCTTAAACAATGGCTCATTTATAAGATGTCCAAACCATTTATTCTTATTCCAAGTGTGAATGTTTTTCAGTGTGCACTTTCTTTGCATTTTGGGAAAGATATATTCGATAATAGAAAGGTGTTTGAAACGGGCAGCCCGTGGCGAGCCCTAAATTTAAAGGAGGTAACATTTAATGAATACTTTTACGTATTATAACCCGACCAAGTTGATCTTCGGTAAGGGACAAGTAGAACAACTGAAAGAATTGGTACCTCAATATGGAAAGAAAGTGCTTCTCGTATATGGTGGAGGAAGCATTAAACGTAACGGACTTTATGATGAAGTGGTATCCCTTTTAAATAGTATCGATGCAGAAGTACATGAATTATCCGGTGTAGATCCGAATCCAAGACTGTCGTCTGTCAGAGAAGGAGTGAAGATCTGTAAGGAAAACGACATCGATTTCCTTCTTGCAGTCGGAGGGGGCAGTGTCATCGACTGTACAAAAGCAATTGCAGCCGGTGCAAAATATGATGGCGATGCATGGGATCTCGTCACGAAGAAAGCTGTGCCACACGAAGCACTTCCATTCGGGACGGTGCTGACACTTGCGGCAACAGGTTCTGAAATGAATGCTGGATCAGTCATCACGAACTGGGAAACACAGGAGAAATACGGCTGGGGCAGCCCGGTTACATTCCCTCAGTTCTCGATTCTCGATCCAGTGAATACATTCACGGTGCCGAAGAACCACACCGTCTACGGTATGGTGGACATGATGTCACACGTATTCGAGCAGTACTTTAATGATGCAACCAATACTCCGTTACAAGATCGTATGTGTGAAAGCACGTTGAGAACCGTCATTGAAACGGCTCCAAAACTAATCAATGATCTAGAAAATTATGAGCTTCGTGAAACGATTCTGTATTCAGGAACGATTGCGTTGAACGGTATGCTTCAAATGGGCTACCGCGGCGACTGGGCAAGCCATAATATCGAGCATGCGGTTTCAGCCGTGTATGATATCCCGCATGCAGGCGGCTTGGCAATCCTCTTCCCGAACTGGATGAAACATAACCTGAAAGTGAACCCGGCTCGTTTTGCCCAAATGGCTGAGCGTGTATTCGATGTCGATCCAACAGGCAAAACAGAGGAAGAAACGGCGCTTGAAGGAATTGCAAAGCTACGTGAATTCTGGAGCTCAATCGGTGCACCATCAACTCTTGCCGACTATGACATCGATGACAGCAAACTGGACCTGATGGCCGACAAAGCAATGGCAAACGGTGAATTCGGTAACTTCAATAAATTAAACAAAGAAGACGTTCTTTCAATTTTGAGAGCTTCTTTATAATCGTTCATTGGAAAAGGGCAGCTTTTATGGCTGCTCTTTTTTGTGAAAAGAAATTATTTATTTGTGTTATTCAAAACATTCAAAGTGAAGTGGAATAAAAAATTGTTATAAGGGATGATTTAGGAACGAACTCTTTTTTGTTGATTGGTTGATTCTAGCTTTTGATTGGAGTGCAAGGCGAAGACTCCTGCGGGAGAAGTGGCCAATGTGAGACCCCGGAGGCTCACGGGTCACCCGCGGAAAGCGAAGCCTTGCACGGAAATCAAAAGCGGCGATTAAAATCCGTTTTAATTCACCAAAAACAGGGGAAAATCAACAAGTAAAGAAAATTTTCATCATGACTGCGCTTTCAAAAAGGGAGCATTCTTGATTATCATCTCAGCATTCGATAAAGTGAGATAGAAGAAAATAATTTAATCGGAGGATGGTTATGACACACATTCGTTTTGATTATTCAAAAGCGTTATCGTTTTTTGGAGAACATGAACTTACATACTTAAGTGATGCAGTGAAAGTTGCTCATCATTCTTTACACGAACAAACAGGTGCAGGCAGTGACTTCTTGGGATGGGTAGACCTTCCTGTGGATTATGATAAAGAAGAATTCTCCCGCATCCAGAAATCAGCTGAAAAAATCAAAAATGATTCTGATATCCTGCTTGTCATCGGAATCGGGGGATCTTACCTTGGAGCACGTGCTGCCATTGAAATGCTGAATCACAGCTTCTATAATGCTCTTCCGAAAGAAAAGCGTACGACTCCACAGGTCCTTTTCCTTGGTCAGAACATCAGCTCGACTTATATGAAAGACTTGATGGATCTCCTCGAAGGAAAAGACTTCTCTATCAACGTGATTTCGAAGTCTGGTACGACTACCGAGCCGGCGATCGCTTTCCGTATCTTCCGTAAGATGCTGGAAGAAAAGTATGGTGTCGAAGAAGCACGCAAGCGTATCTATGCAACAACTGATAAAGAGAAAGGTGCCTTGAAAACACTTGCTAATGATGAAGGTTACGAAACATTCGTCGTACCTGATGATGTCGGCGGCCGTTACTCTGTTCTTACAGCCGTTGGTCTTCTGCCTATCGCGGTGAGCGGTGTTGAAATTGAACAGATGATGAAGGGTGCTGCCGAGGCACGCGAAGACTTCAGCAAGTCTGAACTTACTGAGAACGCAGCTTATCAGTATGCAGCTGTCCGAAATGTTCTTTACAATAAAGGCAAGACAATTGAAATGCTGATCAATTATGAGCCAGGTCTGCAATATTTCTCTGAATGGTGGAAGCAGCTGTTCGGCGAAAGTGAAGGAAAAGACCAAAAAGGGATCTTCCCTTCATCCGCTAACTTCTCGACAGATCTTCACTCTCTTGGACAATATGTTCAGGAAGGGCGCCGTGACCTTTTTGAAACGGTCATCAAAGTACAGGAGCCTCGTCACGAGTTGAAGATTGAAAAAGCGGATAGTGACCTTGACGGCTTGAACTATCTTGCCGGTGAAACGGTTGATTTTGTGAACAACAAAGCATTCGAAGGAACACTTCTTGCACATACAGACGGCGGAGTGCCTAATCTAATCGTTGAAATCCCGGCAATGGATGCCTACACATTCGGCTATCTAGTATACTTCTTCGAAAAAGCTTGTGCGATGAGCGGCTATCTTCTTGGTGTAAATCCATTTGATCAGCCTGGAGTTGAGGCATACAAAGTGAACATGTTTGCCCTTCTTGGGAAACCTGGATTCGAAGAGAAGAAAGCAGAGCTCGAAAAACGTTTAAAATAAATCAATGAATAAAGAGCGCGTGAGAAACCTTTTCTCCGCGCTCTTTTTATACAATAAGAAAGAAGGATAAGTATCTTTTGAGAATTGTCCAGCTCCGGGGCTTAGAGGCACATGTCATAAGTCAAACCGACCAAGAAGGCAAAGAACGCCTTCGTGGCCGATTCACCTTATGCCACCCGCCTCTGAACAAAGCCCCTTCGCTTTTCTCTTGTCCAGCTCCGGCGGCTAGCCCCTCGAGGTCATAAGCTAAATGATCCAAGAAGGCAAAAAGCGCCTTCCCGGACCATTCATCTTATGCTTGTCGGGTCTGAACGAGCCGCCTCCGCTTTTCTTATACATTTTTCCCTCTCTTTAGGAAAAACTACTCCTAAAGAAAGGGGATTGATGTGAGTGATTGAGCTTTCATCCGCTATTGAAGGTAAACATTATCAGTTGTACAAGCTTGAACAGCTGCTGAAGCCGCTCGGATATACAATCGGCGGTAATTGGGATTACGACCATGGATACTTTGATTATAAAATAGACGACGAGGTCGGCTATCAATTCCTGCGTGTTCCGTTCAGGGCGATTGACGGTCAGCTTGATTCCAGAGGAGCGACGGTTGAATTCGGGAAGCCGTTCCTGCTTGGGCATAAGTATCAAAGAGGTCTTGATGACTTTGCCTCTGCCGGTGACTTCTCCGGGACAGTCAATCAATTTTCCGAACCGGAGGATCCTGACGCGAGTATTCCAGACAAATATGTGGACATCGGCAAGGAGCTGGTAAAAGAGCTTGAAGATGTCATCATGATGAATTAAGGTTTCAAGCATAGCAATCTAATGAAAAGAAGCTGACCCCCATTTTTTAGAGGAGTCAGCTTCATCTTTTATTGTAAGGTTGTTTCGTTAGTAATGACAAGCAATTCATCAGAAGCTTCCACTATTGTCGTCAAAGGGGGATTCACTGATGTTTCATCGCGCTTTTTAATTCCAAGCAGGATGATATTTCGCTGCAGAAGTCTTTGACTTAAACTTTGAAAGGTTTCATTCACGCAGTCCTCTGTAATCGGTACCAGTTGCAGATGATTTCCTTTCAGGTGATTCAGAAGCTTCAGGATGGTTTTTGACATGCCCTGTGAAATGATGCTGTTCATCATGACATAACTTGTTTGCAAATTGGTCTGGATTACTTCATCCGCTCCCGCACGCTCAGCATTTACGACCTGATCTTTTTGCAGTATTTCCACTACGGTATATACTTCTTGATGATTCCCTTTAACCGCAAGAAGTGTCAGGACCGTATGCATATCGGCCTCTATTTCATTAAGGTTCTGATCCGCTGTGATGATGGCGATCGAGGCTTCCTCCATACTTGCTTTTTTCAGAACTTTATCCTTGAACGGAGTCCCCTTGATAAAATGAATATGGTGATTCCGGTATGGATTCTTTTCAAGCGTTTCGTCAATCAGAATGATCTGTCCGCGGAAATGAAGCGAATTCAGTTGACCGATAATTTCCCTGGCACGTTCATTCCAGCCAATGATGACCACGTGTCCTTTGCCTTTGAACTCCGCTTTACCCTCTATATAGGCATTTTGAGACATCACTGTATTGGTTGCTAACGTAATGAAGTATGTAGACAAGAATCCCGCCCCTACCAAGATAAGGAGAATGCCGAAAACACGTCCCTCGTTGGAGGCTGGTACAAAATCTCCATAACCTACTGTCGACATCGTAATGATGGCCCACCAGATTCCATCAAAATAGGAAGGAAACGTATCAGGTTCGATAAAGTGTATGAGTATGCCGAATAGCGTCATCAGACTTATGGCTATCAGGAATATCCGCAATAATAAAGGCCAGCGCAGGAATTGATGAAACAGCTGCTGAACCATTCAATCAGCCTCCTTCAGATCTTCCAGCGCACGCATCCTTCCCCGAATTGAAAAGGCGAGCTTACCTAAAAGGCGAAGTACGCCTTTCGTGCAAGCTCGCCGTATGTGTGCCGGGCATGACCAGGTGCTTGCGCAATTGTATTCTGCACTGACCATTATTGCCCAAACAGCGTGATCTCATAACTAATCCAGCCATTCTTTCTTTATCAAGCTATACATATATGCATCATACATGATGTCTTCCTGAAGAATATATTCACGCAGCAGTCCCTCGCGCCTGAAACCAAGTTTTTCCACGACTCTGGATGAAGCCTGGTTATTGGGGACGATGACCGCTCCGATGCGGTTCATTTCTCTTTCGATAAAAAGATACGTGATAAGCGGTTTTAATGCTTCCCCCATAATTCCGTTCCCCCAGAAATCGGGGTGAAGGTCATAACCGATTTCGCAGCGTTTATAGGATTTGGCAATCCCATGGAATCCGCATGTTCCCATCATCTGATCGGTGTTTTTATCTACGATCGCCCACCGCATCGGTCCCCCTACTTCTAACTGTTTCTCATAGTTCTCCACCATTTTCTCGGCCACTTCTTTAGAAGAGATGGGACTCATGCCGAAATATTGCAGGACTTCCCTGGAAGTATAATGCTCAAATAAAAAATTGACGTCTTCATTCGTGATCTGCCTTAAAATCAGGCGCTCCGTTTCAAAGATGGGATAAGTTGTCGTTGTCATCTTCATCTCTCCTTTAGGCTCTTTTCGCATGCTTTGTTGCTTTGCACCCAAGAAAAGACCGGAACTTGGGTACGTTCGATGGTAAGCCCGTCTCTTGTTAAAGCTTGAGTTCGAATAGAGCACGTCCACAAGCTGCATGTGGACTACTAGACTATGTACGAAAAGCAACAATCTTTAGAAGACAGCCATCCTTTAAGAAGAGTATATCACGAGTGTATTAGAAAATAAGGAAAATTTCGAAAAGTGGAAAGTGAAATTTCTCTTTTTGCCAGACTTTTTTATTGTACATTCCCGCTCATATATCCAAATCTTCATCGACCCATGTTTTGGCTTCCCATGAGGCGGGTACTACATGCGTAAACGTTTAAACTTGAAGACAAGGAGAGTTGTGTGATGAACGTTCACTTTTGTGTTGAGGGACAATCCGAGATTTTTCACGAGCAGGAGTTCGAAGATATTACGCCATTGCTGAAAATGAAAGAGTCAGGGACGCTGTTGACATTTAGGGATGAACAGGAAAAGTCATGTTTTATTGAAGGGAGGATCATAAAGACCTCATTTGAAACCAGGCTTGATTCGAAAAGGGAAGTAATAGGGCAAGTCTTCGTTGTCCAATTATACGTTGAGAATGAAGAAATGAGGGCTTAAAACATGACTGGAGATGGAAGATAGAATAATATAGCAATGAAAATGAACATACCTCCCCATAAAATGAAGTTTTTTTCATACTTTTTTACTACTATTCTATTGAAAAATACAATAAATGGAATTATGCTAAGGTAGTATTGTAATTTGTAAAAAATGGAATGGCAGGGGGATGGCAGGTTGAGGCACGCATGGGGAAAGGGAATGAAAGCATTACTTGTGTTTGGACTGTTCTTTTCTGCACTGACAGTCATGGGAACTCCAGTATCGGCTGCGGGGGATTATAACAGAAGCATCGAGGGGCCTCCAGGAGGATACGGAAGTTTATCATGGGAGTATGAGGGGCTAAACAGAACAACATCCTATGTTATATACATCTACTCTGATACGAGTGAGCAATATTGGAAAAAAGTTTATTATGATAAAAACAACACCTATGTTAAGACAACATATGGGACTTATTGAAGTCCGTATTCAAGAGGTTGTTGATTTCCGTCCATTTTCCAGGTATATAAAAAAGCTTCATCATCCAAAAAAAAATGATTATGTCCTGCGACATAATCATTTTTTAAGTTCAGTCCTGGAAGGACTCCGCAATCCTGACCATATCTGCTTTTCCTAGAGTGACATTAGAAGAGCGCGGGTTATAGCCTATGGAGTAAAAGATACCATCCTTATACCAGGTAAGATTATTCGTTCCCCATTCCCGATTTTCTCGGTAGCTGCCGGTAACATCACCGATTTTCACCGGTTCGTACATGGCTGGGGTACCTGATTCAATTCCGATATCCAGAGTGATCGTCAATCTTTGCTTCTCAGGTCCGGTCAGTTTGACAGAAAAGATATCAAATTCATCTTGAGGAGTATGTTTATAGGTACTATCCACTACTTCAAAAGGAACTAAGGTCGGCAATTTAATCTTTTCACTCCATTTGGTGTCATCTTCATCAACTTGCAGGTCCAGTTGATGGAAGTCACCTTGACTTTCATTCTTCCCGTCTTGGAGTAATCCAAGCTGGGTCCCGCCGAAATAAACAAACAGGGTAAGGCAGGCAAGCATAAAGATGGCTGACATCACTGGTGCAAGTACAGGTTTCCTCTCAAAGGAAGATTTGCTTCTTCCGGAATGTATCTCATTTAAAATATTCCTTCTCATTTTTTCAGTAAACCCGTGACCTTTAAACGTTTCTTCCTTCATCAGTCCACGTAAACGACGCAATTCATCCATTGTTATACACCTCGCTGTTTTGGTAGGCGGCACCCAACAATTTTCTTCCTTTTGCTAAACGTGTCTTGACTGTGTTGATGTTTAAATCCATACACTCTGCAATCTCGGCCAGTTTCATTTCTTCGAAATAAAATAAAAAGATGATTTCCCTATATTTCACTGGCAGAGACAATAAATTCTGTATGAGTTCACTGCTGGTTTCTTCTTGAATGAGACTTTGCTCTGGTGTGCCGAATTTTCCCTTCACCATATCATTGATGGTATTCGTGAAAGAAATCATCCTCGTATCCCACCGCCTTAAATAATCCTTGCAGTGGTTGATTGCCATCCGGACAATCCATGTCTTTAAAGATGATTCCTCGCGAAAGGTATCCATTTTCTTATAGACCTTCACAAACACTTCCTGCGTCAGGTCTTCAGCGAGACTGTGATCCTTAACGTACGAATACACTATGTAATAAATATCGTTGCCATACTCACTCATTGCTTTTTCAAGAATGAGGTCCCTTGATGAGTCAGGAAAGGGGCCGTTTTGATTTTTTTTCAAAAAATCACCTGCTTTCGTCCTATCCATTCTACCAATTTGACGAAGGACGTTGGGGAAAAGTTTTGAAATTTGTGGAAAAGAACGCAGGGTAGGGATATTTATGGAGACTTTTTCCAATTAGATGGAGTATAATTGATTGAAGCCATCTTACTTTTGGAGAGGGGATCGGTCGGTGAACTTTTACATGTATTTGCTTTTTTCGATTTGTCTGTTGATTATTTTAACTCCCTTCGCTTTCATGATTGACTTTGTAGGTAAGACACTTGAGAAACAGGTAAACCCTAAATATTTGAAACTAACGATCATCATGATTCTGTTGTTCATCATGGCTGGCGGCTCATTCCTCATGAGTGTCCTTAGCGGGATGAAAATGATTGATACCTTTTTTATAACGAGCCTGTGTTTTTTTGGGCTTGGGTGGATCACGAATATCACGAATAAAGCCCATAGGAATATGGACAGCACATTCGCTAAGTTTGTGACAAACAACGCGTATAAATATCAATATGAAGCGTCGGGTACACCTGAAGTGAGTCTGTATTTTATCTCAAGCCTGATATTCCTTGGGGGAAGCTGGGTTTTAGCATTTGTTGTGGCTTTATTATAATCGCAAAAGAGAAAAAATAAGGAGAAGTTCTACATGCGTACAAACAGCATCATTTTAACGGCCATTATGGCAGGGATTTATTCGGGGATATAGGACGGTTTTGAAGAAAGCAGGGGTCTTGCTCCCATTGCCAGCGTCTTCATTTTGATGATCATGACAGTAGGTACGGGACTCTTATTCAATAATGTTCTTCTCAGAGGAAAAGAAAAGGTATAAAAAGGGTACCGCTCTATCATGGAGCGGTACTCCTTTTTTATTTTATTTCCTCGAACCGGTCAAGCGCCCTCTTCCTGGCAGCTTTATGATCGACGATCAGATAAGGATAATCCTTCCCCAGCTTCACTCCCGCTTCTTCCAATACATGTTCGGGGGCAGTCGAAGGCGAGTGGATGTATTTATCAGGCATGTTTTTCAGTTCAGGCACCCACATCCGTATATAATGCCCGTCTTCATCAAACTTCCCGCTCTGCAGGGTAGGGTTGAAGATTCGGAAGTAGGGGGAAGAATCAAAGCCGCTACCTGCAACCCACTGCCAGCCCATCGAGTTGTTGGCGATATCGGCATCGATTAACGTATCAAGGAACCATGCTGCTCCTTTTTGCCACGGGATCAACAGGTGCTTGGTTAAGAACGAGGCGGTGATCATTCGGACGCGATTGTGCATGAATCCGGTCGCCCATAATTCCCTCATGCCGGCGTCAACAATCGGGTAACCGGTTTTTCCTTTGATCCAGCTTTGCCAGTGAGAATCATTGTCCTCCCACTCGAATGCTTTGAATTTCTCATGAAGCGGTTCTTGTGGTGACTGCGGGAAGTGCAGGAGCACGGAATAAGAGAAGTCCCTCCATATCAGCTGTTTGATGAACGGCTCAGTTTGCTTCTCAATCTGTTCAGTGAAATGATGAAACACACTTCTAACTGAAATAGCTCCGATTGCTAAGTAAGGGGAGAGTGTGGAATGGATGCCTGCTGCGGGATAATCTCTTCCTTCATCATACTTTTGGACTTCTTTGCTGAACCGCTTCAATCGTTTAATCGCTGCTTCCTCGCCTGGTTCCCAGATGTTTTCCATGGTCTTATACCAGGTGATTTCCGGGAGCAGATGTAAATCCTTCAGCAAGAGTCCCTTTTCATCAATGTCAGGGGCACTTAATGAATTCACCTTCGGAACAGGCTTCGAGATCTCTTCTTTTCTAAGCGACTTATAGTAAGACGTGTACACTTTATAAGGAGAACCATCACTCTTTGTAATCTTCCAGGGTGGAAGGAGCAGAGTCCCTTCAAACGTCTTAACGTCTATCCCTTCTGAAGACAAATCGTCGGCAAGCTTCCTGTCTCTTTCAAACGTTCCGGGTTCGTACACCCGATTCCAGAAGACGGCACTCGCTCCTGTCTTTTCAATCCACTTCGGAAGCACATCTTTCAGCTCTCCGCTATCAAACAGCAGGCAGCCACCGATTGCTTCGAGCGATTCCTGAAAATGCGTCAGGTTCCGATGCAGCCACCATTTCTTCGCTGCCCCTGATTCTGACAGGCTCTCATCATGAATATAAAGCGGAAGCACCTTCCCCTCTTTAGAAGCATGATAAAGAGCGGGATGGTCATGCAGACGGAGATCCTGCCTGATCAGGACGATGATTGTTTTTTTAATGTTGGCCACCTCTCATTCTTGATTGAATTCTTATGACGATTATATAAAAGTTATTGGTTCTTGTTCAAAAATGAATGGGTTTTAAAGATTTTAATAGAAATGAACGGAAAAAGCGGCTGCTGTCCGTCTATATCAGTGAGTTAGGGAGTTTTGGTGACAAAACGCCGGATATATTATCAAAAACCGGCATCATATTATCAAAAATCCAGATATTTTATCAAAAACATACATTTTATTATCAAAAAAACAATTATATTATCAAAAACCATTATATGGTAACTCCGGTTGGAGAACCTACACCCATGCGCAAATATGCCTGATTTTTTAACATAAATAATCAAAATATTCAAAACAGTTCATATGTCATACCTTATTCCGACATTCTGCGTATTAACAGGACTTAAGTGGTATAGACATCTATACTTTTAATTCCATAAACTAGAATAGTAGATCAATTTGGAAACCCTTACATTTATGACCAGAAGGAGGGAAAGATGGATGAAAAAGAAATCAGTTTCAATGGCTTTAACCGCTTTGATGTGTACCTCGTTATTTAGTCCCGCAGTGTTTGCTCAAGGTGGGGATAATGACAGGGCAGTAACGGAAGCGGAAAACGTTCGCGCACATCCTGCATTCACATGGGGGAATCCGGCACCATCATCGCCTGTCCTCCATCCCGGTTCGGCTCGGGGAGCAGGTATGATGCAATCGACTTTGGATGGGATCGACCCTTTGTTGGAAGAGAAGATTGCTGAAGGTGTCATGCCGGGCGCCGTAGCACTTGTTGCGAGAAGCGGGCATGTCGTGAAGCATGAGGCTTATGGGGATGCTTACCGCTATACGGATGGTGACTTCACAGAAGCAGACTCTCCGATCGCGATGGAGAAGGATACGATTTTCGACCTCGCATCCATTAGTAAAATCTTCACGACGACAGCCGCGATGATCCTTTACGAGGAGGGAGCATTCGGACTGGATGACCCTGTTGCAGACTATATTCCTGAGTTTGCTGCGAATGGGAAAGAAGACGTGACGATCAGGCAGCTGATGACCCATACCTCTGGATTCACTGCATGGATTCCACTGTACAGACAAGGGAATGATAGAGAGGACAGGATGCAGATTGTCTTCAATCATCCTCTTGCGAACGAACCAGGCACCGCCTATACATACAGTGATTTAAACATGATTACATTAGGTGCCATCATTGAACGATTATCCGGGCAGCGTCTCGATGAATTTGTGAAAGAGAACATCACGGAGCCGATCGGTATGAAAGATACGATGTATAACCCTCCCGCTTCACTTAAAGAAAGAATCGCAGCCACAGAATATCAGCCCGCGATTGGAAGAGGGCTCGTATGGGGGGAAGTGCATGATGAAAATGCATGGTCACTGGACGGTGTTGCAGGGCATGCAGGTGTTTTCTCCACTGCAGAAGATCTGGCGAAATTCGCTCACATGTTTGTAAAAGAGGGACGCTATGGAAATAAGCAGATCTTGAAACCTGAAACGATCAAACTGCTTTCTGAAAATCAAATCCCCGAATTTCCAGGTGATGACCATGGACTTGGCTGGGAGCTGAATCAGGGGTGGTTCATGGATGGGTTATCAGATGAGAACTCTCTTGGTCATACAGGTTATACCGGGACATCAATCGTCGTGAATCAGGATAATGACACGATTGCCATCCTTCTGACAAACCGTGTTCATCCATCACGGAGCACGGTATCGACCAATACGGCGAGGAGACCATTTGCGCGTTTGGTTGCAGATTCGATCCCGGTAGAAATGCCTAAAAAAGAGGAAGCTTGGTTTTCCGGATATGGTGATCAATTAAACCGCAGTTTGACAACAGAAGTGAATATTGAAGAGGGTGCTTCTTTATCTTTTGACACCTGGTATCGAATAGAGAATAATTCCGACTTCGGTCATGTAGAAACATCAACAGATGGAGAAACATGGACGGCAGCGGGAACTGCTTTTACAGGAAACAGTGAAGACTGGTCTGAAGAAGAAGTCCTGATACCTGCTGGCACTAAATTCATTCGTTTCACCTACGAAACAGATTCGTACGCTAATTCCCGAGGCTGGTATGTGAAAGATATCGAACTGAACCTCTTAAATGGTGAACAGCTTCACCCCGTCTTTACAGGCTGGGAGAAACGGAGTTATTAAAAGATAAAAAGGAGGAGAAAAGATGAAACATTCGTATAAGGTATTTTCTTTAACGGTTCTCGTGCTTGCCATGATCATCTCTGGAATGCCGATGAATCATGCGAAAGCAGAGAGCTCCTTGAAAGATCTCATCATCTATCAAAATGCTCCGCAAGTGGATGTGTCGAATACCGGCGAGGAAATCGGTTTGAAGGCCCTGAATGTTTATGAGGACGGACATTTTACATTTGCATCGGATGGCCTGGACTGGAGTTCATCCAACAAGAATGTAGCGGTAGTGGATGATAACGGAAATGTTACGTTAACAGGCAAGAACGGAAAATCCTTTATTACATTGACGAATGGGGAAATCACAGATCGCATTGCCGTTCATGTGAAATCAGCTCCTGAAAAAGGGACTAAAGGAAAGCCGGCATCAAAGATCATGGTCGTGAAAGAAGAAGGTAAGCGTTACAACCTTGTAGATGAAGCGATTGCCAACATGACAATCGAAGAAAAAATCGGTCAAATGCTGATGCCTGACTTCAGAAACTGGGACGGAGAAAACGTAACCGAAATGCTTCCTGAAATCGAACAGCTGGTGAAGGACTATCATCTTGGCGGGGTTATTTTATTCCGCGAAAATGTGGTCACTACAGAACAAACGACAAAATTGGTTGCCGATTATCAAGAGGCTGCAGAAAAATACGGATTACTGATGACGATCGACCAGGAAGGCGGAATTGTCACACGTCTTCAATCTGGCACCGACTTCCCGGGTAACATGGCATTAGGTGCCACAAGATCACCTGAAATTGCTCATAACGTTGGAAAAGCAATCGGTGAAGAGCTGCATTCACTTGGAATCAACGTCAACTTTGCACCGGTGATGGATGTTAACAATAATCCTGACAACCCGGTAATCGGCGTCCGTTCATTCGGGGAAGACCCGAAGTTGGTAGCTGAAATGGGAGTGGCTTATACGGAAGGACTTCAATCAACCGGTGTAGCAGCTACAGCCAAGCATTTCCCTGGTCACGGTGATACGGCAGTGGACTCTCACTTAGGGCTTCCTGAAGTGCCGCATGATAAAGAGCGCTTGATGGAAGTGGAACTTTATCCGTTCCAACAGGCCATGGATGCAGGAATCGACGCTATCATGACGGCACACGTCACGTTCCCTAAGATTGACGATTCCAAAGCCATCTCCAAAAAAACAGGGGAAGAAATTGCTGTGCCAGCCACTCTTTCTCATAAAGTACTGACAGAACTGATGCGTGAAGAAATGGGATATGAAGGTGTCATCACGACCGATGCGATGAACATGAAAGCAATCGCAGATCATTTCGGTGCAGTGGACGCGGCTGTTCGTGCGGTGAAAGCAGGAACAGATATCGTTCTTATGCCGGTTGGACTAAGTGAAGTAAGACAAGGATTACTAGATGCAGTCGACAGCGGGGAACTGACAATCGATCGAATTGAAGCATCCGTTGAAAGAATCCTTTCACTGAAAATCAAACGTGGTGTCATCAAAGAAGAAACCCCTCTGCCATTGGAAGAGAAAATTGCACAGGCAAGTGAAGTCGTTGGATCCCAAGAACATAAACAAGTGGAAAAAGAAGCAGCTGAACGCTCGATTACACTTGTGAAAAACGAGCAGGCACTTCCAATGGCCCCGTCTGAAGATGAAAAAATAGTCGTGGTCGGCAGGTCTTTCATTGAGGACCTTGGAAATGCAGTGACAGAGCAGCATGCAAACACGACAGTCATACAAGCTCCATCGAATTACCAATTAACCGAAGAACAGAAAGCGGAAATTAGAGATGCGTCAGCCGTCATCGTCGGGACGTACACTTATAATGTTTCGGGAAGATCTCCAGACAGTGCTCAAATGCAGCTGGTGAAAGCATTGGGTGAAGAAACAGACGCACCGGTGATTGCAGTCGGCATCCGAAACCCATATGACATCATGGCTTATAACGCTGATGTGGACGCGTACCTTGCCCAATACGGTTTCCGTACAGCAAGCTTCAAAGCGACAGCCGCGGCCATCTTTGGAGAGAATAACCCTGGCGGAAAGCTTCCGGTATCCATTCCTGGACTGGATGAAGGCACCCTGTACGAGTTCGGTCATGGCTTGACGTATTAATTTTATAAAAACAGGAGGGGAAGACCTTGAAAAAGTGGATGATCACATTACTCACACTGGTTCTGGTCCTGTCGACGATGTCAGCAGGTTCTGCCCATGACAACGATGGAAAAGGGCATGGTAAGTGGAAAGATAAGCACAAAGAATTCTCACTTGGTGTAGAGCAGCTCCTGGAAGAAGAAAAGCACCTCATCGAAGGCAAAAAAGTAGGCTTGATCACGAATCCAACCGGAGTGGATCAAGGGCTGAACAGTATCGTTGACACATTGCACAATGATCCTGACGTTGAATTGACTGCGCTATACGGACCGGAGCACGGTGTTCGCGGAGATGCGCAGGCTGGTGAATATGTTGAATTCTATATCGATGAAAGAACGGGTCTTCCGGTATACAGCTTATATGGAGCGACGAAAAAGCCGACACCTGAAATGCTTGAAAATGTTGAAGTGCTGCTATTCGATATTCAGGATGTAGGAACCCGCTTCTACACATATATCTACACAATGGCTTATGCAATGGAAGCAGCAAAGGAAAATGATATCCCGATCATCGTACTTGACCGTCCAAACCCATTGAGCGGTAAAGAAGTTGAAGGACCAGTACTGGATATGGAGTACTCTTCATTCGTAGGTAAATACAGCATCCCGCTTCGCCACGGTATGACAGTAGGGGAGCTGGCCAAACTATTCAACACAGAATTTGAAATTGGTGCAGACCTGACCGTTGTGGAAATGGAAGGATGGAAGCGAAGTATGTACTATGACGAAACACCACTGGAGTTCGTCATGCCTTCACCTAACATGCCTACACTTGAAACGGCATTGGTTTACCCTGGTGCGGCGTTGATTGAAGGGACGAACGTATCCGAAGGCCGCGGAACAACGAAGCCATTCGAGCTGATCGGTGCACCATTCATCAATGCAGCAGACCTTTCAGCAGCACTGAATGATCTGGGACTGAAAGGCGTTACGTTCAGAGCGGCGTCCTTCACACCGGCATCTTCCAAGCACGCAGGCAAACTGTCACACGGTATCCAAATCCATGTCACCGACAGAAAAGCATTCAAACCTGTCGAAACCGGATTGCATATTGTGAAAGCCATCCATGACATGTATCCTGAAGACTTCCAATTCCGCGCAGAAAACAGCGCAGGCATCTCATTCTTCGACAACCTCATTGGAAACGGATGGGTGCGCGAAGGCATTGAAGAAGGAAGAAGCGTCGAGGAAATGGTAGAACAGTGGGAAACTGAATTAGACGAGTTTAAAGAAGTTCGTGAAGAGTATTTGATTTATTGATTCCATTGTTGAAAGAGCCTGAGGCCCTGCTGCCTTGGGCTCTTTTTCATTACTTAGAAAGAGTAGTAATAAATGATGTATTTCACCATATATATGATGATGTTGTGTCCTATCAAAATACTTACATTTTCCCCCTTTTATTGATAGCATAGTAGTGTAAGTTTATTTGTTTTAAACAAAAGTTTGGTTAAAAGCAACTGGATTTTAATTCGTTCCAGCTGTTGATTGGAGTGCAAGACGAAGACTCCTGCGGGAGAAGTGACCAACGTGAGACCCCGCAGGAGCGCAGCGACGAGGAGGCTCACGGGTCACCCGCGGAAAGCGAAGTCTTGCACGGAAATCAACAGCGGTATTAAAGGCGGTATAAACGTACGCTTAATTTTGTAGCGGATTGCTTAAAACACCAAATCACTAAAAAAAGAAAAGAGGTAATCAATCATGCTAAAGAAATTCGCAAGTGATGCATTGGGTATCAGTGATATCGGAAAAATCATCAAAAGAGAAGACTTTGATAAAACACAGTCAGATGATTACGTATTAAATGAAGATGGGGAGAAAATCCACTTCCTGATCAAGTCCAAAACAGACGAATACTGCTTCACCAATCGTGCGCTCATTCATTTAGATGGTGAGAAAGCCTCGAGCAGCAAACGTAATCTTTACCGTTATGAGTACTATCAGAACCCGATCGGCAACGTGTCCATCGAAACAGCCGGTACCATCGATCTGGATCTTGAAATTAAATTTACTATGGGCAATCAAGCCTTCTCCGTGGATATCGATAAAAAAGAAGGAGAGGCAATCGCCGACCTTTACAAGTCACTTCTTGCCATCTCCCACATTCAGCAGGAAGGTAAGCGGAAAATCGATTCAGCAGAAAAAAGTTTATCAATGGCCAGGGATCTCATCGCAAATAACCGCTTCCATGATAATGATATTTCAAATGAATTCAAGCAAACGACGGGCTTTGCATTTGAATGGTTGAACGATCATTATAATGCGAATACGAGAAAAGATTTTGGTGAGGTTTTCAATCGATACATTCAAAACTAGAAGAATAATAGAGCGTCTGCCGTGTTGATTCGGCAGGCGCTTTTTTTATGATGGTGACGATAGGCAGGATGCGGAAGGTGTTTGGAATCAAAATATGAGAAGGATGATTTCACGTATATAAAGAGCTGATGTGAAATACCTATATAAAAAGACTTATGGTACAAGTTCAATTTCAAATTGATTTATTATCAAAGCTCTAGATAGGGGCTGATTCTATGAATCGGAAGACAAATGTGAATGCAGCTATTTTTTTGCTCTTTTTCTTACTTTTCATTCATGTTATCCGGATCATCCTCCACGCCAAAATTTACATCGTTTACAGCATGGGGGTTGGCCCTCTTTTCTTGATAGCACTGATCATCTTCCTCATTTTATTACTTTATTTCAAAGGGTGAATGTCTGGTAGCAAAAGGAAGGGATTACTGGTGGTCATGCCGTTGGCCTCCAGTTTTTTTGCGTATTCCCCCCTTTCGTTCACCGATTGGAATGTTGATTAAAGGGATTAAAAAAATAATTGAATCTACATATTCTAAAGATGCGGGTTACATAATCTGAACGTGGTAAAATATACATCAACCATCAAAAATACAGCGGGAAGTGTCCGAAAGAACGGTAAAGTTGAAAAGGGGTGTTCCTTTATGACAGGAAGCAGGAAGAATCGTAAGGTTGATGGATTTATGAAAAAAGCCAAGAAGTGGAAGGAAGAATTTGAGCAATTAAGAAATACAATTCTTGACTGTGAGGAGTTGACTGAAGAAGTTAAGTGGATGCATCCTTGCTACACATTTGAAAATAAAAATGTTGTATTGATTCATGGATTTAAAGATTATTGTGCTCTTCTGTTTCACAAAGGGGCCTTGTTGAAGGATCCCCATGGGATTCTAATCCAGCAAACTGAGAATGTACAGGCGGCGCGCCAGATTCGGTTCACCAATTTACAGGAGATAATCGAAATGGAGAGCATCTTGAAAGACTATATCCATGAAGCCATTGAAGTGGAAAAAGCCGGTTTGGAAGTGAATCTAAAAAAGACGGAAGAATACTCGATCCCTGAAGAACTCCAGACTACATTCGATGAAATCCCTGAATTGAAAGCTGCTTTTGAGGCATTGACGCCTGGACGGCAAAGAGCATACATCCTTTATTTTTCTAAAGCGAAACAATCCAAAACCCGTGAATCAAGGATTGAAAAGTATAAGCAGAATATACTCGATGGAAAGGGATTAAATGATTAGTATTTTTAATGAAAATAAATGTATAACATGATGACCTAACCTCATCTTGCATGGATGACTTTGTAAATAATCGTAAGAAAAAAGGTTCAAATTTGTTAACACAATCTTTAGTAAGCTCTACATATTTCGCACGGTAATTTAACATCCCTTTTCTAGAATATAGGTGAATACATATTTTAGATTGGAGATGGAGATATGAGCAGAAAATTATTGATAGGTACAGGGGTTGCCTTGTCCTTGTTAATCAGCCCGATCAGTCAGGTATTTGCAGAAGAACCAACAAAAGGCGAACGGAAGCAAGTGGACAATGTAGCGCACCGCGGTGCAGCCGGTTATGCACCTGAGAGTACAATTGCTGGCTTTGACCTGGCAGTTGATATGAAAGCCGATTATATTGAAATCGATGTTCAGAGAAGTGAAGATGGTGAGTTGGTGGTGATCCATGATACAACTGTCGATCGTACCACGGATGGAACAGGAAAAGTGGGAGATTTAACATTTGAACAGCTAAAAAGCCTGGACGCAGGAAGCTGGAAAGGGGAACAATTTGCAGGAGAATCTATTCCTGCTTTTGAAGAAATTCTGGAGCGTTACCATGGTAAAGTTGGAATTTTAATAGAACTAAAGGCTCCAGAGCTTTATCCTGGAATTGAAGAAGAAGTGACAGAAGCATTAAAAGATCATCATCTAGATAAACCACAAAATGAAAAAATCATCATTCAATCTTTTAACTTTGAATCAATGAAAAAAATGAATGGGCTTCTTCCTCATGTGCCAATCGGTGTATTAACTTATAGCCGTGCGCATACAACAACGGAAGCTTTACAGGAATTTGCATCCTATGCGGATTGGGTAAATCCAAGCTATGGTATTGTGACGGAAGAATTAGTGGATGGCGTTCACTCCCTCGGTATGCAAGTAGGCTCTTGGACGGTACGCAGTCAAGAAGCAGCAGACTTTCTATTCGAAATGGAGGTTGACGCGATCATTACTGATTATCCGGATTATGTAGATCCAGGAAATGAAGAGTAATTTAAAAGATTTGAAGATAAGGAGCAGCTGCTGACCCTTTTATTAGTTGGACAAGGTGCTTTGTAGGCAGCGGTAAGGTTTTAAACAGGAAAATGAGCAGGTTCATCCAAAATGGATGAACCTGCTTATTTATTCCCTACAGCTGATTATCGCTGTCCTTATTTGATTCTTCTACGGTCTCTTGTACTTTTTCTTGTGCTTTTGCTATGGTGTCTGCCATATTTTTTGTAGTGGTTTTAATAAGTTCTTTTTGGCTGACCATTCTGTTCTTCATTAATTCTTTGAACTCATTTTTCTGCTGCTTTAAATTGGCCTTCAGTTCTGCAATGGAGCTTTTGATCGCATCAGCCACTTCTTTATTTAGTTCTTCATTGTTAACCTTCACATTATCGCTGGAATTGTTTCTTGTCACGTTTGAGGAATACGTAAAAGAGTGGTTTTGTTCCTTATCCATAAAAGTGAATCCTCCTTTATTCTTAAGTTGGTAACCCTAATGTTTGACTTGGCACTGAATACCCTTCGATGGAGCAGATTGAAAATACATAGATCATCGTCGGTTCAATCAGATCATCAACAAAGAACCCTAAGCAATCGCATATATTCCATACAAAAACAGGGGTATCAAGTGGCGTATCCAATCCTTCAATGACTAGGTCAAGGCCCAAGCCGAAAGTAAGTGCTGCTTGTAAATTGTCCAGGATTTCTCCTTCACAACAAAGCTTCTTTTTCTTGCATTCAAAACATTCGTTGTCATCATCGAAGCAAGTAGTACCTAGAGAAAGTAAGAATGCAAAAATGTCATTGTCAGATAGAAGATTGTCTGTAGCTTTGATTCCGGTTACTTTATCAATTTTGAGTGTAGTGTTTGGGACCTGGGACATTTGTCCTGCTGGCCGGAATGTGACGGTTGCACAATCATTAACATTTGTGATTACCTGATTTACTATTGGATTCCCTAATCCTGTGTTTCCGTCTGTGAAGATGTCAATTTCTTGGTCTGTCGGTTCTTCTAGTTGACTCTGAGCGATCCGGACTTCATTTAACAACCTGGCGATGTCTTTTAGGCAGCAATCTTCTGAAGGTCTTGGTTTATCCTTATGATCCTTGTCCCTATGCTCTTTTTTATCGTCGTCATCAATAGAGCAGCCGCATTTAACATTAGTGGTCGTGTTGACAGTAACACCGCTTACCGACGTATCAATCATTTGGGTGTTCTCGAGAGGTGAAACGTTCGTATGGCCCTCGATCGTTTGCATACCCTGTTCTTGGTTTTGATCTCCCATCAGTTGAAGTTGGTCTTCTTCTTGGGTTTGATCCTGCATTTGTGATTGATTCAGGCTGGCGCCTTCTTGTGTGGGCATTTGTGTAGTGGTCTGCTGATTGTCTAATGTGGATCCTTCTTGAATGGGAACTTGTGCGGTAATGTGGTCTTGGTCTAAATCTTGGGTGGAACCGTCCTGAGTCGGGGCTTGGGCCATATTCAAATCTTGGTCGGCTGATTGTTCACCACCGTCTTGGATCGGAGCCTGTGCGGTGATTTGATCTTGGTCGCTGGATAGTTCCGAACCGTCCATTGAAGGTGCCTGGGCCATGGTCTGATCTTGGTCTGCAGATTGTTCCCCGCCATCCTGGAGCGTGGCCTGTGCTGTAATTTGATCCTGATCATTGGACTGCTCTGAACCATCCTGGGATGGTGTCTGGGCCATATTCTGCTCTTGACCGCTTGCTTGTTCCCCGCCATCCTGGATAGGGACCTGTGCTGTAATCTGCTCCTGGTCGTTGTCGATTTCACTGCCATCCTGAATCGGAATCTGTCCGGTGAACTGTTCTTGTTCATTCGACTGTTCCGACCCATCCTGAGTAGGAATTTGGGCCATATTCTGGTCCTGGTCGCTTGATTGTTCACTGCCATCCTGGATAGGGACCTGAGCTGTAATCTGCTCCTGGTCATTGTCGATTTCGCTGCCATCCTGGATCGGAATCTGACCGGTGAACTGCTCTTGTTCATTCGACTGTTCCGACCCATCCTGAGTAGGGACTTGAGCCATGTTCTGGTCCTGATCGCTTGATTGTTCACTGCCATCCTGGATAGGGACCTGAGCTGTAATTTGCTCCTGGTCATTGTCGATTTCGCTGCCGTCCTGAATCGGAATCTGTCCGGTGAACTGTTCCTGCTCGTTCGACTGTTCCGGTCCAGTAAGGTTTCCGCTCTGGTCCTGACTGCTGTCCAGTTGCGGACCTTCCTGAATCGGCACTTGTATCGCGTGCTGTTCTTGTTCATTGTCCTGTTCCGAACCATCTTGAAAACTATGCTGTTTCAGATCCTGTTCAAATTCAGACCCTTTTTGTGAACTTTGAATATTTGTTTTGCATTTACATGGATGCTTGGAGCATTTTTCACATTGATTTTTGCTAGACAAAATAATTCCTCCTTTCTTAATAACCCATTTTTCAATAGGTTGAGTCTATAAATCTGGTGGCTTGTCTTTTTTAGACATATTATATTTATATGCCTTAATGGGTATGGTGGGGTGTATATTTGTCCTCTTTTGTAAAAATAGGGCTGTATAAAATCAATTAGATCGAAATAAAAAAGGAAATCCACTTTCCATCGAAAGAGGATTTCCTTTTAAAGTTTACTTATTACAACAATACTTTATCCAATTCATACATTTTATCATAGGCGCTTAACAACTCTTCTGGAACCAATGTACGCCCATAAATCCAGGCGTTCTTCTCGATCAGCGCCTTTAGCTCTTTTATTTCCTTATCATCTCCATACATCAGAATCCTCGTGTCATGCTTATTCTTTTTGAAATCTAGATAATAGCCGAGAACCCTGTAGAGAACGATCTTCACAAGGTTCTCCCTTGTCTCCCTTATATTCAATTTCGCAATATAACCATTGATCTTCAGGTAATTAAATCTGATTGTGTTATGGGATACGTTATAACTCATAGGCACAGTGAGTTGATTATTTGATTCATAATTGATCTTTAAGTTGTGATCGGATAATGTCTGCTGGATGATTTTTTCGATATTCCATATGTAAAGCATTCTAAATCACTACCCTTCGACGACTATTGTATCAGTATAAGGAGGATTTCTTTCTTTGTAAAATAGAAGAAGCTGTATTCATATCGTCTATTGATTTTTGCTAGGACGGCACCAGGTCTAATAGTCCCAGTCCCATAATAAATATTAAGTGAAGGGGGGACGGTCGATGAGCTTGTTTGAGAGTCATGTGAAGAAGAATTTATTGAGGCTGCACCGGAATTTGTATGTGTCACGGGATGATCCTCAATATTATGAGAAGATCCTGCGGTATAAGGACCCGGACAATTCTGAGGCGCACTACTATTTAGGCAGGAAGTTTGAAGAAGAGGGAGCGCTGGTGAAAGCTTATCTCCACTATAAACACGCAGAGGATGTGACGTCCCCATATTATTTTAAAGCAAGAAGGGCGTATAAGGCTCTGGAGGAACGAATCAATCCTCCGCGGGTACCCCAGCCTCCACCCGTACGGAAAAAGGTGCCTATTTATATGAAGTCTCTCATCGTGTTCCTTATTCTTTTTAATTTGATTCTGCTGTCCATCTTGTTTTGGAAAGGGGACACTCTCAGGACGATCGCCTCCAGTGCGAAAGGATGGGGTACCGATAAGGACGTTGTGTATGAGACGGAAGACATACCCTTCGTATTCTACTTCACTGAAGATACCTCCCTTAAAGAGGTGGAGAATTCGATTTATGACAAGGCGATTCGCATAGGGAATGAACAATCGAATAAGAGTGTTCTGTTATACGGTGTTTGGACGGCAGATCCCGCACTTGCCCTTGAGGTCCGCCCATTAAAGAGCGATAGGATAAAGTCTCAGGCCTTTGTGCTGGCTGGATACAATTCCGCCATTGATGATTCTGTGAAAATCCGCTTCTTGAACAATCAGCATGCTGCCATTGATCCCTTCTCAAATACCTATATTGGAGCAAATCTTTTGCGAACGGCTTTGAAAGCGTTTATAGATGAAAAAGGGTACCCGCCTCCTTCTTTGGATGTCCTTGTGGAGGATTATCCGAACAATTATCTCAGCTACATCCCAAAGGAGCTATACCTTGGTTCGAACGAGGTCTCACCCGTATATACCGGCAATGGCGGCTGGGTGTATGATCCGGGTGCAGCAAGCACAGATCAAATGGTCACCCCCAATATAACAGACGCCGTCCATATCCCTTTTCATCCTGTCGAGGTCGTCGTAGATAAGCGATCGTTCACTCTTATGGTGAAAAGTTCACCCTATTTAATGGATTTGAAATCAGTTGGACTGGGGAAAGATGATTCTACTCCGGAAGGGACGTTCACTATTCTGAACCGTGTATGGGAACCAGTTGGGTCCCGCCCCGAAATGTTTGGTGCCGCAGGACTGGGTATGGGTGATTACGCCATTCACGGCACGTATGAGGAGGCATCGATTGGTAAGGAACAATCGCTTGGCTGCATCAGGCTGACCAATGAAGATGTTCAAGACATCTTTGACATTGTGCCGAAGGGAGCGGTTGTGAGGATCGTTGAAAATCCGCTATTGATGACAGGGTATAGGGATGAGGGGGATTTGGATGTCGCTCCAGAAGAAATGCCAGGGGTGGATCAATCAACTGAAAGAATCTTCGATTGGGCAGGTTGAGGGACATAAGGTGATAATGATGATCGGCTGGACCTGTCTCTTTTTCCGCCAGCTATACCGCCAGGTTCTTAGTGAATCGACCTCGCTTTGTGAATTGAAGCTTATGTATGGTAACTGAGAGAATATTGATGAAAACTCGAAGATTATGATTAAAAACTAAAAGATTATCGTCCACAACTCGAAGGTTTTTCCCTCAAATTCGAAGATTATCGCTTAAAATTAATAGATTTCCTTCAAACCACCATAACTAAAAAGTTTGAAGTCATAGTTATAGGCCTCTATTTAACTTACTCCCTTATAAAGCCGTCACTTTGCCTGTAAAACTGGTGAATCAATAAAAAAAGCAGGGAAGACCGTATAGGTTTCCCTGCTTTTTTGGTATGGAGCATAGCGGGATCGAACCGCTGACCTTTTGGCTGCCAGCCAAACGCTCTCCCAGCTGAGCTAATGCCCCGTGATGAGGTATGTACGCCTTGGTAAGGGCTATGAAGATATTTTAATAGATTGTCTATTTTGTTGTCAACAACATTTGTGTGTACTTTTTAAAAATTTCCTTGAAATGAACCAGCTGTTAGAACTACTGCCTGCATTAGCTGTAGATTATCAATGTAATCTTTCCCGCAATCATGGTAACATTAGGACTAATGAAAAGCACGGAGGATACCTTATGCGTATTTTTAGGATTTTAAACAATAATGCGGTGGTAGTTGTGGACGGACCGCAGGAGAAAATCGTGATGGGGAGCGGCATTGCGTTTCAGAAGAAGCGGAATGATATCATCCCTAAGAATAAGATTGAGAAGATATTTGTGCTGCACGGCAATTCTTCTGAGAAGTTTCAGCAGCTGCTGGCAACCCTGCCGGAAGAGCATATTGAAATTGCTGAGAGTATCATCTCTTTTGCGGAAGGGCATTTGCATGCTCCCCTTAGTGATCATATCCACATCGCGCTGACGGACCATCTTTCTTTTGCGCTTGAAAGGCTGCAGCAGGGAATTCCGATACAGAATAAGCTGTTGAACGAGATCAGGATGCTGTATAAAAAGGAATATGAAGTCGGCTTATGGGCTAAAGAGGAGATCAAGAAGAAACTCGGGATCGACATTCCAGACGATGAGGCAGCCCACATAGCCCTTCATATCCACACGGCAAAAATGGACGCACCTTCCATGAGCGAATCTTTGAAGCAGGCAACGATTCTAAGAGACTTCGTCGATAAAATCGAAGAAATCCTGGATATTGAAGTCGAGGAATCCAGCATCAATTATCAGCGCCTCATCACCCATCTCAGATTTGCACTGAACAGGATCCAGCAGGGGGACCAGTTCGATCCCATCGATGAGGATATGTTCGATCTCATCAAAATGAAATATGAATCTGCATACGAAACGTCTAAGGAAATAACGGAATATTTGCAGGCGGAATATGACATCCAATTCCCTCAATCAGAAATTGCCTATATTGCCCTGCATATCCAACGGCTGATCTAAACGATTCTTCCTGATAAGCAGCCAAAAGAAAACGGTTGACGGTACCGTTTTCATATTGTAGAATGATGTCGAATTCAATTAAATACAGCAGGATTGTTACTGGTTAAGCAGGCAAGACCTAGAATGTATAAGACAGCGGTAGAAGTCTATCCATGACCTACCTCTATTTTCTTATATGTTTTAGGTCTTTTTTTGTTGCTGAATAGAAAATAGAGGAGGAATTCATGTGAATCATCGTGAAGTTGCTGAGAAGCTGGTTCCGCTTTTGGGCGGGAAAAATAATGTCGTCAGTGCGACTCACTGTGCGACTCGCTTACGTCTTGTCATTGAAGATGAGAGTCAGGTCGATAAAGGGGCAATCGAGGATCTTGACGGCGTGAAGGGGGCATTTTCAAGCTCAGGGCAGTTCCAGATCATCTTTGGGACAGGGAATGTCAATAAAGTATTTGAACATTTCGGTCCGATGGTCGGGGCCTCGGTGGATGACAAGTCCCCAACCGGAGAGTCTCACAGCGATGCTGCGAAGCGTAAGATGAATCCGTTCGCTCGATTCGCCCGTACATTATCCAATATTTTTGTACCGATCATCCCGGCGATCGTTGCAGCCGGTATGCTGATGGGGCTTCTAGGGTTGATGAAAACATACAAATGGGTGGATCCGGAAAGCGGCCTGTTCGTCATGCTTGATATGTTCTCATCTGCCGCATTCATCATTCTGCCGGTTTTAATCGGGATGAGTGCCGCAAAGGAATTCGGAGCGAATGGCTACCTTGGGGCCGTCATCGGGGGAATTATGACACATCCCGCACTTTTGAACCCTTGGGGGCTTGCGGATGCAAAGCCTGAAACGCTTGATTTCTTTGGCATGGGTGTCGAAATGCTTGGTTATCAGGGAACGGTCATCCCGGTTCTTTTGACGGTTTATGTGATGGCAAAGCTTGAAAAAGGCTTGCGCAAAGTTGTACCGAACGCAGTGGATTTACTTGTTACACCATTTTTGACTGTTATTATTACAGGATTCATTGCGCTTTTGGTTGTAGGGCCATTGGGAAGAGTACTTGGTAATGGCATCACGACCGTATTGGATGTTGTTTATAATACAGCAGGACCGATTGCGGGTCTGGTTTTCGGAGGGCTTTACTCAACAATCGTCCTCACTGGTGTTCATCACAGCTTCCATGCAATTGAAGCGGAGTTACTGGCGAATGTCGGTGGAAACTATCTGTTGCCGATTTGGGCGATGGCGAATGTCGCACAGGGTGGAGCGACACTTGCTGTCTTTTTCAGGACGAAAAATAAAAAGACGAAAGAAATCGCCGTTCCGGCAGCTGTTTCAGCATTCCTTGGAATCACGGAGCCCGCGATTTTCGGGGTGAACCTGAAGCACCGCCGTCCATTCATCGGTGCGGCAATCGGCGGGGCTCTAGGGGGAGCGTACGTCGTTTTCACACAAGTAATGGCTAACGGAATCGGGCTGACCGGTATTCCGATGTTTGCGATTGCGCAGGATCCGATCAATTATGGAATCGGCTTTGTCATTGCCGTAGCAGGTGCTTTCATTGCGACACTTCTGTTAGGATGGAAAGAAGAAACAAAATGAACAATGAAGTCCTTACTGGCTTTACCTGTAAGGATTTACTTTATAAAATTGTGAAATAAGGAGGAACCGAACATGAAGAAAGGAATCATTTCCCTTGGAGAGGCACTGATTGATTTTATCCCTCTTGATAAGGAGAACACCACTTATCAAAAAAGTCCCGGCGGAGCACCTGCAAATGTGGCCGTGGGTCTTGCCAGGTTAGGTGCGAAATCTACTTTTTTAGGGAAAGTGGGAGAGGACGTATTGGGGAAATTCCTGAAGCAGACGCTGAATGATTTTGGTGTAGGGACGAATCAGATGCATCTTATGAGGGATGTTCGTACGGGTGTCGTTTTCGTGACCAACGCAGAAGACGGAGAGCGAAGCTTCGACTTTTACATCGACCCGAGCGCCGATCGTTATCTTGAAAATAAGGACATCGATGAAGAAGATTTCGTGTCTCATAAAATCCTTCACTTCGGTTCGATTTCCATGATCAGCAGTCCTTCAAAGGAAGCCACTCATCATGCAGTAAGGCTTGCAAAGCAGAATGATATGATCGTTTCCTATGATCCCAATCTTCGTCTTGGACTTTGGGATTCAGAAGAGAACGCACGAGAAACAATCAAAAGCATGCTTTCGCAGGCGGATGTGCTAAAGATTTCAGAAGAAGAGCTGGAGTTCATTACTGGTGAAAAGGGTATTAAAGAAGGCGTCGAAAAACTGCTAGAATATGAGATTCCTCTCATTATTGTCACGTTAGGGGCAGAAGGCAGTTATGTGTTCAAAGGAATTTCGAATGAACATGTGCCGGCTATGAAGGTAAAGGCAGTCGATACGACTGGGGCTGGAGATGCCTTCGTATCAGGGATTTTGTATTCGCTTCATGAATATGAGGGAGACATGGAATCCCTTACGCTTCAGGAAGCGGTGGAGATGGCCCGGTTTGCATCGGTATCAGGAGCACTCGCAGCATCGACCAAAGGAGCGATGACAGCACTTCCTACACTGGAAGAAGTGAACAGTCAACTAAGGGAGGGGAAATAAAAGATGACGAGAGATGAACAGCTGAGGCAGGCAGCTTATGCTGAAATGGACGAGCACAAGGAAATCGTTGAACGGGACCCTTATCGTCTTCGCTATCATCTGATGCCGCCAGTCGGACTCTTGAACGATCCGAATGGTTTCATCCAATCCCGTGGCGTCTATCACCTCTATTATCAATGGATGCCGTTCAAGACCGGACACGGAGCCAAGTTCTGGGGGCATTATTCATCAACAGACCTGGTGGACTGGACCCATGAAGAAATCGCCCTTACACCATCCGAATGGTATGAGAAGAACGGCTGCTACTCAGGCAGCGCCATCGAACATGACGGAAACATCCATGTGTTCTACACCGGTAACGTCAAAGATGAAGAAGGCAACAGAGAAACGTATCAATGCCTCGCCGTTTCAGAAGACGGCGTCACTTTTGATAAAAAAGGACCTGTCGTTCATCTGCCGGTCGGATTCACTGCCCATTTCCGGGATCCGAAGGTGTGGAAGCAGGATGGGACATATTACATGGTTGTAGGTGCTCAAACAACGGATTTAAAAGGTGCCGTAGCCATCTTCAGATCAGAAAACCTTGCTGACTGGACATATTCCGGCATCCTCGCCGGAGGAGGAAGAGGGAAGCTTGCAGACTTCGGGTATATGTTTGAATGCCCTGATCTATTCCCGCTTGACGGGGAGGATGTGCTCATTTTCTCTCCTCAGGGTCTGGAGGCGGAAGGGATGAAGTATAGGAATGTATATCAGGCAGGATATGTAAAAGGAAGCTTCGACCCTGAAAGCACAGCATTCGAGCATGGTGATTTCGAGGAGCTGGATCGCGGCTTTGACTTCTATGCACCGCAGACGACGCTTGATGACAAGGGAAGGAGAATCCTATACGGCTGGATGAGCGTGCCGGATCAGAATGAACAGAATCATCCCACAATAGAATATAAGTGGCTTCATACAATGACGCTTCCGCGCGAACTAAAGGTAGTGGGTGACAAGGTCTGGCAGATTCCGGTCGGGGAGCTTACGGCATTGCGAGCTGAGGGTGTCGTCGAGCACCGTGTAACTTTAATGAGGGAAAACAAAGAGCTCGAAGGCGTCCGTGGTAAAACGGTGGAACTGCAGCTTGATGATATTCGTATAGAAAACGGATGGTTGGACCTTACCATCAGTGATGGTGCAAGACTGTTATATCATCAAAGCGATAAGGTCTTCACATTTGAGCGTAAAAGCTATGTTGACGGAACGGTCGAAAAGCGTCAATGTACGTTGAACGAGTTAAAGTCCATGCAGATTTTCATCGATACATCATCAATCGAGATTTTCATCAATGGCGGGGAAGAAACCTTTACATCCCGTTTTTATCCATCTCCGAACCTGGATAGGATTTCGTTCAGTGCTTCTAAAAAGGCAGAGTTCCGGTTGAAGAAATGGTCCCTGAAAAGAGGCTAGGACAAAAGTATTTTAGCCTAAGTAATACCCGAACTAATTTGTGGTATAAAAGACAAATTAGTTCGGGTTTTTAATTTGAACAAATAGATATTTAGATTTAGCTCTTTCTAGCGGTTGATTGGAGTGCAAGACGAAGACTCCTGCGGGAAGAGTAGCTTACTAGAAAAGCGGAAGGGCTTTGCTCAGAGGCTGGGGGCATAAGACGAATCGGCCACGAAGGCGTTCTTTGCCTTCTTGGTCGGTTTGGCTTATGACCTGTGTCTCTAAGCCCTGTAGCTAGACATGTGAGACCCCGCACCCTAGGAAGCTCACGGGCTATCCGCGGAAAGCGAAGTCTTGCACGGAAATCATTAGCGGTATTAAGAGCCCACACTGAAATTGTTCGTCTTTATGTGGTAGTTTTTTAGTTTTGTCCCAGCCTCTTTTCCATTTCATTTCACTGCGCCATTAACAAAGCTTTCCTTTTATAAACATTCAGTTTGATGTTATAGTAGAAAAATAATTTTTTTATTGAAAGGAATTTTCATTCATGAGTTATAAAATGATCGTGCTTGATTTAGATGATACATTGCTGCGTGACGACCAGACGATTTCTGATCGTACGAAGAAGGCATTGATGGATGCGCAGGAATCCGGAGTGAAGGTGGTCCTTGCTTCCGGACGTCCGACTTACGGAATGCGTTGGGTGGCGAACGAGCTGAAACTGGACCAGTATGGAAGCTACATTTTATCCTTTAATGGTTCTAAGATCATCAACTGCCGTACAAATGATGAAACTTACAGCCGTACGATATCCGCTGAAACGGTTCACAGATTATACGATATAAGCAAGCGGGAAGGAGTCGGTATTCTTACGTATTCCGAGGACAGTATATTGGTTGAAGAGCCAAATGAATTTGCTGATATCGAAAGCAGGCTGACAGGACTGCCTGTGAAAGTGGTGCCGAGCTTCAAAGATGCAGTCGAAGGACCTGTCGTAAAAGCACTCATGCTGAAAGAAGCAGAACGACTTGTCGAAGTGGAAAAGAAGCTTCAGGCAGAGCTTGATGGGGAATTGTCCGTTATGCGCTCAAAACCGTTTTTCCTGGAGTTCACTCAGCTTGGTGTCACGAAAGGTGCCAGCCTCGATACCTTGATCAAACCTCTTGGAATCAAGAGAGAAGAAGTCATCGCCATCGGGGACAGCTACAATGACTTGACCATGATTGAGTTCGCCGGTCTTGGCGTCGCCATGGGAAATGCGCCTGAAGATATAAAAGAGAAGGCTGATCATGTAACAGCTTCTAATATGGAGGAAGGCGTAGCAGAAGTAGTGGAGGAGTTCGTATTGAATCGATTGACCCGCGTTTAATTGGTGTCTTTGGGTTGGAGTCTTTTCGTTTGGCTCCAACCCTCCCTACACAAAAAAAGAGCTAAACCTAATGATCAGATTCAGCTCCGCTCCCTATTTGGGATCCCATTCACAATCATATCCTGAACCATACCCCTTACCGATGCCATGATCCCATCCTGACCCGCTTCCCCGTCCGTCTCCGTGATTGACTTCCGGAAGCTTCCGGTTGACCAATTTCGGAGGAAGGGGCTGGATTCCAAGGAAGCAGCTGCAGTCGATGGTGATACATTTGTCGGTTTTATAAAGGGCAAATACATCTTCGACATCGCAGGTGGTATAACCGTCTATATCCATTCCGTCCAGTAAACGGAGTGTTGCGCATTCTTCATCTATATCGATGATCTTAAAGAAGATGGTACTGTCTGAGTGTATGTGTGCCTCAAACGGCTTACTATCTTCTTTTGTGTATAAAATAAATGGGATGGTATCAACCTTGTCATATTCACAAATGAACTTGAATCTTTGAGTCGCCAATTTGCATTGCTCCATCAGCAATTCATCCAGGGTTTCACATATACAGCTGTTGTGATGACAAATCATCGCCACGAATCCTCCTTTCAACTGACTCTTATTATCAGTGTATTTCCGTTATAGGAACTGGTGTAGTGCATATATAACGGTTTAAGTTGATTCTAAATAAAATTGTATGTCCTTAGAGGCATTTTTTGCGTGCTTCTCTGATTCCTCCACAGATTCTCCGCTCGCCATGATATACCCGTATCGATGCCCCATGGAAGTAGGGGGGCGCAGTACTTTTCCGTTTTTAGGTTTTATATACACTTCAATGATGCCCTCATGCTCCTCCGCCTTCTCTGTTCCTGTCACTTTTAGAAGCTTTCCGACTTTGTTAACTGTCATGTAGTAGGTATAGATATGTTTTTCCCATTTTCGGCCGATGTTGTTGGGTTTTCTGAGATATACCCGCAGCGTTTCTTCCACTATACTAAGTCCGAATGCTTCTCTGATCATTTTATTCATGGCTCCTCCGGAAATCCGGGGGTTGATTTCTATGAGCTTCCATTGATGATTGACCAGCCTCATTTCCAGATGACAGCTTCCGTTCACAAACCCCAGATCAGTGACGATTTCTTTCACCTTTTGGACTAGTTCCGGATATTGGTATACAGATGAGACACTATACCCGGTTACGATGAATCGCTCCTGATAATTGATTTCCTGTTTGACGATTACTGAAGTCACAGGCTTTCCCTCTTTCACCACTACTTCAATCAAGTATTGGGGTCCTTCTAAGTACTCTTCCACAAGGATGGTCGGAGGTTTTTTTCGGTTCAGTTTCTTTATGCCCCATGCCAGCTCTTCTTCATCGTGAATGAGGAGGACATCCTTCGACCCGTTGGAAACGGGTGATTTTAAGACAAGGGGATAGGGGATCTCTTTTACACTCTCTTTTGAAAAAGGGGGCTCCAATTTAATGAAATCTGCGGAATACTCTTTTCCAGCCAGTTTCATCCGGAGCGTTGTCTTATCCATACAGTCAGCGATTGGCAGCAAGGAAATATCGGTCCCGCAGAATTCATTTGAAAGCCGGGCTGACATAGAAACATGAGCATCGAAGAAACTGATGATGCATGCTATTTTCTTTCCTTTCTGCTGGAGGGAGGATATTTCTTTCCTGATTGCTTCTTCCTGCTTTAAATTCACTTCGTATATTTCATCCACTTCGGGGAAGGATTCCCTTTCTCTAATAATTCTTCTGTTATTGGTAAATAGAATGGTGGAGTAACCCAATTCCTTTCCAGCTTCGATACCGTCCCTTGAGGAGCCTGACCGGTGAGTACCTATAAATATGATGTATTCGTTCATGAGAAAAAAGCAGCTCCTTTATGAATGTTTCTCAGGTTTTCATCACTACTCATTATATGAGCTGTTTTTGGAGAAGTATGGGCAGTTGAATGTGAAAAGGATAAATCGAGGAACTTCAATCAATAAATATTGCGGGATTTCAATGAACTTTTCTCTTATAGGTACTTAAAAAAGTCAGACAAAGGGGCATATGAATAGAAATGGAACAAATCTAAGAAACAAGCAATCTTACAATATTTCAAAAAATCCTCAATGAATTTGCCTACACCCCGCATGTACTCAGAGAATAGACTATACAGTAAAGCATTGCTCGTACCCATATTGAGCGTTGAAAGAGAATATTTATGATGAAGGAGCGTACCTTGAATGAAGTCTATCATTTTTATTGAAACGACTAAGTCAGGTTCAAGCAGGGAAGCGATTAAGACGGCAGACAGACTTGGCTATTATACCGTCCTTTTTACTGAAAGACCTAACTTTGTTGCGAAGCGGGAGGAATTTCCCGATGTCCACTTTATGAAATTATGTGATCTAGGTGATATGAAGGAACTGCAAAAGGAAGTGAAAGCCCTTATTTTAAAAGGGATAGAAGTCTCCGCTATCGTGAGCTATGTGGATCCTCACACATACACAGCATGTGCTCTTGCCGATACATTCAATGTGAATCACTTTTCCACTGAAGGGATGAAGAATATTCAAAACAAGATTGAATCACGCCGGCTGATGAAAGACTCATCAAGAACTCCCGCGTACTGGACGGTTGCAACAGAAGAAGAAAGCAAGGCATTGGAACTGCAAATCAAGGATAAGTTCCCATTGATTATGAAATCCCCCAAATCTACGGGTTCAAAGGATGTCTATAAGGTTGAGAATCTCGCAGAATATCGTCAGCGGTATGAGACGTTGATTCATCGTTATGAAAATCAGCCCATATTAATAGAAGAATTTCTGCCTGAGCCTCAGTATCTGGTGGAAGTTGTGGTCCATCAAGGAAAGGTTCATATTATGGCGGTGATCAAACAGGATATTCGATTTAATAAGCGTTTTATCGTCATGGGCTATAAATTGATGCTGAATGCAGGTAAAAACTTTTCTGATGGACTGAAGAAGGCGGTGGAAGAAATCGTTGCTCAGCACGGGCTTAAGTCTGGCGCTTGTCATTTGGAGCTTCGCCGCAAAGGAACTCAGTGGAAGCTGATTGAAATAAATGCGCGTATTTCAGGGGCTGGAATGAACAACATGATCAAAGCGGCCTTCGGTATCAATCTGGTCGAAGAGACGCTGAAAATGGCTCTGGGAAAAACACCGGACTTACATCCCAAGTTTCAAAAGAACGTATATATGCAATATGTGACAGTAGAAAAAAAGGGGACGCTAAAGAAAGTCACAGGAAAAAGTAAAGCCCTCGCTTCGAAAGGCGTAGTGGAAGTTTACGTCAAGCCGCGTAAAGGTTCGACGATTACACCGCCATTGTCGATGGGACACCGATATGCATATGTGACCGCTGTCGGAAAGACTGCAAAAGAAGCGGAGACGAATGCCAAGAAGGCAGCATCGGAAATTCAATTTTGGATTGAGGAGTCTCCAAAAGAAAGGATCACAACGGAAATAAATTAGGGAAAGGGAGGGGGCCGTTTCCCTTCCTGATTTTATGTACAAGTCCAACCATTTGGTTAGAAGTGAAAAGAGAACACCTTGTTTAAGCTCTATCTGCTTGAACGGAGGTGTTCTCTTTTAGTTGACCCTGCAAGGCGTGTACGGTGGTTTCCCGCGACTTACTTTCCAGACGGCCGAAAGGAATGATGTTCGTCATCGATCTGAACAGACTTGTTAAAGACCGGGCCATCAGCCCAAATTCTTTTTCATGAATTCGACGGTATCCACCATTCCCAAACCGCTTGCCCCTTTGATGAGGATGGTCCAATTCGGCTTGATGGTTTTGAGCAATTTCTCATTTAATTGATCCATGGAGGTTCGATTGAAGTGATAGATCTGCTGCTTGTTCATTCCGGCTTCAATGGCGCCGGCTCCAATGTTTTTGGAAAGATTGCCATAGGTGAAGAGGTAATCGATCTTCTTCTCGGCAACATATCTTCCTATGTCCTTGTGAACTTTTTCATGCTGGTCTGCAAATCCTGCCATGCTTCCAAGGACGGCCAATTTCTTTTCTCCCTCTAAATTCGTAAGCACGTCAATGGCACCTTTCATGGCATCAGGAAAGGCATGTACCGTATCATCAATCAGCGTGATGTTGTTTTTCAGCTGCATGACATCAAGCCTGTGCCTCGGTTTCTTTACTTCACTCAAGCCTTGTTTGATTTCTTCGGGTGTAAATCCGAGGAGATCTGCAATCGCGATGGCCAGAAGGGCGTTGTATACATGGAATTCCCCGTGGTAGGGAATGGAAAAGGTATGAGACTTACCGGACAGCTTAAGTTCAAAGCTGATCCCTTTCACAGTGTAGCGCACATTCTTTGCTTGATAATCGGAAGGGTTATGAATGCTGACCTTTTTCAGCACTCCTGTGAAATTCTTTGTATGAAGAAGCTTTGACTGCTTGTCGTCTCCATTCAGGAATAGATGGCCATCACCATCCATTCCTTTGATAAGCTCCGATTTAGCTGCTGCTATCCCTCTGATATCGCCATTGAAGTTGCCGATGTGTGCAGTTCCGATGTTGGTGATCGCCCCTATGTTAGGCTGGATGATCTTACAATGTTTACTGATTACACCTGGATAAGCCATGCCGTATTCAAGTACGATGGCACGATGGATGAAATTGATTTCATTCTGATGCTTTTCCGTATGGTCGGTCCGGTTCCAATAATCACTGGATTCGAAGATGATCCAACGGGTTCTGAGGATGGATGCGATGAAGGATTTGGTTGTTGTCTTTCCTGCACTTCCGGTTACAGCAATGATCGGTCTTTCAACGGTGAAATCTATACTCATAGTCCTCCTCCTTTCATTGGTGATTGTTGCTGGGCTAAATAGCTGCAGTATAGAATCGTATTTTTGACCACGTCCATTTCAAGATAAAAGGTTGGAGGGCACCCGGGTCTCCAGTTGACTTCGTATATCCATATCTTTCCAATATCATCCAAAGCAACATCGATTCCAAGTTCATCGATTGTCTCTGAAAAATGCTGGAGCTGCAATTCGTCCAGATGGCGGGCAAGGGTCAGGGAAAAGCTTTCTAAATAACGCTTTATGTTAAAATAATCGTCCCCGAATTCCTGTTTCAAAAAGGGCTCAAGATAATTCATCGAACCTCCGCTATTGATATTGGAAACAATCGTTCCAGGGGCACCGATTCTTGGATAGATCGATGTAATGACCCATTTTCCTTCTCCATCTTTTTGGACGTGAAGGCGAAAGTCAAATACACTGCCTTCTTTTGTGCGGCAATTGATATAGGGCTGTACGAGAAAGTCTTCTTCTCCGATATGAGTGGAGACAAATGCTTTTAATTCGTCATAAGTGTAAAGATATTCTTCCTTGTCTATCAACACCCTAAAATCATTCCCTACACGCTCAATAAGAATGATGGATTTCCCTTTCCTGCCGTTTACCGGTTTAAAGACAATCTTTCGATAAGCATCCAGAAAAGAAAAGAAGTGGTTCGTTCCCCTGACGACTTCTGATGGAATCAAGTATTGCGTGAATTCTCCAGCTTCCATCAACCGTTTATAAACCGCCATCTTATTGCCGATCGAATGAGTGGTAAAGGGAATGGTTTTCTTCAGCTCTTCAATGATATCGTTGGATTTAGCCAGCTTTTCAGGGCTTCCTGTGTTGTAGATGACATGAGGGAACGGAAAGGTTCCTTCCACCCACTCACCGTCTTTATATTCAAATCCTGAAATTGTTTGTGTGTTGAAGTCTACGCCACCTGGAGAAAAATAAATCATTTCCGTTCCTTCTGCCTTGGCCACAGCTGCATACGCGTATGATTTAATGACACTTTCAGGATGCTTTCTGTGGTGCAGCATTCCAATTCGAATCAATTGACTGACCTCCTTTTGATAAATAATGAATGATCTTCTTCCTAACTAGTAAATGATGATAGCCCCGTTTAGGGAACGACACTTGTATTGGGTAAACCGCCCTTTTTCACTCATTCTTCTCCAAGGTCAAGAATAGATGGCATTCCACAAAAGCCTATAAAGATAACTCGTATGTCCCCTGAAGCAAATTTCCAAGCCAAAGAGAATGAGATTTCCCTTCTGATTGGTGATGATGACAGCCTTTCCATGTGCCAGGTGATAGTCTGGCCAGTAACCGGCGAGCAGTGTATCCTGACCCTCTCCATAAGAGGCAACCACCTTCATCTTCCCGGTATTCGTAAACCACGCCGGCCGGTACACAAAACCGATATCTTCAGCGAGGTATCCTTCCGTAATCGCATGGTCATCATAATGAATTTTTAACAAAGCATTCTTATTCCAGCCGCCGGAATGGACCTCAGCTTCACTCAACTCAAGAATAGACGTCAAGGCCTTTGACGCGCCTGCGCCGATCCCGATCACTTTTCCGCCCTTCTGTAAATAGGCATGAATATTTTTACGACAGGCTTCCTGCTGAGCCGGGGAATCGAGTACAAGATCCCGGTATAGGCTCCTGATATTTGAAGGTGGATAAAATAAGTGCTCGTAACCGTTATAAATAAGAACATTGATGGAGGATAACGCATGTTTAGAGGCAAGATCCTTTGCTTTTAATTCTGTAAAAGGGATATTCATTTGCTGAAGGGAAAGCTTCAGCCCTGAATGGGCTCTTTTATGAAAAAGTCCATCATCTATTAAAATCCCGACTGAAACATGTTGTTTTTCAGGTGCAGGAAAAGGGGGAAAGACGTCTTCGCTGGATTTGTATGGCTTTTTGTCTACACTTACATGTCCAAATACAGGGCGGCAATCGACTCCCCAGTTTAACGGAAGACTCCAGGCGCAAAATTCAGACAATCGTTCAGAACTCTGTGATAAATCTTCCCCCTGTGACAAAAAACAATAAGCCAAATTAGCCCGTGCTTGATTCATTGGGACGACGGCGGTGCCTTTCGGGAATGAGTGTCCTTCATATAAGAGTTCTTCTGTAGTGTTGTACAGCTTGATTCCATTCTGATGAAGGTGCCGTGTCAGCTTCTTGAAAGAGGACTGAAGTCCGCTCTTTTCTGTCAGCATAAAATATTTTGGGAAATAGCCGGGAGAATGAGTCGGATGATAATTCTTGTTTCCTCTGCGAAAAAAGGCAGCCTGGGTTTGTTTTAATTCCTTCCTGTGCATTGAAATATGGGAAAGAGCAGCTGAAACAGCTAAAAGAAGCCAGGTGGTGCCGTCCTCCGAGCGGCTTGGCGATTCGATTGTAAGACCGATGGCTCCCTGCAGCATCGAATACATCGAACAGCAAAATGGACTATAGTCGTCCCATCCATTTTTTCCATCTCGATAAGGGATGTACGTGCCTTTAATCGACTTGAACTTTTTAGTTGAAAACTTGTTCCTCTCTGCAACCAAACACGTTTCCATGTGTTCAGCAAGGGGCAGCGCCCATTTAAGGTACAAATCATATTCATAAGCTGGATTGTGAGGCGGGGTACAGGGTTCGATCAATCCAAGGTGAGTGGACTTTTTCCAAACATACCCGTGCAAGTCCAAAACGACTGCCGGTTTTTGCTTCACAATCAGATTGACGATGCTTTGTGTTTCAGGCTGGGATTGCGTAATGAAGTCCCGGTTTAAATCGAAGCCTTCTGCGTTATAGCGGGTATTATGGACATATCCGTCCGGATTGCAGCAAATGACACAATAAATGACCAAATCATCCAGCCAATTTGTGCTTTTGCCTTCTCTCTGAATCTTATCCAGAAATCGCAGTAAAGCGGTCGAACCTGTGGCTTCATGTCCATGAATGGAAGCGGTAATGACGATTGGGGTCTTCTTTTGCGACTGCCGGGACCGTTTACTATTCTGAACTATTTTAGTACCCGGATCATCGGGCTTTTCAATCGTCACACACCAAATGTCACGCCCTTCAATGGACTTGCCGATTGAGGAGAGGGATAGAAATGGACATTGCCGGCTCTTCTTCTTTAATGATGCTTCTAGTTTCGTGTAAGAAAGTATAGTACTTCCCATATAGTCATAGCCTCCTTTCTATAGTTAATTCAAGACAAGGGATTTCTGACATGGACAAGTGTCACATCAGGACGAATATGGTCGATTTTCACTATTGGTTTTATGTGGATTTCGTAAATGACTGCCCTTCCACAACTGTGTTTCCAGGCATTTCGTATTTACGGGCATATTGGATTTACGATCGGATGCAGCACCTGAGTGTGGTGAAAACATCATGTCATATCTAGTCTTCTGCCGTCTCCTCCTGGAAGACTTGTACATAAAGTAATAAAAGGAGTGGATCAACCGATTAGGAGAGGTGTATACCTGTGAATATGACGATTGAAGAATCCACATTCAAGGAACTGGAATCCGTCATTCAAATGGCAAGGAAGGATGGGATGAGGGTTCATGATGTACCGGGCTCTATATGGTTTTGTGCAAAAGTGGATGGGGAATTGGCCGGCTTTGTTTCTTGCTATATAAGGAAGAGGAAGGGAAAGGCAGTATTTAAAAGTGATTATGTACGGGAGGAATATAGGCGTAGAGGCATCTATCGAAAACTGTTCGAGGCAAGATTGGACTACGTATCGATTGTCGATGTAAAGATCATTAAAGCATCCTGTACGAAGATGTCCTTAGGCTGCTTTTTAGCTTACGGGTTTAAGAGTACAGGCTCGAGATCCAGGAAATATACAGATGTTGTCTTGCATTTGGTTCACTAGAAGAATAGGAGGATTGAAATGGGTAAGCTGAGATTAGAGGAAATCAGAAGACAATTGGAAGGCAGGCTGGTAAGCGGTTCTGAAAAGATGGAGATCCATGATGCAATCATCTTCCATCAACATAAGCTGAAGAGGACGAATACACTGGTTTTCATCGATAAAAGGAAGGTGATCAGTGAAAGAAAATGGAATGCGATGAAAAGAAATGCTCCATGCGCCGTGGTTACAGATTATGAAGAAGGGGCTGTAAGAGGCGAAGAAGGTATGACCATCATTCGGGTAGGGAATGTCAGGGAAGCCTTTACAAAGTTTGTAAGATATTTCCGTGAAATGTATACACTCCCGATTGTTGCGATTACAGGTACATGCGGAAAAACGACGACCCGCGAGATGCTGACACATATTCTGAGCGAGGATCATTCTGTCATATCCACGGACCAGAATGACAATAAACCTCATAGTTCATTTGAATACCTGATGAAGATCGATGAAAGCACGGACGCAGGGGTATTTGAAACAGGATTGGGAGGTCCGGGGGACCTGCGTTATCACTGTAAGGTCTATCAACCCAATATGGGGATCATCACCAATATCGGGGCCTATCATCTGGACCGGTGTAAGACACCTGAAGGATATATTGCAGCCAAAGCGGAGATGCTTGAAGGGCTGCAGAATAAAGGCACGTTGTTTCTGAATGCGGATGACCGGAATACGTCTAAAATCAATTTAGAAGAGTATAAAGGAACCGTTCATTATTTCAGTATCCATCAGCCTTCGGACTTCAGGGGTACACGTATATCAATCAGGGAAGAGGGCACTCATTTCACTTTACACACAAATGGCCGCACATATCCTGTTTTCATTCCTGAAATCGGAGAACATCAAGTGTACAACGGACTGGCAGCATTGCGGTCGGCGCTGGAGCTGGGTATCGATATTGAAACAGGGATCAAAAGGCTGAGTACCTTTAAGAATTTGGAGAGGCATTTTCAAGTGCGTAAAGGACGGAATGGCTCGACGATCGTGGATGATACTTGGAACGTGAACCCTACTTCTTTGAAAGAAGCCATCAAAACACTTTCCATCATTGCTAAAGATAAGAAAAAAATTGCCTTATTGGGAAATGTTGAAAGGCTCAGCAAAAAAACAAAGGACGTTCACAGGGAAATCGGAACGTTTGTCGTTGAATGCGGAATCGATATTCTGTTCACGTATGGGAAGAAGGCGAAGATACTGGCGGAGCAGGCAGCGAGGGAAAGTGAAGATATCATTGTATATCCTTTTACCTCTATTAAAGGACTGGAAAGAGCGATATTGAAACATCTTGATGAACAGACATACATGCTGGTTAAATGCCGATCCGGCAGTAAGCCATTGATGAAGTTAAAAGAACGTTTGATGGAAACTGAGTGAGGATAGAAAGGAGAGGTGAAGGGTGAAAGTTTTACAACTTAAGACCGTAATACAGGAAGTGGGTGGACGCTTGGTTCATGGGAATGGGAACTTATTGGTGGAAGATGCAGTCATTTATCACCTCCATGGGGTCACCAAAAGTCATTCCATCATCTTTTTAGACAGAAGGAAGCCATTCCATCATGAAGAAATCGAGCATCTGCAGCCATATGTCATCATCAGTGATGCAAGGGACTGTAAAGAAAGGTATAAGGAAGCGTCTGCGGTGATCGAAGTGGAAAATATCAGAAGGGCTGTTTTTGATTTTGCAGATTATTATAGAAGCTTATGGAGGATCCCGATTATTGCCATCACCGGAACGAATGGCAAGACAACGACAAAGGACATGATCGTTCATATCTTGAAAGGGCGCTATTCTGTTCAGTCCACGACGAGAAGCAGAAATGCGCCAAGGAAGTCTTTCGAGTATCTGATGCGGATCGATCAGGCAACAGACGTTGGCGTATTCGAAACCGGCTTGGGAGCGCCAGGCAATCTTCGGTATCATTGTGATATTTTCCAACCTACAATCGGGATCATCACAAACATCGGTGTCTTTCATTTAGATAAATGTAAAACAATGGAAAATTATATTGAGGCAAAGGGAGAAATCATTGAAGGTTTAAAGAATAAAGGGACATTACTTGTCAATGCGGATGATGAAAATATAGCCACACTGCCTTTAAGAAATTATAAAGGGAAACTGGTGTCCTTCGGAAAGTCGCCAGATGCCGACTTGAGAGCTGCTGATATAAGAATCGACTGGAATCAAACCACATTCAAAATGACTTATAAGGATAAACAATACCAGGTGGTTCTGCCATGTCTCGGGGAACATCAAGCCTATAATGCGATGGCAGCAATCGGGGCAGCATTGGATGCTGGAGTGGATATCAAGTATGCCATCGAAGCTTTGAAATCGTTCAATGTGCTCGAAAAACATTTACAAGTGAAGCAAGGTATTAACGGTTCTACAATCATCGATGATTCATGGAGTTTAACACCCGGAGCGTTAAAAGAAGCATTGAAGGTACTTCAGTCCATTGCGGGACATAGAAAAAAAATTCTTCTGATCGGGAATATCGGCCGGTTGGGGGACCACACAAAAAAAACTCATGTAGAAGTCGGGGATATGATATCAGAGCAAGACATCGATGTCCTGGTCACTGTTGGACATAATGCCAGAGATGTCGCCAGGAGAGTGGCAGATAAAAACAATGAAATCGAAGTACATTCCTATTTGAATGCAGAGCATGCCTATTACAAAGTCAGCTCATTATTATCCCCTGACAGCTTGTTTCTGTTCAAATGTTCAAATACAGATAATGATTTAATGGAACTGAAAGAACAATTACTAGAAAATGATGAAAGATAATGGAGTCAGCAAGATGAACGATGAACTTAAGACAGGAGTGAAAAAATGAAACCACTGCCGCTGCAGGAAATACTTGGAGTCATTAATGGAGAGATCGTATATGGGGATGGAAACTTCATCGTGAAGGATGCGATGGTTTCACACTTGCACAGAATTAAAATGAGAAACACGTTAATATTTTTAAGGAAAAACGAGGCCTTTCACGTTCGTAAGGTGATTAGATATTCACCATATATTATCGTAACTGATAAAAGTGATGAAGAAATAAAGGATATTGAAGCTGCCGGTATCATAAGGGTTCAAAATACAGATGATGCATTCTGGGCTTTTACCCGCTATTACCGCCAGCTCTTTGACCTGCCGATCGTTGCCGTTACAGGTACCTGCGGAAAAACCACTACCAAAGAGATCCTTTCCCACTTGCTATCTTCCACATATTCTATTCAATCTACCATCAGAAGCAGGAATGCTACCAGAAAATCCTTTCAATACTTGATGGGCATCGATGAAAATACGGATGCTGCTGTCTTTGAAACAGGTCTGCGCGGACCTGGGAATCTTCACTATCATTGTAAGGTGTTTCAACCGACAATCGGGATCATCACCACCATCGGGGTCGATCATCTGGATAAGTGCAAGACGCTGGATGGGTATATTAAAGCAAAATCCGAGATTGTGGCGGGTGTCAGAAAAGACGGCACCCTTATTTTAAACAGTGAGGATGAACATACAAAAAAAGTATCATTATCAGGGTTCACGGGGGAAATCATTTATTGCGGCACAAGTGAAGAAGCTGATTACAGGGCCAGTGATATTGTGTACGGAAGGACCGGAATGTCATTTACGCTTCATCATAAAGACAAGACATATGCAATGTATATACCTGGATTCGGGAAACATCAGATTTACAATGCACTGTTTGCCCTTGCGGCTGCCCATAAAATCGGATTGACCTTAAGGAAGGCAGCGTTAAGAATGAGGACGTTTAAAAATGTAGAAAGGCATCTGCAGGTTGAAAAAGGCAAAAAAGCCTCTACGATCATTGATGATACATGGAGTACAAATCCAACCTCCATCGAAGCTGCCATTGATGTACTAGAGAGCTTGGGAAATGATAGAAAAAGTGCCTTACTATTAGGTAATATTGCCTATTTGGGTGATCAAGAAAAGAATGTTTATTATGAATTGGGAAAATTGATAGCATCGAAGAAAATCGATACCCTGATTGCTGTAGGAAAAAATACTAAGTATGTGGCAGAGCAGGCTAAAAAGGATGGATTCAAGGGCAAAGTGTATACAGCGGATTCCCCTGCCCGGGTGAAGAAATATGTTGAAAATCTGTTAGATGAAAAAACGACTCTTTTGATCAAAGGATCGATGATGGATACTGAATTGATGGGTCTTGCCAGGTCATTAAAGGAAAAATGAAAAGCGGTTGAGAATAAAGTCCTACTTCCATTACCCCTTTAAGTATCACGCTGTTCTTGGCAATTATTACATCATATAATGGCGAAAATCTTTGTTATACTTGCTGTGGATAAAAAATTAGAAAATTTAACTTTATTCACAGGAGGTAGAAACATGAAGAAATTAATGACAACCGCGGTATGCACAGTTGCCCTAACGTTCAGCTCTGTGTCAATTCCGCCTGTGCAGCAAGCAACTGCAGCAACTGCTTCCCAGCAACCTGAGGTAGAGCAGAAAGCTGATAATATTATTTCAACTGCCAAGAGCTTGATTGGCACTGCGACATATGAACGATATGTTTATAACCCGCCGCATCAATTTGGCTGCAGCGGATTCATATATTATGCCTTCAAACAGAATGGTATCGACCTTGCAACAAGAGATACGAACGTACAGGCACAATTAGGTGAATATGTACCAAAGGATCAGCTTCAAAAGGGAGACCTTGTGTTCTTTGATTCAAACCCGAATGATAGTGACCCGGTTACTCACAATGGAATTTACATCGGGGATAACAAGATCATCCATATGGCAGATGAAGAAAACGATATTCTGATCTCTGACCTGGATGGTAAAGACTATTACAAAAATAACTATAAAACTGCGCGCCGTGTACTTCCTTCCTTTATGTTTGATCAAGCCACTTCTTCAACTGCAGAAAAGGTTGTTGAAATTGCAGAAGGTTTAATCGGAAAAGCTTCTTATGGTACTCCTTATAACGAAGAAACATTGACCTTCAATGGTGCAGGTCTGACATATTATACGTTTAAGCAGGTAGGAATCGATCTTAAATCAAAAACAGCCAGTGAACAGTCTAAACTTGGTGAACCTGTGAAACGTGAAGACCTTCAAAAAGGAGACCTTGTGTTCCTTTCAAATAACTCAAGCGACGGAAAGATTGTCCATGTAGGGGTTTATGCAGGGAATGATCAAATTGTCCACGCTGCGGGCTCAGATTCAGGAGTCAAGAAGAGCGTTATTCTTAATGGCTACTACGACGAGCATTATGTTACCGCGCGCCGTGTGATTGATGTGAATGCTGCTGCTACGGAAGATCCAGCAGAAAATACAAATACTGAAACTGAAACACCTGCTGCTCCTCAGGAAAAACCTGAAACGGAGACAGATGTTCAACCAGAAACACAACCAGAAGCACCGGCTGAAAAGCCTGGAACAGAGACGGATGCTCAACCAGAAGCGCCAGCTGAAAAACCAGAAACAGAGACGGATGCTCAACCAGAGGCTCCAGCAGATAAACCGGAAAACACTGAAGACAAGCCTGCTCCTACTCAAAATAAAGGTGCTGAAATTTCAGGTCTTGCTGAAGATCTAATGGGCAAGGCCCAGTATGGACGTTCATATGACGAAGGTACGATGAGCTTTAACAGTGCAGGACTGGCTTACTATGTATATAAACAGAACGGTATCGACCTTGGGGATAAAACGGCAGCTGGACAGTCAGCAAAAGGTCAATACGTCGCTAAATCTCAATTGCAGGAAGGCGACCTTGTGTTCTTCTCAAATTCTTCAAGTAACGGGAAAATCGTAAACACAGCAATTTACGCAGGTAACAATGAAGTGATCATGTCTGCCGGTAAGACATTGGGTGTTGTAAAACGTGACCTGGATAGAAGCTGGTATCAAGAAAATTATGTGACAGCACGCAGAATCATTGAATAGTCTTTTACGAACAAGGGGCGATCGCCCCTTGTTTTTTCTTTACTTTATAGATACCCCCATTCATAATCTGTAAACCACATTTAAAAATTTCCTTCATTAATATGTTGATTCCTGTACGACGTTTTTTCTTGGGAAGGTCATGAGTCTTCTCTGTATACAACACCTATGTTTAACAGAGCCTAATATCTACATAATCACGATTTTTGTTTGAATTTGAATCAATCGGGGTAGAAATTTACATGTAATTAATGTTTCCTTGGTTATTATTTACACCTGAAGTATATTCAGGTATCGATCGGTGAAAATTGCCTAAAGTGTGAAAGCGCTGTATCCCCATATATGAGTAGATTCCTCAAAGATTTAAAGTGGAAATGTCGAATTCCGATGAAATATTTTTGTTACGAATTACACTAAAATGTTATACAGCTGAAATTAATTTCTGCTATAATACTTTTTGTTGACTCATTTTCGATTTACAAAAACAACAAATGAACTTTACTAAATCTTAATATAAAAGGTGATGAAGTATGAACTTCTTTAAGAACCGTTTCAATGACATGCGCAGTGAGATGCGTGCTGGGAAGTTGACTTTCTTCTTTACAGTAGTCATTTTATTTTGGTTTAAAACGTATGCTGTTTATTTAGCGGAATTTAACCTTGGAATTCAAAATTTCATGCAGCAATTCTTACTATTCTTTAACCCGCTAAGTTCAGCATTATTTTTCTTTGCATTTGCTCTTTTCTGGAAAGGCAGAGGACGATACATTGCGTTTATCGTCATAAACTTATTAATGTCTTTCGTTTTATATGCAAACGTCGTGTACTACCGTTTCTTTAATGATTTCATTACAGTTCCGGTTATTCTTCAGGCAAAAACGAATAATGGACTTGGCGGAAGTGCCGCTGAGTTAATCAATCCTGTAGACATTCTTTACTTCCTGGATCTGTTCATTATCATTGGATTAATGATCCTTAAGAAAGTGAAGCCTCAGGAAAAACTGCGTTTCCGTGCAGTATTCGCTGTCATGACTTCTGCAGTTCTTGTGTTCTTATTGAACCTTGGCCTTGCGAATATCGATCGCCCGGAGTTATTGACTCGAAGCTTCGACCGTAACTATCTTGTGAAATATCTTGGTACAACGAACTTTACGATTTATGATGTAGTACAAAACTCTAAGACACATGCCAAGCGTGCGATGGCCGACAGCAATGAAGTATCAGAGGTCGAGAACTTTGTGAAAGCAAACAAAGTGGCTCCAAACCCTGATGCCTTCGGAAAAGCTGAAGGTAAAAACGTCATTTATATTTCTATGGAATCCCTGCAATCATTCATGATCGGGAGAGAGTTGAATGGCCAGGAAGTTACACCATTCCTTAACTCATTGGTTGAGAATAAAGATGCCATGTACTTTGATAACTTCTTCCATCAGACAGGTCAGGGTAAAACGTCCGACTCAGAGTTTATCATCGAAAACGGATTATACCCGCTTCCGCAAGGGGCAGTGTTCATGACCCATGCAAATAACACGTATCAGTCAGCACCTGCCATCCTGAAGGACAAAGGATATACGTCAGCCGTGTTCCACGGTAACTATAAAACGTTCTGGAACCGTTCTGAAATGTACCGTTCAATGGGATATGACGAGTTCTTCGATGCGACATATTATGATATGAGCAACCCGGAAGAGCAGCTTCCATACGGATTGAAAGATAAGCCGTTCTTCGAAGACTCCATTCCGATGCTCGAAGGATTGAAACAACCGTTCTATACGAAGTTCCTGACATTATCCAACCACTTCCCGTTCGACCGTCACGAGAATGATACTGACTTCCCGACGGCTGAAACGAATGATGGTGTAGTGAACCGTTACTTCCAAACTGCTCACTATATGGATGAACAATTGGAGAATTTCGTAAACGACTTGAAAGAAAAAGGTCTTTATGACAATACGATGATTGTCCTTTATGGTGACCATTATGGTATTTCTGATAACCATAACAGAGCGATGTCTGAAATTCTTGGCAAAGAAGTCGGTGACTATGAGAGTGCTCAGCTTCAACGTGTACCATTGTTCATCCTGAACTCTGGTGCAGAAGGTGGAGTCAACCATACGTACGGCGGACAGGTCGACCTTCGTTCTACAGTTATGCACCTTCTTGGAGTTGAGACGAAAGATTATTTAAGCTTTGGTCAAGACTTGTTGTCTAAAGAACGTAAGCAAATCGTTCCTTTCCGTAATGGTGATGTGATCACTGATAAGTATTCAAACATCAAGGGCGTCTGCTACGATAATGAAACAGGTAAACCTGTTGAAGAAGGAAATGAAGAAGCAAACAAAGCTTGTGAAGATATGAGTAAAGATGCACAAAAACGTCTCGAGCTTTCAGATAAAGTAGTCTATGAAGATTTACTGCGCTTTCACAAACCTGAAGGATATACACCGATCGATCGTAAAGATTATCAGTATATCAATCCAAACCCTAAAAGCACAGAAAATCCTGAAGCAAAACATGATGAAAACCATGAATAAGACAGTGTGATAAAAAGCCAGCTCCTAAAACGGAGCTGGCTTTTTTAATGAAGCTGAAGGCCCGTCCCTCAGCGCAATATAACGCTGAGAGACTTTTTATTTACGAGGTTATGCGAAAGGTTCGATATGGTCAATCTGATTCATGTGCAGATGGATCACTTCTTTCGTATCATCTGCGTAAAAAAGCAGGTGTTCATCATTTACTTGAAGCAGTCTGCCTGAAAAGGAATGTGTCCCTTTTTTAATTTTTAAGTAATGAACACTTAGTAACTGATTCTCTATAATCCATTCGTTCATCATGCCAATCCATTCATTCATGTAAGGTCTCTCCTTCTGGTTGTTTGTGGCCTCATATTGATTGCAGATAAAGTTGTTATGTTTTTTAGGCAGTGGTGAATGTTTTTACCTTCGCGAAGTGAAAAATAATATGTTGTGTATAGACTTATTGTAGTTTTTATCGGTTGGATGACATGGGTTGTTTAGTTGGGATATATATACAGTAGACAGAGAGAAATGTACATACAACGCCAAATGCAGCCAATACAATCGCAAATTTGAAATCTGGCCCTCTCTACGAGTCATGAATGTTTTTGAATGTTTTGTGGATGGAAATGAAAGTTTTTGATTGAAAATGATTGATTTTTGAAAACGTTGTCATTATAATGAACTTAATAAAGAAATAGCAGGAGGAATTTATGTTAACCGAAGAGCGACACCGTATCATTTTAGACTTGCTTAAACAGAAGGAAGCCATCAAAATCCAGGAGATTGCAGTGTTGACGGATGCCTCTGAATCAACGATACGCCGTGATTTGACTCAGCTTGAACAAGAAAAGTTCTTAAAGAGGGTCCATGGAGGGGCATCGAGACTGCAAGGGAAGTTGAAGGAATTGACTGTTTCTGAGAAAACATCCAAAAGCCTTCATGAAAAGAGTGTGATCGGTCGATATGCTGCAAGCCTGATTGAAGAAGGAGATTGCATATTTCTGGATGCGGGAACCACGACGCTCGGAATGATTGATTTCCTCCCTGAAATGGATATCGTGGTCGTGACGAACGGTTTGACTCATGTAGATGACCTGCTTCAGAAAGGATTCAAGACGTATATCATCGGGGGCAGCGTGAAGCCGACTACGAAAGCCATGGTCGGGAGCGGAGCCATCGAATCTCTTCAACAATACCGATTTGATAAAGCGTTTCTCGGAACGAACGGTGTCCATCCCCAATATGGATACACCACGCCAGATCCAGAAGAAGCTCAAGTAAAGAGGAAAGCCATTGACCTTTCAAGAGAAGCGATGGTCTTGGCTGATGATTCAAAGTTCGGGGAAATTGCGTTCAGTAAGATTGCTGATTTGGATAAAGCAGTCGTCATCACGAATGGAAGTGAGAACGAGATGGATTTGGCATATATGAAACAAACTACAGTAAAGGTTGTGACAGCATGATTTACACCTTGACGCTTAATCCGTCAGTTGATTACATCATGGAGCTTGATCAGTTCACAAAAGGGGGATTGAACCGGGCTGCGAAAGAAAATGCACTTCCTGGAGGAAAGGGGATCAATGTCTCGCGTGTCCTTCATGTCTTGGGTGTGAAAAGTACAGCACTTGGTTTTGCAGGAGGCTTTACTGGTGAATACATCAAACGGTTTTTATCCGAAGAAAACATACATGCTGATTTTGTGGAAGTAGAAGATATGTCACGGATCAATGTCAAGGTGAAGGCTGATGACGAAACAGAAATTAACGGGAATGGCCCCGCAGTCAATGAAGAACAGTTACATCAGCTGCTGAATCAAATTTCTACCTTAACAAATGATGACACCCTTGTACTTGCTGGAAGCATCCCCGCTTCTGTACCGAAGTCCTTTTATCAGGAAGCGGCAGCTCTTTGTGAGAAAAAGGGAGTAAGAATTGTCATCGATGCGGAGAAGAAGCTGATTGAACCGGTTCTATCCTTTAAGCCATTCTTAATCAAACCGAATCATCATGAACTAGGAGATATGTTCGGCGTGGTGATCGAAACCATTGAGGAAGCCATTCATTATGGGAAGAAGCTGAAAGAAAGAGGAGCCCAAAACGTAATTATATCGATGGCGGAAAAAGGAGCTCTGCTTCTGACCGGAGAGGATATTTATCAGGCATCCGTTCCATCGGGGGAATTAAAAAGCTCAGTAGGAGCGGGTGATTCAACGGTTGCCGGATTCCTGGCAGGCTTGTCTAACGGACTCAGTGTCGAAGATTCATTCCGTTTAGGAACTGCTGCTGGTTCGGCGACGGCTTTTTCCATTGGACTGTGTGAAGCAGAAAAAGTAAATGAATTATATAAACAAATAGAAATCAGAGAAACATAAAAGGGAGGAAGGACAATGCGAATAACAGAGCTTTTAAGAGAAGAAACAATCGCATTGGATTTGCAGGCATCATCCAAAGCTGCCGTCATAGATGAGCTGGTTTCTGTTCTGGAAAAGAGCGGAAACCTTCAGGATGCCAAAGAGTTTAAAAAAGCAATTTTAAACCGTGAATCACAAAGTACGACCGGGATCGGCGAAGGCATCGCCATTCCCCATGCAAAAACAGCAGCCGTAAAGTCTCCGGCGATTGTTTTTGGGAAATCGGCAGCTGGCATAGATTATGAATCCCTGGACGGGGCTCCGGCACATCTGTTCTTCATGATTGCGGCAACCGAGGGTGCGAATCAAACACATTTGGAGGCGCTCAGCCGGCTTTCTTCCATGCTGATGGATGAGCATGTCCGAAAGTCATTAGTGGAAGCTTCCAGCAAACAAGAAGTTTTAGAGATTATTAATCTTCATGATAAAGAGGAAGAAGAGGAAACGGATTCTGAAGAGACCTCTTCAAATGAAAGGAAAGTGCTGGCTGTAACGGCTTGCCCTACAGGTATCGCCCACACATACATGGCAGCGGATGCCCTCAAAGCAAAAGCGAAAGAGATGGGAATCGACTTTAAGGTAGAAACGAATGGCTCTGGAGGAGCTAAGAATGTGTTGACCGCAGCTGAAATTGAAAGCGCTGCAGCGATCATTGTCGCTGCAGATACGAAAGTGGAGATGAATCGATTCAAAGGAAAACCTGTCATTGAAGTTCCTGTTGCAGAAGCAATCAGAAATCCTAGGGAACTGCTTGAGAAAGCGGCGAAAAAGGATGCTCCGATATTCAGCGGAGGTAAATCAGCAAGTGAAACAGAGGATCAGGGTCCGGAGAAAAAACAGCGTACGGGATTCTATAAGCATTTGATGAACGGTGTGTCGAACATGCTTCCGTTCGTCGTTGGAGGCGGGATCCTGATTGCGATTTCGTTTCTCTTCGGAATTCAGTCAGCCAACCCGAATCATGCTGAATACAATGAGTTTGCAGCTCTGTTAATGAAAATCGGCGGCGACAATGCATTTTACTTAATGGTGCCTGTCCTTGCTGGGTTTATCGCTATGAGCATTGCGGACCGTCCTGGTTTTGCCCCTGGTATGATTGGCGGATTAATTGCTGCTACTGGGCAAAGCGGATTCCTTGGGGGAATCATTGCCGGTTTCCTTGCCGGATATGTGGTCGTTGGCATAAAGCGTTTAACAAAGAACTTTCCGGCAGCTCTTGAAGGGATCAAGCCGGTACTGATCTATCCGCTGCTCGGCATCTTTATTACAGGTTTCATCATGCTTCAATTCCTGGTCGAGCCTCTAAGTGCCGTTAACACTGGGATCCAGAATTGGCTGGATGGACTGGGTACAGGAAATCTCATCGTACTTGGTTTGATTCTTGGCGGGATGATGGCAGTTGATATGGGAGGGCCAATCAACAAGGCTGCATTTACATTTGGTATCGCAATGATTGAAGGTGGCAATCTTGCACCTCACGCAGCCATCATGGCAGGCGGGATGGTACCGCCGCTTGGGTTGGCACTTGCCACCACTTTCTTTAAAAAGAAATTCAAAGATCATGAAAGAAAAGCGGGAATTGCCGCTTATTTCATGGGAGCATCCTTCATCACGGAAGGTGCGATCCCGTTCGCAGCAGCGGATCCATTCAGGGTCATTCCTTCAATCGTAACAGGTTCGGCGGTTGCGGGTGCCCTTGCAATGGCATTCGGTATCGGCCTGCCTGCTCCGCACGGGGGATTATTCGTTTTCCCTGTAGTGGAAGGTAATCCTTTCTTATATCTTCTGGCTGTATTGAGTGGTTCAATCATTACAGCTATCATGGTCGGCCTTTTGAAAAAGCCGGTTCAATAAATGTAAAAATGCCAGGTGACGGTTTCGTTGCCTGGTTTTTTGATTTTTTTTGAAAGGATAGGAATACCCGTCCTTTGAATGAGTGACTTCTCTCTGATTACATTGTTTTAAAATGATCAATATCGGTTAAAAGTAAAGGTAATAGAAGTTTTGAAAAGGGGAAGCGCCTATGGACTTTTTTGGAATGATCGATTTGGAATTGCCGGATGAATTCGAGCTTTCACTGTACCGCATCATGTTAATCGTCATTTTGAGCGGCCTGATCGGAATCGAGAGAGAATCTAAAAACCATCCGGCGGGACTGCGGACACACATTCTGGTAGGGGTCGGCTCCTGTTTATTGATGCTCGTCTCGCTGTATGGATTCGAACCGTTCTTGGAAGAACACCCTGAGTTAGTCGGTTTTGATCCGAGCCGTATCCCATCATATGTCATCTCGGGTATCGGTTTTCTCGGAGCAGGGACGATCATGGTCCACGGCGGGATAACGGTGAGGGGACTTACGACCGCAGCGAGTATATGGGTAGTAGCGGGACTAGGCCTTGTAGTCGGAATCGGCATGTATTGGGAAGCCATTTTTACTACATTCATCATCGTGATCACGTTGTTCTTCTTAAATAAGTTCGAATCCTTTTACAAAATGAAAGTGAGACATAAACAGCTCCTTCTATTAAGTTTAGTCGTAAAAAAAGGGGAAGGTCACATCAGTGCCATCAATAATGCCATAATCCAGCACGGCATTGAAATCACTCAGTATCAAGTCGAAGATGACGATGACCTCAAAGGTCTGGAGCGATTCAAATATTCTCTCCTGCTCCTTACGCCTGATACGGTTAATTTCAATGGTGTATTGGAAGTGGTAAAGGATCTGCCATGCATTGATAAAATCCAGCTTCATAAAAAATAACCCCCGGATGGTTCCGGGGGTTATTTCATATTTTCACAAGCTCTCGATTTCTACATCCTTGATTCCGCTGATTTCAGAAATCGTGTAATAAATATCTGTCGTCTTCTTCCTGAAATCAACGATAATTTTCAACTCAAGAAGATGCATATTATTCTTTAAATCCTTGATGCGCATGCTCTCTATCCCTATGTCTTCTTCTTTGATCCGTTCAATGATCGATTTGATTTCATTCTTTTCTTTAATAGTCGCCCTCAGGAATAATTCCTTCTCACGCAAACGTTTAGGGCCGATGAAGGTGATGATGGTAGGAACTACTTCGACAGAAACTATGAGGAGGATGACGCCGGCTGTCGCTTCTAAATAGAATCCTGCGCCGACGGCTATCCCGATTCCGGCTGCTCCCCAGATCATGGCTGCTGTTGTTAATCCCGAAATGCTGTCATTTCCCCTTCTTAAGATAACGCCTGCGCCAAGGAAACCGATACCTGATACAATTTGTGCTGCAAGCCGCAATGGGTCCATTGTAATATTCACTTTCTCAGAACCTTCGGATATATAAGCCGATTCAATCGAAACAACGGTCAACAGGCAGCTTACAATACAAATGACCAAAGATGTTTTAAGTCCGACAGGCTTCCTCTTTAATTCTCTTTCCAAACCGATGACCAGCCCAAGAACCGCAGAGATTCCCAGTTTCATGTATAATGCTGTGTCTATGAAGTCCACCTGACCCCCTCCATATCTCTTATGACGAATGTAGAAAAATGAAAAATGGATATAGTATTCTCTCTATCAATTTATTAAAATGATAACAATCAATCCTTTTACACGGGAAGCCGCTACATCATTCAGAAAAAGCACGGGGGTGTTTCCATGTCCGAAACCAAAGTAAATCCTTATCTGCTTCTTGCCGTCGGAGTCATCTCCGTCTCCACATCAGCGATTTTAGTAAAAGTATCAAGTGCTCCGGCTGGTGTTTTAGCGTTTTACAGACTCTTCTTCACAGTACTTCTAATGTCACCTGTATTTTTCTTAAAGTATGTGAAGGAACTCAAAGTTATTACAAGGAGAGACTGGGTGTTTTCCATTATCGCCGGTGTCTTTCTCGCTTTTCACTTCATCCTTTGGTTCGAGTCACTCAACTATACTTCAGTGGCCAGTTCGACGGTGCTTGTCACCCTGCAGCCGCTGTTTGCATTTATTGGAGCCTATTTATTTTTCCAGGAAAAACTCACCGGGAAAGCAGTCATCTCCGCTCTATTAGCAGTGACCGGCAGCTTCATCATCAGCTGGGGTGATTTCAGGATCAGCGGAGAAGCCCTATGGGGAGACATTTTAGCTTTGCTTGCCTGCGCCTTAGTGACAGGCTATCTCTTGTTTGGACAAACGGTCCGTAAACGGCTGTCATTGATCACTTATACGTACATGGTCTATGCAATCAGTGCCGTTGTACTTTTCTTCTATGCACTCATCAGGGGGGAGAGACTGGGACCTTATCCGAGTGAAGACTGGATTTATTTTCTGCTGCTGGCGATCGTCCCGACCCTTCTGGGACATACATTATTTAACTGGTCATTGAAATGGTTAAGTACCTCGACCATTTCAATGGCGATTCTGTTCGAACCCATAGGGGCCTCTTTACTAGCCTATTGGTTATTGGCCGAAAAAATACTTCTTACTCAGGTCATCGGCGGAATGATCATCATCCTGGGAGTGACCCTCTTTCTAATGGAAGAAAGGAAGGTCAAGAAAATGGTTCGACAAGTGAATGAGGTGAAAAAGAATGAAGAATTACCTTATTAGAAAAGCAGTGCCCACTGACGCAGCAGGAATCGCAAATGTCCATATCAACAGCTGGAAAACGACTTATAAAGATATCGTATCCGATGAGTACCTGGATTCCTTAACAGTAGAAGATAGGACAGTGAGATGGGACGGCATCCTCTCCGGTTCTCATCAAACATATGTGTGCCAACTGGAAGACGGGAGTATTGCCGGGTTCGTTTCTATAGGCAAAGAGCGTGAAAAGAAATATGAAGGCGAATTGTACGCCATATACTTATTGAAGGAATATCAGAGGAATGGAATTGGCAGTGACCTTTTTACATTTGCGATGGATGCTTTGAAATCACAAGGCTTCTCCAACATGCTCGTGTGGGTGTTGAAGGAGAATGCGTCCAAGCACTTTTATTATTCGTTTAACCCTGTAACCGTCAAAGAACAAATAATCTCAATCGGTGGAGAAGAATATGATGAAGAGGGTTTACTGTTTACATTGTAATATCAAAGAAAAAGACGCAGGTCATCGAGTCCTGCGTCGTTATGTTTTAGTTGACTGTGTAAAATCTTAATACCGTGTCTTAACTTTTGTGTGGAGCTAAACTGCACGGTGTTCGCAGAACTTGTCTCTTCTATTAATGGCTATGAGAATGTATATGTAAAACCGGAAAAGACAAATGCCATAACGACAGAAAGAATAAAAGTAAACCCTCTGACGGGTTTCGTACTTTCACTAATTTTCAACCCTGTTACATACGAGTATGCGAATAGATAAATGGCCATAAAGTAAGATAGGTACTGTGCTGTATCGATAAGCGTCATATCCTGGATCTCCTTTCAGGGATTGTCTATTCATAAGTATATGTATTAAAATCAGGGGCAAGACCAAGAAAAATGGACAAGTATTAAATTTTTTGTAAAAAATATATTGCAATAATATTAAGGGCGTGATATATTAATAAACGTCGCTGATACAGCAAACAACATTTCAAAAAAAGAAATTAAAAAAGTTGTTGACGCGAAGTGATAAAACGTGTTATATTAATAAAGTCGCTTCAAACGGAGCGCATCAACAAATTGAACCTTGAAAACTGAACAAAACAAGACAATACGTCAACGTTAATTCTAGATTTACCGCAACGAGTAATCGTTGCAAAAAAGAGCTATTCAAACTTTTATCGGAGAGTTTGATCCTGGCTCAGGACGAACGCTGGCGGCGTGCCTAATACATGCAAGTCGAGCGGATCAAAGGGAGCTTGCTCCCTGAGTTCAGCGGCGGACGGGTGAGTAACACGTGGGTAACCTGCCTGTAAGACTGGGATAACTCCGGGAAACCGGGGCTAATACCGGATAACTCAGTTCCTCGCATGAGGAACTGTTGAAAGGTGGCTTCGGCTATCACTTACAGATGGACCCGCGGCGCATTAGCTAGTTGGTGAGGTAACGGCTCACCAAGGCGACGATGCGTAGCCGACCTGAGAGGGTGATCGGCCACACTGGGACTGAGACACGGCCCAGACTCCTACGGGAGGCAGCAGTAGGGAATCTTCCGCAATGGACGAAAGTCTGACGGAGCAACGCCGCGTGAGTGAAGAAGGTTTTCGGATCGTAAAACTCTGTTGTTAGGGAAGAACAAGTGCCGTTCGAATAGGGCGGCACCTTGACGGTACCTAACCAGAAAGCCACGGCTAACTACGTGCCAGCAGCCGCGGTAATACGTAGGTGGCAAGCGTTGTCCGGAATTATTGGGCGTAAAGCGCGCGCAGGTGGTTTCTTAAGTCTGATGTGAAAGCCCACGGCTCAACCGTGGAGGGTCATTGGAAACTGGGGAACTTGAGTGCAGAAGAGGAAAGTGGAATTCCAAGTGTAGCGGTGAAATGCGTAGATATTTGGAGGAACACCAGTGGCGAAGGCGACTTTCTGGTCTGTAACTGACACTGAGGCGCGAAAGCGTGGGGAGCAAACAGGATTAGATACCCTGGTAGTCCACGCCGTAAACGATGAGTGCTAAGTGTTAGAGGGTTTCCGCCCTTTAGTGCTGCAGCTAACGCATTAAGCACTCCGCCTGGGGAGTACGGTCGCAAGACTGAAACTCAAAGGAATTGACGGGGGCCCGCACAAGCGGTGGAGCATGTGGTTTAATTCGAAGCAACGCGAAGAACCTTACCAGGTCTTGACATCCTCTGACAACCCTAGAGATAGGGCTTTCCCCTTCGGGGGACAGAGTGACAGGTGGTGCATGGTTGTCGTCAGCTCGTGTCGTGAGATGTTGGGTTAAGTCCCGCAACGAGCGCAACCCTTGATCTTAGTTGCCAGCATTCAGTTGGGCACTCTAAGATGACTGCCGGTGACAAACCGGAGGAAGGTGGGGATGACGTCAAATCATCATGCCCCTTATGACCTGGGCTACACACGTGCTACAATGGACGGTACAAAGGGCAGCGAGACCGCGAGGTTTAGCCAATCCCATAAAACCGTTCTCAGTTCGGATTGCAGGCTGCAACTCGCCTGCATGAAGCTGGAATCGCTAGTAATCGCGGATCAGCATGCCGCGGTGAATACGTTCCCGGGCCTTGTACACACCGCCCGTCACACCACGAGAGTTTGTAACACCCGAAGTCGGTGAGGTAACCTTTTGGAGCCAGCCGCCTAAGGTGGGACAGATGATTGGGGTGAAGTCGTAACAAGGTAGCCGTATCGGAAGGTGCGGCTGGATCACCTCCTTTCTAAGGAATATATATGAAACGTTTGACAGTCGAAGTTTTGTTCAGTTTTGATGGTTTAATAAGGTTTTTTGCGTAAGCAAAAGAACCATCCATCTAATTTGTTCTTTGAAAACTAGATAAAGATTTATTGATAGTCAAGAAATTACCGAGTATCGCCATTTTAGGTTTTAAACCTTATGTAACAACCAATTCGGTTAAGTTATGAAGGGCGCACGGTGGATGCCTTGGCACTAGGAGCCGATGAAGGACGGGACTAACACCGATATGCTTCGGGGAGCTGTAAGTGAGCTTTGATCCGGAGATTTCCGAATGGGGGAACCCATTGTTCGTAATGGAACAATATCCATATTTGAATACATAGATTATGGAAGGCAGACCCAGGGAACTGAAACATCTAAGTACCTGGAGGAAGAGAAAGCAAATGCGATTCCCTGAGTAGCGGCGAGCGAAACGGGATGTAGCCCAAACCAAGAGGCTTGCCTCTTGGGGTTGTAGGACACTCTATACGGAGTTACAAAGGAACGGAGTAGACGAAGAAGTCTGGAAAGGCTCGTCAAAGAAGGTAACAACCCTGTAGTTGAAACTTCGTTCCCTCTTGAGTGGATCCTGAGTACGGCGGGACACGTGAAATCCCGTCGGAAGCTGGGAGGACCATCTCCCAAGGCTAAATACTACCTAGTGACCGATAGTGAACCAGTACCGTGAGGGAAAGGTGAAAAGCACCCCGGAAGGGGAGTGAAAGAGAACCTGAAACCGTGTGCCTACAAGTAGTCAGAGCCCGTTAACGGGTGATGGCGTGCCTTTTGTAGAATGAACCGGCGAGTTACGATCCCATGCAAGGTTAAGTCGATGAGACGGAGCCGCAGCGAAAGCGAGTCTGAATAGGGCGAATGAGTATGTGGTCGTAGACCCGAAACCAGGTGATCTACCCATGTCCAGGATGAAGTCCAGGTAACACTGGATGGAGGTCCGAACCCACGCACGTTGAAAAGTGCGGGGATGAGGTGTGGGTAGCGGAGAAATTCCAATCGAACTTGGAGATAGCTGGTTCTCTCCGAAATAGCTTTAGGGCTAGCCTCATGTGTAAGAGTCTTGGAGGTAGAGCACTGTTTGGACTAGGGGCCCTCATCGGGTTACCGAATTCAGACAAACTCCGAATGCCAAAGACTTATCCATGGGAGTCAGACTGCGAGTGATAAGATCCGTAGTCGAAAGGGAAACAGCCCAGACCACCAGCTAAGGTCCCAAAGTATACGTTAAGTGGAAAAGGATGTGGAGTTGCTTAGACAACCAGGATGTTGGCTTAGAAGCAGCCACCATTTAAAGAGTGCGTAATAGCTCACTGGTCGAGTGACTCTGCGCCGAAAATGTACCGGGGCTAAACGTATCACCGAAGCTGTGGATTGACACCTTTAGGTGTCAGTGGTAGGAGAGCGTTCTAAGGACAGTGAAGTCAGACCGTAAGGACTGGTGGAGTGCTTAGAAGTGAGAATGCCGGTATGAGTAGCGAAAGATGGGTGAGAATCCCATCCACCGAATGCCTAAGGTTTCCTGAGGAAGGCTCGTCCGCTCAGGGTTAGTCGGGACCTAAGTCGAGGCCGATAGGCGTAGACGATGGACAACAGGTTGATATTCCTGTACCACCTCTTTTCCGTTTGAGCAATGGGGGGACGCAGGAGGATAGGGTAAGCGCACTGCTGGATATGTGCGTCTAAGCAGTTAGGCTGATGATGAGGCAAATCCCGTCATCGTGAAGGCTGAGCTGTGATAGCGAGCGAATTATAGTAGCGAAGTTCCTGATTCCACACTGCCAAGAAAAGCCTCTAGCGAGGAAAAAGGTGCCCGTACCGCAAACCGACACAGGTAGGCGAGGAGAGAATCCTAAGGTGAGCGAGAGAACTCTCGTTAAGGAACTCGGCAAAATGACCCCGTAACTTCGGGAGAAGGGGTGCTCTTTGAGGTGCATAGCCTCGAAGAGCCGCAGTGAATAGGCCCAGGCGACTGTTTAGCAAAAACACAGGTCTCTGCGAAGCCGTAAGGCGAAGTATAGGGGCTGACGCCTGCCCGGTGCTGGAAGGTTAAGAGGAGTGCTTAGCGCAAGCGAAGGTGCGAATCGAAGCCCCAGTAAACGGCGGCCGTAACTATAACGGTCCTAAGGTAGCGAAATTCCTTGTCGGGTAAGTTCCGACCCGCACGAAAGGCGTAACGATCTGGGCACTGTCTCAACGAGAGACTCGGTGAAATTATAGTACCTGTGAAGATGCAGGTTACCCGCGACAGGACGGAAAGACCCCGTGGAGCTTTACTGTAGCCTGATATTGAATTTTGGTACAGCTTGTACAGGATAGGTAGGAGCCTTGGAAGCCGGAGCGCCAGCTTCGGTGGAGGCGTTGGTGGGATACTACCCTGGCTGTATTGAAATTCTAACCCGCGCCCCTTATCGGGGTGGGAGACAGTGTCAGGTGGGCAGTTTGACTGGGGCGGTCGCCTCCTAAAGAGTAACGGAGGCGCCCAAAGGTTCCCTCAGAATGGTTGGAAATCATTCGCAGAGTGTAAAGGCACAAGGGAGCTTGACTGCGAGACCTACAAGTCGAGCAGGGACGAAAGTCGGGCTTAGTGATCCGGTGGTTCCGCATGGAAGGGCCATCGCTCAACGGATAAAAGCTACCCCGGGGATAACAGGCTTATCTCCCCCAAGAGTCCACATCGACGGGGAGGTTTGGCACCTCGATGTCGGCTCATCGCATCCTGGGGCTGTAGTCGGTCCCAAGGGTTGGGCTGTTCGCCCATTAAAGCGGTACGCGAGCTGGGTTCAGAACGTCGTGAGACAGTTCGGTCCCTATCCGTCGTGGGCGCAGGAAATTTGAGAGGAGCTGTCCTTAGTACGAGAGGACCGGGATGGACGCACCGCTGGTGTACCAGTTGTCTTGCCAAAGGCATCGCTGGGTAGCTATGTGCGGAAGGGATAAGTGCTGAAAGCATCTAAGCATGAAGCCCCCCTCGAGATGAGATTTCCCATCACTTTATGTGAGTAAGATCCCTAGAAGATGACTAGGTAGATAGGTCAGAGGTGGAAGCATGGTGACATGTGGAGCTGACTGATACTAATCGATCGAGGACTTAACCACAAAGAGTCATTTTTAAATGAACAACGGCAATACCGGTATTCTTGACATCAATCCTTTATCTAGTTTTCAGGGAATAAATTTTAAATTAATACTTGAAATTTTCTCTGAAAAAGATATAATAATACTTGTCCTTAAAAAAGGATGAACAGTCTGGTGACTATGGCGAAGAGGTCACACCCGTTCCCATGCCGAACACGGAAGTTAAGCTCTTCAGCGCCGATGGTAGTTGGGGGATCTCCCCCTGTGAGAGTAGGACGTCGCCAGGCATAATATGGAGGATTAGCTCAGCTGGGAGAGCATCTGCCTTACAAGCAGAGGGTCGGCGGTTCGATCCCGTCATCCTCCACCATGCTTTTTTACGAAGCGAAGCGGAGTAAAATAAGCGTCCTTAATCTCTACAATGTATTCAATGCTTCGTCTAACAGACAAGCCTGTAATATAACCACGCCGGTGTAGCTCAACTGGTAGAGCAACTGACTTGTAATCAGTAGGTTGGGGGTTCAAGTCCTCTTGCCGGCACCACTTTGGTTTAAATCTCATAACTTTTATGAGCCATTAGCTCAGTTGGTAGAGCATCTGACTTTTAATCAGAGGGTCGAAGGTTCGAGTCCTTCATGGCTCACCATTGATTTTTGCTCAGGCAGAACATCATATCTTTTATCATGCGGGTGTGGCGGAATTGGCAGACGCACCAGACTTAGGATCTGGCGCCGCAAGGCGTGGGGGTTCAAGTCCCTTCACCCGCACCATTTACGCGGAAGTAGTTCAGTGGTAGAACACCACCTTGCCAAGGTGGGGGTCGCGGGTTCGAATCCCGTCTTCCGCTCCAACGATTTTTGCCGGGGTGGCGGAACTGGCAGACGCACAGGACTTAAAATCCTGCGGTAGGTGACTACCGTACCGGTTCGATTCCGGTCCTCGGCACCAGAGTTTTTTTGTGAAAGAAAATAACATTCATAATATTAAGCGCCCGTAGCTCAATTGGATAGAGCGTTTGACTACGGATCAAAAGGTTAGGGGTTCGACTCCTCTCGGGCGCGCCATCTATTTCGGGAAGTAGCTCAGCTTGGTAGAGCACTTGGTTTGGGACCAAGGGGTCGCAGGTTCGAATCCTGTCTTCCCGACCACCTTAGATGGGGCCTTAGCTCAGCTGGGAGAGCGCCTGCTTTGCACGCAGGAGGTCAGCGGTTCGATCCCGCTAGGCTCCACCAAGATTTTTTACGCAGCGTAAGCGGAGTAAAACAATCTTCCATATTATTTTGCTTCAGCAAAATATCTACAATTAGATATAAATGTTTCTTGGCGGTGTAGCTCAGCTGGCTAGAGCGTACGGTTCATACCCGTGAGGTCGGGGGTTCGATCCCCTCCGCCGCTACCAATACGGACCTTTAGCTCAGTTGGTTAGAGCAGACGGCTCATAACCGTCCGGTCGTAGGTTCGAGTCCTACAAGGTCCACCATTTACATTTAAAACACGGAGGAATACCCAAGTCCGGCTGAAGGGATCGGTCTTGAAAACCGACAGGGGTGTTAAAGCCCGCGGGGGTTCGAATCCCTCTTCCTCCGCCATATTCCCTTTTAAATTATTATCGTCGCGGGGTGGAGCACGTCCGAATAATCTTCGGAGCTTTCACATCAGCGCACCGACGGAGCAGCAGCTTGAATAAGCTTACTGAAGTCGGGGTGGTTCTAACGGATATTAATTCGTGAGGTCACAATTTAATTTAACTCTTATTATCGTCGCGGGGTGGAGCAGTTCGGTAGCTCGTCGGGCTCATAACCCGAAGGTCGCAGGTTCAAATCCTGTCCCCGCAATACCATTTTTGACAAGCTAATACTTATCCTAATCGGTAACCGATGGATGAATATTTTGACTATCGTCAAAAATTCTTGGTCTGGTAGTTCAGTTGGTTAGAATGCCTGCCTGTCACGCAGGAGGTCGCGGGTTCGAGTCCCGTCCAGACCGCCACTAATTACATAGTGTGGATCAGTAGCTCAGTTGGTAGAGCACGGTGAATAAGCTTCATCGATTATGCATCAGCGTACAGCTTGAGCAGCATCTTGAATAGTCTTTCTGAAAGCTGGACGATGGACTATCACACTCTATGTTTAGGAAATTTACATATGATGGCTCAGTAGCTCAGTTGGTAGAGCAATGGACTGAAAATCCATGTGTCGGCGGTTCGATTCCGTCCTGAGCCACCATTTTTCATTTATATCATACTTTTATGGCGATTGTGGCGAAGTGGTTAACGCACCGGATTGTGGTTCCGGCATTCGTGGGTTCGATTCCCATCAGTCGCCCCATATTTATTGCGGGTGTAGTTTAATGGTAAAACCTCAGCCTTCCAAGCTGATGTCGTGGGTTCGATTCCCATCACCCGCTCCATGGGCCTATAGCTCAGCTGGTTAGAGCGCACGCCTGATAAGCGTGAGGTCGGTGGTTCGAGTCCACTTAGGCCCACCATTTCAATATTCCGCAGTAGCTCAGTGGTAGAGCTATCGGCTGTTAACCGATCGGTCGCAAGTTCGAATCTTGCCTGCGGAGCCATATGGAGAAGTACTCAAGTGGCTGAAGAGGCGCCCCTGCTAAGGGTGTAGGTCGGGCAACTGGCGCGAGGGTTCAAATCCCTCCTTCTCCGCCATTTAGGCCCGTTGGTCAAGCGGTTAAGACACCGCCCTTTCACGGCGGTAACACGGGTTCGAATCCCGTACGGGTCATTTAGGAAGACTATCGTTCAGATAGTCTTTTTTTATTTTTAGCGCAGTTACCCATGATTTTATCAGTTGATGTTCTCTAATACTCTAACGTCCTATGAAAGCTCATAGGGCGTTTTATTTTTGAATGTGATTCCATAAGAAGTGACAATACAGCATTGTATGAGACATGTATATAGGAGAAACAATAGGTTTGTCGTCAGGGGCGTGACAAAGTTAGCTTTCATCTTCCTTGTTGTTCAGCATTTTGTACCATAAGATTGATATATGAGTACTTGATTTATTAGAAAGGAAGAGGAAAATGACTCAATCAACTGTAAAAGTTAAAATACAAAAGTTCGGTAACTTCCTCAGCTCGATGGTATTGCCGAATATCGGTGCTTTCATAGCTTGGGGATTGATTACTGCATTATTCATTCCTACTGGTTTTTTCCCAAATGAAAGCCTTGCCAAATTAGTCGGACCGATGGTGACGTATCTGCTGCCGCTCCTGATTGGATACACAGGTGGTAAGCTTGTGCATGATCAGCGCGGAGGCGTCGTAGGTGCGATCGCCACAATGGGTGTCATTGTCGGTGCACCGGATACACCGATGTTCCTTGGCGCTATGGTGATGGGACCGCTTGGAGCATTTGTCATCAAAAAATTCGATGGTGCGATCGAAGGTAGAGTCAGAGCTGGCTTTGAAATGCTCGTCAATAACTTCTCAGCGGGTATTCTTGGAGGAATCCTGGCAATCCTTGCGTTTCTTGGTGTCGGTCCTGCCGTTCATGGATTCACGAATCTTCTTGTTGCCGGTGTTGACTGGCTTGTAGGGGCAGGTTTACTGCCGTTGACAAGCCTATTGATCGAACCTGCAAAAATCTTATTCCTGAACAATGCCATCAACCATGGTGTTCTTTCACCGATCGGTTTGGAACAGGTTCAACAAACCGGTCAGTCACTGCTGTTCTTATTGGAGGCGAATCCGGGACCAGGTCTCGGTGTCCTATTGGCGTTCATGCTGTTCGGCAAAGGGACGGCAAAGCAATCCGCTCCGGGTGCGGCGATCATTCACTTCCTTGGTGGGATCCATGAGATCTACTTCCCGTACGTCCTGATGAAACCGATGTTATTCCTATCCGTCATCCTGGGTGGAATGAGCGGGGTCTTCACGCTAGTATTGTTGGGAGGGGGACTGGTTGCACCGGCATCTCCTGGTAGTATCCTTGCGATCACTGCCGTCACTCCGCCCGAAGGAATGGCGTATGTTGCCAACTTTGCTGCTGTCATCGTCGCAGCTGTCGTTTCATTCATCGTTTCTGCGATCGTATTGAAATCCAGCAAGAAACAAGAAGATGACATTGAAGAAGCAACGAAGAGAATGGAACAAATGAAAGGCAAAAAAAGTTCCGTTGCTGGACAAATGAACCAGAATCAAGGGACACTGCCTGATATAGTGGATAAAATCGTCTTCGCATGTGATGCTGGGATGGGATCCAGTGCAATGGGTGCTTCCTTACTGCGCAAAAAAGTGAAGGAAGCAGGACTCAATATAGCGGTAACGAACACCGCCATCAGCAATCTGCCATCCGATGCACAGGTGGTCATCACGCAGGAAGAATTGACTCCACGTGCGAAAAACAAACTGCCGAATGTGTACCACATATCGGTCGATAATTTTCTTTCAAGCCCTGAATACGATAAGCTGATTGGAAGTCTCCAAAACGACATCACAGAAGGTCAGGATGAGCTTGTCGAAACGGCAGAGAAAGAAGCAGTCGATGTTGAACCGCAGGCAGATGCAGAGGATGATCTGTTACTTGAAGAAAACATCTTCATCGGCCAGGAGTTTGGAACGAAGGAAGAAGCAATACGATTCGCAGGTGAAGCCTTGGTCAAAGCAGGCTATGTAAAAGAAAGTTATGTCGAGGCAATGATCGAACGTGAAGGTATCACGACGACCTATATGGGAAATAACGTGGCCATCCCTCATGGTACGGAAGATGCGAAAAAAGCAGTCATCAAATCCGGCTTCACGGTGATCCAAGTACCGAACGGAGTGGAATTCAACGGTGAACAGGCAAAGCTAATCTTCGGTATCGCCGGTAAAGATGGCACGCATCTTGAGATCCTGTCAAGCATCGCAGTCATCTGCTCCGAACAGGAGAATGTTGACAAGATGGTACTGGCCAAAACGGCTAAAGAACTGAAGGAAATCATCAATAGCAACTAATATCCAATCCGGAAAGGTGTCTTTTGCCTTTCCGTTTTGGCTGTATTAATATAAAACGAAATATGACTAGATGGGATCATCCTTGAAAATGCACGACTGGAAAACTTACTTAAGACATTTAAATACGCCGACTGGCACTAAAAGAAAAGGAGGGAGAGCATGTTCATTACATCAAGGGAAAAAGCAATCATAGAACTGATTGTAAAAACATCTGGTAAGCATACCGTTCATTCTCTCTCTGCTTTCATGAATGTCAGCGGCAGGACGATACAACGGAATCTGAAGTCCATCGAAGCCATTTTGAAACATTATCATCTGGAATTGAAGAGGACAGGAAGCGATGGGCTGTTCATCGATGGGAAGAACGAACATATATACAAGCTGATCCAAGGGCTGGCAGAAGCGAGCCCAACCGACGAAACACCTGAAGAACGAAAGCTGCAGCTATTGATCATCCTGCTGCATGAAGGTCCTTCATTCAAGAAGCAAGTGCTTGCTCATCAGCTCGGGATCAGTGTCACCACATTAAGTGCCTATCTTGACGAGCTGGCGGACTGGCTGAGTAAGTTCAGCATCACCCTCACGAGGAAGAGAGGGGTGGGCGTGGAGCTGATTGCAGATGAATCAAGTAAGCGAAATGCACTCGCAAGCTTTTTCCTCGTCTATTTTTATGAAGATATCATTGAAAGCCTGTATTTAATGCAAAATGGACATTTGATCACTGAGCCGGTTCTGGGTTATTTCCAGCCGGATTATCTGAAGGCTGTCTATCAGACAGTAGACAGGCACTTATCCAAAGAGCAGCTGAGCCTGGTAGATAACGATTATATCGGCCTGGTCATCCATGTGAGCCTGAGCATCCAGCGGACTCAGAAAAACTGGGTCATAACGAACATGAATCGATTGGAAAGCAATTACTCCAGTGAATATAAAATGATGATGGACATTGCGGCAGAGCTTGAGGAGGTCCTTTCCATACGGATCACCGATTCGGATGTCAACTTTTTGACGCTTATATTAAAAGGCTCCAAGGTACAAGAAGCGGATGCCGCTTATTATGACAGCATTTTTCTCGGTCATCTGATCAAGAAGGTTGTCAAGGATGTATCCACCAGCTTGAATGTTGATCTGACTGACGACTTTTCTCTGTTCCAGGGCCTGCTTGCCCATATGGGACCATCAATTTTCCGGCTGAAGCAGCAGATGGAATTATTCAATCCGCTGACGGAGGAAATAAAGGAGAAGTATCCGGTGCTGTTCTTGGCAGTTAAAAACAGCCTTGAGAACGAATTTACGGATATCGTTTTCCCTGATGCAGAGGTGGCGTATATTGTCCTTCATTTCGGCTCTGCACTTCTGATGAATGAAGAAAAGCTCAAAATAGACGCCGTCGTGGTGTGTCCGACCGGCATCGGTGCATCAAAGATGCTGGCAAGCCGTATTCAAAAAGAGTTGAAGATGATTCATTCAGTTGATATATTATCGATTGCCGATTTCCGGACCGCGAACCTAAATGAATATGACATCGTGGTTTCAACGGTAAGGCTGCCTTTCACCGAGGTTGACTACCTATTGGTAAATCCGCTGTTAAGTGAAAAGGACACCGGATTCATCCAGGACTATTTGCAGAAAAACATTGAAAAAATCACAAGGAAAAAATACATGAAGCCGGCGCCACGGGCAGAGGATCACAAACGCCCTACAGAAATCAGAGGGGTCCTGGAGGAGATAAAAGATGTTCAATCGAGCATTGAGTCCATCCTCGATCATTTCCGCGTCTACCGTAAATCCTCTGCTGAGAGCCATTATGCTGTCTTACATGAGATGGTAGCCCATGCTGAACAGGGTGGCCTGGTAACGAACACGGAAGCCGTGCTGAATCAGCTCGTTGAAAGGGAGAGAAAAGGAGGACTGGGGATCCCGAACACCAGTATGGCACTCTTCCATTGCCGTGACGAACATGTCAAGAAGCTCTTGTTTCAGGTGGCTCATATAGATCAACCGTGCGTCATCAAGGGAATGGATGGGAAAGACCTAGAGGTGAAAAGCCTTCTTTTGATGATCGCTCCAGAGCATTTAAGGAAAAGAGAACAGGAAATCCTCAGTATCATCAGTACGAGCCTCATTGAAGATCATGGTTCGATGATGATTTATTCGTCCGCGAACGAAAACATGATTTATAGAAAACTTGAAAAACTTTTTCTCGATTACTTACAAAATAATTTGATAAAGGAATGATGATTGTGAAACGAACCGTTCATTTTGGTGCAGGAAATATTGGCAGAGGTTTCATCGGGGCTTTGTTCTCCAAATCAGGCTATCATGTCACTTTTGTCGATATCGCAGAAGGGATCATCGGTAAACTGAATGAGGAAGGTACCTACCAGGTTAAATTAGCAACGGAAAAACAAGAAAGTGAAACGATTTCCAATGTGTCAGGCCTTAATAATCTTCACCAGGAAAATGAAGTGATTGAGGAGATCACACACGCAACTTATTTGACGACAGCCATCGGTCCGAACATCCTTCCTAGAATTGCGCCACTGATCTCGAAAGGAATTGAAAAGCGCGTCCTCACGTCGGACGAACCATTGTACGTTATTGCATGTGAGAATCAAATCGGTGCGACGGACATTTTAAAGGGGCACATCATGGAGCAGTTATCCCATGACGTGAAGTCCAAAATGGAAGGGAAGATCCATTTCTTCAATTCCGCGGTTGACCGCATCGTGCCCATCCAGAATCACGAATCGTTGGATGTACTCGTTGAACCATACTATGAGTGGGTAGTGGAAGCGAATGAAACAATCCCACCGGTTACCGGCATGACGATCGTCGGCGATCTTGCACCATTCATTGAACGGAAGCTGTTTACGGTAAACACTGGTCATGCCGTGATTGCATACCTTGGCTACTTGAAAGGGAAAACAACAATCGATGAAACATTGGCAGACGAAAACATCGCTGAACAGGTGAAGGAGACGCTGAAAGAAACCGGTGCTTACCTGGTGAAGCAATACGGGCTGGATGAAAGCGGGCACCTCTCATATATCGAGAAAAACATCGAGCGGTTCAAGAATGCATACCTGAATGACGGGGTCACCAGAGTGGGACGTGCGCCTATGCGCAAACTCGGTCCGGATGACAGACTGGTCCGGCCGACTACAGAAGCTCAAAAAGCGGGCTTATCATATTCTTACCTTGCCAAAGCCATTGCAGCCGCATTGCTGTTTAATCATCCTGAAGATCAGGAAGCAGTCGAACTTCAGAATATGATCAAAGAAAACGGAGTTCCTTACGTGCTCAAAAAGGTCAGCAGCCTGGACGAATCGAGCCCGATTACAGAGGAAGTCGTTCGTCAGTACGAAGAATTGAAGAAGTAAGCAGAAGAAAGGAGAGTGGGGACACTCTTCTTTTTTTATATTGTATTGGAGTATTGGCCGCTGATTATAACAATCAGCAGCATTGTTGTGTATGCGTGCCATACAGGAATAGAGTCACTAGTATCCGGGAGTTCTGTTATAGAAGAATGTTACAATTAAACCAAGCAGATGAAAGTGCTTGATGATGAAACGATAGAGATATTTGAAATGGACTGGGAGGAATGTAGTGATGAAAGCCGGGTGGGAGCGTTCAAATGATTATATCATGCCTGACTTACACGAAGTCAGAAATATGTTGAAACCCTTTTTAAAAGGTAGGTTTGTCGAGAAAATCGCTAGGTTGAGTGGCGGGTTGAACAATTCCAACATCAAGGTCACAACAGATTCTCATGAAGACTTTGTTTTGCGGATTTATAATGAACGCAGCAATAATATGAAGATTGAAGCAGAAATAGCCAGGCTCTTAGATGGAAGAGTGCCGGTGCCTCAGACTCTGTACGCTGATTCAAGCTGTTCTGTTTTTCATTATCCGTTCATGTTGATGAAGTGGGTTCCGGGGGTGCAGCTTTCTGAAATGGTAGATAGGAAGAATGAAAAGATACTATGGACTGCAGCCCATGCAGCAGGAGAGGCTTTAGCCAACATTCATGCAGTTACATTTCCCGAATCCGGTTTCTTAGATGATGAGTTGAACATAAAAGAACGTGTTGAAATCACTGCAGACACATTTCTGGAGTTTATTGAAGAAATGATTGAAAAAGGATATGTTTCCAAACACTTAGAAGAGACGCTATGCGGTGATGTTGTGAGATTTGCGCAGGAACATGCTTCTCTAATGGACGATCCCGGGGACCAACATTCGTTGGTGCATAGTGATTTTAACCCGTTGAATATCCTGGTGGTGGAGGAAAAAGAAAGTGAGATGAAGATCTCTGCCATTCTGGATTGGGAATACGCATTCAGCGGTTCGCCTTTAATGGATATCGGGAATATGCTTCGATATGAGGGGATGGGCTCCACAGGCATGTTGAAGCCCTTCATCCTAAGTTATCAGGAGAACGGCGGCGTCTTGCCGGAAGACTGGCTGAAAAAAGCGAAGCTGCTGGACCTGATTGCATTGCTCGATTTGTTGAATAAGGAGGAATGCGGGGAAGTAAGAGTGAAAGATATAACGGGATTGATTATGAATATGATGAATGAATGGGAGAGGTATGAAGCTGTTCAGAGAACGTTTGGGAAGGTGTAACGTAAGGAGGTGGAAACGTGTCGATACAAGGTCTCAATCACTTCTTATTTTCAGTTTCGAATCTTGAACAATCAATTGAATTTTATCAAAAGGTATTCCAAGCTAAGTTGTTAGCAAAGGGTAGAAACACTGCCTACTTTGATTTAAATGGGATGTGGCTTGCTCTTAATGTTGAGAAAGATATACCGCGCCAGGAAATAAAGCAATCGTACACACATATTGCTTTCACGATTGATGAAGCTGAATTTGATCGTATGTACAACAATCTGATTGAATTAGAGGTAAACATTTTACCGGGGCGGGATAGAGATGAGAGAGACAAGAAGTCCATTTATTTTACAGACCCGGATGGCCATAAATTCGAGTTTCATACAGGTACACTGCAAGATCGGCTGAACTACTATAAAGAAGCTAAGTTACATATGGAGTTTTTTGAGTAAAGGGAGCACCCAGCATTCGAGCCTTCCTTCTAAACCATAAACGCCCAGATGCTAATCTGAGCGTTTTTTCTATATACAAAATGCAGTCTTATTGTTTCTTAAATTCCTCATCCAGTAAATCATCGTCGTCTAATTTTGCTGAGGTGCCGTGCTTTTCTTCAAGGAATTCTCCGATGACCGAACTGTTGATGGCATTCCTGACAGCGATTTCGATGATGTAATATAAAATTAGTAAACTGAGTATAACACCTATTATCGAAAAGAAGATCATAGTTCAGTCTCCCTTTTTGTGTTCAGGTCAAGTAATGAACTTAGAACAAGACTGCTTGGCCTCCCTTGTCCATGACGGCCGTTTATCCTGCAGGCTCATCAGTATGTTTAAAGCCAATGAGTGGACTTCAGCCAATTTGTCAGAGCAGACCCATCGCATGGTATCTTCAGCAGTATGAAGTAAATCCGAAACGCCTCTGCAGCTGAATGGGATGCTCGGTACGCCGTTTGAGAAAAATGTATAATGATTGCTTTCGTACCATGGATTCGTCCATTCGACTGCAGGGAAGTCGTGTTTTATTGTTTTCAGGTGGGTCTGGAGTTCATCTGAGCCCGACATAAGGGTGATGTTGTTTGTACCCAGTGATTGGCCTACTCCATCAAAATTCATGGCTGCCAGCGCATTGTGAAGGTCTTCTTTGTGCTGCTGTAAGTAAACTTCATCTCCAAGGCCGAGGTATTCTTCAGAACTGAATGCGATACATTCAAACCCAGTCTCCAAATTTCTTCGTTTGGCAAGCTCTTCGGCAAGCGTTAGCATGACGGATACACCCGATGCATTATCAAAGGCACCATTCGTATTGAAGACGGTATCGTAGTGGGCAGTTAATATAATTTTCTCTTTGCGTCTCCCAGGTATTTTTCCGATGACGTTTCTGGTGGTACCGGGACTTTTTTTACTCTTTATCAGAAGCTTTGCGGACTGGTTCTCTTTAATAAATAATCCTGTTTCAGGGGTTACAGTGACAGAAGGGATGTTAAAATCCCAATCACTGATGAGCGGGCTCGGACTTCCCTTTTGCATACGAATCGTGATGATGGCGGATGGATTCTTTGATTCTAGCAATCTTAATGCTTTTTTATGATGTTCAGGGTTATAGATGGTGAATCCTTTTGGAACATAGTTCTCCTTTGATAGTTCACCGTACAGCAAAGCAATCTTTCCATTTAAATCGGGAGCGGATTCCAGCTCGTCCAGTGTACAAAATGAGACCAGTTCACCCGATGCTTCACAGGGAACTGTAAACGTGTTGGCGGTTACTTCCAGGCGTTCATTGTTTATTTCAAGAAAAGCTTCGGTCGATTCCCAACTGGGAACCTCGAATTCCTGTTCTTCCACATATGCTCCCATGTCGTTGAAAACCTTTTTAATATAATCCGCTGCAGCAGCATTTTCTGCGCTCCCCACCGGCCTGCACCCGATTTCACGCGAAAGCACCGACAAGTGTTCCATCAACCTATCTTGTAACATACCCATTCATACAACCCCCCTAAAAAATATTAAAGGCCCATTCCTCATCGCGTTAATGCAGAGAGGGACGTATCTATATTTTACCATATTTATACTTTAATTCCGTGTATTCCCTCTAAATTCTACATCTTTATCATTCTCATATAAGTAAAAAATGGATAGTACTATTGACATGATTTCCCTACTAAATAACGGAATCCTTTTATTTTTTTCTTTTTTTCCCTCTTTTTTCACTCAAATAATTTTCGACAAGTTTCTGCATTTTCTTTGAATGTAACCCCTATCATTTTCCTGTATATTACAATGCAAGCGTTTTCCTAATAATCGATGTAGGATTATGTCGTAATTGAGCGATGTTTTTAAAAAGGATTTTTTCATAAGTGGCAGAAAGTAGTTAATAGATTGAAAAATGTAGGTGAAGTGATGAACGCAATGATGTTATCTGATTATGATGTATTTTTATTTCATGAGGGAAGTTTACAGCAAGCGTATCAGTTTATGGGTTCTCATGTGAGAAGGGATTCACGTGGGACCTATACAGAATTTTGCGTTTGGGCACCGAATGCGAGAAGTGTGGCTTTGGTTGGTTCATTCAATGACTGGAATGGTTCCGGTTATGAACTCGAAAAGTGGAACCGGGAAGGTCTGTGGGTCATCAAGGTGGACCGTGATTTGACGGGGGAAACGTATAAATTTGAAATCAGGACATTATCCGGGGAGAGGAAGCTTAAAGCGGATCCGTATGGTTTTGCTTCAGAGAAGCGCCCTCAAACAGCAAGCATCGTGTACGATCTGGAAGGATTCAGATGGAGCGACGAAGAGTGGCTCGAGAAGAGGTCAGGTTCGACGGTATACGATAAACCTATGTTCATTTATGAAGTGCATTTGGGGACGTGGAGAAAGAAGAAAGGGAAATTTCTTTCTTATAAGGAGCTTGCCGGGGAGATGATTCCATATGTGAAGGAGCATGGCTTTACTCATATTGAACTGCTGCCGATTACAGAGCATCCTTTTGACCGGTCCTGGGGCTATCAGAGTACAGGGTATTATGCACCGACAAGCCGGTACGGCGAGCCTCATGACTTGATGAGTTTCATCAATGAATGCCACAGAAACGATATAGGAGTGATCCTGGACTGGGTTCCGGGACATTTCTGTAAAGATGCTCATGGCTTGTATCAGTTCGATGGGTCATTCGCCTATGAATACGGGGAAGAACGTGACCGTGAGAACTATACATGGGGGACGGCGAATTTCGACTTAGGGAAAGGCGAAGTCAGGAGCTTTTTAATTTCCAATGCCCGCTTTTGGATGGAAGTTTATCATATTGACGGATTCCGGATTGATGCAGTGGCGAATATCATTTACTGGGCCAATCAGGGCCAGCAGTCTCCGAACCAGGGGGCGATTGAATTCTTGAAAAAGCTTAACCAGGCGGTATTCGAATTTGATTCTTCCATCCTGATGATTGCGGAGGATTCGACTGACTGGCCTCAGGTCACATCCCCGGTTCATTATGGGGGGTTAGGTTTTAATTATAAATGGAATATGGGATGGATGAATGATGTGCTCGATTATATGGAGACGCCTCATTCCGAACGGAAAGACGTTCACTCCCTGATGACGTTTTCTCTTCTTTATGCCTTTTCTGAGAATTATGTTCTCCCTTTTTCACATGATGAGGTCGTGCATGGGAAGAAATCGTTATTGAATAAAATGCCGGGTGATTACTGGCAGAAGTTTGCGCAATACAGGCTTCTTCTCAGTTTTATGGTTGCCCATCCGGGTAAGAAGCTTCTTTTTATGGGAAGCGAGCTGGCTCCGTTTTCGGAGTGGAAGGATCTAGAGGAATTGGATTGGCATTTAACGAGTTACGATTTTCATCACAAATTCAATTCATATTTCAGGGATCTCATGCATGTATATAAGGGTGCTGAAGCTTTATATGAGCTGGATCACCAATCCCGGGGTTTCGAGTGGATCGATGTGAATAATTCAGATCAGCAGATTTTTTCCTTTATAAGAAAAGGAAAGAAACAGAACAATCATCTCGTGGTGATCTGCAATTTCAGTCCTATGGTCTATCACGGGTACAAGGTCGGTGTCCCTCAAGCCGATTCCTATAGAGAGATATGGAATAGTGATGACGGGAAATATGGAGGTTCAAATCAGGTTAATGCTGCACCGCTTCATGTACATCATGAAACCTATCACGGGAAAGAGGGGTTTGTGGTCATGACAATACCTCCATATGGAGCTGTTTACTTAAAACCAGAATATGACGGAAGGGGAGAATAGAATGGCAAAGGGAAGATGTGTGGCCATGTTATTAGCAGGAGGTAAGGGGAGTCGGCTGAGTTCGTTGACGAAAAACTTAGCGAAGCCAGCCGTTCCATTCGGAGGAAAATACCGCATCATAGATTTTACCTTGAGCAACTGCACGAACTCAGGAATCGATACAGTCGGGGTTCTGACTCAGTATCAGCCGCTCGTTCTGAATTCTTATATCGGGATTGGAAGTGCGTGGGATCTGGATCGTAAAAATGGCGGTGTGACGGTGCTTCCTCCTTATGCTGAATCATCAGAGATGCGCTGGTATACAGGGACGGCGAGCGCCATCTATCAAAATATGAATTATCTGGAACAGTATGATCCGGAGTACGTATTGATCCTGTCAGGCGACCATATCTACAAGATGGATTATAGTAAAATGCTTGACTACCATATCGAGAAGAAAGCGGACGTCTCCATATCGGTCATTGAAGTGGATTGGGCCGAGGCCAGCCGTTTCGGCTTAATGAATACGAACGAAGAAATGAGAATCACTGAATTTGAAGAAAAGCCGGCGTATCCGAAGAGCAACCTCGCATCAATGGGGATCTATATCTTCAATTGGTCCGTCTTAAAGGATTTCCTTGAGATGGATGAACGCAACCCCCATTCCAGTCATGATTTCGGAAAAGATGTGATTCCGCTCCTGCTTGATGAAAAGAAGAAGCTGATGGCATATCCGTTCAAGGGCTATTGGAAGGACGTCGGTACGGTTAAAAGCTTATGGGAAGCGAATATGGATCTCATAGATGAGGACAACGAATTGAATCTGTTCGATCATGAGTGGAGAGTGTATTCAGTCAATCCGAATGAACCGCCGCAATATATTTCAGCGGATGCATTCGTTGAAGGGTCGCTAGTCAATGAAGGATGTACGATTGAAGGAACAATCTCGAAGTCGGTGTTATTCCAGGGGACCACGGTGGAAAAAGGAGCACACGTTTCGCGGTCGGTCATCATGCCGGACGCGGTAATCGGAGAGAATGCTTATATCGAACAAGCGATAGTGCCTTCAAATGTGAAAGTGCCTAAAGGGGTTTGTATCATACCGGAAGAGGGGTCTGAAGAAGTGATCCTTGTGACGGAATCATTCATCGAAACATTACTTGAACAAGAAGAAGTGTAAGGAGCTCTAAAGTACAACTTAAGAGGAGGAATTGTCGTGAAAAATTCATTGCTTGGAGTCATTGATGCCACTAGTTACTATAAATCTTTAGAGGATTTGCTCTTACATCGTTCCATGGCGGCCCTTCCGATTGCGGGAAGATACCGCTTGATTGATTTTGTCCTTTCGAATATGGTGAATTCTGATATAGGCTCTGTTGCGATTTTCCCAAAGTTTCAATATCGCTCGCTGATGGACCATCTCGGTTCGGGTAAGAACTGGGATCTGAACCGTAAGCGTGACGGACTGTTCTTCTTTCCTGCACCTGGACTTGACGCAGTGGATGAGGGAGTGGGGTCGTTCAAACATTTTTCCCATCATCTGGATTACTTTTACCGCAGCCGTCAGGAATATGCGCTGATCAGCAATTGCTATACGGTATGTAATATTAATTATCGTCCAGTCCTTGAACGCCACGCGACAATCGGATGCGATATTACTGAGATCCGCCATAAAGGAAAATCCCTCGAAATGTATCTTGTGAAAACGTCACTGTTAAGAGAACTGATCGAAACGCGGGAAGAAACCGGCTATACGTGCATGCAGGACGTGGTCGAAGACATGGACAGCGGTTATAAGGTATGTGGATATGAACATATCGGGTTCGTGGAAACCGTCGATTGCATCGAAAAGTATTATGAAACCAGTATGAAGCTGTTGAATGTCTCTTCCTGGAAAGAGTTGTTCAAAAAAGAGATGCCGATCTACACGAAAGTGAAAGATGAGCCTCCTGCGCGCTATACTTCGGGGGCCAGCGTCAAAAACAGTATCATCGCCAATGGGTGTTATATTGAAGGGAAAGTACGCAATTCAACCATGTTCAGAGCGGTGAGGGTAGGGAAGAATACAAGTATTTCAAATTGTATCATTATGCAAAAGAGTCAAATTGGAGATAACTGTGTACTAGAGAATGTCATCCTGGATAAAGATGTGAGAATCGAAGACGGAGTAAAGCTTACAGGAGACCCCGATAACCCGATTGTCATTCGTAAAGGGATGATTCAAGGAGCGCTGATGAATTCGTGAAGGTATTGTTTACTGTTTCTGAATGTGTGCCTTTTGTTAAATCAGGAGGCTTGGCGGACGTTGCTGGGGCACTCCCGAAAGAGCTGCGAAGCTTAGGGACGGATATACGGGTCATTCTCCCGAAGTACGGGGGGATACCCCTTGAATTCCGCGGGAGAATGAAGAAGAAGAAAGAGTTTTTTGTTTCCGTCGGATGGAGAAATCAATATTGCGGGATTGAAGAGCTACATCACGACGGAATTACATATTACTTCGTTGATAACGAGTATTATTTCAACCGTGACCGTATGTACGGTTATTTCGATGACGGCGAGCGGTTTTCGTTTTTTACGAGAGCTGTATTGGATGCCATTGAGGCGCTTGATTTTTACCCTGATGTTATTCATTGTCACGATTGGCATACCGGAATGGTCCCGTTCTTATTAAGGACAGAGTATCAGGATAACCCGGGATACGCGTTTATCCGGAGTGTTTTTACCATCCATAATCTTCAGTTTCAAGGGATATTCCCTAAGTCGGTGATGACGGAGTTACTGGGTGTTCCGGAGCGCTACTTCCACCCTGAATATCTTGAGTTTTATGACAATATTAATTTCTTAAAGGGTGCGCTGATTTCATCAGACTATATCACTACTGTCAGCCCGACATATAAGGAGGAGATTTTGACTCCTTATTACGGGGAAAAACTCCATGGGATTTTAAGGCAGCGATATAATCAGCTGCAGGGCATTCTGAATGGAATCGATGATGAAGTGTACAATCCCGGTGAAGGACGATTCCCTTACCGGAGCGAAAGTCTTGAAGGCAAAGTGAGAACGAAGCTTGAGCTACAGGAGAGACTGAATCTGGAAGTGAATGAAGACATCCCGGTTGTATCGATCATTTCCCGTTTGACGGTCCAAAAAGGGCTGGAATTGGTCAGGGGCGTATTCCATGAAATGCTTCGGGAGGATGTTCAATTTGTTTTACTGGGGACTGGTGACTGGGAATTCGAACAGTTTTTCCGGGAGATGGAATCGCAGTATCCAGATAAGGTAAGGGTGACGATCGGGTTTAATGAAGAATTGGCGAAAGAGATTTACACAGCTTCTGACCTCTTCCTCATGCCATCTAAATTCGAACCATGCGGACTCGGACAGTTGATCGCTTTACGATACGGTGCACTGCCGCTTGTAAGGGAAACAGGGGGCCTGAACGATACCGTTCAATCGTATAACGAAGAAACGAAGTCAGGAAACGGTTTCTCCTTTAAAAACTTTAACGCGCATGACATGCTTCATACGTATAAACGAGCGCTTGATTTCTACCACAAAGACAAGGAAACATGGAAGCATATCGTACAAACTGCCATGAATAAGGATTATAGTTGGGCTCAATCGGCCTTTAAATACAATCAATTATATGCTGACCTTGTATCGAGGAGTGAAAGCCATGTTTTCTGATCATAACGAATTTAAAGAGATGTTTTTAAAGAAACTTGAAATGATGTACGGGAAGACATTTCCAGAGTCTACCTCTCAGGATCAATACTTCGCCCTGGGTCATTTGATCCGGGAGTACATCAGCATGAACTGGATTCATACGAATGAGCAGTATCGTTTCAATAAAAGGAAACAGGTGTATTATTTATCGATTGAATTCCTGCTGGGCAGGCTCCTGAGGCAGAACCTGATGAATCTGGGGATTTATGAGGTTGTCGATCAGGGGCTTAAGGACCTCGGGATTGATCTTTCCGACATTGAAGAAATCGAGCATGATGCGGGGTTAGGGAATGGGGGACTCGGGCGCCTGGCTGCCTGTTTCCTGGATTCTTTAGCCTCTCTTAATTTGCCTGGACACGGTTATGGCATCCGGTATAAGCATGGATTGTTTGAACAAAAAATAGTCAACGGCTTTCAAATGGAGCTCCCGGAGCAGTGGCTTCGCCATGGTCACGTATGGGAAGTCAGAAAGTCTGATTTAACGGTGGAGGTCCCTTTTTGGGGCAGGGTCGAATCATTTGACGAAAATGGTGTCCTGAAGTTTCGCCATGTGGATGCAGAGCTGGTTTCTGCGGTTCCCTATGATATGCCGGTCGTCGGCCATGAAACTTCTACGGTCAATACCCTGCGTCTTTGGAGCGCCGAGCCTGCAGCATACAAAGCCGGAAAAGACCTGATGAAGTATAAGCGGGAAACAGAGGCGATCACTGAATTCCTATACCCTGATGACACCCATGATGAAGGGAAGATCCTCCGTCTTAAACAGCAGTATTTCCTGGTGTCAGCAAGTATCCGTTCCATCATAGACTCGTATATTTACAGATACGGAGATTTAAAAGATCTTCATGAATACGTGTCGATTCACATTAATGATACCCACCCGGTTCTTGCCATCCCTGAACTCATGAGGGTACTCGTGGATGAGTATGAATTCGATTGGGAAGATGCATGGGACATTACGACGAAGACGTTCGCCTACACGAACCATACGACCCTCTCGGAAGCGCTTGAGAAATGGCCGGTCCGGATTTTTCAGCCGCTGCTTCCGCGCATCTTTATGATTGTCAATGAAATCAATGAGCGATTCTGCCGCGAGTTGTGGCAGGAATATCCCGGGGAATGGAAGCGGATCGAGGACATGGCAATCATTTCACACAGCGAGGTGAAGATGGCTCACTTGGCCATTGTCGGCAGCTTCAGTGTCAATGGGGTGGCAAAGATCCATACAGAAATCCTGAAGCAAAGGGAAATGAACTTATTTTATCAATATTATCCTGATAAATTCAACAGTAAAACCAATGGAATTACGCATAGAAGGTGGCTGCTGAACAGCAACCCTCCTTTATCGAAACTGATCACTTCGGCGATTGGAAACGAATGGGTCCACCAGCCGGAAGCACTTAAGAATCTTGAGAAATATAAGAGTGATGCTTCCTTCCTCCAGGATCTCTATAAATTGAAGCAGATGAATAAAGAAAGGCTGGCCATGCGCATTCTTGAAAGCAACGGGATGAAAGTCGACCCTGATTCCATCTTTGATATCCAGGTAAAAAGGCTTCATGCATATAAACGGCAGCTGCTGAATGTGCTTCATATCCTGCATCTTTATAACCGCTGTCTGGAGGATCCGCATTTTGACTTCCATCCGCGAACGTTTATTTTTGGAGCCAAGGCTTCCCCCGGTTATTTTTATGCGAAGAAAATCATCAAGCTCATTCATTCGGTCGCGGACCTTGTAAACGATCACCCTGTTGTGAAAGGCCGGATAAAGGTCGTCTTTTTGGAAAATTATCGGGTTTCGCTGGCTGAGGAGATCATTCCTGCCGCTGATTTGTCGCAGCAGATTTCAACTGCGAGCAAGGAAGCATCCGGTACAGGGAACATGAAATTCATGATGAACGGTGCACTTACGCTGGGGACTCTCGACGGTGCAAATATCGAAATCCTTGAGCAAGTCGGGGAAGACAATATTTTCATCTTTGGCTTGACGGCGGAAGAAGTCATGAATTATCAGAAGCAGGGCGGCTATTATGCAATGGAATATTACCATCACGATCCCCGCATCAAGAAGGTGCTGAATCAGCTTATAGACGACTCGCTGCCGGATGCCGATGACCACTTTGAAACGATTTATGATTCCCTTCTGGGGGAGAACGACCAATTTTTTGTCCTCCGCGATTTTGACTCATATGTCCGCATTCAGGAAGAAGCAGGAAAAGCTTACGGGAAGAGGGAAGATTGGTCGCGCATGTGCCTGCACAACATCGCCAATTCCGGCTATTTTTCGAGTGACCGGACGATTGAGGAATATTCGAGGGATATTTGGAAGATTGGGCAGGGGAGTTTGATGAGATAAAGGGGGAAGTTGTTCTTCCTTATATCAAACGTATAGTAATCCTGAAACATTGTTTTAATCTCAAATTTTTGCTATTTTCAACTGTAGTTCCTACTGTGCTGTCTTGGGTGAAAATAAGTTAGAGGTATCGAAGTGATTAAGGTGTTAAGGGGAGGAAACTTAGTCGAGTAGTTACTCCGTTAAAACGCGCTAAAAGCTGAAGATCAGCCAAGTGATCTTCAGCTTTTTTTAGTTACCCTTAATAGTGAAATCCAACAAGGCACAATACGATAATTGGTTATACCGCTTCAATATTCATCTATTGCCTATTTAAGAATAGGGGAATTTATAGGATTAAAAAAGTATCTCCTGCTTCACCTTTCCAAAGTTTTCTGAGCTGAATAATTTAAAGATACTTTAGCTTATCTGGGTTCCTGATAAAATAGATATTGCGAATTGAATTTCTCTCAGCATGGAGCAGAACTACGCTATCAATTCCCTCTTTCGATCGGATAATGAGCCCTGTTTGCCCATTTATAACTTTTATCTCCATGTTGAAAAAATCTTTTTTAAATGAAGCTTTGCGATACAGACCAACAAGAAACTTGGCAACGATATTGCGTGATCTAATAGGATGAATGGCTGAAACTGCTTTCCCTCCTCCATCTGAAACCAGCACTACATCTTCTGCCAGCAAGGAGATAATCTGGTCAACATTATCATGCTCTAGCGCCTCTAGGAATCGCTCGACCCACTTTTCACTCTCTGTTTCAGATTGTATTGACGTATCAGCGGTAACTCCCATTTTTTCTCTAGCTCGACTGTTCAGCTTACGGCAATTAACTTCACTTTTACCAATAATACTTGCAATTTCGGAATACTTAAACCCCGTAGCCTCTCGAAGAACAAACACCGTTCTTTCAGTAGGGGACAGTTTTTCAAGTAACACAAGCAAAGCGTAAGATAACCGCTCGCTACGGACAACCATTTCAAGGGGGTCTTTCATGTTAACGATCGGCTCAGGAAGCCATTCACCAACATACTGTTCCTTCCGATTTTGTGCACTTTTTAGTAAATCCCTGCACCGATTCGTCACCATTTTGCATAGGTAAGATTTTGGTTCAAGCAGACGATCCAAGTCAACGTCATAAATCTTCAAGAATACGTCTTGTACAACGTCTTCAGCATCTACTGCCGATCCCGTCAGCTGGTAGGCAAGAGTAAACAGCAACCCTTTATATTGTGTATATAGTTCTTTCACCTAACCAATCCTTTCGTTTTGACTGTCCTCTTTTACATTACTGATTAAACTTGCCGAATTCCATGTCAATTTCCTTATTCCCCAGCCAAGCTTACCAGTTAATATAATATCTATTCCCCATTTCCGTATCCATGTCATTCCATCCTCAGGGCCTAATCCAAAGCAGAAAAAATCAATAAACTCCTTATGGACCGGTGATGGAAGTCCCTCAAGGTCTGCTAACATAATCTTTGTTAACCTTTCAGCTTGGGCTATCGCTTCTTTACAAGTTTTCCCATCATTCTTCCCGGTTTTGGGGTCTTGGATTTGAGCGCAGTCACCGATACTGTACACACCTTGGGCACCTTGAACCCTATAGCTATCATCTACGTCCACGTAGCCTTCAAAAGTGGTCGGTAAACCGATGGTACGGAGCATGGGGTTAGGCAACATTCCTATTGTCCATATACAAATTCCAACAGACATTGTCTCTCTATTCGATAATGTCAGTATCCCTTCTTTCTCCATCAGTACTTTGGTTCCGTGTAGGACTTTAACTCCTTTACTCTCAAGTTTGCGTTCTATTTTTTTTCCTACCTTTTCAGGGCCATCCGGAAATAATCTCATTTTCGAGTTGATTAAATATATCTTTACAAGACTTGGGTCAATCCCCAACTGATTAGCTTCTTCACGAACATAATGAGACAATTCAGCAGCTGTTTCTATTCCACTTATACCTGCTCCAGCTACAGCTATTGTCATTAATCTACGGCGTTCTGTCTCATTTACTTCAGTTTTGGCTTTCTTTAAATTGGACTGCCACTTCTCTTGGATCTTCATTGCTTCGTCCAAGCTTGCCAAGGCTATTCCACCTTGAGAGTTATCTGGTCTTCTCATCGAGCTGCCAACCGCCAAAGTAAGAAGGTCATAGTTCATAGAATTCATATTTCCATATGAATCTTGAAGAAGAAGCTTTTTTTCTTTTGGATCTATTTTTGTTACGGTTGCCTGAACAAACTCAACCTCTTCTGAAAACAGTTTGTTTAGTGGGATCGTTATTTCTTTATTCCTTGCGGCAGGTTTAAAAAGTAATACTTTTCGTAAGTGGTACGGATTTTTATCAATTAAAACAATCCTGATTTGGCGTTGGAGTACTTCACTCCTAAAGGATTTTTGAATACTTTTGATTGTATTAATGCCAGCGTATCCCCCGCCTATAACAATGCATGTTAATACTTTCATTCTCATCAACTCCATAATCTTTTTACAAATATAACGAGATATGAAGTGATTTTGTGACACCAAACAAAAGAATGATAAATATTCATTACCGATTGATCTTTCACTCAGAAAATCTAATTTCTATCGATATAAAAAGGACTGCCCTATATATCAGGATATTTGTTTTACTTAACGGGTCATTTGGAAAATGCATGCAATTACCCTGGTTTTTACAATTATAATGTCAAAATGGGTTGTATGCAGCAGTAAATATGATTTTTGAAATGCACATAATCAAAACTTATATAAGCGACATATAGCTATCATCAGATGCAATTATTCCTTTTTCTAAAATTTCTTGGTTGTACATTAATCTTTGGCAAAATAATAGTATCTTACCGGCTGACATGTAACTGATAGGTTTATTCTAATGTTGTAATAGGCCCATTTTGAAAACGCAAACAGGAAAACTATTCTGTTACATAAATAGTATCTACCACATAGGGCAGGCTGATTTTTGAATATATAGCCCGTGTTGGTTCATGAATTACATATGTTATGATTTTATTAATGAATAGTAGTGCGTCCTCCTTTTATGGGGGACTTTTTCTTTTTTATGAGGAGAATATAGTTGTTGGGAATCCCGATATTTCGCACAATCATTAAGCTCTAAGAACCTTGTACGTTTCAATCGGAGGGAAACGATTATCAAGTCATAAAGAAAACTTTCATTTATTTCGATCCAACCGTTTCGTTTTGAAAGGAGTGTACGTTTTGGACATACTAATTACCGTATTTTTCATTCTAAGTGTTACGTTTCCAGTTCTTCATTTATATCATTGCCTGCCGATCTTCCGAGAGGCTGACGAAAGGTCTAAACGGAATCCTGCAATAAAGAAATGGATGATCGAACACGGGCATGAAGAGGAACAAGGTTTGAGCATTTTAATCCCATGTTTTAACGAAACAGGGATTATAGAAACTTCGATTCAGAGTATGGCATCTTTGCCTTATTCCGAACTAGAGGTCATCTATATCAATGACGGATCAACAGATGACACAATCGCCTATTTGGACCGATTGCTGGAATTGGAACCTTGGTCAATGATTCCTGACGGCAATCTGACACACGAAGAAGTGAAGGGGACATACAGGTCTCGCCTCTACCCCCACTTTTATGTTGTTGATAAGATGAACGGCGGTAAAGCGGACGCTTTAAATGCTGGTATAGAGTACTCGAATCATGATATCACCATTACATTGGATGCTGATACGATTTTGGACGATCGTGCCTTACACGCCGTTAATGATACATTTAAAGACGAGCATGTTGTTGCTGCAGGCGGAATGGTCCATGTGCTTCAAACAAAGCCTGATGACTCTTCCAAACGTCTGTCACTTAGACATGCAAATATGTTGCTGCGGGTCCAGGTATTGGATTTCTTGAAAGCATTCTATATTTCAAAGTTATCGCTGGTCCGTTTTAAAGCACTGGCAGTCATATCCGGAGCTTTTGGCATATTTAGAAAGCAAGCCATTCTTGATGTTGGAGGTTACCGGAACACGATAGGGGAAGACATTGATATCACCCTGCGCATTCACAGATTAATAGCAAAGAATAAAAATTTGCGTATTCGTTTTATATCTGAGGCAGTCGGATATACGGAATTGTCGGAGACATGGAAAGATCTCACAAAGCAGCGTCTACGCTGGCAGAAAGCGTACATAGACTGTGTCATTCATTTTAGTTCCTTCTTTGGGAAGACATTATTTTCCAAGACTGTATCCTTTTTTTATATCTTTGAAGCGTTTCTCATAGGAACGGTTGCTTCTTACATCATGACAGGGATTGTTATCTTCAATATGTTTTACGATCCTCAGGATACATACTTGAACTATTTGTTTTTCTATATGTTTTGGATTTTTGTTTTCGGAGTGGTTTACGACCTGTCGGCGATTCGTCAAGCAAAGCATTATGGATTTACATTTTCACTGAAAGATGGCTTCCGTTTAGCTGGAGCTATTCTTTTTGATATATTCATCTATCGATTTGTCACGATGTATTTTGTCATGTATGGAAGTATTTCGTACTTTTTTAATAAAAAGTGGAACAAGGTATCGAGGACGGGCAGAAAGTACAATCAAGAAGGGACCAAACCTGCCGCATAGCCCCGTGCTAATTGTAAAGAACAGTCCTTGAAGGAGGGAAGAAAATGGGCAAAAAAATTCTGCTGATAATGATGACCTCTGTAACGGTTTTAATCCTGGGGTTAGTGAGCCTGACCTTCCAGTTTGTGACTTCAACGGGAGCAAGCTTGAATGAAGATTTTGAACAGAACGGAAAATATAAAGAGCGGAAGGACGATCTCAGCCTGATCGATGGTGATCCCATTTCCATCCTCCTGATGGGGGTTGACTCCCGTCCGGGTGAAGTGAGCGGGAGGGCCGATACGATGGTATTGATGACCATCAATCCTCATTCAAAATCCATCCATATGGTCAGCATACCAAGGGATACGCATATAAAGATTGCTGGAGGATTAGACAAAATAAACAGCTCCTATCAAGTCGGTGGAGCCGGGATGGCGATTCAGTCCGTTGAAACACTCCTTGATGTCCCTGTCGATTATTTCATCGAGGTAAACATGAAGGGATTTGAAGGGATTGTCGATGCATATGGTGGAGTAGAAGTGAACAATGACTTGGAATTCACAGACAAACGAGTACATTTTCCAAAAGGCGAAATTAAACTGAATGGGAAAGAAGCACTGATTTATGCCCGAATGAGAAAGAAGGATCCCAGGGGTGACTTTGGGCGTCAGAAGCGCCAGCGCCAAGTGATTGAAGATTTGATGCAGAAGGGGGAGAGCATTGCTTCCTTTACCAAGTTCAATGAAATTATCAATGTACTTCAACACAACGTTAAAACAAACATGAATCCAATCGAAATGTGGAATATTCAAGCGAATTACAAGGGTGCACGCAGTTCCATCAAGGCACACAAGATAGAGGGCAAAGATAAAACATTAAAAGGTACTTACTATTACATGCCGGATAAAAAGAATCTCAGCCAAATTTCACAGACCCTGAAACAGCATTTAGACCTGAAATCGAATGGTCCGGATGCCGGTCAAAATCGTTCTGGCAAAACGGAAGGTTCAGGTGAAGAGAAAACGGATACCAGTAAGCCATCAAATCATGCAGAGGAACGTTCAAAAACGGAGCAAGAAAAAGATCCTCAGAAGGAAAGTTCTTCTGAAGCAGCAGATCATTCTCCTGATGAAGAAGCGACAGACAAATATGTAAATAAAACCGGCGACCAGCCGAATGTTAAAAGAGAAGTCAATAAAGACTGGATGCCGGTACCGACCGATCAAACCAACCATACCAAGGTGACGTTCGAAGAGGGGTCCCTCGACTGGAAAGAAATGACCGCAGCAATAGCAAAAGGCGCGGACTTGTCAACAAATGATATGATTCTTTGGTGGGTGGAAGGTAAAGGCATAAATCAAGTCATGGCTACTGTGACGAATAAAGCTCAAACAACGAATTACAGGGTTCATGTAGAGTGGATTGAAGCCAGGGGCTACGCACCTGTTAAAGTGGAAGAACTGTATGAAAACGATCGAAAACATAACTGATTAATTTCACAGGTTTTAAGTTTATGGAATTGACTTATCACAAGAACCCAAAAATAGGAGAAGTTTTGAATGAATCATACTGTATGGCTGGCAGCGACCATCATAGTTTTAATGACAGTGATCTTCGGTTTACTAATCCTTTTAAGGAAAAGAACGAAAAAGTATGAAGAACGCATAGCAGAGATTGAAATGGAAGCTGTGATGAGCCTCAGTCGCGTTGAATATAACCTGAAAGATAAAAAAGAGTAAGTTTAAAAACTGTTAGAAAAAGGATTGGGGCAAGTAATTGTAGGATCGAATTTATGGTGATTATTTATTAGATAACATAAGTTCCATAATAAAATCCCAAGGCCAATTGGCCTTGGGATTTTAAATTTTATTTAGTCTTTTTTCTTATTAGAAACATAACCGTCCCCATCTTTATAAGGAATATCTCCTATCGGGGATTCCAAATCATTGTCATCGAGCATTTCCTCATATTCCTCGTGCTTCTTGGACGGATAGGTCTTGCGGTTTGACCCGTCGATATCCGTTGCTGCGAAGCTTTCGTAATCCTCCGTGAATCCTTCAGAGGAGTCATCTCCTTGGTACAATTCAGAGTAGTCTTCGTACTCGCCTTCGAAATCCGATGGGGTTTCGGACGTTCCGTAGCGGGCAACCTCCTGGAAGCTGTCTTCATCATCCCGGACATTGCCGTCCGTGCGATGCCTGAATTCATTATCGATCGGCGGCTGCAGTACGTCCTCCTCTACCGGGCGGTCTCCTGCTTTGGACTGTTCCGGAGAATGATCCTTGCAATAGAGTGTCGTTGGAATCACTTCAAGGCGTTCATAAGGAATCTCTGCTCCGCATTCCTTGCATTCGCCGTAAGTGCCATCTTCCATAGCCTTCAATGCATGATCTATCTTGTTTAATTCGATCTTTGAATGATCATCAATCGCGAAATCTTTCTCGCGCTCATAAAGCTCTGTACCCATGTCGGCAGGATGGTTGTCATAAAGGGACAGCTCTCCTGAATTATCTCGTTCGTTTGTATGATGAAGACTGTCAAGATCCCGATGCAGATGCTCATTTAATTGAGATTGTTGTTGAAGCAGTTCTTTCTTCAGTGTTTCTTGCTGACTATTTGTAAGCAATCTTCTCACATCCTTCATTTTGACGTCCGGCTTCGATAGCCGGACCACTTTTTTATGGTCTAATCATACTTTATCCGAAAGTGGTCTGATTAAAACATAAAAAAGAGCACTCTTGGAATGAGAGAGTACTTTTTGTGAAGGCGGCTTCTGCCATTACATCAAATAAAAAACCGGACACCAATGGTCCGGTTTTCCAATCTAACTGCTGACCTGATTAAAAGAAATATGCAATCAGCAATCCAATCGACAGCAAAAATCCAAAAATGGTATTTGTTTGAGCAGTCGCTTTCATCGCAGGCATCATTTCAAGCGGTTGTGATTTTCCAATAAAGCCTTTCGTAGCTTTCACTGCTTTTGGAATACTAAGATAAGAAACAAAAATCCAAGGAGACATGTCACCAACCAGTACCAATCCGGCAACCCATGCGTACGTTAAGAAAAACATGCTGCCGAGAAGTACGATGGCTCCTTTTTTACCAAGTAGTATGGCGACGGTTTTACGGCCGTTTTCTTTATCTCCATCGAGGTCGCGGATATTGTTTGCCAGTAATATGAGACCGACCAAAATCGATACCGGGATGGAAATCAGGATGCTCTCAGCAGTGATCGTCTCTGTTTGGATGTAGAAAGAGATCAGGATGATGATCAGCCCCATAAACAATCCAGCTACGATTTCACCGAACGGGGTGTATGCAATCGGCATCGGTCCTCCCGTATAGAAGTATCCGGCAGCCATGCACACGAGGCCGATCACTGCCAGCCACCACGTACTGTTTGCAACGATATAGAACCCTAACAGCAGAGCGATTCCGTAAAATGAAAAAGCGATGGTCATGACCGTCGAAGGCTTCACGCCATTCCGGACTATCGCGCCGCCGATCCCTACGGAGTGTTCCGTATCTAGGCCGCGTTTATAGTCGTAGTATTCATTAAACATATTCGTGGCTCCCTGGATAAGCAAAGATGCTACAAGCATCGCAATAAACAGCGAAAATTGTATGTTTGTATATTGAAGAGCAAGTACCGTCCCGAGCAATACCGGAACGAATGCTGCAGTCAGGGTATGGGGTCTCGTGAGCTGCCACCAGATTTTCCACCCTTTATCTGCTTCTATTGTATTTGTCATTCCATGTGCCATTCATCTCTCTCCTAACATTCAAGGAATTTTTCTGAAAACATTACAATTCCTTTACAGATAAAAGTGTAGGTAATGGAGGAGGGAGTGTCAATCTTTTTTTCTGTGCAGTGCTTTCCTATTTATGCCTTTAACAAATTCCGCTTGAAAAGATTTCTATTCTGCAGAAAGATGGTGTTTTCCATTATTTGAGCACTTTTACAACCCTTTAGGTTTCTCAAATCCGTAAAAAGGGTTTATTATATATAATAAGGATAAAAATGTTTTATTGTCATTCACAACGTTGACACACCTTACAGTGAGGTGTATCTTATAATAAGTTTTGAATCATGTACGTGATTGTTTGGGGGAATTCGGGTTGGTTACCATCCATAAAACCAATATTGAAAAAGCATATGATACAGCCAGGGAAAAGGCTAAACAATATCAACACCCCGTCCTGTTCAGCATCGTGGAGGAAATCGATTCAGTCGATCCGCTTTCTTTCTATAATGAGGGGAACTCAGCATTTAAGGGAACCCGCTTTTTATGGAAGGACCGGGATCATACGATTACGCTCGCAGGCCTGGGTTCTGCATACACGATTTCCACTCAAGATGACCGGGATCAATTCTTTGCGGTTGAGAAAGAGTGGAAGCGCTTCATCAATGATGGCGTCATTCTTTCACAAGAAAACTGGATCGGTACGGGACCGCTGTTATTCGGAGGCTTCCGGTTTGATCCGTTCAATCAAAGAGGCGGGGAATGGAATGATTTTGAGAACGGTACACTTCAGGTTCCATCCTTCATGCTGACAAAATCAAAAGAAGCGGACTATCTGACACTGAATATGTTATGCGGTCCGGAAGATGGCGAAGAATCATTAAATGAGATGATCCGTATGAAAAACGAAATCATCAGAAATTCCCAATATCCTTCTTTACCTGAAGAAGCGGCTGTGAGGAATGTTGAGGATTTCAATCCGGAAGAGTGGAAGAAGTCCGTACAAAACGTTGTCGAAGAACTTCAGGCTGGCGATATGGAGAAGGTGGTGCTTGCGCGTAAATGTAAAGTTACCTTTGATGATCCGATCACTTCTGACTTTGTTCTGGACAACCTGTGGAAGCAGCAGCCTGACAGCTTCATATTCAGCTTTGAACAGAATAAGAGCTGCTTTATCGGCGCTACCCCGGAACGGCTTGTCAAAAAGACCGGAGAAGAAGTACTGTCCACTTGTTTAGCCGGATCTATTGCAAGGGGGCGTACGCTCGAAGAGGATGAGAAACTTGGAGAAGAGCTTCTGAATGATGAGAAGAATCGGTATGAACATCATTTGGTTGTAGAGACCATTCAACATGCCCTCGAGCCTTTCTGCAATGAACTTTTACTTCCAGAAAAGCCGGGATTGATGAAAATGAAAGATATTCAACATTTATATACCCCTGTAGTGGGAAGGGCTTCCCGGCAGACCTCTCTGCTTAATATGGTTGAAAAGCTGCATCCTACACCTGCTTTGGGAGGAGTCCCGAGAGATAAGGCACTTCATGTCATCCGTCAGGAAGAGAAGATGGACAGAGGGTTATATGCAGGTCCTGTAGGCTGGATGGATGCATACGATAACGGGGAATTTGCAGTGGCGATACGCTCAGGTCTCCTTCATGATGAGGGATCGTATTTATATGCGGGCTGTGGAATTGTAGCAGACTCAGATCCGGAAAGTGAATTCAAAGAAACGCAAATGAAATTTCGACCGATGCTCAGGGCATTAGGGGGAAACATCCATGGATGAACATCAACAACGATTAACAAGTTATTTAGCGGCATTTATCGATGAATTAGTCGGAAATGGAGTAGACGAGGTGGTGATCAGCCCGGGTTCTCGTTCTACTCCTTTGGCGTTGTTATTTGCGCATCACCCAGGCGTGAAAACGTACATTAACGTCGATGAACGCTCCGCTGCATTTTTTGGACTAGGGATCGCAAAGGCCAAGAATAAGCCTGTTGCGATTCTTTGTACGTCGGGAACGGCAGCAGCGAACTATTATCCGGCTGTAATTGAAGCGCGTTATGCAAAGGTTCCGCTCATCGTGCTGACGGCAGACCGGCCTCATGAACTCCGGGAAGTGGGAGCTCCGCAGGCGATCAATCAGCTCGATCTTTACGGAAAGCACGTAAATTGGAGTGTCGATATGGCACTCCCAGAATCGTCGCCTGGCATTTTACAGTATGCAAAGTCCTCTGCTGCAAGGGGTGCAAGCCTCTCCAAGGGAGCTCCAGCCGGACCGGTCCATTTCAACTTTCCGATCAGGGAACCGTTAATTCCCGCTTTGGATGAGGTGGAGTTTTCTGAAAGCAGCACCAGGCAGAAACGCGTAATGGGAGGTGTCCGCGGATTATCTTCCGACATGCGTGATGACCTTACCGGAGTCCTTATGGAAAAACAAAAAGGGCTGATCATTTGCGGTCCTGGACTGGATGTATCCGCAATTGATTCGATTACGGATTTTGCAGAACTTCACGGATTTCCAATCGTCGCAGATCCTCTTTCGCAAGTAAGGAGCGGAGAGCATTCCAAGGAAAATGTAATCGAAACGTATGATGCATTTCTGAAAGCAAAAGAGATAAACGATGATCTACAGCCTGATTTGATCATTCGCTTTGGGGCCATGCCTGTTTCCAAGCCCCTGACCCTTTTCCTAAAAGGACTGCCTGAGGTTCCGTATTGGGTTGTCAGCAGCGGCGAGGAATGGCAGGATCCAATCGCGAAAGCCACTGAATTTATCTATTGCGATGAGCGATTGTTCTGTACGGACCTGAAGGCAGGCGCTCAAAATAAGGATGCAGGATGGTTACAGCTTTGGAAAACGGTAAATGACCTGTCGAAACACATCCTTCAGACTGACGATCAGCCTTGGAATGAAGGAAAAGCTGTCAAGCAGCTGATTGAACAGCTGCCCGAAGGGGCTTCCATTTTTGCGAGCAACTCGATGCCGATACGGGATATCGATACGTTCTTCTTCAATACTGACAGGAAGATTTCCGTACAGGCCAATCGTGGAGCGAATGGGATTGATGGTGTCGTTTCCACTGCACTCGGTATGAGCACGGGGAATACCCCGCTGTATCTGCTGATTGGCGACCTTGCGTTTTTCCATGATCTGAACGGTCTTCTTGTTGCAAAGAAATATGGGTTGGATATAACCATCGTCGTGATGAATAACAACGGGGGAGGAATTTTCTCCTTCCTGCCACAGGCAAGTGAAGGAACCTACTTCGAGGAATTATTCGGTACACCGATGGATCTTGACTTTTCATCAGCGGCAGCCTTTTACGGTGCACATTTTTCATTGGTGAAAGAAGAGGGCGAGTTTGTCGAAGCCCTTAAAAATGCTGAGCAGCATAAAGGAATCAAAATCATTGAAGTCCTGACGAATCGTGAAGAAAATGTAGCAATTCATCGTAAATTGTGGAAATATGTTTCCCAGGAAATAGTGGCGAAGATTAAGGGGAATGCCCAATGATCCTTCGGGTGAATGAGATTGATTATTTTGTAGATGTTAAGGGAGAAGGATTCCCGCTCGTATTTCTTCATGGGTTCACAGGTGATACGCATACGTGGGATGAAATCACCGGACGGCTTAAGGAATCGTATCAATGTATTGCGATCGATATCATCGGCCATGGAAAAAGTGGGTCACCCTCAGATTCTGCCAGGTATACGATGGATCAAGCATCCCGCGATATCAAAACGATATTGATTCAACTGGACATTAAGAGTGCAGCCTTTATCGGTTATTCGATGGGAGGGAGGCTGGCTCTTCACTTTTCTAATCTTTATCCGGAATGTGTCAGTGCTCTTTTATTGGAAAGTGCTTCCCCGGGCTTGAAAACGGAAGAGGAGCAGATAGAGAGACGGAAGAGGGATCATGCTCTTGCTGAAAGGATCATGGATGAAGGAGTGGATGCCTTCGTGAATTTTTGGGAGGAAATCCCCTTGTTCTCCACTCAAAAAAGGTTGCCTATAGAAGTTCAGGAGTCGATCCGCCGGCAGAGGCTTCAACAAACCCCGGTCGGACTTTCGAACAGTTTGAAAGGAATGGGGACCGGAGCCCAGCCGTCATGGTGGGGGAGCCTTCATGAACTTTCGTTTCCAGTGATTTTGATGATAGGGGAGCTTGACCGCAAATTTGCTGCCATCGCGGAAGAAATGGGGAAGTATATTCCTGAAGTTGAAATTATCACTTTTTTCGACACAGGGCATGCAATTCATGTGGAAGAACCTCGAAAGTTTGGTACAATGATAGAGGAAGTTTTATTCAAGTACATAAAGGAGGATGTCTAACATGGCTTTTGAATGGGTTTCAGAAAGAAACTACGAAGATATTTTATATGAAACATATAATGGGATTGCCAAAATCACGATTAACCGCCCGGAAGTACGCAATGCGTTTCGTCCTAAGACGGTAATGGAATTGATTGATGCATTTGCCTATGCACGTGACGATTCTAAAGTTGGAGTGATCGTCTTGACTGGTGCAGGTGAAAAAGCATTCTGTTCCGGTGGAGACCAAAGTGTACGCGGACACGGCGGTTATGTAGGTGAAGATGAAATTCCACGTCTGAACGTATTAGACTTACAGCGTTTGATCCGTGTCATCCCTAAACCTGTCATCGCAATGGTTGCAGGGTACGCAATCGGCGGCGGACACGTCCTTCATGTCGTATGCGATATCACAATCGCAGCAGACAATGCGATCTTCGGTCAAACAGGACCTAAGGTGGGAAGCTTTGATGCAGGTTACGGAGCAGGCTATCTGGCACGCATCGTCGGACATAAGAAAGCGAAAGAAATCTGGTACCTGTGCCGTCAGTACAATGCCGAAGAAGCACTTGAAATGGGTCTTGTAAACACGGTCGTACCTTACGAAAAACTTGAAGAAGAAACTGTACAATGGGCTTCTGAAATGCTTGAGAAGAGCCCGACAGCACTTCGTTTCCTCAAGGCTGCATTCAATGCGGATACAGATGGTTTAGCAGGACTGCAGCAGCTTGCAGGCGATGCTACACTACTTTACTACACAACTGAAGAAGCAAAAGAGGGTCGAGACGCGTTTAAAGAAAAACGCAAACCTGACTTCGGTCAATTCCCTCGTTTCCCTTAATAGAGGGCAGCCTGATGAATCTCGACGGATTCATCAGGCTTTTATTTTTCTCTGTTAAAGGCGATTGTTGATTTTTTCAGCGGAAGTCAATAACCCCGTTTGACAGAGCTTTTTATGTAAATACCATTCATGAATTGGAGAAGTGACGTTATGACATCCCAACAGCTGCCGAATTGGCTCAAGCAAAGAACATATTTGACCCCCGACCGGATCGCAATAAGAAACGATGACCATGAGTATACGTTTAAAGAACTGTGGAACATGACGATTGAAACAGCGGAAAAGATACATAGTCAACTAAAAGATTCTCAACCTGAATTCATCGGTTTGATGATTAAGAACACGGTTGAATCGGTCACGGTGATTCATGCCGTCCAACAGCTCGGTATGTCAGCTGTACTTCTTAATCATCGCTTAAGTCCTGCTGAACTGACATTTCAGATTGAAGATATGAATCTGTCCACTGTCCTTTTTGAAGATGATTTTCATGAGAAGATTCAACTTCATCATGTCCAAAAGGTGAAGCTGTCTGATTTGCAAAAGGTGCCTCCTTCAAGCTTTGAAATCAAGGATCATTTTCAGTTAGACCAAATCTGTTCAGTCATGTACACTTCGGGTACGACAGGAGCTCCAAAAGGGGTGCTTCAGACATACGGAAATCATTGGTGGAGTGCGATTGGTTCATCATTGAATCTTGGTATAAATGAAAATGATACATGGCTGTGTTCTGTACCGTTGTTCCACATTAGCGGCTATTCAATCTTGATGAGAAGCGTCATTTATGGGATGGGCGTCCGTCTCTTTGAACATTTCGATGTTGGACGGATCAATGGAGAGCTGATGAGCGGTTCCATCACCATCATGTCGGCAGTCAGCAATATGCTGCAGCGGATGCTGAAGGATGCAGGTGATGAATCCTATCATGCCAATTTCCGCTGTATGCTGCTTGGCGGAGGGCCTGCTCCGCTGCCATTACTTGAAATCTGCAGGGATAAGGATATCCCTGTTTTTCAAACATATGGCATGACGGAGACATCCTCGCAGATTGTCACGCTTTCCCCTGAATACAGCTTGTCAAAGCTCGGTTCGGCAGGTAAACCGCTGTTTCCTTCCGAACTGATGATCATGAAAGAAACAAGACCTGCGGCACCGTATGAAGAGGGAGAGATTTTAGTAAAAGGCCCGAATGTGACGGTCGGATATTATAAGCGTGAAGAAGCGAACAGGAAGAGCTTTGAAGATGGGTGGCTTTCAACAGGTGATATCGGCTACATCGATGATGAAGGCTTTTTATTCGTCCTGGACCGCCGTTCTGATCTGATCATCTCCGGTGGTGAAAATGTGTACCCGGCTGAGATCGAAAGTGTGCTCACGTCCCACCAAGATATTGAAGACGTGGGTGTAGCCGGCATTATGAGCGATGAGTGGGGACAGGTTCCTTGTGCATTTATCGTAAAAGGCAGCAAGCATCTGCTTACTGAGGAAGATGTCCATTCATTCTGTAAAAATAAACTCGCTTCCTACAAACAGCCCAAAAAGGTGGTCTTTGTGGATGAAATTCCACGTAATGCATCCAATAAGATTCTGAGAAGGGTACTGAGAGATCGTTGGGAGCAGGGGGTGTACCAAAGTGAACATTAAAAAAATCAGGCTCCACATCATATCGATGAGCTTGAAGAAACCATTTGTCACGCATCTTCAACGAATGGAAACACGGGAAGGCATCATTATTGAGGCCGAGGATCAAAGAGGTGCGGTCGGCTTAGGTGAAGTCGTGGCATTTTCAACACCGTGGTATACGGAAGAAACGATCAAAACATGCTATCACATGCTGAAAGATGTATTGATTCCTCTGGTTGAACGTTCCCCGATTACCCATCCGGAAGAACTGAGCAAGCTGTTTGAGCCTGTAAGGGGGAATGCAATGGCGAAAGCTTCCCTGGAAATGGCGATTTGGGATTTGTATGCAAGGCAGCAGGAAAAGCCCCTTTGGAATCTGCTTGGGGGAACGAGGGAAAAAGTTCCGGCAGGGGCCGTTGTTGGAGCGGATTCGATTGCAGGAATGATTGCACAGACTCACGAACTGGTCGATGAAGGATATGAAAGGATAAAAATCAAGATTTCGAAGGGAGCGGACGTCGAAGTTGTGCGTGCATTGAGAGAAGAATTTCCTCACCTTTCCCTTTTGGCAGATGCAAATTCTGCGTATGAGCTGAATGATGCCGAGCACCTGAAATCCCTTGATGAATTCAGGCTGAAAATGATTGAACAGCCTCTTGGAATAGACGATTTGGTTGAACACGCCATTTTACAAAATAAGATCTCTACCCCGATCTGCCTTGATGAAAGCATCGTATCGCCTCACGATATGAAGAGTGCCATTCAATTAAAGAGCTGCGGTGTCGTCAACATCAAGCTGGGCAGAGTCGGCGGCTATAATCATGCACTGGAAATATACCGTTTGTGTAAGACGAATGAAATAAAAATGTGGTGCGGCGGTATGATTGAATTCGGCGTCTCCCGCGCACATAACATCAGTCTTGCCAGCTTGGAGGGATTCTCGATTCCTGGTGATATTTCTTCCTCGTCAAAGTATTGGGAGGAGGATATCATAGATGCTCCTATCGTAGTGGAGAATGGATTTGTGAAGAGGTTCGACAGACCGGGTATCGGAGTTGACCTGAATCAGAAGCGTCTTAATGAAGTGTGTAATTATAGGGAAGAGTTTTTATTATAAACAGTTAAGGACATGAATTCTTCAAGGAATTCATGTCCTTTTTAATTGTTTGTTAGTCTGCTCCAGCTGTGCATGGAAAACAGCCGCGGCAAAATGCTAGCTTTTTTGCCGCAAATACCTCTTGTCGTTCATGAACAGGCTCCAGAAATATACGAACCCCGGGAAAAGGATGATGAACCCGACGATATAGGTGATGAACACGGCTCTGAATGAATTCGGGTCTGTGAATCCGGATTGGATTGTCACTTCCGGATAAATGATATAAGGCAGATGTGCGTTACCGTACACATAGCTTGCGAGTACGTATTGAAACGTAACCGCAACCACAGCTACACGCGGCATCCCTTTCATCCCTTCCTTATTGGTGGGCAGAAACAGGGCCGCACCTGCAATCAAAAAGCCGAGCAGGGAAATCAGCAGGATCGTCAAATCCTCCATCATTCGTTCATAAATCCAGTTCGCTTCATTTTTCATCGTAATCATGATGAGAAATGCCATCATTACAGATATAGGACCAATGATCATCGCATCGCGTCTGTAAACCTTATATGCCTCAAATTCCCTCGAAGCTTTGGAGTAGTCAGCTAAGAGAAGCGATGATAGAAACAATGTACTCGCTACTGCAAACCCGAAGAACGCATATTCATGCGGGCTTGTAAAAAGCTTGCCCAAGAGGAGCGTCTGGCCGTCTTCAAAATCAATATAAGGACCGTGTGAAATCGGCAGAACGCTGATCAAGAGGCCTGGTATCAAGAGCCCTGTTATGCCGGTGATGTAGGTCAGAGGTTTCCGGTAATCATCTGCCACATGCGAAAAGACAAGAAATGCGCTTCGGATCGCAAGCAGGAGGAGGATCAAACTCCCCGGCACTAAGAGGACGGTGCCGAGCGAATAGGCCGCTCCCGGAAACAAGCTGTATACCGCCACGACAAGGGCGACAATGAACGTATTCGTCACTTCCCACGTAGGGGACAGATAACGATTCGCAATATTGGTTGCTTTCGTTTTGTCATGATTGATGTAAAGCATCGACCAGAAGCCTGCCCCGAAATCCATCGTCGCCATCACGGCATAGATGAATACGAACCCCCACAGGATCGTGATCGCGATTAACACCTGAGTCATGATCATCCCTCCTTATCAGTTAAGTAGACAGCGGAATTTCCTTGCTCTCTGCTTTATCAATATCTTTTTGAGGCGGATTGCGTTTGAAGTAATAAAGAAGTACAAGTACGACAGCAACCGCTAAAATGGCATAGACAGTGACAAAGAGAATAAACAGAACGGCAATGTTTCCTGTGGTCGTAACCGAATCCTCAGTGCTTAGAATCCTGTAGATAGTCCAAGGCTGCCTGCCTGTACAGGCAAATATCCAGCCGAATTCAATGGCCAGGATGGAAAGCGGTCCACCTGACACGAACAGCCACATCAGCCACTTCGGATAACGGTCCTTCTTCAACAGCTTTTTCCAAACATAGGCAACCAGCGCAAGAAGGATCAACAAAGAACCGATGCCGACCATAGCGTTGAATAAGGTATGAACAAACAGCGGAGGCCAGTATTCCTCAGGAAAATCATTCAAGCCGATCACTTCTGTTTCGAAACTGTTACCTGCAAGGAAACTCAATGCCCAAGGAATTTCGATTCCCCATTTGACTTCCTGTTCTTCCGGGTCGGTAAAGCCGCCGATGGCAAGCGGGGCATGTGTCTGTGTTTCGAACAGCCCTTCAGCAGCTGCAAGCTTTTCAGGCTGATATTCATGGAGCATTTGAGCGGATTCATGCCCATTGATCGCGGTGAGGAACGAGAAGACCCCACCGACGAATAAGCAAATCATCAGCGCTTTTCCATGAAACTTATAGACTCTCGATCCAAATGGAGTACGGAGCATTTTGAATGCAGCGACTGACGCAATCGTGAAGGAACCAACGACGTAAGCGGAAAGGGCGACATGCCCTGCCGTTACGAAAAAGCTTGGATTGAAAAAGGCTTTCCATGGGTCGACATCCGTGATTTCCCCGTTGACGATATTGAAGCCGGCCGGGGTCCCTTCAAATGCATGTACATTGGTGATCAAGACAGCAGATGCCAATCCGCCGATCGCGACAAGGATCAAACTGACAATTCTCATCCAAGGCGCAATCCGATTTGCTGCATACACATAAATGGACATGAAAAGAGCTTCAATGAAGAAGGCATAAATTTCGATTTGAAAAGGCAGAGCCATCACTCGTCCAATGACCTCCATAAAACCGGGCCAAAGAAGGGACAACTGCACGCCTGCAATCGTTCCCGTCGGAATTCCTACCCCGAGAAGCACGGCAAATGCCTTCGTCCAGCGCTTCGCCATCACGGAGTAATCCAGGTCGTTTGTACGCTGATACATAATTTCCGCCACCAGTATCATCAAAGGAATACCGACTCCCAGCGTTGCAAAGATAATGTGAAAAGCCATTGTTGTACCGAATAAAGATCGAGCAAGTACTAATTCATCCATTTCCAATTCTCCCTTACCATGTCATTAGCTTTCCTTATTGTCCACTTAATGGAAAATAATATGCATGGGTTTCAAGTGAATTTGCCTATCAGAGTTACTGGTTTGAACAGTGCAAGGAACAGTTTCCATCATATGTGCAGGGCTCCGTCATACAGCTGGAACTGTGCGTACCTGGTACAGTGGACTTGAACTGTACCAGGTACGATGAGTGTGATGTGTACCAGGTACAACGAGGCCGATGTGCACCAGGTACACCAGCCGGTAACGGGAACAAATGCCCGTCTTCCGATCAGGAACAGCAACAAAAAAACACCACTCCCAAAAAGAGCGGTGTTTTTCAAACGCTATTGCAGCGCTTTTTTCAACGTATCAATATTCTTTCTCATCAGTGAAAAATAATCCTCGTTCTCATCACGATCTTTTTCGGTCAAAACAGAAAGGTTATGAAGCTTAAGGGACTCAGCTCCCAGTTCTTTTTGAACAACCTCAGTCAAACGGGAGGAGACATTTTGTTCAAATAATATATATTGAACATTGTCTTCTTTTCCTTTTTCAATGATTTTTTTCAATTCCTGCTGTGAAGGTTCGTCAGATGTATTCAAGCCTGCGATGGCTTCCTGATGAAGGCCATATCGATCTTCCCAGTAGCTGTATGCCGCGTGGGAAACATAGAATGTTTTATTCGGTGCAGACTCGGCCATCTTCATGAATTCAGCATCCAATGCATCGAGTTCTCCATTCAACTCTTTCAGGTTATCTTGAAAATCTTCCTTATGTTCCGGCATTTCTTTAGATAACGTATCAGCGATTGTTTCGGCCATATGCTTGGAGTATTGCGGATTCAGCCAGATATGTGGATCTCCCTCATGCTGATGCCCATGCTCGTCTGCATGTGCTTCTTCCTCATCACCATGTTCATCTTCGGAATGCTCATCTTCCCCGTGTTCATCTTCAGCATGTTCAATATCGATTCCTTTACTTGCCGGTACAACTGTGACATCTTCATTTTCTAAGATGGTCTGTGCCTTTTCGACAAACCCTTCAAGCCCCATGCCTACATAAAAAAAGACATCTCCTTCGGCCATCTTGATCATGTCTTTTTGTGAAGGCTCGAACGTATGCTCATCAGCACCTGGCGGATAAATGCTGTGTACATCTACATGCTCTCCGCCGATTTTCTTTGTGAAATCCTCCAGCGGGTAAACCGTGGTATAGACATCGAGCTTACCGTCCTTGGCTCCCTTATCATCAGTAGAAGCTCCGCACGCTGATAGGAATAAAACGATTAATAATAAGAAGCTATTACGAATATAGTTCAAGAAGAATCCTCCTTTTGAGTGTTCGGATATAAATTGTAATGATTACGATTTAGCACAAAAGTTATTTTACTATCCTCCTGCACATTAAGCAAGACAAAAGTTTTATACATGCGTTATTTATTTTTACCTATTCTTCAAAAGAAAGACGGCATAAATAAAACGACTAGCTCCAACTTCGGAGCTAGTCGCTGTTCTGCTTATTCCTGGATGGCCATTCTTCCGGCACGTGATCGATTCCGCCAGGGTGGAAGGGATGGCATTTGAGGATACGTTTAATGGTAAGGAAACCACCGCGTAAAGCACCGAACCTGCCAACTGCCTGGATGCCGTAATGAGAACAGGTCGGATAGAAGCGGCATGTCGGAGGTTTTATCGGTGAAATCACGACTTGATAAAACCGGAACAGTAAAAGGATTGCGCGTTTCATTATATAATCTCCCAGAATGTTTTCTTCTACTATATCAAATAATGAGGAAGACATAAAAGCACCCTGATTTGGAATTGAAATATAACTGTAAAGAGGGTTGGAAGACAGGAATGGCGAAGTGTGTGGAAAGTGGATATCTGCAAAAATAGCTCAAATCGGATTAAGTTGATGAAATTACTATGAATTTACGTTATACTAGTGTTAGAAATGAATGGGAGGTATAAATGATGCCATCAGTAGAGAGTTTTGAATTAGATCATAATGCGGTAAAGGCACCGTATGTCAGACATTGTGGAGTGCATAAGGTAGGAAGTGACGGCCTTGTCAATAAATTCGATATCCGTTTTAGTCAACCGAACAAACAGGCTATGAAGCCTGACTCCATTCACACGCTGGAGCATTTACTCGCGTTTACCATCCGTAAATATGCAGAGCCATATGCTCATTTTGATATCATCGATATTTCTCCGATGGGCTGCCAGACCGGCTATTACCTGGTCGTCAGCGGAGAGCCTAAAGTGGAGGAAATCATCGATCTATTGGAAGCGACTATGAAAGAAGCCGTCGAAATCGAAGAAATTCCTGCAGCAAACGAGAAACAGTGCGGCCAGGCAAAGCTTCATGATTTAGAGGGAGCAAAGAAATTGATGAGATACTGGCTGAGTCAAAGTAAAGAAGACTTGAAGCAGGTATTTGCCTAATATGAAAAAATCCACCGGGGGCGTTTTTACCCGGTGGATTTTTTACTTATATTTCATTTTTTTTATCTACAGAGTCGTCCTCTTTTTCATCCATATGCTTTAGATGTGGATTATTTTCAATCGGATCGACTGTATGTTTAACGGTCGTATATGCTTTGGACGTTGTCAGGGCACTCACAAATATCACTAATATGCATATGACGACTGCAATGATCATGACGAGCGTTAATGACACAGTTTAACCCCCTTTTTTCCTTATTTTATCATAGAAAAAATAAATGTCATTCAGTAAACCGTACAATTTGGTGAATACAATCCATAGTATAAAGGTCCTCCTGCCGCCGGAAAATATTCTGTTTTCATCTGGTGAATTTTGGTATGATGAAGGAAACAGGGAAGACAAGGGGGGATTTCCATGAATGTATCATCCATAATGGGGAAACAGGTTGCAGAGCTTCAGCGGACACTAAGTATGAATCTCCTGAAGAGTCAGATGTCCACCCAGGCTGCGCATGTGACGGTGATGCTTCAGGATATGCAGGAGGCAAATGCTGCACCGCATCCGAGCAAGGGGCTTACCATTGATGTGAAAGGGTAAGAGAAAAGCCTTAAACACGAGTGTTTAAGGCTTTTTTATATGGTGTTCCTTCCTTGATCAGTGGAGGCTTTTCCGTTCCAATCTTACTCGTTCCTCACTTTTGGACCATTTTTCTTTTAACGTTTCAAATATGTATAGTCGAAGGAAATATTCCAGCTCTTCTGTCTCCATTTCTTGGATCAGTTCGATGATTTCGTTCCTGGATGTATCTTCTAAAATCGTAAGGGCAATGAGGTCTAAGTCTTCATCTGTACCTTTGATTCTGCCGCGGTACATTTCATAGATTTCTTCAATCAACTTCATGCACTTCACCTCCCTTTTATTAATTTTAACAGAATTAGGATTGAATACTCCACAGTTTATTTTTTATTTACCCGAAATTCCCCTTCATATGCCTTTCGACCGGAAAATCTTATCTTTCTTATTGATACTATACTAAAGAATACTGACAATATTCATGATAAAGGGAAATTTTTAAAAAAGGTGACGATGTCATAAAGTGTATAGAAATACATCAATTGAGGAAAAAGAAGGGTAAGAAAATTGAAGGGGTTGGAAAGTTTGGACGAACGTCATGATTATTATATCGAAATAGCCACAGGTGAAATTTCACGAAGCTCGACGGATTCACCATGGAACTTTAAAATCTCGGCAACGGATGAAGAAATCACAAGACTGAGGGAGATTTTTGATTCAAGTCACTCGATTGACTGGCAAAATTTCTACCGTTCACATGTCCCATATATACAGTACCACTTTGACCGTGAAAATGATGCTTACGATGAAAATCTTCATAGGGTATATGCCATGATTCATGAACTTGGCGATGAGGATGCTAAAAATCATATCGAAAGTATGGGGATCCTCGATCATCCTGCTCCCTGATCTCAAATAAAAGTGTTGGTTCCAAAGCGAAACTTGTGGACCAATGCTTTTTATTTATGATTAGATTAGATAGGGGGGGAATTGCAATGGAACAATTTTTCGATGCGAATGGTGTAAAAGTGGAGCTTGCATTTCAGGAATATTACTTTGGTCAGGAGTCACAGCATGTCTTGGTCATTTGCCGATACAATCATCACTGGCTGTTAACGCAGCATAAAAAACGGGGACTTGAATTTCCCGGCGGCAAGCGTGAAAAAGGAGAAACGCTTGAGGAAGCGGCCATCCGCGAAACGTATGAAGAAACAGGGGGAGTGATAAAAGACCCCGTTTTCGTAGGGGAATATAAAGTGTACGATCAATCGCCGTTTGTTAAGACCATATTCTACGCGGAAGCCGAAGAATTGGTAAGGAAAGAGGATTACCTTGAAACGTACGGGTGTACATTATGGAAGGGTGAGCTGGGTGATATGCAGACACACCCTGAATTCAGTTTTATCATGAAAGACAAAGTGGTGGAATTGGCTCTAAAACGTTTGAACTTTACGACTTGATCCACTTCTTTTCCAGCTGTTCGACAACTTTATACATAATGGTGGCAAAAACGGCGATCACAAGCAGGGAGAGAAGGACAAGGGTGAAATTAAACACTTGAAACCCATAGATGATCATGTATCCAAGTCCCTTTGCTGACACAAGGAACTCCCCAACAATGACCCCTACCCAGGATAGTCCCACATTTACTTTCAACGTGGAGATGACCGTAGGGAAGGAAGCAGGCAGGATGACCTCTTTGAACATCTGTCCCCTTTTTGCCCCAAATGTCTTCATCACCTTCAAGTAGTTCGGATCCACCTCTTTAAAAGAGGTATATACGACGATGGTCGTGATGATGACGGATATAACGGTTCCCATCGCGATAATCGAAGTGAAGCCCGGACCAAGGCCGACGATCAGAATCGGACCAAGGGCCACTTTCGGCATGGCGTTCATGATGACAAGGTAAGGATCCAGCACTTTTGACAGGAAGGGCGACCACCAAAGAAGTGCTGCCAATAGCGTACCAAGCAGTGTGCCGAGTATGAAACCGAGAATGGTTTCCCCGAGTGTCACCGACAAATTGGCAAGGAGGCTGCCGTCTGCGACTTTATCCAAAAAAAGACTCCATATCTTGGACGGGGAACTGAAAATAAGGGGATCGATCCAGCTGTTCCGGCTCGAGATTTCCCACAGGGTGAAAAACACCAGGAAGATCAGGGCCTGATAGAACCACACCCGCCGCTGTTCTTTTTTCAAGGATTGAATGTATTCGGCATGCTTCAGTTTAAGGGTTTCCTGATTCAAGGTTCTCAAGCTCCTTCCATATGGTTTGAAAAAAAGGTGAATATGCTTCATGGTTCCTTACGGTAAACGGCTTTAATTCCTTTAACTCACGGGGCACTTCGAAAACCTTGTGCACCCTGCCCGGCTTCGCGGCAAACAGAATAATCCTGTCACTCATCGCAATGGCTTCACCGATATCATGAGTGACGAGCAATGCCGTTTTATTCAGTGACTTCAAGGTGGTAAAGATAAGGTCTTCAAGCTTTAATTTGGTCTGATAATCAAGTGCTGAAAATGGCTCATCCAGAAGCAGGATTTTCGGTTCTGTAATCAATGTGCGGATCAGGGCGACCCGCTGCCGCATCCCGCCTGACAACTCTCTCGGGTACGAGGGTGCCACTCCCGAAAGCCCCAGTTCTTCCAGCAATTCATATGCTTCACGTTTCTTCTCTTCTGTTAATAACTTCATGATCTTCAACCCTATGAAAATATTCTCTTCAATCGTTTTCCATGGGAAAAGGTAATCCTGCTGAAGCATATATCCCATCTGATTTTTTTCAGAACTCACTGGTTTACCGTTCAATAGAACCTTTCCTTCTGTCGGCTCAATGAGCCCGGCGATGATTGAAAGAAGCGTGGTTTTCCCACATCCGCTTGGTCCGATAAACGAGATGAATTCTCCTTCATTTACATCGAATGAAATATTAGATAGGGCATTGGTTGCCGTTTTAGGAGTAAAATAAGTGTGATGAATCGTGTCAATGGACAAAAAATTCACGGTAACGCGCCTCCAGTCTTTCTCAATTAATGAAGGGCTGACTCGTTGTCAGCCCTGTTTTGCTTTTGTGTGGCAGCATATTTTGAATGGCTGTGGTTTGAGCCAGGCACCATCTAAGGCACCACCACCTAACAGTTACGTTCAAATACAATGCGAGCTATTCACTTACTTTCTCAGCAACGGAGGTATTTACGAGCGTCTCATGGTCCACCTGCCCCGGGAGTTCTCCCGCTTCATCCATGATGCTCTGCAGGTTATTCCATTCCTCAACATCCAGAATAGGGTCTGTGGCGAATGAGCCTTGTGATTTGTAGCGGTCCACCACGGTCTCGATGATGTCTAATTCCGTATCCTCGAAATACGGCTCGATTACTTCAGCGATTTCTTCAGGTGAGCTATCTTCCACCCATTTCTGTGCTTTATATAGAGCCTTTGTAAACTTTTCGATGGCATCTTTGTTCTCTTTCATATAACTGTCCTTGGCCATGAAGGTGGTGTACGGGACATGGCCGGATTCTGTACCGAAGGAAGCGACGATATGCCCTTTTCCTTCTTTTTCAAAAATTGATGCGGTAGGTTCGAACAGCTGTACATAATCACCTGTGCCGGATGCAAAGGCGTTCGCGATGTTGGCGAAGTCGATATTCTGGATCAGGTTCAGATCGTTGTGAGGATCGACTCCATGCTGTTTAAGCACAAACTCTCCTACCATCTGAGGCATGCCGCCTTTCCGCTGGCCGAGGAAAGTGGAGCCTTTCAGCTGATTCCAATCGAAGTTTTCCACTTTTTCCCTTGATACCAGGAAGGTACCGTCTGTCTGTGTGAGCTGGGCAAAGTTGATGACAGGATCATCTGCCCCTTGCGCATGGACGTAGATGGATGTTTCTGAACCGACAAGAGCGATATCTGCACCGTCGGAAAGTAAAGTGGTCATCGTCTTATCGCCGCCCCATGTTGTAGTGAGTTCAATATTGAGTCCCTCTTCTTTAAAAAAACCTTTTTCAATGGCAACATATTGGGGAGCATAGAAGATGGAGCGGGTAACTTCTGCCACACGTACTTTTTCCAGCTCATTTTTTTCGCCTCCGCATGCGGTCAAGCCGATGGTGAGTACCGTGGTCAAGAGAAGGGTAAAGGCGATTCGAGTCCATTTTTTCATAGATGTTTTCCTCCTTTGAATGAACCATGAGTGCATACTAATACCCTCTAAACGTTTTTCATCATGATAGAGGGGAAGGATGCTCTTATAGAGAACCATGATAAGTTGAATGTGAATTTTGATAGAATAGTTTATGTGATGTGTAAAAAATGTGTGAATACCCAGTGCCCATTTTTGAAGGGTTTTTTCTAAAAGACTGTTGAGTTCATTGTGTAAGAATGACAGACGAAATGCGTCACGTATCCGTCAAAAAATGGGACGCAGACGCTGCGAATGAAGCCCAAGTATGGGTATTTTCTTTAGAGAGTAAATAAAAACAGTATGCGAAACAATTTCACTGAAAGGAAGAGAGTATGAAGAACGGAACAATTGTCAAAAAGACGCTATTTCCTTCTCCCAACCCGCATGTCGAACTTTATGAAATTGTCTATTTCTCAGCGGGCCTGAGAGTGAAAGGGCTTCTTGCACAGCCGGTGCAAGAAGGTGAGTATGATGGATTCCTATATTTAAGAGGCGGAATTAAAGGGGTGGGGATGGTGAGGCCTGCCCGCATCGCCCAATTTGCCCAAGAAGGGTTCATTGTGTTCGCCCCATATTACCGCGGAAACCGCGGAGGGGAAGGAAATGAAGACTTTGGAGGGGATGACCGCGAAGATGCTTTGTCAGCTTATCAGCTGTTGAAGCAGTATGAACGGGTACATAAGGAGCGAATACACGTATTCGGCTTTTCAAGGGGAGGTGTCATGGCTCTTTTCACCGGCATCGAAATGAATGAGGTCACTTCCATCGTCACATGGGGAGGGGTGTCGGATATGTTCCTGACATATGAAGAACGAAAAGATCTCCGCAGGATGATGAAAAGGGTGATCGGCGGCAGCCCGAATAAATATCCCGAACGGTATGAGTGGCGTACCCCTCTGTATGATATTGAAGGACTTTCAGCCCCTGTCCTGATCATTCACGGTAAAAAAGATCACAACGTTTCAATCGATCATGCATATAGATTAGAAAAAAGGATGAAAGAGGCCGGGAAATCCGTTGAATCCTATTACTTTTCAGAGTACACACACTATTTTCCCCCTCTTAAAAACCGTGAAATCGTCACTATGCTCTGTGATTGGATGAAAAAACAGGAGTAAAGGGGAATGACCATGGGAATGGGGCTCGAGCTTAATACCATGCTTGTCACAAAAGGAAGAGAGGTCAGAACGGAAGACAACCTTTTTCAATTGCAAAAAAACGGCTACCGTTTATATCCAATGCACACTCCGATCGAAATACGGACGACAAGAAAAAGCCACTCGAGGGGATATGCACGTATTGAAAAAATCCAATGGCATGAAGGAAAGACAACGATTTCTTTTAAGCTGATATCACTAAATACGACCAATTAGGAACCTGCTTTTACAGGTTCTTTTTTATGTGCTAATAATTGCAGGGATTAAATCTCATACTAGTAAAAAAACGAGGTAAACGGATGATTGAACAATATGACAAAGTACATAGTGAATTGTTGAAAGCCTCGAAATTAAACATCGACTATTGGCTGGAATATAATTTTCTCACGCTGAAGTGGTGGGTGATTGTTGCGGCGATGATTCTGTTATGGCTGGTATTTTTAAAGTTGGTGAAACGGGATGATCTCCCTAAAATTCTTTTTTTCGGCCTCGTATGGATCATTGTTGCAGCCAACCTGGATGGATTCGGCTTTGAATTGGGATTATGGGGATATCCGACGGAGCTTTTGCCGATCTACCCCAAAGCTTATTTATTCGATTATGCCATGATACCGGTATCCTATATGCTCCTTTATTATTATTTTCCACGGGGAAAGGCTTTCTTTATAGCAAATATCGTGTTAGCAGGCGGTGCATCATTCATCAGTGAGCCTTTTTTCAGATGGCTTGATTATTACAAAGCTTATTATTGGAATCCATGGTGGTCATTCTTGATTTATTTTATTGTTTCCTATATGATCCGCTGGTTCGTAGAAAGAATTTTCAGCCAAAAGAATGTTCTTCCCGAAACATGAGAATTGTGTTAACTTTAATTCATTGATAGTTTACTTAAAAGGGGAGAAAGATGAATGAATGGGGAAAAATTAAGAATGATCATCCAATGCAGTATCTTTGCTGCAATAACAGGGATCTTTGCGCAGATTGAAATTCCGCTGCCGCTTGTCCCGATTAGCGGACAGACTTTGGCGGTAGGGCTTACAGCAACGATTCTGGGCAGTAGATACGGAGCTTTTGCAATGGTAGGTTATGCGGCACTTGGAGCGGTTGGAGTTCCGGTGTTTGCAGGATTCAGCGGGGGAGCTCAGGTGCTTGTCGGACCTACTGGAGGCTATATCTTCGGATTCATTGCAGCGGCATTCATTACTGGCTTGATCTTAGAAAAGACGAAATTCAACCTTACAATGGCCATGGTTGCGAACACTGCAGGAATGGTCGTCACCCTGTTACTTGGGACGATTCAATTGAAATATGTGGCCGATTTGAGTTGGGCACAGGCTATGGCAGCAGGGGTATATCCTTTCATCGTCGTCGGGCTCATCAAAGCGTTCCTGGCAAGCTGGATCGGTATTACTGTTAGAAAACGTCTTGTACAGGCGAAATTGATACAGGAAAGACCTGAAGCGGCAGCGTAAATAGAATGGCCGGACCTATGGATAAAGAGGTCCGGCTTTTTTAAATTATTGAAGCTCCGGCCGGTTTGGTGTTCAACATCAAGCAGGCACCACTTTAGAATTTATACATCATCCAATAACCGATATCCTCAAATCCGATGTTTTTATAAATCCTGCCTGCTTCAGGGTTGTCGTAAAAGAGGCAGAGTTCCTTTCCTTCTTGCAGCACATCACGGCATAATTTTGTCATGCATTCAGTTGCATAGCCCTTTTTCTTGTGCTCAGGATGAGTGCAGACAGCTACAATCATCGCTGACATGCTGTTTTCGGCAGTGGTTGAAGCTGAGGATACATATAGGCCGTCTCTTTCAATATAGTAGCTGCGCGCTACCCCATTTTCCATCCCATGCTTTCTTTTCTCTACAGTGAAACTTCCGCCGCTGAACTCAGGGATAGAGTTAAGGAGCTCGACAAGCTTTGGAAGATTCTCGATAGATGCTTTTTCAACATGATTCAGCTCCTGATTTGACAAAGAGTACCCGTTATCCAGTTTTGCATAGAACAACTGCCTTTTTGATTGATAATCCTTGGTTAAAAAAGGCTCTACTTTTGAAGTGACCGCCTTTAGTCCTGACATGATACTAAAATCATCGCACGTATTGATGATATCGGCGAATCCTTCTGCATCGAACTCTCCTTTGGAATAAGGGATAAAATTTTCCCTATACTTTAATAGGATCCCTCTCAAATTCCCATTTTCGTCAAAATCACCCCAGATGGTCTGAAAGTCCTGTTCGTATCCAAATGCCTCAATATCACCGATGATGAACAAATTCTCGGCAGGCTGTCCTTGAATGAGCTGCTGACATTGCTCGTCATCAGCACGGGTCAATACTCTGATCATGTCCCTGTCCCCTTTATAAGTTTTAATTGATATATTACCAAAATTTCTAATATTTAGTAAAGAAGAATTTTCAAAAATTAGTGGTTGTTGTTTTAAAAGTTGGTATATAGGGAAAGTTAGCAACAATACATGATGAAGGAGGCGGTAAGCATGCTGTGGACCATCATTGGAATACTTGTTGTCCTGTGGTTATTAGGACTGATCTTCAAGATCGGCGGAGCCATCATCCATATTTTATTGGTCATTGCCGTGGTCGTGTTCTTATGGAATCTGATTACAGGCCGGAAGAAGGGCTTATAGATGTTGAAAAGAGGAGAAATCCTCTTTTTTTATTTGGGGTGGAATGGGAGTGAACGGGCATTCTTTGGGGGATTAGTCTTAACGGGGGATTTGCGGAAGTTGTCGATTATTGAAGAATTGTCGGTAATCTCGAAAAAATGTTGATAAACTGAAATTTTTGTTGATAAGCATGGAATTTCGTGGATAACCTAAAATATTTGTTGGTATGCACAGCATTTCGCCGTTGAATAGATAACCCCCATGTGAACGTCTTTTAAAAAATATCCGTTAATAACAACAAAATACGCTGATTGAATCAAATTTTTGTTGATACCAGAGAACCCCGTTGATGAAAACAAAAAAACCAGCCAAACACCCTGCAGTGTTTGACTGGTCATTTTCATTATTTTACAGCCGGACCGCCTTTTGCTTCGATCTCGACAGGTACGTTTGTGAATTTCTTGAAGTTTTCGTTGAATTGGCGTGCAAGTTCAGTTGCTTTTACTTTGTACGCTTCTTCATTTGACCATGTTTTAATTGGTTGAAGCACTTCATCAGGTACACCTGGTACGTTTACAGGAATGTTCAATCCGAAGATTTCGTCTGTTTCCGTTTCGACGTTTGTCAGTTCACCTTCTAATGCTGCCTGCACCATTGCACGTGTGTAAGATAACTTCATGCGGTTACCCACACCGTACTCTCCGCCGGTCCAACCAGTGTTTACGAGGTAAACTTCTGCGTTGTGCTCATCGATTTTCTTTCCTAGCATTTCTGCGTAACGAGTGGCAGCAAGTGGCAGGAATGGAGAACCGAAGCAAGTAGAGAATGTTGCCTGCGGTGAAGTGATGCCGCGCTCGGTACCTGCTAATTTAGACGTATACCCGCTTAGGAAATGATACATTGCCTGCTCTTTCGTCAGTTTGCTGATCGGAGGCAGTACGCCGAATGCATCAGCAGTCAGGAATACGATTGTATTAGGATGGCCAGCAACGCTCGGTTCCACGATATTTTCCATTGCTTGAAGCGGATAAGCGGCACGCGTGTTTTCTGTTAAACTGTTATCCTCGTAATCCGGGATGCGCGAATCTTCATCAAGGACAACGTTTTCCAGAACTGATCCAAAGCGGATGGCATCAAAGATTTGAGGTTCCTTTTCACGAGTCAGGCCGATGCATTTTGCGTAGCAGCCGCCTTCAATGTTGAATACGCCATTCGGGGACCAGCCATGTTCGTCGTCCCCGATCAGACGACGGTTCGGATCTGCCGATAATGTCGTTTTGCCTGTTCCGGATAGACCGAAGAATAGAGCGACGTCGCCTTCGCGTCCCACATTTGCTGAACAGTGCATGGAAAGGATATCTGCTTCAGGAAGCATGTAATTCATAACGGAGAAGATCGATTTCTTCATTTCCCCTGCATATTCAGTTCCGCCGATCAGGACGATGCGTTTTTCAAACGAAACGATGATGAATGTTTCAGAGTTAGTACCATCAACAGCAGGGTCTGCTTTAAAGTTAGGAGCCGAAACGATCGTAAATTCGGACTTATGTGAGATTAATTCTTCCGCATTCGGGCGAATGAACAGCTGATGAGCAAATAAGTTATGCCACGCAAATTCATTGATTACCTGGATCGGAAGTCTATGTTTGGGATCTGCACCTGCAAATCCGTTGAATACAAATACTTCTTCTTTTTCTTTTAAGTATGCAAGGACTTTATGGTATAATTTATCGAATGATTCAGCAGAGATTGGCTGATTAACAGCTCCCCAATCAATTTTATCTTTTGTTGAAGGCTCCTCTACAATAAATTTATCTTTAGGAGAGCGCCCTGTGTATTTGCCAGTTTCAGCTCTGACCGCACCTGAAGAAGTTAAAACGCCTTCATTTCTATGAAGAACTCTTTCCACTAATTGTGAAACAGACAGTTGATTTTTGATATTTTGACCGCTAAGTAACTCTGTTAATTCACTAGACATGCTCACTGAATTCATTAGAACCCTTCCTTTATATAAATTTAACTACCACTTTGTTGTATCTTTTCAAAAATAGTATAACACAATTAATTTATTAGTCTATACTATTTAGCACTTTTTTATAATGTGACTTAAACTTGTAACAAATTCCTTGAAAAATGCAACTTATTTTTCCCTATCTAAGCAGTTTATGCTTGTCCATGAGAAATTCCTCATTCATATACCCACGTTTTCATGTTTCTTCTTATAAAAAGGTGTTCGCGTATAAACGCAGACCGTTTCGTTCCTCTGCAGGGACTTGACTCCAGTGGAAAACAGTGTGGGGCGCTGAGACTTGTCCAACTATAAAAGAAACTTCTTACTACAATAATGTATAGGATTATCCGGAAAATATTGATAAGGGCTGTTAAACTTTACATACTAAAAAATATTTGACACCCTTTAGTGTTAACGTTATTATTGTACCTTGAACGGATACTCTTATCCTGAGCTGGTGGAGGGAGCAGACCCTATGAAACCCAGCAACCTGCTAAATAGATAGTTGGTCCTTCTTGATTCAGGAAGGATCCCATGAAGCGAAGGTGCTAAACTGAGGCAAGGTGGACAACCTTGAACGATAAGAGAGAAAAGGCGCGGCTATGATGTGAAACCTTTCCTCTTTGTGCTTCTACCGAGGAAGGGTTTTTTCTATTTTATAGTGGAGCATTAATGATTAAATCTCATGTTTTTATATAAGGACGTCTTTCTCTTCCTTATAAAAAAACCATGTTTACTTCATACTACTTAGGGAAATGAGTACCGTATCTGTTTATAGGTTTTGTCGATTTAATATCGGCAAATATGCTTGAGGAGGAACCTTAATGTCAACAAAACGTCGTCTGTTTACATCTGAGTCCGTAACGGAAGGACATCCAGATAAGATTTGTGACCAAATCTCTGATTCAATTCTTGATGCCATTTTAACGAATGACCCGAATGCCCGCGTGGCTTGTGAAACGTCTGTTACTACAGGTTTAGTGCTTGTTGCAGGTGAAATCACCACAAATACTTATGTAGATATCCCTAAGATCGTTCGTGAAACGATCCGCGGAATCGGATACACTCGTGCGAAATATGGTTTCGATGCTGAAACTTGTGCAGTCCTGACATCAATCGATGAGCAATCTGCTGATATTGCCCAAGGTGTAGACCAGGCGCTTGAAGCACGTGAAGGACAAATGTCTGATAAAGAAATCGAAGCAATCGGTGCAGGGGACCAGGGTCTAATGTTCGGATTTGCCTGCAACGAAACGAAAGAGCTTATGCCTCTTCCGATTTCTCTTGCTCATAAACTATCCCGTCAGCTGACTGAAGTCCGTAAAGAAGAAATTCTTCCTTACCTTCGCCCGGACGGTAAAACTCAGGTTACGGTCGAGTATGACGAGAACGATAAGCCTGTGCGCATTGATACAATCGTCATTTCAACTCAGCACCATCCTGAGATTTCACTAGAGCAAATCCAGCGTAATCTGAAAGAGTATGTCATCGATCCGGTTGTTCCGAAAGAACTGATCGACGAAAACACAAAATACTTCATCAACCCGACTGGCCGTTTCGTAATCGGTGGACCTCAAGGGGATGCAGGTCTTACAGGCCGTAAAATCATCGTTGACACATACGGCGGATATGCACGTCACGGCGGCGGCGCATTCTCCGGTAAGGATGCGACGAAGGTTGACCGCTCTGCAGCATATGCAGCCCGCTATGTGGCTAAAAACATCGTTGCTGCCGGACTTGCTGAAAAATGTGAAGTTCAATTGGCATATGCAATCGGTGTAGCACAACCTGTATCCATCTCAGTTGATACATTCGGAACTGGCAAAGTTTCTGAGGATGTATTGGTTGACGTGGTACGCAATAACTTTGATCTACGCCCTGCCGGAATCATCAAGATGCTGGACCTTCGCCGTCCGATCTACAAGCAGACTGCTGCTTACGGACACTTCGGCCGCAACGATCTTGATCTTCCTTGGGAGCGTACCAACAAAGCTGAAGTATTGAAAGCCGAAGCTCTTAAGTAATAACAGATATGAGAAAACCAACACTCCTTTTAGGGGTGTTGGCTTTTTTGATTTGGGATGTTTTTGTTGGACGTATTATGATTTATTGCGGGCTGCGGTCGAGGGGGGATAGGTAGTTGTAGTTTTAGGGGATGATGCCCGCGGGATTTGTCGTATTTTGAAGAATGACAGATATATCGGAAATTTGGCAGATAAAACGTTTTTTTGGAAGATATATTGGAATTTTGGCAGATAAAACGGAAAAACGGCAGATAAAATGAAAAAACGGCAGATAAAATGAAAAAACGGTAGATATCTTCGTGGAAAAGTCAGAAGAGTTGACCCTGGCTCAAAATCCTCAAATCGAGCCAGGCACATACAACGGAATTGCGTCACTTATATCCCCATCCCGTAATTTAACACGAGTAATCTCGCTCAGCTTTGGGTATCACAAATATAAGAGTTAAAATGGTTTGATGCTTTTATAATACTGGCCCTTCTCCGCATATTCCCTTGAGATGCGTTTCATTTCACTGATATCATGTTCGTTCAGTTCCCTCACCACTTTTGCCGGTCGGCCAAAGGCAAGGGTGTTCGGAGGGATGACTTTTCCCTGGGGGACGAGGCTTCCGGCTCCGATGAAAGCACCTTCACCGATTTCGGCATTATCAAGGATGATTGATCCCATGCCGATGAGGGCTTTTTTTCTGATTTTGCAGCTATGTAAGATGACACCATGGCCGACTGTCACTTCATCTTCAAGGATCAGGGGATTTTCAGGGCTTTGGTGAAGGATGGAATTGTCTTGAACATTTACTTTTCTGCCAATCCTGGTAGGCGCGACGTCCCCTCTGATGACGGTATTGAACCAGATGCTCGATTCTTCCCCGATTTCAACATCCCCTGAAATCGTTACATAATCGGCGATAAAAGCAGATTCTGCAATAATAGGTTTTTTATCATGATATGGATAGAGCATTTTTCACTACCCCTTTCAATAATATTTACTATAATAATGGTAGCAGATGATAACCATTTGAGAAACATTTAAGGAGGATTTGCCATGTGGAAATGGGAAACAGATCAAGAGGCAAAAGCAGTCATCGTCATCATTCATGGAGCAATGGAACATCATGGCCGATACGGCTGGCTCATTGAAATGTGGCGTGCATCAGGTTTTCATGTCATCATGGGTGATTTGCCGGGGCAGGGGATGACGTCGAGAAGACAAAGAGGACATATCGATTCGTTCGACGAATATATTATCGAGGTGAAAGACTGGGTTCAGGCTGCCTATCGATTTGAACTGCCTGTATTTCTCCTTGGCCACAGCATGGGCGGCCTGGTTGCCGTACGGATGCTTCAGGAGTCCCATGTCAAATTGGCAGGGGTCATATTATCCTCTCCTTGCCTCGGTCTTGTGAACGGACCTTCCAAGCCGATCGAATTGCTTTCCCATGGATTGAATAAAATCGCCCCGATGATCAAATTCCCATCAGGGTTGACGATTGATATGGCGACGAGGAATGCCGATGTCAGAGAGATAGACAGCAACGATACGCTTTATATTACAAAAGTTTCTGTCCGCTGGTACAGGGAGCTCGCTCAAGCGATCAAGCTTGCTAGAATGAACTTAAATAAATTGCCGGATGTCCCTCTTCTAGTGCTGCAAGCGGGCGACGATAAAATCGTTGACAAAAGTGCGGTCAAGAAATGGTTCAATGAGCTGTCGCTGTCAGAAATGCACTATAAAGAATGGCCGAAATGCTATCATGAAATTTATAACGAACCCGAAAGAGAAGAAATCTTCGAATACTCAAAGATCTTTATAGAAAGCCGGCTGAAGGCGCTGGGATATATTTTATAAACGAGGTGGTAAGCTTGTCAGTACCTGCAAGTCCTTTTTCATTAATGACAAAAGTATATCGGGATATCTTTCCGCTTGTCCATCAAGAACTGAATTACTGGAAAAAGCGGGCGGAGGAAATCCCTAACGAAGAGTTAAGAAAACAGGCATTAGCGAGTATTGAGCATAAAACCTTTCATTGTGAAGGGGGTTCGATTCTTTCCATTCTTTCTTTGGAAAAGAAGAAGGAAACGATCCGCTTCACAGTTGCTTATCAGACGATCAGTGATTATCTGGATAATCTTTGTGACAGGAGTACATCCCTTGATCCTGAGGATTTTGGACTCCTGCATCAGTCGATGAAAGATTCACTGAATGTCGGCTCTGAGCCGGTTAACTATTATGCATTGAGAGAAGATCAGGATGATGGAGGATATTTACGTGACCTGGTTATGGCATGTCAGGAATCGCTGGCTGAAACACCCCATTATCAAAGTATCAAAAATGAACTGCTGGAACTATGCGAGTATTATTGTGATCTGCAAATACATAAGCACGTGAAAGAAGAAGAAAGGGAGGGCAGGCTGCAGGCATGGTTTGAAGGACACCGCTCACGGCTTCCGGAGATGGATTGGTATGAATTTTCGGCGTGCTCCGGTTCCACACTAGGAATCTTCTGCCTCGTGGCCTATGCAAGCAGGCCGGACTTTCATCCCTCTTATACAGAAAAAATAAAGGCAGGTTATTTTCCTTACATACAAGGTCTTCATATCCTTTTGGATTATTTTATCGATCAGGAAGAAGACCATGAGGGAGGGGACTTGAACTTCTGCTTTTACTATGAAAATGATGAACATTTGCGAGAGAGACTCATTCATTTTCTGCGCAAAGCGGATGAACATACAAACGATCTCCCACACTCAGGGTTTCACCGATTGATCAACAAAGGATTGATCGGGGTTTATCTGTCCGATGAAAAAGCCAGCAGGCAAAAAAGGGTCCAGGCTTTTTCGAAAGAATTCATCGGAGAAGCTGGATGGGTGACAAAGTTCTTCTTTTGGAATGGAAGAATGTATCGGAAATGGAAGAAAGCAAAATAATTACCATAGTTATTTCGTACCACGAAATAAAATAGTCCCATTCAAAAAGCTAGTCCTAATACCATAGGACTAGCTTTTTGTTGTTTTGTGACATTTTTTATTAGTAAGATATTCCCTTGTAAAAATTTTTCATAGGAGGAAATATTCGAATTATGTCAGAATATATGGATTTTTCTGAAAAATCTAGTATATTGTAATTAGTTGTAAAAACATAGTACATAAGGGGGGATGACGTGTTGAAAACACGTAAAGTTTTATCTATGGCGATGACTGCTGCCTTAAGTATCAGTGCATTTGCTGTACCGGCTTCGGCATCGACCATAGTACCAGAGAATGTGTTGTCAAAGCCAACGGTAAAGCATGAACATAGTCACGGGGGGCCATTTGACCTCGGGATCGCAAATGACGAGCGTTTGATCGAGATGTTAAAGAAAGATGGTAAAATCTCAGAGAATGCAACTCAAGCACAGGCTGAAAAAGCTTTGAATAAGTTTTTACAGCAGAAGTCTGAAGCTGCTGAAAAAGTAAGCGGAGATCTTCATGAAGATGAAGCAAAGACGAAAGCAAAGCTTCAAGAGAGTATGAAGAATAATGATTTAACAGCCGGTAAAGGAAATAAATTAGGACAGGCGAAGAAGAACTCACCTGGATCTGTAAAAGAGGAAGCCTGGGACGGTGAAAAACGCACGGATAAGGTTTTGGTCCTTCTTGTGGATTATCCGGACAAGCCTCATAACTCCATGACGGCAGACGAAACCGATATGTATTATGAAGATGAAGATGCATACTCCCGTGAACATTATCAAGATATGCTGTTTGGAGATGGCGGCTGGACGGGCCCAGACGGGAAAACTTATGTATCAATGAAGCAATACTATGAACAGCAATCCGGTGGAAGCTATTCCGTTGAAGGAGAAGTTGCTGGATGGTATACGGCGAGTCAACCTGCTGCTGCATATGGAGGAAACTATCCAACAGAAGATGGCAGTGACGTAAATGCCAGAGGACTTGTTAAAGAAGCTTTGGAAGCCGCTGCAGCAGATCCGAATGTGAACATTGCTGATTACGATCAGTGGGACCGTTATGATTTAGATGGAGATGGAAATTACCTTGAAGCAGATGGACTTGTTGACCACTTGATGATCATTCATTCCGGAGTAGGGGAAGAAGCAGGGGGAGGCTCTCTTGGTTCTGACGCCATTTGGTCACATCGCTGGAATCTTGGAGGCGTCTTTGCGCTACCTGGTACAGCTGCCACTGTCCCTTATTGGGGTGGAGCGATGGCCGCTTATGACTACACGATAGAGCCAGAAGATGGTGCAGTCGGTGTAATGGCCCATGAATTTGGTCACGACCTTGGATTGCCGGACGAATATGATACTCAATACACTGGTGCTGGTGAGCCGGTCAGTTACTGGTCGATTATGTCGAGCGGAAGCTGGGCTGGTGATATCCCTGGAACGATGCCGACAGGTTTCAGCCCGTATATGAAGGAAATGCTGCAAGCATCTGCTGTCGTTGACAATGAAGGGACTCAAGGGAACTGGTTGACTGGTTCGGAAATCAATGTAGACGATGTCACTTCAAAAGGTGTTGAAGCCCTTCTAGACCAGGCAAACACAAAAGGAACGAACAATGACGTTGTGAAAGTAACTCTTCCACAAAAAGAGACAGTAATCAATGAACCGGCAAGCGGTGAATATGAGTACTTCTCAGGAAGCGATGATGACTTACACAATGTATTATCCACTACAGTGGACTTGACGAATGCGACGTCTGCAGAGTTTAACTTTAAGGCTTGGTATGATATCGAAGTAGATTGGGATTATGCATATGTAACAGTGAACGGTGAGTCGGTAGCAAGTGACATCACCACTGATACGAACCCGCATGGTTCTAACCTTGGAAACGGAATTACAGGCTCTTCCAATGGCTGGATTGACGCTTCATTCGATCTTTCTGCATATGCAGGTCAAGAGGTTGAAGTGGCGATTGAATATGTAACAGATGCTGCTGTATCCAACCCAGGTTTCTTCGCAGATGATTTATCTGTTGTAGTCGACGGAGAAGAGGTTCTATTCGATAATGCCGAAGGTGACGCCAAATTCACATTAAACGGATTCACGAAAAATGATGGTATTAAACGTTCAGATCACTACTACCTGCTTGAATGGCGCAGCCACAACGGGGTGGATAAAGGTCTTGCGAACATCCGCCGTGGTGCAAGCTTGATGCAGTTCAATAAAGGTCTAGTGGTTTGGTATGTTGATAAACAGTTCAGTGAAAACTGGACAGGAATTCATCCAGGAGAAGGATTTGTAGGAGTGGTCGATGCCGATCAAAGCACAAACTACTGGAGTGACGGAGCGGTTGGTTCAACTCGTTACCAAGTACATGATGCGGCATTCAGCCTGAATAAATCAGAAAAAATGTTCCTTGATTATTCTCAGCTGTTAGGCGTGACGATGAAGGATAATCAAACTGCTCAAACACCACTATTCGATGATAGTCTGGACTACAGCAACAAAGGTCTTGTAGATGCAGGACGTGATGTTCCGGACTACGGATTGAAATTCCGTGTAACTGGTGAAAGTGCAGACGGCACTGTCGGTAAGGTATTGATCTTCAAATAAGAATGATATTGTAAAGGGTGACGGCTTTAGTGCCGTCACCCTTTAAGCATGTTATTGGACATTTTTTATCGAGGAATTGATAATAATACTCACATCAATTAAAGGAGATGTCCAATATTGACGATCAAATTAAGTGTCTTGGATCAGTCACCGATTTCAGAAGGAATGAGCCCCAAAGAGGCTTTAAATCATACAGTAGAACTTGCACAGTTTGTTGAAAAGCTGGGTTTCACCCGCTTTTGGGTATCGGAGCATCATGATTCACCGAGCCTTGCAGGATCATCACCGGAGGTATTGATTGCCCATCTGGCGCAGAACACGGCGAAGATCCGTGTAGGTTCCGGTGGTGTCATGCTTCCTCATTACAGCTCATATAAAGTAGCGGAAAACTTCAGGCTGCTTGAAGGCTTGAATCCTGGCCGGATCGATCTCGGGCTGGGCAGGGCGCCTGGAGGGATGCCGATGGCTTCGATGGCTCTCAGTGAAGGAAAACACCGGGATGTTCACCGTTATCCCGAGCAGATTGATGAACTGCTCGGTTATCTGACAGACTCTCTGCCTGATTCACATCCATATCAAGGCCTTACGGCAGCACCCATGATTCAGACGATGCCTGAGGTCTGGCTGCTTGGATCCAGTCCATCCAGTGCCATGCTTGCAGCGCAAAAAGGGCTGCCATACACGTTCGCGCAATTCATCAATGGCGAAGGCGGTCCGCAGTATACGGAGGCGTATCGCAATAACTTTGTGTCATCTCAGTACCTCGATAAGCCCAAAAATACTGTGGCAGTCTTCACGATTTGTGCAGAAACCGATGAGGAAGCGGAAAGAGTGGCATCAAGTATTGATCTGTCATTGATCATGCTCGAGCAGGGCATGCGTTCGAACGGAACGCCAAGTCCGGAGAAAGCGGCAACCTATCAATACAGCTCATTCGAACTTGCCCGGGTGAGGGAAAACCGGAAGCGCATGATTGTCGGAAACCCTGAAAAAGTAAAAAGGGAAATCATTCAGCTCAGTGAAGCGTATCAAACCGACGAAATCATGCTCGTCAGCATCACATACGATTTCCAGGACAAACTCAAATCATTCCAGCTCATCGCTGATGCATTGCTTTAAAACAGTGAGGGACGGGCCTTTAGTATGCTAAAGGCCCGTCCCTGGTTTTATCTTTTCTCCAATGCAAGGATGAATGGAGGGTTATTGAGTTGGTTGACGAATTGATAGCGTAAAACGTGTACGTAATTCTGATCTAATTTTTCTACATAACGGAGCAGATAGTCCCGTTCGACGGCTCCTTCGTGGTGACCGTGGTAAATAACGAGGATGAGGATACCTTCAGGAGCCAGCATTTCAAGAATTTGATTCATTGCGGAAATGGTTGTCTTTGGTCGGGTGACAATCGTTTTGTCTCCACCTGGAAGGTAACCAAGGTTAAAGATGGCTCCAGTAATCTTTCCGTGATGAACGGGAGGGATGACATTCATGACTGTCTCATGTCCCTGGTGAAACAGCGTCACACGGTGAGCGAGTTCATGTGTGGCGAGTTGATCCCTTGTATTCTGCACGGCTTCCTCTTGGATATCGAAGCCGTAAACGCGGCCGTTATCCCCCACGAGTTGAGCGAGAAACAATGTATCATGGCCGTTTCCGAGTGTTGCATCTATTGTAATATCGCCCGGTTTCACTGCATTTTCCAATAGCTTTCGGGCAAAAGGTAAGATTCTTTCCAATTTCATGCTTTCACATCCACATTATAATATTTTCCTTGCCAGCTGTTGCGATTCTTCAATTCATGATCAATTGCGTTCAGCACATTCCACTTATTTACACTCCACATCGGTCCAACCATGATTTCAATCGGGCCGTCCCCGGTGATCCTGTGGACGATCATTTCAGGAGGCAGGATTTCCAATTGATCGCAGACCAGTTTCACGTATTCATCAAAGTCCATGAATTCAAGGAGCCCTTTTTCATACTGCTTGACCATGGGTGTGCCTTTTAACAAGTGAAGCAGGTGGATTTTAATCCCCTGCACGTCCAATTTTGCCACTTCACGTGCAGTTTCCATCATCATTTCTGCATTTTCCTGCGGCAGGCCGTTAATGATATGGGAGCATACACGGATTCCATGTTTTCTAAGCTTGTTCACGCCTTCAACATAGCATTGATAGTCGTGTGCACGATTAATCAAGTCTGCTGTCTTTTCATGGACGGTCTGAAGTCCGAGCTCCACCCAGAGATATGTCCGTTCATTGAGTTCAGCAAGATATTCGACAACATCATCCGGGAGACAGTCGGGACGAGTGGCAATGGAGATTCCGACGACACCTTCCTGTTTTAATACGGACTCATACTTCTCCCGCAGGACTTCTACAGGTGCATGGGTATTAGTGAATGCCTGGAAATAGGCCATGTATTTGCCATCTTTCCATTTTTTATGCATCTTATCTTTAATATCGTTGAATTGTTTTTCAAGCGAATCGACACGGTCCCCTGCAAAATCTCCTGAGCCGGCTGCGCTGCAGAACGTACAGCCGCCGTAAGCCACTGTGCCGTCGCGGTTCGGACAGTCAAAACCGCCATCAAGTGCCACTTTGAACACTTTATGACCAAAATGATTACGTAAGTGATAATTCCATGTATGATATCGTTTATTATCTGCTGCATACGGAAATGGGTTTGCCATGATGACAAACACCTCCTAATTTCTTCATCTATTATGTATGTTAACCCTCATCAAAAAGATTTTAACATGAATGGCATCGTGAATGTATCCTCTCTCTTTAAATAGGTGAAGATTACCACTTCTGAATGCGGTCAACAGGTTAAAACTAATGAAGAAGAAGAGCAGGCATATTCTCTTCTTTAGACCATAGAAAGCAGGAGGTAGTCGACATGGCAACAAGACAATCCATTGAAGACTGTATTCAGAAATGTGAAGATGCCATTCGTTACGCTCAAGAGCAATACAAATCCGGAATGGAGCAGGAGCATTATCACGATCAGGAGTACACGAAAGCGATGCAGCAGATTGAAGAGTCGGTCAATGATGTGGCTGACCTGGCACACAGTGCGAATGCCCAGCAGCGCGAACAACTGCACAGGATGAGACTTCAGCTGCAAAATCTTCAGAATGAGATGATTTTATTAGAACACGACCCAACGGTAGTGGGAGGAAAATTACATTGAAAAAACGTTCTAAACAAAATAATCCTGAGCAAAAAACAAGAAGCGATTTCCGTAATTTAGATACAGAATTCGGAGCTGAACAAAACCCTGTCAAAACAGCCAAGAAAAACTACGAAAAACAGGGGCAGCCGGTCAAATCAAAGCAGAATAATGGCAAATGATGTTAGAAACTAGGTGCTTTCATGGTGCCTAGTTTTTTTGTTGGTTTTGGCAGTTGGCTGTGAGATGCCGTAAGCAGACACGTAATCGAGTAAGGAACAAAAAGTCATTTGAGCCGGGTTCAGATTAGTGCATCCAAGCCTGGGCCGAAACAGTCGAATTGAGCCAGGCACAATTCAACCGTCCTGTTTCCCTTGTATTTAATCTCCATAAATTCACCCGAAAAAATTCAAAAAAATTGTTCTTGCCCCTCCCGATCAAAAGGAGTAAAATTCTTTTGGGACTCGAAATAAATGGTAGAAAGGGAAGAAGAAAATGCCTAAATCTTTATGGTTGCTTGTCATTGGGATGATGGTGAATGTCACAGGTTCTTCCTTCTTATGGCCTCTCAATACGATTTACCTTCATGAGCATCTTGGAAAGTCATTATCTGTTGCCGGTCTTGTGTTGATGATCAACGCAGGTGCCAGTGTCATCGGGAATCTGATTGGCGGAAACCTGTTCGATAAATTTGGGGGCTACCGCTCCATATTACTTGGGATCATCATTACATTGGCAGCGCTGATCGGGATGAATGTTTGGCAGGGCTGGCCATATTATGTGGTGTTTCTGACTGTTGTCGGTTTTGGGTCCGGGATTGTGTTTCCTTCTATGTATGCCATGGCTGGATCTGTGTGGCCAGAAGGAGGACGGAAGGCGTTCAATTCCGTTTACGTGGCTCAAAATATCGGAGTTGCGGTTGGTGCGGCATTAGGCGGGCTGGTGGCATCTTTTTCATTCAGTTATATATTCCTCGCGAATTTACTTATGTATGTTGCATTCTTCTTGATTGCTCTTTTCGGCTACCGTCATATATCGGTTGATTCAGCCACACAGACCTCTGTATTGAGCGAGAAAAAAGTCATACGGAACAAATCAAAGCTGACTGCGCTTCTGATCATATGTGCTGCCTATTTACTGTGCTGGGTAGGTTATGTCCAGTGGCAGTCGACAATTGCAACCTATACACAGGAAATCAATATCAGTTTAAAGCAGTACAGCCTGCTTTGGACGATCAACGGCGCATTGATCGTGCTTGCACAGCCTCTCTTATCAAAAGCAATCAAACGGTTTGAAGATAACCTGAAGCTTCAGATCATAATTGGAACGGTCATATTCATGGTTTCCTTTGGAGTGGCTTCTGTTTCGGATACGTTTGAGTGGTTTGCGATCTCCATGATCATCCTGACAATCGGGGAAATGTTGATTTGGCCGGCTGTGCCGACGATTGCCAATTCACTTGCCCCAAAAGGTCGTGAAGGATTTTATCAAGGAATTGTAAACAGTACGGCAACCGGCGGAAGAATGATCGGACCGTTCATCGGGGGAGTGCTGGTTGATTTGTTCAGCATGCAGATATTATTCATGACACTGATTGGATTCTTCATCATATCCCTGACACTTTCAAGCCTTTATGACCGGCCGCTGAAAAAGGAATCGCCAGTATCATTGCCTGTACAATAATAATAAAAAGCCAATGAATTTTTCATTGGCTTTTTACTTTTCTACATAATAAAAGGGCTCCCATTTCCTATGGAAGCCCACTTGCAAAAAATTGAGGCGGATGATCCAAACTCCACATAGTTTGCTGCCTTGAAGGCGTGATCACCGACTTACACAATTCAGCTCATCGCTTGTATAGAATAACATGGAATGAACCCAAAAACAATCATTTATTATGAAATAAAAACCTGGTTGATTTTTACAGTTATTCATTCGCTCACTTTTGTCTTCTTTTGCAGCCAGTATTTAATGATCGGGCCCTTGTCACCATAAACGGGATCACGTTCGGGGAGAGGCACACTTTTGATATCAATCAGGACTTGCGGCCGTTCCTTCAAAGACCCTTCTTTCATATTATATTCTGCTCCGCCAGGGTAGGCCCCGACTACTTTAAAGCCTGGACTGGAGGACAGTTTTTTGTGGCCGGTCCCTGCGGGAAGTATGATGATATCACCTTTTTGAATCGTGAGTTCCACTCCTTTCCCGCCCCCAAGCTGTACAAGTGCTTCGCCTTCCATGACCCCCAGCACTTCATGTGTATTGCTGTGATAATGGTGATAATCATGGATGCCGTTCACCCAGCTGTTCAGCCATTCATTATGATTAAAGATTCTTTCCATCTCATCCGTGTCTTCCACTGCATGCCGGTAGATGAGAACAGGCAGATCTGGATTATTTGGGATGCTTCCATCATCTTCTAAATAATAAATGTTTAAACGATCAATTTCCATTCCATCACCTCCTCGTATTTATATAAAAAGATTCCCTCTCGTGCTTAATTATAAACCCGATTCTTCCTGTTTTGTATATTCTGGAAATTCCCTAAGTGGCAAATCGATATGCTACTATAATAGTTAGGATATTTTGAATAGATAGTAATTATTGAAGGGATCATTCAGCAAGAAAGAAGGGGATTGGGATGAGCAGTCTGTTGAAGAAAGTCTCTGCCGAGATGATTGAAATCATCTTGGAGAATGCCTTTGAGTGGCTGGTTGTAGTCGATAAAGATGGGAATATCATTTACATCAATGAAAATTATTGCAAGTTTCTTGAAGTGGACCGTGAAAAAGCGATCGGGACGCATGTGACAAACGTGATTGAAAATACAAGAATGCACAAGGTCGTAGAGAGCGGTAAGGAAGAAGTGGCCGATCTACAGTACATCAAGGGAAATTATATGATTGCAAACCGGATCCCGATCGTTGTGGCTGGTGAGGTGATCGGAGCATTCGGAAGTGTCATTTTCCGTGATACAAGTGAATGGATGCAGATGAGTTCGCATGTGAAAAACATGATGTCAAAGATTCAAAGCTACATACAGGATATCAATACTGGTGTGAAGTACAACTTAAATGACATCATCGGGGAATCCGAGGGGATAAGGGAGTTGAAAGATAAGGCTCAAATGATAGCCCCCAGTGATATTTCAATTCTTATCAGGGGGGAAAGCGGAACGGGGAAGGAATTATTCGCGCACAGCATACATCAGCTTAGTGAGAGGAGCGGTCAACCCTTCATCAAGGTGAATTGTGCAGCGATCCCTGAACAGCTTCTCGAGTCAGAGTTATTCGGATACGAAGAGGGTGCGTTTACCGGAGCCAAAAAAGGCGGGAAAAAAGGGAAATTCCAACTTGCCCATAAAGGCACCCTTTTCCTTGATGAGATCGGTGATATGCCGCTAAATATGCAGGCAAAACTTCTCAGGGTCCTGCAGGAAGGAGAAGTGGAAGCGGTAGGATCGTCCCGTGTGCATCAGGTAAATGTCAGGATCATCGCGGCCACCAACCGGCCCCTTGAAAAAATGATGGAAGAAAAAAGATTCAGGAGCGACCTCTACTATCGAATCAATGTGGTGCCATTTGTCATACCTCCTCTAAGGGAAAGGAAAGATGACATCACTATGCTTGCTGAATTCTTTTTGGGGAAATCGATGAAGTCCTCCGGCAAAAGGATTCAGGGATTCAAGCAGGACGTATTGGATGTCTTCACGTCTTACAGCTGGCCGGGTAACTTAAGGGAATTGGAAAACGTGATCAATGCTTCAACCTATTTATCGAACGAAAATCAGATTCCTATGAGTTCCCTGCCTGAGTATATGAAAGCGGGGACACTCTACAATGTAGAATCTAAGACATTGAAAGAAATCCTGGATGATACTGAGAAAAGTGTCCTGGAACAAAGTTTGAAAAAATTTCACCATGACAAGCGAGAGTTGGCTGGGGCACTCGGAATAAGTAAATCGACTCTATATGAAAAGTTAAACAAATATCAGCTTCTGGATTAGTCCGGATTTCTGGAAAGTAGTCCGGTTTTTCGGACTTTTTATTTTGGATATGCAATTGTGTACATCCTGTGAATGATTTTAAAAAGAGTCCGGTTTTCCGGACTGTCACTCCATTCAAATGCTGATTCCATTAATCTGAAAGTTGGCACAATTATTGCATGTATAGTAAGTGAACGATGGTACAGAAAGGAGCAGGCATTTTCCAAACGGAAAAATGTAAACGATTGCAAAATGGGTGAGAGAGATATTTCTATTGAAAAAAGGGGGATTACAAGATGTTAAGTATGATTGGTCTCATTGGTGGACTTATTTTATTAATCTTTTTAACAATGCGGGGTATGAACATATTAATTGTCGGACCCATCTCTGCATTATTTGTGGCTGTACTGAGCGGAATGCCGCTGTTTCCACAGCTGGCTGCTGAAGGGGAAGCGAATCTGGTCTCCAACTATATGTCAGGGTTTACAAGCTTCGTAGCCGCATGGTATTTAATGTTCTTACTTGGTGCCATTTTCGGTAAGGTAATGGAGGATAGCGGAGCGGCAGACAGTGTTTCGCGTTTTGTCGTTGATAAATTGGGTATGAAATTTGCAGTGTTTGCGATTGTATTGGCATGTGCTGTTTTGACTTACGGCGGGGTAAGCTTATTTGTTGTAGCCTTTTCGGTATATCCGATGGCTGTCAGTCTATTTAAGCAGGCAGATCTGCCGCGGCGGTTCATACCTGCTGCACTTGCATTCGGTTCCGTTACTTTTACGATGACGTCAGCCGGATCGCCTGAAATCCAAAACTGGATCCCGATTGAATATTTAGGGACAACGCCATACGCCGGCTGGGAAGTCAGCTTGATCGTGGCAGTGTTCATGGCAGTGTTCGGCTACTGGTGGTTAAAGCGAATGATTGCCAAAGCGGTCAACAAAGGAGAAAGATTCCAAGCACGCGAAGAAGATCCTGTCATTGATGAAGGCAGACCGTTACCAAATCCATTACTGGGTCTGATCCCGTTATTAGTCGTGCTGATCCTTTCGTTTATTTTCCACGACTCTTTAAAGCAGTCCGCTCTGATCATTGCGTTATTGGGCGGGGTCATCTCTGCATATGCTTTAAATCGAAAATATTTCAAAGGATTTTGGAGTGCGGTTTCAGAGGGTACGATCGGAGCCCTGATTGCCATCGGTAACACGGCAGCGGTAGTTGGATTCGGCGGGGTGGCGAAAGCAGTCCCTGCATTTGAGACGGCTGTTAATGTCATGACCAGCATTCCTGGTTCACCTCTTATCGGCGGAGCCATTGCGGTCAGTGTCATTGCCGGTATGACAGGTTCAGCATCCGGCGGTCAGGCAATCGCCCTTCCTATCCTGGCTCCTCATTACGTCGATATGGGTGTTAATCCTGAAGCTCTTCACCGGACTGTTGCGATTTCTTCAGGTGCACTGGATTCCCTTCCGCATAACGGATATGTCGTCACTACGATTCGATCGATTTGTAATGAGACTCACGGAGAAGCCTATGGTGCAGTTGGAGCATTGACTGTCATTGTTCCGCTGATCGGATTGGCCATCGCCATCTTATTATTCAGCTTGGGAGTAGGTATCTAAGAAAGGAGTATCATCATGGTTGAAAATAAAGTCGTGTTTGTAACGGGTGCAGCTCAAGGAATCGGTTTTGAAATCGGAAAGGAATTCGCTGCAAACGGTGCAAAAGTGGTACTAACGGATCTTAAAGAAGATGGAGTGCAGGAAGCTGCACTCTCCCTGAAAAAAGAAGGGTATGAAGCTCTGGGCATCCGTTGTGATGTTACATCGGAGCAAGACTTAAAAGATGCAATCTCGTCGACGGTAGATCATTATGGCAGGCTGGATGTATTGATCAATAATGCCGGTCTTCAGCATGTATCGCCGATCGAGGAGTTCCCTACAGAAAAATTTGAGTTCTTAGTGAAAGTCATGCTCACCGCTCCTTTCGTGGCAATCAAACATGCCTTGCCCATCATGAAAGAGCAGAAGTTTGGAAGGATCATCAATATGGCTTCCATCAATGGGCTGGTTGGATTTTCAGGCAAGGCTGCTTATAACTCTGCGAAACATGGCGTCATCGGTCTGACGAAGGTGGCGGCACTTGAAGCAGCGGCACATGGCGTCACCGTGAATGCTGTCTGTCCTGGGTATGTTGATACCCCGCTTGTGCAGAATCAGCTCGGCGATCTGGCTAAGACGCGTAACGTCCCGTTGGAGAAAGTGCTTGAGGAGGTCATTTACCCGCTGGTGCCGCAAAGAAGGCTCCTCGACGTAAAAGAAATCGCCGATTATACGATGTTCCTATGCAGTGACGCAGCAAAAGGCGTGACGGGCCAGGCTGTGGTACTTGACGGGGGCTATACAGTTCAATGATTTTGGGAATGCTGGAAGCGGCTCAGTGATGGGCCGTTTCATTGTTTTCATCATCATTCCTTCATCAACAAAGTACCGTCTCTGTCAAAATCCCACTCAAATTTACCAAATTCCACAACATTGGGCTTGCGCTCCTGAATAATTTCTCCTAAAATAGTGAATACATATAATGATTCTTATATTTCAGACGTTGATCGGGAGTAGTAGTGAATGTTTTCTGTCTTAGAGAGTTGACGGGTGGTGAAAGTCAACCGGGAGCATCATGAACTCGCCTGCTGAGTTGCAAGTGTGAACAATTAGTAAGACTTGCCGTTTTCCGCGTTAAGGATGAATGAAGCTGAGTGCGCGTACACTAATGTGGGTGGTACCGCGGGAGAATGTAAATACAACTCTCGTCCCAAATATTTATTTGGGATGAGAGTTTTTTTATTTTTTAAAAGAAAAGCGGCTGTATACAGACACCAGACTGCATCAAGACCTTTTCTACCATCAAGTTAAAGGAGGATCTCAATATGAGTTTTAATCATAAAAGTGTTGAGACGAAATGGCAAAAGTATTGGGAAGAGAACAAAACGTTTAAAACGACCGAAGACGAGTCGAAAAAGAACTTCTACGCGCTGGATATGTTTCCGTATCCATCAGGTGCCGGCCTTCACGTAGGTCACCCGGAAGGATACACAGCGACGGATATCCTGTCCAGAATGAAGCGCATGCAAGGGTATAATGTCCTTCACCCAATGGGTTGGGATGCGTTTGGACTACCTGCAGAACAATATGCACTTGATACAGGGAACGATCCTGCTGAATTCACGGAGCAGAACATCAATAACTTCCGCCGCCAGATCAAGGCGCTCGGTTTCTCTTATGACTGGGACCGCGAAGTGAATACAACGGATCCGGGCTACTACAAATGGACGCAATGGATCTTCCTTAAGCTTTATGAAAAAGGCTTGGCATACGTGGATGAAGTAGCGGTGAACTGGTGCCCTGCACTCGGTACGGTACTTGCCAATGAAGAAGTCATCGACGGGAAGAGTGAGCGCGGAGGCCACCCGGTCGAACGCCGCCCGATGAAACAGTGGATGCTGAAGATCACTGCTTATGCGGATCGTCTTCTTGAAGACCTTGAAGATGTCGACTGGCCGGAAAGCATCAAGGATATGCAGCGCAACTGGATCGGCCGTTCCGAAGGAGCTGAAGTCGTCTTCAACATTGACGGACATGATGCATCATTTGATGTCTTCACTACACGTCCGGACACGATTTTCGGTGCAACCTATGCAGTGCTTGCGCCGGAACATGAACTGGTTGAAAAAATCACGACTCCAGAACAAAAAGAGAAGGTTGAAGCGTACCTTGATAAAGTGAAAACCAAGAGCGACCTTGAACGTACCGATCTTGCAAAGGAAAAAACAGGTGTGTTCACAGGGGCTTATGCCATCAATCCGGCAAACGGAAGCAAAATGTCGATCTGGATTGCCGATTACGTACTTGTGAGCTACGGATCCGGTGCCATCATGGCCGTACCTGCCCATGACGAAAGAGACTATGAGTTTGCAAAACAATTCGACCTGCCAATCGTTGAAGTGGTAGCGGGCGGAGACGTTGAGAAGGAAGCCTATACTGGTGACGGAGAACACGTCAATTCCGATTTCCTTAACGGTCTTGGAAAAGAAGACGCGATCACGAAAGCAATTAGCTGGCTTGAAGAAAAAGAAATCGGCACGAAGAAAGTGACCTACCGCCTTCGTGACTGGCTGTTCAGCCGTCAGCGCTACTGGGGCGAGCCGATTCCAGTGATTCATTGGGAAGACGGCACGACATCGGGTGTTCCGGAAAGCGAACTTCCACTTGTCCTTCCTAAAACGACGGAAATCAAGCCATCGGGCACAGGCGAATCACCGCTTGCCAACATCAGTGAATGGGTGAATGTAGAAGACCCTGAAACAGGCAAAAAAGGCCGCCGCGAAACCAATACGATGCCGCAATGGGCAGGAAGCTGCTGGTACTATCTTCGCTACATCGATCCTCATAACGAGGAAGCACTTGCCGATGCGAAGAAGATGGATGACTGGCTTCCGGTTGATATGTACATCGGTGGAGCAGAGCACGCGGTACTTCACCTTCTGTACGCACGTTTCTGGCACAAATTCCTATATGACATCGGAGTAGTGCCAACGAAAGAGCCGTTTCAAAAGCTCTTCAACCAGGGTATGATCCTTGGTGAAAATAATGAAAAGATGAGTAAATCCAAAGGAAATGTCGTCAATCCGGATGAAATCGTCGAATCTCACGGTGCAGATACGCTTCGCCTTTATGAAATGTTCATGGGGCCGCTTGAGGCATCCGTTGCATGGAGTACGAACGGACTTGACGGAGCCCGCCGTTTCTTAGACCGTGTGTGGCGCCTTCTTATCGAGGAAGATGGTACGTTATCTGGAAAAGTGTCTGACACTGCCAACCCTGGACTGGATAAGATTTACAACCAAACAGTTAAGAAAGTCACAGAAGACTATGAAGGACTTCGATTCAACACGGGTATTTCCCAGCTGATGGTGTTCATCAATGAAGCGTATAAAGCAGACACTCTTCCAAAAGCATACGTAGAAGGTTTCGTGAAGCTTCTTGCACCAATCGCTCCACATATGACAGAAGAACTTTGGGAAAAACTTGGTCATGAAGACTCCATCACATACGTGGAATGGCCATCATTTGATGAATCAAAACTTGTGGACAACGAAGTCGAAATCGTCCTTCAAGTGAACGGTAAAGTGAAAGCGAAAGTCATGATCCCTCGCGACATGAACAAAGACGACCTTGAGAAGACAGCGATGGAAAATGAAGACATCAAGAGCCAAATCGAAGGAAAAACAGTACGCAAAGTAATTGCCGTACCAGGCAAGCTAGTGAATATTGTAGCTAACTGATGTTGAATGGGAGGGAACGGACTTTTTAAGGGTCCGTTCCTTTTTAATTGTTTTTTCTGGGGGAGTGGGGATAAGGATGGAGAGCTGGTGCCAGGCACAGAAGTGTGGAATTGTGCCAGGCACAATTGGAGTAATTTGTGCCAGGCACAAAAGGGTTGATTTGAGCCAGGCACAAAAAGGTTGATTTGAGCCAGGCACAAAAGAGGGGTTTTGTGCCTGGCACCATAAATCGTGGCACCACCAATCGGTCGAGAGTTGTGTACCAGGTACAAAGCAGCCTCTTTGTACCTGGTACATCCCCCCATCCCAGATACCCCTGCAAGTGTAATTTTTTTGTGATAGGGAATTCCTTTGATATAATCAAAATTGATTACCGTGAAAGGGTGAAGAAAATGACTGAAATTAAAACGATCACAACCGATGAATTGAACAAAAAGATTCAAAATGGCGAAGACTTATTATTGGTAGACGTCCGTGAAGATGAGGAAGTAGCGGAAGGGATGATTCCCGGGGCACGCCATATCAAAATGGGTGAAATCCCTGAGTCACTGGACAAATTCGATAAAGATAAAGAATATATCTTTATCTGCCGCTCAGGCAACCGCAGCGGAAATGTAGCTCATTTTATGCAGGAGCAAGGCTACAAAGTGGTAAACATGGAAGGCGGCATGATGAACTGGGCTGGAGAGACTGCGCCTAAGAAATAATAGAGCTCCCAAAAAACACATCCCTTTAAAGCGGGGATGTGTTTTTTTAGTTGAGTTGTTTGAAAATTTAATTATCTGACAATACTAGTGATAGTTTTAGAAAGGTGGGAGCGGAATGATTCAGGTGAAGGTGTTTGATTATGAACATGAGAAGGATTTGGAGAAGGATATGAATTATTTTCTGAGTAAAGTGGATGAAAAGAAAATCGTCGATATCAAATATCATATCGCTGCGATGGCAGAAGAAGAGGAAGAACAGATTTACTGTTTCTCTGCAATGGTCATTTATCGAAAATAAAAAGGTTGATGCGTCTGAATGGAAGACGATCAACCTTTCTTTTTTATATTTGTGCAGCGTTATAGCCGGCAAGACGGCCGGTCACAAGTGCACTGGTGATGTTATATCCGCCTGTGTATCCATGGATGTCAAGGACTTCACCGCAGAAGAACAGACCGTGCATTTTCTTTGATGCCATCGTTTTCGGCTCAATTTCTTTCACCGAAACGCCGCCGCCTGTCACGAACGCCTTCTCAATTGAGAGGGTGCCGTTCACTGTAAATGTGAATTGCTTTAACAGCTTTGCAAACTGGCGTATTTTCTCGGAAGAAATATGATCACCTTTTTCATCGGCGTCTATTTCGGCTTTTTCGAGTAAAAATAACAAATATCTTTCAGGCACCAGACCTTTAAAAATATTCTTTGCCGCTTTCTTTCCTTCCTCTTTCACTTGCTTGAACAGAGATTGGAAGAGCTGCTCTTCGTTTGTATCAGGAAGCGAGTCGATGACCATCGTCACATGAGTCAGGTTCCATTTTTTCATCGCTTTTACGACGTATTGGCTCGAACGCAGTACTGCGGGTCCTGAAATGCCCAGGTGAGTGAAGATCATATCCATTTTATGTGTAATCAGTTTTTTGCCTTTTGGGTTGAGCACACTCAGTTCAATATCACGGAGAGACAACCCTTGTAAGTCTTTTTGTTTGATGAAGGGTTCATCGGATGTCAATGGAACTTCCGTAGGGAATAATTCAGTGATCGTATGGCCGGCTTTTCTTGCCCATGGATATCCGTCCCCGGTCGAACCGGTATGAGGGACAGACTTTCCGCCCACTGCAATGACCACGGCTTTTGCATGGATCACTTCGCCATTCATTAATCGGATTCCCTTAGTCTCGCCATCCTCATAAATCACTTCTTCAACGGCCGTATTCGTTCTTGTCTCGACCTGTAACTCTTTCATTCTATTCAGAAGCGCCTCTACTACATCCAGCGCACGATTTGAGACCGGGAACATGCGTCCGTGGTCTTCTTCTTTCAATTCAATCCCCAGGTTTTCAAAGAAAGAAATGATGTCTTCATTATTAAACTCGGAAAAAGCGCTGTAAAGGAAGCGTCCGTTTCCGGGAATGTGTTTAATGATTTCATCGATCGGCAGGCGGTTCGTCACATTGCAGCGACCGCCGCCTGAAATGGCAAGCTTTCTTCCAAGCTTCGTTCCTTTATCTACAAGAAGGACCCTGGCACCGTTCTCTCCGGCTGCTATGCTCGCCATTAATCCCGATGGTCCTCCTCCTATAACAATTACGTCATATGCTGACATTTTTCCACCAACTTTATCGTTTTACTTCTTAAAAGTTAATATTATCAAAAATGATCCACTATAAAAAGCTTCAGTTCAATAAAGCCTCCGTCCGAAAAAAATTGTCATTCGATACGCAGAGTAGTAAACTATGATAGTGTGAAAAACTATTAGAAGTATTAACGCATATTTCTAAACGGAATGTGCTTTTCCAGAGAGGGATACTATGTCATCTAAATTAATAAAAGGAACGTTCATTTTAACGTTAGGGACCTTCATTTCAAAGTTTTTGGGTCTTTTTTATGTTATACCGTTTGATGAGTTGTTGAAGGGCCATGAAGAAGGGGCGTCGCTGTATCAATACGGATATGTGCCTTATACGATCTTTTTGACTGTGGCGACAGCCGGGGTTCCATTGGCTGTTTCGAAGTTTGTATCGAAATATAATGCGATCGGGGAATACGAGGTCGGGAGGAAGTTATTTAAGTCAGGATTGCTGTTAATGACGTTAACAGGAATTCTATCATTCCTTGTTATGTACATCTTTGCTCCAATATTTGCAGAGATGACCATTAAGAGTGATGAACAGGTCATTTCAGTAGCACAAGTAACGACGGTCATCCGTGCGGTCAGCTTTGCATTGATCATCATTCCTTTCATGAGCCTGATACGGGGGTTTTTCCAAGGACATCAATCGATGGGGCCAACTGCTGTATCACAAGTCATCGAACAGATCGTCAGAATTGTATTTTTACTTGGCGGGATTTATGTAGTGCTGCATATTATGGACGGCTCGGTCACGACAGCAATCAGTGTAGCAACGTTTGCTGCTTTCGTTGGTGGACTAGCTAGTCTCGGTGTACTCATCTGGTATTGGTTTAAACGGAAGCCTCATTTAGATGAGCTTTTGGAGGAAGACCGGGGACAAGCGGAGGTTTCCCTGACTAAGATGTACAAAGAAATTATTGCATACTCGATTCCGTTCATTTTTGTGGGACTAGCCAATCCATTGTTCCAGCTTGTGGATCAGATCACTTTTAATACAGCGATGGCAGAAATCGGGAATGCCAAGGTTTCTGACCATGCTTTCGCGGTATTAAACTTTTATACTCATAAGCTCGTGATTATTCCCGTGTCTCTGGCAACAGCCTTTTCCATGACATTGATTCCGCTTATCACAACGTCCTACACAAGCGGTGACCGGAAAACGATGCGCCGGAATATCGATCAATCTTTTCAGATCCTGTTGTTTTTAACGGTTCCTGCATCCATCGGAATCGCCTTATTGGCAGAACCTACTTACACATTGTTTTATCATAGCGACGAATTAGGTACATCGATTCTTAGAACGTATGCGCCAGTTGCGATTTTATTTGCTCTTTATGCTGTTACAGCAGCCATCCTTCAAGGAATTGATGAGCAGAAATTCACCATCTTCAGTTTGCTGGTAGGACTGCTTCTGAAGCTTGTGCTGAACATACCGCTGATCAAGCTGTTTGAAACTCAGGGAGCCGTTATCGCAACAACGATCGGTTACGCAGTAGCGATTGCAATCAACCTGTATGTGATTAAAAAATATGCCCGTTACAAATTCGGACTTATCATCCGGAGGACGGTGGCAATAGGTATCATGAATGCGGTCATGGCCGTAGTTGTGCTGATTTTGTATGGTGTATTAAAACAATTCTTAAATCCTGCTTCCGGATTCCAGGCGATCATCCTTGTGGCTATTTGCGGGGGAGTTGGGGCACTTGTCTATTTTTACTTGAGCCTGAGAAGCAAACTTGCAGACAAGTTGTTTGGAGAAAGAGTCAATAAGATTAGAAGCCGTTTGCGGATTGGATAATAGAAAAGGGGATGACGCATAGTGTTCATCCCCTTTTTGATCTTATAAATTTGAGAATTGTCCAGCTCTGGCGGTTAGCCCCTCGAGGTCATAAGATAAATGGGCCAAGAAGGCAAAAAGCGCCTTCCCGGCCCATTCATCTTATGCTTGTCGGGGCTGGGCAAACCGCCTCCGCTTTTCTTATCATTGATTGTAATACCCAAGCTGCCTTTCAAGCCTTTCCACTTGTCTTTCAAGTCGGTCCACCCTGCGGTCAAGACGCTGATATTGTCTTTCTAAACGATCCAGACGGTCGTTGAAGCTTCCGCCGCCACCGCCTCCAGGATAACCTGGATAACCGGGAAATTGCTGTCCGCCGCCTGGAAGAGGAATCGGAATCAAAATGCCGCCGGTTCCTTGTTGTCGAAAAGGATACATTTTATTCACCTCAAGTTTTATTATGGGTTCTTGCTTATCGTTAATAGCCTATGTATAAAATAGGATTATGAATGGGCCATTACCCTAAACGAAATTTGAATTATCTAAAGAGATTTATTAAATATAGTAGGAGTGTAATTATGAGAATTGATAAGCTGCTTGCAAACATGGGCTATGGTAGCCGAAAAGAAGTGAAGAAACTGCTAAAGGATGGGGGTCTGCAGGTGAATGGCGAGGTCGTCAAGGATGGAAAAGTCCACGTCGACACAGAAAAGGATACCGTCATGCTGTACGGAGATAAGGTAGAATATCGTGAATTCATCTATCTCATGATGAATAAGCCGCCTGGTCTGATCTCAGCTACGGAAGATGCAAACGATGAAACCGTCATTGATATCCTCCAAATGGAAGACCAGATCTTTAATCCATTTCCTGTAGGTAGACTTGATAAAGATACAGAAGGCTTGCTGCTTATCACGAATGACGGGCAATTATCCCATCAGCTTCTTTCCCCAAAACGGCATGTTCCAAAAACGTACTTTGCCGTGATAGAAGGTGAAGTGACTGAACGTGATGTTGAAGCTTTCAAAGAAGGCGTGACGCTTGAGGATGGTTATCATACGAAGCCGGGAGACCTTGTGATTCTGAAATCCGGGCTTACTTCGGATATTGAGCTGACGATCACGGAAGGCAAGTTCCATCAGGTGAAGCGGATGTTTGAAAGCGTCGGGAAACGCGTTGTTTACTTGAAGCGTTTGTCGATGGGACCGCTGCAGCTGGATGAGGATTTGGAGCTTGGAGAGTATCGTGAGCTGACGGATGAGGAAGTGGAGATGCTGAAGGAGTACCGCCCTTGATTTTACCCTGAATATGAAAAAAGTCCAGCCCCTCAAGTGGTATACGCTTCAGGGGCTGGGCTTTTCTTATTATTACTCTTTTCATTGTCCAGCTCCGGCGGCTAGCCCCTCGAGGTCATAACTGAAAAATCCCCAAAGGCAAAAAGCGCCTTAGGGGATTTCCCAGTTATGCTTGTCGGGGCTGAACGAGCCGCCTCCGCTTTTCTATTGTCCAGCTCCAGCGCCTAGAGGCTGGAGGTCATAAGTTAAACCTACCAAAAAGGCAAAGAACGCCTTTCCGGTAGGTTCACCTTATGCTTGTCGCCTCTAAGCAAGGCGTTCCGCTTTTCTCTTTCTCTCTATGAAGACATCTTTACTTTCTTCTCAGTTGTTGTCCATTGGCCGCGACTTGGGCTTTGTACCAAGTCATTATACGCTAACACGTTGAGATCTCTTTGAATGGTGCGAGGAGTAATGCCAAATTCGTCAACGAGATCTTGAGTTGTTACAGTACCTTTCTTGTTGATGTACATGTATACAGCTTTTATTCTTGTTAGCATACGATTGGTTGAAGGTTTCAAAGAACCACTCCCTCATCATTTTTCCAAAGTCAAAGACTACATCGCCATGTGTGCACCTCACGTGCTACCTATGTACTATGCGCTTTAGACAACCCCTTTTCCTTTTATCGTTTACTCATAAGATGTCTGACAATAATATTGTACCCTTATTTCTACAAAAATTCTATATTATTGTCTAAATTTACAAACAATTAACGTAGGGTACCGGTATTAACCCTATTTTATGAGGCCTAGGAACAAAAGATGAATAATTCTGAAAATTAAGGGTGTAAACTTTTTTACATAGGTCTTTCTCCTTGTTTGGATTTCCTCAGCAAACAGTATAAAATGGAGTGGAATGAGTTTAAATACATAATGAGCAGGTGTTAAAGATGAATTGGACGCAGGAAGTAGAGAAACGAAAAGATGATTTATTAAACGATTTACAAAACTTTTTGCAAATAAAAAGTGTGTTAGATGAAGAGAATGCCACAGAGGACGCCCCGCTTGGAAAAGGAGTAAAGGAAGCGCTGGATTATTTATTGATGCTCGGGGAAAAAGACGGGTTCACTCCTAAGAATGTCGATCATCTTGCCGGACATCTTGAGTTCGGTGAAGGCGAGGACCTCCTTGGTATTCTTTGTCACGTGGATGTCGTTCCTGAAGGAGACGGCTGGAGTGTCGATCCTTTCGGAGGAGAGATCAAGGATGGAAAGATTTATGCTCGCGGTGCGATCGATGATAAGGGGCCGACGATGGCCGCCTATTATGCGATGAAAATCGTAAAAGAATTGAAGCCTGATTTTACAAAACGGATTCGTATGATCATCGGAACGGATGAGGAAAGCGATTGGAGATGTGTGGATCACTACTTCAAGAAAGAAGAAATGCCATCGATGGGATTCGCACCGGATGCCGACTTCCCGATCATCTATGCTGAAAAAGGGATTGCAGATTATGATCTCGTTCAGAAGATGAACAGCGAAGGAAACGATTCACGCAATAAAGTCATTTCCTTTGAATCGGGTCGCCGCTATAATATGGTGCCTGATTACGCAAAGGCAGTTGTCCATCTGGATGAAGATCATACGAAATGGGTCCAGCAGTTTGAAATCTTCTCGAAAAAAGAAGAGATCAAGGGCAGCTACTATATGGAAAATGGCGACGTGATCTTTGAAGTGGAAGGTATCTCGGCTCATGGGATGGAGCCTGATAACGGGAAAAATGCAGGACTCTATCTTGCTGCTTTCCTGACGGAGCTTCCTCTCGATTCACAGGCAGAAGCATTCTTTGCTTTTACGAAAGAAAACTTCTTTAAAGACTCAAGAGGTGTTAAGCTTGGGGTGAGTCATCGGGATGAAATCACGGGTGACCTTACGATCAACGTAGGGAAACTGCGTTATTCCCATGAAGAAGGCGGCCGTCTGGGACTGAATATGCGTTACGGTGTACATTACGATATGGAAAAAGCAAAAGATACCCTTCATTCCATTGAAGGCTATAATGTTGATAAATTCACAGACAGCAAGCCGCATCATGTGTCGTCAGATGATGAGCTTGTACAGACTTTGAAAAAAGTGTACGAAGAACAGACAGGGGAAAAAGGTGAACTCATCACCATCGGCGGCGGCACCTATGCAAGGAGCCTTGAGGCAGGAGTGGCTTTCGGACCGTTATTCCCTGGAAGAGAAGATATTGCACATCAAAAGGATGAATATATGTATATAGAGGATCTTTTAAAAGCGACGGCAATCTATGCTCAGGCCATTTATGAATTGGCATGTAAATCCTAAGGATCGGGAGGAGAGAGGGAAATGGCGGTAGAAACGGTATTCCTTAATGGGGAATTTGTGAAAAGAAGCGACGCGAAAGTAGACATAGAGGACCGCGGCTATCAATTCGGAGATGGGATTTATGAAGTGATCCGTGTGTATAGTGGGGAAGTTTTCACGATGGACGAACATATGGAGCGGCTGTATCAAAGTGCCGATAAAATGAAGCTGAAGATTCCATTCGATCTTCAGGAACTCTCTTCCATCGTATGTAAATTGATCGAAAAAAATGACGTCGAAGAAGGCATTGTGTATATGCAGGTCTCAAGGGGTATTTCACCGAGACAGCATCATTTTCCCGGAGGAGACATATCCGGAAGTGTGATTGCGTATACGAAGGATTTCAAACGGCCGTCAAAGCAGATGAACGAAGGTGTGACGGCTACGCTGGTAGAGGATATCAGATGGCTCCGCTGTGATATCAAAAGCCTGAATCTATTAGGAAATATTCTTGCAAAAGAAGAGGCGGCTTCCAAAGGGCATTTCGAAGCGATCCAGCACCGCGGCGAGACAGTGACGGAAGGTTCTTCATCAAATGTCTTCATTGTAAAGGATGGAAGCATCTATACACATCCGGCTACGAATTTGATCCTCAATGGGATTACGAGAAGAGTCATCAAGGATATAGCTGCTAAGAGCGGTGTGCCATTTGTTGAAAAAACATTCACCGTCGATGAGCTTCTGGCTGCAGAAGAAATGTTCATCGCTAGTACGACATCGGAAGTGATGCCGGTCATTAAAGTGGATGAAGTGAACATCGGGCAGGGCGTACCGGGGCCTGTGACGGTGAAATTGCAAGAAATGTTCACGGGAAGAATATTGACTGAGTGCAAGGTACAGCAAGTGTAACGGAGGGTGCGGGATGGAATTGATTTGTTCACAAGCTTATATGAAGAAAGAACGGTTGATTGAAGATAATCAGCAGTTTACGGTGGAGACGGAAGAGTATCTCTATTTATATAGTGATAAAATCGTCACGCCTAAAAGGAGCTTTACACTTCATCAAGTGATGGATGTAACGAAAAAGCACCTATCTGCCCGCTACACGTTCCTCTACCTTCATACCATTGAAGGTGTGCTGACGTTTGTGGTGAAGTCTTCACCAGATCATTTCATCTCGCATTATCGAAAAATAAAAAAAGACATCTAAAGAGAAGGCCCGTCCCTCCAAGTGCTTATTAAAGCACTGAGGGACGGGCCTTCAAAATTAAAAGCGAAATAGATCGCTGGAAAGGTATCTCTCACCCGTATCACATGCGATACATATGACGACATCGTCGGGTGACAATGTTTTAGCGACTTCGATTGCTGCGTAGCATGCTGCACCGGAAGACGGTCCGACCAAGATTCCTTCTTCGCTAGCCATTCTACGTGCGATATCATAAGCCTGTTCATCTTCTATCTTGTGAATTTTATCGTATACTTCTGTGTTCAGTGTATCAGGGACAAAGCCAGGGCTTGTTCCGACCAGTTTGTGCTTCCCTGGTTTTCCACCGGAAAGGACAGGCGACCCTGCAGGCTCGACGACATGCACCTGGATATCAGGATACTGTTCCTTCAGTACTTCGCCGGTACCGGTGATCGTTCCTCCTGTACCTGCTGTCGCGACAAAAGCGGAAAGGGGCTTGCCGATTTGTTCCATCGCTTCTACGATTTCCAGCGCTGTTGTTTTGCGATGGGCATTCGGATTCGCTGCATTTTCAAACTGCATCGGCATAAAGCTGTTTGGGATTTCTTTCGTCAGTTCCTTCGCTTTTTCGATCGCGCCGGGCATCTTCTCATCACCGGGAGTCAATACGACCTCTGCTCCGTATGCTTTCAGCAGGTTGATCCGCTCCTGCGTCATCGTGTCAGGCATGACGAGGATGGAGCGGTAGCCCCTCGCTGCTGCATTCATGGCAAGACCGATTCCCGTATTTCCGCTGGTCGGTTCGATGATTGTCGAACCTTCTTTCAGCAAGCCTTGTTTTTCAGCTTCCACGATCATTTGAAAGGCAGCACGGTCTTTTACACTCTTGCTCGGATTATAAAATTCAAGCTTTACATATACATCCGCTCCATCAGAAGGATTAAGACGATTTAATTTAACAAGGGGGGTATCCCCGATCAATTCAGCAATATTCTGTACTACTTTCATGGTCAACTTCCTTTCCTTCACTGTCTAATTATATGGTACTCATTCACATAAATCTTATCAACTAAATAGGCTTTGTATTTCATTTTTATTGCATTTTCCATCAGTGATTCTTTCTCTTAGCACATTTTGCTAAAATAGAGATAAATAAGTCAAAGTTTGTTCTATTGAATACCGCTGTTGATTTCCGTGCAAGCTTCGCTTTCCGCGGGTGACCCGTGAGCCTCCTCGGCTTCGCCTGCGGGAAGAAAAGCGGAGGGGCTTTGAAGAGAGGCGGGTGGTATAAGGCGAATCGGCCACGAAGGCGTTCTTTGCCTTCTTGGTCGATTTGACTTATGGCATGTGCCTCTAAGCCCTGTAGCTGGACAAGTCTCACATTGGTCACTTCTCCCGCAGGAGTCTTCGTCTTGCGCTCCAATCAACAGCTGGAATCAGCTAAGAACAATAATAAGTTTTAACATAGATTTTATTTATAGGAAAGTAGTCAGACTGTGAACCTTTTAGCCTGGGGCACGCGATTTACCTAAGCATGCTTATTCACCAGAAATAAATAAAAGCGATTTTATACAAAGCTAAACAAAAAGGATGGTATGTTATGTTAAAAACACACTATTTTTTTGCATTATCATTACCGAACGAACTGAAAAAAGAAATACATGAACTGACGGCTCCTATGAGGGAGGATGATTTTTTAAAAAAATGGGTGCATCCAGAAGACTATCATATCACTCTGGCTTTTTTAGGTAATGCTTCACAAGAAGATCTGGATGTGGCGATTGGTCATGTCACACATTCTTTACATAACCTGCAAAGTTTCCCGCTGTCACTCAAGCGGTTTGGCACATTTGGGAAAAGCGATGAACCAAGAATTTTCTGGATGGGCGTAAAGCCGTCATCGACTCTTCACCAAATTCGCGAAAAAGTATATGAAGCTTGCGAAGAAGCTGGATTTCAACTGGATTCAAGGCCGTTCACCCCCCATATTACCGTTGGGCGAAAATGGAACAAGCCTGCTGCATTTTCAAAGGAATGCCTTAATGAATTCAATCCAGCCGAAACCCCAAGTCATCGGATAAGAGAAGTCGTTTTATATAGAACACACATGGACCGTATTCCAAAGTATGAACGGATCCATACCATACAATTGAATGATCTGCCCTAAAACATTCTTGAAAGGAAGGACTCCTTATGGCGCAGCTGATTAAACTCCAAGATTATGTTTCAAGGTATGAAACGGATTTATATAGATATCCTTCCCAATTTGTACGATTAAAAAAGCAGCAATGGGAAAAAATGAAACTTCACTGGGAAAACGGAGGTATGTTTTCTTCAATCGAAAAAGAAGAAATAGAGAAAGAGAAATCATCCGTTACCAGGAAGTTCATGTCTTTTTTTAAAAAGAAGGATGATGATGAATCTGAGGAAACCGAATTTGTGACGCAGAAGGATGATGATGAAATCGAGCTTGAAATGAATTCGAACCCTGATATTGCGACGGAAGAGGAATTGAAGAAGCATTTCCTGGATTCAATCTTTGAATTTCAGTTAAGGTGGGCAAGCTCCACGATTTCAGAAAAATCCTATGTAGATAACAGCTATTACTATGATGAGCGTCTCAAGTATCTGCTCCAGCGATTTCCTGATAATACACTCGTTTTATATTATCCGGTTTTTAAAATAAAGAATGCACCCGTTGAGTTGGAGGTCCTATTGGTTACACCGACCGGTATCTGGTGTTTATCGTTCCTGGAATTCGAGGATGGGACAGCCTATATCGGATCCGGAGATCGTTTCTGGGAGAAGAAGTGGGGCAATTCGGAAACGCGGGTACTGAATCCGCTGATTTCCTTAAGAAGGATGGAACGTATCATTCAGCAAATTGTGGAATACGCCGGGATCGAATTGCCAGTCCATAAAGCTGTCATCTCGAGAAATGGATATATCGATTATCCTCAGGCCCCTGCCGGATATCAATTCATTGATAAGCGGATGCATGAAAACTGGTTCAATCAGCAGCGGTCAAACTCGTCACCGATCAAAAGTGTTCAATTGAAAGCGGCGAAATCCATTTTGAGTTATTGTCAGACGACTTCATTCAAGCGGATGCATTATCAACATGAGACGTTAAAGGGATGGAACGCAGCAGCGGAAGAGGATTCGAAATGAAGACAGTCTTTATAGTGAATCCATCTGCAAGGAACGACCATTCCCTTTCTTCCTGGAAAAAGTTTCAGAAAGAAATCACCATCCCCCACTTGATGTATGTCACCGACCACCCTGGTGATGTGAGAAAAATCATGGAGGATCTTGTCCGGAAGTATCCGGATGATACGCTATACATAATCGGAGTCGGCGGCGATGGCACGATGAACTCCATTATCTCAGGTACGGCCGGTTTTAAAAATATTTTCATCGGGTATATCCCAGGTGGAAGCGGAAATGATTTTGCCAGGGGCTATAAATGGCCAGCCAGCAGACGTGAGGCTTATAACTTGATTAAAGAAACATCATCTTCGGCACATTCGATTTCACTGGATGCAGGTCTTTTCTCTTTAGGAGGGGGGCCAAAATAATATTTTGTGAATAATATAGGTGTAGGGTTCGATGCATTGATTGCACAAAAGGCAAATGCCTCCCCATTAAAGAAAAAATTGAACCGCTGGTCATTGGGGAAGCTGATCTATCCCATTCTCCTTTGCAGGGAAACGTTCACTTTTACCCCTTTTCAGGTGACGATTGAGATTGATGGTGTGAAACAAACACTGGAAAGAGTATGGTTTATCACCATTTCAAATCAGCCTTATTTCGGGGGCGGGATGAAAATAGCCCCGGAAGCAAGTCCGAATGATGGAGAGCTGGATTTGACAATCGTGTCCGGGCTTTCGAAATGGAAGCTTTTGTTTTTGTTTATTTCCGTCTTTTTCGGAAAACATACTGAATTGAAAGAAGTCCATACATTAACAGGTAGTAATATCACAATTGGAAGCGGGGAGGGGGTTCCTGTCCATGCAGATGGCGATTTTGCAGGTGTCATCGATGAAGATAGTGAACTGAACGTCAAGATCCTTCCGGACAGCTGGAAAATGTTAAATAGAAGCAGGTGGCAGAAGTGTTAGTCATTAGTCGGCAGTACGAAGCATTCCTGGATACAATTCATACGATTACACTCATTCTTCCTTATACGTATCATGGGGGCGAGTCCAATCAATTTTCCCTTTTAAAAGACGGGAAGGTAATCCCTCTTGATTTGAAGGAGAAGATCCCTTTGGAGGATGCAATGAAATACACAGCATCCCTTTCGGAGGAACTGGAACTTGGAAAAACTTATCATATCGTTGACGAACACAATATGCAAACGGATCTTCAGGTCGGTGCAGTCATTCGTACGGAAGAATTCGACAAACGATTTTTCTATGACGGAGATGACCTCGGTGTCACCTTCGTTGGCGACTCGGCCGTATTTAAAGTGTGGTCTCCCACCTCTATTGAAGTAAAGCTGAAGTTAAAGGCACCCGATAAAGAGGAAGTCATGGAGTACACCATGGAAAGAACCGAAAATGGTGTATGGGAAATGACTGTCAGGGAAGACATTGAAGGTTATTACTATACATTCATGACTTGCATCAATTTAGTTTGGAATGAGCTTATAGACCCTTATGCGAAAGCTGTTTCTTATAATAGCGAGTGGGGGTGTGTTGTTGATGCTGACCGCATCGGACCGCAGTGTTCTTCACTTGAAGCCTTGTCATCGCCAACAGATGCTGTCATATATGAATTGAATGTACGGGACTTTTCAAGCGCCAAGGAAAGCGGGATGAAGTTCAAAGGGAAATACCTGGCATTTACGGAAAAAGAGACAGCCACACCAAATGGTTTTTCAAGCGGAATCCAATATTTGAAGGAGCTGGGTATTACTCATGTTGAACTGCTCCCCGTGAATGATTTCGATGGTGTTTCGGATGACCCTGAGGATAACCGGTACAACTGGGGATACAACCCTTTATTCTTTAATGCTCCAGAAGGCAGTTACAGTATGAAGCCCGATGACCCCGCAGAACGCATATACGAACTGAAATCTGCGATTCATTCACTGCACGAAGAAAACATAAGGGTCATTTTGGATGTAGTGTATAACCACGTATATATAAGAGAAACATCGTCTTTTGAAAAACTCGTTCCAGGATATTTTTTCCGTCATGATGAAAACGGACTGCCTTCCAATGGAACGGGTGTCGGGAATGATTTTGCCTCGGAACGTTCCATGGCGCGAAAATTCATTAAAGATTCCATCCTTTATTGGATGAAAACATATGGTGTGGATGGATTCCGATTTGATTTGATGGGGATCCTCGATGTTAAGACGATGAATGAAATCCGTGATGAAGTAAACCGTATCCTTCCTGATGCCATCATGATCGGTGAAGGGTGGGACTTGAATACACCTCTTCCTTCAAACAGAAAGGCAAATCTTAGAAATGCAAACAGTTTGTTGGGAATCGGTCAATTCAATGATCGTTTCAGGGACACGATCAAGGGGAGTACATTCAATCTCCACGATAAAGGTTTCTCTCTCGGCCACGGGAACCTGGAGGAGAAAGTGGAACAGGTGCTCTTGGGCAGCATTGGCATCATAGAAGGAGAAAGAGGCATTTTTAATGAGTCTGCTCAATCCGTCAACTATGTAGAGTCACATGATAACCATACGCTGTGGGATAAAATGCAAGCCTGTCTTGAGGAAGAGGATGAAATCCTTATGAGAAGGCAGAAGCTTGCGACCGCTATGGTGTTATTTTCACAAGGAATACCGTTCCTTCACGCAGGTCAGGAATTTTTCCGTACCAAGCATGGAATAGAGAACAGTTACAATTCCCCTGTTGAGGTGAATCAGCTTGATTGGCTGAGAAGAGAGAAGCATGAAGAGGATATTGAGTATGTCCGGGGCTTGATTGCCATCAGGAAAAGTCACGGGGCATTTCGATTCAGGAATTCCGATCTTATCAGAAAATATGCTTCTGTCCATCACCCCGCAGAAAATCTGGTAACCGTTCATTATCAGGACGTTCACCCATATGGACCATGGAATGAACTACTATTGCTTTTTCATTCAGGCACCGGTAAGACGGAGTTACGACTGCCGAAAGGAAAATCCTGGACTCTGCTTGCAGATGGGGATAAGGCGAATGTCAACGGAATATGTGAGCTGAACGGAGATTCCATGGAGGTTGAGGGGCTTTGTTCCTATTTAATGGTTCGATGACACATCGTTCCAATGCTTGACGAAATGAGAAGATGACGATAAAATCAAAAACAGATGGCTATTGATTGATCTGCCCAATAGCTGTCTTTTTTGTTTTATGAAGACTTTTCAATCGTGAAAATAAGTTTAATGAATATATAAAAATGACGATAATAAATGTAAGCATGATAAAAAAGATTATGACTAAGGACCAATAGAAGGTGAATATATTGGAACACTTATTTGACCAAGATTGGGAAATAGTCCCCGCAGGCGGTGCTACCGGAGAAGCTTTTTTTGCTCAGTATCAAGAGCAGAAGCTGTTTCTTAAACGCAACTCTTCTCCATTTGTAGCCGTATTGTCCGCAGAAGGCATTGTGCCGAAACTGGTTTGGACTAAGCGAATGGAAAATGGGGACGTTATAACAGCACAGCACTGGTTGAATGGAAGAGAATTAAATCCAGAAGAGATGAAGAATGAACGGGTAGCCAGGCTGCTCAAAAAAATCCATTCTTCCAAGCCCCTGTCCACGATGCTGGAGAGATTGGGGCAGGAACCGTTTCAACCCGAACATATGCTGACGGAAGTTGAAACTGGCCTGGAGTTCGATCTTCTATCGCTCCCGGTAGTCAGGCAAGCGTTATTATTTCTGCAAAAAGAACTGGAAGAGGTTCGGCAGGATGAATATGTGGTCTGCCACGGGGATGTCAATCATAACAACTGGCTGCTTTCCGATTTCAACCAGCTGTACCTGATTGATTGGGACGGCGCCATGATTGCCGACCCTGCTTTCGACGTAGGAATGCTGTTATACTGGTACATTCCCGAAGAAGAGTGGCCGGCATGGCTCACTCAATATGGCGTTGAGTTAACAGACAATTTAAAACTGAGAATGAAGTGGTATGTAGTGGCTCAAACGATCCTTTCCATCCAATGGCATAAAGGAAAAGGACGTTTTCATGAAATGAACCACTGGATTGAATATTTGCACAAAATCGTTTAATCAGGAGAACTGATCCATATCTGTCACCCATTGGGACAGGTTTTGTTGATTGTTCGTGATATGAGAATCAAGGTCAGAGCTGCCTGCTCCGCTTTGACTGTATTGATAAATTTCCTGCAGGACCGGCTTAATATTTTCATTAATATCAGCATTGACCATCAACGATTTGACCAATCGTTCGACTTGCTCACATTCAGATACTGAACCGCAGCAATCTGTTTGATGATTCGTTAATATATCTTTCAATAACTGCATTTGATACTGGGAGTTCAAAGGCATACCGTACACCCTTTCATATAGATCTTTCATAAAGGAATTCACGTTTAGTGTGTGGATTCCTTTTTTATTTATTCGTTTGATTTTTTGAAAAGGGTGTGGCCGCAAAATGTTGTTGCATAGAGATCTTACATCTGTTATTGTTTTTTCGGTAGAGCTGTTTTCATATGAATTGTTTATGAAAGAACGTCTTATATGAAAACAGCTTTTAAATTTAATTTATGGCTCTGTTATTTTATTGTATTAACAGAATCCAGCTATTGATTGGAGTGCAAGACGAAGACTCCTGCGGGAAAAGTGAGACAGGTGAGACTTGTCTAGCTGCGGGGCTTAGAGGCACATGTCATAAGTCAAATCGACCAAGAAGGCAAAGAACGCCTTCGTGGCCGATTCGCCTTATGCCACCCGCCTCTGAACAAAGCCCTTCCGCTTTTCTAACCCACAGGAGCGCAGCGACGAGGAGGCTCACCGGCCGCCCGCGGAAAGCGAAGTCTTGCACGGAAATCAATAGCGGTTTTCAATGGGCCAAATAAATAAATGAGGTGTCACAGCATGCGTTTAAGACATAAACCATGGGCTTCTGAAAAGATCAATGAGAATCCGCAGTATGTGGTTGCACAGCCCGAAGAGAAAAAAGGTAAATGGAATGAAGTATTTGGAAATGACAATCCGATTCATATAGAGGTTGGAACAGGAAAAGGACAATTCGTAACGGAAATGGCAAGAGCGAATCCTGATGTCAATTATATCGGAATCGAATTGTATGAAAGTGTCATCGTGACAGCATTGGATCGATTGATTGAAGCAGAGCTGCCGAATGTAAAACTATTGAACGTTGATGCGCGCGACTTAACTGAATTCTTCGCGAGTGGGGAAGTAAGCAGAGTGTATCTGAACTTCTCAGACCCTTGGCCGAAGAACCGACACGAAAAGCGTCGTCTCACTTACGAAACGTTCCTCAAGCTTTATGAGGATATCCTGATCAAACGCGGGGAAATTCACTTTAAGACGGACAACCAAGGCTTGTTCGAGTATTCATTGAAGAGTTTTTCATGGTACGGCCTGCACTTGAAGTTCCTTAGCCTGGATCTTCACAATAGCGACTTCGAAGGCAATATCATGACTGAGTACGAGGAAAAGTTCTCTGCAAAAGGCCAGCGGATCTACCGTGTGGAGGCGCAGTATCAGAATTAATAATAGTTAGAAGAAGTGTCCTGATTACATCGGGGCGCTTTTTTTGTTGGGGTGTCAGCTTGAGTGGTTGATATCTTTCAGAATGGATAGTAAAATCCTAAAAAAGTTAGTGATTTTTGAAAAAATTACATTGCTCCCTTACTTTTAGTCAGGGGTTATCAATAACATGGTGAAATGCATCCTGCCAGCAGCCCTTCAAACGATAATTGATCCACTTTCATGATAATTGCACCGGTTTTAAAATAATTGATCCACTTTCAAGATAATTGCGCTGGTTTTAAAATAATTGAGCCACTTTCAGGATAATTGCGCCGGTTTTGAAATAATTGCGCCACTTTCCAAATAATTGCGCCGATATCCCGATAATTGTGCCTCTTGTCGAATTTTCTATAGTTTAGGTTATCCTGTCCAGCGGTAGATTGAGGTACATGCCGAAGAAAAGGCTTATCTATATAAGTCGTCCATAAATTCTGATAAAATATATCTGTACGAACAAAGGAGGAATAGACATGATGGAATCATTGAAAGTTGGAGATTTAACGATCCATTGGCTGAATGGGGGCGTGACCCATATGGATGGGGGAGCGATGTTCGGAGTGGTTCCGAAACCTCTTTGGCAAAAAAAATATGCAGTCAATGAATTGAATCAAATCGAGTTGAGAACCGATCCTCTCTTTTTTCAACATCAAGGAAAAAACATCCTGATTGAATCCGGGATCGGTAAAGGGAAGTTAAATGATAAACAGAAACGTAATTATGGAGTACATGAGGAATCATCCATAGATGCATCGTTAGAGGAACTGGAATTGACCACTGAAGATATCGATATCATTTTGATGACACATATGCATTTCGATCATGCATGCGGATTGACTAAGTATGAAGGGGAAAAGCTCGTCCCGGTATTCCCGAATGCGACGATATATACATCGAAGGTCGAATGGGATGAAATGAGAGAGCCGAATATCCGCTCGCGTAATACATATTGGAAAGAAAACTGGGAAAGCATCACCCACCAGGTGGAAACGTTCGAAGGTGAAATGGAAGTGCTGCCGGGACTTCGCATGATTCATACAGGCGGCCACAGTGACGGTCATTCGATCATTGTATTGGAGAATGAGGGTGAGACGTTCATTCATATGGCGGACATCATGCCTACACATGCTCATAAAAACCCGCTCTGGGTCCTTGCTTATGACGATTATCCAATGATGTCCATTCATGCGAAGGACAAGTGGATCAACAAGGCGATTGGCAATGAGTGGTGGTTCTTGTTCTATCACGATGCCGTTTACAGGGCATTGAAATGGAATAAGGACGGAGAAATCATTGAAGAAGTGCCGAGAAGATTATAATGAAAAAAACAGGATGACGCTTTTGTCATCCTGTTTTTCATATTAATTAGATAAAGGATAAACATCGATCACCGTACCGGTATATGCATCGGCCACGAATTCATACTGTTCCAAACCGCCTTCGCTTCTGCGTGAAACCCCGCCCTTATACACTTTGGTGGACAAGGAGTGCTTTTGATAATCCTCTGGTTTCATCGCTATCCAGGACCCATCAATCTTCCCTTCTTTTTTAAACGAAAGCTTTACATCTTTTAATACTCTTTCAGCTGAAACAAAGCTTGCATCTTTCAGCTTACCGCTCAGTAATATACCGCCCGCGGCACCGATTCCAATTCCTAAAATGAAAGATTTCCAGTTCATACTTATCCCCTCCACAGCCATGATTACAAACAGGTATATAGGTACATTCTAACAAAGAATCATAAAAAAAGAGAACTGCTTTTGCCTTAATTGGTGGTAAGACGTGAGAAAGTTCTGTAAAATGAAACTATACATAACTAGATATTAAATAAAAAGGGGCAGAATAAATGAAACAAGATACATTGGATTTATTTAAGACGTTAACCGAGTTGCCTGGGGCACCTGGGAATGAACATGCCGTGCGTAAATTTATGAAGGAACAACTAGCCCAGTACTCTGACGAAGTGGTCCAGGACCGTCTTGGAGGGGTATTTGGTGTGAAAAGGGGTCAATCGGGGGATCCGACAGTCATGGTTGCCGGTCATATGGATGAGGTTGGCTTTATGGTCACTTCAATCACGGACAACGGTATGCTTCGTTTTCAAACACTTGGAGGCTGGTGGAGTCAGGTCCTCCTTGCTCAACGTGTGCAAATCATTACCGATAACGGACCTGTCACCGGTGTAATCGGAAGCATCCCGCCGCATCTCTTAGGCGAGGAACAGCGCAGGAAACCGATGGATATAAAAAATATGCTTATCGATATCGGTGCAGATAATAAAGAGAATGCACTGGAAATTGGAATCAAGCCAGGACAGCAGATCGTTCCTATTTGTCCGTTTACGCCAATGGCAAATGAAAAGAAAATCCTTGCCAAAGCATGGGATAACCGCTATGGCTGCGGCTTATCAATTGAGTTGTTAAAAGAGCTTCAAGATACCGAACTGCCGAGTACGCTTTATTCAGGTGCCACTGTGCAGGAGGAAGTTGGACTTCGCGGAGCGCAGACAGCAGCAAATATGATCAATCCGGATATTTTCTTTGCGTTAGACGCAAGCCCTGCGAATGATATGTCAGGAGATAAGAATGAGTTTGGCCAATTAGGTAAAGGGGCTCTCCTCAGAATCCTTGACCGCTCCATGGTGACGCATAAAGGAATCAGGGAATTCATCTTGGATACTGCGGAATCAAATGACATCCCATATCAATATTTTGTCTCACAAGGAGGAACGGATGCCGGAAGAGTGCACATATCCAATGAAGGTGTACCAAGTGCTGTAGTCGGGATCTGTTCACGCTATATCCACACACATGCATCAATGATCCATGTTGACGATTATGCAGCAGCCAAAGAACTTATTGTAAAGCTGGTCAAACAATGTGACCGTTCCACAATCGAAACGATCAAACGAAACGGTTAGAGGATCATTCACATTCAAATTGAGGATTTATTTGAGTTGAGAACTGTCTCCCCGGAGGCAGTTTTTTTAGGAAACAGGTTTAAAGGGATGAGGATAGGGCCGGGGTTATCTTCTTAACCATGTTTTAGCAGGAAAGAGGTATCGAAATTTGTTGAAAATAGCAATTGGGACACAGAACAAAGCAAAAGTAGAAGCAATAAAAAAAGGCTTTCGGGAGCATTATGAACATGTGAGTTTCGAATGTTTGAAAACGGAATCAAATGTAAGTGAACAGCCATTTTCTGATCAGGAAACAATTGAAGGGGCATTGAATCGTGCGAAGAACGTCTTAAGGATGACGGAAGCGGACATCGGGATTGGTCTTGAAGGAGGGGTGACGGAGTCCCTTTATGGCATGTTCCTGTGCAACTGGGGTGGGCTCGTTGATCGAAATGGCAATGAAATCATCGCCGGAGGGGCGAGAATCTCCCTGCCGGCGGAAATCGGCAGGGGATTGAGACAAGGCGGGGAACTTGGTCCTCTTATGGATGAATTCACCCAACGGACGGGAATCAGGCAAAGTGAAGGAGCAGTGGGGATTTTCACCAATGGGATCGTCACACGGGATGCAATGTTCCTTCATGTTGTCCAGTTACTGATCGGACAGTTGAAATATAGAGAAAATCAAAGCTGATAAGGGATTATTTATACATCTTCCTCCTACTTGGCCCATACCAAACCGCCAAGCTCTTCATACGATAAACTATATCAGAGTTTAGTATCTGATAATTTTTCTTTCAAGGAGGTTTGGTATATGGGTTGTAGAAATAATGACCGTGTCGGAGGACGTCGTGACGACTGTTGGGACGACCTGTTATTTGGCGGCCGCAGAAGACGGCGCCGGAGAAGAGATGACGGTGTCCTTGGAGCGGAAGATAACCGTGGAAGATGCCGCAGAAGAGATGACAATGTCCTTGGTGCACAAGACAACGGCAGAGGCTGCCGTCGCAGAAGAAATGACAATGTCCTTGGTGTAGGAGACAACCGCAGAGGATGCCGTAGAGATGGTGTCCTTGGAGCGGAAGATAATCGCAGAAGAAGACGCAGAAACTGCTGCTGGTTCTGGTAAAGGGGGAAAGGCTCCGCGTGTATGCGCGGGTCTTTTTTTTGCATAAAAAAAACCCTCTGAAATTCATCAGAGGGTCATGAACTTATTTATTTTATACCTTTCATAAACACTTGAATCTTTGGTGCAAGAAGGAAAAGGATGATACTTAATGCGATTGCAGCTCCTCCAATGGAACCAAAGTAAAGCATTTCTGAATCAGCTGAATAGAATCTTACCAGCTGTGCATTCAAGGCCTGAGCTCCGGCAGAAGCAAGGAACCAAAGACTCATTGTCTGAGCTGAGAATGCTTCAGGTGCAAGTTTGGTTGTCGCTGACAGACCTACCGGAGAAATCATCAATTCACCAAGTACTACAATGAAGTAACTTAGTACTAACCATAGCGGACTTACTAATGCATCTTCTCCTGTGAAATAACCAGGCAGCAGGATGACAAGGAATGATAGACCTGCAAATAGAAGACCAAGAGAGAATTTTTGAGGAATCGTCGGTTGACGATCGCCCAGTTTTACCCACATACCGGCAAACATCGGTGCTAAGATGATAATGAATAGCGGGTTAAGAGATTGGAACCATGCAGGTGAAATCTCAAGTCCCAAAAAGTCCAATTGAGTACGTTTATCTGCATAAGCAGCCAGGATTGTTGAACCTTGTTCCTGGATTGCCCAGAACATGACTGCAGCAATGAATAATGGAATATAGGCAATGACACGTGAACGTTCTGTTGCTGTTGTTTTAGGACTCTTGTACATGACGATGAAATAAATCGTTGGTGCCAAGATACCGAAGATTCCGACTAGATTGATAAATAGATCCAAAGTGAACCAGCCGTTAGGAATCGTAATTCCTAGTACGATGGCAACTGCAACCAATACAAGTGCAGTGATGGAACCGTATTTTTTCTTTTCAGCAGCATTAAGCGGGTTTGGCACATATGTACCAGCAAGACCCAGGCTCTTCTTCTTTGTCACCATGAAGACGACTAGTCCGAAGAACATACCGATTGCAGCAAGTGCGAATCCCCAGTGGAATCCGTAGCTTTTCATAAGAGCACCTGTTAATAGCGGTGCAAGGAAAGCTCCTAAGTTGATTCCCATATAGAAGATACTGAATGCAGCATCGCGGCGGGTATCATTTTCTGAGTACATTTCACCGACTACAGTCGATACGTTTGGTTTTAATAAACCAGTACCGATTACGATTAATACCATTGAAACGAAAAACATTGACAAGCTGCCCGGGAACGATAAAGCGATATGCCCGAACATGATCAGGATTCCTCCGTAGAAGACGGCTTTTGATGTACCGAATAATCTATCTGCCAGCCATCCTCCGATGACACCGGACATATAAACAAGTGACCCATAAATAGACATGATTGCTAAAGCTGTACCTTCTTCTAGGCCCAGGCCACCTTTTGAAACCTCGTAATACATATAGTACACAAGGATTGCGCGCATTCCGTAGTAAGAAAAGCGCTCCCAAAATTCCGTGAAGAATAGCGTGAATAGTCCCTTAGGATGTCCAAAGAATCCCTTCTGAGGAACACTATCCACAATTTTCTGTTTATTGATTGACGACATATTACAACCTCCTTAGTTCTTTTACTATAATATTTTAATATTTTCATAAAGTCAAAAAAACTTTCAAAACTAGTAATTATAGCACAAAATGTTTTTATTTTACCAAGATTATATTATTTTAGAATAGTAAGATAATTTAGGGATGATGGCAGTGTTCTGAACATGAAAAAAGCATGCCGGAGATTATTATAACGGCATGCTTCTTTTAATTTATAGATAAAATTACTGTCAGTAAAAGAATAATCTGGTTATTCCGTTTCAAATATATACGAAAGTACTTTCGTTGCTTGTTCGATTGTCGTACATGTTACATTTGCTTTATTCGACAGTTCTTTTAGGGGGTGATGCAGTTCTTCCGGGCGGATGAGGATCAGCGGTTTATTCATGGCAAGAGCTGTACTTGCATCCATCGCTGTATTCCATTGCTTATATTTTTCCCCGAATAACGCAACGACCAGATCCGATTTTTTCATGAGCAATTCGGTACGGAGGTTGTTGATGGCAGACGCAGCTTCATCACGATGGATCTTATCATGCTGTTCGCCTAGGATTTCTTCTCCGATGAAATCAGAGCGGTCATGATTTTCCATGGGTCCGACAAAGGATAATGGCAAGTCCAGCTGTTTCGATTGCTGTTTTAACTCTTCTCTCCAGCTGCTATGTATTTCCCCCGCGAGGTATACAGTAAATTCCATTCGGCATCTCTCCTTTTTTTAGTCATTTTATCATATATACCCTGTGCTGGTGTAAAGTAACCTGAATTGCCATGAAATAAAGGACTTTTCTTTTTGTAAGGGTTGTCAATGGTACTTTGTGACGGTATTATTAGCGTAGGTCCTAAGCGAGAAAAGTGAAGGCGGATGTCCGCCTGAACGCGGAAAAAGGAGGATAAGAGGATGAAAACAAAGATTTCGATCGTTTTCTTCTTTCTTGTGCTTATATTAGCTGGATGCAATACAACCATAGATGATGAAAAAGAGCAGACAGCCCAGACTGTGGAGGATACGTTCAAAAATACAGAGAAGAGCGCGAAAGAAAAAGCAGGGAACTTAAGCTTTTATCTCCCGTTTGGAGCCAAGATTGAAAAGGAATCTCCAAATAATATCATTATTTCAGAAGGCTCTGATACTTTTATTCTATTTGCTAATACCGAAGAAGATCAAAACAGTGAACTTCTATATATGATGGCAATCAGCGACGAGAAGAATATCGTGCAAAATGACACATTCAAAGATGATAATCGTTTAGGATACTATGTCATTAAAAAATTGCCGGATTCCGAAGACTATGAACTGATTGTTGGGGTGGGAGGCACTAAATTGACCACTCAATCGCATTTGGAAGATCTCTCGGATAATGCCGAAATGATGATGGAAATAGCAAGCTCTGTAAAACATAAATAACGATATCTCCCGATTTTTTACTATAACAGTAGAAAATCGGTTTTTTTTATTGGAAATGGGATGACAGGCAGCCTCTTATCCTATGAATGATTCAAGTCTCCCTTGGACAGCTTACAATTCATAGGGTTGTCCGGAAATTACATATAGACAAAAACAACATGTGTCTTTACACTAGTAAATGTGTATTCCTTATTACAGAGAAAAGGGGAATGGAAATGAAGAACTACATGGAGAGCAAAGGGGTTAAGTTCTCTGCCAAAGTTTACTTTATAGATGCTTTAAGTTATATGGCCCTTGGTCTTTTCAGCTCGCTGATTATCGGGTTGATCATCAAGACGATCGGTGAGCAGGCAGCGTTCCTGCCTATGCCGATTAATACCTTTTTCATCGATATGGGAGCCCTGGCCATCAGTCTGATGGGGCCAGCCATCGGTGTGGCCATTGCATATGGCTTGGGTGCCCCTCCGCTTGTATTATTCGCTGCCGTCGTGACGGGTGCGGCAGGTGCCTCCCTTGGGGGTCCTGCAGGTGCCTATCTGGCAGCGGTGGTGTCCACCGAAATAGGAAAACTGGTAAGTAAAACGACAAAGGTTGATATTATCGTCACTCCATTTGTGACGATTCTGGCAGGATTCTCTGTGGCATATTTTGTGGGGCCGCAAATAGGTGATTTTATGACCATGTTTGGAAGCTGGATCAGCTGGGCGACGGAACAGAGACCGATCATCATGGGTATCTTGGTGGCGGCGCTCATGGGCCTTGCTTTGACAGCGCCGATTTCGAGTGCGGCGATTGCGCTGATGCTTGATCTGAGCGGGGTGGCAGCGGGGGCTGCAACCATAGGGTGTGCCGCTCAAATGGTTGGGTTTGCTGTCATCAGCTACAGGGAAAATAAAGTAGGAGGCCTTCTGGCACAGGGAATCGGTACCTCCATGCTTCAAGTGCCGAATATTGTCCGGAACCCGCGCATTTTGCTGCCGCCTACGATTGCAGGGATGGTACTTGCACCGATTGGAACGACTCTTTGGATCATGGAGAATAATGCTGCTGGAGCGGGGATGGGAACGAGCGGACTCGTCGGTCAGATCATGACTTTTAAGACAATGGGCTTCACTTGGGATACGGCGCTGAAGGTGCTGCTGTTGCATTTTGTTGGACCTGCTTTCATCTCCCTGTTAATATCTGAATATATGCGTAAAATTGGCTGGATCAAGCCGAATCAGATGACGATAGATACAGGAGGAAAATAAGATGCGTAAACTTGAAACAATGGAAGAATTTCATGAATTGAAAAATAACGGGAAACATGTCTTTATGTTTTCGGCTGACTGGTGCCCCGACTGCCGGGTGATTGAGCCGATCCTGCCTGAAATTGAAAATGAATACAGTGAATACACCTTTTTATATGTAGACCGCGATCAATTCATCGATATCTGCATTGAACATGATATCTTTGGGATCCCGAGCTTCCTTGCATTCGATAACGGACAGGAAACCGGCCGTTTTGTAAGCAAGGATCGTAAAACAAAAGAAGAAATACAAGAGTTCATGAACAGCCTTTCTAAATAATGCAAAGGGGATATTCTTCGGGGTATCCCTTTTTCTATGGACGGATTCTTTTTGTAATATCGAGATTTTATTGTAAAATGTTAAAAGTGGCAGATTGTTTTATTTGAACGGTGAATGATGAGTATAAGAAGGAGGGGAACTATGGATATAAAAAAATTAAAAGGAATCCTTCAGGAGCGATTGGAAAAACCGAATCGCACATTTACATATGATCGGGAAAAAGATTCCCTGCGCATAGAAAATACCGAGACTAATAAAGGGATTACGGTAGCACTACCGCCCATCGTCTCAAAGTGGAAAGAAAATAATAAGTCGATCATCGATGAAGTCGTATATTATGTAGAAGAAGCGCTTAATGTCATGGGAACAAAATCTGACATGGGAAGCAAAGAGAAGAACGTGTTTCCGGTCATCCGGTCCACTTCCTTTGCAACCGAATCAAACGACGGGGTCCCGCTTGTCACAGACGAACACACAGCCGAAACCAGGATCTATTATGCAATCGATCTCGGTTCAACCTATCGTTTGATTGATGAAAACATGTTGAAAGAAGAAGGCTGGTCCCACGAGCAGATGAAAGAAACAGCTTTATTCAACGTAAGAGGGCTGCCGACGCAAATGAAAAAAGATGAGGTAGCCGGCAACATCTATTATTTCTTGAATAATAATGACGGCTACGATGCGAGCCGCATATTAAATGATGCTTTCCTTAAGAAGATCAGCGGTGATATCCAAGGTGAGATGACAGTATCCGTGCCGCACCAGGACGTGCTTGTCATAGGGGATATCCGTAATGAAACAGGCTATGATGTGCTAGCGCAGCTAACAATGAGCTTTTTCACCACGGGCAATGTCCCGATTACTGCTTTATCATTTGTCTATGAAGATGGAGAACTTGAACCGATCTTCATCCTGGCTAAAAATCGTAAAAAGTGAAGGGAGAAAACATACATGAACGTATTTTACAATCTAGAAGGAATTGGGGATACCCTAATCATCACGCTTCAACCCGGATTTGAAGGGAAAGTGGAACATGAAAGTAAAGGAGATGCTGTCCGCATCTTCGATATCGAATCCGGCAAAACAGTCGGGTATAATTTGTTCAAAGCCTCAAACTACATGAAGTTAAATGAAAATGGACAAGTTGAAATGCATGACGAAAAGCTGGAGCAAATCAATAAAGCTCTTAAGGGAAATGGATTTGAAGAGGTATTGGAAGCGGACTTCTCACCTAAATTCGTCGTAGGTTATGTATCTGAAAAAGAAAAGCATCCCAACGCAGATAAATTAAACATCTGTAAAGTGGATGTTGGCGGGGAAACCCTGCAAATCGTATGCGGCGCACCTAATGTTGACCAGGGTCAGAAAGTGGTTGTTGCGAAAGTGGGCGCAGTCATGCCGAGTGGAATGGTCATTAAAGACGCAGAGCTGCGCGGTGTCCCTTCATCCGGGATGATCTGTTCTGCAAAAGAACTCGACCTGCCGAATGCCCCGCAGGAAAAAGGGATTTTAGTGCTGGAAGACAGTTATGAAGTTGGACAGCCATATAAAGGATAAATTTACAAAAAAACAAGCCCGGAGTCGATGATAGATCACTCCGGGCTTTTTGATATGGAAAAGTGAGTAGCTTGGAGTATTAACCGTGAAAGAACTAACGGCTTAAATGGCCCGTCTGTAATCGATAATGATTCTAAGTAGTTCAATTATGCGGAAAGCGGAACAATAATTCCAAATGGGGTGCAATTAATGGAAATGCGGTGCAATTAACCTGATAACGGTGCAATTACCTTGAAACCGGAACAATTAATTTCCGCTCTACCGTCCCTCCCCCATTTCCACTATAAAAATCAATCTTTTAAATCAACTTTTAATACAAAAAGTTCAACAATGGTAGAAAAACATCATCAGAATGACTTAAATTCCTTCAAAAAGAAACCACTTCCTCTCAAACATTCCCATCAAAACAATATTACACCAATATTGCTTTCGACACATTCTCTTAACAATTCTCTAATTCTATCGAAATCACTCGAATTTTTCTCTTTAACTGATAAAATATAAGATAAGTATCAAGGAAAGAGTGATAAGTGTGAGTTGGATTAAAAAGATAATGAATAAACTATCAGATCAAGATGAGCCAATTGAAGAATATGTTGAAGAAGAAGTTGAAGAAAGAGAGCCGCGGTCTGAAAAGCGTACATTTAATCATAATAGAGTCGTGAAACATTCAAGAGACGTAGAAGCAAGGATGACGTATCAATATCCAAAAGGGAACTTCAGGTTCCCGCTGATTTCGGACAGAGAAGACGTGAATGAGCCCCGCCCCGAGAGAAAACGGAGAGAGCCTGAACAAAAAGACAAACAGGAGACTAAACGGGAAGAAGCACGAGGAATCGAACGGAAACCCCGGAAAAGCCAGCTGCAAAAATCAACCTATTCAGAAAAGGCTTCGCCTGCGCGACAAACTGAAAATAGCGGCAAAAACCAAAAGACCCAGAAAGTTGAAAAAGGGAACAGCCGGCCGTTTCGTCCGACGGAAATCCCTTCTCCTATTTACGGTTTCAGAACAAGGCCGATTAAAAAAGATGAAGTGGAATACGAACTGAAAGAGTTTTTACATAATGGCGAAGCAGTAAAGGAAGGAACATACGATGTATATCCTCCTGAATTGAAAGAAGTAAGTGAAGTTAATGAAGTTGAAAAAGTAAAAGAAGTACACGAAAAACATGAAAGCACGCAAAAAATCAGCAATAGCTGGTCGGGAGTCGGAGCTTCCCTTATCGGGAATGAATTTTCTTTTGAGGAAAATGAAAATGGGGAAGAACCGCAAGGTCTATACAAACAATATCCCGCAGAAAATTCAACCGAAAATGAGCCTGTCAAAGTAATGCAAGCAGAGCTCCCTTCTGCTGTCTCCCAAGAAGAATCGGGGGAGGTTGAAGAAGCGACAGTAAATCAACCGGAACAGCCAATTCTTCAAGAAGTGCAGCAGTCAGAACAAGAAATACATTTGATACAACAAGAAGATGTGCAACAAACACAGCAAGAATCTGAACAATCAAAGCCGGAGGACCAACTCCAGCCAATCGTACAACCGGAAGTTACCGCAATGTCCCAAGAAAAAACACAACCAGAAGAAACATTGCAGATTCAAGAAAACAATCAGGAAACGGCTCCTGCAAAGAACAAGGAAGAGGAACCGAAGCCTAGAAAAAGGTCGCATCTCCCTTTTAACGTCTTAATGTTAAAGCAGGATAAACGGCAGATGAATCAGCGCCAAAGAACCAATGGCGCTCAGGAAAGAAAGCCGCTGTCTTCTCCGAACCGAGAGGAAAAAAGGCAGTCTGCACCTGTTCAATACGATGCAGCTGCAGAATCGGAAAATGCATCGTTAAATGAGACCCCGGGGGAGGGCGGAGGCGTCATGACATCGGTTCAATCTGTCCGCGAACCTTCTGCAGATACTTCTGCAGATAGACGAAAAACTGTGGATGGAACCCAACCCCATGAAAACCAAGGGTATGCAGGAACAGCACATCAACCGGAGGTGTCTGAAAGAAGGACCTCCAGCCAAGAAGGAAATCCGCCGGATAAGGTCCAGGGGGAAGAAGCTGCAAAAAGCTACAGTGAACTTGCCTCTTCGGTGAAGAGCACAAAAGGATATACATTTCCAGAAATGGATTATTTGATGCCCCCCGTTTCAAAGAAGTTGAGCGGGGAATGGCTGGAATCACTGAAAAATCTTCTGGATGAGACGCTTCATAACTTTAATGTCCGCGCGAAAGTGGTCAATGTCACTCAGGGTCCGTCGGTTACACGATTTGAAGTGCAGCCGGAGCCTGGGGTGAAGGTCAATAAGATTACGAATCTCGCGGATGATATCAAGCTCAGCCTTGCAGCAAAAGATATCCGGATCGAAGCGCCAATTCCAGGGAAGCATACGATCGGGATCGAGGTTCCGAACAGGGAAAGCCGTCCTGTCTGTATCAGTGAGGTGATCGCAAGCCCTGCCTTCCAGGAATCGGAATCAGCGTTGACTGCAGCCCTGGGACTCGATATTTCAGGTCAGCCGATCGTGACCGATTTGAGTAAGATGCCGCACGGACTGATTGCCGGTGCTACGGGTTCCGGAAAAAGTGTTTGCATCAATTCCATACTGGTAAGTCTTTTATATAAGGCATCACCGGATGAATTGAAACTGCTCTTGATCGACCCGAAAATGGTGGAGCTTGCCCCATATAACCGCATACCGCATCTCGTCAGCCCGGTCATCACCGATGTCAAAGCGGCAACGGCTGCATTGAAGTGGGCGGTCGAGGAGATGGAAAGACGATATGAATTGTTTGCTCATACCGGAGTAAGGGATATCAAGCGTTTCAATGAATTGGCAAAACGGAACAAACAGTACAATGATATGCTTCCATATTTGGTCATCGTCATTGATGAGCTGGCGGACCTTATGATGATGTCGCCTGCAGATGTCGAAGAAGCGATCTGCCGTATCGCCCAGAAGGCCCGTGCCTGCGGGATCCACTTGATCATTGCGACACAGCGCCCGTCCGTTGATGTCATCACGGGATTGATCAAAGCGAATGTTCCGACTAGGGTTGCATTCTCTGTTTCTTCAGGTGTTGATTCCAGAACGATCATTGATGGCAGCGGTGCTGAACGACTGCTCGGTAAAGGCGATATGCTCTTCCTTGAAAATGGGTCCAGCAAACCTGTGAGGCTGCAGGGGACCTTTGTATCCGATGACGAAATTGATGAAATCATCAATCATGTACGGGAACAAAGAGAGCCGGATTATATATTTCAACAGGATGAACTGATCAAGAAGGCGCAAGTGACGGAAGAAGAAGATGAGTTGTTTTTCGAGGCATGCGAATTTGTCATCGATCAGGGCGGGGCTTCTGCGTCCAGCTTGCAAAGACGGTTCAGAATCGGATATAACCGTGCGGCAAGATTGATGGAAATGATGGAAAAGAGTGGTGTCATTTCAGAGTCAAGAGGCAGCAAGCCAAGGGATGTCCTGATTTCAGAGAGCGAACTGGAGACATTGGCATAGACTAGTACAAACATTTAATACATGGTATTCTGTTTATGATATAAACAGAATACCTATTTTTTTGGTAAGCCATTAAGGAGCTCTAAGATGAAAGAAATCGAATTGAAACTTCAAGGGAAAATCAACCGATTGACCAACCATACATTCAAGTTTGACGAAAGGATCAAGGAAGGATGGTTTTCGGCGGTCTATTTTTTAAAAACAAGGGAAATTGCTCGTAAGTATAAACCCGATGCGGTAGTTACGATGCAATTCTTTCAGAAGGATCACTCAGTATTATGCGGTACCGATGAAGTCATAGCGCTTCTGCATACGTTTGCCGATCAACCTGAAAACCTCGAAATCCATTCTCTGAAAGATGGAGATCAAATATCTCCATTTGAAACTGTGCTGACGATAACAGGACGCTACCAGGATTTCGGCTACCTGGAGGGAATCATTGATGGAATCCTTGCCAGAAGGACATCCGTTGCCACAAGCGTGTATAACGTAATGAAAGCAGCTGCCCTTTCAGGAGAACAAAAGCCGGTCATTTTCATGGGTGACCGTGATGATCACTTTACTCAGCAGGCGGGGGACGGATATGCCGCATTTATCGGCGGATCTACTGCACAGGCTACACATGCCATGAATGAATGGTGGGGAAAACAGGGGATGGGCACGATGCCCCATGCGTTGATCCAGTTATTCAATGGTGATATCGTGGAAGCGGCCAAGGTGTATCAGGAAACGTTTCCTGAGGATGAACTGATTGCGCTGGTCGATTACAATAACGATGTCATTACAGATGCATTGAAAGTGGCCAGGGAGTTTGGTTCCGACCTAAAGGGGGTACGTGTAGATACATCGAGAATGTTGATCGACAAATATTTCCTCCGCAATCAGCATGTGCTGGGCACGTTCGATCCAAGAGGGGTGAACAGTGAACTGATATTTGCTCTCAGAAAAGCATTGGATGAAGAGGGATATCAACATGTGAAGATAGTGGTTACGGGTGGCTTCAACGAGAAACGTATCCGTGAGTTTGAGGAGAGCCGGGTGCCGGTTGACGTGTATGGTGTAGGCAGCAGCCTTCTAAAGATTCACGTCGGATTTACAGGGGATAATGTTGTCCTTGACGGTGTACACCAAGCAAAAGCAGGCAGAAAGCTTCGTCCTAATCCACGTCTTGAAAAAGTTGAATTCGAATAGGTGAGAGGATGCAGGATAAGGAACTTTTGGATTTAAGTGAATATCGTTTGAAAAAACAGCTCATTGCACAAGGGCAAATCGATGAATTATATCAGAGGTCGTATCAATATGCGTTAAAAGAAACCAATATACGTGAAAGAGTAAGAGCGAAAATGATCTTTGCAAAACGTTTTAAATTGAAGGAAGCATCCCTTGTTTCAAAGAAAGTCGAAGATGTTTTTCACCAATGGTTTCTTTTCGATTATAAGACAATAAAGGGTCAGACGTTATTCTTTCAATTTTTGCAGTCCCGGCAGCATAGCGACCCAATAAAGATGATGGGGGCCCTGCTGCTATCAGCTGCCCCTGAACCGGTGATCGCCACAGAAATCCGTTCAGAGAATGATGAATTATTTATTAAGGCTGTCAATATCATCCATGACCAGGAAGAATGCGTGAAAACGTTCCCGGGGCGTGTAAAGGATGAGATACATAGAGGCTCGCTTTATTTTATGAGAAAAGTCCCTCTCGTCACAGATCCGTGGCTCATTGGACCCGTGTTTGAAGCGGGAGACAGCGGTTTGCAGGCAGTGATAAAAAAACATTACCGCCAAAAGAATCATGAAACTGGAGTATTATGGAGAACATTTTTAAAAGAAGAGGCTCCTTCCTATATCCTTAAGGGGGATTCCTAGTTCGTTCATGGTCAGCGTCTTTAAAAAGTGATATAATGTTCAAGTTGAATGAAACAAGTAATCTTCCAAATAGGATGTCAGAAGATAGCCATTCTTCTTGAACTCCCTTATACTTAAGAAGACGAAAAGAATTCTGTATCTCAAGTCCATAGCCATACGGATAGCAAATTAATATTCATTTCATATAATGCTTTAGATAGATGATTGTTGGAGGTTCTATTATGACTATTTATCATTTCGTAGGAATCAAGGGTTCGGGTATGAGTGCATTAGCCCAAATACTCCACGATATGGACTACGAGGTCCAAGGATCTGATGTAGATAAATATTTCTTTACTCAAAAGTCTTTAGAAGAATCAAATATAAAAATCCTTCCTTTTCAGAAAGAAAATATCGGAGGGGATATGCATGTGATTGCAGGAAACGCATTTCCGGATACACATGAAGAAATTGAAGCTGCAGTAGAACAAGGGTTGCCGATCACGAGATACCACAAATTCCTTGGTGACTTCATGCAGAAGTTTACGAGTGTGGCTGTGACTGGGGCGCATGGAAAAACGTCCACAACAGGTCTTCTTGCACACGTGATCAGCGGTGCAAAGCCTACTTCATATCTGATCGGTGACGGTACAGGTAAAGGGGAAGTGGATGCTCAATATTTCGTATTTGAAGCATGCGAGTATCGACGTCATTTCTTATCCTATTATCCTGACTATGCCATCATGACGAATATCGATTTCGATCACCCTGATTATTTCGCAAATGTCGATGATGTCTTTTCCGCATTCCAGGAGATGGCGATGCAAGTGAAAAAGGGAATCATTGCTTGCGGTGATGACGAACAATTACAGAAGATTCAGGCTCAGGTTCCGGTCGTTTTTTATGGTTTCGCTGAAGAAAATGATTTTCAGGCACGAAATGTGAACCGTGACCGTGAAGGGACTTCCTTTGACGTATTCGTACGAAATGAGTTCTATGCAAGCTTCAAAATCCCTACATTCGGTGATCACAATATCTTAAATGCGCTGTCCGTCATCGCGATTTGCCATTATGAAGAATTGGATACAGCGGTCGTACAGGATAGACTCAGCAGCTTCCAAGGAGTTAAACGCCGCTTCTCTGAAAAAGAACTCGGGTCCCAGATCCTGATTGATGATTATGCCCATCATCCGACGGAAATCAAAGCAACAGTGGATTCCGCTCGACAAAAATATCCCGAAAAGGACATCATCGCGGTGTTCCAACCGCATACTTTTACACGTACTCAGACGTTCCTGTCAGAGTTTGCTGAAAGTCTTGATATGGCGGATAAAGTGTACTTATGTGAGATTTTCGGCTCAGCCAGGGAAAATCATGGAAAACTGTCGATCCAGGATCTGCAAAGCAAAATTGAAGGATCTGAAATCATCGACGAACATGATACTACCCCTCTATTGGACCATGAAAACAGTGTCCTGATCTTCATGGGAGCGGGAGATATCCAAAAGTTCCAGGAAGCATACGAAACGACGCTAAAAGCAAATTTAGCACAAAACTAATCAGATGATGCCGGCTCACAAAGGGCCGGTTTTCCATTTTAAATGCCCTTTTCTCATTGCTTTAAGCATTGAGAAAAGGGCATTTATTTATCCAGCTGAGGCTAGAGCCGCCTCCGCTTTTCTTGTTATTTCAAATTTTTCGGGTTGAGCACCTCGAGTTCTGGTAGGACGAATTTTCCGTCTTTGCGGATCAGGACGTCGTCGAAGTGGATTTCCCCTCCACCGTATTCAGGTCTTTGGATCATGACCATGTCCCAGTGGATGTTTGAGTGATTGCCGTTGTACGCATCTTCATAGCATTCACCAGGAGTGAAGTGGAAACTGCCGTCGATTTTTTCATCGAAAAGGATGTCCTGCATCGGATGCTGGATGTAAGGATTGACTCCGATGGCAAACTCACCGACGTATCTGGCACCCTCGTCCGTATCGAATATTTTATTGATTCTTTCTGTGTCATTAGCAGTCGCTTCGACAATCTTACCATCTCTGAATGTAAGCTTTACATTCTCGAACGTGAACCCATTATAAGGGGACGGAGTGTTGTAGCTGATAGTTCCGTTTACTGAATCCTTGACCGGGGCAGAGTATACTTCCCCATCGGGAATATTCAGACGGCCAGCACATTTCACAGCCGGAATATCTTTGATCGAGAACGTCAAATCGGTCCCTTCTCCGACAAGGCGGACTTTGTCCGTTTTGTTCATGAGGTCAACGAGATTGTCCATTGCCTTGTCCATTTTACTGTAATCAAGGTTGCAGACATCAAAGTAGAAGTCTTCAAATGCTTCCGTGCTCATTTTTGCCAGCTGGGCCATCGATGCATTCGGATAGCGAAGAACCACCCATTTTTTCTTTGGAACACGGATTTCCCTATGTACTTTTTTGCCGATCGTATTTCCATGGATCTTCATTTTTTCATCTGGAACGTCTGATTGCTCGCTGATATTATCACCTGAGCGGAGTCCGATATATGCGTCCATATCCTTCATGACATTCGCCTCGAAATCAGCCATCATATTATATTGCTCTTCCTGCGCACCCAACAATAATGCACGGTCAACCGAGTGATCTTTGATGGATACAAAAGGGAATCCTCCTGCTGCATATGCTTCTTTAACAAGCGCTGTGACCAACTCTCGCTGGAGGCCGAAGTTTTCAATCAGCACTTTTTCACCTGGCTGCAATTGGACTGAATATTGGATTAAGTTTCTTGCCAGTTTTTCAATACGTGGATCTTTCATTTATGTGAACCTCCTTATATGTATATCAACCTTTATTTTACCCTAAAAATTACCGGGATGATAAAAAAGTGAAAAAGAAAAGATAAAAAAGTATTTTTAAAATTAAGCAGGAATTTGCCTTTCAAAGGAAGAAATCCTAGTATAATGTTTTATTTATGTATAGGGTGGGTAAAGAATTTTTATATATGGAGGTGTACTATATGGAAATAATTCTTTATCTGAGTGTAGCTGTCATAGCAATTGCCTTTTTCATTTTAGTAATCAGCGTTATGAAAACCTTGAAATCACTGGGGACTACACTGGATAGTGTATCGACGACCTTGAACGGTCTTGAGACCCAGCTTCAGGGAGTGACAAAAGAGTCTACTGAATTACTACATAAAACGAATTTGTTAGCCGAGGATATCCAGCGTAAGTCTGAGGATCTGAACACCGTTGTTTATGCAGTAAAAGATGTAGGTCATTCCATTCAAAACCTTAATAATTCGGTAAAGAAAGTCAGCACTTCCATCTCGACTGAACTTGAAAAGAACCAAGGTAAGATTTCACAGGTGGTTCAGTGGGGGAATGCGATTATCGAGTTAAAGGACAAGTGGAAGCAAAAAAAGGATCAGCAGCCGAGTCATACCGATGAAGCTGTTCATAATCAACCCACACCCGCAGAAGTTCAATCTCGAGAAAAATTGATTAAAAGAGCAAGATCTTATAACAATTAGGAGAGGGGAATTTTCAAATGACACAAAATCAAAACCAAAACCAAAACCAGCAAACAAACGACAGCAGCAACATCAACTCAAAGGACTTCATGATCGGTACTTTGATCGGAGGGATCGTAGGAGCTGCTACAGCGCTTTTACTGGCGCCTAAATCAGGGAAAGATTTACGGAACGACCTGAATGAACAGGCTGTCGTAATAAGGGAAAAGTCAGGTCAGTGGAAAGATTCAGCGGTTGAAAAGAGCAATGAATTAGCGGCGGTTGCCAAAGAAAAATCTGCTGCGCTTTCAAAGACTGTTCAGGAACAATCCAATACAGTGAAAGATAAATTCAAATCTTACCGTTCAAAAAATAATACAGAAGACGTAACTGATGAGCTTCAGGAAGTTCCTGTAGGGGATGCGACTCCAGTTCAGGAAACGGAAGATGTGAACCAAAAGCTTGAAGAAACGAAAAAAGCTTTTGATGAAACTGAAAAAACGTATAACCAATAATAGTTGTCCAGGGGAGCGGTGAAGTGATATGATTACTTCGCCGCTTTTTTGTGCAGGCTATTCTAGAAATAGCAGTGTCCAACTAAAGCACTTGTGAAAGAAAGGATGAATACTGAAGATGCAAAAGATTGAAACCGTTCAGCAATTCGAACAGCTTGCAGAAACGAAGCCCCGCTTTTTCTTTATGAAGCACAGTTTGACCTGTCCAATCAGTTCAAATGCGTTCAATGATTACCAAGCGTTCTTAAACAATAATAGAGAAGAAGAAGGCTATTATCTGGCGGTCCAGGAATCAAGGGAACTCTCAAATCATATTGCCGAAAAATTCGGCATCAAGCACGAATCCCCCCAAGCGTTCCTATTCATCGACGGAAAACCCGGCTGGAATGCTTCCCATTGGCATATCACCGAAAAAGAACTGAGTAAACTATAAAAAAAGAATCTGCATGTGCAGGTTCTTTTTTATTTCTTTAGATTTTCGTAAGATTTGTCCTGCTAAACCCCGCTGTTGATTTCCGTGCAAGACTTCGCTTTCCGCGGGCGGTTGGTGAGCCTCCTCGTCGCTACGCTCCTGCGGGGTCTCACCTAACTCGCTTTTCCCGCAGGAGTCTTCGTCTTGCACTCCAATCAACAGCTGGAACCGGTTAATACATAAATTACAAAGACCTGAATATGGAAGAACTTCTTTTTTAGCTCCTATTATGTTATGAAACCTAGAGTGGATTGAAGCGGAAGGCACTTGACTCCGACGGGATATAGAGGAAAAGTCGAGACTTGTCCAGCTCCGGCGGTTAGCCCCTCAAGGTCATAAGCTAAATGGTCCAAGAAGGCAAAGATCGCCTTCCCGGCCCATTCATCTTATGCTTGTCGGGGCTGTGCGAACCGCCTCCGCTTTTCTATCCCGCAGACGGAACGTCGAGGAGGCTTGACTTCCTCCCCGCGGAAAGCAAGTGCCTGCAGCGGAAAAGAACGGTCCATGTTCCAGGCAAAAAGTTAATAGAAACCTCCAAATTAAAGCTTGAACTCTTCCGGTAATAATAGGAATTTTCCCTACAAAAGTTTATTTACACCGGGACGGGGAATTAAACGTAATAACAAATCAATCACACTATAGGAGGATCAATTAAAATGGTACAATCTTACCAAACCAGAACGACTGAATCAAACAATGTAAATCAAATCCCAACCGTAAAAGAAAAAAGAAGCGGTAAGCTCGTAAAAGGAATCGTACTCGGAGCCGTCGTTGGCGGAGCGGTTGCCATGATGGACAAAAATACAAGAAAGAAAATTTCAAACAATACAAGTTCAATGAAGGACTCCACAATGGACATGGTATCGAAAGTGAAAGAAAACCCATCAGGAGTCATGAATGACTGGCAGGAGCGAATCAAGTCAGCTTCTTCTGTATTGAAAGAAGCGATCAATGATGCGCAAAAGTTATATGAAAAAGTAAACGGGGAAGTCATCGATCAAGTGAATCAGGTGAAAGATGACTCTACTGAAATTATCGCCACTACAAAGGAAGCTGCTGAAGATCTGAAGGAAATCGGCAGTAAAGTAAAGGAAGCAGGTGAAGAAGTGACATCTGAAGCATCACAAACTTCATCTGCATCGACGTCCATTCCATCTTCTAACAGAGATAATGTCCACAGCACGAATAAGCCGAGCAGTGTCCCTGGACAGATCGGCTCATAAAAAACTGTCACTGGCGGTTTCGCCAGTGACAGTTTTTCTATGTTCTTGATTATCTCTTATATGAGTTTGCCCATCGTATCTCGAGACTGTCTCCAGCTTGTATTTCTTCATAGAAAGTGGTTTCTTCTCCATTTCTTATTAACTGAAAGGAAGCATTTCCGTTTTCAGGCATGGAGACTTCCACATGATTAAAGACATCCTGGAAAATGAATGAGTGCCCTGATTTTTCCTCGATCGTGATTGTATCTCCCATATGGATGGTATCATTCACAATCAATGGTTTGCCATCCCTATATACTTTAGCCGCTTCCTGTTTTATAATCACCGGGCTGCCATTGAATTCGACCTCAATCGATCGATCACGATAATCACTTATTTTCATCAATAATTGTTCGACCGCAGGGTTTTCAGGGACCTTTATCGTGATTTTATCATTATGGGCAATGGCTGAAGAAGGTTTAGCTTCCCTATCATTAATGAATAACTTCCCTCCAAATGAGGGGATGAAGGTTTCTTTACCATTGATGGTGAGGTGGAAAGGTTTACATTTCTCCAGCCACTCATCATACCCAAGCTTTCTCAATGCTTCGGCAATTGTTTCTCTTGTTTCATAATGAATGGTGTCCCCATCTTGAATGGTTTCATCCAGGGTGACATTCTTTCCGTTTCTTAATAGATTGGGTGACAAGGTATGTGTTCTTTCATTGATTAAAAGAGTTTTATCCGGAATGTCATCCACTAACTCTCTTATTTTTACAGTAGGAGAGGCCCCGTCCTCTCCTTTTTTGACCGTGATTCTGTCATGGTTCATCAGTCTGCCGTCCACGGATGCTTCTTTCCCATTCTTAGTAATCACAGGGGGATGACCGTAGCCTCCTGGAAGGGTCACATCCTGTCCATTGACAGTGATGAAGTACGCAGTACCAGGTTTTCCGTACAGTTTGTTTATTTTTAAACCGGCAGCAAGCAGCCCATCCCCGATGGTTAGATCCTTTACTTCAAAAAGGCGGATTGGCTGATCATTAACATAAATGGTAACGTATTGGACAGGTGCTTGCTTAGCGGCGATTGCAATGCCGACAGGTGTAACCAGTTCCGGCCCTTTTGCGGAAGCGTCTGTAAACGTTAAATCCTGAATGGCTTCGATCCCCCTTACGGCCACTCTGTTTTCCGGAAGGTTCAATGATTTTGCCAACTCTACATTCAATTGTGGCGTCAAGCTGCCTCCACCGACGAGCATGACGGCCTGTGGGGACTTTTGATTATTTAGTAGAAGAATTTCACGCGAGATTTTCCCGGCAAGATGTTCAATGGAAGGGTGTATTTTATCCACCACTTCCTGAACAGAAAGCTCTGATTGGAATCCTAGAATGTCCGTTACAACAATGCTCTGGGATTGGTGAAGTTCCCTTTTCGCTTTTTCCGCCAGTGGGAAATCGAGCAGTAATGCATCACTGAGCGCTTCAGTGATTTCGTCCCCAGCGGTCGGCACCATCCCGTATGCGGTGACGGTTCCCTTATTTGTCAGCGCGATATCAGAAGTTCCCGCTCCGATATCCACCAGTGCGACATTCAATCTTCTCATCGACTGGGGAATAAGGACGTTGATCGCAGCGATCGGTTCAAGCGTCAATGCCTCCATTTCAAGATTTGCTCGATTCAATGCAGCCAGAAGCGATTCGACTACCACTCTCGGGAGGAAGGTAGCAATGATTTCAACACTGGCCTCATCTCCCTGCTGGTCGATCAGGCTGCCGATTTCTTCTCCATCCAGCCGATAATATAAGACGGAGTAGCCGACACAGTAATAGTGATAGCTTTTGTCATCGGCCTCGTTTTCTGCTGCCTGCGCTTGTGCCTGCTGGACGGCACTGAGTTCCAAATGGAGGATATCTTCTTTTTTTAGAAGCGGTTTCCCTTTAATGGAGAAGGCGGCCAGTGATTTTTCCGTTTTCAATGCTCTGCCTGCAGCGGCTACACAAACTTTATGAAGCGGCCCATGCTTTTCTTCAAGCTTCTTCTTAATGGAACAAATCACATCCGATACGGCAGGGACATCATGAATTTGACCGTCGAGCATCGCTCGTTCCTTGTGCTCTTCCACTTCAATGTCGGATACATGGTAGTTCCCGTCTTTTTCTTCTAAAATGATGCCTACGACCGAACGGGTTCCTATATCTAATGAAAAAATTTTTTGCAAAGCATACACCTACTTTTGATCAGTCTCATAAGATACTAAAATACTTTAGCGCTTAAAAGCGTTTAATTAATAAAGAAAATTATCGTGACATTTGGGTATTCTTCTATTATAATTAGTTTCAATATCTATAAAAAATGTATCATACTTTGATAAAACTAAAACAGTTTTTTATGTATGAACAGGATAAAATCAAGAAAGGGTGCTGTATTGTGAGTAATCAAGAGCTCGATCAATTACGAAAAAAAGTCGACGAGATGAACTTAAAACTACTAGAAACCATCAATGAACGTGCTAAGCTCGTTCAGGAAATCGGGCGTGTGAAGGAAAAGCAAGGAGTATACCGATATGATCCTGTTCGTGAAAGAGGAATGTTAGACCTGATCAAGGAAAATAACAATGGTCCTTTTGAAAACTCGACCATTGAACATATTTTTAAAGAGGTCTTCAAAGCTGGTTTGGAATTACAGAAAGATGATCATCGTAAAGCATTATTAGTATCCCGTAAGAAGAAGGCAGAAGATACGATTGTGAATATCAATGGAGATGCAATCGGTGACGGGAATCCTCACTTCATCTTCGGTCCGTGTGCAGTGGAATCCTATGAGCAGGTGGCTCAAGTGGCACAGGCTGTCAAAGCGAAAGGGTTGAAACTACTTCGCGGAGGTGCATTCAAGCCAAGAACCTCTCCATATGATTTCCAGGGGCTGGGCATTGAAGGATTAAAGATTCTTAAGAAGGTTGCGGATGAATACGATTTGGCGGTAGTCAGTGAAATCGTGAATCCTGCAGATATCGAACCTGCACTCGATTACATTGATGTGATCCAGATCGGTGCGAGAAACATGCAGAACTTCGAATTGCTGAAAGCTGCCGGTTCAGTGAAGAAGCCTGTCCTATTAAAAAGAGGTCTTGCTGCAACGATCGATGAATTCATCAATGCAGCTGAATATATCATTTCACAAGGTAACGGGGACATCATCCTTTGTGAACGCGGTATCCGTACGTATGAAAAGGCGACACGAAACACGCTGGATATCTCAGCTGTTCCGATTCTTAAACAAGAGACTCACCTTCCTGTATTCGTGGATGTCACGCATTCGACTGGACGCAGGGACCTTCTGCTTCCGACTGCAAAAGCAGCTATCGCCATCGGAGCAGACGGCGTAATGGCAGAAGTACATCCGGACCCAGCTGTAGCACTATCCGACTCAGCACAGCAAATGGACCTTGATCAATTCGATCACTTCTACCAGGAACTATTAAAAGGACGCACAATTAACGTTTAACCAACCCAATACGGGGTATAGAGAAAAGGCTGGACTTCCACAGAGTCCAGCCTTTTTGGTTTGGTGAATAATTCAATTAAGGTATTGTATAAATAATTGTGGATTAAAGTTATATCCAGCTGTTGATTGGAGTGCAAAACGAAGACTCCTGCGGGAGAAGTGACTAATGTGAGACGTGTCCAGCTCCAGGGCTTAGAGGCACATGTCATAAGCCAAACCGACCAAGAAGGCAAAGAGCGCCTTCCAGGCCGATTCGTCTTATGCCACCCGCCTCTGAACAAAGCCCTTCCGCTTTTCTTCCCGCAGGAGCGCAGCGGCGAGGAGGCTCACGAGTCACCTGCGGAAAGCGAAGTCTTGCACGGAAATCAACAGCGGCCTTAAAAGGGATATTTATAAACGTCAATCATTGCAGTTAAACAAACTCTGTCGTATGATAATCAACATAATTGCAGATAAATAGACTAAACACTGTTATAATGATTATTTTAACGCTAAATATGTGCATTTTTTAACAAACCATTGTAATCGCTTTTTTCTTAGGGAATGTTTAGTGTAAAATAACAGTAATAAGTTGAGAAGATAAAGGAGTGTCAGTAATGAATATAACAATATACGATGTAGCGCGTGAAGCAAATGTCTCGATGGCAACTGTATCTCGTGTAGTAAATGGAAATCCCAATGTAAAACCGGCAACAAGAAAGAAAGTACTTGAGGTCATCGACCGCTTGGGGTACCGTCCGAATGCGGTGGCAAGAGGACTTGCAAGTAAGAAAACAACAACAGTCGGAGTCATCATCCCAGATATTTCAAATATCTTCTATGCTGAACTGGCACGTGGGATTGAGGATATTGCCACAATGTACAAATACAATATCATCCTGAGCAACTCCGATCAGAATTCGGAAAAGGAGCTTCATCTGTTAAACACGATGCTTGGAAAACAAGTGGATGGAATTCTCTTCATGGGAGGACATATCTCCGAAGAGCATGTTCAGGAATTTGAACGTTCCCCGGTTCCGATCGTCCTTGCTGGTGCCGTTGAAGAAACGAACAGAGTCCCGTCTGTGAATATTGACTATAAGGCTGCGACATATGATGCAGTGAAGGATCTGCTTGATAAAGGACATAAACGAATCGGGTTCGTAAGCGGTCCTTTCCACGATACGATCAATATGAAGTTTAAGCTTGAAGGATATAGAGAAGCACTGGCTTCTGCAGGAGTGGAGTTCAACGACGACCTTGTGATTGAAGGGGAGTACACATATGATTCAGGGCTGGAAGCTTGGCAGAAATTCTCTGAGCTGGATGAAAAACCGACAGCGATTTTCGTTGGAAACGATGAAACGGCTCTAGGCGTGGTGCATGGTGCGCAGGACAGTGGTGTCGCGATCCCTGAAGATGTGGAAATCATCAGCTTTGATAACACAAGGCTTGCACTCATGGTAAGACCTCAACTGACTTCAGTCGTGCAGCCGCTGTATGACATCGGTGCCGTTGCGATGAGACTTTTGACGAAATACATGAATAAGGAAACTGTCGAAGAAGAAACCGTTGTATTACCACACCGTATTGAACATAGACGCTCAACTAAATAAGTTTTTTGTCGATAATAGAGATAAGACAAGGCTCTTTTCTAAAGAATTGTTGTTTTCTTACGTTTCTGGAGAAGTCTGAATGAAGTGCATAAATGTACTCGATTCGACCCAGCTGATTGCACATCCGATAATACGAAGGTTAAAACAACAAAATATGAGAATTGTGCCTAAGATAAAAAGAACTTATTTACAGGGAGAGTCAATATGAAGAAGATTGATGTTCTTACGCCTATTGGGGTAGTCGTAGGCTTTCTATTTGTAGCGTTTGCCATCATATCAAACGCAGGGCTTTCAGGGTTTGGTTCATTTGTGGACCTTCCCTCTATTTTTATTGTCATCGGCGGTTTGATCGCCGCCATGCTTGTCAGCTTCTCACTCAAAGAACTGAAGCAGCTGGGGAAAGTCATGCGTGAATCATTCCGTGATGAGGATTACGACATACATGGATTGATCCGCACCTTCATCATGCTCTCTGAAAAAGCCAGGAGGGAGGGCCTCCTGGCTTTGGAAGCGGAAGTGGAAGAAATCGAGGACCCATTCATCCGAAAAGGGGTCCTTTTGGCCGTTGATGGCATGGAACCTGATATGATTACAGATATCATGAATGCAGAAATCATTGCACTCGAAGAGCGTCACCGGAAAAGCAGAAGTTTACTGGACAAAGCGGGTGAATATGCACCTGCATGGGGGATGATCGGAACCTTGATCGGCCTTGTCCTGATGTTGAAGAACCTGAACGATCCGTCTTCTTTAGGACCCAACATGGCGATTGCGCTCCTGACCACCCTTTATGGATCATTGCTTGCCAATCTTGTATTCATCCCGATGGCATCCAAGCTAGGGATGCGTACGGAAAAAGAAGTGTTCATGAAGCAAATCATCATTGAAGGCGTAGTAGGGATCCAATCTGGGCAGAATCCGAGGATACTGGAAGAAAAGCTCAAAGTCTTTCTGTCTCATGACGAACTGCTGAAGCATGAGGAGGCTGCCCTTGATGAGGCGTAGAAGGAAACCGCCTGAACCCAGGTCGAATGCACCTCGCTGGATGGTTACCTTCTCGGATCTGATCACTCTTATTCTTGTATTCTTTATATTGCTCTTTTCAATGTCGCAGATTGATATTGTAAAATTCCGGGCCATTGCCGATTCATTTCAGCAGAAGCAGATTCTTGAATTCTACCCATCTGTCATTCCTTTTGAAACGCCGTCAAGCGAGCCGGAAATAGAGATGGACGACGGAGCCGAAAGGGATAAAGACTTGCAGGAATTGCTTTCTGAAATCCAATCCTACTTAAGAGAAAATAAATTAAGTGAAATCGTAGTGGCGACAAGAACGGAAAGAGGGGTTGTCCTTGTCCTTCAGGAGCAGGCACTCTTTGCCTCCGGAGAAGCAGCGATCCTTGAAACGTCCTATCCATTTTTGAATAAAGTGGGAGAGTTGCTATCCCAAATCCCCAACTTTGTAAAAGTGGAAGGGCATACGGACAATCGGCCGATTTCCACCTATCAATTCCCTTCCAACTGGGAACTTTCATCAGCGCGTGCCAGTGCTGTCATCCGTTATTTGACCGGGGCTGAAAACCTCGATCCCAAACGCTTCATCGCAGTGGGCTACGGCGATACGCGTCCGATCGCACCGAATGATACCGCTGAGAATTTGCAAAAGAATCGAAGAGTGGAAATCATCATCAGTGATCCTACTTATGAAGAAGAATAGATGAAGGGAAGCCATTTCAACATGCAGAGTTGGAGTGGTTTTTGCTTTTGAAGGCAGGCGGAATGAAAGGAATAACAGTGAAGGCTCAGAGTACTGTGAGGGACTCTGAGCCTTTTTTAATCTAATAGTGTCAACTCCCAGGCTTCTGCCTGAGCTGCTGGCGGATGGGATAGAGGGCTTTTTCAAGAGTATGCCTGTTCTTTTCGGTGATCTCGCCTTTGCGCGGTATGGCAGGATAGATATCAGGAGCATCCGTCCATTCAGTGGGTAACGTGACACCGGCTTTACTCTTCCACCGATCAATCCACGCAGATGGAAATGTGCCGGCCGCATCTGTACGTCCGGTCATCTCCAGCCAGATCAAGGACCAGGCTCTCGGAACGACCCTCCAAATATCATATCCGCCGCCTCCAACTGCGATCCACTTACCGTTGCAGTACTTTTCAGCCAGTTCATGGGCGATGCGGGGGATCTCCTTGTAAATCTTCATCGTTGAAGAAAGATGTGTCAATGGATCATAGTAATGGGCATCTGCACCATTTTGTGTAAGGATGACATCGGGTTTGAAGAATTCCACAACTTCCCTGAAGCTCGTTTCGTATGCCTCGAGCCATGATTCATCCTCTGTGAATGCATCCAAGGGGATATTGAACGAAAATCCATATCCTTTCCCATGGCCGCGTTCATTAATATTTCCGGTACCGGGGAATAAGTATCTTCCGGTTTCATGGATGGACAATGTACAGACATCGGGGTCATCATAAAAAGACCACTGCACACCGTCCCCATGATGAGCATCAGTATCCACATACAGCACTCTTGCATGATATTTCTCTTGTAAGTACCGGATGGCGACTGCACTGTCGTTATAAATACAAAATCCGGAAGCCTTTCCCTTAAATCCGTGATGAAGGCCGCCGCCGAGATGAAGTGCATGTCTCGCTTTTCCTGTCATCACATAATCCGCTGCTGTAAGCGTCCCTCCGACTAAAAAGGCGCTTGCTTCGTGCATTCCATCGAACATCGGGGTATCTTCCGTACCGATTCCATATCCTTCTGCCTGTTCTGCGGGTAGCTGGCCAGTACTTGCTCTCTTGACAGCGTTTACATAGTTGGGATCGTGATTAAGAAATAACTCTTCATCCGTTGCCATTCTTGCCGGAATGATTTCCTCGGGCTGAAGAGCCTGAATTTCCTTCAATAAATCGATCGTCAGCGTCAACCTGGTCTGGTTGAAAGGATGCTGATCATTGAAGCGGTACCCGAGAAGTTCATCGGAATAGATAAATACAGCATCTTTCATCATGAAGACATTCCCGGCATGTTTGGCCATAACACGTCATACCCTTCTTTCTTCAAATCTTCTATCACGTTCATCGGATTCATGGTTCTCACTCGGAAGACAAGGATTTTAAATGCTTCATCCTTTTTATCAGGGTATACAAGTACACTTAAAATATTGCTGTTATGGCGACGGATGATTCCTGCCACATCATATAATATCCCTGCACGATGAGGGACCTTTACCTCGATCTGTGAGCCTGGCTGATTGGCTCCGGTCAGCTGGATCAGCGTGTGAAGGAGGTCTGTTTCCGTTATGATCCCGATCAGTTTGTTTTCCCGTACAATCGGAAGGCAGCTGATATGATGTTCATAGAATAAAGCGGCGACTTCCTCGACGAAATCCAGCGGATGCCCGGTTATGACATCCGTTTTCATAATATATTTAAGGGGTTTCTTAAGCTCTGGAGCTGAAGAGTCCTTATCGAAAATGGACGGGGTGCCGTCTTTTACATCCCGGTCACTTACAATCCCTATCACTTCTGAATTCTCGTTCGTAATCGGAATATGTTTGATTTTCTTTTCTCGCATTAACTGAATGGCTGATTCGATTGTATCTTCTGGGTGCAAGGCAGCCACGTTCGTTTTCATTATTTCTTCTACTATCATGTTCTCCACCCCTTTTAGAAAACGTATAGATTAGTACATAAAGCGGTTCATGAACCGAAGCTGATCAAATCGCTGTATGGATTCGGGGTCGACTCGCTTCCCGATTCTCGCCATCAGGCAGTTGGCTGGATGCGAACTGATTTCAGGATCGTCCGTCGCATAATATTCCAGACCGCCGGCATTCATCATCTTCTCCATGATTTTACGATACTCCCAAACATTCAGCCCCGTTCCTTTCAGGTCCCAATGCCAGTAATATTCGGTTGTAATGACGATGAAGTCTTCCATATTGTCATCCATCATAGATACTTTTAACAGGTGCTTTCCGACTGATGCCCCCCTGTACTTCGGGATGACTTCAATGGCACCAAGCTCGATCAGGTTTTCCATTTTCCCTTGAGACCACCGCTCAAGTGGATCAGGATATAGATATGTAACATAGCCTACTATCGTATGATTATCCCTAGCGATAATAATTCTTCCTTCAGGTAAACCGGCAATCTCGACGAGAGCTTTATGCTGCTGTGCGGGAGGTCTGAATGCGACCAAATCTTCATGAAAATCAAGACGTGCCAGCTCTTCTGCATGAATCGGCCCTTCAATGATCAAGTTTCCTTTTGTTGTCTTTAACTCAGTTGCATTATAGGTTTTCTTCAATTTCATCTGGACACCACCTAAAGATATTCCTCTCAATCTATTATACATGAAATAGAAAAAAGTAGAGCGCTTTCACAAAATTTTCAGACGTTTGAAATAAATTTTGTCGTCTGAACATTATTGTGAAATACCTATAAATCAATGGTTTATCTGCGATCAAACCTATATATATTGAGGATAATCAATGCAACAGACTTTTTAAAAAATTGAGAAAATATAATTTATATACTATAATAAGGTTGTAAATTCTTACATAAGGGGGATTCGGTATATGAAAGTGGAAGCGTTACCAGTCACGAAGGGGAATTATAATCTGGAAAGCTATGAAAATACGTATGATACTTTTGATTGGAATGAAGTTGAAAAAGAATTTTCATGGCATGAGACAGGACGGGTCAATTTAGCGTATGAAGCGATAGACCGTCATGCTGAATCATTCAGAAAAAATAAAGTCGCCCTTTATTATCGGGATCCTGAACGTGATGACAAATATACGTTCACTGATATGAAGAAATTATCCAATAAAGCAGGAAACGTCTTGAAACAGTACGGTGATGTGGAAAAAGGCGACCGTGTGTTCATTTTTATGCCAAGATCACCGGAGCTGTATTTCTCCGTTCTTGGAGCGGTGAAACTGGGCGCTATCGTAGGTCCTTTATTCGAAGCGTTCATGGAAGGTGCCGTACGAGACCGCCTGGAGGACTCTGAAGCAAAGGTGCTCATCACGACTCCTGAACTGCTGGACCGTGTTCCTGTAAGTGAACTGCCTCATCTTAAACATGTATTCCTGATTGGGGACAACGTTCAGGAAGACGATGTCCATGTTGATTTCAATGCAAAATTCAAGGAAGCAAGTGATAAGCTTGCCATCGAGTGGGTGGATCGAAATGATGGTCTGATCCTGCATTATACATCCGGCTCAACAGGAAAGCCTAAGGGAGTCCTGCATGTTCATAATGCGATGCTTCAGCACTACCAAACGTCTAAATGGGTGCTGGATCTCCAGGAAGAAGATGTGTACTGGTGTACGGCAGACCCGGGCTGGGTAACAGGAACTTCATACGGAATCTTCGGCCCATGGCTCACAGGTACCTCTAACGTGATTGTAGGAGGCCGTTTCAAGCCTGAAAATTGGTATAAAACGATTGAAGATTACGGGGTGACCGTGTGGTACAGTGCCCCGACCGCTTTCCGGATGCTGATGGGTGCAGGCGATGAGGTCGTCAAACAGTTCGACCTAAGTTCGCTTCGCCATATCCTGAGCGTGGGAGAGCCGCTTAATCCTGAAGTGGTGCGCTGGGGAATGAAGGTCTTCAACCTGCGCATCCATGATACGTGGTGGATGACTGAAACAGGAGGACAGTTGATCTGTAACTATCCTTGTATGGAAATCAAGCCGGGCTCAATGGGTAAACCTTTCCCTGGAGTGAAAGCTGCGATCGTCGATGATCAGGGGAATGAGCTGCCTCCGAACCGGATGGGGAACCTGGCCATTAAAAAAGGCTGGCCGTCCATGATGAACCAAATCTGGAACAACCCGCAAAAGTATGAGTCTTACTTCATGCCGGGCGATTGGTATGTGTCAGGAGATTCTGCTTATATGGACGAAGAGGGCTACTTCTGGTTCCAGGGCCGTGTCGATGATGTCATCATGACATCCGGTGAACGTGTCGGTCCGTTCGAAGTGGAGAGTAAGCTTGTTGAACACCCTGCAGTCGCTGAAGCCGGTGTTATCGGGAAACCTGATCCGGTACGCGGTGAAATCATCAAAGCCTTCATCGCACTTCGTGACGGGTATGAAGTGACAGACGAGCTGAAAGAGGAAATCCGCCAGTTTGTCAAAAAAGGATTGGCAGCCCATGCTGCTCCACGTGAAATCGAATTCCGTGAAAAACTTCCAAAAACACGAAGCGGTAAAATCATGCGCCGTGTCTTGAAAGCATGGGAGCTGGATTTACCTACAGGTGATTTGAGTACGATGGAAGATTAATAGTCAAGAGAAAACCCCCGCTTGTTAATCGAAGCGGGGATTTTTGTATAGATATTCCTCAATTCATAAAAAGCGAGCACAGAAACTATTTCTGTGCTCGCTTTCCATTTTTTATTCTGTTCCTTCTTCAGGCGGTTTAGGATCCGTTGGTTCATCATCACCAGGCGGCTCAGGCGTGGTGCCGCCGTCTCCGCCACCGTCAGCTGGAGGAGGTTCCGGTTTATCCGGCTCCGGAGGCTTGGGATCTGTTGGTTTATCCCCGCCCGGAGGCTTCGGCTCAGGTTTTGGCTTTTCAGGCTTTGGTTCCGGTTTCCCTACTTGAACCGTGTTGGACGGAGACGATTCTTTACCGGCCACATCAACTGCCTTGACGAAATATTCTCCGTTACCTACTGAAACTGAATAGTTACCACCTGATTTGACGCTGCCTACTTTACTTCCGGATTTAGAATATACTCGGTAACCGACGACATCCCCGCTTCCGGAAGGAGTCCATGTAATCTTATTTCCGTTCACAGAAGCTTTCACCGTACCGGGTGCAGCTCCATCATCTGAAATTTTATTCTCTGCAATCAGAACATTTTTGAAACGTTCATCTTCCTGAGGGATCAGTTTTGAAGCATCCCCAGGTACTTTACCGAAGACACTTTTCACAAAATCAGGGTTGAGGATGACCCCTGGCTGTGAAAATTCTTCCGGTGTATTAGGAAGCGCAAGATATTTCTTTCCGTTCACCATCACGTAACGGCTCATCAACAAGCTGTCATCTGTTTTGGTCGGTACAAATTTGGCATTGAACAGATCACTCTTGACAAGTCCAGCTTTCGTACATGCTTCTGAAGGAAGCAGTCCGGAGATGGAACAGAATGAACGTCGCACGATTCCGCCCGGTTCTTTAAAGGAGCCTTCGGGATCGATCAGGTTTGGTGCAAGGTCCCTTGTATCATTCAGCAGGAAGGACCATAGACGAATGTTCCTTAATCCGTAATGTCCATACTGCGCACGGGATGCTGCGGTATTTAAGTCTGAAGGTGTATCATACCCAAACCAAGTACCAAAGGTGATGTTTGGGTTGGAAGCAACAAACCAATGGTCTTTATAATCCTGGGAAGTACCCGATTTTCCTGCCCAATCCGATGAGAAGTTCAGGAATCTTTTCGCGTAGCGGCCAGTTCCAAGGGAATGGTCAAGCGTATCTCTCATCATATCGATCGTCAGATAAGCAGTCTGAGGACTGTATACATCCACAGCTTCTGATTTATGTTCAAATACGAAGTTTCCATCTTGATCGACGATCTTATCGATCATATAGGCGTCGACAAACTTTCCTCCATTGGCGAACGTCGCATAAGCATTGACGTTTTCTTCGACCGTCACACCATCTGTCGTGGCTCCGAGGGCAAGGGACAAGTTGTTATCCACCCGGCTCAGTCTAGCAAAATCCATCTTCATCAGGAATTCATTGAAAGGATTGCGGTCATATATATTCGCATACGTTCTGACCGCCGTCAGGTTCAAGGACTCTGCAAGTGCATGTCTTGCAGGGAATAGTCCACGCTCTCTCAATGAGTAGTTTTCCGGTGTCCAACCATTAATATTGACTCCAACATCAGGCAGTGGCGACCCCGGTGAAATATAGCCATACTCCAATGCCGGCGCATAAGCAAGCAGCGGCTTCATTGTCGAACCGTTCGAGCGGTAGGAAGAAGTTGCGTGATTCAACTGCTCGATTTTAAAATCACGGCCACCGATGAAGCTTATGATTCTTCCAGTCTTGTTTTCTATCATGATGGCGCCGACTTGTACCGGTTCCTCGACTTGGACTTCTTCGCCGGTTTCAGGATCGGTTGTTGTGACAGTCTTTGATGGTCCGTACATGTTGTATGCATTTTTTGTCTTTTGCATTTGATCATAGATTTTTTTATCGATGGTTGAATGGATTTCATACCCGCTTTGACGGACATTGCGGTCGGCCAATGTGTGATATTTCTCTTCCAACTCATCATTGTTTTCAATGTCCTGCTTTGAATACCCGTCTTTCTTGGCAAGAACCTCCGTCATGATGTCGATGGCCCTGCTTTCAAGCTCGGCTGTCAGCCAAGGATACTTTTCATTCGGAGAAGCTTTCGGCTCAATGAAATCTTTTGTTAAATCATAAGCGACTGCTTCTTCATATTCCTTGTCTGTAATATAGCCTTCACGGTGCATCCTGTAGAGGACCGTGTTCTTACGTGACATACCCGGCTCAAGGTTTTCTTTCAGTTCTCCATTGTTCATGAATGGTGTGTAACTGAATGGAGCCTGGGGCAATCCGGCTATGAATGCTGACTGTGGAAGAGTCAGGTCTTTTGCATCAACGCCAAAAATCCCCTGGGCAGCAGATTGGACTCCGCCGATATTACGTCCTGATGAATTTCTTCCCAATGTTGCAACGTTGAGATAAGCTTCGAGGATTTCGTCCTTTTCAAAGAATCTTTCCAGTCGCAGGGCGAGAAGGATTTCCTTAGCTTTTCTTTCAAAGGATACTTCATTTGTCAGGATCTGATTCTTGATCAGCTGCTGTGTGAGCGTACTTCCGCCCGATTGAGTGGAAGAATTGGTGAATTCCTGCACCACTGCACGCATGATCGCTTTAGGGACCACGCCGTTATGCTCTTTGAAATATTCATCTTCCGTTGCGATGACAGCATTTCTTAGATGCTCTGATACATCTTCGAGCTTCACTTCTTCACGTTCAAGGTCCGTCCTTAATTTTCCTAGATAGACATCGTCGGCGAAATAAAGCTGCGAGGTTTCTTCATAATTGTAGATGTCCTTTTTCATTTGGCCGTATGAGCGGATCGGCTCTTCCTTGACCAATGATGCAAAATAACCGGCACCCACACCACCGGCGAAGGCCGTTCCTAACACCAAAACGACAAGGGTGATCAGTGCAAGGTTCCAAAATACTCCGTATGTAATTCTTGCTCGTTTATGAACTCTGGTATTTGTAAAGAACCTGATGGCAGGATCTAATTTTTCAAGTAATTTGTTCCATGTTTCTCTCATATTTTCATTCCCCCTAGAACATTCCTATTATAGCATATACGAGAGAACACTGTCGCAAAAAGTCAAACAAAAAAGGTATTTCGACATAAAAAATTCTTGACTTTGTTGACTAATATCGTGCATTATGGTAAAAACCTAATATAGTTAGTATTGATTTTTTCAATTCGTTTGACATATAGACACTACCGCAATGAGAGGATCGAGTAGTTTGCATTCCCTGTTCCCCAGAGAGTCAGTGGCCGCTGAAAACTGACACAAAATGCAGATGAATTACATCCTGGAGCTTTTGCTGTGAACCTTTAGTAGCAGCAAACGGTTAAAGCCGTTATCTTTATTGAGTGAAGGATGTATTTTCCTTAATTTGGGTGGTACCGCGCGACAGCGTCCCTGCATATATGCAGGGACTTTTTTGTTTTTCAGGCGTGTGTCAAATGATTGGAAGAGAAGAAGGAGGAAGATTGGACATGGAATTATTGAAGGATTTAGAGTGGCGTGGAATCACTTACCAGCAAACAGACGCTGAAGGGTTGAAAAACCTTTTAGATAAAGAAAGCATTTCCATTTACTGCGGAATCGACCCGACCGCAGACAGCATGCACATCGGTCATTTACTGCCTTTCCTGACTCTCCGCCGTTTTCAAAATGAAGGACATCGTCCTCTGGTTTTAGTCGGAGGGGCTACTGGTCTTATCGGTGATCCGAGCGGTAAAAATGAAGAGCGTAAACTGCAGACGATCGATGCGATCAGGCACAATGCAGCAAGCATCAAGAATCAACTGGAAAGCATTTTCGATTTCGAAGGGGAAAACGGAGCGGTCATGGTGAATAACTACGACTGGATTGGCGCGATGGATGTCGTGACATTCCTGAGAGACTTCGGTAAGCATGTAGGTGTCAACTATATGCTTGCAAAAGATACGATCTCTTCCCGCCTGGAATCAGGGATCTCATTCACTGAGTTCACTTACACGATTCTTCAGGCACTCGATTTCAATCACTTATACGATAACTACAATTGTAAGCTTCAGATTGGCGGAAGCGACCAGTGGGGGAATATCACGACCGGTCTTGAATTGATCCGCAGGACACACGAAGAAGAAACGAAAGCATTCGGATTTACAATTCCACTTGTAACGAAAGCAGACGGCACAAAGTTTGGTAAGACGGAGAGCGGCGCGATCTGGCTCGATCCGGAAAAGACGTCACCATACGAGTTCTACCAGTTCTGGATCAACACAGCGGACGCGGATGTCGTGAAATACCTGAAATACTTTACATTCCTGTCTCAGGAAGAAATTGAGGGACTTGCCGGATCGGTGGAGACGGAGCCTCATTTACGTAAAGCACAGAAAGCACTTGCCGAGGAAATGACTAAAATGATCCACGGTGAAGAAGCACTTGATCAGGCAATCCGTATTACCGCAGCTCTTTTCAGCGGAGACATCAAGTCACTTTCAGCATCTGAAATCCTTGAAGGCTTCAAGGATGTACCGTCATTCGAGCAGCCTAAAGGAGATGCGATCGGTCTTGTTGATTTGATCGTGAATGCAAAAATTTCACCTTCAAAACGCCAGGCGCGTGAAGATGTTGGGAACGGTGCGATCTATATCAATGGTGAACGTGTGACGGACCTGCAGCATGTGATCGATGAGAAGGATATGATCGAAGGACAATTTACGATCATCCGCCGCGGGAAGAAGAAGTACTTTAAGATTCAGTATGTGTAAGTAGTGATTGGTTTGGAGGACAGCGTAATCTCTGTTTAAGAGGTTGCGCTGTTTTTTGTATGGATTTGGCTGCATTCAGGCAGATATTAGGTTGGTTTTGATTGGGGGAAGCTTGATTTAATGAAAATGAGAGAGTTAACAGTGGAGAAATGAGTGGGAAATGCAGGAATATAACTATATTAATATTTATTGCGCCGGATTCTGAATAATTGAGCCTCTTTCAAAATAAATAAGCCACTTTTAAAATTATTGCGCCACTTTTTTCATAATTGAGCAACTTGTCGAATGTTCTTTATTACCGGGATCTACCCACATCCCCAAAACCGTAATTCCTGGAGAAGCGGTTCCCCTTGCTAAAAGAACAAAAAAACCCTGCCCCATAAAAGAGCAGAGTTTCTTCTTCACAAAGATTAACGAGAGTAGAACTCAACGATAAGAGCTTCGTTAATTTCAGCTGGTAATTCAGAACGCTCAGGAACGCGAGTGAAAGTACCTTCAAGCTTGTCAGCATCGAAAGTCAAGAACTCAGGAACAAAGCTGTTCACTTCAAGAGCTTCTTTGATGATGGCAAAGTTGCGTGACTTTTCACGAACTGAGATTGTTTGTCCAGGTTGTACGCGGAAAGATGGGATATCTACGCGAGATCCATTAACCGTTACGTGACCGTGGTTAACAAGCTGACGAGCTTGACGGCGAGTACGCGCAAGACCTAAACGATAAACAACGTTATCTAGACGAGACTCAAGTAAAGCCATGAAGTTTTCACCGTGTTTACCTTGTAATTTGCCAGCTTGGTCAAATAGGTTACGGAATTGACGTTCAGTTACTCCGTACATGTGACGAAGTTTTTGCTTCTCTTGAAGTTGTAAACCGTATTCAGAGATTTTCTTGCGTTGGTTAGGACCATGAGGACCTGGAGCGTAAGGACGCTTTTCTAATTCTTTACCCGTACCGCTTAGAGAGATTCCAAGACGACGAGATAATTTCCAACTTGGACCAGTATAACGAGCCATGAGAGACTCCTCCTTTATTGTTTTTATTTTGTTGTAAAATAAAAACACCTGTGAATTAACAATTATGTGCATTTTGTTTTCATGTACCTTCGCCCTAGCAGCAGAGGGTTACAAGATACACCTCAACATAAGAGGAACAAAATACAAACATAAAGGACTTCACTGAAGCTGCATTATTTTACACAAAGAACATTATATGACGTAGAAGGATAGAAGTCAAGGAAGTATTTTAGTTTCGTATAGAATGAAAAAATGAGCCGGTAAAGAAAATAGACTTTTTTTGCGCTGAATTTTAAAACCTGTAAATATCGACATCCGTCTAATCTATTGTAGTCAGTGACAAATACTTCTGTAAGACTTGCCCGGGCCGGCCTTTAACCATTTCTATCAATCCCGAACTGCATTTACCAATTTACTACCTAAATATTGCAAAAATTATCAGTCGTACGGTTCTTCGTATGATATAATAATGAGTGGCAAATAAGTTAGTCAGGTGAATGCTTTTGAATGAAACAAAGCGTGAAAAATACATACGATTTTTATTGATTGCCTCATGTTTGTCGGTCGTGGTAATCGGTTATGTATATGCTGCCTCCCCGGGAGAGGTGGAACAACATAAGGAACCGCTTGTTTCCGCACAGGTTCTCATGAAACAGAATGGTGAACAAAACGCCGTTGCAGCGGTGACCAGAATGGCCGGTGAACAGCCGGTTCTTGTACTATATGAAATTGAAAAAGAAGATAAGCATCATTTTAACGTGCTTCATAGCACGGCACTGAAAGAACAGATCGAGGAAATGAAAATACTTGGTGACGGGGAAGGCCTGTGGGCAAAAATAAATAAAAATGAATGGATCCTTTTTTCAAATGATTTAGAAGTGCTGAATCAAACAGAGCAGCCGGAAAATGGTCATTCAACCCGTCATTCATTCCGTTATGAGAAAAGCAATCATAAGGCCAATGTGGCGATAGATCAACAAGAAATTGTCATACAGCTTACAAAAGAAACAAAGCCATTGGAAATACATCCGCTGTCTGCTGATGACTCATTATGGCTCGTCGTATATGAGGACGAATTGGTCCTTGCAAAATCGCGTTAATCTTAGATTCACAAACCTTTTAAGGTACGGGTGAGGAAATGAACATTCAAACTGATAAATTACATGCTTATAAATCTAAATTATTCGATTTGATTCATGATGATATGTCCAACGGGCTGCTGCAATCAGTACATCTCCAGAACTGGCTCGAGGTGTTAAATGAATGCCTGGGGATAGAAAAAGCTTCTTTATACAGCAGCAAACAGGATGAATACCGCCTGCTGCAATGTACCGGAGAGCTCGGTATTCCACAGGCAATGAGCAAAGGCAGTGCGGGGACCTCCTTTAGAGGCTCCTCTTATTTTGTTATGGACTCCCATGATTCAGTCTTTCAATGTGGATTTCGATTTCAGAAGAATGTTGAAGAAACGTATGTGCTTTTTATCCAGGGTCCCGCTGCCTTGGAAGCAGCTGAAGCGGAATGGCTGTCTTCTTTCTGGAAAGCGAGCGATCAGTTCCTGAAACATGCTTGGAACATTCAGAGCGTGTGTGAAGAAGAAAGACGTTATCGGGAATTATTCAAGGTAACGGAAGTTTTTCATTCCAACCGGGATGTTCAGACATTATTGGTGCAAATTATCGAGACGCTGGGAGAGGTTTTTCCACAGGATACGTTCCAAATCCTTCTCTCAAATGACCGGTATGATTTCGGTTCTCTTCCGATTACATGCTTTGATTTCGAAGAAGCCAATCCTTATGCCATGCAGGCTTTTGTTAACGGGGATATTGAACTGGATGAAGAATCCATGCTCTATGCCCCGTTAAGAGGAAAACAGGGAATTTATGGCGTATTGGAAGTAGGCACAGCGCCCGATATGCTGTTTACAGAGTCAAAAATTGAGTTTATCAAATTACTTGCTTATACAGCAGGGAGCGCATTGGAGAATGCCAAACTGTATGAGCAATCGAAAAGGCTGATCAGTGATTTGCAGCTTATCAATGAAACCTCCCATCAACTTAATCTGGAGTCCCGCTTGTCCGACACTATATTCTTTTTAAAGAAACAGATACAGCGTTCATTTCAGCCGAGTGCAATCGGATTCGTATTAAATGAAAAGAATGAATCAGTCATCCTGGATCAGAGCTCTTCAGTGTTTTTTACAGAAGAAGGCCAAAAATACATATCTTATGTAAATGAACGGATCAATAAGGAGCGGGATTCTATCTTTTTGGGAGACGTCAGTGACCGGATTGGCGAACCAGATTATCTATCTCTTATGGCTGTGCCGATGACCCAAAATGAAACGCTGATCGGCTTCTGTGTCGTTCTTCATTCAGAGCCGTATATGTTTTCGTTTGATATGTACAAACTCTTGCAGTCGTTTATCCATCATTCTGCCCTTGCGATTACAAATGCGACCCTAAGGGAAGAACTTGAGCATCTGGTCATCACTGATCATATGACGAAACTGTACGCCCGGCATCACCTTGATGCCAAAATGGAAACTTCGATGAAAGAAGACAAATTGGGTACGCTGCTTCTAATCGACATTGACGACTTTAAATCGGTGAATGATAGTTATGGTCATCAAATAGGTGATGAAGTCCTCATCCAGGTAGCGAGCCTTCTGAAGGATCATGTAGGCGGGAATGGAATGGCCGCGCGCTGGGGTGGAGAAGAAATGGCTGTATATCTGCCCCGGCTTGGGCGAAAGGAAGCCCTTGTCATTGCTGAAACCATTGTGGAAATGATTGCCTGTAAAACACAGCCAAGGGTTACGCTCTCATGCGGGCTTTCATCTTGGGGAAAACATGGAAGCGGCCCAGAATCGGTAAAGGAATTAGTCAAAAAAGCGGATGAAGCCCTTTATACCGCAAAGAATCATGGGAAAAACCAGGTGGTGGAAGATCTGGATGCCCGTCTTTTAACAAAATGATCCACTATCACGCCGGCGGCTTTCGAAGCTGCCTTTTTTTTGCCTGTCATGGGGAAGTGAATCCTTAATGATCATTTATTTACTGATCCTTTAACACGTTAATGTAAACGCTTTCTTTTTTAGCAAGATTATCATATTCTAGAATAGAAGAGTAACAGATCTTAGAGGGAACACAGTGGGAGGAATACTTGATGAAAGATGAGAAACATTTTGAGACACGTGTGATTCATGAGGGGTATAAATCTTCTCAGCATTTTGATAGTTTAGCGCCCCCTTTATATCAAACTTCAACTTATACTTTTGCCAATGCCAAGCAGGGAGAAAACCGCTTTGCTGGTGAAGAAGAAGGATATATTTATTCAAGGCTCGGCAATCCGACGGTGGGCATTTTAGAAGAAAGAATGGCATCGCTTGAAGGGGGAGAAGCGGCCCTTGCTTTCGGTTCAGGGATGGCTGCCGTTTCAGCGGTTCTCTTTTCGTTGACCAAATCAGGAGATCATGTTCTTTGTTCCCAAGGGGTGTACGGCTGTACATTCGGCCTGCTCGAATTAATGCATGAGAAATTTGCGATTGGGCATGATTTCTCTGCAATGGATACAGAAGAAGAAATTCGGGCGAAAATCCAAGAAAATACAACCTGCATTTACGTAGAAACACCGATTAATCCGACGATGCAATTGATAGATTTGCAGATGGTGGTGAAGGTAGCCCATGAAAAGGGGATCCCTGTTGTTGTGGACAATACATTTTGTTCTCCTTACCTGCAAAGACCATTGGAACTTGGCTGTGACATTGTGATTCATAGCGCGACGAAGTATATTGGCGGGCATGGGGATGTCATTGCCGGTATTGTGGTCGGTTCACAGGAGAAAATGGCTGAAATCAGGATGACGACACAAAAGGATATCGGGGGAATCATTTCTCCATTTGATTCATGGCTATTATTGAGAGGTTTAAAGACTCTGGCCGTGCGTCTGGACCGACACTGTGAAAGTGCCGACAAACTCTCTGGCCTGCTTGCTACCCATCCAGCAGTGGAAAAGGTCATTTATCCAGGGCGCCCGGATCATCCGCAGCATGCGATCATGAAGAAGCAGATGAAAAAGCCCGGCGGCATGATTTCTTTCCTCATTAAAGGTTCGAAGGAAGATGCCCAAAGGTTCATGGATGATTTGCAAATGATTAAAATCGCGGTAAGCCTTGGCGATGCAGAGACATTGATTCAGCACCCTGCTACAATGACACATGCAGTCGTCCCGGAAGAAGCAAGACAGAAGATGGGCATCACCGATACCCTTCTCAGACTCTCTGTCGGTCTTGAATCATCGGAAGATATTTGGGATGATCTTGAACAGGCATTGAATAAAGTGAAGTTCCCAAGTGATGTGATGTAAAATAAAAAAGAAGCGTGCAGGATGTAAGTTCTGCACGCTTCTTTTTGTATTATAGGTGTTTCAGAAGCTCCTCGGTAAATGCTTCTAAATATTTCTGATCTTCTTCATCAAAACGGGCTTTTTCAGGGCTGTCGATATCAAGTACCCCCAGTAGTTTCCCATCTTTAAAAAGGGGGATGACGATTTCTGATTGAGAAGCAGCGTCACATGCGATGTGCCCAGGGAAGCTGTGGACGTCTTCAACGACAAGCGTTTTTCTTTCGCTGGCGGATGTACCGCAAACTCCGCGCCCCAATGGGATGCGAACACATGCAGGAAGGCCCTGGAATGGTCCCAATACGAGTTGGTTGCTTTCTTCCTCGTATAAATAAAACCCTACCCAATTGATCCGATCTAAAAATTGATTTAATAGGGCAGAGGCATTGCTTAAATTAGCAATTTCATTCGGTTCACCATCAAGCAGTGCTTTAAGCTGCTTCGTGACAAGACCGTAGTTATCTTTTTTTGCTCCTTGATATTTTTCTGCTTGAAACATCATTATTTCCCCCATTTCTACAAAATCAGTGAGAATTCCTTGCAGTGTCGTCCCGAGTAGGGAAAAACTGTCGAGAAATACTTAAAGGAATTCTTCAGGTAAAAGCGAAATCATTGTTAAACACTATGTGATAACTCTATTAGAACATTTTTAGCATACTTTCAAAGAAGCTTCAATAGATTCGTTTTGATCCGTTGCATTGGAGACAATTTAAAAGAAGAGAAAAGAGGGAGAATATGAAAAAGGGACAAACCTCTACTTCGCCAAAGGAATCCATTTTTCAAGCAGCTGTTTCATTGTTTTATGATCATGGATATGACGGGACCTCCGTAAGGGATATCGCTGGGAAGGCGAAAGTGAATCCGGCCACCATTTCATATTATTTCAAAGGTAAACAGGGACTGTTAGAAGCGTGTTTTACCCATTTTTTCGAACAATATCTGCATTTCCTGCAAGAAGAGGTGGATTCTCTCAAATATATCCGAGCGGATTTATGCTTGAAGCGTGCAGTATTTAAAATACTGAAATTTCAAAGTGAAAATCATCAGTTATCCCGTTTCATCTGGCGGGAGGTATCCATCGATTCGCAAATCGTACGGGAAATCATTTCATCGTATCTCATGAAAGAAAGATTTTACATGAAATGCCTTTTCGAGCAGGGTATGGTTGACCGGTCATTTAAGAAACAACCGATCAGCTTCCTCGTCATTCAATTGAAATCGATGCTGACCATGCCGTTTTTAAACAGCCAGCACTTGAGGGAAGTATGGCAGATGTTTCCGCAGGAATATTATTTTGTCGATCAGTATTATCAAAATATCGATCAATGGATCAACCTGCTGATGACACCCGAAGGTACGACGGATTACAAGAAGGAACTCATCATCTGATTATACGTTAAAAGAGATTGCCGCCAATATGGGCAATCTCTTTTTGCTGTCTTACAGCTCCATCTCATGTCTTCCCTGATCGATGCCGGCCGCAGAATGAGCATCAGACCCATAAACGGTTTTGATGTCGAGTGACCGTGCGTATTTAATGACATCCTCAGGAGGGTATGACTCACCACAGTGGGGCTTGATGACTCCAGCTCCATTGTAATCGAGTTCGAGCCCCTTTTCTGCCACAGCCTTAAGAATGCGATGGATTTCTTCCGTGAAAGGCTTAGAGGCAGGGTGAATCTTTTGGAATTTTTTAACAAGCGTGATATGCCCGATGCGGTTCGGCTTGAAAGCCCCAAGATCGGCGTCGATGGATTTCAGCACTGTCTGGTAGTAATGAGCATAGACAGCGTCGACGGAACCGTACCGGTCGATCATGCGTAAAAAGACATCAGGACTGAAATCAAGGCAGTCCCATTCATTTTTGTGGTGCAAGAAATGGACAGAAAGAATACTGTCATCCAATCGGGAACCCCATCTATTCAGAAAATCGGTTGTTTCATTTTCAAATCCTTCAATATAGTCGACTTCCAATCCGGACAGGATTGTAATCTGGCCTCTGTATGTCTCTTTCAGTTCCTCTATTGCATCGAAGTATAATGGAACATCGTCAAGAGCCATCCCGCTGTCCCCGTCCGGCGTTGTGTCCTTAAAGCCGGCAGGAAGGGGGGCGTGCTCGGTAAAAGTCAGGTGGGTATATTGAAGGGAGATGGCTTTTTCAATATATTGATGGAATGAGTCCGAACTTCCATGAGGACAAAATGGTGTATGAATATGTCCATCGACTTTTTTCATCAAGAAAACACTTCCTTCTTCAAAAATCATCAGCGATTTTCTATGAAACATTCACTATTTTTAGAGAAAACACTAAAATTTAACTTTTTACAGTTGAAAAAATAGAATTTATTAGTCAAAAAATGTCGTTCTCATGGTATCATTATAACAATGAGTATTTATTAATGAAACTTTCAAATTGATATAGATGTCTACTGAATAGTTGAACAGGGGGCTTAAGATGCAATATGTCATCGCTGGAATCATACTAATCTTGATTTTATTCCTTATAGGAGTCTTATCCAGAAAGAAATATTACACGGAAATCGACCGTTACGAAGCATGGAAGGTCGATATTATGAACCGGCCGATCCCGGAAGAACTGTCTAAAGTCAAACAGCTTAACATGACTGGTCAAACGGAAAAGCTTTTTGAAGGCTGGAGACAGGGATGGGACGAAATCGTGGCTGTTCAGCTTCCTGACATTGAAGAATTGCTATTCGATGCAGAAGAATACACAGATAAGTTCCGTTTCAAGAAATCAAAAGAGACACTTGCTAAAATCGATGCGGTCCTGACAGACACAGAAGCTAAGATCGACAAGATCCTTCAAGAGCTGAACGAACTTGTAGGCAGTGAGGAAAAGAACAGGGAAGAAATCGAACTTTTACAAGAAGAATACCGTGGCAGCAAGAAGCAGCTGCTTGCATATCGTCATACATACGGCCAAGCGGCTAAGAAAATAGAAGCTGTGCTGGACACGCTCGCGAAAGAAATCGAACAATTTAACGAATTGACAGATCAGGGGAATTATCTAGATGCGCGAGAAATCGTCTTAAACCTGGGTCAGGAAATGAAGGCGATCGCCTACAAGATGGAAAGCATTCCAAAGCTGACTGCAGACTGCGAGAATATCCTGCCTTCACAGTTATCCGAACTGGAAGCCGGTTATGTGGAAATGAAAGAGCAAGGCTACATACTAGAGCATGTAGAAGTGGAAAAAGAAGTGAAGGATTTAAATGAAACGCTTGCCGGTTTCACTGAGCGTCTTCAGTCACTCGAAGTCGAAGAAGTGGAACAAGGATTACAAGAAATCAAGAATAAGGTTGAAATGCTGTATGATGTACTGGAAAAAGAGGTACATGCAAGACATTTCGTCCTGCAGTACAAGGATGAGACGACAGAAGGTTTGATAAAAGCAAAAGAAGAAAATGATGACATACAGTATGAAGTGAACCTTGTCCAGCAAGGATACCATTTACATGAATCCGATCTTCGGACACCTCAGGAGCTTCAGAAGAAAATCATTCAATTATCGAAGCGTCATGAACTGATCATCAATAAAATTGAAAACAATCAGACGGCTTACTCAGCGCTGGGTGAAGAACTCAAGGAAATCAGAAGCGGACTCGAAGCACTTAACGGGGAACAGTCGGAATTCGGCTTACACCTGCAAAATCTAAGAAAAGATGAATTGACGACCCGTGAAAAAATTGCGGAGCTCAAGAAAAAGACGGCTGAAGCAAGCCGGATGATTGCTAAAAGCAATGTGCCGGGCCTTCCGGCAGATTACGATGACCTTCTGACTGAAGTTCACCGAAAGATTGAACAAGTGAACGCGAGTCTGACAGAGAAGCCGTTGAATATGAAATTCATCCAGGAAACACTGTTGGAAGCGGCCGATACAGTCGATCACTTCTATAACAAGACGCAAGAACTGATCGAGAATGTCCTGCTCTCAGAGAAGATCATTCAGTACGGAAATCGTTACAGAAGCAGATATCAATCAGTACAGGAAGGGCTGCGGGTGGCAGAAGAAGCCTTCAGGCATTATGACTACCGTAAAGCATTGGAGGAAGCAGCCACCACGATTGAAAAAGTGGAGCCTGGTGCACTGAAAAAAATTGAAAAGATGATCAATGATCAATAATCATGTAAGTCAGTATGCCATTTGGTGTACTGGCTTTTTTTATTTTAGTAGATGACAAAAAGGACCGTTGAAAAAGTATAAACTTCTTCAACGGTCCTTCTTTTCAATAAAATCAAGCTTCAATAGTACGTTTTGATGCACCGGCCAGAACAGCTATGACATATCCTACGACAGCCCCAGCTAATGCAGGAACGAGCCAGCCAATTCCTTCCGCATAGAAAGGAAGGAAGCTCAAAGCGCTGCTTATTGCACTTACGTCCATACCAGCTGTCTTAAGACCATCAACCAGACTGATCAGGCCTGTCGGAACCAAGGCACCAATGTAAACCAATGAATAGCCATTGAACCAATTATGCATGAACGAAAGCAGAATCAATACAATTGCCAATGGATAAATGATGATGAGTACCGGCAATGAAACGGCAATCAGCTGAGTCAACCCGATATTTGCAATCAGCATGCTGAACGCAGACAATATTATGACAAGTTTTGGATAAGATACTGGTAAAATCTTTGTGAAATATTGGGCGCAAGCCGATACCAATCCAACGGATGTCGTGATGCAGGCAAATGTGATGGCAAGTCCGAGAATCACTGCACCTAAAGAACCAAACAAGTGGTCAGCTGCTGCGGAAAGAATCGCTCCTCCGTTAGCCTGGACACCGATCGAATCCGTGCTCGTGGCTCCAATATAGCTAAGGGAAAGGTACACGAGTGCCAGTCCCGCCGCAGCGATGACGCCCGCAATGATCGTGATCCTAGTCAGACTTGTCCTGCTCGTGATGCCGCGGTCCTTTATTGCATTGATGACTACGATCCCGAAGACTAACGCTGCAATTGTATCCATCGTCAGATAGCCTTCGATGAATCCTTTAAAGAGCGCACCATCCTGATAAGCAGGATTCGGTTCACCGAAACTCCCCATCGGAGTAACAATGCTTTTCACTACTAAGATGGTCAAAATGATAAGCAGGGAAGGTGTCAAGATCTTTCCGATCCTATCAACCAGCTTGGAAGGATTCATTGCAAGCCAAGCTGTAAGTGCAAAAAAGACAATCGAATAGATAAGAAGGGAAACCCCGTATTTTGCTGCATCTTCAGATAAGAAAGGAATGACGCCAATTTCATATGCAACAGTGCCGGTTCTTGGTATTCCGAAAAACGGCCCAATTGCAAGATACATAATAATAGTAAAAATTAATCCGAATAATGGATGTACACGGTTTGCAAGAGATTGAAGATCTCCGCCGGATTTGGCGATGGCGATTACCCCCATTAAAGGAAGTCCCACTCCTGTGATCAAAAATCCGATAATCCCTGTCCACACTTGATCGCCTGCCTGCTGACCAAGGAATGGAGGGAAAATCATATTCCCAGCTCCGAGGAAAAGAGCGAATAGCATGAGCCCTACAGTTAAAACACCACTAAATGACAGCGCTTTCTCATTCATATATACCCCTCCGTTTGTAAACGTTATCATGAGCAAAACCATCTTATCATATTCATGTAGAAGAATGTCGAAAAACTAAATAGTCTTACAATTTAGTATATTTAAATAACTTCCCTGCTCTATCACCTAAATGATTGTCGCAAATTTCATTAGAGTTATCAATGGTTATTTTTATAAAATAATAAAAATTTGAAAGTTTTTCTCTAATAACATTATTGTCATAATAATATCAGGTGTACATTTTTTCAATTTCATTTGGGAAAAAATGATTTTGTGATAAGATTAATGATTGGATAGAACTAAAGAAGGTGCATATCGTGATATATTTTGATAACGCAGCAACCACAAGACCATATAAGGAAGCTTTGGATGCTTTTATAAAAGTAAATGAAATCCACTATGCCAACCCTTCTTCCATTCATTCATTTGGAGGACGGGTTGAAAAGTTAATCGCGCAGTCCAGGAAACAAATAGCCGGACTGTTGAACATCAAAGAGAAAGAAGTGTTTTTCACTTCAGGTGGAACCGAATCGAATAATCTGGCGATTAAAGGAACGGCTTTGCAATACCAAAATAGAGGGAAACATATTATTACGAGCAAAATCGAACATCCTTCTGTCACTAATACAATGAAGCAATTGGAATCAATCGGTTACTCTGTTACTTACCTGGATGTCAATGAATCCGGGAGAGTCGATCCATATGCTGTGGAAAAAGCGATTCAGAGTGATACGATTCTCGTGTCTATCATGCACGTGAATAATGAAGTGGGTACCATTCAGCCAATCGAAGAGATCGGTTCCATCTTAAAGCATCACCCCAAGGTCCTCTTTCATGTGGATGGTGTACAGGCTTGCGGGAAAGTACCAGTACCCCTGCAGGGCGGACAGGTTGATTTATATAGTATCTCCGCCCATAAGATTCATGGTCTTAAGGGTTCAGGTATGCTTTTTGTAAGGGATGGTGTGAACATCTCTCCGCTTCTTACCGGAGGGGAACAGGAAGGAAATATAAGGAGCGGCACAGAGAATACTGGGGGCATCGTTTCATTTGCTAAGGCGATGAGGATATATATGGAAGAAAGCAGGGAATCCTTGGGCAGGATGAAGGATATTCAACACTATTTAAGGAAAGAACTGGTTACAATAACTGGTGTGAACATCCATACACCTCAAGGGGGACATGCACCTCATATCCTTAATTTCTCAATTGAAGATTTCAAGAGTGAGGTCGTCGTACATGCTCTGGATCAGTATGAAGTGTACGTATCCACTACAAGTGCTTGTTCGTCAAAGAAAAGCAAGCCGAGTCAGACCCTCCTTTCAATGGGAGTCGGGGAAGACCGTGCTGACCGGGCGATCAGGATAAGCTTGTCCTATCAGAATACAATGGAAGAGGCAGAGCGGTTCATTCAGCTGCTGAAAAAAGAAACAGACCAACTACAGAAAACAATGAGGAGATCACGATGAAATACAATCGAATTCTAGTCCGATACGGTGAGATTTCAACTAAAGGAAGAAACCGCAAAAAATTTACATCAAAGCTTAGGGAGAATATTGTTCAGGCATTAAAGGATTTCCCGGGGATATCAGTGTCAGCGAGCCGAGACCGCTTGCACATCCTGTTGGGGGAAGAAAACGGGGATGAAATCATTCCGCGTCTTCAGAAAATCTTCGGTATTCAATCATTCAGTCCAGTGGTGAAGGTTGAACGGGATATAGAAGAAATCTGCAAAGCGGGGGCAGCGTTGGTGCATAAGAGTTTTGAACCTGGTAAAACCTTCAAGGTGTCGGCCCGCCGAGCGGATAAGCATTTCCCGCTTGAAACCAATGAAATCAATTATGAAGTCGGTTCATACGTTTTAAGGAATACTGAAGGGCTGAGAGTAGATGTCAAGAATCCGGATATTAAATTAAATGTAGAAGTAAGGAAAGAAGGCGTTTATCTTTCTTCCGAAATATATCCTGGTTCAACGGGTATGCCTGTGGGAGCGAGCGGAAAGGCGATGCTGATGCTGTCAGGGGGAATCGACAGCCCGGTTGCGGGCTACTTGACCATGAAGCGGGGCGTGGAAATCGAAGCGGTCCATTTTCACAGCCCTCCTTTCACAAGCGAAAGGGCAAAGCAGAAAGTAATTGATCTTTCCAAAAAGCTATCTGCTTTCAGCGGAAGCATCAAGTTACATGTTGTCCCGTTCACCAAAATCCAGCAAACGATCCACGATCAGGTGCCGGAGAACTACACCATGACATCGACCAGACGGATGATGTTGAAAATAACCGATCTGATCCGTCAGCAAAATGAAGGTCTTGCATTAATCACCGGTGAAAGTCTTGGGCAGGTGGCTAGTCAAACGCTCGAAAGCATGCAGGCGATCAATGATGTCACCAACACTCCTGTACTGAGACCGCTTATAGCCATGGATAAATTGGAGATCATCGATATCGCCCAAAGAATCGATACACATGATATCTCAATCCTTCCATATGAGGATTGCTGCACCATCTTTACACCGCCGGCACCGAAAACAAGACCGAAAAAAGAAAAAGTTCAATACTATGAAAGCTTCGTTGATTTCGATTCATTGATAAATGATGCAGTCAAAGATACAGAGACAATCATCATTAATGGAGCAGCGGATGCTGCAATGGAAGAAGACTTTGAAGACCTCCTCTAACTAGGAACATTTACCAACGGATATCGTTGCATGAAGCCATGTGTTTTCGCACATTCTATACTCAACAAGCAACGAGGAGGTGAAAACACATGGCAAACAGAAGTTCAAATCAACTAGTAGCTCCTGGAGCTCAACAAGCTATCGACCAAATGAAATACGAAATCGCTTCTGAATTCGGAGTTCAACTTGGCCCAGATGCAACTGCACGCGCTAACGGTTCTGTAGGTGGTGAAATCACTAAGCGTTTAGTCCAAATGGCTGAACAACAAATCGGTGGCGGATACCAAAAATAATTAAATACAATGGCTACAAGGAGCGGGGCCTACCCGCTCCTTTTAATTTTGCCTGGAAATTGAATATCGCTGTTGATTTCCGTAGAAGACTTCGCTTTCCGCGGGTAGCCCGTGAGCCTCCTGATATGAACGAAACCGTCAAGATACACACCCCACACTGATTTGATTTGGTTTTTAGGCAACCCTAATAGAGAAGCTGGTTTTGACTTCTCAATTTATTTGATTCCATGCATCACCGCTATTGATTTCCGTGCAAAACTTCGCTTTCCGCGGGCGGTTGGTGAGCCTCCTCGTCGCGATGCTCCTGCGGGGTCTCACCTAACACGCTTTTCCCGCAGGAGTCTTCGTTTTGCACTCCAATCAACCGCTGGAATCGGTATTGAATCGGGATAAGACTAAACAAGTAAATATTGAAAATATGGGTGGTATTTTATCTTAGTTCGTCTGCTTCCTCCTGTTTCAATGATGGAACAGAAGATAAGAACACGGCATGAAGGCAAAAATCTCTACTGCGGTTAGCACTCTGATATTCGTGGGTTTTCACATTTTAACTTTCCGTATAAAGGTCCGGTTTAAATTTTTTTCTTCGCCCCGTTTTGAAAACAGGAAATAAGAAAACAATTATTATTTCTCGTTTGAAAACGCAGAGTGGAATGTAGCAGAAGGCATTTGACTCCGGCGGGAAATAGAGGAAAGGTCGAGACTTGTCCAGCTCCGGCGGTTAGCCCTTTGAGGTCATAAGCTAAATAGTCCAAGAAGGCAAAGAACGCCTTCCCAGACCACTCATCTAACCGCCTCAGCTTTTCTAACCCGCAGGCGGAACGCTCATGAGGCTCGACTTCCTCCCCCGGGAATCTTGTTCCTGGAGCGGAAAGGAACGGTCTGCGATTTATCCAAATCGTTATTCAGACCTCGGATAGTAAATTCTGATTTGTATTTTATAAATGAACAATTTAAAAAATTTGAATTATTTTGTATAATGGAGGTGTAAGTACAAACAAGGGGGAATTCGGATGAACAGACATGAACTAATTGCACCTGAAAAGTACAACTTGGTTGAGGAAGTGGAAAAGTTTGCAAGTGATGAAAGTAAGCTTGCAATCAAATGGGAGAATGAAGCTGGGGAAAAGAAAGAAATCACTTACAAAAACCTGATGAAGAACACCAATAAAATTGGAAACGTTTTCTTGGGTTCCGGCCTGGAAAAAGGGGATGTCATCCTGGTGATGGTTCCAAGATTAGTCGAAGCGTATGCAGTTTATTTAGCTGCTTTAAAATCAGGAATGATTGTCATTCCGAGTTCTGAAATGCTGCGAACAAAAGATCTTGAATATAGAATTGAACATGGGGATGTAAAAGGGATCGTCGCTTACTCTCCATTCATCGAGCAATTTGAACATGTCCGCGGAATGGACAAGCTCAAAAAGTTTGTCATCGGCGATGAACAAGCTGGCTGGATTACAGTAGAGGAAGAAATGAAGTCTGTTTCTGAGGAAATGGCATTTGCTGATACGGCTAGGGATGATATGGCCTTCTTATCCTATACTTCCGGAACGACAGGAAATCCTAAAGGGGTAGTACATACACATGGATGGGCATTCGCCCACCTGAGAACGGCGGCTAAAGGCTGGCTGGGAATCGAAGAAGGAGATATGGTTTGGGCAACGGCTGGTCCAGGCTGGCAGAAATGGATCTGGAGTCCGTTCATGTCGGTTCTTGGGTCGGGAGCGACCGGTCTTGTTTATCAAGGGAAGTTCGAACCGAATAAATATTTGCAATTACTTCAGGATAACGGTGTAAACGTCCTTTGCTGTACACCGACAGAATATCGCTTGATGGCCAAGGTCGAGGATTTGGGAGCTTATGACCTATCCCCATTGCATAGCGCCGTCTCCGCAGGAGAACCGTTGAACCGGGAAGTCATCGATGCATTCAAAAAACATCATGGCATCGAGGTACGGGACGGCTACGGGCAGACAGAAAATACGCTGCTCGTCGGTATCATGAAAGGCATGGAACTGAAACCTGGGTCAATGGGCATGCCGACACCGGGTAACCGAGTGGAAATAATCAATGAAGAAGGGGTTCCTTGTGAAGTGGGTGAAGTAGGGGATATCGCTGTTCACGTAGAAACACCTGCGTTATTCAAAAACTATTATAAAGATCCCGAAAGGACGGCTATGCAGTTCAGGGGTGACTACTATATCACCGGCGACAAAGCGAAAAAGGATGAAGATGGTTATTTCTGGTTTGAAGGTAGGGGAGACGACATCATCATCTCTTCAGGATACACAATCGGGCCGTTCGAAGTGGAAGATGCGCTTGTCAAGCATCCATCGGTCCAAGAGTGTGCGGTAGTCGGAAGCCCTGATGAAGTACGGGGACTGATTGTAAAAGCCTTCGTTGTATTGCGTCAAGGTGTGGACCAAAATGACCCTGCACTTGTATCGAATCTTCAGGAACATGTAAAAGAGCTGACAGCACCATACAAATATCCGCGGAAGATCGAATTCGTCAAGGAGCTGCCGAAAACAACTTCAGGAAAAATCAGAAGAATTGAATTGCGCCAAAAAGAGATGAGTTCCGTTAAGAACTAAAGATTGTAAACATGGGATAGGGAGCCTGATTGATCCGGGCTCCCTGTCTTTTTGTATGTTGGAGCACTGCATATCAGGAGGCTCCGCACCCGCCACGGAAAGTGAAGTCTTGTACGGAAATCATAAGTAGTGTTCCATAAACCCTTACAAACATCCTCCCACTTCCCGTTCCCTCCTATAATATGGTACATTTGAAACATCATTTTTATAAGTAGAAAAGGAGCTTCCAAGATGGGTACATTATGGACAAATGGAAAGATCTATACAATGCAGTCGGAAGGTCATACGGTCGAAGCTGTATATACGGAAAATGGATTTATTAAGGATTTGGGTTCAGCCGAACAATTAGAGAACAAATACACGATCAAAGAAACCATCGATCTACATAATGGCGTCATGTTTCCGGGCTTCGTGGACAGCCATATGCACTTGATTGGTCACGGGGAAACGCTCCTCCGCCTCGACCTGTCACAGATGACCAGTAAGAAAGAGGTACTGGATGCCGTGGCTGAAAAAGCGGAGAAACTTCCTGAGGGTCAGTGGATCTTCGGGGAAGGGTGGAATGAAAATCTTTGGGAGGATGCCGAGGTCATTACGAAAGATGAATTAGACGCGGCCGTTCCCAAACATCCCGTCCTATTAAAGCGGATCTGCAGGCATGCCATGGTTGTAAACTCCCTTGCACTTATACAGGCAGATATCGATGAGAGTACACCCGACCCTGCAGGAGGTTTGATTGAAAAAGATGCTGAGGGAAACCTGAATGGATTATTAAAGGATAAAGCCCAGGATCTCATGGTGGAGGCTTTGCCGCCCATTTCATCGGCCTATTTAGAAGAAGCTCTTGCAAAAGGGATTGAAAGCTGCTGGGAAAACGGTTTGGTCGGAGGACATACGGAAGACTTAAGCTATTACGGTAATTTCAACAAAACGTATAATGCGTTCAAACAAACGATTAATGAAGATAATAAAAAATTCAGGGCACATCTTCTTGTCCACCATGAGGTCATCACTGACTGGCATGCCGAAGGTCACCATTTCCTAGGAGGGAATGAATATATTGAATTTGGAGCAATGAAGATTTTTGCGGATGGCGCGTTGGGAGGCAGGACTGCCCTGCTCAGCTATCCGTATGCGGACGATCCAAGCACAGAGGGTGTCAGCATCCACTCACAAGAAAGGCTCCTTGAACTTGTGGAGAAAGCGAGAAGCCTGCAGCTGCCTATTGCGGTGCATACGATCGGAGATCAGGCCTTTCAAAATGTAGTGGATGCCATCAAGGTACACCCTTCTGAGAAATCAAGACGTGACCGCTTGATTCATGCACAGATCCTCAGGGAAGAATTAATACAAGAAATTAAGGGTCTCCCTCTGATTTTGGATATTCAACCACGTTTTGTAGCTTCTGATTTCCCATGGGTCATCGATCGGCTTGGCCAGGAAAACATGAAGTACAACTATGCATGGAAGACCTTGCTGGAGAGCGGGATTCACTGTGCTGGCGGATCGGATGCACCGATTGAACCGGTCAACCCTTTATGGGGCATACATGCCGCAGTAACAAGGACGAATCCACTTGATCCTGAAAGAATCGTGCATATCCCTGAAGAGAAGCTGTCGATGTACGAAGCAATTTCGCTTTTCACGAAAGGAAGCGCGTATGCATGTCACCATGAAGATGACAGGGGAGTGATCAAGGAAGGATACACAGCTGACTTCACTGTCCTTGAAAAAGATCCATTCGACTCCCATCCGGATGAACTTCTTGAGAAAATTGTGTCCATGACAGTGGTGGACGAAACAGTTGTATTTAAGAAAAAATAAAAACATTGCCCCCAAAACGTTTCCCCGATATAATGAAGTTATTTCGGAAACAGAAATAGTTTTGGGGGTGTTTTTTTGAAGCAGAATGAACAGACAGGAATATTTTATACAGCATTTTCCTATTTTCTATGGGGAATACTCCCGATTTACTGGAAATGGTTGAACCATGTGTCAGCTGACGAAATATTGGCAAATCGGATTTTTTGGTCTTTCTGGTTCATGCTTTTATTTTTATTTTTCACGAAAAGATGGAAGGCATTCACTTCCTACATAAAGACCTCATTGACTAAGAAAAAACAGATGCTTGCATTATTGATTGCCTCTTTATTGATCAGTGCCAACTGGTTCATTTATATTTGGGCAGTGAACACGGACCAAATGGTGGAAGCCAGTTTAGGATATTACATCAACCCGCTTGTTAGTGTCCTTTTAGGGGTATTTATATTAAAGGAAAGTCTGTCAAAGGCGCAGATTGTGTCCTTTATTCTAGCGGCTGCAGGAGTATTGATCCTCACGCTGTCGTACGGGGAATTCCCGTGGATTGCAATGGGACTCGCATTTTCATTCGGTTTATACGGTCTCGCGAAGAAACTGATCAAAGTGGATTCAGCAATCGGGTTGACACTCGAGACAATGACCATCGCACCGATTTCGTTGATTTATATGGGATATATGTACTCTGAGGGAACTCTTTCTTTATTCAGCGTTTCATGGGACACGGATCTTCTCTTAATGGGAGCGGGAGCGGCAACGGCCATTCCGCTGCTTTTCTTCTCGAAAGGTGCACAGCAGATTCCACTCTATATGGTCGGATTCCTGCAATATATAGCCCCTACCATCACATTGATCCTCGGTGTCATGGTATACGGTGAAACGTTCTCGACAACTCATTTGATATCGTTTATTTGCATCTGGATGGCGCTGGCGATCTTTACGGCATCCCGCATACAGTTTGCTAGAAAACGAAGACGTGAAGCGAAGTTGTCAGCATAATAAAGCAAAAGCTCCAGCGAATCATTCGCTGGAGCTTTTGCTTTAAAATTATAAAAACGAGCGCTTCACTTTTTCCCAGAAAGAGTTGTCTTTCAGTTTCACTGTTTTGATGGTCTTTTCACTTAATCTCGCTTCCACTTTCTCGACGTGCTGGATGCTCAGTGCTTCATTGTCCATCCCCATCGCAGGATAGTCATTGCCATCCTGTACGATTTTCAATTCGAGGCGGCGTTTATCACTGAGGATGAAAGAAGATCCGAGTGTACGGTAGCGGTTGTTGTTGAGAGAAGCCATTTCACTAACCTGCAGGCATGGAATCATCGGATCGACGACTGCTCCGTTGACTGATTTGTTATAGGCAGTGCTTCCGGTCGGAGTGGCAATGATCATTCCATCTCCCCGGAACGTCTCAAAGTGAATGTCGTCAATGAAGACATCCATCACGAACGTCTTGATGATTCCGGAGCGGATGCTGAATTCATTCAAACAATGAAAAGATGTCTGCTCGTCCACCGTCACCTCGATGGTAGGATATTTTCTTACTTCGATTTGTTCTTTCGTCATTGCATCGATCATTTTGGATGTGTCGTCAATATGGAAATCGCAATACATGCTGAGAGTACCGCCTGTAGAGATTCCAGCGTAAAGGCAATCCTGTCTGAATCCCGTCTTGCGGACAGCCTGAAGGAATGTGCCGTCACCGCCGACACTCACAATAATATTGGCGTCTTTAGGGGATTGCACGATGTTGAAATCATATCGTTGTGCCAGATCATATAATTTTTCAAGTTTGGTTTGGATGGTTTCATCTTTTAAAACGTAAAAATAAATATTTCGACGATTATTCATTCTATGTACCTCCCAAAATTTAGTAGGATAATTTTTCCCATTCCAACAAAAGTCTGCTAAAATAACTTTGTGAATATTCTATCATGTTTTGACATGAGAATGATATTCATATCCTTACATAAGATAGGATAAACGAGGGAGGAATATACTTATGAATGCGAAAAGATGGATCGCACTTGCGATTGCCGCAGGTTTGTTCTTTGTCTCTGTCGTGGTGAACTTTGCCACTTCAGCATTGACTGGGGATTTTAACAAGGCATTCGATGAAGTGCTTGGAAGTACGGAACAGGCTTTCGGGGAAGAAATCATTGAAGATGGTAACATGCAAAAGAGAATAGCGGTCCTTGAAGTGGATGGGGTCATTCAGGATACGGGTGACGCAGCGTCCATGTTCCAGAGTCCCGGATATAATCACGAACTTTTCATGGATAAGCTTGATGCCGTTGGGGAAGATGACACTGTGAAAGGGATTGTCCTTAAAGTGAATTCCCCTGGAGGAGGAGTGGTGGAGAGTGCTCAAATCCATTCCAAGCTTGTTGAAATCATAGAGAAGTCAAAAAAACCTGTCTACGTTTCAATGGGAAGCATGGCGGCCTCAGGAGGATATTACATATCGGCACCGGCAACAAAGATCTTTGCAAGCAAAGAGACGCTGACAGGCTCGTTGGGGGTAATCATGCAAAGCATCAATTACTCCGAGCTTGCTGAAAAGTATGGTGTCGACTTCGTCACGATCAAGAGCGGTCCTTATAAGGATATCATGAGTCCGACGAGAAAGATGACAGAGGAAGAAAGAAAGATCCTTCAAACGATGATCGATAATTCATATGAAGGATTCGTTGATGTCATCGCAAGCGGCCGTGACATGTCTGAAGCGCAAGTGAAAAAAATCGCTGATGGCAGAATCTATGACGGTAGGCAGGCAAAAGAAGTAAATTTAATCGATGATTTCGGCTATGTGGAAGATGTCATTGCAGCTCTGAAAAAAGATCATAAACTGAAAGGTGCACAAGTATTTGAATATACGAGCGGTGATCCCTTCTCAGATTTCTTTAGCATGAGTGCGAAGAAGATGATCGGCCAGGACTTTGAAGCGGCAGCGCTCGTGAAGCTTCTGTCCAATCCGAATTCACCACGGTTAATGTATCTATATTCTGAGTAAGGAAGGTGAATGAAGTGAGTGAAAATCAAGATGCCCCTCGTGTTGACGAGGAAGTAATGGAAAAACAATTGGCAGTTGATGAAAGGACTGTACAGCATGACAATGTTCAGCAGCCGCCTCCTTATAAAGAATCGGAAGGATTTTTTCTGGCAGGTTTCTGGCTGAGGGTATGGGCGTATTTGATTGATTTAGTCGTCATCGGCAGCATTACCCGCCTGATCGTCAAGCCAGTTTTCAAAGTGCTCGATATTTCTTTGGTGGAAGGTTCGATGTTTGCGCCGATTTCGATTCTTTCTGCGATCGTCTTTTACGGCTATTTCGTCTTGATGACGAAGTTCTTCAGTCAAACGATCGGCAAGATGATACTCGGAATCAAAGTGATTGATTTGAAAGGCCGACGTCCAACCTGGGGAACCGTCATCTTCAGGGAGTTGATCGGCCGCTTCATCTCGTCCACCATCTTCATTTTATATATCGTGGTGGCATTCACCACTAAAAAACAAGGAATCCATGATTTATTTGCCGATACGACAGTCGTTCAGGAAAAGAAGAAGCTAGAATTTGCACCTGCCGTATAGGTAGCGGGGACCCGCTCTTTTATTAGGGCGGGTTCTTTTTTGTTTTCAGTACCAAAAGCCGGCTGTCCGTACATGGTCACTCTGAAAAAATCTGATGAAATATTTACGCGGTCCCGTTTATTTTTTCCTCCTTCGGCCATACTGAAAAGTTGAAGGGTTGTGAAAAAAATGAGTGGTTGGGTATGGGCTTTACTCATTATTCTGGCATTTATACTAGTCATCATCATTCTTATTCTCATAACGAAATTAACCATTACCCTATCTTTGTACCACGGAAATGACAATGATCATTTCAAGGTCAAGCTGAGGGCTTGGTTCGGGTTGTTAAGGTATACAATCGATGTACCACTGGTCAAGCTTGATGACGATGGTCCCAATATAGTGGTCGAAGAAAAAAATATCCGAGGGAAGGAAAACAATCCTTCCAGTCAAAAAGAGTCTAAAAAGAAGGTTACACCAAAAGATTTTCTGAACAGTTTAAATGACACGAAAGAAATTCTCACCCATGTGAGGGAATTGCATAAAATCATCCGCAGGTTCTTGAAAAAAGTTAAAATCGATCATATTCATTGGAAGACGTTATTCGGGACTGGCGACGCCGCTTCCACAGGGACGATGACAGGGGCGATCTGGGGGCTGAAGGGAAGCATCATCGGACTGATCAGCGGTTATATAAGACTGCAGTCCCAGCCTTCGGTCGAAGTGATTCCCTCCTTCCAGAAAGCCATCATCCAGACTCATTTTTCATGTATTATCCAGTTTCGGATAGGGAATGCTATCCTAGTAGGTTTCAAGATACTTCGGTACTGGAGAGGCGGCAAAGCAGACTTTAAGACAAAGCCTCTTTCCCGTTTCTCTGAAGACGAACAACAATCAGTATAATGAGGAGGACTATTCATGTCTGAACATCCTATTGAAGGTCTCATGACCACTGCAATGGAAAACTTGAAAGAAATGATCGATGTAAATACCATCATCGGAGATCCCGTAGAAACACCTGATGGAAGTGTCATCCTGACTGTTTCAAAAGTAGGCTTTGGATTTGCTGCAGGCGGAAGTGAATTCATTATCGATGGCAAAAGCAAGAACAGTGATTCAGAAGGCGGCAAAAGCGGCGGTGAAAGTGGAGGCGGAAGTTCATCCAAGAAGCAGCCGTTTGGCGGAGGTAGCGGTGGAGGAGTATCCATCACACCGATTGCGTTCCTGATTGTCAGCTCAAGGGGTATCAAAATGCTTCACCTGGATGAAAGCACTCATCTATTGGACCGTCTGCTTGATTTAGCACCTGGTGCGATCGAGAAAATCCAAGGCATGATGAAGAAGAATGACCAGGGTAATCAAAATCAAAACCATAATCAAGGAAACGGAACAAAACAAAATATGGATTTCTAAAAATTCATCAAAGGAGCTGACTCCAGTTGTCAGCTCTTCTTTAAATTTTATAATGTTGAAAGTTAATTGCTGTATTATTAGGCAATTCCAGCTGTTGATTGGAGTGCAAGACGAAGACTCCTGCGGGAAAAGTGACTAATGTGAGACCCCGCAGGAGCGGAAGCGACGAGGAGGCTCACGGGTCACCCGCGGAAAGCGAAGTCTTGCACGGAAATCAACAGCGGTATTTAAAGTTGACCCTTATCATTTGCGTTGACCATCCGATTTTCTGTAGTATAAAGCTGTACATACTATTCATAGAGGAGGAACAAATGATGGCAAACATTACATTTAAGAACAACCCTGTAACACTGCTTGGCAACGAAGTGAAGGTTGGGGATAAAGCACCTGATTTCACGGTTCTGGCAAATGATTTATCAGAAGTGACTCTGAATGACTCAAAGGGTAAGGTTCGTTTGATCAGTGTCGTTCCTTCAATTGATACTGGCGTTTGTGATGCACAAACAAGAAAATTTAATGAAGAAGCAACGGAGTTCGATAATGTTGAAGTGCTGACTGTATCCGTCGATCTGCCATTTGCACAAAAGCGCTGGTGCGGAGCGAATGGAATCGAAAATGTCCAGACACTTTCCGACCACCGGGACCTTTCATTCGGTGAAGCATACGGTGTGCACATTCAGGAACTGCGCCTCCTTGCCCGAGCTGTATTCGTTGTGGACTCTAGCGACGAAGTCACATATGTGGAATATGTGAGCGAAGCAACTGACCATCCTGATTACGATGCTGCTGTAGAAGCAGTGAAAAATGCAAAATAATACGACTCATTACTAGAAACAAGAGACATGCTGACCTGCCGACTGCTGTATGGTCAGCATTGTTTTTTTACAAAGTGCCCGTCGACGGGTAAAATAGAGGACAGAAAACGTTGGTAAAGGAATGAATGCATATGATGAATTCGCCAGTCGAATCTCTCTTCGGGATCATCGATGAAACATCACAGCTTCTTAAGGAAGAGCTGGCATGCAGCTATTTAGAAGCAGTTGCAGAAACAGGGGAAAACCTTTTTCAAGATGATATCCTGCAAGATGAATTGAGCGAACTGACAAAAAAACGTCTACATAAAAAATACGAAGAAATAAAGATCGGCAGCATTGAAAACGAAGATATCCGCAAAGCCTTTCAATTTGCCATATTGAAGGGCATGAAAGAAAATGTTCAGCCGAATCATCAGATGACTCCGGATTCCCTCGGGTTATTTATCAGTTTCCTCGTCAATAAATTTACCCAGGGCAGTGAAAAGCTGTCTGTTTTAGACCCTGCCATCGGCACTGGGAATCTGCTGACGACCGTGTTGAATCAGATGCCTCACATCGAGTCCAATTCAGTCGGTGTGGAAATCGATGATGTACTGATCAAACTGGCTTATGTTGGAGCGAACCTTCAAAAACACCCGCTTCAGCTTTTCAATCAAGATGCACTTGAGCCGTTGTTCATTGACCCTGTCGATATCGTCCTTAGCGATCTTCCGGTAGGATACTATCCGAATGATCTGAGGGCACAGGATTATGAGTTGAAAGCAGAGGAAGGGCATTCATATGCTCACCACTTGTTTATCGAGCAGAGTTTGAAGCATACGAAAGAAGGCGGATACCTGTTCTTCATCGTTCCAAATGGACTGTTCGAATCACCACTCAGCAGCCAGCTGCATTTATTTTTAAAAGAAAAAGTGAATATCCAGGGCTTCCTGCAGCTGCCCCTTTCACTCTTTAAAAATAAGAACTCGGCGAAAAGCATATTGATCCTCCAAAAGAAGAAAGAAGGTCTGAAAGCGCCAAAAGAAGTCTTGCTCGCGAATCTTCCGAGCCTTTCAAATCAACGGGCCCTTGAAGATATCCTTGGCAAAATCGATCAATGGCTGCTTGAAAATAAATAACAATGTTAAAAAGACTGCTCCATTAATGGAGCAGTCTTTTTCGTTTGTTTAGCTGCCAGGATTTTGCGGTAATAAGAGAAAGAGTTTCCTTTTAGAATTTTGTGAAAATATTTAATTTAACATGAAAACGATGTCATTTCAAGCTTTATCTTGAAATCGATAGTGTACAGTGATTAAATGGGGAATTGAGAGATAAAAAGTGATTCAATGAACACAATATAGATAGTTAAGATCCTATAAATCAAAGGAGCGATACAACGTGGCAAACAAAATTATTGCTATCAATGCTGGAAGCTCTTCGTTGAAGTTTCAGCTATTCGATATGCCTGAAGAAACAGTCATCACAAAGGGACTAATTGAGCGTATTGGCTTGGACAATGCGGTTTTCAACATATCAGTGAACGGTGAAAAGAAAGAAGAAGTAACAGATATCCCTGATCATGAGGTAGCCGTTAAAATGCTTCTTGAAAAGCTGACTGGCTTTGGTATCATCAATTCTCTTGATGAAATCCAAGGGATCGGCCACCGTGTCGTTCACGGTGGGGAAGTATTCAACGAATCGGTCCAGATCACAGATGAAGTGATTGAAAAGATCGAGGAGCTTTCAGATTTGGCTCCACTTCACAACCCAGCGAACTTAACAGGTATCAAGGCATTCAAGAATGTGCTTCCGAACGTACCGGCAGTAGCCGTATTTGATACAGCATTCCATCAGTCCATGCCTGAGAGTTCATTCTTATACAGCCTTCCGTATGAGTATTATGAAGATTTCGGTATCCGTAAATACGGATTCCACGGTACTTCACATAAATACGTATCCGAGAGAGCGGCAGAATTGCTTGGGCGTCCGGAAGAGCAAGTGCGCCTGATTTCTTGTCACCTCGGTAATGGTGCCAGTATCGCTGCCATTGAAGGCGGAAAGTCAATTGACACATCCATGGGCTTCACACCGCTTGCGGGTGTTGCGATGGGGACACGTTCAGGAAACATCGATCCTGCATTGATTCCGTTCATCATGGAAAAAACAGGTTCAACAGCTGAAGAAGTACTGAACATCCTGAATAAAAAGTCAGGTATGCTGGGTGTATCCGGGTTCTCAAGTGACCTTCGTGATATCGAGCAGCAGGCTTCTGAAGGAAATGAACGTGCAGAGCTTGCCCTTGAAGTATTCGCGAATCGTATCCACAAATACATCGGTTCGTATGCTTCCCGCATGTACGGAGTAGATGCGATCGTCTTCACTGCAGGTATCGGTGAAAACAGCAGCCTTGTCCGCGAAAAAGTACTTCAAGGCCTTGAATTCATGGGCGTATACTGGGATCCATCACGCAACAATGTGCGCGGAGAAGAAGCATTCATCAATTACCCGCACTCCCCGGTAAAAGTCATGATCATACCGACAAACGAAGAAGTCATGATCGCGCGCGACGTAGTCGAAAAAGGGAACATTTAATATAACTATCAAAAACAGGGTTGCCTTAGTGGGGATCCTGTTTTTTTGTCCATTAATATAGAAAGGAAAATAACAGAAAATTCACATTACAGAACCATAGAACGGAAAGCAGGGAACTTTTTATGATATACTAAAATTAATTTTACAACTGTAAGGAGTGGGAAGTCATGAGCTGGTCAGATCGGGATAAACAAGTTTGGCAGTCAATCAAAGCTTGGAAAGAAGACTTGTATGAATATGAAGCCAATGATTTGGAACATACATATGTTAAATGGCTGGATTACGCATTTGAATCCATCCCGGAAGATGTTCAGGAACAGTTCTTCCAGCGCCTGGACGGATGGCTGTTTCATATGCATTCCCTTATTCAAGGGTCGCAGATGCAAAACGATGCGCGCGAACGAATTCTTGTGACAGCACGTGCATTCAACCAGGAAATCCAGACGATTGAAGATCTTCAATACCTCACGATTGATCAGCTTCACTATATCGCAGAGCAGCACGCAGGACGCCACCGCATCTATTCATTATTTCAAGGAGGGGTCACGGGAACAGGAGGCATTGTGGCACTTGGTTCTGATTTGCCGGCAATGGCCGTGATCAATCTGCGTTCCGTGCAGCTGATTTCCATTACATACGGTTTTGACGTACAGACACCGTTTGAAATGATGACTGCTCTGAAAGTGTTCCATGCATCCACCCTGCCTTCCAGGCTGCGTGCGCTGGCATGGGAGGATCTGATGGAGGATTTAAATAAGAAGGATTCAAATTATTTTTACGACGGTTCAGAACAGCTGACTGATTATACATGGCTGGAAGGACCGATGAAGCATGCGCTCAAAGGTCTTGCAATCACTTTGTTCAAAGGGAAGAAGTGGTCCGGGCTTCCGCTTGTCAGCATGGCGATCGGCGCAGGAGTGAATTATCAGCTCTCCAGAAAAATCACCGATTTTGCAGAGAAATATTATCAGTATCGTTATCTGCGTTTGAAGAAGAATCAATAAATGAAGGAAAGCGAAGGAGCTGGAAGTGCTCCTTCGCTTTTTTTAGTTCAACATAAGATGTCCATTACATTTCCAGGGTTGTCCTATACCAAATCCATAAGTCATTGATCTGCGAGGCTCTCTCAGATATCTCGCTATTCAGTCTGCATGATTCTTCAAAATCCTCTTCTTGTCCAAGGGAGGACTGCAGCTCCTCAATTTCCTTTTCAATTTCCCCAATGCGGTCAGGAATGGCTCCCCTTATCCTTTCCCACTCAAGAAGAATGGCTTCCTGAGTTTGAGTAGGGTAGGCGGTCCACTCCCCAGCCAAGTACGGCACATCTATCTTCAGACGGGGGTCGAATGTGAAATATCTTTTTACTGTGCACATTTAAATTCAACGTTCTCCTTTGCAGGTTGTATCCACACCATAAATCCTACATCAAAAGCCTGCCCAAATCCATTCATATCAATGACTCCAGCTCTGTCTTTATGAAATATTTATACAAATTAATGAATAAGTATTGATAAATGCTTGATAAGTTGTTAATATAAATTCATTCATAAGAATAAATATTCATTTTAATACATGAAGATACAATTCATATAAAACAACAACTGGAGGGAATACGATTGAATAAAAAAGTGGTTTTAGCTTATTCAGGTGGATTGGATACGTCCGTGGCGGTGCAATGGTTAAAGGAAAAAGGGTATGAAGTCATCGCATGCTGTTTAGATGTAGGTGAAGGGAAGGACTTGGATTTTGTAAAAGAAAAAGCGTTGACGGTCGGTGCGTCAAAAAGCTATGTCATCGATGCAAAGGAAGAATTTGCAAAGGACTATGCACTGCTTGCTTTACAGAGTCATGCTTTATATGAAGGGAAATATCCGTTGGTTTCGGCCCTGTCAAGACCTTTGATTGCCAGCAAGCTTGTCGAGGTGGCTGAAAAAGAAGGAGCAGCTGCAGTTGCGCACGGATGTACCGGAAAAGGTAATGACCAGGTCCGTTTTGAAGTTTCGATCCAGGCTTTAAATCCTGATCTTGAAGTGATTGCCCCCGTACGTGAGTGGAAATGGTCTCGTGAAGAAGAAATCGAGTATGCAAAAGAAAAGGGCATTCCGATTCCGATCAACCTTGATTCACCATATTCCATCGATCAGAACTTATGGGGCAGAAGCAACGAATGCGGTGTATTGGAAAACCCTTGGACGGCTCCGCCGGAAGATGCCTATGATCTCACAAGCAGCATCGAACATGCACCGGACACGGCAGATGTAGTGGAAATCACCTTCCAACAAGGAGTACCTGTTCAATTAGACGGTCAGGCGTATCCATTGGATCAATTGATTTCAGAACTGAACATCATTGCCGGTAAACACGGGGTAGGGCGAATCGACCACGTGGAAAACCGTTTGATCGGCATCAAGTCGCGTGAAGTGTACGAGTGCCCGGGTGCTGTTACATTGTTAAAGGCACATAAAGAACTTGAAGATCTTACATTGGTGAAAGAACTAGCCCATTTCAAGCCGGTCATAGAGAAAAAAATGACTGAATTAATTTATGAAGGCCTGTGGTTTTCACCATTAAATAAAGCACTAAAAGCATTTCTTGATCAAACTCAAGTGTATGTAAACGGAGTCGTTCGCGTGAAATTGTTCAAAGGCCATGCCATTGTGGAAGGGAGAAAATCCCCTAATTCTCTATATGATGAAAATTTGGCTACTTATACAAAAGCTGATGAATTCGATCATGATGCTGCAGTTGGTTTCATCAAGCTTTGGGGTCTGCCGACAAAGGTATCTTCTGTCATTAACAATGAGAAAAAGGAGAAAGTGACAATATGAGTAAGCTGTGGGGCGGAAGATTCACGAAAAAGCCAGAAGAATGGGTGGATGAGTTCAACGCATCCATCTCATTCGACAAGGAATTGGTCTTTGAGGATATCGAAGGCAGCATCGCCCATGTAACCATGCTGAAAAAATGCAGCATCCTTTCCGGTAAAGAAGCCGATCAAATACTTCAAGGGCTCAAAACGCTGTATCAAAAGGCTGCGGATCAAGAGCTCGATTTCTCAGTGGAGTATGAAGACATCCATTTGAATCTTGAAAAACTGTTGATCGATGAAATCGGTGAAGTTGGCGGAAAACTACACACAGGCAGAAGCCGGAATGACCAGATCGCTACGGATATGCATTTATTTTTAAAACGCAGAGTAGAGGAAATCATTGATTTGATTACTGATCTTCAGGAAGGGATCGTCTTTCAATCAGAGAAAAATGTGAAAACGATCATTCCCGGTTATACTCATCTGCAGCGTGCCCAGCCAATCTCTTTTGCTCATCATCTAATGTGCTATTTCTGGATGCTGCAGCGCGATAAAGATCGATTAACAGATTCATTGAAGCGAATCGATATTTCACCTCTGGGTGCCGGTGCGCTTGCAGGTACGACATTCCCGATCGACAGAGCGTTTTCAGCTGAGCAGCTGGGGTTCTCATCCTATTACGAAAACAGCCTGGATGCGGTGAGCGATCGTGATTTCATCGTGGAATTTTTAAGCAATGGTTCCCTTCTGATGACTCATCTTTCCCGATTGGCTGAAGAGTTCATCCTCTGGTCCACGGAAGAGTTTCAGTTCATCGAGTTGGATGACAGCTTTACGACGGGAAGCAGTATCATGCCCCAGAAGAAAAATCCTGATATGGCTGAGCTGGTAAGAGGGAAAACGGGAAGGGTGAACGGAAATCTCATCTCGCTGCTAACCGTACTCAAGGGGCTGCCGCTCGCGTATAACAAAGACATGCAGGAAGACAAAGAAGGCATGTTCGACACGGTCAAGACAGTAACAGGTTCTTTGAAGATCTTTAATGGGATGGTCCGTACGATGAAGGTCAAACAACAGAGAATGAATGAATCCGTCTCGAATGATTTTTCAAATGCAACCGAGCTAGCCGATTATTTGGCAGCCAAAGGTGTTCCTTTCAGACAGGCCCATGAAATAGTAGGCAAGTTAGTCCTGCATTGTATCCAGGAAGGATATTATTTAAAAGATGTTTCTCTGGAGCAGTATCAGCGATTTTCGGGATTAATAGAAGAGGATATCTATTCAATCTTAACTCCTTATGCCGCCGTCGAAAGAAGGAACTCTTACGGCGGGACAGGGTTTGAACAAGTAAAATACCAAATCGAAAAAGGTAAATCCCTACTAAAAGCAGATGAAATGGTAAATAATTAATGATGAAGAGAGGCAGGATCTGGAATGATTCCTGCCTCTCTTCATGAGTGTCCATAATGTTGTTAATCTTCTTTGTCTTCTGTCCGTACAACAAGGACATCACAATGTGCAGCACGGGTAATGTGTTCGGAAACGCTTCCGATCAGAAACCGTTCAACGGCATTTAATCCCGTTGCCCCGCAAATGATCAGGTCTGCTGCAATGTTCTTGTTCGCTTCTCTGGGGATGATAACTTTTGGAGAACCATATTCAACATACGTTTTTACCTTTGTCACTCCAGCTTCGGCCGCTTCTGCTTTATATTCCTGCAGAAGCTCTTCGGCATAACGGATCGCTCTTTCTCCTACAGTACGATCATAGGACTCAATCGCTGCAAATGAGCGGGTATCGATAACATGAATCAAGGAAAGTGTTGCATCATTACGCTTAGCGATGGCAATCGCTTTTTGGAAAGCCCATTCTGCTTCTTTAGATCCATCAACGGCTACTAATATGTTCTGATATTTTAAACTCATTGTTATCCCCTCCTTACCCTTATCATACTACATTTTTCCACTTATAGCTTGTGGCAGATAATCGAACAATAAAGGAGAAAAAAATCTGATAACAGGGGGATCTCCTATGAAGAAAAAGAATCCGCAAGAGCAGTATACGTACGACGAGCAGGGAAGCCAGCAAGTGAGCCAGCAGATTATGAATTCATATACGAGCGGTGTCATCGATACCGAGAATGGCCACTACAACACCTATGAAAATCATGGTGAAGATGAACAGTAATCGCTTAAGAAAGGCTGATCCAAATGAATGGATCAGCCTTTTACTATCCCAGCTTATTTTGAAGTGAAGCAGAGTGATCATCAGATAAAGAACGCTGTTTCACCAGAGCATAAACAGCTGATGTTAGTATGAAGGACAGAAAGCCCGGGGAATACGCTTCCGGAATCAGGATATAACTGATCATTCCGGTGATAAGAACCCATAAAGCTTCATTATTGGCAGTGAATGTCCCATTCATAAGCTGCAGGAGGGAGCTTTCGCTTAGTGTTCCTTTTTTAACGAATAGATAATCAGCCGTCACAATGGCTGAAATGGGAATAATTAAAATGCCAAGGAATGATATATATCCTTGCGCATTGAGTACGAGCGATGGAATACAGCTTAATAGGATGCCAGCAGCCCCAAAGGCAGCGGCGCATTGAATACGTGACAGCCTTGGCAATGCATTCAGTAAGCTGTAGCCTCCTGTATAGGCATTGCTCAGGTTGATTGAAATCATGGACACCATCGCACATAAAGTGATGATGAGTAAAAGGACAAGCGAAGAGGTGAGATCACTTGCCACAACAAAAGGGTTCAGCTCTCCGAACAAGCTGGCGCTTAAGCCGCCTAATAAAGCGGTCATCATGAACCCCGTGACATTTCCGCCATAAAGCCCCCAAAATCCGTGTGCACTGCTTTTACTGTAGCGTGTAATATCAGCAGAGGCACTGACACCGGATATATATTGAACAAATACTAAGCTGGAATAAAAAAAGAATTCAGCTGCACCCGATTCTTTTGAGCCTACTGTCAAAACAGTCAGGCTGCCGGATGACATCCCTTTCGTTATAAATAGATAAAGGATGACCAGCTGACCGAGTACAAGGACCGGAATGAAATATTTCGTTGCTTTTTTTACTGCTTGAAATCCTACCAAGGCGAGCAGCGTCATGATGAGCGCCAGTCCAGCTGCGATGGGAATGAAAGGCAGTGACACACCTGCGACCTTTTCGATGATCGACAATAAGACATAGGTGCCTCCAATCGTCTGCACACTGAACCAGTAGAGGGAGGTCAGTGACCGGATCGGAGATGCGATACGCATGGAAAGCTTTGTGCCGAGCACGGTTCTGAGTACATATTGTGCAGGCAGTCCATATCTCGAGCCCGGAAGCGATAGAAAAGATACAAATAGAAACGCGGCAAGAGCCCCAATCACAGTACACGTAAAGGCTGCTGTAAAAGAAAGGCCGCCTTCGAGCACGGCCAAAGCGGGGATCAGGAAGTTGCCGGCATTGACCGAAAAGGCAAGCTGGATGATGAAATATTCTTTCCAAGACGTTGTTTTTTGATCTATTGGGACCGGCTCCAATCCAAGCCGTTCAATCACTGGTTGTTTTGTCATTGAAGTCTCCTTTGTACGGTTATTTCATGCCTTTCCTATTTTATAGAATTTTTGCAAAAAAGCGAAGAAATAAACATTAATAATTTCAGGGAAAAGTAGAGATATTTTGTTGTTTATTTGTTAGAATGTAAGTGCTTACAGGGATGCGAAATTCTCTTAGCTATTATATAAAGAAAATGTTATATTTATGAAGTGATGCTCTGAAGGAGCAATAGTGGAATTAGGAGGTAGGCATATATGCGTATTGGTGTGCCAATGGAAATTAAGAATAATGAAAACCGTGTAGCAATGACTCCCGCTGGTGTCGTAAACCTTGTTCAATTTGGACATGAAGTTTACATCGAGTCAGGAGCAGGGATGGGATCTGGCTTTACAGATGAAGATTACACTGCTGCAGGAGGACATATTGTAAGTACTGCCTCAGAAGCATGGTCGATGGATATGGTCATGAAGGTAAAAGAACCTCTTCCAAGCGAATATTCTTACTTCCGTGAAGGGCTGATTTTATTTACATATTTACATCTTGCACCAGAGCCGGAACTTACAAAGGCTCTTATCGAAAACAAAGTCGTAGCGATCGCTTACGAAACTGTCGAAGTGAATCGTGCACTTCCACTGCTGACTCCGATGAGTGAAGTGGCAGGACGCATGGCAACTCAAATCGGTGCTCAATTCCTTGAAAAGATTCATGGAGGTAAAGGAGTGCTTCTATCAGGTGTGCCAGGTGTACGCCGCAGTAAAGTAACAATCATCGGCGGAGGGGTTGCCGGGACGAATGCCGCAAAAATGGCTGTAGGATTAGGAGCGAATGTAACCATCCTTGACCTGAACCCGGATCGTCTGCGTCAGCTTGATGATATCTTCGGCAGCGATGTTACTACACTTATGTCTAATCCTTTAAATATCGAACAGGCAGTAAAAGAAGCAGACCTTGTGATCGGTGCTGTTCTGATCCCTGGAGCAAAGGCGCCTAAACTAGTTACGGAAGACATGATCAAATCAATGACTCCTGGATCGGTTGTCGTGGATATCGCGATTGATCAGGGTGGTATCTTCGAAACGACAGACCGTATCACGACTCACGATGATCCAACGTATGAGAAACATGGTGTCGTTCACTATGCCGTTGCGAATATGCCTGGGGCTGTACCGCGTACTTCTACGATTGCATTAACGAACGTAACTGTGCCATATGCAATCCAAATCGCTTCTAAAGGCTACAAGAAAGCAAGCCTTGATAACGAAGCGCTTCTGAAAGGAATCAATACCTTAAACGGATATGTAACGTATCAAGCTGTTGCTGAAGCACACGGACTTGATTACTCAGATACAAGAACACAATTAGAACAGCTTTAATACACCCAAGCCGGCCGCAGAAAAAATTTTCTGGGCCGGTTTTTGCTTATCCATAGAATACCGCAGTTGATTGGAGTGCAAGACTTCGCTTTCCGCGGAAAGGAACGGTCAAGGATATTCAAACAACAATCCATTTAGTAATTCAACTTTTAAAAACTTGAAAATCAGGGTATATCAAACTATATACAATAAAAGATCATGCAGGAGGAGATACAATGAAGATTTCTTATCATGGACATTCAGTAGTGAAAATTGAAACGAATGGCAAAACAATTTTAATCGATCCATTCATTAATGGGAATGAACTGACCGACCTCAAGGTTGAGGATGAAAAGCCTGACGTGATCATCCTGACACACGGTCATAACGATCACGTGGGAGATACAGTGGAACTTGCAAAGAAAAACGATGCACTTGTGATTGCCAACCATGAACTCGCAACATACCTCAGCTGGCAGCTCGTAAAGACCCACCCGATGCACATTGGCGGAGCGTATGAGTTTGATTTCGGGAAAGTGAAGATGACTCAGGCATTCCACGGTTCAGGACTTATGACGGATGGAAATGAAATCATCTATATGGGCATGCCGGCTGGCCTCCTGTTATTCATCGAAGGAAAAACGATCTATCATGCAGGGGACACAGGTTTATTTTCAGATATGAAGCTGATCGGTGAACGCCATCCGATTGATCTTGCATTCCTGCCAATCGGGGATAACTTTACGATGGGACCTGAGGATGCTGCAGAAGCGGCACGTTTCCTGAAACCGAAAAAGGTCGTTCCGATTCATTACAATACCTTCCCTCCGATCAAACAGGATCCGCATCAATTTGTCGAGATGCTGGATAGCTGCGAGGGACAAGTGATGTCGGCAGGCGACGTAATCGAATATTAATGCTGGAAGAGAGTGATGTATAGGAGCTGGTTGTAACCAATGCGTCACTCTCTTTTCAGTTTTCACACAATATCCTGTCCTACTCTGCATATATATGAAACATGCTCAGAGAGGAGGAATAATGTGAAGAAACAACGTTACATTCTATGCTTGTTATTGACTGGGGCTCTCTTGTATTATGCAGCCCCGCGTCTATCGATCGAAGCCGGGGGACTGGAGGGGGCATTCGCGATCGGATGGATTGTCCTCGCCACTTTTGTGATTGCCGGCAACCTTGCTGGACTCCTTTTCAGCCCTGCAAAAGCATCTAAAGGAATTAAAGGAAAGGCTGTAACGCAACGTAAAAAAAGAGTGCGTTCTGTTGGATAATGGCAGAGAAAAACCAGATTACTTTTTCTTTTCCAGCTGTTGATTGGAGTGGAAGACGAAGACTCCTGCGGGAAAAGCGAGACAGGTGAGACTTGTCCAGCTCCAGGGCTTAGAGGCACATGTCATAAGTCAACTCGTCCAAGAAGGCAAAGAACGCCTTCATGGCCGATTCGCCTTATGCCACCCGCCTCTGACCAAAGCCCTTCCGCTTTTCTAACCCGCAGGAGCAGAGCGACGAGGAGGCTCACCGGCCGCCCGCGGAAAGCGAAGTCTTCCACGGAATCGGTATTTAGGGGAAGCAATAAGGAGACAGCCCGTAAACCCCTGATAAAATTGAAACCCCAAGCTTTTCACATTATAATGATACTATTAAGCAGGACGTACAAAAGAAGGGTGAAAAGCTTGGCAACCAAACATGAACAAATTTTAGAATACATAGATTCCCTCCCTGTCGGAGAAAAAATATCCGTCCGCCAAATCGCAAAAGCATTGAGCGTCAGTGAAGGAACAGCTTATAGAGCGATTAAAGATGCGGAAATAAAAGGCTATGTCAGTACGATTGAACGTGTCGGGACGATCCGGATCGAGCAGAAGAAAAAAGAAAATATCGAAAAACTGACGTATGCCGAAGTGGTAAATATCATCGATGGACAAGTACTGGGCGGCAGAACGGGTCTTCATAAGATGCTCAATAAATTTGTCATCGGTGCGATGAAGCTGGAAGCGATGATGCGTTATACCGAAGCAGGCAACCTGCTGATCGTCGGAAACCGTACAAAAGCGCATGAGCATGCATTGAGAGCGGGAGCTGCCGTCCTGATCACAGGTGGCTTTGACACCGAAGATGAAGTGAAGAAACTTGCGGATGAACTGGAACTTCCGATCATTTCCACATCCTACGACACGTTTACTGTGGCGGCAATGATCAACAGGGCGATTTATGACCAGCTCATCAAAAAAGAAATTGTCCTCGTAGAAGATATTTTGACGAAAGTGGACAACACGGCTTATTTATATGTAAACGATACACTTGAAGATTGGTACGAAAAAAATCAATACACATTCCACAGCCGATTCCCGGTCGTCGATCAAAACCTGAAAGTACATGGGATGGTGACGTCCAAGGATGTAATGGGGCAGGAAAAGCATATCGGGATCGACAAAATCATGACAAAGCAGCCGATCACAGTCAGCTCAAAGACAAGTGTTGCCTCAGCAGCACATATGATGATTTGGGAAGGTATCGAAGTGCTTCCTGTCGTAAATGAACAGAACAAGCTGCAGGGAATCATTTCACGCCAGGATGTCCTGAAGGCACTGCAGATGATCCAGAGGCAGCCTCAAGTGGGAGAGACAATCGATGATCTGATCAGCAATGGAGTGGAAGTTGGCGAGAAGAAAGGTGACAAAGAAATCTATCACTTTGCGGTCACCCCGCAAATGACGACCGGGCTCGGCACCATGTCTTACGGAGTCTTCACCACACTCATGACAGAAGCTGCCAACCGGGTATTGAAGCCTTATAAAAAAGGTGATCTCGTTGTTGAGAACATGACCATATACTTCATCAAGCCGGTACAGATGGAAAGCATGCTTGAAATTCATCCGAAGGTCCTTGATGTTGGGAGAAAGTTCGGTAAAGTGGATGTTGAAGTATACAGTGAAGGGGTTCTTGTAGGTAAATCCCTTATGATTTGTCAGTTGATAGACAGGCATTAAGCAATAAAAACTTATTAAAGGATGCCACCGGAAATACGATTGAATGACAGTGATGATCGGAACATGGAATGCGGGATGCCGGCAGCGAAGGAAGTTCATAGTATATCCCCGAAGCGGGAAAACAGGCAATAAAAAAGACCGGGGATGACGATCCCGGCCGTTACGGCATTAGTTGCCGTCCAGTTCCTTTGCTTCACGCTCTGCAAAGGGCAGCACATGCTTATAATATTTATAGCCTGTCCAGCCGCTTGCGAGTCCGATCAGGATGAACAGGGCACCTACGATATATGTCACTGTACCTGGAAATAATACAAGCTGATTGATACCGAATAAAGCGACAAACAAGCCTAGAGCCATACTTGCCTTTGCAGAAAGCCATTTCTTCTCCATCGGCCGGTTGCTTCTGACTTGCTTCACTTTATAGAAGATATAAAAAGTAAAAGCTAATGTAATGAAAAAAGCGAGAAAATACATAATCATTGTCCTCCAGTGTTGGCTTTCTCGCTACTATTTTACAGGTAAGAGAACCGATTGCCAAATGAAAATTTCGTGAAAAAAGGAGATACTTATGAAAGAACAGATCCTGGAATTAATCAAACAATATGAAACCATCATCATCCATAGACACGTGCGTCCCGATCCTGATGCATACGGTTCACAGGGGGGCCTTGCTGAAATGCTGAAAGCTTCTTTCCCGGATAAGAACGTATATGCTGTAGGACTGGAGGAAGAAACTCTTCATTATCTGAACCGTCTTGATCCGATAGAAGATGAAGTCTTTGAGGGAGCCCTGATCATTGTCTGCGACACTGCCAACGAAGAACGGATCTGCGACAGCCGCTACAAACTTGGGGAAAAGCTGGTGAAAATCGATCATCATCCAAACGAAGATGCATATGGTGATCATTTATGGATCGATACGACTGCCAGTTCCGTCAGTGAGATGATTTATGAATTTTACCAATTCGGTAAAGACAAAGGGCTGGTTCTTCCGGATAGCGCAGCGCGTCTATTGTTTGCCGGCATCGTCGGAGACACGGGAAGATTCCTTTATCCTAGCACCACTCAGAAAACGTTTGATATTGCGGGAGAATTGATCCGTTTCGATTTTGACCGGAACGATCTTTTCAACAAAATGTATGAAGTCGATCCGAATGTAATGAAGCTTCACGGATTCGTCCTCCAAAACTTCCAAATGGATGAAGATGGATGCGGCCAGATGGTCATGTCCAAAGAAATCCTTGAAGAGCATGGAGTGGTTCCTTCAGAAGCATCCCTGTTGGTAAGTACATTGGGGAATGTAAAAGGAATCAAAGCATGGGTATTCTTTATTGAAGAAGATGATCAGATACGTGTACGCCTGCGTTCGAAGGGACCGGTCATCAACACCATCGCCAAAAAATATAACGGCGGCGGACACCCGCTGGCGGCAGGCGCTTCGATTTATTCGTGGGAAGAGAAAGAGGATGTGCTTCGGGACCTGCGTGAGGTTTGCAGAAGCCATTGAGTTGTGGAGAAGCAAAAATAGGACTAAATTCAAAAAGCTCCCTGTGAAGGGGAGCTTTATGTATGCTTTTCCACCTCTGCTTTTCTTCATGTCCAGCTCCGGCGGCTAGAGGCTCGAGGTCATAAGCTAAACCTGCCAAAAAGGCAAAAAACGCCTTTCCGGCAGGCTCATCTTATGCTTGTCGCCTCTGGGCGAGCCGCCTCCGCTTTTCTTCATGTCCAGCTCCGGCGGCTAGAGGCTCGAGGTCATAAGCTAAACCTGCCAAAAAGGCAAAAAACGCCTTTCCGGCAGGCTCATCTTATGCTTGTCGCCTCTGGGCGAGCCGCCTCCGCTTTTCCGTTAATCCTCATACTTTAGCTCCAGCGTAATCTGGGTGGTCGTCCAGAAATACATCTCCCGCACTTTGAAGGTGAAGGTCTTTTCATTAAGCTTCACGGTCTTATTCTCGATGATTTTCTTGATCAGGTCCCGGTTTCCGTAGACGGATTCCAGGTCTTTATTGATCAGGCTTCTGAGATCCCCGCTCAATTGGTCCTCGGTTTCATGGATACTGAGCAATTCAACTTTTGTTTTGGTAGGGTTCAAAATTTTGATCTTCACTTCCCCGATGGTCAATTGTTCTTCATTTTCTTCATTCAATTGTTTGTATTCCTCTTGCAGGTAGGAGAGAGTATTTTTATATTTGTTGATTTCATTTCTCTGCTCTTCAATCAATTTTGTTTGCTTTTCGTGCATAGCCCCGAACATGTAAATGAAGATCATCCAGCTTATGATGCCTCCTACCACCATGCCGACGAAAAAACGCTGCCAGGATGGCAGTTTGTAATATGGCGGGATCCTCATGACGAAATATGCTCCTGCGTCAGCCAGGAAATGATCATTGCGGCTGTGTTGGCTCCGCCTAAAGCAGAAAGAATCAACAGGAATTGTTTAAATACTACTTTTGTTTCCCCGTTCAAGAATCCCTTTTCAACATTGTATACCGTATCGAACGTTCCCCCGATTGCAGCAATGATTGCCCAGATCCGCAAAAAATTGGAGAGGCGCCACATTTCGATGAACAGAGGCTGCCCCATTGCGAACGAAGCCAAACCACCCATTAGGGACCCTCCCAATAAAACGCCAAAAGCGATGAAGAAACTTTTTATCAATTCAGGAAAAAAGGCTTCAGCCATTTTATCAACTCCATATAAGCAAATCTTCTCTTACATAAACTATATGGGTTTCTTGGACAGGATATGAGGGAGAACATATTTTCTTTTTTTGCCTTTCTTACCTATAATAAAGGTATATTGAAACTAAAGGGGTGTGCATAATATGTCGTTTGTTCATTTGCAGGTAGCAAGCGCTTATAGTTTACTTTCCAGCACAATCTCCATAAATGGACTTGTACATAAAGCGAAGACGCTCGGATATAAATCCTTGGCGTTGACTGATAAAAATATGATGTATGCTGCTATTCCTTTTTATAAGGCGTGCTTGAAGGAAGGGATCAAACCGATCATCGGATTGACGGCAGACGTCGCTGTCAGTGATGATCAGTCCTTTCCTTTGGTGCTGTTAAGCAAGAATAATAGGGGATATCAGAATCTATTGAAGATATCGAGTGTGATCGGAGCAAAGTCCTCAAACGGAATCCCGCTGAAATGGTTGAATTCTTATAGTGAAGGCTTGATTGCCATCACCCCCGGTCCTCATGGTGAGATAGAAACGCATCTATTGAACGATGAAGTGGACAAAGCTGAGGAAGCCATACATACCTATCAACATATGTTTGGTCAGGATTCATTTTATATTAGTCTGCAAAAACACGGATTGAAAACAGAAGAAACACTCATCCCGCTCCTTAAAAAAACAGCCAGGGAAACCGGAACCGAAATGGTCGCGGTAAATAACGTCCAATATTTGAATCAGGATGATCATTTTGCACATGAATGCATGAGCGCGATCCGTGATGGAGTCAAGCTTTCAGAGGATGAACGGGTGGTGCTTGAGACAGAGGAGTACTACTTCAAGGCAAAAGAGCAAATGGTCGATCTTTTCTCAGAAGATGTGGATGTACTTGAGAACACATTGAAGATCGCAGACGAGTGCAATATACATATCCCATTCCATCAGAAGCTCCTCCCAAAATATCCTCTGCCTGATGGTGTGACCGCGCAGCATGAACTGACCCATCTTTGTGAAAAAGGGTTGAGTGAAAAGGTTGATGAAGTAACCGAGGAGTATCTCGAGCGGCTGGATTATGAACTCGAAGTAATCGGCAGGATGGGTTTCAGTGATTATTTTCTCATCGTCTGGGACTTCATGAAGTTTGCGAGAGAAAGAGATATCCTGACCGGGCCGGGAAGGGGCTCTGCAGCGGGTTCACTCGTTTCCTATGCCCTCAGTATCACCGATGTCGATCCGATCAAGCATCATTTATTGTTTGAGCGTTTTCTTAATCCTGAAAGAGTTTCGATGCCTGATATTGATATCGACTTCCCGGATCACCGCCGGGATGAAGTGATTGAATATGTGGAAGCAAAATATGGGTCCCTTCATGTCGCCCAGATCATTACATTCGGTACATTTGCAGCGAAGGCTGCCTTGAGGGATACAGGAAGGGTCTTCGGCTTGAATATGAAAGAGCAGGAGCAACTTTCGAAACTGATTCCGAATCAATTGGGCATTACATTAAGAGAAGCTTATGGGAAATCGAATGAGCTGCGTGAACTCATAGACAACAATGAATTGTACAGGAGACTTTTCGATACTGCTCTGAAGCTTGAAGGGCTGCCGCGGCATACATCGACCCATGCCGCAGGTGTCGTGATAAGCGAAGATCCCCTGGTGCAGTGGATCCCGATACAGGGAAGTGCATCGGGGATACATCTGACCCAGTATTCGATGGATATCCTTGAAGAAATCGGCTTGTTGAAAATGGACTTTCTCGGACTGAGGAATCTGAGCATTTTGGAGAGGATTGTAAAGAACGTCAAGAGGGGAAGGAATAAACGCTTTACGTTGGAAGAGATTCCGGTTAATGATCCCAAGACATTCGAACTGCTGAGTAAAGGGGAGACCAGTGGTATCTTTCAACTTGAATCAGAAGGAATGCGCAATGTTTTGACCAGATTGAAACCAACTTCATTTGAAGATATCGTAGCGGTCAATGCCCTCTACAGGCCGGGCCCGATGGAAAATATCCCGACCTATATTAGTCGGAAGCACGGAAAGGAAAAGGTCGAGTACCCACATCCAGACTTAATACAGATCCTTGATATGACACACGGAGTGATTGTCTACCAGGAGCAGATTATGCAAATCGCTTCAAAAATGGCAGGGTTCTCCCTCGGCGAAGCCGATCTATTAAGAAGAGCGGTTTCGAAAAAGAAAAAAGACGTTCTTGATCAGGAGAGGGAGCATTTTGTGAAAGGGTCCATTCAAAAAGGATACACCAAAGAAGTGGCAGATGGCATTTATGACCTGATCGTCCGGTTTGCGGATTATGGATTTAACAGGTCCCATGCTGTCGCATACAGTATGATCGCTTATCAGTTAGCATACTTAAAGGCTCATTATCCTGCTTACTTTTTATCCGCTCTTCTGACGTCGGTCGTTGGAAATGAAACGAAAATCTCTCAGTACATTAGAGAAGCAAAGCAATATGGCATCGATATTCTGCCTCCTTCCGTAAACAGCAGCCAATTTGCTTTTTCGGTAGAAGGGAAAGAAGGGATCCGATACAGTTTAGGGGCGATTAAAGGGATCGGGGCGCAGGCTTTGAAAGAAATCATCGCTGTCAGGAATGATAAGCCCTTCCATGATTTATTCGATTTCTGCATGAGGGTGTCATCGAAAATCATCAACAGAAAGATCTTGGAGAATCTCGTTTTGGCCGGTGCATTCGATGAATTCAAAATAGACCGGGCAACGCTCCTGGCAAGCCTTGACGTGGCCATTCAGCATGCAGAGCTCGTCAACCCTGAAGATGACCATGACTTGTTTAAAGAAGAAGAAGCGTTCCTGCTTAAACCAAAGTATGTAGAAGTGGAAGCCATGAATGTGGAAACGAAGTTAAGCTTTGAAAAACAAGTGCTGGGGCTGTATCTATCCAATCATCCTGTATCTTCTTATCGGCCCCTTTTTGAAGACATGGGTGTGACATTGATTACAGATTCGAGGCAAGGAATACGAGCGGCAATAGGAGGTTATATTACCTCGATTCGCTCGATACGAACCAAAAAAGGGGACGTCATGGCTTTCCTCGAAATCAGTGATGAAACAGGTGAACTGGAAGCAGTCGTATTTCCTGCAGTCTATCGCCAAATTATGACACACTTAAAAGAAGGGAATGTGTTATGGTTTGATGGAAAAATGGAAGAAAGGAACAATAAGCTGCAGCTTATTATCAATAAGGTGCAGACCATCGAAGAAATAAAAGAACGAGTGGATAAGAATGAAAAGAAATTATTTTTGAAAATACCTGTACACAAGGACGAGGATGCCGTCATGAAGGATTTACAACAGATCATACAGCGAAACAAAGGGACGCACCCAGTGATTGTGTATATTGAAAAAGACAAAAAGAGTATAAGACTTTCTGATTTTTATAGAATCGCACCGACCCGGGAAGTGCTGAATGAATTCCAAGTATTTTTAGGGAAAGCCAATGTCGTTTTAAAATAACATGCTTTACTTCAACCAATATTTATATTATTGTTTAATAGAAAAAGGTGGTCTGACCACTGGGTTTCGGCATGCTATAGGATGACATAACCATTGATGAATCGATAAAAGAGATAATATAGCACGGAAAAAGATAAGGAGTGAATGATTTTGTCATTACGCGAAGAAGCTTTGCATATGCATCGAGTAAATAAAGGGAAATTGGAATCAAAATCGAAGGTAGAGGTAAGAAATGCTGATGATTTAAGCCTGGCATATTCTCCGGGTGTCGCAGAACCTTGTAAGGTAATCTATGACAAACCTGAAACGGTCTATGACTATACGATGAAGGGCAATATGGTAGCAGTCGTGTCAGACGGGACGGCTGTTCTTGGTCTTGGAAATATCGGTCCGGAAGCCTCCCTTCCTGTCATGGAGGGGAAGGCTGTCCTGTTTAAGAGTTTTGCAGGTGTAGATGCATTTCCTATCTGTTTGAATACAACGGATGTGGACAAGATTGTTGAAACAGTAAAGCTTCTTGAACCGACTTTCGGTGGAGTGAATCTAGAGGACATTGCCGCTCCGAATTGCTTTGAAATCGAAGAACGCCTTAAGAAAGAAACGAATATACCGGTGTTTCACGATGATCAGCATGGTACTGCGATCGTCACGGTTGCAGGCCTAGTGAATGCACTGAAGATCGTCGGCAAGAAAATGTCTGAAATCAAAGTGGTGGCCAATGGTGCCGGAGCTGCTGGTATTGCCATCATCAAATTACTATATCGTTATGGTGTAAGGGATATCATTATGTGCGATTCTAAAGGGGCGATCTATGAGGGCCGTTCACAAGGTATGAATGCGATCAAGGATGAAGTGGCAAAATTCACGAATCGTGACCGTATTGAAGGTGGTCTCAGCGACGTTCTGAAAGATGCCGATGTATTCATCGGAGTGTCTGTAGCAGGGTCATTGACTGAGGAAATGGTGTCATCAATGAAAGAAGACCCGATCATCTTTGCGATGGCGAACCCTGTTCCGGAAATCATGCCGGACCTGGCAAAAGCCGCAGGGGCGAAAGTAGTGGGTACCGGCCGCTCTGACTTCCCGAATCAAGTGAACAACGTACTAGCCTTCCCTGGTATTTTCAGAGGGGCTTTGGACGTACGTGCCACCCATATCAATGAAAAGATGAAACAAGCAGCCGTTGAAGCGATTGCAGATTTGATCAGTGAAAGTGAACTGAATGCAGACTATGTCATTCCCGGGCCATTTGATAAGCGTGTAGCACCTGCAGTTGCAGCCGCCGTAGCGAAAACGGCAATGGAAACAGGGGTAGCACGATTGAAGGTAGATCCCGAGGAAATCCGCAAAAAGACGGAAGAATTAGCCGTTATCGGGAAGAGTGAATGATGACGAAAGTGAACTCTCTCCATACTCAATCAAAAGTATACATTGGAATTGTTCACCAACTTAGAGAAATGATATCCAAGGATGGACTTAACAAGGGGGATAAAATCCCTTCTGAAAGAGAACTTTCTGAAAGACTTAATGTCGGCCGCTCTTCTGTAAGGGAAGCACTCCGGGCCCTTGAATTATTAGGGTTGATTGAAACGAGAAGAGGGGAAGGAACATTCCTGCGGGATTTCCGGGATCATCATCTGATTGATCTTCTCGGGATGTTCATTCTCCAGGATCAAAAAGCCCAGGAGGATGTCAAGTGTACGAAAACGATGATTGAAAAAGAAGCGCTGCGTACAATATTCTGCCACAAGCTTGATGTGTCTAAATTGATCATTAAGGTTGCTGAAGACAATGACACTCTTACCTGGAGAGAAGTATTTGAAGAAATCATTCTCATAAGCAACAACTACTTGTCACATAGAATTTGGAACGTCCTGAATGATTACGAAACTTTAATCATCGGAGAGAAGAAAATAACCCCTGAGATAAAAGAAAAGCTTTTATGCCTGCTTCAAGGATTGGAAAATCAAGATAAAGAATCTGTGCAGACAGCTTATAAACAGATTTCGGAAATCGGTGATCTCGAGCTGACAAATTCCAACATCTTTTTATAAAGCTTTCCGTTAAACTGATAGACAAGCAGTTTACCCAGCACTTATACATTTCTATCATCCAAAGAATACGAATACAAAAGCGACTGTAATTAGTTAAGGAGGTTTCAACCTTGCTTAAGGAACTTTTCAATAAATCCAATAAACCCAAAAAGAAAAAATATGCAACGATTCCTTCCGAAGCAGCCAAACAGGATGTTCCAGAAGGGATCATGACCAAATGTCCTGAATGCAAAAAAATCATGTATACAAAAGAATTACAGAAGAACCTGAAGGTCTGTATTCATTGTGGACACCATCATGGGATGAGCTCGACGGAAAGAGTCGACTGTTTCATCGATGAAGGGACATTTGAAGAAATCGATGCGGGCCTTGTATCGGTGAATCCGCTTGGCTTTCCTGACTACCTTGAAAAAGTGGAGAAAGATCGAAAGAAAACCGGTTTGAACGAAGCGGTGCTTACAGGATCGGGGAAAGTGAATGGCATCGACGTAGTCGTTGCGATCATGGATTCCAGGTTCCGGATGGGAAGTATGGGCTCAGTGGTCGGTGAGAAAATTACGAGAGCCATCGAGGAAGCAGACAAACGACAAGTACCGTTCATCATTTTCACAGCATCAGGCGGTGCCAGAATGCAGGAGGGTGTGCTGTCCCTGATGCAGATGGCCAAAACCAGTGTCGCCCTTAAACGATTCAGTGAAAATGGAGGTCTCTTCATTTCGATCATGACTCACCCGACGACAGGGGGAGTATCTGCAAGCTTTGCTTCTGTGGGGGACTACAATTTCGCAGAGCCGGGTGCATTGATTGGTTTTGCAGGAAGAAGAATCATTGAACAAACGATTCGGGAAGATCTTCCGGAAGACTTTCAAACAGCAGAATTCCTTCTCAAGCACGGTCAGCTTGATGGAGTTATTTCCAGGATGGAAATGAAAGAGAAGATTGGTCTAGTACTAGATATACATCAGTGGGATGGTGATCTGCCATGGTAAATGAGCTCGAGTTTGAAAAGCCTGTAGTAGAACTAAAAAAGAAAATTGCAGAGCTTAAAGAATTCACTCAGAATTCGGAAGTGGATTTATCAAAGGAAATTGAAAAATTGGAAGCTAGATTACAAAAGCTTGAAAATGATATATATGAAAACATGAAGCCGTGGGAGAGAGTACAGGTTGCCCGTCATCCGAATCGGCCGACAACCCTGGACTATATCCGCTACCTGTTTACAGATTTCATGGAGATGCATGGGGACCGTTTATACGGTGATGATGAAGCGATTGTTTCCGGGCTTGCCAAATTTGATGGTGTACCGGTCACGATTATCGGACACCAGCGCGGTAAGGATACAAAAGAGAATATCCGCAGAAACTTCGGTATGCCTCATCCTGAAGGGTATCGAAAAGCATTGAGATTGATGAAACAAGCAGAGAAATTTAATCGTCCGATCATTTGTTTCATTGATACAAAAGGCGCATACCCGGGGAAAGCGGCTGAGGAAAGAGGGCAGAGTGAAGCCATTGCCAGAAATCTGGTTGAAATGGCCGGCCTTACGGTTCCAGTCGTGTGTATCGTCATCGGTGAAGGAGGAAGCGGTGGAGCTCTGGCACTGGGTGTCGGCAACCATATTCACATGCTTGAAAACTCCACTTATTCCGTCATTTCGCCGGAAGGGGCTGCAGCCCTTTTATGGAAAGATTCCACTCAAGCAAAAAGAGCGGCAGAATCCATGAAAATTACGGCACCGGATCTTAAAGAACTTGGAATCATTGATGAAATCATTACTGAAGTGACTGGTGGGGCCCATAAGAATGTGGAAGAACAGGCTCATTTCATGAAAGACGTCTTAAAACAGTCTCTCAAAGAATTGATTCCGATGAGTAAAGAAGAATTGATCCAGCATCGATATGAAAAATTCAAAGCGATGGGTGATTATTCTGTTTTAAATGAATATATTGGGGTACAATCATAATGTAACCACTGGACTGACAAATAGGAACCTGCCTTTTGTCAGTCCTTTTGTTTGAAGCGGTTGATGGAAGTTCTCCAATAAAAAGAGTGTTTTTTGAAGGTTTTAACAATTGAAACGCTTTCAATTAAAAAATTATTTCGTCTATTGGATTTACAAGGGATAACTTGTTGAGAAGCTTGACTCTTCGTGTTATTTTAGAAATAATCGATAGTCTATTGGTCCATAATAAATGGGAATAATGATATTCCATGATAATGTTATCCGATGATATGTGAAACCATTAACAATTTGGCGAATTATTCCTTTACATATTAATTTATCTTCATGAGGTGATGAAAGTGAAAAAGATTGGAGTATTAACTAGTGGCGGAGACTCTCCGGGCATGAATGCCGCTGTACGTGCGGTCGTTCGTAAAGCCATTTTTCATGGGGTTGAAGTGTACGGTATTTACCAGGGGTACAACGGCTTGATCAATGGCAACATCAAAAAGCTGGAGCTGGGTTCTGTAGGGGACATCATCCACCGGGGCGGAACGATGCTGTATACGGCACGCTGCGAAGAATTCAAAACAAAAGAAGGTCAGAAAAAAGGGATCGAGCAGCTGGAGAAGCACGGTATCGAAGGTCTTGTCGTAATCGGCGGCGACGGCTCTTATCAAGGTGCCAAAGCCTTGACTGAATGGGGCTACCCTTGTGTGGGTGTGCCTGGTACGATCGATAATGATATTCCGGGTACAGAGTTTACGATCGGCTTTGATACAGCGCTGAACACTGTGATTGATGCGATTGACAAAATCCGCGATACTGCAACTTCTCATGAGAGAACATTCATCATCGAAGTAATGGGCCGTAATGCAGGGGATATTGCTCTGTGGTCAGGACTGGCGGGTGGAGCAGAGACTGTTCTTATCCCTGAAGAAAACTTCGACATGGACGACATAGTCAGCCGTCTGAATAAAGGGCAGGAACGGGGTAAAAAACACAGTGTCATCATTGTAGCGGAAGGCGTAATGTCCGGAAATGAGTTTGCGAACCGCTTCACCGAAGCAACAGGTATGGATACCCGGGTTTCAGTTCTCGGACATATACAGCGCGGAGGAACTCCGACAGCTTCAGACCGCGTGTTGGCAAGCCGTCTGGGGGCACGTGCGGTTGAACTATTGATGGCTGGAAAAGGTGGAAGGGCTGTAGGGATTGAAAAGAATGATCTCGTTGATTACGACATCATCGAAGCACTTGCCAAGCCTCACAAAATTGACATGGATATGTATCGACTCTCAAAAGAGCTATCTATTTAATAATTGCTGAAAGATTCAGGAGGTAAAAATTATGAGAAAAGCAAAAATTGTATGTACTATTGGCCCTGCCAGTGAAAGTGTAGAAAAGTTATCTCAGCTGATCGATGCGGGAATGAATGTTGCCCGTCTGAACTTCTCCCATGGTGATCATCAGGAGCATGGCCAGCGAATCAAAAATATTCGTGAAGCAGCTTCAAAAGCCGGCAAGAACGTAGGGATCCTTCTGGACACGAAAGGTCCTGAAATCCGCACGAATAACATGGAGAATGATGGATTTGAACTGCAGCAGGGAGCATCTGTCATTGTATCCATGAAAGAAGTATTGGGTACACCTGAGAAGTTCTCCGTTACATACGAAGGATTGATCGATGACGTTCATGTCGGATCTAAAATCCTTTTGGATGACGGATTGATTGGACTGGAAGTAACTGAAATCGATAAAGCAAACGGAGAAATCCATACCACTGTTGCAAACAGCGGAATGCTGAAAAATAAAAAAGGTGTAAACGTGCCTGGCGTTTCTGTAAACCTGCCTGGAATCACGGATAAGGATGCAAAAGATATCATTTTCGGTATCGAACAGGAAGTGGATTTCATTGCAGCGTCATTCGTACGCCGCGCATCAGATGTACTTGAAATCCGTCAGCTATTGGAAGAACATAATGCATCGCACATTCAAATCATCCCTAAGATTGAAAACCAAGAGGGTGTCGATAATATTGATGAAATCCTTGAAGTATCCGATGGATTGATGGTTGCCCGTGGAGACCTTGGTGTCGAAATTCCTGCAGAAGAAGTACCTCTTGTACAAAAGCAATTGATCAAGAAGTGTAACTCACAAGGGAAACCTGTCATCACAGCTACTCAAATGCTTGATTCCATGCAGCGCAACCCAAGACCGACAAGAGCGGAAGCAAGTGACGTGGCGAATGCCATTTTTGACGGCACGGATGCGATCATGCTATCGGGTGAAACAGCTGCAGGGACGTACCCTGTAGAAGCGGTTCAAACAATGCATAACATTGCTTCAAGAGCGGAAACTGCTCTGGATTTCAATGAGATCCTTTCAGCACGCAGCAAAGAAAGCGATCATAATATGACAGATGCCATCGGACAGTCAGTGGCTCACACTGCAATCAACCTTGATGTAAATGCGATCGTGGCACCGACGGAAAGCGGCCATACAGCACGCATGATTTCTAAATATCGTCCAAAAGCTCCGATCGTAGCCGTTACTGGAACGGAATCTGTATCCAGAAGACTGGCTCTTGTATGGGGAGTGTATCCTACAGTCGGACGCAGAGTATCTACTACTGATGAAATGCTGGATATGGCTGTGGAAGAAAGCATGAATGCCGGTATGACAAAACATGGAGACCTGATTGTGATCACAGCAGGTGTTCCAATCGGTGAATCTGGAACAACCAACCTGATGAAGATCCATGTCGTGGGCGACATCGTCGCTAAAGGGCAAGGAATTGGACGCAAATCTGCTTATGGAAAAGCTGTCGTAGCTTCAAACGCTGAGGAAGCTGTGAAGAACGTGCAGCCTGGCTCAGTCCTTGTGACAATCGGCACAGATAAAGATATGATGCCTGCCCTTGAAAAATGCTCCGCATTGATCGTTGAGGAAGGCGGATTGACAAGCCACGCAGCTGTGGTAGGGATCAACCTTGGAATCCCTGTAGTAGTGGGAGTGGAAAATGCAACTTCCCTGTTTGAAAATGGACAGGAAATCACAGTGGATGCAACTCGCGGTGTCATCTATAATGGTCATGCGAGTGTGCTTTAATCATTAAGTAAAAAACCGGAGCCTCTGAATGGGGCTCCGGTTTTTTGTCGTGATTGAAGTACAGGAATAATACCAGTCCAACCCCTATATGTTATAATAAAGAAGCAAGTCATACATTACAGGAGGAATTCCTCGTGAGATATATTCTGCCGTTTTTAATTGTAGTGCCTGCTTTGGAAATTGGGATCCTTGTTCTGGCTGGACAAACGATCGGTGTGATACCGACCGTGTTGATGATCATAGCAACAGGGATTGCCGGTGCGTATTTGGCAAAGAAACAGGGTCTTGAAACCATCAGGAGGGCTCAGCAGGACATGCAATATGCCCAGTTCCCTGGTGATGTCATCATCGACGGTCTCTGCATCTTGGTTGGCGGCGTGCTGCTACTGACACCGGGATTCATTACAGATGCAACCGGCTTTTTATTGCTGCTGCCTCCGACACGGAAACTATTCAAACCTTTCATCTACAAGTTATTTAAGAGATGGTTCAATAAAGGGAACCTTATTATTTATCGATAATGAAAAAGCAGTGAATCGGTCAAGAAGCCCGAATCACTGCTTTTCTATTTGTCCAGCTCCGGCGGCTAATGGCTCGAGACATAAGCCATGCCATCCAGAAAGGCAAAAAACGCCTTTATGGCTGCCCTGTCTTATGCTTGTCGCCTCTGAACGAGCCGCCTGCGCTTTTCTATTGTCCAGCTCCGGCGGCTAGCCCCTCGAGGTCATAAGCTAAATGGTCCAAGAAGGCAAAGAGCGCCTTCCCGGCCCATTCATCTTATGCTTGTCGGGGCTGAGCGAGCCGCCTGCGCTTTTCTTATTTGTTCCCCATAATAAATCTCCACGTATCTTCGAATACCCCTGCACGCCTTAGTGTCGACAGGATGACAAGGACGACAGGCCCCACGATCAATCCCAGGAACCCTATCAATTTGAACCCTACGAACAGAGCGATCAATGTTGCAAGGGGATCCAAGCCGATGCTTGAAGACAGCACTTTAGGTTCCATGATCTGACGCTGAACGACGACGACTAGATACAACACTGATAGTCCGATGCCGAGCCCGACATTTCCTGTAATAAATTCGTAAGCGATCCAAGGGACGAACACCGCTCCTGTCCCTAAATAAGGGAGGATGTCAACCAAGCCGCTTACCAAGGCAATGGTTATGGCGTAATCAACGCGCAGAATGATTAAACCGATCAGTACGATGATGGCTGTAATCGAAATCAATGTAAATTGAGCTCTTATAAAACCGAACAGAGCTTTTTTGAGATCCATGAACACGGTTCTTCCGCTTGAGATCGCTTTCCCAGGAACGATTTTCTCTGCTTTTGCAGATAATTTATACCAGTCCTTACTGATGAAAAAAGTGGCTAACGCAGAAAATATGAGTACAGATGCAGCATTCGGTATCCATGAAATAAGCTGAGGCAGCCTCTGGAAGAAGTTTTGAAGGAAATCACCAGCCGATTGGGCGATCTTGCTCCCGGCTGTCTCAATGTTTTCCAGGATGGTATTCTGCTGACCTGCATCAAGATTTTTGAAAAGTCCCGCAATCTGGTGATAAAAAGGAATCACTTGTCCGACAATGAAGTTCTCTGCATAGGTCACAAGAGTGCGGACGTGATCTGGCAGCACTTCTGATAGATAGTTTGCTCCTGACACAATTTCCGCAATCAAGAGAGTGATCAAACCGGCAAATATCCCTACGATCAGAAACAGCGAAACGACGACTGCCCACACTCTCGGCAGTCTACCTTTAGATTCAAGCCAATTAACGAGAGGATTGATGAGCAAAGCGATCCCGACGGCTATGACGAAGGGGTATGCGAGTTTCCATATGTAATACAGTGCGAATAAAGAGAGAAAGATGGCGGCAATCACAATTAGGAAGCGAATGGTTCTATACACATATTCCAAGTTCAACTGAGTTCCCCCTGACCTGTCTATTACTACCTATTTTATAAGAGACTGGAAATGAAAGAAAGTTCTAATTTTAATAAAATTTGTTCTATTCGCAGCAGAACTTTAGTAGGGGCGATTCACATATAATCACGCAGTTTAAGCACCATTCAGTAGGGCAGGTTTATTTTTCTAGTAAAATAATTTTAGATAAATTCGAGCCTTTTCATTCACAAATGTCAGATAATTGTTTATAATAGAAAATGTAAGCGCATCCCAAGTTCTATTTCCCTGCTGATTAATTAATCGTACAGGGAATCATTTTTTGTGCAGGGATTGAGCAATCGCTCAGCGTACGATTCTGAATGATTATAAGCCCTCGACAAGTAATCTACTTGCTTCTATTAAACAAGCCCGCTACAAATTTTCGTGCAGGGTTTTTGCTCATATGAAAATGGGTAAAAGGGAAATATATTCAAAGGAGAGATTATTATGACAGCGACTCGCGGACTAGAAGGAGTTGTAGCTACTACATCTTCCATCAGTTCAATCATTGATGACACTCTTACATATGTCGGTTACAACATTGATGATTTAACAAACAATGCTACATTTGAAGAGGTAATTTATTTACTATGGCATTTGAAATTACCTACTCAATCAGAACTTCAGGAGCTGACTGACCAACTAGCGGAAAACATGGCTCTTCCTCAGGAAGTTCTTGATCACTTCAAGATGTACAATATCAAAGAAGTACACCCGATGGCTGCATTGCGTTCTGCAGTATCTTTACTCGGCTTATATGATGAAGAGGCAGATGTAATGGAAGAAGAAGCCAATTACATGAAAGCTGTTCGTCTGCAAGCGAAGATTCCTACAATCGTAACAAGCTTTGCTAGAATCCGTAACGGACAGGAGCCGATTGCCCCTCGTAAGGATCTTGGCTTTGCTGCCAACTTCCTGTACATGCTGACAGGTAAGGATCCGGAGCCTATCGAAATCGAAGCGTTCAATAAAGCGCTTGTCCTTCATGCGGACCATGAGTTAAACGCTTCCACGTTCACTGCACGTGTATGTGTAGCGACACTTTCAGACGTTTACTCTGGTGTCACGGCTGCAATCGGAGCGCTGAAAGGGCCGCTTCACGGTGGAGCCAATGAGCAGGTCATGAAGATGCTTACTGAAGTCGGTTCTGTTGATAAAGCAGAATCCTATATCTTGGATAAGCTTGAGAAGAAAGAGAAAATCATGGGCTTCGGTCACCGTGTTTACCGTCAAGGTGACCCGCGTGCAAAGCATCTTAAGGAAATGTCCAAAAAGCTGACTGAGCTTAGAGGAGAAAGCAAATATTATGAAATGTCTGCGAAGATTGAGGAAGTCTTCACAGCAAATAAAGGTCTTCCGCCAAATGTTGATTTCTATTCAGCATCTGTGTACCACAGCCTTGGCATCGATCATGACCTGTTTACACCGATCTTTGCTGTAAGCCGTGTATCCGGCTGGCTGGCTCATATCCTTGAGCAATATTCAAATAACCGTTTAATCCGCCCTCGTGCTGATTATATCGGACCTGGCAAACAGAAATATGTGCCGGTTGATCAAAGAGGTTAATCATCAATATTTACAAATAGTAAAAATATTGGTGTAATAAATAAGAAGGGGAATGACTCTAAAATGCCAGTATGCACTTATGGGTCATCCCCTTTGATAATGAATAAAATGGAGGTTACATAATGACACAAGGTGAAAAGATTACAAACCAAAACGGCCAGCTGAATGTGCCAAACAATCCAATCGTTCCATTTATCGAAGGTGACGGTACAGGTCCTGATATCTGGGCTGCAGCTCAGCGTGTATTAGATGCATCAGTTGAAAAAGCATATAAAGGTGAGCGTAAGATTGAATGGAAAGAAGTTTACGCCGGTGAAAAAGCATTCAACAAAACAGGTGAATGGCTTCCGAATGAAACACTTGAAGCAATCCGTGAATATTTCATCGCCATTAAGGGACCTCTGACAACTCCAGTCGGCGGCGGAATCCGTTCATTGAACGTGGCTCTTCGCCAAGAGTTGGATCTATTCACATGTCTGCGTCCAGTACGCTACTTCGAAGGTGTTCCTTCTCCGGTCAAGCGTCCTGAAGATACAGACATGGTCATCTTCCGTGAGAACACTGAGGATATCTATGCAGGTATCGAATATGCAAGTGGTTCTGACGAAGTCAAAAAGCTGATCAGCTTCCTTCAAGATGAAATGGGAGTAAACAAGATCCGCTTCCCTGAAACGTCAGGAATCGGTATCAAGCCAGTATCAGAAGAAGGTACTTCCCGCTTGGTTCGTGCGGCTATTAATTATGCCATCACAGAAGGCCGTAAATCAGTGACGCTTGTACACAAAGGCAACATCATGAAATTCACTGAAGGTGCGTTCAAGAACTGGGGTTATGAGCTTGCTGAGAAAGAGTTCGGCGATAAAGTATTCACTTGGGCTCAATACGATAAAATCAAAGATGCTGAAGGCACTGAAGCAGCGAACAAAGCACAATCAGAAGCAGAAGCTGCAGGCAAGATCATCGTAAAAGATTCAATCGCTGATATCTTCCTTCAACAAATCCTTACTCGTCCGGCTGAGTTCGATGTAGTTGCAACAATGAACTTGAACGGTGATTATATTTCTGATGCGCTTGCTGCACAAGTAGGCGGAATCGGTATCGCACCTGGAGCGAACATCAACTATGAGTCCGGACATGCTATTTTCGAAGCAACTCACGGTACTGCTCCTAAATATGCAGGTATGGATAAAGTGAATCCATCTTCAGTCATCCTTTCAGGAGTGCTTATGCTTGAGCACCTTGGCTGGTCAGAAGCAGCAAACATGATCACGAAGTCTATGGAAAAAACCATCGCTTCTAAAGTTGTAACGTATGACTTTGCCCGTCTGATGGAAGGCGCGACTGAAGTGAAATGTTCTGAATTCGGAACAGCTTTAATCGAAAATATGGAATAATTTAAACCGCAGAAGCATTCCTTTTAGGAGTGCTTCTGTCTTACATAATTAATGAACAGGGGGAACCATGATGACAATTAAGCGCAGAAAAGTTTCAGTGATCGGCGGAGGTTTTACAGGTGCAACGACTGCACTCATGCTGGCTCAAAAAGAACTTGGTGATGTCGTGCTCGTTGATATTCCTCAAATGGAAGATCCAACAAAAGGAAAAGCCTTGGATATGCTTGAAGCAAGTCCGGTTCAAGGGTTTGATGCAAACATCATCGGTACTTCAAACTATGAAGACACAAAGGATTCTGATATTGTCGTCATTACAGCAGGAATCGCACGCAAGCCTGGAATGAGCCGTGACGACTTGGTTCAGACAAACCAAAAAGTCATGAAATCTGTGACAGAGCAAATTGTCAAATATTCTCCAAACTGCTATATCATCGTATTGACTAACCCCGTTGATGCGATGACATACACTGTCTTCAAAGAATCAGGATTCCCGAAAGAACGAGTAATCGGTCAATCGGGTGTCCTTGACACCGCGCGTTTCCGTACATTCGTTGCACAGGAATTAAATCTGTCTGTCAAAGACATCACTGGTTTTGTTCTTGGCGGACACGGAGATGACATGGTTCCATTAATCCGATACTCCTATGCAGGAGGGATCCCATTAGAAACATTGATTCCGAAAGACCGTCTAGATGCCATCGTTGAAAGAACCCGTAAAGGCGGAGGGGAAATTGTCGGACTATTAGGCAATGGATCTGCATACTACGCCCCGGCTGCTTCCCTGGTTCAAATGGTGGAAGCAATCTTAAAAGATCAACGCCGCGTCATCCCTGCGATCGCATACCTTGAAGGCGAATACGGCTTCGAAGGAATCTACCTCGGAGTCCCGACTATCCTTGGAGGCAACGGTCTTGAAAAAATCATCGAACTAGAACTAACAGAAGCAGAGCAAACTGCGCTAGCAAAATCAGCTGACTCTGTTAAGAACGTCATGTCATCTTTGGCGTAAGTTATATTTAGCCGGTTCCTATAATAGGAACCGGCTTTTTTTGTACTTTTTAATGAAGATACAATTTAATGCGTTTTGTAATTTTAAACCGGATCTAGCTGTTGATTGGAGTGCAAGACGAAGACTCCTGCGGGAGAAGCGTGATAGGTGAGACCTGTCCAGCTCCGGCGGCTAGAGGCTCGAGACATTAGCCATGCCATCCAAAAAGGCAAAAACCGCCTTTATGGCTGCCCTGTCTTATGCTTGTCGCCTCTGGGCAGCCGCCTCCGCTTTTCTGACCCGCAGGAGCGCAGCGACGAGGAGGCTCACCAACCGCCCGCGGAAAGCGAAGTCTTGCAAGGAAATCAACAGCGGTGTTAGAAGTGGAATAATTATGTGTAAAATCCCTTTGATTGGAAAGCCTATAAGTGATATTATAGTAATATACAGATAATAATGATTATTTCTATTATTATAAATTGTATGCGTTTACATACGGAGGTGCTTCTTATGTTATTAGGCAAGAAAAGAAAACTAGGAAGAAAAATCGAGGAAATGACGATCGGGGAAAAATTGACGTTAACCGAAAAAATCGAAGATAATGAACTGCTTCTTTATCTGGGCTTGACGAACGATGCCAACCCTTTATATATCCAGCACGACTATGCGTCCCAGACCCCATTTAAAAAACCGATCGTTCCATCCATCATGCTGACAGGTATCATTACATCAGCGGTTTCCAAGTATTTACCTGGACCAGGTTCACACATCATCGAGCAGAATATCGACTTTCCAAAGCCCGTTTATCATTATGCAACGATTCAATTCCTTTTTGAAGTCACTGAAGTCGACCCCGCTTCCCATACTGTCACAATCAGAGTGACAGCAGTAAATGAAGAAGACGAAAAAGTGATTAACGGTTTAATCAAAGTATGTCCGCCTCATAAGCTTGAGAAAATGAACAGTCATGCATTAGAAAATTTCTAATATCAACAAGGTCGTAAAGCTATAAAATCCCTATGGATTTTATAGCTTTTTTTTATATGCATATACTAATACTATCTTTATGGTATGGTCAGGACATACAATTATATTATAATGAAAGTATAATTACATAATATCGTTGGATGTTGGGGTAAATTTCTTTCTATGGAGGCACTTAAATGACTAAAAAAATCTTGGTAGTAGAAGATGAACAATCGATCGCCACTTTGTTAAAGTACAACTTGGAGCAATCCGGTTATTCGGTCATCACTGCAAATGATGGTGAAGAGGGAAGGGATATGGCTGTCGAGCAGCTCCCGGATTTAATGATCCTGGATCTTATGCTCCCTAAAATGGATGGAATCGAAGTATGTAAGGAATTAAGGCAGAGGAAAGTGAACATTCCCATCCTCATGCTGACAGCAAAAGATGATGAATTCGATAAAGTCCTTGGCTTGGAGCTTGGCGCTGATGATTATATGACAAAACCATTCAGCCCGAGAGAAGTCGTGGCGAGAGTAAAAGCTATCCTGCGTCGAAGTCAAACGATTCAGGATGCGGGGGAAGTAGAAGAAGCACCGGCTGATTATAAAGAAGTCGGAGAACTGAAAGTATATCCGGAGCAATATGAAGCATATTTCCAAGGTGAATTATTAGAATTGACGCCGAAGGAATTCGAACTCCTCCTTTATCTGACGAACAACAAAGGGAGAGTGCTGACGCGTGATCAGCTTCTTAGTGCCGTCTGGAATTATGATTTCGCGGGAGATACAAGAATCGTCGATGTCCATATCAGCCATCTTCGTGAAAAAATTGAATCCAATACAAAGAAACCCGTCTATATCAAAACGATCCGAGGACTCGGTTATAAGCTGGAGGAGCCAAAAGTTCGATGACGAAGTTCAGGACAAAGCTTCTTTTTGCACTGATAACATTGATCATCCTCGTTTTGATCGGTCTTGGCCTCGTATTGGGCCAGATTTTCAAAAACTTCTATATGGACACCTTTAATTCAAGGATCCAGAAGGAGTCGCGTTTATTGGCAAATTCAATTGAAGAGAATGGGAGCCTAAGCGACATCAATCCTTCCATGATCGAAGAACTGAGTGATATATTGGATGTCCGGATTACGATCCTCAATGATACGGGCAAGGTCATTCATGATACAGAGTCGGCTGATTCATTGCTGGACGCCCATCAGAAGCGAATGATCAACGAAATCGGCGAGAACTGGGATGTAAAAGATAAAAATAAAAAGCTAGTGGTTTCCGGAAACGAATACCGTTATTATTGGTATCCGCTCAGAAAACAAGACGATACGATTAATGGATTGCTGATCATGAGTACTGAAGTGGACGCCCTGGAAAAAGGTACAGGACAAATCTGGCTTGTCCTGACAGTTTCCCTCGGTCTTGCATTAATACTCATCATCATTCTCGGTTCAAGGATCACGGTCCGTTATACCAGGCCAATCGAGTCTGCAACCAACGTGGCGATTGAACTTGCAAAAGGGAATTTCAGGGCAAGGACCTATGAGGACCGTCTGGATGAAACCAGCATGCTGAGTACATCGATCAATATATTGGCTCGTAACCTGCAGGAAATGGTCACTTCCCAAGAGATGCAGCAGGACCGGCTTACCACGCTGATCGAGAACATGGGAAGTGCTTTGCTGCTTATCGATCAGCGCGGCTTTGTCGTTTTGACGAACCGCACATTCAGGGAATTCTTTAATTTGAAAGAAAGTCAGTTGAAGAAAGTGCGCTATCATGAAGTCATCCACTACCAGCAGGTAAATAAGCTGGTGGAAGAAATCTTTATGACCGAAGACCGCGTGAGAAGGCAGATTCTCCTTCCCCATCGGATTGAAAGAAAGCATTATGAAGTGTACGGTGCGCCGATCATCGGTCAGAATGATGAGTGGAAAGGGATTGTTGTCGTTTTTCATGATATTACCGAACTGAAGAACCTGGAGCAAATGAGAAAAGACTTTGTAGCTAACGTATCCCATGAACTGAAGACGCCTATCACTTCAATAAAGGGATTTTCGGAAACATTGTTGGATGGTGCCATGAAGGATGAGGACACGCTGAAGTCTTTCCTTGAAATCATCCTGACAGAGAGCGATCGTTTACAATCCCTGATACAGGACTTATTGGAGCTTTCGAAAATCGAAAAACATGGGTTTGAGCTTTCTTTGGAAAAGCAAGAGATTTCAGAACTTGTGGGAGAGGTTCTGCCGATCCTGAAAGACAGGGCTGAGAAGAAGGACATTACAATCCACACCCGATTTGAATCTCGTGGAGAAGCGGAGATTGATCCCTACCGGTTGAAGCAGGTGTTCATCAATCTGATTTCCAATGCCATTGTGTACACTCCAAAAGGTGGAGATGTCACAATCTCCATTACCGAAGATAATGAAAAAGTGCACGTTTCGATTAGTGATAATGGCATCGGAATCAGCGAAGAAGAGCTGCCGAGGATCTTTGAACGTTTCTACCGGGTAGATAAAGCAAGAAGCCGTAATTCAGGGGGGACCGGACTCGGTCTTGCCATTGTTAAACATATAATTGAAGCTCATGAAGGGAAAATCGAAGTGGAGAGTGAAGTGAACAAAGGCACAACATTCACGGTCTGCCTTCATAAAAAGTTTCCTGAGCACTCATTTCAGAGAAAATAGTAGAAAATAAACCAGCCTCTTACTTATTTTTTACAATCTATTTACAATGAGTTAAACCAGACTTAATAAAGCGGTGCTACTATAATAGATGAAACCCCTTCATCCAAGGAGTGAAGAAAAGACGAGAACCAACCCCGTTCTCGTCTTTTCGCATTGGAGCCGGAATCCCCATTTATCTTCTCCTTTTGTCATATTCCTGAAACCTTTTTGTCTTCCAACCGTATATATTGTTAGTCGGCCAATAATATAGAGATAGGTTGATTTATAAGAAAGGGGAGGGAAGTCAATGAGTCTGAAACGCATTTATATGATTACCGGAATGGTAGTTGCCGCTCTCATTTTAATTCTCGTATTAATCACATCCTGGTACACAGTCGATGAATCCGAGCAAGCACTCGTATTGACATTCGGTGAAGCAGGTGAACCGGTGGTGGAACCCGGTCTGCATTTTAAAATGCCTTGGCCGATGCAATCGGTAGAGGTACTTTCAAAAGAAACATTCAGTCTTCAATTCGGCTATGAAGAAAAGGACGGGGAAATCAAGGAGTTTCCGAAAGAAACGAAAATGATCACGGGTGATGAATATATCGTCCTTGCCGACCTCGTTGTACAATGGAAAATCACTAATCCCGAAAGTTATCTTTATAACTCGGATGATCCCAAGGAAATCTTGTATGATGCGACTTCTGCTTCATTAAGAAGTATTATCGGAAGTTCACTCATCGATGATGCATTGACTTCGGGTAAAGCAGAAATCGAAGCCAATGTAAGGGGTTTATTAACGGAACTGATCGATGAGTATGATATCGGTATTTCCATACTGGCAGTCAAGCTTCAGGATGTAGAACTGCCGAATGAAGAGGTGCGTAATGCTTTTACCGCTGTTACCGATGCACGTGAAACAATGAACACCAAAATCAACGAAGCCAAAAAGTACCGCAATCAGCGGACGAATGAAGCTCAGGGTGAAAAAGACGCCATTATCTCAAGGGCAAAAGGTGACAAAATTGCCCGCGTGGAGCAAGCACGCGGTGATGTGGCTGTCTTCGATAAGCTGTATACGGAATATAAAAGCAATCCTGAAATCACCCGAAAGCGTCTAGTCCTGGAAACGCTCGAGAATGTCCTGCCTGACGCTGAAATTTATATCATGAAGGATGATGGGGATACCCTCAAATATTTCCCTATCCGGCAGCTTGAAAATCAAACACCGCCAGTGAAGCAGGAAGGGAGTGAGGAATAATGTCTGATCAAAAAGTCTTTGAAATCAATTCAAAACAGAAAGATCCGGTTGAATGGAAAAGATATAGGAAGCTGGGCATTTTCCTGGTCATTCTTCTTGCGGTTCTTATTCTTCTTTTCACGAGTCTATACATTGTGAAAGAAAGTGAATATAAGGTGGTAAGGCAATTTGGAGAGGTAGTGAGAATCGATAAGGATCCAGGCTTAAAGGTGAAGATCCCATTTATTCAATCAGTCACGACTCTGCCAAAACATCAGATGACCTATGATGTAACCGAAGCAGAAATCAACACGAAAGATAAAAAGCGGATCTTGATTGATAATTATGCTGTATGGCGTATAGAAGATCCACTGAAAATGATCAAGAACGCAAGAACAGTGGTCAACGCTGAAACGAAGATGGAAGAGTTCATTTATTCGGTAGTCCGTGCAGAGCTTGGCCGCTTGAAATATGATCAGATCATCGATGATGAAAAGTCATCGAGGGGAAGCCTGAACGATCAAATCACCAAGAAAGTAAATGAATTGCTCGCAAAGGATGGATACGGAATCGTCGTTAAAGATGTCCGCATGAAAAGGACCGATCTGCCTGAAGCCAATGAAAACTCTGTTTATACCCGTATGATATCCGAGCGTGAATCAAAATCCCAGGAATATCTTTCGATGGGAGACGCAGAGAAACAGAGAATCACAGCCGATACCGACAGGGAAGTAAAAGAGCTGCTCGCCAAGGCTAGTGCGGATGCGAATGTCATCCGTGCCGAGGGAGAATCGGAGGCAGCCAAGATTTACAACAATTCCTTCTCGAAAGATCCAAGTTTCTATGACTTATTTAAGACATTGGAAACCTACAAGAAGACGGTAGATGATAAAACGGTTATCATCCTCCCTTCAGATTCACCGTATGCCAGATTGCTGATGGGCTATACGGAATGATCAATAAGCCCTTCCGGAGAGTACTCCCCGGAAGGGCTTATTTTTTTCCTGAGTGTCACCCGCTTTTTCCTTTCTCCCTCCGACATGATAGAATGAAAGAGGATGACATAGAATAAATTTGTTCCATTTCAGGACGGCATAAATAAAAAGTTAAAGTGTACTCAACCCTTTTAGAGGAGGTTCGTTTATGACGAAGAAGTTAGTATTGATCGATGGAAACAGTATCGCTTACCGGGCATTTTTTGCCCTGCCCTTACTGAATAATGATAAAGGTGTACATACAAATGCAGTGTACGGGTTCACCACCATGCTGCAAAAGGTGCTGGAAGACGAAAAGCCCACTCATATCCTGGTTGCCTTCGATGCGGGCAAAACCACGTTCAGACATAAGACATTCAAAGAATACAAAGGCGGAAGGCAGAAAACTCCGCCTGAGCTGTCAGAGCAATTCCCATATATAAGGGAACTCCTTGATGCTTATGGCATCAAACGCTACGAAAAAGAAAATTATGAGGCTGATGACATCATTGGGACGCTCTCCCTCCAAGCCGAATCAGACGGCTATGAAGTGAAGATCTTCTCTGGAGATAAAGACCTCACTCAGCTCAGCACGGATAAAACGACCGTATGCATCACGAGAAAAGGGATCACGGATCTTGAAGTCTATACCCCTGATCATATCAAGGAAAAGTGGGAGATCTCGCCTGATCAAATCATCGATATGAAAGGACTGATGGGGGACAGCTCCGATAATATTCCAGGCGTTCCCGGTGTCGGGGAGAAGACAGCAATCAAACTCCTGAAGGAATTCGGCTCGGTTGAAAACCTTCTTGAATCAATAGACAAGGTAAGCGGGAAAAAATTGAAGGAAAAGCTGGAGGAAAATAAAGAATCAGCCGTCATGAGTAAGGAACTGGCTACCATTCTCAGGGAAGCCCCGATCGAGATCAAAGTGGACGAGCTGGATTTCACCGGTATGGATACATCCAAGCTGAAAGAAGTATTCAAAGATTTAGGCTTCAATTCACTGCTCGAAAAAATGGGGGAAACGCCTCAGGAAGAAGCACAGGATCTGGAAGCGATCTCCTTTGAAACCCTTCAAAAAGTGGAAGAAAAACACCTAGCAAAAGAAAGTTCATTATACATCGAGATGCTCGAAGACAATTACCATCTCGGATCCATCATTGGATTGAGTCTGCACAACGATAAAGGTACATTCTACTTTTCATTGGATGCAGCACTGGAATCGGAAGACTTTAAAAAATGGGCGGAAAGCGATGAAAACATCAAATATGTTTACGATTCGAAACAGACCATCGTTTCATTAAAAAGACACGGCATCGATGTGAAAGGGATCGAATTCGATTTATTATTGACTTCCTATATCCTGAATCCATCCGCTTCAGGTGACGACTTTGCTGCAATCGCGAAAGCCCACGGCCTTCCTGCGGTGGATACCGATGAAGCGGTATACGGTAAAGGAGCTAAACAGAAAGTGCCGTCAGAAGACGTCCTTTCAGAGCACTTAGCGAGGAAAGCGGAGGCTCTCTTTGAACTGAAATCAGTGTGTACGAAGGAGCTTGAGGAGAACAATCAATCCGAACTGATCACGGAGCTTGAGCTTCCTTTGGCGTTGATCCTTGCTGAAATGGAACATACGGGAGTAAAGGTCGATCAGCAGCGACTGACCGACATGAAAGAAGAACTCGGAAACCGGATTGAAGAGCTTGAGAAGAAAATCCATGAGTTGGCCGGTGAACGTTTTAATATCAATTCTCCTAAGCAGCTTGGAGTCATCCTCTTTGAGAAACTGGGACTGCCTGTCGTCAAGAAAACCAAGACAGGATATTCAACATCCGCGGATGTACTGGAGAAACTCCAATCAAAGCATGAAATCATTGACTACATTCTGCACTACCGTCAATTAGGAAAGCTTCAGTCCACTTACCTGGAAGGTCTATTGAAAGTGGTACATGAAGACTCAAGCAAAATTCATACACGTTTCAATCAGGCACTGACACAAACAGGCAGACTAAGTTCAATCGATCCGAATCTGCAAAACATTCCGATCAGACTTGAGGAAGGAAGAAAGATCCGCCAGGCATTCATCCCTTCAGAAAAAGGCTGGGTGATGTTCGCAGCCGATTATTCTCAAATCGAGCTCAGGGTGCTTGCTCATATCGCGGGAGACGAAAAACTCATCGAAGCGTTCCGGAATGACATGGATATCCATACGAAAACAGCTATGGATGTTTTCGGCGTAACGAAGGACGAAGTGACATCCAATATGAGGCGCCATGCGAAAGCGGTCAATTTCGGGATTGTATATGGCATCAGTGACTACGGACTCTCACAGAGCCTTGATATCACCCGTAAGGAAGCAGGGGAATTCATTAAGAAATACTTAGAAAGCTTCCCGGGTGTCAAAGAGTACATGGATGATATCGTTCAGGAAGCGAAGCAGAAGGGGTTTGTTACGACGCTGCTGAACCGCCGCCGCTACCTTCCCGAAATCACGAGCAGAAACTTCAATTTGAGAAGCTTTGCAGAGCGGACAGCCATGAATACACCGATTCAGGGCAGTGCAGCTGATATCATCAAGAAAGCGATGATTGATATGGCAGCCCGTCTGAAGGAAGAAAACCTTCAATCACGTCTATTATTGCAGGTGCACGATGAATTGATTTTTGAAGCACCGGAAGAAGAAATTGAAACACTGAAGAAAATTGTACCGGAAGTGATGGAGAACGCGATGGAACTGGAGGTTCCCCTCAAGGTCGATTATTCTTATGGACCTACCTGGTACGATGCCAAATAACTGAGTCTAGAGGAGGTGCCCGGCATGCCTGAGCTTCCTGAAGTCGAAACCGTCAGAAAGACGCTGGAGATGCTTGTTCTCGGAAAAAAGATAAAGAACGTGTCTGTCTTCTGGCCTAAAATGATCAAACATCCCGAAGATACTGAAGAATTCATCCATGCTCTCAAGGGACAGGAAATACTTGAAATGAGGCGAAGGGGAAAATTTTTAATCTTCTATTTGAACGAAGTGTCCCTGGTTTCCCATTTGAGAATGGAAGGTAAGTATGGGCTCTATGATGAGCAGGATCCCGTTGAAAAACATACCCATGTGATATTCCATTTTACCGATGGAACAGAGCTCAGGTATCGGGATGTCCGTAAATTCGGTACCATGCATCTTTTTAAAAAAGGGGAAGAACTTCTCCATCGACCCCTGATTCAATTGGGGGCGGAACCTTTTGACGAAGAGTTTACCCCTCAATATCTTCATCAGAAACTGAAGAAGACCGATCGAATCGTAAAAGCTGCCTTATTGGACCAATCAGTACTGGTGGGTCTCGGGAATATTTATGTGGATGAAGCATTGTTCCGGGCGGGTATTCATCCCGATCGAAAAGCAAAATCGCTTACCAGGAAAGAAATGAATGAACTCCACCGCTGCATCATCGAGACGCTGGGAGAAGCTGTAGAGATGGGCGGCAGCACAATCAGGTCTTATGTGAACTCACAGGGACAAATGGGGATGTTTCAGCAGAACCTGTTTGTATACAGCAGAAAAGACGAAGATTGCAGAGTATGCGGTACCCCCATCGAAAAGAAGGTTTCTGCTGGCAGAGGGACCCACTATTGTCCCCGATGCCAGAAAGCTAAATAAGCCTAAAGACATTTAACATCTGATAAGCCCTTGCCATATAGTATTGTAATGATTTTTGGGAGGGCTTTTAGATGACTGAAATATTCTCCTTGTTACTGCTTGCATTTGCTGTAAGTCTTGATAGCTTTAGCACAGGTTTAACTTACGGATTACGAAAAGTAAGAATTCCGTTAAAGTCAATCAGTATCATTTCTGTCTGTTCGGCAAGTTCTCTTCTAGCGGCCATGATGGTCGGCGGGGCGATTCAATCCATCATCACCCCGGTTTGGGCCGGCAGAATAGGAGGGCTCATCCTTGTCGCCATTGGTGCAGCTGTCCTGTATCAGTTTTTCAGACCAGAAAAAGCGGCGGACCATCACCCATCAGAAGAGAAAACATTGATCAATTTTGAAATCAAGTCCATCGGGTTAGTCATTCAAATTCTGAGGAGACCATTGACAGCGGACTTTGACCGTTCAGGGACGATTACCGGAATCGAAGCGTTCATGCTGGGGATCGCGCTTTCGCTGGATGCATTCGGAGCTGGCATCGGAGCGGCTCTATTAGATTTCTCCCCTCTTCTATTAGCCGTGGCGATACTTTGTATGAGCTTTATTTTCTTATCTTCCGGCTTGAAGATGGGGCAATTCTTTTCCCACTTGAAGTGGATCCACCGGGTCTCTTTCCTGCCGGGTGTTTTGTTGATACTTATTGGAATTCTACGTTTTTAAGAAGATAGGACGTGTAGATAGTCATGGCAATTATTCTAGGTTTAACAGGCGGTATCGCGAGCGGCAAAAGTACCGTATCAAATATGCTTAAGGAAAAAGGGTACACTGTGATCGATGCCGATCTTGCTGCACGCAAGGTGGTGGAGGTCGGACAGCCGGCTTACCTCGCAATAGTCGAGGAGTTCGGCAAAAGCATCCTCCAAGAGGAAGACGAAACAATCGACCGTGCAAAACTCGGCAATATTGTGTTTCATAACGAAGAATCAAGAAGGAAATTGAATGGCATCGTCCATCCGGCAGTGCGCGGCCTGATGCTTTCAGAAAAGGAGCAGGCCGTAGAATCAGGGAAAAACACGATCATCATGGATATCCCGCTTCTATATGAAAGTGACTTGACATGGATGGTCGACAGGACAATCGTCGTATATGTAAACAAAGAAACCCAATTATCCCGACTTATGAAACGGAATCAATTCACCGAACAAGAAGCTTCATCGAGAATCGCTTCCCAATTCCCGCTTAAAGACAAAGTCGGACTCGCCGATGCCGTCATAGACAACAATGGAACAATAGAAGAAACAGAAAAGCAGCTCGAAAAGATGATTAATGAATGGGATTTGAGACCATAATACTTAACGAAAGCCGACAGGAATTTTATTCTTGTCGGTTTTTTAGTTATTGTTATTTTATTCTCTCAATTAGAGAATATTGGAGATTTTATTACATAGTTGATTGGAGCTCCAGGCACTCGACTCCTGCGGGAAAAGCGAGTCTAGGGAGACCCCGCAGGAGCATAGCGACGAGGAGGCTCCCGGACCGCCCGCGGAAAGCGAGTGCCTGGAGCGGAAATCAACGGACTCGGTTGAATAGGTTCCATAATTTTTATAAAAGTTCATTTTTGGGGGAGAAAAAGAATATATATTTGTCAGAATAATAAAACATTTAAAATCCGCAAATTACTTATTAACTATTTCTCTAAATATGTTATACTATTTTTAGTTAATGAACATATAAGTATAACATTAATATAGAGGGGAGCCGGATTTATGAAGGCGAAAATTGCGATTAACGGTTTTGGACGTATTGGAAGAATGGTTTTCAGAAAAGCGATATTGGAAGAAAACTTAGAGGTTGTGGCAATTAACGCAAGTTACCCCGCTGCGACACTGGCACATTTAATTAAGTATGACACAAATCATGGCACATTCGATGCCGAAGTACTGACTGAAGATGATGCCATCATCGTAAATGGAAAGAGAGTTCAATTATTAAGTGATCGTGATCCAAAAGCATTGCCTTGGAACGAATTGGACATCGATATTGTCATCGAAGCAACCGGGAAATTCAATTCCAAGGAAAAAGCGAGTCTTCACCTGGAAGCCGGCGCGAAAAAAGTGATCCTTACAGCTCCAGGGAAAAATGAAGATGTGACGATTGTCATGGGAGTAAATGAAAGCGCATTAAATATCGAGGAGCATTCAATTATTTCCAATGCATCTTGTACGACTAACTGCCTGGCTCCTGTAGCCAAGGTGCTGGATGAACAGTTCGGGATTGAAAATGGACTGATGACAACCGTACATGCCTACACAAATGATCAGAAGAATATCGATAATCCACATAAAGACCTTCGCAGAGCCAGAGCCTGCGGCCAGTCGATCATTCCTACTACTACAGGTGCTGCGAAAGCGTTATCACTCGTGCTTCCGCAATTACAAGGAAAGCTGCACGGAATGGCTCTTCGGGTGCCGACTCCAAATGTGTCACTTGTTGACTTAGTGGTAGACGTGAAAAGAGACGTAACGGCAGAAGAAATCAATGAAGCATTCATCACTGCATCTTTGGGCTCATTGCAAGGAATTTTGGAGTATACAACTGAACCATTAGTATCAATCGACTTCAACACAAACCCGCACTCTGCCATCATTGACGGATTATCGACGATGGTGATGGGCGACCGTAAAGTAAAGGTGCTTGCATGGTATGACAATGAGTGGGGTTATTCCTGCCGAGTCGTCGACCTTGCTAAATATGTAGCGGCAAAAATGGATGTCAAAACAGAAGTGAATGTTTGAAAGAATCGAGAAAAACAATAAGGAAGATCATTCGAACGTCCTCCGGGGCGTTCTTTTCTTTTGAGAAAATATTTCCAAATCAATGATCTAAAGCCATGAAAGATAGGTGTTAGATGGAGCATTTGTTAAGGATTTTGGATTAGGTATATCCAGCTGTTGATTGGAGTGGAAGACGAAGACTCCTGCGGGAAAAGCGAGTTAGGTGAGACCCCGCAGGCGAAGCCGAGGAGGCTCACCAACCGCCCGCGGAAAGCGAAGTCTTCCACGGAAATCAACAGCGGCATTAAGAACCATAAAAAACTTTTAAAAAATTTATTGCAAAAGAATATCAAACAAAGTATACTATTTTTCGTGAACTTCTTAATGGCAGATGAATACTGATTTAGCTACTTAAAGGGTTAGGACCTCTTCGGACTAACTTTCCCCCGTGGTAGTTAAGATTTTGCTAAGGGATTCGTTCATTTTGACGAAAAAAATTATGTCAAAGGGGGAAACGATCAATGGAAACAATGGGTCGTCATGTAATCGCAGAACTTTGGGGCTGTGATTTCGAAAAGCTTAATGATGTTGTAGGAATTGAAAAAACGTTTGTAGATGCTGCACTTAAATCAGGTGCTGAAGTCCGTGAGGTAGCCTTTCACAAATTTGCTCCTCAAGGTGTGAGCGGTGTTGTGATTATTTCTGAATCACACTTAACCATTCACAGTTTTCCTGAACATGGTTATGCAAGTATCGATGTATACACGTGCGGTGATTTAGACCCTAATATTGCTGCTGATTATATTGCAGAAGCTCTTGGTGCAGACACTCGCGAAACAATCGAGCTGCCTCGTGGAATGGGTCCTGTTCAAGTGAAAAAATCACAGGCTCAAGCACTTTAATAGCGATAACGTAAAGAGATGCATGATGGTGCATCTCTTTTTTGATGTGTTTTACTGAGGATTGGTCTTGCTAGTAGCGTTAAATGCGACTTGGAAGGTGCTTGAAATGAAAAGCTGGGGCTTTGTATGCAGCTGAAACCTTCGTAGGTGGGATATCTGCCGTTTTTTCATTTTATCTGCCATTATTTTTGTTTATCGTCCAAAAAGATGTTTTATCTGCCAAAAATTCAATATATCTGCCATTCTTCAAAATACGACAATTTCGCGAATCACTTTCCGAAATTCGCAACCTGCTCTTCCCCACACTCACATCCAAACTCCCAAAAGGGTCCGCCATTCACCATCACCAATTTCCAACTCACCATTTTTCGTGTAAAATAAGGGTAAATAAAGGGAGGCAGTTAAATGAGTGGATTAAAAACCCTATTAAAAAGATTTCAATCAGAATGTGAGACATCGGATAAACATGAAGATCCGGATCTGCGTTCTCACTATTATAAATCAATGCATGGAGCTGCATATAATGCCGTTCTTGACTTATTTTCTTCTTCAGAATATGAGGTCATCTCAGAATCTAAGGAACGAGGAGAAATTACGGTAAGGAAAAATGGGACGCCGCGTCTTTTTATCGTCGCAACCGTGATCACTGTCCGCCCCCTTGAAACAGCGGTCGACTTCAAGGTAAGTGCAGATAAAGGAAAGATTTTTGGTACATATACAGTGTTGAAAGCTCAGATCAGACATTACTATGGAAGGCTGAATAGTCAATTGACAAAGGTAAAATAACGGTAATTCCGTAATAAGCTTGTTTAAATGACAGCTTTTTAATATGATAAAAGTAATAGTTTGTTAAAACGGAGCTGATATTATGAAATGCCCGTCATGCCAGCATAATGGGACCCGAGTAGTCGATTCCCGTCCCGCTGACGAAGGACGCTCGATCAGAAGACGAAGAGAATGCGAAGAGTGCAATTTCCGATTTACGACATTCGAAAAAGTGGAGGAGCTTCCATTGATTGTCGTGAAAAAAGAAGGCGTTCGTGAGGAATTCAGCCGCGAAAAGATCCTCAGGGGATTAATCAAGGCGTGTGAAAAGAGACCTGTCCCTCTGGAAAGCTTGGAGAAAATCTCTATGGATATTGAGAAGGAGCTCAGAAACCAGGGTGCGTCAGAAGTGGAATCTGTCAAAATCGGCGAAATGGTGATGGATGAGCTCGCAAAGGTTGATGAAGTAGCGTATGTACGGTTTGCATCTGTTTATCGACAGTTCAAGGATATCAATGTGTTTATAGATGAATTAAAAGAATTAATAAAAAAAGAGTAAAGAGGTGAGCTGAAGAGACATTCTTTAGCTCTTTTTCTCGTTATTATTTCGCTCTTTACGTATGTGTTGTCTTTTTAACCACATGAAGTTACCGGAGTTTTGGTATTTTCAAATGAACGAACCTTGCTTCGTCTTGGTAGAGTTAAAAATTCAACCTCTTGTCCAAGTACGAGAGTAAACAGCTTATAATTTTGAAAGGTAGAATCAGACGATGAAGAAGCATTGGAATGAAATACAGCCGATCGATCAATACACCGTTGCGACACATGGGATGCTTCAGGAATATGACCGGAAGATCATTACATTTCTATATCAGCCGTTAATCGGTGCTGTCCCCTACAGCCTGTTCATGAGCTTATGGGGGGAAGTCGAGGAAAACAGGTTATGGTCCATGGAATCTGCCCATTATCATTTGATGAACGTTCTTTCGTTAAACCTGCAGGAAGTGTATGAGGCAAGGTTGAAGCTTGAAGGCATCGGGCTATTGAAGGTATATGAGAAGAAAAACGACGGGGAGCGCAGATTTGTTTATGAATTACAGAGACCGCTCTCACCCCAGGAATTCTTTCATGATGGCATGCTGAATGTGTATCTTTATCAGAAAATCGGCAGGACCCATTATATACGTTTGAAAAATTTCTTTACCGATCAGGCTGTAGAAAAGGATCAGTACAGTGAAATCACCCGCTCATTTCAGGATGTTTTCACTTCAGAACAGAACATCAACTTCCTGCAGCATGATGCAAATGCTGATTCGGGAACTGGCTCCGGAAGGCAGTTCATTCAATATGAGAAAGGATCCGAACTGCCCCTGGATAAGGTGGATTTTGATTTTCAGTTACTGCTCTCGGGCCTATCAGAGGCTATGGTACCAAGAAAAGCATTCACTGTGAATGTAAAAGAAACGGTCATTAAATTAAGCTATTTATACGGTATCAACCCCCTGCAAATGAAAAACCTCGTGTTAAGCTCAATGGATTCTGAAGACGAAATTGACCTTGAAATGTTAAGGAAAGCAGCGAGGGATTGGTATCAGCTCCAAACTGGGGACCAGCTGCCTGACTTGGCAGCACGCGTCTCGTCTCAGAGAGAGGTTAAAAAGACGGACAAGCCGCTTACAAAGGAAGATGAGCTCCTGGAATATCTTGAAACCACGTCACCTAAGGATGTATTGGCGGATATATCAAACGGAAGCAATCCTTCCAAGTCCGATCTTCAAGCTGTGGAGGAAGTATTGATGTCACAGAAGCTTCCGATAGGTGTCATGAATGTTCTTATCCAGTATGTTCTCTTAAAAACCGATATGAAGCTCACAAAAGGGTATATGGAGAAAATTGCTTCCCACTGGGCGCGCAAGAAAGTGACGACAGCCGGACAAGCAATGGATCTCGCTAAAAGAGAGCACCAGCAATACCTTGATTGGGCTCAGGGGAAAAAAGAAAACAAATCGAGAAGAAGGAAACCAATCCGTACAGAAAAACTGCCGGAGTGGTTCCAGGAGGGAGGAAGCACGGATGAAAAAATCCCTCCTTCCGAGAATGATGATTACGACTTTGAAGCAGAGAAGAAAAAGCTTGAAGAAGAATTGAAGAATTTCAGGAAGTAGGTGAATGACAAGGTGGAAAAAATAAATAATACACTAAAAAAACTGGCGGCTTCTAGTTCATTTCAGCAGCGCTATGAAAAAATGAAAAAAGAAATCCTGGAAAATCAGGATGTGAGAGACTTCATCAGCAAGCATCGTGATCAAGTCACATCCGACATGGTGAATGAAAGCCTGATGAAACTATATGAATACATTTCTCAAAGTAAGGAGTGCAGGGGATGTCCATCTCTGGAGGAATGTAAAAATATGATGCAGGGATACGATCCTCACCTGGTCATCCGGGGGAACACAATCGATATCGAATATCACCGGTGCCCGCGAAAAGTGGTGCATGACGAACGGACAAGTTCTCAAAAACTGATTAAGAGCCTATATGTACCGAAAGATATTCTTCAAGCTTCTTTCTCGACACTCGAACTTGATTCGAAGAGCAGATTGGAAGCCGTACGTCTGGCGAAGAATTTCGTGGAAAATTATTCAGCTGATGAACGGATGAAAGGGTATTACTTTTACGGGAAGTTTGGTGTTGGGAAGTCCTATATACTCGGGGCGATCGCAAATGAGCTCGCCGAGAATAAAGTGGCTTCCATGATTGTATATGTTCCGGAGTTTTTCCGTGAAATCAAGCAATCACTTGGAGATCAGACTCTTAATGAGAAACTTGATGCCGTCAAATCAGCGCCTGTTTTAATGCTTGATGATATCGGTGCAGAAACAATGTCGAGCTGGGGAAGGGATGAAATCCTCGGAACCATCCTGCAGTACAGAATGCTTGAAAACCTGCCTACATTCTTCACATCAAACTTTAATTTTGACGAGTTGACTCATCATTTGACGTACACTCAACGTGGGGAAGAAGAGAAACTGAAAGCTGCAAGAATCATGGAAAGAATAAAATACCTAGCCAAACCTGTCCTCATCGACGGCCGGAACAGAAGAGAATAGAATGGTTGAAAAAAAGAAAAGGTGTGATTGCCTTTTCTTTTTTATTTAATTAACTGAAATAGTGAATGCTTTTAAGTTTGAATGTGAATTCACATAAAAAGAACTAGTGTATTTGACTCTATCCAGCGGTTGATTGGAGTGCAAGACGAAGACTCCTGCGGGAGTAGTGGCCAATGTGAGACCAGTCCAGCTGCGGGGCTTAGAGGCACATGTCATAAGTCAACCCGTCCATGAAGGCAAAAAGCGCCTTCGTGGACGGGTCGCCTTATGCCACACGCCTCTGAGCAAAGCCCCTCCGCATTTCTACCCGCAGGCGAAGCCGAGGAGGCTCACGGGTCACCCGCGGAAAGCGAAGTCTTGCACGGAAATCAAAAGCGGTGATATCAGAACAATTAAAACATTATCAATTAATTCACAATCAAACTTCTAATTCATACAAGCCCCCCATATATATAAAGCAGGGATTCCGGCTTTAAGGAGGGGAGCAAGTTTGATCGAATTCATTTTCAGACAGAAAAATGATGCATTAAAGCTTCAACAATGCCTGACCAAATATGATTTGCAATCATGGTTCCATGAAACGCTATTTCAACATAAAACCCACTATAACCTTACTATAGATATTTCAACTTCGTATAACGGAAAAGAAAGACTGACTAAAGGAACAGCAGAGTTCATCCTTTTTGATAAGTGCATCGATTGGGCAGAAGAAATTCTGAGGAACCAATTTTATTACGAAGATGCCCATGAGATTGAACAAATCCTCGAAATTGTTACCGACATGAGGATGGGAGAACGGCCCGAACTGGATCAGTTGCTTGAAAATTGGGACGAACCGTCCTTTGTCAGTGAGAGCCTGGATTTGTTACTGGATGGACATACACCTGTATCATTTGATTCCTTCAGTACATTCAGATTGAAAAAGCTGCAGCTCAGGATTACAGAAATGGTGGAACTGGCAATTGATGAATATAAAATGGAACAGGAATATCAAATGTTCATTCATATGCTCAGGGAATATTTAGCCTTGAGGGAGAAGAAGCTGGATACGATTCACCTTTACTCGACGGAATTCGGATTTCGATTTTTTGATGAAAATATGAAGGAAGTATCAAGAGAAGAACTCAGCAAATTCATTGATAAGCGGCTCTTGACCAATCATCCTCTTTATGTGGATTCATATACGATTGCACCGCTGTTGTCCATGGCCCCTGAAAAAATATATGTCTATGGGAGCGGGGAGCATAACCTGGTAAGAACACTTCAAAATATTTTTGAGGAGCGGATTGATCTTCTTCCCCTCCATTATTTTCCGGAAACACTCCTTTATCCATCGATCGATATCGCAAATGAATAGGAAGTTACATTTTACCTTTTGGCCTTGCTTTTGACAGCATAACCGATTATAATACCTACATAATAAGTCAATAAAGTAAAGGTTATGAAGAGGACAATAATATTCCTATTCGATTCACAGAGAGGGGAGTCATGGCTGCAAGCTTCCTAATTCGACAGTAATATTTACCACCTCTGAACTTCGATCCTGAAAAGGCGCAGATTGCCACATTAAGGGTTGACGGCTAAATGTCGTTATTCGTTTTCAATGAAGTCATTCTTTGCATTGTGCAGAGGATGAGAAGTTGGGTGGAACCACGAGTATATCTATAAACCTCGTCCCTTCAGTTATGAAGGGGCGGGGTTTTTTGTTTTGGCTCTAAACACCGCTGTTGATTTCCGTTCAAGACTTCGCTTTCCGCGGGCGGTTGATGAGCCTCCTGAGGCAAGCCTTGAAGTGGACTTAACTGTCCAGCTGCAGGGCTTAGAGGCACATGTCATAAGACAAACCGACCAAGAAGGCAAAGAGCGCGCCTTCATGGACGATTTGTCTTATGCCACCCGCCTCTCGGCAAAGCCCTTCCGCTTTTCTGATAGGAGTCTTCGTCTTGCACTCCAATCAACAGCTGGAGCAAGCTCGAATTTATTTTTACTGGTTCTATTGAATGCTTGTAAAACCCACATCTTTGCAAAAAATAAATGAGAAAATTTAAAGGAGTGAACACACATGTCTGAACAGATTAACATTACGTTCCCGGACGGAAATGTGAAGGAGTTTCCCAAAGGAACAAGTACTGAGGACATAGCTGCATCGATCAGCCCAGGCTTAAAGAAAAAGGCGATTGCAGGTAAGATAAATGACGAATTGATCGATTTGCGTACAGGAATCATGGAAGATGGGAAGATTGAAATCATCATGCCGGACAGCGCCGAGGCACTCGAAATCCTTCGTCACAGTACCGCTCACTTGATGGCTCAGGCAATCAAACGCCTGTATCCTAACACTAAGCTTGGAATCGGTCCTGTCATTGAGGGCGGCTTCTACTATGATGTTGATTCCGAACATACATTTACGCCTGAAGACCTTCCTCTTATCGAAAAGGAAATGAAGAAGCTCACAGGTGAAAATCTTGAAGTGATTAGAAAAGAAGTAAGCCGAGATGAAGCGAAGAAGATCTATGAAGAAGTCGGAGATGAATACAAACTCGAACTTCTTGAAGCGATTCCTGAAGGTGAACAGGTTTCGATTTATGAACAAGGAGAGTTCTTTGATCTTTGCCGTGGTATCCATATCCCATCCACAAATAAAATCAAAGAATTCAAGCTGTTGAGCATTGCAGGTGCCTACTGGCGCGGAAACAGCGACAATAAGATGCTCCAGCGTATTTATGGAACTGCTTTCTTCAAGAAAGCGGATCTGGACGAGCATCTCCGCATCTTGGAAGAAGCGAAAGAGCGTGATCACCGTAAAATCGGTAAAGAACTGAACCTGTTTATGAATTCACAAAAAGTAGGTCAGGGCCTTCCGATGTGGCTTCCAAAAGGAGCGACTATACGCCGCATCATCGAGCGATATATCGTTGATAAAGAAGAACGCCTGGGTTACGATCATGTGTACACTCCAGTTATGGGAAGTGTAGACCTTTATAAAACAAGCGGACACTGGGATCACTATCAGGAAAACATGTTCCCTGTGATGGAAATGGACAACGAGGATCTTGTTCTCCGTCCAATGAACTGTCCGCACCATATGATGATTTATAAAAATGATATCCACAGCTACCGTGAACTGCCGATCCGTATCGCAGAGCTTGGTTTGATGCACCGTTACGAAATGTCCGGGGCACTTTCAGGCCTGCAGCGTGTACGTGGAATGACATTGAATGATGCACATATCTTCGTACGCCCTGATCAGATCAAGGAAGAATTCAAGCGTGTGGTCCGTTTGGTTCAGGAAGTATACAAAGACTTCGACTTGAAGGATTATTCATTCCGCTTATCATACCGTGACCCGGAAGATACAGAGAAGTACTTCGATGATGATGAGATGTGGAACCGTGCACAAGGCATGATCAAGGAAGCAATGGATGAGCTTGATGTTGAGTATTTCGAAGCAGAAGGAGAAGCTGCATTCTACGGACCGAAGCTTGATGTACAGGTGAAGACAGCTCTTGGTAAAGAAGAAACGTTATCAACTGTCCAGCTTGACTTCCTTCTACCCGAGCGCTTTGATCTGACTTATGTAGGGGAAGATGGCAAACAGCATCGTCCAGTCGTCATCCACCGCGGTGTCGTATCGACAATGGAGCGTTTCGTGGCATTCCTCATCGAAGAATACAAAGGGGCATTCCCTACTTGGCTCGCTCCTACTCAGGTGCAGCTGATCCCTGTATCCCCTGAGATCCACTTCGACTACGCGAAAGAAGTGAAAGAGCGCCTTCAAGCAGAAGGACTTCGTGTAGAAATCGATGACCGCAATGAAAAAATGGGCTATAAGATCCGTGAAGCCCAAATGAGCAAAGTGCCATACATGCTTGTATTGGGTGACAATGAAATTACAGACCGTGCCGTGAACGTCCGTAAATACGGAGAGCAAAAGTCTGAAACAATTTCATTGGATCAATTTGTTGAAGAAATTGTGAAAGAAGCAAAAAGATAATAAATGATTGTGTGGACGGACCTGATTTTGGGTCCGTTCTTTGTTTTGTTACGATTAATGTTGTGTTTGAACCGGGTTGAGTTGTACAGGGAACCATGCCTGCATGGATTGGTCGTGTCGTGATAATGTGATTTGGAAGATTATCGTTGAAAACTAAAAGATTTTCAGTGAAAAGTAAAAGATTAATGCTCTTAACTCGAAGATTCCAAGGGAAAACTGAAAGATTCTCATGAAGAACCGAAAGATTTACCATTATTCTTCCACTTCGACCCCCACCCCCTCTTAAATACACGTTGGGGTCAAAAACCCCCGTATAAACCAACAATTCAAAAAAACTATTGCACAACCGTAAGATGTCTGATATTATAAGAAACGTTGTGACATCAGAAACGATTGTTTGACATCACTTATGTCATATGATATAGTATCTAAGGTGAATTGAATACAGTTTGGTACAAGAAGAAGCTACCCGCTTCTCACCTGAATGACGCCGATCGGCAGTTACCAGGTATGATAATGACTATTAAAGCTTTTTTTATATATGCTTTATAATCAGATGCGGGTGTTTCGACACTCGCATCTTTTTTTGTGCAAACAAAAACGTGCGGGTGCCTGAGACCAAAGCCGTTGTATTCTTTTAATAAACCTTGGAGGTGGCTAATTATTAGCAAAGACATGATCTTAAACGAAACCATTCGTGCCCGTGAAGTACGTCTTATCGATCAAAATGGCGAGCAGCTTGGAATCAAATCCAAGAATGAAGCCCTTGAAATCGCTGAACGTGTAAATCTTGATCTTGTTCTTGTTGCTCCAAATGCCAAACCACCCGTTGCCCGTATCATGGACTACGGAAAGTTTAAATTTGAACAGCAAAAGAAAGAAAAAGAAGCACGTAAAAATCAGAAGATCATCAACCTTAAAGAGGTGCGCTTAAGCCCTACGATTGATGAGCATGATTTCAATACCAAGCTTCGCAACGCCCGCAAGTTCCTTGAAAAAGGAGACAAAGTAAAGGCGTCAATCCGATTTAAAGGCCGTGCGATCACGCACAAAGAAATTGGTCAACGTGTACTGGATCGTTTCTCAGATGAGTGCAAAGATCTTGCAACTGTTGAATCAAAGCCTAAAATGGATGGTCGCAGCATGTTCTTGGTGCTAGCACCAGTTAACGAAAAATAAAGGACCCGAGGAGGAAAAGCACATGCCAAAAATGAAAACTCACCGCGGCTCAGCTAAGCGTTTCAAGAAAACAGGTTCTGGTAAACTTAAACGTTCTCACGCTTACACAAGCCACTTATTCGCAAACAAATCTACTAAAGCGAAGCGTAAACTTCGTAAAGCAGCTGTTGTCTCTAAAGGAGATTTCAAACGCATTCGTCATATGCTTGACAACCTAAAATAAAAAGCACGTAAGAAATAGGAGGGAATTATTATGCCACGCGTAAAAGGCGGAACAGTAACACGCAGACGTCGTAAAAAAGTTCTTAAGTTAGCAAAAGGTTATTTCGGTTCAAAACACACTTTATATAAAGTAGCAAACCAACAAGTCATGAAATCATACATGTATGCTTATCGTGACCGTCGCCAAAAGAAACGTGATTTCCGTAAATTATGGATCACACGTATCAATGCGGCTGCTCGTATGAACGGTCTTTCTTACAGCCGTTTAATGCACGGTTTGAAGCTTGCTGGTATCGAAGTAAACCGCAAAATGCTTGCTGAGCTTGCGATTGCTGACGAAAAAGCATTCAACCAATTAGCAGAAGCTGCTAAAGCTCAACTTAACAAGTAATATCTGATTGCATTCGTGCAAGCAGATTAAAAGGACTGGCCTGATGGGTCAGTCCTTTCTTTATAATTTGTACGAATCTATAAAAGGAGTTGTTGAACATGGAATCATTTTTGAGTGTTCTTTATGTTTATATCCTGATCATCAATATCATCGGCTTCAGTCTCATGAGGAGCGACAAGAAGAAAGCAGAGAGACATGAATATAGGATCAAGGAGCAGACATTATGGACCGTTGCCATCATAGGAGGAAGCATCGGCTCTTATATCGCCATGAAGACTTATAGACATAAAACGAAGCACAGATTATTTGCGATGGGCTTCCCATTCCTTGTCATCGTTCACAGTGTCTTGTTTATATGGGTCAATCAAGGGTTGTAATGAACAGGAAAAGCTCGTTTCCTTCTGTCATCCATTCCTGTGGTGGACAAGCCCCCGTCTGCCATAAATATTCTCCATTTGTCATACAGTGTAGACTGTATGTATAAACTGTAGAGAATAGAGGTAACAGAAGGAGGTCTGCATTAGCTATGGACGACCGATTAGTAGCAGCATTCGCCATCATGGAAGCTAGTGGGTATATCGCTCCTGTTCTGTTTATATTGTTTCATGTGTTGAGGCAGTTTCTTTTCATTCCTGTCGCCCTGGTGTGTATGGCTGGAGGTATCCTTTTCGGCAGTATTCTCGGTACAGTGTACTCGCTGATCGGATTAACGCTTTTATCCATCATTTTTTACTTTGCCATAAAAAGTTTCACTTCATTTTATGAACGCCTGCTGAGATTGAAAGAAAAGTGGTTCGGGAAAAGTGCCGATCTGACAACGGGGCAAATTGCGGTTTTACGGCTGATTCCCTTTATACACTACCAATTGCTCAATCTTTGTTTGATGCAGAAAAATCCACAGTTCAAGCCTTTCGTTCGCGCCACCATCATTTCCAATATCCCTCTCGCTTTTTTCTACACGGTGTTCGGCCAATATATCAAGCAATTTTCCCCGCCCATCCTTGTCATGATCCTGCTGGCTTTGGTTGTCCTTTTTTATCTGTTAAGAGAGAAAGTCAGAGTCATCGGGTGGAATGAATTTTTTCCTGAGCGCAGCCGCTTGTAATCAACATATCGGTGAGTAGCCAGCAACGCATGCAAAAAAGGAACCTGTCAGGGTTCCTTTTTTGTGCATATCTTCACCGTTGTCTGCAGCATTCATGCCGGCAGCGTTTCAATTCATTCCCCCGATTTTCTCATAAACTCGTGAATTGGACTCTTCCAGTCAATTTTTGCATTAGGGTAGCGTTCTTTGATTTCATTCTGGACGTAATGAAAATCTTCATATCCAAGACCTTTTAATGAAGAAACATTATTGGCCCAAACGAAAATCGATACTACTTCAAACGACCTTTCCGTTGTTCCAAGATATTTTTCACCTTCAAATAATACGCCTTTATACGTTACATAAAAGTTCTTTCTGACGTTTTCCTGGTCATCAAGGAAATAGAAGCGCTTTTGCTCCTGGGCTAGCTCCAGCTTTCGTTTCGGATCGATGATATATTTAATGCTGCGGTAAAAAAGGTAGATGATAAGGACAAGAATGAATAACCGGATGAGCCATAGCATGTAAATTACCTCCATAGGCATAGATCTTCTATTATTATTTACGGCATAAAAATAAAAAGGTTTCATTTTTATTTAAAAAAAGTGAAAAAGTTTGTCATACTAAACTGGAGACCAGAAAATGAAAGTGGAGGAGATCATCATGAATATTGAAAAGCTGTTACATATGCAAAAGAAGCTGGATCAACATATTGAAAGCGAGCATGGACTGGAGCATGAGGATCTAGTCGATAAAAAGATATTGGCTTTATTGGTGGAAACGGGGGAGCTGGCGAATGAGACGAGAAGCTTCAAATTCTGGAGTAAGAAGTCACCTTCGGCAAAGGAAGTCATTTTGGAAGAATACGTCGATGGTATCCATTTCATCCTGTCCCTAGGCCTTGAAATGGGTCTGAAGGAGATTAATTTGGATGAAAATCATACTGGCAGTGCCGACTTGAATGAGCAGTTTCTTCACGTATACAAAGCGATAATCGATTTAAGGCAAGAGCGCTCGGTCCGGCACTTTTTCACGTTGTTCCATCATTATTTATCACTTGGGGAAATACTCGGCTTTTCCAGCGGAGACGTATTTGATGCGTATGTGGAGAAAAACAACGTGAATTATGAACGTCAAAAAGAAGGATATTAAGGTTCACAAGCTTATTTTGAAGTATTGGTAAGATTTTAGTATAATGGGAATAGTTTAAACATTTAGGGGGTCGAAAGAATGACAAAATTAGATGAAACATTAACCATGCTGAAAGATCTGACAGATGCAAAAGGTGTTCCTGGTAATGAAAAAGAAGCAAGGGACGTAATGAAACGATACATAGAGCCATTTGCAGATGAAATCACGACCGATAACTTAGGCAGTCTCATCGCGAAAAAAGTAGGGGATGAAAACGGACCTAAAATCATGGTGGCCGGCCATCTTGATGAAGTCGGTTTCATGGTGACCCAAATCGATAACAGAGGCTTCCTGCGCTTCCAAACAGTTGGCGGCTGGTGGTCCCAGGTCATGCTGGCCCAGCGTGTAACAATCGTGACAAGCAAAGGGGAAGTAACGGGTGTGATCGGTTCAAAGCCTCCTCATATCCTTCCTGCAGAAGCACGCAAAAAACCTGTTGATATTAAAGATATGTTCATTGATATCGGCGCATCAAGCAGAGAAGAAGCACAGGAGTGGGGCGTGAAGCCGGGGGATATGGTCGTTCCGTATTTCGAATTCACTGTGATGAACAACGAAAAGATGCTCCTTGCAAAAGCTTGGGATAACCGAATTGGATGTGCGATTGCCATCGACGTACTGAAAAACCTTAAAAATGAGCAGCATCCAAACGTCGTTTACGGTGTGGGTACGGTGCAGGAAGAAGTAGGCCTTCGCGGAGCGAGAACGTCTGCAGCCAAAATTCAGCCTGATATCGCATTCGGTGTCGATGTTGGAATCGCCGGTGATACGCCTGGTATCTCAGAAAAAGAGGCTCAAAGCAAAATGGGTGAAGGTCCGCAGATCATCCTATACGATGCATCCATGGTTTCGCATAAAGGGCTTCGTGATTTTGTGACAGATACGGCAGATGAGCACAATATCCCATATCAGTTCGATGCGATTGCAGGCGGCGGAACGGATTCTGGTGCCATTCACTTAACGGCAAACGGTGTACCTGCACTTTCCATCACGATCGCCACTCGCTACATTCACTCTCACGCTGCAATGCTGCATCGTGATGACTACGAAAATGCAGTTAAATTGATAACAGAAGTGATTAAGAAGTTAGATAAAGATACAGTTGCCAAAATCACATTTGATTGATCAGAAAAAAGACCCTGTTTCCATGCAGGGTCTTTTTTGTATTGGATTATAACACGATCTCGGCTGATTCTGACATATCGGCATCGATCGTTTTATTGATGATATGAATTGCGCTGTCATTATCCTCCCTGCTTTCGGATGCGATACAGTCACTAGGGATGGTTACCTCGTATTCCCTCATATAGGCATCGTTTGCTGTGAACAGGACACAGATATCACCGGCGATTCCAGTCAATATCAAATGATTCACATCCAACTGATGAAGGAGGATTTCAAGCTGGGTACCGAAGAAGCAGGAATGCTTCGGTTTAACAATGAAGTAGTCATCATCATCCGGATGGATCTTTTCGATGATGGACCTGCCCTTTCCGTCTTTGCACTTATCGATGATATTTTGCATATTATCCTGCCATAATCCATAATTGTCATTTACATAAATGACAGGGATGTCTGCTTTTTTAGCCTTTTTCTTTAACTCCCTGATGGGCTCGATGATGTCCCTTGTATTTGAAAGTAATGCGTCTCCGCCGTTGAAATCAAACGTATTGATCATGTCGATGATCAGCAGCGCTTTTTTGTTTCTCAACGAAACGTCCTCCTTTCCATTGTGAACTCAACCTGTACTTTTTGGGTGTGGTCTTGGTTGTGAAAAATGACGAGGCTTGTCGAATTGTCGGTAACTGCTTTAAAAATGTCCGTATGTTGAAAAAAATGTCCGCAAATCCAATGTTTCGTCCGTAAATGAAAATAAATGTCCGATGGCCCATTCCCGTGGGGTCATTTTTCTCTTTACCACAAAAGTGTACAAGGTAAAACAGCCTTAAAAAAACGGGTAACCCTTTTGGGTCACCCGCTTCCTTATTGCTGTTGTTGCTGTAATGACTCTTCTAACGTTTCAAGCAGCATCTGCTGTTCTTGTGGGTCAGCATTTTGCCAGAAGACTTCAAGCAGGACGCCTAAACCGGGAAGTGTTTTTTCTTCTCCACCTTGAATGGCATCGACGATTGTATCCTTTAATTCGTCCTGGCTGTTACCGGATACGTTGTGTATAATCGCTTTTCTCAAGTTAAGATTCATTACGCATTTCTCCTTTTGCTTAGGATGAGGAATTCATTGTTATCTTGTCTCAAATTGAATTTATTATGTATATAAGTTAAGGTATAATGAAAACCTGAAATGTAAAATGAAGGAGCGGGTATGATTGAAGGTTATTCAATCCTCTAAAAACCCTGTCGTGAAACAGTGGAAAAAGTTATTGACCAAAAAGGGCAGAGACCAGTCCCTTACATATATTGTAGAAGGCTTTCATCTCGTTGAAGAAGCATTGAAGCAGGGCGATATCGTGATTGAGCTGATTCTCGTCGAAGGCACCGAGCTGCCAAAAACATGGAATCTCGTTGGCGTCGAGTTGATACAGGTTTCTGAGGAAGCGGGAAAAGCACTGGCTGATACAGAAACGACTCAGGGAGTATTTGCGGTATGCAGGCAGAAAGAAACGGCATCCATTGATGAGAGCAAGACATTTTTACTGCTTGACGGCCTCCAGGATCCAGGAAATATCGGAACGATCATCCGTACGGCAGAAGCTTCCGGTATCGATGCCATTATCCTCGGGAAAGGTACGGTAGATCTGTATAACCCGAAGGTGCTCAGATCCGCACAGGGAAGTCATTTTCACTTGCCGATCATAAAAGGTGATCTTTCAGAATTCATTTCTGTCCTCAAAGAAAAAGGGGTCCCCGTCTATGGTACGGCGTTGGAGAACGGGGAAGAATATACGACTGTCAAACCAAGGGATTCATACGCGCTGATCGTAGGAAATGAAGGAAACGGAATGAGTACTGAAACCCTTTCTCAAACCGATCAGAATCTGTATATTCCCATTTACGGGAAAAGCGAATCGCTGAATGTCGCGATTGCGGCAGGTATCTTGTTATATTATTTTAAAAATGGGCAATAATTTTTCTTAAATGGTTTGAATTATCGAGAATAATTCACTATAATTATGCACATATACTTTTTAAAAACGAAGACAGAGGAAAGTAGCGTACATGAAGATTCTTCAAGGGAGAGAATGCCATCAGACTGAAAGCATTCTTAAGAAACACGTGGCGTGAACATTTCACCTCTCGAGTTGGCATCGGGACCATTTCATCAATGAAATGTAAAGATGCACCGGCAAAGCCGTTATCCGAATCAAGTGAGTGTATCGTTATTTGATATGCTTATAAGGGTGGTACCGCGATCACAACCTCGTCCCTTTCCAGGGATGGGGTTTTTTTGTTTTTTATAAAGCTGCCTGATTCACGACCATAAAGGAGGAAGAAACATGGAGGATAAATTACGATCCCTTCAGACCGAAGCAATTGAAAAAATCAACGAAGCACAGGACTTAAAAGAATTGAATGACATTCGTGTTGCCTACTTAGGAAAGAAAGGTCCTGTAACCGAAGTATTAAAAGGAATGGGGAAACTTTCAGCGGAAGAACGCCCTAAAATGGGTGCACTAGCGAATGAAGTGCGCGGTGCAATCACCGAGAAAATCGAAGCGAAACAGGAAAAGCTTGAAAAAGAAGCCGTCGAGAAAAAGCTTCAATCAGAAACAATCGATGTGACACTGCCGGGCAGACCTGTCAGAAAAGGGAATCATCATCCACTTACGATGATCATTGAAGAAATTGAAGACTTATTCATTGGAATGGGATATACCGTTGCAGAAGGTCCTGAAGTCGAAAAGGATTACTACAACTTCGAAGCCCTGAACCTACCGAAAGGACACCCTGCCCGAGATATGCAGGATTCATTCTATATCACAGAAGAAACATTGCTCAGAACCCATACATCACCGGTTCAGGCAAGAACGATGGAACTTGCAAAAGGCAATGGCCCGATTAAAATCATCTGCCCTGGTAAAGTATACCGCCGTGATACAGATGATGCGACGCATTCTCATCAGTTCATGCAAATCGAAGGACTTGTCGTGGATAAAGATATCCGCATGAGTGACCTGAAAGGGACGCTGAATGTATTCGCGAAGAAAATGTTCGGCGAAGACCGTGAAATCCGTCTGCGCCCAAGTTTCTTCCCATTCACGGAACCTTCAGTAGAGATGGATATCTCTTGTAAAATCTGCGGGGGAGAAGGCTGCCGTGTATGTAAAGGAACGGGCTGGATCGAGATTCTTGGAGCGGGGATGGTTCACCCGAACGTTCTTGAGATGGCAGGATTCGATCCGAACGAATATACAGGTTTCGCATTCGGTATGGGACCTGAACGTATCGCGATGCTGAAATACGGAATAGATGACATCCGTCACTTCTACACGAACGATACCCGTTTTGTAACACAATTCAAAGTGACAGAGTAAGGCAACACTATTATCGAGCGGAGGTAAAAACATGTTTGTTTCATATAAATGGTTAGAGAACTATGTGGATCTGTCAGGAGTCACTCCAGAAGATCTGGCTGAAAAAATCACAAGAAGCGGGATCGAGGTTGAAGGCGTCGAAAGAATCGGTGAAGAAATCAAGAACGTCGTTGTCGGGCATGTGCTCGAGTGCGAACCGCACCCGGACGCAGATAAATTAAATAAGTGCCAGGTTGACGTTGGTGAAGGAGAGCCGGTTCAGATCATCTGCGGTGCCCCGAATGTCGCAAAGGGCCAAAAAGTGGCTGTCGCTAAAGTTGGCGCGGTACTCCCGGGTAATTTTAAAATCAAAAAAGCAAAACTTCGAGGAGAGGCATCTCATGGGATGATCTGTTCACTTCAGGAGTTAGGCGTCGAAGGAAAGCTCGTTCCAAAAGAGCATGCGGAAGGGATCTATGTCTTCTCCGATGATGCAGAGGTCGGCCGCGATGCCGTGGAGTTATTGAACCTGGACGATGCCATTCTTGAACTTGGCTTGACGCCAAACCGTTCTGACTGCTTGAGCATGCTCGGCGTTGCGTATGAAGTGGCTGCTATTCTAGACCGTGAAGTCAAGCTTCCGGAAGTCAATGGGGCAGAAGGAAATGAAAAGGCATCCGATTACATCACAGTGAATGTCGAAGCAAAAGAAGATAACCCGCTTTACGGTGCAAAAATCATTAAAAATGTAAAAGTGGGTCCTTCACCGATGTGGATGCAGAATGCACTGATCGCTGCCGGAATCCGTCCTCACAATAACGTGGTGGATATCACGAACTATATTCTATTGGAGTACGGTCAGCCTCTTCACGCGTTTGATTACGACCGCCTCGGATCTAAAGAAATCCTTGTCCGCCGTGCAAAAGACGGTGAAACATTCGTCACGCTTGATGATGCGGAGAGAACCTTATCTTCAAGTCAATTGGTGATCACGAACGGAAAAGAGCCGGTTGCCCTTGCAGGGGTAATGGGCGGAGCGAATTCCGAAGTTCAACATGATACGACGACTGTCCTTCTGGAAGCGGCATACTTCACAGGTGCGATTGTGAGGGGGGCGTCCAAGGATCACGGTCTGCGAAGTGAAGCGAGTACCCGTTTTGAAAAAGGAGTAGATCCGGACCGCGTCCTGAAAGCAGGGGAGCGTGCAGCTGAACTGATGGCAGAATACGCAGGCGGCGAAGTCCTTGAAGGAACGGTTCTATTCGATGAACTGAGCGTTGAGCCTGCAGTCGTGGAAATCACGCTTGAAAAAATCAATTCTTCATTGGGAACTTCGATCACCGTTGAAGAGGTGAAAGACATTTTCCGCCGCCTTCAATTTGAAGTAAGTGTGGATGGAACGACAATTACTGTCACGGCTCCAACGAGAAGGGGAGACATCACCATCCCTGAAGATCTGCTCGAGGAGGTTGCCCGTTTATTCGGCTATGACAACCTTCCGCTTACTCTGCCTAAAGGAGAAAGCACTCCGGGAGGATTGAACAACCACCAGCTGAAACGCCGTACGGTTCGCCGTTATTTGGAAGGTGCGGGACTTCTTCAGGCCATCACTTATTCATTGACGAACGACGATAAGGCGACGAAATATGCACTCCATTTGAAAGAACCGGTCCGTCTCCTGATGCCGATGAGTGAAGAACGCAGCAACCTGCGTTTAAGCATCATTCCTCAACTTCTTGAGGTAGTCTCCTATAATAAAGCACGCCAAAATGATTCCCTTGCTTTCTATGAAGTGGGATCCGTGTTCTTGAAGGAAGACGGGGAAGAGCTTCCATCTGAAGAGGAGCACATCGCGGGGGCGCTGACAGGCTTATGGCATATGCACCCATGGCAGGGAGAAAAGAAAGCTGTCGACTTCTATGTGGCTAAAGGCATTCTTGAAGGATTATTCGAAGAACTGGGTGTGACAGAAGCTGTATCATTCCGTCAGGCAGCAGTAGACGGCCTGCACCCTGGAAGAACAGCTGAAATCCTCTTGGGCGATGAGGTCATCGGGATGATCGGAGCGATCCATCCAGAGGTTGAAAAAGACCTCGATCTGAACGAGACCTATGTATTTGAACTGAAAGCGAAGCCGGTCTTCCATTATGAAAAGCCGGCATTGAGCTACTCACCGATTCCGCGCCACCCGTCCATCACGAGGGACATCGCTCTTGTTGTAGATACGGAGGTAAAAGCAGGTGAACTGAAGTCTGTGATCAAAGAGGCTGGAGGCAAACTTCTTAAAGAGGTATCCGTATTCGACCTTTATGAAGGCGAACATATGGAACCTGGCAAGAAATCACTTGCATTCTCGCTGAAATACTTCGATCCTGCAAAGACACTGACTGATGAAGAGGTCGTTAAGGTACATGACGGCGTCCTTGCTGCAGTGAAGGAGAAAGCCGGAGCAGAACTAAGAGGGTAATAAAGAAGAAATTTGATGAGGTGTCAGACCTGGGAAATGGTCTGGCATCTTTTTTTTATTCCATCTCTCATTTTAATACAAACAAAAACCCCCACCGCACAAACGCGGTAGAGGTTCCCTTCTACTTTCCTGCCAGCCGGATCGCCTTTTCACTATTCGCGAAATGCCACTTCGTCATCGACTTCAACTCTTCAATCCCTTTACGCTTAATGATTTTAGCAGCGGCAACATCCACCTGCTTGCCTGCACCTTTGGGAATGTCCACGCCTGCTTTGGCACTGAGCTTGTCCATCTCCTTCAGGAAGGCGTACCTTGCAATGATGGATGCGGCAGCGACCGCGATATGGATGCTTTCCCCTTTGGTACTGAAGTAGACACGGTCACGCTGGATCTTCTTTTGTGCGCTGATATGCTTGAAGTATGTGTTCTTCTCGACAAACTGGTCGATCAGAATGCCTTCAGGCTCTTCCGGTGCCATTTTTTCCAGTAAATGAAGGATGGCTTGGTTATGCAGGATGGCTTTCATCTTTCCTTGGGTCATTCCTCCGCTTTGAAGGGAATTGTATTTTTCATTATGCAGGACCAATAAGCTATATGGTATGGTCTTAACCAGATCTTTCGCAATGGAGATGATCTGTGAATCGTTCAGATTCTTGGAATCCTTTACGCCAAGCTCTTTCATTAAAGGAATTTGCTCTTTCTTCACATAGGCACTTACGACTGTGATGGGGCCAAAGAAGTCGCCTGTCCCCACCTCATCCGAACCTATCACCGACCAATCTGCAAAGTTTTCAGGCAGCGTCGTCGTTCCTTTGGGAGGTGATTTCACCTTTGGTTCTTGAGCGCTGCCCCATTTCTTTGCTTCTGTTTCCCCATTTGCTCCTTGAAACAGGACTTTACCGGATTTATAAGCCGTCACGGTGCAGCCGGCTGGTTTCGCAGAAAAAACCGCACCTGGGGGCAGCTTGCTGACAAGTGTATCTTTATAGTAATCTTTCATCTTGGTTGTTAATGCACTGTTTGCTTGAATGACAGTATTCGCCATATTAACCTCTCCCTTGTGACAACATTCTATGTAATAACAAAAAATTAGACTATAATTGACAATTTCTTTTCAAATCAAAAAGATTTCATGGTATGATATTGTTTAGGATTCTTATGAATAGGGGGTACTCGGATTGTCAGATGAACAAAAAAATCGCACCACTGTAGACATATATGGTCAACAATATACTATTGTCGGTTCTGAGTCGACAAGTCAAATTCGATTTGTTTGTTCGAAAGTCGATGACAAAATGAGAGAAATCAAATCTATGAATCCATCTCTTGATACTGGTAAGCTCGCTGTGCTGACAGCCGTTAATGCTGTCAATGACTATATCAAACTGAAAGAGCAGTTTGAGGAGCTGGAAAGAGAAATTAAACGCTTAAAGGGTTGAAAATGACATGCTTGATTTAGTTTTACTGATTATCCTGTTAGCGGGATTCTTCACTGGTCTGCAACGCGGTTTTATCCTGCAGGCTGTCCATATGACAGGTTTTATCATTTCTTTTATTGTAGCATACATATATTATGATCAGCTTGCGCCAAAACTTACTCTATGGATTCCGTATCCGGTCCTTGATGAACAATCGAAATTGAATATGATCTTTGAAATGACCAATATGGATCAGGCGTATTACCGTGTCATTGCATTTGCCATGATTTTCTTCGCGGTCAAGATCATCGTTCATGTTTTTGGATCGATGCTAGACTTCGTAGCACATCTTCCCATCCTGAAGCAATTGAATGTCATTGGCGGAGGGCTTTTGGGATTGATCGAAACGTATCTGATCATTTTTATACTATTATTTATTGCCGTACTGCTGCCAATCGATACGGTACAGTCTTTTATAAACGATTCATTTATTGCACAGGCGATGGTCAAGCATACGCCAGTATTCTCAGAACTGGTAAAAGACTGGTGGATTGAAAACGGGGCTTGATCTAAAAAGGCTGACTTGAAGAGGATGGAATGATTGATGTTAAGGTGGATTGACTTAACAGGTAATCGCTTTTCCTTGAAAAGTCAGCCTTTTTTATTAGGAGTCGTGTCCTGATTTTTGGCTTATCGATTGAAACCAAAGTTTCATTCGCTTTTCAGCTTTGCTGAAAAGCCGTCAGTATGGAAAGAACCTAAAGCACAAATGCATTTGTGCTTTAGGTTCTTTCCATACTGACGGAATAAGCCAAAAATCAAATGGATTCCGGGTGCATCGCTTTCTTTTTTTGGTGATTTTGCTACTATATAAGAAGAGAAGTATGACGGAATTATCTATTGATATAGAGAGAAGCAGGTGAATGGGATGAATAAGAAGGATATTATCAAGTTATTGGAAACGATTGCGATTTATATGGAACTTAAGGGTGAGAACTCTTTTAAAATATCGGCATACCGAAAAGCGGCACTTGCGCTCGAAAATGACGACCGTAGTCTGAGTGATATCAGTGATTTTACCAAACTGAGCGGAATCGGCAAAGGGACCGCAGGCGTCATCGAAGAATACATAAAAGATGGTTCGTCTTCTGTACTTGAGGAACTGAAGTCAGAAGTGCCGGAGGGATTGATCCCCCTTCTTCAGCTTCCGGGGCTCGGAGGCAAGAAGATTGCCAAGCTGTATAGTGAGCTGGGCGTGGAAGGCATTGAAGATTTAGAGGAAGCCTGCCGATCGGAGAAAGTCCAGGGACTTCCCGGGTTCGGCAAGAAGACAGAGGAGAAGATACTGGCTGCGATCGCTCAGGCCGGTAAACGTCCTGACCGTCTGCCTATAGCGTTCATGACCGGCATAGCTGAAGAAATCGAAGCTCATTTAGCCAATATCAAAGAAATCCGCACCTACTCAAGAGCGGGAAGTTTAAGAAGGATGCGGGAAACGATCAAAGATTTGGATTTCATCATTTCAACAGATGAACCGAAGAAGGTAAAGGACGCCTTATTAAAGCTGCCTAATATTGTTGAAACGATTGCAGCGGGTGAGACAAAGGTTTCTCTGACCCTTCAATACAAATGGGATGTCAGCATCGATTTCCGCATCGTAAAGCCAGAAGAGTTTGCGACTACGCTCCACCACTTCACAGGTTCTAAAGAGCATAATGTCCGGATGAGGCAGCTGGCAAAGGAACGCGGTGAGAAGATAAGTGAGTACGGCGTTGAAAACAGTGAAACCGGAGAGGTCAAAACATTCGACACCGAAGAAGAATTTTATGCTCACTTCAATCTTCCGTTCATTCCGCCTGAAGTAAGGGAAGACGGGAAGGAAGTCGACGATTTTCATCAGGACTTTGATTTGATCGAGCTTTCTCAAATTCAAGGTGATCTGCACATGCATACCACTTGGTCGGATGGGGCTTATTCAATAGAAGAAATGGTACAGGCTTGCATCGCCAAAGGCTATCAATATATGGCCATCACCGATCACTCCAAATACTTGCGTGTGGCAAATGGCTTGACCGATGAACGTTTTTTAAAACAAATAGAGGAAATCAAGAGTATCAATGAGAAATATGAAGAGATTGAGGTTTTATCCGGCATTGAAATGGATATTCTTCCAGACGGTTCCCTTGATTACAGTGATGACATCCTTGAAAAAGTCGATGTCGTCATCGCTTCCATTCATTCAAGTTTTTCACAATCACAGGAAAAAATCATGGAACGCCTGAAAAATGCACTCCAAAGTGCCCATGTCGATATCATCGCCCATCCGACGGGCAGAATCATCGGCCGGAGAGAAGGGTACGATGTAGACATGGATATGCTGATAGAGCTGGCGAAAGAAACGAATACGGCGCTGGAGCTGAATGCGAATCCCAATAGGCTCGATCTCTCTGCAGAAAATATACGGAAAGCCCAGGATAACGGGGTGAAACTTTTTATCAATACCGATGCACACAGCCATGAACATCTTGAGTTCATGAATATAGGTGTGGCTACAGCAAGAAAAGGCTGGATCAAGAAAGAGACCGTCATCAATACATGGGACAAAGAAGAATTATTGAACTTTTTGAATCGAAATAATTGATTGTGTTACAGGAACTGTTTTCATGAAGGCACTTTGGTGTGTCGAACGGGTATCAAACCGATGCTCCCTTCGACTAATCAACAGCCATGATGAATACGTCCTTCGTTAAAAGAGTTCATTTTATACACATATCTATAAAGGTGGAATAATGTCTGTGAATTCTAAAGTACTGAAAACATTGGAATTTGATAAAATAAAGGAATTGTTAAAAGAGTTTGCTGCATCTGCACTAGGACATGCAAGGGTTGCAGGCCTGGCCCCATCGATTGACTTTGATGAAATTACGGGCATGCATGAAGAAACAGATGAAGCGATGACCATCCTCCGATTAAAAGGCCACGCACCATTAGGGGGAATCTTTGATATCCGTCCCCATGTGAAGCGGGCCGGAATTGGCGGCATGCTGTCTCCAGGTGAATTTGTGCAGATAGGAAGTACGATCCGTGCGAGCAGGAAGCTAAAAACGTTTGTTGAGGAATTGGTGGATGATGACGTTTCCATCCCCCTTCTGGAGGCTAAGCTTGATACGGTGATACCGCTGCCTCATTTGGAAAAGGAGATTCGCAATGTCGTGGATGATAACGGTGAAATCCTTGACTCGGCAAGCGACACATTGCGTACGATCCGTACGCAGCTGCGTGCGAATGAAGGAAGGATCAGGGAAAAGCTCGAACGGATGATCCGTTCTTCAAATGCGTCCAAGATGTTATCCGACGCCATCATCACCATCCGTAATGACCGTTATGTCATCCCTGTAAAGCAGGAGTACAGGGGCCATTATGGAGGGATCATCCATGATCAGTCGTCTTCCGGCCAGACCCTCTTTATCGAACCTGAAGCGATTGTTCAACTAAATAATCAGCTTCGTGAGCTGCGGTTGAAAGAACAGAATGAGATTGAAAAAATCCTTCTTGCACTTTCTCAAAAAGTACAAGAATCAGGAGAAGAACTGCTTTTAATCGTAAGTGTCTTGTCAGATATCGATTTTATGTTCACAAAAGCTAAATTCGGCCAATCAATCAAGGGTTCGAAACCAATCATCAATAACGAAAGACGCATTAAATTAAATAAAGCCCGACACCCGTTATTGCCGATAGAGGAAGCAGTGGCCAATGATATCGAATTGGGCAATGAGTTTTCCTCCATCGTCATCACAGGTCCGAATACGGGAGGTAAAACGGTTACACTGAAAACGCTTGGCCTCACGAACATCATGGCACAGGCAGGCCTCCCGATCCCGGCGCTGGATGGATCAGAGGTGGGAATCTTCCGTTCCATCTATGCCGATATCGGGGATGAACAATCGATCGAACAAAGTTTAAGTACGTTCTCCTCCCATATGGTCAACATCGTCGAGATCTTAAATAAAGTGGACCATGAGAGCCTTGTCTTATTTGATGAGCTGGGAGCAGGTACAGACCCTCAGGAAGGTGCCGCACTCGCCATCTCCATCCTTGATGAAGTCCACGGCAAAGGGGCAAGAGTGGTGGCGACCACCCACTATCCTGAATTAAAAGCGTATGGCTACAACCGGGAAGGTGTTGTCAATGCAAGTGTAGAGTTTGACGTTGAAACATTGAGCCCGACATATAAACTGCTTCTGGGTGTTCCGGGAAGAAGTAACGCGTTCGACATTTCTAAACGCCTAGGCTTATCCGAAACTGTTATTCAGAGGGCCAAATCACATATCGGTACAGACAGTAAAGAAGTCGAAAACATGATCGCTTCCCTGGAAGAAAGCAGACGCCAGGGTGAAAAAGAAATGGAAGAAGCCCACGAGCTGTTAAAGCAAGCAGAAAAGATGCATAAAGACATGCAAAAGCAAATGATGGAATACTACGATAAGAAAGACCAAATGTTTGAAAAAGCTCAGCAAAAAGCCGAATCAGTCGTTGAAAAAGCAAAAGAAGAAGCAGAGCAGGTCATCAAAGACTTACGAAGAATGCAGAAGGAAAAATCGGCTCAGATCAAGGAGCACGAACTGATCGAAGCCAGAAAGCAGTTGGAGGAAGCAGCACCGTCCCTTCCTAAGTCATCCAGACAAAAGAGTAAGGCTGCACAGAGCGCGAAACGTGAGCTGCATCCGGGAGACGAGGTTAAGGTGCTGAGCTTTGACCAGAAAGGCCACATCGTTGAACGGGTGTCTGACAAAGAGTGGCAGGTTCAAATGGGCATCATGAAAATGAAAGTAAAAGAGTCTGACCTGGAATTCATTCAAACGCAGCAAAAGGTTGAAACGAAGCCGTTGGCTGTGGTTAAAGGAAAGGATTTCCACGTCAGTGTCGAGCTTGACTTAAGAGGGGAACGTTTCGATAATGCGATCTCCAGGGTCGAAAAGTATATCGATGATGCACTGCTTGCTGGTTATCCTCAAGTTTCGATCATCCATGGTAAGGGAACCGGGGCTTTGAGGCAGGGAGTACAGGAGTATTTAAGAAATCACCGTGCGGTAAAAGGGATTCGTTTTGGTGATGCAGGAGAAGGCGGAACAGGTGTCACGGTCGTGCAGTTTAAATAAGAAGAGGGAGCAGTGCAATGGAGAATTTTTGGGAGAATGAATACATTCAAACGGCAGGTAATTATAGTGTTGTCATACTATGTCTCATCCTTTTCTTAACTATATTTGAACTGGTCACTAAATATAAAAACTGGGAAGAAATCAAAAAAGGCAATCTGGCCGTTGCAATGGCTACCGGAGGGAAGATATTCGGGATTGCGAATATTTTCCGTTACTCCATTCAGCAGCATGAGACCATCCTTACAACAATCGGCTGGGGAGTCTTCGGTTTTTTCCTGCTGCTGATCGGCTATTTCATCTATGAATTTTTAACCCCCAAGTTCAAAATCGATGAAGAAATCGAAAAGGATAATCGTGCGGTCGGATTCATTTCACTCGTCATTTCAGTCGGGTTATCGTATGTCATCGGAGCAGGGATTTCTTAAGGAGAGGAATTATGGAAACATTAGCGAAGGTTTTACTCGTTTTATGTGCGGGATTCATCTTGGTCGGTGTCATTTATATGGTGTTTTTTGCATAGCAGGAAGACTGTCTCAGTGGATGAGGCAGTCTTTTTTAACTTCGTGAATCTCTTCAATTCAACCAAAAAAACAGCGCCAATACCCTAAAAGGATATCGGCACCTTTGATCTGACTTATTGAATGGAGAAAGCTTCCTTCTCCAGCAGTTCTTCAGGGTTCTTCCCGATCGGATCCTGATGGAAGTAATCACGGATCACACCATCTTTTAAATAATTTGCGATGGAAACCATGATCATCCCTTGATCGAGTGCAAGGTAGGCTTTCGCGATTTCGCCCGTTTCGACGTTGACGGAATCATAAAAGCCATATTTTCCGTAAGTGTCCATCTCTTTTAAGGCTTTTATGTTTTTGCGCACTTCGTCCGGAGCATAATCAAGAGCCAGGAAAGTCGCATGTGCTGTGACGGTTGATTTGTCACTATAGCCGGAAGTACCAAGCGGCGTAGCGGCAAATTCACTGTAGCCGTCTGGAGTTGCAGCTGGTGAGAAGCCCCATGCTTTGTATCCTTTGTCTTTGGCATACTGGATCTGAAGTTCGACGTGTCGCTGATTGTTCAGTCCCAGTGCACGCTTGCCAAGTTCTTTTTCTTTTAATACGATGCCCGGCATCAGTCCTTCGAACATACTGCCTCCCCAGCTTGGCACAAATTTCACGCCATTATATTCATAGTGTCCCTCGAAGACGGAGACTCCGTCATATTCGTCATATTCTCCCTGTGGAATTTGAGACTGCCAGTCCAGTTCTGCTGGAAGGGTGCGCTCCATTTTCCACCAATGCTCACTCGGAACATCGCCTTTACCGATTGAAATATAACTTGCCACGCGTGGTTCTGTGTAGAGAAGTCCATAATGGTGATCCGTCATTTTACCCTGCGCCACATCGTATCCCCCACGGAATTGACCGACTTCCGGATCATACAGGGTAGTATAATTCATATTCTCCACCAATTGGCTTGTTTGGTCATTCAGTTCTTCATATGCTTGTCCAACCACGATCAATCCTGCAGACAGCCATCCATTATCGACCTGGGAAATGAATTGGCCCCAGTCTTTTTTCAGTGAACCGTCTTCTGTATAGTACCAGTTATAAAATAAGCCATTCCATTTTTCCAGTGACTCTAAAGTATTCAGCGTAACTTGAATGCGTTCGACCGCTTCTTCTTTTGAAATGATCCCCATTTCCTGGGCAGATACAGTACTCATCATATACATACCGATGTTTGTAGGCGAAGTATGTTCCGCATTTTTTTTGCCTTCATCGGTGTAGCGTGTTTCATCAAACGTAAGTCCAGTTTCCGGATCGGTGTGATCCTCATAGTACGTATACGTTTTATTTGCAATCGCTTTCAATTCTGCGCGTAAAGCCATTTCCTGGCCAGCTGTCCCTTGTGCTGAAACAGCGGGAATATAAAGAAGGCTTGTGATCAGACAAAAAATAGTGAACAGACTGATTTTCTTTTTCAAACTCAAAACCCCTTTCAAAATTGGAATCGAAACGTTTCACCAACAGTGTAACATGTTTGTTTGCAAAAAAAAGCTGATTTCTAAATATTCGGTCATATGGTACAGGAACATATGCTTTAGTGGGTAATTAGGCAGGGGAGATGGCTGAAACGTGAGCCATGCATGTGGGAAAAGCCTTCAATCATATCTTTATAAAGAGAAAGCTTTTTAAAAACTTGTCTTAATAACTACTAAACGATGAAGTGGGAATTAAGTCGTGGTTGAAAGGTAATTCAAATTGTAACTGATGTCCCCTTATATTATAATGATGAAAAGAACTAAATTTTCTAAAAATTCTGGAGGAGGGATTACAATGACGAAACCTTGGCTTGCAGAGTACCCTGAAGAAATTCCCGGAGAGTTGACGTTGCCGGAGAAACCTTTGCACTCTTTTTTGACTGAGGCTGCAGGGCTTTACGGATCCAAATCGGCCATCCATTTCATGGGGAAAGAGCTGACGTATAGGGAAGTCTATGAATCTGCATTGAAGTTTGGCAATTACTTGAGAAAGCTGGGAATTGAACGGGGGGACCGGGTAGCGATCATGCTTCCGAATACACCTCAATCAGTCATTGCGTATTACGGCGTCCTTTATGCCGGGGGTGTGGTGGTGCAAACCAACCCGCTGTATACGGAAAGGGAAATAGAATATCAAATGAAGGATTCGGGTGCAAAAGCGATCCTCACGTTGGACATTCTTTACCCTAGAGTATCAAAAGTCATGAAGGAAACAGATCTTGAACATATTATTGTAACCGCTATCAAAGAGTATCTTCCATTCCCTAAAAATATGATTTACCCATTCATTCAAAAGAAGCAGTACGGAATCGTCGTAAAAGTGGAACCGTCCGAGCAGAATCATTTATTCCCGGACATCATGGCTTCCTCTCCATCTGAACCGATTCCGGGAGAGTTCGATTTTGAGAATGATATTGCCCTTCTGCAATACACGGGGGGAACAACAGGGTTTCCAAAAGGGGTCATGCTCACTCATAAAAATCTGGTGGCAAACGCAGCTATGTGTGATGCCTGGCTGTATAAGTGTAAAAAAGGTGAAGAGAAGATCCTCGGAATCCTTCCTTTCTTCCATGTATACGGGATGACAGCCGTGATGATCCTTTCAATCATGCAGGGATATAAAATGATCCTGCTGCCGAAATTCGATGTTGAAACGACACTGAAAACGATCCATAAGCAGAAGCCGACATTGTTTCCGGGAGCCCCGACGATTTACATCGGTATTTTGAATCATCCTGAACTGAAGAAGTATGATCTATCATCCATTGATTCATGCCTCAGCGGGAGTGCGCCGCTTCCAGTCGAAGTGCAGCAGAAATTTGAAGAAGTCACCGGCGGGAAACTGGTAGAAGGATACGGCTTAACTGAATCCTCTCCTGTCACCCACGCAAACTTTCTTTGGGATAAAGAAAGAATCAAAGGAAGTATCGGGCTGCCATGGCCGAGTACCGACAGTGCAGTATTCTCACTAGAAACAGGCGAACCGCTGCCTCCAAATGAAATTGGTGAGATTGCTGTCAAAGGACCGCAAGTGATGAAAGGTTATTGGAACCGTCCAGAAGAAACCGAGCAGACGTTAAAAGACGGCTGGCTGTTAACCGGAGATTTGGGCTACATGGATGAAAGAGGATATTTCTATGTGGTGGATCGTAAAAAAGATATGATCATAGCAGGAGGCTTCAATATCTATCCAAGGGAGATAGAAGAAGTGCTCTATGAACATCCGGCGATACAAGAAGTGGTCACAGCAGGAGTACCTGATGCATACAGGGGAGAAACGGTCAAGGCATATGTTGTGCTTAAAGAAGGGGAGACCCTCACAGAAAAAGAGCTGGATGAATTCTCACGTAAATATCTCGCCGCCTATAAAGTGCCGAGGATCTATGAATTCAGAAAAGAGCTCCCTAAAACAGCAGTAGGAAAAATCTTACGGAGAGCGCTTGTGGATGAAGAACGGAAAAAGATAGAAGAAGAACAGAAATTAAGCTAAAATCAATTTAGGGAATCTTCATTTAGATTCGCTCTCTTTTTTAATAAAATTGGACAAGGGTCTTTCTTGACAATTAAACACAAGCATTTTATTATGTAAATATGAATGACCATTCATTCATATTTTAATAAGGCAGGTCAACTATTTATGAAGCGAAATAAACCGAAATACAAACAAATCATTGATGCTGCCGTCGTTGTTATAGCCGAAAATGGATATCATCAGGCGCAAGTTTCGAAGATAGCCAAACAAGCCGGCGTCGCCGATGGCACCATTTACCTTTATTTCAAAAACAAGGAAGACATACTCATTTCATTATTCAGAGAGAAGATGTCCATCTTTGTTGAAAAAATTGAAGAAGTTATAGCAGGAAAACAGACGGTTTCAGAGAAGTTATATGTGATGGTTGAAAATCACTGCAAGCTTCTATCAGAAGATCATCATTTAGCGATTGTCACTCAGTTGGAGCTCCGCCAATCAAATAAGGATATCCGGGTAAAGATCAACGATGTGTTAAAAGGATATCTTCAATTGGTGGATAAAATCCTGATCAGCGGAATAGAGGCCGGTGAGCTTCCGAAAGATTTGGAGGTACGCCTTGCCCGTCAAATGATTTTCGGAACACTCGACGAAGTGGTGACAACCTGGGTTATGAATGATCAAAAATATGATATAGTGGCTCAAGTCCCTGCTATACACAAGCTATTACTTCATGGGTGTGGCGGCAGGAACTGATTACGTATAGGAGGATGACATATGGAAAATTTATCTTGGACACTAGAAGGAAAGGTAGCGCATGTTACCATACAGCGCCCGCCTGCGAATGCACTGGCAAGCGGTCTGATAAGAGAGATTGATGCCCTCCTTGATGAACTTGAAGGGAAACCGGAAGTCCGGGTCATCCTAATGAAAGGCGAAGGCCGTTTCTTCTCAGCCGGAGCAGATATTAAAGAATTCACGACGATTGAAACAGGAGAAGAATTCTCACAGCTCGCGAAAAAAGGACAGGATGTATTTGAGCGCATGGAAAACTTCCCTAAGCCTATCATCGCGGCCATTCACGGTGCTGCTTTGGGTGGCGGCCTGGAGCTTGCGATGGGCTGTCATATACGCCTTGTTAGTGAAAATGCCAAACTTGGCCTTCCTGAATTACAATTGGGACTTGTCCCTGGATTTGCAGGATCGCAGCGTTTGCCAAAGCTAGTCGGGAGGGCAAAAGCGGCAGAAATGCTTTTGACCAGCGAACCGATCAGTGGTACGGAAGCGGTTCAATGGGGACTTGCAAACAAAGCATACAGTGAAGATGAACTCTTTGCGAAAGCGGATGAAATGGCACAGAAAATAGCCAAGAAAAGCCCTGGAGCTATGAAAGCGGCAATCGAACTGTTGAGCTATACAAAAGATGACCGCTTCTATGAAGGCGTCATGAGGGAATCAGATCTTTTCGGAGATGTCTTTGTTTCGGATGACGCAAAAGAAGGCATTTCTGCTTTTATAGAAAAAAGAGAACCTGAATTTAAAGGGTAGTAAACATTCTACTAATATAGTAAAATCAAGATAAGGGCAGTGTGAAAACGTTATCATTTTTTCGCACTGCCCCTACAAAGGGGTTAAATTTTCAAAATCTTTTTAAGGGAAAGAATGTTTTAATTATTAGGAGGGACTTAGGAATGAACATCTATGTACTTTTGAAAAGAACGTTTGATACTGAGGAGAAAATTTCGATCCAAAACGGTCAAATCGCAGAAGATGGGGCTGAATTTATTATAAATCCGTACGATGAGTATGCGGTGGAAGAAGCGATCCAGGTTCGCGATGCCCATGGCGGGGAAGTGACAGTCGTGACTGTCGGCGGAGAAGAAAGTGAAAAGCAATTAAGAACAGCTTTGGCAATGGGAGCAGATAAAGCTGTATTGATCAATACAGAAGATGATCTTGATTATGGAGATCAATTCACAACGGCATCAGTTCTATCACAATACTTAAAAGATCAGGAAGTTGATTTAATCCTTGCTGGTAATGTGGCGATTGATGGCGGTTCAGGCCAGGTCGGCCCGCGTGTAGCAGAGCAATTGGATATCCCATACGTGACAACGATCACAAAACTGGAAATCGATGGTGAAACAGTGACGGTGACACGCGATGTCGAAGGTGACTCTGAAGTGATCGAAACTTCACTGCCTTTATTGGTGACTGCGCAGCAAGGATTGAATGAACCGCGTTACCCATCTCTGCCTGGAATCATGAAGGCTAAGAAAAAGCCTCTTGAAGAATTGGAACTTGATGATTTAGATCTGGATGAAGATGACGTGGAAGCGAAGACCAAAACGATTGAAATCTATCTGCCGCCTAAGAAGGAAGCAGGAAAGGTATTGGAAGGCGAGCTGGATGCACAGGTTTCAGAACTTGTACAGCTTCTTCGCAACGAAGCGAAAGTAGTATAATTTCGGATCGAAATCCTTAGAAACTTATCTAATCACAATCAACTAACACTCAGGGGGTATTTAACATGGCAAGAAAAGTATTGGTACTAGGAGAAGTCAGAGACGGTTCATTGCGTAACGTTTCTTTTGAAGCGGTAGCTGCAGGTAAAACCGTTGCAGAAGGCGGCGAAGTCATCGGTGTTTTAGCGGGCAAAGAAGTAAGCGCTTTAGGCCAGGAAATGATCCAGTATGGTGCAGATAAAGTGATTGTTGTTGAAAACGATAAGCTTGAACAATACACTTCTGATGGGTATGCGCAGGCATTGATGGCTGTCATCGAGCAGGAGAAACCGGAAGGAATCATCTTCGGTCACACTGCATTAGGAAAAGATTTGTCACCAAAGCTTGCCAGTAAGCTTAGCACGGGGCTGATCTCCGATGCGACGCACCTGGAGGAAGCGGGAGGAAACCTTGTTTTCACACGTCCTATCTACTCCGGTAAAGCATTTGAGAAGAAGATCGTCACTGACGGTTTGATCTTTGCTACAATCCGTCCAAACAATATTGAACCATTGGCAAAAGATGAGTCACGTACCGGCGATGTTTCCTCATTGTCTGTGGATGTGAAAGACTTACGTACAATCATTAAGGAAGTAGTACGCAAAGCAAGTGAAGGTGTAGACTTGTCTGAAGCGAAAGTCATCATTGCGGGCGGACGCGGAGTGAAAAGTGAAGACGGCTTTGAGCCGCTGAAAGAATTGGCAGACGTTCTTGGTGGAGCTGTAGGTGCATCACGCGGTGCCTGCGACGCGGATTACTGTGATTACTCTCTACAAATCGGACAGACTGGTAAGGTTGTCACTCCGGATTTATATATCGCGTGCGGAATTTCTGGAGCTATCCAGCATTTAGCGGGTATGTCTAACTCCAAAGTGATTGTTGCCATCAACAAAGATCCGGAAGCAAATATCTTCAATGTTGCTGATTACGGTATTGTCGGTGACCTTTTTGAAGTGGTTCCGATGCTGACAGAAGAATTCAAGAAGCTTAAAGTCGCTTCTTCATAATCAGTAAGTTTCAATAGTGAATGAACGGGTAAACAAATTATATTAGAATGAAATAAGGAAGTAGCCAATATGGTTACTCCTTATTTTTTTGAAGGCTTGAATAGAACGTTCACTGAAGGGTATATTACCAACGAGCAGATTTATAGCATAGCAATAAGTTCGGTGATATACTTACGTTAGATTTAATGAAATTAGGAGGCATATATAATGGCTATCACAAATGCTACTGATCAAAACTTTGTAAACGAAACAAACTCTGGGCTGGTATTGGCAGACTTCTGGGCACCTTGGTGTGGACCTTGTAAAATGATCGCTCCAGTATTAGAAGAGCTTGACAGCGAAATGGGAGACAAAGTAAAGATCGTCAAAGTTGACGTTGATGAAAACCAAGAAACTGCTGGTAAATACGGTGTAATGAGCATCCCGACACTAGTTGTCCTTAAAGACGGGGAAGTAGTGGATAAAGTAATCGGATTCCAGCCTAAAGAAGCTCTTGCTGAATTATTAACTAAACATGCTTAATGAGCATTGATTGAAAAGCCGAGGCTACATTCAGCCTCGGCTTTTTTTTATGGATGTAAATCGTTATATTGTCCTGTATTTGTTTTTGGTTTGAAGGCGTATGAAAGGTGATGTAAGCAGATACATTTATAAATAATCGTTGACTATGAGAATCGTTCTCGATATAATGTGAATGAAAATCATTATCAATTATTTGCTGGGGGTACATACATATGAGAAAGTCAGAATTAGCTAAAATCTTTGGAGCATTTCTTTTAACGGGTTCAGTATTGGCAGGATGTTCCAGTGCTTCAGACGAGCCGAAAGAAGAAAAGTCTGCTGAAGAAAGCAAGGAAAATTCAAATGAAGATCAAAAAGAAGAAGCTGCTCTGACATCGGAAACTCAGGTTAAAGCTTATTCAGATATGAAAGCAGAATTGGAGAAAATGAAAGAAGATCAAGAAGTCGATTGGGATAAAGTGAATGAAATCTACACTTCTGATTTACAATCACACGTAAATGAAGTGGATGGTGAATTTTCACAAGCGATTGAAGCCGCTATTTCAGGCGGACAGTCAGGGGATCTCGACAAAAACGTTGCACGCCAGATAATCGATAAAGTGACACAGTCTTATTTCTATCAAATGCAAAAAGGCCTTCAAGGGCAAGCGGCTGAAGATCTGAAAGCGGACAAAGGTGAGGATGCAGCAAAGAAAATGGATGAAGTAAAATACCTTGCTGAAAACGTCTTTATCCCAACTGCGGAAAAGCGTGACAGTTACTATGAGCTATCCGGAGAATCAAGCATGGTTGAAAACATCAAAAATGGTCTTTCTTTACAAGAAGAAGCGATCGCCAATTCAAATGCAGAAGATTTTTCAGTATACAAACAAGTGACGGATAAATCAATCTATCAAAGCTATTATATGGCTTCTAATTCCTACGGTGAGAAAATCAGCAAGGCAGTCGAAGAAGGGAATACAGAGGAACTTGCCATCATGCAGGCAGAAGGGTATGGATTCCTGCAGGCAATCAAAGGTTCCTTATCTGGTGGAGACGAAGCGGCTGCTGCCGAGCTGAATGACATTTTCTCTTTAGAGAATGACCCGGCAACAATCGATGCTGAAAAAGTAAACAGCCTTTACACGAAAGCCATTACAGGAAAAGTGAAAGGGTACCATGAGAAAGTGACGGAATCACTTGATAAAGGTGAAGTAGCTTCAGCGAAGGAACAGGCAATGGAAGGTAATATGTTCAGTAAAATGCTCGAAGTGAACATCAAGAACAAGCTTGGGGAAGAGAAATCCAAAGAGTTATTCGATCACTCACAAAAATGGTTCGAAGCCGTTTCTTCTGAAAAAGGTGACGAAGCAAAACAGCATAGTGAAGCTATTCTCGATATCCTGAATCAGCTTTAAGACAGATTGAACGGAGGCTGACCCTTTGCTTGGGGCCAGCCTCTATTTTTTGTGTATTCTTATTGTCTATTTCATTTCTATGCTAAACTATAGCTATTGTGTAAAAGCGAGTGTGATAAATGTGAAAATTGTACTGACAGGCGGAGCGGGGTTCATCGGTATGCATATGGCCGCCAGGCTGATGAAGGAAGGGCATAGAGTCATCATCATTGATTCCCTTCATACCTATTACCCAGAAAAAAGAAAGAGACATCATTTAAAGGTCATTAACTTTCCGCTGAAAGATTTCTATCAAATGGATCTATTGGATCGTGAATCAATCAAAGACCTCATGAAAGAAATAAATCCCGATGCGGTCATCCATCTGGCTGCTTTGCCAGGGGTCGCTTATTCAATTGAAGAGCCGCTGACATATGTGGATTATGATATTAAGGCAACAATCAATATATTGGAAGCATGCGGTGAAGCAGGGACAAACAGATTCCTCTTTGCTTCTTCCTCTTCCGTATACGGTGATAAACCCGGAGCCGCGTTAAAAGAGGAAGACGCGGATGGAAAGACCGTTTCCCCCTATGCAGCCTCTAAATGGAGTGCTGAAAGCTTCTGTCATATGTATGCAGGAATGTACGGTTTACACTTGAATATCATGAGGTTTTTCACTGTATACGGACCTTGGGGAAGGCCGGACATGGCCATTCCAAAGTTTATTAAGAAGTCCCTCACCGGGGAAACAATCTCCATATTTGGCGCCGACAGCGGGAGGGATTATACATTCATTGATGACATCGTGGAAGGGATATACTTGACGCTGCTTCATGGAAGGGGTGGGGAAACATATAACCTCGGCAGTGGACGTGAGGTGAAAATGCTCCGGTTATTGGATATTTTGAAGAGTTCTTTTCCCTCAATGAAACTGGATTTTACTGATTATCGTCTAGGCGATGTGTTATCCACTCATTCAGATATATCAAAAGCGAAGAATCACCTTGATTATTCTCCGAAAACGACCATTGAAGAGGGGTTGAAAAAAACAATCCAGTGGGCTGAGAACAATGAAGACTTTATATAAACTGATTAAATATTCAGTGGGAATCGGGATAGTAGGCTTCTTTATATGGTTCATAGCAACAGGATGGGATGGAGAACAATTCCTGGTCTTGATTGAAAGGCTGGCTGAGCACCCGGTGATCATTTTGACAGGGGTGGTGCTCTATGGCACTTCTTTCTATTTGAAAGGGTCAGCTATAAAGCTATTACTTCATGGTTCCATCCGGCTTTCCAGCGCGATGTTTGGTCTATGGTACAGTCTCGCTTTAAACCATCTATTACCCGTCAAAGCCGGGGACATCATCCGTTCCTACATATTCTTTGAGCGGGAAAATGTAAGTAAATCAGTGTCTGTTCAATCTGTCATCATTGTCCGGCTGATGGATATCATCAGCCTTTTCATCCTGGTTTCTTTAGGGATGTCCTCCACATTTCTCATAAAGTCACCCATGCTCATCGCCGTTGCTGGAATGGGCTGCTTCCTTGTTGTTGCGGCTGTTTTTCTATTAAAACGAGAGTTTCTCATGCAGCAATGGAACGTGCTGGTTTCCCTGTCAAAAGGAAGAACGCTCTTTTACTCTTTCTTTCTCGTATTTTTGAGCTGGGTCCTTGAAGCTGCTTTGCTTCTTTCTGTTTGTATAGCCGCTGCTGTCGATATTTCTATACTGGAGGCAATATGGGTGAACAGCTTGACCATTCTCGGACAAGTCTTTCAAATCACTCCTGGCGGTGTGGCAAATTATGAAACAATCATGGCTTTCGGACTGAACAGATATGATATTCCTTGGGAAGAAGGAATGCAGCTGGCCATTGTGACACATCTTATAAAATTCCTGTTCTCGTATGCGGCAGGTATTTATGCACTGATAAACTACCCAATTACCTTTAAAAAATTGAAGAAGCTAGTGAGAGAAAGGAGAGACTTCAATGAAAAGCGCATCTAAGTTTGAAAAATTTGCTGCCCGCTGCTGGAATTTATTGAATGAAGGCAAGCCGTTCACACCTATTTTCACAGTTGGGGCGATGCTTTTATTTCATATCGGGGACATTGCTTCACCGGCATTTTGGCTGAGTTTTCTGATTGGCCTGGCGGTTACACTGCCCCTATTTATCATATATTTCATCTATGACTTTCCTTTGTTTTTAAGGAATTATCTTTGGATCCCGGTCGTTGCCTTCTCTATTATCGGCTGGGAATGGAATCTGTCCTTGATGCTGTTTGCGGCAGGGTTGTATTTCTTCTTTACGATCCTGTTCTGGGGGACGTTATATTATCATCTCCGAATCGGTACGTCATGGTTAAATTTCACCCGATTCTGGAAGCTGGTGCTGAAAAACAGTGATTCAACGAGCGGAAATGCCCAGGAGCAGCTGCCTAAGTTCCTGCTGCTGCTGTCGATCTGGGAATATACGATTTCTCTTCAAAATACGGGGCAGCAGCTCCCTGTCATAAATATGTTCAGTTTTTACGCAGGGTTATTCCTATTTACTTATGTCCTTCACAGGTATTTGTTTGACTGGAAGCCCAAGATGTATGAGGATTATGCCGAGGAATCCCCGGAGGGCAGCGAAGATCAAACGGATAAAGTAGTTGTCATCGTGGTGGATGGTATGAGGAAGGAACGGTTTCAGGATGCAGACACACCTTTTCTTGATTCATTGAAAGCAGAAGGAACCGAATTCACCAATATGGAAACCGTCTATCCTGCAAGAACGGTCGTTTGCTTTTCTTCCATGTTCACAGGGACCTATCCTCATGAACATGGCATAACGTCCAATATGGTGTGGAAGCTCGGGATCAAAGTGGAAAGCATTTTTGATTCATTACGCAAGGCAGGCAAAAAAGGAAGGCTGCTCGGGGTCGCCCACCTCGTGGATTCCATGGGGGATGACGTTGAAACCTATACTGCCGTTATGCACAATGATAAGGCTGATCCCACCATTATGAAAAAAGCAAAACATATCATGAAAGAGCAGGATCCTGATTTGTTTATTGTACAAATGATCGGTACGGACCAGACCGGTCACAGCCGAGGTGTGTTATATGACGAATACTTGCAAAAGATAAAAGAAGCGGACCGTCTGATCGAGGATTTCGTCGGCTGGATGAAAGAAGAAGGAAAGATGGAAGATACAACGTTGATCATTTGTGCGGATCACGGCCAGGCGGATGGAATCGGAGGGCACGGGCACCTCGATGAAGGTGAACGATTCGTACCATTTATCATGCATGGCCCTACCATTCACAAGGGCCGTAAGGTAGAGGATAGACATAGCCTTGTTTCCATGGCAAGTACAATTGCGCATCTTCTTGGGGCTCCTTTTCCGAGTCATGCGCGCGGGCCCGTTTTGGAAGAAGCATTTATAAGAAAGGAAGAGCATCGTGAATAAGCAAAAAGTGATTGTTTTTTTGCCTGCTTACAACGAAGAGGAAACGATAGGGGATGTCATCCGTGACATTCCCAGGACGTTTCATCCCGATGTGACGGTTGAGGTATTGGTCATCAATGACGGATCGACTGACAGTACCGTCAACGTCGCAAAGGAAGCAGGTGCGGATTATATCGTACATATGGACAGGAACTCAGGTCTTGGGGCTGCTGTCAGAAGAGGATTGAAAGAATCGCTGAACCGGGGAGCTGATATCGGCGTCATGATTGATGCGGACGGGGAATATCCTGCAGATCAAATCCCTGATATCCTCCAGCCCATATTTAATAATAGAGCCGACTATACAATGGGTTCGAGATTCAAAGGCACGATTGACGGGATGAAAATACACCGCCGGCTAGGTAATTATTGCTTTACCCTATTACAATCCCTTTTGCTGAGAACGTGGATCTATGACGGCCAGTCCGGTATGAGGGCTTTTTCAAAACAAGTGATGGAGCATGCCGAAATCATCCATGATTACAATTATGCTCAAGTCGTTACCTTAAACATCATGCGAAAAGGATTCAGGATGAAGGAGGTCCCGATCACGTACAAGGTCCGGACCAAAGGACAATCATTCATCAAGTTCAAGGCCTATATGTTCAATGTCATTCCGGCCATTATCAAAGAGATGAAGAGACCGGTTGAAAAGGTGAAAGTGGAAGAAAACGTTCACAAAGTGTCACAATCAGGGGCTGAAAGCCTTTGATACTGTATTGACAATCATAATGATAATCATTATCATTGAATAGACAGGAGGATTTCCGTATATGAAAAAGAGTCTTTTTTTTGGTCTTACGTTGATATTTATTCTCAATTACATATTTATCCCATCGCAGGCTTCAGCCTACTCCTATGGAGATCCGGGAGAAGAAAAAATTGCAGAAGCCTATAAAGAGCTTGAAACAAATCTGGAAAATGACGATTGGGATAGCGCCAAAAAAATATATGATTCCTATGAAAAAGATTTTGACTTGTATTTCTCAAAAGTTAAACCTGACATAAATAAGGCTTTTGAAGAAAAGGATAAAGAACTGCTATTAAAGTGCTGGAGAGCTGCCTTGATGCTCAATATCGAAAGAAGGCTGCACTTTGCCCAGGAACAATTTGATGATTACGGTCAAGCCAAGCTACTCCTTGCCAAAGCGAGAGGAACGTATAACGTCCTTGAGCCTTACGTAGTGGAGGAAGAAAATCAGGAACGGGCAGACAAAATCTATGCGTCATTCGATACAGCATTGAAATCATTGGGAAATCCCGGTTTATTCGGAATCGGGAGTAAAGATAATGACCCTGAAGCATTCAATAAAGAAGTAGAATCCATTATTGATGAACTGCGTCCGTTGTTTCCGATTCCTTCAGAAGAAGCAGATCAAAGCCACTTGAACGAAGAAAACCTTGGGTTGCTGAATGGTTTAAGTGAAGGTGGGAGTTCAAGCTTCTGGCTGTTTTTCTCAATAGCACTTATTCTGCTGTTAATCGTTCTTATTGTTTTAAACAAACGTAAAAATAAAAAGTAATGAAGCAACAAAGGGGGAAGGAAGTTGGATTTTCAGGCATTTTTAATTACATTGAGAGAATGTTTAGAAGCGATTCTTATCGTTGGATTGATTATTTCATACCTGACAAGGCTAAACGCCGATCAGTATAAAAAATGGGTATATGTAGGGGTTGGCCTTGCTCTCGTGTCGAGCTTTCTCGTTGCGTTGTTATTCCAAGTGGTCCTTACCGGCTTCTCAAGTTTCGGAGCGGAGGTTTACCTGAAGGTCGGAATCATGTTTGCTTCGGTATTCCTGTTGACACATATGGTCGGCTGGATGAAGAAGCAGTCCAAAGGGATCAATACGGAAATGGAGAAAAAAATCAATGCCGCTCTGACCGCCGGAAGCGTATCGGCCATGATCATTCATTCTTATTTGATCGTTTTACGTGAAGGTGTCGAGACCGTGTTCTTCTTTGCGGCTATCAGCGGCGGGGATGTCACCAAAGTATTCACAAGCTATGGAGCTTTGAGCGGGCTGCTATTGGCACTGGTTCTCGGTTATGCTTTCTTCTCTGGTACGATGAAGTTCAAGCTGAAAACATTCTTCAATGTAACCGGAGTCCTGATCATGCTGATTGCTGCAGGGTTACTTGTTCAAGGAGTAGGGATACTCCAGGATCTTGGAAAAATGGGCTCCCTTTATACAACGGCAGAAGGCAAGCCGGCTGCTGTATATGATATTGTAGAAATCATGCCTGAGCATTATCAGGATGAGCTTCATTACGAACGTGATACCGGTGAGGAAGTCCTCATAAGCGGACAGGTTGGTCTGTTTATGGCAGCGATGTTCGGGTACAGCCATAATCCTACCATTGAACAGGTATTGGCTTACTGGTTCTACTTCGGATTTGTCTTCTTGTGGATATACCTGATCAGGACCGATAAGATCATCAATCCTTTTCGGAAATCCTCAGTTCCCGCGGGACCCGAACAACAGAAAAAAACGATAAAAAAATCCGATGATATGAAATCAATCAATGCTTGACCCCTTTAAACCAACTAATGATTGGAAACAATCCTTTGAAAGCCTTACAATAGGCTAAGAAGCTTGTTTCTGATCCAGTTGGTTTTTTATTTTTACTGGACAGTATAGGAGATAGTATCATGTTGAATGAGAAGCAATTTAGAAAATGGATGATCGCATCAGTCAGTGTGTTCCTGCTTTATTTTGTATTCAGGCTTTTACTGCTTCCTCCCTATGCATCCAGCTGGGATGAAGTCGATTATGCCTATGGGGTCCTGGACTTTGATGTTTTAAAAATGCAGCCTCATTTTCCAGGATACCCATTTTTTATTTTGGGGGGCATGCTGCTGCATTTCGTTATAGATGATCCCGTCCGTTCGCTACAAGCATTTAATACAATTTTATGGATCAGCTCCATCCTTCCGGTATACTGGCTTTTCCGTCAATATCTCGTTAAAGAAAAAGCGGTCATTGCCGCTGTATTATTATTTTCCCTTTCTTATCCGGGCATCATGCTGGTGCTTCCGATGAGTGAAGGGGCAGCAGTGTCCATTCTGTGGTGGTATCTATGGAGCCTTCATCGAGCGGTTTCACTTCGTACGAAAGATTCCGCCATCCTTCCCATTATCTTGTTTTCATTATTGATGGGGGTAAGGCTGTCTTATATTGGATTTGGAATAGGGCTTATCTATTTTTGGTATATATTCTGGAGGGAACACAAACAGATTTCTTTCAAGTTGAAGGCAATAAGCTTTCACCTTGTTCTGATTATCCTATCCCAAGGAATATGGGTTTCTGCTTTGGCTGCAAATACAGGAAGTCTTTCAACGCTGCTGCAAATTGCCTTCGGTTTTACCGGCGGCCACTTTACTGAATGGGGTGGTACTGCAGAGTCTGGTTCACCTATTGTTGAGAGACTGGGTACCTATATCATGACGAATATCCTTTGGAACGGCCTTTTTACCCAATCCCTTTTGATTATGATCATATCGGTACTGCTATTTTTACTGACGATAAAGAATCTGCGCTTCCTGCGATTGAAGAATCTGGATCCGGGCACAATTTTACTGCTGGTTTCTTTTTTCTCATATTTCTTCTGGGGCCTGTTTGCCCAAAATATAGATAAACCCAGACATATCCTGCCTTTGGCTGTACTGCTTGCCTTTTTCTTGATTACCGGCTGGATGAAAAAGATGACCAAAGCCATCGGAGGCTTATTGATTCTGTGGCTGTTCATTCATTTGGGGACAGGATTAAACATCCTGCATGAGTATCATGAAGAGCCTCCGGCAGTCTATCAGGCAGCCGACTACTTATCCGGGAAAAATGATGATTCGCCGATCATTGTCTATACTTGGGAAGAAACGAGGGTTTTCTCTTATTTAAATGCAGACTTTTCCCATAAACGTGTCTTAACTTACTCACAATTCCTGCAGGATACTAGACATACCGGGAAGGATATATATATAACGAATCAAGTTGTAAACGGATTTAAACAACAGGGAGCGGATATCGGCTCCAGGATCAAAGAAGTGAAATCATTTCACTCCCAGGAGATATTGGATCCCGTATACTCAACGATAAAAGTTTATAAGTGGGAAGATAAAAAGGGGGAGAGACCGTGAATCCTGTCATTACAAATAAATTGGCTTTGCTGCCCGATCAGCCGGGCTGCTACTTGATGAAAGACAGACAGGGCACGATTATTTACGTTGGAAAAGCAAAAGTATTAAAAAATCGTGTGCGTTCTTATTTTACAGGTTCACATGATGCCAAAACACAGAGGCTGGTAGGGGAAATAGAAGACTTTGAATATATTATGACTTCTTCGGACCTGGAAGCACTTGTGCTCGAGATGAATCTGATAAAAAAATATGATCCGAAATACAACGTGATGTTGAAAGACGACAAGAGCTACCCATTCATTAAGTTGACAAATGAACGACATCCCCGATTGATCACGACTCGTAAAGTGCAGCGGGGAAAAGGCAAGTATTTCGGACCCTACCCGAATGTAGGCGCGGCAAACGAGACGAAAAAGCTCCTGGATCGCCTTTATCCATTACGAAAATGCACAACCCTTCCTGACAGAGTCTGTCTATATTATCACATGGGACAATGCCTGGCCCCTTGTGTGAAAGAAGTAAGCAAGGATACGTACAGGGAAATGACCGATGAAATTGCCAGATTTTTAAACGGAGGATACAAAGAAATCAAGAAGGAATTATCCGAAAAGATGAAAGAAGCATCTGAAAACCTCGAGTTTGAGCGCGCCAAGGAATTCCGTGATCAAATCCTTCACATCGAAGCAACGATGGAAAAGCAGAAGATGACGATGACGGATTTTACCGACCGTGATGTGTTTGGTTTTGCAGTCGATAAAGGGTGGATGTGTGTACAGGTATTCTTTGTAAGACAGGGAAAACTCATTGAACGCGATGTTTCGCTGTTTCCCCTTTACAACGAACCGGAAGATGAATTTCTTACGTTCTTGGGCCAGTTCTATTCAAAAGCGAACCATTTCAAACCTCGGGAAATCTTCCTTCCTGAAGAAATCGATGAAGAGATGGCATCAAAATTACTTGAAGTCAAAATCACACAACCGAAGAGGGGAAAGAAAAAAGAGCTGGTGAAATTGGCTGAGAAAAATGCCAAACAGGCGCTTGATGAGAAATTCGCCTTGATTGAGCGGGACGAGGAGCGAACCATCAAAGCGATTGAAAGATTAGGGGAACAAATGGGGATTTATACGCCCTTCCGAATCGAAGCATTTGATAACTCGAACATACAGGGATCCGCTCCTGTCTCGGCCATGATTGTCTTCATAGACGGAAAGCCTGCAAAGAAAGAGTATCGAAAGTATAAAATAAAAACCGTCAAAGGACCGGATGATTATGAATCGATGCGGGAAGTGGTGAGGAGAAGATATTCAAGAGTATTGAAGGATGGTCTTCCTCTCCCTGATCTCATTATCATTGACGGCGGGAAAGGACAGATAGAAGCAGCCCGTGATGTGATTGAAAATGAACTGGGTCTTGATATACCCATCGGCGGCCTCGCGAAGGATGAAAAGCATCAGACATCCGAGCTGCTGTACGGGAATCCGCTGCAGATCGTCCCTCTTGAAAAACGGAGTCAGGAATTCTATCTGCTTCAGCGCATCCAGGACGAAGTCCACCGCTTTGCCATCACCTTCCACCGGCAGCTCCGCGGGAAAAGCGTCTTCCAGTCCATACTGGATGAAATCGATGGAATCGGACCCAAGCGGAAAAAGCAGCTTCTTAAACATTTTGGTTCCATGAAGAAAATGAAAGAAGCAACGGTTGAGGAATTTCAGGATATCGGGATTCCGGAAGGTGTAGCAAAAGTACTGCACGAGAAACTGCAGGAATAGCAGTGGAGATTTTCGCGGTTCACTGTACACGTTGAAATATTACCCTGCTCCAGCTTTTGATTGGAGTGCAGGACGAAGGTCTCATGCGGGAGAAGTGGCCAATGTGAGACCCCGCAGGCGAAGCCGAGGAGGCTCACGGGTCACCCGCGGAAAGCGAAGTCCTGCACGGAGATCAAAAGCGGTATTTGAAGGTATATAAACGAAAAAATTTAAACTGAAAAAATTCTGAAAAAACTCATTGCTTCCATTATTTTCGTGTGCTATAATTATCGATAATTTAAAACATTATCACTTTAAATAGTGGTGATAGAGGTGCGAACTTCAAGAGTACAGGCAAAGAGGAGTATGGGCTCCGTCGAGATGTCTGGAAAGGGGAGAGTCGCCGAAGTGGTATTAGGCTCATACTAATTCCGCTGGTTCTGCGTTTAAGAAATGCAGGATTGTCAAGATGAATCAATCTTGGAGAGCTATCTCACAATGCCGATGAACGATTAAGTATTTTTTACTCTAAGTTCATAAAGCAATGAGATATCCGTCTCATTGCTTTTTTTATTATTTGGCATGGGACTGCCGGCGTTAAAGTCATTCAGCAGGCAGCGGGATTTGCAGCAGTCAGATGATTCTCTTCAGAAAAAGATTTAATTTCTACACTCAAAGAGAAAGAAGGAGAAGCTGTGAGTATTATCGTTCAAAAATTCGGTGGAACTTCAGTAGGTTCTGTTGAAAAAATTCAAAATGTTGCGTCAAGGATTTTGGAGGAGAAGAATCGGGGAAATGATGTTGTGGTTGTCGTGTCCGCTATGGGTAAAACAACTGATACACTAGTCGGTTTAGCAAGGGAAATCACTTCTCACCCAAGTAAAAGAGAAATGGATATGCTTTTATCAACAGGCGAACAGGTGACAATTTCTCTATTGACGATGGCATTGCTCCAAGCCGGTCAGGAGGCCATTTCGTATACTGGATGGCAGGCCGGGATCGAGACAGAATCCGTTCATAGCAATGCACGTATCACCAATATCCATACCGAAAAAATGACAACACAGCTTCAAAGCGGAAAAGTCGTCATTGTAGCAGGATTCCAGGGGATGACACCATCCGGGGAAATCACGACCCTCGGACGAGGAGGTTCCGATACGACAGCGGTGGCCATCGCAGCTGCATTAAAAGCTGACCGGTGCGATATTTATACCGATGTCGACGGAGTTTATACGTCTGACCCGCGTTATATTGAAGGTGCGCGCAAACTGCCTTCCATTTCGTATGATGAAATGCTCGAACTCGCCAATCTGGGTGCAGGGGTCCTTCACCCGAGGGCTGTTGAATTTGCAAAAAATTATCAAATCCCATTAGAAGTCAGATCAAGTCTTGAAAAAGTGGAAGGTACGTATATTGAGGAGGAAGCAAGCATGGAACAGAATTTAGTGGTAAGAGGTGTCGCATTCGAAGATGAAATTGTACGGGTGACCGTCTTCGGACTCGGAAATGCCCTGACAGGCCTGTCTTCAGTGTTCACGACACTGGCCAAGAACCATTTGAACGTAGACATCATCATCCAAAGTCAGACAGACCGGAATACAACGAATCTATCATTTTCAATCAAGGAGCATGACCTCGATGAAGCGCTCGCTGTATTGGAAAAGAACCAGGGAGAACTGGGCTTCACTCATATCGAACATGAACGCGATCTTGCGAAGGTATCCATTGTCGGATCCGGGATGATTTCAAATCCGGGTGTGGCTGCTGAGATGTTCGAGGTCCTTGCCAAAAATGACATTGTAGTCAAAATGGTCAGTACGTCTGAAATCAAGGTGTCGGCCGTGGTCGATCAGGAAAATTTACAGAAAGCTGCCGGAGTCTTACATACGGCGTTCAAATTGGATGCCGTCCAAGTCGAAGAAGTGACACTGTAAGAAACAAACAAAGGGTTGACTCCTCAACAGAGTCAACCCTTTTCCCATTCATCTATTTCGTTCGTGCACCTATTCGACTTTATCTTTTTCATCCCAGCGGGCCGTGATCTTCACGGATTGATTTCGTTTATGTATTTCTTCAGCTGCTTCAGTGGTGCATTTCTTTTGGAGCTGGATTTGCTCTGCAAGAAAACCGGCTTCCAATTTAAATGTAACGTCCGACTTTAGTGATAATCGTCTTTCGACAAACGAACCGCGCAATTCAAAGGTCATTTCGTTTTTCTTTTGTTCGACAACCGTCAGTGTTCCCCAGCCTGCTTCATCAAAAAAGGATGAGCATTCATCCATTGATTGAAGGGGGAATTTTCTGGAGAGCTGCTTGCCTCCCCAATATAAGATCTCGGGAGTGTGTTTTCCTAAAATATCCGGAAGCAGGATATCCCTTATCATTTCGTAGCCAAAAATTGGAACGGTCGGTTCATAGATTTCTTCTTTTTTTTGTTCCAAGTAAATCCCCTCTTTCTATAAAACTATTATATACATGTAAAGAGGATTTATCATCCCAAACATCTAAAATGAAAGTTGGGATATTTTGGTGGTATAATGTTTTTGTTTAATAATGAGAATTTTCTAACTATTAAACGCGTATTTGGTCGGTTTTATTTGTTATCTTTATATTAAAAATATTTTAGCGATATTGTCGAATTTATGTATCCGTTTTCTTGACGCTTCCACTTCAGGGGAGTAAAATGAAACTTGTCACATAATTGTTACAACATAAAGTATGTATCGTAGTCTAATGAAAATGTTGATTAGAAAACGGCCTCATATTTTATGATTAAGGGGGGTAAATCATGGCTGGAAATCGAGAATTCAATTATCGCAGGCTTCATTCATTACTAGGTGTTATTCCAGTTGGATTATTTTTAACTCAACATTTAGTCGTGAACCATTTTGCAACAGGCGGGGAAGAATCATTCAATCAAGCGGCACATTTCATGGAAAGTCTGCCTTTCCGTTATTTCCTTGAGATCTTTATCATCTTCCTACCATTGTATTTCCATGCGATCTATGGAATCTACATTGCGTTCACATCTAAGAATAACGCCACTAAATACGGCTATTTCCGTAACTGGATGTTCCTGCTTCAGCGTGTCTCAGGGGTAATCACGTTTATCTTTGTGACATGGCATGTGTGGGAAACAAGGGTTGCTGCTGCATTCGGAGCAGAAGTGAACTTTCAAATGATGGAGAACATTTTATCTAATCCATTCATGCTTGTATTCTATGTTATTGGAGTACTTTCAACGATTTTCCACTTTGCCAATGGCTTATGGTCATTCTGTGTGAGCTGGGGAATCACCGTTTCGCCACGTTCTCAATTAATAGCTACATATGTAACGATCGGAATTTTTGTAGCGTTATCGGTTGTTGGTATGCGCGCAATCTTCGCATTTGTATAAGAGTCGAAAATATAGAAGTCTGATAGAAATCAGCTGGCAACTTTGGTAGGAAAAGGAGTGAGTCACGATGAGTAAAGGCAAAATCATTGTAGTCGGCGGCGGATTAGCCGGCTTGATGGCCACAATCAAAGCAGCAGAAGTTGGAGCGGAAGTAGATTTATTCTCACTTGTACCCGTTAAACGCTCCCACTCTGTATGTGCTCAAGGTGGTATTAATGGAGCCGTAAACACCAAAGGAGAAGGGGATTCTCCTTGGGAACATTTTGATGATACTGTATACGGAGGGGATTTCTTAGCGAACCAGCCTCCGGTTAAAGCAATGACAGAAGCAGCACCGGGTATTATCCACTTACTGGACCGTATGGGAGTCATGTTCAACCGTACACCTGAAGGGCTGCTCGATTTCCGACGTTTCGGAGGAACTCAGCATCACCGTACTGCGTTTGCCGGTGCAACAACAGGGCAGCAGCTTCTTTATGCATTGGACGAACAGGTCCGCCGTCATGAAGTAGCAGGTCTTGTCAATAAATTCGAAGGATGGGAATTCCTTGGAGTGGTCGTGGATGACGAGGGAGTTGCCCGCGGAATTGTAGCGCAAAACCTTCAAACAATGGAAATTAAATCGTTCGCGGCAGACGCTGTGATCATGGCCACAGGGGGACCTGGAATCATCTTCGGTAAGTCCACAAACTCTGTCATCAACACAGGTTCTGCGGCATCGATCGTTTATCAGCAAGGTGCATACTATGCAAACGGTGAGTTCATCCAAATCCACCCGACAGCGATTCCTGGAGACGACAAATTGCGTCTGATGAGTGAATCTGCACGTGGGGAAGGCGGACGTGTATGGACGTATAAAGATGGTAAGCCGTGGTACTTCCTTGAAGAAAAGTATCCTGCATACGGAAACCTGGTACCACGTGATATCGCGACGCGTGAAATCTTCGACGTCTGCGTTAATCAGAAACTTGGAATCAACGGGGAAAACATGGTATACCTTGATTTATCTCATAAAGATTCCAAAGAGCTTGATATCAAACTTGGTGGAATCATTGAAATCTATGAAAAATTCATGGGTGATGACCCACGTAAAGTACCGATGAAAATCTTCCCTGCCGTTCACTATTCAATGGGTGGACTATGGGTTGATTATGATCAAATGACGAACATTCCTGGTCTGTTTGCAGCCGGTGAGTGTGATTACTCCCAGCACGGCGGTAACCGATTGGGAGCTAACTCTCTGCTATCAGCCATTTACGGCGGTATGGTGGCAGGTCCTAATGCGATCAAATATATCAGTGGTTTGGAAAAAACAAGTGAATCTGTACCTTCATCCGTTTTCGAGCGCTATGTGAAGCAAGAAGAAGACAAATGGAACGAAATTATGTCCATGAACGGTACTGAAAACGCATATGTGATCCACAAAGAGCTTGGCGAATGGATGACTGACAACGTAACGGTTGTGCGTCATAATGACAAGCTGAAAGAAACAGATGCGAAAATTGTCGAGCTTATGGAGCGCTATAAAAATATCAATATCAATGATACGGCTAAGTGGAGCAATCAGGGGGCTATGTTTACGCGTCAGCTGTGGAATATGCTTCAGCTTGCACGAGTCATCACAATCGGGGCACTTAACCGTAATGAAAGCCGCGGTGCACACTATAAGCCGGAATTCCCTGAACGTAATGATGAGGAGTTCCTGAAAACGACAATGGCAAAATACAATGCATCAACGAATTCACCTGAATTCCATTATGAAGAAGTAGATACATCCTTGATCGCACCTCGTAAGCGCGACTATTCTAAGAAAAAAGGGGGAAATAAATGATGAGTGAAAACAAAAAAGTACGTTTTATCATTACTCGTCAAGACAGCCCTGAAACAGCCCCTTATCAAGAAGAGTTCGAATTAGCTTATCGTCCGAATATGAACGTGATTTCCGCTCTTATGGAAATCCGCCGTAACCCGGTCAATGCAAAAGGTGAAGAGACTACGCCGATCAACTGGGACATGAACTGTCTTGAGGAAGTCTGCGGCGCTTGTTCTATGGTCATTAACGGGAAGCCGAGACAATCTTGTACAGCTCTTGTCGATCAGCTTGAACAGCCGATCCACTTGGCGCCTATGAAAACATTCCCAGTCGTGCGCGACTTACAGGTCGACCGCAGCCGGATGTTTGACAGTCTGAAAAAAGTAAAAGCATGGATCCCGATCGACGGCACATACGATCTTGGACCTGGTCCGCGTATGCCGGAGAAAAAACGTCAATGGGCATACGAATTGTCCAAATGCATGACGTGCGGAGTATGTTTGGAGGCTTGCCCGAACGTAAACAGCAAATCCGAATTCATCGGACCTGCGCCTCTTTCCCAAGTCCGTCTTTTCAATGCGCATCCAACAGGAGCCATGAACAAAGACGAACGCCTGGAGTCGATCATGGGAGACGGTGGCCTTGCCAACTGCGGTAACTCACAAAACTGCGTGCAATCTTGTCCAAAAGGTATTCCTTTGACAACATCGATCGCAGCACTGAACCGCGAAACATCCTTCCAAATGTTCAAAAACTTCTTCGGAAGCGATCATATGGTAGACTAATATCAAAAGCACTTTCCTTCGGGGAAGTGCTTTTTTATTGTGAAGGAAATGATCAAGCCTTTGGACTTGTGGATAATTGTTCGTATCTATTTGTGGAGATTTATTTGGTTTTTCCCTTATTTTGCCAAGTGGCGGAATTATTAGCGGAATAGAAAGATAATAGCGGAAAGTCGAAAGATTAATTGACAATTGTAAAAGATAATCGGCTGAAACTAAAAGATTATCGCCCAAAACTAAAAGATTGCTGTGCCAGATGGAAAGATTCCCTCCAATCAATATGAGACGGCCGCGGCGGGAGGCTCAACGGCCACCCGCGGAAAGCAAAGACTTGCGCGGAAATCAAAAAACGGAATAAAGAAGTTCCACATATTGAAGTTTTTGGAGCTTAACGGTTCCTAAATGAAGAAAAAACAATTATAATAAACAAAAAAGAATGAATATTCATTCATTTTATAAACTGCACAGAAGGAGGAGCCAATTTGAAACATATTACATACATTAAGGATATAGACACATGGCAAAAAGAATTTCATTTCTCCATAGAGGTAAAGGTTCGTTTTTCCGAGACGGATATGTTTGGACATTTAAATAACACAATTCCATTTACATATTTTGAGGAAGCGAGAACCGACTTTTTTAAATACAAAGGATTCATGCAGGATTGGGTAAAGGCCGATCATGACACGATTCCGGTTGTAGCAGATCTGCAATGTGACTTCTTGAAACAAGTTTACTTTGGCGAACGTTTGAATGTTTTTGTCAAAGCAGCCAGTGTAGGCAATTCTTCAGTCGATCTGCATTATATGGGCGTAAATGAAAAGCAAGAGGTCTGCTTCGTTGGCAGAGGAACAATGGTACAGATTTCACGTAAGACGGGAAAAGGTGTTCCTTGGACAGAAGAGATGAGAAAGAAATTTGACTGTCATTCAGTCATGTCCCCATCATCTTAAATCGTGTGTGAATGAATCACTGCCTATTTTTTATTTTACTTCTTCTCTAAGTCACTCTAAACCGCACCTTCACATATGATATTCTGACGACCGACAATACCCATCCCCGCGGTTTAAAGCTGGCGAAGGCAAGGAGGGTTACCATAATTGAAGGACAATGATTTTACACACAAACCGTTGCTCACAAAGAGAGAAAAAGAAGTATTCGAACTGTTAGTCCAAGATAAGACAACAAAAGAGATAGCAAGTGATTTATTCATCAGCGAGAAAACAGTTCGAAATCATATTTCCAACGAAATGTAGTTTGAAGCACAAAATCTAAAACCCACCAATTGGTGGGTTTTTTTATCAATAAAAAATTGGAGACACTTATTGTAAAAGTCAATTATCCAAAAGACAAAAGAAAAATGGTAAAAATTATCTAATGCAGTGTAATTTTAAGATTGGATTATGGTAAAATACTAATAGGAAAATAGAGGGGGTTTTTAAAAATTATGCCAAACTATAGAGCTATTATTTTTGATTTAGACGATACTCTTATAAATACTTCAGAGATAAAGTCATTAAGAAAACATCCTTGGACTAACTGTTATCCTCGAATCGCTACCAATACATTTCCAATTTTCGATGATTTATTGTCTAACTTAATATCAGAAAAAGGCTACCTTGTTGGTATTGTAACTAATTCACCTCGGCCCTATGCCAGTAGGGTATTGGAACACCATACGGTTGATTTCAATGACTTAATATGCTATCACGATTGTGATAAAAGAAAACCTTTCCCTGACCCAATGTTAAAATGTGCAACTAATTTAGATGTTAGGCCAGAAGAAGTTATTTCTATAGGCGATCACACTAATGATATTATGGCAGCCAAAGATGCAGGAATGACTGCTATTGGTGTTTTATGGGGAGAATCTACAGAAAGGGAGTTAAAGTTAGCAGGGGCGGATTTTTTAGTCAATGATCCACAGGAATTGATTACACTTTTGTCTGAAATTTGAGGGGGAAATATCATGTTCTCATTATGTACTAATTTAAGAAATATTATTATCGACTTGGACTCATTAACCCAATTTCTAAATAAGCAAGATTTTGAAAGTTTAGTTAGAGAGTTGAATTTTAAATATAATGTATATTGTGTAACAGCGGGTCCTAATTCGGTTAATGGACAATCTTTGTATGTGTGTCGTGTTAACGAACCTATTTCTTTATCAACTTTCTTAAATTCATATGAACTAAATCCATACCATACAGTTTTATTAACAGGGTGCTTTACTAGCATCGAACATGCTCATGGTTTAAATCTATCAACAATTTTGTTGATTGAAAGTATTGATACAACTATTGACAATAAACATTTACCAGACCTTATACTAAATTTAAAGCACTTAAGAGAAGTCTTGATTAATAATAAAATAAAAGGAAGTTATAATGAGATTACAGTTGAACAACTTAGAGGTCAGGGCTATTTATTACCGATCGGGCAGATAAGTCACCAGTTAGATGAGGATATTAAAGCAAATTTACTATATGCAGGCAGGTATTTTGTCTTTAATGATTACAGGTATTATACCCATTGTTTATCGAATATGATTAATAGGTTGAAAAAATTTAAACCCTACGCTGCTGATTCTTTGGCTCGTTGTCTAAAGACGAATATCGAAATAGCAAGAAGAAACTTTAAGGACATTGATTTAGTTACTGTTGTTCCTCCAAAACCTGATGCTCCTAACCAATTAGATTTGATTATTGATCACGAACTGCTAAATAGTGATAGGGATATCATTGATACTAATTTATTATTCACGGTTAGGCCCTATGAAAAACAGAAACAAGCTGGTTCATTTCATGATAGGGCATTGAATGTTTTAGATGCCTTTGCATGTAGAAAGAGAGTAAACGGTCATGTACTATTAATAGATGATGTATTAACTAGTGGTTCAACAACTATGGAATGTGCTAAAGTTTTATACAATAGTGGTGCTTCAAAGGTAACAATTTTACCGCTTGCTATAATGCAATCAAATGCAAACGGCCCATTTCATGCTAAAATTAGTGATGAAAACAATGAGGAATATAGATTGAATTTTAAGCATGCGAATGGAAAACCCTTTTGGGTTGCATCTGAAGGAGAATTCTTGGGTTATAATGCTGGGAAAGAAAGGTATCTCCGTCAATTCAATTTCAAAGATTTTGAAATTGAAGAACTACCTTTCTAGTTATTGGAAGAGGTGTTTTAATGTCAACAGCATTTTGGATGGCGATAAGTAATGTTGAAGGTTTAGGAATTAAAACTATAAAAAAATTATGTGTCCAATTACCTGATTTAACCGAAAGTAATATTTATAAATATGAAATTAAGTTGCGTTCAATTCTGAGAAACTCCAATGTGGTAGAAAGAGTACTTGACTTAAATTATCTAAAAATGAAAATAAAAAATGCGGAAAGGTCAATAATTAAACATAAAGAACATGGTATCGAGGTAATACATATAGGTTCAGAAGATTACCCAGCCTTATTAAGACTTATAGATGATCCGCCACCGATTTTATATTGTAAAGGTAATATTAATTTATTAAACAATCATAACTCTATCGCTGTTATCGGAACTAGAAAAGCCACAGAAAAAGGCTATAAAGCAGCAATAAAAATAGCTTTTCAATTCGCCAAGAGAAATTATGTGATAGTCAGTGGGTTAGCTTTAGGCATAGACACTGCTGGTCATTTAGGTGCTTTAAAAGCAAATGGTCATACTATTGCGGTTATGGCTGGGAGTTTGGATAAAATTTATCCAAAGGAAAATACAGACATAGCACATAATATACTGGAGAATAATGGTCTATTGATTTCGGAAATACCTTTAGGCGGACAAACATATAGGAATTCATTTGTTAAAAGGGATCGAATTCAAAGTGGGTTGTCACTAGGGGTATGTCCTATTCAGTCTCCAATTAAGAGTGGAACTCAACATACTATTAAATTTGCTCAGGAGCAAAGAAGGCTCCTTTTCTGCCCCGAACCTCAAGAAACAAAAGATGTAGAAGCTACCCAAGGTATTTATCAATTATTAGAGAGTGGTTTAGCAGAGAAAATTTCCAACGAGGGAGATTATGAGGAGATAATAAAATTATTAAATAAGACTTATGACCAATTGTTAGGCGAGAAATTAAACTTAAAACAAATTAAGGATGAAGAAAAAGAAACAAAGGTTAATCCTAGCAAAATCACGACTGAAGAAGGTTATCAAATAAGTTTGTTTGACAATACAAGTGCTAAAAAAGAAACAGAAAGACAACTACAGAGTAAACTAGATGATTTAATAAACCAAATAATTGATGTAAGTCATCAATTAAAACTGACTCCTAGTGATTTTATAGATAGATATGAGCGTATTTATAAAAATTTAAGGGAGTAACTTTTGTTCCAAAAAGTCGCATTAGGGCGGTTTTGGGCGGTTTTTTGTCTTTTTATGATTTCAAAGAACTTTAAATTTAATCACCAAAAAAGAGGGAGTATTTCCCTACCCTACTTACAGTAGACAGCGTGGACATATTAGGATATCGACAGTCAAATGCCATAAAAAAGAAAATGGGGTAACAATTTATGTTTAATGATGAAACAGGAATATGGTTTGACGAAGAAGAGAAGACAGCATTTATTATGCTGTTCCATAATAGTTCTGAGGACCAGAAAAAAATTAGAGAACTTATGAGCTCCAAGGGATGGCATTGCCACAATGACTGGTTTCAACCTGGAAAAGAAATTTCCCGAACTCTTGATTATTACGTAATTGATACATTTAAGGAAAAATACCCTAGTATCTATATCAATAAAAAAATGATGCATCCTTCTCCAGCTTGGAGTATTTGGGTTTATTATTCTACATTATCTAAATCGTTTTCAAGTAAACAAGAGGCGGAAAGGGAAATCGAAGATATTAAAGTAAGTCATTCAACTATTGTTGTTTCAACTAATTTTAATTATATAAATTACGAAAAAGATTTCGCTAACAAAGAATATCGTAGGAATGTATACTAATCAATTACCTCTAGAGACGATAGTTATATCTCGTTATTTCAGGAAATTCCCGATAGTAGGGTAACCTTATAAATAAATAGTGCTGATTAATTCTAGATTTTTTATTGGATTTCCCCATTTTTCTGGAAATGTAAAATTGATTTCCCTTTCTCCGCAATATGGAAAGGTATTTTCTCCTATTCAACAAACGGATGCTTAAGAACACCAAAGCACAACTAATAAGAAAGCTCAGAGCTTTTATGGCTTTGAGCTTTTTGTATGCTAATTTATCTGTTATAGTACCAGCTAATTCATTGTCGATTCTGTGAGAATAGCACTGTAAATTTGCCTTTTGTTCTACTTCAATACTGAATCCATTAAACGCAGCCGTTCTTGTGGTTTTATTTTTGTAGGGCAACTACAACAATTGGGTCTGCGATGGGGTTAGCAGAAATAATGAAGGATTTTTTTGTAATACGGATACTTGTTTACGATTTCTTCATATGTTCCAGTATCTTTAATGAATTGAGGCTTGTATGTACAACATGATGTATGTTGAATTTGGTTGTAAATGGTGTCGGTATGGATCATATCGGTTCTCATCAATGGTTTAGAACAACCATGGTTTAGAGGAATACTGACCAAGCAGAAAAAGGAAATACATTTGTGTTGGAAGTAAGGGAGAAGAGCAATGAGGACGGTGAAACGTTTTGGTCGGATTTTGGCCAATCCAGGGAGACATATGAGGGCTTACCAATCGTCATCAATAAGCCTCCTCTATTGTGTATATGATAATTATTGTTTAAAAAACCTTGGTTCTAATGAGATGTTGTTTTTGAAATTGATTTTGAGACAGAAAATGCGAGTAATTAGAGTACATTTCATTAAATTAAAAAGTCTCATAAACATTAGCTTTTGGAATGAATTAACGGTCGCTATTGATTTTAAATGAGATGACGAATAAAAAAGGATGTACATTAAGCACATCCTAAATAACTTAAAAAGGAATATCATCAGTATCATCATTTATAAAACTCTTTGAGTATAAATTTTTAACGACTTTAGTTGTTTCTTCGGAACCAAGTATTTTTCCCAAATCATTCAAAAATGTGGCTTCATTACTACATTCATAGTCAAAATCTATAAACACATCATCAAATTTCGTTGAATTTAATGTTATAGCAATGGGATAATCAGTTTCGGGCATAGAATACATTGTAAATAATGTATAGGAGTAACCATCTAGGTAAGGTGCAACAATTTCAAAATTTGTGGCAAGCCCATATCTTTCATCGGCCTTAATAGTCAAATTTCGAGTAGAAGTTCTTAATAATAATTTCCCATCAGTTTTCTTTTCAAAAAGGTCCGCTTGTTCTTTTAAAATACCTTGGGGCATTGATTTAATATCATTTTTATTTAACTTATTAAATCCCCACAAATCTCTCATACTAATCCTCCTATAAAATTGAAAATTTTAGTGGTAAATGATCTGAGTATAAAGTCGAATGAGGTCTGCCGCTATCTTTAAGAAGGGGCTTGTCTCCAATTTCACTTATAATTTCCAACTCATTGAAATTAAATTGTTCAATGAGTTGGGGACGAATTAGAACTTGATCAAACATATTCCAGATGTAACTTGTTGGTTTGGAATGATAAAAATATGTACCTAATACATTGTTATTAATATTCCCATGCAAGGTCCACATGGGGTTGTAAAAATAATTGTACTTCACACCATAAATAGTTCGATCAATTTTAAGTGCTGTTTCCTTATCCATAATTGCATTAAATCCATATGCAGATACCATCAGTTCCGAAAAAGGGTTTAAATTAAAATCGCCAACTACAATAGTTTTGTTAGTTTTTAATTCTTCCTCGTATTTTTCAATTTCTCTTTTGATTTGAGCAGCTTGTGCACCAATTTCATTTTCTGTGTTATGTAGCATACTTGGCAGGTGTAAAGTAACTAAAAGAATAAGTGAATTTTTGAATTTAATTTTAAACAATGAATAAAATGTCCCATCATGGTATTTATTTATTCGTTTCCCTAAGTTATGGAATAAAACCGTCCTATTATTAGGCATGGGCAATTCAACAGCAAAATTAAGGTCAACTTTTCTAAGACTTTTCTCAATAATTTCTGGGTCAATTCGATTTGCTTCACTCAAAATAACTATATTTATTTTATGCTCTCTACATGATTGGGATATAGTAGGAACTATTTTTAGATTGTTTTTTATATTCCAAAACAATACTTTGATATTAATCACCCCTTCCTTTTCTATCTATTTGAATTTTAACATTATATTATAGAATTTTATTAATAATATAAACCGCACACCTTTAGGTTGTTACGATTCCATTATATCTTTTAATAATTATCTTTTTAACTTACTCATAAGAATGTTGTAACAGCATATATAAGATCCTATTTTGAATATGTATATCATAAAGCCAAAGAAAATGACGAGGTAATAAATTAGAATAATATTAATGGTATTAGTTTGCATCTTTGGAATAAATCACACAAAACCATCTCATAATACTGATAGTTATATCCACAGGAGGAAAAAATAAATGTCAAACCTAGCAAGAGAATTCGAAATAGAACTTCATCCAATGTTTGCCACCATTGAGGATGATTTAGTTATGCACCCTGAGGAAATTGCGAAAATGCTTGGCATGAGTACAGAATCTGTTAGACGCTGGTGTCGATCAGGGAAGTTGTCTTCTTATAACTTTGGCGGGAAATACATCATTATTGGAGATGATTTTAAGAAATTCATGAGAAAGTCGCGTAAACTGACAAATGCAGAAAAGGCGGTTATCCATTGAAATTAAAATATGTTTGTCTCTCCTTTTTTAAGGAGCAGAAGATAAGTTTCTTTTATAATAAGAAAGAGGAACGTATATACTTTCCTTGTCCAATTTGTGATGAGACTGTTTTTCTTGAAATTGAAAGTGCCAATTGGTTCTGTCAAGCATGTGATGAGGGTGGGACATTAAAAGTTCTTATTAATTTTTCAAATACAGGATCATTGAGTACAAAGAAAGTTTACAATCCAACAAAAGAGAAAAGAGATATTAGAATACTGTACAAAAACTTGCTATCTTCCACTCAGGATGAAAAATTAAAGTCGAGGTTTGAGTATTTTATGAATAAGGTTGAAAATTTAATTGAATATTTCGATTCAGAGGACAAAATGACAAGTTAATAATTAGCTTGTCATTTTTGTTTTTGAATTCTTGCCAAATATTACTGGTAGTAATTTTCCAGGAATGAGGTAGACTTTTTTATAAGCAATAATATTAATGGGGCTGTGTCCTTTTTTTTTTTAACTACCAACACACAAAACGCACATAACACTCACAGAACTATAATTTAGAACCTTAAACAAAGTCATTGCAAGCTTTTTTTTGAGGTCTAATGTGTGTTATGTGTGTATATATATAAATAGAGGTGATAAAAACTATGGAACAAGTGGCCGTATCAGAACACGTACTCAAGTTGAATCTAGATGAAATCGGACTATCTACTTGGAGCCAGAAAGGACTTATTAACGCAGGATATAAGACAGTTGGAGATATTGCTCATATGAAAAGAGCAGATTTACACAAAATTCCTGCGGTAGGTGCAAAATCAGCAAAAGAAATTTACGGAAAGTTAGCAGATCTTGGAGTCGTAACTCTTCCCCCAGGGCATCCTAAAACGCTTTACAAAAAGTATGGGAAAAATCCGAGATTAAATGGAATAGTATCATGGGAAGAGGCAGAGGAAAAATACGGTCCTCTTTTGAAAGTTGAATTTGCTTCTGAAATTCTAGGGCTTGAGAAACTTACCTTAAGAAACGCTATTATCGATGGTCAACTTCGTGATTATTATCTTTTAGTTGGGTTTGATGTAAGTGAGCCTAAAATGAAAAATTTCGGGGGACAAATGTGGTATTACTTCCCAAAAAAGTGGGTAGAGAGATTGGCTGAAACATTGGAGCTTAAATATTTGAAAGATATAGCCAGAGAACAAAACATTCCTTACCAGAAGTTTAAGAAATTTGCTCATATGGGTTGGCTGGATGATGCGAAGTTTTCTGATTTGCTTTGGTTTGCTGATAAAGTTAGAGATCTTTTGCCAAGTGTTATCGAGAAAGATCTTGAATATGAGGAAGAAAAAAAAGTCGAAAAGTATCGAGATTATTTCTCCGAATTCAATAACTCTTTGCAAACGTTAATCGATGATTATCTTCTTCACCGATTGAGTGGCTTTCCAATAACATTTAATGGTGAGGATAAAGTGAAAAAAGGATTTGCAAAAGAAAACAGACCTGAGAAAGTAAAAAAGATGCTTTCACACATTCTTTATAAAGTCATTTGTTATCGTGCTGAAATTAATAATTACACAGCAAAAGAATGGTATGGACTTCGCTACTTGAACGAGGAAGAATATCTAAAATTCAAAGAAGTGAATGAATCGTTTGATATTCAAAGTTTTACTGCTGAGGACATGAATGGTGTTAAGAATGGAATTGGTGATACAACTTATTGGGTTAATGCAATAATTTACCTTAAACCATTGTTGTACTATGTCTTAATGAAAAAAGAAGAAGAGCTTACTGAAGAAGCAAGAAATGTTGGGCAGTACAATTTTAATGAATGGAACAAGATGATGTTTATGAAAAGTGCGTTTGAAAATGCTCTTAACCGTGTTCCAAGAAAAAAACCTAAACCTAAGAAAAAAAAGGCGAAGTACTATGCTGATCAGTATAGTATTGCTCAAATCAGCAATGCTCTCATCAAGTATCAAGGTAATAAATTAACTGATCCTCTTAAGTATGTAACTCAATTGATGATTGGGTTTTTAGCTGGTCTGAGAGCAGATGAACTAAAATTAATTCAACTCAAAGATTTTTGGTTTGACAAAAAAACTGGATTTCTTTTATCAGACAACAATGGCTTCGGCAGACTCCACTTGCCTGAAGAGAAAAGTAAAGGTGGATATGGTCCATCTCCTGTATGGGGGACCTATTTAGTACCGAGACTTGTTGAATTAATTAATAAGTTCTTAAGGGAAACGTACAAAAAATATCCTGCTGCTATAGCAAATCCAAATCTATACTTTTTTAGGCCAAGGCAATCCGTTTGGATTCTAGAAAGACCTTATAAAACATCTTCATATTTACTAACTTGGATAAAAGATGCAAAAGAAGAGGGGATATTCGATGCTATTTTATCTGATGAAGAAATTGAGGAGTTACGATATCATGATACCAGGCATACTGTTTTGGAATTAATAAGAAGAACTCCGATTGATATTAAGGAACTAAAAGAATGGAAACACCGTTGTGCTCAGGTACATGCAAGACATGATTCCGAAATGTCACATGGTGATACCTTGACGACAGGTTATCTACGTGAAATAAAGGAAGAAGAATATGCTAAAATAATTGATTTAACACTGAATTTCAGCTGGAATCCTAAAGCGTACGAGACCGTTGAGGAAGAAGATGTGGAGCAAGAAGAATTTAATGAGGTTGAATTATCACCAGTGATAAAAGCCAAAATTGATTCTCTGCGAATTGAATTAAAGGATCTTGAGATGTATTATAGTAAATTAAAAGATCCTGCTTTCGCTAAAAGACTAAAAATTGATCGTTTAAAAGAAGCACGTATTACTAAAGCTAATATCAATCAAAAAAATAAACAAATTAAACAGTTATTGGAGGATTGATTGTCATGAATTACGATAACTTTATCAAAAAAGCAAATGATATGGGGATAGAGCCTAAAGAGGCTCTCCCTAACTTTTTTATACAAATTGAAGATGACTTTCCTTATACTGTAGAAGAAATCGCCAAACAAATTGTACATAAAAGCGAAGAAACCGTCCGTCGGTGGTGCCGTGAAGGAAAAGTGAAAATTGAAGGAAAGAGACCTTATAAAATTTTAGGAATTGAACTAAAAAGATATCTCTTTATAGAATTCTATCCAGAAATAAGAAAAAGATATAATAATGTCATCTAGGAAGGTTCCATCCGAGCATGTCAACGTTTATTTGTGTGGTTCATCATAAAAAGTGTTTGTTTGGTGCAACCGTTTATAATCCAATTTTCCAGAGAATTCAATGATGTAAAATATTGAAGGCACTTCCCTTTATAGAAAACTTTTATTGATTTATCTGTATAACAAGTTTGTAGACCAATGAAATCTCCTTGAAAATAAATTATCCATCTATACTTATCTACAAATTTATAGTGATTTTTAGGTAAGCATTTTTTGATAGTTATAATTACCAGCATGGAAAAATAATGTTTTGATGGATGAACTTCTTCAATATAGATCAAATTAAATCCCTCCAAGCAACGACATATACTTTAGTATGTCCTTTTTAATTTTGTTTATTATCCATTGAACTATACTATCATTGAATTCAATTAAGCAGGGGAAAAATACCTCCTATAAAAAAATATCGCTATCTTGTATTGTAACAACATTGAATTTTGTTTAAAATTGGAAGAGTAAAAGGAGGGAGGTCACTGCTATGATATCAAATTATCCATCATTTATTGAGGGAATATTTTCTGCATTTTTTTTATGTGTTATTCTCTGCCTCTCAGGACTCATACATATAAATTTTAAAAGGAAATTAAATAAGGAAACTCTTAAGTATATCCCGCCAGCTGTTGTTATGCTTATTGCGATGGCTATAATAGTAAGTAACTATAAATCATTGCTTGACCCACCACCCATTGATAAAAAACCTCTCATGAACTATTTGCTAACCAACCCTGCTCATTTACAACTTTTATTGTTCATTTCGCTTGTTGGGATTATTGTCTTGGTTTGGCTTGTAATGACCCTACCATTTAATTCTCAGGGATTATCTAAATTCTCTGGATTCGGTATATCAGCTGAGTTTCGAGATAAAGTAAATGCGGTGGTTGAGAAAAACGCAATTACAAACGAATTAACATCTATAAGGGAAAACATCCTTAGAATTCTTACTTCTGAAAAATATTTTGATGAAACTTTAAAGTCCTGTGTAAAGGAATATGAAGAGAATGGGACTAAGGGGTTTGAAATTGACCCTAATAAGATGGTTTCTAGTATTATTGAACTTGTAGAAACATCTTATCAGGCAAGTGAAAGTAATTTTCGTATCCAACACCATATTGAAACAATTATGGTAGGCAAGAAATCAATAAGCAAAAAAAACGTTGAAGAACTACCAAAAGAAATGAGAGACGCATGTCTTCAAGTCATCAATAAAAAGAAACCCTTTGTTTGGAAGGGTGCACTAGCGATGGAAATTAATCCTTTTGCACAAACAGATTCTTATTATGTGATTTGTCTTTATTCTGAAGACCTGATATTTACTGAAACTGACTCTGATTACCTTGCTACATTATTAAAAGTGGCTGAAAAAATAATAACATTATATTGGTATCAATCAGAGGACGGTAATATACTATTTGAAGAAGCCAATTAATGGACAAGTTGTTTAAAAAATATACTGTGTGGTAAAATATTGATAGGAGGTGTTTCGTATGACTGAAACCTTAACTGTTAGGCGTAGAAGGAGAGCAAAAGGTGTACCATTGGCCCCTAAAGTCGCAGCTAAAAGAAATATTCTTGATGAAACTTCCCCAGAGATAAAAGCAGTTATTCATCAATTGGTCGAAGAAGAAATGAAGAAACACGGTTACTCTAGACAAAAAGATCCTTTTGTCAAAAGAATGAACAATGTATTGACCCGATATTCAAAAACCAACTTCTAAAAATCATAAGGATTTCATATACATTTGGACAAGATAACCATTAAGGAGGGATTATCTTGTCCATTGTTATCTTTAGAAAACGTAAGATACGAACATTACCTCAGAAACAGAATATTCGCTTTGTTGATACAGGCGAGAGAGCTTTTATCGACCGTGAGTATGTATCAAATGTATTCGAAAAGTACGGATACAAAAGAGCTGAAGATCAATTAATAAAAGAAATTAATGAGTTATTCAAATGCCGCCGTTGATATGTATATTATCAATGGCTTTTTCTTTTTAAAGGTACTGGAGTTCTCCGCATATGACAAGTCTTCTCCTGCATAGGTTTACTGTGTAGGAGAGTGATTAATGTGGGTACTTTTAATCAGCAGTTCACGTTTATTTATAAGACACCAGAAAATTCAACAAAAACCAAAGAAGAAATTGTCCACGAACTCATTCAGACTACGATTCGAAAAGTCGTAGCAAAGTAAGATGGATTTTATTATAATGTATGTAGCAACCTAGCCCTTAGCGTGATAGCTAGGGCTTTTAAAATCATAGGAGGAGAAGAGATGAAGGACCATATTACAGCGAGTTATGTAAGGGTATCCTCCACAAAGGTTTCTCAAAAAGAATCGCCTGAACACCAAAGGATGTTGTGTGAAGAAAAGGCAATTAAAGAAGGTTTTGAGATTACCTATACATATGAGGACCGATCATCTGGTACAAGCATTAACGGAAGAAAAGATATAAAAAAGATGTTGGAAGATGCAAAAAAAGGAATGTTTAATACTTTGTTGTTTGCATCCATTTCTCGTTTTAGTCGTGACCAGTTGGATGCTATTACATTAAAGAGAACCTTAGTTGATGCACTTGGGATACGATTGATTTCTATTGAAGAAAATTATGATTCAGCAGTTGATAAGGATGAATTAAAATTTACACTGTTTGCTATCATGGCCCAGCAACAGGCAGAGCAAATCAGCTTGTCTTCGAGACGAGGGAAACGTCAATCGGCTAGGAAAGGAAATTTCACTGGATCTATTGCTCCCTTTGGATACCACAAAGTAGTTATTGAAGGTAAGAAGACACTTATCCCTAATGAGTATGCAGAGATTGTGAAGAAAATTTTCCATTTATATATAAATGAAAATATGGGGGAACAAAAAATAAGGCTCTATTTAAATAAAAAAGGGATCCCATCCCCACGAAATGGATTATGGGGTGTCACCTCTGTACAACGCATTCTTCAAAACGAGGCATATACAGGACGAAATGTATATAACAAATATGAAGTGAAAAAAGTGTACGACGATTTAAAAAATATGAGTGATCGGAAAAAGAGACAGGTTCAAAAAGAAAAAGAAGAGTGGAATCGAAACGATGAAAAAAATTGGGAAGCAATTATTGATGATGATATATATGAAGAAGCTCAAAGGTTAAGGCTTATAAGGGGGGGAGGTAAAAGAGGTGGACCCCGACAGAGAGTTAATGTTTTTGGAGGGTTCGTTTTTTGTGGGCACTGTGGAAGTAGCATGGTAAGCATGAAATCAAAGAATGGCAAGAACACGAAAGATGGGAGGGAGTATCGACATTTAGTCTGTTCCAGAAGAAGACGATTAGGCGAAAATGGCTGTGATAATAAAAAGTATATACCTTATTACGACTTTAGAGATGCAGTTATTAATGAGGTTTCAGAACGACTAAAAAAGCAGATAGATATTGAAAAAGAAATAAATGAACATATGAGTAAACAACAACCTATTAAGAATAGTGGAAGCATAAGTAAAGAAAAAACAAAGCATGAAAAAAATATTGATATCAACCGAAAATTATTATTTGAATTAAGAAAACAAAAGATGTTAGATGGAAACATTGATAAGGAGCAGTATCAATTCGAGAAAGAACAATACGAAAAAGAAATTCATACAAGCCAACAACGTATAAAAGAATTGGAAACGAAAATTGAAAAACAAGAAAACAAAGAAGAGTTTCACAAGGAAATAAGATTAGCACTTGAAGAATTAAGTAACCTCTCGTTTGAAAACTTTGAAGAGCTACATATTACGTTGAAGAAACTAATTGAAAAGCTCGTAGTATTTTCTGATAAACGTATAGAAATATATACAGTTTTAGATAATGAATAATTATGTGTTTCAAAACACATTTCGAACGCCATGCAAAAGCTTGGAGTGAAGGGGCGTTCACAAGCTGTTGTAGAGCTTCTTCGCATGGGGGAACTCAAGCTTTAAAGTAAGGGACTGATTCTTATGACAATTACCTGGTTATTACAAACCGTTATTGTGCAAATAAGAGTCAGTCTCTTTTAGTTTCAATGATTCATTGAACAATATCACGAACTTTTCTTGAAATTTCCCTTAAAAAAAGAGAAAATGCTAGTATGCAGGTCAACTCAATATTCGATTAATGAAAAAATGAGTGACAGTAAAACGATCATTTTATGAAAAGTGTTAAATAAGTATTAGTCAGTCAAAGGAGAATTTTTTAATGAATAAAGAAGAAGTCCAGCCAAAAGCCGATTTACAAGTGGTAGCTGATATAGAGAAAGACTTGAGATACATATCTTCCATCATTAAACAAAAGGGACGCGAGATTTTAAGTCAATATACACTCACACCCCCTCAATTCATTGCACTTCAATGGTTATTTGAATATGGGGACATGACGATCGGCGATCTTTCAAATAAAATGTATCTTGCGTGCAGTACGACGACGGATCTGGTTGACCGCATGGAAAAGAATGAATTGGTGGAACGGGTCAAGGATGAAAATGACAGACGGGTCGTCCGAATTCATATGTTAAAAGAGGGCGAAAGGATTATTGAAGAAGTCATTGAAAAAAGGCAACATTATTTACAGAGTGTCCTCGAGGATTTTTCAGAAGAGGAAGTACTCGGCTTAAATAGGAATTTAGCTAAACTTCATCAAGAAATGAAACCAGAGTGAGGGAATAAAGTGATTCAACCAATCGGCATCATTGATTCCGGTGTTGGCGGATTGACGGTGGCGAAAGAAGTCATGCGCCAATTACCGAAAGAAACGATCTATTATCTGGGGGATACTGCAAGATGTCCTTACGGGCCGCGGTCGGCTCAGGAAGTGAAGAAATTCACATGGCAGATGACAGAGTATCTATTACAATATGATATGAAAATGCTTATTATTGCATGCAATACTGCGACTGCAGTCGTACTGGATGAAATCCAGACTCAATTGGATATCCCGGTCATAGGTGTAATCCATCCTGGTGCCAGGGCCGCAATCAAGCATACGTACAATAAAAAAATTGGAGTGCTCGGGACCATAGGAACGATAAACAGCGGTGCATACGAAGAAGCTCTTCATTCTCTGCATGGAAGCCTGGAGGTAAGTCCTTTGGCTTGTCCTAAATTTGTCCCTTTAGTAGAAAGCGGGGAATATAACAGTCCAACGGCTGATTCGATCGTGAAAGAAACACTGGCTTCCATGAAAGAAACAGACATTGATACGTTAATCCTTGGCTGCACCCATTATCCGCTCCTGCAGTCTAAAATACAGGCTTTCATGGGGGATAAGGTCAGTGTCATCAGCTCGGGCGATGAGACCGCCAGGGAAATCAGCACGATTTTAGACTATTACAACCTCCTGTACCGCGGAATCAGAGTGCCAGAGCATCGGTTCTTCACTACAGGTTCTTCATTCCTATTTTCACAAATCGCCTCTGATTGGCTGAATATAGGGAGAATCCATGCAGAAACCATCCGGCTTCAAGACTGAACGTCTTGGCTGGATGGTTTTTTATTTTCTCCTAAAAAAGTTTGTCTGCTTTTCTATAAAGTTTCGGTCTATTTCAATACGAAGGCTCGTATACATGTAGTACAAACTGTCTTTTAGGAGGTTTCGCGATGTCAAAAAAAGCGAAAGTGTCAATTGCTGTAACGGTGTTAGCATCTTCAGTATATCTTTCAGGTTGCGGACTGTTAAGTTTTGGGGATAAAGAAAAGATCGATCCGCCGCAGGATGTATCATACTTAAAAGAAGGTGAAAAAGTAGATACGGCAAAGAAAGAAGAAGGTAAAGAGACGGCAAGCAACGATGAAGCTGTGGAAAAAACAGTGATGACAGAGCTATACTTAATTGATAAAAATGGCTATGTGGTTTCCCAATCACTGCCTCTTCCGAATAATGAAAGTGTCGCTAAACAGGCTCTTGAGTATCTGGTGGTTAACGGCCCTGTGCAGAATGTCCTTCCAAATGGATTCAGAGCGGTGCTGCCTGCAGATACCCAGGTCACAGTCAACATCAAAGATGGTAAAGCAATCGCTGACTTCTCCCCTGAATTCAATAACTATCAGCCTGAAGATGAACAGAAAATCCTTCAATCCGTCACCTGGACGCTGACTCAATTTGAATCGGTTGAAAAAGTGGAGCTGCGTGTGAACGGCTATCCTTTAACGGAAATGCCTGTTAACGGTACACCGATCGACGAATCTGGACTATCCAGAAAAATGGGGATAAATCTTGATGCAAGCGGAATAGCCGACCCTACCAGTACAAAACCGGTAACGGTCTACTATGTATCTCAGACGGATTCCGGGACGTACTATGTACCTGTAACCAAACGGGTAAGCTCGAACGAAGCGGATGAAGTGAAAGCGGTCGTGCAGGAACTCATTGAAGGACCTGGATACGGTTCGGCACTGGCGAGTGATTTTACAGGTGCAGAACTCCTGGATGATCCATCCCTGAAAGACGGAACGGTAACTCTTAATTTTAATGAAGCGGTGTATGGAAGCCTGGAAGAGAAAATGGTATCTGAACATATGCTGAACTCCCTTGTTCTATCTTTGACGGAACAAAAAGGGATCAAAGGAGTATCTGTGCTCGTCAATGGTGAAGCGACCGCAGTAAGCAAAGATGGAGAACCGGTCACAGAACCAGTCACTCGTCCTGAAAATGTGAATGCAATTAGTTTTTAAATGATCATTTTTTGATATACTATTATAGAATCATGAAAAAGAGGTTGGCTGATGCCGCCTCTTCTCTTTTTGAAATGGACTATACATATGAATGAAAACGAGGACTACAGGAGGATAAAATATGAGAGCTGATGGAAGAGAAAAAAATCAACTGCGAGAAGTGAAGATCGAAACAGGATATGTGATGCATCCGGAAGGGTCTGTTCTGATCACGGTAGGGAATACAAAAGTGATTTGTAACGCAAGTATCGAAGAACGCGTACCTCCTTTTATGAGAAACAGCGGTAAAGGGTGGATCACGGCAGAGTATTCCATGCTGCCGAGGGCAACGGAAACAAGGAATATCCGTGAATCATCAAAAGGGAAGATTTCCGGAAGAACGATGGAAATCCAACGTTTAATCGGACGCGCTTTAAGAGCGGTTGTGGATTTGGACGCGATTGGCGAGCGTACGATCTGGATCGATTGTGATGTCATTCAGGCGGACGGAGGTACCAGAACGGCGTCCATCACTGGAGCCTTTGTGGCAATGGCCCTGGCACTTGGTAAATTGCAGGATAATAAAAAGATTTCCGGTTTTCCTCTTAAAAGTTATTTGGCTGCAACCAGCGTAGGAATCATTGAGGAACACGGATCCGTGCTCGACCTAAATTATATTGAAGACAGCAAAGCCCTTGTCGATATGAATATCATCATGACCGGTGAAGGGGAATTTGTAGAGCTCCAGGGAACAGGAGAAGAAGCTACGTTCACGATGAACCAGCTGCATGAAATGCTGGAGCTGGGTCAAGTCGGAATCCAGGAACTATTCGAGATGCAAAAAAGTGCGCTGGGCGAATTGGCGCAAAGAATTCAATAAAGGGATGACACAGTTATGACAAAACGTGTAATAATCGCTACAAAAAATAAAGGAAAAGCAAATGAATTTAAAAATATGTTTGCTCCTTATGGATATGAGGTACAAACATTACTAGACTTGCCTCATATCGAAGATGTTGAGGAAACAGGAACGACATTTGAGGAAAATGCCATACTGAAAGCTGAAACAGTAGCAAAAGAATTGGGTGTACTGGTGATTGCTGACGATTCCGGTCTGGCGATTGATGCCTTGGATGGCAGACCAGGAGTCTATTCCGCGCGTTATGCAGGGGAAGAAAAAAGCGATGAGGCCAATATGGACAAGGTGCTCGGGGAACTGAAAGATGTCCCTAATGGCGACCGGAATGCAAGGTTTCACTGCGTACTGGCCATTGCAGGTCCAAACATGGAAACACGAACAGTAAACGGGACCTGTGAAGGACAGATCCTTCAGGAACGACGGGGGGCAAATGGATTCGGCTATGATCCGATCTTTTACGTGCCATCCCTGGGGAAAACGATGGCGGAACTCTCACCGGATGAAAAGAGCAGCATCAGTCACCGAGGCAGCGCTCTGAAAAAATTAGGAGCACTGATTACAGACTTAATTTAAAAGGGTGAGAAAATGATGAAGCTTTTAGTTGTCAGCGACAGCCACGGTTCGAAAAAGGAAATCAAAGAGCTGGCTGAGAAATATGACGGTGAAGTAAATGCGATGGTTCACTGCGGTGATTCAGAACTGAGTGCCGATGATGATGCATTATCAAACTATTTAGCTGTCCGTGGGAACTGTGACATGGATGCCCGGCTTCCGGATGATTTGTTAGAAGATGTAAATGGGGATACCATCCTCATTACTCACGGACATTTATACGGCATCAAAATGTCTTTGATGAAGCTTCGCTATAGGGCAGAAGAAGCCGGTGCTAAATTTGTCTTCTTCGGACATTCTCATACGCTGGGAGCGGAAATGGCAGGAGGAACGCTGTTTTTGAATCCTGGAAGCATCCTGCTGCCCCGTGGGAGACAGGAACGGACATATGCGATTGTGGAAGCTTCGGAAGAAATGGTCAAGGTGCAGTTTTTGACGCATGATCATGAAGTGGTTGAAGAGCAGGAGTTCAGTCTTTAGAAACAAGTTTGTGTATGAAAGAACCTTCTAACCAGAGGGTTCTTTTTACTTTTCAAATATGTAGAGAAAGGATATAATAAATTGGTAAATGAAGTTAACTTTGAATGAAAAAGTATTTTAGAAAACTTTTTTCGAAAATGTATTGACTTCTTTATGCTATGTGAATATAATAAATATTGTCCTTGAAAAACGGATGTAACAAACAGATGAGTCCCAGTAGCTCAGCAGGATAGAGCAACGGCCTTCTAAGCCGTCGGTCGGGAGTTCGAATCTCTCCTGGGACGCCACTAACATTACATAAATTCCTTGTTTTCACAGGGGTTTGAACAGATAAGGGATACTGACACAGATAAAATTGATGTGTGAGTATCTCTTTTTTATCCCATGACTACCCTCGCAATATTTTATTTCTGTAATCCTTTTTTTATTTAAAGGAACACAACAAAACCGGTAAACCAAATAATGTCCCAGTAGCTCAGTAGGATAGAGCAACAGTTTCCTAAACTGTAGGTCGGGAGTTCGAATCTCTCCTGGGACGCCATACAACCTACATACATTAAGTCTGCCGATGGGCAGGCTTTTTTTCTGTTTAAGATTGACTTCCCCCTTATCTTTGTTTTCTCCAACCTCTCATGCTACACTATTACCATCTTTTATACGTATAGGCGGGTACAAAACATGACAAAGAAGAACAACGAGGAAAAAGGAAAGGTCCTGCAATTTCCCGGCTTGAAGGAGAGGCTACTCGAAAAGGGGGTTCAAGCCCTCGAGAATGGTGATATTCAGCAATCGGCCGACCTTTTGACCCAGGCATATGAAATGGATCCGAAGAATCCCGATATCAATACAGCATTGGTATTGGCCCTTTATGAAAATAAACAATATGATGAAGCGAAAGTGATCTGTAAAGAAATGCTTCTTGAGGGGATCGGGGACTATTTCGAAGTGGTGGATATGTACCTGATGATCCTCATTCAGCTTCATCAGCATCAAGAGGTTATTGATACGATACACGCCCTTTTTGAGGAGAAAGAAGTGCCGTTTGAAAAAGAAGAGCATTTCAAGAAGCTCCTGCACTTCAGTGAGAAAGTAAGGGATGGAAAAGAGCCTGAGATGGAGACGAAAGAAAATACTGAAGTTCCGGAGACCTCCATCCTGAAAGATAAGAGCCTGGAGGAACAGACCTTGATTGCGGCCCAGTTGGTTCATCAGAATATCCGGCCTTATCTGCCTGAGCTCCTTTCATATTTAGGGTCAGGGGAATCACATCCTTTTCTCCAGTCCATGATATTGAATGTTTTGCGTGAACATGGATTTGATAAGGAAGTTTTAATCAATAAGCTGAATAGAGAAGGGCAAGTCACTCCATCTTCACTTCAGGATGCATTTGAAACGGACTTTTTCACGAGAGTGTCAGAAGAGCTTGAAGACCTGTTATCACAGCGTAATCCTACATTATATCAGCATGCATTGGAATTGATTAAAAGGCATTCTTTCCTTCTGTATCCATTTGAACTGCAGGGGAGTCCTCAGAAAACCTCCATCGTTTATGGATACTATGCAGCCGGAATGTTTGCCGATGCCATTTTAGAGGAAGAATTGAAGGAGAAGATCGAAGAGTGTGAGGAATGCCGGAGCCTGCTTGAGCAGCTGAATGAGCTAGAGGAAATTTCTTCACCGATAATTTAAATGCTCTCTGTTGAAAGAATGAGGCTGTATGTTATAATGTAATGGTTGCAATAGAATAGATTTTTATATATTTACGATGATAGTGCTAGATTCATACACGGGACTATCTACTACTATGCGTAAAAATTAGAATCAAATATAGATTGTTGGAGGGAACAGTATGTCTGCAAAATGGGAAAAGCAAGAAGGTAACCAAGGAGTACTTACAATTGAAGTAGAAGCTGCGAAAGTAAACGAAGGTTTAGACGCAGCATTCAAAAAAGTTGTAAAGCAAGTAAACGTACCAGGATTCCGTAAAGGGAAAATGCCACGCGGTATGTTCGAAAAACGTTTTGGTGTAGAATCACTTTACCAAGATGCATTAGATTTCATCTTACCTGAAGCGTATGCGAAAGCAATCGAAGAAACTGGAATCGATCCAATCGATCGTCCAGAAATCGATGTTGAGCAAATGGAAAAAGGCAAAGACTTAATCTTCACTGCGAAGGTACAAGTGAAACCGGAAGTGAAATTAGGCGAATACAAAGGTCTTGAAGTAGAAAAAATGGAAACTGAAGTAACAGCTGAAGATGTTCAAGCGGAACTTACTTCACTTCAAGAAAAACAAGCTGAGCTTGCTGTTAAAGAAGATGGAAAAGCTGAAGAAGGCGACACAGTGACAATGGATTTCGAAGGATTCGTTGACGGTGAAGCATTCGAAGGCGGCCAAGCTGAGAACTATTCACTTGAATTAGGTTCAGGTCAATTCATCCCAGGTTTCGAAGAGCAATTAATCGGGGTTGCATCTGGAGAAGAGAAAGAAGTAGAAGTTAACTTCCCTGAAGAATACCATGCAGCTGAGCTTGCTGGTAAGCCTGCTACATTCAAAGTGAAGGTTCACGAAATCAAAGCAAAAGAACTTCCTGCTCTTGACGATGAGTTCGCAAAAGACGCTGACGAAGAAGTTGAAACGCTTGCTGAACTAAAAGAAAAAATCGAAAAACGCCTTCAAGAGTCTAAAAAGAACGAAGCTGAAACAGCTGTTCGCGAAACTCTTGTAAATAAAGCTTCTGACAATGCTGAAGTTGAAATCCCAGAAGTTATGGTTACTGCTGAAGTAGACCGCATGATGCAAGAATTCGGTCAACGTCTTCAAATGCAAGGTATGAACCTTGACCTATACTTCCAATTCTCTGGTCAAACAGAAGAAGATCTTCGCGGTCAAATGACAGAAGATGCAGGCAAGCGTGTTCGCACTAACCTTACGTTAGAAGCAATCGCTGCAGCTGAAAATCTTGAAGTGACTGATGCAGAAGCAGAAGAAGAAGTAAATAAAATGGCTGAGCAGTACAACATGTCTGCTGACAACATCAAACAAGCCCTTGGCGGACTTGATACACTTAAAGCGGACCTTAAAGTTCGTAAAGCAGTAGAATTTCTTGTTGATAACAGCAAAGAAGCATAATAAAAAATAGGAACAAGGCGCGATTCGCGCCTTGTTTTGTACAATTAAAAGAAGTACGACAAGGAAGCTCACCAACCGCACGCGGAAAGCGAAGTCCTGCACGGAAATCAAAAGCGGTGTTAAAGGACAAAATTATTTTTTCAACCATACCAAAAGAATAATAACCTGCAAATATGGATAAACCTTAATAGCAGGGACAAATTTTCTGAAACATACTTGCAACTCTTCTTTCATCATGACATACATAAAAACATTCAAGTAAAATATTTGCTAAAATGTCCGATACATAATAAGATGATTCTTAAGAATCGTATAATTTTTTTACAAACATATACTGTGCTAAAATGCAATACATAACTTAGTGGTGAGAAGATAGCAAGTACTCGGTCGTCCATGATCAATTTATGATTGATTGAAGCAGTATTAATGAAGGGGTGAAATGCATTGTTTAAATTTAATGATGAAAAAGGACAACTAAAATGTTCTTTTTGCGGAAAAACGCAAGATCAAGTACGTAAATTAGTAGCTGGACCTGGTGTTTATATATGTGATGAGTGCATAGAGCTTTGTACGGAAATCGTAGAGGAAGAGCTGGGTACAGAAGAAGAAGTTGAGTTCAAGGATGTTCCAAAACCGAAGGAAATCCGTGAAATTCTCGACGAATACGTCATCGGACAGGATCAGGCTAAAAAGTCACTTGCCGTTGCTGTGTACAATCATTACAAACGAATCAACTCAAGCAGCAAGGTAGATGATGTAGAACTGTCTAAAAGTAACATTGCTATGATCGGACCTACAGGAAGCGGTAAAACATTACTTGCTCAAACTCTTGCTCGTATTCTTAATGTGCCATTTGCCATCGCGGATGCGACATCTTTGACAGAAGCAGGTTATGTGGGTGAAGACGTTGAGAATATCCTGTTAAAGCTGATTCAGGCTGCCGATTATGATGTGGAAAAAGCTGAAAAAGGCATCATCTATATCGATGAAATCGATAAAGTGGCAAGAAAATCAGAAAATCCTTCCATCACAAGAGATGTATCCGGGGAAGGTGTACAGCAGGCGCTGTTGAAAATTCTTGAAGGTACGGTGGCAAGCGTTCCACCGCAAGGCGGACGTAAGCATCCTCATCAAGAATTCATTCAAATCGATACGTCGAATGTCCTGTTCATTTGCGGTGGTGCATTTGATGGAATCGAACAAATCATCAAACGCCGCCTCGGCCAAAAGGTCATTGGATTCGGTTCCGATCCTAAGAGTGCTGAAGTAAAAGAAGATAAATCTCTTCTATCAAAAGTGGTACCTGAAGACTTATTGAAATTCGGTCTGATCCCTGAATTCATCGGGCGTCTTCCAGTGATTTCAAGTCTTGAGCCGCTTGACGAAGAAGCGTTGGTTGAGATCCTGACGAAACCGAAAAATGCATTGGTCAAACAGTATCAAAAAATGCTTGAACTCGATGATGTTGAGTTGGAATTCACAGATGATGCCCTTCTTGAAATTTCCAAGAAAGCAATCGAGCGTAAAACCGGTGCCCGCGGTCTTCGTTCCATCATCGAAACGATGATGCTTGATGTGATGTTCGATCTTCCTTCACGTGACGATATTAAAAAATGTATCATCACGAAAGAAACGATTCTTGAAGATGCAGCACCACAGCTGGTTCTTGAAGACGGCACCATCATTGATCCAAACGAAGAAAAAACATCTGCTTAATAGCTTCTAAAAGCCCGGAATGATTAATCATTCCGGGCTTTGTTTTGTGTATTTATAATTTCCTATTAAATAAATAAGGAATAACAAAGAAAAAATTAGTGAGTTATGGTGGATGTATGAATAGCAGTACGGAGTTGATTGAAGCGGAAGGTGCTCGACTCCTGCGGGATGTGCGGGACAGGTGAGACCTGTCCATCTCCGGGGCTTAGAGGCACATGTCATAAGTCAAATTGACCAAGAAGGCAAAGAACCGCCTTCTTAGTCAATTCGCCTTATGCCACCCGCCTCTGAGCAAAGCCCCTCCACATTTCTTACCCGCAGGCGCAGCCGAGGAGGCTCACCGCTAACCCCGCGGAAAGCGAGCACCTGCAGCGGAAATCCACGGCCCCTGATTAGGGGACGTGCGATTAATTTTTTTGTTTATTCCCACAACCTCAAGGAGATACTAACCCGTAACAACTTGTATCTACTTGGAGGGAGACGAATGAGCTTTACTAGCATCGCTTTATTTATCCAATTGTTCTTCGGGATCATTATTGGATTGTATTTCTGGAACCTTCTTAAAAATCAGCGTAATCAAAAAGTGACTATTGACCGTGAATCGAAAAAGGAAATGGAAGAATTGAGAAAAATGAGGTCCATCTCCTTGACTGAGCCTCTGGCAGAAAAGGTAAGACCATCAAGTTTTGATGATATCATCGGTCAGGAAGATGGAATAAAAGCATTAAAGGCAGCCCTTTGCAGCCCAAATCCACAGCATGTAATTATCTATGGACCTCCGGGAGTGGGAAAGACGGCAGCTGCCCGACTCGTGTTGGAAGAAGCCAAAAAGAACCTCAAATCGCCATTCAAATCCAGTGCTGTCTTTGTTGAATTGGATGCGACAACTGCTCGATTTGATGAAAGGGGGATTGCCGATCCGTTAATCGGTTCTGTCCATGATCCCATTTATCAAGGTGCAGGGGCCATGGGACAGGCTGGGATACCGCAGCCTAAGCAAGGAGCGGTAACAAATGCACATGGCGGTGTATTGTTTATTGATGAAATAGGAGAATTACACCCTATTCAAATGAATAAACTGTTAAAAGTATTGGAAGATCGAAAAGTTTTCCTCGAAAGTGCTTATTATAATGAAGAGAATCATCAGATACCTACACACATACATGATATTTTCAAGAACGGCCTTCCGGCGGATTTCCGATTGATCGGAGCCACTACACGTACGCCAAATGAAATTCCCCCTGCGATACGATCACGGTGCATGGAAGTGTTTTTCAGGGAGCTTGAACAGGATGAAGTAAAGAAGGTAGCAGCACGGGCAGTGGATAAGATCAACATGAAAATCAGTGATAAAGGCCTCGATACTCTTGCATCGTATTCCCGTAACGGACGTGAAGCAGTCAATATGGTTCAAATAGCAGCCGGTGTTGCGATCAACGAAAATCGAAACGAAATGTTTGATCATGAGCTTGAATGGATCATCCAGTCGAGTCAGTTAACACCTCGCTATGAAAAGAAAATCAATGAAGAAGCGACAATCGGGGTTGTGAACGGACTGGCTGTAACGGGTCCGAATACAGGATCGCTGCTTGAAATCGAAGTGACCGTGATTCCTGCACAGGACAAAGGTCAAATCAATGTAACGGGTATCGTTGAGGAAGAAAGTATCGGCGATCGAAGTAAATCGATCCGCCGTAAAAGTATGGCAAAGGGATCGATTGAAAATGTCATCACTGTCCTCCGTTCGATGGGAGTACCGGCCGATCAATATGACATTCACGTCAACTTTCCTGGGGGAATCCCTGTGGATGGACCTTCAGCTGGAATCGCGATGGCACTCGGCATTTACTCAGCCATTTATCGTATACCGGTCAAACATAATCTCGCTTTGACCGGAGAGATCAGCATTCATGGATTTGTTAAGCCAGTCGGAGGGGTTTATCCGAAAGTGAAAGCGGCAAAACTCGCAGGCGCCGAAGTCGCGATCATTCCACATGAAAATCAGCAGTCCATGATGAATGAAATTGAAGGAATTGAAGTCATTCCGGTTAAACATCTGAAGGAAGTACTGGATCTTGCTTTAATCAAAGATCAATTAAGCACAAGTGAGACAGCAATGTTAAATGAATCTAATAAGAAAAGCGTATAGACTATGGCCGATTCGGGTCTATCCGAATCGGTTTGTCTTTGGGCATACTGAAATGCCTTGTGCCGTACCTATTTAATAGACACTACCTAGTAAATAAGTTAGAATTGTACAAAGGCTAAGAGCCTAATTTTGGAGGTGTTAGATTTGGCAAAGCAAAATAAAATAACGGTTCCCCTCCTTCCATTAAGAGGCTTACTCGTATATCCGACAATGGTCTTGCATTTAGATGTAGGGCGTGAGCGCTCCGTACAGGCTTTGGAAAAAGCCATGATGGATAACCATTTAATTTTCTTAACCACCCAAAAAGATATGAATATAGATGAGCCTGAACAAGAAGATTTTTATGAAATGGGAACACTGACCAAGGTAAAGCAGATGCTTAAATTGCCTAACGGAACGATCCGGGTCCTCGTTGAAGGGTTGAATCGTGCCTCGATTGTCTCTTTTACGGGAGAGGAAGAGTATTATGAAGTAGAAGTGGAAGAGCTTCATGACCCTGTCGAGAAAGAGTCCGAAACGGATGCATTGATGAGGACACTCTTGAATTATTTCGAGCAATACATAAAGCTATCCAAAAAAGTATCGGCAGAAACATACTCAACCGTCTCTGATATAGATGAACCAGGAAGACTTGCTGATATCGTCGCTTCACATCTGCCTTTGAAAATGAAGGAAAAACAATCTGTATTGGAAACGCTTGATATCAAAAAACGTCTTCAAATGGTGATTGAAACCATTAATAATGAAAAAGAAGTATTAAGCCTAGAAAAGAAAATTGGCCAGAGGGTAAAACGTTCAATGGAACGGACCCAGAAAGAATATTATCTCCGTGAGCAGATGAAGGCAATACAAAAAGAGCTTGGGGATAAGGAAGGGAAAACCGGAGAAATTGAAGATCTTACCTCTAAGATCGAACAGGCAGATATGCCTGAAGAAGTGGAGAAAACTGCCCTTAAAGAGCTGGCGCGTTATGAAAAGGTGCCTTCAAGCTCAGCGGAAAGCTCTGTTATCAGAAACTATATCGAATGGCTAGTTTCATTGCCATGGTCGACAGAGACAAAAGATCAGCTTGATATCAAACGTTCAGAAGCCATCTTAAACCGCGATCATTACGGGCTTGAGAAAGTAAAAGAGAGAGTATTGGAATATCTTGCTGTGCAGCAGCTTACCAAATCGTTAAAAGGACCGATTCTCTGTCTTGCCGGACCTCCCGGGGTCGGGAAAACGAGCCTGGCACGTTCAGTTGCCGAGTCACTGGGGAGAAACTTCGTCCGTATTTCACTCGGTGGAGTCCGGGATGAATCTGAAATCAGGGGTCACCGCCGTACATACGTAGGTGCGATGCCGGGGAGGATCATCCAGGGGATGAAAAAGGCAGGCACAGTCAATCCTGTCTTCCTGCTCGATGAAATCGACAAAATGTCCAGTGATTTCAGGGGCGACCCTTCTTCAGCGATGCTAGAAGTCCTTGACCCTGAGCAGAACTCCAATTTCAGTGACCACTACATTGAAGAAACCTATGATCTATCAAAGGTCATGTTCATTGCGACTGCGAATGATCTGTCCACGATCCCGGGGCCACTGAGGGATCGTATGGAAATCATCACGATTGCCGGCTATACCGAGCTTGAGAAAATGAATATTGCAAAGCATCATTTATTGACCAAGCAGATCAAAGAACACGGACTGACCAAAAATCAAATGCAGGTAAGGGATGAAGCGATAGTCGATATCGTACGTTACTATACGCGCGAAGCGGGTGTCCGCAGTCTCGAGCGGCAGCTTGCCTCTCTATGCAGAAAAACGGCAAAAATCATCGTATCCGGCGAGAAAAAGCGTGTCGTGATTACAAGCAGCAATATCGAAGAATATTTAGGTAAGAAAAAATTCCGCTACGGACAGGCGGAAGTCGAAAATCAGGTCGGGGTTTCGACCGGCCTTGCTTACACATCCGTTGGAGGGGATACTCTTCAAATAGAAGTATCACTTGCTCCAGGGAAAGGTAAGCTTGTCCTGACAGGTAAGCTTGGGGATGTCATGAAGGAATCTGCCCAGACAGCCTTCAGTTATGTGCGTTCCAAAGCGAAGGATCTCGGAATTGACGAAGAATTCCACGAGAAATGGGATATTCACATCCATGTCCCTGAAGGAGCTGTTCCTAAAGACGGCCCTTCAGCAGGGATCACGATCACCACTGCGCTTGTTTCTGCACTTACAGGTAAATATGTAAACAGAGAAGTCGGGATGACCGGTGAAATTACCCTCCGCGGAAGGGTCCTTCCGATCGGAGGTCTTAAAGAAAAATCACTAAGCGCTCATCGAGCTGGAATCAAAACGATTATCCTGCCGAAGGATAACGAGAAGGACATTGATGATATTCCTGCAAGTGTAAGGGAAGATTTAACTTTCATTCTTGTATCCCATATAGATGAAGTCTTAGAGAAAGCATTAGTAGGTGAGAAGAAGTGAAAGTAAATCAAGTTGAATTAGTAATCAGTGCGGTCCGTCCGGAGCAATATCCGGAAGGGGACCTGCCTGAGTTTGCACTGGCGGGACGTTCGAATGTGGGGAAATCATCCTTTATCAATAAAATGATCAGCCGGAACAGCATGGCAAGGATTTCATCCAAGCCGGGTAAAACCCAGACGCTTAACTTTTATAAAATTGAAGAAACGCTTTATTATGTGGATGTTCCTGGATACGGATATGCGAAAGTATCCAAGAAAGAACGTGAGGCATGGGGGAAAATGATTGAAACATACATCACTTCCCGTGATCAGCTGAGAGCCGTCATCCTGATCGTCGACCTCCGCCATCCACCCACAAGTGATGACGTAATGATGTATGACTTTCTTAAGCACTACGGCATCCCATGCATCATCATTGCAACGAAAGCCGACAAGATACCGAAGAGCAAATGGCAAAAGCATCTCAAAGTCACAAAAGAAACCTTCGACCTGGAACAAGGTGACGAACTGATCATGTTCTCCTCCGAAACGGGACTCGGTAAAGACAAAGCCTGGGATGCAATAAAATCATTTTATAAATAAGAATGAACTAATAAAAAAGAACTGCTTCAATAGTGAAAAACAAACTATTGGAGCAGTTCTTTTATTTATACCCGCCCTTATCAGGGAATAAGTGCCTATCCTCTTTGAGTATTATCAAGGATATAAAAGGAATATGACGCATACTTGTTTATAGCCAAGCTCAGTTCATGTCACCTTTAATTATGCGTCATTATAAATAATTATAAGGGTATTTGAATTTTGAGAATTTTCTCTTTTGTTGATACAATTGTGAAAGATATACACAATACATACTTAAGGGGGACTTCAAAGAGTGAAGAAATTGACAGGTTTATTAGTATTGGCATTCGTACTTATCCTTTCTGCATGTGGAGGGAAAGCGACAACCGAAAGCGGGGCAAAGCTTGTTGAAGAAGGGAAGCTGGTGTATGCAGCTTCAGGAGAATTTAAGCCATTCAGTGTAACCGAGGACGACGGGACGATGTCAGGGTTTGATATTGAGGTGGCTGAAGCAGTTGCCAAGGAATTGGGACTGGAGCCTGAACAGAAGAAATTCAAGTTTGCAGGTATCGTGGAAGGTGTCAAATCCGGACGCTTTGATGCAGCGGTAGCAAGTCATACAATCACGGAAGACCGACTTAAAGAAGTGAATTTTTCAACTCCATACTACTATTCAGGACCGCAGATCTTTGTCCGTCCAGACAGTTCTGTACAGACGCTTTCTGATCTGGAAGGAATGGAAATCGCGGTTTCCAAGGGATCTACTTATGCAGACACTGCCAAGGAAGTGACAGACAACATCCAGCAATATGACAGTGATGTCGTTGCCCTTGAAGCATTGAATAAAGGAAAGCATGACGCTGTTATCACTGACTTTGCCACAGGTAAAGAAGCGATCTCTTCAGGCTTGAAGCTTGAAGCACGCGAATTGATCGGGAGCAGTAAACAGGCAATCGCTGTAAGCAAGGATAATGAAGCACTGCTTGAAGATATCAACAAAGCACTTGAGAAGCTGAGAGAAGATGGAACACTGAAGAAAATCAGTGAAAAGTACTTTAATACAGACATCACAACAGACCCGGAAGAGTAAGCGCAGCATGATGGAAAGCGAATGTGCTTCGTGTGCACATTCGCTTTTTTTATAGAAAGCGCTTGGTCAGGACATAAGCAAATAGTTGAATGGAGGGACATTCATGCATTTTCTCGAAACCTTTGCAGATACATATGACATCTTTTTAAAAGGGATGCTGTTGACATTCCAGTTGACGATCGTATCCGTACTGATCGCCATCGTAATCGGACTATTTTTTGCCTTTTTAAAGATTTCCAAGGTGAAGCCGCTGGAGCTTTTGGCAGATTTATATATCTTTGTCGTCCGTGGTACGCCGCTGATCGTACAGATCTTTATTTTCTATTTTGGACTGACCGCCCTGCACATTTCAGGATTCTGGTCCGTCGTGTTAGGTCTTGCCTTCCATAACGGTGCCTATATTGCGGAAATCTTCAGGGGTGCCATTCAATCCATTGACCGCGGTCAAATGGAAGCTGGCCGTTCCCTTGGGATGTCCAATGGACTGACAATGAGAAGGATCATCTTGCCGCAGGCCTTCAGAAGGGCCCTGCCGCCACTTGGAAATCAGTTTATCATCGCACTGAAGGATTCATCTCTTGCTTCCTTTATCGGCATGTTTGAGCTCTTCAGTGTCGCGACTACTTTGGGATCAAATAATTTCGACTATATGACGTACCTGCTGATTGTTGCAATCTACTACCTGGTTCTTGTCCTGGTATTCTCAACGATTGTGAACATTATTGAAAAGCGTATGTCAGTAAGTGATTAAATAGATTCTCGGAGGGATGAATATGAGTCAGGATATGATCAAGGTTGAAAAGCTGAACAAATCCTTCGGGGACTTGCATGTACTGAAGGATATCGATATGAGTGTGAGTGAAAGTGAAGTGGTCTGCTTGATCGGTGCCAGTGGATCCGGCAAAAGTACACTGCTTCGCTGTTTGAACTTCCTTGAACTGAAGGATAACGGGAAAGTGGTGTTTGAAGGGGAAGAAGTCAATCAGGATACACATGACCTAAACAAAATACGTCAAAAAGTGGGGATGGTATTTCAGCACTTCTACTTATTTCCTCATATGACCGTTTTGGAGAATGTAATGGAAGCTCCCATTCATGTGAAACGTGTTTCAAAAGCGGAAGCCAAAAAGAATGCACAGGAATTATTGAAAAAAGTGGGGCTTGCCGAAAAAGAAAATGTCTACCCTTCAAAGCTTTCGGGAGGGCAGAAGCAGCGTGTAGCCATCGCAAGGGCACTTGCGATGAAGCCCGATATCATGCTATTTGATGAACCTACCTCGGCCCTCGATCCCGAGCTGGTAGGGGAGGTCCTGTCTACAATGAAGGAACTTGCCCTTGAGGGAATGACGATGGTCGTCGTCACGCACGAAATGGGGTTTGCTCGGGAAGTGGCAGACCGCGTGGTTTATATGCATGATGGAAAAATAGTGGAAGAAGGATACCCGAAAGAAATGTTTTCGAATCCTAAACAGCAAAGAACGAAAGAATTTTTGGAATCTGTATTATAAACAAATGTAAAGGCAGGTTCCTCACTTTAAAGCAGTGAGGGACCTGCCTTTGTTTATTTTTTCCTGATAAATAAAAGGTATACGCCGATGACAATGATGACAATCGGCCAGAACTCCCAGGCAGATCCTACTTGTCCTTCAATCAGACCGAGATACCCCACCACTTTATCATAGAATAATAGAATGACGGACAGTGTCAGGAATAGGATTCCCTGAAATAATCCATTTCTTGTTTTTTGATATCTCAGCAGAAAGCCCAGGGAAATGATCAGGATGAAAGTCCCCATGTGATCCGGCCATATCTCGAGCTTATTGACCACATGAAAATGAAGTCCGAATCCTACTAGGATCGTGCCTGGTAGAATCGCTTCATAATCACGGGCGCCATAGCCCTGTCCTAAAAAGGCAATGCCGACAATCATCAACAGAGTGGGCCAGGTGAAGAATTCCTGAAATAAGACGATGTTTTTCTGTTGCAGATAAAAATAAAGTCCAAAGCCAATCAGTATGAATCCAGGAAATATTCGTTGCTGTTTCATGATCTCCTCCAGTAGTAATTTGCAATAATTTAAGTAAATCACATTCCCTCATCTTACGAGTGAGGATTAAGGTTTATTTTCCCCCGAATGAGGAAAAATGGAATAGAGAAGCTTTTTCATACTATATACGCCGAAAATAGTGTGAATCCTTTCCATTACTTGATTCTTTCAGCTTGTTTTGTTAACCTACATTAGTAGGAAATGTCGAATTTTAAGAGAAATGAAACGGCTTTCAATGTTGAGCCTTTGAAAATTCAACAATCGTTGTTGATTTTTATATGGTACAACATTACATGGTCAGGTTTCAATTTCTGTTCACATTTACGGGCAAAGGATACTTAACGGACATGTTATAATAAGGGTAATGATTTTATTGGGGGTGTAGTGCATAGCATGTATACGATTGTCGTTGGTTTAAATTATAAAACGGCCCCTGTTGAGATTCGTGAGCGTTTATCATTTAATGAAACTGATCTGCCATTTGCTATGAGAGCATTAAAGGAAAAGAAAAGCATTCTGGAGAATGTGATCGTTTCCACTTGTAATAGAACGGAAGTATATGCAGTAGTCGATCAGCTTCACACAGGTCGTTATTATATAAAAGATTTCTTATCACAATGGTTTGATATAGATAAAGAGGAGTTCACCCCGTATTTGTTCATTTATGAACAAGAAGGAGCGGTCGAACATCTTTTTAAAGTGTCTTGCGGTTTGAATTCAATGGTCCTTGGTGAAACGCAGATCCTTGGCCAGATTCGTACAAGCTTTTTGACTGCACAGGAAGCCGGCACAACTGGAACGGTATTCAATCATTTGTTCAAGCAGGCTGTGACCGTGGCCAAAAAAGGTCATTCAGAGACGGAAATCGGTTCAAACGCCGTATCAGTCAGTTATGCGGCTGTCGAGCTTGCCAAAAAGGTATTTGGCAGTCTTGAAAACAAACATGTACTGATTCTTGGGGCAGGTAAAATGGGAGAGCTTGCAATCAAGAACTTACACGGCAGTGGTGCTACAAAGGTAACCGTAATCAACCGTACCTTTGAAAAAGCACAGACGCTTGCCGGACGTTTTGAAGGCAAGGCAAAGACTCTCCAGGAGCTGAATTGTGCATTGGTCGATGCGGACATTTTGATCAGTTCCACCGGAGCGAAGGACTTCGTCATTTCAAAAGAGACGATGTCTTACGTGGAGCGCATGAGAAAAGGGCGCCCGCTGTTCATGGTGGATATTGCCGTACCCCGTGATCTGGATCCTTCCATCGGGGAACTGGAAAGTGTCTTCCTCTATGACATCGATGACTTGGAAGGCATTGTTCAAGCCAACCTGGCTGAACGCAAAAAAGCAGCTGAACAGATTGAATTGATGATCGAAGCTGAGATTGTGGCGTTTAAAGACTGGTTGAATATGCTTGGTGTCGTGCCTGTCATTTCTGCTCTGAGACAAAAAGCATTATCCATTCAGGCGGAAACGATGGAGAGCATCGAGCGTAAAATGCCGAACTTGACCGACAGGGAACGGAAGGTGCTCAGCAAACATACGAAGAGCATCATTAATCAATTGCTGAAAGACCCGATTTCACAAGCGAAAGAACTTGCTGCCCTGCCTGATGCCGATGACAAATTGGATTTATTCGTTTCGATCTTCAACATCGAGAAACAAGTGCAGGAACAGACACAACTGAAAGCAGCCAATGAAAAGAGTGAGAGCAAAGGGAGCTTCACTCCACAACCTTCTTTTCATGCGTAAGTGAGGTTATTGTCTATGTTTGAACAAACGATGACTAGGCTGCACGAACTGATGATTGTTCTGTATGCTGTCAGTATTCTGTTTTATTTTATAGATTTCTTAAACAAAAACCGGAAGGCAAACCTTTTTGCCTTCTGGTTACTTGCAATTGTTTGGGTCCTTCAAACAATTTTTTTATTTCTTTATATGATCAATACAGGCAGGTTCCCAGTCCTCACGATCTTTGAGGGGCTTTATTTTTATGCCTGGGTATTGATTACGCTGTCATTGGTGATCAACCGGCTGCTTCGGGTTGACTTCACTGTCTTCTTTACCAATGTACTGGGATTCATCATCATGGCAATCCATACGTTCGCACCGGTTCAGGTGGAATCACGCGCGATGGCGGAACAGCTGGTTTCAGAACTCCTTCTGATCCATATCACGATGGCCATCCTGTCGTACGGCGCTTTTTCATTGTCCTTTGTTTTCTCACTTCTCTATCTGCTGCAGTTCAAGCTGCTGAAAGAGAAAAAGTGGGGACAGAGATTATGGAGGATCAGTGATTTGTCCAAACTTGAGAAGATATCGTATATCTTGAACTCTATCGGGGTCGCCATGCTTCTTCTCAGTTTGATTTTGGGCATGCAGTGGGCGTTTATTAAATTACCAAACTTTATTTTGTATGACCCGAAAATTATAGGATCATTCATTCTATTAATTTTATACAGCACGTACTTATATCTGAGAATTAAGAAGAACGTATTTGGAAAATCATTGGCAATGCTCAATGTAGCGGCCTTCTTGATCATCTTGATCAATTTCTTTTTGGGGAGCCGCCTTTCATCCTTTCATTTCTGGTATTCATAAGCTTTCAGGAGGTAATTATGAGAAAAATCATTGTAGGATCAAGACGCAGTAAATTAGCACTTACACAAACAAATTGGGTGATCGATCAGTTGAAGGCAATCGATTCCTCTTATGACTTTGAAGTAAAAGAAATCGTGACGAAAGGGGATCAGATCCTGGATGTCACACTTTCCAAGGTAGGAGGAAAAGGCCTGTTTGTTAAAGAAATCGAACAAGCCATGATGGATGAAAAAATCGATATGGCTGTGCACAGCATGAAAGATATGCCGGCTGTATTGCCTGAAGGTTTAACAATCGGATGTATACCAGAACGTGAAGATCATCGTGATGCGTTCATCAGTAAAAATCATGTTGCACTGAAGGACCTTCCTTCCGGTGCAGTAATCGGCACAAGCAGTCTTCGAAGAGGGGCACAGATTCTATCCGTTCGTCCCGACCTTGAAATCAAATGGATCCGCGGTAATATCGACACACGTCTTTCCAAGCTTCAAAATGAAGACTATGACGCCATCATCCTGGCGGCTGCAGGTCTTTCACGCATGGGCTGGACAAGTGATGTCGTAACTGAATTCCTTGATCCTGATCTTTGCCTGCCTGCTGTCGGGCAGGGGGCACTGTCAATTGAGTGCCGTGAAAAAGATGAAGAGCTCCTTGACTTACTGAATCGATTCTCTGATGAAGAAACAACAAAAACGGTGACTGCGGAGAGAGCGTTTCTTCATAAAATGGAGGGCGGCTGCCAGGTGCCGATAGCCGGATATGCAGAACTTAAAGATAATGGTGAAGTGGCGCTGACAGGACTTGTGGCATCTCCGGACGGACACACGATTTATAAAGAATACATGACAGGAACAGATCCTCAAACTGTCGGTGAAAAAGTGGCGGAAAGCTTGACTGATCTTGGTGCCAAAGCGCTCATCGACAAAGTGAAAGAGGAGCTAGATCAATAATGAACGGTGAAAAGCCTTTAAATCAATTAAAGGTACTTATCACCAGGGGGAAAGAGGGAGCCAAGGATTTGAGCTCCCTTATTGAAGGATATGGAGGGGTTTCTGAAGTGATCCCCCTCCTCGACTTCAAATCATATGATGATCCACGTGAACAGTCGCTGTTATCATCATTACATAACTATGAATGGATTGTATTTACCAGTAAAAATGGTGTTGCATTTTTTCTGGATCACTTGGAAAAGCACAAAATAACAGCATCTTCGCTGCCTGCCAAGTTCGCAGCAGTGGGCACGAAAACAGAAAAGTACTGTGAAAGCCACAGTCTATCCGTTTCGTTTGTACCTGATGATTTTACAGGGGATGACTTTGTATGGCAGTTCATTTCCGAGATTCATCCGACCGGAAAAGTGCTGGTTCCAAAAGGAAACCTGGCAAGAGATGTCATTGCAAACGAACTGATTGCGTCAGGAGTCCACTGTGATGAATGGATTGTATACGAAACGATTTTACCGCGTGAAAGCATCGGAAAGCTTAAGGATGCAATCTCAGGGGGACATATAGATATCCTGACGTTCACCAGTTCCTCTACCGTCCATCATTTCATGAGGGTGGTCGAGAAGTATTCCCTTCATGCAGAGATCCGGAACCTTCCGGCAGCGTGCATTGGCCCTCTCACGAAAAAGACGGCAGAAGAATACGGATTACATGTAAAAATCTGTCCAAACACGTATACTGTAGATGAAATGGTCGCAGAAATCATACAGTATGCGGCTGAAGACAAAGATAAATCATGATCATACCGATCCACTGGAGGTTTTATAATGAAAGATCTAACATTTAATCGCCACCGTCGTTTAAGACAATCAGAAAATATGCGTTCCCTGGTAAGGGAGACACATCTTAGAAAAGAAGATTTGATTTATCCTTTATTCGTTGTAGAAGGAGAAAATATCCGAAATGCAGTATCCTCCATGCCTGGAGTGTTCCACATTTCCATGGATAATCTGAAAGCTGAGCTGGATGAAATCGTCTCATTAGGAATTAAATCAATCATCCTATTCGGTGTGCCTGCTGAGAAAGATGAACTTGGGAAACAGGCTTACCATGAGCATGGAATCGTCCAAAGAGCGACCCGCTTTGTGAAAGAACTCTACCCTGAAATGGTTGTCATCGCAGACACTTGTCTATGTCAATACACAAGCCATGGGCACTGTGGCATTGTAAAGGAAGGTAAGATCTTGAACGACCCGACTCTTGACCTGCTTGCAAAGACAGCCGTCAGCCAAGCGGAAGCGGGAGCGGATATCATCGCACCTTCGAACATGATGGACGGCTTTGTCGCTGCGATCCGCCACGGCTTGGATGAAGCAGGATTTACGGAAGTACCGATCATGTCATATGCAGTGAAGTACTCTTCAAGTTTCTACGGTCCTTTCCGTGATGCAGCTCATTCCACACCTCAATTCGGTGATAGAAGAACGTATCAGATGGATCCGGCAAACCGCTTGGAAGCATTGCGCGAAGCACAATCCGATATCGAAGAAGGAGCAGACTTCCTGATCGTGAAACCGGCTCTTTCCTATATGGATATCATGAGAGAAGTGAAGGACCGTTTCAACGCACCTGTTGTTGCCTATAATGTAAGTGGAGAATACAGCATGGTCAAAGCTGCTGCAGAAAATGGCTGGATCAATGAACAGGAAATCGTGATGGAAAAACTGACAAGCATGAAACGTGCAGGGGCAGACTTGATCATCACGTATTTTGCTAAAGACGTTGCAGGCTGGCTTTCTTAAAAGACCAGTTCAACATTCCCGAATATCTTTAAAGGAGGAGAACGGACTTGCGTTCATTTGAGAAATCACAAGAAGCGTTCAAAGAAGCAAAGAAGTTAATGCCTGGCGGTGTAAACAGCCCGGTCCGAGCATTTAAATCAGTCAAGATGGATCCCATTTTCATGGAAAGGGGAAAAGGCTCCAAGATCTATGATATCGATGGCAATGAATACATCGATTATGTACTTTCATGGGGTCCGCTCATCCTGGGTCACAGCAATGACCGTGTGGTGGAATCAATCAAGAAAGTGGCAGAAAGCGGGACAAGCTTCGGTGCACCCACTGAAATCGAAAATAAACTGGCACAATTGGTCATTGACCGTGTTCCAAGTATAGAGATCGTTCGTATGGTTTCTTCAGGGACGGAAGCGACCATGAGTGCACTTCGTCTTGCACGCGGTTATACAGGTCGAAATAAAATCATTAAATTTGAAGGCTGCTATCACGGCCACGGCGACTCACTCTTGATCAAAGCAGGATCCGGTGTTGCAACACTGGGATTGCCTGACAGCCCTGGTGTACCTGAAGGAGTAGCGCAAAATACGATCACCGTACCTTATAACGATCTTGAAAGCATCCGTTATGCCTTCGAACAATTCGGTGACGATATTGCCGGAGTGATCGTTGAACCGGTTGCCGGAAATATGGGAGTCGTCCCTCCTCAGCCAGGTTTCCTTGAAGGACTTCGTGAAATCACGGAACAGCACGGTTCACTGTTGATCTTTGATGAAGTCATGACTGGATTCCGCGTGGGGTATGGATGTGCTCAAGGCTATTACAATGTGACGCCTGACCTTACTTGCCTTGGAAAAGTGATCGGCGGCGGACTGCCTGTTGGAGCTTATGGCGGAAAAGCCGAAATCATGGAGAGAATCGCTCCGAGCGGTCCGATCTACCAAGCGGGAACCCTGTCAGGAAATCCACTGGCGATGACGGCCGGTTACGAGACACTCAGTCAATTGACGCCTGAAAGCTATGAAGAATTCGGACGCAAAGCGGATCTTCTTGAAGAAGGCCTGAATAAAGCGGCTGAAAAACACGGCATCCCTCATACGATCAATCGAGCAGGCTCGATGGTCGGATTGTTCTTCACAAATGAAGAAGTGAAGAATTACGAAGGGGCAAAATCCTCAGACCTTGAGATGTTCGCAGATTACTACCGCGAAATGGCAAACGAAGGAGTATTTTTACCGCCTTCCCAATTCGAAGGACTCTTCTTATCCACTGCCCACAGCGATGAAGATATCAAGAAGACAATCGAAGCAGCGGAGAAAGCGTTTGAGAAGATTAGTACGAAATAATGAAAGTTGAAAGCTGACCTTTTATGTGAAGGTCGGCTTTTTTTTGTGGATAGGAAGGATGTTCTGTTTCGCGATAATTGTCGAATTTTGAAGAATGGCAGATAAATCGAAATTTTGGCAGATAAAAAAATAAAATGGCTGATAAAAAAATTTTTTGGCAGATATATTTAAAAAATGGACGATAAAATAAAAAAACGGACGATAAATGACTCTGGTCCCGTTTAAGTCTCCTTACGCCAGCCGCTGCTTTATAAGTGCACAGCGCCAAATCTCATAACATCATAACAGCTATACTCTTCCAAGCTTTGATGGCTTTTAATTAAAGAAACAGACCCAATACTTCAAAACTTCAGCATCTCTATCATATTTCTCCCATCCAAATCATAAAGTGATAATGACATTGTCATATATTTCTTAGGTTTGGAACTCGAAAGGAGGAATTTCTTTGTCACAAGATCAACAATCGTGCCTGCGATTTTCTTTGGAAGAATCAATTTGGTTCAAAAAAGGACAGGAAGTTGAAGAATTGCTATCTATCTCCTTAGATCCACATATAACGATACAAGAACAGGAACAGTATGTACTCATCAGAGGGACGCTTGATTTATCGGGTGAATACCTGCCGAGCACTCTCAGGGATGATGAAGGTGTAGACGAGTATGAAGCGAGCGGTAAATTCGTTCAGACTGTTGAAAGAAGGGAAAAAGGGGAAAATGAGTTTGTCCACCGATTCCCTGTCGATGTAACGATCCCTAAAAACCGGATTGCCAACTTAGGGGACATTGATGTATATGTTGAATCCTTTGACTATGTCGTGCCTGAAAATGCTTGTCTCAAACTGAATGCAGATTTGACCATCACAGGCATTTACGGTGAACAGCAGACTCATACTCCGCTTGAGGTGGAGTATAGTGAGGAAGAACTCTATGCCCCGCTTCACCGTTCTGCTGCAGTTGCTGATGCTCCTGTGGAAGAAGAGGAAGAGGCAAGACCTCATTACTATGATTATGATGATGAAGACGAGAATGAAACAATCCATCAAGAGAATGATGAATATGATCAAAATGAAGATACAGATGATTCAGAGGATGATGAGTATCAGCCGTTCTCGCTGGAAGGGAGAACGCCACCTGCAGGGGAAGAAGATGAGATTCCTGTCCATATCCAATATGATTCACATTCTGCGCAAGAAGAGAATTACTTCAGGAAGGAAAATGTGTTTGAACTTCCTGAGCATGAATTAAGCGAATCGTCGCAGGAACAGGAAGTCACGCAGCCGGCAAGTGAACAAGTGCAAAAGCCGGCCCCGGTTCAGGAAGAACAGGAAGAAGAGTCTTCCTCTATGGAAGTGGAATTGGAAGCTGAAAGTGAAGAAGCGGCTGATAAAAAGAAAAAAATCAAAGGGAAGAAGAAATACGAATCGATTTCCCTGACGGACTTCTTTGCACGCAAAGAAGATGAACGGGCGGCAAAGTTAAGAGTATGCATTGTTCAAGAAGGGGAAACACTCGATAACATTGCAGAAAAATACGATTTGACGATTGCCCAGCTGTTACGGGTCAACCATTTGGAAGCGAATCAGGATGTATACAATGGTCAGGTTCTCTATATTCCAAATGAGGAGCCTGTTTTCAAGGCATAATATAAAAATGAAGCAGAAAATGATTGAATAAAGACGATGAATCAGGACTGACACCAACATATTGGCGGCAGTCCGTTCTTTTTTTACTTGGACTTTGCTGATAAAGGTGAGCGGAGTCGAAAAAAAGGAGGTGCAAAAAAACGTGCAAACCATCGATAGCCTAAAACCTGTCCTCCAGCCATATGGGGTAGAGCCATTTTTTGTGGAAGACACGGGGAAAGTAAGCAAAGTATACTCAAACAAAGGGACACTGGCCGTAAAGCATATATCCGCCCAGACCGGAGTCGATTTCGTCCGTAACGTCCAAACTCTGTTTCAACGGGGCTATAACCGGATCGTGCCCATCTATCCGACAATGGATGGACGATATGCTGTCTGGCATGAGGGTGAACTCTACTATGTGATGCCTTGGCTGAACAACCTGGAGAAGGAAGACCGTTTCGAAAAACACCAGAAGCTGTTCCGTGAACTTGCCAGGCTCCATACGATCTCCTCACAGGATGTGAAAATAAACAAGGAAGAAAGAGAGTCGCACTATGAGCAGCTCACTTCTCGATGGGAAAAGGAACAGCAGTTTCTGGATGAATATGTGGAAGAATGTGAAAAGACTGTATATATGTCACCGTTTCAATACCACTTTTGTATGTATTATCAAGATGTTTCCCAGGCTCTGAAATTTTCACGGAAAATGCTCGATGAATGGTATGAGAGTACTAAGGACCTTGCGAAGGTCAGAACGGTCATCATCCACGGAAAGCTGTCTACAGAGCATTTCTTATTCGATGACAGGGGGCTGGGGTATTTCAATAACTTCGAAAACTCGAAGGTGGCATCTCCTTTTCATGATCTGCTGCCGTTCCTGTCGAGAACGTTGAAAACATATCCAAAGTATTATGATGAATGTGTGGAGTGGCTTGAAACATACTTTCAGCATTTTACTGCCCGCAACGAGGAGAGGCTGCTGTTTATGTGTTATTTAGCCTATCCCAGCTCCGTGATCGCCGTTGTGGAGAAATATTTTCATACTGCCAAAGGCAAAAGGAATGAACGTAAATCGCTAAGAAAGCTACAGCGTCATTACTGGCTGCTGAAAAACACAGAGTACGTAGTCATGCGCCTCGACGAAATCGAGCGCAAGAAAAAAGAAGCCGCAGAGGCTGAGGCATAAAGAAAGGACTGACGAAAAACGAAAGTCCATGTTTCGTCAGTCCTTATATCCAATCAAAATAGATGGCAAGGGCGATGCCAATGAAAAGGGTTAAGAGAAGAACATCAAATGTGGTGGGGAGCAGAATGGTCCGGATGGCTTGAAACACAGAAAAAGGGATGATGAATTGCTTACATATCAAGCGAACATTACGCAGCCATGGAGGCAGGGTGTATGGATTGTACCTTCGCATACGTTTCACTCACTTTCTGGGTAGATTCACTACTATATCCTATGAAAAGAATGAAAATTGGTTCTTGGGTAAACCATAGAGAGATACAGAAGAATATTTTTGAGTAAAATGGGCGATAATGATTGACGAAAGATCAGTGAATCCTATACTATAATGAGTACATAAATAATTTTAAAAGCGTTGAACAGGAAGAGTACATTGCCCCCCGCTTTCAGAGAGGAAAATCGATTGCTGAGAGATTTTCCAAGCGAAGACGATGGAAGGTCGCCTGAAGAGCTGCTTCTATGAAATCAGTAGTGGAAGCCGGTTAAAAGCCGTTATTGTTCATTGAGAGTTCAGGAGTCCCCGCGGCTTCTGAGAAAAAAGGTGGTACCGCGAAACGAATCCTTCGTCCTTTTACAGGGCGAAGGATTTTTTGTGTTTTATCAATCACCTAAAAAAACATACAACCATTAAGGGAGGATATACAATGGAAACCCAAGATCAATTATCGATGCCGACCAAGTATGATCCGAATGCCATTGAGCAGGGAAGATACAAATGGTGGCTGGATGGAAAGTTTTTTGAAGCGAAAAGTGAAAAGGAAAAGGAACCATACTCAATCGTCATCCCTCCTCCAAACGTAACTGGAAAACTTCACCTTGGCCACGCCTGGGATACGACACTACAAGACATCCTGACAAGAATGAAGCGTATGCAAGGCTATGACGTGCTTTGGCTTCCGGGTATGGATCACGCCGGTATCGCTACACAGGCAAAAGTGGACGAAAAGCTGCGCAGCCAAGGGATTTCACGCCATGACATGGGAAGAGAGAAATTCGTTGAAGAGACATGGAGATGGAAAGAAGAGTACGCTGAGCATATCCGCAAGCAATGGTCAAAAATCGGGCTGGGGCTTGATTACAGCCGTGAACGTTTTACGCTGGATGAAGGCTTATCTGAAGCAGTTCAAAAAGTATTCATCGACCTATATAACAAAGGCTTGATTTACCGTGGTGAGTATATCATCAACTGGGATCCAGCGACGAAGACAGCCCTATCCGACATCGAAGTTATCCACCAGGATGTCCAGGGTGCCTTCTATCACATGAAGTATCCTCTGGCTGATGGAAGCGGACATATCGAAATCGCGACAACACGTCCGGAAACGATGCTTGGTGATACGGCAGTTGCTGTACATCCTGAAGACGACCGATACAAGCACCTGATTGGCAAAACGGTCATCCTTCCGATCGTTGGGCGCGAAATCTCGATCGTCGGTGACGATTACGTAGACATGGAATTCGGTTCAGGTGCCGTGAAAATCACTCCTGCTCACGACCCGAATGATTTTGAAATCGGGAACCGCCACAATCTTGAACGCATCCTGGTGATGAATGAAGACGGCAGCATGAATGAAAATGCAGACAAATACAAAGGGATGGACCGCTTTGAGTGCCGCAAGCAAATTGTCAAAGACCTTCAGGAGGCTGGTGTACTGTTCAAAATCGAAGAACATATGCATTCGGTTGGACATTCTGAACGAAGCGGAGCGGTAGTAGAACCGTATCTGTCCACACAATGGTTCGTTAAGATGGATCCGCTCGCACAGGAAGCTGTCAAGCTGCAGGAAAAAGAAGACGAAAAAGTAACCTTTGTTCCTGACCGTTTCGAAACTTCATATATGCGTTGGATGGAAAATACACGAGATTGGTGTATTTCCCGTCAATTATGGTGGGGACATAGAATCCCGGCATGGTACCACAAACAAACCGGTGAAGTTTATGTAGGCAAAGAAGCACCAGCCGACAGTGAAAATTGGAAGCAGGAAGAAGACGTTCTCGATACATGGTTCAGTTCAGCGCTGTGGCCATTCTCCACAATGGGCTGGCCGGATCTTGATGCGGAAGACCTCAAGAGATACTATCCGACGAATACGCTTGTAACAGGCTACGATATCATCGGTTTCTGGGTATCCCGTATGATTTTCCAAGGACTTGAGTTTACAGGGGAGCGCCCATTCAAAGATGTTCTGATCCACGGCCTGGTTCGTGCTGAAGATGGCCGCAAAATGAGTAAGTCGCTTGGAAATGGTGTCGATCCGATGGATGTCATCGAAAAGTACGGTGCCGATTCACTTCGTTATTTCCTATCGACAGGCAGTTCACCTGGTCAGGATCTACGGTTCTCATTCGAGAAAGTGGAGTCTGTTTGGAACTTTGCCAATAAAATCTGGAATGCATCCCGTTTTGCCCTGATGAATATGGATGGCATGACCTACGATGAAATTGATTTGAGTGGTGAAAAATCCGTTGCCGACAAATGGATCCTTACCCGTCTGAACGAAACGATCGATAATGTGACACGACTTGCAGACCGCTATGAATTCGGTGAAGTCGGAAGAATCCTTTACAACTTCATCTGGGATGACTTCTGTGACTGGTATATCGAAATGGCGAAGCTTCCTTTATACGGGGAAGATGAAGCGGCAAAGAAAACAACCCGCTCGATCCTCGCTTATGTACTAGACAACACAATGCGACTTCTGCACCCGTTCATGCCGTTTATTACCGAGGAAATATGGCAGAACCTGCCGCATAAAGGCGAATCAATCACAGTGGCAGCTTGGCCGGAAGTAAACGAGGACCTGAACTACGCCGATGCTTCCGAAGAAATGAAGCTTCTTGTAGAAATCATCCGTGCCGTACGTAATGTACGTGCAGAAGTGAATACACCGATGAGCAAGCAGATCAAGCTGATCCTGAAAGCCAAGGATGAGAAGATCCTGAACATCCTGGATAAGAATAAAGGATACATCGAGCGTTTCTGTAATCCTGAACAATTGGATATGGGAACGGATATCACACCTCCGGAAAAAGCGATGACTGCGGTCGCGACAGGAGTGGAATTATTCCTTCCATTACAAGGACTCATCAACATCGAGGAAGAAATCGCCCGTCTTGAAAAAGAACTTGAAAAATGGACGAAAGAGGTAGCGCGCGTTCAAGGTAAGCTGAATAACGAAAAATTTGTAAGCAAAGCTCCTCAAAAAGTCGTTGACGAAGAAAAAGCCAAAGAAAAAGATTATCTTGAAAAGCAGGCAGCAGTAAAAGTAAGAATACAGGAACTCAAAACGGTATAAGAACAACTAGAGAAGGCTTAGGAGCAGGAGTCTAATTGTACAGGGAACCACCCCTAAAGCAGCTAGGCTCCCCTCCGGCCTTTTTTTGATGGGAGTGAAACAAATGTTTACATATGAAGAAGCTGTAGGGTGGATCCATGCCAGACTGAGACTCGGAATAAAGCCGGGACTCCAAAGAATGAATCATTTATTAGAGGAGCTTGGGAATCCCCATGAGAAATTAAAGTCCGTCCATATCGGCGGAACAAACGGGAAAGGATCGACGGTCACATACTTACGCAATATCCTCCAGGAGGCTGGCTATACGGTAGGTACATTTACTTCCCCTTATTTCGAACGGTTCACTGAGCGGATCTCTGTTAATGGGAATCCCATTCCTGATGAAGACCTTATTTCACTTGTTTCTCTCATAAAACCGATTGCAGAGGGGATGAAAGACAGCGAGTGGGGGGAACCATCCGAGTTTGAAGTCATCACGGCGATGAGCATGGTGTATTTTGCAGAGACTGCCAGGCCTGATCTTGTTTTATTTGAAGTAGGGCTTGGAGGAAGACTGGATTCCACGAATGTAATCACTCCCCTTGTTTCGATTATTACAAGTATCGGAATGGACCATATGAATTTTCTTGGAGATACCATTGAGGAAATCTCTTTCGAAAAGGCTGGTATCATCAAACAAGGTGTTCCTGTGGTAACAGGTGTCTCACAGCCTGAAGCAAGAAAGGTGATTTCTGACGCGGCAGCGGTAAAAGGCAGTCTGGTCTATCAATCAGAAAAGGATTTTCACACACATCGGGATACAGTGTTGGATAACGGAGAAAGATTTCAATTCGAGTCACCTTCACAAAGCGGCACCTATGAAATTTCCATGCTGGGATCGCATCAAATTCAAAATGCAGCACTGGCATTAAAGACGGTGGAATTACTTCGATCTCAGAATGAAATCACGTTTACTGATATGCATCTTTCGGCTGGGTTAAAAAAAGCATATTGGCCGGGGAGGATGGAATTGGTAAGTGAGAATCCGGCGGTCATTCTGGATGGTGCTCACAATCCGGAAGGGATAAAAGCCCTTGTGGCAACCATCAAGGAACGGTTTACGGCTAAAAACGTGACGATTCTTTTCTCTGCATTGAAAGATAAAGAATTGAAACACATGATTGGGCTGCTTGAAGAAGCGGCTTCAGCCATTAGCTTCACAACGTTTTCTTTTCCGAGAGTGGCGGAGGCAGATGAGTTATTCGCTTTATCCGATCACCCCAATAAAGTAAAAGCAGGTGACTGGCAGGTTTATGTAGACGAAAAATTGAACTCGATGGATGATGATGACGTGTTATTTATCACGGGGTCACTTTATTTTTTATCAGAGGTAAAACCAGTACTCATCCAAAAGTTAGAAAATTCTAGAAAAAGTAAGTGACTTTATTCTTTTACTCTGATAAAATATTCTTAAACTTGTGACTATTTAACTATTTTTCAATATAGATGGCAGATGAAGGAGGAGAGATATGCAGCTTTCACTAAAAAAGAAACTATGGATCCTGTTTGCATGGCTGGCAATCGTGCCTGCCGGATTGTATTATACATATCAATTCTATCCTCCTCAAAATGTGGAAGGAAACGGATGGGAACTGCTCACGCTGGTAGTATTTGCCACAGCCATCCCGCTAATGCCGATCGTCATCAATGGCTCCACCATCTTCTTTATTCAATGGGTAACCCTTGTGGGATTCTTGAAATACGGTTTATTTGTAGAAATCGTTCTGATGCAGTTTTCAATTATCCCCTTGCTGATAAGACTTCGAATGGCTAAAACAGATTGGCACAGGGCGCCATTAAATTCCCTCATGTTTTTTCTTGTTTCTTTTTCAAGCGGTTTGATCTATTTTCTGCTTGGCGGTGAAACGGGTGCGACAAGCATAGGGGAAATGCTTCCTGCCGCCTTGAGTTACCAAGTGGCATCCATCATGATCAATCAATTCCTTCTATTAGCCTATCAGCGTTATGTAGTCGTGAATGATATACGTTTTTACAGCAAAGATTTCATATGGGATTTTATTGCAAATATGATCATGTTCCCGATGTCTCTTTCACTGTATTTCCTCACTTTCCAAATAGGTCCATTCGCCTCGCTGCTGATTGGTATTCCATTCATTAGTTTATCGATGATATTGAAGATGTATAATTCCTCTGAAAAAATCAATGAATCCCTTCAAAAAGCCGGGGAAATAGGACATCAGCTGACAGAGAGCCTGAAAGTGGATGAAGTACTCGATATCTTCCTTGAAAAGATCATTGAAACCCTGCCAGTGGAATACGCGTACATATTGGACTGCAAAGGTGATGAACTGGTTCTTTTGAGAAGGGTCGAAAGCAAGCAGAAAAATGTCCATAAGTTCCCAACTTTGAGAAAAGGCCAGGGAATCAGCGGTATGGTGTGGGAGTCAGGAAAGTCGGTCATTTATGACTCCAGGTCTGAATGGGTCGCACTCGCAGACGCATATATGCCCGCCGGGGTGGAAAGCGTTCTGTGCGTACCGATTGTGAGAAGCCAGAAGGTGGAGGGAATCCTTCTCTTGGCGTCTTCAAAAAAACGGTCATATGAAAAATTTCAATTGATGATTGTAGAAATCCTGTGCTCCTATTTCGGGGTCGCCATTCAAAACGCAAGACATCATGAAAAAACGAAGCAAAACAGTGAAAGATGTGCGCTCACGAATCTTTATAATTACCGATACTTCGAAGATATGCTGTCACTCGAGTTCAATGAACTGGAAAAAGGGGAGAGAACATCCCTTTCCCTGATAATGCTCGATCTCGATCACTTCAAGGTCATCAACGATAACTACGGGCATCAGAGCGGCAATGAAATATTGATAGAGCTCGCTGACCGGTTATGCAAGCTGATTGGGAAGCATGGGACTGTCGCAAGATATGGCGGCGAGGAATTTGTCATTCTTCTGCCGGATACGGAAAGAAGTGAAGCACTTTCGCTTGCGGAACGTGTGAGGAAGAGCATCGCGCATCGCCCATTTGTGCTTCATGATACGCTTCAAGCATCAAACAGAAAATTAATGGTCAGGATCACTGCGAGTATCGGAGTTGCGACTGCGCCTCAGGATGCAGATGATACCATGGCTTTGATACGCCACGCCGACAGGGCGCTGTATACAGGTGCAAAGCAGGCCGGGCGGAATCGTGTGGCGGAATATGTGAAATAGGGACACCTTCCTTTGCAGGGGAAGGTGTTTTTTATGAGCACTTATCTTTTCTTGTGGTACACACCAGAAACATCAGCAAAAGCATCTTTTTGTATAATCAGTGACCGGCTTCTATTTTTCTGCCTTAGGGTGCAATCACATTGTTTCAATTTTAATGATTTTGTAATAAAATAGTAATAGTCGAAAATTGTACGAAACTATCGATTTTAGTCTGAACACGGAGGTTTGTCATGAACGCTTTACTATTTGCTGCCGGTGCCTATCTCCTCTTGCTGCCGTTCCTGAAATTCATTCCAATACAGCTGCCGTTTAAACAGAAGGTGATGATTTCTTCGATCTCCTTTTGTATAACCATCCTTGCTTTAATAGGAAGTGAGTTTCTTCCGTTTATTAGTGTGTTTGCCATATTGGTTCTATTAACAGGTATGAGTGCCTATTTGATAGAGTCAAGAATTCAGAACAGGACAACTGTACTGCACCCTGAACCTCAACCAGAATCTCTTTCTCCCGCCACCCAGCGTCATGAACCCAAAATCTATGAAACTATTAAAGAACATCATGTCTATGATGCAGATGAAGAAGCAGTGTCAGAAACTGCGTCAGAAGAAGTCTTCATTGAAGAAGAACATCAGGACTACATAAAAGTTATGGAGTGGGAAGACACACAGACTGAAGGTGCCCATGAAGGTGAAGGACCGGACGTACTTGATCATAATGTGATGGCAGAAGTAGAAGAACTGCCGTTAATCGACGACAGGTTGCCGGATCCCGTCGATGACCCCTCATCTTTTCATGGGGATGATGAGGAAGAAGAATATAATCGATTATTTTCCGGTAGAGACAGATAAAATCACAGTCGGGGAGGAGGTCCCTCATTGAAAAAATCAACATACACCATACCCGTTTTTTTCGTGTTATGCACAGTATACCTATTCGGTTCTGCGCATGCAGGGACCTATTTATATGATCATTTTTTTCAATCTGAACATGTATCCGCCAATGAAACGATGATTGCGGGTATAAAAATGTCAAATGAAAAAACCGACGAAACGAAACTGCAAGAAGAAATACGGGTTTGGAAAGAGAGTCACCTTCTAAAGGTTACCTATTTGGGCATGGAGGAACGCATCCCTTCGGAAGTATTCCAATTTGATATTGATGCCACCATTGAGAATGCGTCAGAAGGGGGAGAATCCCCGCTTCTCCTGCAAGTGGATGAAGGATTGTTCCGGGAGTTGCTGACCTCCCTTGGGATTGATGTTGATCGCATACATATAGAGAGTCTTATAGATGCTGTAACGAAGAGCGCCTCAATGCTCCAAGAGGAAGAGCGGGAATTCGCGCTTGAAGATTATCTGAACAGCCCGGAAGAAATGCAGGTACTTGCTGAAAATGAGATAGGGGACGTTGAATTGACACCGGGGCTAGAAGAATTTCTTTCCTCTTTTACAGAATTCGATATCGAACCCATCTCCACTTTTTCCCTCCTGGAATTTGTGGAAGACCAGCATATCAGCTACCTGACGGATGAAGAGCTGAGTTTAATCTCAACGGGTTTATATAAACTTCTTCTGCACTCCGACCTTGACATCGTTCAGCGTAATCAGGGCCGATCTCTGCCGGAATATGCAGAGCTTGGATTCGAAGCAAGAGTGGATAGAGAGCTTCATCAGGACTTCAGATTCGCAAATCCGAACAGTCAGCCATACAAGCTTCGTTTTCAGATGACCGGGGATATTCTTTCCTTTGTTTTAGAAGGGCCCCAACTCCCATACGAGGTCGAAATTTCTCTAGAGAACAAGCAAACAATCGAACCGAGGGTGATTAAGCAATACACACCATATGTCGAACAGGGACGGACAAAAGTCAGGGCTGAAGGAAAAGAAGGTGTCCAGATTGAGGTATGGAAGACCATGCTGGATTCCACCGGTGCTGTGTTGAAAGAGGAATTAGTTTCCCGCGATTATTATCCGCCTGTTCACAGGGAGGAGCTCGTCAGCCTACAGGACTACATCGCAAGCAATGCGGAAAGTGGATCAGAAGGAGAAGCTGCGGACAGTTCCCCGGCTTCGAATGATGGTGAGGCAGTGGAATCCAATCAGACCGTTAATGATGAGGGTGACAGCGATGCAGGAGACGATGCTGATCAAACGGAACCGCAGCAGGAGGAGAGTGCTGATACCCGGCCTTCCTCAAGCGGGGATACTCCGGATCCAAATATGAAGTAATAGTCATGAAAGAAGAGGGTGACAAGAGATGGCGCAAGAACGGAAACGATTAGGTGACTTATTAGTGGAAGCAGGATTGCTGACGGAGGAAAAGCTTCAGCAGGCACTGAAAGAGAAGAGTAAGGATCAAAAACTCGGTGATGCCATCCTTCAGAAGGGGTACATCACGGAGCAGCAATTGATCGAGGTGCTCGAGTTTCAACTGGGCATCCCGCATGTTAGCTTATTCCGATATCCGTTTGACCAAAAGCTCTTTCACCTGATCCCGAAAGACATGGCGAAACGGAACTCCATCATCCCTTTGAAAAAAGAGGGAGACAAGCTGTTTGTCGCGATGGCGGATCCGATGGATTTTTATGTGATAGAAGATCTCCGTCTTTCTACAGGTTTTTTCATTGAGACAGCGATAGCGACCAAAGATGATATTCTGAGGTCGATCAATAAATTCTATGATATGGATGAAAGCTTTGAAGAGTTAAAAGGAGTAGGGAACGAACCGCAGATCGAGCAGGATGAAACGATCATGGATCAGGATTCGCCGATTGCCAGACTGGTAAATCAGATCCTCTCGAATGCGATGACCCAAAAGGCAAGTGATATCCATATCGATCCGCAGGAAACGAGGGTGCTGATACGGTATCGGGTCGACGGCATCCTCCGGACGGAAAGAGCGATCCCGAAACATATGCAGAGCATGTTGACCGCAAGGATTAAGATCATGTCCCAGCTCGATATCACGGAACACAGGGTTCCCCAGGATGGCAGGATCAAGACGAATATCGATTTCCGCCCGATCGATCTGCGGGTATCGACATTGCCGACCATCTATGGTGAAAAAATGGTTCTCCGTATCCTTGACTTGAGCTCTTCGCTAAACGACCTGACCCAGCTCGGGTTCAATACGCTTAATATGAAAAGGTTCCAGTCCCTGATCGAACGTCCGACAGGCATTGTCTTGATTACCGGGCCGACGGGGTCAGGGAAATCATCCACTCTATATGCAGCTTTAAATAAGCTGAATAGTGAAGAAGTCAATATCATCACCGTTGAGGATCCAGTCGAGTATCAGCTCGAAGGGATCAATCAGATCCAGGTGAATGCAAATGTCGGGCTTACATTTGCAAAAGGACTGCGATCGATCCTGCGGCAGGATCCGAATATCATCATGGTCGGGGAGATCCGGGATAAAGAAACGGTAGAAGTGGCCATCCGTGCATCCCTGACTGGTCATCTGGTCTTGAGTACGATCCATACGAATGACTCACTGACGACCGTCACCCGGCTCATCGACATGGGGGTCGAACCGTTCCTGGTGGCGACCTCCCTGAGCGGGATCGTCGCACAGCGTCTGGTGCGGAAGGTATGCCGTGACTGTTCCGTTGAAGAGACTCCGACCAGGAGGGAACTCGATATTTTCAAGCGCAGAGGGCTCTCGGTCGAGAAAATCACTCGTGGAAAAGGCTGTGCTGCCTGTAATATGACCGGATATAAAGGCAGGCTGGCGATTCATGAAGTCCTCGTCATCAATGAAGAAATGAAAAAAATCATCATGAACAATGAACCGCTGTCAGCTTTGCGGGAAGCGGCATACAGATCGAAAACGATCTTTCTGCTGGATGATGGTTTGTTGAAGGTGAAGCAAGGGATTACCACGACAGAAGAAATTCTCCGGGTTGCAATCGAGTAAAGAAGGTGATCACGATGAAAGAACGCATCAATCATTTATTAAGAGCAGCATTCGAATTAAAAGCGTCCGACATCCATCTCACCGTCGGATCATCTCCCGTGTTTCGCATCCACGGAGATTTGAAACGGTACGGGCAGGATGTCTTGAAGCCTGTGGATACAGAGCAAATGGCGAAAGCCGTCATCCCTGAAGAGCTTTGGGATGAATTTAAAGAACATGGAGAGCTTGACCTTTCGTATGCAATTCCCGGGGTCTCGCGTTTCAGGGTGAATGCATACCATCAGCGTTCATGCATTAGCATCGCACTGCGTGTCGTACCGACGAAAATACCTACGCTCGAAGAATTGAATCTTCCGGACGTACTGACTAGGATTGCCGAAAAGCCTCAAGGCCTTGTGCTCGTGACAGGACCGACGGGAAGCGGGAAATCGACTACTTTGGCTTCGATGATCCAATACATGAACCAAACGATGAGAAAACATATCATCACACTGGAAGACCCGATCGAGTATTTACATAAGCACGGATCGTCGATTATCGATCAGCGCGAAGTGGGATTTGATACGAAGTCATTCGCATATGGGCTGCGCAGCGCACTGAGACAGGATCCCGACGTCATACTTGTAGGGGAGATGCGTGATCTCGAAACGATCCATACCGCAATAACGGCGGCTGAAACCGGTCATCTTGTGCTCGGTACACTGCATACATCGAGTGCGGTGTCCACGATTGAACGGATCATCGATGTTTTTCCATCCGTCCAGCAGTCTCAAATCAGGGTGCAACTCGCTTCCGTCCTTCAGGGGATCATCGCGCAGCGTTTGTTGCCGACTTCAGACCGGCAGGGGAGGGTGGCTGCAACCGAAGTGCTCCTGAATAATTCAGCAGTCGCGAACCTGATCCGTTCCGAGAAGATACACCAAATCCCAAGCGTCATGCAGACATCAAAGGCTATGGGGATGGAACTTCTTCAATCGTCTGTCAAACGATACGTGGACAAGGGGCTTGTTTCACGTGAAGCTGCCCAGCCTTACATGCAGGAGAACGGTTCTGTATGACGCGGTTTAAATATGAAGGAAGGGACAGGAGCGGGAGGAAGCGGGGAGTGATTACCGCTCCTTCTAAAAAAGAAGCCATGCTGAAGCTGAAGAATCAGGGGATCCGGGTCATATCTGCAGAAGAAATGCCGGAAACCCTTCTCACAAAGGAGATTACGCTTGGGAATCCAGTGAAGCTTCAGCAAATGGTCGTTTTCCTGAGGCAGTTTTCCACTCTGTTGAAAGCAGGCGTGACCGTCGTCGATGCAACGAGGATTCTCTCTGCTCAAACAAGCAGTAAGGCATTATCCAAGGTACTCGGAGAAGTGGAGATGGAACTGAAAGAAGGACATCCGCTGTCAGATGCTTTCGCCAAGCACCGAAAGGTCTTTGAACCCCTGTTCATCAATATGCTGAAAGCCGGTGAAGCGACTGGAAGCCTCGATGAAACGCTCGAGCGCCTCGGTGACCACTATGAAAAGCAGCATATGACCCGGCAAAAAGTCATCGCGGCACTCTCATATCCTGCAGTGGTCGGTGTCATCGCCATCGGCGTCGTCATCTTCCTGCTGCTTGCCGTCGTCCCTACCTTTGTTGATATGTTCGCAGATATGGGAAGCGAGCTGCCGATGATCACCAGGGCTGTGCTTGGCGCCAGTGAAATGGTGCAGCGCTATTGGTATCTTCTATTGATGCTCGTCATTTTGGCTGTCGTCGGAATCACCTTGATAAGGCGCAAAAAGGAAACGAAATATTATCTGGATTATGCCATTTTACGGATACCAATCTTCGGGAGCCTCATCCAGAAAGCGCTTCTTGCCAGGATGACAAGGACATTCAGTTCGTTATTCTCAAGTTCTGTCCCCATTCTTCAGTCCATGATGATATTGGAGAAAGTCGTGGAAAATGAAGTGATCGCAAGAGTGATCAAAGAATCCCGGGATTCCCTTGAGAGCGGAGGCTCGCTTACAGAACCGATGAAAGATCATTGGGCGATCCCGCCGCTCGTTTCACATATGATCTCCATCGGGGAAGAAACGGGATCTCTTGACGGGATGCTGTCCAAAGTCGCGGACTTCTATGAAAAAGAAGTCGAAAACACGACAGACCAGCTGAAATCCCTGATCGAGCCTTTAATGATCGTGGTACTTGCCGGCCTAGTAGGGACAATAGTCACGGCCATCATGATACCGATGTTTGAAATGTTTAACAATGTTCAAAATTTCTAGTAAATATGATAAAATTTTACACATTCTTACTATTTTTTTGAATGTCCTGTTGTATAATGGTAGTAGATTAATAGAGTACTAAAGTACTACATAAGAACCAGAATGGGAGGAAGAAAGATGTTGAAAAAGTTTTTGAAAAATGATAAGGGATTAACGCTTGTCGAGTTGCTTGCTGTTATTGTGATTTTGGGGATTATTGCGGCGATTGCGGTGCCGAGTATTGGTGGGATTATTAATAATAGTAAAGATGATGCTAAAATTGCTGACGCTCTTCAAATTATTAATGCGGCAAAATTAGCGCAGGCTGAGGATTCTTCTAAAACTTCATGGGAGTTAAACCCTGCTACTGGTAGTACTTCAGGTAGTTTAAATTCATATTTATCAAAAGTAGGAGACGAGTCGTTTGTTGTTTCATTTACAAATAATGAATATAGAATTGCAAATCATGAAGCCCAAGCAGTTATTACTAATGAAGGTAATGCAGGCTATTTAACTGAAAAAGAACTTTCAAACGCAGCGAAATAATAATGATTTTCATCATAATCCTCTACGCACTCCTCCTAGGCTCCTTCTACAACGTAGTCGGCCTGAGAGTGCCACTGAAGAAATCAATTGTAAAACCAAGGTCCAGCTGTCCATACTGCCGTCATCAATTGACGGCCCTGGAGCTCATACCTGTAATTTCATATCTCATCCAAAAGGGGAAATGTCGCCAGTGTAAAGGGCGCATTTCTCCTTTATATCCATTTATGGAAGCTTTGAACGCTGGGCTATTTGTACTAGCCTACTTGCAACTGGGTATGCAGTGGGAGATCCTTGTTGCCTGGACCCTGATTTCCATGCTCGTCATCATAACGGTTTCCGACCTTAAATATATGGTCATCCCGGATAAAGTCCTTCTCTTTTTCCTGGTGCTGATCATCATCGAGCGCATCTTCATTCCTCTTTCGCCATGGTGGGACAGCTTCGCAGGCGGAGCGCTCGGCTTCGGGCTGCTTCTGCTTATCGCCATCATCAGTAAAGGCGGCATGGGCGGAGGAGATATCAAGCTTTACGGCGTCATCGGTCTTGCAGTCGGGGTGAAAGTAACCATCCTTTCCTTCATGATCGCCACATTCCTGGGAGCGGTCATCGGACTGACAGCCCTTGCATTCAAGCTCATCGAAAAAGGAAAGCCGATTCCCTTTGGCCCCTTCATCGCTGCCGGGACGATTCTAGCTTATCTATTTGGAGATGAGATTATTTCTGTTTATCTATCATTATTCTATTAAAGTATTGCAAAGAAAGGATCCGGTCCATGGGTTTTCTATCGTTTCTCTCAAGTTCTCATAAAACAGCAAATATAGTATTCACTGACCATTGCATCCGATTTCTCGAGCTGAAACAGTCTTCCCCGCCACTGGTGGCTTCAATGGACGAACGTAAGCTCCCTGACGGCGTCATCAAAGGAGGAAGGATCGTCGATGAAGAAACCCTTCTGTATATATTGGAAGAATGCATCGACGAATGGAAAATCAAGCGCAAACCTGTCCGGTTCGTGGTACCGGATCCGTTCGTTGTCCTGAGAAAAGTCTCGATACCGTCTGACATCAGGGAAGATGAAATGGAAGGCTATCTCTTCCTCGAAATAGGATCAAGCATCCATTTACCGTTTGAAGACCCGGTATTTGATTATTCGATACTGGGAGCTTCAGGAGAGAAGCAAGAGGTTCTATTGGTTGCATCCCAGGAAGAAATCGTCGACAGCTATAAACGCTTGCTTGAAGAAGTGAAGCTGAAGCCTGTAGCTGCCGATATCGCCCCTCTTGCCTTATATCGTACCGTCCTTCATGAAGGAAAGGCGCTGCCGCACGAACACACGATGCTGCTTCATATGGATGAACTGCTTTTGACGGTCTCGATCTTTCACAAGCATGAACCCATCTTCACAAGGCCGATCGTACTGGAAGCAGAAATGGAAGACCGTGTGCCAGAGGGTGGTTTGCCAGTGAACATGCTTCAGGATGCGCTCAATGAAATTGAAAAAGTGATGAACTTTTACCGCTACTCATTGAATAAAGGCGAACAATCCGTCGGAAAGGCTGTTGTCAGCGGAGGTCATCCACGTTTGCAGCTTCTAAAAGAACAGCTGCAGGAGAGGGTTTCGATCCCTGTGGAATTACTTCAGTTGAAAAATGTCCCGACTCACCATGATGAATTGGTGCCATCGGGATACGCCATAGCATTAGGTCTTGCGTTAAAAGAGGTGCAGCTCAGTGAAACTTATTGATATCAATCTATTGCCACATAAAGAAAAGAAACGGAATGCTTTTACATACAGCGTAACGGGTACAATATTATTCATCATTCTGCTCGCTGCTTTGATGCTGTTGTCATGGCAGAACACCCTCACTGAAACAGAGAGGACAGATGCAGAGATCGATACGACAAAGAAAATCATCGAGGTCCAGCAGACTAAAGTCCTTGGTGCGGAAGCGTCCAACAGTATCGGAGCGCTGAACAAAGCGGTTCAGGACATGGTGGACTATCCCGTAAAGACCGTTCCGCTGCTGAATGAGCTGATTTCCCTTTTACCGGAGAGAGGGTTCATCCGGGAACTTGAGTATAGCGACCGGACAATCATCAACGTAGCCGTCCAGTTCGATTCTTCAAGGGAAGCTGCATTCTACCTTTCCCGTTTGAAAAATGTGGATTGGATCAAGGAAGGCGAGATACTTGAAATCACGACTGAAGAAGTCGGGGAGTCAGACGAAGAAGATATCCTCCCAAGATATTTGGCCATGTATGCCCTTCACCTAGATTCAGACAAGCTCTCAGCACTTCTTTCTGAAGAGGGGGAAGAAGAATGAAAGTCGATTTCACAAAAAAACAATGGTCGTTATTGACCAGCCTGATCGTGATCGGCCTGGTCAGCTTAACGGGGATATACTATCTGATTTTACAGCCTGCAGATGAAAGACTGCAGTTTAAAAAAGAAGAACTGGGGATTCAGGTGAAATTGCAGGAAGCGGTCGAGGCTAAAGTGAACAGTATCGAGCAAAATGAGACGCCGGATTCCGGCTCGCTGCAAAAGAAAGTCCCTGTCGAACCATTAACGGAGCGAATGATATTGGACTTGGAAAAAGCAGAACTGCTTTCTGGAATCACCATTCAATCTATTCAATTCGAGAAAACGGACGGAGCCCTTGCAACTGAGGAAAGTGAAGGAACAGACTCCGCTCCGGCCGGTGAAACCGAGCTTCCTTCTCTATTAAAAAGGCTTCAGATGACAATGATGGTAGAATCCCCGACCTATTTCGAAATGGAAAAATTCCTCGATGAAATAGAATCTCTTGAAAGAATCGTCGAAATCAACGGGCTGTACTTCCAAGGGGAAGAAGAACTGAAAGAAAGTATGGAAGGATACAGCGAAGACACCATCACCTTTGAGATAATCGCATCTGCCTTCTACATCCCGGAACTCGATGATCTTAAAGACGGAATTCCCGTCATAGAAAGCCCATCACCATCCCTCAAAAAAAATCCGTTCCCTCAATTTCCTAACGAAGGAGATAATGATTAGTCCGGCTTTTTATCTTCTTAAAAATCTTTTTATGAGGGTTAGGTTTAAGTTTTGTGGATTTCAGATCGGCTCCAGCTGTTGATTGGAGTGCAAGACGAAGACTCCTGCGGGAGAAGTGGCCAATGTGAGACCCCGCAGGCGAAGCCGAGGAGGCTCACGGGTCACCCGCGGAAAGCGAAGTCTTGCACGGAAATCAACAGCGGAATATAGAAGTTCTTTCTATTAAAAAATTTGACGAAAACCTCTTGGGACAAGACGACAAAAGTCTTGTTCTTTTTTTTATGGGATGTGATAGCATGGAAAAAAATAGATGAAGGAGGGTGGCGATGGTGGACAAACCTAACGGCAAAAAACAAATCTCCATCAAAATAAATGGTGAGAGTACGGAATATGAAGAGGACTACCGTGTACACGACTGGAAGCTGGGGAAAGCGGAAACAGCGGCAGGCGAAGAGAAGCTAGAGGATCAGGGCTTTGATTGGAATCTGCCGGACGAAACCCCTCAGCCTCCAAAGGAATACAAAAAAATCAATTATGTGGGCGGCAAGAAAAAGAAGAATCGGAAATCATTCAAAAATCCTTTTCATGATTCGGTCAATCTTATCATGTCCATTATCGGGGCGGTGGTTGTCGGTGCCGTGCTTGGATTCGGAACGTTGAAGGTCATCACAAATACAGACGGGGGAGCAGTGCCTGCTGCTACCTTGCAGGATGATACTGCCGCTGGCGTGGCGGGGGGAAGTGAAGCGGCTGGTCCTCTTGAGCTGAAGGAATTTTCGACCCCGGTTCTGCAGGGAGGGGTCTTTTCATCCGAAGAGTCGATGGCCGCAATGAAGGACTCACTGACCTCCAAAGGAATAAATAGCGCATCCATCGAAAAGGACGGACAATGGTTTTTGCTGCTCGGGGTATCGGCTCATGTCGAGACAGCTAAACTTCTTGGGGAAAACATAAAAGAGAACGGTGTGGAAGTATACGCCAAGGACTTCCAGCTGAATGCCAAAGAAATCAAGGTAAGCAGTGAAGAGAAGACGTTTCTGGAAAAGGCAAATGGTCTCTATGCCATCCTTGCTGAAGAGAGCAGTAACGGAGTGGTGAATGGAAAGGCGAATGAGTCTGCAGCGGGGTCCATTGAATCCAGCTTAAAAGAAATTGAGGGACTTAAAGTCGGACAGAATTCGATTGCGCAAATGAAAGAATCGATCGAGAATGCAGCCATGCAGACACTTTCAATAAAATCCTCTGAAGATGCATCGAAGGTCCAGGGAGAATTGCTGGGATATCTTGAAGCATACAGCCGTCTACAATAAGCACTGAATTACGACTATTTTCTAGGAAATAATTGATGGGGCGACAAGTATTGAATTGCTTGTCGCCTTCTGCTTGTTTCAGGAGGCAGGATTTGGTACGATAATTCTGTATCTCCCAATCAATACGCCGAAAGGACTGGTATGGTATGTCCAACCTCATTCTAGCTTCACAATCTCCTCGCCGAAAAGATCTTCTTCAGCAGCTTCAACTTTCTTTCACCACCATAAGCAGCAATGTCGATGAAACGGTTGAACCACATTTAAAACCCCATGAAGTAGTCATGGAACTCGCACTCAGAAAAGCAAAAGAAATATCAGCATTGCATCCCGATTCATATGTATTGGGATCGGACACTGTGGTAGCGCAGGGGGACGCCATCCTTGGAAAACCTCAATCAGAGGAAGAAGCCAGGGAAATGCTTGTCATGTTATCTGGTAAAACACACTCGGTGTATACGGGTGTCGCAATTCTTTTTGGTGATGAACAAACTCTATTTTACGAAAAAACGGATGTTACGTTCTGGGAGTTAACATCTCGAGAGATCGATGAATACATCGCTTCTGAAGAACCCTTTGACAAAGCTGGGGCGTATGGTATACAAGGACTCGGTGCCAAGCTCGTAAAGGAAATAAAAGGCGATTATTTCTCTGTCGTCGGCTTGCCGATTTCTAAGGTATACAGGGCTCTTCGGGAAATGGGTCATCTTCAATAAGTACGGCTCCTTTAACTGACAAAGGAGGACCTATGGAAAAAACAGTGGAAAAACAAAGCAAGCTGATGATTCGTGATTATCCCCAGGATGAACGGCCGAGGGAACGGCTCATCCAAAGCGGGGCAGCCAGTCTTTCCAATCAGGAATTATTGGCGATCCTGCTCCGGACAGGGACAAGATCCGAATCTGTCCTTCAGCTTTCAAACCGTCTCCTGACTAGTTTTGACGGATTGAATCTTTTAAAGGATGCATCCCTTGAAGAAATTACGAAAACGAAAGGCATCGGTCTCGCCAAGGCCGTTCAGATCATGGCTGCAGTCGAACTGGGCCGCCGGATCGGCAACCTTGCCTTCGATGACCGCTACAGCATCCGTTCCCCTGAAGATGGTGCTAATTATGTCATGAATGACATGCGTTTTTTAGCACAGGAACACTTCGTTTGTCTTTACCTCAACACCAAAAATCAAGTTCTCCACAAACAGACCATATTCATCGGCAGTCTGAATGCTTCAATCGTCCATCCGCGTGAAGTGTTCAAAGAAGCCTTCCGCAGGTCGGCTGCATCGATCATCTGCATCCACAATCACCCGTCCGGAGATCCCACCCCGAGCAGGGAAGATATCGAGGTTACAAAGAGATTGGTAGAATGCGGGCGGATCATTGGTATAGATATACTTGATCATCTGATCATTGGAGAGAAAAAATTTATTAGTTTAAAAGAAAAAGGGTATTTATGACACTAGGATTTTTTTAATGGTTACGATATAATTATGCTTATGATTTTTACTCACAATATGCTGATTCATTAAGCGTAGCTCATTGAAAAAAGAGTCGTTCTCTAAAGAATGAGTCTTTTCGTTATGTCATGAAGTATCAACTATTGTAAAAAATTCGAGGATGAAGAGTCTGGACAACTCTCTTTAGCCAAATATAAACCAGCCAATTTGTATCAGAAAGGGAGATACCATTAATGTTTGGAACGAAAGATTTAGGAATTGATTTAGGCACAGCTAACACGTTGGTGTACGTAAAAGGAAAGGGCATCGTTGTACGCGAGCCTTCCGTCGTTGCACTTCAAACTGACAATAAACAGATCGTCGCTGTCGGAAACGATGCGAAAAATATGATCGGAAGAACACCGGGGAACGTAGTGGCGCTCCGCCCGATGAAGGACGGGGTCATTGCAGACTACGAAACGACTGCTACTATGATGAAATACTACATAAGGCAGGCAACCAAAAATAAAAATGCTTTTTCAAGAAAACCTTATGTAATGGTATGTGTACCATCTGGAATCACAGGTGTAGAAGAACGTGCTGTCATTGACGCGACTAGACAAGCAGGTGCAAGGGATGCATATACGATCGAAGAGCCTTTTGCCGCTGCGATCGGAGCCAACCTCCCAGTCTGGGAACCGACGGGAAGCATGGTAGTGGATATCGGGGGCGGTACGACAGAAGTGGCAATCATTTCACTTGGCGGGATCGTCACAAGCCAGTCTATCCGTGTAGCCGGTGATGAAATGGATGACAGCATCATCAACTATATCCGAAAAACATACAATCTCATGATCGGTGACCGCACTGCTGAAACAATCAAGATGGAAGTCGGTTCAGCGGGAGATCCGGAAGGGATTGATCCAATGGAAATCCGCGGGCGTGACCTTTTGACAGGACTTCCGAAAACGATTGAAGTAACGGCTGCTGAAATTGCTTCTGCCCTCCATGATACGGTTTATGCCATTGTCGATGCCGTTAAGAGCACCCTGGAGAAAACGCCTCCTGAACTTGCAGCGGATATCATGGATCGGGGGATTGTGCTTACCGGCGGAGGTGCACTTCTTCGCAATATGGACAAGGTGATCAGTGATGAAACGAAAATGCCTGTCCTTATCGCAGAAGAGCCGCTTGACTGTGTGGCAATCGGTACCGGTAAAGCACTTGATCATATTCACTTATTCAAAAACCGCGGTAAATAATCAGTTTAAATGAAGTGGGGACTGTTCCTTAAAGTACTTCACCAAAGTACATAAAGGCGTCCCCATCTTTTTTCGCTTCATGAATGTCGAAAAAGTAAATAATTTGGAATGATATCAATATCGAAAAGATTTTGATATAGTATTTAATAGAATTAGGCTCTGTTAAAGCTTACAGTTGTTAAGGTGTTTAATAGACCAAGAATTAATAAAGGTTGAGGTGTACAGCATGCCACAATTCTTCCTGAACAAACGATTGATCATCCTGCTTGTCAGCATTATCGTTCTCGTAGCATTGATCGGATTTTCTTTACGGGAAAGAGAAAGCATCAGCTGGCCGGAGCAGTTTGTGAAAGATATGGTAGGATTCGGACAATCATTGATTTCAAAGCCTGTCAACTATACAGGCGGAGTAATTGAAAATGTGAAAGATCTTCAAAATACATACACAGAAAATGAAAAACTGAAATCCCGCCTCGACGAGCTCGTCAAGCTTGAAACGCAGGTCAGGGACCTTAAACAGGATAATGAAGAACTGAGAGCAGTTTTAGAGAAAAAAGAAGATTTAAGAAGCTACGATACGATCCAGGCTACGGTCATTGCCAGAAACCCTGACAGATGGCAGGAGCTGATTACAATCGACAAAGGTGAGGTCAACGGAATTAAATCCGATATGGCCGTCATTTCTTCGGCCGGATTGATCGGAAAAGTCAAAAGTGTGAACGAGTTTTCATCAACGATCGAGCTCATCTCCACGAATAACACGAAGAACCGCATCTCGACTGTCATTCAAGGAAAACAGGATATCAATGGCTGGATCGAAGGCTATGACAGTGATAAAAAAGAAATATTGGTCAAACGGATACCAAATGACCTGAAAGTTGAAGAAGGATCCAAAGTCATCACATCGGGACTTGGCGGCGTATTTCCTAAAGGATTGGTGGTCGGTGAGGTGAAAGAAGTAAAACCGGATCAATACGGCCTTACACAGACAGCATATGTCAAACCGGCAGCCGACTTCTATCATTTAGAGCATGTGATGGTGATCGACCGTGAAATGAATGGCGTTTCAGAGCCACAAGCTGAAGAGGATACCGAGGAGGAAGAGCAATGATCAACAGGCTCATCCTTCCTTTAGTGACTCTCCTTATCTTTTACAGTGAAAGTCTTTTTGTCATCCTTTTTCCCAATTTGGAATGGGCCGACCAGCGCATCCTGGTGCCTCATTTCCTGATCATCTTCATTCTTTTCATTTGTGGTTTCTTTCAATATAAAACCGCCTTATTATACGGATTTATCTTTGGGTTCCTCTTTGATATCTTTTATACGGAAATCAATGGGATTTATTTAGTGTTCTTTCCCTTTGTCGTTTTTCTTGCGCACGCTATGATGAAGATCCTGCATAATAACTTGTTCGTGTTCGCACTCATTGTGATCGTGAATGTATCTGTGCTGGAGTTCCTTGTCTATCAAATCAATGTCATCATACAGCGCACAGACATGACGCTTATTCAATTTGCCGACTTGCGCCTATGGCCGACATTGGTCCTGAACCTCATTTTTTATATCATTTTTGCCTATCCATTCAAGATTTTTCTGCAGCGAAAACAGAAGCAGCTTCTTGAAGATTGATAGAAGGATTTTGAAAGAAAAAGAGAATTCAAATTTGTGCTTGAAATTCGCGAAATTTGTCCTATAAAAAAAGGATATATCCATGCTTATGTCGAATTTATAGACGACTGAGGTGAAAAATTGCGCCATGAAAAAGAAACCAAATGTAATGATCAAAGGTACGAAAGAAGGACTGACCCTTCATCTCAATGATCAGTGTTCGTTCGATGAACTGAAGAAAGAGTTGGACGAAAAGCTGTCGGCACATTACCGTGAAACCGAGGGTACCCCTTTACTCACAGTGAATATCCAAACGGGGAACCGCTATCTGACAGATGATCAAGTGGAAGAGCTGAAGGAGATAGTCAGGCAAAAACGCAATCTGGTAGTAAATGAAGTGTTGAGTAATGTCGTCACAAAAAATGAAGCAGAAAAATTAATGAACGAAAGAAATATAGAAACCTTAACGGGTGTCATTCGCTCAGGGCAAGTGATTGAAACACCGGGGGACATGCTGGTTGTAGGTGATGTGAATCCCGGTGGAAAGATTCTTGCAGGAGGGAATATCTACATATTGGGTGCTTTAAAAGGAATTGCCCATGCAGGCTGTACCGGGAAGGAAGACGCGGTCATCGTCGCTTCGAAAATGCTGCCCTCGCAGCTGCGTATCGCAGACTGTTTAAATCGTGCACCCGATCGGCCGCTGGACGAAGAACAGCACGATATGGAATGTGCGTACATAGATGAGAACGGTCAGATCGTCGTCGACCGCCTGCAGGTACTAAAGCATCTTAGACCAAATATTACAAGTTTTAAAGGAGGAAGCTAATGTGGGTGAAGCCATAGTTGTTACTTCAGGTAAAGGTGGAGTGGGTAAGACGACCACTTCTGCCAATGTTGGTACAGCATTAGCTCTACAAGGTAAAAAAGTTTGTCTGATTGATACGGATATCGGTCTCAGAAACCTCGATGTTGTCATGGGACTCGAAAATAGAATCATTTACGACTTAGTCGATGTTGTGGAAGGCCGCTGCAAAATTCATCAGGCGCTCGTGAAGGATAAGCGGTTTGAAGACAAATTATTCCTTCTGCCTGCCGCACAGACAAGCGATAAGTCAGCGGTGAATCCTGAACAGATGAAAAAACTGGTCCTGGATTTAAAACAGGATTATGATTACATCATCATCGACTGCCCGGCAGGAATCGAACAGGGCTATAAAAACGCGGTAGCGGGTGCAGACCGTGCCATCGTGGTAACGACTCCCGAAATCTCCGCTGTCCGCGATGCAGACCGGATCATCGGACTGCTTGAAAAAGAGGATATCGAACCGCCTAAGCTGATTATCAACCGTATCCGCAGCCATATGATGAAAAGTGGCGAAGCGCTGGATGTAGATGAAATCACGGCTCATCTGTCAATCGACCTGATCGGAATTGTCGCCGACGATGACAATGTCATCAAGTCCTCCAATAAAGGAGAACCGATCGCCCTTGATTCAACAAGCAAAGCTTCGATTGCGTATCGGAATATAGCGAGACGCATCCTCGGGGAATCCGTTCCTCTTCAATCGCTGGAAGATACGAAACCGGGCGTGTTCTCGAAAATCAAAAAACTATTCGGCGTCAAAGCTTGATAGGTAAATAGAATCTCAAAACCCGACAATGGTCATCCGGACATTGTCGGGTTTTTAATTTGGTGCGATGCGGCATGCCTTCGTGCCTGGCACAAATAGCCTGATATGTGCCAGGCACAAATAGTCTGTTTTGAGCCAGGCACAAATAGTCTGTTTTGAGCCAGGCACAAATGGTCTGTTTTGACCGCTTCACCCCATCCCCCATTCCACGCATTTTTGTTTTCTTTCATGAATATTCCCTTCGGACAAGTCATACATTGTAGCATGTGAATAGAACAGGCTCGTTTGGCGCGGAGCCGGACAATACCTTATAAAAAGGAATGGTGTTCATGGGGAATCGAGCGGATGAAATAAGAAAGCGGATTGCAAAAAGAAAGAAAACAAATAAAATGACCAATCAGCGCGGCTATACAAACGGTTCTTACTTTCTGCCGAGTGATGAAGAACGATATGGGGCAGAACGGTATTCGAGCTATGAAGGCGGGCCTCCTCCGGAAGGGTTTCATCCGTTATTTAAAAAAGAAACGTTCATGATGAAGATTTTAGGTGCAGGCATCATGGTATTGATCACAGCGATCATGTTCAAAAGTCCTTCACCTGTTTTTGACGAAGCAAAATCGGTGGTCAATCGTACAATGGAGACGGAATTTCAGTTTGCCGCCATTTCGTCCTGGTATGAGGACCAATTCGGGAAGCCGTTGGCATTGCTGCCCGGAGGCACTGAAGATAAAGACTCTTCTTCCGTTGTCAACACGGAAGAATATGCAAGGCCGGCTTCAGGGAAAGTTGTTGAAAATTTCAAAGCGAATGGCCAGGGTATCATGCTTGAAACCGGTTTTGGCGAAGATGTTGCCGCAATGAAAGGAGGACTGATCATTTTTGCCGGAAAGAAGGATAAGCTTGGGAATACAGTCGTCATCCAGCACGAAGATAAGTCCGAATCCTGGTACGGCCATCTCGAATCGATTGAAGTGAATCAATATGAGTATGTCGATAAAGGGTCTGCAGTCGGAAAAGTTTCAACGAGCGGGGAAAGCGATGTCTCAGGGGAATTTTATTTTGCCATTAAAATGGGTGATGAATTCATCGACCCGATACAGGTGATATCATTTGACTAATTTTACTTCGGCAGTAAAGAAGCTTTATATTCACCCATTGCTCTGGCTTGTCATGGCCATCGGCATAGCGACGGCTCATTTTCTTGAGCTGATCATGCTGCTTCTGATCATCACCATCCACGAATTAGGCCATGGGGTGACTGCTCATTATTATTCGTGGAGAGTGAAAAGAATCGCCCTCCTTCCCTTTGGGGGAGTCGCTGAAATGGATGAACACGGCAACCGTTCCCTTCGCGAGGAGTTCTGGGTGATTGCATCAGGGCCGCTGCAGCATGTCTGGCTTGTGGGAGCAGGTTGGCTATTGATGAAAGGAAGTTTCATCAGCGGAGACTTATTCACGCTGTTCCTTCAATTGAATCTTATGGTGCTGCTGTTCAATCTGCTGCCGATCTGGCCGCTTGACGGCGGAAAACTGATTTCGTTACTGCTGTCGCTCAAATTCAATTATTTGAAGGCATATGAAATGACGCTGATCAGTTCCTTTTCACTCCTGATCCTGTTTCACTTATCCATCCTCGTCATTGCACCGTTTCATTTGAATATTTGGATCGTGCTATCGTTCCTGTATTTTTCATTATGGATGGACTGGAAGCAGAGAAGGTATAATTTCATGAAGTTCCTTTTAGAACGTTATTATGGGAACAGTCATCAATTCGCTGACTTGAGACCCTTGCCGATCGAAGGTGAAGACACGATTCTGACGGTAGTTGAACGATTCCACCGTGGTGTGAAGCATCCTCTCGTCGTGCTTGATGGGGGCACTGAAGTCGGAAAGCTTGATGAATCTGAACTCCTCCATGCATTCTTTGCTGAAAAAATGACAAACGCCAAAACGAAGGATCTTCTCTACCTTTATTGACGAATGATCGCAGACTGTTTAAAGTGAATAGTAGAAATTACACAAAGGTTTGACGTCGAGTCATTCCTTTTCTTTTTTATTGGCGAAAAAATGACGTGTTTTACATAGAAAAGAGGGATCCTCCGTTGGAAGAAATCATTGTGCACGGAAAAGGCAGGGAAAAACGCTGGGTTCTGCGCAAAGATCAGAAGGTCGCCGGGCTGTTCACGTATCAGCCGCAGGAAGAGACGCTGACAGGCAATATTTACTTTGGGAAAGTGGTCAAGGTACAAAAAGGCCTTGGAGCAGCATTCGTGGATATCGGACAGAATAAAAACGGCTACCTTCACGAAAAAGATTTCCCCCAAAACGTCGCAGCCTATCACAGGGGGGATGCAGCCATACCAATCTCTAAGTGTGTGCATGAAGGGCAAAAAATCCTGGTGCAGGTGACGAAGGATGCGGCGGGGACAAAAGGGCCGAAATTGTCTGCAGTCATTGAACTCAAGGGAGAGCATCTTGTTTATATGCCTGAGGGACATTATATCGCCGTTTCCAAGAAAATCGATGAAGCGGAAAGGCGAGATTTGAAGCGTACCGGGAAAGAATGGAAAACGGAAGCGGAAGGGGCCGTTTTCCGTACGAAGGCTTCCGGAGCCGGGAGTGAAACATTGATTGAAGAACTAGACACATTGCGAAGCCGATACCAGGCTCTCGAAGGATTGAGCCGGCGAAGCAAAGCTCCTGCCCTTTTATTTAGAGAGGATGCGTTTTATAAGGACCTTTTTGAACAATTGAAAACAGGTGAAGGCGGATCTATTGCGGTAGATGACTTTGAGTGCTATGAACATCTAAAAGGCTGGATCGAGGCTCATTACAGCGGCAAATGGGTAATGGAGCTTTATCAAGGCAGGGAAAATATCTTTCAGCATTTCGGGGTCTCGTCTGTTTGGAAAAACGCATTGAAAAAAGTGGTCTGGCTTGATAATGGTGCGTTTCTGCTTATCGAATCGACAGAAGCGCTTACTGTGGTAGATGTCAATTCGGGCAAGTTCACAGGTAAGGATGATCTTGCACAAACCGTTTTGAAGACGAACAAACTGGCTGCTGTGGAAATGGCTAAGCAATTGACCCTCAGGAATATCAGCGGCATCATCCTGATTGATTTCATTGATATGAAAAAAGAAACCCACCGAGAGGAAGTACTGAGGGCTTTCAGCGAGGCCCTTCAGGAAGATTCACAGCGCACGACCGTTTTGGGCTTTACCTCACTTGGTGTCCTGGAACTGACAAGAAAAAGGGCAAGGCCGTCCCTAAATGAATATTTAACCGTCCCATGTCCTGTATGCAGCGGAACGGGCCGGATCGTCAGTCCCGAAAGCAAAGCGTTTCAACTGGAGAGGGAGCTCTGGGAATATCAGGGCACAGACACTGCGGAAATTGTGATAGAGGGAACGAAGGATGTGCTCGATGTGTTTGCCGGCAGCGAAAGGCACCATCTGAAAAGGTTGGAGGAAGCATTGAAGATGAAACTTGATCTTCATGTCATCAATCATTCACATCCGCATTATCAAATCGGAAAGATCGTATGAATTTCATGATTTATATTGACACCCCCTCTCGAATTGTGATAGGATTCTAATGTTATTGATTGTAGCACCCGTGCTACAACCGCTCAGAACAGGTCTTAAAGTGTGGAGAAATCCAGCACCTGTGATTGGCGAGTCTGAGTTTATTAAGGAGGTGCGATTATGTACGCAATTATCGAAACAGGTGGTAAGCAAATCCGTGTAGAAGCTGGTCAAGAAATCTACATCGAAAAGCTAAACGCAGGTGAAGGTGATACGGTAACATTCGACAAGGTTCTTTTTGTTGGTGGTGACGATGTGAAAGTAGGAAGTCCATTAGTGGATGGAGCTACTGTAACAGCGAAAGTTGAAAAACAAGGCCGCGCGAAAAAGCTTGTAGTATTCAAGTACAAGCCTAAGAAGAACTACCGTCGTAAGCAAGGTCACCGTCAACCTTACACAAAAGTTGTAATTGACAAAATCAACGCGTAAGGCGTGATTGAATGATTAACGTTTACGTTGAGAAGTCCGGTGAAAGAATTCGTTCTTTCTCGATGGACGGTCATGCAGATTTTGCCGAACATGGGCAAGATATCGTTTGTGCCGGTGCCTCTGCTGTTTCATTCGGAAGTGTCAATGCCATCATGTCATTGACCGGTGTAGAACCCATCATTGAGCAATCAGCCGATGGGGGATACTTAAGCTGCGTCATTCCTGACGGCTTACCTGACGAAACAGATATGAAGGTCCAGCTGCTGCTCAGCAGTATGGTGATCAGCCTGCAAACAATTGAAAGAGACTATCGTGATTTCATTAAAATAACCTTCAAAAAGTAGGAGGTGGAACAGATGTTAAGATTAGACCTTCAGTTTTTCGCGTCTAAAAAAGGAGTAGGTTCGACTAAAAACGGTCGTGACTCTATTGCTAAGCGTCTTGGTGCTAAGCGTGCAGACGGTCAAATGGTTACAGGCGGATCTATCCTTTACCGTCAACGCGGTACAAAGATCTACCCAGGTTTGAACGTTGGCCGTGGTGGTGACGATACACTTTTTGCTAAAACAGACGGTGTTGTTCGTTTCGAACGCATGGGTCGTGACAAGAAAAAAGTGAGCGTATACCCTGTTGCGAATGAAGCTTAATCGCATATCTTTAACGAAAACTCTAACCGACTTTCGGTTAGAGTTTTATTTTTTGTGAAGGACCGTTTTAGACGGCAGGTGCTGGATCCGGGAGAAATGTTGAGGCCATGCGGTTTTGATAATAAAAGTGGATTTTTGATAATAAATACACTGTTTTTGATAATAAAAAGGAAATTTTGATAATAAACAGACTGTTTTTGATAATAAACGTTTCAGGACAACAAGAAACTACTTCGAAGAGGCCCTCATAATCATATGGCCGGTCATTTTTCACCGAAAGAGAGGTTTATTTTCAACTTTGCCCAAAATATTTTCAACTCCCAGTCATTTATTATCAACTTTACATGATTTATGATCAATTCCAACAGTACAAGCCGGCTCAAATCATTCAACCAGCCATCCGGCCAAATTTCCTGTCCTTCGACACTTTTTTCATTAACAATATACGCGGATACCCATCTTTGTTATACTAACTAGTAGCACTAATAAGTATAGGAGTTTGTATATGAGCGAAAATTGGGGTATTCTGGACGCACTGAGACATGCTCGTCATGATTGGATGAACGATCTGCAGTTGATCAAGGGGAATCTTGAATTGAATCGGGTCGAGCGTGCGAAGCAAGTCATAGACACCATGGTTCTGACAGCACAGAATGAATCTAAACTATCGAATTTAAAACTTCCATTATTGGCTGAATGGATTTTAACATATAACTGGTCGACGCATCTGGTGAAATTGGAGTTCGAAGTGGGACAGACCGGCTATACTCATAAGCTGGATGATCAAAAGCTCGTTCTCGTTTGCAAGGAGCTAATGGAACTTCTTGAAGCCAATGCAGGAGCCAACGCAGAAAATCAACTCTCATTAATCATCAACCTTTCTGAGGAACATCCCCGTTTTATATTTGATTTCACAGGTATACTAAAAGAAACGAATGTTTTGGAAGAATGGATTAAGAATAAGCAAAAAAACGGACAAAATATAGAAATAGAACTGCTTCAAAAAGAAGCGTTTGTGATTCATCTTTCTGTTGAATAGCATTGAATGTACATAATGATATCAACGTGATGGATAAGTTAGGAGTGAAAGTATGTTTGTCGATCAGGTCAAGATCTATACAAAAGGCGGAGACGGCGGTAACGGAATGGTTGCTTTCCGTCGTGAGAAATATGTACCTAAAGGCGGCCCAGCAGGCGGAGATGGCGGCCACGGGGCGGATGTCATTTTTGAAGTGGATGAAGGACTAAGAACGCTGATGGATTTCCGTTATCAGCGTCACTTCAAGGCGCCGCGAGGAGAACATGGCATGAGTAAGAACCAGCATGGAAGAAATGCAGAAGATATGGTTGTGAAGGTGCCGCCGGGTACGGTCGTCAAAGATGATGATACCGGCGAAACGATTGCTGATTTGACGCAGCATGGACAGCGCGCAGTCATAACAAAAGGCGGCCGCGGCGGCCGGGGCAATTCACGATTTGCCACACCTGCAAACCCTGCACCTGAGCTTTCTGAAAAAGGTGAACCGGGGCAGGAGCGCTATATCGTCATGGAATTGAAACTGCTTGCCGATGTCGGACTTGTCGGATTCCCTAGTGTCGGGAAATCCACGCTATTATCCGTCGTATCTGCTGCAAAACCGAAGATTGCTTCGTATCACTTCACGACGATCGTCCCGAACCTCGGAATGGTCGAAACGGCTGATGGCAGAAGCTTTGTCATGGCAGACCTTCCTGGATTGATCGAAGGGGCCCATGAAGGAGTGGGTCTTGGCCATCAATTCCTTCGCCATATCGAAAGAACGCGTGTCATCGTGCATGTGATCGATATGAGCGGCATGGAGGGGCGCGACCCATACGAAGATTATCTGACGATCAACGAAGAGTTGAAGCAGTATAATCTGCGCCTCACAGAACGCCCGCAAATCATCGTGGCGAACAAAATGGATATGCCTGAAGCGGAAGAAAATCTGAAGATCTTCAAAGAGAAGCTCCAAGATGATTATCCGGTTTTCCCGATATCCGCATTTACGCAGCAAGGCTTGAAAGAGCTGTTGTTCGCGGTTGCGGATAAATTGGAGACAACTGAAGAGTTCCCGATTACAGAAGAAGTCGAGGATACAGGTATACATCGTGTGGTTTACAGACACGAAGAAGATCAGCGTGACTTTGTGATCACCCGTGATCCTGATGGAACGTTTGTTGTCAGCGGAGCAAAGATCGAGCGCTTATTCAAGATGACTGATTTCTCACGTGAAGATTCTGTCAGACGTTTCGCAAGACAGCTTCGTTCTTACGGTGTGGATGATGCACTCCGCGAGCGCGGTGCTGAAAATGGCGATACGATCCGCTTATTGAAATATGAATTTGAATTCGTTGATTAAGCCTGGTCATATTGGAGGAGTAATCATTGGGAAAAAAATTTCAGGACGGTAAATTTTATTTAGTCCGTGAAGATGTCCTGCCGGAAGCAATGAAAAAAACGCTTGATGCCAAGGAACTGATCGAAAGAGGAAAGGCTGACTCCGTATGGGATGCCGTAAATCGAGTAGATTTAAGCCGGAGTGCATTTTATAAATACCGTGACACGGTCTTCCCTTTTCATACGATCGTAAAGGAAAGGATCATCACGTTATTCTTTCATCTGGAAGATCGCTCAGGAACGCTGTCACATCTTCTCAGTGAAACGGCGAAGCACGGATGTAATATATTAACCATTCACCAGACGATTCCACTGCAGGGGAGAGCGAATGTAACGCTTTCCCTGAATGTAACCGATCTGACAGTCGGCTTGGAAGAACTGCTGGCTCGTTTGAGAAGGCTGGAATTCGTCGAGAAAGTAGAAGTGTTAGGCTCAGGTGCCTGACGCTTCTTTTTTTTTTGGACGCATCCCCCGGATTTATAAAGGTCGTTTCCTAACTTTTAAAAAAAGATGTATATACAAAACCATCTTTCCCATGTTAGAATGTTCAATAAATTTGTCGAGAGGAAGAGACCCATTGAAAATTGCTTATCTAGGACCTCAGGCTTCGTTCACGGACCTGGCCGTGAAGAAGGCTTTTCCAGAAGAACATCAAGTACCTTGTGTGACGATACCAGATTGCATCGAAGCAGTCATTGAAGAAGATGCTGACTATGCAGTGGTCCCCCTGGAAAACGCACTGGAGGGATCTGTACATATTACGGTTGATTATTTATTTCATGAAGCGGACTTATCCATCGTTGCTGAGCTTACTTCACCGATACAGCAGCATCTTATGGTGCACCCGGGGCATAGCGGCGGTGATAATAAGGTAGAGAAGATCCTCTCGCATTCCCATGCCTTGGCTCAGTGCCATAAATTTCTTCATCACCACTATCGAGGCACTTCTCTGGAGCAGACGACCTCAACCGCGGCAGCAGCCAAATACGTGAGTGAGCACCCGCAGGAAAAGCTGGCGGCAATAGGGAATGAATTAGCCGCCAAAGAGTACGGATTGACGATTATCCATGAGAACATCCATGACTTTGCTTATAATCACACACGTTTTATCGTGCTGCATAAACAGAGTGATGCTCTCAGGATCGACCAAAAAAAATCTTCAGACAAAACGACGCTCATGGTGACCCTTCCGAAGGATCGTTCCGGAGCTCTCCATCAGGTTCTCTCCACGTTTGCCTGGAGGCAGCTTAACCTGAGCAAGATCGAATCAAGGCCATTAAAAACCGGACTGGGTGACTATTTCTTCCTGATAGACGTTGCTCATGGAATGGACGAGGTACTTCTTCCAGGAGCAATAAGCGAAATGGAGGCACTTGGATGCGAAGTGAAGATGGTCGGGACGTATTCATCTTACTTGCTGGAGGCATAAATAAAAACACCCGGCCCTGATATCAGGACCGGGTACTCATTTCAACTATAAGACTTCATCAAAAAACCAGCTTCCTTAAGTGCATTTTCTGCATTCACCAATGCTTCCTCATTGTGGGCCATCAGCGTATGTAAATGCACACCGTCCGTTAATTCGGATAAGTAGGCGGCTTGGGTTCTTTCGATTTTCGTTAAAAATTGTTCCACTTCTTTTCGATTGGAGACCATGATCGAAGCTGTCAGGTCACCGTAGACGCCATGTTCGATTTTAACGTCCTTCACTGTGACGCCGTGATCGACAAGTAACAACAGTTCTTCTTCTGCTCTGTCGGGAGAATGCTGACAGGCAACGATCCGTTCCACCATCGAATCACGATTTGAGCTTGGCATATAGAGATATCCTTGACTCGTAGCGATGATCGGTTCTCCTTTAGCCTTCAGTAGGGTAATATCACTGACGATTACCTGCCGGCTTACATTGGCAAGCTTTGCAAGGTCGCCTCCTGTAATCGGGGCTTGTTTGGTTATGAGATGATCGAGTATGACTTGCCGTCTCTCATCTCCAAGTATCTTTTTCCCTGCCACTGCTATCTCCTCCGTATTTTTTTATATAGGAAATCATACCATACCAGCTTCTTCAAGTTAAGAAATGTATGCTTCCTGATGAATTTGGGAAAGAGCCTCTGCTAGTTCTTCGATATGCCCGTGAGAGGTTTCCCGTCCAAGCGAAATCCGGATGAACTCTTTTCCTTCTCTTTCTCCTATCCCCATGGCCTCAAGGGTCTTAGGTATGGAATGCTTCCCTGTCTGACAGGCACTTCCCGTTGAGATATGGATGCCTTTCCGGTTGCACTCAAGCATGAGCCATTGACCTTCCACTCCGTTGATTCTCATTCCGATTACATGAGGAAGCTGGTGGTCGGCTGGGCCGCCATAAGCTGTGTAATATTCACCTATTGAGCTGTGCAGCTTTTCGAAAAAGTGGTCTCGCAGCACTTTATAATGATGATGTTCCTCAAGAGGTTTGACTTTCAAAGCCGCCGATACAAAGCCTGCAATTCCTGGAAGGTTGACGGTTCCTCCCCTGAATCCATGTTCATGCGTCTGGAAGGGCATGAAAGGCTGGATATCCGATTGTGGATGAAAATAGACCGCACCGGCCCCTTTTGGTCCATAGATTTTATGAGAAGAGATCGTTAAGCTGTCCACAATCGAAGCGGCTTCTGTAATGTCGAGCTTGCCAAATGATTGCACCATATCACTGTGAAATAATATATCTTTCCCTTGCAGAAGTTTCTTAATCTCCTGAAGAGGCTGGATGGAGCCGATTTCGCCATTTACATGACAGACGGAGACGACCGTCGTTTGTTTTGTAATCGCCCTTTCCAAAGAGTCCAGGTTTATAAGTCCTTCTGGTGTATAAGGGATCTTTGTTATCTTGAACCCCGCCTTTTCCAAAAAAGCAGCCGCACTGTGGATGGATGAATGTTCAGCCTCGCTGATGATGATATGTTTCCCCTTCTTTTGATAACTGAATGCGAGTGAGAGAAGGGCCACATGATTTCCTTCTGTTCCACCGGAAGTAAAAGAAATTCCCTCAGGTGGAACACCGAGGACACCACCAAGCCTCTTCCGACAATTTTCGAGAAGAAGATGGGCTTTTCCCCCCGTGTCATGAAGACTGCTGGGGTTTCCCCAATAGTCTTCACTGACGTTCTTATAAATCTGTAAACTCTCCGGATCGACCGGTGTCGTTGACGCATAATCAAAATAAAGCATCTTTCATTCCCCTTTAAAAAATCAAAAGTGAGCAATCTATAAGTTTCTTTTATCAAGGTCCCTTGGATGGCGCAATCCGCAGCCTGTTTAAAACGTGAAGTAGAATCCAGCATACGAACGCATGCTAAGTTGGGCGGAAAGCAGAACCTATCAAAAACTGCCATCTATAAAAAAACTCTTGTCATTAGTTTAATAATGTGTAAATATATGTGTCAAGACACCTGTAAATAATCAGGAGGATTTATACATGACGAATACCGATGTAATCATAGTGGGAAGCGGTATCGCTGCATTACAGCTTGCCCGTCAGCTTCAGGAGCATTTGAATGTGATAATTATCACAAAGAATAAAGTGAAAGACAGCAACTCGTATCTTGCCCAGGGCGGGGTTGCGGCCCCAATCGGCAAATTCGATAAAGTAGAACTGCATGCAAAGGATACGATGACAGCAGGCTGCAACCATCAGTCAGAAGAAGCTGTGAAGAACGTTATCAGGGATGGAAAAAGAATAATAGAATACTTGATTAATGACGGGGCTCCTTTTGACAGGAAATCCAATGGGGATCTTGCACTCGGAATGGAAGGAGCACACAGTATGGCCCGCATCCTTCACAGCGGCGGTGATCAGACAGGGAAATATATCATCGAATATTTATTGGATGCACTTACTGAAAAAGTCAGGTTCGTTGAAAAGGAATTGGTTTACGAACTCATAAAAAATGAACGGGGTCATTGCTGCGGAGTCAAAACGATGAAAGGTGACGGCTCCATCCATCGCTACTCTGCACCTCATGTGGTGCTTTCCACCGGTGGCGCAGGCTCGATTTATTCATTGAGCAGCAATGCACCGACGGTTACGGGCGACGGTATGGCACTGGCATTTCTAGCGGGGGCTGCGCTGTCCGATATGGAATTCATTCAATTTCACCCCACTCTCCTGTCTTTGGGGAGCACTTCCGGCGGACTCGTTTCAGAAGCAGTAAGAGGAGAAGGGGCACTCCTGATCAATGGTTCAGGAGAACGGATCATGGAAGGGGTGCATCCGCTGCTGGAGCTTGCCCCGCGTCATATCGTGGCTGAGAAAATCAATCGTGAGCGTATCGAAGGGAAAGCGGTCTATCTTGATATCACTCCGGTAAAGGATTTTGAAACGAAATTTCCATCGATCACCAAACTGTGTGAAAACCATCATATTTCATTATCCCAAGGGAAAATTCCGGTTACTCCGGGATGTCACTTCACAATGGGGGGAGTCTTGACAGATGAAGAAGGAAAAACCACCATCCATGGTTTATATGCAATCGGCGAGGTTGCCTGTACAGGGATGCATGGAGCAAACCGGCTCGCATCGAACTCTCTGCTCGAAGGCCTGGTATTTGGAGAAAGACTCGCAAATCATCTGGTCACATTTAAAAGGAAGACATCTCCTTTCACTGGTGCTTATAACGTTCAGGAGTCAAAAGGAAATATCGGAGAAATTACGTTTGATCCCACCGAACTTAAAGAACGGATGATGAGGGATGTAGGGATCATACGGAATGAACAAAGTTTAACGCGTCATTTGAACTGGTTGAATGCTCAATCCTTATCATTCCATACCGGCCTCGATCGATTGTCTGAAAATGAAATCCAAACATACTTAATGTGGGTGGTCAGCATGTTGATCACACAGTCTGCCCTCTTGAGGACGGAAAGCAGAGGAGGGCATATCCGATCGGATTATCCGGGAGAAAACAATTCAGAATGGTTCAAGAAATCGATACTTTTAATAAATGATAATCATCAACTGAGGGTGGTACGTGATGAACAACATCAAATTGAAATCTATGCTTGAAGAATTTTTAAAAGAAGACCTCGGCGACGGTGACCTTTCATCAGAAAGTGTATTTGCAGAAAGCGATAAGGGGACATTCTTTTTGATCGCAAAAGAAAATGGGATCTTCTGCGGGAAAAGTGTGATCGAAACGACTTTCTCATTATTGAGTAATGAAACTGTGGCCGAGGTGTATGTGGAAGATGGCGATTCCGTTAAAGAAGGACAGCAATTCGCCAGGGTGACCGGGAGTATGAGGGCTCTTCTGCAGGGAGAAAGGGTTGTGTTGAATCTTATTCAGCGAATGAGCGGTATAGCGACATCAACACACCGGGCCGTCCAAAAAGTGGAGGGCAGCGGAGCGAGGGTCTGTGATACAAGAAAAACGACGCCGGGACTCCGGATGCTTGAGAAATACGCCGTGCGGACAGGTGGAGGCTACAATCACCGAAATGGTCTGTATGACGCAATTATGTTGAAGGATAACCACATTTCATTTGCTGGGTCGATTTCTGCTGCAGTAAAAAAAGCGAAACAGCAGTGCGGCCATACAGTGAAAATTGAAGTGGAAATCGAAAGTGAAGAGGGTTTGATAGAGGCTGTCGACAGCGGTGCAGACATCATCATGTTCGATAACTGCAGTCCTAAGCAAATCAAGGAGTGGATCCGCCACGTCCCGCCTAAGGTCGTCACCGAGGCTTCAGGTGGGATTACGGAAGAGAATCTGAACGAGTACGCACATACAGGGGTCGGGTACATTTCACTCGGATACCTGACCCATTCAGTAAAGTCTTTAGATATTAGTGCAAGAGTATTTAGACAGGAGGGGGTTTTATAATGGGGTTACTAGAAGAACTGACAGCTGAAACAGGCGTCCTGCCTGAAACGATCACGGCCCTTACCAAAGAAGAAATGGAGAATAGGGTAAGGGAAATAAAAAGGGTGCTTGGAAAAAAACTGTTCATACCTGGCCATCACTATCAGAAGGATGAAGTCATACAATTTGCCGATGCAATTGGGGATTCCCTTCAATTAGCGCAAATCTCTTCCCAAAACCAGGAAGCAGATTTTATCGTGTTTTGCGGGGTTCATTTCATGGCAGAAACGGCCGATATCTTAACAGAAGAACATCAACAGGTCATTTTACCAGATATGAGAGCGGGCTGCTCCATGGCAGATATGGCTGACATCTTTCAAACGGAAAAAGCATGGTCCAGCCTGCAGGGATTATTCGGTGATACCATCATCCCCCTCACCTATGTCAACTCAACTGCAGCCATTAAAAGCTTTGTCGGAAAGAATGGGGGAGCGACTGTCACCTCATCCAACGCCCATAAAATGGTGGAATGGGCATTGGGAGAAAAGGAACGGATATTGTTCCTTCCTGATCAGCATCTAGGCAGAAACACGGCGGCAGATCTGGGTGTGGCAAAGAATGAAATGGCCGTCTGGGACCCGATTCGAAATGAACTGATAACTGATGGGAAGCCGGAGGATATTAAAGTCATCCTTTGGAAAGGGCACTGTTCCGTTCATGAGAATTTTACAGAAAAGAACATTGAGCAGGTACGCAGCACACACCCTGAAATGAAGATCATCGTTCATCCAGAGTGCCGGAGGGAAGTTGTTGAAAAATCAGACATGAATGGGAGTACGAAATTCATTATAGAAACAATTGAGAATGCACCAAAGGGTTCTTCCTGGGCGATAGGGACGGAAATGAATCTGGTCAAGAGACTGATTGGACAGCATCCCGACAAGCATATCATTTCCCTCAACCCATATATGTGTCCATGCCTTACAATGAATAGGATCGATTTACCGCATTTACTATGGTCATTGGAAAATATAATAGACAAAAAACCTCAAAACACAATCAAAGTAGGCAAAGACATCTCTCATTTCGCGATGTTGGCATTAGACCGAATGTTAGCCCGCGCATAGAGGTGAACGCGGCTGTTTTCACACAAAGACCGCTGTCCACTCCGGAATAACGCGATAAAAGCAAGCAGATGAAAAAATATTTTCTGCTTGTTTTTTTTGTTTAGTTCCCTTGGATGAGAGTGTTCCGTACTGGTGACAGGTATATTTTTTTCCGCCCATTCATAAGTTTTTATGTAGATGATTAGCAATTTGCCTATCTTGTCATAGGATATATAGACTTATGCCTGAGGAGGGAAAAAGAGTGAAAATCCATATTGTTCAAAAAGGGGACACTCTTTGGAAAATCGCCAAGAAATATGGTGTCAATTTCGAAGAGTTAAAGCAGATGAATGCCCAGTTATCGAACCCTGATATGATTATGCCGGGTATGAAAATCAAAGTTCCTGCGACTGGGGGAACCGTTAAAAAAGAAACACAGATAAAGTTCGGCTCCAAAGAAGCTCCAAAGAAAGAAATGCCGATGAAAGAGATGCCTAAAGCCGAGCATCCTTTTAAAGAACAGAAACCAATCACACAGCCTGTTGCAGAAAAGCCGAAGGAAGCACAAAAACCGTTTACGCCGAAGATGCCGAAGCCGGTCATACCGGAAATTGATATCAATAACTACTACATGATGAACATGGCAAATATGCAAGTTCAGCAGCCTATGCAGAAGCCGATGCAAAAACCGGTCCAGCAGCCTAAACCACAGCCTAAAGCTCAACCAAAAGCGAAAGCTCAGCCGAAAATGCCGCCTAAACCTTCCAATGTTCTTCCACAAGCGAAAGATAAAAAATCACCCAAAGCTGAGAAGCCTAAGCAGAACAATGTAAAAGGTATTCAAGATGAAGAAGAAAGCTTACAAATGCCTGCTCAACCTGCACAATCAACGCAACCACAAGGAGGGTACAATCAGCCTATGTATTTCAACCCGTATAATTGCGTACCAGTATCACCTGTAATGCCGGGATCCGGTTTTGGTGGACCTCACGGCGGAATGCAGCCGGGGTATGGAATGCCGCCAATGGGGCCTGGAGGTCAGGTCCAAGGTGCTTCGATGATGCCAGGAATGCAGCAAATGCCAATGATGCATGGTATGGGCTATGATGATGAATCTTCAATGATGCCATTTATGCCGCATCAAAGTCCGATGGGTCAGCCATCCGGAGTAATGGGAGCACAGTCGCCGATGGGTCAGCCGTCCGGAGTGATGGGAGCACAGTGGCCAATGGGTCAGCCGTCCGGAGTGATGGGAGCACAGTCACCAATGGGTCAGCCGTCCGGAGTGATGGGAGCACAGTCACCAATGGGTCAGCCGTCCGGAGTGATGGGAGCACAGTCGCCGATGGGTCAGCCGTCCGGAGTAATGGGAGCACAATGGCCAATGGGTCAGCCGTCCGGAGTGATGGGAGCACAGTCGCCGATGGGTCAGCCGTCCGGAGTGATGGGAGCACAGTCGCCGATGGGTCAGCCGTCCGGAGTAATGGGAGCACAATGGCCAATGGGTCAGCCGTCCGGAGTGATGGGAGCACAATCGCCAATGGGTCAGCCATCCGGAGTAATGGGAGCATCAGATGAGGATGATGATGGATATCCATCCGTTCAAATGCCTTCACAAGCAGCTCCTGGACAATGGATGCCGTATGATAATTGCTATCCGGTATCTCCTGTAATGCCGGGATCGGGGTTCCCTGGAGGCATGCATGGTCAGCCGATGTGGCCTGGGCAGGTTCAAGGAGCGATGGATGAGTCACCGTCTTCAGGACAATGGCCGATGGGTCAGCCATCCGGAGTGATGGGAGCACAGTCACCGATGGGTCAGCCGTCCGGAGTGATGGGTGCACAGTCACCGATGGGTCAGCCGTCCGGAGTGATGGGTGCACAGTCACCAATGGGTCAGCCGTCCGGAGTGATGGGAGCACAATGGCCGATGGGTCAGCCGTCCGGAGTGATGGGTGCACAGTCACCGATGGGTCAGCCGTCCGGAGTGATGGGAGCGCAGTCGCCGATGGGTCAGCCGTCTGGAGTGATGGGAGCACAATGGCCGATGGGCCAGCCGTCCGGAGTGATGGGAGCTGCCGATAAAGATGACTGCGGCTGCGGAGGACCTAAAGGATATGGTGGTATGCCACAAGGAATGCAGCCTCCATATGGGTATGGTCCTGGAATGATGGGTCAGGGTATGCCGATGGGTCAAGGAATGTTTGGACCAAGAGCGTTCTCCATGCCAAACTTCCAAGATGATGATCTTGACTGATATCCATCCGAGAGGAGACGATTATTCGTATCGTCTCCTTTCTTTTTTAAAATACAAACTGCAAGATCAATCCGCATCCCTGGAAAAATTAAAAGAAGGTAAATGGGTGTTATTCAGTAATGGAGTGAAGTGGTTTGTAAAAAAATATCCCAGCCAGAGCAGATTCATCATGCAGGAAACACTGGTAAGAATGTTGGTACAGCAGAATTTTCCCCACGTCCTGCGATTTCACCCCATTCACCAAAGAGAAATACTTATCTTTGAAGGTCATCCCATCGGATTGACGATATGGCTGGAAACGAGTGACCCAATCAGCTATGGAAATGAACAAGACAGGATGGACGTTTTATTTGTATTGAAAAAATTTCATGCATGTACAGGAAACATGCAAGGTAAGTGGCTGGAAGAACTTCCGAGATACAAGTGGGTGAAGAAGTGGAAGAAACGTTTGAGTCAATTTGAGAATAATATCCCCTTCCTTCAATCATTTATCCAGCCTTATTATCTCTATACTTACTTAGAATGGGGAAAGCGCGCGGTTGAACAGCTTGAAGTACTGAACCTGGTGGAGAATCCTTCTTGCATTACACATGGAGATGTAGCACATCATAATTTCTTAAGAGGTAAAAACGGGAATGTTTATTTAATCGATTTCGATTTGATTGCTCACTCAACACCATTAATGGATGATTTGCAATTCTGTAATCGCATCCTTCCATATATCGACTGGTCGCTGAATGAAATAAAACAGCTGAATGTTTATCATACCTATCTTAATCAACTCGTTTTTTACCTGGGTTTACTATACCCTACAGATATTTTCAGGGAGTGGAATCGATTCCTAAGGGAAGATTACAATTATAAACAGAGGGCCTGGAACTATCTGATTCACCTGACAATCCATCAATTTCCTAAAAGAATGCAATTTTCCCAAGAGGTGCATCAAGAAATGAACCGCTTGCTCCACCCATAATGTAGGAGAAGTCTCCAACTACTTGAAGGAATGAAGACTGCCGCTCTTTCACAACCTAATGATGAGCATGTAATATGCTCAATCAGCGGGTTGAAGGAGGAAGCACCATTGAATAAAAAATTATTCATGGTACCATTGGCAGCCGTCATGACGATGGGTCTGGCAGCTTGTAACACAGGTGAAGAAGAAGCTCAGGACCGGTATACAGATTCCTATGAACCACTCGGATTCTACTCCAACGAAGGCCACGGTGGAGATGAGAGGGATGAGAGGGACGGTCCACTGACGGAAATGTATGACCATTCGCCGATTGGCAGGGAAGGACAGGATATCCGCCAGAAGAAACGTGAATATCTTCAAGTCAAGGACGAAAATGGAAATCCAAGGAATCCTTCTGCTCCACTGGCGAATTATGACAAAAGCTTTCTTGAACAGGATGGCCGTGCCAGTCATGGGGATGCAAATTATCATGGACATTTAGATGATAATACGAGAAAAGCCAATAGATCTTACTATACAGCTTATGAAGGTGACCTTGCCGAAAAAATTGGTGACGTTACCGGGAAAGTCGATAACGTAAGTGATGTCCGTGCAGTTGCCTACGGTACTGATGTGCTGATAGCGGTCGAACTCCAAGATCACAGTAAAGACAAAGAAGAAGAAACAAAAGCTAGGATTAAGAAAGCTGTCAAACCATATCTTAACGGCCGTTCAGTAAAGGTGGTCACTGATGAAGGAACGTTCAGCCGAGTCCGGAATATCGATAATGACTTGCGTGACGGCGGGCCTTTTGAGGGGATCAACCTGGATATTGACAATATGTTCAAAGCACTAAAGAATAATGATTAAAAATAAAGGTCACTAAAAGAGTATGTCTCTTTTGGTGATCTTTTTTTGTTTGGAGATCGTGACAAAAAAATGATCATGATCGGTTTTGGATATTCTTAGCAGTGTTTGGCAACACTAGTTACCGAAAGAGGTTCTTTTCTTTATAAGAAAGAGCTTTGAAGAAGGACATAAAACTAGTACGAGGTGATCACGATGACGATGAAGATTCGAATCGTGTTTATGGTGATGCTGCTCTTGGGTGCATTTTATTTCACATTCTTTTATACAGAAGAAAAACAGGCAGCCGATCGTGAAAACGTTCAGCAGACGGAAACAGGGAAAGATCCGGCTGATGTGGTTTCAGCACATACTGTTACGGTGAAATTGGAAAGAGTGTACCTGGATGGGGAAATCAGTGAAGAAATTGTACAGGAGACAATCTGGAGTATGGAAGATTTCTGGGCGGCCTATGCTGACTGGCAGCTGATTGATATGAACGAGGAGGAAGTCGTTTTCCAGAAACAAGTGGATGATATTTCCCCTTTGTTAAAAACAAACGGCTATTTCGGCATATCAGAAAATGGTGTTCTGTCCATATTTAATGGTAAACCGGGCCAGGCAGAGATCATACAGTCTTTCTTTCAGATTGATGTCGAAAAACTTGAAAGCAACAGTCATGAAACATTGATGAAAGGGATCCCGGTGAAGTCCAAACAACAATTCGAAGAGGTTTTGGAAAGTTTCAAGCAGTATTCTGTGCCGGAATGAAGAGCAATCAAAGTTAGACCAGTGGCAAAGGTACAAACTTACTATACGTATAGCAGAACAACCAGAATGGAACAATATTCTGGTTGTTTTTTGTATATATGGATCTATTATTTGGAAACCATCTTTATGCCTTTCTGTTTTATAAAATTTTCTCTTCCCATTTTCATTCACAAGCGACCATTTTTTGATAAAATAAGAACAGATGTTTCTCTGTGTGGCGGGATTATCCGCCCTAATTTATCAAGATGTGATACAATGAGTATTTAAAATGAGGAGAGAATTGAATGTATGAATATATAAAAGGGACTGTAAGTCAGGTTGGTCCCGAGTATGTAGTAGTAGAAAATAACGGGATCGGCTACCAGTTGTACACAGCCAATCCGTTCCTTTATTCAAAATATCAAAACCAGGAGATACAGATTTTTACATATCAGCATGTGCGGGAAGATCTTATTGCATTATATGGGTTCCTGGCATTGGAAGAAAAATTATTGTTTATGAAATTATTGAATGTATCAGGAATCGGGCCAAAGGGTGCACTGGCCATTTTGGCATCGGGTGCGCCGCAGCAGGTCATCTCCGCTATCGAGGAAGAAAATGAAAGCTTCCTTACCAAGTTTCCAGGCGTCGGGAAGAAAACTGCCCGTCAGATGATCCTCGACCTGAAAGGGAAGCTCCAGGATGTCGTACCAGATTACTTCCCTAATCTGTTCAATGAACAGGAAGGAACGGCTTCCGGTGCTGCAGATAAGGATGAAGCCTTCGAAGAAGGAATCCTAGCCCTCAAGGCCCTTGGTTATTCTGACAGGGAAATCAAGAAAGTGACACCTAAGTTAAAAGGTGAAGGCCTATCAGCGGATGAAATCATCCGAAAAGCCCTTCAGCTGCTGCTGAAATAATAAGATACCAAGAAAGGAGGAAGGCTAGATGGAAGAAAGAATTGTATCAGGGGAATCTGAATTCAATGAGGATTCATTTGAGTATTCATTGAGGCCGCAGACGATAAAGCAATATATCGGCCAGGATAAAGTGAAACACAATCTGGAAGTGTTTATCGAAGCGGCAAAAATGCGTCAGGAAACCTTGGATCATGTTCTTCTCTATGGGCCGCCGGGGCTGGGGAAGACCACCCTTGCAGCCGTCATAGCCAATGAGATGGGCGTGAATTTAAGGACTACATCCGGACCGGCGATTGAAAGGCCCGGGGATCTTGCAGCTGTCCTAACTGCATTGGAGCCGGGTGATGTTTTATTTATTGATGAGATCCACAGGCTGCCTCGGGCAATCGAAGAGGTATTATACCCCGCCATGGAAGACTTCTGCCTTGATATCGTGATCGGCAGCGGCCCAAGTGCACGTTCTGTCCGCTTAGATCTTCCGCCTTTCACACTTGTTGGAGCCACTACTCGGGCGGGGGCTCTTTCAGCACCGCTCAGGGACAGGTTTGGAGTTTTATGCCGTTTGGAATACTATAATGAAGAGCAATTAAATGAAATTGTTCAGAGGACTGCGGCGATTTTGAATACGAAAATTGAAGCGGCCGCATCAGTTGAACTGGCAAAGCGCTCAAGGGGGACCCCGCGGATAGCGAACAGATTGCTTCGCAGAGTGAGGGACTTTGCTCAGGTAAAAGGGAACGGTGATATCACGACACAGCTATCAAGGGAAGCACTCGAACTGCTTCAAGTCGATAAGCTCGGACTGGATCATATCGATCATAAGCTTTTGAGGGGTATCATTGAACGCTTCAGGGGCGGACCGGTCGGACTTGATACAATTGCTGCAAGTATTGGTGAAGAATCCCATACAATCGAAGATGTGTACGAACCTTACCTGCTTCAGATCGGCTTTCTGCAGCGCACACCGAGGGGCAGGATCGTGACGCATCTTGTGTATGAACACTTTCAACTGGAGGTGCCGGCCAAGTGACAGGTCTTCCGAAGCTATTGATGATAATCGGCGGAATCATTTTAATCATCGGCTTCCTGATGCAATTCATTAAAATAGGGAAACTCCCTGGTGACATCGTGATTAAAAAAGAAAATACAACATTTTATTTTCCACTTATGACTTCTATTTTGTTAAGTGTTATACTTTCACTTGTGTTTTATTTCATTGGACGATTTAAATAGACCTCATATGTGAGATTGAAAAGCTGGGTGACATGAAGTGAACGTAGAAGATTTTGATTTTCATCTGCCTGAGGAATTGATTGCTCAGACACCGCTCGAGAATCGTTCTGAAAGCAGATTGATGGTATTGGATAAAGAAAACGGATCGATTGAACATCATCGTTTCAAAAATATTGTTGATTTCCTGAAGGAAGGGGACTGCCTTGTTCTGAATGATACGAGGGTCCTGCCGGCGCGGCTTTATGGACAGAAGCAGGACACTGGGGCAAATATCGAAGTCCTCTTATTGAAGCAGGAAGACGGTGACCAGTGGGAGACGCTTGTCAAACCTGCAAAGCGTGTCAGAGTGGGGACGGAAATCGTCTTTGGTGACGGAAAGCTGAAAGCGGTATGTGTCGGATTGAAGGACCATGGAGGTAGAATCCTCGAATTCCATTATGACGGTATTTTCTATGAAGTGCTCGATGAGCTCGGAGAAATGCCTCTGCCTCCTTATATCCGGGAGCGCCTTGATGAACAGGACAGATATCAGACTGTGTTTGCAAGGGAGAGGGGATCTGCGGCGGCACCGACGGCAGGTCTCCATTTTACAGAAAGTCTGCTGGAAGAATTGAAGGCAAAAGGGATACATATCGCCTTTATCACTCTTCACGTAGGGCTTGGAACGTTCAGGCCCGTTTCAGTGGATAATATCGAAGAACATGACATGCATGCCGAGTTTTATCAGGTTTCAGAAGGTACTGCACGATTGTTGAATGAAGTGAAAAAAAGCGGCGGCAGAATCATCACTGTCGGGACCACTTCGACACGGACGCTTGAAACCATTGCTTCGAAGCATGGAGAATTCGTCGAAGAGAATGGCTGGACCAATATCTTTATCTATCCCGGTTACGAATTCAAGGGTATTGACGGGCTGATCACGAATTTCCATCTCCCGAAATCCACCTTGATCATGCTTGTAAGTGCGTTAGCCGGAAGAGAGAATGTCTTGCACGCTTATGAAACGGCTGTGAAAGAGAAGTACAGATTCTTTAGTTTCGGCGATGCAATGTTTATTAAGTAATCATAAGCTTTACCTAATTTGGAAGGAGAATCACCACCTTGACTGCAATAAAATATGAATTGATCAAAACGTGTAAACAAACCGGGGCGAGACTCGGTCGCGTTCATACACCGCATGGCTCTTTTGAAACACCGGTTTTCATGCCGGTCGGGACATTGGCCACTGTGAAAACGATGTCCCCGGAAGACCTTAAATCAATGGATGCAGGAATCATACTAAGCAATACGTATCATTTATGGCTCCGTCCCGGACATGAGATTATCAAAGAGGCAGGCGGACTGCATAAATTTATGAACTGGGACCGCGCCATCCTTACAGACTCTGGGGGTTTCCAGGTATTCAGCTTAAGCAAGCTCCGTCAAATCGAGGAAGAAGGAGTTCATTTCCGTCATCATTTAAATGGAGATAAATTGTTCCTTAGTCCGGAAAAAGCAATGGAAATCCAAAATGCCCTAGGCTCGGATATTATGATGGCGTTTGATGAATGTCCTCCATATCCAGCAGAATATGAGTATATGAAGAGTTCTGTAGAGAGGACTTCCAGATGGGCTGAACGCTGTCTTGCAGCTCATCAGAGACCACATGATCAGGGGCTGTTCGGTATTGTGCAAGGGGGAGAATATGAAGAACTCCGTAAACAAAGCGCGCGGGATCTGGTTTCACTGGACTTTCCGGGCTACGCTGTCGGAGGGCTTTCAGTCGGTGAACCTAAAGATGTCATGAATCGCGTGCTCGATTTCACGACCCCTCATTTGCCGACGGATAAACCTCGTTATTTAATGGGAGTAGGGTCGCCGGACTCACTCATTGACGGATCCATCAGAGGAATCGATATGTTTGACTGCGTGCTTCCGACTCGCATTGCACGTAATGGTACACTGATGACAAGTGAAGGGCGCCTGGTCGTGAAAAATGCGAAATACGCAAGGGATTTCCGTCCGATCGACGAAAATTGCGATTGCTATACATGTAAGAACTATAGCCGTGCATATATCCGTCATCTGATTAAATGTGATGAAACCTTTGGGATACGCCTTACGACTTATCATAATCTTCATTTTCTGTTAAAATTAATGGAGCAGGTCAGACAAGCGATTCGAGAAGATCGACTGGGGGACTTTAGAGAAGAATTTTTCGAACAATACGGCTTCAACCGTCCAGATGCGAAAAACTTCTAAGCTATAAAGGAATTGAAAGGAGGGGAAAGGAATGGAAGGTTTAGGTACGATTTTACCGTTGATCCTTATGTTCGTCCTATTCTACTTTTTGTTGATTCGTCCGCAGCAAAAGCGTCAAAAAGCAATCACGAAAATGCAGAATGAACTGGCGAAAGGTGATAGGATCATTACGATCGGCGGTTTACACGGAACGATTGATGCCATTGAAGAAGGCAAGATTGTCATCCTATGCGGAGATGGAAGCCGACTTACATATGATCGCAATGCAATCAGAGAAGTAGTCAGCGTATAATGGTTCTAAATGAAAAGGCTGCTCCAATATGTGCCATGCACATTGGAGCAGCCTTTTTTATATTGGGAAGAATGCTGATTTAATCCCCTGAAGGGCCGCCGCTCAAATTGACTCCAAGTATACCGCCCATCATTGCAGTCAGGATGTAACAGCCATGATATACCATCTGTTCAATCGAAAAAAGACTGTCGTATCCTAAATATTGAAACAAGAAAACGATGGCCGTGTATATAAGTCCAGTTGCCCCCCCAAGCATCCAGCCTTTCATCTTCCCTTTACCGCCGGACATGAATCCACCGATGAATAATGCCAAGAATGAGATGATCGTAACAAATAACGAGATTGAACTCTCAGTAAGTTCGGTAAATCGAAGCATTAATGAAAATACAACACTAGCCACAACTGCTATAAGAAAAATGGTTAAAGTGCCGTAGAGTACGGCCCCTCCGATTTTTTTCGCTTCGATGATGGTTCTCCCCTTTCTGCCTCTGTTATTTAATTTTCTACTAGTACAAGCATATTCACAGGCTATTGAAAAAAGACTAGAAATTTTTCATGGTCAAGCCTCATAGACTTATTATGAAACTTGACTTCGGGCAGAAGGAGCTTGATTATGTCACCGACTCTCGTTCTTATCGTGTTTATTCTTGTCTATATTTTGTTGATCACAGAAAAATGGAACCGTGTCCTGGCTGCGATGGCAGGTGGGGCTGCCATGCTTTTGATCGGGGCATTCCCTTTAGAAAAAGCCCTCTTTACCTATATTGATTGGAAAACCATCGCTCTATTGTTTTCAATGATGCTCATTGTTACAATCACCAGTAAAACGGGTTTCTTTGAATTCATCGCGATTCGACTGGCGCAATCTGTAAACGGGAACGGGATTGCCCTGCTCATTCTCTTCTCGCTGCTCGCTGCGGTAGGTTCTGCCTTTTTGGCAAATGTGACGATTGCGATGCTGCTTGTCCCGATATTATTTAAACTGACAAAATTACTTGATTTACCCCCGATTCCATATCTGATCATGACCATCCTCGCCTGTAATATAGGGGGGACCGCGACACTGATAGGGGATCCGCCGAATATGATGATCGGCCAGGCAGTGAAACATTTTACATTTAACGCATTCATTGAAAACCTTCTTCCGGTGGTGGCGATTGTATATGTTGTCACTCTGTTGATCATGGGGGCGGTTTACAGGGATTCACTTCATGTGAAGGAGGACCGTAAACTTCTTCTCAAAGGCGTGGAGGCAAAGGATTATCTGAAAAGGAACAGTGGTTTATTTCAATCGATTGCCGTCCTTTTGATGGTACTAACAGGCTTTTCACTATACCCTATGTTTCATCTTGATGTGACAACAGTGGCCATTGCAGGAGCGGTGCTATTGATGCTGCTGCTTGAAAAAGTCTACCCTCCGGATACCATTTTAAAAGAAGTGGAGTGGGGGACATTATTCTTCTTTATCGGTTTGTTCCTTCTTGTAGGAGGGATTGAAGAGGCAGGATTCATTGATGAAATTGCCCGTGAAATCATCAGGGCGACCGACGGGGATATGCAGAAAACGTCCTTTGTCATTCTTTGGGGTACGGGAATTCTTTCAGCCGTGGTTGATAATATTCCTTTTGTGGCTGCCATGATTCCTGTCATACAGGAATTCGGTGAATTTGGAATGGTCAATATGGATCCAGTTTGGTGGTCATTGGCGTTAGGCGCATGTCTGGGGGGGAATGGAACACTTTTGGGTTCTTCATCAAACCTGGTCATAGCAGGGCTTGCATCTAAAGAACATGTACATATCAAGTTTTATCAATATTTGCTGATCGGCGTGCCAATCACCTTGATTTCATTGGCTGTATCAACCGTATATGTCTATTTTAAATATCTCAGGCCTTTTCTTGGTGGGTAAAAATTCCTCCGATTATTTTTCCTGGAACGTTCATACTACTAGGTGAAATGTTTTTTTTGAGGAGGAAAAGTTGTGGAGGAATATGGAGTCATAATAATACGCACACTTTTTCTTTATTTATTGATTATCTTCATCTTTAGAATCATGGGAAAACGGGAGATAGGGGAACTGAGCATCTTGGACTTGGTTGTCTTTATCATGATTGCCGAGATGGCTGTATTGGCGATTGAAGAGCCCGGAGATCCGATCATTCATACCATTCTTCCCATGGGTGTGATGGTGCTCATTCAATTTGTATCAGCATGGTTTTCTTTACGGTCGAAGTCGTTCAGGGAGTTTGTCGATGGAAAGCCGACCGTCCTGATCCATAATGGAAAGATAGATGAAATAGAGATGAAAAAACAGCGGTATAATTATGATGATTTATTGCTCCAATTGCGCGAGAAGGATGTGTTCAATCTGGCAGAAGTGGAGTTCGCCGTTCTTGAACCGTCAGGAAGCTTGTCTGTCTTAAAGAAAGAAAAAAAATCCACCGGCTCGCTGACACTCCCGCTGATCCTCGACGGACAGGTTCAAAACAACCATTTGGAGATGATGGGAAAAACCTCATTCTGGCTTCGGAAAGAACTCCGGGAAAGGGGATATAAAGACATCTCCTCAATTTCCTTCTGCAGCTTCCACAACGGGCAATTCTATATTGATTTGATTGATAAATGAATAGTAATAAAATTAGCCCCTTTCTGATATCCAGCTTCAGAAAGGGGCTAATTTCGGTTAAACAATGAGTCTTCGGATGAATGGAATCCGGGCCAGATCCTCTTTCACAATGAGCTTCAAGGCTAGGGAAAGTCCGGTGTAAACGATCGTAGTGGAAATGACTCCGAACAGGAGCCTCCAGATCAGTCCTTCACCAGAAAAGAAGGCAAGGAAAGAATAATGACCCCACAGTCCCGAAGCAGCGATGACCAGGATGATTTTCAGATAATCCCTTAGATAGATGGTCATTGGGATATATTTAAGAATGGTCATGAAATGAAGCAGGGTGACGAGCATGAAGCCTGTCACAATTCCGAGAGCGGCTCCATTGATTCCGAATGCCGGCTGGGAGGCAAGGATGAAAATCACTGCTGTCTTCACGACTGCCCCGATGAGGCTGTTGACCATGGCGGCACGTGCAAGATTCAACGCCTGCAGTACCGCTTGCAGAGGACCCTGATAGTAGTAGAACAGGAAGAAAGGGGCCATAATCATGAGAAATGCCGCACCACTTTCACTACCATACATGACCTGCATGAGCGGCTTTGCGTAAATATACAAGATGACGACAGAAATACCGCCGGTAATCAGGCAAAATCGTAAAGCCTGTTGAAGTCTGTGTTCAATCAATGAAAAATTTTTATTCGAATTTGCTTCGCTTATCGCAGGCACCAATGACTGGGACAGGGATAACGTGACGAACGATGGCAAAAATAAGAGCGGAAGAGCGTATCCTGTCAATGAACCGTATTGTTTTGTAGCCATCGACGCTGCCACTCCCGCAATGGCAAGGCTGTGAGCGACCACGATCGGTTCAAAGAACCAAGCGATCGACCCGATCATCCTGCTTCCTGTAGCAGGAAGGGCAACACTCATCAATTCATTGAAGGTATGCCTGCCGTCTTTCATCGATTTAAAGAAGTTCTTTCTAATCTTGAATTTCTTTCTTAATTTAAAGCTCTCAAACAGATAAAACAGCGAAGCAAGTTCTCCAAGTACGGATGCCGCCATGGCTGCAGCCGCAGCATATTCGATGCCATATGGCAGGAACGTCTTCGTCAATACGGCAATGAACGTGATACGGACGACTTGTTCGATGACTTGTGAGATAGCAGATGGTTTCATATTTTGCCTGCCCTGGAAATATCCTCTGATCACGGAAGAGATGGCCACGATCGGAATGATAGGCGCAATGGCGACAAGTGGATAATAAATACGGTTATCCGTGAACAGTGTTTCGGTTAAATAGGGAGCGAGCAGGATAAGGGCAGGGGTGAATATCACAGATAGGAGTAAAGTGGTGGAAAGGGAAACAACCAATATTCTTTTTACCTTCCGGATATCCCCTTTTGCTTCCGCTTCTGCAACATTCTTTGAAATGGCTACAGGGAGGCCAAGCTGCGTGATGGTGATGACAAGAATCAAGGTCGGGAATGCCATCATGAACAGCCCTACGCCTTCTTCACCGATGAATCTGGCGACGACGATGCGATTGACAAAACCCAATATCCTTGTAATAAAGGCTGCAACCATCAGGATGATTGTCCCTTTAAGAAACTTTGACATAAAATTCCCTGCCTTCTCAAAATTGGTATAATCGTATACAATAATGTATATGCAGACATGTGGACAAAGCATGACAAGTTGTACATAATTCTGGCTAATTGTGATAGGTTAGCCCTAGGCGGTGACGAGGAATGAAGGCGAATCAGCATCCTTACGATCGTTTTTATGATTCATTGGAACCAGCACTTTCAAGTAAAGTGGAAGAGTTTGAAATATTGGGGTACGGCAAGGCAAATGTTGAACGGCTTTGGGCTTATTTGACTAAGAAGAAGTGGAAGAAGCCTGAAATGGATGTCAAGCTCTTTCAATTGGTAAGTGATGTCCTGACAGTCAAGCCCGGGGAATATATGAGCTTTGAAACGGTGGAAGCTTACCGCTCCCCGAATTGGTTCGAGGATATCAATGAAGAAGAATTAAATGAACTGCTGCGTCCAGGAAAGAAAAGGTAAATTGTCTGAAATTTAATTGACACTCTTTTGAAACTCATAGATAATGAGTATGGATTTATCGGGAATAGTATCGAATAATTTTTATCATGTGGTGAAAAACGGCAAGGAGGATTTATACATAATGGTAAAGCGCGGCCGAATAATCGCCTTCTTTTTACTTGTATTGTTACTTGCAGGTACTATGGGAGGAACAGCAAAGAACATCCTGGACAACATTAAATTAGGGTTGGACCTGCAGGGTGGTTTCGAAGTACTATATGAAGTTCAGCCACTTAAAGATGGACAGAAAATAACGAAAGAAACGGTATCGAATACTGCAGATGCTTTGGACAAGCGTATTAACGTCCTCGGTGTCAGCGAACCGAATATCCAGATTGAAGACGGGAATCGTATCCGGGTTCAGTTAGCCGGTGTAGAGGACCAGAACCAAGCGAGGGAAATCCTGTCTACCCAGGCAAACCTGACTTTCCGCGACGTAAATGACAAGGTGCGCCTTGACGGATCCGATCTGGTCTCCGGTGCGGCGAAACAAACCTTTGATGAACAGAATAATCCGATCGTCGCCCTGAAGTTGAAGGATCGAGAAAAGTTCTACCAACTGACAAAAGATATCCTGGGGATGGCTCCCGAAAATCAGCTGGTCATCTGGCTGGATTATGAAGAGGGGAAAGATTCTTATAAAGAAGAAGCGGGTAAGCAAGATCCCAAGTTCTTATCTGCTCCCGGTGTAAGCAAGCCGATCAACTCGGATGAAGTCATCATTGAAGGTAATTTCACAGTGGAAGAAGCACAGAATCTTGCATCCTTGTTAAACGCAGGTGCACTTCCTGTTAAACTGGATGAAATCTATTCCACTTCCGTCGGGGCTCAATTCGGTCAGCAGGCCCTGGATAAGACAGTGCTTGCAGGAATCATCGGCATCGCGATCATTTTCTTATTCATGATAGCGTATTACCGATTCCCAGGCCTTATCGCCACAATTACCCTGTCGGTGTATATTTATCTGGTTCTATTGATTTTTGATCTTATGAACGGGGTGTTGACGCTCCCTGGTATAGCAGCCGTCATTCTCGGTGTCGGTATGGCAGTGGATGCAAATATCATCACGTATGAAAGAATAAAAGAAGAGATGAGAGTCGGTAAACCGATTCGTTCGGCTTTCCAGGCTGGGAATAAATCTTCTTTCTTAACGATTTTGGATGCAAATGTAACCACGATCCTTGCTGCTTCTGTACTTTTCATGTATGGTACAAGCTCTGTAAAGGGATTTGCGACAATGTTGATCGTCAGTATCCTGACGAGCTTTATCACAGCAGTCTGGGGATCACGTCTATTACTTGGACTGTGGGTGCACAGTAAATTCTTTAACAAAAAGCCGGGCTGGTTTGGCGTCAAGAAGAGTGAAATCAAAGATTTGGCCGAGAATTATGATACACTCGACCTGCCTACCAAATTTGACCGTTTCGATTTTGCGAAGCAGCGTAAGAAATTCTTTGCATTTTCAGGAATCTTGATTTCTGCGGGTATCCTGATCTTGCTCATTTTCAAGCTGAACCTTGGAATTGACTTTGTCAGCGGATCGCGAATGCAGATCCTGGCAGACGAGAGCCTGACAACTGAAGAAATCAAGAGTGAATTGGAAGATGTAAAGCTCTCCTCTGATGATGTGGTCATATCAGGGGACAAAGATAATATTGCAGTCGTACGCTATACGGAAGATCTCAGCAAAGGTGATATTGCCAAGTTAAAGGATCATTTCAATGACCTTTACGGTGCAGAGCCAAGTATCAGTACGGTATCGCCTGTCATCGGTAAAGAACTGGCCAAAAATGCGATGATTGCCGTTGCGATCGCTTCAATCGGAATCATCATTTATGTAACGTTCCGCTTTGAGTGGAGAATGGCTTTGGCATCCATTGCGGCCCTCTTGCATGATGCTTTCTTTATCATCGCATTCTTCAGTTTGACAAGGCTTGAAGTGGATATTACATTCATCGCCGCTGTACTGACGATTGTCGGTTATTCGATTAATGATACGATCGTTACCTTTGACCGTATCAGGGAAAACCTTCATAAAAAACGCCGTCTGAAAACGGATGAGGATATTGAAGATGTAGTCAACCAAAGTCTGCGTCAGACGATGGGCCGCTCAGTGAACACTGTCCTGACGGTAGTGTTCGCCGTCATTGCTCTCTTGATCTTCGGAAGCGAATCGATTCTGAACTTCTCGATTGCATTATTGGTTGGGTTGATTGCAGGTACTTATTCTTCAGTATTCATCGCGTCACAGCTCTGGCTGGTCATGAAGAAAAAGGAACTGAAGAAAAAAGGTACGATCAAAACCGTAAAAGAAAAGAAGAAGTGGTCGGACGAACCACAAGTTTAAAAGGAAGAACAGAAAAGATCCAAAAGATCCAGGGGTATCCCTGGATCTTTTTCTTTAGGCGATTATTTTGAGGTTCGCGTTTTTTTACGGTGTTAGGTTACAATAGAAAAGTAGTGGAAGGAGGTTACTTCATGAATCCAGAAGATCGTTTTAAAAAAGCTGAATTCGCTGCTATGATTGGAATCGTCGGGAATATACTTCTGGCCCTTATCAAATGGGGGGCGGGAGCAGCGGGAAACAGCCGTGCGCTTATTGCTGATGCCGTCCATTCTGCTTCGGATGTAGCAGGGTCACTGGCTGTGTATATTGGCCTGCGTGCAGCAAAACAGCCTCCGGACCAGGACCATCCCTATGGACACGGGAAAGCGGAATCGATTGCTGCAATCATTGTCGCCGTCTTATTATTTTTAGTGGGCATCGAAATCGGGAAATCGTCTATAGAATCTTTTTTTCATCCATTATCCCCACCTGGGATGATCGCGATTTATGCCGTAATATTTTCCATCATTGTTAAAGAAGCGATGTTTCAATATAAATATCGTTTGGGTAAAAGGTTAAAGAGTGACGCCTTGATCGTTAATGCCTACGAGCACCGCTCGGATGTGTTCTCATCAATCGCTGCACTCATCGGGATATCAGCGTCCATTCTGGGCGGGAAACTTGAAATTGGCTGGCTGGTTTACGCAGATCCGGTAGCAGGATTGTTTGTTGCACTGCTCGTGCTGAAGATGGCTTGGCATTTGGGCAAGGAATCCATACATAATACATTGGACCATGTCCTTCATGAAGAAGATATCATTCCTTTACGGAAAATTGTTGAGTCTGTGCCCGACGTAAAGGAGATAAACGAATTACATGCGAGGGAGCATGGACACTATGTCATCATCGATCTGAAGATCAGTGTAGATCCCTATATGACAGTGGAAGCCGGGCATCGTGTAGGAAAAGCCGTAAAAAAGAAACTGATGGAAGAATCTAATGTAAATGACGTATTTGTTCACATCAACCCATATAATCCAATAGAAAGAGATTCCGAGGATTCGGTTGATTTACTGTAGGAGGGAGATAGGATGAAATTTCAATGGACATTACTTTTGGGCATATCTTTTGCCCTCATCGTAGCGGTCTTTGCTGTCATCAATGTCGATCCGGTAACCGTCAATTATTTATTCGGTCAGGCTGAGTGGCCGCTTATCCTTGTCATTCTTGGCTCAGTATTGATGGGCGGTATCATCATCGGCTCCGTAGGTCTATTCAGGCTGTATGTCGTCCAGCGGAAAGTCAAAGCGCTGGAGAAAGAGAACCTCCTTCTAAGGGAGCAGGCGGAAAAGAAGCATACCGATAAAAAGAAAGAGACTTCCTTAAAAAAACAGGCACCGGATTCCATAGGAGAAACCGGTGAGTAACAAAAGAGACTAGGACGGAAGTGTTGTAGTCTAAGTAAAACCCGAACTAATTTGCCTTTTAGGAAGCAAATTAGTTCGGGTTTTTAATTTTTTTATATGTAAAATTAGATTTAGCTCTTCCCAGCGGTTGATTGGAGTGCAAGACGAAGACTCCTGCGGGAAGAGTAGCTTATGTGAGTAGAGGCACATGTCATAAGCCAAATCGACCAAGAAGGCAAAGAGCGCCTTCCAGGCCGATTTGGCTTATGCCACCCGCCTCTGAACAAAGCCCTTCCGCTTTTCTTTCCGCAGGCTTGCCGAGGAGGCTCGCGGGCTACCCGCGGAAAGCGAAGTCTTGCACGGAAATCATTAGCGGCATTAAGAGTCTATACTTATATGATGGTTTTAAGTTTTGTCTCACCCGTGTTTTTGTTTTCTTTTCCAAAGCTGGAGAGATTGAAACACCTTCCTCATTTTTGTATAATTAGTTAGGCTGAGGAGTGAACGTATGTTAAATTCTAAAACTCGCTGGATGATTGCAGAATCTGACCAGCAAAAGATAGAAGAACTTGAAAAAGAATTAAAAATACCATCGCTTGTTGCGAAATTATTATTGAACCGAGGCTTGAAGGAAATAGAAGAAGCTCGGGATTTTTTGTTTGATAAAGGCGACTCGTTTCATGACCCATTTTTATTCAACGATATGGAAAAAGCGGTCGGGCGCATTCAAGACGCGATAAAAAATCAGGAAAGAATCCTTGTTTACGGGGATTATGATGCCGATGGAGTGAGCAGCACATCGGTGATGATGACTGTTCTTCGTGATATCGGAGCACTGGTGGAATTCTATATTCCAAACCGCTTCAGCGAAGGTTACGGTCCTAATGAAGATGCTTTCCGGTGGGCAAAGGATGAAGGGTTCGACTTGATCATTACGGTTGATACAGGAATTTCAGCCGTACATGAAGCGCTCGTCGCGAAGGAATTGGAAATCGATTTGATTATCACGGACCACCATGAACCGGGTCCTGTCCTGCCTGAAGCGCATTCCATCATCCACCCTAAGATAGAAGGCTCAGAGTATCCGTTTGAAGACCTGGCAGGTGTAGGAGTAGCCTTTAAGCTTGCCCATGCACTATATGGTGAACTTCCGGATCATCTGCTTGATCTTGCTGCGATTGGGACGATTGCTGACTTAGTGCCCCTACGCGGTGAAAATCGGATACTTGCAAAGCGCGGGATTGCAAAACTTCGAGTAACGGAACGAAAAGGGATTAAAGCTTTATGCAAAGTAGCGAATTCCCATCAGCATGAAATGACGGAGGAGTCGATTGGTTTCACGATCGCTCCCCGCATCAATGCGGTTGGCCGTTTGGGCGACGCAGATCCTGCAGTGGATCTCATGCTAACGGAAGATCAGGAAGAAGCCAATGCACTTGCTCAAGAAATCGATTCACTGAATAAGGAAAGACAAGCCATTGTGAACACCATGACCAAAGAAGCGATAGAAATGGTTGAAAATGACTTTCCTCTGGATGACAACTCTGTCCTCGTGATCGGCAAAGAAGGATGGAATTCAGGGGTTGTAGGGATTGTGGCATCAAGACTGGTAGATAAATTCTATCGCCCTACCATCGTGTTGAGCTTTGATTCTGAAAAAGGAATGGCAAAGGGATCCGCCAGAAGCATTGTCGGCTTTGATTTATTCAAAAGCCTATCGAAATGCCGTGATATCCTGCCACATTTCGGCGGACATCCAATGGCTGCAGGTATGACATTGGAGCTCGATCGCGTAGATGAGCTCAGGAAAAGACTCAATGAAATAGCCGAAAATGAATTGTCGGAAGAAGATTTCATTCCCGTCACGGTGATGGATGCAGCAGTGAAAATGGAAGAAATCACGATTGAATCGATCGAGAAGCTCGGACTCCTGGCACCGTTCGGAATGGAGAATCCTAAACCAAAATGGGTCATTGAAAATGTTTCAATTGAACACTACAAGAAAATTGGATCCAATCAGAATCACCTTAAGGTAGTGCTTGGGGATGAGGACAATAAATTGGATGGAGTCGGTTTTGGACTTGGTGAACTAGCTGATCATATCACTCCATTTTCAGATGCTTCCATCATTGGTGAATTATCGATCAATGAATGGAATAATCGAAAAAAGCCCCAGATTTTCCTGCATGATATAAAAATCGACCAATGGCAGCTCTTTGACGTACGCGGAATCAGGCAAGTCGAAAAATGGGAAAAGCATGTTCCCGGAGAAAACAAAAAGATGTTTTGTTTTCATTCATCCACCCTTGAAAAGCTGAATATGAGAGATAGGGAGGATATCATTCTGGTAGAAGGTGAAGATTCACTCATTGATGTATCGACAGACGGTGCAAGCATCGTGTTCCTTGATATGCCCGCTTCTAAGGAGCTGGTGAAAGCCATTGTTGGAAAAGGGGAGCCGCACCGCATTTACGCACATTTCTTTCAGGATGAAGATCATTTCTTCAGTACGATGCCGACCCGCGATCATTTCAAATGGTATTATGCCTTTCTGACAAAACGTGGTTCGTTCGATTTAAACAAGCATGGGGATGATCTTGCAAAATATAAAGGATGGTCGAAAGAAACAATAGATTTCATGTCACAGGTGTTTTTTGAATTGAAGTTTGTTACAATAGACAATGGATTTATTTCTCTTAATCCTGTTAAAACCAAGAAAGACTTATCAGAGTCTCCGGCTTATCAGAAGAAACAGCAGCAATACGAACTTGAAAACGAGCTGTTATATTCTTCTTATAACGAGTTAAAGGCTTGGTTTGATGAGAGGATAAAAGAGTCCGTTACATTTGAGGAGGAAGTAGAAGCATGGACTTAAAACAATATGTTACAATCGTTGAAAACTGGCCTAAAGAAGGAATCAAATTCAAAGACATCACCACGCTGATGGACAATGGTGATGCTTATAGATATGCTACAGACCAAATCGTAGAATACGCAAAAGAAAAAGAAATCGACCTTGTAGTGGGACCGGAAGCAAGAGGTTTCATTATCGGATGTCCAGTAGCTTACGCATTGGGTGTTGGTTTTGCACCGGTACGCAAACCTGGTAAACTGCCTCGTGAAACGATCAAAAAAGAGTATGGCCTGGAATATGGCAAAGACGCACTGACGATTCATAAAGATGCAATCAAACCAGGTCAGCGAGTACTGATCACCGATGACCTCCTTGCAACAGGCGGTACGATCGAAGCGACGATCAAGCTTGTAGAAGAACTTGGCGGTATCGTGGCAGGATGTGCATTCCTCATTGAACTCACATACCTCGACGGCCGTGATAAACTTGAAGGATATGACGTCCTTACACTAATGCAATACTAATCGTTTACATTCTTACATCAACGTCAATACTACACATAAACGAATCCATAAGGGACTGGCATTGCGAAATGTCAGCCCTTTTTTATATACAGTAAAATACATTTTTAAAAAAACACCTATTATAATTTGTTATTTTTCCTAATTAGATGAAAGTTTTGATTTATCCATTGTGAAGATCTCTAATTGAATGAGTCCCGATGAATTAATTCATTCCAGCTTTTGATTGGAGTGGAAGACGAAGACTCCTATCAGAAAAGCGGAAGGGCTTTGCTAAGAGGCGGGTGGCATAAGACGAATCGGCCACGAAGGCGTTCTTTGCCTTCTTGGTCGGTTTGGCTTATGACATGTGCCTCTAAGCCCTGTAGCTAGACAGTTAAACGCCTTGAAGTCTACCGAGGCTCACCAACCGCCCGCGGAAAGCGAAGTCTTCCACGGAAATCAAAAGCGGTATTGATAGTGATAATAATCGACTCTTTTCGACAAAATCAGATGAAATCTGAGAATTTTACCCTAAACCCTTTACAGAACCTTAATTTTTTTTGATAATAGTAACAATCATTAAAATTGAAACTGCACTGAAAATTTTTAAATATAAAGGTGATTTTGATCATGTCCAAAGATCAAGTACTAACCCCTGAACAGGTTATAGATAGAACAAAAGAATATTTGAATGATGAGCACGTGGGAATGGTACAGAAAGCGTACGATTTTGCCAAGGAAGCTCATAAGGAACAATACCGGAAATCCGGTGAACCATATATCATTCACCCCATTCAAGTTGCCGGAATCCTGGCAGACCTGGAAATGGATCCGTCCACCGTTGCGGCCGGATTTCTTCATGATGTGGTGGAGGATACCGACATCACACTGCCCGAGATCGAAGAGGCATTCAACGCTGAAGTGGCCATGCTCGTAGATGGGGTTACAAAGCTTGGTAAGATCAAATATAAATCCCAGGAAGAACAGCAGGCTGAAAATCACCGCAAAATGTTTGTTGCAATGGCTCAGGATATCAGGGTCATCTTGATTAAGCTTGCCGACCGTCTGCATAATATGAGGACGCTGAAGCATTTACCTCAGGAGAAACAAAGAAGAATCGCAAACGAAACATTGGAAATCTTCGCTCCCCTTGCCCATAGATTGGGGATTTCAAAAATTAAATGGGAGCTGGAAGATACTTCACTGAGGTATTTAAACCCTCAGCAATATTACCGGATCGTCAATCTCATGAAGAAAAAGCGTGCAGAACGTGAAGAGTATTTGGATGATGTGGTGAATGAAGTGAAGGACCGCCTTGGTGATGTTCAAATTGAAGCGGAAATTTCAGGGCGCCCGAAACATATATACAGCATCTACCGTAAGATGGCTCTTCAAAATAAGCAGTTCAATGAAATCTATGACCTCCTGGCAGTCAGGATCGTTGTGGACAGCATCAAAGATTGCTACGCGGTCCTCGGGATCATCCATACATGCTGGAAACCTATGCCGGGAAGGTTTAAGGATTATATCGCCATGCCCAAGCCGAATATGTATCAATCTCTTCATACTACTGTCATCGGACCTAAGGGAGATCCGCTGGAGGTTCAGATCAGGACGCTTGAGATGCATGAAATTGCAGAGTACGGGGTTGCTGCGCATTGGGCTTATAAAGAAGGTAAAAACATCGATGATAAAGTTTCATTCGAAAAGAAACTTACGTGGTTCAGGGAAATATTGGAATTCCAGAATGAATCGGCCAATGCTGAGGAATTCATGGAGTCTCTTAAGATCGACCTTTTTTCTGATATGGTGTTTGTATTCACTCCTAAAGGGGATGTTCTCGAGTTACCGTCGGGATCGGTTCCGATCGACTTTTCTTACCGTATCCACTCTGAAATCGGAAATAAAACGATCGGTGCCAAAGTGAACGGGAAAATGGTGACACTCGATTATAAATTAAAGACGGGTGACATCGTTGAAATCCTTACGTCCAAACATTCGTATGGACCGAGTCAGGACTGGTTGAAGCTTGCCCAGACTTCTCAGGCAAAAAATAAAATAAAGCAATTCTTCAAAAAGCAGAGAAGAGAAGAAAATATTGAAAAAGGCCGCGATCTCGTTGAAAAAGAGATCAAAAACCAGGACTTTGATTTGAAAGAAATCCTGACCGCTGAAAACATTCAACGTGTATCTGAGAAGTTCAATTTCTCGAATGAAGATGATATGTATGCAGCTGTCGGCTATAATGGCATTACGGCAGCTCAGATTGCCAATCGCCTGACAGAAAAAGACCGTAAGAAACGTGAGCAGGAAGATAAGTTAGAAGAAACGATGAAGGAACTGAATGCCCAGCCTGTTAAACGTAAAAAGGATGCAGGCGTACAGGTGAAAGGCATTGACAACCTTCTGATCAGGTTATCGAGATGCTGCAGCCCAGTGCCCGGGGATGAAATTGTCGGGTTTATTACGAAAGGCCGTGGTGTATCCGTACACAGGGCAGATTGTACGAATGTCCAGACGGAAGAAGTTGAACAGCGTCTTATTCAGGTTTCCTGGGAAGGAGACGGTCAGGATCGCAAGGAATACAATGTCGATATTGAGATTTCAGGCTATGATCGCAGAGGCCTGCTGAATGAAGTGCTGCAAGTAGTGAATGAAACGAAAACGAATATTACGGCTGTCAGCGGCAGATCGGATCGAAATAAAATGGCGACCATCAATATGTCTATATCGATACAGAACATTTCACACCTTCACAGGGTTGTGGAAAGAATCAAACAAATATCTGATGTATACGCCGTACGCAGAATTATGAACTAAGGAGGTTTCTTTCATGAAAGTCGTCCTGCAGAGAAGTAAAGAAGCCTCGGTGACTGTCGATGGAGAAGTAACAGGGCAGATTCAGTCAGGTTTTGTTCTGCTTGTGGGGATCACCCATGAAGATACAGAAGAAGACATCCGCTATATAGCAGATAAAGTGGTGAATCTGAGAGTATTTGAAGATGCGGACGGAAAGATGAATCACTCCCTGCTGGATGTAAAGGGAGAAATCCTGTCAATTTCTCAATTCACTTTATATGGTGACTGCCGAAAAGGAAGAAGACCTAATTTTATGGAGGCAGCGAAACCCGATCATGCTCTCCCTCTTTATGAATACTTCAATGGGGTATTAGAAGAAAAGGGCGTAAAAGTGGAAAAGGGTGTGTTCGGGGAAATGATGGATGTCAAGTTGACAAACGATGGACCAGTCACATTGATTCTGGAAAGTAAATAATATAACGAAAAAGCTGCCCCTGGAATAATGGGGCAGCTTTTTCGTTATTGTCTTTAGGACTTCATCTGTCAATTAGAGAAATAGTCATTCAGCCCATGATAGATCGCTGTTGCAGCCAAATCTTGATAATAATGAGAAGTCATATTGGCTTCTTCTGCTGGATTGCTTAAAAATCCTAATTCGAGCAGGATGGCAGCTTGTTTGTTTTCGCGGATGACATGATAATCACCTACCCGGACACCTCGGTCCCTTGAAGGAAGCCGGCTGGCCAGGCTCTCATGCACGTCATACGCCAAATCCTCTTGATAGCTTTTATTATAAAAAGTAGTATGGCCTGCGACACTGCTGTCGTAGATACTGTCGAAGTGGATCGAGATAAACGCATCTGAATCGTAATAATGTGACAGTGATACACGTGAAGGCAGTGACACATATTCATCGTTCTTCCTTGTGAGGACGACTTTTGCACCTGCGCTTTTAAGCTTATCTGCAAGAAGCTGTCCTGTTTTCATCGTAATCAGCTTTTCAAGCGTGCCCCTGGTACCGATCGTCCCACTGTCATGACCTCCGTGCCCAGGATCGATGACAATGACTTTATCACTTATTCCTCCACTTTTCTTTTTGGAGGGGGAAGACTCGGAACCGTTACTCGTACGTACGGATACAATCCATCCTGCTACATAAGCGGTACTCCCGTCTCCTAATTGGATTTCGTACCAGTCCCCTATTTTGTCAGTGACAGAATAGGTTTCTCCGCTGTTCGCCCGTTTGACGACCCCGGACTGAACATCTGCACTGCTTCTGATATTTGTCCCGTTGTGAAGGATGGTCACCTTTTCACCAGATTGTGAGGAGGAGGTGGGACTTTTCTGTTCTCCGGCTATCGTTTTTTGTACAAACCAACCGGCAACCCAACCAGTTTTACCATTGGAGAGCTTAATTTGAAACCAATTATTTTGTTCTGACAATATAGGGTAGGTCTCCCCTTTTGTAACCTTTCCGATCACGTTTCCGTTTAATGAAGCTTCACTTCTTACATTTAACGAATTCACGGTAATCTTCCCAGTGAAGTTGGAGGAAGGGGAAGGCGCTGCAGCCGAAGTACTCGATAATTCGACATAATTATCAGAGATCCAGCCTTTCGCATTTCCAAACTGAATTTCATACCACCCTGTGACACTGCCGGTTATCGATACAGTGTTTCCTCTATGGACTGCTCCGGCAATGGGGCTGCTCAGTGAAGGGGATTTTCTGACGTTTAGTGTTCCGGCAGTAATCACTCCCTGCTTCGCTTCCTGTTTTTTAGGGGAAGAAACAGTTGTACCTGTTTCTCCGATCCGGCTTACGTAGTCCGTATGGACCCATCCGCTCACATTCCCGGATTGTATGGACAGCCAGCTGCCGCTCGATTCAGATATGGCGACCTTGTCTCCTTTGTTAAGCACTGTGACGACCGCCTCGGACGTGCTCGGGCCTTTTCTTACCCGCAGTCCATTCGTACTTACGGTCCCCTGCTGCCCGCTTTCATCTGCAGACTCCCGAGATTCACGGGTGACGAGCCAATTAGCCACCCAGCCCTCACCGCTGCCTGTGGATATTTTGTACCATTCTTTCTTCGTCTCGACAATACTGAACTTCTGGTTTCTATGTACTTGTGTCAAGACAGGATAACTCAGACCTGGTCCTGTACGGACATTGAGGGTGGCCGTACTGATGGAGACTTTCCCTTCGTCGGCATGAACGTAGGAAACTGTCAACGATTGAAAAGGGAATATCAATAATAATGCCAGGATGACTGCTGTTATTCGTTTGATTGCCTTCACCACCTTCTGTAGATTTTTCTTACTTACTTTTTATCGGAAGTTTTGGAGGAACTTTTATTCCATCCGATGAAAATTCCCATTACCGTTTAATACGATAAAAAAATTAAAATTCCTCCATGAGGAAAGAAATTTGGGTAATTGGAAATGATAGAAGATATGAATGTTTGAAAGGATGGTCTGCATGAGGTCCAGTGATAAAAACTTTATGAGTACCAATGGAGAGAATCAGTTATTCGGAGTGAATTTTCATCATTTTGTAGAGCGGGAGAAAGATGCGATGAACGTTGAACTCGCTTCTGAATTCGGTCTTTCCTTAAGGGAAGTCAAGTTATTGAAAAAGAAAATGGAAAGATCATAATAAAAATTTCATGAAGCCTCTTGACATGAACTGGTGCCATACGTATCATTATAGAAATAAAATAACATTTAAAAATTTAAAACCGATGATCGAGAATAGTAACTAAGAGAACACTTGGATAAGAGAGGAAATGCCGCGGCTGAAAGCATTCTGCAAAGTGCCTTAGTGAATGAACACTCGGGAAGGTTTCGCTCTGAACGTATACTAGTAGGAGATGAACGTACCAGGCGTTAACTGGCTCAAGTGGAGGTCTATATAGATCTCAATTAGGGTGGCACCACGGGAATATAAGCTCTCGTCCCTTGTTTATTATGACAAGGGATCGAGGGCTTTTTTTATTTACATAAATTAGTTCATTTTCATTGAAGGAGGAATTTAACTTGTCCATTCAAATACCAAGAGGCACACAGGATATTCTGCCTGGAGATGTGGAAAAGTGGCAGTACGTAGAGGAAGTAGCGAAGAATCTATGTCATGCCTATCAATATAAAGAAATTCGCACACCGATTTTCGAATCGAGCGAACTATTTACAAGGGGTGTCGGCGATACGACGGACATCGTTCAAAAAGAAATGTATATGTTCGAAGACAGGGGAGGAAGAAGCCTTGCACTCCGCCCTGAAGGAACGGCATCTGTCGTAAGGTCTTTTGTTGGTAATAAGATGTTCGGGAATCCGAGCCAGCCGGTGAAGTTATACTATTCTGGACCAATGTTCCGCTACGAGCGGCCTCAGGCAGGACGCTACCGCCAGTTCGTTCAATTCGGCGTCGAAGCACTAGGGAGCCAGGATCCTGCCATTGATGCCGAAGTGCTTTCCCTGGCAATGGGCATCTACAAAGAATTAGGTTTGAAACAGTTAAAGCTCGTCATCAACAGCCTGGGGGATTCCGGAAGCCGAAATGCCCACAGAGAGGCTCTTATCAATCACTTTAAACCAAGAATCAACGAATTCTGCGGAGACTGCCAGAACAGACTGGAGAAGAACCCTTTACGTATACTTGATTGCAAGAAAGACCGTGATCACGAGTTGATGTCAACAGCCCCGTCAATCCTTGACTATTTAAATGATGAGTCAAAGGAATACTTTGAAAAAGTTCAGCGCTACCTGAAAGACATGGATGTGGAGTTCGAAGTGGACCCTACTCTCGTAAGAGGATTGGATTATTATAATCACACTGCCTTTGAAATCATGAGTAACGCTGAAGGTTTCGGAGCGATCACGACGCTTTGCGGAGGCGGTCGATACAATGGCCTTGTGGAAGAGGTAGGCGGACCTGAAACACCAGGGATCGGCTTTGCATTCAGTATAGAAAGACTGTTGTCCGCTTTGGAAGCGGAAGGAGTCGAACTTCCGATCGATGAGGGGATAGACCTCTTTATCGTGTCACTCGGTGATGAAGCGAAAGATTATGCAGTGAAGCTTCTTCACTCTGTGAGAAGAGAAGGGATATCTTCAGAGAAGGATTATCTTGACCGGAAACTGAAAGCCCAGTTCAAAGCAGCAGATCGTTCTCAAGCCAAATTTGTTGCCGTGATCGGAGACAATGAGTTGAAGGAAAATAAGATAAATCTAAAAGATATGGAAACAGGTGAACAAGAAGAAGTGAGCCTGGACCAGTTCGTCGATACCATAAAAGGGAAATTATCCAAATAGAAGATGCAGGATGATGATTCATCAAGGAGGAGAACGAAATGACAAAAAGAACAGCTTACTGCGGTGAAATAACAGAAGCATTCATCGGTAAAAAAGTGACCATCAAAGGATGGGTTCAAAAGAGAAGAGATTTAGGTGGATTGATTTTCATCGATCTAAGAGACAGAGAAGGGATTGTGCAGGCTGTTTTCAATCCGGATCTCTCAGAAGAAGCCCTTGCTCTTGCAGAGAAAATCCGTAATGAATATGTGTTAAGTATTACCGGTACGGTAGTCGAAAGAGGAGAAGGAACAGTCAACCCTAATTTGAAGACTGGTAAAGTCGAAATCCAGGTTGATAAGGTGGAGATCATAAATGAAGCGAAAACACCGCCATTCATGATTGATGACCAAATGGAAGTGTCGGAAGATGTCCGTTTGAAATACCGCTATATCGATCTTCGACGCTCTTCTATTGCCGACACCCTTAAAATGCGTCACAATGTCACGACATCGTTCCGTTCATTTTTAAACGATAACGGATTCTTGGATATTGAAACACCGATCTTGACAAAAAGCACTCCAGAAGGTGCGCGTGATTATCTAGTGCCAAGCCGTGTGCATCCAGGAGAATTCTATGCACTGCCTCAATCACCGCAGATCTTCAAACAATTGCTGATGGTTTCCGGATTCGACCGCTATTATCAAATTGTACGCTGTTTCCGTGATGAGGACCTTCGAGCAGACCGCCAGCCGGAGTTCACTCAGATCGATATGGAAATGAGTTTCATGGAGCTGGATGAAATCTTGGCCCTGGTCGAAGATATGATGAAAAAGCTTATGAATGACGCAAAAGGCATGAATATCGAAACACCATTTCCGCGTATGACGTATGATGACGCCATGAGCCGCTATGGTTCGGATAAGCCTGATACCCGCTTCGCAATGGAACTCATCGATGTTTCTGAAATCGTGAAGGACTCAGGTTTCAAGGTCTTCTCTGGTGCGATTGCATCCGGAGGACAGGTGAAGCTGATCAACGTGAAAGGAGCTGCATCTAAGTATTCACGAAAAGATATAGATGCATTGACTGAATTCGTTTCTCGTTACGGTGCAAAAGGACTTGCATGGCTGAAAGTTGAAGAAGAAGGCTTGAAAGGTCCGATTTCAAAATTTGTGACCGACGAAGATGCCTCTCAACTATCAGCTGCAGCTGAGGCAGAAGCTGGAGACTTGCTTCTATTCGTAGCTGATAAAAAATCTGTCGTTGCTGACGCATTGGGTGCTTTACGTTTGAAATTAGGAAAAGAGCTTAAACTGATTGATGAGAGTAAATTTAATTTCCTATGGGTAACGGATTGGCCATTGCTTGAGTTCGATGAAGAAGAAAACCGTTATTACGCAGCACATCATCCGTTCACGATGCCGGTCCGCGAAGATATCGAGAAATTCGATTCCAATCCTGCGGAAGTACGTGCTGAAGCATATGACCTTGTGCTGAACGGTTATGAACTTGGAGGGGGATCGCTTCGTATTTACGAACGCGACATCCAGGAGAAGATGTTCAACGTATTAGGTTTCTCCAAGGAAGAAGCTCAAGAGCAATTCGGATTCCTATTGGAAGCCTTCGAATACGGTACACCTCCTCATGGCGGTATCGCTCTGGGATTGGACCGCGTGGTTATGCTCCTTGCCGGCCGTACGAATTTACGTGACACCATTGCTTTCCCTAAAACAGCAAGTGCAAGCTGCTTGTTGACGGAAGCGCCTGGCAGCGTCAGTCAGGCTCAATTAAAGGAATTATCCCTATCACTTGACGTTGAGAATGAGTAAAAATTCCTAAGGGAAGTTCATTGAAAATTCAAAATTCTTATGGTATGATTTAAACAATCACAAACAAGTCCTGATGTGTACGACGTTAACCCTGATAGTTTTGACCGAACACTTAAAACTTTGGGAGCTTGTCGTTTCTGTTACGCGTTCATGCCTCTATGAGGACTAACAACTGGCAGAGCAAAGCACCCACCTGCCGAGAGCGGGTTCAAAACGAAGGAATCGCAGCGACGGCACGATTGGGACTTGTTTACTTTTATTGAAATAATCATATTTGAATAAAACCAGGCTAGTTCAAAGCCTGGTTTTTTTGTTGGACAATTTAGAAACGGGTTATTACGAATTTGGTTCGTGAGAAACCAATAATATAAAAAGCTTTATCCATGTAGGTTGTTGCTTACCTCTTTGAAAACACAGAGTGGATTGGAGCGGAAGGCATTTGACTCCGACGGGAAATGAGGAAAAGTCGAGACCCCGCAGGCGGTACGCCGAGGAGGCTCGACTTCCTCCCCGCGGAAAGCAAATGCCTGCAGCGGAAAGGAACGGTCTAAGTTTTAAAGATAAAGACTCTTAGAAACAACCGGCAGAAAAGATTTCAAGTTGATTTTCACCCTGCTTTCCTTTATTCTAATTCAGTATAAACCTAGTCGAATACTTATAATGGAGTTGATTGAATTGCTACACCAGTTCTCAAGAAATGAATTAGCGATCGGAAAGGAAGGCCTCAATACGCTGAAGAACAGTACCGTGGCGGTGCTCGGTATCGGCGGAGTGGGTTCCTTTGCGGCAGAAGCATTGGCACGTTCAGGTGTAGGACGTCTTGTATTGGTGGATAAAGATGATGTTGACATCACTAATGTTAACCGTCAAATCCATGCGCTGCTCTCTACAGTAGGCAAGCCCAAAGCCGATTTGATGCGCGATCGCATTAAAGATATAAACCCAGAGTGTGAAGTGATTTCACTGAAGATGTTCTACACGGAAGAAACGTATGAAGATTTCTTCAGTTACGGATTGGATTATGTGATTGATGCATCCGACACGATTTCTTATAAGATTCATTTAATGAAAGAATGTCTCAAGAGGGATATTCCTTTGATCGCAAGTATGGGTGCCGCAAACAAAACTGATCCAACCCGCTTCCAGATTGCCGATATCAGTAAAACGCATACGGATCCGATCGCTAAGGTCATCCGTACACGTTTGAAAAAAGAAGGAATCAAAAAAGGAGTAACCGTTGTATTCTCTGATGAGAGTCCGATTGTCATCCGCGAAGATGTAAGGAAGGAAGTAGGAAAAGAAGATGCTAAAATCAGAAAAGCTCAGCTTCCGCCGTCTTCGAATGCTTTTGTCCCTTCGGTGGCAGGGTTAATTGCAGCAAGCCATGTAATGAATCAATTATTAAAAGATATTGAAATCAAAAGAGTGAAAGATAAATAAAAGAGGTAGACCCGTCTGGAAAAAAGACGGGTCTTCTTTTTTGTGAAGGAGCTTAATGAATGACCGGTGCAGAAGGAGGCTCCTCATAATTTTCGGCTTCTTTGATGATTGACAACAATTGTTGCAGCTTCTCGTGTTTCCCCATGAGTGTTATATATCTTTCCTTTAACTGTTTCTGAACTTGGAGAAGCTCCCTCTTTTCTTTTTTCAACGACTCATTTTCTTGGGTTAGCGTTTCCGGCTGCTGCGTGTCGTTTAGAAACTGGATGCAATCCTGCAGTGTGATTAGGGAGTCGTTCATCTCTGATGGTTGTGTTTTCCTTATAGCATAATAACGGTGGGAGCAGGTGGCAGCTGAACGGTTTATTTTTGCAGCCACTTCCTTGAACGCTTCCTTCTTCGGAAGTCCCCGGTCCAAGTATGAGTGCACGGTGTTCATTAATAGCTTTTCTTCTGATTCTGTCCAGCTTTTTTTTGAAGAATTCATGATATCCCTTCCTGTATAAACTCTTTTTTATAGCTTTACACAACAGTTAAAATAAATGAACCCATTTTATGTAAAATGGATTGACTCACTAGAGTGTTTTAGTGTACTATCTAACTAGAACACTAAAACACTTTAGGGAGAGACGGATATGAACGCTTTTAAAGGACTTCTGTGGAAGGATTTGAAAACATCAAAAATTTGGTTTTACGGGTGGATTGCCATTATCTTATTTATTTACGCATTGGGCCTGATACTCGGCAGAGTGACAGGGGAACCGACTGTTGTGGTTGTGTTTGTCATTATGCTCGGGGTTTTCCATCTGGCCGTCATGCCGGTTATCCTTTTCTCCATGCTCAGGGTGGAAGGTAAGACACAGCTGTGGCTGCATAGTCCACAAAGCGGTTTTAAGCTGATCGCTCCCAAATTGATCATTGCCTTCATTTACTCAACCTTGTCTTTCTTATTGGTTGATATTCTTGGGGTCATCAGTATTGCGGGACTGCCGGATGCTGAGAACTTCTTTTCGTATTGGCCCTTTAAAGAAGGAATTCTTTTTAATCTTGGAATCACTGTTGCTGCGTTTGACTTTTCCATTTGGACCTTCTTTTTTTGGACTTTTTACCACGCACTAGGGAAATTCCCGGCGATTAAAAACATGAGATGGCTGTTCATCTTGGGATTCATCATTGTCTATCAGAGCAGTACAGCAATTTTGATGAGTGTCGGATGGGTTCAGAACCTTTTTGAAGTCTGGACGATCGATGTACCGGCAGGCTTTGCGTTTACAGCCGGGCAGGGAACTGCAGAGGCAGGGTTTTATAGTGAAGTCATCCCGTTTCCTATCCTTCCCTTTGCTTTTGAAGGACTTGTCATGATTACTTTATTTATCATTTCCTGCTGGTTATTAGACCGTAAAGTAGAGGTGTAAGGAATGACAGAAGAATATACAGCATCAAAACCGATATACGTACAAATAGCAGACCGCATCATCCGGGAAATCGTCAGAAATGAATTGAATCCGGGAGATAAGCTTCCCTCCGTCAGGGAGATGGCGATTCAATCAGGGGTAAATCCGAATACCATTCAACGTACGTACAGCGAATTAGAAAGGATGGATATCGTGGAGACAAGGAGAGGGCAGGGAACATTTGTAACGGAAAATCAAGAGATTCTATCTGTGCTGAATGAGAAAGTCCAAAGGGAAGTGGTGGAGCAATTCATCCGCAACATGAAAGAACTCGGTCTATCGCAGAAACAAATGATCGAAAGCCTTGAAAAGTATGGAGAGGGGGAATAGGCGTGATCCGGTTTCAAGAGGTGACAAAAAAATACGGTCATGGGACGGCACTTCAAAACACTACGATTCAGTTTGATAAAGGGAAGATATACGGATTACTGGGTCCGAATGGGAGCGGTAAATCAACGACATTAAAGATGATTGCAGGCCTGGTTATCCCGAGCAGCGGGACAGTGACAGTGAACGAACATAAAGTAACCAGAAAAATAGCGGACAAAGTGGCTTATTTGACAGAACTGGATATGTTCTACGAAGCTTTCACCGTTGAGGGGATGATTTCCTTCTATGCATCTCAGTTCTCAGATTTTGATTTGAATAAGGCATATGATCTGATCGGATTCATGGATCTGGATAAAAATAAAAAAATTAAACATTTATCCAAGGGAAATCGTGGAAGATTGAAACTTATTCTGACCCTTTCACGTAATACAGAGGTGCTTCTTTTGGATGAACCGTTTTCTGGTTTGGATCCGATGGTCAGGGATTCCATTGTGAAGAGCCTGATATCGTACGTGGATTTTGGAAATCAGACAGTCATCATTGCTACACACGAGATCGATGAAATCGAAGCAATCCTGGACGAAGCCTATATCATCCATAATGGGAAGATCGAAGGTCATTGCGAAGTGGAGAGGCTGAGGGAAGAAGAGGGATTATCAGTACTTCAATGGTTGAAAAAAACGACGGCTGGAGGGAGCGGAGAAGAATGAATACAATTGTGAAATTACAAAACGTGTCAAAAGTCATCAAGGGAAAAAGGATAATCGATGACCTGTCTTTCGATGTGTTTGAGGGAGAAGTATTTGGATTTCTTGGACCGAATGGAGCAGGTAAGACGACGACCATCAGAATGATCGTGGGATTGATGAGTATCACTGAAGGAGATGTTCTTATTTCTGGCAAGAGCATCAAAAGAGACTTTGAAGAGGCCATTGCTTCTGTGGGGGCAATCGTCGAGAATCCAGAACTTTATAAATTCATGTCCGGATACAAAAATCTGCAGCATTTTGCCCGGATGCAAAAAGGGATAACAGAAGAAAGAATCAAGGAAGTAGTCGAATTGGTCGGTTTATCTGATCGGATTCATGACAAAGTCAAGACGTATTCCCTGGGGATGAGACAGCGGTTGGGACTCGCACAGTGCCTGCTGCATAAACCGAAAATCCTCATTCTTGATGAGCCGACCAATGGGTTGGATCCAGCGGGTATCCGTGAAATTCGTGCCTACATACGAAAACTGGCACAAGAAGAAGGAATGGCTGTCATCGTATCAAGTCACCTGCTTTCTGAGATGGAAATGATGTGTGACCGCATCGGGATCATTCAAAAAGGAAAGCTTGTCGATGTTCAGACTGTGCGTGATTTTGTGGACGGGAAGGAGCTCGTCTATCAATTTGAAGTGAATGATGAGGAAAAGGCTCGGAGGGTCATGAACTCCTTTAACCCTTCCCTTGTATTCGAAGTGAAAAATAACAAGCTGCAAACAGGCATTACAAAAGAACAGGTGCCTCTCCTGATTAAAGCATTCGTGGAGAACGAAGTGGAAATATTCAGCGTTATGCAGGTTGCGAAGTCATTAGAGGACCGCTTTCTGGAAATCACAAATGAGAAGGGAGAGGTCTTGCATGCTTAATCTGATAAAGAACGAGTGGATGAAAATATTTAAGCGGGTAGGCACCTACGTCATGCTCGGCCTGTTGATCTTGGTCATTGGAATAGTTGGCGCATTTGAGAAATATGAGGATTCAAAAGTGAAAGAGTCTGATAACTGGAAACAGGAGCTATCCATGCAGATCGAGGGAGATAAACAAGCTCTATCCCAAGATGGAATGAATAAATTCAGTAAAAGCATGATCGAACAAAATATTGCCCTCAATGAGTACAGAATCGAAAACAATATAGCACCAAACTCAAAAGAAACGGTATGGACCTTTGTAGAAACAAATGGTTTTGCCGTGACGCTCGTCGGATTATTTGCGATCATCGTGGCAGCTGGTATTGTTGCAGGTGAATTTTCATGGGGGACGATCAAGCTGTTATTGATCCGCCCGATATCAAGGACAAAGATTTTGCTATCAAAATATATAACGGTCATCCTTTATGGGGCGACACTGCTTGGGATTCTTTTCGCTGTCTCATTCCTATTAGGTTTGATTCTATTCGGAGGAACAGGCCAATCCGTTCACCTTGCTTATATAGATGGTGAAGTGGTCGAGCAGAATATTGTTGGATACCTGATCAAAACCTATTTATTGAAATCGATTGATGTGACAATGATGGCCACGATGGCCTTCATGATTTCGACTGTTTTCAGAAGCTCTTCACTTGCAATCGGAATTTCTTTATTCCTGTTGTTCATGGGGGCAAACGCCACGGGATTGCTAGCCTTGAAGTTTGATTGGGCTAAATACAGCCTGTTTGCCAACACGGACCTGACGCAGTATACTGGTTTCAGCCAGCCGCTTGTAGAAGGGATGACCATGGGCTTCTCAATCACCATGCTGATCATTTACTTTGCCATCTTCCAGCTTCTTGCATTCTTCGTGTTCAGGAAGCGGGATGTAGCAGCTTAGAAAAGCGGCAGGGTTTGTCCTACTAGCAACAATGAGTCGGGCCTGCCTGATGGCGTTTTATCATATTCAACCAGAAAATGACGGTCTCTATAAAGACCGTCATTTTTTATGAGTACTTATATAGTTCAGTGAAATCAAGCCTGGTAGTCTGGTTTAACAGAAAAGCAGATTTGACTGCATTCATCTTACGTAATGTATTCAGCGCCTCGACCATTTTATCATGCGTGACGATTCCGATTCCATGCCCGAAATATTGGTCCTTTTCCAGGAGAACTGCATTTTCCCCCATCCAGATCGGGTCTTCATAATCCGGATTGGAAAAGTAAAACACGTCTCCCGGGATGTTATCGATCCCTTCGTATGTCACCATATACATAGCGTCGTTGAAGTTGTGTCCCCAAATGAGCATCGGTGAATACAAACGGTCAAAGTATTCCGGGCGTATCGTGTCGAGGATGGATTTATAGTAAATCAGGACAACAGTTGTCACACATTCAAAACTGTACAGGTAAGAATTTTCAAAAACATCCTTTATCGCTGCGGATGGGCGCCTTCCTGCCCGTAACCTGTATCCGTTCATCGTTTTTATCCAGTAGTAAGGGTTGAACGAAGAATTTGGAAAAGTGGCAAATGTAGCCGCACTGCTGTTTAGCAATCTGCTGTTCATGGTAATACGTTCTCTTACCTTTAATTCAAACGCAATCTCTTTCAGGTTGTTATACTCATAGCGGATTTTGCTTTTTTCAATTGCATTCAGGATCATGGATTCTGTAGGAGACAACCCTTTTAAACTGCTGGTTGAAGAGTCGTCTTTCAGTATGATCATCGGCATGACCTCCGCGGACTTTTTTATCAGTGTATGTGATAGTAGCCCGAGGGGGAACTTTTTTGAAAGGGGCTGGGCCAGGAGAGAAATTGTCGTTTTGCCGGAATTTTAATCATGATCGATGTGTTTGCAGTGGTATTGGCTGATTTTCTGGTGATTTTGGAAATGGATTTGATTTTTCTTTGAAGCAAGTAGATGAAGAAAGATGCTTTTGAGCTATTGGTAACGGCTTGATTGATTGTTTGAACCTCCTTTTGCACCGGTTTATGGATAATTGCTCCGCATTCCAGATGATTGCACCGAAATTAGCTTAATTGCACCGCATTCCAGATAAACGCACCGCTTTCAGCATAATCGCACCACTCCTCGAAGAAACTTCAGTTACCGAAAGATACTACCAACAGGAATCCAATCCAATGACCGACCCGAATCCATTTACCACCAATCGAAATACATAAAAAAAGCCAGACCCATATAAAGGCCTGGCTCAATCCCAACTATTTCATCTGTTTATTGATCTTATCATAAACCCCGGCGATGGCCTGCTCAAATTTTCCGGTCGTCTTAGGGGTGTAATACCGTGTATTCTTCAGCCGGTCGGGCAGATAGGTTTGCGGAACCCAGCCGGATTCGTAGTCATGAGGGTATTTATACTCTATCCCCCTGCCTAACTCACTTGCCCCTTTGTAATGGGCATCCTTCAGATGATCGGGAACTTCCCCGCTTTTTCCTTTTCGGATATCAGACAGTGCCGAGTCGATCGCTAGGATGGCCGAATTGGATTTCGGCGACAGGCAAAGCTCGATGATTGCGTTGGCCAAAGGAATCCGGGCTTCAGGGAATCCGATTTTTTCAGCTGTTTCAACTGCGGCCAAAGTTCGTGATCCTGCTGCCGGATTGGCCAGGCCGATATCTTCATAGGCGATGACGAGCAATCGTCGTGCAATACTAGGTAAATCACCTGCTTCTACCAATCTTCCTAAATAATGAAGTGCGGCATTTACATCGCTTCCCCGTATCGATTTCTGAAAAGCGCTCAATACGTCATAATGGGCATCTCCATCTTTATCATGGGAAAAGCTTTTCTTTTGCAGACATTCCTCTGCAATGCCCACATCTATGTGGATTGTTCCATCCGCATCAGGTGACGTCGACAAGACTGCCAGCTCCAAAGCATTCAAGGAGCTTCTCACATCACCGTTACTGCTGCTCGCAAAATGATGGACGGCTTCTGCGGATATGTCAAGGGAGTAGTCACCCAAGCCTCGTTCATTATCTTCTATCGCCCTGTAGATGGCGGTTTTCATTGCATCGACAGTAAGGGGCTTCAGTTCGAAAATCTGGCATCTGCTTCTGATCGCCGGGTTTATGGCGTGATATGGGTTGCTCGTTGTGGCACCGATTAAGGTGATCATCCCATTTTCCAGATAGGGGAGCAGAAAATCCTGCTTGCCTTTATCAAGACGATGGACTTCATCGAGCAGTAGAATCACTTTCCCCGACATTTTGGCTTCTTCTGCGACGATTTGTATATCCTTTTTATTATTCGTAACGGCGTTCAGTGTTTTGAATCTGTATTTCGTACTGCCGGCAATGGCGCTTGCAATCGATGTTTTACCGATTCCCGGAGGTCCGTATAAAATCATGGAAGAAAGCTGTTTAGCCTTTACCATCCGGTCGATGATTTTACCTTCTCCCACTAAATGCTGTTGACCGATGATCTCATCTATCGTTCTCGGCCTCATTTTAAAGGCCAGTGGTTTAATAGCCATATCAAATCTCTCCAAACTGGTGTTCTCGAGTACTTTTACTTTATCACAGGGTGAGTTTATTAGGAAATGATTCCGTCCGCAACCGAATCAAACGATCCTTTTCACAGTACATGATCGGATATGCTATAATAACTAGGGTTAATACGGATAATTCTATTAAATACCGCTTTTGATTTCCGTGGAAGACTTCGCTTTCCGCGGGCGAGCGGTGAGCCTCCTCATCGCTAAAGCTCCTGTGGGGTCTCACCAGTCTCGCTTTTCCCGCAGGAGTCTACGTCTTCCACTCCAATCAACAGCTGGAACCAGTTAAATACAAAAACAAATTTAAATGGAGCTATACTGATAAAGTAAGATTCTACCCTATGTGTAGAAAGTATTTTACACATTTTATAAGAAACACAGAGTGGATTGGAGCGGAAGGCACTTGACTCCGACGGGAAATAGAGGAAAAGTCGAGACTTGTCCAGCTCCGGCGGTTAGCCCCTCGAGGTCATAAGCTAAATGGTCCAAGAAGGCAAAGAACGCCTTCCCGGCCCATTCATCTTATGCTTGTCGGGGCTGTGCGAACCGCCTCCGCTTTTCTAACCCACAGGCGGAACGCCGAGGAGGCTCGACTTCCTCCCCGGGGAATCTTGTGCCTGCAGCGGAAAGGAACGGACCACTTATAATAAATACCATTATCAGCTAACTATAAGAACGTAAGAGGTGCAGGAATAATGAAGATATCTACTAAAGGCCGTTATGGCTTGACGATTATGATTGAATTGGCTAAACGTCACGGGGAAGGACCGACTTCTCTTAAAACAATCGCTCAGCAGCATGAACTTTCGGAACACTATCTCGAGCAGCTCGTTGCTCCGCTTCGCAACGGCGGGCTTGTAAGGAGTATCCGCGGGGCTTATGGAGGATATGTACTTGGGCATGAACCATCTGAAATCACTGCAGGTGATATCATCCGTATTCTCGAGGGTCCCATCAGTCCAGTCGAAGGAATCGAAGATGAAGAGCCCGCAAAGCGTGAATTGTGGATCCGTATACGTGATGCGGTTAAGGATGTATTGGATAATACAACGATAGAAGATTTAGCGAGTCATTCGGATGACGGCGAATCCGATGCGTATATGTTTTATATCTAGGAGGTGTATTGAAAATGGACAGAATATACATGGACCATGCCGCTACGTCTCCAATGGATGCTGATGTAATAGAAGAAATGACATCTGTTATGAAAGAGACGTTCGGGAACCCATCAAGTATTCATTCCTTTGGCCGTTCCGCCCGTCATCTTGTGGATGGGGCCCGTACGAAAATTGCCCACAGTCTGAAGGCGGATTATAATGACATCATTTTTACAAGCGGCGGAACAGAAGCAGATAATTTAGCCATCATCGGTACTGCACATGCAAACAAGTCTAAAGGGAAACATATCATCACAACTCAAATTGAGCATCATGCTGTTCTTCATGCATGTAACCATCTGGAAGGGCAAGGATTTGAAGTAACATACTTGCCTGTAGATGAAACAGGCAGAGTCTCATTGCATGATTTTGAAGATGCACTGCGTCCGGATACCATATTGGTTACCATTATGTATGGGAACAATGAAGTTGGAACCGTTCAACCAATTGCAGAGATAGGACAAGTCCTGAAAAATCATGATGCATACTTCCATACAGATGCTGTCCAGGCGTTTGGACTGCTGGATATGGATGTGAGCGAACTTGGTGTCGATATGCTTTCCGTTTCCGGCCATAAAATCAACGGTCCTAAAGGAGTCGGTTTCCTATACTGCCATAAGAACGTAAATCTTCAGCCCGGCTCTTTTGGCGGTGAGCAGGAGAGGAAGAGGCGTGCAGGGACAGAAAATGTTCCGGCCATTGCAGGATTGGGGAAAGCAGTCGAGATTGCGCAGGATTCATGCAGGGAGAAGCATGAAATCTACGATGGCTTCAAGAGTTTATTTAGAAAAACGCTGATGGAAAAAAATGTTGGATTCGATGAGAACGGATCTCTTGAGCACGGATTACCCCATGTGCTAAACTTAAGCTTCCCTGGAACAGACGTTGAATCGATGCTGATGAATCTCGATATGTCGGGCATAGCCGTTTCAAGCGGATCAGCCTGTACGGCAGGGTCGATCGAACCTTCCCACGTATTGGTTGCCATGTTCGGAACAGACTCTGATAGAACCAAGAATTCAATCCGGTTCAGCTTCGGCCTGGGGAATACAGAATCACAGATCGTACAAGCTGCAAACGAAGTTGCCAAAGTGGTTAAGAGACTTGTCTCTTAAACGCCTTGAATAGATAGAAAGAATAAGGCTCTGTTAAAGCATATCGTTGTTATCAATGGCTGTATGCAACAGAGCCGTGAACTAAGAAAGAAGGAGGTGGCGTAAATGAAAAAGGATCCAAAGGATACAAGGGTGGTCGTCGGAATGTCCGGTGGAGTGGATTCATCTGTAGCGGCTCTTCTGCTGAAAGAGCAAGGCTATGAAGTGATTGGCATCTTCATGAAAAACTGGGATGACACAGATGAAAATGGTGTCTGCACCGCGACGGAAGATTACAACGATGTCATTCGGGTATGTAATCAAATCGGAATCCCATACTACGCTGTCAATTTTGAGAAACAATATTGGGATAAGGTATTCACCTATTTCCTTGATGAATACAAAGCTGGAAGAACGCCTAATCCAGATGTGATGTGCAACAAAGAAATCAAGTTCAAAGCATTCCTCGAGCATGCGATGAAGCTTGGTGCCGACTACCTTGCAACGGGGCACTATGCCCAGGTTGAATACCGCGACGGAGAATATAAAATGCTCCGCGGTGTCGACAACAATAAAGATCAAACCTACTTCCTCAATCAGCTAGGACAGGAACAGCTTGAGAAAGTCATGTTTCCTCTCGGGGGAATCGATAAGAAGAAGGTGCGTGAAATCGCAAAAGAAGCAGGACTTGCGACGGCGTCCAAAAAGGACAGCACCGGAATATGCTTTATCGGTGAAAGGAATTTCAAGGACTTCCTAAGCAATTATCTGCCTGCTCAGCCCGGAAATATGGAAACGATGGATGGCAAGGTCATGGGTAAACATGATGGTTTGATGTATTATACGATCGGCCAGCGTCACGGTCTCGGTATTGGCGGTGCAGGAGATCCATGGTTCGCCATTGGAAAAGACCTGGAACGAAATGTGCTGTATGTCGGCCAAGGATTTGAAAATCCTGCATTGTATTCTGATTCGATTCTTGCAACGGATGTGCACTGGACATCCAATAGTGAAAAGCCATCAGAATTCAAATGCACGGCTAAATTCCGCTACCGTCAGGCAGACAATTCGGTTACCGTCATCCCTATTGGAAACGGGGAAGTCAAAGTGATCTTTGACGAGCCCCTCCGTGCGGTGACTCCGGGACAAGCAGTTGTCTTCTATGATGGTGACGAATGCCTCGGCGGCGGGACAATCGATACCATTTTCAAAGATGAGAAAAAATTGACATATGTCGGCTGATACCGGCCCATATGGAATAAAAAAGGACTGTGAAGAAGCGAGTAATGTATTCCTTCATCTCAGTCCTTTCTTTACGAGTATTTAGCTCTATTACTCTGTGTTATACTGAGTACAAATCATATATGGAAACCAGCTATATAATCATTACATAATAGAGGTGCTGAAAATGGACAAAAACTTAAAGGGAATCGAATTATTGCAAGAAGGGAAACTGGAGGATGCCGTCAAGCTATTCACGGAAGCAATTGAAGAAAATCCGAAAGACCCGGTCGGATACATCAACTTCGGGAATGTCCTCATGTCAGTAGGGGACAGCGACAAAGCAAAATCATTCTTCGAGAGAGCGATCTCGGTCGATGAAAATGCGGCGGCAGCATACTATTCACTTGGGAATTTGTTCTTTAATGAAGGAGATTACGATTCAGCGAAGAGTCAATTCGAGAAAGCAGTCAATAAAGGAATGGAAAATGCCGATGTGTACTTCATGCTCGGTGTAAGCCTTGTGAATCTTGAGCAGCCTAAATTTGCCGTACCTTATCTGCAAAGAAGTGTGGAATTGAATGAAGACGATATAGAAGCGCGTTTTCAATTAGGTTTAAGTCTTGCGCAGGCGGAAGCCTATGAAGAATCAATCGGTCAGCTTTCAAAGGTGATCGAAAAGGATCCTGAGCATGCAGACGCTTACTATAATCTAGGGGTGGCATATGCTGGCTATAAAGATGATGCTGATAAGGCATTGGAGTATTTTAATAAAGCAGTTGACATTCAGCCCGATCACATGCTGGCTGGATACGGGATCAAAATGATCGAAAAGATGAAGAACGAAAAGAGTGAATAGTTAGGGGGATCACAAGCCTTGAGCCAGCAAGATTCTATGAAGCTGTTTGGAGATGAAGAAATATATATTAAGGGCCGGCATCTTGTGACTATCTTTCATAATGAGGAAAACCTGTATACCGTTGTCAGGATCCGGGTGGATGAAACCAATCATTCCTATGAGGAAAAGGAAGCGGTCATAACAGGTCACTTCCCCCGCATCTATGAGGAAGAAACCTATGTGTTTTACGGACGTTTCCAAGAACATCCGAAATTCGGTATGCAATTCCACGCTAAACATTTCAAAAAAGAAATACCGCAAACAACACAAGGTGTCGTCCATTATCTTTCCAGTGACTTATTTAAAGGAATCGGTAAAAAAACAGCGGAGAAGATTGTAGAGCATATTGGTGAAAATGCCATTTCAAAAATCCTTGAGAATCCTGGTGTGTTGGACGAAGTCCCTAAACTTCCGCCAGATAAAGCCAAAAACATCTATGATACGCTGACTGAGCATCAAGGATTGGAACGGGTGATGATCGTACTGAATGATCTCGGTTTCGGACCGCAAATTTCCATGAAGGTCTATCAGGCGTACAAAGAGCAGGCACTGGAAATCATTCAGAACAACCCCTATAAACTTGTCGAAGATATTGAAGGAATTGGATTCACAAGGGCGGATGAGCTGGGCTCGAAAATCGGGATCACCGGCAGCCACCCCGACAGGATCAAGGCTGGGTGTCTATATACGCTTGAACAAGTATGCGTGAAGCAGGGCCATGTATATCTTGAAGCGGAAGAACTCATTGTGACGGTAAAGGAACTGCTTGAAAAGAGTCAGCCTGAAAAAATAGACTATACTGAGATATCCAGTCAATTGATTTCGCTTGAGGAAGAAAGCAAGGTGATTGGCGAAGGCTCCAAAGTGTATGTCCCTTCTTTATATTTCTCTGAAAAAGGGATTGTGACGAGCATCGAAAAAATATTGTCTCAAAAACAATATGAAGATCAATTTCCTCAATCTGAGTTTCTCCTGGCATTAGGCGCGCTGGAGGACCGGCTTGGGGTCCAGTATGCCCCTTCTCAGAGAGAAGCCATTGAAACAGCACTGATGTCTCCCATGCTGCTGCTGACCGGGGGACCGGGTACCGGAAAGACGACTGTCATCAACGGTATAGTTGAACTATTTGCAGATCTGCATGGTTGTTCTCTGGACCCAAAAGACTATAAAGATGAGCCATTCCCCGTATTGCTGACTGCTCCCACAGGCAGAGCGGCTAAACGTATGACCGAATCCACCGGTCTTCCTGCGATGACCATCCATCGCTTATTGGGCTGGAATGGACAGGAAGGCTTCCAAAGTGATGAGGAACGTGCGATAGAAGGAAAGCTCCTCATCGTCGACGAAGTATCCATGGTCGATACGTGGCTTGCCCATCAGCTGTTGAAAGCACTGCCGGATGACATTCAAGTGATCTTTGTAGGGGATGAAGATCAGCTGCCTTCAGTGGGGCCGGGTCAGGTATTAAAGGATATGCTCCGCTCCGGGGTCGTCCCAACGGTCAGACTGACGGATATTTACCGGCAGGAAGAAGGTTCCTCGATCATCGAGCTTGCTCATCATATGAAAAAAGGGAAGGTTCCTGCCGATCTGACAAAGCAGCAGAAAGACCGTTCCTTCTTCCCATGCCAGACGAATCAAATAGCTGAAGTCGTCCGGAAGGTAGTCGAAAACGCTAAGAAAAAAGGGTATACACCTAAGGATATACAGGTTCTTGCACCCATGTACAGGGGATCTGCGGGAATTGACAACCTGAATAAATTGCTTCAGGAAATCTTCAACAGCAATGATGGTTCGCGGAAAGAAATTTCCTTCGGGGATGTACATTACCGCATCGGCGATAAAGTACTGCAGCTAGTCAATCAGCCTGAAAATAATGTTTTCAATGGAGATATCGGAGAGATCGTCTCAATTTTCTATGCGAAAGAAAACACTGAAAAACAGGATATGATCATTGTCTCTTATGAAGGCAATGAAGTCACATACACCAGACAGGACTTAACCCAGATTACTCATGCCTATTGCTGTTCGATTCATAAATCACAAGGAAGTGAATTTCCGATTGTCATTTTGCCGGTCGTGAAAAGTTATTTCCGTATGCTGCGCAGGAACCTTCTATACACCGCAATCACGAGAAGTAAACAATTCCTTATCCTCTGTGGTGAAATTGAGGCCTTTAAGCTTGGAGTGGAAAGGGAAGACGATTTCATGCGTAAAACCACTCTGAGTGAAAAACTTTCCCTCACTATGGAGGCGGGAGATGGTGATGGAGATGGCGACGATGATATGAGCATGACTACGGCTGAAACATTGATGAAAGAAGATCCGATGATAGGGATGGATGGAACCACCCCTTATGATTTCATGGAAGTTGAATAATTGGTTTACCTGGTTAACAAAAAGCGGTTTGCTGTTTTTTGTTAACCTTTTTTATATCTTTTAAGTTAACCTTATTTATAAAACGGTTGACATTAAGTGGCGGTGAACGATATTCTTAAATAGTAATTAACTTTCAATTTGGGGGAAGAGAGAAATGAACAGAAAACTAAGAACCATTGATTTGACACTGGCTGCTATGTTTGTGGCACTCATGGCTGTAGGTGCTAACATCACATCCTTCGTACCATTCCTGGTCATCGGAGGAGTTCCCATCACTCTCCAAACGTTTTTCGCCATTTTGGCCGGAGCCATTTTAGGGAGTCGTATCGGAGCTATATCCATGACTGTCTATGCATTGGTCGGTTTAGTCGGGGTACCGGTGTTCGCACGATTCGGGGCAGGTTTATCCTCAATTGTCAGCCCGACATTCGGCTTCATCATTTCATTTATTTTCACTGCGTATATAACTGGTAAGATCGTTCAAAAACATAAAGGAATAAAAGGTTATGTCATTGCTGCATTGATCGGTATGGCCGTCAACTATATAGTCGGCACCAATTGGATGTATGCAGCCTACAAGCTTTGGGCCCAAGCTCCAGATGGCTTGACCTACGGATTGGTATGGTCCTGGATGCTTGTTCCACTTCCAAAGGATATTATTTTAGCGGTTTGCGCAGGAATCATGGCTCACAGATTGGAGAAATCAGTGCTTTCAAAGAGTACGTTCAGAAATATGAACCGCGCTGCATAATAACATTTTAGGGGGATATGTTATGAATAAATCATGGAAGAGTCTTGCTTTAGAAGTCCTTGAGGGGAAAGAAATCAGCGACGAGGAAGCATTATCAATATTACAAAGTCCGGACGAAGAACTATTGGTGCTCCTGGACAGTGCCTATCAAATCAGGAAACATTATTATGGCAATAAAGTGAAATTGAATATGATCATCAATACCAAATCAGGTCTTTGTCCTGAAAACTGCGGATACTGCTCGCAATCAATTGTATCAAAAGCGCCGATTGAGAAATATGCGATGATGGATAAGGATTCAATCGTAAAAGGTGCAGAGAAGGCTCACAATCTGAACGTGGGGACATACTGTATTGTTGCAAGCGGCCGCGGTCCTACAAACCGTGACGTTGATAAAGTGGTATCTGCAGTGAAAGAGATTAAGGAAAACTACAACATGAAGGTATGTGCCTGCCTGGGTCTGTTAAAAGAAGATCAGGCACAAAAACTGAAAGAAGCAGGCGTAGACCGTTACAATCATAATATCAATACATCTGAAAACCATCATGAGCAAATTACGACTTCCCATACATATGAAGATCGTGTGAATACGGTTGAAATGGCTAAAAAACAAGGGATTTCCCCATGCTCAGGCATCATAGTAGGCATGAAAGAAAGCTATCAGGATGTAGTGGATATGGCAAGAAGCCTGAAAGTGCTTGATGCAGATTCGATACCTGTCAACTTCCTGCATGCAATCGATGGAACGCCTCTTGAGGGGACGGATGAACTCGATCCAAGATATTGCTTAAAAGTACTTTGCCTCATGAGGTTCATCAACCCTACAAAGGAAATCAGGATCTCAGGCGGGCGTGAAGTGAATCTGCGCAGTCTGCAGCCTATGGGACTGTATGCTGCAAATTCAATCTTTGTCGGTGACTACCTGACAACAGCCGGGCAGCAGGAAACGGCCGATCACCAAATGCTCAAAGACCTCGGATTTGAAATCGACTACACGAACGAAATCACTGCTGAAGATTTAGTCAATCAATAAGAGTCTGCACATTTTTATATTCATGTAAAACGGGTGGAGCTTCGGTTTCGTCCGTTTTTTGTTATCCGATCTTCTTCATACCCAAGATATCTCTTTTAACACCGCTAATGATTTCCGTGCAAGACTTCGCTTTCCGCAGATGACCCGTGAGCCTCCTCGGCTTCGCCTGCGGGAAGAAAAGCGGAGGGGCTTTGAAGAGAGGCGGTTGGCATAAGGCGAATTGACCACGAAGGCGTTCTTTGCCTTCTTGGTCGATTTGACTTATGACATGTGCCTCTAAGCCCTGTAGCTGGACAAGTCTCACATTGGTCACTTCTCCCGCAGGAGTCTTCGTCTTGCACTCCAATCAACCGCTGGAACCGGTTCATACCAAAATTAATCTTTTTGTAGCATTCCTTATAAAGTCCAATTAGAAATTCAATCAATTCACTCGAGGGTAAGAGGTAGTTGGTCTAATCCATTAAGAACCTTTAGTGGAATGGAGCTGCAGGCACTTGACTCCGACGGGAAATAGAGGAAAAGTTGAGACCTGTCCAGCTCCGGCGGCTAGCCCCTCGAGGTCATAAGCTAAATGTGCCAGAAAGGCACAAAACGCCTTCCCGGCCCATTCATCTTATGCTTGTCGGGGCTGAGCGAGCCTCCTCCGCTTTTCTTGCCACAGGCGGGACGCCGAGGAGGCTCAACTTCCTCCCCGCGGAAAGCAAGTGCCTGCAGCGCAATGAAACGGGCTTTGTAATTCTTATACGACCATTTCAATACCGGGCTTATCGGAGAGAGAAATTCGAAGGATGGCACCAATGGAAAAAGTATCTCCTCATGAAATAAGGAAAATGTCTCACACTAAATAAGAACGGTGAGCGTACCGTTCAGGTGTGTTTCTTCTCGGACAGGTATATTTTTCACTCTGATTGGGCAGGATGGTAGGGAATAATCACCAGTTTCCCTGGTGCAATTGAGGTGAACCTTACCATGAAATGTCCAAACTGCCAGAGTAAAGATATAGGGAAAATCGGGATCAACCAATATTACTGTTGGGGATGCTTTATTGAGCTTTCCTTGTCAAAAGGAGTCATTCATACTCATCAGGTAGAAGAAGATGGATCGTTAAGCTCTTTAGACGACCTGTTCGATGAGGAAGACCGCCAATTAATCTAGGAAGAGGTGTCTTTCTTGAACAGAACGTTTGCATCGATTGTTGGTTTTGGAGCGGGAATCGCAGCATCCATTTATTCTCAACGATCAAATATGATGAATAGAAAACAAATGAAAAGACTTCGCAGACAAATGAAAAAAATGTTTTAACTTTTACTGACTCTCCACACAGGGGAGTCAGTTTTTATATTTATTGTATAAAAACCTGCCCCGATTTCTAACAATATACAATAAGAAGGAGGGGTGGCTGTGGAAACAAGAAATTATGCCAAGTGGTTGTACAGGCTGTCCATAGCTTTGGTCTGTGCCATTTTCCTATATATTCTCTTTTTGCTCAGGCCGGTCTGGCATCCGATTTTGGAGGTATTGATCATCTCCCTTCTTCCATTTATGATTGGAGGCTTCATCGCCTATTTGCTTCATCCTTTGGTGGAGAAGCTTCATGAAGCCGGCATACATCGCGGAATTGCCATCATGCTTATTTATATCCTGTTTTTCGGAGGCTTGGGGTATGGTCTTTACAAAGGAACCCCCGTCATCATTCATCAGTTGAGAGATCTATCGGAAAATGCCCCTATGTTCACCTCCCAGTACCAAAAGTGGCTTCATTTTATCCAAAGTGAAACATCGACTTGGCCGGATGGGATCCAGACACAATTGGATGAGAGAATTGAAGGGGTTGAAGGCTGGCTGACGGGTCTTGTTGCTGCGGCACTTTCCATTCTATTGAAACTGATGAACAGCCTGTTGATCATTGCCATCGTGCCTTTTGTATCATTTTATTTATTGAAGGATATTACCAAAGTGAAGAAATTCTTTTGGGAACTGACTCCTCGGCGATGGAGGCAAAGTGCGCTGAGATTCTCCCAGGATGTCGATGAGTCGCTCGGAGGCTATATCCGCGGGCAGCTTCTGGTCTGCCTAATCATCGGAGGACTCTCAGGAGGTGTACTTTGGTTTCTGGACATGAAGTACCCATTGATACTTGGTGTCATCATGGGGGTCACCAATGTCATTCCTTACTTCGGGCCGGTCATCGGGGCTGTCCCTGCAGTGATTGTAGCGAGCACTATATCGTTGAATATGATCCTCTATGTCGTCATATTGGTTGTGGTGTTGCAATTTCTGGAAGGAAACATATTATCTCCCCTGATTGTCGGGAAAAGCCTTCATATGCACCCTCTGTTCATCATGGGTGCCCTTATTGCCGGGGGAGAAATCGGTGGAGTCATCGGGATGATTGTGGCCGTTCCTGTCCTTGCAGTGGTAAAAGTGGCCATCTTACACGGAAGAACCCATTTTCTAAATGCAAAAAACTGATGGGATAACATTGACAAAAGGATTGAATATTTCTATAATCCAACATATACAATAAAGTTTACAAGATCAAAATGATGAAGGATCAAGTAGGTTATAGCCCATCTGAGTGCGGATGCACATAAGAGAGGAACTTCCACGGCTGAAAGAAGTTCCAGATGAAGGATGACCGAAAGCTAATCCAGAGTGCAGGAAAAACCCTGCCGTTGAACCGCGTTAAGGTGTATGAGGGGTGAATATAGGTTTTTTCATATTCACAACCAGGGTGGTACCGCGAGTTAGCTCTCGTCCCTGTTTTGGGATGAGGGCTTTTTTGTATGCTTTTTTATCTACATAACTAAAGGAGGAAATTCAAATGAACAAGTTAACCGGCGCACAAATCCGCCAAATGTTTTTAGATTTTTTTAAAGAAAAAGGACACAGCGTAGAACCGAGTGCATCGCTTGTGCCCCATGAAGACCCTTCATTGCTGTGGATCAACAGCGGTGTGGCAACATTAAAGAAATACTTTGACGGACGTGTCATTCCTCAAAACCCGAGAATCGTCAATGCACAGAAATCCATCCGTACGAATGATATTGAAAATGTAGGGAAGACGGCCCGTCATCATACGTTCTTTGAAATGCTTGGAAACTTTTCAATCGGTGACTATTTCAAAGTGGAATCAATTGAATGGGCTTGGGAATTCCTGACAGATCATAAATGGATCGGATTCGATCCTGAGAAATTATCGGTTACGATTCACCCTGAGGACGAAGAAGCATTTGAAATATGGAACAAAAAAGTAGGCGTACCAGCTGAGCGGATCATCCGGATAGAAGGTAACTACTGGGATATCGGGGAAGGCCCAAGCGGTCCTAACACAGAAATCTTCTACGACCGCGGACCCCAATATGGTGATGACCCGAAAGATCCTGAATTATATCCAGGCGGGGAAAACGACCGCTATCTTGAAGTATGGAATCTTGTGTTCTCCCAGTTCAACCATAATCCGGATGGGACGTATACACCGCTTCCAAAGAAGAACATCGATACAGGTATGGGACTTGAAAGAATGGCTTGCGTTGTTCAGGAAGTTCCTACCAACTTCGATACTGATCTGTTCATGCCGATCATGAAGGCCGTTGAAGAAATATCAGGAAAAACATATGGTGAGCATGAAGAAACCGATGTCGCTTTCAAAGTCATAGCAGATCATGTCCGTACGGTATCGTTTGCAATTGGTGACGGGGCACTCCCTTCAAATGAAGGGCGTGGATATGTATTAAGACGATTATTACGCCGTGCCGTGCGTTTTGCTAAGCAAATCGAGATCAACCGTCCGTTCATGTATGAACTGGTTCCGGTTGTTTCTGAAATCATGGTTGATTTCTATCCTGAAGTAAAAGAAAAGGCCGACTTCATCCAAAAAGTTGTGAAAAACGAAGAAGAACGTTTCCATGAAACGCTAAATGAAGGACTTGCGATTCTTTCTTCCATTGTAAAAAGAGAAAAGAAAGCCGGAAGCAATACGATTCCTGGAGAAGATGTATTCAGACTTTATGACACATATGGTTTCCCGGTGGAATTAACGGAAGAATACGCTGAAGAAGAAGGTCTTTCTGTCGATCACGAAGGCTTTGAAAAAGAAATGGAAGGTCAGCGTGAACGAGCGCGTGCTGCACGTCAGGATGTCGGAAGCATGCAAGTGCAAGGCGGTATCTTAAGTGACATCACTGTAGAAAGCAAGTTTGTAGGCTATGACAACCTGGAAACGGATGCGACTGTAGTGGAGGTTCTCGTCGATAAGGACAGGCAGCCAAAAGTGGATAAAGGACAGGAATTCCAGTTCATTCTTGACCAGACTCCTTTCTATGCAGAAAGCGGCGGACAAATCGGTGACAAAGGATATCTTGAAGGCGATGGTGTTAAAGTTTATGTAACCGATGTTAAGAAAGCACCGAACGGACAAAATCTTCACACAGGAATCGTGGAAGAGGGAACGCTTGAAACCAATCAAAAAGTTGTGGCGAAAGTATCTCGTGAATCAAGGAAGAGAGTAGAGAAGAACCATACAGCGACTCACCTGCTGCACCAGGCGCTTAAGGATGTACTTGGTGAGCATGTCAACCAGGCTGGGTCTTTAGTGGAACCGGACCGTCTGCGTTTCGACTTCTCTCACTTCGGTTCGGTCACGGATGAAGAGATGGAGAAAATCGAGAGTATCGTGAATGAGCAGGTGTGGAAAGCTATTTCAGTAAATACGGATCTTAAATCCCTCTCAGATGCTAAAGCAATGGGGGCAATGGCATTGTTTGGCGAAAAGTACGGGGAAGTGGTCCGTGTCGTTTCAATCGGTGACTACAGCCTGGAGCTTTGCGGAGGCTGCCACGTTTCCAATACATCTGAAATCGGTTTGTTCAAGATCATTTCAGAGAGCGGCATCGGTGCAGGCACACGAAGAATTGAAGCAGTTTCAGGAGAAAATGCTTATAAACTGCTGAACGATCAAGTGTCACTCCTTAAAGAAGTGGCAAGTAAACTCAAAGCGAATCCGAAGGATATTGTAAACCGAGTAGATGGTTTGATGCTTGAAATGAAAGAACTGCAAAGAGAGAATGAATCATTGGCAGCAAAGTTGTCTAACATAGAAGCAGGAAGTTTAACCGATCACGTGAAAGTCATCGATGGAATTAACGTACTTTCAGCCAAAGTCGGAGCGGGAGACAGCAATGCATTGCGTACGATGATGGATGACCTGAAGCAGAAGCTGGGATCTGCTGTCATTGTCCTGGGTACTGCAGGCGATGGCAAAGTGAACGTGATTGCGGGAGTGACGAAGGATTTAGTGGACAAGGGATATCATGCAGGGAAACTGGTTAAAGAAGTAGCTACCCGCTGCGGCGGCGGCGGTGGCGGTCGTCCTGATATGGCCCAAGCCGGCGGTAAAAACCCTGAGAAATTGGAGGAAGCACTCCAATTTGTAGAAGAATGGGTTAAATCCGTTTAACTCTGCATTAAAGTGGTGTACAATGTAGGTAACGATTAACAATTCGTTTGTTTGAAAGACAAGCCTGAAGAGAGGTGCAAAGAATGAGTTCTTTTGACAAAACGATGCGATTTGATTTTTCCGACGAGCCATTTGAACATGACGTCAAGGAAGTGCTGCTTCAAGTTCATGATGCGCTCCAGGAAAAAGGGTATAACCCGATCAATCAAATTGTTGGGTACTTATTATCTGGGGATCCCGCTTATATTCCAAGACATCAAGACGCCAGAAATATCATCCGTCGCTTGGAACGTGATGAAATCATCGAAGAATTAGTCAAATCGTATTTGAGACAGCATAAAGAGGGATAATGAATGCGAGTAATGGGACTGGACGTTGGCTCTAAAACTGTAGGCGTTGCAATCAGCGACGCCCTTGGCTGGACAGCACAAGGGATTGAAACAGTGAGAATCAATGAAGAAGAAGGCGAATTCCGTATTGACCGTATGAAGGAACTGGCCGAGGAATATGAAGTCGAAACAATCATTGTCGGGCTTCCAAAAAATATGAACAATTCAATCGGACCGCGAGGCGAAGCTTCAAAGGCTTACGGGGATCTTATACAGCGCGAGCTTTCCATCCCGGTGAAATACTGGGATGAACGCTTAAGTACAATGGCTGCGGAAAGAGTCCTCCTGGAAGCGGATGTCAGCAGAAAGAAACGTAAAAAAGTAATTGATAAAATGGCTGCAGTGATGATCCTTCAAGGATATCTTGACAGTCAAAAATAATGAGGTGAATGTTCGATGGAACACGGAGAAAAACAAATTACAGTAGTGGACGAACAAGGAAATGAACAGCTATGTGAAGTTCTGTTCACATTTGAATCAGATAAATTCAACAAGTCATATGTTCTGTATTATCCGCTTGGAGCAGATGAAAATGATGAAGAAGAAATCGAAATCCATGCTTCTGCATTCGTTCCTGGTGACGAAGGTGAAGAAGGCGAGTTAAAGCCGATTGAAACAGAAGAAGAGTGGGATATGATCGAAGAAATGCTGAATACGTTCCTGGATGAAGAAGAAGGCGAATAACCTCCTCTTTTATAAGGAACCTATAAACAGGGATCGGTGAAAGGATAATTTTATTCCTTTTTACCGGTCCCTGTTTCACTTTGTGCAAAATATTGTATAATAGGGAGGATGATGTCGAATCAACATGACGGATATCCCGCTTTTTTGCTCGAAAGGGGGAATAATGAGTTGGAAGATAAAAATAAAATGAAAGAAACGCTTATGAACAAACTTTTGGAAAGACAAGAAGAGGCGAAAGTCATTCGTAAAATCGTAGGACTTATCTTTTTATCGCTTATTATTATTATCGGAGGCACGGCCGTAGGTGGATATCTTTATGTGAAATCTGCCCTGAATCCTGTGAATCCCGATAATACCAAACCGGTGAAGGTGGAAATCCCGATCGGTTCCGGAGTCACTTCCATCGGTAATATCCTTGAAGAAAAAGGTATTGTAAAAAACGCAACGGTGTTTAAATACTATGTCAAATTCAACAATGAATCAGGTTTCCAGGCGGGTTCATATGATTTGACACCTTCCATGACGCTGAATGAAATTGTCAATAGTTTGAAGACAGGCAAGGTAATGAGAAAGGCAGAATTCAAAATTACGCTGCCAGAGGGACTTCAGCTTGATAAAATCACAGAGATAATTGCTGATAAGTCCCCATACAAGAAAGATGAAATCGAAAAGAAGCTGAATGACAAGAAATGGATCGAGCAATTAAAAAAGGAATATCCGAATTTGGTAACAGACGAACTATTCAATAAAGATATTAAGAGGCCGCTGGAAGGATATTTGTACCCGGCAACCTATTCTTTCTATGAAAAGAAACCTTCTCTAGAAGAAATACTCACGAAAATGATCGCACAAACCGATGAGGTGCTTGCACAATACCAAGATTCAATGGCGGAAAGGGAGTACACAGCACATCAATTATTGACGATGTCTTCCCTTATTGAAGAAGAAGCAACTGAAAAAGCAGACAGAGGCAAGATATCAAGTGTATTCTACAATCGAATCGAGGAAGGGATGCCCCTCCAAACCGACCCAACCGTCCTGTACGCCCTCGGAGAACATAAATCCCGTACAGTATACAAGGATTTAGAGGTGGACTCACCTTATAATACGTATAAAGTGAAAGGTTTGCCGCCTGGTCCAATCGCAAATGCCGGACTATCATCAATTGAAGCGGCACTTCAGCCGGAAGCCACGAATTATTATTATTTCCTGGCTTCCTCCAATGGATCTGTTTATTATTCAGAAACGCTTGAGGAGCACAATGAAAAGAAAGCCAAATATATTACAAATAAATCCGAATAATCCATCCTTAGAGAAGGGTTTTGAATCAAGTTCGGAAGCAGGAGAAGAGGAAAGAAATATTCGCTTTCCTCTTCTCTTTGTGTTAAAATAGTACAAGTTATTTTTTATAAATGTGCGTTATCTATGCGGATAAGTGTATTGAAGTAGAAAGCTCTTAGCAGCTTTCTTCTTTTCATGTTGTGCCGCGCCGTAAGGCAGTTTATAGGTGAGGATCGTGAAAAACATATGATGAACGAGCAGGTTATTAACTATATAGAATCAATCGTGAGAAAACGTTCTCCGCTTCTGGCTGAAATGGAACAGTATGCTGAAGAACATCATGTACCGATTATGGAGCTGGTGGGAATCGAGGCCCTTTTAGGTATTCTATCCATTCAACAGCCTGTCCGTATCCTGGAAATCGGGACGGCCATCGGATACTCGGCACTAAGAATGGCGGAAGCCCTGCCCGGAACGGAAATTACGACCATTGAACGGGATGAGGAGCGGTACGGGACGGCACAGGCGTTCTTGACGCGTTCTGAACATAAGAGCAGGATTCATACCCTTTTTGGTGACGCGCTTGAACTTCAGGCAGAAGTAGAAAAACATGGCCCTTATGATGCCATTTTCATCGATGCCGCTAAAGGCCAATACCAGAAATTCTTTGATCTTTATTCAACGATGCTTACAGAAACCGGCGTCGTCTATTCAGACAATGTATTATTCAAGGGTCTTGTCGCAGAAGAGGAAATCGAACAAAAAAGAATTCGGAACATGGTGAAAAAACTGCAGAAATACAATGATTGGCTGATGAGTCATGAAGATTATGAAACCTCCATCTTACCAGTTGGAGATGGAATTGCCATAAGTAAAAAAAGAGGTGAACGAAAGTGAAGAAGCCCGAGCTGTTGGTGACCCCGACATCCCTCTCAGATATTGAATCTTTAGCGCAAGCCGGAGCAGATGCATTCATCATCGGTGAACAAAAATTCGGATTACGCCTGGCAGGGGAATTCTCTAAAGAAGAAATAAAGAAGGCCATTACGACTGCCCACGGCTACGGTAAAAAGGTATATGTCGCGATGAATGCGATTTTCCATAATGATAAAATCGAGGATCTGGAAGAGTACATTTCTTTCTTAAAGGATGCTGAAGCGGATGCGGTTGTTTTTGGAGATCCTGCTGTATTGATGGCTGCAAGATCTGCGGCCCCCGATATGAAACTGCATTGGAACACAGAAACGACTGCAACGAATTGGTATACGTGCAATTACTGGGGCAGAAAAGGTGCAAAACGTGCCGTCCTTGCCCGTGAACTAAGCATGGATGCCATTGTGGAAATCAAGGAAAACGCAGAAGTGGAAGTCGAGGTTCAGGTACATGGCATGACATGCATGTTCCAATCGAAGCGCTCCTTACTCGGTAATTACTTTGAATATCAGGGAAAAGTGATGGAAGTGGAAAACCGCAAGGAGCAGAAAAATATGTTCCTTCATGACAAAGAACGTCATAATAAATATCCGATTTTCGAAGATGAAAACGGTACTCACATCATGAGTCCCAATGATATGTGCATGATTGATGAGCTAGGGGAAATGATTGAAGCAGGAATCGATTCATTCAAGATCGATGGAGTATTGAAATCCTCAGAATACGTTGTGGAAGTCACGAAACTGTATCGGAAAGCGATCGATTTGTTTGTAGAGGACGAAGAACAGTACGAAGATGTAAAGGATGAGCTGTTTGAGGAAGCCAAACAGCTTCAGCCTGCAAACCGACCGCTCGATACTGGGTTCTTCTTTAAAGAAACGGTCTATTGATAGAATCAATCCAGAAAGATGAATAGAACGGAGGAGTTACGTTGACCATGGTTGTAAAAGACCCTATCTCTAACGTTGTTGACGGTAAACGTGTTATCGTGAAGAAACCTGAGTTATTGGCTCCTGCCGGTAACCTTGAAAAATTGAAAATAGCTGTGCACTATGGTGCAGATGCAGTCTATATAGGCGGACAGGAATTCGGGCTGCGTTCAAACGCGGGCAATTTTACATTGGAAGAAATGAAAGAGGGAGTAGAGTTCGCTGCGAAGTATGGTGCGAAGATCTACGTAACCACAAATATTTATGCCCATAACGAGAACATGGATGGTCTGGAAGAGTACTTAATGGGTCTCCAGGAAGCAGGGATTGCAGGGATCATCGTTGCAGACCCTTTGATTATCGAGACCTGCAGACGAGTCGCCCCGAAAGTAGAGGTTCATTTAAGCACACAGCAAAGCTTATCCAATTGGAAAGCAGTTCAGTTTTGGAAAGAAGAAGGCCTTGACCGTGTTGTATTGGCGCGTGAAACGAGCGGTGAAGAAATCCGTGAGATGAAGGAAAAAGTGGATATCGAAATTGAGACTTTCATTCATGGGGCAATGTGCATAGCATATTCCGGCCGCTGTACACTGAGTAATCATATGACTGCACGCGACTCAAACCGGGGCGGCTGCTGTCAATCATGCCGCTGGGATTATGATTTGTTTCAACTTCAAGACGGAGATGAGCAGGCTCTATACAGTGAAAATGATGCTCCTTTCGCCATGAGTCCGAAAGACTTGAAGCTCGTTGAATCCATTCCAAGAATGATCGAACTTGGAATCGACAGTCTTAAAATCGAAGGCCGCATGAAATCGATTCACTATGTTGCAACAGTTGTAAGTGTCTACCGCAAAGTGATTGATGAATACTGTAAAGATCCGGACAATTTCAAAATCAGGAAAGAATGGCTCGAAGAACTTGAAAAATGCGCCAACCGGGAGGCGGCTCCTGCATTCTTTGAAGGGGTCCCGGGGTTTAAGGAGCAAATGTTCGGTGTTCATAATAAAAAGAACACGAACTTTGAATTCGTTGGACTGGTACTTGATTATGATGAGAATACTGGGATGGTGACATTGCAGCAGCGAAATCATTTCAAGCCTGGCCAGGAAGTCGAATTTTTCGGACCTGAGATATCCAATTTCACACAAGTGATCGGACAGATGTGGGATGAAAAAGGAAATGAACTTGACGTGGCGCGCCATCCATTGCAAATCGTGAAGTTCAAAGTTGATCAGAGAGTCTACCCTGACAACATGATGCGAAAGGAGAACATATAAACATTATGAAACATAAACCGGTTGTTATTGGAGTAGCAGGAGGATCCGGATCTGGAAAAACAAGCGTGACGAAAGCCATCTACGAGCAATTCCAGGGACACTCGATCTTAATGCTGCAACAGGATTATTACTATAAAGATCAATCAAATCTCCCTTTTGAGGAGCGGTTAAAAACAAATTACGATCATCCATTGGCATTCGACAATGATCTTCTCATTGATCATTTAAACGAACTTCTTAATCATCAGCCGGTTGAGAAGCCTGTGTATGATTATAAAATGCACACACGTTCGGATGAGACTATTTTGGTAGAACCAAAGGATGTCATCATTTTAGAAGGAATTTTAGTATTAGAAGATGAAAGATTGCGCAACTTAATGGATATCAAGCTTTACGTTGATACGGATGCAGATCTCCGCATCATCAGAAGGATGCTCCGTGATATCAAAGAAAGAGGCCGTTCAATTGACTCTGTAATTGATCAATACATCACAGTGGTACGCCCGATGCATAACCAATTCATCGAACCGACGAAACGTTATGCAGATGTGATCATTCCTGAAGGCGGCCATAATCACGTAGCAATCGATCTAATGGTAACAAAAATTCAAACAATTCTTGAACAAAAGTCATTTTTGTAATACGATAACATAGATAAACATATATAGGTTAAATTCCCATCAATGTAACGGAACCGGGGAATGAAGGAGAAAAGTCTTTTCCTTCATTCCCTGCCTTTACATTTTCACACATCATGAAGCACTACATAAAAAGCTTGGGAAGCTTTAAGACAGTTAAGGAGTGAAGAGGGTCATGAGTACAGAAAAAGTATACCCGATGACATTAGAGGGTAAAGAAAAATTAGAGAAAGAATTAGAAAATCTTAAAACGGTCAAACGTAAGGAAGTAGTGGAACGCATCAAAATCGCCAGAAGTTTCGGGGATTTATCTGAGAACTCCGAGTATGATGCAGCAAAAGACGAGCAGGCATTCGTCGAAGGCCGCATCTCTACATTGGAAAATATGATTCGCAATGCTAAGATCATCCAGGAAGATGACATGAATTCAGATACGGTTCAATTAGGTAAGAAAGTAACGTTCGTGGAACTCCCTGATGGAGACGAAGAAACATATACAATCGTCGGAAGTGCAGAAGCTGACCCATTTGAAGGGAAGATCTCAAATGATTCACCAATCGCAAAGAGCCTTCTCGGCCACAAAGTCGGAGCAAAAGTAACGGTTCAGACTCCAGGCGGGGAAATGAATGTGAAGATTGTAGAAGTCAGCTGATTGAATGTAACGAAAGGAAGAAGCCCATACGGGGTTTCTTCTTTTTTTATTGCCCGTGTGCCGGATTAGAAAGGGTGAATCTCGTCAACAATGTAGACGAGGTGAAGAGGAATGATACGAAAACGGGTCAGGCTGCTCGGTATCCTGCTGCTTATGGTGCTCATGCTGTTGTCGGCCAGATTAATGCAGCTGCAATTATTCCAGACGGAATCGTTCTCAAAGCATAAAATCAATCTGATTGAGGAAAGTGTGGCCCAGCGTACACAGCAGCTCGTCATTGATGAAGGCAGGGGACAGTTTTTGGACCGGGACGGGAATCCGCTTACGTTCGAGGAGAAAAATGTACTTGTCTTATTTCCTTTTTTAAAAAGAATGGAGTGGCCGGTTGAAGAGGTAGCCCGTATGATTCATGTCACCCCTGAAATCATTGAAACCAAGCTTGAACGTGCCAAAGGCCCGATTGTATTCGGGGGCAATGAGCCATTTCAGCTTTCGGAAGAACAGATGAATGAGATCAATGCATTGAAAATACAAGGGGTATTTGCCGTTACTAGAAAATTTAAGAACGAACATGTCCCTGCTTCCCAATTGATCGGGATAACCGGGGAAAACGCAGAAGAATTTCATGAACGCTACCCTGATAAAGTAAAAGGGGTGCACCAGAAGATAGGTGTGACAGGTATGCAGGAGATCTTTGATGAATGGCTGATCTCAGAAGAGCAGTCAAAGCTGATCTATCATGTAGACGCGATCGGCGGGCCGTTATTCGGGGCGGACGTGAAATATCTCGCACCTGCCAATCCATTTTATCCACTCAATATCAAAACGACCATCGACAGAGACATACAGCAGGCATTGGAAACGGTCGCAGATCAGTACAAGATTGAAAAAGGCGGCTTGCTGCTCCTCGACATCGAAAACAGCCAGGTCGTTGCCAGTGTTTCTCGCCCAGCGATGAATAACAGTGATCCATTCAGTGGAGGAGCCTCAAACTATATGCTGAAAGCACTGGCGCCGGGGTCTGTATTTAAAACAGTTGTCGCAGCCGCCGCCATGGATGAGGGAATCGTGGATGAATCACGCATGTTCGATTGCGATCAAGATATCTATGGTAAACCAGCTGACAAACAACATGGTACGATTAATATTAAAACGAGTATCGCAGTCAGCTGTAACAGAACATTTGCCGATCTGGCAAATGAACTGGTAGAAAAAGATCCACATTCCCTGGAGGAATATGCAGAAAAGCTTGGCTTGTTAGGCGACATAAGCTGGAAGGGAAACGTCTTTCACTATGAAGATTTTTCGCAGTTGCAGGTGAGTGAAGGAAGAATTTTCGTATCTGACGATGAACGGAAAGATCACAACTTTATCTCTCAAACCGGAATAGGTCAGAAGGAAGTAAGAGTCACCCCGCTCGGACTGGCAAACATGATGGCGACCATTGCCCGCGGCGGGGAAAAGTATATGGTCAGTGCTGCGACGTCCATTGAATATCAAAACGGGACAAGCATGTTTTCTTTTCCAAAAAAGAAGATGGAAGGAGATAAAATCTCCCCTTTCACCGCAATGAAGCTTCAGCAGTATTTAAGGGGAGTCGTTAACTCTCCTGAAGGAACCGCCCCTTACCTGGACACCGCCCTTTATACGATTGCAGGAAAGACGGGAACTGCCCAAACGGGAAAAGAGAGGGAAGGCAAGGAATTGTACAATAAATGGTTTGCAGGCTACTTTCCATTCGAAGAGCCTAAATATGCTTTAGTGGCAGTCAATATGGATGTACAGGAATATGAAGGGGGGATCTACCCGATCTTTAAAGACAGTGTGGACGCTGTTTATAATCTTCAGAATGAGTAAAATCTCCCGTTTCGAACGTACCATTCTAGCTGACACTTGGAAAATGGTATATGTTTCGCTTTATTCTTATTCCTCTATCGTGTTAAAATGTTTAGGATAATAGGAGGGAATCTTATGGCGAAATATAAATCTCGATTAGACCGACGTTCTAAAAATAAAACCAATATAGTCTTGAACATAGCGATCGCCGTTGTTGTTCTACTGATTGTAGTGGTAGGCGCAACGATTCTGACCGGTAACGGTTCCGATAAAGAAAATGCATCAACAGAGGTTGAAACCAATGATAAGAAATCCTCTGAAAACAGTGCTGACAAGGATAACAAAGCTGAACAAAAAAAAGATGACGACTCAGTTTCCATGAATGAGGAATCAATCGAAACAGAAGAAGATAAAGAGAAAGATAAAGATAAAAACAAAGAAGAAGAGAAAGAAGAGGCACCAGAGGAAAAGGAATCTATTGCACTCGATGACAGCAATGCCCAGATAGAGGAAAACGGCGGACCAAATGTGAATAAAACGATTGTGCACCCTGATTGGGAGCCTGTCGGAACACAGCAGTCAGGTGAGCATGTGTCTTCATATGATCCAGGCAGTGTCGACTGGGTGGAAAAAGAGAAAGCCCTATCCTACGCAACCGGCATCCCTCAGGATAACATGACAGTGTGGTACATCGAAGGTAACGGCGGCCCGCAAAAATCCATTGGTACTGTAACGGAGAAAGGCGGTTCAACTGCCTATCGAGTTTATCTGCAATGGACCGACGGACAAGGATGGCAGCCGACGAAGGTTGAGGAACTGGTAGAAAACGATAAAGACTAAGAAATGAGAAAGCTCCGGCGAATAGCGCCAGGAGCTTTCTTTTTTTATTTATTCATCTTGAAATGGACGACGGCTGTATATAGTTTTCTTCCATTTTCATCAATGGCGACCGCATGCTGTACGTGATGCACGCCGAGCATGATCGCTTTATTGTGCTCGATTTGCTCTTGTACCTTTTTCTCAAGAGCTTGTAATCGATCTGCTTCAAAAAACTCCACTTTATCCTGGATTAAATCGAATGAGATATTCATGCTGCTTCCTCCTATGTATGAAATATCACGTCATTTCTAACTGTTCCACTCCCATTTTAGTGTGCAATCGGTATTTTTACAATTTTTATTTGTTGAATTTGTAAAAGTAATATGATACTTTAATAACAGTTTTAAAATTAATTCATAGTATATTGATAGGAATTATAAACTTAATTTAAAACTGAGGTGCTTAGGATGGGAAGAGAGTTCTTGGATTTGTTCGAAGACTGGGCAGATTCTTATGATGATACGGTCGCAGGGAAAGATGCAGAGTACAAGGATGTCTTCGCAAAATATGAAGATATCCTGGGTGAGGTCGTTTCCCGTTCCAATGGGACAGTAGTGGAATTCGGACCTGGTACAGGAAATCTGACAGCCAAGCTGTCTGAAGCAGGGTTGAACGTCATCCCGTTTGAACCTTCTCCGGAGATGAGACTCATCGGGCAGCAGAAGCTGGGTGATAAAGTCTCGTTTTTAGACGGGGATTTTCTCGAATTCAAGTTGGGTGACGGCGTTGACACGATTGTCAGTACGTATGCTTTTCACCATTTAACAGACGAAGAAAAAGGAAAAGCCTTTGGCATTTATGGAAACTTGCTTGCACAAGGTGGTAAAATAGTATTTGCTGATACGATGTTTGAAACGGAACAGCATTATCAGGCCGCCATAGATCAAGCTACAGATAAGGGCTATCTGAATCTTGCAGAAGATTTGAAGCGCGAATACTATACGACTCTCGAGGTACTCCAAAGATTATTGACTGCAGAGGGTTTTACCGTGGATTTTCAGCAGATGAACAACTTTGTCTGGGTTATGGAGGCGACTAAACAATAGAAAGAGGTTTTTAACGTGAAAATCGCCATCATTGGAGCAATGGAAGAAGAAGTAGCATTACTGAGAGAAAATATTTCAAATCCGCAAACGGAAACCATTGCAGGGTGTGAATATACAAGCGGAACGATGAAAGGGAAAGAAGTCATTCTTCTTCGTTCAGGAATTGGAAAGGTAAATGCTGCTATGTCTACAGCCGTATTATTGCAGCACTTTAAGCCGGATGCCATCATCAATACAGGGTCAGCTGGAGGATTCGATCCTTCATTAAATGTAGGTGATGTCGTCATTTCCACAGAAGTGCGCCATCATGATGTAGACGTGACTGCTTTTGGTTATGAATACGGCCAGGTTCCTCAATTGCCTGCTGCATTTACAGCAGATGAGAAATTGATGAAAATAGCAGTGGACAGTGTCAGGGAGCTGGGGGATGCCCAGGTCGTTTCAGGATTAATTGCAACTGGAGATTCATTCATGAATGATCCTGCACGGGTTGAAGCGATTCGGGATAAGTTTACAGGCTTACAGGCTGTTGAGATGGAAGCAGCCGCGATTGCACAGGTGGCACATCAATTCAATGTCCCGTTCGTGATCATTCGCTCTTTATCCGATATCGCAGGAAAGGAATCTGACGTTTCCTTCGAGCAATACTTGGAAAAAGCGGCCCTGCACTCTGCTAAAATGGTGATGAACATCGTAGAGTCTATATAAAGTATTAAAGAAAGCTGACCCTAGCCCCATTCTTCCTTCTCCGTTCTCAGAAAGCTGTGGTAAAACCACTCATTTTGGAATAGAGAGAGGGAAGAAGGTGCAAAGGTCAGTTTTTTTAAAAGGGTATATCCGGCTTTTGCACGGAATCGGGCAGAGTTACAGAGCCATGTTTTAGAAAAGGGGGACAGAGCAATGGATGTATATAAAAATGTGCATGAGCTGATAGGCAATACTCCAGTGATAGAGCTTACACATTTTCCATTAAAAAACGATGTCCGTCTATTTGCCAAACTTGAATTCTTCAATCCAGGGGGAAGTATCAAGGACCGGCTGGGCATTGAACTACTGAAAGAAGCAGAGGAGACCGGTAAGATCAAACCGGGAGGAGTTTTCATCGAGCCGACTGCTGGGAATACAGGTATCGGGCTGGCTTTGGCTGCAGTGAATTCAGGATATAAAGTAATGTTTTGTGTGCCGGAAAAATTCAGCATCGAAAAGCAGGAATTGATGAAAGCACTGGGGGCTGAAATTATCCATACGCCCACTGAACTTGGGATGAAAGGTGCGATTGCAAAAGCGAAGGAGCTTTCTGAAGAAATCGATAACTCTTATTATCCAGGTCAGTTCGAAAATGAAGCCAATCCTGCTACTTACTACAGGACACTGGGTCCAGAGGTTTGGAAGCAGATGGATGGTCAAATCGATCGCTTTGTCGCAGGTGCCGGGACAGGCGGTACATTCATGGGAACTTCCCGGTATCTTAAAGAAATGAATCCGGATATCAAGACGGTCATCGTGGAACCGGAAGGCTCGATATTGAATGGAGGAGTGTCCGGACCGCATAAAACGGAAGGGATCGGTATGGAATTCCTGCCGGATTATATGGATGCTTCATACTTTGATGGAATTCATACGGTTTCCGATGAGGATGCTTTCAGAAGAGTGAAAGAACTGGCAGTGCAGGAAGGCCTGCTGGTGGGCAGTTCTTCGGGTGCAGCATTGCATGCTGCCCTTATCGAAGCAGAAACGGCAGAGCAGGGAAGCAAGATTTTAACCATCTTTCCTGACTCAAGTGAGCGTTACTTAAGTAAGAAAATTTATGAAGGAGGAATCTGATCATGAAAAAGAAAACACAGTTGATCCACGGAGGAGTTGGACTTGATCCACAGACAGGGGCGGTTTCTACACCGATCTACCAAGTAAGCACGTACAAACAGGACGAAGTAGGGAAACATAAAGGATTTGAATATTCCCGTTCAGGAAACCCGACAAGACATGCACTTGAAGAACTCATCAAGGATCTTGAAGGAGGAAAGAAAGGATTTGCGTTCGGATCCGGCATGGCAGCCATTACAGCCGTCATGATGATGTTTGACAGCGGGGATCATGTCGTGCTGACGGATGATGTGTACGGCGGTACTTACAGAGTGATGACGAAAGTTTTAAACCGTCTTGGTATCGAGTCGACATTCGTGGATTCCAGTGATATAGAAAATATCGGAAAAGCGATCAAACCGAATACGAAGGCGGTTTATATTGAAACTCCGACAAATCCTTTACTGAAAATCACCGATATTGAAGCAGCGGCAGCACTTGCCAAGAATCACAATCTACTAACGATTGTAGACAATACGTTCAGTACCCCGTATTGGCAGAATCCATTAAGTCTTGGTGCTGACATCGTGCTTCATAGTGCCACAAAATACATCGGAGGGCACAGCGACGTAGTCGCAGGACTCGTAGTCGTCAATTCGGAAGAGCTGGCAGAAGAATTGTTCTTTGTTCAGAATTCCACCGGCGGCGTATTGGGACCGCAGGATTCATGGCTCTTGATCAGAGGAATCAAAACGCTCGGTCTCAGAATGGAAGAGCATGAAGACAACACAAAGAAAATTGTAGAATACCTGACGCAGCATCCGAAAGTTTCAAAGGTCTATTATCCAGGACTCGAAACTCATCCTCATCATACTGTGGCAAAAAAACAGGCAGCCGGATTTGGCGGCATGGTATCATTCGATGTGGGGAGCGAAGAAAACGCAGATCGTCTCCTGACAAACACAAAGTATTTTACATTGGCAGAAAGCCTTGGAGCGGTTGAGAGCCTGATATCTGTTCCTGCACGAATGACGCATGCTTCTATTCCGAAGGAACGACGCACCGAATTGGGTATCACGGATGGACTGGTAAGAATCTCGGTTGGCCTTGAGGATGCGGAAGATCTTATTGAAGATCTGGAAAGAGCGTTATCACGCTAATTGCCTATTGGAAGAACTGGTATCAATTACATGCTAGGATGCATGCTTTCGTATGTTACCATAGAATGAAAGGTTACTAGTTCAAAAGTAGGTGATTGCACGATGAAGCAGGCACTAAACAAAAAGAATATACAGCATAAGATCAATGACTTCAAGCGATTTGGATTCACGTTGTTAGCACTGAGTGTTTTCATGTATTTAGGCGTGGTGATTCCCTCCGAAACTGTGACACCGGTCAAGACGATGACCCTTATGTCAGGGACGGTTGTTTTACTTGCATTTTCACTGATCTTTTTCACGAAAGCGATAAAATATAAAAAAGATCTGCAATCTGCAGATGAATAGAAAAGCGGAAGCGCCTTGCTCAGCCCCGACAAGCATAAGATGAATGGGGCGGGAAGGCGCTTTTTGCCTTCTTGACCCATTTAGCTTATGACCTCGAGGGGCTAGGGGCAGGAGCTGGATATTATAAAATGAACCCATTTTCAGGGTTCATTTTTTTGTGCACACCAATCAGGTTCATCATAGGGTTACAAGAGATGGACCCATTCTTGACAAAAATAGATGATTTGCCGTTTCGGAAGGCATCGTCCTGAATAATATGATAAAGTATTGAGAAAATCGAAATTTGCCGAAAATAAAGTGTTTACAATCTATGGATAATTGGATATACTAACCAATGTAAGAAAAAAATCACACTAAAGGAGGTCGAAAAAAATGATCATTGCTGTATTGAATTCAGGAACAACAGAATATTGTTTTAACCATTCGACCACCAGTGGGAAGATTTTCATTTAAATTCAACATGACATTTTAAATGAAGCCGCGGGGAGAATGTGCTTTCCTGCGGCTTTTTTGTGCCGCTCGGGGAAAGGATCTCTGTGCGGTTTTTTACTGCCTGAAAAAGGCTTTGAAAGGGGTGATAGATATGACATTGAATCTTTTATTCGTAACGGTGACCTTCAAAAAGAAGCAAGAATCATTCGAGGAAGCTGAGCACAACTATAACGTGACGAAGCGATATGAACAAACTAAAACGAAGCAGCAATTTACAACAAACATCTATTAATACGATGAGAATGCAAGCAAATAAGGAGAGGAGAATGAAAAAAATGATGAATATACAGGAGAAGAGACGAAATGCGCTATGGGTAGAGAAGGATTCTGCCTAGATACTCACGAAAGAGGGTGGAAGAATTGTTTCTGAATATTTTAGTCTGGACAGCTGTCTTTCATAAGAAAAAGAAGAGAAATGACAGATGATTTTAGAGGATGCCCCAGAAAGCTGGGCATCCTTTTTTTGTGAGTAGACCGCTGCATTCGGGTATTGACACAGTCACAATTCTGTCATTTATTAGTAAAAACTTGTTCACGAATGCCCCGGGAATTCCACGGTAAAAGTGATACATTATATAGTAAGAAGGAAAGTTGATTCCTTACTCAAAAAAGGAGTGAATGAGATGTTTTCCATGATAATGGGTCTTGTCTTAACGTCTGTCATTGGTTTGATCATAGCTGCTGAGGTAAGCGTTGAATAGGTTTTAGCGAAAGCGATCCGGTCGGGTCGCTTTTTTACTCTCGTGATTCTCCAATTCAATCAATGAATGATGCCAGAGTAAAAAAAGATGTGTATGTGAAAATTAAATTAGATCTACCCCTGCTGATTTACTTCTCCTTTCCAGCAAAAGAGTGTCGCGCCATCTGCCGTTCATTTTACCGATTTTTTCCCGTCGTCCCACGGTACGAAAACCATATTTTTCATGCAGTTTGATGCTGGGTATGTTTTCTGGGAATATACCCGATTGAAGGGTCCAATATCCATTCCGTTCACTAGCTTCTATTAAAGCATGAAGAAGCATGCTGCCCACGCCTTTACCTTGATGTTGACTCGAAACGTAGACACTTACCTCAGCGACTCCTGCATAAACACATCTGCTTGAAACAAGGCTTAATGCAGCCCAACCCAGTATACAATCTTCTGAACGTGCAACGATCCGTCCTTCCTCGGTATGATCCTTATCCCACTCTTCCCAAGACGGAGCTATTTCTTGAAACGTTGCATTCCCAGTTGAAATTCCATCCCGATAAATGTCTCTTACTTGAAACCAGTCCTCTTTTTTCATTTCATCAATGCTAAATTTTTTCATTAGACATTCACACTTTCCAATTGTAGTATTTATAAATTTTACTAAGGTTTTGAATAAATAATCAACTTAAAATCTATTGCGTTCTATATATAAGTGAAATATTATATAAGCATAGAATAATATGTTAATGCTCGAAATAAAGCCAGGAGGGGATTTGATGAAAGCATCGGCTGTTGAAATCGATAAGACTGCTGCGATTTTGAAGTTATTAGGGGATAAAACCCGTTTGACGATGGTGAAGATACTGGATACGAATGATTGTTGTGTATGTGAATTCGTTGAGATCTTTAAAACAAGTCAACCCGCAATCAGTCAGCATGTCCGAAAATTAAAGGATGTGGGAATTGTGAGGGAAAAGCGCCGGGGGCAGTGGATTATTTATTCTCTGAATCGCGACAGTGAATACTTTCCGATGATTCAAACCCTCCTTGACCACCTTCCGAACCAGGACTTCAAGCTGAAGGAGCTGGAAGAACAGGGCTTGCGTATTTCTTGTGAATGATTGGAGGTAAAAAGGAATTATGATTATTTTAGCATCAGTGATTTTTCTCATCACCCTTGTCCTTGTCATCTGGCAGCCAAAAGGGCTTTCGATTGGCTGGTCCGCATGCTGCGGAGCGATACTGGCGCTCATTGCAGGGGTTGTCGATTTTAATGATGTAGTGGACGTCACATCGATTGTTTGGAATGCGACTTTGGCGTTCATCGCCATCATTATCATATCACTCATTCTCGATGAAATTGGATTCTTCGAGTGGGCTGCCTTGCATATGGCAAAGGCAGCAAAAGGGAACGGTGTGCGGATGTTCGTTTACGTCTCGTTGCTGGGAGCGGTGGTGGCAGCTCTATTTGCCAACGATGGGGCTGCCCTCATCCTTACACCGATCGTGCTGGCGATGGTCCGTAACTTGAACTTCAGTGAAAAACTTGTGTTTCCTTTCATCATAGCCAGCGGATTCATTGCTGACACAACATCACTTCCGCTGGTCGTCAGTAATCTGGTGAATATCGTGTCCGCAGACTTTTTTGGCATCGGGTTTGTGGAATTTGCATCCCGGATGATTGTTCCAAACTTCTTCTCCTTAGGGGCAAGCATTTTGGTTTTGTACCTATTCTTCCGTAAAAGCATTCCGAAAAACTATGATGTTTCCCAACTGAAAAAACCGGTTGAAGCAATCCGTGACCAGAAAATGTTCCGTCTTTCATGGGTGGTTCTGGCCATCTTATTGATCGGCTACTTTGCAAGTGAGTTCATTGGTCTGCCGGTTTCGATCATTGCAGGGGTTATTGCCATTTTCTTTTTGGCGATGGCAAGAAAGAGTGCGGCTGTAAATACGAAAACTGTCATCAAAGGCGCACCATGGGCAATCGTATTCTTTTCCATCGGGATGTATGTTGTCGTATATGGCTTGCGTAATGTTGGTTTGACGAATGTGCTGGCTGACGCCATCCAATGGACGGCTGATCAAGGTCTGTTTGCAGCTACAGTCGGAATGGGATTCATAGCGGCGATTCTTTCGTCCATCATGAATAACATGCCTACGGTGATGATCGATGCCCTTGCAATCGCCGATACAGATACGAGCGGGGTTGTCCGCGAAGCTCTTATCTATGCAAATGTCATCGGATCGGATCTCGGTCCCAAGATTACACCAATCGGGTCACTCGCAACATTATTGTGGCTCCACGTCCTTTCGTTAAAAGGAGTGAAAATCTCCTGGGGCACGTACTTCAAAACAGGTATCATCCTGACCATCCCAACCTTGTTCATCACGCTGGTCGGGCTTTATATTTGGTTATTGATCATCTAACAAACATTGAAGGAGAGATTCAACATGTCAAAGAAAACCATCTATTTCCTATGTACAGGTAATTCATGCCGCAGCCAAATGGCAGAGGGCTGGGCGAAAAAACACTTGGGTGACGAATGGAACGTATATAGTGCAGGAATCGAAGCACACGGTTTGAATCCAAATGCAGTAAAGGCCATGAAAGAAGCGGAAATCGATATCACGGATCAAACATCCGATATCATTGACCCTGAAATTTTGAATAGTGCAGACCTGGTCGTTACACTTTGCGGAGATGCAGCTGATAAATGTCCTGTGACACCTTCCCAAGTAAAAAGAGAACACTGGGGATTTGATGACCCTGCAAAAGCAGAAGGGACCGAAGAAGAGAAGTGGGCATTCTTCCAACGTGTCCGCGATGAAATCGGGGAAAGAATCAGTCGCTTTGCCCAAACGGGTGAATGAACGCACTACGTTTTGATTAAAATTTGAAACAACTAAGCAAGTAAAGAAAAGGCAGCTGTGATATCACAGCTGCCTTTTTTTAAACATTATACAAAATAGAATATGAAACCGGATAAGGTAGACATTGAGATAACCGAAAGAACAAAGATGAATACCAGCTCTTTTTTAAAGATGGATTTTAGCAGGACGACTTCAGGCAGGCTGGCTCCAGCCGAACTGATCATCATCGCCATGACCGGCCCAAGGGCCATGCCTTTCAGTATTAATATCTGCGAAATCGGGATCATGCTCGAAAGCCGGATATATAATGGGATTCCTACGATGGCTGCGATCGGGATCAGCCACCAATGCTCCCTCCCAAAGAAGTCTGATATCCATTCAGTCGGGACCAATCCATGAATGACTGCCCCTATGGCTGCACCGATCATCAGATATGGAAAAACACTTCTCATTAATTCAAGTGTTTCTTTTATGGCCCCCTTGAAAGAAAATCTCGTTTCCTTTTCACTATAGCCTGTCATCATGACGTTTTTGACGTATTTCTCGAATCCCAATGCTTCCAGGATAAATCCGACAGCGATGGAAAAGAAGGTAGTGACCAGTGTGTAAATGATCGTTACTTTCCATCCAAGTACCACACCCATTATGGTGAGGATGGTTGGATCCAATACAGGAGAAGCGAATAGGAAGATCATAACGATTCCAAAAGGCATTTTCTTTTTCAACATGTTCACGACGACAGGAATTGTTGAACAGGAGCAAAAAGGAGTGATAAAAGCAAATACGATGGCAGCAGCGGCACCCCAAGCTCGGTTCTTACCCGATATCAATTTTTCGACTTTTTCAAAAGGGATGAATCCTTGTAATGCACTGATGGCAAATGAAATGATCACAAATAAAACCGTTAATTCGAGGGCAATCTCAATAAAGCTTTTCAGTGTTTCTCCCCACATCTTTAACATCTCCTTTTATTCATCAAAATAATTTGATATATCAATCAAAAAAATTGGATGAAAGCCGAAAAATTAGCATGTCGGCCTGAATAGACAGCATAGCTCCTCGGATAATAAGTGGTTGATTTCGCTTTGATTCAAGGAATAATAACTCCATGTTCCCCTGGTCTCTTTGATGATTATATTTGCATCCAGGAGAATTTTAAGATGATACGATAATTTAGATTGTGCCATATCCATAATCGGAGCTAGGTCGCAAACGCACATTTCACCTTTTTCTGTCAGAATGTTCATGATCTGAAGTCTTTTTTTATCCGCAATCGCTTTGAATTTTGCTTCATACGTTTCAAATATTTTTAGTTTAGAGTTGTCTTGTAAAGGTATTTCTTTTTTCATTGATGTAACCCCATTCCTTATCAATTAAATTTGATATAACCATCTTATATCCAATATTTTCTTGTGTCAATCATTAAATCAATATTTTTTGATTTAAGATACTATATGGAGACAGCCGGAAAATGCTAAGACAATTTTTTTTGATATAATGGTTGCATTTAGAAAAAACTGCTAATATACTAATGATGTAAAATCAAATAAATTTGATGTAAGCAATAAATCAAAAATATTTGATTTAAAACGAATAAAGGAGTTGGGTTAAATGAATTTTGTGAAAATTCTTTTTGGGGAAAAAGGGAAAGAATCCAAGGACTGCTGCAGCGTAGAAATCAAAGAAGTGGAAAATGACAATGAGGAAAACTGCTGTCAATCAGAAAGTAATCCTTGCTGCTAGTGAAGAATAAGGAATGATCTCGTGAATTGGGTCTGCCCCTGGCTGCATAATCGTGCATATCAGAACAGGTTCCATTCATCAACAGACGAAACAGTAAAGAGCACGGATTCCTGTCTCCGTGCTCTAGTGGTTATTTCCCTCTTTTTTCTTTTTCCTCTCTATAAAATTCATGAAACATTTTCATAAGTGCACGTTTTTCGATCCGTGAAACATAACTCCTTGAAATTCCCAGCTCTTTTGCTATTTCTCTTTGGGTCTTCTCTTCCTTCATGTCCAAACCGAAGCGGCCGACGATGACCTCTTTTTCCCGTTCATCCAGCACGCAAATATATTTACGGACTTTCTCCAGTTCCATACTCAGTTGAATGGTATCTATTACGTCATCGGTTTCCGATTTCAAAATATCGATCAGGCTGATCTCATTTCCTTCTTTGTCCTGCCCGATCGGGTCGTGGAGTGAAACATCTTTTTTTGTCTTTTTAAGAGCTCTTAAATGCATGAGTATCTCATTTTCTATACATCTTGCAGCATAAGTAGCGAGTTTTGTTCCTTTTCCTTCCGAATAGCTTTCGATTGCCTTTATTAAACCTATGGTCCCAATGGAAATTAAATCTTCTGGGTCTTCGCCTGTATTCTCAAATTTTTTCACGATATGCGCGACCAAACGTAAATTATGCTCGATCAGCAGATTTCGTGCGTGGTCATCGCCATCAGCCATCTTGCGTAAATACTTTTTCTCATCTGCTGCTGATAAAGGTTGAGGAAACGCGTTGTTTTTTACATATGAGACGAGAAATATCAATTCTTTGAAGAAATATCCCAGTGCAGTTAGAACGCCAGACATATTTACACCTCCATGAAGGACTTATACTAGAAGCATATGAATCATGAAGCCAGTCCTTGCATGTCCCCGAAAAGTATACAGGCCAAATGACCAAATATAGAGGGTAATTGCCCATACAGATAACCCGCTGGACACATATAGTAATCATAGTAAGTATGTAAGGAGGTAATCTTATGCCATATGGTTATCCTGGTTATCCCTATTATGGACCCCCGGTATATTACGGCGGCGGAGGGTTCTACTTTGCACTGGCAGTTGTGCTGCTCATCCTGCTCTTCCTATTCGGTGGCTGGTGGTACTATAACAACTGTTAAAAGAAAAGCGGAGGCGGCTCGTTCAGCCCCGACAAGCATAAGATGAATGGGCCGGGAAGGCGCTTTTTGCCTTCTTGGACCATTTACTTATGACCTCGAGGGGCTAGCCGCCGTAGCTGGACAGGTGAAAAGCGGAGGCGGCTCGTTCAGCCCCGACAAGCATAAGATGAATGGGCCGGGAAGGCGCTTTTTGCCTTCTTGGACCATTTACTTATGACCTCGAGGGGCTAGCCGCCGTAGCTGGACAAGACTAAAGAAAAGCGAAGGACCCGCAAAATATCGCGGGTCCTTCTTTTTCTACATCTTTTTAAGTGTAAACGAACTGATCATCAATAAAGATAGAATAAGAGTAAAGAATAATACCAATTCACCCGGTATAAACGGAATGGCTAAGTAGATAAGAGTTAAAAGACAGCCTGCAGCCGTTATAGGCAGCCCTGTAAAATATCCTGTATTTTCAGTGATATTGAAGCGCGCCAATCGAAATGCACCACACCCTATATAGAAGATTGTGAAGAACATTCCAGGAAAAGAAAATTCATTTAAGATGGCTGTGTAGATCAGCAGTGCAGGAGCGACACCGAAAGAAATTATGTCACTCATCGAATCCAGCTGCTTTCCAAGTTCCGATTCGATATTCAGTCTTCTCGCCGCCATTCCATCAAACCGGTCTGTTAACGCAGCGATGAAAATGAGGAGGAGACTTAAATTCAGTTGGTTGTGCAGCGTTGCGAGGACACTGAATCCACCGAGGGACAAATTGGTTAATGTCAATAGATTGGCAGTTTGTGATTTCAGCTTTCTTACAGTCTGGTCAACGACATTGGAGAGTAACAAAATGCATTCACCCCTTCCAGATACATTTTACAAATCTTTATGCTTGTTACAGTAAGAAAATGCTTTAGATAAAAATCCCTTTCAATATAGTATATAATGATAATTTATTATATACTTATTAAACTGCGAAAGGTATTCGTTTTTTAAGATTTAATTATAGAATTGTCCAGCTCCAGCGCCCAGCCCCTCGAGACGTTTCTGTCCGCCGGGTGAAGACGAAGAACGGCTTCACCCGGTGGACCAAGAGCGCTCGTCGTGAACAAGGCGCTTGCGCTTTTCTTATTAATGGAGAGGGGTCATCATGAAACAATCAATTTATCGATTAAGTATTGAACTGACAAATAAAAAATGGTCTTCTTATATATTGAGAAAGTTTGTGCAGTCCCGTTTGAGTCGTCCGCTCATATCAAGCTTCATCCGGACATTTAACATCGACGTAAACGACATGCAAGGCAGTACGCAAGATTATCGGACACTCCATGACTTCTTTATTCGAAAGCTGAAAGAGGACGCAAGAAGTGTCCAATACGGAGAAAATGATGCTGTAAGCCCCGTAGATGGTCTGCTTGCCGAAACAGGTACGATATCTGACAGACTCCAGATTATGGTGAAGGGTAAACCTTACTCTGTTCTTGATATGTTAGGCACGAGAGAAAAAGCTTCACCTTATATGGGTGGGGATTTTGCGGTCTTTTATTTGAGTCCGGCGAACTATCATCGTATACATAGTCCTATCGACGGGATTGTTGAGAATAGGTGGTCACTGGGGACACATTCTTATCCTGTGAATGATTTAGGACTGCTGTATGGGAAGGACGCCCTTTCGAAGAATTATCGAGAAATCACGGAGCTGCAGCATCCACTTGGGAAAGTGTCAGTGGTCAAGGTGGGGGCGATGTTCGTTAACAGTATTGAATATGTACATGAACGGGAATCCTGGAAACAAGGAGAAGAAGTGGCTTATTTCACTTTCGGATCCACCGTCATTCTTCTATTTGAAAAAGACAGGTTTCGGTTCTCTGAAGGTAAAGCAGTTCCTCGTGAAGTGAAAATGGGGGAAACGATAGGTAAATTCAATGCATAAAAAAAGAGGACGGATACGATATTCCGTCCCATTTCTTGTTTTGTGAATGTCGCCAAGGTCAATGCCCGTGCTCTATTCTGTTTAAGAGGAAGCTTTTATACGATGCGATAGTGACCGACGGTGAATTTCCATTTCGATGAGGCGGATAAACTCTGCGTTAAGTTTTAATTGGCACGCTTTGTAATAAGAATCCAATAGCAGCTCGTCCGATAATTTCCTCATTAATTTCACCTCCAGATTGTCATATATTTTTATTTTCAAACATATCGTTAGTAAGTTATGAAGTAGTAATTAAACTTTACCAAATATATTTTTTTAGAACAAGCGTTCCGTTATCCACAGTTAACGGTGGATAAGTTGTGATTAAACTGTATACAACTGGTAAAATTACCTAACTTTATTATGGGAATAATGTGAATAAGGTTATCCACAGCGGCGAGAGGACTTGAAATTTGTCGAAAAATATTTATGAATAGTTGTAATATTCATTGACCATACCCATATATTATGGTTTATTTTGAATCTGCAAGTAAAATTGGTTATCATTGATTTAATTAAGGTTATAGTACGTTATAAATGATATAGAAATATGAGGTGTATAGACGGTGTTAAAGCATTTTTTACCTGATGAACAGGTTCAGGACATATTCAGTATCCGTCCGGAGTACTTAAAGGAAAAAGGAATAAAAGCGATCATCACAGATTTGGATAATACACTTGTTGAATGGGACAGGCCAAATGCGACTCCAAAGTTGATCCAATGGTTTAAAGAAATGCAGGAGCATGGAATTCTTGTGACGATCGTTTCAAATAATAATGAAAAACGCGTTGGGGCTTTCTCTGATCCTCTTGGAGTGCCTTTTATATTCCAGGCACGGAAGCCGATGGGACGTGCTTTCAGACGTGCGATTAAGGAAATGGGTGTCAAGAAGGAAGAAGCGGTTGTGATAGGGGATCAGCTTTTGACAGACGTCCTTGGCGGGAACAGGAATGGTTTTCATACGATATTAGTTGTTCCGGTAGCTCAGTCTGACGGATTCGTTACAAAGTTTAACCGGAAAGTGGAAAGAAGAATCATGAAGTTTTTCAAGCGCAAAGGATTGCTTGAGTGGGAGGAAAAGAAGTGAGTGAAGTAGTTTGTGTAGGCTGTGGTGTAGGAATTCAGACAGAAGACAAAGAAGGCATGGGGTATGCTCCGCCCTCCGCATTGCAGAAGGAAGAAATCATTTGTCAAAGATGTTTCCGGTTGAAGCATTATAATGAGGTGCAGGACGTTCCGTTGACCGATGACGACTTTTTAAAGATCCTGAATGAAATAGGAAATTCTGAAGGGCTGATCGTGAAAATAGTCGACATCTTTGACTTTAACGGAAGCTGGCTTCCCGGCCTCCATCGTTTTGTCGGCTCCAACCCGATACTGTTGATCGGGAATAAAGTGGATTTATTACCTAAATCGGTGAAGCACTCCAAGATGATTCACTGGATGAAGCATGAAGCCAGCCAACTAGGGCTGAAGCCTGTCGATGTTCAGTTGGTGAGTGCAGCTAAGGGTCAGGGCGTCGAAGAAGCGATCAGGGCAATCGAGAAGTACCGTAATGGGAAAGATGTATATGTGGTGGGCTGTACGAATGTTGGGAAATCAACGTTCATTAATCGGATCATCAAGCAGGTTTCCGGAGAACAGGATGTCATCACGACTTCCCACTTCCCAGGAACCACATTGGACATGATCCAAATTCCGCTGGATGAAAATGAGTCCCTCATTGATACCCCTGGAATCATCAATCATCATCAAATGGCTCATTTCGTGGATAAGCAGGATTTGAAGATCATCACCCCGAAAAAGGAAATCAAGCCGAGAACGTTCCAGCTCAATCCAGAACAGACTTTATTCTTTGGCGGATTGTCCCGGTTCGACTTTTTAAGGGGGGAACGCCAGCCATTTACTGCGTACTTCTCCAATGAATTGACGATCCATAGGACGAAACTGGAGAAAGCCGACGATCTGTATAAGAACCATGCCGGGGAGCTTCTGCAGCCACCTCGCAGAGAGGATATGGATACATTCCCCGAGCTTGTAAGGCATGAGTTTAAAGTGAAAGAAGCGAAGACGGATATCGTTTTCTCCGGGTTAGGCTGGATTACAGTGAATGAGCCGGGGGCGGCGGTTGCTGCCCATGTACCGAAGGGTGTAAGTGTATTCTTAAGAAAATCTTTGATATAGGAGGGGTAGAGTGGATGATCTATACGGTGTAATAGGAGATCCAATTGCCCACTCCATGTCTCCTGTGATGCACAATGCAGCGTTCCGGGATGCAAGGATACAGGCTGCATACGGGAGGCTCCATGTTTCACCGGAAGGGTTGCAGGATGCCATCAAAGGAATCAGGGCACTCGGGTTAAGAGGCATCAATGTGACGGTACCCCACAAAACCGCTGTCATGCCTTTATTGGATGAAATTGATCCTTTGGCGTCCTCGATCGGGGCTGTGAATACGATTGTTAACCGTGAAGGGAAGCTGATTGGTTACAACACAGATGGATTAGGATATGTGGAAGGTTTGAAGAAGCATATTAAAGGCGGGTTATCAAGTAAGGAAGTATTAATTATCGGAGCAGGCGGTGCTGCAAAGGCGATTTATTATACCCTCGCTTCTTTGGGCGTAAAGAAGATCGATCTTACCAACCGTTCGGAGGGTAAAGCCATTGACTTGATAGCATCTTGTCCTATGGACATCGAATCCCATTATTACAAACTGCCCCAAGCCGAATTGAATTTGCATCACTATGATGTTGTCATCCAGACTACATCGATCGGCATGTTCCCGAAAGTTGAGGAATCCCCACTTCGGGTAGGCATGGTGAAAGAGGGAGCGGTGTTCAGTGACATCATTTATAACCCGCTTCAGACTTCTTTTTTGAAGCAGGCTGAACAAAAAGGTGCAGTCATTCAAAATGGAATCGATATGTTTATCTATCAGGGGGCACTGGCATTTGAAAAATGGACAGGGGTCACCCCTGATACGGATTTAATGAAAGATGTCGTTTTAAAACAACTGGGAGGTTCATAATGTTAACAGGAAAACAAAAGAGATATTTACGTTCGGAAGCACACCATTTATCGCCGATTTTTCAAGTTGGAAAAGGCGGCGTCAACGAAAACATGATCAAACAGATTGAGGAAGCTTTAGAAAAAAGAGAATTGATGAAAATAAGCGTCCTTCAAAACTGCGAATGGGATAAATCAGAAGTGGCAGATGCACTGGTTGAAGGTGCGGGTGCAGAACTTGTACAAGTCATCGGCAACACCATCGTGCTTTACAAAGAATCCAAAGATAATAAACAAATCACTCTGCCAAGATAAGGGTGGAAGGTAAATGAAGAAAAAAGTAGGTCTTCTGGGAGGTACATTCAACCCTCCCCATATTGGCCATCTGGTCATTGCACAGCAGGTCCTGGAAAAGGCTAATCTGGACGAAATACGGTTCCTGCCGAATCTGGTTCCTCCTCATAAAGAGAATGATGAGACTGTAACAGCCGAACAGCGGCTGAGGATGCTTGAGGGAGCCATTATAGGAAACCCGAAATTTGATATTGAGAAAATCGAACTTCAAATGGAAGGCACTTCATATACGTACGACACAGTCAAAGCTTTGACTGAAAGAGATGCCGATATTGACTACTCGTTCATTATCGGAGGGGATATGATTGAGTATCTCCCTAAGTGGTACCGGATTGCCGATCTTATGGGAATGGTGCATTTCATTGGAGTGAACAGGCCCTCTTATTCTCATGAAACTCCTTACAGGGTGGAATATGTTGAAGTTCCGAACCTCTCCATTTCCTCCTCCTATATCCGTGATTCTGTAAAGAATAACAAATCGATCCGTTATTTGGTGACCGATGAGGTGTATCGAATCATAAAGGAGGAGAAATTGTATGGATAGACAGAAGGCGTTGGGAATCGTGAAAGAACAGTTGACAGAACACCGCTACATCCATACATGCGGTGTAATGGAAACGGCGATTCGACTTGCCCGGCAATATGGTGCAGATGAAAAAAAGGCTGAAACCGCGGCGATCTTTCATGATTACGCAAAGTTCCGGGATAAAAATGAAATGAAACAGATAATCGAATCAGAAGGTTTATCGAAGGATTTATTGGAGTATAACAGTGAACTTTGGCATGCTCCTGTAGGTGCCCTTCTCGTAGAACGGGAAGCGAATATTCGGGATACCGAGGTGTTGAATGCCATACGCTTTCATACTTCAGGGTGTGAAAATATGTCCACCTTGGATAAAGTGATTTATTTAGCAGATTATATAGAACCTGGCCGTCACTTCCCTGGAGTGGAGGAAGTGAGGGAATTAGCGGAGGAATCCCTTGATAAAGCAATCATAAAGGCACTGCAGAACACCATCATGTTCCTGATGAAAAAAAACCAGGCAATCTACCCGGATACATTTCGGTTTTATAATAATTTGGTACTTGAACAGAGGAGATGAAAAGATGGAACAACGTTTATTGGAATTAGCTTATAAAGCAGCGGACGACAAACGCGCAGAAGATATTGTTGTACTTGATATGAAGGGTGTTTCGATGATTGCGGACTATTTCCTCATTTGTCATGGTAACTCAGATAAACAAGTCCAGGCTATAGCACGCGAGCTGAAAGACAAAGCAGAAGAGAGTGGTTATACAGTTAAACGTCTGGAAGGGTTTGACCAGGCACGTTGGATCCTTGTCGATCTTGGGGATATCGTTGCGCACGTCTTCCATAAAGAAGAGAGAGGCTATTACAACCTTGAGCGTTTATGGGGAGATGCCTCGTTTGTTGAGGTAAGCGAGAGTCATTAATGAGTTATGAGCGGTTTGCCTATATTTATGATTATTTAATGCAGGACGTCCATTATGATGGCTGGCTTGATTTCGTAAAACGTCAGTCGGAGACTTATGCTGTAAAAGGTAAAGACATAGTGGATGTTGCATGCGGAACAGGGGAATTGTCGATACGCCTTGCAGAAGAAGGTTATTCGGTAACAGGAGTCGATTTGTCTGAAGATATGCTTGTCATCGCTCAGCAAAAAGCTCTTGATAGGAACAGCTCCCTGTCCCTGTTTCAACAGGATATGGCGCAGCTGGATTTGCAGAGAGAGTATGATCTGATTACGATTTTTTGCGATTCACTCAACTATTTGGAAAAAGAAGAAGACGTGATTCACACATTCGGGCATGTACACAAACATCTAAAACAGGAAGGATTATTCCTGTTTGACGTACATTCCCTATATAAAATGTCTCAAATTTTCATGAATCAGACATTCACCCTTACTGATGATGCAGTATCTTATATTTGGGATTGTTTCCCTGGGGATGCCCCCAACAGTGTGGAACATGAACTTACTTTCTTTGTACGGGATGAAGAAACCGAGCTGTATGAAAAAGTGGAGGAGCTGCATAAGCAGAGGACTTATCCTGTGTTACAGCTTACGGAATGGCTTGATCATGAAGGGTTTGAGGTGCTGGGTGTTTCGGCAGACTTTACAGAACTGCCGCCTTCAGATGACAGTGAAAGAATCTTCTTCACATGCAGGAAAAAATAAACCAGAGATGTCCATCGTGACCTCCCTGGTTTATTTTTTTGCCCTGTTTTCGAAAAGGAGAAGGAATCCATCCATTTGTGTCGAAATAAAAATAAGGAGTCCATTTAGACTCCAAATTGAGAACGTGTTTCCGCGAGATCATCTTCAAATTTCTCCTGTGTTGCTTGAAACAGCTTCTCAAACACCTCTCCCAATTCCTTTTCCATTACAGCGATGCCTTTACCGGTCACACCGCCTTTCACGCAGACTTTCTCTTGCAATGCAGGTAAAGTGTATATGTCTTTCTTCAGTAAATCCCCCAAACCGACCAGCATTTCCGATGCCAGGACTGTTGCCGTTTCTGTATCTATTTCTGTCACCTCGACAGCCGCATTGATAAATCTCTGAGTAAGATAACTAAAGAATGCCGGCCCGCAGCTTACAATGTCAGACGCTACCCGTGTGATATTCTCATCTATGACGACAGGAGCAGACACATGCTTTGCAAGTGTCGACAGTTTCCGTTTCCATTCTTCAGAACAACGACTTCCAAACGTCAGCAGTGAAACCCCGCTAAGCGCACGGTTCGTGATACTTGGAATAAACCGGGCACAAGAACAAGGTATGGTGGATTCCAGCTGATCTACACTGACCGGACTCGTTATGGACACGACACATTGGTCCCCCGTGAAGCAATCTTTATTCTCCTCAATAACGCGAAAAACATCATGTGGTTTCACACATATAAACACTATGTCAGAAGACTTGATGACTTCTTCATTTGAATTCATGACATGACCGCCGTTTTTTTCTTGTATTTCCTTCGCTTTCTTTAATGTCCTATTTGTCATATATAGGTTGGAAGGAGAAATCGCTTTTGATTCGATAAAAGCTTCAATGATCACTTTCCCCATATTACCAGTTCCGATTATTCCTGCTTTCATATGCAGCCCTCCTTCTTTTGCGTTTTTTTCTATAGAACACTGTTGAATGAACCACAAACCTTCGTTGTCAGCAAATCCCGAGGGCTTGCACTACAGCCGGAGACGATCTCAATTCAGCAATAGCCAATTAGAAATAGTTTTCTCCTACAACTTATGAAATGCCGGCAGTGAATATTCCAATCGAGGTGATTTTCAAACATGCATCCCATCTTCGAAAAATACAAAAGTATTTTTGTGGCAGCCGCATTTGTTGTGATCATATTCGTGTTCTACCTTCTTGAATTCTCCGACAGTGAGAGTGGAGAAGGGGATCTGACAGCAATGAGTATTGAGACTGAAGAGCGGAATACAGTCGACGTGGACGCGGCAGAAAAACAGGCTGTGGAAGAACAGGCTGACAGCGTGTATGTAGATGTGAAGGGAGAGGTGAAGGTCCCGGGTTTATATGAGGTCAAAAAAGGAGAAAGATTGAAATTTGTCATCGACAAGGCAGGGGGCTTCACTCGGGAAGCAGACAGCAACCTCATCAACCTTGCCATCAAGGTAACGGATGAAATGATGATCTATGTCCCGAAAATTGGGGAAGTGAGTGCAGGAGAACCCTTCATTCTAGGAAATCAAAACAGCTCCAATGAGTCGAAAATCAACTTGAATGAAGCTTCTGAGGAAGAGTTTGAATCGCTGCCGGGAATCGGACCTGCAAAAGCCGCCACTTTCGTACAGTACCGGGAAGAAAACGGTCCTTTCACTAAAATCGAAGATATCAAAAACATTTCCGGCATCGGTGATAAAACCTTCGAAAAATTAAAAGAACATATTTTTGTGCAATGAATTGACGAATCATCAAGACTCTTTATACACTTATAGAAAGACAAAACATCGCTGAAGGGAGAAAGAGAATGAAGAGAATTGCATGGCATCAATATTTCATGGCTCAAAGCCATTTGCTTGCACTTAGGAGCACCTGCACCCGATTGACTGTCGGAGCCACCATCGTACGTGATAAAAGAATCATTGCGGGTGGTTATAACGGCTCGATAGCAGGCGGGGATCATTGTATAGATGAGGGCTGCTATGTCATTGACAATCATTGTGTCAGAACCATCCACGCGGAAATGAATGCCCTTCTCCAATGTGCGAAATTCGGAGTAGGAACAGATGGAGCTGAAATCTATGTAACCCATTTTCCATGCCTGCAATGCTGCAAGGCCATCGTTCAGGCAGGTATTAAAACGGTTTACTACGCAGCTGATTATAAAAATCATCCCTATGCAGCCGAATTGTTTCAGCAGGCTGAAGTACGTGTTGAAAAGGTACCTTTTCATGAAAAAAGCCTTGATCCCAAGAATAAAGAAAAATCCCGCTTTGTATTGGAGCTCATTGAAGAACTTCGTCATAAAGACGGGGATCAGGAATTGATTGACAAATTCGAAAAACAGTACATAAAACTATTTGATGAATAAAGAGCTTCCTGCCTATCTTCTGCTATTCATGGCAGTATCGACTCTTTCTGGAATCCTCTTGGCGCTTCAATCCTATTGGGGTGCCTTCTTTCTCTTTTCTCTTCTTCCGATGCTGCTGCTTCGGAAATCCTCCTCAAATGAATGGATTGCCTGCTCTATCGTATTCATATCCTCGTTTATGATAGCCGATAATCAAGAACGCAATCAGATTTCCAACTTATCTCCTAAAACAACGATTCATCAATTGACCATCGACTCCATCCCCTCAATTGATGGAAGCTCCTTACGCGGTATTGGCGAACTTAATAATGAAAGAATCGTCTTTCGATATCGCATTCCTTCAAAAGAAAAGGTTAAAACAGCAGAAGCGCTGAAACCAGGTCTGACATGCATGGTTGCCGGAAAACTTGTGGAACCATCACCGAATTCAAACCCCAATCTGTTCAATTATAAAAAATATCTGTATGAACGGGATATCCATTGGATTTTACAAGTGGATTCGTTTGAAGGATGCAGCAAATCGAAACGTGAATGGAAATACTTTTTGGTACAGTGGAGATTCGCAGGGTTAAAGTTTATTGAAGAAAATCTGCCGACAGAAACCGTCGGAGTGACTCAAGCACTCGTATTCGGAGAGACCGGGAGGATATCTGAAGAGTTGATGGACTCATACCGTGCCTTGGGCATCGTTCATTTATTGGCGATTTCAGGGCTACATGTCGGACTGATATACGTTATGCTTACCTTCATCCTTCTCAGGCTTGGCATTACACGGGAATCGTCTTCGTGGATAACAATCATATTCTTGATTTTTTACGCGGTGATAACAGGCGGAGCCCCTCCCGTGATCAGGGCTTCGTCGATGTTGATCATACTGATACTCTCCCGGAAATCCCCATTCAGTGTAAGTCCTTTGGACAGTATATCAATCGTTTTTATGAGCCTCCTTTTTTGGAATCCCTTTTCGGTATTCGATATAGGATTTCAGCTCTCCTTCACCGTCAGCTTCTGCCTGGTTTTGTCTTCCGCATCTATCTTATCATGTGGTGGCTCCTACCTGATTCAATTATTTAAAATCACAGTAGTAGCACAATTATCCTCCCTGCCCATCATCCTCTTCCACTTTTATGAGTTTTCACTTATTGGATTCTTAACCAATCTCTTATTTGTTCCTCTTTTTTCCCTTATCGTTCTACCCATGGCATTGATTGCGTTCTTGCAGGGACTCTTGCTGCCAGGGGATATGCAGTTGTTGATTCAATCTTATGGATGGATTGTCAGAGGAATTGATGCACTGGCTTCCATACTCTCCCAAATACCGTTAAATACACTTGTATTAGGGAAAGCTTCCCGTCTGGTCATCATTTGCTATGTGTTATTGATTATGTACGTATTGAAAAACTTGGAGAGCGGAATTTGGAGGTTTCCGTCATTTATTTTGTGCAGCTTCGTACTTATGCATGCGGCGTGGAATCAAATCAATCCTTATGGTGAGGTAGTATTCCTTGACGTAGGGCAAGGCGACTCGACTCTTATCGATCTACCGTATAATGGAGGCACGTACTTGATCGATACAGGAGGAGGTATTGAATTTCCGAAAGAAGAATGGGAAAAGAAAACAAAGTCATTTTCTGTCGGGGAAGACGTGCTCCTTCCTTTTCTGAAAAGCAAAGGGATTATGGAGCTTGATAAGCTTATTCTCACTCATGGTGATATGGATCATATCGGGGAGGCTGAAGAACTTATAAAAGACATAAAAATAAATGAAATCCTGATAACTCCCAATAGTCAGGGAAAAAAGGAGATGATGGCAATCATATCCCTTGCAGAGAAAAAGGGAATTCCAGTCAAACAAGTTCGATCTCCTTACAGCTGGAAGTCAAAACATCATTCATTTCACATCCTCTCTCCTTTAGATGACGAATATGAAGGGAATAATGACTCGCTTGTTGTTTACTCTGAAATGGGTGGGCTTGAGTGGTTGTTTACAGGGGATTTGGAAGAGAAGGGAGAAAAGGAATTCGTTCATTTTTACGAGATAGATGCAGAGGTATTGAAAGTAGGTCATCATGGCAGTAATACCTCTACAAGCGAAGATTTCCTTGATGAAATACAGCCTGCAATTGCCGTTATCTCTGCAGGGAAGGACAATCGGTTCGGTCATCCTCATCCGGAAGTGATAAGGAGACTGAAAAAACATGGAGTCCTCATACACACTACAGCCGATCATGGGTCATTGACTTATCGTTTTTTGGGAAAACAAGGAACGTTTTCTGCCCAACACCCATAGTATGTAGTACCAACACACATTAAGCGCTAAAGAAAAAAGGGGCAGACCTCAGAAAGTGTCAGGCCTTCAACCCAATTTATGTTACTCTGTTCAGTACCATATATGGAAATTGAAGAAACCGATTCTTTTTGGGTCTTCCCCTTATCTTCTTTTTTTTTCATTAAGATCCAATCAGCTTAATGACAGTCGCAATAACAAACATCGTAGCAAAGAATCCAAAAGAAACAATAAAGCCGACGCCAGAATCTACAGCATCATTTCTCTTTGATTGTACGCTTTTTTCAAATTGGTTCACAACTACCCCTCCTATTTCTATTCTAGTATAGAACATCAGTATTAAAAAATCTATACTTCACTGTACATTTTCCTTTACTGACAAGAGTTGTCACCTATAAGTTGCCCTCTCCGGGGTGATACTAATCACTACAAAGGAATACCGTCAGCGTGAAAGGGTCCTAGGTCTTTCACAGCTGACGTTAATATAGATATAGGGGGTGTCCCTCTTAGCCCGGGCGTCCCCTTACCACTTGTCAAATCCCCAAAGCTTTTTTAACATAGAGTAGATAAAAGAGATATTGGAGAGTGCTGACTTGGTTATTGACACTTGGAAGAAAATTGAGAGATCTCAGTTTGCTGCTATTTATTTAGTATATGGAAATGAATCGTTTTTAATCAATGAAACAAAGCAGCGCATTGTTTCTGCTGCCTTGACGGAAGAAGAAATGGATTTTAACTTTTCGAAATATGATTTAGAAGAGACTCCTGTGGAAGTCGCGATTGAAGATGCGGAAACGTTTCCGTTTATGGGAGAGAAGCGGGTCGTCATCCTGGACAATCCTGTTTTCCTGACAGCTGAAAAGACAAAGGAAAAAGTCGAGCACAACATCAAAAGGTTTGAACAATACATACAATCCCCCGCTCCGTATACGATCCTTGTGCTGACTGCACGCTATGAGAAACTTGATGAACGGAAAAAAATCACCAAAGCTCTAAAGAAAGATGCTGAAGTGGTAGAGGCAAAGAAACTCAATGAACAAGAGTTAAAAGTATGGGTGAGAGAAAGGGCGGTTGCAAATGCTGTCCAAATCGATGAAGATGCAATCGAGCTGCTTCTGACATTGGCCGGGACGAATCTAATGATGCTCACCCAGGAACTGGACAAGTTGTCGCTGTACGCAAGCGATACGAACCATATCAATTGTGCGGCGGTAGAGAAATTAACCGCCCGTTCCCTGGAACAGAATATCTTTGCATTAGTAGACAAAGTTGTACAAAGAAGGATTGATGAGGCTCTTCGCATTTATTATGATTTGCTCAAGCAAAATGAAGAGCCGTTGAAGATACTTTCCATTCTTTCCGGCCAATTCAGGTTGATCTATGGAACGAAAGAGTTATCAAGAAGAGGGTATGGACAACAGAAAATTGCGTCCTATTTAAAGGTTCATCCTTTCAGAGTGAAGCTTGCTGCAGGTCAGGCCAAGCATTTCGATGACAGCCAACTGGCCAGTATCATTGAATTGCTCTCGGAAGGGGATTACGAAATCAAAACCGGCAAAGTAAAAAAAGAACTCATGATTGAGATGTTCCTGTTGAAACTGCATGGGTTGTAAAGAACCTCGAGCCTCCAGCCGCCTGAGCTGGACAGAAGAAAAGCGGAGGCCGCTCGTTCAGAGGCGACAAGCATAAGATGAACAACCCGGAAAGGCGCTTTTTGCCATTTTGGGTTGGTTAGCTTATGACCTCGAGCCTCTAGCCGCCTGAGCTGGACAAGAGAAAAGCGAAAGCGCCGGCAATGACACGAATTCACATTGACCGGCTACATAAAAAAACCACTGGAGCACCAGTGGTTTTCTTAATTAGTTTGCTTTTTTCATTAGACGAGATTTTTGACGATCTGCAGCATTTTTGTGGATAAGACCTTTTTGAGCTGCTTTGTCTAATTGACGAATCGCATCGTTTGTTAATTCTTTAACGTTTTCAGCACCGTTAGCAGCTGCAGCTTCTGCTTTCTTCACAGCAGTACGCATAGAAGATTTTACAGTAGCATTTTGAGCGTTGCGCTCGTTGCTTGTTTTAACACGCTTGATAGCAGATTTAATGTTTGGCATTCCTGTCACCTCCTAAAAAAGGATCGAGATTCTATGTGACTCGATTTTAATTCCTAATCTATTAGAACAAATGATATTTTACCAAACGAATGGTGAGATTGCAATACTATGGAGATAAAATAAACTTGTGAATGAAGCCCCGGCTAAAAGGTAAACCTAAAAAATAATCATGAAAGATTCAACGTTTGGAGGGTGACCGAAAATGAAGGACGAAAAGAAATTAAATCAGGAAGAAATAGATTTGAGCGTTTACTCGGTTCGTACGGACCTTGCTGTAGAAGCGAGAGAGATGGTGATATCCGAGAACGGAAAAAAAGATTCCCGGGATGAAGGCGAAGTAACTTCTGAGATAAAGGGCGTTGTCATAAAGGAGAGAGAGGAAGAAGGGGTGAAAATTTCCCTTGTCACCATCACTCCCGAAGGTGAAGAAAATATCGGGAAAAAGGCTGGGAACTATTTGACGATTGAAGCGCATGGGATACGGGAGCAAAATTCAGAACTGCAGCAGCGGGTAGAGTCTGTTTTTGCGAACGAGTTCAGTCAGTTTCTTGAAAGCAACAATATCGGGAAAAATGCCAGCTGTTTAATTGTTGGACTGGGAAATTGGAATGTGACTCCCGATGCGCTCGGCCCTCAGGTATGTGAAAATGTATTAGTCACCCGGCACCTGTTTGAGCTGCAGCCGGAATCCGTCCAGGAAGGGTATCGTCCTGTAAGTGCACTTGTGCCAGGGGTGATGGGACTGACCGGTATTGAAACAAGCGATATCATCTTCGGTGTAGTAGAGAAGTCTAAACCTGACTTCATCATTGCCATCGATGCCCTTGCTTCCCGGTCGATCGAACGTGTCAATTCTACCATCCAGATATCAGATACCGGCATTCACCCGGGATCGGGAGTGGGAAATAAGAGAAAAGGGCTCGATAAAGAAACACTTGGTGTTCCTGTCATCGCCATCGGTGTACCTACTGTGTTGGATGCTGTGACGATTGTCAGCGACACTGTCGACTTCTTATTGAAGCATTTTGGGAAAGAGATGAAGGAAGGAAGTCGTCCATCCCGATCGCTTGCTCCTGCCGGACTGACATTCGGTGAAAGAAAGAAGCTGACCGAAGAAGACCTGCCGGAAGAAAAACATCGTCAAACCTTCATGGGAATTGTGGGTACCCTCGAGGATCAGGAAAAAAGGAAACTGATTCATGAAGTGCTGGCCCCGATCGGCCACAATCTCATGGTTACGCCAAAAGAGGTGGACGTATTCATAGAAGATATGGCCAACTTAGTGGCAAACGGACTGAATGCTGCACTGCATGAGTCTGTCAATCAAGACAATACCGGATTTCAAACAAGATGATGGGCCTTTAATGAAAGCTGCAGGTGAATGTTCCTGCAGCTTTTTTCTATTATGCCTCCAGGATGAAGGAGCACATTCGGCAGATCCCCCCTAATCGTCCGTTCTCTTCCTCACATCGTCACCGAAGCCTTGCCAGGAACCGGACTGCAGTGTTTATTAGAGCGTTTATGTATAAACTACCTTCACTTTCATTCACCGAATAAAAATTACTAGAAAACTTCCTTCCCTATTGTTTATTAATTGTTTTATTTCCTCATAATGACTACTAAATGCAGTTCTACTTTATCTATTAACTGCATAGCTTGTACTAGAGTAGATTTTAGGAAGGGTGAGGAAATGAGATCGTATAAAGCCACTAATTATGTCGTAACGGTAAATATGACGACCATTTTTAAAACGGTCATTATTTTAACGATGGCCATGCTTTCGATCTTTTCCGTAACAGGCATCCTGACCTCGATGAAGCCCGAATATAGAATTACATCAGATTCAATAAACCAAGCGGCTTCCGGTGTGAAGGGGGAAGTGCTTTATAAATTGTTTGCCTTGGAAAACAGGTCATTTAACACGATCTTAACCGGGGAAGAAAAAGAACTTCCGAATATATCATCTCTACTATTCAGTGTAGCGACCAATGTAAGCTTTGACGATCCGAGAAGCTTCCTTGGAAGCGAGCTGCCTGGGTTTTCAATCTTTGATGGAAATATACTGGTGGCTGGAGAAGGCACCGATTTTACGAATATGCCGATTGAATCAGTTCCGCCTCAGGAAGCACTGGATGCTGAAAATGAAGCGCAGTTGAAAAATATAGAGGAAATCAACAAAGGTGATGAGAACCGCGATGCGGGTAAATCTGTCCTGACCACGGGTGATAAGAAGACGGTTCATCTGTACTTTACCCATACCAGGGAATCGTATCTCCCTTATTTGGATGGAGTATCTGACCCCGACTCTGCCATGCACTCCAAGATCAATGTCACAAAAGTCGGCGATATGCTTAAGGCGGACCTGGAACAGCTGGGGATCGGAACGAGTATAGATAAAACGGATGTGATTCAAAAACTGAATGAAAAAGGGCTCGATTATTTTAGTGCTTACCAGGAATCAAGGCCATTGGTTCAGACAGCGATGACAAACAATAAAGACTTACTATATTTGATTGATATCCACAGGGATTCTCAAAGAAAAAACGTCACCACTACGGAGATAAATGGAAAGTCATATGCAAAGCTTGCCTTTGTAGTCGGAGAAGAGCATCCGAATTACGAACAGAACCTGAAGGTTGCTACAGAGCTTCATAAACTCCTTGAGTCCGAATACAAGGGGCTATCCAGGGGAGTCATATCTAAAAAGGGGAGCGGTACAAACGGGAAATTCAATCAGGATCTTTCCGGAAATGCCTTGCTTCTCGAATTTGGCGGGGTGGATAACACATTTGAAGAGCTGCAGCGTTCATCTATCGCTTTTGCTGAAATATTCGCTGATTATTACTGGCAGGCTGAAAAGGTGGATCACCATCTTTCTCCAGAGCCGGTAAGACAGTAGAAAAAGGGTGAATTCGAATGGGTAAATTTATCATTAAATGCTTTGTTCTGATCTGTTTTCTTTTTATAGGGGTTCTGATCGGCATGCAGCATGCCAACCAGGGAATTGTAGAAATGAAGGGTCATGAAAAAGAATCATTCACCTCCCCTGTAGGAGTGAAGCAGAACGAAGAAGGGAATGTCGAAGCAACTTTTCTTGGGAAAGAAGTCGAAAGTCAGACACTGACAGAAAAAAAAGAGAAGCTTGAAGAAATGAAAGCTTTCAATGCGTTTTCCTCAATCGGAAAAGCCCTTGCAGATTTGATAGAAGGAATTACCGGCAAGCTGGTGGAGTTTATTGCATCATTGATTTGAGTTGAAAGGTGTAAGAACAAAAGAATAGAATGGAATTTAAATGGCTCAACAGGTTGAAAAACCTTATCTACCTGTTGAGCCAATAATTTTTTCTGAATCTTTATATAAAAGCTCGTTTCAAAAATAATGAAAGCATATAAGTTTGAACATGGAGGGCGGTTCTCCGTGTGCCTTACTTTTTTGTATCAGTGTAAAAAAATTATCGAAAATAGAGCCGATTCTATAGCAGTTAGATCAAAATTATAAATTAAAAAAGTGATGGTAAGGCGATTAAGAAAAAATTGCAGCTGCTTGAGTTAAAAAAACTTCCATCTATGAGATATATTCATTTTAATTGTGCCGGTTTCAGGATAATTGTTCCAATATGAAATTTATTGTGCCGATCCCAGAATAATTGTACCTATTTTCCATTTAATGTGCCGATTCCGAGATAATTGTGCCACTTGTCGAATTTTCTCATGCCTGTCATTCAGCCGTCCCCACTAATATTTCATTTTACCAGCCCGAGCCTTCCGGTTTAGATTGAATAATATATACTGTACTGCTATAATTCAACATAGTGTACATGTGTGGATATAACAGGAGTTGAACGAAGAATGAACCGTGAAGAAAAATTGAAAAGACAATCGAAAATAAGAAACTTCTCTATCATTGCCCATATAGATCATGGTAAATCGACGCTTGCCGATCGTATTTTGGAGAAAACAAAAGCGTTGACGGCGCGTGAAATGAAAGAGCAATTACTAGATTCAATGGATTTGGAAAGAGAACGCGGAATCACCATTAAATTGAATTCCGTACAGTTGAAATATCAAGCGAAAGATGGCGAAGAATATATCTTTCATCTGATCGATACACCGGGACATGTCGATTTTACATACGAAGTATCCCGGAGCCTCGCCGCTTGTGAAGGGGCGGTACTCGTAGTCGATGCCGCTCAGGGAATCGAAGCCCAGACGCTTGCCAACGTATATCTGGCACTTGATAATGACTTGGAAATACTCCCGGTCATCAATAAGATCGACCTTCCGGCAGCAGACCCTGAACGGGTGCGTCAGGAAGTGGAAGACGTAATCGGACTGGATGCGTCGGAAGCAGTTCTTGCTTCAGCCAAGGCAGGGATTGGAATCGAAGAAATTCTTGAACAGGTCGTTGAAAAGGTTCCTGCACCTCAAGGAGATCCCGATGCCCCGTTAAAAGCTTTGATATTTGATTCCCTATATGATGCATATAGAGGGGTTGTTGCTTATATCCGTGTGATGGAAGGAAGCGTCAAAGTCGGAGACAAGGTCCGTATGATGGCGACAGGGAAAGAGTTTGAAGTAACGGAAGTGGGTGTATTTACACCAAAAGCCACTGGACTTCAAGAACTGACTGTCGGTGATGTCGGGTATTTGACTGCAGCGATCAAGAATGTCGGAGATACCCGTGTGGGGGATACAATCACCCTTGCTAAAAACCCTGCACAAGAAGCGCTGCCTGGATACCGCCGCTTAAATCCAATGGTATATTGCGGTCTGTACCCAATCGATTCAAATCGCTATAACGACCTTAGAGAAGCACTGGAAAAACTTGAATTGAACGACTCTGCTCTTCAATACGAGCCGGAAACTTCCCAGGCACTTGGGTTTGGATTCCGCTGCGGATTCTTGGGGCTGCTTCATATGGAAATCATCCAGGAGCGTATTGAACGTGAATTCAAAATCGACCTGATCACGACTGCACCAAGCGTAATCTATCATGTTCAGCTTACAGATGGGGAAGAAGTGAAGGTTGACAATCCATCTATGATGCCTGATCCGCAAAAAGTGGATTTTGTAGAAGAACCTTACGTCAAAGCGACGGTAATGGTCCCGAACGATTATGTAGGAGCCGTAATGGAGCTTTGCCAAGGTAAACGAGGCAACTTCATTGACATGCAATATATGGATGATACCCGGGTCAATATTGTGTATGAACTCCCGCTGGCTGAGATTGTGTATGATTTCTTTGACCAACTAAAGTCAAGTACAAAAGGATATGCCTCTTTTGATTACGAACTGATTGGCTACAAGGAATCTAAGCTTGTGAAGATGGACATTTTATTGAACTCTGAAAACGTAGATGCTTTGAGCTTCATCGTTCACAGGGATTTTGCATACGAACGCGGGAAACTTATAGTTGAAAAACTGAAGGACCTCATTCCAAGGCAACACTTTGAAGTACCTATTCAAGCAGCAATCGGTCAAAAAATTGTAGCGAGATCTACGATTAAGGCCATGCGAAAGAATGTACTGGCTAAGTGTTACGGCGGTGACATTTCACGAAAACGTAAACTTCTTGAAAAGCAAAAAGAAGGTAAAAAGCGAATGAAATCAGTCGGTTCCGTTGAAGTTCCGCAGGAAGCATTCATGGCCGTCCTGAAGATGGACGATTCCGAAAAGAAATAATTTTTTTATGGATAAAGGGGGAAAGAGACTTGTGGCTCACAAGTTCTGCTTACCCCCTTTTCTCTATGATTGCCGTAAAAGGAGGGAAAAGACATGGCGAAATCAGCTTACATCCATATACCGTTTTGTGAACATATTTGCCACTATTGCGATTTCAATAAAGTATTCATGCAGGGACAGCCGGTAGATGAATATCTTGAATTGCTGGGACGGGAAATGAAGCAGCGGGTAAATAAAAATAATCATTTGGACACGATTTTCGTTGGCGGCGGTACCCCTACCGCCCTGAGTGCCAAACAATTGGATAAGTTGTGCAGGGAAATTAAGGATAATCTGCCGTTTTCTCAAGGGGAGTTCACATTTGAGGCGAACCCGGGGGATTTAACGGAAGACAAACTCAGAGTTTTGAAAGAACATGGAGTTAATCGATTAAGCTTCGGTGTCCAGTCGTTCAATGATGAACTGCTGAAGGGAATCGGCAGAAGCCACAAGAGTAAGGACGTGTATTCCTCAGTGGAAGCGGCTCAGAAAGTCGGTTTTACAAACATCAGCATTGATTTGATTTACAGCCTTCCCAAGCAGACCGAAGAAGACTTCAGGGACACACTTACAAAGGCTCTTGAACTTGGGCTCCCTCACTATTCAGCATACTCGCTCATCGTAGAGCCGAAGACCGTCTTTTATAACCTGATGCGTAAGGGCAAATTATCTCTCCCATCACAGGAACAGGAAGCGGCTATGTATGAAGTATTGATTGAAACGATGGAGAAATACGGCATCAACCAATATGAAATCAGTAATTTTGCCAAAGAAGGCTATGAAAGCAAACACAATCTGGTCTACTGGGACAACAATGAATATTATGGTTTAGGTGCAGGTGCACACGGATATATAAACGGAGTACGCTATTCAAACTTCGGTCCTTTGAAAAAATATATGGAACCCATCTCAGTAGGGGATCTGCCAACAATCCAGGAACATAAAGTAACCAGAGAAGAAATGATGGAAGAAGAAATGTTCCTCGGCCTCCGAAAAGTAGAAGGAGTCAGTAAAAATGCTTTCTCCGAAAAATTCGGCTGCTCAATCGAATCTGTCTTTCAATCATCACTAGAAGAAATGCAGAACCGGAAACTGCTTCTGGTTGACGATGAACGTGTCGCTTTAACAAAGCAGGGACGTTTCCTGGGTAATGAAGTTTTTCAATCTTTCCTGGGGGTAATCTAGGGTGTGCTGAATTTGAATTGAAAGTTATCAATCAAGAAAGTTTAACTAAGACTTGAAAGTCATTATGGTTATTAACCGGTTCCAGCGGTTGATTGGAGTGCAAGACGTAGACTCCTGCGGGAAGAGTAGCTTATGTGAGACCTGTCCAGCTCTGGGGCTTAGAGGCACATGTCATAAGTCAAATCGGCCAAGAAGGCAAAAAACGCCTTCGTGGCCGATTCGCCTTATGCCAACCGCCTCTGAGCAAAGCCCCTCCGCTTTTCTTCCCGCAGGCGAAGCCGAGGAGGCTCACGGGCTACCCGCGGAAAGCGGAGTCTTGCACGGAAATCAACTGCGGCAATTAATCTGCCTGATGTGGAATAGCACACTGTAATTAAGAGACTAATTAAACAAAATCTAATATATTGACATCCCCAATCTGATTTGATAATTTATTAATTAGATTTAGCACTCATCTAATTAGAGTGCTAACAGAGGTGATGAATGTTGTTAACAGATCGACAACTTCTAATTCTTCAAGTCATCATTGATGATTTTATCCTATCGGCTCAGCCTGTCGGCTCAAGGAGCTTGTCAAAAAAGGATGAGATTTCATTCAGTTCTGCTACCATCCGGAATGAAATGGCGGATCTGGAGGAGCTGGGGTTCATTGAAAAGACCCATACTTCTTCAGGAAGGGTCCCTTCTGAAAAAGGATATCGCTATTATGTGGATCATTTGCTTTCTCCTCAGAAATTGCAGAAGAAAGATATGCATGCACTGCGGTCTATCTTTTCAGAAAGAATATATGAATTGGAGAAAGTCGTACAGAGGTCGGCTAAGATCCTTTCTGAGCTGACGAACTATACTACCATCGTATTGGGACCTGAATTGAAGGAAAACAAACTGAAGAAAATCCAGCTTGTCCCACTGAATAAGGATACTGCCATTGCCATCATCGTAACGGATAATGGACATGTAGAAAATAAATTGTTCCATATTCCGCCGACGATGGATGCTGCCGAACTTGAAAAACTCGTTCATATCCTGAACGACCGTTTAACAGGAGTACCAATACACGAATTAAACGATAAAATCTTTAAAGAAGTGGCCATTCTGTTAAAAGAACACATCCAGAACTATGATTTTATCCTGCATTCGATTACGGACTCCATCAACTCAACCGTTACCGACAAGTTGTTCTTTGGCGGCAAGACAAATATGCTGAATCAACCCGAGTTCAATGACGTGCATAAAGTGCGGATGCTGCTTGAAATGATCGAGCAGGAAGAGAGCATCTATAATCTCATCCGGCCATCGGCATCCGGATTGAACATTAAAATCGGGAAAGAAAATAATCATCTTGCTATGGAGAATTGCAGTCTCATAACCGCAACTTATTCTATAGGTAAAGAGCAATTAGGTTCCATTGCAATCATCGGACCGACCCGAATGGAATATTCGAGGGTTGTAAGTTTACTTGATTTCTTTTCAAACGATATGTCCCAGGTCTTGACGAAGCTGTATCAAAGCAATGATTAGTGGACATATTGTATAAAGGATTAACAGGCCCGGAACCACTGGATTCCGCGCCTTTGTTACGGAAAAATGCTTCATGTATTTTAAGGAGGTGAACGTGATGTCTGAAGAAACAAAGAATGGGCAGGAAGAACAAGCGAAGGCTGACAACGAAGAAGTTGTTGAGGAAGTATTCGCCGAAGAGCCTCAGGAATCTGAGGAACAAGAATCAGATGAGCTTTCACAACTACAGGAAAAGCTTGATGAATCTGAAAATCGTTATCTTCGATTAAGAGCAGACTTTGATAATTTCCGCCGCCGCATGAATGCAGAAAGCGAAGCGAAGGAAAAATATCGTGCTCAATCTCTTATCACTGAACTTTTACCGGCACTGGATAATTTTGAACGTGCCTTAAATATAGAAGTTGATAATGATCAAACGAAAACACTGCTTCAAGGAATGGAAATGGTTCACAGAAGCCTGATCGAAGCATTGAAGAAGGAAGGCGTTGAACCGATTGAAGCTGTAGGTCAGGAATTTGATCCGCATCTTCATCAGGCTGTAATGCAGACGGAAGATGAAAACTACGGCAGCAATATCGTCGTGGAAGAGTTCCAAAAAGGTTACAAGCTTAAGGACAGAGTAATCCGTCCATCCATGGTAAAAGTAAACCAATAATAGACATTACATATTTATAGGGAGGTATAATGACGATGAGTAAAATTATCGGTATTGACTTAGGAACAACAAACTCTTGTGTATCTGTTCTTGAGGGCGGAGAACCAAAAGTAATTGCAAATGCGGAAGGTAACCGTACGACTCCTTCAGTCGTTGCATTTAAAAATGGTGAAAAGCAAGTAGGGGAAGTTGCGAAACGTCAAGCAATTACGAACCCGAACACAATCATTTCAGTGAAGCGCCACATGGGAACAGATCACAAAGTGGAAGCTGAAGGTAAAGAATATACACCACAGGAAATCTCAGCAATGATTCTTCAGCACTTAAAGTCATATGCAGAAGACTATCTTGGCGAAAAAGTCGAAAAAGCGGTCATCACAGTACCTGCTTACTTCAATGATGCTGAACGTCAAGCAACAAAAGACGCTGGTAAAATTGCCGGTCTTGAAGTTGAACGTATCATCAACGAACCTACTGCTGCTGCACTTGCATACGGTTTGGATAAAATGGATGAAGATCAAACGATCCTTGTCTATGACCTTGGTGGCGGTACATTTGACGTATCCATCCTTGAACTTGGCGACGGTGTATTCGAAGTACGCTCAACTGCCGGTGACAACCGTCTTGGTGGAGATGACTTCGACCAAGTGATCATCGACCACCTGGTAGCTGAATTCAAGAAAGAAAACGGCATTGACCTGTCCAAAGACAAAATGGCTCTTCAACGCCTTAAAGACGCTGCAGAGAAAGCGAAGAAAGATCTTTCAGGTGTTACTTCAACACAAATCTCACTTCCTTTCATCACAGCTGGTGAAGCAGGTCCTCTTCACTTGGAAGTGAACTTGACAAGAGCTAAATTTGAAGAACTTTCTTCTGATCTTGTAGAACGCACAATGGGACCAACTCGCCAAGCTATGAAAGATGCAGGTCTTTCTGCAAGCGAAATCGATAAAATCATCCTTGTTGGTGGTTCGACTCGTATCCCGGCAGTTCAAGAAGCGATCAGAAAAGAAACTGGTAAAGAACCTTCTAAAGGTGTGAACCCTGACGAAGTTGTAGCGATGGGTGCTGCAATCCAAGGTGGAGTTCTTACTGGAGACGTTAAAGACGTTGTATTACTTGACGTTACACCACTTTCTCTTGGTATTGAAACAATGGGCGGTGTATCAACGAAGCTGATTGAGCGAAATACAACGATCCCGACATCTAAATCACAGGTATTCTCAACTGCCGCTGACAATCAGACTGCTGTTGATATCCATGTACTTCAAGGTGAGCGTCCGATGGCAGCAGATAACAAAACGCTGGGCCGTTTCCAATTATCTGATATCCCGCCTGCACCACGCGGAGTACCTCAAATCGAAGTTAAATTCGATATTGATAAAAACGGTATCGTCAATGTAAGTGCGAAAGACCTTGGAACAGGTAAAGAGCAAAACATTACCATCAAATCTTCTACAGGACTTTCTGAAGATGAAGTAGAACGCATGGTGAAAGAAGCGGAAGAAAACGCAGAAGCTGATAAACAGCGCAAGGAAGAAGTTGAACTTCGCAACGAAGCGGACCAACTGGTATTCCAAACGGAGAAAACACTTAAAGACCTTGAAGGCAAAGTCGACGAAGCAGAAGTGAAAAAAGCGGAAGATGCGAAAGCAGAACTTAAAGAAGCGATCGAAAAAGATGATCTTGATCTTATCCGTGAAAAGAAAGATGCACTTCAGGAAATCGTTCAAGCATTGACAATGAAGCTTTATGAGCAAGCTCAGGCAGAAGCACAGGCTGCTCAAGGTGAAGAAGGTCAAGCGAAGCAAGACGATGATGTTGTTGACGCTGAATACGAAGAAGTAAACGACGATAAGAAATAAGTGTAACGAAAGCAAAAAGTCAAAGTCAGGACGGTTCTTGGCTTTGGCTTTTTCTATGAGTATGTATATTTCATAACGTTTCTATTGTTTTTATTGATAATCAATGGAGCTCAATGTTAAAATAACCTTTATGCAAATGATTCGGGAGTGGTGTTTTTATGAGTAAACGGGACTATTATGAAGTTCTGGGTGTCGGAAAAGGCGCCTCAAAAGATGAAATAAAAAAAGCATACCGCAAACTCTCAAAAAAATATCATCCGGATATTAATAAAGAGGCGGATGCAGACCAAAAATTCAAAGAATTATCTGAAGCATATGAAGTGTTGAGTGATGAACAAAAGCGTGCTCAATATGATCGCTTCGGTCACACAGATCCAAACCAGGGCTTCGGCGGCGGTTCCGACTTTGGAGGCGGCGGTTTCGGAGGCTTTGAAGATATTTTCAATACATTCTTCGGTGGCGGCGGAGGCCGTAGAAGAGACCCGAACGCACCTAGACAAGGGGCTGATCTTCAGTATACGATGTCTCTAAAATTCGAAGAGGCCGTGTTCGGAAAAGATACCGAGATCGAAATACCGAAAGAAGAAGAGTGCGACACATGCCACGGTTCAGGTGCGAAACCTGGAACGAAGGTCAGCACATGTTCACATTGTAATGGATCGGGTCAATTGAATGTTGAACAGAATACTCCGTTCGGCCGCATTGTCAATAGACGTGTGTGTCATTACTGTAATGGTACGGGTAAAGAGATCAAAGAAAAGTGTTCTACATGCGGCGGAGCTGGTAAAGTTCAGAAACGCAGAAAAATCAATGTGAAAATCCCGGCAGGAATTGATGATGGACAGCAGCTTCGAGTGACGGGGCAAGGAGAGCCCGGAGTGAATGGTGGTCCTCCAGGAGACCTCTATGTCGTCTTCCATGTGCGTTCACATGATTTCTTTGAGCGGAACGGTGATGACATCTACTGTGAAATGCCTGTCACTTTTGCACAAGCGGCTCTGGGGGATGAAATTGAAGTCCCTACATTGCATGGCAAGGTCAAACTGAAGGTGCCGGCTGGAACACAGACAGGTACCAGGTTCAGACTGAAAGGCAAGGGAGTGCCTAATGTACGAGGGTATGGCACTGGAGACCAGCATGTACAAGTGAAAGTTGTCACACCTACAAAATTAACGGAAAAACAAAAGCAGCTTTTAAGAGAATTTGCTGATATCAGCGGACAGGTGCCGGATGAACAGCACGAAAGCTTTTTTGACAAAGTAAAAAAAGCCTTTAAAGGCGAATAACTCAGAACGGAGTTGGTAGATCAATGAAATGGTCAGAAATCAGTATCCTTACTACAAATGAAGCAATTGAACCAGTCTCACATATCCTGCATGAATCAGGGGCAAGCGGAGTCGTCATCGAAGACCCGTTTGACCTGATTAAAGAAAGAGAGGATATGTTTGGGGAGATCTACCAACTCAATCCTGAGGATTATCCAAGTGAAGGTGTATTGGTGAAAGCCTATTTGCCCGTGAACAGTTTTCTTGGTGAAACAGTGGAAGAAATCAAGCAGGGTATCACGAATCTCGTAACGTATGATATTGATATTGGTCAAAACAAAGTGGAAATATCAGAAGTGAATGAAGAGGAGTGGGCAACTGCCTGGAAGAAATACTACCACCCGGTTAAGATTTCCGATAAATTCACGATTGTGCCGACATGGGAGGATTATTCCCCTGTGCACAGCGATGAATTGATTATCGAACTTGATCCGGGAATGGCCTTTGGTACAGGCACACATCCGACTACTGTCATGTGCATCCAGGCACTTGAGCGCATCGTGAAGCCGGAAGACTCTGTGATAGATGTTGGTACGGGTTCAGGCGTATTATCGATTGCTGCTGCACTACTGTCTGCTTCAGAAGTAAAAGCATATGATCTGGACGAGGTTGCTGTCAGATCAGCCCGATTAAATGTGAAGCTGAATAAAGTGCAGAACAGTGTAAAAGTTGATCAAAATAATCTCTTGAATGGCATAACCGGGCAGTCTGATGTAATTGTGGCGAATATATTAGCTGAAATCATCCTCCGATTTACAGAGGACGCGTATGAACTTGTGAAGCCGGGCGGATATTTCATCACATCCGGAATCATTCAGCCTAAGAAACAGCAGGTCAAGGATTCATTGGAAGCAGCAGGATTCTTGATTGAAGAAGTAATGGTAATGGAAGACTGGGTTGCCATTATAGCAAAAAAGCCTTTAGAGTAGGCCCTTTTACCCTTTTAGAAAAAACGCATAGCAAGGAATAAACGTTGGAGTGAAGCAGTATGCAGCGATATTTTATTAACGATCGATACACTGAAGATGTGCCGGTTGTGATTACAGGCGAAGATTATCATCATATCGTACGTGTCATGAGGATGAAAGAAGATGACCGCATCTTTGTCGTCTTCCCTGATCATTCCTCGGCTGTTGCCCGTATTGAAACGATTTCCAGTGACTATCTCGAAGTCAGAGTAGTAGAATGGGAAACAGAGACGAAAGAGCTTCCTGTCAAGGTGGCTATTGCGAGCGGGCTGCCGAAAGGGGATAAATTGGAGTTAATCTTCCAAAAGGGTACGGAGCTTGGAGCGGATCAATTTATCCCTTTTAACGCGGATCGCTCCATCGTGAAATGGGATGAGAAAAAAGCGAAAAAGAAACTTGATCGCTGGGAAAAAATCGTGAAGGAAGCAGCAGAACAGTCTCACAGAAATATTGTTCCTGCTGTATCCCCGCCTGTTTCATTTAAACAATTACTGACACTGAGTAAACAATTTGACTATACACTTGTGGCTTATGAAGAAGAGGCAAGGTCAGGAGAAAAAGGAAACCTCTCTAAAGCGTTGAGTTCTGCCGAAGATGGACAGAGTATCCTGGTTGTATTCGGCCCGGAAGGCGGCCTGACTGAAAAAGAAATAGATCTTTGCAGGAATGAAGGCTTCTTAGTGTGCGGGCTCGGTCCCAGAATATTACGGACCGAAACAGCCCCGTTGTATGTCCTTTCAGCCATAAGCTATCAATTAGAATTAATGAGGTGATTAAGAATGCCATCAGTAGCGTTTCACACATTGGGTTGTAAAGTGAACCACTATGAAACCGAAGCCATTTGGCAATTATTTAAAGAAGATGGATATGAACGTGTCGACTATGATTCAATAGCTGATGTTTATGTCATCAATACATGTACTGTAACGAATACGGGAGACAAGAAAAGCAGACAGGTCATCCGCCGGGCGATAAGAAAAAATCCGGACGGCGTCATCTGTGTCACCGGCTGTTATGCACAGACATCCCCAGGTGAAATCATGGCGATCCCTGGCGTGGACGTCGTGGTTGGTACACAGGATCGCCGCAAGATGTTGACGTATATCGAGGAATACAAACAAGAGCGCCAACCTATCAATGGCGTAACAAATATCATGAAGAACCGTGTATATGAAGAACTGGATGTACCTGCTTTTACGGATCGTACACGTGCTTCCTTGAAGATCCAGGAAGGCTGCAATAATTTCTGTACATTCTGTATCATCCCTTGGGCCCGCGGTTTGATGAGATCACGCGACCCTGAAGAAGTGGTGAAACAGGCACAGCAGCTTGTTGATGCAGGCTACAAGGAAATCGTCCTGACTGGAATTCATACTGGCGGATATGGAGAAGACATGAAAGATTATAACCTTGCTATGCTTCTTCGCGACCTGGAGCAAAACGTAAAAGGATTAAAGCGGATCCGAATTTCGTCCATTGAAGCAAGTCAATTAACAGATGAAGTAATTGAAGTGATCGATCAATCGAATATCGTGGTCCGTCACCTTCACGTACCTCTGCAATCAGGCTCAAATACTGTCCTGAAGAGAATGCGCAGAAAGTACACGATGGAATTCTTTGCGGAAAGACTGGAGAAGCTTAAAAAAGCACTGCCGGGCTTGGCAGTCACTTCGGATGTAATCGTCGGGTTCCCCGGTGAAACCGAAGAAGAGTTCATGGAGACATATAACTTCATAAAAGAACATAAGTTTTCAGAGCTTCATGTATTCCCGTATTCCAAACGTACCGGTACGCCGGCTGCACGCATGGACGATCAGATTGATGAAGATGTAAAAAACGAACGTGTTCACCGCCTGATTGAATTATCCAATCAACTGGCAAAAGAATACGCTTCAGGATTTGAGGATGAAGTGCTTGAAATCATCCCTGAAGAAGTACATGATGATGGCCGCTATGTCGGTTATACGGATAATTACTTGAAAGTTGTCTTCCCTGCTACAGAGGAAATGGTTGGTCAGCTTGTAAGAGTGAAGATTACCAAAGCAGGCTATCCGCTGAATGAAGGCCAGTTCGTCCGTGTTTTGGAAGAGCAGAATGAAAGTAATGGCGAAAAAGCCGTGATATAATTTTTTCATACAGAATTCTTTCAAGAGCCGAGAGCTTTTGGAGGGATTCTGTTTTTTAGCATTTTTAAGGAGAAATTTATTATTTTTGTTGCTTCAGTGGAATGAAGAGGGATTTTTGAGAGGAGATCATCGTGTATGATCCATTTCTAAGATTTACGCTCCAAATTCTAAATTCATGATCTGATGAGAATGAATCTAAAAAGCAGAAGACAATTAGAGGTATAGTTACCGATACTTGAAAAAATTAGAATGAAAATGACAAACAACCCGGCTAACTAAAAAATAACTATTGCTAAGTAAGAAATTAGGTTGTAAACTAGAAATGTCCATATTAAAGTATGTATTCTTTTTTTTTAGCTATTTAGTGCAAACGATTGCGCATAATGTATACCATATGAGTGATAAGCTGAAATGGTTTGTTCACAACGAACAAAATGTAAGCGTTTGTATCATATAATAATTCGATGAGGTGTTATGATGGAAAAGGCATGGCGTAGAGAAGCTGTAGGCTATCAAATCTATCCTAGAAGTTTTCAGGATTCAAATGGGGATGGAATCGGAGATCTTCAAGGAGTCATACAGCGATTAGATTATATTAAAGATTTGGGCGTAGATGTCATTTGGATCTGCCCGATGTATAAATCCCCTAACGATGACAATGGCTATGATATTTCTGATTATCAGGATATCATGGAAGACTTTGGAACGATGGAAGATTTCAATCAATTATTGGAAGAGGTTCACCGTCGTGATATGAAACTGATCATCGACCTGGTCCTCAATCATACAAGTGACGAACATCCCTGGTTCATCGAATCAGCAAGTTCGAAGGACAACCCTAAGCGAGACTGGTATATTTGGCGCGACGGCAAGGGAGGAAAAGAACCCAACAACTGGGAAAGTATTTTTGGTGGATCTGCCTGGAAATATGACGAGAAGACCGACCAGTACTTCCTACACGTGTTTTCCACGAAGCAGCCGGACCTGAATTGGGAAAAAGAAGAAGTAAGAGATGCATTGTATGACACAGTAAACTGGTGGCTCGATAAAGGAATCGACGGATTCCGTATTGATGCAATCAGTCATATCAAGAAGCGTAGGGGTCTTCCAGATATGCCGAACCCTAAAAAGAAAAAATATGTTTCGTCGTTTGATATGCACATGAATCAAAAAGGCATTCATACCTTCTTACAAGAGTTTAAAGATCGCACGTATGCAAATTATGATGTCATGACGGTCGGCGAAGCAAATGGAGTAAAAGCTGATGAAGCGGAGCTCTGGGTAGGCAAAGAAAATGGTAAGATGGATATGATCTTCCAATTCGAGCACCTGGGATTATGGGATGCTGAAACAAATCCGGATCTGGATATCGTCGAACTGAAGAAAGTGCTGACCCGTTGGCAAAAAGGGCTTGAAGGAAATGGATGGAATGCACTGTTCATCGAGAATCACGACAAGCCGCGCGTAGTGTCAACCTGGGGAAATGATAAAGAATACTGGAAAGAAAGTGCCACTGCAATGGCTGCGATGTATTTCCTCATGCAGGGGACACCGTTCATCTATCAAGGTCAGGAAATAGGGATGACAAATGTACAATTCCCTTCAATCGAAGACTATGACGATGTCGCGGTGAAGAACCTGTACCGGTTAAAACGTGAAGAAGGCGTGAAGCATCAAGACATTATGGAAATCATCTGGGCTTCCTCACGAGATAACAGCCGTACACCGATGCAGTGGTCAGACGAAGAAAACAGCGGTTTTACAACCGGTACACCATGGATGAAAGTGAATCCGAATTACACAACCATCAATGTGAAAGCACAGGAACAAGATGGAAATTCAATCCTGTCATTCTACAAGAAGATGATTTCCCTTAAGAAAAGTGAAGATGTCTTCACGTATGGGACATACGATTTGCTTCTTCCTGAAGACGAGCAAATCTATGCGTATACACGCACAGGTGAAAACGACAAAATGCTAGTAGTGACGAACCTTTCTACAAAAGAGGCTGTCTGCGAACTGGAATTTAAGGTATCATCTGAGCATTTGCTTTTGACCAATCATGATTCAGGAGCACATACTTTAACGGATACGTTAACTTTAAAACCATACGAAGCGAGAGTTTATCGTATAAAATAATGACTTTAAAAAAGGCTGCGTGGTCGATTATCGACGATGCAGCCTTTTTGGGTTGTACTTAAATTAAAAATGCGGATATCTAAAGGGGGTTAGTTTGCACGAAGAAGGAAATGGCTTGTTATTCAATTTAAACTTTGATGGGAACGATTCCATTGAAAATATTCATTAAAAGAGAAGCTCAAAGTTTAATGATTCCAGCTGAAACATGTAAACACTTTCAACAATAATAAATTTCATAAGAATAATTGGACATAATAAAAGAAAACCTCGTTTTTTATCCTATGATTTGATATGATATAAGAGGTACGTACAACTGCTAAAGGAGAGATAATATGACTGTAAATATTGCAAGTATGATCGATCATACTTTACTTAAACCAGAATCAACGAAAGAACAAGTTGAGGTTATTTGCCAGGAAGCAAAAGAATTTAAATTCGCATCTGTATGCGTGAATCCTACTTGGGTGAACTATTCAAGCGAACTTTTACAAGGTACGGATGTTAAAGTTTGTACTGTAATTGGTTTCCCTTTAGGTGCTTCAACTCCTGAAACAAAGGCTTTCGAAACGAAAGATGCCATTGAAAAAGGTGCGACTGAAGTGGACATGGTCATCAATATCGGTGCCATGAAGAGCGGCGATTATGATCTTGTGAAGCGTGACATCGAAGCGGTTGTTGCAGCTTCAAAAGGCAAGGCATTATCTAAAGTGATCATTGAAACTTGCCTATTGACTGATGAAGAAAAAGTGAAAGCTTGCGAACTATCAGTCGAAGCAGGTGCTGATTATGTGAAAACATCAACTGGATTCTCTACTGGCGGTGCGACTGTGGAAGATATCGCGCTAATGAGAAAGACAGTTGGACCTGACATCGGTGTGAAAGCTTCTGGCGGAGTGCGTTCTGCAGAAGATGCACAGGCAATGATCGACGCAGGTGCCACTCGTCTTGGGGCAAGCTCAGGTGTGAAAATTGTACAAGGTTTAACAAGTGATTCTGATTATTAATCAATAACTCGAAGCCGGATGGATTCTGTTCATCCGGCTTTTTCTATTTTTGCAGGAGGATTCGAAACCATCCCTTGAACCATGCCAAAATCTATCTGCTTTTACCCTGTACGCCTTCTAAACACCTCCAGCTCATCGCCCCAGATGCACCCGCTCTATAAACCGGGCAAATTTATAAGCAAAAGGCAGTACCACCAGCGAGCAGAGTATGTTGAAGATCACACTTGCGTGGGCAAGCTGCATGTCAGGGGAGCTTGCAAGCTTCTGAACGATTGTACCCAATAAAGGAATAAGCGGGATGAAGACCAGGACGCCGATGACATTCAACCAAATATGGGCGAAAGCGGTTAGCCGTGCTTGGATTCCTCCGCCTATGCTTGCGATGAATGCGGTGATGCATGTCCCGATATTTGCCCCGAGCATGATGGCGATGCCAGCATGCAGATCGATAGACTGTGCAGCCAGGAATCCCATTGTGACTCCTGTAACCACCGTACTTGATTGAATGAGGGCGGTCAGTATACACCCGATGAGCAGTGCAATCAGTATATGACTGTTCATTTTTTCTATGTAAGCATGAAGCAGCGGATGGGTGGTCAAAGGTGTCGCTACCCACTGAATTCCCTGTATAGAGGCAAAAATCAGACCGAAGCCGGTAAAGATCAAACCAGTACTTCTGATCGTATCTTTCTTGAAAGCGAGCAGTGCGCATCCGATGATGATGGAAGGTGCGATGAGATAATTCATATTTAACGTAAACATTTCGAGTGTAAACGTAGTCCCGATATTCGAACCGAGCATGATTCCGATGGTTTGTCTGAATGGGATGATCCCGGATGAGGCAAGGCCGACCGTCAGCACCATCACTGCAGAGCTGCTGTGTATGAAGGCGGTCACGACTGTCCCTGTTGCAGCCCCCTTGGCAGGTGTGTCCGTCAAAAAATGAAGCCATTTCTTCACTTTCATGCTTGCGATCTGAAACAATCCCGACCGAAGCCAAAGCATTCCTAATAAAAAGCAACTGATAAGCAGTGTGAATAATAAAAGATTCAAAATCATGAGCGTCCCTCCCACTCCGGTGCATACTTACCACTAATGTATGGGAGTAAAGAGGAAGACATGCCTAATAATACAAGCAATTATTCATAAATTGTTGACCTATACGGAGACATATATTATAATGGCAAAGTACATGGATTTCTTTATTATTTAAAGAATTCATCCAAGAAAGACATACACTTTCTGTCCCCTTGTGACAAAGTAACAAGGGCTAAGCCAAAGCTATTGGTAAAGTAAAGGGCGAATATTCGTCTTGGGAAAAATGGTACAATCCATTTTCTTGACTTGAACATGTAAGTGTAGTGTGTTCGGAGGGAGGGAAAGAGAGATGTCAAAAACAGTTGTTCGTAAAAACGAATCGCTTGAAGATGCTCTTCGTCGCTTCAAACGCTCAGTTTCTAAAACAGGAACTTTACAAGAGTTTAGAAAGCGCGAATTTTATGAAAAGCCAAGCGTAAAACGCAAAAAGAAATCAGAAGCTGCAAGAAAGCGTAAGTTCTAAGAGAGGGTGTAACCATGAGTCTTCTCAATCGTTTAAATGATGATATGAAACAAGCGATGAAAAATAAAGAAAAAGAGAAACTTTCTGTTATCCGCATGCTTAAAGCTTCACTTCAAAATGAAGCCATCAAGTTTGGAAAGCAGGAGCTCTCTGAAGACGAAGAGTTGACTGTCCTTTCTAGAGAAGTCAAGCAACGGAAAGACTCCCTCCATGAATTTACGAATGCGGGTCGTGATGATCTTGCTGAAAAAATTCAAGCAGAACTGACTTACGTCGAAATATATATGCCGAAACAGCTTTCTGAAGAAGAGATTTCTGCAATCGTTCAAGAAACGATGGCTGAAGTCGGTGCTTCTTCAAAAGCTGAGATGGGCAAAGTGATGGGGGCTATCATGCCTAAAGTTAAAGGGAAAGCAGATGGAGCTCTCGTCAACAAACTTGTTCTTCAACATCTATCATAACAACCAAAACCGAGAAGCTGTCAGTTTCTCGGTTTTTTTATGGCTTCGATGAAAGGCTTTTCATGACTGCTGAATGGAGATGAATTTTTGTGGCCATGAATGTTGTCTTAAAACGATACATGTGACGGCTGGGGTGCAAGCATGATGAGGAGGCTCACCGGCCGCATTCCGAATGCGGAGCAATGCATGGAATTCATCTGAACCTTTTTTTAAAAAAAGATGAAACTATTAAGATGATTCATTCGTACATAAACTATCAAGGAATATGATTGAAACGAGGGGGTTAAGGTGAGAAGAGGTATACTGATCTTTTATATGATGATCCTTGGGTTCAGTTTTCTGCTTCCGGTGTCCGGACTCGCTGAACAAGATAAAAAAGTATATGTTGTACCCATTCAAAAAGAAGTAGAAAAAGGGCTGCATGCATTCCTTCAGCGAGCATTGGAGGATGCTGAGGACAATCAGGCGGAAACCATCATTTTTGATATCGATACTCCTGGAGGCCTGGTGGACGCTGCTGGGGATATCGGACAGCTGCTCGATGGAGTGGAAGCTGATACGGTTGCTTTCGTCAACAATAATGCATTATCAGCAGGGGCCTTCATCGCCCTTCATGCAGATGAAATCTATATGGTCCCGAATGGGCATATAGGTTCTGCGGCCGTCATCGATCAGGCGGGGAATGCAGCGGATAAAAAAGCACAGAGCTACTGGCTGTCTGCCATGAAAAGTGCTGCTGAATCAAGCGGCAGAGATCCTCTTTATGCACTCGCCATGGCTGACGAATCAGTTGAGATTCCTGAGCTTGGCATTGAAAAAGGGGAATTGCTGACGCTTGGTGCAAAGGAAGCACAACAAGTCGGCTACTCAGAGGGTACCGTCAATAATCTGGACCAATTGTACAAAGAGCTTGGGGTCGATGAATCCTCGGTTCATGTAGTGGAGGAAACCTTTGCTGAAAAACTGGCAAGGTTCATCACGAATCCCATCGTGGTTCCGATATTATTATCTTTGGCAAGCCTGGGGTTAGTGGTTGAGTTGTATTCACCGGGATTCGGTGTAGCGGGTTCCATTGGGCTTGCGTCATTGCTGTTATTTTTCTACGGACATTTAGTGGCAGGGCTGGCCGGATATGAGACCATCATTCTGTTTGTGATAGGGATCATACTGATAGCAGCAGAATTCTTCCTACCGGGAGGGATAGCCGGAGGGCTCGGAGTTGCTGCAGTACTCGGCAGTATCATGATGGCAGGAGGCAACCTTATGCAAATGGGAATTTCCATTCTTATCGCGTTATTCATTGCTGTGATTGCCATGATCATATTTGTAAAGGTGTTTGGTAAAAAGATGAAACTATTCAATAAGATTATTTTGAAGGATTCAACCAATACCGAAAGCGGCTATGTTTCGAATGCGAACAGGCTTGAACTCATTGGGAAGATTGGGGAAACCAAAACTCCGTTAAGACCATCTGGTACCATCATTATCGATGATGAAAGAATTGATGCAGTGACGGAGGGCGGCTATATCGCTGTAAATCAAAAAGTGAAAGTCGTAAAAGTCGAGGGTTCCCGCATTGTGGTGAGGGATCTTTCGTGAAAACTGTGATTCAATCTCTTTAGTGCATAATGGCTGCTGAAGAGGCGAATATATAAGAATCTAAATTTTTTTGCAGGAGGGTAATTACATGGTAATCGGACCTAGTACTATTTTATTGATTGTTGCCATTGTTGTAGGTTTTATTTTACTGGCTGTACTATTTACATTTGTACCTGTCATGCTGTGGATTTCTGCTATAGCTGCAGGAGTGAGAATCAGCATCTTTACATTAATCGGGATGAGGCTCCGCCGGGTTATCCCGAGCAGGGTGATAAATCCCCTGATTAAAGCCCATAAAGCAGGGATTAGTGTAAGCATCAATCAGCTGGAAAGTCATTACTTGGCCGGCGGTAACGTCGATCGTGTTGTAAATGCATTGATCGCAGCACACCGTGCAAACATCGAATTGACATTTGAACGCTGTGCAGCCATCGATCTGGCTGGACGTGACGTTCTTGAAGCGGTTCAAATGAGTGTTAATCCAAAGGTCATTGAAACACCATTCATTGCCGGTGTGGCGATGGATGGTATTGAAGTGAAAGCCAAGGCGCGTATTACCGTTCGTGCCAACATTGATCGACTGGTCGGTGGAGCCGGAGAAGAAACGATCGTTGCACGTGTCGGAGAAGGGATCGTTTCTACGATTGGTTCTTCTGATAATCATAAAAAAGTGTTGGAAAATCCTGATATGATTTCTCAGACGGTTCTGTCCAAAGGCCTTGATGCAGGGACAGCGTTTGAAATTCTATCGATTGATATCGCGGATGTTGATATCGGCAAGAACATCGGTGCAGAACTTCAGACCGAACAGGCCGAAGCGGATAAGAACATCGCACAGGCAAAAGCGGAAGAAAGAAGAGCGATGGCTGTAGCGAATGAACAGGAAATGAAAGCAAGAGTAGAAGAAATGAGAGCGAAAGTAGTCGAAGCTGAAGCTGAGGTTCCATTAGCGATGGCAGAAGCATTGCGTTCAGGAAATATTGGTGTGATGGATTATATGAACATCAAGAACATTGATGCTGATACTGATATGAGGGACTCCATCGGAAAACTAACGGGCGATAAAAAGGATGGCAAAAATCCAAAAGGTGAATAATCTGCCCGGGTGAGAAAGGAGACTTCTCAATGGAAGGTTTAATCATTGCCGTCATAATCGGGTTATTGACGACGATTTTCAATCGGGTGAAAGAATCGTCTTCAGAAGAAAATCGTCCAAAGCCAAAGCCGATTTCGACAGGCAGGGAGGTTCAGACATACAGGGAAGAGCCCCGTACTAGACAGGAATATGAGCCTGCTGCCCCTTCTGCTGAACAGGGGCAGCCTGTCTACACTCTTCAAACACAATTTGAAGAGAAAAAGAAAGATATTGAGAGTAAGTATGCACAGTTGAGAAAGCAGGAGCAGGATTACAAACAACAGGTGCAAACGCGTCGAAATAAGGTGGAATCCATAAAAAAAATGAAGGACTCACCGTACGCTATTGACTTTGAAAACAAAGATGATATCGTGAAAGGTTTCATTTTCTCGGAGGTCTTCGGCCCTCCCCGTGCAAAAAAACCTCACCATCGAAAATAACAGTGATGAATCCCCTTTTCATTTCATAAATATGAGATGAAAGGGGGTTCTTTTTTTATGGCGAAAAATTGGGTACAGCAAATGCGAAAATGGATGACACAAACCATGGACCTGCCTGAAGATGTCATGATGGACCTTCCGCGCGTCACAATGATTGGACAAATCCACATCTATATAGAAAACCATCGGGGACTGTTGACGTTCACCGACCGTGAAGTAAGGCTTCTGCTTAAACAAGGTCAATTATTGATCAGAGGGGAACAATTTGTCATAAAAATGATTCTGCCGGAAGAAATACTTCTCCAGGGGAAAATCGTAGAAGTTACTTATTTAGAAGATTAGGAGGGACGAATTTGAAGAACCAATGGGTTACCTCTTTAAGGGGAAAAGTATTCGTGAAAATGGAAGGCAGGCTGATTGAGAGAGTCATCAATCAATTGCTGCGCTCAAATATCTCCATTTGGAATGTAAAGAGAGCCGGTACAGAAACAATCACGTTTTATTTAGCCTTAGAGGATGTACATAACTTCAGAAGAGCGGTAAGGTCATCAGAGTGCAAGGTAACATTCCTAAGGGGGCAGGGAGGTCCCTTCCTCCTGAAGCGTGCGATCAAGAATTCAGGTTTCCTCCTGGGCGCCTTATCTTTTTTCATCATCGTCATCTTACTGTCGAATATGGTATGGGGCATTCAAATCAAGGGGGCAACCCCTGAAACCGAACATAACATCCGCAAGGAGCTAACATCGATGGGGGTAACAACCGGGAAACTGCAATTCTCGATCCCTGATGTTGAAAGTATTCAGAGGGAGCTTTCCTCGAGGATGGACAACATAACATGGGTCGGTGTCGAATTGAGAGGGACAACCTTTCATTTCCAAGTTGTTGAAAAGAATGCTCCTGAACCCGTCGAGTCAACAGGTCTGCAGCATATAATCGCGAAGAAGAAAGCGATTATCGTCGAGATGTTTGTGGAAGAAGGTGATCCCCAGGTCAAGGTGAATGATTATGTGAAAAAGGGACAACTACTCGTTTCAGGTGTGATAGGAAACGAAAAAAAACCGAAAGGGGTCCCTGCTAAAGCAAAGATAATGGGAGAAACCTGGTATAAGACAGCGGTTGAACTTCCCTTGAAAACAGATTTCGTCGTCTTCAGCGGCAATGAGAAAAGAAAGCATTATATAGAGATTGGTTCATTGAGAATCCCGATATGGGGTTTTGGGAATCCTGAGTATAAGGAATCGGTGACAGAAGAGATGGAAAAGCCGGTAAAGTTTTTAAAATGGCAGCTGCCGATTGCGTATATCGATCAAAGCATGAAAGAAAAGGAACATGTTGAACGGTCGTATACGAAGGAACAAGCGGTCCAGGAGGCAAAAAAGCTTGCCAAAAGAAATTTGGCCTCTACACTCCCGGATGATGCCGAAATAATCGGTGAAAAAATTTTGCAAGAAAAGGTGGAGAATGGTAAAGTAAAGGTGAATCTTCACTTCAAAGTAGTAGAAAATATTGCTGAAGGACAACCAATTATTCAAGGAGACTAATGAATGTCAGATGATATCTTAATGAAATTACAACTGGAAAATCCAAACGAAGCAGTAGCTTTATTTGGTGTTTCAGATTCTCACCTTAAATTAATCGAACAAGAGCTTGACGTTTCAATTGTAACAAGGGGCGAAGAATTGCTAGTTTCAGGGAAAGAAGATCGTGCAGAGCTGGCCCTTGAAATTTGTGACCGTTTAGTGAGTGTCATCCGTAAAGGCATCAATATCAGCCAGCGGGATGTCCTGCACGCCATTAAAATGGGCAAAAACGGAACATTGGAATATTACATTGATTTGTATAATGAAGAAATAACGAAAAATGCCAAGGGGAAATCGATCCGTGTAAAAACCCTTGGTCAAAGACAATATCTTCACGCCATCAGAAAGCACGATATGGTCTTCGGTATCGGCCCTGCTGGTACCGGAAAGACGTACCTGGCAGTCGTGATGGCTGTCCATGCATTGAAGAATGGAGAGGTTAAGAAAATCATTCTCACGAGACCCGCTGTTGAAGCTGGTGAAAGCCTCGGTTTCCTTCCGGGGGACTTAAAGGAGAAAGTGGACCCGTATCTTCGACCTCTGTATGATGCATTGCATGATGTCTTCGGCGCAGAGCATACAGCGCGCCTGATTGAAAGAGGTACGATTGAAATCGCTCCTCTTGCGTATATGAGGGGCCGGACACTTGATGATGCTTTCGTTATTCTGGATGAAGCCCAAAATACGACCGGTGCCCAAATGAAGATGTTCTTGACGAGGCTCGGTTTCGATTCGAAAATGATCATCACTGGAGACCGTTCTCAAGTGGACCTGCCAAGAGGAGTCGAATCGGGATTGATTTCTTCAGAAAGAATTCTGAAGGATGTGAAAGGTGTTTCCTTCATCTATCTTGAACAGGCAGACGTAGTAAGGCATCCGCTTGTTGCCAAAATCATAAATGCCTTTGAAAAGAATGAAAAGTAAAAACAGCTTAAAAGATTGACTATGCCTTTTATAGGCGGTCAATCTTTTTTGTGTGACTTAAATACTTTTTATAGATACGAAAACATCATTTTATATGATAAGAATAGATAATTAAGACAAAAACTGTTATGATTTTACATAATTAGAGGAATGATTCATCACAACGAATGACATAGTACGGTCATACCTGATCCGTTAGATTACAGGGGGTACTTCATGCAAACACACCCATTATTACATAAAATTAGAATGTTTTTGAGTTACCGGTTATTCACTAACTTAATGTTTATTCTGCTGGGGATCATCGTATTTGGCATCCTTTACGGTAATGTTAAGCCGAAGCCCCTTGATATCAGTCTTTACGGCGAAGCGCCTTCCACTATCAGGGCGCCTAAAACGCTCCCGGATGAGGAAGCCACAGAAAAGAAAAAAGAGGAAGCAAAAGCAGAAGTGGGGAAGGTGTACAGCACGAAAGAAGGTGCTGTAAATAACGCTGTCATGCTTGTCAGTTCTTTAATCGACAGTGTGCTTGAAGTGAAAGCTGAATCTATAAAAGAATCCCCTCCAGAAGAGGAAGAGATCAACCCTCAGAGTCCCAATGTAAATAAGCAGCTCGAGGAACTTAAGAAACGTATTCCCGAAAGTAACGATAATATTGTAACGAAGGCACTGACCGATAATGTCCTGAAAATGCTGTTATCTGCGACTGAAACTGACCTGGAAAGAGTGGAATCAATCGTAACGACCCAGCTGCAGGTCATCATGCAGAACAAAGTGAAGGAAGAAGAATTAAGAGAAGCAAAAGTAAATCTGGAAGAGCGGATAAAGAGTTTCACATTCACTGGAGACTTATCTGATGCAGCGGTCGCACTTGGGAATGTTGCGATAGAACCTACCGAATATTATGATGAGGAAAAAACGGAACAGCTGAAGAAACAGGCAGTTGAAGAAGTTCAGCCCGTTAAAATTGTCTACGGCGAAGTCATCGTAGAAGAAGGTAAACTGGTCACACCCAATATCTATGAAACACTGAATGATTTTGGTATGGTAGAAGAAGATTTTTCTTTGAAGCCGATCATTGGATTGGCCCTGTTTATCATAGTGATCATCAGTTCACTGTATTATTTCTTCTATACACTTGAAGTAAGGGAAGAGCAAAAACAGAACTATTTGATCTTAACGAGCATTGTGTTTGTCATTTCACTGTTACTCATGAAGATAACCGGCTTATTGAAGCAGTTGGAGATAAATGATATTGCGTTCTTGTTTCCTGCCGCGTTCACCGGCATGATTCTCCGCATTTTGCTGAATGAGCGGATCGCCATGATGATGGTGTTTATCATTTCTGCATGTGCGAGTATCGTATTTAATGAAAAGTTTTCCGGGTCGATTGATATAGAAGTTGCGATTTACACCTTGTTCAGCGGTGTGGCTGGAATAATGACGCTTGTCAGCCGGAATCAGCGTACCAATGTTCTTCGGGCAGGTATTTATGTGGCTTTTGTCAATATCTTGATCATTGCCTTTCTTGTACTGTTAAGTGATGTATCCTATACAAGTACAGAATATATTTATTACCTTGTATTTGCGCTTGTGTCGGGAATTGGCTCTTCCATTCTGACAATCGGATTTCTTCCGTTCTTCGAAACAGGATTCGGTATCTTGTCTTCTATGAGGCTGGTTGAACTTTCAAGCCCGAATCAGCCGCTACTAAAGAAATTGCTGACGGAAGCTCCGGGAACCTATCACCATAGCGTGATGGTGGCGAATCTTGCCGAGTCTGCCTGTGAAGCCATTGGTGCGAATGGACTGCTGGCCAGGGTCGGCTGCTATTACCATGATGTAGGGAAATCTAAGCGTCCGCATTTTTTCATAGAAAACCAGATGAATATCGAAAATCCGCATGACCGGATGTCACCAGAAACAAGTAAGACAATCATCATTAACCATGCCTCGGATGGGGCCGAAATGCTGAGGAAGTATAAGCTGCCTAAAGAAATCATCGATATAGCTGAACAGCATCATGGTACGACGCTGCTGAAATATTTTTATTATAAGGCGAAAGAACAAGGGAAAGATGTAACTGAAGAAGAGTACAGATACCCGGGGCCAAAGCCGCAAACCAAAGAAACCGCGATTATCAATATCGCTGACAGTGTTGAGGCTGCGGTCCGGTCAAAGAATTCCCCGACTCAGGAGGAAATAAAAAATCTTGTTGCAGCAATCGTGAAAGATCGTCTGAATGATGGGCAATTCAATGAGTGCGATATTTCGTTGAAGGAACTTGAAAAAGTGAAGATAGCCCTATGTGAAACGTTAAATGGTATCTATCATCCAAGGATTGAATACCCCGAACTTAAAGCTAAAGGAGAATGAATTATGACACTATCCATCGACTTTATAGATGAGACTGAACAACTATCAGAAGGAGAAACAGAACTGATTCAAGGGATATTGAATTTTGCTGCCAGCAAAGAAGGAGTAGAGGAAAGCAGTGAAGTTTCGGTAACGTTCGTAACGAATGAACGTATCAGGGAAATTAATCGGGAGTACCGTCATAAAGATCAGCCAACTGATGTCATTTCATTTGCACTTGAAGAAATGGGGGAAGACGAAATCGAGATTGTCGGCGCTGATATGCCAAGGGTTTTGGGGGATATCATCATTTCTGTTGAACGGGCGAAAGAGCAGGCAGAAGAGTACAATCATTCTGTTTCGCGGGAATTGGGATTCCTCGCCCTCCATGGATTCCTTCACTTATTGGGATATGACCACCTTGAGGAACAGGATGAAAAAGTAATGTTTCAGAGACAAAAGGATATCCTTGATGAGTATGGACTTAAAAGGGAATAGATTCGGGCTGAACCGTCTAAAGAAATCCTTTGGATATGCCTGGCAGGGAATCAAGTTTGTGTGGTTATCGGAGCAGAACTTCAGAATTCATACAGCGGCGGCGTTCGTCGCTGCAGCCCTTGGACTGATTCTATCCGTTTCAGTTTTCGAGTGGATCATCCTTCTGCTTCTTATCTTTGGAATGTTGGCACTTGAAACAATGAACACAGCTATCGAAAAAGCGGTGGACCTGGTGACTGCCGAATATCATCCGCTCGCAAAAGCGTCCAAAGACTTGGCTTCGGCTGCTGTTTTACTATTTGCAATCGGCTCATTCATCATTGGATGCATCATTTTTATTCCTAAGATATTTAATTAGTAAGCAGTTTTCTCAACAGCTGTTGTTGCTTGCTGGAACCGATAAAGTAGTATGCAGTTTAAATGTTAACAAATTTGAAGAAAGAGTAAGTTCTTCCTTACCTTTGTTTTAACTGTTTCTAGCTGTTGATTGGAGTGGAAGACGAAGACTCCTGCGGGAGAAGTGACCAATGTGAGACCCCGCAGGAGCGCAGCGACGAGGAGGCTCACAGGTCACCCGCGGAAAGCGAAGTCTTCCACGGAAATCAACAGCGGTGATTAACAGATTTAATTAAAAAAATGACTTTAGAGAGGCTGTGTGAAGAAGTTTTCTTCCCGCAAGCCTCTTTTTGATTTGAAAACGCTCTTATTGTTGTATAGAATAAGTTAAGCACGAATATGCAAAGTACCATTAAATAGTTTGAATTATCTAACTATTTAATTACAAAATGATAACAGCCCATTTTCTTTTATGAAAATTATAGTAAAATGAAATATGTAAGGGTTAAAAGGAGAGTAAATCGAATGAATACAGAACAACTGATCAAAGAAGCAAAAGCCGCACGAGAAAAAGCATATGTACCTTATAGCAAATTCAAGGTCGGTGCAGCTCTTCTTACGAAAGATGGAAAAGTCTATCACGGATGCAATATTGAAAACGCTGCATACAGCATGTGTAATTGTGCAGAAAGAACAGCACTCTTCAAAGCTTACTCTGAAGGCGACAAGGATTATTCAATGATTGCAGTAGTCGCGGATACGGCAAGACCCGTACCGCCATGCGGGGCATGCCGGCAGGTTATTTCAGAACTTTGTTCTAAGGACATGAAAGTAGTATTGACGAATCTCAAAGGCGATGTGGAAGAGTTAACCGTCGGCGAGCTTTTACCAGGGGCTTTCTCACCGGAGGACTTAAATGAGTAATATAGAAAATAACACAGCGTTCAAATCTGGCTTCATTTCAATTATCGGTCGTCCGAATGTAGGGAAATCCACGTTCTTGAATCGTGTAATCGGTCAGAAGATTGCCATTATGAGTGACAAACCGCAAACGACCCGAAACAAGGTCCAAGGTGTCTTGACAACCGATCAATCCCAAATGATTTTCATCGATACTCCAGGGATCCACAAGCCTAAACATAAGCTTGGAGATTTTATGATGAAAATCGCCCAAAACACATTGAAAGAAGTAGACATCATACTCTTTATGGTAAATGTGGAAGAAGGACTCGGAAAAGGAGATCAATTTATCATTGAGAAGCTGAAGGGAGTCAAGACTCCGGTATTTCTCATTCTTAATAAAATTGATCAAATACATCCTGATGCATTATTGCCGATCATCCAGCAATACAATGAACTCTATCCTTTTGCCGCTACCGTTCCGATTTCAGCACTGGAAGGGAATAATGTAGAACATCTCCTTGAACTCATTGAGGAGAATCTTCCAGAGGGACCGCAGTTTTATCCTGCCGATCAAATTACTGACCACCCCGAGCGCTTTATCGTATCGGAACTGATTCGTGAGAAAGTCCTTCATCTGACAAGAGAAGAAATTCCACACAGTATAGCGGTTGTCATTGATAAGATGGAAAGAAAAGATGATAAGAACCTGATTGATGTCATGGCCACCATCATAGTGGAACGTGATTCACAAAAAGGGATCATCATCGGAAAACAGGGATCGATGCTGAAAGAAGTAGGGAAGCGTTCACGAATGGATATCGAGAACCTGCTTGGTTCCAAAGTGTATCTCGAATTATGGGTGAAAGTTCAGAAAGATTGGAGAAACCGGGCGACCAATCTGCGCGACTACGGTTTCAGTGATGATGAGTATTGATTTTTCCCTTATAAGAATGTCAAGTGAAATCAATTAACAATATTTAGTTCACATGCTTTTATACAAAGATGCTAACTCTAATCACAAGAAAGCTTTGAAGTCTTGCTAGTTTAAATCCAGAAAGGTGGGTTTTTGATGTTAGACTTAACTTGGAAAGTGTTTTCGCAAACAGGTAACATCGACACGTATTTACTTTTTAAGGAGCTTGAAAAAGATAGGGTTGAAGAACCGTATCAATTAGAAGAAGAGATATCGGAAGTCGACTTCCCCCTGACGTAATAGGTTGTCATCACCCGGGTGATGTGAATTCGGGAGGTGGCCAATATGCTGCAGAAATGTGAAGGAATCGTGATCAGAACGAACCATTATGGTGAGTCAAACAAAATAGTTACAATATACACCAGGGAATTTGGGAAAATCGGATTGATGGCACGAGGGGCTAAAAAGTCCAACAGCCGTCTTTCCGCTATTTCCCAATTGTTTACATATGGCTATTTTTTGTTTATAAAAGGCAGTGGTTTAGGAACTCTCCAACAGGGGGAGATCGCAGAATCACTACGGCATGTAAGAGAAGATTTATTTAAGACGGCATATGCTACATATATCGTGGATCTCCTTGATAAGAGCACGGAAGACCGCAAGCCTAATCCGTTTCTTTTTGAATTGCTGTACAAGGTACTTCAGTATCTTAACGAGGACTATGATCCGGAAATATTAATGCATATCTTTGAGATGAAGATGCTTCCCGTTTTAGGACTGCATCCCCATTTAAATGGCTGTTCAGTCTGTGGCGAGATAGAGGGGACATTCGGATTTTCATTCAAAGAAAACGGATTTATCTGCCACCGATGTGTGGAAGAAGATCCTCATCATCTGCCTATATCTCAAGGAACCGTGAAATTATTGAGGCTGTTTTATTATTTTGACATCAATCGTCTGGGGAACATCTCCGTAAAAGACGAAACAAAAGCTCAGCTCAAGCGGGTAATCAGGACTTATTACGACGAAAATTCAGGGTTGACATTGAAATCCAGAAGATTCCTTGATCAAATGGATAACCTTAAGGACTTATTCTAGTTTATTGAAGCATTTTTGTGATTTTTTGTCCGGCTCTCATGTGGGGGCCGGATTTTTTTATTGTAAATAGAGTATTACTGTATCTGGACCATGGGGGATACAAGTGAATTTGTAGAATCCCATCTCATCAAAAAGGAAAGTAAAACGAAAAAAGAGTCGGAGAGGATAACCTCTCCGACTCTTTGTAAATTATTTAAAACTGGATTTTCTCCATCAAGAAGGATTTTACTTCACTGATCGGCATTCTGACCTGATCCATTGTGTCACGGTCACGGACAGTTACCTGTCCGTCTTCCACGGAATCAAAATCAAATGTGATGCAGAAAGGAGTACCGATTTCATCCTGTCGGCGGTAGCGTTTACCGATGGAAGCAGTTTCGTCAAAGTCGATCATTAAGTCTTTTGACAACTCTTCATATACTTTGAATGCATCATCAGAAAGCTTTTTAGATAAAGGCAGAACTGCCGCTTTGAACGGAGCGAGTGCCGGATGGAATCGAAGTACCGTCCTTGAATCGTTCTCTAATTCTTCCTCTTCATATGCATCACATAAGAATGCGAGGGTCACACGGTCAGCACCAAGGGATGGTTCGATGCAGTATGGTACATATTTTTCATTTGTCTGAGGATCCATATAATGAAAATCTTCATTAGAGTGTTCCATATGACGTTTCAGGTCGAAGTCGGTTCTGTCCGCAACGCCCCAAAGCTCTCCCCAGCCAAATGGGAATTTGTATTCAATATCCGTTGTAGCATTACTGTAGTGAGACAGCTCTTCCTTATCGTGATCGCGCAGACGCATGTTATCCTCGTTCATACCGAGATTAAGCAGCCAGTTTTTGCAGAATTCACGCCAGTATGAGAACCACTCCATGTCTTCTCCTGGCTTACAGAAGAATTCCAGTTCCATTTGTTCAAATTCGCGGGTTCTGAAAGTGAAGTTACCAGGAGTGATTTCATTTCTAAAGCTTTTTCCTACTTGAGCAATACCGAATGGCATCTTTTTACGCATGGAGCGCTGAACGTTTTTGAAGTTCACAAAGATACCTTGAGCCGTTTCCGGACGTAAATAGATTTCATTCGTGGAAGACTCAGTAACACCTTGATGTGTCTTGAACATTAAATCGAATTGACGGATCTCAGTGAAATTCTGACTTCCGCAATCGGGACACGCTATGTCGTGCTCCTTGATGATTTCTTCCATTTTGTCAAAAGAAAGACCATCCACGATCATTTCGATACCCTTGTCTTCAAGCGCATTTTCAATGATCTTGTCTGCGCGATGACGTGTCTTGCATTCCTTACAGTCAATCATCGGATCATTGAAGTTTCCTACGTGACCGGATGCAACCCATGTTTGAGGGTTCATCAGGATGCTCGCATCAAGCCCAACGTTGTAAGGGGATTCCTGAACGAATTTTTTCCACCATGCCTTTTTGATATTGTTCTTCAGTTCTACACCTAATGGACCGTAATCCCAAGTGTTGGCAAGGCCTCCGTAAATTTCGGAGCCCGGGAATACGAATCCGCGGTGTTTTGCTAAATTTACTACTTGTTCCATTGACATAAAAAGTCACTCCTTTTTATAAGTTCACTTTTCTCCCGGAGGAGTTTTCGTCTTGCACACCAGTCTGCAGCCGGAACAGGATAAATCGACATTGATCTTTACCGGCCAAAACAGTTGAGAAAATAAAAAAAGCTCGTCTCCAGGCTAAACGCCTAGGGACGAGCTTGTTACTCGCGGTTCCACCCTAGTTGATATACGATGTTTCTGTATACCCACTTTCGAAATGATCAGCTCAGGATTGCCGTTTCCCTGCATTCCGGGCTTTCACCATCCCCGGTCGCTTTGTCCACAAGTACTTATGTATCCTTCTCAGCTTCTATTTGGTTGTAAGATGAAGATATTTTATCATGCCGACATGAAAATAACAACTCCCGCTGTCAGAAAGATAAAAAATTTGAAGTTTTGATAAAAAAAAGATACTCTTTGATAATATGCATAGTGTTATCACAATGTGATGACAATATTCTCTTTTCATTTTCCGTAAATAGTATATAATATTTATTATAAAGTATAACATTAATCGTTTGTTCGTTAGGTGGTGAGTAACAATCGAACTAAATAAAAGACAAGAACAAATTTTGCAGATCGTTAAAGACAATGGCCCCATCACAGGTGAACAGATTGCAGATCAATTAAATCTGACAAGGGCGACGCTCAGACCCGATCTCGCTATTTTGACAATGGCGGGTTATTTGGATGCAAGACCGAGAGTCGGCTATTTTTATACGGGTAAAACAGGCACTCAGCTCTTGACAGAAAACCTGAATAAAATTTATGTTAAAGACTATCAATCCATTCCGGTAGTGGTGAATGAGAATGTGTCAGTGTATGATGCCATTGTTACGATGTTCCTTGAGGATGTAGGTACTTTATTTGTCGTGGATGCAAATACATATTTAGTTGGTGTTTTATCCAGAAAGGATCTACTCAGGGCAAGTATCGGAAAGCAAGAACTCAGTACATTGCCTGTGAATATCATAATGACGAGAATGCCTAACATCACAACATGTGAAAAGGACGATCTGTTGATCGGTGTAGCAAAGGATCTCATTCATAAGCAGATTGATTCTGTTCCTGTGGTGAAGAAAACCGAGAACGGGGATATGGAAGTTACCGGAAGAATTACAAAGACCAATATTACAAAAGCATTTGTTGCACTTGCAGAAGAAGAGTAGAAGGTGGTGAACGATCGTGAAAGAACCGATTATTTATGTTGTTTCCGACTCAGTGGGAGAGACAGCTGAATTAGTCACTAAAGCGGCCATTAGTCAATTCAATGGTTCCAATACGGTCATCAAACGCTTTCCGTATGTAGAGGACTTTGAAAATATCGATGAGGTCATTTCGCTGGCAAAACTAAATCAGGGGCTGATTGTCTACACGCTGGTCAAGCCGGACATGAGGGCGTATATCAAAGAACAGGCGGATAAGGAAGAATTATACGCTTTTGATATTATCGGACCTTTAATGGATAAGTATCAGACCATTTATGAGAAGGAGCCTTTATTTGAACCTGGTACAGTCAGAAAGCTGGACGATGACTACTTCAAAAAAGTGGAAGCGATCGAGTTTGCGGTAAAATATGATGATGGAAGGGACCCAAGGGGAATCCTTAAAGCAGACATCGTCCTTGTAGGGGTTTCCAGAACGAGTAAAACCCCCCTTTCCCAGTATCTTGCCCATAAACGTTTCAAAGTGGCGAATGTCCCGCTTGTTCCTGAAGTGGACCCCCCTGAAGAACTATTCAAAGTTTCTCCGAAGAAATGTTTCGGATTGAAGATCTCTCCCCAAAAGTTGAATACCATCCGGAGAGAACGGCTGAAATCACTGGGGCTGAATGATGAGGCGAGTTATGCCAACATCAAGAGGATAGAAGAAGAGCTGACATACTTTGAGAAGATTTCAGAGCGCATGGGCTGCCATGTGATCGATGTGACCAATAAGGCAGTTGAAGAAACAGCCAATATCATAACGAATATCTATCAGCGTTCAAACAACTCATGATAAAGAACGATTCTGCCCCTTTTTCGGGATAGGATCGTTCTTTCATTGTCTAAAGGAAAAATCCATAAAATTCTTTCGGGTAAATTAGTGGTCAAACCTGTCCGATTATACTATAATAAAAAATTGTGATAAAAATATTTAAAATAGGTTTAGACTAAACTCTTAAGGAATAAACTAATTATTGTGATATGTCAAGTCTCGTCTCGAATTTTTTTCGATATTCTACCTGAATTCCAAGGAAAAGTTCCTGTGGAGAGAAGGATAATACGGAGTGATGTAGAATAGTTAGTAATAGCAAACAAAAATCTACAGTTTTTGTAGATGCAGATGCTTGCCCTGTCAAACAGGAAATCATTCGGATTTCAGGGGATTTTGGTTTGGAAGTGGTTTTTGTCGCTTCCCATGCCCATCACAAGAATACTCCCGATGAGGGAAGATGGGTATATGTGGACAGTGAGAAAGAAGCGGCAGACCTGTATATCATGAATCATGTCCGGTCGAATGATATTCTTGTTACACAGGATATAGGACTCGCAAGCTTGGTACTGCCGAAAAAAGTTTATGCCCTCTCCCCGAGGGGAAAGGTCTACAGAGAAGAGAGTATTGTGACGGCGCTCGATTACCGTTACGTGGCAGCGAAGGAAAGACGGAAAGGGAATTATGGTAAAGGGCCAAAGCCTTTTACGAATGATGACCGCGAAGAATTTTCATCGCAATTCGAGAAGATTTTGTCGAAGATTGCAGGAAAATAATCATTCATACCGAATGCATTAAGAGGGAAATGAAAACCAGGTGATATATAGTGTCTGATAGGATCCCTGAAGAAACAATAAATAAAATATTATCTTCTACGGATATCGTAGATGTTGTCAGTGATTATGTACAGTTGAAGAAGCAAGGGCGTAATTATTTTGGCCTGTGTCCTTTTCATGGAGAAAACACTCCATCTTTCTCCGTATCGCCTGACAAACAGATCTTTCATTGTTTTGGCTGCGGAGCGGGAGGGAACGCGTTCACATTCTTAATGGACGTAGACGGTCTCTCTTTTGTCGAGGCAGCGCAGAAGCTTGGTAGCAAAGTCGGTGAAGAAATATCTGTCTCTACGGCTGCAAGTGAACAAGATGCGCCTCCCCGGGAAGATGAGAAGCAGATGCTTCAGGCTCATGAGCTATTAAGTAAATTTTACCATCATCTTCTCTTAAACACAAAGGAGGGGCAGGAAGCTCTTGAATACTTACTTTCCAGGGGATTCACGACCGAGAGTATCAGTAAGTTCCAGATCGGCTGGTCCTTGCCGAGTTGGGATTTCACTGTCAAGTTCCTGCAAAAACGGGGTTACTCCCTTGATTTGATGGAAGCTGCCGGTTTATTGGTGAGAAGGGAAAAAGATCAGTCATTCCTCGATCGTTTCAGAGGCAGGATCATGTTTCCCATTACCGATCCGAAAGGGAAAGTAGTCGCATTTTCAGGAAGAAGCCTTCACTCTGAAGATGAGCCAAAATACTTAAATAGTCCAGAAACCAAGATATTCAATAAAAGCCGCACTCTTTACAATTATCATGAGTCAAGGACGATCATTAGAAGAAAGCAGCAAGTGATCCTTTTTGAAGGGTTCGCGGACGTGATTTCAGCCAGCGGGGCATCCGTTGAAAACGGAGTTGCGACGATGGGTACTTCTTTGACTGAAGGACAAATTGGATTGATCAAGCGCTTGACCGATTCCGTTGTCATCTGCTATGACGGCGATTCGGCAGGTGTGGAAGCCGCATTCAGAGCGGGAAATCTGCTCCTTAATCACCATTTATCCATACGGGTGGCTATGGTACCTGAACGATTGGACCCTGATGACTACATTTCAAAGTATGGCAAAGAGAAATTTCAACAGGATGTAATAGGGGCCAGCTTGACGTTTATGGCATTTAAGCTGAGGTATCATAAGCTGAACAAAAATCTAAATGATGAAGGAGACCGCCTTCAGTATATAGAAGACATACTTAAGGAAATCACCCAGTTGAGCAATGCGGTTGAAAGGGACTACTATATCAGGTACCTTGCAGATGAATTTGATGTTTCGTTAGAAGCCCTGCAGCAGCAACTTGCTGAAGTGAATGGGGCGGTGAAAGGAAAGTCAAAACCTGCTAAACAGGCACCCCCGCCGAAACCGAGCATACCAAGGGTGCAGACTAAATTGCTGCCTGCATATCAAACGGCAGAGAGAAGGCTCATTGCCTATATGCTGAAAGATCCAAATACAGCATATAAGGTTCAGGACTGGCTTGCTGGCACCCACCTTAATATTGATGAACATCAAGCTATCATTACTTATTTATTCGGTTATTACGAGGAAGGGATGCCTCCCGGCGCCAGTTCATTCATAGGATATCTGCCGGATGAAAGGCTTCGCAGGATCGTGACAGAGATTGAAATGATGTCCATCAGTGAAGAATGCACAGATCAAGAGTTAATGGATTATGTACAATCCGTTTTAAAACATCAAAAGATGTTGAAGATAAAAGAAAAAGAATCAGAAAGAAAAGAAGCACAAAGGCAAAATGATTATCGCAAAGAAGCACAGATAGCAATGGAAATCTTACAGCTGCGTAAGTCTCTATAAAGTTTTTCAAGGAAGTTGGAAGGAGGGGAACACATGGCTGAAAAGTCCGCGCGTTCCAAACAAATAGCGTCAGAGTTATCCGTTGATCAGGTGAAAGAATTTTTAGTAAACCAAGGAAAGAAGAGAGGCGTCCTTACTTACGAGGATATCGCCGATAAACTATCCGGTTTTGAATTGGATTCAGACCAGATGGATGAGTTCTACGAACATTTAGGTGAGCAAGGCGTCGAAATCATCAATGAAAATGAAGAGGATGACGACCCAGGTGCAAGTGAGCTGGAAAAAGAAGAAGAAGAAGAGTTTAACTTAAATGACTTAAGCGTTCCTCCCGGAGTTAAGATAAATGACCCCGTAAGAATGTATCTGAAGGAAATCGGAAGAGTCGATCTTCTTTCAGCAGAAGAAGAAATCAATCTTGCAAAAAGAATTGAAGATGGGGATGAAGAAGCCAAACGCCGCCTTGCAGAAGCGAACCTTCGTCTTGTAGTCAGCATTGCCAAGAGATACGTTGGCCGGGGAATGCTTTTCCTTGATTTGATCCAAGAAGGAAACATGGGTCTGATTAAAGCTGTAGAAAAATTTGATTACCGCAAAGGCTACAAATTCAGTACGTATGCTACATGGTGGATTCGCCAGGCAATCACCCGTGCAATTGCAGACCAGGCGAGAACGATCCGGATTCCGGTTCATATGGTGGAAACGATCAACAAATTGATCCGTGTTCAAAGACAATTGCTGCAGGATCTCGGTCGTGAACCGTCACCTGAGGAAATTGCGGAAGAGATGGATCTTACACCTGAAAAGGTAAGGGAAATCTTAAAGATAGCCCAGGAGCCAGTGTCACTTGAAACACCGATTGGTGAAGAAGACGACTCACATCTTGGAGATTTCATTGAAGATGCAGAAGCGCAGTCTCCTTCAGAGCATGCTGCTTATGAATTGTTAAAAGAACAATTGGAAGATGTTCTTGATACACTTACAGACCGCGAAGAGAATGTACTCCGTTTACGATTTGGACTTGATGATGGAAGAACCCGTACACTTGAAGAAGTTGGAAAAGTATTCGGTGTAACGCGTGAACGTATTCGTCAGATTGAAGCGAAAGCACTTCGTAAATTGCGTCATCCAAGCCGCAGTAAACGACTCAAAGATTTCTTGGAATAGGATGATCAAGCCTCTATCATATAAATGGTAGAGGTTTTTTTCTGTAAATTTAAAGGGATTTTCCCATATGCTGCCGAAATAAACAGAAGGATCATATTCAGAAAGTGAGAGTACTATGTCGAAATCAAAACACGGCAGACAAGCTGTGATTATAAACGAAATCAAATTTTGGAAGCAGAATAACATGCTACCGGATCAGTACTGCGATTATTTACTGGCACTATATACCAAAGGCGAAGAAAACCATTCTGATCCCTCTCATAAAAAGGGGCGAAAGAAGCTAAATTACATGACCATTCTGCTTTCAGGAGTCGTTATGTTCATTTCATTATTTGTCATTTATTTTACTGAATTGTCAGTCGTTTTGCAAACAGCGATTTTGACAGGTTTTGTCGTATTACTAATTGGATGGGGAATTTACTATTCTAAGAAAAAAGTTTCAACTGTACCTATTCTCATATCAGCGGCTTTCATCATTCTGCTATTATCCATTAGCATTACGGAAGAGATATCTGATGGTTCCCCGCACATGGCCTATGCAACATTGTTTTTGAATTGTCTTTTATGGATTGTCCTCGGAATAAAGCGAAAGTTGATCTATTTTACACTGTCTGGCGCAATAGGTGGACTATTACTTGTTATTTCTATATTACAATAACTTCTGAATTTTAAAAAGTTTTTTAAAGTTGAGAAAATTCACCATTCCCTCTTATAATAGGAATGAGAGCGCATTCATAGAAATCTTGATAGGCTTGCGCGATTAAAAGTCTGAACCTTTCAGGCTATCATTCATCAAGTTAATACAAGGGGGAGAAGGATGAATTTTGACTTAACGCAAGAACAGACAATGATTAAAAAAACGATCAGGGAATTTGCCGAGGAGGAAGTCGCTCCAGGTGCATTGGAAAGGGATCGTACAAAAGAATTCCCTAAAGAAATCTTTAAAAAGCTTTCAGACCTGGGGATGATGGGGCTGCCGTTCCCTGAAGAGTATGGTGGGGCCGGTGCGGATACAGTCAGTTTTGCGATTGTGACGGAAGAGTTGAGTAGAGCCTGCGCTTCTACAGGAATCACATATTCTGCGCATATTTCCTTAGGGGGAGCACCCATCAATCTATTCGGGACCCATGAACAAAAGGAAAAATACCTTACGCCAATTTGTACAGGGGAATCGTTTGGAGCTTTCGGCCTGACAGAACCAAATGCAGGGTCTGATGCAGGAGGGACGCAAACCACTGCAGAAGATAAAGGCGATAAATGGGTAATCAACGGTAACAAGTGTTATATCACGAATGCGAGCTATGCTGACCACTTGGCTCTGACTGCGATCACCGGCAGAGAGAATGGGAAGAAAGAAATAAGTGCAATTATCGCGCCTACCAACGCAAAAGGTTTCACTGTGATTGATAACTACGAAAAAATGGGGCTTCACTCTTCTAACACAACTGAATTGGTGCTTGAAGATGTGGAAGTACCAAAAGAAAACCTCCTGGGTAAGCGTGGGGAAGGATTTAAACAATTCCTTGTCACCCTGGACGGGGGGCGTATTGGTATCGGTGCCATGGCAGTTGGCGTCGCCCAAGCTGCTTTCGAAAAAGCATTGCAATACTCCAAGGAAAGAAAACAGTTCGGCAAGACCCTGTCAGAATTCCAGGTCACTCAGTTCAAGCTGGCCGATATGGCAATGAAGATCGAACTTGCACGGAATATGGTCCACAAAGCTGCATGGCTTAAAGATCAAGGCAGACCTTTCTCAAAAGAAGCGTCCATGTGTAAGCTGTATGCTTCTGAAATCAGCATGGAAGTAGCCGATGAAGCAATTCAGATTCATGGAGGATACGGCTACATGAAAGAATATCACGTGGAAAGATACCTGCGTGACGCGAAGCTTCTCGAAATAGGTGAAGGAACTTCTGAGGTGCAACGTATGGTCATCTCCCGTCTCATCGGGGTAAATAATTAATTTTCAAACAGAAGAGCTTCAGGATGCGTAACAGCACCTGAAAGCTCTTTGTTTAATTTTTGGTACAAAACAAGACAGACTTGTTATTAACCGGGCTCTAGCGATTGATTGTAGTGCAAAACGGAGACTCCTATAAGAAAAGCGGAAGGGGTTTGCTCAGAGGCGTGTGGCATAAGACGAATCGGTCACGAAGGCGTTCTTTGCCTTCTTGGCCGGTTTGGCTTATGACATGTATGACATGTGCCTCTAAGCCCTGCAGCTGGACAGATGAGCCTTCTCAGACCGAGGATCCTCACGGGTCGCCCGCGGAAAGCGAAGTTTTGCACGGAAATCAATAGCGGTGATGAATGGAATCAAATAAGTTGAGAAGTCAAAATAAACCTCTCTATTTAGGGTTGCCTAAAAACCAAACCAAATCAGGATGGGGTGAGTATCTTGACGATTTCGTTCATATCAGGATGCTCACGGGTCGCCCGCGGAAAGCGAAGTCCTGCACGGAATCGGGCAGTGGTGATTAAAAGAAGTAATTTATAAAATGTCGACAACAAAAACAATCAATTGTGTCTAATTTGTGAGAAAGATGGAAAAGTTAAACTATAGGACTTTTCCTTTGTCGATTTTTAAAGTAAAATATAAGTTGTTTACTAGCACTATTTTGGATGTTGTACATAAAGGAGGTTAAATCATGAATCGTAATCCAATTATTCCATTCATTCTGATCATGGCTATGGGGATCGGCCTTGTATTCTTCATGTCTTTAGAAGGCCTAAACAATGCTGATGAAAAAGCGAAAGAAGCGGAACACGGGGAAAAAGCAGGTGAAGAGGGCGAACAGGCTTCAAGCGGTGAGTTTGATCCTGAGCAAACTTACAAAGACAACTGTCTATCTTGTCACGGTGGAAACTATGAAGGCGGCATGGGTCCGGCTCTTAAAGGTACAGACAAGTCTGTTGATGAGATCAAAGAGACCATCAAAAATGGTAAAGGCGCAATGCCTGCAGGTCTTGTTGCTGACGAAAATCTAGACGCAATGGCAGAATGGATCAAATCACTTAAATAATGTATACGCTTAAAAGGTTCTTTGTCTAATAGGGCAAAGGACTTTTTTTATTGGACAAAGTCAGATAGAATGAAAAACGTACATACTAAGTATCAAATCAACTAAAAAGGTGAAGACATGAATATTGAACAATTATCCAAACGTTTAGAAACAGTCGTTTCATATATCCCTGAGGGGTCTAAGATTGCAGATATAGGTTCCGATCACGCCTATCTGCCATGTTTTGCGGTTAGAAAAGGGATCGCGGAAAGAGCCATTGCGGGAGAAGTGGTGAAGGGTCCATACCTTTCAGCCGAGAAACAGGTTAAAGATGCATGCCTGCAGGATAAGATTGAGGTCAGACTCGGCAATGGACTTGAAGTCATCGCTCCGGGAGAAGTGGATTGCATCACCATTGCTGGAATGGGCGGTGCCCTAATCTCATCGATTTTAGAAGATGGGAAAGAGAAGCTTACAGGAGTGAAAAGGTTGATCCTTCAGCCCAATGTAAGTGCGAAATCAATCCGTCTCTGGCTTCTTCAAAACAATTGGGAGCTTACAAACGAAGAAATCATTGAAGAAGACGGAAAGGTATATGAGATCCTTACAGCTGATAGAGGAGAGCCGGATCGTGCATACTCTAAAGAGGAGAAGCAAAAAGAACTTCTGCTTGGCCCATTCTTGATACAAAAAAGAAATGAAGCATTCAAAAAGAAATGGACACAGGAAAGTGCACAGTGGAAAAATATCCTGGCTAATATGGAAAAAGCGGAACAAACTGACTCATTGAATGAGAGAAAAACGGAACTAATGAATAAAATTCAAATGGTTGAGGAGGTTCTTTCCAAATGAAAACGGTAAACGGCCACCAAATCATTCAACTCTTTGAAGAGTTTTCACCTAAACACCTGGCTGAAGATGGCGATCCGATTGGTTTGCAAATCGGGAAGCTGAATGAAAAAGTTGAAAACGTCATGATTACATTGGACGTCCTGGAAAATGTGGTCGATGAAGCGATCAAAAATAATGTTAAACTGATCATTGCTCATCATCCGCCTTTATTCAGGCCGTTGAAATCACTTCATACCGACACCTATCAGGGACGAATGATCGAGAAATTGATCAAGAATGACATTGCCGTGTATGCCGCCCATACTAATCTTGATGTGGCTCAAGGAGGGGTAAATGATCTTCTGGCTGAAGAATTGAACCTCCAGGAGACGTCTGTATTACGCCCTACCTACTCAGAGCAACTCAGGAAGCTTATCGTTTATGTACCGAAGGAGAACAGCGAAGAGCTCCGGGAAGCATTAGGCAAGGCAGGGGCAGGCCATATCGGCAATTATTCGCACTGCAGTTTTTCAACGGAAGGAAAGGGAAGGTTTTTACCTGGTGCCAATTCGGATCCCCATATCGGTCAGAAAGGGAAGGTCGAAGAGGTTTCAGAAGTCAAAATCGAAACCATCTATCCTCTTTCGCTTGAGAAAAAAGTGTTGAAAGCGATGTTCACCCATCATCCATACGAGGAAGTGGCCTATGATATTTATGCTCTTGAGAACACAGGGGAACCTTTGGGGTTAGGCCGGATCGGGAAGCTTCAAGAAGAAGTTTCACTAAAAGAATTTGCGGCATCTGTGAAGAAGACCTTCGGCATGGACGGAATCCGGGTGATCGGAGATAGGGACGCCATCGTCAAGAAAGTGGCAGTACTTGGAGGGGACGGTAATAAGTTTATCTCAGCTGCTAAAAGGCAGGGAGCAGATGCTTTTGTTTCCGGGGATATTTACTATCACACTGCACATGATGCGATGATGATGGGGCTGAACATTGTGGATGCAGGTCATCATATCGAAAAAGTCATGAAGGACGGCGTGGCAAAATATTTAGCTGGAAAATGCGCGGAAAAAGGATATATCGTCAATATATTTGCTTCAAAAGCAGATACAAATCCATTTACTTACATGTAGACTTCCTATAGTTAGAGAACAAAAACCCCCTGGCAATCGCCAGGGGGCTTATTTACATTCATTTAACTTAATTTGGACTTCTTTACCTTAGGAAGGATTTTGTTCAGAGGAACACTATGTTCTCTCGTCCAAGTCGTTTCGTCTTCAGGGTCAAAGTCCTGCAGGAACTTGATGACTTCTTTAACGATTGGAGTAGGAGTAGATGCTCCTGCTGTTACCGCTGCGACTTTTGCCGATTTAAGCCATTCGATGTCCAGCTCGCTGATGTCTGAGATCCTGTAGGCGGGAGTGCCTGCAATATCTTTGGAAACCTGTGCAAGGCGATTTGAATTATTACTCTTAGGGTCTCCGACTACGATGAGGACATCTGCGTCGCCGGCCTGTTCAGCCACAGCTTCCTGACGTACCTGGGTCGCAAGGCAGATCTCTTTATGCAGTTCGACGTGAGGGAACATTTCTTTTACTTTTTCCATGGTGTCAAGAACATCCCATTGGCTCATTGTCGTTTGGTTTGTCACGATGATTTTGTCATTATCAATGGACAGTTTTTCTACATCCCCGGCAGTTTCGACAAGATGTACGATATCGGGGGCAACACCTACTGCACCTTCCGGCTCGGGATGCCCTTTTTTACCGATGTAGATGACATCGTATCCTTCTGCTTCCTTGGCTCGGATGAGGTCGTGTGTCTTTGTAACATCGGGACAAGTCGCATCAAGTGTGACCAGTCCTTTTTTTCGTGCGATTTCCTTTACTTCAGGAGAGACACCGTGTGCAGTAAAGATGACCGTACCTTCATTTACCTGTTCGATGATCTCCTTTCTATTTTTTCCGTCCAGCGTAATGATGCCTTCTTCTTCAAACGCATCGGTGACGTGCTTGTTGTGAACGATCATTCCTAAGATATAAATGGGACGAGGCAGCGATTTATCTAATGCAGCGTTTCTTGCGATGACCATTGCATCGACTACACCATAACAATAGCCCCTCGGGGTTATCTTGATAATATCCATCTATGAAAATCCTCCTACATGGGAAAGGTTGTGTCTTTATTATAAAGGAGAATGGGACATCTGACAAAGAGTAGGGGTAAGGAGCTATGGATTTTGTTGTATGCATTAGTAAAAGAGGTGATTTTTTTCGATAGAGGGTTTTCCGCCACAACCGAAAGAAAAACCCCTGCAAGTATACACTTAGAGGGATTGGGTTTAAATATATAATTTAGGCTTTGAACTTCCAGGAGAAGACTTTCTCTTAGGTGGCCGTACCTCTGCTTCGTCTACAATAGTGGCTTCTTTCTTGGATTTCTTCTTTTTCTTGGATACCTTTACTTCTGTATTCTCAGGTTCAGCTTTTTGTTCTGCTTCTTCTTTCTTACCTTCCCCTGACTGAGATTCGTCTGTAGATAGATCCTTAAAACCTCGGTAAAGCTTCCAAAGTGCAGGAAGATTCTTTACCATCGGGCCGTATTGCTGAATCATAGGACCGAACTGCTGGGCTGCATTCAGGACCTGCTGTGTATTGGAAAGAAAGGAACTGATATTGCCGGGATTAAGTAAATTTCCGATAGTGGATGCTCCTGCTGCTGCTGCACTTGGTCCACGTTCAAATCCGGCAGCGGCTCCATTTGATTCGGTTCTGCTGAATTGCTGTAGAATGCCTCCCTGCTGGCTGCCTCTCTCATTTTTCTTTAATAACTTTGCGAGGAGTCCGCCACCGCGTCCTTTTCTCCTACCGTCTTGCATACCTTGCATATTCATTGGCGCGGGACCTTGCTGACCCATGAAACCGTTCATTTGCGGTCCCATTTGAAAAGGGGGAGAAGATTGGCGTCTCATTCCGAAAGGGTTTCTCATTTCACCGGGCTGCCCCATTCCGAATGGGCTTCTTCCTCCTTGACGGGGCATCAATTCAAAGGGATTTCCATGATGTTGATTCTGCATTCTCATTCGTCCTCTAGGCGGCATGCTGCCTGCCTCCTTTCACTGCATAAATCTTTGGTCTTTATAGAGTATGCAATTCGGGAAAAAAGGGTATTGTGTCAATATCGACCAAATCCCTATAAGTGTAACTAGATGTTTTGTGAAAAGTTTATTATAATGATTAGATGTTCTTTAAATATAACGCCGACTACTTACGTTTAAATAAAAGGATATTAAAAATAAGGAGATGAAACAAATGAAAAAGAATTTATTTCTAGATTTTGATTTTCAGCCTTTTATTGTCCAAGCAGTAGAAGAGCTTGGTTTCTATGAGCCGACTGAAATTCAGAAAAAAATGATCCCGTTGATCCTGAAGGGGCAAAGTGCGATTGGCCAATCGCAGACGGGTACGGGTAAAACCCACTCATATTTGCTGCCGATCATCGAAAAGGTGGATGCTTCAGCTGGACAGGTCCAAGCTGTCATCACAGCACCAACAAGGGAGCTTGCTCAGCAGATTTATCACGAAATTTTAAAAATCACTAAAAACAGTGAAATAACTTCACGATGCTTCATCGGTGGGACCGATAAACAAAGAACGATAGAAAAGCTTAAAACTCAGCCTCATATCGTAGTAGGGACTCCTGGCAGGGTCAATGATCTTATAAAGGAACAAGCTCTGTTTGTGCATACTTCTTCCATCCTCGTGGTGGATGAAGCAGACCTTATGCTTGATATGGGCTTTATCGAAGATGTGGATCAAATTGCTGCTAAAATGCCAGAAAAGCTGCAAATGCTGGTTTTCTCTGCAACGATTCCGGAAAAGCTGAAACCTTTTATGAAAAAATATATGGAAAACCCACAGTTTGCCCATGTAGAACCTGAAAGGATCTCAGCTAAAAATATCGAGCATGTGATCATACCGAAGAAGAGCCGCGATAAAGTCAATGTACTTCATGATCTATTAGTAGAAATTAATCCATACTTGGGGATCGTTTTTACAAATACGAAAGCGAATGCGGACGAAGTGGCGGATGCCTTGCTTGAGAAAGGGCTGAAAGTAGGCAGGATTCATGGAGATCTCTCCCCGCGTGAACGTAAGAAAATGATGAAGCAGATCAGAAACCTTGAGTATCAATATATCGTTGCCACTGATCTGGCGGCGAGAGGTATCGATATTGAAGGCGTCAGCCACATCATCAATTACGAACTTCCACAGGACCTTGATTTCTATGTGCATAGAGCGGGTCGTACAGCAAGAGCGGGGAATTCGGGAATCGCCTATACAATTTATGAGCCGTCTGATGAAGATGCATTAAATCGACTGGAAAAGATGGGGATTTCATTCAGCCATATGGAGCTGAAGAAAGGTGAATGGATTGAACTGCCTGCATTGAATAAACGAAAAAGCCGACAGAAGACAACACAGGATGAAATTGATGTTAAGGCGAAATCGCTTGTTCGGAAACCCAAAAAGGTAAAGCCTGGATATAAAAAGAAAATGAAATATAAAATGGATCAAATCAAAAAGAAAGAAAGAAGAAAGAAAAACAGAAACAAGTAAGCCTTATGACGTGATTCATTTTCACACATTCGATAAAATGGAGAAGAGATTTTCTTAGGAGTTGAGGAGAATGGTCAAGATTGGATCCCACGTATCTATGAGCGGTAAAAAGATGCTGCTGGCTTCTAGTGAGGAAGCTGTATCTTACGGTGCAAATACATTTATGATCTATACAGGAGCACCTCAAAACACAAGAAGAAAAAAGATTGAAGATTTGAATATTGAAGCGGGCATGCAGCACATGAAGGAAAACAATATCGATGAGATCGTTGTACATGCCCCTTATATTATCAATATCGGGAATACAACGAATCCGGCGACCTTTGAATTGGGCGTTAATTTCCTTAGGTCTGAAATCGAACGCACCGAAGCACTCGGCGCCAACCAGATTGTCCTTCATCCCGGAGCTCATGTAGGTGCAGGAGCAGATAAGGGAATTGCAAAGATCATTGAAGGTCTGAATGAAGTGCTGACAAAAGATCATACAGCGCAGATCGCCCTGGAAACAATGGCAGGCAAAGGATCTGAATGCGGCAGATCCTTCGAGGAACTGGCTCAGATCATCGAAGGAGTCGAATTGAATGATAGACTCTCGATCTGTTTTGATACGTGTCACACCCATGATGCAGGGTATAATATCGTGGAAGATTTCGATGGGGTATTGGAAGAATTCGATAAGATTATCGGAATCGACAGACTAAAGGTACTCCACATAAATGACAGCAAGAATCCAACCGGTGCAAGGAAAGACCGTCATGAGAACATCGGATTCGGTCATATCGGATTCAAGGCGCTGAACTACATCGTTCATCATCCACAGCTGTCGGAAGTGCCTAAGATCCTTGAAACGCCTTATGTAGGAGAAGATAAAAAGAACAAGAAGGCTCCTTATAAATTTGAAATTGATATGCTTCGCAGTCAAAAATTCGATGAAGACGTATTAACGAAAATCGAGGGTCAGTAATGTGAGGGAGGCTCTTCAAAGAAAGAGCCTCCTTTTTTAAGTATCTATCTGATCAGCTGCATGAAAAGCTGATTGATTTCCTTTGCTTTGGCAGGGCCGATCGCTTTAGCCAGCTCTTTCACCAATTTGCTCCTGCTCCCGACATCAAAGATATTGATGTTTTTCCCTTTGACTTTGTCGACAATCGCATCTGCTTGTTTGGGGGTTAAAGAGATATTGTACTGATTGGCATACTTAAGTAATTCTGCACGGTTAATGTTGTTGATTTTGTGATTAATCACATTTTGTAATAATTTCATCTATATCACTCCTCAAAAAATACATATGTAACATCAGAGAAGAAAGTGACAGTTTTTTGCGGGGAGAAAGGGAGAATGATATGGCACAACGAGTACATAAGAAAGAAAGTCCCCTTCATTTTATTTACCGACTGGTTTTTATAACCCTCGGGGCAGCACTTGCTGGAATTTCAATTGAGCTGTTCCTTATACCGAATAATATTATCGATGGAGGCATCATCGGTGTATCACTGATATTGGATTACCTGGTTTCGGACCGCATTCCTCTCCTGAACTTTTCAACATTATTGGTTCTGTTGAATCTGCCATTTTTATATTCAGGCTATAAACAAATTGGAAAAACATTTGTTGTTTCTTCCTTGTTTGCCGTTGTGGCTTTGGCGGTCATAGAAGGATTTCTTCACCATTTCGATCCTTTTATAGAAGAAGAAATCCTCGCAACCGTCTTTGGGGGATTGATTCTCGGCACTGGTGTCGGGCTGGTCATCCGGCACGGAGGCTCATTGGATGGAACTGAAATTCTCGGGATTCTGCTTACGAAGAAGCTTCCGTTTTCCGTCGGTGAATTTGTGATGTTCATTAATATCTTTATTTTTGGATGGGCTGCTTTTGTGTTTGGGATCGAGGAAGCCATGTATTCCGTAATGACATACTATATTGCATTCAAGACAATCGATACGGTTATTCAAGGTATGGATGAAACGAAGGCAGTGATCATCGTTTCCGACGAGTATGCGGAAGTGTCAGACGCGATTCTAAACAGATTGGGGCGCGGCACTACCATGTTAAAAGGCCGCGGCGGTTACACTGATCATGATAAAGAAGTGATTTATGTAGTTGTGACAAGGCTTGAAGTGACAAAGCTGAAATCGGTCGTTTCTGATATTGATCCGAACGCGTTTATCACGATCATGAGTACACAGGAAACGAAAGGTGCCAGATTTAAATCTGCCATACATTAACGTTCATCGAAAAAAAGCTGTTCTTTCTTAGGGACAGCTTTTTTTGATGGAGGCAGCTTATAAAATCGAATGTACACTGGACGGTGACCAGTCGTGCGATGCAGAAAAACATGCGCTAAATAATAATGTAATACGCATGAAGCCTTTCCATGTGAAGCTGCTCTCCATCAAAAAAACACTTCAGTTTACAATCGATCGTCCATATTGTATACTTTCTTAAGTGTTTTAAATCGTAATGATTCTTAAAAAGAGAGTTGAAAACAATGGAACAACATCAAGCTCCTATTATTAATATAGAAAATTTAAATTTCAGGTATGACCGTGAACGGGTACTTGAAGATATCAACCTTTCCATCCCGAAGGGCGCTTTTTTAGGGATTGTCGGTCCAAACGGTTCAGGGAAATCGACATTATTGAAACTCATGCTGGGCTTATTGAAAGTGAGGCAGGGCAAAATCGAGCTGTTTGGGACCCCTCAGCAAAAATTCAAAGAGTGGGACCGTATCGGATTTGTTTCTCAAAAAGCAAATAGTTTCAATACAGGATTTCCCGCGACTGTATTTGAGGTGGTTGCAAGCGGATTGGCGAAAAAAGCCGGATTGTTCAAAAGGATTTCATCCAAGTATCGGAAAGACATACAGGATGCAATCGAATCAGTGGGAATGACACCTTTTACCGGGAGGAATATCGGTGAATTGTCCGGAGGTCAGCAGCAAAGGGTATTCATCGCCCGTGCCCTTGTCAGCAGACCGGATGTATTGATCCTCGATGAACCGACTGTCGGTGTAGACAGCAAAAATGTTCAAAACTTTTACGATATGCTTGATCATTTGAACAAGGATCTTGGGATTACCTTATTGCTGGTAACGCATGATATCGGATCCATTTCAAGTAAAGTAACACATGTGGCTTGTTTGAATAAACATCTTCATTTTCATGGAAGAACGGAAGAGTTTGAAAACCTTAAAGAAGGCGAGATGTCTTCCTTTTATGGCCATGATGTCCACTTTTTAAATCACGAACATCATTGATTGGAGGAAAAGCGTGTGCTTCAAGCTATTTTTCAATATGAATTTTTACAAAATGCTTTTCTTACAGGAATCCTTATCGGGATCATCGCTCCGCTTCTAGGAGCGTTTATCGTTGTCAGGAGACTGTCACTGATAGCAGATGCGCTGAGTCATGTAACATTATCAGGGATTGCCGCAAGTTTATACTTGAGCAAGACCGTTCCAGCATTCCAAGGGCTCAATCCTTTATACTTCGGGATGATTTTTTCGGTTACAGGCTCTCTGTTCATTGAGAGGCTCAGGACATTGTACAAACACTATCAGGAATTGGCCATTCCCATCATACTCTCCGGCGGTATAGGGATCGGTGTTATCTTTATTTCGCTTGCTGACGGTTTTACGACAGATCTATTCAGTTATTTATTTGGCAGTGTCAGTGCTGTAAGCAGGGGGGATCTTTATCTGATTGCTGCAATCAGCATCGTAGTGATCGGGATGATTTTTCTATTGTATAAAGAATTATTCCTCCTTTCCTTTGATGAAGATCATGCAAAGGCATCGGGCATCCCGGCTAAAGTGATTCATTTTATTTTCATGGTGATGGTGGCTTTAGTCATCGCGGCATCCATGAGGATTGTCGGAATCCTGCTCGTATCATCCTTGATGACTCTGCCCGTTGCAGCGAGCATCCGGATAGCAAGAGGGTTCAAACAGACAATTGCCTTTTCTTTATTATTCGGGGAGATAGCCGTGATTGTCGGATTGGTCAGTGCCTTCTACCTGGACCTTGCTCCCGGTGGAACGATCGTGGTCACAGCCATTCTCATATTATTGATCACCATTGCCGTTAAGAAGGTCAAATCATCCAGGCATACTGAAAAAGCAGAGGTGTAGAAAATGAATGTAACTCAAGCGATGGATCTTTTAAAATCTGAAGGATATAAGCATACAGGCAAGAGAGAGGAATTACTTCAACTGTTTTCTGATTCCAATAAATATTTGACGGCAAAAGATGTCCTTGAACACATGAAAAATGACTACCCTGGACTGAGTTTTGATACAATCTATAGAAATCTGAGCTTATTCGTGGAACTCGGTATTCTTGAAGAGACTGAGCTTTCAGGGGAGAGGCATTTCCGATTCACTTGTGAAAGCAGCCATCACCATCATCATTTCATTTGTATGGACTGCGGAAAGACAAAGGAAATTCATACATGTCCGATGGATGCACTTAAAGAAAGCATAGAAAAAACAGGATATGACATTTCAGGACATAAATTTGAAATTTACGGAAAATGTCCTCAGTGTCAATGATATAGAAGTGAAGAAAGAGATCCTGAGGGGTCTCTTTTATTATTATGGAGTCGATTTTTAAGTGTGTCAGCGATAAAAGGGCACAGTTTTACGTAGCATGGAGGGGAATCATGCAATTTGTAAGGTCAAAATGAATGTTTCAATCCACTTTTGAAAAATACAAACCACATCCACATTTTATAAACCACTTTTTGAAAATACGATCCACATTTACGAAATACAATCCAAATTCGTAAGATACGTGCAACTTGTCGAACTTTCTTTATGTCATCGTCTGACCAAAATGAGATATCCCAAGTTGCAGATATGTTAAAAATGCTGTGTTCGTTCAACGGCAGCAAGCGCAAGTGAGCAGGAAGCGGCGTGTAGCGTCGAACACAGTAATAAAAAATGACGCATGTCAATTCATGCGCCATCTGCTGATCAAAGCATATCTTATTTTCCTTCACGCAGCCAGCTTTGCACCCACTGATTTGCCTCTATCCAGTCATTCACCCTGATGACACCATGGGGGATGGATTTCTGGTTATAAGGAGTATTGAACAAGATAACAGGGATGTCCAATTCTTCATGTATCATGACTGCGTTGTCATGTTTATCTTCAAAAAAGATATCCACATCATACTTCTGTGCAGTTGAAATTTTATTGTGAGATCCGATCAATTCGATGTGATGATACATAAGATCCTTGGCGTCGAACCATTCCTTTGTCAATTGAAGGAGGTCTGACGGACGTGCACTGATGAAAAACAGCTCATGATGTTCTTTCCAATCATCAAGGATTCTTTTTGCACCGGAAGCAAGCGGCGATTGCTTGTAAATTAGCGGTTCTGCTTCTTTGAACCATGCGCCGAAGACTTCAGGGGTAATATCCAGTACCTCGGTCAGCTCATATTGCGTTATATCATTCAAAGTCAGGTTCAATTTAAAATAATCATTTATATGCGGCAGTAATGACTCAGGAGACGTTACTGTCCCGTCTATATCGATTCCAAAGCGTTTCATGCGGTATCATGCTCCTCCATTACAAACTTCTTCAAGTGTACCATATTACAGCTTATCCCATAAGGTTTTAATTCGTGCAAATCAGGACAATGACAAAGAACATGATAACAGAAATGACAAACATTAGCATAGTAAAATATGTACGGATACAAACAATAAGAAGGCTCCCAAACATCGAAAGTGAGGGATTGCTGTATGGCTGATGAACGACATCGAGATCGAGAAGAGATCGACGTATATTACGACAATCCGGAAATGTTGGATAGAGATCAAGAATTCAAAGAAGAAACAGCTGCAGAAATCGCTGCGCCAGTGAATGTAAGCCGCGATTTCGAGGAAGATACAGAAGAGGAAAGCACGACCTCTGGACGAGTACTGGGGTACTCAGCACTTGCTCTATCGGTCCTTTCCTTATTCATTCTACCAGTCATCATGGGGGCGGCCGGTATTGTTATCGGGTTCGTTGCCAGAAGACGCGGCGCAGAAACACTTGGGGCATGGGCAATTGGGATTGGAGCAGTATCGATAATCGTTGGATTATTTGTATTGCCCTTCTTTTAATAAGTAAATCACTTTTTTAAAATGGGGAGCGTTTTAAAAAAGTAAAAAAAAGAGGACTGAGTGATCAGTCCTCTTTGCTTTGGGTTACAGTTCCAGCGCATAGCCACAGTAGACGTTCCGGTCTGCCCACAGAAGTCAAAGAGCGGCTTCCGCGGTCTGACCAAGAGCGCTTTTTTTGCTAAGTAAGGCGCATCAGCTCTCCTATACTTGCGTTTCTTTCTTTTCAGCCTCTTTCTTTTCAGCTTCTTGCTTATCATAGTATTCCTGGGCGATTTTATCGATTTCCTTTTTCAATTCTTCGACCATCGTTTCCTCAGGAACCTTACGGACGGTTTTACCTTTGCGGAATAGGAGTCCTTCACCGCGGGCACCGGCAATGCCGATATCCGCTTCACGAGCCTCTCCCGGTCCGTTGACAGCACAGCCCAATACCGCTACCTTAATTGGTGCTTTGATGGTTTGGATATATTCTTCGACTTCATTTGCGATGGAGATCAAATCAATTTCGATTCGACCGCAAGTCGGACATGAAATCAATGTCGCTGCATTGGAAGCCAGGCCGAACGATTTCAATAGTTCGCGTGCAACCTTTACTTCTTCAACCGGATCGGCACTCAGGGAAATTCTCAAGGTGTTCCCGATGCCAAGGCTAAGGATGGCACCAAGGCCTGCAGCACTTTTTACGGTGCCGGCAAACAGGGTTCCTGATTCGGTGATTCCCAGGTGAAGAGGATAATCAAAAGCCTGCGCAGCTTTCGTATATGCTTCGATCGCTAAATTGACATCAGATGCCTTCATCGAGACGATGATGTCGTGAAAATCAAGATCTTCAAGGATCTTGATATGATGAAGGGCACTTTCAACCATACCATCGGCAGTTGGATAACCGTATTTTTCAAGGATTTTTCTTTCAAGGCTTCCTGCGTTCACGCCTATTCGGATTGGAATCCCTTTTTCTTTTGCAGCTTTTACGACCGCTTCCACTTTTTCACGGCGTCCGATATTCCCCGGGTTGATCCGGATCTTATCTGCTCCGCCTTCGATCGCTTTCAGCGCAAGCTTATAGTCGAAGTGGATATCCACGACTAATGGAATATTGATTTGTTTCTTGATGTCAGCGATTGCGTTGGCTGCCCTTTCATCCGGGCAGGCCACCCGGACAACCTGACATCCTGCTTCTTCAAGACGGTGTATTTCCTTGACTGTCGCTTCGACGTCATGAGTCTTGGTTGTCGTCATACTTTGTATAATTAATTCATTGTTTCCGCCAATTGTTAAATCCCCGACTTTTACCGGACGAGTCTTTGAACGATGTATAATTTCACTCAAGTGTAATTCGCTCCTTTAGAAAGGTTCTTCAACTATACATTATAGATATTACGAAGCTATTGTAACAGTGTTTTGTATCAATTGACAAGAATTAGGTGCGGCAGCGTGATGAAGTCAGTCAGTATAGAGAGGAATTTTATACGTTTTGCCTATTTGGATCTTCCCGGGTGATGTATTGTTTAATTCTTCAAAGTCTGAGACCACCTGTTCAATGGATACAGGAAGCTTTCCTTGCAGTGAATCCTCTACAAGGCTTAGTACGGTATCACCAGGCTTGATCTCCATCTCTATGTAGGTTTGTGTGGAATCTGAAGCGTCAGGTAAGGGGGCCGTTTCAATCTTCCCTTTCTGTACGTCTTGAGGCTGGGCGGTCACGACTGTGGAATTGTTTTTGGTCAACAAGTTTAAGGTGCCCTTATTTAAATCATAATAGACGCTGTAAAGAAGAATGATAATACCGAAGAAAATAATCATCCGTTTCATATAGAACCTCCTGTAAATTGGGATAAAGGAGACAAGGGCAATGATGAACAAAAAGCTGGTGGGGATCATTGGGCTGCTTCCGATTCTCATGGTATTGGGTAACTCAATGCTGATCCCGATACTGCCGAGTATAGAGAAAGGGCTTCAGATTGATGAAAGATGGTCAGGATGGATTTTAAGTTCTTTTACGATTCCTGCTGCAGTCTGCATCCCGTTTATCGGTTTCTTATCAGATCGATTCGGACGTAATCGCTTGATCAAATATTCTTTATGGATCATCTTTGTTGGAAGTATTCTATGTGCAGTAAGTGCCTGGTTGGAGAGCCCTGCATTCCTCTTCATGGGAGGAAGGGGCTTACAGGGCGTGGGAGCCGCCGGGACCACGCCGCTTGCAATAGCTTTAGCCGGTGACCTGTTCAGCGGTGAAGAACGTTCAAAAGTTTTAGGTGCATTGGAAGTGTTTAACGGCATAGGTAAGGTCCTTGCGCCGATCATTGGTGCAGGTCTGACCATTTTTCTAAGCTGGAATAACGCATTTTGGATTTTTCCATTACTCTGTCTTGTGATTCTGTCGGGATTAGAGAAAAACACCAGCATGGCACATGACGAGGAAGGAATACTTGGTGTAAGAAAATATGTTGGGGATCTGGCTGCTGTTTTCGCCTCTAAATGGTCATTGCTTCTCCCTCTTTTCATGATTGGTGGAATCGGTTTATTTTTATTATTCGGCATTCTGTTCTTTCTTTCCTACCATATTGAAAATACTTTTCATATTGATGGTTTTTTTAAGGGATTTTCTTTTATGTTCCCTCTCGGTGCCATGACGATTTCTTCTATCTGGAGCAGCAAAAGGCTCAAAATGGATGAAGAACGGGGCTGGTACTATATCAAGTGGGGAATCGGATTGATGACAGTTCCCCTCGGGGCTTTGGTCTTCTTTCATTCTTTGGGTTCACTGCTTTTCTGCATGACTGTCTGTTTCGGGGGATTGGGATTGATACTTCCTGTCCTTAATACGTTTATTACGGGCAGCGTGGATGAAGGCGAGAGAGGATTCGTCGTAAGTTTGTATGGTGCCGTCAGGTTTCTGGGGGTGGCGCTGGGTCCTATAGCCTATTCTGTGTGGAAAGAAGATATTCTTGCAATGTATGGACTAACTTTTATGTTTTCAGTATGTAACGTACTGTTATATCTGTTAATCATGAAACGCAGGAGCAGGGTCTTTAGACCTGGAATTAACTAAAATCAAACACTGCATTTACACTTCCTTAACATTTATTTGAGAAGATATCTTAGGAAATAGTTGGGAAGGATGTAGAAAAATGTCGAACACACCTCTTTTATTCTTAAAACGTTTCATGAATAAAGCCAGCAGGATAAGTCATTTTCCTTCTTTATCTTTAAAGCTCCGGTTAATCATGATTATGCTGCTTACTGTTGTCATTACAGGCTCCATTATTGGATCGATATCATATGTGCAATCGGAAAAAAATGCCATTCATTTAATGGAACAGCGCTTGGAGCGTGAAGTTACGTCGATAAACGATATTGCCCAAAGCTTGATGCTATTATATGTAGGAAAACCAGATCAATTTGAAAAGCAGCTGAACAAAATCATAAAAAAGCAGGATTCAGCCTTGATTCAGGACGATCTTAAGGGACAATATTTTCTGATCCAGGATCAAAAGGCAGCCCCATTCGCAGTCAGTAAGAATACGAAGCTTCAGTTTCCGAAAGACCTCATTGAGGAGATTGAAAAGAAGGAAAAGGGTACTGCTCAAAGGACCATAAACGGTAAAGCTTATACGCTGGCATATCACACCATTCAAGAATTACAGGGGGAATATGTCATAGTCATCCCTCAGGAGAATTATATGAAAGGGCTGCATTCGATAGCGGTTTATACAATAATAACAATTCTATGTTGTGTTCTAACGGCATGTATCATCGTTATGATCATCGTGAATCGTTTGGTGTCTCCGATTGCTGAACTAAGGGAGGCAATGAAAAAAATACGTGATGGTGATCTTCATGCAACAATCGCAATCAATACTTCAGTACCCGAAATTAAGTCCCTTCAAAAAAGCTTTCAATTGATGATTGAAAAAATGAAGGGACTTATCGTGAACATACATCGGACGACAGAGCATTTATATAACACAGGAAGTAAACTTCAATTATCTTCAGGGGAATTACTCAAGGAAAATGCGAGGATGATGGAAGTTGTCCGGATGGTTAATAAAGGAGCCGCTGAGACAGCGGGTACTTCTGAAGAAAGTGTGCATCATTTTTATGAAATGAAAGGATCTGTTGAGTCGGTTTTTGCCCAAATGGACAATGTACTGACAAAAACGACCGATATGAACCGCTCGGCTGGTGAAGGAGACAGACATGTTGATCAGATGGTGTTTGGAATGAAGAACTTTTCAAAAGAGTTGAATTCGATGACGGAGATCATGGGAAATGTCCATCATCATTCAAAGTCTATAGTATCTGTTATTTCTCTTATCCATCAGATTGCTGAACAAACGAAGCTTCTTGCATTGAACGCTGCGATTGAGGCAGCGAGAGCAGGAGAAGCAGGCAGGGGTTTTGCAGTTGTAGCCAATGAAGTGAAAAAGTTAGCGGAACAATCAGCGAATGCGACTGGAAATATATCTGACACCATACATAGGATGAACGCAATAACCGAACAGGCTGCATCTCAGTTTTCTCACTTCTCATCAGAGTTTCATAAGCAAATAAATGAAGCGACAAGCACGAAAGAGTCATTTGATTTAGTGAAAAAGGATATTGGAGAAGTAACAAAGGTGTTGGATCGTATGAGAGTTGATTTACGCTTTTTGCAAGATTCTTTGCCAAAAGTAGAAAATTCCACTGATGCCTTTTCCTCTGTTGCCCAAGAGACTTTGGCTGGTACGGAAGGGATGATGTCCGCTTTTGATAGTCAGTTAAAAAAACTAGATGCTACTTTTAAAATAGGAGAGGAGCTTTTGGGTAATTCCAATGAATTAAAGAAAATCGGACAACAAATGAATATCTAGTAGAAAACCCCCTTGCCATGAAAAGGTAAGGGGGTTGTTTATGCTCATTTCTGTGGCTGCGGTATTTCTTTGATGGCGAGGGACATGATGACCATCACGACAAACCAGTCCAATAAAGGGGCAGCAGCTATAGAGGTTTGCAAAAACTTCATCAGGGTAAAAAACAGTGTAGAAAGAGTGACGGAATAAGCGGTAATACGCCAGCTTTGGCGGTAATTCAATTTTCGCTTCATCAGGTTTGCCAACATCACACCGATCAATCCGAAGATGGTTACTTTCAAAAACATCAAACCGGAAGTGAAAAGGTAAAGTACGAGAAGGGCAACGGGAAGCAAAATCCATTTTAAAGCAAGAATGGAATCGATCACATCGATTATTTTTGCTTTTGTAATGACCAAGTCATTGAAAGTAGCGTAAGAGTTTGTCTGTATATTTTCCTCATTTATGACAACCAGACTATTTTCTAGGAAAGCCACTGTATTCTTATCACGATCCAGATCGTCTTCTTGAATTTCACCCGTACTATCAAGAATGATGAGTAAATGTTCCTTTTTCACTGTCAATGGCCGATCCTCCGCTGTAGAAAGAGAGCCATCTTCAATAGAGAAGGAAGGAAGATCATTGACTAAAGCTTCCTTGACTGTGGATAAAGAAGAGGAGGCGAACCCAATGAATTGAACAGCATTCGGGAGAATCGATATCAATGCAAGAAGAAAAACATAACGTATAGTTTTTCCAATCCCTTGAAACCGGAATGTTACAATATCCTTCGGGGAATAAATACTTTTATACAATTGTTGAAACAGGTTCATCAACAGGTCCTCCTTTCGATCAATTCCATATTAATACTAATCGTGAAACAGAGTCTTAGCAAGAAAGAATAAAATGATAATCATTATAATCTGTAATGTAATTGTAATAAATGAGCACTTTTATTAACCTATTGTAAATTTGGGGTGAAAACTATTTACGAAATCTCTAAAATGTATTAAAAATGGTATGGGGTTTTTGTTGTTAAATGTCGAAAATTTAAGTAGGGGTTGAAAAAATGGAATTAAATTGGCAAGAGATGTTGTTTCAGTTCTTTGGTGGACTGGGGATCTTCCTCTTTGGGATAAAATACATGGGGGATGGTTTACAGAAGTCTGCAGGGGAACGCCTGAAGGATATACTTGATAAGTTCACGACAAATCCTTTCATGGGTGTACTTGCAGGTATTTTTGTAACTGTCTTGATTCAATCCAGCAGTGGTACAACCGTAATTGTTGTCGGATTGGTAAGTGCTGGTTTCATGACACTGAGACAAGCGATTGGAGTTATTATGGGTGCCAATATCGGTACTACTGTCACAGCGTTCATAATCGGTATTGATTTAGGCGAATACGCTTTACCGATTATAGCGGTGGGTACTATTTTACTTTTCTTCTTTAAGAATAAGAAGCTTCAGAACTTTGGTCAGATGATTTTTGGATTTGGAGCACTATTCTATGGATTGGAATTAATGGGTGGCGGGATGAAGCCGCTGCGCTCCCTTGAGGCATTTCATGATCTGACGGTAAGTATGAGTTCAAACCCTATTTTAGGGGTTGTGATCGGTACGTTATTTACTGTGATCGTACAAAGTTCTTCAGCGACAATCGGAATCCTGCAAGAGCTATACAGCTCAAACCTGGTAGATATAAATGCGGCATTGCCGATTTTATTCGGTGATAATATCGGAACAACGATCACTGCTGTATTAGCTGCACTTGGTGCATCAGTAGCAGCGAGAAGAGCAGCCGCTGTGCATGTTATGTTCAACCTGCTTGGTTCGGCGATATTCCTTATCTTATTGCCGTTATTTGAAAAATTCGTTCTGTTCCTTCAAGCTCAATTGAACTTGAATGAGCCGATGACGATTGCATTCGCCCACGGAACATTCAATGTGACAAACACGATTATTCAATTTCCGTTTATTGCGGTATTGGCATTAATCGTTACGAAGTTGATTCCTGGACAGGATTCATTTGTTGATTCAAACTCCAAGCACTTGGATCCAGTTTTTATTGAGCAATCACCTTCCATCGCATTAGGGCAGGCGAAAGAAGAAGTACTGCGCATGGGACAATTTGCTGTCAAGGGATTACAAGAAACGAATGAATTCCTGAAAACAAAAAGCTCTAAAAATTCAGATGCTGCTTATCAGATTGAAGGAGCCATCAATAATCTCGATAAGAAGATCACAAATTATCTGGTCGATCTTTCATCATCTTCTTTATCAGAAGCAGAGTCAGAACGTCATTCAATCCTGATGGACACTGTACGTGATATTGAACGAATTGGAGACCACTTTGAAAATATAGTTGAACTGATTGAGTATCAACAGTCAAATAAAGTGAAAATCACCGATGATGCCATGCATGATCTTGAAACCATGTTCAGCCTGACGATTGAAACGGTTGAAAAGTCTCTTAAGTCACTTGATCTTAATGACACAGATATTGCTCGTGAAGTGGCAGAAAAAGAAGACCAAATCGATAAAATGGAAAGAAAGCTTCGTAAACAACATATCCTTCGCCTCAATGAAGGTAAATGTTCAGGACAGGCTGGAATCGTATTTGTCGACATCATCAGTAATTTAGAACGTATTGGTGATCATGCCGTAAATATTGCAGAAGCAGTGTTAGGTGTAGAATAATAGAAGATAGCAGAGTAAAGACTGACTCAAGTAACTTGAGTCAGTCTTTTTTTGGAAGGGAGAAGTTATAATGGATGTAGTTTATTGGACGATCATCATCGTTCTCATGGTTTTAGCGTTTGTCGGACTTGTTTACCCGATCATACCGAGTGTCCTGTTTCTATTGGCGAGCTTTTTGCTCTATGGTGTCTTCTTTGACTTTTCACCATTCAATTGGCTTTTCTGGACCATTCAAATTCTCTTTGTTGTTTTATTATTCGGTGCAGACTACTTAGCGAATTTAGTTGGTGTAAAAAGGTTCGGCGGCACCAAAGCTGGAATATGGGGCAGTACCATCGGTCTATTGATCGGCCCATTCGTCATCCCAGTCTTCGGGATCATCTTAGGGCCATTCCTTGGAGCAATCATAGGTGAATGGCTCGTGCATCGCTCATCTTTCAAGAAAACCATCAAAGTGGGAATCGGCTCAGTAGTGGGATTCATCTCAAGCGTGTTTACTAAAGGACTAATCCAGCTCGTGATGGTGATATACTTTTTTATGGTTATTTAATCTCTTTTTTTAGATTAATGGTTGTATTTGATTTTAGTTCATTCCAGCTGTTGATTGGAGTGCAAGACGAAGACTCCTGCGGGAAGAGTAGCTTATGTGAGACGTGTCCAGCTTCAGGGCTTAGAGGCACATGTCATAAGCCAAACCGACCAAGAAGGCAAAGAACGCCTTCATGGCCGATTCGTCTTATGCCACCCGCCTCTTTCAAAGCCCTTCCGCTTTTCTTCCCGCAGGCGAAGCCGAGGAGGCTCACGGGCTACCCGCGGAAAGCGAAGTCTTGCACGGAAATCAACAGCGGCGTTCAGAACCGGATTTTAAATTGGTTAATTCCCCACAAAAAAGGGCATTTTATCTTTGTAAGAATAACCAATCAAAATATTTGAACAGATATAGGAGATTTGGTAATCTTATACTGAAACGACCTGAATTCAAGTTCAGGAAACTTACATAGGGAGGAATTTTTTTATGGCTTACACATTACCGGAATTACCTTATGCATATGACGCTCTGGAGCCTCATATCGACAAGGAAACAATGAATATCCACCACACAAAACACCATAACGCATATGTTACAAAAGTAAATGATGCGCTTCAAGGACATGACGACCTTCTAAGCAAATCAATCGAAGATTTAGTATCCAACCTGGATGCCGTTCCTGAAGGAGCGCGTACAGCTGTCCGCAACAATGGCGGCGGTCACGCTAATCATTCATTATTCTGGACGATCCTTTCTCCAAACGGCGGAGGAGCTCCAAGCGGAGAATTAGCTGACGCGATCACATCCAAGTTCGGCAGCTTCGACAAGTTCAAAGAAGAATTCGCCAATGCAGGTGCAACTCGCTTCGGTTCAGGCTGGGCGTGGTTAGTAGTGAACAATGGTGAGTTGGAAGTAACAAGCACCCTTAACCAGGACAGCCCGTTAATGGAAGGTAAAACACCGATCCTTGGCCTTGACGTTTGGGAGCATGCATACTACCTGAATTATCAAAACCGTCGCCCTGACTACATCAATGCATTCTGGAATGTAGTAAACTGGGATGAAGTGGCAAAGCGTTATACTGCTGCAAAATAATTTAATACCATTTTTTGAAGAGGGGTTCTTTTGGGAACCTCTCTTTTTTCTGCATAACTTCCCGCCCTTTTTCAAAAGATAGGGGTACGTAAAAGGGGAGTTTTAATGATGAGCAGCTTTAAAAGGATTTTAGGTGACATTGATTTAACAAGAGACCTTTCGTTGTTATTGCTGATTGGGGGATTATATTCACTGAGTATCGCTTTATCAAATACATTTGTGAATATCTATTTATGGAAACAGTCAGGAGAGTTTATCGACCTTGGGGTCTACAACTTAACCGTAGTCATTTTTCAGCCATTGACGTTTATACTGGCCGGCAGGCTGGCAAAAAAGGTAGACCGTGTGATCGTCTTGAGATTCGGTGTCATTTTTCTTGCTGTATTTTACATATCCGTCCTATCATTTGGTGAATCTGCCGAGAACTTCTTGGTTGTTCTTGGTGCCCTACTGGGAATTGGGTATGGATTTTATTGGCTGGCATTTAATGTCCTTACATTTGAAATAACCGAACCCGAGACAAGGGATTTTTTTAATGGGTTTTTGGGGACGTTGACGTCTGCTGGCGGGATGCTGGGTCCAATACTTGCAGGCTACATTATTTCGAGATTCACTTCTTTCAAGGGATACACAATCGTTTTTGGCATTTCCCTTGCCTTATTCACTGTTGCTGTTCTGTTAAGCTTTTTCTTGAAGAGACGTCCTGCTTCCGGCCGCTATCTGTTTATTAGGATATTCGAGGAAAGAAAACATAACAATAACTGGCGGCTCATCACCAATGCCCATTTTTTTCAGGGGCTGCGTGAAGGGACGTTTATCTTCATCATTTCCGTTTTTGTATTTATCAGCACCGGAAGTGAATTTGCCATTGGTACCTTCGGGTTGATCAATTCAGGTATTGCCTTTATCGGCTATTATGTCGCCTCAAGGGTCATAAAAAAACAATACCGTAAGCGGGCCATACTGCTTGGAGGCATGCTCCTCTATCTGGCAATCTTTTTGATCGTTGTCGATGTAACCTACATGAAGTTATTGCTGTATGCTGCCATGATTGCTGTTGCTTATCCAATTCTGTTGGTTCCTTATATCTCAATGACATATGATGTAATCGGTACAGGATGGAAGGCAGCTGAAATGAGAATTGAATATATCGTTGTGCGGGAATTGTTTTTAAATCTTGGAAGAATTGTTTCTGTGACAGCATTCATTGTGTCTGTGACTTACTTTGAACAGGAACAGAGCATCCCGATTTTGCTTTTATTATTAGGAGCAGGACACACCCTCATTTACTTATTTGTAAGAAAAGTGGAGCTGCCTGCATCATGAATATGTAAATACGTTCAAAGAGAGGGATTTATTTCCTCTCTTTGTTATGTGATTTCCGTTCCGTGAGAGTAGAAAAAGCTGGTGATTTTCTATAAAATAAGGGTTGGACAGAATTCGATACGATATTTTTACATAGAGGAAGGACTGGAACGATTGAAGAAAAGTAAGAAAAAGAAAAAGACACATGTCCCCGTAAGGATGAATTTGCTGTTTTTTGCGGTGTTCTTGTTATTTTCTCTTTTGGTTTTGAGACTCGGACTTGTTCAGATTGTGAATGGGGAAAGCTATAAAAAAGAAGTGGAAAGAACAGAAGATGTGGTCGTGAAAACCAGTGTCCCGCGAGGAAAAATCTTTGATCGCTATGGGAATGTGATTGTGGATAATATCCCGTTAAACGCCATTACCTATACAAGAACGAACAATACTTCGATTGAAGAAATGTTTGACGTTGCTTCCAGGCTGGCCGATTATATCGAAAAAGATACAAAAGAAGTGACGGAACGGGATAAGAAAGATTATTGGATCATTAAGAATAAGAAAAAAGCTGAAGCGAAGGTTTCTGAAGAGGAAATAGAAAAACTTCAAAGTAATGAAGAGTTATCCGAAGAAGAGGTAAACTCCAAAGTTTATAAAATGAGACTGGACCGGATCACAGAAGAGGAAATTTCGTCACTCACTGAAAAGGATATTGAGGTCATTGCCATCTATCGGGAGTTTACAACCGGATATGCACTCAATCCTCAAATCGTTAAAAATGAAGGGGTGACACCCGAGGAGTTTGCAGTAGTCAGCGAACATTTAAGCGAGCTTCCGGGAGTGAATACCACAACCGATTGGAAGCGGTCATATATGTTCGATGACACGCTCCGGACAATCCTTGGGAATGTCTCATCCGCCCGGGAAGGTCTCCCGAAGGATTTGGTAGATTCCTATTTAGCTAGAGATTACAACCGTAATGACCGGGTTGGGAAGAGCTATGTCGAGTTAGAATATGAAGAAGTTCTTCAAGGACAAAAAGAACAGATAAAAAATGTCACCAAGGGCGGAAGTGTATTGGAGTCACTTCTGATCCAGGAAGGACAGAGAGGCAAAGACGTTGTTTTGACAATCGACATGGAATTGCAGCGTGAAGTTGAGAAAATCATCGAAGAAGAACTGATGAAACAGGTGGTCAATCGCAGTGAGTCGCCTGACCTTGACCGTGCGTATGTTGTCATGATGGATCCAAATACCGGAGAAATCCTGGCGATGGCAGGTAAACAATACGTGAAAAACGCCGAAACAGGAAAATACGAGATGCGTGATGCTGCATTAGGCACCTTTACAACTACCTATGAGGTAGGTTCGGTCGTAAAGGGTGCAACCGTCCTGACAGGTTATATGACCGGCAAACTGACACCTGGTGAAGTGCTGGTGGATGAGCCGATCATCATAGGAAGACAAGGTACACCAAAGACTTCATGGTTTAACCGATATGGCAGTATTCCAATGACGGATTTATTTGCGCTCGAAAAGTCATCTAACTCCTATATGTTCAAAATCGCAATGAGAATAGCGGGAAGGGAATATGTTCCCCGCGCCAACATGATAAATAATCCCGATGCAATAAAAACATTCCGCAACCATTTCTCTCAATTCGGTTTAGGTGTCTCGACAGGAATCGATCTGCCTGGTGAAGCTACAGGAATCGAAGGGAACCTGTCTAATCCCGGGCTGCTACTGGATTTCGCAATCGGGCAATTTGATACGTATTCAACGATGCAGCTCGCTCAGTATGTATCCACCATCGCGAATGACGGATACCGTGTGCAGCCGCATATCATGAAGGAAATCAGGGAGCCGATAAATGAAAAGGACAGGCTGGGCCCGATTCTTTTTGAGAAAGAGACGAATGTATTGAACAGGATTGAAGCCACACAGTCCCAGATTGAACATGTTCAAAAAGGATTTTACCGTGTGTATCATTATCCGGAAGGTACCGCTTATTCACAGTTCAAGGACGCACCGTATAATGCGGCAGGTAAATCGGGTACAGCCGAAACATATATTGATGGGAAATTGAGCTATAATACAACTCTGATTGGCTATGCACCTTTCGATCAGCCGGAAGTTGCCTATGCAACAATGGTTCCTGCATCACATGTGCAGGCAAGCGGTGTAGCCGATCCTTATGTCAATAAATATATTTCCAAACGTGTGATGGACAAGTATTTTGAACTGAAGAAAGAGCGTGCAGAAGAAGTTGGCGATCCGACCTCTGTCAATAAAAGAATCGAAAATGCTGATGAAGCAGAAAAAAGACAGGAAGAAGACCGCGAAGAGAATAACTAGGTGAAAAGATGTAAAAAGCAGATCCCGAAACGGGATCTGCTTTTTGTTTGTTCATGGGGATTTTTATTTTTTTGCATAAATCAGTTAGCTTAAGAAATACTAACGTTAATAAAGGTTTATGCATAGTATGTATACAGTTAACTGAGAAAAATGTCGAATTTACAAAACCTTTACAAACGATTAAAACCCAATTAACACTCATCTATTAATCTAGTACTCGTAGGACAAAACAACCAAGTTTCTTAGGGGGAATTTAGGAATGAAAAGCTTTAAACGTTTAGCAATGACAGCAATGGTTGGTTCAGCACTTCTATTAGGTGCCTGTGGTGCAGGCGGTGGAGCTGAAAGTAATGGTGAACAACTTTCTGGAACTGTAAAAGTGGATGGATCTTCCACTGTCGCTCCGATCGCTGAAGCGATCAACGAAGAATATGCTGGAGTTCAACCGGATGTTAAAGTTTCAATCGGTGTTTCTGGTTCAGGCGGAGGATTTGAAAAATTCATCGCTGGTGAAACAGACCTATCGAATGCTTCCCGTCCGATCAAAGATGAAGAAAAGACAAGCCTTGAAGAAGCTGGAATTGATTTTACAGAATTTAAAGTAGCAAACGACGGACTTTCTGTCGTAGTAAATAAAGAAAATGACTGGGTTGAAGAGATGACGATGGAAGATCTCAGAAAACTTTGGTTAGAAGATGGAAAGACAAAAAAATGGTCTGACATCAATCCAGAATGGCCGGATGAAGAAGTGAAATTCTATTCTCCAGGAACAGATTCTGGAACGTATGATTTCTTCCATGAAGAAGTACTGGAAGAGAAAGATATGGTGAGACAGAACATCCAGCTTTCAGAAGACGATAATGTCCTTGTTACAGGTGTGACTGGTGACAAAAATGCGATTGGATTCTTTGGATATGCACATTATTTAGCAAATAAAGACCAACTCAAAGTCGTTAAGATCGATGGTGTGGAACCGACAAATGAATCAGTTGAAAGTGGAGATTACCCACTATCACGCCCGCTGTTCGTATATGCAAAAAATGAATCAATGAAAAACAATGAAGCTGCTTACGATTACATGAAGTACACGCTTGAAAATGCCGGTGCAATGGCAGAAGCAGTAGGATATGTAAGCCTGCAAGAAGACATGTACAAGGAAGCATTGAAAAAATTAGAAGGTCTTAAGAAGTAATTACCGGTACTAAGTTAAATGATCAGGGGTGAGAAGCGTTGATCGCTTCTCATCTTGTCATGTGGATGAAAGGGGTTTGCAATTATGGCTACAGGTTCAAAAAAATCATACTCTGTATCGGAGATGATTGAACAAAATAGTAGTAAGGGTTTTAATCTGAAAATCGAAAAAGCGATACCTTGGATATTATTTGCTATAGCAGGGGTTTCAGTATTAACTACACTCGGAATTGTTTTTACGTTGATTTTTGAAACAATGACATTCTTTTCACGAGTTTCATTATTTGATTTTATCACTGGGACCAAATGGTACCCGTTCTCAATTGAAAACCCGAATTATGGAATTCTCCCATTGATTTCTGGGACATTGAAAATAACGGGAATCGCCGTTTTGGTGGCTGTACCGATAGGGCTTGCATCTGCCATTTATTTGAGTGAGTATGCAACAGATCGTTCAAGAAGATTCATTAAACCGATATTGGAGGTTCTGGCAGGTATCCCGACAATCGTTTACGGATTCTTTGCGCTGACCTTCGTTACACCTTTTTTGAAAAACTTTATGCCTGAGTTAAGTATTTTTAATGCTCTGAGCCCGGGGATCGTCGTAGGTGTCATGATCATCCCTATGATTGCATCCTTATCTGAAGATGCGATGTCGTCAGTACCGAACTCAATCCGGGAAGGGGCACTTGCGATGGGTGCTACTAAGCTTGAAGTAGCTATTAAAGTGGTGCTTCCTGCTGCTGTTTCAGGTATTGTGGCATCAGTTGTTCTTGCCATTTCGCGTGCAATCGGGGAAACCATGATCGTGACCGTTGCCGCAGGAGCAACACCAAGTCTATCTTGGAACCTGACAGATTCCATTCAGACGATGACATCTTATATTGTGCAGGTAAGTACAGGTGATGCCGGTTATGGAACCACGATTTACTACAGTATCTATGCTGTTGGTTTCACACTGTTCTTATTTACTCTGGCAATGAACTTGCTTGCTCAATACATCTCTAAGCGATTCAGAGAGGAGTATTAATGTATGAAGCATATCAATCAGGAAAATGTTTTGAAAAAAATGACGTCACGATTAGCTGTCAACCAGATTTTTCGTGCACTATTCTTCCTGGCCACTTTATTTGGCCTGGTGGTATTGGCGGTATTACTATATCGGGTATTCACTCAAGGAATTGGCTATCTTGATCTTCAGTTCTTACAGAGTGTAGGATCAAGATTCCCTGAAAAAGCAGGTATATATGCTGCATTGATCGGTTCCCTTTGGTTAATGGCAGTGGTGGTGGTCGTTTCGTTCATTCTAGCTGTAGGAACCGCTATTTATTTAGAAGAATACGCAAAGCAGAATAGAGTCAATAACTTTATCAAGGTGAACATTTCAAACCTGGCAGGTGTTCCTTCTGTTGTGTTCGGTCTGCTTGGATTGACGATCTTTGCCCGTATGTTTGCATTGGGCCAGAGTGTCCTTGCCGCAGGATTGACGATGAGTTTATTGATTTTACCGGTTATCATTGTAGCTGCACAGGAAGCGGTCAGGGCAGTACCGAAAGATCTGCGTGATGCTTCTTATGCGATGGGTGCGACGAAATGGCAGACGATTATACGTGTTGTCTTACCAGCTGCAATCCCCGGTATTTTAACGGGGAGCATCCTGGCTTTCTCCAGAGCAATCGGAGAAACGGCTCCGCTGGTTGTATTGGGTGTACCAACCATCCTGTTATTTACACCTGCATCGATCATGGATACGTTCACCGCGCTTCCTATGCAGATTTATGACTGGACAAGAAGACCACAGGCAGCCTTCCATGATGTAGCATCAGCTGGAATCATCATACTCCTGCTTCTGCTATTATTCATGAACTCGGTTGCAGTATTCATACGCAATAAGTTTCAAAATCGCTTCTAATTTTTAAGGATGATAAGGTTTTAATTGGATGAAGGAGGCTTTCAACATGCAAACGATAAAAACAGAAATCAATGAAAACATCGTCACTACAGGATCGAAAAAACCGGTCTATCAAACAAAACAACTGAATTTATGGTATGGAACACACCATGCTTTGAAAAATATCGACTTGGATATTATGGAAAATGAGGTTACTGCCATCATCGGTCCATCAGGATGCGGAAAATCGACTTATATCAAAACATTAAATCGAATGATCGAATTGATCCCAAGCGTGAAGACTTCAGGGGATATCATGTATCGCGACCGTAATATCTTTGAGAAAAATTACCGTGTGGAAGAACTGCGTACAAAGGTAGGAATGGTCTTTCAAAAACCGAATCCATTCCCGAAATCGATTTATGACAATATCGCGTATGGTCCACGTACCCACGGCATCAAAAACAAAAAGGTTCTTGATGAAATCGTGGAAAAAAGCTTGCGCGGAGCTGCTATCTGGGATGAAGTGAAGGACCGCTTGAACACGAATGCATACGGATTATCAGGCGGACAGCAGCAGCGTATCTGCATTGCAAGATGTCTTGCGATCGAGCCGGATGTCATTCTGATGGATGAGCCGACATCAGCACTTGACCCGATCTCTACTCTTAAGGTCGAAGAACTGGTCCAGGAATTAAAAACGGACTACAGCATCATAATCGTTACTCATAATATGCAGCAGGCAGCGCGTATCTCAGATCGTACAGCTTTCTTCTTGAACGGGGAAGTTGTAGAATTTGATAAAACGGACAAAATTTTCTCCACTCCATCTGATAGACGTACGGAAGATTATATTTCCGGCCGATTTGGATGATGAATTAATGTTGTTGTTTAGTTGATTTACCGGTTCTAGCTGTTGATTGGAGTGCAAGACGAAGACTCCTGCGGGAAAAGCGAGACCCCGCAGGAGCGCAGCGACGAGGAGGCTCACCGGCCGCCCGCGGAAAGCGAAGTCTTGCACGGAATCGGGCAGCGGTGTTAGTAGAACGATATCAGTAATAAACAAGAACAGAGGGAAAAGGAAGGGGTATGACTATGTCAGTTAGAGGTCATTTTGATGCAAATCTAAAAGAACTTCAAACAAAGCTTATGGAACTTGGAAATATCGCAAAGGCATCTCTTGAAAGAAGTATCAAGGCACTTGAAGAAAAAGATGTGGATACAGCACTTGCCATCATTGAAGGTGATCAAAAAGCGGATGATCTCGAAGAAGAGATCAATGACCTTGCTATTCTTCTAATCGCCAAGCAGCAGCCTGTTGCGACTGACTTAAGAAGGGTCATCGTCGCAATTAAAATTGCTTCTGATTTAGAACGGATTGCGGATTACGCTGTCAATGTTGCGAAATCTACCATCCGTATCGGCAGTGAGCCACTGATCAAGCCAATACACCATATAAAAGAAATGCATGGTATCACATCAGAAATGATTGGTTTGACACTGGAGTCCTTCGTTGAAGAAGATGTTGTAAAAGCGAAGAAAATCGCAGAAATGGATGATAAGGTGGATGATTTATACGGAGAAACCATTCAGGAACTTCTTGCGTTAAATAAAGAAAAGCCTGAGTTCACTGCACAAATTACACAGCTTTCATTCATTTGCCGCTATTTAGAAAGAGCAGCAGATCACACAACCAATATTGCCGAAGGTGTCTTTTATTTAGTCAAAGGACGCCGTTATGATTTGAACGAATAGAAAAAACAAGCTGTCCGGGTTTCCGGGCAGCTTGTTTTCTGTTTACTATTTCGTAATCAGTTTTGCGAGTTCCTCGACTGTCATCTCCGAGTTAACAAGAAAATCACCGATTTGAATGGTGTCGGCATAACCATTGTCTACAATATATTGGACAAACTGCTCATCTTCACTGATGATGTTGGCTTCCTTCAGTTTTCCTTCGATGTCGGCAGGTGTCATTCCTGCTTTGATCGTTAACGTCAATTGATACTTTTCACTTTGGGATGGCGGATTTTGCACTTCTCTTTCCGCCTTATATGTATCCAGCTGTTCTTTAAGTGCTGAAATTTCTCTATCTTTCGCTTTTATCTCGGATTCATTAACAATGATGCTGCCTTCAGGGATGGAATCGGAAAGGAAAGAAGAACTACTGTTAAAATAAAGGCTGTATAAGAAAATAATAGCGGTGGTAAACAAAATACCGGCTGAAAAAGCCCTAGTTGTCTGTTTGTTCATAATAGCTCCTTTCTATAGGGTTGAAATGATGGTTTGAACATCCGATTTGGAAAGGGCTGATTGTTTTGCGATTTGTTCCAAAGGGATCCCTTGTTGATAGAGGGCGATGACTTGATTACGTACCACTTCGTGAACCCGTTTCTTAACCATGGGAGTACGCTTTATCGATGCCTCTCCGTCCATCATAAGTTCCTCCTCAAGTACTCTCAGCCTTTTCTTCATTTGATAATTCTCCTGAAGGATCGTCATCGATAGATCTTCCACTTCTTTTTCAATTGCCGCGTACCGGTCTTTTTGAAAAAAAGAAAGAATGAATAATAGGATGGAAAAGCCCAGTAATCCCAATAGCAGTATTTCCAAAATTATCACCTCATGATGGTTTGTTCTTTCTTATTTATAGCATAGAAAGGAAGCGTTCTCTAGAGAAGCAAAGAAATAATTTGTAAAATATCCAATTAATTTGTCAAAGCGTTTTGATGCTTATCTTATAAAAATTGTCGTAACATAAATGAAACCGCTTCATTTGTGGGTTTTTGGAGGTGTTAATCAATTATTTGAAAGATTTTCTGCATAAATTCATTGGTTTTATCATCTTAAACAAGAAACGACAAAATGCGTTTATTGTAGGTTTTTGAATAGGGTGTTACGATTAATTTAAGAATAATTGTCATAATATTTAGATGAATTCATATACTACTCGTTTAAAGCTTGGAGGGTTATCTATGCTAAATGAAATAATCAAAATGAGAGAGCAGGGAATTTCATTCAGGAAAATTGCCAAAGAACTGGATACGACTGTAGGGAAGGTCCAATATCAATGGGTGAAGTATCAAAAAATGATGGAAACAGGAGAAGTGAAATCAGCGGGAACACAAACTGTATTAAAGCAATCGGATAAACGAACTGGAAGGGTAAAGAAAAAGGCAGTCCTAAAATCGGTAAAACTTAAAACAAAGCCATTTGTCCATGACTTCACGATTACATACTCAACCGGATCAAGAATTTATTGTTATTGGACGATTACACCAAAGTGGCTGGATCATATGAAAGCCCACTTCAGCCTGGACGGTGCATCCCCTTTCGTTCTCAGATTATATGATATCACCTCAATCACCTTTAATGGACATAACCACCACTCTTACATGGACTCGTACGTCCCTGTATCAGAATCAGACTGGTTCATTAATGGCCTTAAAGAGAATAGAAGCTATTGCATGGATTTGGGAATACGTTTATCTTCAGGTGAATTCATTGCCATCAAGCGTTCGAATGTCATTCATACACCAAGGACGACTTGGGAAGCGGAATACCATAGTTTGAGAGAATTAAAAGAATTTGAACAAGGAAGAATGAAGGAACCTAAATGGGTGGAGCATGTCAGCACCTACTCTTATTATGTGATGAATCAGGAGGATAAAGGATGAGTTCCAGGCAAACTGTGATGATTTTACCCAAATTTCAAGAACCAATCATGGATATGGAAGATAAAAAAGAATGTGAACAAAGGTGCACAGTCCTATTTAAAGAACATTTACAACTGATTACGCTGCTGAATGGTCATGATGGAGAACCCATTCCTGTCATCATGGAGCCATTAGCATTGTGTTTCTTTTCGACTGAAGAGTTCATCGATGCGGCAGATTCATTTTTGCAGGGGATGCTCAGAAGGGAAGAAGAAAAAGAAAAGTGGGTCCACATATATTCACAGTGGATGAATTGGAATAAAAACCTGTCAGAAGCTTATAAAAACCTGATGGAAGAAGGGAAAACAGTCCTTATTCCGACTGCCTTAAATGAGATTCCCCTGACACATTACCGGACATCACGAGGAATGGAACTCCAGGTGAAAGTAAGCATTGAGATTTTCAAGGAATATTTGGGGGTAAGCCCGGTTTTTTTCTGGCTGCCACAGGCTGCATATCTGCCAGGTCTGGACCTTTACTTGATCAAGGAAGGTATAGAAGCTTCCTTTATCTCCTCCTTTTCCTGCAAGTTCAGCGAAAAAGAGAGGGCAGATGCTGAAATTCTCCGAAGTCCAAGAGGGTTGAAATTGATACCGGTTTTTGATGAGGATCATCAGGATCAGGTGATAAAAGAAAGAACTCAAGGCATCTCCCTTGTGACCTGTAAGTTGGATGGCCGTGAAAAGCCTGTGCTGAGCGGACATTCTTCATCTTTGGAAGGCTGGCTGCATGCTCCTTCTTCGCTTGCAAGAATTGGATTTGGTTATTTAGGAATGGAAGGGCAAACCCCGATATTACAGGACGCAGCGATGAAGAATATGAGAAAAGTGCATAACATGGAAGAAACTTTGGAGAAAATGCTATCTGGAATGGAAATGAATCGTTCTGGATCCCATCAGCTGTCGAGGGAATTCATTTCTGCCCTTCAGGGATTGAACGTGAAAGAATTGGATACTTCTCATTTTAACCGGATCGCTTCACTCATCATCGATGGGGACTCTGATGATCACTTCTTTTACCATCGAAATAAAGTGAATCCACTTCCGTCGGATGAACTTTTGGGCACATGCCTCAGGGAACAAAGGTCCAGTTCACAAGAGGAAAAACGTGATGCCGTTCTGATTCTCAGCTGGGAATATCCACCTAACATAGTGGGAGGTCTCTCCCGCCATGTATATGATTTAGCAAATAATCTGGTCAAGAAGGGGAAAAGGGTGCATGTCCTCACTGCGAGGTCCAAGGATTCTCTCCCTTATGAAACAGTCGAAGGGGTGACGATCCACCGTGTACATCCATTGCACCCATATGAGGAGAATTTCTTTAATTGGGTGTTTGACCTGAATCAAGCCTTTGTCCACTATGCACATGAACTGATTTCAAAGGAGAAAATCACTCACATTCATGCACATGACTGGATTGTGTCGACATCTGCAATCAAATTAAAGGAATTTCACTCCCTGCCGTTGATCACGACCATACACGCGACTGAACACGGCAGAAATCAGGGGATCTATACGGAGCTGCAGCAGAAGATTCATCAGGAAGAACAAATGTTGGTTTCTGCTTCTGACCATTTAATTGTGTGCAGTGATCATATGAAGGAAGAAGTAAGATCGTTGTTCACTTTTGAGGCACCCATCGAGGTAATCCCAAATGGGGTTGAATTAGAAAGACTTGAGCACCTGTCCTCTGAGCATTCCATAGAGGAAAAAAGGCCATACTTCTTCTCAATCGGGAGGATGGTGCATGAAAAAGGATTTGAAACACTTATTCGTGCGGCTTCCCTTTTGAAAGGCGAAGGACACGAAGTCTCGTTCATCATCGCCGGCAAAGGGCCGATGTTGGAGCATTACCGTCAGATTGTGCAGAATGAACATCTCGACGATATGGTGTTCTTCACAGGTTTCATTTCTGACGAGAAGAGAAACAGTTATCTGAAAAACTGCCTGGCAGTCATTTTCCCGAGTCTTTATGAACCATTCGGAATTGTTGCCCTGGAGGCAATGGCTTTTAGAAAAGGGGTCGTAGCTTCGGATACGGGCGGTCTAAAAAGCATTGTGAAGCATGAGCATACCGGTCTGGTATTTCAACCTGACAATGAATTCAATCTGTATACACTTCTCCTCTCATTGATAAACGACCCGGAAAAATCCGAACGATTGGGTGAGAAGGGGTTCAGGATGGCAAAATCCTTGTTCAGCTGGGAGCGGATCGCCGATCAGACGATGCATGTGTATGAGGATGTGCTCCTCCAAGCCAAAGTAGAAGGACTACGGTGATGAAGGCAGTCATCTTAGCAGGAGGAGAAGGGAAGCGGCTGAGACCTTATACGATTTCAGTCGCTAAGCCAATGGTGCCAATTCTTAATAAGCCCATACTCGAATACAGCATTAATCTGCTGCGTTCATACGGCATTAAAGATATCCTCATCACGACTTGCTATAAAAGCGATACGATCAAAGAGTATTTCGGAAACGGAAGGCGATTTCATGTAAATATCACCTATTTGGAGGAGAGAAAGCCGCTCGGGACCGCAGGAGGAATCTTTTTGGCAAAACATCTCTTGGAGGAACCTTTTCTTGTCCTTAGCGGAGATGCCTTCACCAATATTCCCATTGATCAGGTAATAAACTTTCACCACAGCAAAAAAGCGGCCATGACGCTGGTGTCAAAGGAAGTACCAGACCCAAGGGAATATGGGGTCTGTTATACCGATCAAAGCAGGAGACTTATCGATTTCGTGGAAAAACCCTCTGCATGGGAAGGGAATGAGGTCAATACAGGGGTGTATATGGTCGAGCCATTCCTTCTTAAGAAATATTCACGGAAAGGTGCCCTTGATTTCAGTCAGGACCTGATTCCTTCCCTTCTTAAAAACGATGATGCGGTATACGTATTCAAAACAAATGCCTATTGGAGAGATATCGGAAATCCTGAAGAATACAAAAAAGCACGTGAAGATCTGATGCGTGGCCAGTTCACTCCGGAGAAGGCGCCGAGTTTTTCAAGAAAGATCGATACAGCCGTTCTTGATCCTTTCATCACCAGAGTGCAGGTAGCTTGCCCAAAAGTGAAAAAGCCATTCGTACTCGCAAAACTGCTGGAATCAGTATCAGTCCCCGCCATGGAAGAGGAAGAACTCATGATCGAGCACCGTGATGGGGGATGGACAAAAATAGTCAGTGACCCTGATAGAGGATTCATTATCTATTCAAAAGCAGATCGGAGAAATCTGGCGAGGGAGCTTGCCAGATACTATGGGAAGAAAATAAAAACATGGCAAAAGGTGTAGAGGCTGATGAATAATAATCGGAATAAGAAATTTCATATTCAAGGAATCGCCTGGAAGGATTCTGGTTCATATATTCCTCTTGGGAAATCGAGTACTCCGTTCAATGGGATTAAAGTCAATCTGTCTGAAGGGAAGGAGAATTGGGGGGAATCGCTGACGTTTGAATTTGAAAACAGTACGAAGGAAACCCGAAAGTTGAAAGTTTTCTTCCTTGTGGAATGGCTCTCCTGCTGCGAGGATACAATAGGCGTTCTATCCCTCTCGAAAAATGCTTTCTATAATTACAGTAAAAGTGATATGGCCATGTCCAATGTGGTATCCAGTGCAGATCATGTTAAAAAATCCGTTTACCCTTTGAATTTAAAAGGCTTGCAGCTGTGGAAAAGGTCGCTGAAAAATGGCAGTCTCTATTACTATCCAATCACAAACGGCCTTCACATGATGGTGTATATGCTGGAATATACATTCAAGCCGTTTGAAGTGAAACAAGGGAAGCTATTCGCTGTGGAAGGCGCTTTGCAGGGGGAAGGATTAAATTTCACCGATAGAATGAAAAACGGACTAGCATTTCAGCACGAAAAGTGATATTATAGAAAAGTCGTATGAATAGATGAAGATAGTGAAGTTTGGAGGGAAATAATAATGCGTGTAAACATTACTTTAGCTTGCACAGAAACTGGTGAGCGTAACTATATTACTACAAAGAACAAGCGTAACAACCCAGACCGTTTAGAGCTAAAAAAATATTGCCCGAAATTAAAGCGTGTGACTCTTCACCGCGAAACGAAATAAGCAGCCGGATTTTATCCGCTGCTTTTTTTTTTACTCAACCCCTTGATTACCCTTTCGGAAAAATACTTATTAGCGGGTTCCTCTGTTGTTATAATAGATACAGAAAAGGAGGGATTTCATGGATAAAAAAGCAATGAGAAGAGATCAGCTTGCAGCTTTGATGGCGATTTCACAATTGGAATATGAACAAAAATGTCATGGGATAGAACAAAGACTATTTCAATCCCATGGATGGAAGAATAGTGATGTCATAGCGGTCACGATATCTAAGCCCCCTGAGGTAAATACATGGAACATCATTAAAAGGGGCTGGGAAGAAGGAAAGAAGGTATGTGTTCCAAAGTGCAAGCCTTCTACCAGAGAATTAACTTTTTATGAGCTGAGTTCTTTTACCGCTCTTGAAAAAGTCTATTATGATCTATTTGAACCTATTCCTTCCCTTACCAATACAGTACATAACGAAACCATTCAGACAGTGATTGTCCCTGGGCTGGCCTTTACCGAAAAAGGGTACCGTCTCGGTTTTGGAGGAGGTTATTATGACCGCTTTCTTTCAGGATATAAAGGGCGAACAATGTCATTGGCATTCAGTGAGCAATTGGTCAAGAGTCTCCCTGTTGAATCATTTGATCAACCTGTGGATGAAATCATAACAGAAAGTGCCCTTATTCAGTGTGGATAAACCTATGATGGCAGTATGTTTGATTGTTCTGCTTGTTTCATATGGAGGATGGAAAACAAAAAATCTGAGCTTATCCGGAGCCCTGTCCGCCTTCCTGATGGGATGTATCATCAGCTATTTCTATCATTGGAAGGGTCTCTTGTTAATAGGATCTTTTTTTCTGAGTTCCAGCATATGGTCAAAACTATTTTCTGCTTCAAAAGAAGAGATAGATGGCCGGCTGGCGAAGACTTCTGTGCGTGATTGGCAGCAAGTATGGGCCAATGGAGGACCGGCAGCCCTTTTCATCATCTTATTCCAAATCACGGGCAGTGAGTGGTGGCTATACTCATTTGCAGCGGCTGTCGCTGCTGCTAACTCAGATACATGGGCATCTGAGATCGGACCATTGAGCAGGAAAGACCCTGTATCGATAAGATATTTCAAGAGAGTGGAAAAAGGAACTTCAGGTGCAGTATCTGTGGTCGGCACGGCCGCGGCATTAGCGGGTGCCACATTTATCTCCCTATTGTTTTTTGTCATTGAAGGTTCATTCCAATGGTCATATTTCATCCTGATCAGCGCTGCAGGCTTCCTTGGGAATATGTTTGATACAGTTGCAGGGGCATATTGGCAGGAGGAATTCACATGCAACGTTTGTAAATCCTCCACCGAATCCGCTCTTCACTGTGGCTCGCCTGCCGTCAGAAGCAAAGGATTTGCGTGGATGAATAATGAAAGTGTCAACTTTCTTTCGAGTCTCCTGGCGGGGGCAGCTGTTATCCTATTCCTGCGATAACCGATGGATAAACTGCATCCTTATGAACCAAACTATTCCCAGGAGGGATAAATATGAACGGATGGACCAAATGGCTCGTTCTTGGCAGTTTGATTTTATTTGTGATACCTAACCGATATCGTATACTCAATCTGCTCCTCAAGAGTATATTCATTCGGCGCTTTGCTGTAAAAGGGGCAATGAGCATCCCGGGGTTACGCGCGAAATTCATGCAAAGTACATTCCGCTAGAAAAAAGGCTGTATGAGAGGTGTATCCTCTTGTGCAGCTTTTTTTGGCACATTGGATGCTTATGGGCCATATAGCTTTACATCATAAAAATGGAAAGGGTATAGTAGCATTAAATGAAGATGCCTGAAGAACCGGCATGCACCTGCAAAATCAAAGAAAGTAGTTGATGTAGTGAATCTAAAATATCATTACCTTTTTTGGAAGGTAGCACTATTTCTTATCGAAGAGAAACAGTACAGGATACTGAATCTTTCTCAGGAGCAGGACGAAATCTGGTTTGAGACTACTGCCTTGAAAGAGCCGGATGTCATCAGGCTGCGCCTGAAGGATCTTGATTGGGGTTCATGGCTGGAAAGGGATATTGAACATACCGTCCAAAATGCAGATAGAATCCGCAGAAAGAGACGGAAAAGACGTTTAAAGATGAAAAATGTATACATAAGCACCTACCCTCCAGTAGATGGTGGAGAAGAGTTTTTCAATGAACATGGTGCGTCAGAAAATGATAAATTGATGGTACATTCCATTCTGATAGAAGAATCGATGGGAAGTGAAAGGTTGAAGAGCGACCCATTATTCAGTGATGGGGAATGGGACCTTCCTCCAGAGGTGCTGGAAGCGAACGTGGAATGGGTGAAAAAGAGGGCAGTGAGTGCCTCTGCGAAACAGATTCAAAAAGAAAGGCAATTGTTTGAGAAGGGGAAACCGTTTTTTACCTATCTATTCATTGCTGTCCAACTGATCATGTTTGCCGTATTGGAGATGAATGGGGGAAGTCAGAACCCTCAAACGTTAATCGAATATGGGGCGAAATATAATCCATTGATCATTGAGGGTGAATGGTGGAGACTTGTAACCCCGATCTTTTTACACATCGGGGTGCTGCATCTGCTCATGAACACACTTGCTCTCTACTATTTGGGCAACGCGGTAGAAAAAATATACGGACGCATCCGTTTTGTTTTCGTCTATATGCTTTCAGGTATTGCCGGCTCTTTTGCCAGCTATCTTTTCACGGCGAACCTTTCCGCCGGTGCCAGTGGAGCCATCTTTGGATGTTTCGGGGCCCTTCTTTACTTTGGTGTGTTATACCCGAAGATTTTCTTTCGTACAATGGGCACCAACATCATAGCCGTCATCTTACTGAATCTGGCTTTTGGTTTTACCATTCCCGGTATTGATAACGCAGGTCATCTCGGTGGTTTAGCAGGTGGTTTTCTTGCAGCAGGTATTGTAAGTGTTCCGGGGTTATTCCGCCCTTTGAGACAGCTGCTCATTTTACTGGTCACCGTAGTGACTGTTGGAATGCTGTATGCGAACGACCGGCAGGCAGCTCCTTCCGAATGGGATATCAACACTGTCAATGGTGTTGCTCAGGAGAAAATCACAGACAGTGAGTGGACGGAAGCTGAAGACTTATTGAATGAAGTCATCAAAGAAGGTTCTCCTAATGCAGAGACCTATTTTTACCTATCTTATGCTGAAATCAAGCTTGGAAAAGCAGAAGCTGCCATAGATCATCTGATGAGTGCACTTGAATTAAGAGATGATTTTCATGAAGCACATTACAATCTGGCCCTGCTCCTGATTGACAGAGGCGATCGTGATGCGGCTCTCTCACATGCCAAAAAGGCTTATGACTTGAACGGGCAGGAGGATAAATATAAAAAGCTTGTCAATGAATTAGAGTGAGACCTTTAAACAGGCGCGATTCGCTGTCTAAGTAATGAAGGACTCCCGTTCTTTTCAATCAGAAGGACAAGAACTTCTTTTTTATCTTTTTTCACTAAAACAAGGGGGATGGTGCTGTCGAGTGAATCGGCAATTGTACCATCTTCCTTTTTTATCCCTAAATAATAATTTTTATATAGACCCTCCCATAGGTTCCCTATAAGACGTTCCCACTCCTCGTTGTCAAACCCTTCCAGCGGCGTCTCTTCCATGCTTGGCAATTCCGTTAATGGAATGGCGGTATATTCTTCAATAGGAATTCCGAGCGATTCAATCCCTTTTTCCCATAAAAAATCCAATTGCTGAGATGAGACACGGTCAAGGATGGTCTTCCATTCTCTTTCTGCATCTGTATCCGGCTCTCTGAAAGAATTCAACGGACTGAAGTTGGAATCTATTACATAAAGCTTATCTTCTGACATCTTTTGCGCACTCGTATACTTATCATCGTTTTCATGAATTTCAGAGTAATGGAAAGATAACGCTTGTAAAAGGCTGCTCTCTTTTCCTTTGATCGATTCTTCCTGGACTATCTGGTCGGTATCTTGTTCCCACTCATTCATTTTTCCCTTCAGTCTTCCATTGATGAATAGAAAACCTACATCTTGACGCAGGTAGGCTGGCGTATCCAGCTTAGAAGAGGTCTTCCATTTCACTTCATACACATTATCTTTTTTCTCAGGAACAAGCGTGAGGAGGGTGGAAACAGACTCATATGTAATCGTTTCATTGATAGGAAAAAAGATTATGCTCTCCTCAGTCCGAGGCTGATAGATGAACTCGATTCCGATGGCTAGAATCACCATAAGAACCAGGAATGGAATAGCATCCAGTACTTTCTGTTTCATATCGTTCACTCCAATGGGTTTGTCCGGTTGTTAATGCATATGTCGTTGGAGGGTTTAATATGTTTCGATGTATGATTTGTCTTTGCATTGTCTAGTATGGTAAAGATGGTAAATCATGTTAACGGATTAGGAGTGAAGGCTGAATGACGAAGGAGAAAAAGCCTGTCTCTGCGAGGATAGAAGAAAATACGCGTTATCTTAAAGAAGCTTTAGCTGTTGATAAAAGTTTTGACGTCATACAGCTGGATTTAGAATATGCCGAACGGAAAATGGCAATGTTTTTAGTGGATGGATTCGTTAAAGATGATATCATGCACTATTTAATGAAGCTGTTATCAGGGTTGAGTCCGGAGCAATTGGAAGAAGATGCCCTGCATAAACTATTAAAGACATACATCCCTTATATCGAAATCGAGCAAGTGGACGATCTGAACCAAGTCATAGATATGGTGCTCGCTGGCCCCACAGCGCTAGTGGTGGATGGCATTGACAAGGTCATTATCATCGATGCCAGAACGTACCCGGTCAGAGGACCGCAGGAACCGGATATCGAAAGAGTCGTCAGGGGTTCGAGGGACGGTTATGTAGAGACGATTGTATTCAACACGGCACTTACGAGAAGAAGGGTGCGGGATCCTTCCCTCCGCATGGAATACATGCAGATAGGGAGAAGGTCGAAAACCGATATTGTCGTGTCTTATCTGGAGGACATTGCGGATCCCGAGTTAGTGAAGAAAATCAAGGATGCCATCTCGAAAATCGATACCGATGGACTGCCGATGGGGGAAAAAACACTGGAAGAGTATATATCTGGGAGACATTGGAATCCCTATCCCATGGTAAGGTATACGGAGAGACCGGATACCGCTGCTTCTCATTTATATGAAGGGCATGTCATCATCATGGTCGATGGTTCCCCGAGTGTATTGATCACGCCTACAACCTTCTGGCATCATTTGCAGCATGCCGAGGAATACCGGAACAAGCCTTCCGTTGGGGCCTACCTGCGTTTTGTGAGATTTATCGCAGTGTGGAGTTCGATATTTTTACTTCCTCTCTACTATTTATTTGCCATTCACCCGGAATTGCTTCCGGATCAACTTAGTTATGTAGGGCCGAATGAAACAGGAGAGGTTCCGTTATTTCTACAGTTCTTACTGATCGAGATCGGAATTGATATACTGAGGATGGCCGCCATCCATACACCATCCTCACTCGCCACAGCGTTAGGATTAGTGGCTGCCTTGATGATTGGCCAGGTGGCTGTCGAGGTAGGGTTGTTCATTAACGAAGTGATCCTGTACCTTGCGATTGCAGCAATCGGTACGTTTGCCACACCTAGCTATGAGCTCAGCCTGGCAAACCGCCTCGTACGGATCTTTCTGCTGGCGGCGACTTCCCTGTTCGGTGTTTATGGATTCGTGATCGGCGTCATGGCTTGGTTAATCGCATTATCAAGGCTTAAGTCATTTGACATCCCATATATGTGGCCATTCATCCCATTTAACTTCAGGGCATTCAGGGACGTATTCCTTCGTTCGCCGATGCCCCTCAAAAACAGAAGACCGCGCTTTCTGCATCCGAAGGATCCGGATCGCTAGGAAAGTATTGAAATGAAGACTTCCAGGGGGATTATACCTTCAGTGGAAGTCTTTTTTGCTTCTTAAAATTATTCGTTCTTTTAAAGTTTCCTTATTTGATTGGTGCTGAAACGTTGCAAACATCAACATAGAGTGGATTGGAGCGGAAGGCACTTGACTCCGGCGGGATATGAGGAAAGGTCGAGACTTGTCCAGCTGTGGCGGCTAGCCCCTCGAGGTCATGAGATAAATGGACCATGAAGGCCAAAAACGCCTTCACAGCCCATTCATCTTATGCTTGTCGGGGCTGAACGAGCCGCCACAGCTTTTCTATCCCGCAGGAGCGCAGCGACGAGGAGGCTCGACTTCCTCCCTTGGGAATCTTGTGCCTGCAGCGGAAAGGAACGGTCAACGATATAGTTTTGACGCAATTCTTTCGAAAAATTGTATCATATTAGTGTGAAGAAAGAATTGAGAACACCCTGGATTTATCATATACTTTAGTGTGAAGAAAGAAAGCAGGTGTAAGAATGAAAACGATTTATGATATCCAGCAGTATCTCAAATCCTACGGTACGATTATTTATGTTGGACATCGTCTTTCAGACCTGCAGCTAATGGAAGACGAGCTGAAAGAGCTGTATAAATCCCAGTTGATCGAGACAAGGGATTTCCAGACGGCTTTGTTATTATTAAGGCAGGAAATAGCAATAGAGAAAGAAAAACAAGACAAATAAGGGTGATACTATGACGGAAAAATGGCTGGTTGGAGTCGACTTAGGCGGCACTACAACCAAAATTGCATTCTTAAGCAAATACGGTGAACTGTTACATAAATGGGAAATCCCAACTGATAAATCCGATAATGGCAAGAACATCATCGTCGATATAGCCAAGGCAATCGACCGAAAACTTGAAGAACTTGATCAGACAAAAGACAAACTGGTCGGGATCGGCATGGGGGCACCGGGCCCTGTGGATATGGCAAAGGGTATCATTTATGAAGCCGTAAACCTGGGCTGGGATAAAAACACTCCATTAAAGGATCTCCTGGAAGTAGAAACAGGTTTGCCGGCTGTCATCGATAATGATGCAAATTGTGCAGCTTTAGGTGAGATGTGGAAAGGTGCAGGAGATGGAGCCAAAGATCTTGTCTGCGTCACACTTGGAACAGGTGTAGGCGGAGGTGTCATCACCAACGGAGATATCGTGCATGGAGTAAGAGGAGCAGGCGGGGAAATCGGCCATATTACAGTCGTTCCTCAAGGCGGTTTTCAATGCAATTGCGGAAAGACCGGCTGTCTTGAAACGGTGGCATCGGCAACAGGTGTCGTTCGTCTCGCAAATGAAAAATTAGAATCAACTTCCACTCAATCGGCATTGAGGGATCTTCGGGACGAAAATGATATGATCAGTGCCAAGGATGTCTTTGATGCAGCTAGAAACGATGATGAATTAGCGAAGAGCGTTGTCGACCAGCTGGCTTTTTATCTTGGGCTGGCATTGGCGAATCTGGGTAACGTATTGAATCCTGAAAAGATCGTGCTCGGCGGAGGTGTGTCTAAAGCAGGAGATATTTTATTGAAGCCGGCTGTAAACTATTTTGAACAATTTGCTTTCCCTACAGTTAAGACATCAACAGGATTGAGCATCGCGACACTAGGCAATGACGCAGGTGTGATCGGCGCAGCCTGGCTCGTGAAAAATAAAATTTGACTCTTGTCGAAGTAAAGGGAGTTCCCATGAGGGGGCTCTTTTTTTATTTTGGGAAAAGATATGAATTTAGTAGAGGGTGAGCAGATAAGGCTGCCCATTTTACTGAAATAGGTTTGTGGGCCAAAAGGTTCATTTTGAATTAAATTGGACAAATTGAAACTTTTAACTGTTTTAAACGTCTAATAGTATGGGTAAGAGAATAAGGTGTAAAATATCATTTTACATCAGTTGTATTAATTTGGGTTTGACGTTTTGTAAAAAAAGTATTAAGATAACTCATGGTTCTATTTTAAAAATCCCTTATTTTACCAGGGATAAATTTACATTAAGTGTTACATACGAAGGACCGGCGTAAGTAGCAAGGAGGTAACAGTAATGAACACAAACAGGATTCCAAAGGTTCCTTTAATCATCATAGCAGCATTACTCCTTTGGATAAAAACGTACATTGTCTATAAAACTAGTTTTGATATAAAAATAGAAAATACGATTCAGGAAATCATACTCTTTATGAATCCGTTAGGTTTCTTATTGTTTGTATTCGGGATCGGACTATTGATGAAGAAAGATAAATCGAGAACCCGTTATATCATCATCATGAGTTTCTTATTGTCCTTCATCCTCTATGGGAATGTTGTCTTTTATCGATTCTTCGATGATTTCTTGACACTCCCTGTCTTATTCCAAACAAGCAACTTCTCTGATTTAGGAGGCAGTGCAAGTGCCATCATGGGTTGGAAAGATCTGTTTTACTTCCTTGATGTAATTGTATTGATTGCACTCATTAAATTCATTCCTAACCGGTTCGCACTTGAAAATTACAGCCGTGCGAGCAGAAGAGCATATTTCTTAGTGGCTACAGCACTTGTATTCTTTAACCTTGGCCTGGCAGAATCGGAAAGACCTCAGCTTCTTACACGGACATTTGACCGTGAGATGCTTGTTAAGAACATCGGAACATACAACTACCATATCTATGATATATTCTTGCAATCAAAGTCTTCTGCTCAAAGAGCATTGGCAGACGGCAGTGAGCTTGCAGGTATTGACAACTATGTCCGGGCAAACTACATTAAGCCTGACGATGACATGTTCGGAATCGGGAAAGACAAGAACCTGATCATCGTATCAATGGAATCCCTCCAGAACTTTGTCATCAACGAGAAAGTGAATGGAGAGGAAATTACACCGTTTTTAAATGACTTTATTGGGGAAAGCTATTACTTTGATAACTTCTATCATCAAACACAGCAGGGAAAAACGTCAGATTCTGAGTTTCTACTGGATAACTCCCTTTACCCGCTTAACCGCGGGGCAGTCTTCTTCACTCACTCAGGTAACCAGTTTGACTCAATGACGGAAAAGCTTAATGCGAATGGGTATTATACAACTGCGATGCACGCCAATAATAAAAGCTTCTGGAATCGTGACATCATGTATGATTCTTTAGGATATGAGCGTTTCTATTCATTGCCTGATTATGAGGTAACAGATGAAAACTCCGTTAACTGGGGATTGAAGGATATACCATTCTTCGAACAATCGATTCAACATATGAAAGAAATGCCGAAACCTTTCAGTACGAAAATGATTACGTTGACGAACCATTATCCATTCACTCTGGACGAAGAAGATAAGTTAGTGGATCCATACACGTCTAAAGACGGCACTGTGAACCGCTACTTCCAGACAGTGCGTTATATGGATGAATCATTGAAAAACTTTATTGCTGATTTGAAGGAATCAGGGCTGTACGAAGACTCTGTCATCGTCATGTATGGAGATCACTATGGCATCTCTGAGAACCATGATACGGCAATGGGGCAATATCTCGGCAAAGAAGTAACTCCTCTCGTGAGTACTCAACTGCAAAGGGTGCCGCTCATCATCCATGTCCCTGGTCAAGAAGGTAAGACGATTTCCAAAGTCTCTGGTCAAATCGACCTGAAACCGACGATTTTACACTTGTTGGGCATCGATACAAAGAAAGACATTCAATTCGGAGCAGACCTCTTCTCCGAGCAGCATGAAGATTTTGCGATTCTTCGAGACGGGCGTTTCATATCGAAAGATTATGTATATGCCGGAGAAAAATGCTGGGATAAAAATACGGAAGAAGAAACAGAAATGAACTTCTGTAAACCATATCAGGAGCGTGCAGCAGAAGAATTGGAGTACTCAGACAAAATTATTTACGGTGACCTGCTTCGCTTTTATGAAGCAACGGAGTACCGGGACGAAGATCAACAATAGACGAAAGCCTGTGAATATGAATCACAGGTGCCTGCGAAACATATCGCAGGTACCTGCGAATCATTCGCAGGCTTTTTTTTGTCATGAAATAAAGAGTCCTTCATATGAGTAAGTAAGGATGGTATTGCAGGGAGGTTTTGTAATGAAGATAAGCGTCAGAAAAGGAGATACTTTTTGGTATTACAGTCAGATATTCTATATCCCCATCGGGTTGATCGTTGATTCAAATCCTTCTCTCGACCCCGGGGCATTAAAAATAGGAGCAGAAGTGGAGATCCCGGGTTTTACTAAAGAAAGATATACAATCAAACAGGGAGATACCTTTTGGAATCTCGCACGACAGCGGAATATTCATGAGGATGCTCTTTTATTGTTGAACCAAGACACCAATCCGAATACCTTAAATATCGGTACAATCGTATATTTGCCATCGAGAGTCGTCAACCCCATTGTAAATGGGAAACAGGGTTACAGCTCGGGTGTTTTAGAAAAAGACCTTAAAAAGCTAAAAGAAATCTATCCATTTATTAAGCTGAATTCAATTGGTGAAAGTGTATTGGGGAAACCAGTTGTTGAAATGAGAATCGGAAATGGAAGCAAAAAGGTGCACATGGATGCATCCTTTCATGCAAATGAATGGATTACGACTTCAATCTTGATGACGTTCGTTAACGAATACCTGCTGTCATTGACCAATGTGAAGCCTATACGGGGGGTTCAGACAATGCCGGTTTACAATGGGGTGACGATGTCGATCGTCCCTATGGTAAATCCTGATGGAGTGGACCTTGTCTTAAAAGGGCCGCCATCAAATATGAAAGATCAGCTGCTGGAAATAAATAATGGCAGCTCTGATTATACCGGATGGAAAGCAAATATCCGGGGTGTAGACCTTAATAATCAATTTCCTGCAAAGTGGGAGCTCGAAAAGGAAAGGAAAGAAGAGAAGTCCCCTGCCCCCCGTGATTTCCCAGGATATAAGCCGCTTTCGGAGCCTGAAACAATTGCAATGGCTGAGCTTGCAAAAGAAGAAGTCTTTGACCGGCTGCTTGCATTACACACCCAGGGAAAAGAATTTTATTGGGGATACGAAGGACTGGAGCCTCCTGAAGCAGAAAAACTTGCCAAAGACTTCGAAAGGGTAAGCGGCTATAAATCTGTAAGATACGTTGACAGCTATGCGGGGTATAAAGACTGGTATATAAAAGAGTTCCAGAAATCTGCATTTACGATTGAGCTTGGGAAAGGGATCAATCCACTTCCTCTCTCCCAATTTGACGAGATCTACAGAGATACTTTGGGGATTTTCCTGGTTGCTGTTCATAGGTGGTACTAAATGAATGGGGCGGCTTATTAAATAGTTATTATTTCCTGCTTTTTTAGTGAGAACATAGTAGATTTTTAAGGGGAAGAGGAGTACAATTAATCATCAGGTCTTTACAGTGAACGAATACCTATAAACAGGTACGATGTGCATAATGAACCTACTTAAACGAAAGGTGATGACCCTTTGACACTGCTGAATGAGTTGTGTCAATTCAAGAGGTCATCATTTTTTGAATTTTTGTAATGTTTTTATCATATAATTGAAACATTTTGCCATGTAAAACGTACTAATTGATATGAGGGATTTTGAAAGGGGGAGCGTATATTGAAAAAACACAGCATACACTATCTAATCATTGTTTTTAGTCTGATTTTTATGGCGTCTTGTCAAGCTCAGGTCACCGAAACTCCCCCTCCTGGAGAAAACAGTCAAGAAAAGCAAGCATCGAAAAAGATTAAAGAAAATAGTATCCATTCAGAGAAGTTTATAGAAAATGTGGATTGGTTATCAGATGACGAAGTGCTGACTGTGACAGAAGAAGAAGGGGAAGCTGCCTTTTATGTCACAAATGTTTTTGATGGGGGAAGCGAAAAGATATACCAATCACCCTCTTCATACGTCCACTCCGTGGTATCTCCTGATAAAGACAAGATTCTGATTCACTCTGCACCGGCTACATATTCGGCCATGATTACAATCATTGACCTTAACGGAAAAGTGTATTATCAGGATGAAGTTCCTTCATATGAATTATCATATGAATGGAATGAATTTAATACAGATAAACTCCTTATTACAAGCTTTGCTGAAGACTGGAGCTTTGAAGTATTTGAACTCGACTTACGTACTTCCCAATTGCAGATGGTAGATGTGGAACAGCCTTTCTTGAAATGGGATTCTGATGTTTCCATTCTTTATCAGGACTGGAATAGTGAAGAAATCAGTGTTTCAGCTCCACTTGTAAGTAAAAATATACTGGATGGGAAAAAAGAGACGATCGACTCATCCAGCATCCATTTTGAACGCTTCCCTGAATATCTCCTGTCTGTTCATGAAAGTGAAGGTGGGGATGGTGAGTTCAATTATCAGTTCATTAGTGAAAATGGGGAAATCGTATCACAATTCCACATGAAGTTGCTGAGCCGTTATTCTGATTGGTTCATTCCTTTTTATGATATGATAGAAGACAAGAATGAATTGATTACGTTTCAGGCGAACGAGTCCGGTTCCTTTGATACATACTCAGGGACATTCGCATTAAAAAAATGGGATGTAATGAAGGGCAGTGAGGTCACGTTGATTGACGATTTGCCAGTAGAACCGATACAGTGTTCCCCGAAAGGATCCTATTGTCTGTATGGTAATCAGCTTGAAAAAGTAATCAATTTGAAAGATTCGGCTATCATAGCGCTAGTAAAAAAAGAAGGGTAGATGAAACATGGCAATTGTAGATGTAACAGTAATTCCAATAGGGACAGAATCTCCAAGCGTAAGTTCATATGTTGCTGACCTTCAGAAAATCCTAAAGAAACACCAGGATGAAGGGAATATCCGGTTTCAACTCACTCCTATGAACACCATTATCGAAGGAGAACTCCCGACACTGCTAGGGGTCATCCAGGAAATCCATGAGGCTCCTTTTCAAAAAGGGATCAAGCGGGTGGCCACAAATATCAGAATAGATGATCGCAGAGATAAAAAAGGAACAATGGAAGGAAAGCTTGCATCAGTTCAAGGACATATGGAATAAGAAGAGGGTGAGCAGACCAACTGCTCACCCTTTTTGTTATCGTGGTTCTGCAAAGTAAAAAGCCCTCGCGAATGGAGGGCTTTTACATGTAAATGGATTTTTTTAGTGACCACCTGGGTATCCAGAGTGAAGGACAGTCATAATTGTAAACCAGCCAAAAACACCGAGTGTTGCCAATGAAAATACGATTCCAAGAGCATTTTTGTTTTTGAATGTGCTTACTACTGCGAATAAAGCTAATAGAGTAACCAAAGCTGTAATAATTACAAGACCCATTTATATGACCCCTTTCATTAAAAATGCGTTTTCCTAACAGCTTACAAAAATACAAATAATCATATGTACATAAATGCACTCATTAACATTTTATATTTTTTTCCTCTGTTTGTCGAGGTCTAAAGTTTGACACTTCTATGGCAGAGTCAATTTCTATTTATTTTTATCTCATACCTGCTTCTGCTACAATAACAGTATCTTGTTAGTAATTGAGGAGTGAAATAAAATGGAATGGAAACAAATTCCTTTAGGGCCGCTGCAAACAAACTGTTATGTTCTATGGAACGATATGAAAAAATGTTTGGTTATCGATCCTGGAGCAGAAGGTGAAAAACTAGTAAATTGGCTGAATGAAAATAATCTTGAGCCAATGGCGATATTATTGACTCATGCTCATTTTGATCATATCGGCGCAGTCGATACTGTAAGGAATACATATAAAATTCCGGTTTATATCCATGAGAAAGAGTCTGGATGGCTTTCTGATCCTGGATTGAATGGTTCCGGTTTGTTCGGAATGGGAAGTATTCATTGCAGTCCTGCCGAAAAAATATTCACAACTGAAAAAACGGTCACCATTGAAGATTTTACCCTTCAACTGTTTGAAACACCTGGCCACTCACCAGGAAGTCTTTCCTATTATGTACAAAATGAAGGAATAGTATTTGCGGGGGATACACTTTTTATGGGGAGCATCGGACGGAGTGATTTGCCTGGCGGGAACCATGAAAAGCTTCTAGCAAGTATCCATGATCACTTACTCACCCTTCCTGAGAATACAATCGTCCTGCCTGGACACGGGCCGGCAACTACAGTGGGAGATGAGATGGATGGAAACCCATTCTTAAATGGATTTTAATAACGCACTTCTTTTAGAAAGAGCCTAAAAAAATTCCCTTTAGCTTGAGCTAAAGGGAATTTTTTTTAGTGTCCTCCTGCACCCGGAGTCATCATAAAGGTCGTCCAGTAAGTAAACCCAGCGAAGAACACAGTCAGATAGGCACCGAAAATATAAATATACATACGTTCGGATAATTTTAAATAGCTTAACATAATGAAGAATCCTGTTTGGCCTAAAAAGATTAATGATGTCGTTGTCATATCGCCAAGATAAAACATTACAGCAAAAATTCCAGTCCAGAATCCAAGAACTCTGTACATACGATCCATATGTAACCCTCCTTTGCACCCTAAGTCCATCATTCAATATTATAAATGAACATTACTATAAAAGTAAATATCTGTTTGAGGATAGTTTGTGACGATTAGGTGATATCTACTCAAAGAATTTAACACGTCATTCAATTCAGTCCTTCATCAAAGTGGGGAGATATTAGTGCTTAGATATATGATACCCACATTTCTTTGATGTGAACGTATTTAAGCAAATAAACAATCTCTCTTGTATAACTTTTTTATAATTATATAGGTAATGTATATACAGAAATACCAGGCGCAGTCTGGATTCGTACAGGTTTTTTAGATTTTGAAATAAAATGTTCACAATTTACTCAGTGAAAACACTGTACAAAAGTTATACAAAGAGTATACAATGAATGTAATTAATCATGTGACTTGCTTATATACAATCAAAGGAGGATATAATATGGAAAACTTAACGTTCTTTACCTATCCAAGCTGCACCTCTTGTAGAAAAGCAAAAAAGTGGCTTAATGCAAACTCGATCGATTTCGATGAACGTCATCTCTTCAGAGATACACCCACTCATGAGGAACTGGTCCAGTTGCTCTCCTTAACGACAGAAGGACTTGATGAAATTCTTGCGACCAGGAGCCAGACCTTCAAAAAGCTTGGCAAAGATGTGAACGATCTCCCTCTATCCCAGGTGATTGATTTAATTGTCCAGGAACCGAAACTTCTTCGCCGCCCTTTACTAACCGATGGTAAAAAGCTGGTGGTAGGTTATAATCCGGATGGCTTGAAAAGCTTCTCTGGCAAGAAGACCAGCTTTAAAAAGAGCAGTTGATCGAAGGAAAGAATGAAGCGAATAGAAAAGTCAGGCATCTTTTGGAATGCCTGACTATCTTATGCTTGTCGTCTCTAAGCGAGCCGCCTGCGCTTTTCTTTTATCCAGCTCCAGGGCTTAGAGGCTCGAGGTCATAAGTCAAGGCACCCAAAAAGGCAAAAAACGCCTTTCCGGGTGCCTCGCCTTATGCTTGTCGCCTCTGAGCAAAGCCCTTCCGCTTTTAATAGTGTCCAGCTCCAGCGACTAGAGACTCGCGGTCATAAGCTAAACTTACCAAAAAGGCAAAGTGCGCCTTTCCGGTAAGTTCATCTTATGCTTGTCGCTCCTGAGCAAGCCGCCTCCGCTTTTCTAACTGGGCTAGCTGGATTCGAACCAACGCATGTCGCAGTCAAAGTGCGATGCCTTACCGCTTGGCTATAGCCCATTGGTGTTACTACATTGGATAGTATGAGAAGTTCGCATGGATAATATACATTCTTTGAAAGTTTTTGTTGAGTTTTTTGGATGAGAAGTCATTATTCTTGAAAATGTACTCATTGCCTCATCTCCCCCTATCATTCACATAAATTAGGTAACTTCCCTCCCAACTGAAAATTCTCACAGCCCGCCTAAAACATTGTCGCCTCTCATTTCATAAAAAAATAAAGGAATTTGTAAACTTTTGTCGTATATATTTAATTATAGAAAAAGAAAGGTGGTGCCAGTCACGATTTATCAATCGGTAGAAGCTCTTTCAGAAATTATGCTCAAAGATGCAGTAATGAATGATGCAACCGATATTCACCTCATCCCAAGACTCAATGATTACTTCATCCAATTCCGTAAAACAGGTGTATTGTCTCCGTTTCAATCAATTCCTCTTGAACAGGGTGAGAAGTTGATCGCTCATCTAAAGTTCATGGCCTCAATGGATATTGGAGAAAAACGCAAACCTCAAAGCGGTGCTTTCAACACGACCATCAGAAACTCACCCGTATCCCTCAGAATCTCAACCCTGCCAACCAATCATCTTAAAGAGAGCCTGGTCATTCGGATTCTCCCCAAAAAATTTCATGTCCCACTCGAAAAAATGTCACTTTACCCTTCTTCAGCGAAAAAACTTCTAGCCCTTCTCATGTATTCCCACGGTCTCATCATTTTTACTGGACCCACCGGCAGCGGGAAAACCACTACCTTATATTCGCTGATCCATCACTGTTCATCCGCCCTCAACCGAAATGTCATCACACTGGAAGATCCCATCGAAAAAGATCATGAAGATATGGTTCAGATTCAAGTGAATGAAAAAGCTGGAATCACTTATTCTACCGGATTGAAAGCCATCCTGAGACATGACCCCGATATCATCATGGTAGGGGAGGTACGAGACAGGGAAACTGCTGAGATCGCGATCCGTGCTTCTCTCACGGGTCATCTGGTCTTAACCACTCTGCACACAAAAGACGCAAAGAGCGCTGTATACAGACTGATGGAATTGGGGATTCACTGGCATGATATCCAGCAGACATTGATAGCGGTATCGGCTCAAAGGCTGCTGAAGATAAGGTGTCGAGTCTGTGAATCGGACTGCAGCTGTGACTGCAAAACGCAAAAGAGGGCTTCGGTGTATGAGATTGTAACCGGCAGCGCACTTAAGGAAGTCATTAAAGAAGCAAAGGGAGATGAGGCATATTATCAGTATCCTACTCTTCGGACATTGATCAACAAGGGGGTGGCATTGGGATTTGTTCCAGAGAATGAGTTCCGGAAATGGATTCATGAAGAAAACGGATGATCAGGGGAAATTCCTTAAACGGACAGGGGATCTGTTGGAAAAAGGATATACATTTACAGAAGCGATTGATTTTTTACTTGTTCCGCAGCGGAAAGGTTCAAAGAAATTAAAGGAAAGGATCACTCAGTCACTTCACAAAGGAGAGTCGCTCTCATTCATCTTTGACCGGCAGTTAAACATGCCAAAACAGGTGTCTGCGCAAATTTACTTCGCCGAACATCATGGGCAGATGGGCAAGACGCTGATCGAGGCAGGCAATTACCTCTTGAAAAAGAATGAGGAGAAACAAAGAATTCTCCGTGTCATTCAATATCCGGTCTTTCTGGTATTGGTGGCAATCATGCTGATGGTGCTCCTTCGCAAAATCCTGTTTCCCCGCTTTCAAGTTTTATATAGTTCACTGGGATACGATGAGTCAAGAGGCATGAAATATCTGGTGTGGTTTATTGAAAGCTTACCCTCTTATTTTTTCGCGTTTTTGATGATCCTGATAGTCACTTCCCCTATCCTTTTTTTCTTTAAAAGAAAACTATTTCAAGTGAAGCATATCGTCATCCTGACAAAATTTCCAATACTATCTACCTTCATCAAGCATGGACATACTCATTTTTTTGCGAGGGAACTCAGTTTTCTTTTGAAAAACGGCTTGTCCATCACAGAGTCCTTAACCATCATTGAGACTCAGTCATTCCGTCCTGCAATGCAATACATCTCGAAGAATGTACTGAGAGGATTGAAAGAAGGGCAGCCGCTGCATGCATGCACTTCGAGAATAACTTTTCTTCAGCAGGAGTTTTCTTATGTAGTGGCTCATGGCCAAAAAAACGGGAGGCTTGCCGATGAACTGAAATTGTACAGTGACATATGCTTTGCGGAACTCGAAGAGAAAGGAAATCAATTATTGAAGTACATCCAGCCTACGATTTTTGCCTTTGTCGGACTATTCATCATGGCCATATATTTTTCTATCATGATGCCCTTATTTCAAATGATGCAAGGAATCTAGTGAGAACCATTAAGGAGGAGCACTATGTTAAAAAATGAAAAAGGTTTTACGATGATTGAAATGATGATTGTCCTGCTTGTCATTTCGGTCCTCTTATTTGTGACGATTCCAAACGTCACCAGCCAAAGTAACAAGATTAACTCAAAGGGGTGTGAAGCATTCATGAACATGGTGGAGGGGCAGGTCGAAGCATACAAAATGGATAACAATAACACGGCAACGGTCAGTATGGCAGCATTGGTCACTGATGGATATTTAAGTGACGAATATCAAAAGTGTCCTGATGGCTCCGTCCTTACTATCGATGCAGAAGGGAAGGTGGTAAAAGGAGTTGCAGGGAATTAAAAAGCATCTTCAGGAACAAAAGGGTTTTACGTTCATTGAAATGATGATTGTTTTACTTGTATTCTCCATCCTGGTAACATTCGCTGCATTTTCTATAGAACCACTTAAAAAGCAGACTAAAAAAAGTCTATTCATCTCACAGCTCCAGGCAGATCTCTACCTGATCCAAAGCCACAGTATTTTCTCTCAATCTTCTCTCACGTTAGTTTTTTATCCTTATGCAAATAAATATGTCGCAAAAGATTATTACGGTACGACTCTGGTTTCCAGGCAGCTCCCGGCCGGTATCGAGCTATCTGAACTTAACACATTGAATGAAATTGTGTTTAATGCTTGGGGTAACACGAATCGTTTTGGTGCGGTTTATTTCAATAGTGAAAGCTCTACCATAAAGTTATCATTTCAAATCGGACAAGGAAGATTTTATGTACAGGAACTCTAATGGCTTTTCAATGGCGGAAAGTCTGATCGCTTTTAGCTGCTTTATGGTGATAATGGCTTTTTTTCTGCCCTTTTGCATCCGTATGATGGTGAACCTGCAGGACAAGCAGCATAGGGTGGAAGCGCTGAAGTTTCTTCAGGAAGGGATGGAGCAGGCGATTGTCACGAATGAATTCAAATCTGATTCGCGCAGGTTTGAAGGGGTTGTATATTCCTTCAGCTGGGAGGATATAGACAGCAAAAACGCCTGTGTTTCCTACACGAAGGAGGGGGATGACCATGATGTTTGTGCTTCGGAATGATGAGGGATTCACGCTGTTGGATGCTCTCATGTCCTTATTGGTATTCTCGATTATCTCACTTAGCTTCCCCATGATCATGAAGGCATTCGTAACAATTAAATCGGAGAGCGTCCCGCCGCGATATTATGAATGGAATTTGTTCAGTGAAAGTTTGAGAAGTGAACTGTGGGGAGGTGTGAATATCATGGTGTCACCCGAGCGCTTCTCTTTTGAGAAAGGCGGTGAGCTGATCACCTATGAAAGATATCAAAACTCCATCCGCAGAAAAGTGAATGATAGAGGACATGAAGTTGTGCTGCAATCGATTCATTCCATTACATTTTCACAGGTGCCTCAAGGGGTAAAGGTGGAAATCGATTTTCAAAAAGGGGAGAGGGTGGAAAGTGAGTTTTATTACTTCAACAAAGAAAATATGTCGGAAACCCCTGGGTGATGACGGGTATATGCTGCCTTATTCTCTCATGCTTTTCATGTTGATGATGATGGCGGGAGTGGCTTCAACAAGTATGTTTTTAAGCAAGTATCAATATCTAAGTAATATGGGGAAAATATATGAGAGAAAAGTGAGTATTGCGCATGGCGTGATGCTCAGTATTGATCGCGGTACTGTGGGGACGTTCGTGCATCATGGATCTTTTGGACAAACCGAATCGAAGACCTCTCAATTGTCTGATCAGCATATGGTGATGGAAATCACCTATCAATCTACTGATAAGGTTTTTATGCCAGTCTTGGTTGTGTATAATAAGGACACAAAACATATTATAGATTGGAAGTAATTCGGATGACGATTTTTTTGATAGGTTTTATGGGAGTCGGCAAGACCACTATAGGTAAAGAGCTTGGGGCGCTTCAGCAGCTTCCGGTCATCGATATGGATCATTTCATAGAAGCAAAAGAAGGACGGGCCATCAAAGACATATTCAAGGAAGATGGTGAAAATCACTTTCGTGCGATTGAAACAGTGGTATTGAAGGAGCTGATGACGAAAGAGGCGGTCATTACAACAGGGGGAGGAATTGTGGAAAGACAAGAGAACAGAGATCTGCTAGCAGACGTGGAGGACGTCTTCCACCTGTACTGTTCCTTTGAGGTCTTGTGGGAAAGACTGAAGGAAGACTCCGAAAGGCCCCTTGTACAAAAAAATTCAATGGACGGCTTGCTTGAACTATACAATCGGCGTTTGTCCCTTTATAGAAGTGTCAGTAAGATTGAAATTGATACAACTTTCAAAACGATTGATGAAACGATAAGTGAATTGGAGCGTAACCTCCAGCTTGGTTAAATTCAAAAAGGGGTGGATATACTGATAGAAGCGGAAGGTGGTGCGTTTATGTCAGTAAATGATTACGTAAAATTCATAACCCAGACATTTGTACAACATTATGAAAAATCTCCTCATGAGCGAAAATCACTTAAACATCAGAGGAAAAGTGAGCGCCCCCCATTTTTATTCAGATGGTTCGGGATCCTGCCATATGCCTTTATGGTGTTGTTCAAAAAGAATAAAAAATAGAAAACCGCCGCTGTTCATGCAGGGCGGTTTCCTTATGTTGACCTCAATGTGAATGCTGTAAGTAAAAAATTCCTCCATTGATGATATCAATCGAGATCTTTGGTTCATATTGTTCCTTCAGTGCCTGTTTTTCAAGATGATAGGATTCGGGCTTTTCTTCGTGGTCCCCATAGAAATGACTTAGCAGTTCCAGGTCTTCTTCCCATCTTTTTCGTGCCTCATCCGCCCATGTGAATGATTCTTTTTCGATCCCTTGCATCAAATAACCTTGGATGCGGTTTATCCCGCTCTTAGGTTTGATGATGGGTGTCAATGTGAAAGAAAAGTCTGGAATTTTAGGCGTCAATTTTCTCGATAATAAAAAATCGTGAAAGTCTTCCTGTATATGGCCGTTGATTAAATTGAGGCCAATGCTCAGAATGTTGTCTTTCTTCAAATTTGTGACATGGGAGACCTTTATATTCAGTCCGAGCCATGGATGAAGCGGAACCTGTTGTCCGTAAACATTCATTCGATCTTCATATAGCCGGATGTAGCCTGCCAAATTTCTGGTAGAGCGGAATATTTGGTGCAGACGTGGAGAACCGAAGTGAATGAGTTCGCCTTTGAAATCTTCAGGTGCTTTTTCCCCGTCTGTCACTAATGACAGCGTCATCGGGTTCGGTATTCCTCCCGTCTTCTCCAGGTAGTGCCAGTAAAAAGGCCTGTTCATCAGCTCTTTATCCAAGTCGATCGTCAATTGGACGGTCATATAGCCGTCCCCGTTTGCAACCAGCTCGCAGCCGTTTGCTGTAAAATATCGTTCAAGAAATCGATGAATTTCGTGCTGCTGCATTGGCTTGTTCCTCCTTTAAATCTTCAGCAAATTGAATCATGCTGGTGAGGTTCTCCATTTTTATTTTAAGCTCTCCCTCTGTCTTGGATGAGGAAAGAATATCTGCGACATGTTCCTCAAAATCTGAAAAATCAAGCCTTGTCAAAATTTCATCCAGCTGACCGATCACTCTCTCAAATAGGTTTATTTTTTCATATAACAGTTTCAAGATATGTTCTTCTACTGTATCTCTGGTGGCAAAATTATAGATATGTACATCCTCTGTCTGACCCAGGCGATGTACACGTCCGATCCGCTGTTCAAGTCTCATCGGGTTCCATGGCAGATCGAAGTTGATGACATGGTGGCAGAATTGCAGGTTGATGCCTTCTCCGCCTGCTTCTGTTGCAATCAACACTTGGGCATGATTTTGGAAAAGCTGCCGCATCCAATCTTTTTTTCCGCGTTTGAATCCGCCCCTAAACGGAACGGAAGAAATGCCATGCTGCTTTAAGAACCATTGCAAATACAGTTGGGTCGCCCGGTATTCCGTGAAAATGATTACTTTGTCATTTATTTTCTGAATTAGTTCCAATGCCTTCTGTGCCTTGGAATTCGTCGTCACATTTTCAACTTTTTTCATGAGTGTTCCAATCGTATTCTCAAATGCTGCTGAAGGATTTTCTTTTTTCTCAATCATGTTTTTAAGTGTATAAAAGACTGATTCCCTGCTGCTGCATGCTTCCCGCTGCAGGGTGAGAAGGGAAAATGAACTGGATGAGACCCAATCATCATAACTGCCCTTCAACAAATTGATGCTGTTGTATAAATCTCGTTCCTGTTCGTTGAAGTCAATGAGTATCGTTTTTACATGGCGCTTTGTCCACTCTATACCTGTATCGCTCCTTCTGTTCCGGATCATGACTTTATTGATGAGATGGTTCAAGCTTTCATCATCATGAACCGAACGGTCACCTTTTTTATAGCGGTCGGTAAAGCCGGATTCATTCCCCAGGTGACCCGGTTTTAGCAGTGAAACAAGATGGAAGATTTCTTCGACTTTGTTCTGTATCGGAGTGGCAGTAAGCAATAAACAAAATTTCTTCTTCAGATTTTGGACAAATTCATAGTTTTTGGTTTTATGATTTTTCAGTTTGTGAGCTTCGTCTATGATGACGAGGTCATAGTCCTGTTCGTACACTTTTTCACGGTGAGGGCTCCGTTTGGCAGTGTCCATGGATGAAACGACAATATCACATTGATCCCAGACATAGCTTTTACGCTGTGGCACCGCTGGGATGAAGAATTTGCTGTTCAGTTCATAAGACCACTGTGAGACCAATGAAGCGGGTACAAGTATCAATACTTTTTTCACGAGGCCGCGTATCATATATTCCTTCAATATCAGCCCGGCTTCGATGGTTTTACCCAATCCGACTTCATCAGCAAGGATCGCTTTGCCATTCATTGTTTCCACTACCTGTCTGGCAGCTTCGAGCTGATGGGGGAGAGGAGTCACATTTGCCAAATGTTTTGGTGCCTGAAGCCCTTCAAAGTTCGGAATTGCGAGATGTTGCTCACATTCAACTGCAAGCTTATACAGCTCCCAATTCCCCCATGGGCCGTCATTGCTAATTAACGTTTCAAGACCTTCTCCCCACTCCTCATTAAATAGAACATCAACATTCATGTGAAAAACATCTCCTTATTTAATAGAAAAATGATTGCCGGGAACTCATGTTTAATGGTAGGATGAGAGTAGATTACCTAATGTTTTGAAAACTACAATAATCCGAACATTCACATCAATAACATTTCAACTGTATATACTTCTAGTATGACCAAATGTTACAAGGAATATTGGCGAATGATGGCAAGGGGAGAGACTGTAACTAACAGCGCCGAAGGAGCAAACATCTTAAGTGTGAATCTCTCAGGCAAAAAGACTCTTGCTGGACGCAGCTCTGGAGAGTGTTTCCGTGTGGAAACCACCAAAGGGGAAAGCCGTCTTACCGGTAAACTTTCAGGTGAAAGGACAGAGAAACTTCTTTTGAAAAAAGGGGTTTCTCTGTCCTTTTTTTCATGCGCGGATGTTCTAAGCCAATGAACTCAGTGGTTGAAGCGCAGATATTTGGAGACAGGAAGCGAGCAGAAGGAAAGCTTGATGAAAATAAGGGGGAAGTCTAATGGCAGATTTAAAGCAAACACCTCTATATGAAGTGTACAAAGAGTATGGGGGAAAAACGATCGACTTCGGAGGCTGGGCTTTACCGGTTCAATTCTCAAGTATCAAAGAAGAGCACGAAGCTGTCAGAACCCGGGCAGGACTATTCGATGTTTCCCATATGGGTGAAATTGAAGTCAAGGGCGAAGGGGCTCTCCAATACTTACAAAAAATGATGACAAATGATGTGTCCAAGATTAAAGACGGCGGTGCACAATATACTGCCATGTGCTATGACGATGGTGGCACAGTGGACGATCTTCTGGTTTATAAAATAAAAGACAATGATTATTTATTGGTGGTCAATGCAGCGAACATCGATAAAGATTTCCAGTGGCTGAAACAGCATGAGACAGATGGAGTGGAAATCAATAATATTTCCGAACATATGGCTCAGCTGGCTTTGCAGGGGCCGTTTGCTGAAGATGTTTTACAAAGGTTGACAGGCGAACATTCCTTACGTGATATCGGATTCTTTAAATTCCAGACCGAGGTCAATATTAACGGCCGGCATGCCCTTGTTTCCCGAACAGGATATACAGGAGAAGACGGTTTTGAAATTTACTGTGATGCAAAAGATGCCGTTGATATATGGAAAGATATCCTGAAAGAAGGGAAAAAGGACGGGGTGCTTCCTTGTGGACTCGGGGCCAGGGATACACTTCGCTTCGAAGCGAATCTTGCTTTGTATGGACAGGAGCTTTCTAAAAATATCTCTCCAATCGAGGCAGGGATCGGGTTCGCGGTCAAAGTGAATAAAGAAACACCATTTAACGGGCAAGAGGTTCTTAAAAAGCAAAAAGAAGAAGGGGCTTCAAGAAAAATTGTCGGCATCGAAATGATTGACCGGGGAATCCCGCGCCATGGTTATAAAGTGTTTTCCGGCGAAGAAGAAATCGGTGAAGTGACTACGGGTACTCAATCTCCGACCTTAAAGAAGAATGTAGGCCTTGCACTTTTGAAAAAAGAATTCACTTCAGTGGATACGGAAGTCCAGGTGGAGATCAGAGGAAAGAAATTAAACGCTAAAGTAGTTCCGACACCATTTTATAAGAGAACAAAATAATAGGGAGGAATGACGGTCATGAAGCATCGTTATTTACCGATGACAGAGCAAGATCAACAGGAAATGTTAAACAGCATAGGAGTAAATAGCATCGACGATTTATTTGAAGATATTCCTGAAAAGGTTCGTTTCAAAGGTGAGTACAATATCAAGCCGGCGAAGTCAGAAACCGGTCTGGTAAAAGAGTTGACTCAAATGGCTGCGAAAAATGCAGATTTGAAAAGTCATACATCCTTTCTGGGAGCAGGCGTATACGATCACTATGCTCCTATCATCGTGGATCATGTCTTATCACGCTCCGAGTTCTATACAGCGTATACACCGTATCAGCCTGAAATATCACAAGGTGAACTGCAAGCGATCTTTGAATTTCAGACGATGATCTGTGAACTGACAGGAATGGATGTAGCGAACTCTTCCATGTACGACGGGGGGACGGCATTAGCTGAAGCGGCAATGTTAAGCGCAGGACAGACTCGCAGAAAGAAAGTCCTTGTGTCAAGTACAGTCCATCCTGAATCACGTGATGTATTAAGAACCTACGCAAAAGGTCAATATATCGATGTTGTGGAAATCCCGCATAACAATGGAGTGACAGATGTAGAAGAACTGAAGAAATTGATGAGCAGTGAAATTGCAGCCGTTATCGTGCAATACCCTAACTTCTTCGGCAGAGTGGAAGAGTTGAAAGCGATCGAAGAGGTTGCACACAGTGAGAAAGCAATGTTTGTGGTCTCCTCCAACCCCCTTTCTCTAGGTGCACTGACTCCTCCAGGGAAACTGGGAGCTGATATTGTAGTCGGAGATGCACAGCCGTTCGGAATTCCAAGTGCTTTCGGAGGACCTCACTGCGGTTATTTTGCGGTAAGTAAGAAACTGATGCGTAAAGTACCTGGCCGTCTGGTTGGCCAAACGGTCGATGAAGACGGCAAGAGAGGATTCGTTTTAACCCTTCAGGCGCGTGAACAGCATATACGCCGTGATAAAGCGACTTCCAATATTTGTTCGAACCAGGCGTTGAACGCTCTTGCAGCATCCGTTGCTATGACCGCCCTCGGTAAGCAAGGTGTAAAAGAGATGGCGCTTCAAAATATCCAAAAAGCTCACTATGCGAAACAAACACTAAAGGAAAAAGGATTTGAGATTGCTTTTGAGGGCCCTTCTTTTAATGAATTCGTAGTGAAAGTCAATGGTCCAGTGAGAGAAATCAACAAAATGCTTTTAGAGAAAGAAATCATCGGCGGATATGATCTGGGACTTGTCGATGAGAGTCTGAAGAATCACATGCTGATTGCCGTTACAGAACTTCGCAGCAAAGAAGAAATTGATGCTTTTGCACAAGAATTGGGGGATTGTCATGAATAACAAACAAGATCAGCCTCTTATCTTTGAATTATCCAAAGAAGGACGCGTTGGTTACAGCCTGCCTGAACTGGATATCCCGGAAGTTGATGTTTCCGAATTGATTCCTTCTGATTATATCCGTACAGAGGATCCTCATTTACCGGAAGTCTCGGAGCTTGATATCATGCGTCATTATACAGCATTATCCAAACGAAACCATGGAGTCGATTCCGGGTTCTACCCACTTGGATCATGTACAATGAAGTACAATCCTAAGGTGAATGAAAATGTTGCGCGCCTGAACGGCTTTGCTCATATCAATCCACTTCAGGAACCTGAAGGTGTCCAGGGAGCCCTTGAATTGATGTATGACCTCCAGGAACACCTGAAAGAAATCACAGGCATGGACGAAGTGACCCTTCAGCCGGCTGCCGGAGCTCACGGTGAATGGACGGGTCTCATGATGATTCGCGCTTATCATGAAGCGAATGGGGACACGAAACGCACAAAGGTCATCGTCCCTGATTCCGCACACGGAACGAACCCGGCAAGTGCTACGGTTGCAGGGTTTGAAACCGTGACTGTCAAATCAGATGAAAATGGTCTGGTGGATCTGGATGATCTGAAGCGCGTGGTAGGTGAAGATACTGCAGCTCTGATGCTCACTAATCCGAATACACTGGGATTATTCGAGGAAAATATCCTTGAGATGGCTTCCATCATTCATGAAGCAGGCGGCAAACTTTATTACGATGGTGCGAACCTGAATGCGGTATTATCGAAGGCAAGACCTGGAGACATGGGCTTTGATGTGGTTCATCTAAATCTCCATAAAACCTTTACGGGGCCACACGGCGGTGGAGGACCAGGAAGCGGTCCGGTCGGAGTGAAAGAAGATCTGATCCGTTATCTGCCTAAACCGGTACTGGTTAAAAACGGCGATCAGTACGAATTTGACTACAATCGTCCTGATTCCATCGGCCGCGTGAAGCCTTACTACGGTAACTTTGGCATCAACGTCCGTGCATATACGTATATCCGCACGATGGGGCCTGACGGGTTAAAGGCGGTAACTGAAAATGCTGTCCTTAATGCAAACTATATGATGAGAAGATTGGCTCCTCATTTTGACCTTCCATATGACCGTCACTGTAAACATGAATTCGTCATCAGCGGTAAACGCCAGAAGAAGCTTGGCGTCCGTACACTCGATATTGCGAAAAGGCTGCTGGACTTCGGTTACCATCCGCCAACGATCTACTTCCCGTTGAACGTAGAGGAATGCATGATGATCGAACCGACTGAAACAGAGTCTAAAGAAACATTGGATTCATTCATCGATGCCATGATCCAAATCGCAAAAGAGGCAGAAGAAACACCGGAGATCGTCCAGGAAGCACCACATACGACTGTAGTAAAAAGAATGGACGAAACCCTTGCAGCAAGAAAACCGATCCTGCGATACACTCCAGAAGCGGCGCAGTAACACATTAACGCGCCGAGGGACGGGCGTTTAGTGCAGTAGAGTATGAAACAAAAAAAGGATTGCCGAATTCGGCAATCCTTTTTCTTTTAAATTAAGAATAAATTTTTAGTCTGGGAATTGTCCAGCTCCGGCGGCTAGCCCCTCGAGACGTTTCGGTCCGCCCAATGAAGTCAAAGAGCGACTTCATTGGGCGGACCTCCAACGCTTGTCGGGGCTGAACGAGCCGCCTCCGCTTTTCTTTATTTTTTATGCTTGATCTTACCTGTCCATTTTTTAAATCCGCCTTGCAGCTGGTGAAGATCACGGTAGCCTTTGCGGTGAAGCATCTGTGCTGCACGTGCACTTCTCATGCCGCTCTGGCAGTACAAGTATACAGGCTGATCATTGCGGATCTCTTTTTGTCTCATTTTCATTTGGGAAAGAGGGATATTGCGGGCACCAAGAATATGACCGTTATCAAACTCATTGGATTCGCGTACATCGATCAGCTGAGCTTTACGGTAACCTGCTTTAAACTCTTCCTCTGTCAATGTATTGACCACTCTTTTTTGATTGAAGTACGTAAATAGCGAATAAGCGATGATCCCGCCAAGTACGACTAAAAGAATAAATAAACCATCCATCTTGCTTTCATGCTCCTTTCTTCAAATGCACTATCTACTATTATATTCATCATTTAACACAGAATCAAAAGAAATTTACTATTTCAGCAAAGCTCTTCCCCAATCTTGCTTTCGACTCTGGAAAATATCGCAATTTTACTATTATCCGCTGCAAACTAAACGTATGGCTCATTATTTTGTTTGAAAAAGAGCAGTTTTTGACGGAACCTAAAGCAAAGACTTACCAATCCGTTTTCCTTTGTTTTTCGAGAAGGATTTGGTAGACTAGTAACGGATTGAATACATAGTGATGATAGAAGTTCATAAATAAAAGAGGTATGTAAAATGTCAAAAGAAACATGGAGATTCATCGATTCAGGCAATTGTTCACCCTCATATAATATGGCGCTCGATGAGGCGCTCTTAGATTGGCACAGTGAAGGGAAGATTCCTCCGACGATCCGTTTTTATGGATGGGATCCTGCAACGCTCTCTGTTGGATATTTTCAGAAAGTCGAAAAGGAAATCAATATGGATGCCGTGAAGGAATACGGCCTGGGCTTTGTAAGGAGGCCGACCGGAGGAAGAGGCGTCCTTCACGATGAGGAGCTCACCTACAGTGTTATTGTATCTGAAGAACATCCAGAAATGCCTAAAACCGTAACGGAAGCATATAGAGTCATTTCAGAAGGAGTTCTGAAGGGATTCCAGGGTCTTGGACTAGAAGCCTACTTTGCTGTCCCGAAGACAGCGGAAGAGAGGGAAGGATTGAAAAATCCACGATCCGCCGTCTGCTTTGATGCGCCGAGCTGGTATGAACTGGTAGTGGAAGGCAGGAAGGTTGCAGGCAGTGCACAGACACGTCAAAAAGGTGTCATCCTTCAGCATGGATCCATCCTTCTGGATCTAGATGAAGATAAGCTGTTCAGCTTGTTTAAGTACCCTTCAGAACGGGTGAAGGAGCGTATGCAAAAAGCGTTCAAAAATAAAGCTGTTGCCATGAATGAGATTTCACGTGAAAGAATTACGATGGACATGGCGAAAGAAGCATTTAAGAAAGGTTTTGAAGAAGGGTTGGATATCCATCTCGAACCATATGTCCTGTCAGAGGAAGAAACACAATATGTAGAAAACCTGGCAAAAACCCGATATGAATCAGATGAGTGGAATTTTAAACGTTAAAAAATTTTGTTAGGAAAAAAGCGATGCGTGTCGCTTTTTTCCTATTTTACCAACTATTTCTGAAGTTGAAAGTTTAGCAACTCTTAAAATAATAGATTTCCGTTTAAAATAGGAATGTTATCTATGAGATTCTCCGGTTTTCTATTATTTTCTGCTTATTAGGAGTTTGACAAATAAATAAAAATCTGACCTCAACACAATATATGGTGTGTCGAAAAATATATTATACACCATATATTGTGTTTATTTATTGATTTTGGATTGAGCCTGTGATAACGTATTAATTGTTAAAGGTAAACAAGCTAATTAATGATAAATGAATTATTTAAGGTAGAAGGAGTTGTCTGTATGGCTGTTGCGTCGAAGAAAACGATGAATTTAAACAAAGAAAGATTGAATCAGGATATCGGATTGTTCCCCCAAGTACATCCTATCACCCCGGATATGAAAACCACTCACAAAGGTGTATCCCGCTTGGTAATGATTGACCGCTACTCTTTCAAAGACACTGAGAAGATCACTCTATCAGCAGGCGACTTTGTCGTATTGACAATCAAGGAGGACCCGAAATTCCCGGCCAGGGGCCTTGGCTATATAACTGCCATTGACTGGGAAAACAAAAAAGCGGATGTCTGGATCGAAGAGGAATACAGAAGTGCGATCGATAAACCGCAGGAAATCGAAACGGGCGTTGTGACACGTACACTGGATGTCATTGAAAAACCTTTGGAAGTCTACTACGAACAAATTGCAAAGCGAAACGCAACAGGCTTGGCGGAAGTAGAAAAAACTCCTGAAAAGAAACAAGAATGGTTTGAAAAGTTCTATCATGAACTTGTCAACCTGCATTTCGTACCTGCAGGACGTGTATTGTACGGAGCGGGTGCGGGGACTGATGTAACCTACTTTAACTGTTATGTAATGCCATTTGTACAGGATTCACGTGAAGGGATCTCTGAGCACCGTAAGCAGGTCATGGAAATCATGAGCAGGGGAGGCGGTGTCGGAACGAACGGATCGACGCTTCGTCCGCGCAACACTTTGGCCAAAGGGGTCAACGGTAAATCATCTGGATCTGTATCATGGCTGGATGATATTGCAAAGCTGACTCACCTGGTTGAACAAGGCGGTTCAAGACGCGGTGCACAAATGATCATGTTATCCGACTGGCACCCTGATATCATCGAATTCATCATTTCTAAAATGCAGAACCCGCGTATCCTGCGCTATCTGCTTGAGAATACAGAAGATGAGAATATCAGGAAAGCTGCAGAAGATAAACTGAAATTCACTCCCCTTACAGAGCAGGAAGAAGCGATGTATCAGGGAATCATCAACTATAAACAAATACCTGGGTACGGTGGTTTCGACGAGAAGATCATCAAAAGTGCCGAGGAAAAGCTGCGGACGGGTGGTACCTACAGTGTACATAACCCGGAATTCCTGACAGGAGCGAATATTTCTGTCTGCCTGACAAGTGATTTCATGGAGGCGGTCGAGAAGGATGAGGTATACGATCTGCGCTTCCCGGATGTCGAAAGCTATGATGCAGAACAAATGAAATATTATAACGACGAATGGCATAATATCGGCGATGTACGAGAATGGGAGAAGCTTGGATACAAAGTAAGGACATACAGGAAGATCAAAGCCAAAGAACTATGGAATCTAATCAATGTATGTGCCACTTATTCAGCTGAACCGGGTATTTTCTTTATCGACAATGCCAATGACATGACAAATGCAAAAGCATACGGTCAAAAAGTCGTGGCAACCAACCCATGCGGGGAACAACCGCTCGCACCATTTTCAGTGTGTAACCTTGCGGCTGTCAACCTGGCTCAATTTGCAGACAAAGATACGAAGACAGTGAACTTTGACAAGCTGAAGAAAACGGTTGAAGTGGGAGTCCGCATGCAGGATAATGTCATCGATGCCACACCTTACTTCCTGGAGGAAAATAAGAAGCAGGCACTGGGAGAACGCCGCGTCGGTTTGGGCGTCATGGGTCTTGCGGATCTTCTTATCTACTGTGAAAAAGAATACGGATCTGAAGAAGGTAACAAACTGGTGGATGAGGTCTTCGAGGTCATCGCTACAACAGCTTACCGCGCTTCTGTTGAACTGTCGAAGGAAAAAGGTAGCTTTCCTTTCCTGACAGGTGAAACGGCAGAAGAAACGGAAAGACTCAGAAAAGCCTTCATCAATACAGGCTTCATGAAAAAAATGCCTGAAGATGTGAGGGAAAATATCTTAACCCACGGAATCCGCAACTCTCATTTATTGACGGTTGCCCCTACGGGATCCACCGGTACGATGGTCGGTGTCTCTACAGGACTTGAGCCATACTTCTCGTTCACTTACTACAGAAGCGGACGACTGGGTAAATTCATTGAAGTGAAAGCGGATATCGTGGAAGATTATCTGAAGCGTAATCCTGATGCTGATGCAAATGAGCTGCCTGAATGGTTCGTATCCTCAATGAACCTCGCACCGGAAGCTCATGCCGATGTTCAGTGTGTCATCCAGAACTGGATTGACAGCTCGATCTCAAAAACGGTAAATGCTCCAAGAGGATATACAGTTGAAGAAGTACAAAAAGTGTATGAGCGACTGTACAAAGGTGGAGCGAAAGGCGGTACCGTTTACGTCGATGGAAGCCGTGACTCTCAGGTTCTAACGCTGAAAGCGGAAGAAAACAGCTTTGATGAAGAAGACGTTCATGAGGAAGTAAAAACTGAGAAAAAACCGATCGTGCTGCTGGATACCATCCAGGATGTACGTTCAACAGATGTGACCATTGGATCTGAAGTCGGGAATACTTGCCCGGTATGCCGTAAAGGTACCGTTAAGGACATGGGTGGCTGCAATACATGTACGAACTGTGGTGCACAGCTTAAATGTGGATTGTAAATCCGTTTTGAAAAAGGAGAGGACTCGTTCCTCTTCTTTTTTTTGTGCATTTGCTCAGGTGAGCCGCCTCCGCTTTTCAACCTGTCCAGCTCCTGGGCTTAGAGGCACATGTCATAAGCCAAACCGTCCAAGAAGGCAAAAAGCGCCTTCATGGCCGATTCGTCTTAAGCCACCCGCCTCTGAGCAAAGCCCTTCCGCTTTTCTTATTGTCCAGCTCCTGCGGCTAGCCCCTCGAGGTCATAAGCTAAATGGCCCAAGAAGGCAAAAGACGCCTTCCTGGTCCATTCATCTTATGCTTGTCGGGGCTGAGCAAGCCGCATCCGCTTTTCTTGTGTCCAGCTGCAGGGCTTAGAGGCACATGTCATAAGCCAAATCGGCCAAGAAGGCAAAGAACGCCTTCATGTCCGATTCGTCTTAAGCCACCCGCCTCTGAGCAAAGCCCTTCCGCTTTTCTTATTGTCCAGCTCCTGCGGCTAGCCCCTCGAGGTCATAAGCTAAATGGCCCAAGAAGGCAAAAGACGCCTTCCTGGTCCATTCATCTTATGCTTGTCGGGGCTGAGCAAGCCGCATCCGCTTTTCTTGTGTCCAGCTGCAGGGCTTAGAGGCACATGTCATAAGCCAAACCGGCCAAGAAGGCAAAGAACGCCTTCGTGGCCGATTCGTCTTATGCCACCCGCCTCTGAGCAAAGCCCTTCCGCTTTTCTTGTTCTAAATTGTTCCTTTCTAAATTAAAGATGTATAAACAGCTTTGAAGGAGTGGAGCCTGTGGACATCGATGGAGTATTTTCTGGCGGAGGGGTAAAAGGGCTCGCCTTGATAGGTGCTTACCAAGCAATTGAAGAAAGAGGGTTTCGTTTCAGGAGAGTGGCTGGTACAAGTGCCGGCGCCATTGTTGCAGCTTTTATTGCAGCGGGATACTCGAGCAGCGAGCTTAAAGATATTATGGAAGAAATGGACATCAAGAAGGTATTGGATACAAACGCTGTTTTTTCAATTCCCTTTATTAAGTGGTTCAGAGTCTATTATCGATTAGGGTTGTATAAGGGGATAGCTCTTGAGAATTGGATCGAACAAAAACTTAAAGCAAGGGGAATATATACTTTCGCTGACCTTCCCGAGAAGTCCCTGAGAGTCATCGCTTCCGACTTATCCAATGGGAGGCTTCTTGTTTTGCCAGATGATTTAGAAAAGTATGGTATTTCACCTCAAACTTTCCCTGTTGCCAGGGCCATCAGGATGAGTGCAAGTCTTCCTTACTTTTTTGAACCTGTGAAACTGCGCTCATTGGAAGGCACCAGTTTACTCGTGGATGGGGGGGTACTCAGTAACTTTCCGATGTGGCTGTTTGACAGGGAGAATGTAAAGAAAGTCAGGCCCGTCATCGGAGTGAAATTGAGTCATAATTCACTCGAGCGGCCAAAGAATAAGATCAAGAATGCAATCGAGTTGTACAGTGCCCTTTTCCAAACAATGAAAGACGCTCATGATTCTCGTTATATTTCAAGAAAGCATGAGAAGAATATCATTTTTATACCGACGGAAGGGGTACAGACGACTGAATTTGAATTATCTAAAGAAAAAAAGGGAGAGTTGATTCAACTCGGGAAATATCAGGGAGAACTTTTCCTGAAACAATGGACCTATTAGGGTATCATTGCAAAAAAACAATCGGGCACTCGTTTAAAAGGAGGCCCGATTGTTTTTTTTATTCTTTTTTCCCTCAATGACCGTTAAGTTCGCACTGGATTTTTTACGATGGGACCGCTTCTTTGACAGCGGAGAAACGGTTGGTCTCTGTGTCTTGGCGGTCGATTTTTTCTTTAGTCTCTTTTTGGATTGTTTGGCTGCTTTAAGAAACGCTCTTTGTTCGTTGCTGCCAGCACCACGCTTATGGCTGAACCATCTGCGGTAAATAAAGTATATGATGCCGATAACGGCTGCAGTGACAAGTATTTTTCGAAGGAGTCCGAGTGGATTTCCTACCAGCCACGATCCTAATCCTACAATCGCTAATACAATCAAGGTGAATACCAAAATATTGCGAGCGTTCAACAAAGCCACCTCCTTACGATTCAATCGTTCTTTAAACCTTACTATTATGATTATTTTTGACAAATTATATTCATTTTAATCTTCGATTTGGGTAGTTTTTCAGATGTTTGGATTCCGAGGTTGTAATAAACATATTCACTGAAACCAAATTCGATAAACATGTGATAGAAATATAAACTTCCTTACAATGTATTTTACTAAAAATTCTCAAAAAGAGCCAGACTGCTGAATCGAAATGTTCAAAAATGAAAATTTGTTGAAAAGGAATTATATGCAAGTGTTTGGTTGAATCGGGCATACTATGAGCGGAGGTGTTCAAGATGTCGGAACATAAAAATCAACCGGAAAAAGAGAAAGGCGACCAATCCAACCCTGAACTGGAACAGAATAAAAGTGAAAAACCAATGTCGTTCATAGGGATGGTGGTGGTGACAGGATTTATTGGAGGCTTATTATGGAGTGCGATTGCGTATCTAAGTTATTATTTTTCCTTTACCAAGATTGAACCAAATATTATTTTCGAACCTTGGGCAGTTGGAGATTGGAAGGATCGCTGGATAGGGATTGCTTTATCCATTTTAGCCTATGGCATTATTTCCATCGGAGCGGCACTGGTCTATTACGGGGTCCTGCGGAAGTTTAAATCGATCTGGGTGGGCGCAGGGTATGGAATCGTATTGTTTTTAACAGTATTCTTACTGTTGAAACCTCTTTTCCCGAGTATGAAGTCCTTGACGGCCATCGATTATCATACTCTGATTACAACAGTGTGTATCTACATCCTCTACGGAGTCTTCATTGGATATTCTATATCGTATGAAGAGAATGAGCTGAGACATCAGGAACAAAAGGAAAAGACAGGTGAAGTAGTACCTTAACCTCCTTGTTATCAGATAATTTAGTAGGTATAGGTAAAAGGTTTATGTTAGAATGTTCATGTTGAACATTCTATTTTTTTAGGGGTTATCTATGGGGAAAATATTATTATTAAACGGCCCGAATTTAAACAGATTAGGAAAACGTGAACCTGAAATCTACGGTCACACCACCCTTCAGGAATTAGAAACGAAACTGAAGGAACAAGCAGATCAAAAAGGCTATCAGTTGACTTCCGCTCAATCGAACGTTGAGGGAGAGATGATTGATCATATTCATAAAGCTGAGGATGAAGGGTATGCAGGCATCATCCTGAATCCGGGTGCGTATACTCATTACTCTTACGCTTTACGGGATGGGGTAGCTTCTGTTTCAGTACCTGTTATAGAAATCCACATTTCCAATATCCATCAGCGTGAAAGTTTCAGGCATCATTCAGTCATTGCGCCGGAAACGATCGGTCAGATCGTCGGATTGGGACTTTACGGATATGAATTAGCCTTAGATGCCATCATTAATTACATAAAAGGGAGAGTGTAAGGGGATGAAGATTGAACAATTACGCAGAACATTTTCTGAAAGCGGTATAGACGGGATGTTGATTACAAGTACATATAACCGTCGCTATATGACAAACTTCACTGGTTCTTCGGGTGTAGTATTATTATCACAGGAGAAAGCTTTATTCATCACGGATTTCAGGTATACCGAGCAGGCGGCGGAGCAGGCAGCGGACTATGAAATTGTCCAGCATACCGGTCCCATTCAGGAAGAAGTGGCGAAACAAGTCTCGAAATTGGGAATCAAGAAACTCGGTTTTGAAAAAAATTATATGACATACAGTGCGTTTGAGAGCTATCAGAAGGTACTCGAAGCTGAACTCGTCCCTGTAGCTGGCACGATTGAAAAGTTACGCTTGATTAAGACACCTGAAGAGCTTAAGATAATTAAGGATGCGGCAGACATAGCGGATGCAGCATTCAAGCACATATTAGATTTTATCAAACCGGGCGTTACAGAACTGGAAGTGTCTAATGAATTGGAATTCTTCATGAGGAAAGCGGGAGCCGCTTCTTCATCTTTTGATATCATAGTGGCATCTGGAAATCGATCTGCACTGCCTCATGGAGTGGCAAGTGATAAAGTCATTGAAAAAGGTGATTTTGTTACATTGGATTATGGTGCATACTATAAAGGATATTGTTCTGACATGACTCGTACCTTATCTGTAGGAGAGCCAAGTGAAAAGCTGAAGGAGATTTACGATGTTGTCCTTCAATCACAGCTGCTCGCTATGGAAAAAATCAAGCCTGGAATGACAGGGAAAGAAGCAGATGCGATTGCCCGGGATTACATAACAGAAAAAGGTTATGGTGAGTGCTTCGGACATTCTCTAGGACATGGAATCGGTCTTGAAGTTCATGAGGGACCTGGTCTTTCTTCACGTTCTGAAGTAGTACTTGAGCCTGGTATGATTGTAACGGTTGAACCGGGAGTGTATGTTCCTGGGGTAGGCGGTGTACGTATCGAAGACGATACACTCATCACCGAGGATTCCAATGAAACATTGACTCACTCAACTAAAGATCTAATCATTCTACCATTTTAGTCCTTGTAAGAGGTCTAATTGACAATAGGAGGAACAAACATGATTTCAGTAAATGATTTTCGTACAGGTTTAACAATCGAAGTGGATAATGGGATTTGGAGAGTTATGGACTTCCAGCATGTTAAACCGGGAAAAGGGGCAGCGTTCGTCCGCTCTAAACTTCGTAACCTTCGCACAGGTGCTGTGCAGGAAAAGACTTTCCGCGCTGGTGAGAAAGTAGCGAAAGCACAGATTGATAACCGCAGAATGCAGTACCTTTATGCCAACGGCGATATGCATGTATTCATGGATAACGAAAGCTATGAGCAAATCGAATTACCGGCAGGTTCAATCGAGTATGAATTGAAGTTCCTGAAAGAAAACATGGAAGTTCAAATCATGATGTATGAAGGAGAGACTCTTGGAGTCGAGCTTCCGAATACAGTTGAACTGACTGTAACGGAAACTGAGCCAGGAATCAAAGGTGACACAGCTTCTGGTGGATCTAAGCCTGCAACAGTCGAAACAGGATTAGTCGTGAACGTACCATTCTTCGTAAACGAAGGAGATGTACTCGTCATCAATACGACTGACGGCTCATACGTTTCACGCGGCTAATATAAAATTTCAAAGCATAAACCCAAAGCCTAAACAGATAATATTCTGTTTAGGCTTTTTGTTGTTCAATTGTCTCTACCGCTTATGCATTGAGGGTCATGCCTCTAATTTCTTGGCATATTCTATTTTCATCAGAATACATTGTATTATCTGGGGCTTGTACGCTGTTATTGCCAGTCAGTTTAAGCCCGGTGGAAATAGAGGAGGAGGTACATCCATGCAAGAAGTTCTAGCCCTGCTACCCAGCACAATATCTGAAAGAATCCTGTCCCTTCCACAAGATGTTCTGGATACAACTGAAGAAATAAGAGTCCGTACAAACCGGGTATTGGAAGTCACGGCAAGGGGGAAACCTTACTTTCTGCCATACAATGTTACACCGGAAGACTCTGAACAGCTTATCAATAAACTGTCCCATCATTCTTTTTATACATTGGAGGAAGAACTCAAAAGAGGATACATCACGATTGATGGAGGGCATAGGGTGGGACTTGCCGGAAAAGTCATTTTAGAGTCCGGCACTGTGAAAGGGATCCGTCACCTGTCATCCTTCAATATCCGGATTGCCAGGCAAAAAATCGGGATTGCTCGGCCGCTTTTGCCGTACGTGTATAAAGGCGACTGGAAGCACACGATGATCATCGGTTCTCCCCAAACAGGAAAAACCACCCTGTTAAGGGATCTGGCGAGAATCATCTCAACAGGAGACCGTGAACAAAATATTCCTCCCTATAAAGTAGGGATCGTAGATGAACGTTCCGAAATTGCAGGCTGTGTGAACGGGGTTCCGCAGCTTTTATTCGGTCCCAGAGTCGATGTCCTTGATGCTTGTCCAAAAGCCGAAGGCATGATGATGCTTATTCGTTCCATGAGTCCAGATGTCCTGATCATAGATGAAATAGGCCGCACAGAAGACGGCCAAGCCATACAAGAAGCGGTCAATGCAGGCATTACATTAATGATGACAACTCACGGGGCTTCTTTGGAAGAAGTGAAAAAGAGACCTGTCATCAGGGATATCATCGGGATGCAGAGTATTGAACGATTCATTGAGCTTAATAGAGAAACAGAACCTGGACAAGTGTCTGAAGTTTTGAATGAGCATGGAGAATCTCTATTGAACAAAGTGAGTGTGACGTAAATGATAAAAATTTTAGGTGCAATCTTCATTCTTCTCTCTACTTCATGGGCAGGTTTTGAAGTCTCGAAGTATCTGACAGAGAGGCCACGGCAGCTTCGGTTGCTTAAAGTGGCACTTCAATCCCTGGAGGCTGAAATAACCTACAGTCATACGCCTCTTCATGAAGCGACTAGAAAAATATCCAAACAGCTTCAGAAACCGGTCTCGTGGTTTTTTGAGAATTTTTCAAAGAAATTGACCGAACAGGAGATTTCAGTGAAAAAAGCATGGGAGGACAGTCTGGATGAGGTATGGAAACTGACGGCATTCAAGTCGGGGGAATATGAAATTCTGAAGCAGTTCGGTGAAAACTTGGGAAAGCATGATTTGGTCACGCAGCAAAAACACATACACTTGGCTTTAAAACACTTGGAAAGAGAAGAGACGGAAGCGGTCGAAAGACAAAGGAAGTATGAAAAGATGACGAAGAGTCTTGGATTTTTATCAGGTCTTCTTCTGATCATTCTGCTTCTATAAAGATGGAAACGACAGTAGTCAGAAGGCCGTGCTAGTGTAACCCGTGCGAGTCAATGAGATCAGGAGGGAAAAATTATGGGAATCGATGTGGATATTATTTTTAAAATTGCAGGGGTGGGTATAGTCGTCGCCTTTTTGCACACCATCTTAGATCAAGTAGGAAAAAAAGAATACGCACAATGGGTCACACTGTTCGGCTTTATCTATATTCTCTTTATGGTCGCATCCATCGTAGATGATTTGTTCCAGAAGATCAAATCCGTCTTTTTATTCCAAGGGTAAAGGGGGAGTCAGCGATTGAGATCATCCAAATTGTCGGTATCGCCCTTGTATCCACGTTTCTTGCACTGATCGTAAAAGAACAAAAGCCCAACTTTGCTTTTTTACTCATCGTGTTTGTCGGCTGCTCCATTTTCCTGTTTCTGATCGACCAAATTTATACCATCATACACATGCTGGAGAAGCTTGCGGCCAACGCGAATGTAAATCTTGTCTATGTTGAAACGATCCTGAAAATCATCGGCATCGCTTACATAGCCGAATTCGCTTCTCATATTACGAAAGATGCAGGTCAGGGTGCGATTGCTGCAAAGGTAGAGCTTGCAGGCAAGATTTTGATTTTGGCTATGGCCGTGCCGATCCTGACAGTGATCATTGAAACAATCATCAATATGATTCCAACCGGATAAGAGAGGATGAAGAGGTGGGATACTTGCAGCAATTAAATCGAATACTCGTCGTAGCACTATTTTTCTTTTTCATGGGCAGTTCTGTCGGACAAGCCGAAGGAAACAAGGAACAGGAGGATCCCGGTTTACAGCAGCAGGTCATCAACCAGCAGCTCGAAGGCTTGGGGATCGATGAGCTGAAAAGCTTTTGGACAAGCATCGTGGATCAATACGGGGGATATCTCCCTGAAAGTCAAAAAGGGAGCTTAATGGACTTTATTAAGGGTGAGAAAGAATTTTCTTTAAAAGCCTGGTTCAGCGGAGTACTTAAATTTGCGTTCCAAGAGTTGGTTATGAACGGAAAGCTTTTGGGAACATTGATTTTACTTACGATTTTCAGTATGTTCCTGCAATCTCTGCAAAACGCATTTGAAGGCGGAAATGTAAGTAAGGTGGCATATGGAATCATCTTCATGGTGCTGATCATCATCGCCTTAAACAGCTTTCACGTTGCGATCGATTACACACAGGAAGCGATTTCGACCATGATCAATTTCATCATCGCCCTCATTCCATTACTCCTTGCATTGATTGCAGCATCAGGAGGAGTCGTATCTGCCGCATTTTTTCACCCTGTCATCCTGTTTTTGATGAACACAAGCGGACTGCTGATTCAGAATGTGGTCCTGCCGCTCTTATTCCTTTCCGCTCTGCTGAACATTGTCAGCACCCTGTCACCGCATTATAAAGTGACACAGCTTGCTCAGCTATTACGCACTTGGAGCATCGGACTCCTAGGAGTATTCATGACCGTCTTTCTGGGGGTCATCTCCGTGCAGGGCGCGACAGCAGCAGTCACCGACGGCATCACGATCCGTACAGCTAAATTCATTACCGGAAACTTTGTGCCAGTCATTGGAAGGATGTTCACCGATGCAACCGATACCGTCATCAGTGCTTCCGTGCTCTTAAAGAATACTGTTGGAATTGCTGGAGTGGCAATCGTGCTTATCATTGCAGCATTCCCCGCCATCAAGATCCTGATGATCGCCTTTATTTACAAGCTCGCTGCAGCACTGCTCCAGCCGCTTGGAGGCGGGCCGGTCATCGAGTGCCTGGATACGATCGCGAAAAGTGTCATCTATGTATTTGCAGCCCTCGCCATTGTATCATTCATGTTCTTCTTGAGCATCACCGTCATCATTGCAGCCGGCAATATTACCATGATGGTTCGTTGAAGGAGGGACGACCATGTCATTTCTAACTGAATGGATCACCAATATTATCGTATTTGTGCTGTTGGCAACCGTCATTGACATGCTTCTTCCAAGCTCGAATATGCAAAAGTACGTAAAGATCGTGACGGGATTATTATTGATCACCATCATCCTTACTCCTTTATTGAAGCTGATGACCGCTGATGTTGATGCCGTCATGGATTCATTCCGTATAAATGGAACTTCCCAGAATAATTCTGTAGAAAATTTAATAGAAATGAAGAAAAAAGAAATACAAGCCTCACAACGTGCATATATTTTAGAACAGATGGCTGTCCAAATGAAACAGCAAGCTGAAAAGGAGTTGATGGATAAAAGCGGAAAAGTCATTGAGAAAGTCAGTATAGCTGCATCCGATTTGGAGAACATCCCAGACAGCATCACAGAAGTGACGGTATATCTTTCTTCAGGAGAAGAGGAAGGTGCAATCGAAGCCGTCCAAAATGTGGAGATCGATACGGGAGATAAGACAAGAGTGCAGAAGACAGATGAGAATGTGTCCCTGGTGACCTCCTTATTAGCGGAAGAGTGGAACCTCTCACCCGAACAAATAATCATAGCCGAAGGAGGGACGGGAAGCGACAATGAACTTTAGCAAAGGACCCGTAAATCTAATTAAAGAGTGGCTGTCAAAGGAAAATGCTCAAACACCTCCGGAAAACAAAAAAGGAAAAAAGTTTCAGTATTTTATGATCGTCCTGCTCCTCGGGGTCGCCTTCATGCTGATCAGCGATCTATGGAAAAACGAACCGAGTGTAGCGGTCAATCAGAATCTGCAGGAAGATGAGAAAGAAGATGTACCTGCATTCGGAACTAATAAAAGCAAAGATTCTCCAATGCGGAGCTATGAGGACCATTATGAAAATCAGCTTAAAGAAGCACTTGATCAAATCGTAGGAGTCAGCGACGCCCTCGTGGTGGTCAATGTAGAAGCCTCCGAGCAGAAAGTGTATGAAAAAGATGGGAAAACTCAGTCCCAGCATACTACCGAAGAGGACAAAGTAGGTGGAAAAAGATCGATAGAAGAAAAATCCAGCGAAGAACAGGTGGTCATCATACAGGACGGTGAAAAAGAAGTACCCGTCATCAGTGAAACCAGAAAACCTAAAGTCAGCGGAGTCCTTGTGGTAGCTAAGGGAGCCGATAACATACAAATCAAAAAATGGATTTTGGAAGCTGTTACCCGCGTTCTGGATGTTCCGGTTCACAGGGTATCGGTTCTACCTAAAGATTAAGGGGGAAATAATAGATGTTATTAAAAAAACAAACAGTTTGGCTTTTAACGATGTTAAGTCTTGTGATTGTTCTTTCCGTTTACTACATTACTTCACCTACTCAGCAGGTATCAGATATGGCAGCCGAGCAAAATGAAGGCGGCAAACAGGCAAAAGAAGGTGAAAACAAAGAAACAATGACAAATGGTGATGTGGAAGTCGTAACAGATTCAGCCGGAAATGAAATGTTTGAAGCGATGAGAATGGAAGTGGAAGACCAGCGAGCACAGCTCCGTGAAGAGCTTGAAGCGAAAGTTGGAGATCCTGAATTGTCTGCAGAAGAGAAGAGTGCAGCCTACGAGCAAATGGAAAATCTGCGTGAATTGGCAATGACAGAATCTGTCCTGGAAACAACGATCAAAACGATCGGTTATGACGACGCACTGGTAAGAGCGAATGGAGACAGCATCCGCATCACGGTCAAAACGGACAAAGAGCACACAACGGCAAATGCAAATGAAATCATCCGACTGGTTATGAGTGAAGTGGGTAATGTGAAGCCTGTAGCGGTGGAATTTCAGCCGACAAATTAATTAAAACAAAGAAGGACCGGCCGTTATTATGATAAAGGCCGGTCCTTCTTTGTGCTTATTTGATAAATTATCATTGGGGATTGACCGGGGCGGAAATCAACAGCCCCGGTCAATAGAGCCATTGAATAATGAATTTAGTCGGCACCCTTTGACAAAAATCTTCTTCAATTATTTTATTTTTTTGAATAAAAGAGATAAAATAAAAGGGGAGTATGTATGCGCTTCATAGAATAGCTCGAAACACATATTGAATTTATACGAGGTATTATCGTATGATATTAGTAGCTAGTCATAATTTTTTAAACTATAAGAGGGGTGTCCAAAGTGTTAAAAATTCAAGAAATTCGTGAAATAATAAAGCTTGTCGATAATTCAAGCGTGGATGAGTTTTCATATGAGGTTGAAGGAACAAAAATCGAACTTAAGAAGAATACAGGAGCTGTTCCAGCACCACAAATCGTCCAAGCTGCAGAAGAAGTAAGGCAGCCGGCTCAACAAGCGGTACAGCAAGCACCTGCACCTGTTCAGACAGAAGCAGCGCCTGCACCGGCAGAAGTAAATACACCTGCTGAAGCAAAAGCGGATGATGCAAACTTACATAAAATCACATCTCCAATGGTAGGGACTTTCTATAAATCTTCTTCACCGGATGCGGATGCATATGTGAAGGCAGGTTCAAAAGTAGATGACAGCACAGTTGTGTGTATCGTCGAAGCGATGAAGCTGTTCAACGAAATTGAAGCGGAAGTAAAAGGTGAAATTGTTGAGATTTTAGTCAAAGACGGTCAACTTGTTGAATATGGACAGCCGTTATTCTTAGTCAAACCTGAATAAGGAGCGATAAACTTTATGATAAAAAAGGTATTGATTGCCAATAGAGGAGAAATAGCGGTTCGGATTATACGTGCTTGCCGCGAATTGAATATAGAAAGTGTAGCTGTCTATTCTGAAGCGGATAAAGAAGCCCTGCATGTCCAGCTTGCTGATGAAGCCTATTGTATCGGGCCAACATCATCAAAGGACAGTTACTTAAACTTTACTAATATTATCTCAGTTGCAAAATTGACGGATTGTGACGGGATCCATCCCGGTTACGGTTTCCTTGCAGAGAACTCGGACTTCGCAGAGCTTTGCCGTGAATGTAACATCACATTCATCGGTCCATCTCCTGAAGCCATTTCAAAAATGGGGACTAAGGATGTCGCACGTGAAACGATGCGTGAAGCGGGCGTTCCGATCGTACCCGGTTCCAAAGGGATCGTAAAAGACGCAGACGATGCCGTGAAACTTGCGGAATCAATGGGGTACCCTGTCATCATCAAAGCCACTGCCGGCGGAGGCGGTAAAGGGATCCGTGTTGCAAAGACGCAGGAAGAGCTTGTGAAGGGTGTCAACATCACCCAGCAGGAAGCAATGACCGCATTCGGTAATCCTGGCGTGTATATTGAAAAGTTCATCGAGGACTTCAGACACGTTGAAATCCAGGTTATGGCTGATAATTTTGGTAACGTGATTCACCTTGGAGAGCGTGATTGTACCATTCAGCGCCGTCTGCAAAAACTTATTGAAGAAACACCATCCCCTGCACTGAACGAAGAAATCCGCGCCCAAATGGGAGAAGCTGCAGTAAAAGCAGCCAAAGCGGTTGATTATACAGGTGCAGGCACGGTAGAATTTATTTATGACTACAACAATCAATCGTTCTATTTCATGGAGATGAATACCCGGATCCAGGTAGAGCATCCTGTCACAGAACAGGTTACCGGGGTTGATTTGATCAAAGAACAAATCAAAGTGGCTTCTGGTGAGAAGTTGTCCCTTACCCAGGAAGAAGTAACCTTCACAGGGTGGGCGATGGAGTGCCGGATCAATGCAGAAAACCCTGAGAAGAACTTCATGCCTTCAGCAGGAAGAATTGAAATGTATCTTCCTCCGGGCGGACTTGGCGTAAGAGTCGATTCTGCTGCATATCCTGGTTATATGATCCCTCCTTACTATGATAGTATGATTGCGAAGGTCATCACTTATGGAGCGACACGTGAAGAGGCGATCTCCCGTATGAAACGTGCTCTAAGTGAATTTGTTGTAGAAGGGGTGCATACGACCATCCCGTTCCATTTAAGATTATTAGAACATGAAACCTTTGTAGGTGGAGAATTCAATACGAAGTTCTTAGAAAAATATGATGTTATGAAATCCTAGTGTGAATTCAGGAGGTGCCTTACATGGCGGAAAATCAAAACCTTTTACAAATGTCTCACGGTAAAGACGGCCTTGGGAAAATAGAAATCGCACCTGAAGTGATCGAAGTGATAGCTGGAATTGCTGCTTCAGAAGTTGAAGGCGTATCACAAATGCGCGGAAGCTTTGCTACAGGTGTAGTCGAGCGTCTTGGTAAGAAGAACCACGGTAAAGGTGTTAAGGTCGAGTTGGCGGAAGAAGGAATTATCATAGATGTCTACTGCATCATGAAATTCGGTGTCTCAATACCGACCGTCGCACAGAAAATCCAGGATAATATTCGTCAAGCCCTACTGAACATGACCGCTTTGGAAGCAGATGAAGTCAATGTTCATATCGTGGGTGTCCAGTTTGAAAACCAGACACTTGAAGCTGAAATTGATGAAGAGATGTAAATTAGTTTAAGAAGAGAGCGGCCTTTTGGGCCGTTCTTTTTTTATCGAAAATGCGGGGTTTTGTTGAGGGAGATTGGTTCAAAACCGGAGGAGGTCAAATTCTTTATTGATAAATATTACTGACTACATACATTTGTGAGGGAGCTTACCACTGGAGAGAAATACGAAGGAATTGCCCTCAATTTTGTCTCTTTTATTAGTTTTTAAAAGGTTTTTATACAATTCTCTTAAAAGTAGTCTGTTTTTGTGAACCGGGATTATGCTCCGGCTCAGGATTATTAAAATATTAATTTTTATTGTTCCGCTTTCACAATAATTGCACGGATATCCTAATAATTGCACCGATATCTAAATAATTGTTCCGCTTTCCTCATAATTGAACTGGATGTCGAATTTTCTTCATTTTACCGCTAGACTTCCAATGATTGTAATTTTCCCGGACTTTTTCTAAAAAAACATCATGTGAAGTGGAAGAAGCGCGTTCTTCCCAACCGCTTCTTATGCTTGTCGCTCCTGAGCCAACCTCCTCCGCTTTTCCATTGTCCAGCTGCAGGGCTTAGAGGCACATGTCATAAGCCAAATCGGCCAAGAAGGCAAAGAACGCCTTCATGTCCGATTCGTCTTATGCCACCCGCCTCTAGTCAAAGCCCTTCCGCTTTTCTATTATCCAGCTCCGGCGGTTAGGAGCTCGAGGTCATAAGCTAAACTTACCAAAAAGGCACAAAACGCCTTTCCGGTAAGTTCATCTTATGCTTGTCGCTCCTGAGCAAACCGCCTCCGCTTTTAGTTTCAGAATATTATTTTTTCTCCATTCACGTGCGTATTGCCACCAGTTTGTGCTATTATCAAAGGTATGAAAAATTGACAATCGATTAAAAGGAGTAATTAGAAGATATGAAGAGAAGAGTTGCCCGTGAGAAAGCTCTGCAAGCTTTGTTTCAAATAGATATGAGCGGTGTGGAACCGGAAGAAGCATTGAAAAATGTTGTTGATGGAGAAGAAGTAGACGCATTTTTAAAAGACCTTGTATTAGGTTTTGTTAAGAATCAGGAAATGATTGACGGAAAGATCAGGGAGAATTTAGAAAAGTGGTCATTTGACCGCCTGGCTAGAGTGGATCGGAATATTTTGAGAATCGGAGCGTTTGAGTTACTATTTGTTGAAGATGTTCCGGACAAAGTTGTCATCAATGAAGCCGTTGAAATTGCAAAAACCTTCGGTGATGATCAATCGAGCAAGTTCGTGAATGGTGTACTCTCCAAAGTAAGTCAACCTTAACAATGATAGGAGGCTGGTTGAATGTCTGCTGATCTTATTGATGGCAAGCTCATTGCAAATTATTATCGTGAACAATTGAAAGAAACCATTTCCGAATTAAAAGCAAATGATGTGATTCCTGGGCTGGCTGTGATTCTGGTCGGTGATAATCATGCCTCCCACACATATGTGAAAATGAAGAGGAAGGCCTGCAGTAAGCTGGGGATTCATTCTGAACTTTATCAGTTTGATGAATCATTAACGCAGGAAGAGCTGGTCGGTAAAATAGAAGAGTTAAATGGGATGGATCATATACACGGCATCCTGGTCCAATTGCCTTTGCCTCAGCATATTAATCCGATTACGATCATTGAAACCATTTCACCCTCTAAGGACGTGGATGGATTTCATCCCGTTTCGATCGGGAAGATGGTTACAAATCAAGACACGTTTTATTCATGCACACCTTTGGGCATCATGAAGATGCTTGAGTATGAGAATGTCGACATCAGAGGGAAGCACGTCGTGATATTAGGCAGAAGCAATATCGTCGGAAAGCCTGCCGGTCACCTTTTTCTTAATCGTGATGCAACCGTCACCTATTGTCATTCTAAAACAACCGACCTCTCGGAATATACGAGAAAAGCGGATATTCTCGTTTCGGCTGTAGGAAAGGCTAATTTGATACGTGCAGAAGATATCAAAAAAGGTGCAATCGTCATCGATGTAGGAATGAATCGTGATGAGGAAGGGCAATTGTGCGGAGACGTCGATTTTAATGCTGTTAAGGACGTTGCCGGGAAGATTACACCTGTCCCAGGCGGAGTCGGACCGATGACCATTACCATGCTTCTTTATAACACGGTGAAATCAGCACGATGGTGGCTGGTTGATCGCCAAAATCAATAAAACATAGTACACTATATACAACAACTCAGAAGGGACGGCATATCAGCTTGTCCCTTTACGTATTCCTGCATGATAAAATAAGTGCGTGAAGTTGCCTTGTCGATGAAGCGCTTTTCGCTGCAAAAAAGAAATGGAAAATGCATGGTCAAAGGAGTCAGGTGAGCATGGAACAGGATCAGTCGCGTTATTTAACGGTACAAGCTCTGACAAAATACATAAAACGAAAATTTGATAGGGATCCGCACTTGTCGAATATGTTTGTGAGAGGGGAAATTTCAAATTTCAAGCAGCATTCAAGCGGTCACATGTACTTCACGTTGAAGGATGACCGGGCAAGAATACTCTCAGTCATGTTCTCGAGTAACAATCAAAACCTTAAGTTTCGTCCTGAAAGCGGAATGAATGTATTGATTCGGGGAGACATTTCCGTCTATGAAGCAGGCGGACAATATCAAATCTATGTAAAAGAAATGCAGCCGGACGGAATCGGTGAACTTTATCTCGCATATGAGCAATTAAAGGAAAAACTTGAAAAAGCAGGTTACTTCGATCAAAGCAGAAAAAGAATGATTCCGAAATTCCCCGCCAGAATCGCAGTCGTAACGTCCCCCACAGGTGCTGCCATAAGGGATATTCTTACAACGATCAAAAGAAGGTACCCAATCGGGGAAATCCTTATCTTTCCTGCACTTGTTCAGGGAGAACGGGCTGCAGATTCGATTGCTGAAGCCATCAGGAAAGCGAATGAATACGAAGGGATCGATGTGCTGATAGCAGGACGCGGCGGCGGCTCCATCGAAGAACTGTGGGCATTCAATGAGGAAATAGTGGCCAAAGCGATCGTCGATTCGACTATTCCGGTCATATCAGCTGTCGGGCATGAAACAGACTTTACGATTGCCGATTTTGTTGCTGATTTACGGGCGCCTACCCCTACTGGTGCGGGTGAACTTGCTGTTCCCCATATCGATGACTTGCTTGAACGGATCATGAACCGTAAATTAAGGATGATCAAGTCATTCAAGTCAAAGATTCAAAATGAACGAAATCGACTGAACAGTTTGTCAAAATCGTACGCGCTGAGGAACCCTCATACTCTATACCAGCAAAAAGTCGAACACGTAGACAGGCTGACAGATCAGCTGCAAAAAAATATATCACTGCATGTAAGGCAGCAAAAGGATACCCTTAACGGACTGCATTCCAGGCTCCAGCGTGTTCATCCTTCCCAGCTCCTGAAGATTCAGGAAGAACGGGTGAAATTTTTACAGGAACAAGTGAAAAAGCAGTTTAGGGCAGTCCTGAAAGAAAAAGGACATCGATTTCAATCGGCCATTTCCACATTGGATGCGCTGAGTCCTTTGAAAATCATGGACAGGGGTTACAGTCTTGTTTATGGGTCAGAAGGGGAATTGATAAAATCTTCCGGGCAGGTTGCCAAAGGTGATAAACTCGAAATAGATGTTAAAGACGGAATCATACAATGTGAAGTAGATACGGTAAAGGAGCGGGATGAAAATGGCAAAAGCTAAAGAAGAACTGTCATTTGAAGAGGCCATGGAGCAACTGGAAGGCATTGTTGAAAAATTGGAAGAAGGCGAAGTTCCCTTGGAAAAGGCATTGCAATTTTATCAAAAAGGGATGGAACTTTCTAAGTATTGTCACGATACCTTGAACAAAGCAGAAAAACAGTTAACGAAAATGATCACGGATGAAGGGGAAAAAACCTTCGATATCAAAGAGGAGGAGTAGTGGGTGAGCCTTCATGTTGATCTAGGAACTTTTCAGCAAAAATATAAACCGATGATTGAAGAAGCGATGATCGGATTCGTTCGGGAAAAAGCCATGCCCTCCACGATTAAAGATGCCATGATATACTCTTTGGAAGCTGGCGGAAAACGAATCCGGCCGATTCTTTTATTGGCTGTCATCCATGGCTACGGGAAAGACCCGCAATCTGGAATGAAAACAGCAGCAGCGCTTGAAATGATTCATACATATTCCCTGATCCATGATGACCTTCCATCAATGGATGATGATGATTTAAGAAGGGGAAAACCTACAAATCATAAGGTGTTCGGGGAAGCGATGGCAATCCTCGCTGGAGACGGACTGCTGACGCATAGTTTTCAGCTCATTGCTGAAGACACACTTCTTCCCGGTGAATCAAAAATCACGTTAATGGGCCTAATGGCCAGATGTGCAGGTCCTGAAGGTATGGTGGGCGGACAGGTTGCTGATATTGAAGGGGAAAACAAGAAGCTGTCTGTTGCAGAATTGGAATCGATCCATGTCCATAAGACAGGGAAATTACTCATTTTCAGTACGCTGGCGGGTGCCATCATCTCCGGGGCCACAGTTGAAGAACAAAACAAACTTGAGAAATTTGCTTATCATATCGGGCTGGCATTTCAAATTCAGGATGACATCCTCGATATCGAAGGAGCTGAAGAATTGATCGGCAAACGGACCGGGAGTGATGAATCCAAACAAAAAAGCACGTATCCTGGACTCCTTTCCATGAAAGGTGCCAAGGATAAACTGCAGTTTCATTTTGATGAAGCATTGGATTCACTCACCGGACTAAGTATGGATACGGCATTGCTCAAGCAAATTGCCCTTCTCATAGTCAACCGCAACCATTGAGGTTCTTTACTATTTGAGGAAATCAAAAAATATGATATAATATGGTCATAAACATTTGGGTGGTGCAGTATTCTAGTCAACCCACCAATCCTGAAGGTGGGCCTAAAAATCCACTAAAGGGCACATCGATGAAGTTCCTGGACTTGGCTTGAGGCGCCCAGCTTTGGGTCATATCTGGGAGTAAGGCTTGAGGGCGATCCACAATGGCATGTGGGCGTTGACCCGCAAGCCGCGGAGGCTCTGTATCTTACGCTGGCATAACGCATGTGCAATAAGTGCAGAGTATGAACCTGCGATTGTGATTCAATTGATCACTAGCAGCGTAGCCTGCCTTGAGTGAAGAGAGAGGGGATTATGGTTACAAAGTACACATCAGTTGGCCATTGATATGTGCTTTTTCGTCCATATGAAATCCTTTTTGCAAAAGAGGCTAAGGATTGTGTTAAGGGTTGTTGAGGAAAACTCCTAGACTGTTCTTTGGACATATATCGGGGATTATAGTGCGGACTAAGTGGTAATCCAGTCTAGCCTGTGGTGACGCGGCTAAGTCGGGTTTAAAGGGAAACCGCCGGTATGGCAACATCCGGTACCTGATTGGGAAAACCTACTGGACCTAAGCTGCAATTTTTACTCTATATATGACCATCCAATTACATAGTATTCGAACGATATATTTACACAGTAGAAACGGTGTGTGTAGACGATAATGAATGATACATTGAAAAACTCAATAAAATGGAGTGTCAGTATTGCCGTTATCACATTCGTGTTAGCGGCTATTTTTTCAGTTACATCCAATATGGTATTAAATGGTGTGCCATGGGGTACGGGGTTATTCGTAGTCCTCATCATCGTGTGTATCGGGATCTTTTTCGATATGCTGGGGATTGCCGCCACTGCCGCAGATGAAACCCCTTTTCATGCAATGGCAGCCAAGAAAGTATACGGTGCGAAATATTCAATCAAGATCGTAAGGAATGCAGATCGTTTTGCAAGTTTCTGTAATGATGTCATCGGGGACATCTCAGGAATCATAAGTGGTACTGCCTCCGCGATCGTCATCATCCAATTAGCGGTTTCCTTTCAGCTTGAAGGCGGATCGATCAAGGAATATATCGTAAGTGTGACGTTGACAAGTATAATCGCCTCTTTGACCGTTGGCGGGAAAGCCATTGGGAAAACGTTTGCGATTACGTATTCAAAGGATATAATATTTAGAGTTGGTACTGTTTTGCAATTTATAGAAGATCGATTCCATATCGTTCTGATCAAAGATAAAAAAGATCAAAAAAAGAAAAAGCGCAAAACCGAGAAACAAAATTTATAGTCATGAAAGTGAGTGGACCCAATGGATTTACTATCAATAAAGGAGCCTTCTTTTTTGAAAACGATGACTAAAGAGCAATTAGAAGAGCTCAGTCAAGAGATACGCCAGTTTTTAATTGAGAATTTATCAAAAACTGGAGGTCATATTGGTCCAAACTTGGGTGTAGTGGAATTGACGGTTTCCCTTCATAAACATTTCAACAGTCCCGTCGATAAAATCATCTGGGATGTAGGACATCAATCTTATGTACATAAGATTTTAACAGGGCGTGCCTGCCAGTTTGATACGTTAAGACAGTATAAAGGATTATGTGGTTTCCCGAAAAGAAATGAAAGTGAGCATGATGTCTGGGAAACCGGCCATAGTTCTACATCTCTTTCTGCGGCTATGGGAATGGCGATTGCGCGTGATGTAAAAAAAGAGAATTCATTCATCATTCCTGTGATCGGAGACGGTGCATTGACAGGTGGAATGGCTTTGGAAGCACTGAACCATATAGGGCATGAAAAGAAAGATATGATCGTTGTCCTGAATGATAATGAAATGTCAATTGCCCCGAATGTCGGAGCTCTTCACAGTGTGCTTGGGAGGCTTCGCACTGCCGGTAAATATAATTGGGTGAAAGATGAACTTGAGTATATCCTTAAACGTATCCCTGCAGTCGGCGGAAAACTTGCAAGTACGGCGGAAAGAGTCAAGGACAGCCTGAAGTACCTGTTTGTATCGGGTATGTTCTTCGAAGAACTTGGATTTACCTATCTCGGTCCGATTGATGGTCATGACTTTGAGGAACTGGATGAAAATATTCAGTATGCCAAGAAGACGAAAGGACCTGTCCTGCTTCACGTCATTACGAAAAAAGGAAAGGGATTCCATCCTGCCGAGTCTGACAAAAAAGGAGACTGGCATGGTACAGGACCTTATAAAATTGATACGGGTGATATTATTAAGCCGGTCAATGCACCGCCTTCCTGGAGCGGACTTGTCAGTGAGACGGTGAGAAAGATTGCCAGAAAAGACGAACGTGTTGTCGCAATTACACCGGCAATGCCGGTTGGATCGAAACTTTTAGGGTTCGCTGAAGAATTTCCAGACCGCATGTTTGATGTCGGGATTGCAGAGCAGCATGCTGCGACCGTGGCTGCAGGTCTTGCAACACAGAATATGAAGCCATTCCTTGCCATATATTCTACGTTCCTGCAAAGAGCATATGATCAGGTTGTTCACGATATTTGCAGGCAGAACCTGAATGTTTTCATCGGGATCGACCGTGCCGGGCTGGTCGGTGCTGATGGAGAAACCCACCAAGGTGTGTTCGATATCGCGTTCTTGAGACACCTTCCTAATATCGTCATTATGATGCCGAAAGATGAAAATGAAGGCCAGCATCTGGTCAATACGGCATTGAACTATGATGATGGCCCGATCGCATTAAGATATCCTAGAGGAAATGGATATGGAGTTCCCATGGATTCTGAATTAAAAACCATTCCGATCGGGAAATGGGAAGTACTAAAGAAAGGGAATGACGTCGCAATCCTTACTTTTGGCACAACGATCCCGATGGCGCTCCAAGCGGCAAATGAACTTGAGGAGCAGGGGATATCCGTACGTGTTGTCAATGCAAGATTCATTAAACCGATGGATGAAGGAATGCTGAAATCCATCTTTGATGAAGACATTCCGGTCCTGACGGTTGAAGAGGCTGTCCTGCAAGGCGGATTCGGCAGTTCAGTGCTTGAATATGCCCAGGAAAATGGCTACCGGAAGGCTGTAATCGAACGAATCGGAATTCCAGATTATTTCATCGAGCATGGAAGCGTGAAAGAATTATTGAACGAGATCGGTATGACAAAAGAGAATGTCATGGACCGAGTCCTGACTATCACTCCAAAAAAACAAAAAAGGGCTTAATTATTTTATGAAGGCAAAAAAACAACGTTTAGACATACTCTTGGTTGAAAGAGGACTTATTGAAACAAGAGAGAAAGCAAAAAGAGCAATCATGGCAGGGCTTGTTTATTCAAATGAAGAGAGATTGGATAAACCCGGTGAGAAAGTAAGTGAAGATGCCGAGCTTACGATCAAAGGAAAAATGATGCCTTATGTAAGCCGGGGTGGGCTGAAGCTTGAAAAGGCATTGAAGGTGTTCGACATTGAAGTAAAAGATAAAGTCATGATCGATATCGGTTCCTCGACGGGTGGATTTACGGACTGCGCCCTTCAAAATGGTGCGAAGATGTCTTATGCCATCGATGTCGGATACAACCAGTTAGCCTGGAAATTAAGACAGGATGAGAGAGTTGTGGTAATGGAAAGAACCAATTTCCGTTACGTAACGCCTGCTGATTTGTCTGGTGATATGCCCGCATTTGCATCGATTGATGTTTCGTTTATATCACTTTCCTTGATTTTGCCTGTACTAAAAACACTTCTGATTCCCGGTGGGGATTGTATCGCACTGATTAAACCGCAATTCGAAGCTGGCAAGGAACAAGTCGGCAAAAAAGGAATCGTGCGAGATCCAAAAGTACATCAGGCTGTAATCGAAAAAATCATGAATTTGGCTGTAAATGAAGGGTATACGATTCATGGCTTGTCTTACTCCCCGATTACCGGCGGAGACGGCAACATCGAATTTCTTATCCACATCCGTTGGACAGGGGTCGAAAGTGAAGGGAAATCCCTTCTGACTGTCACTCCTCAACAGGTAATTGAAGAGGCGCATAGTCAGTTTAAAGCTAATAATCAATAATCGTACAGGCTGCTCTGGAAAGGGGCAGTCTGTTTTTGTGGCTGAATTGTCTAATGCTTGTCTGAGCTAAACAAGCCGCCTCCGCTTTTCTGTGTCCAGCTCCGGGGCTTAGAGGCACATGTCATAAGCCAAAGCGGCCAAGAAGGCAAAAAGCGCCTTCCTGTCCGCTTCGGCTTATGCCACCCGCCTCTGAGCAAAGCCCCTCCGCTTTTCATTGTCCAGCTCCGGCGGCTAGCCCCTCGAGGTCATAAGCTAAATGGTCCAGGAAGGCAAAGAAAGCCTTCCCGGCCCATTCATCTTATGCTTGTCGGGGCTGAACGAGCCGCCTCCGCTTTTCATTGTCCAGCTCCGGCGGCTAGAGGCTCGAGACATAAGCCATGCCATCCAAAAAGGCAAAAAACGCCTTTATGGCTGCCCTGTCTTATGCTTTTCGCCTCTGAACAAGCCGCCTCCGCTTTTCTGTTGTACTTATCCATAAAATAGGCTACTATAAGCGTAGAGGTATAAATATACAGGTTTAATTCTAGGTAAGAGGTGTGAGTTCTATGATGAACAAGGGACAAAGACATATAAAAATAAGAGAAATCATTACAAATAGAGATGTCGAGACACAGGATGAGCTGGTTGACAGCCTTAAGAACGCAGGGTTCAATGTAACCCAGGCAACGGTTTCGAGGGACATAAAAGAATTGCATTTGGTCAAAGTGCCATTGATGGATGGAAGATATAAATACAGCCTCCCAGCCGATCAGCGGTTTAATCCTCTGCAAAAATTGAAAAGGACGTTGACGGATGCATTTGTCAAGGTTGATACTGCAGGCCATATGCTTGTCATGAAAACCCTTCCTGGTAATGCTAATGCAATCGGTGCCCTTATTGATAACCTGGACTGGGAAGAAATCCTGGGTACGATTTGCGGGGACGACACATGCCTGATCATTTGCAGAACAGAAGACGAAACGAAAGTCATCACAGAACGTTTTCTGGATATGCTATAATCGCAGTCCTATTTTAAGGATCAATCACATTCATAATAGATGAGACGGGTGGAATCAATTTTTCACCCGCTTTTCAGCTTTAAAAAAATGAAGTTTGTTTACAGAAGAGTAAAAAGGGTTAGATATCCTTAAACGACAATTATAAACAGTGACACAAATAAAATTAAGTACCTTATCAACTGAGGTGAATGTTTCTTGTTACAAGAATTATCCATTAAAAATTTTGCCATCATCGATTCTTTGGCATTGTCTTTCGAAGAAGGGCTGACTGTACTGTCAGGAGAAACGGGTGCAGGTAAATCCATCATCATCGACGCGATCCACCTGCTGGTCGGAGGAAGAGGATCCGCTGAATATGTTCGTCATGGTGAGAAAAAGGCAGAGATAGAAGGTTTGTTTATCCTCGATGATGCGGCGCATCCTTGTTTCGAAAAAGCTTCAAGTTTCGGGATTGAGATTGAAGAAGGAATGATTGTTCTAAGAAGAGAGATATCGAATAGCGGTAAAAGTGTCTGCAGGGTAAATGGTAAGTTAGTCACAATTGCCATCATGAGGGAAATTGGCGGTGCGCTGATTGATATACACGGCCAGCATGAGCATCAGGAATTGATGAATGAACATTTGCATCTATCCCTTCTTGATCAGTTCGGAGGCAAAGAAATACATGCTAATGTAATCTCTTACCGGGAAATTTATAAAGAGTACAGTACAATTCACAAGCAATTGACCAGACTAAATGAAAATGAACAAGAAATGGCACACCGGTTGGATCTCATAACGTTTCAACTGAAAGAAATTCAGGAAGCTGACTTAAAGCTGAAAGAGGATGAAGAGCTTTTAGAAGAGAAGCGAAAACTGATGAATTTCGAAAAGCTGTATGAAGCGCTTCAAACCTCATACAGCAGTATCCAGGGGGAAGGAAAGGGCCTGGATTGGACAGGATTGGCTATGAGTCACCTGGAAACAGCTGCCGATCTTGACACCCAGTATCAAAAAACTCTCGAGGCGGTATCGAATGCATTTTATGTATTGGAAGATGCTGTACATCAAATCAGTGGAGAGTTGGATCAACTTGAATTTGAACCTGATCGCTTAGACCTGATTGAAACCAGGTTAAATGAAATCAATGGTTTGAAAAGGAAATACGGCTCATCGGTCGAAGAGATACTTGCATACGGTTCCAAGATTGAAGAAGAAATCGAAACGATCTTGAACAAAGACTCACATATATCGGAACTGCAAAATAAATTACAGTCCCTTGAGAAAGACTTAATCATAGAGGCAAAAAACCTGACTCAATCCAGGAAAAAATGGGCGAAAAAACTAACTGTAAGCATTCATGAACAGCTAAAACAGCTCTATATGGATAAAACGAAATTTGAAGTGCGTTTTAGCGGAAAAAAAGAAGAAGCATTCTCCTTTTCAAAATTTAAAAAAGATGGATGGGATCAGGTGGAGTTCTTTATTTCCACCAACCCCGGTGAACCGTTGAAACCACTATCCAAAGTTGCTTCAGGAGGAGAACTTTCAAGGATCATGCTTGCGCTTAAGACGATCTTTTCCAAACATCAAGGTATTACTTCTATTATCTTTGACGAAGTGGATACTGGTGTCAGTGGAAGGGTGGCGCAGGCCATTGCGGAAAAGATTTACCAGGTTGCAACTCATTCACAGGTCATGTGCATTTCCCATTTGCCGCAGGTGGCTGCTATGGCTGACAGTCATTTATTCATTTCAAAAAAGCTGACTAAAGGCCGCACAAGTACCGCTGTCAAACGCCTGGAGGAAGAAGAAAAGGTAAAAGAAATTTCCCGGATGATTTCGGGTGTGGAAATTACCGATCTGACACAAGAACATGCAAAAGAGCTGCTGCAATTGGCAAGCTCCATAAAAGAGACATGAAAAGCTATCCATGCTGGGTAGCTTTTTTTCTTTATTACCAGTTATAAATGTAGCTTTTAAAGGCAAAATTAAAACTGTAGCCAAGTAAGTGAGTGTGCAATTGAAACGAGGAGAGTGAATAATGTGAATTTAGACTGGTTAAGGAAATGTATAGGTGGAATTCTCCTTGTTTCGCTTTGTTTTTTTGGATTTTATGAACCTGTTCAACAATTAGTCAATATACCGAATTCAATCAGGGTAATGCAAGGGGATCAAGTTGCTCTCCCCAAGACTGCATCCGTTTCTGCTATGAGTTCGTTTACCAATAAGAATGTTCAAGTCGGGGAAGAAAAAGGGATATTGTCCATCCAGGGAAAAGCGGTTGGAAAAGATGAAGTCGTGCTTGAATTAGCCGGACTTCCCATCAAAAAAGTCAATGTGGAAGTACTGAAGGATTTCAAAGTCATACCTGGCGGACAATCAATCGGAGTCAAATTAAACACTGTCGGGGTGCTGGTAGTGGGCCATCATTTGGTCAACACAGCGGAAGGTAAAGTATCTCCCGGTGAAAAGGCCGGAATCCAGGTTGGGGATATGATCACTGAAATTAATGGCAAGAAAATCGAACAGCTTGCAGATGTAGCACCATTTGTCCAGAAAGCGGGCGAAGATGCCAAGAGTATGGACGTCGTCATTAAACGTGAAGATGAAATTGTCAAAACGTCATTGCTGCCCATGAAAGAAAAAGGGGAAAGCTCGTATAAGCTCGGATTGTATATTCGGGATTCTGCAGCCGGCATCGGAACAATGACATTTTTTGATCCTCAATCCAAAAAATATGGAGCACTCGGACATGTGATTTCAGATATGGACACGAAAAAGCCGATTGTTGTTGAGGACGGCGAAATCGTTCATTCCGAGGTGACTTCCATTGAGAAAGGAAGCGGCGGCAAGCCTGGAGAAAAGCTTGCTCGTTTTTCGGCAGACAGGAATGTGATTGGTAACATTACACGTAACAGCCCATTTGGGATCTTTGGGGAGCTCAATCAATCGGTGGAAAATAATATCTTGGATAAGCCGATGCGAATTGCGCTGTCACACCAGGTAAAAGAAGGACCTGCGCAAATTCTCACGGTTGTGAATGGAAGTAAAGTGGAGAAATACGATGTTGAAATTGTCAGCACGATTCCTCAAAAATTCCCTGCTACAAAAGGGATGGTCATCAAAGTCACTGATCCTGAGTTACTAGAGAAAACAGGAGGGATCGTACAGGGGATGAGCGGCAGTCCGATCATTCAAGATGGAAAGCTGATTGGTGCAGTCACCCACGTATTTGTCAACGACCCTACAAGCGGATATGGTGTCCATATCGAGTGGATGCTGAGTGAGGCAGGGATCGATATCTATAAACAAAATCATGAAAGAGCAAGTTAACGTTTCAAACCCTTGTATAGTGCCGGAGAGCAAATCGGCGCTGAGAGGGTTCTTTTTTTATTCTGTCAATTGCATTTGTAAGAACACCATAATCTTGATAAAATAAAGATTATTCGACAAAAGTTCATGTGATTAGCGAAAGAGGTCGAAAAATAAAGGAAAACTAAGTAAATGAGAGAAAATAATATATTTTTTGGTATTTTTTAAAAAATAAAAGGATTTTTGGTTGCATTGTCGAAAAAGTAATTTAGAATAAAAATATAGACATGAAAATATACGCATGAATTAAAATGGATTTGAGGAGGAAACCTGTAGTGAAATCAATTAAAGTATGTGTCGTGGATGATAACCGGGAATTAACTTCGTTACTGGAAGACTACATTGCTTCGCAGGATGATATGGAAGTGGTAGGGATTGCCCATAATGGTCAGGAATGCCTGGACTTATTGGAAGAAGTGGATCCGGATGTATTAGTGCTCGATATTATCATGCCTCATTTGGACGGCCTCGCTGTACTTGAACGCATTCGTGAAAAGAAGAAGATTCCAAATGTCATCATGCTCACGGCATTCGGGCAGGAAGATGTAACGAAAAAGGCGGTAGACCTTGGTGCGTCCTATTTTATCCTGAAGCCTTTTGATATGGAAAATCTCGTTAGTCATATTAGACAAGTCAGCGGAAAATCAAATCCTATCATCAAAAAACATTCCTCATCCAGATTAACTACAGAGTCTAAACCTAGAAACTTAGATGCAAGCATCACAAGCATCATCCATGAAATCGGCGTTCCTGCACATATTAAAGGTTACCTTTACCTGAGAGAAGCCATTTCGATGGTTTATAACGATATCGAACTGCTTGGTTCCATCACAAAAGTTCTGTATCCTGATATTGCAAAGAAATACAACACTACCGCTTCCCGTGTTGAACGTGCGATCCGACATGCCATTGAAGTAGCTTGGAGCAGGGGAAATATAGATTCAATTTCTTCATTGTTCGGTTATACAGTAAGCATGTCTAAAGCAAAACCGACCAATAGTGAGTTTATTGCCATGGTGGCTGATAAGCTGAGACTTGAGCACAAAGCTTCTTGAAAGAATAAGTAATAATTTTACATTTTTAATAGGTAATGAACCCGATGAATCCATGATTTATTCGGGTTTTTTATTTCTTAGCACCAATGTTTACACATATAATTATGAGGAAAAAGTAAAACAGACAAAACGAACGGGAAGTGACGCGCGTGACGTTGATATTTGCACATAGGGGCTCGGCAGGAACGCACCCTGAGAATACAATGGATGCATTTTTAGAAGCAGAGAGAGTGGGGGCGGATGGCATTGAACTTGATGTTCAATTGACCAAGGACGGTGAAATCGTGGTCATCCACGATGAAACTGTAGACAGGACCACTAATGGTAAAGGATACATAAAAGACTACCATTTAAGGGATCTGAGAAAATTACATGCCAATTATACATTTAAAAAGAAATTCTTCCATAAACAAAAAATCCCTACCTTGGATGAAGTATTCGATTGGATGAATGATAACAGCCTTATATGTAATATAGAACTGAAAAACAGCATCATGGATTATCAAGGGCTGGAAGAGAAGGTCATTCAAATGATCGACAGATATAACTACTCAAACCGTGTTATTATCTCTTCTTTCAATCATTATTCCATAGTGGCGTGCAGGCGCATTGATCCTTCGATTGAAATTGCACCCTTGTACTCCACTGGTCTGTACATGCCGTGGGTCTATGCCAGGTCTCTCGGAGCCAAGGCGATCCATCCTAACCAGAAAGTGGCTTCCGATGAAATCATAGCAGAATCGATAAAAAACGGAATCGCGGTCAGGCCATACACCGTCAATAAAGTACATCAGCTGACACGGCTATTCAATATCGGATGCTCGGCCATCGTCACGGATTACCCTGAAAAGGCGATCAAAATGAGAACAGAGCTCTAAAAAAGCCAGCGTGAACATTCACGCTAGCTTTTTTTATTGAACCGATCCTGCACTTTGTTTCGTTTCCTGTCTCGATGCAGCACAAATCCTGCTATGAATCCCAGTCCTGCTAAAAAGAATATCAACCCTATAATAAATTGCAGTCCCAAAAACGGGATGGGAGGCTGCAGGATCCCGAATAGCATATCTCTCATTAATTTGATACCAAGTGCTGCCAATGCACCGGGAATCAGCATGATGATTAATGCAATAATACGTACCATTATGGACATATCCCCTTTTTTTCTCACTACTAGAAATTCTAACTTCATCTAGAAAATTGTCAAGCTGTACGCAGTGTTGTAAAATATATATCGGATATGAAATAAATTGCAGATATCCTATTTAGAGGTGAAAAAAATTGCAAAACGTTCTAATCATAGGCGGAGGTAAAGGTGGTACGGCCATTTTGAAGATCCTCCACGAAGTCTCATTGATGAAAGTCATTGCCATAACGGATTTGAATGAGGATGCGATGGGGCTGCGTCTGGCAAAAGAGTGGGGGATCCCTTACGGAAGAGACTGGAGGGAATTCCTGCAGGATTCTGTTGATATTGTGATTGAAGTCACCGGAGATCAACAAGTATTTGAAGATGTGAGAGAAGCGAGAGGGAAAAACACTGTTCTCATACCAGGGAGCGTAGCGTTTCTTATATCTAAACTGCTTGAAGAAAAAGAAGATCTCATCCATCAATTGACCAGTGAATCGTTTAAAAGGGATTTGATTTTTAATTCGACCGATGATGGCATGGTCGGCATAGATTCTAAAGGAATTGTCATGCTGTTCAACAAAAGTGCTGAACGTATGATAGGGATTAACAGTGAATATGTAATCGGTAAACATATTAACGAAGTGATTCCTGAAAGCAAGCTCACCACTACGCTTGAAACCAGGAGAACCGAAGTCAATCAGGAAGTGGTTTTGGAAAATGGATTGAAAATCATTTCTAATCGAATTCCGATGATAACGGAAAACGAAGAGGTCATAGGGGCATTCACTGTCTTCAAGGATATTACTGAAGTCGTGAATCTGGCAGAAGAAATAACAAATTTGAAAGAAATCCAGACTATGCTTGAAGCTATCATACATTCAAGTGATGATGCCATTTCAGTGGTTGACGAAGAAGGAAAGGGAATCATGATCAATCCTGCTTATACGAGGATTACGGGGCTGACCCGTGATGAGGTTATCGGCAAGCCTGCTACCGCTGATATTTCTGAAGGTGAAAGTATTCACTTGAAAGTGCTCCAAACAAGAAGAGCGATCCGTGGAACGAAGATGAGAGTGGGACCTAAACGCAAAGAGGTCATCGTGAATGTCGCTCCTATCATAGTCAACGGTAAGTTGAAAGGGAGTGTCGGTGTCATCCATGACATGTCGGAAATCCAGTCACTGACACAGGAACTGGACAGGGCGAGAAGGATCATCCGTACTCTTGAAGCAAAATATATGTTTGAGGATATCATCGGGGAATCTGAAGAAATGCAGATAGCGGTCGAACAAGCGAAACTTGGAGCGAAAACCCCGGCAACTGTCTTATTGAGGGGAGAGTCGGGAACGGGTAAGGAATTATTTGCACACGCCATACATAATGCAAGTGATCGTAAATTCAGTAAGTTTCTGCGTGTGAACTGTGCGGCGTTATCGGAAAGTCTGCTCGAAAGTGAATTGTTTGGATATGAAGAAGGTGCATTCTCTGGTGCAAAACGCGGAGGTAAACGAGGGTTATTCGAAGAAGCTGATAAAGGAAGCATATTCTTGGATGAAATCGGAGAACTAAGCGCAAATACCCAAGCGAAATTATTGAGGGTGCTGCAGGAAAATGAAATCGTCCGGGTCGGGGGCACGAAGTCGATCAGCATTAATGTACGGGTGATAGCTGCAACAAATGTCAATCTGGAAAAAGGGATTGCCGACGGGTCCTTCAGGGAGGATCTGTATTACCGTCTGAACAGGATGCCTATTCAAATCCCTCCACTAAGAAATCGTAGGAAGGACATTCCTCTCATTGCTGAAAGTCTGATTACCAAGCTCAATCAGGACTACGGAAGGAATGTTGACGGTATTACTGAAAATGCCGTCAACAGGCTGATGGAATATCACTGGCCTGGAAATGTAAGGGAACTTGAGAATGTTCTTGGACGTGCGATGATTTTTATGAATTATAATGAGACGTTAATCGATTTGCACCACCTTCCGCCGCTGGAAAAGGTTGATAAAGAAGAAGGTGGGAAAAAGCGCGGACCAGCACCGGCTCTTATGGATTTGAATTCTCAGCTTGAAAAATATGAAAGAAAGATAATTCAAGAAGTTTTAGAGCAGAATAATGGTAATAAAACAGCTACTGCTAAAACATTGAATGTTTCAGTCAGGAATTTGTATTATAAGCTTGAAAAATATAACATTGAAACAAATAGCATGAAATAAATTGCACGGTGTGAAATAAATTGCACGATAATATATGTCGAAATGAAGCGTTTTCAAGGTTTTAAAAGTTGGCACGCTTCTTGCATGTATGTAAAGTGGGAACAAATTTTTATTGAAGGGGTTGAAACATACATTCATGAATCTACAGTCTTTAGTGGAAAAAGCAACCCAAAAAGAACATTCTGTTGTAGCTGTAGCGGCGGCAGAAGATAAAGAAGTGCTTGGGGCTGTCGGAATGGCAGTAGACAGGGATATGGCCGAATTTATTTTATTTGGAGACAAAGAAAAGATCGAAGCCATAATAGAAGAAAATGTACCGCATTTAAAGTCGAATGAAGCGGTAAAAATCAAACATGCGGCTTCCCCTCTGAAAGCAGCTGAATTGGCTGTGAAAGCTGTCAGGGAAAACGAAGCTGGTGCCTTGATGAAAGGGAACGTACCTACTGCAGTCATTTTAAAAGCTGTATTGAATAAAGAATGGGGACTTCGTACTGGTAATGTCCTCTCTCATGTAGCGGCATTTGAAGTGTCAGGCTTTAATAAACTGGTGTTTGTGACAGATGCAGCCATGAACATCACACCTGATTTGAATCAAAAGACTCAAATCATTGAAAATGCAGTCAGCGTCGCATCTTCAATTGGTGTTTCAATGCCTAAAGTGGCGCCGCTTGCTGCAGTGGAAGCAGTGAATCCTGCCATGCAGGCGACCGTTGATGCCGCCTCTCTTACGATGATGAATAAAAGAGGTCAAATCAAAGGGTGCGTAGTGGATGGTCCTCTTGCCCTTGATAATGCGATCTCACATCATGCAGCTGAACATAAAGGGATCCAAAGTGAAGTAGCTGGACAAGCAGATATTTTACTCGTCCCGAATATTGAAACCGGAAATGCATTATACAAATCACTCATTTACTTTGCCAAAGCAAAAGTAGGAGCTGTGATTGCCGGGGCAAAAGCACCGATTGTGTTAACATCCAGAGCGGACAGTGCGGAAAGTAAATTATATTCACTTGCACTGGCGATATGCTCTGCTTCAAATAATTAAAATTGATTTTAAAATTACTTAAATGATCCTGGGGAGGAAATTATAATGAAAATCTTTAGCTATATGGAAAACTACGATTATGAGCAATTAGTATTTTGTCAAGACGAAGTATCTGGTTTGAAAGCAATCATTGCGATTCATGATACGACTCTCGGTCCTGCACTTGGCGGTACCCGCATGTGGACATATGAATCCGAAGAAGCAGCAATCGAAGATGCCCTTCGTTTAGCGAGAGGAATGACTTACAAGAATGCTGCTGCCGGCCTTAACCTTGGCGGTGGGAAAACCGTTATCATCGGTGATCCGCGCAAAGACAAAAATGAAGAAATGTTCCGTGCATTCGGACGTTATATCCAAGGACTGAATGGCCGTTACATTACAGCGGAGGATGTAGGTACTACTGTGGCTGATATGGATCTGATCCACGAAGAAACGGATTATGTAACTGGTATTTCTCCTGCATTCGGCTCTTCAGGAAACCCTTCTCCTGTAACAGCATACGGCGTATACCGCGGTATGAAGGCTGCTGCAAAAGAAGCGTTCGGTACGGATTCACTTGAAGGTAAGACGATCGCAGTACAGGGTGTAGGAAACGTAGCATACAACATGTGTAAACATCTTCATGAAGAAGGTGCAAACCTTATCGTGACGGATATCCATAAAGAGTCTGTAGACCGTGCAGTAAACGACTTTGGTGCAAAAGCAGTTGATCCATCTGACATTTACAGTGTGGATTGTGACATTTTCGCACCGTGTGCTTTAGGGGCGATCATCAATGATGATACAATTTCACAAATCAAGGCTAAAGTAATTGCCGGGGCTGCAAATAATCAATTAAAAGAAACCCGTCATGGAGATGCTATTCATGAGATGGGCATTGTTTATGCTCCGGATTATGTAATCAATGCCGGTGGCGTAATCAATGTAGCCGACGAACTTTACGGTTATAACAGCGAAAGAGCTATGAAAAAAGTAGAGCAGGTATACAACAACGTTGAGCGCGTAATTGAAATTGCGAAGCGTGATAACATCCCTACTTATGTAGCTGCAGACCGTATGGCAGAAGAAAGAATTGAAAAGATGCGTCGTTCAAGAAGCCAATTCTTACAAAACGGACAACATATTTTAAGCAGACGCTGATAAAAAATACAGGACGCTTGACTTCTTCGAAGTGAAGCGTTTCTTACCTGGTTACAAGGTATAGATGGGAACAAGGGGTTATCTGTCATAGGGGGAAATTTCAATACAGAACAACATATTACAGCTACCCAAATGGAGGTAACAGCAGTGCAGGAAACGAAACATCGAATATTAGTCATAAATCCCGGATCGACATCAACAAAGATTGGTGTGTTTGATGAAGATCGGTCCATTTTTGAAAAAACGATCCGTCATGAAACGGAAAAGATAAACGAATTTCCAAATATCATCGATCAATATGAATTCCGTAAAAATACCATCCTTCAAACGCTGGATGAAGAAGGAATCAATATCAGCAAGTTAAGTGCGGTCTGCGGCCGCGGAGGATTATTAAGACCGATTGAAGGCGGAACATATTTAGTTAACGATGAAATGCTTAAGGATCTTAGAGAAGGTTTTTCCGGTCAACATGCTTCCAATCTTGGCGGCATATTGGCTTTTGAAATTGCATCCGGACTGAATATACCTTCATATATCGTCGATCCTGTCGTAGTGGACGAGCTTCAGCCTTTGGCAAGGATATCCGGATTTTCGTTAATCGAACGAAAAAGTATCTTTCATGCATTAAATCAAAAAGCTGTAGCAAGAAGAGTCGCAAAGCAATTAGACAAGAAATATGAAGAACTTAATTTGATCATTACTCATATGGGCGGAGGTATCACCGTCGGTACCCATCAAAACGGAAAAGTGATCGATGTGAACAATGGGTTGCATGGAGACGGTCCTTTCAGTCCTGAGAGAGCTGGTACAGTACCTGCAGGAGATTTGGTCGATCTATGCTTCTCAGGTGATTATTACCGTGATGAAATCATGAAGAAGCTGGTCGGTCAAGGTGGATTGGTAGGGTATCTTGGCACAAGTGATGCTGTAAAAGTAGAAAAAATGATTGAAAACGGTGATGAAAAAGCGAAGAAAGTATACGACGCCATGGCATATCAAATTGCCAAGGAAATCGGTTCTGCCAGTGCGGTGCTGAAAGGTAAGGTCGATGCCATCGTCCTGACAGGCGGACTCGCATATGGTAAAGAATTCGTCAAGGCTATTCAAGAACGCATCAACTGGATAGCAGATGTGATTATACATCCTGGGGAGAATGAACTGCAGGCATTGGCTGAAGGTGCACTCAGAGTCCTTAAAGAGGAAGAAAGCTATAAAGTTTACCCAGGTACGATTAAAGAAGAAGCAACAGTATAAGATTGAGGAGGATGCAGCATTGGCACAAGAATATGATTTAGTCATTCTGGGCGGGGGCACCGGCGGTTATGTTGCCGCTATCCGCGCATCACAATTAGGTTTGAAGACAGCAATCGTTGAAAAAGGGAAGCTAGGAGGAACTTGTCTCCATAGAGGATGCATTCCAAGTAAAGCACTTCTGCGCAGTGCTGAGGTGTATGCCACTGCTAAGCACAGTGACAGCTTCGGTGTAAAGATCAACGGTGTGGAACTGGATTTTGAAAAAGTCCAATCCCGCAAGGATGGAATTGTCGAACAGCTTCATAAAGGAGTCCAGCACTTGATGAAACAAGGCAAGATCGATGTATTTGAGGGAATCGGGCGAATCCTTGGCCCTTCTATTTTTTCACCAATGCCTGGTACGATTTCAGTTGAGATGAACAACGGTGAAGAGAATGAAATGCTGATCCCGAAAAATGTCATTGTCGCGACAGGATCAAGGCCCCGTTCACTTCCGGGTCTGGATATCGATGGAGAGTATGTCCTGTCTTCGGATGAGGCACTTTCACTTGAGCAGCTGCCAAAATCAATCATCATTGTCGGCGGAGGTGTAATCGGTATCGAGTGGGCTTCCATGTTATCGGACTTTGACGTCGAAGTGACAGTGGTTGAGTACGCCGACAAGATCGTACCGACGGAAGACCATGAAATTTCAAAAGAAATGCAGCGTTTGATGAAGAAAAAAGGCGTTAAAATCGTGACAGGTGCAAAAGTGCTTTCGGAATCCCTTCAAAAAGGGGACGGTACTGTAACGATCAATGCTGAACATAAAGGCGAAGAAAAATCCTTCACTGCTGAAAAGATCCTTGTCTCGGTTGGCAGACAGGCAAATGTAGAGGGAATTGGCCTGGAAAATACCGACATAAAAGTGGAAAAGGGCTTTGTTGAAGTGAATGATTTCTTCCAAACGAAAGAATCGCATATTTACGCTATCGGTGATGTCATAGGAGGTCTTCAACTTGCTCATGTCGCTTCTCATGAGGGTATTACAGCGGTCGAGCATATGGCAAATGAAAATCCGCATCCAATTGATTACTCACTTATTTCAAAGTGTATATACAGCAACCCGGAAATTGCCAGCGTAGGAATGACCGAACAAGAGGCGAAAGAAAAAGGCTTTGAACTAAAGATAGGGAAATTCAGCTTCAGAGCCATTGGGAAAGCGCTTGTATATGGTGAATCTGATGGATTCGTAAAGATCATTGCTGATAAGGAAACCGACGATATTCTTGGCGTCCACATGATCGGTCCTCATGTAACAGATATGATTTCTGAAGCAGGACTTGCGCGTGTACTGGATGCAACACCATGGGAAATCGGTCATACCATCCACCCGCATCCGTCTCTATCGGAAGCAATTGGGGAAGCTGCACTCGCAGTGGATGGCAAAGCGATCCATTCATAAAATCATTATTGAATTCGAGGGAGAAAGGCTTCTCCCTCACATATAGACTTTAACCCGCAGGAGGTAAAAAAATATGGCAGAGAATCGTCATGAAGAATTAGGTCTCTCGAATGAAAAAGTATTAGAAATGTATGAAACGATGCTACTTGCAAGGAAAATTGATGAACGTATGTGGTTATTGAACCGATCTGGTAAAATTCCTTTCGTTATTTCATGTCAAGGTCAAGAGGCTGCACAAATTGGGGCTGCCTTTGCACTGGACAAGGAAAAAGATTATGTACTGCCTTATTACCGTGACATGGGGGTTGTCCTTACGTTCGGTATGACTCCACAGGAATTGATGCTTTCCGGTTTCGCCAAGGCAGAGGATCCCAACTCAGGCGGACGCCAGATGCCTGGTCACTTCGGCCAAAAGAAAAATAACATCGTGACCGGTTCTTCCCCTGTTACTACTCAGGTTCCTCACGCTGTCGGAATTGCGCTCGCTGGTAAGATGGAAAAGAAAGACCTGGTTACGTTCGTAACATTTGGAGAAGGTTCTTCCAACCAGGGTGACTTCCATGAAGGCGCTAACTTCGCTGGTGTACATAAGCTTCCGGTTGTTTTTATGTGTGAAAACAATAAATACGCTATCTCTGTTCCAATTGAAAAACAATTGGCATGTGAAAATGTATCGGACCGAGCAATCGGGTACGGTATGCCTGGATATACGGTTGATGGAAATGATCCTCTTGAAGTATATAAAGCGGTTAAAGAAGCAGCAGACCGCGGCCGCCGCGGAGAAGGTCCTACGCTGATCGAAACCGTTTCATACCGTTTGACTCCTCACTCTTCAGACGATGACGACCGAAGCTATCGTTCTCCTGATGAAGTGGCAAAAGCGAAGACGAACGATCCGATTATTACATTCGGCGCGTATCTGAAAGAAACGGGCGTCATGAACGATGAGCTTGAAAAAGAAATCAACGATCGTGTGATGAAGCAAGTGAACGAAGCAACAGACTATGCAGAAAACGCTCCATATGCTGAAGCTGAATCAGCAATGAAGTATGTGTACGCAGAAGAGAAGTAAGGGGGAATAGATTATGCCAGTAATTTCATACATTGATGCCGTAACAATGGCAATTAGAGAAGAAATGGAACGAGACGAGAAAGTATTCGTGCTTGGAGAAGATGTCGGGAAAAAAGGCGGAGTATTCAAAGCGACTCACGGACTGTATGATCAATTCGGGGAGGAACGCGTCATCGACACTCCACTTGCTGAATCTGCAATCGCAGGGGTAGGGATCGGTGCTGCGATGTACGGCATGAGACCGATTGCAGAAATGCAATTTGCCGATTTCATCATGCCGGCTGTTAACCAGATTATTTCTGAAGCTGCACGTATCCGTTACCGCTCAAATAATGACTGGAGCTGCCCGATGGTCATCCGTGCACCTTATGGGGGAGGAGTTCACGGGGCACTATATCACTCTCAATCGGTCGAAGCTGTATTTGCCAATCAGCCAGGTTTGAAAATCGTGATGCCATCGACTCCGTATGACGTAAAAGGTTTATTGAAGGCGGCTATCCGTGACGAAGATCCGGTTTTATTCTTCGAACATAAACGTGCATACCGCTTGATCAAAGGTGAAGTACCTGAAGACGATTATACGCTTCCAATCGGGAAAGCGGACGTTAAACGTGAAGGTGAGGACATCACGGTCATCACATACGGATTATCCGTTCACTTTGCCCTGCAGGCAGCAGAAAAGCTTGCCCAGGATGGAATTGAATCGCACATCCTTGATTTAAGAACAATTTATCCGTTAGATAAAGAAGCAATCATCGAAGCAGCTTCTAAGACAGGTAAAGTACTTCTTGTGACGGAAGATAACAAAGAAGGAAGCATCATGGGTGAGGTTTCTGCAATCATCGCAGAAAATTGCTTATTCGAACTCGATGCTCCAATCAAACGTCTTGCCGGACCTGATGTTCCTGCAATGCCATATGCTCCTACAATGGAAAAATACTTTATGATCAACCCGGACAAAGTAGAAAAAGCTATGCGTGAGCTGGCAGAATTTTAATCCATCAAACACACTGAATGCAAAACGTTAGGAGGGTTCCTCATGGGTATAGAAAATATGAAGATGCCGCAGTTAGGGGAAAGTGTTACAGAAGGTACAATTAGTAAATGGCTGGTATCGCCAGGTGATACTGTAAATAAATATGATCCGATTGCAGAGGTTCAGACAGATAAAGTAAACGCTGAAGTTCCATCCTCGTTTACTGGGACAATCAAAGAATTGATCGCTGAAGAAGGGGATACATTGGAAGTCGGCGAATTCATCTGTTCAATCGAAGTGGAAGGGGCCGGCTCAGCTCCTTCGGAGGATGCTCCAAAAGAAGAGAAGAAGGAAACTGCCGGTGAGAAACCTTCACAGGCACCTGCGATGAATTCGCAGGCACCTAAGAAAGAAGCTGGAAATAAAGCTAGATATTCACCAGCTGTATTGAAGCTTTCTCAAGAGCACGATATCGACTTGAATCAGGTGGAAGGGTCCGGTAACGGCGGCCGCATTACAAGAAAAGATCTTAAAAAGATCATCGAGTCTGGCAATATCCCTAAAGCTGCAGACGCACCTGCATCACAACAAGCGGAAGCAGCGCCTGCACCAGTAAAAGAACAAGCACAGCCGGCTGCATCCCAGAAGCAGGCAGCACCTGCGCCGAATGTGCCGGTCATGCCTGGAGATATCGAAATCCCGGTAACAGGGATTAGAAAGGCGATCGCTTCCAATATGGTAAGAAGCAAGCATGAAGCTCCTCACGCTTGGACAATGATGGAAGTCGATGTTACAAATCTTGTGGAATATAGGAATTCACTCAAGACCGAATTCAAACAGCGCGAAGGCTTTAACCTGACATTCTTTGCTTTCTTTGTTAAAGCTGTATCACAAGCCCTTAAAGAATTCCCGCAAATCAATTCAATGTGGGCAGGGGATAAAATCATCCAGAAGAAAGACATCAATATCTCGATCGCTGTTGCGACGGATGATGCACTATTCGTTCCTGTCATTAAAAATGCAGATGAAAAAACGATCAAAGGCATTGCCCGCGAAATCACGGACCTTGCTGGAAAAGTCCGAAGCGGCAAGCTGAAATCAGAAGATATGCAGGGTGGAACCTTTACAGTGAATAATACCGGGTCTTTCGGCTCTGTCCAATCGATGGGTATTATCAACTATCCACAGGCTGCGATCCTTCAAGTTGAATCAATCGTAAAACGTCCTGTCGTTATGAATAATGGCATGATTGCCGTACGCGATATGGTGAACCTATGTATGTCACTGGATCACCGTGTACTTGACGGCCTGGTTTGCGGCCGATTCCTGCAAAGAATTAAAGAAATTTTGGAGAATACATCTAAAGAAAACACTTCTGTATATTAATAATCGGACTTTACCTTGTAAATGAGGTAATCCGGGTTCGAAAGAGGACTAACCTGAGCGGTTAGTCCTCTTTCTGTTTTTAACAGATGGATATTATTTCCTTGATCGAAGTACTTACTTCCTTTAAATCCTGGGATATAGTACCGGAATATTCCCAGAAGAATAATCTTCAATGAAAATTACTTTTTCACGTAGTACTTTGTTTGCAATAGGATTCCTTGAATAAATTAGCCTATCCCCTATTTCTTATTTTTTTAAAACAATTTTTTTGTGCTGCAGGACCCCTGCCTATTTACCCCCGTTTTTTTTACCTGAAATCAACTATTATTCCTGAAATTATGGAATACGTGTGACTTTCATCCTTTATAGAAAATGTTGGAATCAGACTATTCGTTCATTTTCTGAAAATTCAGATTTAAAACGACAATAAATTACAACATTTTACAATTACACTTGGTTATCTTTGGTGTAACACCTACATTTTACCAGGTGAATGAACTAAAGGGGGGGAATCTTGGAAGGAAACATCACTTAAATTCGGGAGGGAATTAAATGAGGGGAAGAAGTAAAAGAAAGTGGTTTTCAATTCTATTGACCCTAGTAATGTTCATTCCATTAATGTTTCCATTTAACTCAAACGCTGCAAGTACTTCAATGCCAAGTCTGGCAAAAGGCAAAGCTTCTACATCAGTAAATGATACTGCAAAAGTAAGTCCACAATCGAAGATCACATCAACATTGCAAGATCAATTCAAGAAAGATAAGCACGTCACATACTTAGTGAAGTTCAAGGAGCAGGTGGACACTAAGGGCGTAGCGAAAAAAGCGGCTGAAAAAGCCGAGAAACAAAAGCTTACAGCAAACGGTAAAAAGCTGCTGAAGCGGAATATGGTTGTTTCAGAGCTGCGTGCCACTGCACTTGAAACTCAAGCAGAAGTGAAAAAATACTTAAACAAAGAGAAAAAGAGCGGTGCCGTTAAAAACGTAAAAGACTTTTACGTAGTAAATGGTATGGCAGTTACAAGTACGAAGGAAGTCATGGAGAAAATCGCTCATTTTCCTGAAGTGGCGAAAATTTTACCGAATGAAACACGCCAGCTCATCCAGCCGGTTAAAGCAGAAGGTTCTGCTGCAACTCTGGATGTAAAGAAGGCTGAAAAAGCGGACAATAATCCTGCTTCCATTGAGTGGAACATCGAACAGATCGGTGCACCGGCAGTATGGGATATGGGAATAGACGGTGCTGGTACAGTTGTAGCTTCCATCGATACCGGTGTTCAATGGAATCACCCGGCATTAAAAGAAAAATACAGAGGGTATGATCCACAGAATCCGGATACTCCTGACAATGAATTCAACTGGTTCGATGCAACAGCAGGTCAGGGCACTCCATATGATGATCAGGGGCATGGTACCCATGTAACGGGTACAATGGTAGGTTCTGAACCGGATGGGAATAACCAGATCGGTGTAGCCCCGGGAGCGAAGTGGATCGCGGTTAAAGCATTCACAGCCAATGGTGGAACAGATGTCGATTTACTTGCCGCAGGAGAATGGATCCTTGCACCAACTGATGCAGAAGGGAATCCACATCCTGAAATGGCTCCGGATGTAGTCAATAACTCTTGGGGAGGCGGACCTGGCTTAGATGAATGGTACCGCGACATGGTTGCTGCATGGAGAGCGGCGGAAATCTTCCCTGAGTTCTCGGCAGGAAATACTACTTTATTCAATCCTGGGGGACCAGGTTCGGTTGCAACACCGGCAAACTATCCTGAGTCATTTGCAACAGGAGCGACTGACAGCAGTAATAATCTTGCTGGATTTTCTTTACAAGGGCCGTCTCCTTATGATGAGGTGAAACCTGAAATCTCAGCACCAGGTGTGAACATTCGTTCATCCGTTCCAGGCAGTAATTATGAAGGCGGCTGGAATGGCACATCAATGGCTGGCCCTCACGTATCGGCGGTTGCCGCACTGTTAAGACAGGTCAATTCAGACTTGACTGTTGATGATATTGAAGAAATATTAATGGCGACGGCAATCCCATTAACTGATGGTACATTCCCTGAGTCTCCGAATAATGGATATGGCCATGGGCTTGTTAACGCATTTGATGCCGTATCGTCAGTCATGAGCGGTATCGGTAAGATTGAAGGTAATGTATCGAAAGAAGGAGATGATACTGAAGCACCAGCCATTTCACATAATGCCCCTGCAGAAGCATTTAAAGAAATGAATTTACCGCTTCAAGCGGATGTAAGCGATAACGTCAGTGTAACGAATGTCTCGCTTAACTATCAAAACGCGGATGGAGAATGGGTTTCGATTGAGGCTTCAAGAACATCAGGCGACTACAAAGAGGGTTCCTACGAAGCAGTCATACCTGGTGAAGATTTAACCGGTGACAGTGTAAATTACAAGTGGAGTGCGTTGGACTTCGGCGGGAATGAAGTTGAAAGTGACACGTACACGGTTCCTTTATTACCTGGAATCACAGTAGGATATGAGCAGGACTTTGAATCTTCCCCGGCAGGCTGGACTTCCTATGGAGAAGCAAACAGTTGGGAGTGGGGTGTTCCGACTACAGGTCCTGAGAGCGCAGTTTCCGGAGAGAAAGTGTATGCCACTAATCTAGATGGAAATTACGATAATAGAGCAAATATGTCCCTGCAAATGCCTCCGATCGATCTGCCGGAAGGAAACAGCTACCTGCAGTTCAAGCAGTGGCATGAACTAGAACGAAATTACGATTACGGTCATGTATTTGTGTCTACGGATGGAGAGAACTGGACACAGGCTCTTCGCGTAAACAATGTGACAAACGGCTGGGTGGATGGCGAAGTTGACTTAAGTGCTTATGCTGGCCAGCGTGTTTACGTAGCGTTCAATGTGACAACAGATGGAAGTGTCGTCAAAAAAGGCTGGTATCTGGATGATGTCAAATTGAGTGCGGAATCCATTATTCCGGCTGGTAAAGCTCAGTTGGGATTGGAGTCGAAGAGTGACAGCTCTTCATCGGTTTCCGAGAAACCTAGTGTGAACCCTGCTAAGATCGAAATGGCGAAACCTGTTAAGGGAGAGGCTGCGGATGGTACTGCACCTGCACCGGCATTATTACCTTTACAGGCTGAGGTGACTGTACTTGAGACAGGGCGCTCTGCTTACACGAACCCTGCAGACGGATCTTATCAAATGACGCATGCAGCGGGAGAATTCACGCTACAAGCTTCAACTTACGGCTACAGATCACAGACACAAAGTGTAACAGTGGAAGCGGACGGAATATCTACAGCCAATTTCACGCTGGAGGAAATCCCTCGTGGAACTGTCTCAGGAATCGTTACAAATCAAGTAACAGGTGAACCTGTTGAAGGAGCTACGGTATTCCTGATGGAAGATGCCGTCGTGACACCGGTTGAAACGAATGCAGACGGTGAATATGAACTCGAAGCCTATGAAGGTGACTACACGCTTAAAGTCGTTGCACCTTACTACTACAGTCAAGAAGTGAGTGTGACGATTGAAGGCGGGGAAGCTGCTACAGCGGATGTTTCACTAGAACCATTCATCGGATATCCTGGAGAAATCGGATACGATGACGGAACGGCAGAAAACGCACGTGCATTCTATGATGCAGGTAATGGCTGGGCCGTTAAGATGTCTCTGGAAGACGGAAATGATTCTGCGATGGTAACGGGCGGACTGTTCCGGTTCTGGGATACCGAATGGCCGGTGCCGGGCGGAACAGACTTCAAAGTGGCTGTATATGATGCTTCAGGAACGGACGGAGCACCTGGTAAGAAACTTGCAGGTCCATTTGATGCAACTGCCCTGAGAAATGGCGAATGGACGCATGTTGATCTTAGTGAACAAGGAATCATCGTCGATGGAGACTTCTATATGGTCTACATCCAATCAGCACCAAACCCTAATGCACCTGGACTAGGGACCGATGAAGACGGCGAATATGCTGCTCGCAGCTGGCAACTCGTTGGCGGTGCATGGTCTCCTTCTCCTGAGGATGAAGGGAATTATATGATCCGTGCCACTGTAAACTATGAAGTAACAGCACCGGTCATCACTTCGCCTGAAAATGAATCATTTACGAATCAAGATTCTGTTACAGTCGAAGGTACTTCAGCTCCTACCACGACTGTTCATGTGTTTAATGGAGGAGAGGAAGCAGCTGTTGCTGAAACCCAGGAAGATGGTACTTTCTCAGCAGAAGTTGCACTAAACGACGGAGTAAATACTCTTACAGCAAAAGCTTCCACTGAACAAGGTATGACTCCAGCATCAGAACCAGTCACAGTTACTCTCGATCAAGTAGTTCCCGAACTGGAAATCACTTCACCTGAAAACGATTTGAAGATTAATCGTGAAGCGATTACAGTGGAAGGAAACTTCACAGAAGAAAACCTTGAATCGATCAAAGTCAATGGTCAGGATGCTGAAGTGGAAGAAGGAAGCTTCAGTCATAGAATGCTGCTTGATGAAGGAGAAAACGTCATCACCGTAGTAGCGAGGGACAAAGCAGGTAATGAAACAGAGCAAAGCGTAACGGTATTTGCTAAGTTTGGGGATATAGAAATTGAGAATCTCCTTCCTGCAGAAGATAAATACCTCAAAAAAGGTCAATCAGTAAAAATCGAGTTTGATAGTGAAGCTGACCTTGATGCTGTATTTACCATTTTAATGCCTCTTACCAATGCAGGGGCACAACTTACAAATGCCAATGAGCTCCCAATGAGGGAAATCTCTGAGGGACATTATGTAGGTTACTATACAGCAACTGATAATGTGAAAGCATCAGGAGCACTCATCGAAGTGAAAGTTGCCGATGAATATGGCAATGTAACGACGAAGAGAGCAGAAGGGAAGTTGTTCCTTAACACCAAAAAGTAATAGTATCAGGGAAGAGCTGACAGGGTCAGCTCTTCTTTTTAGTTTTGGTGCTTTCATTGATGATGATTGAAGATACCGTCGTTTTTTTATATACTAAAATAGTATTAGAATAAAAATTTTGAATTTTCATCAAAAAATGATCAGAAGAAAAAGAAAGTCAAAGGGGAAAGTAAACATCAATTTGAAAACGATTACAAAAATGCGGAGTGAAAGAGGGGTATTATGAAGCTTAGTGAGATGAAAAACCAAACATTCAATTCTGCCAGTCTGCAAGAATGGCAGGAAGCGGCTGAAAAAGCATTGAAAGGGAGAAGTGTAGAAACGTTACATACGAAAACGTATGAGGGGATCGACCTTAAACCTCTATTTACCGAAGAAGATCTTCCGGCCATCAACCGTGTGGATGCTTATATACCTGCTATAAATAATAAAATTTCTACCATTAACGAGTGGAGGATCGCTCAGAAAGTAAAAGGGAAGACGTGGGGGGAAGTGACACAAGCCCTTCATCAGGCAGTTTCAAGGGGACAGAACTGCTTGTCATTTTCAATAGAAGGAATGGAGTTTGGAGAAGGATTTGAAACCTTTGTCAAAAGGTTCGAAGGCGAAGCCCTGCCGTTTTTTAACATCGAGAAAAACAATGATGCCGTACTCGATCAAATGTCCTCTCTGGCAGCAAGTGATGAGGTCCTAAAAGAGCTGAAGGGGGTCATCGGATTTGATCCCCTCACAGAGTCCGGATTTGAACAAGGGGAATACGAGATTGATGATTGGGCTGAATCGGTTACTGCAGCTGCGTCTCTTTTCCCGGAAATCAAAACCATCGTAATAAATACGACCCCTTATCATGATAGGGGGGCAAATGCCATTCAGGAGCTGTCCTATGCGCTCAGCACGGGGGTCTTTTATATTGAAACATTCCAACAGAAGGGCTGGTCCCCAGAAGAGATTGCCAAAAAGATTCATGTTCATTTTTCAATCGGAAGTCACTTCTTCATGGAAGTGGCCAAGATAAGAGCATTCAAAAAGCTATGGAAGGACATTCTTTCCTCTTATGGCATCAATAAAGATGTTTGTGATGATAGCATCAGCTTGAGTGCAGAAACCTCACAATTTAATAAATCCGGCCTGGATCATCATGTGAACTTGCTTCGAACTGGCGGAGAGGCGTTTTCTGCTGTGCTTGGCGGCGTCGATTACTTGGTTGTCCATCCTTTTGACCGGATAAAAGGGGAAACCACTCCATTGTCTGAGAGGGTGGCACGCAATATACAGTTGATTCTGGGAGAAGAAGCTCATTTAAATAAAGTGTTCGATCCTGCAGGTGGTTCTTATTATTTGGAGTGGCTTACGGAAGAGGCAGGCAGAAAAGCATGGCAGGAATTCCAGCACATCGATCGCGAAGGCGGGATCGTGGATTTATTGAGAGAGGGAAAAATCCAGGAGAGCGTGAATAAAGTGCTTGAAGAGAGAGTGACTGATTTATCCACCCGATCCCAGTCCATGATCGGTACCAACATCTATGCCAATCTGGAAGATTCAATCACAGGTGTGGAAATGATGAATCAGAACAGACTATCACTTCCATTTGAGAAACTGAGAAAAAGAGCTGAAGAATTGGTGATGTCAGACAGAAAACCTGCTGCCGGTATCATTGGATTGGGAGAATTGAAGAGTCACAAGGCACGCGCGGATTTTGTGAGTGGATTTTTATCCACCGGCGGCATTCATTCTCGTCTTAGTCATGGATGTTTTACCAAAGAGGATATCCTGACGTTCATTGAAGAAACCAACTATTCTTATTATGTCATTTGCGGAAAAGATGAAGAATATGATGCATGGTTACCGTTGATCATGCAGACAGCGGCCAACTATCATTCAAAGATAAAGGTGGACGTCGCAGGTAAATTAAACACAGAGACGATGAATGACTGGACTCAGCTTGGATTGAACGGATGCATCCATCAAAAACAAAATATGCTTCATAAACTGAATGATTTACTTTCAATCTGGGAGGAGGAGAATAATAATGATTAAACCCGACTGGCAGCGAATGGATCCATACTCAACATCGAAGGCGGCGGAACATCTTTCTGCACCAGGCAGCACCTATGAAACAAATGAGAACGTAACGATTAAATCCCTCTACACGGAGGAAGACACAAAAGGCATCCCACATCGTCATGATCTGCCTGGACTAGCACCATACACAAGAGGACCATATCCGACCATGTATGTGAACAGGCCATGGACGGTCAGGCAGTATGCAGGATTTTCCACTGCAGAGGAAAGTAACGCATTCTACAGAAGGAATTTAAGCATGGGACAGAAGGGCCTGTCTGTGGCTTTTGATTTAGCGACCCACAGAGGGTACGATTCAGACCATCCACGGGTGGTCGGCGATGTTGGAAAAGCGGGGGTTGCGATTGATTCAATCCTGGATATGAAGATTTTGTTTGACGGTATCCCTCTTGATCAGATGTCGGTATCGATGACAATGAATGGAGCTGTACTGCCTATCTTGGCATTCTATATTGTCACCGCTGAGGAGCAGGGGGTGTCTCAGGAAAAACTGTCAGGCACCATTCAAAATGATATTTTAAAAGAATACATGGTGAGGAACACATATATCTATCCGCCAGGAACATCCATGAAAATCATTGCGGATATCTTTGAATACACGTCAAAGAACATGCCGAAGTTTAACAGCATCAGTATCTCAGGCTATCATATGCAGGAAGCGGGGGCGCCTGCGGATATAGAGCTTGCCTATACTCTGGCGGACGGCCTTGAATACGTCAGGACCGGACTGAAAGCTGGAATTGACATTGACTCTTTCGCCCCGCGTCTGTCTTTCTTCTGGGCTGTCGGGATGAACTACTTCATGGAAGTGGCGAAAATGAGGGCTGCAAGAAGGATCTGGGCGAAAATGATGAAAACCTTCAATCCGAAGAACCCCAAATCGATGGCGCTCAGAACCCATTCACAGACATCCGGATGGAGCTTGACAGAGCAAGATCCATTCAATAACGTGACTCGTACTTTACTTGAAGCCCATGCGGCTGCAATGGGGCATACACAATCACTTCACACCAACGCATTGGATGAAGCCATTGCCCTTCCGACAGATTTCTCTGCCCGGATTGCCCGCAATACACAATTATACCTGCAAGAAGAAACGGGTATTACAAAAGTCATTGATCCATGGGCAGGTTCCTATTATGTCGAATCACTGACTGAACAGCTTATGGAAAAAGCCTGGGAGCATATCGAAGAAATCGAAGAGCTGGGCGGAATGACGAAAGCGATTGAAACCGGACTTCCGAAAATGAGGATCGAGGAAGCAGCAGCAAGAAGGCAGGCAATGATTGATTCAGGTAAAGAATCGATCATTGGAGTGAATAAGTATCGTCTGGAAAAAGAGGATGATATCGAAACACTTGATATTGATAATACAGCTGTGAGACAGAAACAGATTGAGAGAATACAGAAGTTAAAAGAAGAGAGAAACGAAGAGGAAGTTGCAAGGGCCCTGGATGCCTTGACGAAAGCAGCGGAAACGGGCGAAGGAAACCTCCTCGAAAAAGCAGTGGAAGCTGCACGCGCAAGAGCCACACTTGGAGAAATCTCTGATGCGGTCGAAAAAGTATCAGGCAGGCATAAAGCGACGATCAGGAGTATCAGCGGCGTGTACAGTTCAAACTTTTCGAATGAACATGAAATTGCAGTCGTACAGGAAATGACTGAAGAATTCCTGGAGAATGAGGGAAGGAGACCTCGAATCCTGATAGCCAAGATGGGACAGGATGGACACGACAGAGGGGCGAAAGTGATCTCTACGGCATTTGCCGATCTTGGATTCGATGTTGATATCGGACCGCTGTTTCAAACGCCGGAGGAAACGGCTTTGCAGGCGGTGGAAAACGATGTCCACGTCATTGGCTTCAGTTCACTCGCAGCCGGGCATAAAACCCTTCTGCCCCAGCTTGTGGCCGAGCTAAGAAAACTGGGAAGGGAAGACATCCTTGTTGTCGTAGGCGGTGTCATCCCTGCGAAGGACTATGAGTTCCTGCTGGATAACGGAGCGTCGGCCGTTTTCGGTCCTGGCACGATCATCCCTGTCGCCGCACAGAAAGTGATCAAGGAAATTTATGAAGTGCTCGGTTATGAGGAAGTGACCGAATAATGGACGCTCATCACCCGGAAAAAAAGAGGAGATTTGTAAAGAAAAAACAAGATCCGATTTCCATCGGTACGTTGAAGCAAGGGATCCTGAAAGGGGATCGCACCTCCCTGGCAAAAGCCATCACCTTGATTGAAAGCAACGCTGCCCATCATTATGAATGGGGACAGGAGCTTCTTGGGGAAGTGATGCCGCATACAGGGAACAGCCTGCGGATCGGCATCACGGGGGTCCCGGGCGCCGGGAAAAGCACGTTTATCGAAGCGTTTGGAGAAATGCTGTGCCATCAGGGCCATTCGGTGGCGGTCCTTGCAATCGATCCCAGCTCTTCCTTATCCGGGGGCAGCATTTTAGGGGATAAGACAAGGATGGAGCAGCTGTCGAAAAATCCGAAAGCCTTTGTCAGGCCGTCACCGACAGCCGGTACCCTCGGAGGTGTTCACCGGAAAACGAATGAAACCCTGCTTTTATGCGAAGCAGCCGGTTATGACATCATCATTATTGAAACCGTCGGTGTCGGTCAAAGTGAAGTCATGGTCAGACAAATGGTTGACTTTTTCCTGTTACTCGCCATCACCGGGGCAGGAGATGAACTGCAAGGGATGAAGAAGGGCATCATGGAACTCGCAGATGCAATGGTCGTCAATAAAGCGGACGGTGACAATAAGCCGCTCGCAGAAAAAACGAGACGCGAACTCAACCAGATCCTCCACTTTCTCGTACCGGCAACGAAAGGATGGAGTTCCAAGGCATATACATGCTCCGCCCTTGAGAAAAACGGCTTGATGGAGTTGTGGGATGTCATAAAGGAATTTGAAGAGAAAACGAAGGAAATCGGCAGCTTTCAGGACAGGAGGACCTTCCAAAAGAAAGAATGGTTCTATACCATGTTAAAAGACCGCATTCTATCAGATTTCTTCCTCGATGAAAGAATAAAGCCCGCCGTTCCGCAAATGGAGGAAAAGGTGAAGAACGGTGCCCTTACCACTTCGAAAGCAATCGAGGAGTTGCTTCATTTGTACAAGCAAACTTAATAAGGTTTTATCTGAATTTAGGTTTTATTAGTATCTAACTTTGAATATTAACTCGTTCCAGCTGTAGATTGGAGTGCAAGACGAAGACTCCTGCGGGGAAAGCGAGACTGGTGAGACCCCGCAGGAACGCAGTGACGAGGAGGCTCACCGTCCGCCCGCGGAAAGCGAAGTCTTGCACGGAAATCTACAGCGGTAATAAAGGTACCTTTTTATAGAAATTAATTGTTGACGAAAACAATCATTTTCAATTGAAAATAAAGGTACAAACTTGTTATGATGGTGGTACATCAAACTTCGTGTACAGTGGAGAATGATAAAGAACATAGAGCAGTGAAAAGGAGAGTCCAAGAATGGATATGGATTTCAATTTATTTATGAACGACATCGTCCGCCAGGCCCGTCAGGAAATGGAGACATCTGGCTATTCACAATTAACAACAGAAGAAGAAGTAGACCAAGCTTTCGCCAAGCCTGGAACTACACTTGTCATGATCAACTCAGTATGCGGATGCGCCGGGGGCATTGCCCGTCCTGCAGCGGCTCATTCCATTCATTATGATAAGAGACCCGATCAGTTGGTTACAGTGTTTGCTGGCCAGGATAAAGAAGCAACGGCTAAAGCACGCAGTTACTTTACCGGCTACCCGCCTTCCTCACCATCTTTCGCTCTACTAAAAGATGGAAAACTGATGACAATGGTGGAAAGACATGAGATTGAAGGTCATGATCCGATGTCAGTTGTAAACAAGCTTCAATCCTATTTCGATGAATATTGTGAAGAAGTTTAATCATCTATACGAATCGGTCCGGACAATGTTGTTCGAGCCTCGCGTTAAACCTGAACCAATTCAAATTGGTTCGGGTTTTTTGTTTTGTTTTGGTTTATTGGGTATGGTTCTGTAATTCCTTATTTTACCAAGTGACGGAATTATCGCCGGAATCGAAAGATTAAAGTGGCAAATCGAAAGAATAATGGTCAAAAGTAAAAGATTATCGGACCAAATTCGAAGATTATTGAGATAAATGGAAAGATTCCTCTCGCATATTCGCAAAGAGCCCTCCCATTCAGAGATTTAGACAGCCCCATCAACGATAAATTCAGTATTCGGTGCTTCAACATACCATTTAATTTGTCCTGCCGGGTGGTCCAGTCAGTTTTTTTCAATTAATTGTGCTCTTTAGTGTTCAAATCATTCTAGCGGTGGCACGGAAATCAATCACGTCTTCAGGCCAGATGTTCTTTTCCTTCTATTTTTCTGAAAATACAAACTTCCATTTATAAATATAATAAGTATTGCATAAAAATAAAAACCTGATAAACTACAAATATATTAATTAATATACATCAAATATTATATTTATTCACAACAGGAGGGCAATAATCAAATGAAAAAGCTTATACTTTTATCCTTAGCACTACTATTATCCGCCGGTCTTGCTGCATGTGGCTCGGAAAGTGACACTGCATCCGGAGATTCAAAGAAATTAGTCATGGGTACATCAGCGGACTATAAACCGTTTGAATATGTGGACACTGCCAACAGTGACGAATTCATAGGTTATGATATCGACCTCGCCAATATGCTGGCAGATAAGCTGGGATATGAAATTGAAATCAAGGACATGGAATTCAGCGGACTCATCACTGCGTTAAAAACCGGCCAGGTCGATTTCGTCCTTTCAGCGATGACACCTACCCCGGAACGTAAGAAAAATGTGGATTTCAGTGATGTCTATTACACAGCTAAAAATATGATCATTACCAAAAAAGACAGCGGGATTTCCACTGAAAAGGATCTGGATGGAAAAACCGTGGGGGTTCAATTAGGGTCGATTCAACAGGATGAAGCAGAAAGCATGGCCTCTTCAATCGATCTTAAAGTTGAAACGAGGGATCGTATTCCTGAACTGATCCAAGACCTTCAAAATGGACGTTTCGATGTCATTATCATTGAAAATACAGTAGCAGATGGCTACTTGAACAAAAACAAAGAGCTTCAAGGAACGACAATGGATGTGAATGAAGAAGAAGCGGGATCTGCGATTGCTTTTCCTAAGGACAGTGAACTTACAGAAGAATTCAATGCAGCCTTAAAGGAGCTTGAGGAAAGCGGAGAACTGGATAAGTTGGCTGAAAAATGGTTCAACGGCGCCGGTGAATAAGTAGAATAAAGAGAAAGGCTGACCTTCCTTGCGGTTGGCCTTTCAATATTTATTGAGAGTGTTGGAGGAAGAAAAATGAAACTTGATTTTGCACAGCTGCTGCCTTCCATACCTTTTATTCTGGAAGGTTTGAAGGTTACATTGATGATTGTGGGGGCAGCGGGCATTTTAGGATTTTTATTCGGAATAGTATTATCGTTATTCAAAATCAGCTCGGTAAAACCATTGGTGTGGTTTGCTGACGCATATACATCTGTTTTCCGGGGGACGCCGCTTGTGCTGCAGCTGATGATCATCTTCTATGGATCACCCCAGCTGTTCGGTACGCAAATCGAGCCGTATACAGCGGCCATTCTTTCTTTTTCATTGAATTCAGCAGCATATATCTCCGAAATCATCCGGGCGGGTATCAATGCCGTCGATAAGGGCCAGAAGGAAGCTGCCATGGCTTTGGGGATCCCTTACAGCCAAACGATGAAGGATATCATATTACCTCAGGCGATTAAAAACATATTGCCGGCGTTGATGAATGAATTCATCACGCTGACAAAGGAGTCAGCGATCGTCACGGTGATCGGGGCGATGGACGTAATGAGAAGGTCTTACATGGTGGGAAGCGATCTTTATTCTTTCTTTGAACCGCTATTACTTGCAGGACTCATCTATTACCTAATGGTCATGGTGTTGACACTACTTGGGAAACTACTGGAAGGGAGGCTGAAAGGAAATGATTAAAGGAACTCACATTACAAAAACATTTGGAAACCTGGATGTATTAAAAGGGATTGACATATCTGTCCATCAAGGTGAAGTACTTGCGGTGATCGGTCCTTCCGGCTCAGGGAAATCGACCTTGCTGAGATGCCTGAATTACTTGGAGCAGCCAAGTAGCGGCACGATCCAATTTCAAGATAAAGAAGTAACGATCAAGAATATAGGGCAGATCAGACAGGAAGTGGGGATGGTCTTTCAGCATTTCCATTTGTTTCCCCATATGACGGTCCTTGATAATGTGACTTATTCACCTATCAAAGTGAAGAAAGTAAAACGCGATAAGGCGGAACAGCTGGGAATCGAACTGCTGACCAAGGTAGGATTGAAGGATAAGAGCGCTGAATATCCCAATCGTCTTTCAGGCGGTCAGAAACAGCGCGTAGCCATTGCGAGGGCTTTGGCAATGGAACCGAAAGTCATCTTATTTGATGAGCCGACATCCGCACTGGATCCCGAAATGGTAAAGGAAGTATTGTCAGTCATGAAAGACCTTGCCGGGTCCGGGATGACCATGATCATTGTCACCCATGAAATGGGCTTTGCAAAGGAAGTGGCCGACAGGGTCATCTTCATGGATGACGGTAAAATCGTCGAGGAAGGAAAACCAGAGGTTTTCTTTCTTCATCCGAGCACGGGCAGGGCAAAAGAATTCCTTGAAAAAGTACTATAGGCAATTAGTTAACATGAATTTGGATGTATGAGTAAATCAAGATGTCGGCGATGATCTGGCAGAGCCATAGAAAAAAGAAGGATTAGCAATTCGTTAATCCTTCTTTTTTGTTAGCGCTTCTATATGGTATTCTTAAAGAATCATTTTAACTGTAAGGAGAAAGAAGCATGTTCCGTATAGGATATCGTACACTTAAAACCGGGATCGGGACTGCCCTGGCGATCAGTATCGCCCAATTGTTTCAGCTTGATAATTTCGTGTCAGCGGGGATTTTGACCATCCTTTGCATCCAAAACACAAAGAAAAAATCCGTACAGGCATCGTCGAGCCGCTTTATCGCCTGTGTGATCGGGATGTTATTCTCGGCGGCGTTCTTTGAATTCATTGCCTATCACCCGATTGTTATCGGTCTCTTGCTTCTTGTCTTCATCCCTGTAACGGTTTCACTGCGTATAAAAGAAGGAATTGTCACAAGTTCGGTCATCATCCTTCATGTGTATTCCGCGGGAAATGTAACGCTTGGACTCTTCAGGAATGAGATGGGGATCATCGTGATCGGGATCGGTATTGCACTCGTCATGAACCTATATATGCCAAGTGTTGAAAATAAGCTGGCGGAATATCAGGAAAAAATCGAAGAGAATTTTTATATCATTTTCTGTGAACTGATCAATCATCTTAAAACCAATCAAAGTGATTGGGGAGGGAAGGAAATCACCGAAACGGAAATTTTATTAAAAGAAGCAAAAACCCTTGCTTTCAAAGACGTGGAAAATCATTTTCTCCGTCACGAAGACTTGTATTATCTTTATTTCAAAATGAGGGAGAAGCAATTCGAGATTCTGCAGCGTATCCTCCCTATTGCTGCATCAATCTCGTTAAGGGTCGAGCAGGGCAAGAAAATAGCTCAATTCCTGGAAGAATTGAGCCAGCATATACATCCTGGCAACACAGCACTTTTTTACCTGAAGAAATTATATGATCTAAAAGTTGAATTTGAACAAATGGATCTTCCGAAAACACGGGAAGAATTTGAGGTGCGTGCGGCACTCTATCAGTTCGTACAGGAAATGGAACAGTATCTGTTGATAAAAAGTTCCTTTAAAGGCATCCAAAAGAATGAGAAAAGCAAAAGAGAAGTACACTACACCTAAGATGGAATGTAAAGGGTGTGATACGTGCAATGCGCATACTTTTGGCCATTTTGCTGATGGCTTCGCCGATCTGGCCGCTCGGAAGAAATCCCATGCCCGGGGATCCGTTTCTTATCGTAAATAAAGAAACAAACCAGCTGGCATTTATCAACGAAGGGAAGATTGTCGGGACATATGGAGCAGCAACCGGGAAAACCGCCGATTTAACACCCGAAGGTCTTTTCTCTGTAACGGTGAAAGCGAAAAATCCATATTATCGCAAAAAAAACATCCCCGGCGGCGACCCCAGGAATCCGCTGGGGTCAAGGTGGATTGGATTTGATGCGGAAGGAACGGATGGAAGGATTTACGGCGTACATGGTACCAATCAGCCTTCGAGCATTGGGAAGTACATTTCCAACGGATGCATCAGGCTGCTGAACAAGAATGTAGAATACCTTTATGACAGGGTGCCGATCGGCACGAAGATCCTAGTGGTGAAAACATCAAAATCATTTCAGGAATTAGGGAAGGAATATGGTGCACTGAAATAAGGTAATCAATGTGATTTAGGTGTATCCAGCAGTTGATTGGAGTGCAAGACGAAGACTCCTGCGGGAGAAGTGGCCAATGTGAGACCCCGGAGGCGAAGCCGAGGCGGCTCACGGGTCACCCGCGGAAAGCGAAGTCTTGCACGGAAATCAACTGCGGTGTTTAAACATGACAAACAAAAAAAGGATTTGCCCTACGACGACGGGCGAATCCTTTTTTTGTTTAGCTCCAAGCTTATAGTAAAAATGTTAGGCCAGCCATTATTGTGGAGGCAATCATTGCAAATAGCATTAAATAAACAACGATCTTTTGCATCTTTTTATTACCCATAGAATCTCTCCATTCTTTCAGTGGAACCTAAAATTGATTTATAAGCATATTTTATCGCGTATACCTTGAGAATACAACCTGTCCCTCTTAAGAAAACGCTTTAATAATTCGTTAAATTAGGAGGATTTTCGACATCCTGAATCGAATTGTTAGAGAGAGGAAAGCAGAACATAGTTAGGGGATGGTAAGAATGAACAGAGTGGACCACATCGGGATAGCAGTATCATCAATTGAACATGTTCTTCCATTTTATGAACAAACGCTTGGATTGAAACTGCTGAGACTTGAGGAAGTTGCTTCCCAAGGAGTGAAAGTGGCTTTTATTGATGGGGGAAATATAAAACTTGAATTACTGGAACCATTACATAAAGAAAGTCCGGTTGCAAAATTCATCGAAAAAAGAGGCGAAGGGATTCATCACGTTGCTTTCGGAGTAAAAGGAATCGAAGAACGAATCAGCGAACTTCGTGACAAAGGTGTGAATATGATCAATGAAACCCCGAAACAAGGGGCAGGCGGTGCGATGGTCGCCTTTATGCACCCGAAATCATCACATGGCGTGCTGTACGAACTTTGCGATAAATCAAACATCAAGGAGGATCAAGCATAATGGATATCTATGAAAAGATTAATGAATTGTATGACCGCAGAAGAGAAGTAGAGCTTGGAGGCGGGGACGCAAAAATCGATAAGCAGCATGAGAAAGGGAAGCTGACAGCAAGGGAAAGAATCGACATCCTGGTGGATCCGGGGAGCTTCGTTGAATTGAACCCGTTCATTGAACACAGATGTTCGGATTTCGGGTTGAATGGAGTGAATGGACCAGGTGATGGGGTAGTCACGGGATACGGGAAAGTAGGCGGAAAGCCCATTTATCTGTTTTCCCAGGATTTCACCGTATTTGGAGGCGCACTCGGGGAAATGCATGCGAAGAAAATAGCCCATGTCATGGATTTGGCCGTCAAAAACGGAGCTCCTTTTATCGGGTTGAATGATTCTGGGGGCGCCCGTATTCAGGAGGGAGTTGTCTCCCTGGACGGATACGGACATATTTTCTATCGTAATTCCATTTACTCGGGAGTGATTCCACAAATTTCAGTCATCATGGGGCCGTGTGCAGGCGGGGCCGTTTATTCTCCTGCGATTACGGATTTTGTATTCATGGTCGATGAAACCAGCCAGATGTTCATCACAGGTCCTAAAGTGATCGAGACGGTTACGGGGGAGAAGATCAGTTCAGAAGATCTTGGCGGGGCGAAAGTCCATAATACGATCAGCGGGAATGCACATTTTAGGGGAAAGACAGAAGAAGAAGTGCTGCTGGAAGTGCGCAGGCTGTTAAGTTATTTACCGCAAAATAATGAGGAAAAGCCTCCACGCCTTGAAGCATCCGATGAAGATGATTACCGGGCAGATTTAACGGATCTCATCCCTTTTGATGCAATCCGTCCATATGACGTCCGGACAGTCATCAATGAAATCGTGGACGAGGACAGCTTCATGGAGGTTCAAAAGGAATTTGCAAAGAATATCGTTGTCGGTCTTGCCCGCATTAAAGGTGAAGTGGTAGGACTCGTATGTAATCAGCCGAAGTTCATGGCAGGGGGATTGGATATCGATTCTTCCGATAAAGCGTCCAGATTCATCCGTTTCTGTGATTCTTTCAATATCCCCCTCATTACATTCGAGGACGTTACAGGCTTCTTCCCGGGGATCAAGCAGGAACATGGAGGGATTATCCGCCACGGTGCTAAAATCCTTTATGCCTATTCAGAAGCTACGGTTCCAAAGATGACCGTCATTTTGAGGAAGGCATACGGCGGGGCTTATGTGGCTCTCAACAGTAAGTCGATCGGGGCCGACCTTGTATTTGCATGGCCGAATGCAGAAATTGCCGTCATGGGGCCTCAGGGAGCCGCCAATATCATCTTTGCACGGGAAATTGCGGGAAGCGAAAACCCTGAAGAGCTTCGTGAACAGAAAATCGAAGAATACCGCGAGAAATTTGCAAATCCTTACGTTGCTGCCTCCCGCGGAATGGTCGATGACGTCATCGATCCGCGCGAAACCCGTATCAAGCTGATCCAGGGTCTTGAAATGATGAGAAACAAAAAAGAAGACAGGCCTGCGAAAAAACACGGAAATATCCCTCTATAAGGAAGTTTATTTGTCCGGTTATCACATTCACGATATACTAGAACAGTGAATACATATTGTGGAGGTCTATCTAATGATAAATCAGGAACGCTTATTGAATGAATTTCTCGAATTGGTGCAAATCGATTCTGAAACGAAAGATGAAGCAGAAATTGCAAAGGTATTAACGAAGAAGTTTACCGACTTGGGTGTCGATGTATATGAAGACGACACCATGGGTGTGACCGGACATGGTGCGGGCAACCTGATCTGTAACCTGAAAGGGAACAAGGAAGGCGTCGATACCATTTATTTCACTTCTCATATGGACACGGTCGTTCCTGCCAAAGGGGTCAAACCAACGGTCAAAGAAGATGGTTATGTTTATTCTGACGGAACGACAATTCTTGGAGCAGATGATAAAGCCGGGCTTGCAACGATGCTTGAAGCAATCACAGTCTTGAAAGAACAGAATGTTTCTCACGGCGATATTCAATTCATCATTACTGTCGGGGAAGAGTCAGGTCTTGTAGGAGCAAAAGCTCTGGATTCTTCTCTTGTAAAAGCGAAATACGGATTTGCCCTGGATTCTGACGGTAAAGTCGGTAACATTATCGTCGCAGCTCCAACCCAGGCAAAGATCCTTGCAACGATCTTCGGTAAAACCGCTCATGCTGGAGTCGCTCCCGAAAAAGGTGTGTCTGCCATCACGATTGCGGCTAAAGCGATCGCTAAAATGCCGCTTGGCCGTATCGATGAAGAAACAACGGCTAATATCGGACGTTTTGAAGGCGGTAAGGCAACAAATATCGTTTGCGAGCAAGTTGATATTTTAGCGGAAGCACGCTCGTTAGTCCCTGAAAAAATGGAAAAACAAGTAGAAAAAATGAAGAGTGCATTTGAAACAGTTGCAGAAGAAATGGGCGGAAAGGCTGAAGTTGAAGTTCAGGTAATGTATCCTGGTTTCAAATTCAATGACGGAGACGAAGTGGTTGAAGTTGCCAAACGTGCTGCCAAGAAAATCGGCCGCCCGAGTGAACTGCTGACAAGCGGAGGCGGAAGTGACGCAAATGTCATCGCAGGCTTCGGTGTACCGACCGTTAACTTAGCAGTAGGATATGAAGAGATTCATACAAAGAATGAAAGAATGCCGGTGGAAGAACTGAATAAACTTGCTGAAATGGTCGTAGCCATCATCCAGGAAGTGGCTGAATAAGAGAATGAGCCCGTTAACAGTTATAACTGTTAACGGGCTCTTATTTTATAAATAAGACTCTTAAACGCTCCAAACTTGTTTAAATATGGTACATTAGAAGTAACATAAACAAAGAGTTGAGAGGGGACAACACCAATGATGACAAAAGTAGTCGTATTCCATGCGGGCAGGGAAGAGTATGCTCTGTCGATCGATCATGTCGTTTCAATTGAAAAAATGGACAATATCAATCCGATTCCGCACCTGCCTTCGTACGTTCTCGGTTTGGTTAAAGTAAGAAATGAACTTATCCCGGTAATGGATATGTCCTCCATCTTATACAACCAACAGTTAAACAAAGAAGAAGGGTCATTCCTGATCGTAGTATATACTGAAACACTTCAAATTGGCCTCTTGGTAAAAGAAGCAAAAGAAATCCTTGAAGTTGCGGATGGCTCCATTACAGATGTCGGCCTGCTCGCTTACTCAAAGACCAAATATTTCAATGGCGTCATCAACCTGGAGAATCGTATGATCACAAAAATTGATCCGGGGGTTTTAGTGGACAGTCTGGAAGGTATTAAAGAAATTAAGGAATATGTTCAGAATCAAAAAGTATCACAAAACTAATGAAATGAAAGACGCGATAGCATGAATTCACATTACCCCAAGAATGGCAGAGTCATTCTGCACGTCGATATGAATAGCTTTTACGCATCGGTTGAAATGGCTTTCGACCCCAGTCTCAAAGGAAAGCCTTTGGCAATCGCCGGTAATCCCAAAGAGAGAAAAGGCATTATCGTCACATGCAGCTACGAAGCAAGAAGCTTTGGAGTGAAAACGACTATGCCTCTTTGGGAAGCCAAGAAACTTTGCCCTGACTTGATTATAAAAACTCCTAATTTTGATCGATATCGCGCAGCTTCGAAAGGCATGTTCGATATACTAAGACAATACTCCGACCTTGTCGAGCCGGTTTCCATCGATGAAGGCTATATGGACATTACAGATTCATATGAAAAAGGAACCCCGCTCGAAATAGCCTCTTCCATTCAAAACCAAATCAAAAGTCAATTGGACCTTCCTTGTTCGATAGGGATTGCTCCTAACAAATTTCTAGCGAAAACCGCTTCTGATATGAAAAAACCAATGGGGATCACGGTCCTTAGAAAACGGGATATTCCCTTGAAACTATGGCCGCTCCCTGTAATCGAAATGCATGGTGTCGGTTCGAAAACGGCTGAAAAGCTGAACAGTCTTGGAGTAGAGACATGTAAAGATTTAGCGCAGGCAAACGAGATTCAGCTTAAATCCTTATTGGGAATCAATGGTCTGCGTTTAAAAGAACGTGCCAATGGCATTGACAGAAGAGTGGTGGACCCGGATTCAATTTATGATTATAAGAGTGTCGGGAATTCTACTACCCTCCCAAAGGATACGACGAATCAAAGTGAACTTCTTGCCGCCATTGAAAGGCTGTGCGCCAAAGTTTCCCAAAGGCTGCAGCAGAAAGATGTTGTAGGAAGCACAGTACAAATCATGATCCGCGATAAATACAGAAAAACCATCACCAGAAGCAGGAAAGCCGACAACCCTGTCAGTCATAAAAAAGACATCCTTCATTATTCCAAGGAACTCTTCATTAAACACTGGAATGGAGATCCGGTTCGGCTCCTTGGAGTGACTGTACAGGATTTAATGGATAAAGACGATGCGACAGAACAGCTTGATCTATTCTCCTACGAAAGCGCGGCAAAGGACGAGCCGTTATACAACGTACTTTCTCAGTTGCAGGAAAAATTCGGTAAACACTCGATCTCTAAGGGAGTCAAGGGCAAAGAGAAGAAACCTTCCTATGATTCAAAGCAGGATACAAGTTTTAATAAGGACTTTTTAAGGGATTAATGGGCATTCTAACATATGGAGACGATCAAGTAAGGGGTTGCAGAGACTGATTATTTGCATCGGCTCCGTATTCTTGTTAGATTGAAAGGGATTGTCTAACGTGTTTAAGAAATAATAAATGATTTCTATAAACAGCAATACTCACACAGAAAGGACGTTGACTTAAATGTCTAAGCAAGAAATCGGTGTTATTGGATTAGCAGTAATGGGAAAAAACCTTGCATGGAATATTGAAAGCAGAGGATATTCTGTGTCTGTTTACAATCGTTCCCGTGAAAAAACGGACGAAATGGTGAATGAATCAAGTGGAAAGAAGATTGTCCCTACATACACAATTGAAGAGTTCGTAAACTCGCTGGAAAAGCCAAGAAAAATCCTTCTCATGGTAAAAGCGGGTAAAGCAACGGACGCTACAATCGATCAATTGAAACCTTTCCTTGAGAAAGGAGATATCCTGATCGATGGCGGTAATACATTTTTTGAAGATACCAGAAGACGTAATCACGAATTGAGTGAATCCGGTATTCATTTTATCGGTACAGGTGTTTCAGGTGGAGAAGAAGGGGCATTAACCGGACCATCGATCATGCCTGGCGGTCAAAAGGAAGCCTATGAGCTTGTGGCTCCGATCCTTAGAGACATCGCTGCAAAAGTAAACGGTGATGCTTGTACAACTTATATTGGACCGGATGGTGCAGGTCATTATGTAAAAATGGTCCATAACGGAATAGAATATGGTGATATGCAGCTGATTGCAGAATCTTATTTCCTTATGAAGAACGTTCTCGGACTAAGTGCGGAAGAGCTTCACGAAGTTTTCGCTGAGTGGAATAAAGGAGAGCTCGACAGCTATCTGATTGAAATCACAGCTGATATCTTTACAAAGAAAGATGATGAAACAGGTAAGCCGATGGTCGATGTCATCCTTGATAAAGCAGGTCAAAAAGGTACCGGTAAATGGACAAGCCAGAGTGCCCTTGATTTAGGTGTATCCCTGCCAATCATTACAGAGTCCGTATTTGCACGCTTCATTTCAGCTATCAAAGATGAGCGCGTCAAAGCGAGCAAAATGTTAAAAGGGCCTGACACATCTGCGTTTACAGGTGATAAAGGAGCTCTTATTGAATCTATCCGCAAAGCACTTTATATGAGTAAGATCTGTTCATATGCACAAGGGTTTGCCCAAATGCGTTCAGCGAGCGACGAATATGACTGGAACCTTCAATACGGTGATATCGCCATGATTTTCCGGGGTGGCTGCATCATTCGCGCTCAATTCCTTCAAAAGATCAAGGAAGCTTATGATCGCGAATCAGGCCTTTCGAATCTGTTATTGGATCCTTACTTCAAGGAAATCGTGGAAAGCTATCAATACGCGCTTCGCGAGGTCATCTCTGTTGCCGTTCAAAACGGTGTACCAGTGCCTGGTTTCTCAGCGGCTCTGTCTTATTACGACAGCTATCGTACCGAAACACTTCCTGCCAATCTGATTCAGGCGCAGCGTGACTACTTTGGTGCCCACACGTATCAACGTGTCGATAAAGAAGGTACATTCCATACTGAGTGGACGAAATAAGAAAATAAAGTAAAGCCCCGCTGATTTCAGCGGGGCTTTTAATGTTATTCAGAAGCTTTCACTAACATTGTTCTACATCTAAGTTTGCTATCGGCCACCAGTAGTATCCATCTTTTGCTAACAGGTTATCAGCAGCTTTCGGCCCCATCGAACCTGATTCATAGTTAGGGAACTGTTCATCACGTGTCTTTTCCCATACTTCTGAAATTTTATCGACGAACGCCCAGGATAGTTTCACTTCATCCCAGTGGGTGAAATTAGTGGCATCTCCGCGCATACAATCATGCAAAAGCTTTTCATATGCCTCAGGAGTATTCATCCCGTCGACACTGGTGTTTGCAAAATTCAATTTGACCGGTGTCGTTTCAATGTTTTGGCCGGATTTCTTCACATTCAGATGAAGGGTGATGCCTTCTTCCGGCTGAATGTGTATAACGAGAAGGTTCGGCGCTAACGGCTTGTCTGTATTATAGTAAAGATTCATCGGGATATCTTTGAATTGAATGACGATTTTAGTGGATTTGGTACCCATCCGCTTCCCTGTACGGATATAGAACGGCACACCTGCCCAGCGGAAATTATCGATCATCAGTTTTCCGGCTACATATGTTTCAGTATTCGAATAGTCGTCCACATTCTCAGCTTCGCGGTAACCATCGACCGTTTGCCCTTTTGAAGTGCCTGGTCCATACTGTCCGCGTACAAAGTAATCCTTCACTTCTTCTGACTCAAATGGACGAAGAGCTCTCAAAACCCTGACTTTTTCACTTCTGATTTCATCGGTCGTCAATTTGATCGGCGGCTCCATCGCGAGGAGCGCAACCATCTGAAGCATGTGATTCTGCACCATGTCTCTCAGCGCACCGCTTTTTTCGTAATAGCGTCCGCGTTCTTCGACTCCTAATTCTTCCGAAGAAGTCACTTGGATATTTGAAATGTAACGATTATTCCATAACGGTTCGAACATGGCGTTTGCAAAACGGATCACTTCGATATTTTGCACCATTTCTTTTCCGAGATAGTGGTCGATACGATAAATTTGATCCTCTGTAAAAGATTCACGAATTTGACTGTTCAGCTTTTCAGCCGATGGCAAATCATGACCGAATGGCTTCTCGATGACCAAGCGCTGGAATCCTTCTGTATCTGTCAATCCTTGGGTCTTTAATTGTTCCGTAATGGTTCCGAAGAATTCCGGAGCCATTGCCAAGTAGAAAATGCGGTTTCCTTCCAGTTGATAATGCTCATTCAATTCTTCCGACAATTGCTTCTGTGCCTGATAGGATTCACTGTTAGATAAATCATTTTGCTGATAGTAAAAATGGGAAACGAATTCATCGATGTTTTCATCATTACCTAATGCGTTATGTACGGATGTTCTGACATGCTCTTGAAAATCTTCATTTGACCAGTCACGGCGTCCGACACCGATGACGGCAAAGCGTTCTGAGATTTTTCCTTTACGGAATAAATGATAAAGAGATGGATATAGTTTTCTTTTTGCTAAATCCCCTGTAGCTCCGAAAATAGTGATCAGAGAAGAGGGTGTATTAGTATTTTTCACAGTAAATGACCTCACTTTATCTTGTTGCTGATCTTTTTTAAAAGAATGTTTCTTCCTATTTATTATCTATTACAATTATTTTATTTTAAAGATTTAATGAGCATTTAGCAAATCATATGCTGATAAACTTTTTTCTGAAGGATCTTTTTAAACTCGCGCAAGCCTTCGTTTTCCGCGGGCGGCCGGTTCTGAAATAAACTAATAGTTGAAATCATGAACGGTATTTCCATTTTCGCCACTTCCTCACAATTTCACTGCTTTAATCCGGCGAATGATCATCGTCTTTATGTTGGCTTAATTCTCTAATCTTATAACATGATTGAAAAATGTAGGGAAGTGCTTTTATATATGAATGCTGTTTCTAATGCTTCGCTGCAGTAGGTTTGCAGGTAAATATGCTATGATAGATGTATCACCGACCGCAGTAGGAGTGAAGAAACGTGGAATTGTTATTTTTGGGCACGGGAGCGGGAGTACCTGCCAAGCTCCGCAATGTGACAAGCATCGCTTTGAAATTATTGGAAGAAAGAGGTGCCGTGTGGCTTTTCGATTGCGGGGAAGCAACTCAGCATCAGATTTTACATACCAGCTTGAAACCTAGAAGAATCGAGAAAATCTTCATCACCCATCTTCATGGGGACCACATTTACGGGCTCCCCGGTTTGCTGGGAAGCAGATCGTTTCAGGGAGGGGAATCTGGGCTTACCGTCTATGGTCCAAAGGGCATAAAACAGTTTATCGAAGTCTCTTTATCAATCAGCCAAACTCACCTGAAATACCCCCTTGAAGTAGTGGAAATAGAAGAAGGGGTAATCTTCGAGGATGAAAGCTTCAGAGTGGAAGCAAGGGAACTTCAACATGGACTCCCGACCTTCGGCTTCAGAGTGGAGGAAAAAGATAAGCCCGGGGAGCTTCAGGTGGAACGCCTTCGGGAAAGAGGGATAAAACCGGGCCCCATTTATAAAAAACTAAAGGCGGGAGAAGAAATTGCACTTGATGATGGGAGCATCGTGAACGGAAAAGATTACATAGGTCCCTCTATCCCGGGCCGTGTCGTCACAATCCTCGGCGATACCCGCACGTGTGCTGGTGCGCTCGAGCTTGCGCGGTCCGCTGATGTGCTGGTTCACGAAGCTACGTTCAATAAAGACCAGGAAGAGATGGCATATGAATACTTCCATTCAACCACCAAACAGGCAGCAGAAACTGCTTCCAAAGCCGGCGTCAATGTCCTGTTCCTGACTCACATCTCTTCAAGGTTTGCTAAAGAATCGTGGGAGGAGCTGCAAAGAGAAGCAAGAGAGACTTTTCCTGACAGCTATATCGCAACGGATTTTATGGAACACACCATCCCCTTGAAAAAATAGGAGAAAGGAGACCGGTTCATGAAAACCATTTACATTGTGCGCCATGCGAAAGCTGAAGGCCAGCCTTTTCATGCTGCTCTGACTGCCGAAGGGGAAGGGCAGGCACACCGTCTTGCTTCCTTCTTGGAGCAATACCCGGTTGAAGCGATCTATTCCAGCCCTTTTAAAAGAGCCCTGCAAACCATCCTCCCATTTGCTGAAAGGACCGGAATATCCATTCACGAAGATGACCGGCTTGGTGAGAGAATACTGAGTGAAAAAGACTTTTCGGACTGGAAGGAAAAATTGCAAAGAAGCTTTGAGGATTTCTCACTGGCCTTTCCAGGCGGCGAATCCAATGAACAAGGGATGGCACGTGCCGCTTCTTTTATCGAGGATGTAGTCAAAAAGGATGAGAATCACATTGTTGTTGTAAGCCACGGCAACCTTACTACTTTATTTTTGCGTTACTTTGACGAGAAATATGGATTCGATGAACTGTTCGCCTTGACCAACCCGGATGTGTACCTTGTAAGGGTGGATGAGGGCAGGGTGGAACGGGTTTGGGAGTCCTGACTAATCATTGAGTGATCTGAGGGGTGGATATAGAGTCCCCTATTCAATAATGAAGCATGCTAGATGGGCAAAACTGCCTTCTAGCATGCTTTTTTGTAATTGTAATTAAGTATATATAGATTTGGAAGTGTAAACGGTTGTTTTACAGTCGGCACTCGGTTTTCTGGGGGTCTAATTCTTTTGAAGCTTGTCGCCTCTGAGCGAGCCACCTAAGCTTTTCTCTCTACCATCCTCGCTCATACTGCTTCGGCGCCTGAATCTCTTCGTTCAATTCTTTCGCTGCGCTTCGCGGCCAGTAAGGATCCCTGAGCAGTTCTCTGCCGAGGAGGATCAAGTCGGCACGCCCATTCTGAATGATCTCTTCCGCTTGAAGTCCAGAGGTGATGAGACCCACTGCTCCTGTAGGGATGCCGGCATCCTTCTTTATGGTTTCCGCAAGCTTAACCTGATAACCAGGATATACCGGTATTCGCGCAGGTACGACTGCTCCCGAGCTGACATCCACAAGGTCGATTCCCTGCTCTTTCATCCATTGGGAAAACACGACATAATCGTCAACATCCAACCCGTCTTCGTGGTAATCTTTTGCTGAAACACGCACAAGAAGCGGACCGTCCCAAACGTTTTTAATCCCGTCAATCACTTCACGTAGGAAGCGGTAGCGGTTTTCGGCCGAGCCTCCGTACTCATCGGTTCTTTTATTCGATAGCGGGGAAAGGAATTCATTGATGAGGTAACCATGGGCACCGTGTATCTCAATCACATCAAATCCAGCTTTCCTTGCTCTTTCTGCCCCTTTCACGAACGCCGTAATGGTTTCTTTAATATCCAAGAAAGTCATTTCAAGGGGAGTCTTCATGTCATCATTAAAAGGGATTGAGGAAGGAGCGATGATGTCACCCTCCAATACCGCTTTTCTGCCGGCATGTGCCAATTGGATGCCTGTTTTTGCCCCTTGTTCTTTGATCAAGCTCACTAACTCGCTTAACCCTTCAATGTGGTCGTCACTCCAGATGCCGAGATCATGCGGTGAGATCCGGCCCTCAGGCGAGACTGCAGTTGCTTCTTGTATGATCAATCCTGCCCCGCCGACGGCCCTGCTTACATAATGTGTCCGGTGCCAGTTTTCTATCTTTCCATCTTCATTGTGAGAGGAGTACATGCACATGGGTGCCATCACAATACGGTTTTTAAGTTCAACATTCTTAAGTGTATATGATTCGAACAATTTTGTTTTCAACAAATTATCTCCTTTCGGGCAATTTATTTCGAGTTCCTAAATACTCGTGCTTTTTGATTATATCAACCTAAAATAAGTGGTGAAAAGAAATATGCTTTTCGCTTCATTACTTCATTCGGTTTACTACTAATTCTTTTCCTATCTCCTGAGAACGGTTCCTGGCAGAATCCACGCACTTCAGAAATGCCTCGTTGACGCCGTATTCTTCAAGTACGGATATGCCTGCTTCCGTCGTTCCGCCTGGACTGGTCACATTTTTACGAAGTGTCCCGGCCTCGAGACCTGAATCTTCGAGCATTTTGGATGCGCCTGCAATGGTTTGCGCAATCAATGCTTTTGCAAGCTCCTTCTGCAGTCCAAAATCCACGGCCGCCTTTTCAAGCAGCTCTGCAACATAATAAATGTAAGCTGGACCGCTGCCCGATACCGCTGTGATCAAGTCCATCTGCTCTTCTGGGACCTCCACGGATAAGCCGACGGAACGAAAAAATGTCAATGTCCATTCTTTTTGCCGTCCTGTAAGACATTCATTATAGGTAATGGCTGTTGCTGACTTACCGAGAGCCGCACTTGTATTCGGCATGGCTCTGGCAATTGCACCTGCAAACGCCAGGGTTTCCTGGATATGGTTGATCGATATGCCTGCCAATACAGAAATGACAAGTGTACCCGGGTTAAGGAATTTCCTTATTACGGGACCTGCATCATGGAAATCCTTTGGTTTCATGGCTAAGATGACCACATCAAATGCTTCATTGGAAGGGGGACCGCCATTAACCCCGTTTACACCAAAATGTTCAATGACTTCTGTTAATCGCTGGTGGTTGGACCGGTTTGTAATATACACTTCTTCTTTCTCCAAAACCTTTGCATCGATGGCTCCGCTTAATAAAGCATGTGCCATCGAGCCTGCTCCGACAAACAATGTTTTCATTTTAACGTTCCCTCCTTTTGAAAAATAAAAGACCCCTTCATCCATAAAGGACGAAAGGGTCATCTTCCGTGGTACCACCTTGTTTTATCCACCCAGATCAACTGGATGAATACACTTGATTTCCATTTAACGCTGGAAACGTTCTGTTTTAAGACGCTCTAAAGGCAGGTTCACAGACAGAGAGGACGACAGTGCTTTCCAGCCTATGAGCACTGCTCTCTAGCGTCATTTATCTGTTACTATTCTTTATCATCGCTTTAACTTTATATTATAGGTGATTATCTTAAAAAAGCAGCTTGTCTGTCAAGTGTTTATTTCAGTATATTCGCAAGATAAGAAAAATGACAAAGAAAGGAATTAACTGTACACTATAAAATGAAGGACCATTCATTTTTTCGGTCCCATTTAATACACTGGAATGTGGTGAAATAATGTCAACAATTGGTTTCGTGGATAATATCGCTAAAATCACATTGTCAACTCCATACGCGGTGGGGGATGTCAATGTCTATTTGATAAAAGGGGATGTGCTGACCTTGGTGGATGCCGGTCCGCTTACGGATACCGCCTGGTCTCAACTAACCGCGGGGCTTGCTTCATTAGGCTATTCCGCTGATGATATCGAGCAGGTAGTCCTTACCCATCATCACCCTGATCACGCTGGAATGCTCCAGCGTTTTTCGAAAGATGTAAAAATAGTCGGTCACAAGTATAATCAATACTGGATCAACAGAGATGACTATTTTCATAAGGTATATGACCGTTTTTTCTATCAATTGGGTCTTGAATCGGGGCTTCCTCAAGCCTATCTTTCAGCGATTCCCAAATTTAAAAGCCCATTGAAATACATGGGATACAGAAGCTTGAATGATGCTATAAAAGAAGGAGACTTCTTACCCGGGCTGCCCGGATGGAGGATCATCGAAACCCTGGGACACGCTCAAAGTCATCTTTCTTTCTACCGGGAAAGTGACGGAGTGATGATCGCTGGCGACCATATTTTAGCCCATATATCTCCGAATCCAATCATCGAACCCCCTTTTGAGGGGGAGAGTGAGCGGACAAAGCCGCTCCTGCAATACAATGATTCGTTGAAAAAGCTAATGGACATTCCCATATCATATGCTTATACCGGGCACGGGGAAGAAGTTGAAAATGTCCATGACTTGATTCCGAAGAGACTGGCTAAACAGGAAGAAAGGGCAAAGGCAGTCCTCGGGATGATCCGGGGTAAGCATCAAACGGTATTCGATATCTGTAAGCTCTTATTTCCTACCGTTTATAAAAAGGAGCTCGGGCTTACTCTGTCAGAAACAATCGGCCAATTGGATTACCTTGAATCTCTTGGGGCGATCCGGAAAGAAATAAAAGATAATGCTTACTACTACCATGCGTAATCGAGGTGAAAGAGTTGAATCATAGAATTAAAGGAAAGAATATTGTCATTACAGGTGCTTCAGGCGGAATCGGTGAACAAATGGCTTTAAAAATAGCAGAAAATGGAGGGAACCTGGCCTTGATCGCGCGGCGTCTTCATTTGTTGGAGAAGCTGAAACAAACTGTGGAAAGTAAATTTCAAACGAAAGTGGAAATTTATCCGCTGGATGTCTCCAGATACGAAGAGATACCAGGCGTTTTTCAAAGGATCCTGAATGATTTCGGAGAAGTGCATGGCTTAATCAATAATGCGGGGTACGGCGTTTTCAAAGAAGCGCATGAAGCTCCTTTTCCAGAAGTGAAAGGAATGTTCGAAGTGAATGTCCTGGGTCTGATGGCATGTACAGGGGAGGTCCTTCCCCATATGCGTGAACAGGGGTTCGGTCATATCATCAACATTGCTTCGCAGGCAGGTAAATTTGCATCCCCTAAATCAAGCGCTTATTCAGCATCCAAACATGCCGTCCTCGGGTACACCAACAGTCTGCGGATGGAAGCAGCAAGATACGGGGTGCAGGTGACAGCCGTCAATCCCGGACCGATCGCCACCGACTTTTTTTCGATTGCCGATGAATCGGGTACCTATGTGAAGAATGTGGAGAAATGGATGTTGAAGCCCCATTTTGTTGCGGACAAAGTGGTGGATGCACTATTTACAAACAAAAGGGAAATCAACCTGCCGCGCTGGATGAATGCAGGCAGTGTCGTGTATCAGTTATTTCCATCTTTTGTCGAAAAAGTAGGAAATAAACTTTTTTTCAAAAAATAGTGAAACCATATAGTACTTTAGTACGTCTAATCTTTTAAGGGGGGAGTCTATGAATAAACAATTCATCTTAGGTATGCTGTGTGCCTTTTTTCTTATAACCGGATGTACTTCGACAGGAGTCAACAAGCCTCAGCACGATGAAAATTTCATAGGCTTTGCGACTGAAATAGATCTCAAGAATAGTAAAGTGCTGATCAATGACGTATGGTTTTCCTATGATGATCAAACAGAATTCAAATCTGATAAAAAGAAATCGTTACATAGTGAAGATTTAAAAATCGGTCAGAAAGTAAAGGTGAAATTTGACGGTGTCGCGGGTGAATCCTTTCCAGCGAGTGCAGCTGCAAATCAATTCATTTTGCTGACTGATGAACAAAGTAAGAAACAAGGGAAAGCGGTGGAGCTTGTCGTGAATGATCCCCGTTTTTCCCAAGTTGTCATGCAGTCGATGGAGAAAAATCCAACAGGCATGTATTCCCTGCGCTTTAAGGATTTATCACTGAATCGAGATGTTCACGTGCTTGTCAGTATTGACGACAAACGTGTCATCGTACCCATTTCTACATCTGCCAATGAATGAAAGAGCGTTCATCATCGATCCGCTCTTTTTTGGTATGTGTCACAATTATGTGAATGAAAGATGTTTCAGGATGGCTTCTGCGACGAGTTCGGGGTTTTCCATATGAACATTGTGTCCATGAGTCGTCTTTATCTCCCTCACATCGTCTGATAGCGCCTTTAAACCTTCCTGATAGCCAGTCCATTCGGGGGATTGATTTCCAGATTGAATGACTGTCAGGGGAAGCGACCGATCCAGGGGGCGGCTGTTCGTCACCTGCTGAGCGGTAATGCCGCTGTCCCTCAATTCTTTGAAAACCGCTTCATATGCCTTTGGGCTGTAACCGACGAAGGAATGATACTTCTCAAGCTCGGGGAACATATACCTTCCGCCGACCTTCATCTTCAATAGACGCGGTAAACCCGTATAAGCAGTGTAATGACCGAACTTCATCATCCGAAGGCTATTCCTCCACTCCTTCTTTCTCTTCGAATCGAATCCATCTGTCAGATATCTCTCCTCAACAACAGCATCAACGAAAACGATCCCTTTCACTCTTTCCCTATTTTCGCTTGCAAATAAGCGTACATTCAGACCCCCATAAGAATGACCTGCAAGCACCAGCGGGGAAGATATGCCTAATGCGGCAAGAATGGCTTCCATATCTCTCACTGTGCTCAACCCGTCACCGTATTCCCTTCTGCTGCTCCAGCCATATCCTTTACGGTCGAAAGAAATGGTATGGGTACAGGAGCCGAGTATTTCCTGCACCCTGTGCCAGTGCAGGGACTGTCCTGATAAACCGGCATCCATCAAGACGGTGACAGGACCTTTTCCTTTCTCAATTACATGGAATGTGCCCCTTTCTGTATGTACTAATTTACCTGGAGGTGGCTGTTTTTCATTTCTTCTTAAAAGAGCGGTTGTGATGCTTGCGGGAAATAAGAGGGAGGTGATGGCGGTTTGCTTCCAATTATCCATTTGCATTCCTCTCCTTTTCATTCTTACATTATTCTCCATAAAAAGAAAAAAACCTTCAACAGAAAGGTTTAGCGATTAGATATAACAAAATGCGGGTATGCATCATTGAACAAGGAAAATGTTGATCTTACAAAAATTATGCCTACTTTTCTTCTTCAGTGGGAAACTAATATCATCTATGTGAAAAGGGAAGTGAATATATGACGGGAATTTTGTTAGCCCTGATTCCTGCAGTGGCATGGGGAAGCCTTGTATTTGTAAGTGTCAAGCTCGGGGGGAATGCTTACAGTCAGACGGTCGGGATCACCATCGGATCCCTTTTGTTCGCCATTGGGGTTTTCATCTTTAAATCACCCGAGTTATCAATGCTTGTTTGGAGCGTCGGCTTCATTTCAGGGGTGTTTTGGGCGGTAGGACAAGTCAATCAGCTCGCAAGTGTCAAGTTTATAGGTGTCAGCAAAACCGTCCCCATTTCCACCGGTATGCAATTAATCGGAACGACTCTATTCGGTGTCCTGGTGTTTAAAGAGTGGACCACCACTGAAACCATACTGCTTGGAAGCGGAGCCGTCATAGCCCTCATCGTTGGTGTAATCTTGACTTCCTACACACAAAAATCCGAGGACAAAGACAATCAACAGTTGAAAAAAGGGCTTCTCACATTGGTAATTTCAAGTCTTGGATACATAGCATATGTCGTCATTGTCCGCTGGTTCAAGATCGACGGCTGGGAAGCCATTTTGCCGCAGGCCATCGGGATGTTCATCGGGGCGGTCGCCATCACGATCCGACATAAGCCATTCACTAAATACACAATCCGGAACATCTTGACAGGTCTTATGTGGGCAGCCGGAAATCTAGGGTTATTACTTGCCCTGCCAAGGATCGGAGTGGCCACGAGCTTCTCCCTCTCACAAACGGGAATTGTCATTTCGACGATCGGAGGGCTCTTCTTCTTAGGCGAAAAGAAATCAAAAAAACAAATAATGCTTGTCATTGCAGGATGTATTCTCATCATTACCGGCGGTGTGCTCTTGGGCTTTACAAAAAAATAGGGCGGGCAGCCCATCAACACTTTCGTTCATGACAAGCTTTATAGTGCTGAAAAAATAAAGGAGGGAATCCCATGTATTCAGATTTGGAAGGAAAAGTGGTCATTATCACAGGCGCTGCAACCGGAATCGGAAAGGCGATTGCCAAAAGGTTTGCCGGGGAAAAGTGCAAGGTGGTCATCAACTATTTCAATGAAGATGAAAATCCCCGGGAACTATTGAGATATCGAACAAAGCGGCGGCACTGCTTCCATCATCCAGGGTGATGTGACAAAAGAAGAGGATGTGGAAGGCTTTGTCAAGTTTGCTCACGAAACGTATGGCCGTCTCGATATTTATGTGAATAATGCAGGAATCGAAAATGAAGTGCCATCTGAGCGATTGTCCCTTGAAGATTGGAACAAAGTCTTGAATACGAACCTGACAGGTACCTTCCTTGGCTGCCGGGAAGCGGCGGAGTACATGCTGAAGAATGGCATCAAGGGCTCGATCATCAACATTTCATCTGTCCACGAAATCATCCCCTGGCCGCATTTCGTTCATTATGCTGCCAGCAAAGGCGGAGTGAAACTGTTGATGGAAAGCCTGGCTTTGGAGTTTGCCCCTGACGGCATCCGGGTCAACAACATTGCCCCCGGCGCCATCGATACGCCCATCAACGCAGAAAAATTCTCTGACCCGGAGAAGAAAAAAGGGGTCGAAAAACTCATACCGCTCGGCTACATCGGCGAACCTGAACAAATCGCTTCCTGTGCAGCATTTCTTGCATCAGAGCAGGCAAGCTATGTTACCGGAACGACCTTGATTGCAGATGGCGGGATGACGAAGTATCCGGGGTTCCAGGCCGGGAAAGGGTAATGAGGTGGAAGAGTCTGCTCTGTAATGGGGCGGGCTTTTTTTGCAGGCAGGAACGAATTTGAAGGGGAGGGCCCCAGCAGAAGATGAGGAGGAAGGTTTCATCCTTTTATTAGAGGAAAACGGGATCGTTACAGCTGAAAATGGAATTTTCATGTGAAAAAAGGCTGCTTTAAGGCGATGCCCATCTCTATATTCCTCTTGGGACGCGGATAATGATGATAATTGCGCTACTAATTTGAAGTATTGCTCCGGATTTTTATTAATTGCGCCAGTTCAGGGATAATTGCGCTTCTTTTCAATTAATTGCGCCGCTTTCCCGATAATTGCGCTACTTAGAATGATTCTTATTTTGTCCCGTCGTTCACTTTTATCGTCTGTCGTCCCAAAACCAGCCGCCTCCGCTTTTCTAGTGTCCAGCTCCGGCGGCTAGAGGCTCGAGACATAAGTCATGCCATCCAAAAAGGCAAAGAGCGCCTTTATGGCTGTCCTGCCTTATGCTGTCGCCTCTGAACGAGCCGCCTCCGCTTTTCTAGTGTCCAGCTGCAGGGCTTAGAGGCACATGTCATAAGCCAAATTGTCCAAGAAGGCAAAGACCGGCCTTCATGGCCAATTCGTCTTATGCCACCCGCCTCTGAGCAAAGCCCTTCCGCTTTTCCGTCTCCCAATATTTTAACTCCATTCCCAATAATTTAAGTTGAAAGCGAACGTATATTCGTATAAAATCATAGATATAATAAAAGGGAACAAACGTTCTAAAGAAACGATGGGAAGGAGTGAGAAGGATGACTGTCGATTACAGCGGGCTGCCGCACCACAAGATTTTATGCATCGATATGAAGAGCTTTTATGCCAGCTGTTCGGCTGTCATGCTCGGGCTCGATCCGCTCCAGTGTCATTTAGCGGTGGTCGGGGACCGGGATCGGCAGGGGAGCATTGTATTGGCTGCGTCCCCAAAGTTAAAGAAAGACTTCGGGATCAAAACCGGGTCGCGGATGTTCGAAATTCCAAAGGATCCCCGCATTCAACTTGTAGAGCCGAAAATGGCTACCTACGTGCGCATTTCCACTGAAATTACCCGCTTGTTTCACCGTTACGTTCCAAAAGACGCCATTCACACGTACAGTGTCGATGAAAGCTTCATCAAGATTGACGGGGCCACGCATCTGTGGGGGGACGCCATGACCATCGCCCGTAAAATAAAAGATGATATGGAAAGGGAATTTCAGCTTCCGTGTGCGATTGGGATCGGACCCAATATGCTCCTGTCCAAACTTTGTTTAGACCTTGAAGCGAAGAAGGAAGGAATTGCCGAGTGGGGGTATGAAGACGTGCAGGAAAAGTTATGGCCCCTGTCCCCTCTCAGTGAAATGTGGGGAATCGGCCGCCGTCTTGAAAAGACGCTCAACCGGATGGGGATCTTCTCGGTCGGACAGCTGGCGCAGTATGAGCTGGAGAAGCTCGAAGCGAAGTTCGGGGTTATGGGCAATCAGCTGTATCATCATGCCTGGGGTGTGGATTTATCGGAAATCGGTGCGCCGATCATGGAAGGTCAGATCAGTTTCGGAAAAAGCCAGATTCTCCTCAGGGATTACAAGGAAAGGAAAGAAATCAAGTCCGTCATTCTGGAGATGTGCGAAGAAGTGGCAAGAAGGGCGAGGACGCATAAGAAGGCTGGAAGGACCATCAGCTTCGGGATCGGGTACAGTCAGGAAGAATTCGGAGGCGGATTTCACCGCTCGAGGACAGTGGAGGAGCCGACCAATATCACGATGGATTTGTACAGAGTCTGTCTTCAGCTTTTCGAAGAGAATTATAATGGAAAGACGGTCCGGAAAATATCCATAGCCCTTTCAAATATCACGGAGGATGAAACGATGCAGATTTCCTTATTTGATCCCAAACGCTGGGAAAAGCGTGAATTGGGGTATGTGGTGGATAAGATTCGCCGCAAGTATGGATCGGCTTCCCTGCTCAGGGCGGTATCCTATACAGAAGCGGGAACGGCGAGACATCGTGCGCGGCTTGTCGGAGGGCATAAATCATGATGCGGGAGGTGAATAAGTGTGATTCGTGACCGCGGAAGAATCAAATGGACGTCCATGATGCTGCCGGAGCATGTGAAATTATTACGGGATTGGGCGAAGGAAGATACGTATGAAAAAAGAAAAGAGCTTGATGAACAAGAATTAGAAGTATTGAACGAAGTAGTGGCGGAAGCGATGGAGTTTGGGAAAGCCGTATCGATCACGCATTATGTGAATCATCGGCATGAGCAGCTTATCGGGGCCATTCACCATGCTGATTCATTGGAAGGGAAGCTGCATGTGGTGGACCGGGATGAGAAGGTTCACTATATTCCTTTAACGGGCATCACGGATATCCGCTTTTTTGAAGAGTGAGCAGGCACTGATACCAATAAAAAAGAGAGACTTTGTAATGAAGTCTCTCCGCATTCATGATTATTCTTCATCCAGTACTTTCTCCGCACGGACACAAGATTCGAATTTCCCCTTATGAGAAGCGTCACAGAACGGCATTTTAGTGGATAAACCGCAGCGGCATAGTGAGAAGACTTGTTTAGTCGGAAATACGTTTCCGTCCGCGTCAATCAATTCCACATCCCCGCTGACACGGAAAGATCCATTGTCATTGACTTTGATTTGAGCTTTTGCCATGAAAAACCACCCTTTCTATAAAATACAAAAGTTTCCCCATATTGATAGTAAAGTGAAAAATGAAAAAATGCAATATAATAAAGGGATCAGAAAAAATATGATAGGATGGGAAGGGAGGAGGAAGTCACATGAAGATTCAATTTACAGATGCAGCAATAGCAAAGATCAATGATAAAATAGCAGGGCAGGAAGGCCATTTGAAGCTGAAATATGACATAGATGGGTGTGGATGTGTAGTAAGCGGCATCCCGACCTTATGGTATGTGACAAAACCGGATGAAGTCGATGACGTGACAATCGAAACCAATCGTTTCCCTATTTTAGTAGAGAAGTCGAAAACGGTATTTCTTGATGAAGAATTGAAAATCGATTTCTCAACGAGCAGCAATACCTTTCAATTAAAAAGCCCGGGACAAATCATCAATGGCAGAATGAACTTCATTCTGTTTCCGGAAGAATAAAGAAAAAGCTGGCTCTTTAACAAGAGTCAGCTTTCGTTTCTTCTATGAGCTTTTCATACATCTCCGCAATGGCCATCCCGTTTTCCCAGCAATCACCGCCGTCTTCAGTACACCAGCATGCAGACAGGACAGAATGACAAAACCCGTACGCAATGAGCCTTTCATAGGAAAGCGAGAGCAGGGAAGATAACGTCGAAGCCCTGAACCTTAACAGTTCAAGAGGATCTTCGTGGTCCTTCCAGTGATTTAACGTGTACTGAATGCAATCGTATTCCCGTTCCCCGATCAGACCCTTGGGATCGATGGCGGTCCAGCCCGAAGAATCCGAATACAAGATGTTTTCGTGATGCAAATCACCGTGAAGTAAATAATGTTCCTTTGAAGAACTAAGAAGCTGAAGGAACAGCGATTCTGCTTTTGAGATCATTTTTTCCGGCAAGGGACCCGTCCCGTCATTAAAACGGGATCTATAACGCCGTATTCCCTCTGACCAAGCTTCAACATCAGGGAATGAATGAGAAGAGGGAGGCTTATGCCATAACTGCCGGGCAACCGAGGCAAAGATCTCCAGACGGGCTTTTTCATCGCATAAAAAATGTAAAGCATGACCGGGCTGTATATGCGACAGGAGAATCCAGCCTGCTTCCTCATCCAAATCGATTACGTTCACCATGGCATCACCGGTGAACTTGCGGAGTGCATGGAACTCATTTAAAAACTCTTTATTGGGATATCCCATCTTTACAACTGCGGAAGTACCGTCATCAAGAACGGCTGGAACAACAAAATTATAGCTTAGAGAAAAAGGATCACCGAATGTCAGGTTGCGTTTTTCCTTAAGTGCAGAAAGGGTTTGTTCCGCCTGTTCGACCCAGGCCGTACCCGACTCTCCATACATCGCTTTCATCTTTTCTTGAAAGTAATCCGGGATCATCACGCTCCCTCCGTTCGGGCGGCGACGACTTCATCCAGAAATTGTTGAATGACAGAGTCATACTTTTCTGGGTCCTCATTGTATGATTGGGCGTGGGTCCCTCGGAAATCCAGATGCAGCATTTTGTCCCCCTGCTTCTTATGAAATAAATCTTCTGTCATTTTCGGCAGGATGTAATCATCCTCCATGCTGTGGATGAATAAGACAGGCTTCTGAATGTTTTGGATGACAGAAATAGGGGAGAGTTCTTTTAACGAATAGCCCTCACGCCATTTTAAAGTGCGATTCACCAGCGGCAGCAGGAACCTTACAGGCATTTTTAGTTCGACACTCATCCGGTAGGCAAGCTGTTCGCCAAAATCGGAATACGGACAATCCGCGATATAAAAGTCGGCGCGATCCTCGACGCAACCTCCATAAAGCAGCATGGTGGCCGCTCCCATTGACTCCCCGTGTATGCCAAAAAAGACATCCTCACCCTCCCGGCGGATTAATTCATCGACGACTGCTTTCAGATCAAATTTTTCATAATATCCGTAGCTGGTCGTTTTGCCTCCGGAAGCTCCGTGACGGCGGTGGTCATAAATGATGGCATTGAATCCTTTCTTAATGAAAAGATTCATGTATTTGATGGAATTAAGCTTGTTTTCAGTGACGCCATGCGCAAAAATCATGTACTTCTTATGAGGGTGGGGGGTCGCGAAAACAGCGTTGAGATGATATCCATAAGGGGAAGGGATGGTCACCTCTTCTTTCGGTAGTGTGTCATATTCCTCCTGGATAAGGCGGAGGGCATTGATTTCCCTGGATCGAACGAGTTCATCATCTTTCTTGGGAAGGTACAGGAAAGTATTCGTAATGAAATATCCTAATCCGCCAATTCCGAGAGCGGAGAGGAACCCTCCTAAAAAGAGAGATCTTTTCTTCATACATTTCACCTCATTGTATTTAATCGGTGCTTTTATTTTATCATCAAGAGGAAAGAAGTGGAATTTAAAAGCTGTGGGAGCGTTGGAAAATAAGAAAAAAAGAAGCGCCCAAAAACGGGGCACTTCTCTGGATGAATCAAGATTTGGCATTTTGGCGTTTAGTCGGGTGAATCGCTTTATCAAGCTCTTCCTGAGATAGAGTATTCGCCGTTGTATCGCTGTTTGGCTTCCCTTTTTGACTATATCCTTTTTCGCGTTTTTGACTCATGTTTTCATCTCCTCTTAGCATTCGGATAGTATTAGAATGCTCGAGGGGATGGGGTGATATTCAGCCATTATTGATTCAATTCATAAAGCCTGTAATAGCCGCTGTCGATCGGCCTGCTGATGTGTGGTTTCACGACATCGATCGCTTGGGCAAGCTTTTCTAAATCGATCCCGGTCGCCACTCCCATTTGTTCAGCCATATAGACAACGTCTTCCGTCGCGACATTTCCTGTGGCTCCTGGAGCGAAAGGGCATCCTCCCAGTCCGCCGGCGGATGTATCGAACCGGTCCACTCCAGCCTGCATGGAAGCGAGGATATTAGCGAGGGCAAGCTTCCTCGTGTCATGGAAATGAGCCGTCAGGAGTGTATCCGCCATCTCATTTTTTAATAAAGTAAACAGTGTATACGCTTCAAGAGGGTTCGCACGCCCCACTGTATCCGCAACACTTAATTCATCCACACCCATCCCGACAAACCTTTTACAAAGGGCAAGAGTATCTTCCGGCTCTATTTTTCCTTCATAAGGACAATAAAAAGCTGTCGAGATACACGCTCTCACAAAATATCCCCGTTCTTTCAACTGAGAAATGAGAGGTTGGAGGTCTGAAAGAGCATCTTCTGTTGTTTTATTGATATTCTTTTGGTTGAACGTACTGCTTACCCCTACAAATACAGCTACAGCCTTGCACCCGGTTTCGTACACACGCTCCAGCCCCTTTTTGTTCGGTGCAAGAACGAAGTCACGCGAGTCGATCGTCAAGCAGGAGTCAACGATATCCCCGGCATCCTGCATCTGAGGCACCCACTTAGGAGACACAAAGGAAGTCAGTTCCATTTCCCTGATGCCGGATTCCTTCAAGCGTAATATAAATTCTTTCTTCGTATCGGTCGGTACAAAATTCGTTTCATTTTGCAGGCCATCACGCGGGCCCACTTCAATAATTGTGATCTGTTCAGGTAATTTCATCATTTCCCGCCCCCTTGGTTTTATTGTAGGAAAATTTCGACAACAAAATCAACTAAATTTTTTATGAAAGAGAAAGGAAAATAAAGCGGTTACATAGAAAAGGTTAAAGTGGAGATATTTTTGCCTATTCTCTAAAGGGTGGAAATTCATGCAAATCAGTCAGAATGGAATGGGAGGAAGAGAAATGTCGAATGAAGTTGTAATCGTTAGCGCTGTACGTACAGCGATTGGGAGCTTTAATGGCTCATTGAAGGATATTTCAGCACCTGAGCTGGGAGCGATCGTGATTAAAGATGCCCTGGAAAAGGCCGGACTGAAAAAAGAAGATGTCGATGAAGTCATCATGGGGAATGTCCTGCAGGCAGGATTAGGTCAAAACCCTGCAAGGCAGGCATCCATAAAAGCAGGATTACCGGAAAGTGTACCTGCGATGACAATTAATAAAGTATGTGGTTCAGGATTGAAAACGGTACACTTGGCCACTCAGGCTATTCTTGCAGGTGATGCTGATATCATCGTTGCCGGCGGAATGGAAAACATGAGCCAGGCTCCATACCTATTAAAAGGCGCAAGGAATGGATTCAAAATGGGAGATCAAAAGGTAGTGGACAGTATGATTTCCGATGGCTTATGGTGTGCTTTCAATGATTATCATATGGGAGTGACAGCTGAAAACCTGTGTGACCGCTATTCCTTATCACGTGAAGAACAGGATGAGTTTGCAGCCTGGAGCCAGGAGAAAGCAAGTGCTGCAATCGAGTCAGGCAGATTCACAGATGAGATTGTCCCTGTACATATTCCAAAGCGTAAAGGTGATCCGGTTGAGTTCAGTCAGGATGAATTTCCCCGCAAGGGCTCAACTGCAGAGAAATTATCCGGACTCCGTGCCGCATTCAAGAAGGATGGCAGCGTGACAGCCGGCAATGCTTCCGGAATTAACGACGGAGCGGCTGCTGTTGTGGTCATGTCCAAGAAAAAAGCAGAAGAGCTTGGCATTACTCCTCTCGTAACGATTAAAGGAAATGCAAATGCCGGTGTCGACCCTAGTGTAATGGGGATTGGTCCGGTAGCGGCCGTCAAGAAAGTGCTGGAGAAAACAAAGCTGACAATCGAGGACATGCAGCTGATCGAAGCCAATGAAGCGTTCGCTGCACAATCCCTGGCTGTAGATAAAGAGCTTCAATTCAAACGTGATGCTCTCAATGTAAATGGGGGAGCCATTGCTTTGGGGCATCCGATTGGAGCAAGTGGTACAAGAATCCTGGTGACACTCATCCATGAAATGAAGAAAAGGCAGGTACAGCACGGGTTAGCTACTTTATGCATCGGAGGAGGCCAAGGTGTAGCGACAGTCGTGGAGCTGCATCAATAAAAAGGCAGGCTGAATAAGAACTGAGGAGGGAATACAATGAAACAAGTTTATACTTCATACAGTGAAGCGGTGGCAGATATACAAGATGGAGCCACTCTTATGGTAGGCGGCTTCGGCCTTTGCGGAATCCCGGAGAAATTGATTCTTGCCCTGGTGGAAAAAGGCGTCAAAAACCTGACTGTCATCTCTAACAACTGTGGAGTGGATGACTGGGGACTCGGATTATTACTGAAAAATAAGCAGATTGATAAAATGATCGGCTCTTACGTAGGTGAAAACAAAGAGTTCGAAAGACAGGTGCTCTCTGGAGAACTCCAAGTGGAATTGGTTCCTCAGGGAACACTGGCGGAAAAAATTCGTGCAGGAGGTGCCGGTATTCCGGCATTCTATACACCGGCAGGAGTTGGGACACCGGTTGCGGAAGGAAAAGAAACGCGTACATTTAACGGAAAAGAATATCTATTGGAAGAAGCATATACAGCTGATTTCTCGCTAGTGAGAGCATGGAAAGCAGATAAAATGGGTAACTTGGTATACAACAAAACGGCGCAGAACTTCAATCCGATGATTGCTGCTGCTGGGAAGGTAACCATTGCTGAAGCGGAAGAAATAGTAGAAATTGGAGACATCAATCCGAATGAAGTACACACTCCAAGCATCTATGTTCAACGATTGGTTCAGGCAGAGCAGGAGAAACGTATTGAAAGAAGAACAGTCAAAGCCTAGAAGGGAGAGTGGAAAAGGATGGATCGTGCAAAATTGCGTGAGAAGATTGCCAGAAGAGCGGAGAAAGAAATTCAAGATGGTTTTTATGTGAATTTAGGAATTGGAATGCCGACCCTTGTCGCCAACTATATCACAGAGAATAAACAGGTTGTGCTTCAGTCGGAGAATGGGCTGCTCGGAATCGGTCCTTATCCGACAGAGGAAGAATTGGATGCCGATTTGATCAATGCAGGGAAAGAAACGGTTACAGCCATCCCTGGTTCCTCCTACTTTAACAGTGCGGAATCCTTTGGGATGATCAGGGGAGGCCATATCAATATCGCCATCCTGGGCGGAATGGAAGTAGCCGAAAACGGTGATCTTGCCAACTGGATGATCCCTGGAAAGATGATCAAAGGTATGGGCGGAGCGATGGACCTGGTCCATGGTGCCAGACGGATCATCGTCATCATGGAACATGTGAACAAAGCCGGTGAAAGCAAAATACTTAAAGAGTGCACACTTCCTCTTACAGGTCAGGGAGTAGTCGACCGCATCATCACCGACCGTGCCGTGATGGATGTAACAGAAAACGGCCTGCTTCTGCGCGAAGTTGCGAATGGATTTACAGTCGAAGATATCCTATCTTCCACAGCAGCGGAGCTGGAAGTGGCAGAAGACGTGAAACTCGAAGCATACTAATCAACAAACCAACCATCCGGGAAAGCAATACCTCCCGGATGGTTTTTTTATAACATCATGCTATATTTTTATAAGTGAACTTGCTCTTAAAGAATATTAAGTTCAGATTTTTTAGTTGTTTAGATTATTTAACGTTCCAGCTGTTGATTGGAGTGCGGGTAATTCAAAACCGATTCCAGCGGTTGATTGTAGTGCAAAACGAAGACTCCTATAAGAAAAGCGGAAGGGGTTTGCTCAGAGGCGTGTGGCATAAGACGAATCGGTCACGAAGGCGTTCTTTGCCTTCTTGGCCGGTTTGGCTTATGACATGTGCCTCTAAGCCCTGCAGCTGGACAGATGATCATCCTCAGACCGAGGAGGCTCACCAACCGCCCGCGGAAAGAGAAGTTTTGCACGGAAATCAATAGCGGTGATGTATGGAATCAAATAAATTGAGAGTCAAAGTAAACTTCTCTATTTAGGGTTGCCTAAAAACCAAACCAAAATCAGGACGGGGTGAGTATCTTGACGGTTTCGTTCATATCAGGAGGCTCACGGGCTACCCGCAGAAAGCGAAGTCTTGCACGGAAATCAACAGCGGTGTTTAACAGAGCTAATTATAAATAAAACCATACAATGTAGCCTGAAATATAACCATGCGGGGAGGAGTATCTTTAAGCATGTTTTTTGTTGTTTTGGTCAAAAAACGTGAGCTCGCTCTTTGACGAATCCTGAAAAAAGTTTTATAACTATAAAAAAAGACAGGGGGATTGCGAGATGTCCAAGAAAAAGAAACAAGAAGCAGAATTGACGTTAAAGAACTCTATAAATGCCGATCTGTTCGAACAGCTCAAAAACAAGAAGAAAGAGCTTGAACAAGTGGAAGAAGTAAAAAAAGAAGAAGAGCGTCAGCGAAAAGCGGAGGAAAGAAAACAAAGGGAGAAGAATAAATCCTTTGAAGAATTATTGAATGAAAGTGATATGAACTGGGAGAACTATAAGAAATAAAACCAGCTGCAGGGGATGTATCCTGCAGCCGGTTCTATGATAAATAACATTAATTAGTCACGGTGCTGTTCATATCGCGAAAGCTTCGTCAATTGAGTCAACACGTCCAGCTCTTTTGCAGAAAGAGGAGGGCGGTTAACGGCTTCGATATTTTCCTGCAGCTGGCGGGGCGAACTTGCTCCAGGGATGACCGAAGCGACCGAATGATGGGCAAGGTCAAACTGGAGGGCAAGCTCGTTCATGCTTCGATGATCCGCTGCTTTATCATGAATCGAGTGCAGGACTTCTTCAAGCTCTGCAAATGTATAATCCAAGTATCCATTCTCTTTTATTTTCTCAGAAGCCTTCGAAAGCATTTTTTCACTAAGAAGCCCTTTTGCAAGGGGGCCGCGTGCAATGATGCTCACTTCATGCTCATCCAGAAGTTCCATACATTCCTCGGGACGGCGGTCAAGCAGGCTGTACTGCATCATTACGCTTTGTATGGATGAATCAAGCACTACTTTTTTTATGACATTCGGGCGTATCGAGGAGATCCCGTAATGACGGATGTAGCCTTCTTCCTTCAATTCTTCAAAAGCTGCGATACTGTCTTCGAAATTGTCTTCAATGGTTCCGCCGTGCAATTGATATAAGTCGATATATTCCACTTTCAGTCTGGTAAGGCTATCCTTTACAGCAGACTTAATATATTCCTTGGACGGGTCCCATCGCCACCCTTCTTTGACATCTTTCCATCGATTTCCGACTTTCGTGGCGATAATCACATCGTCCCTGAATTCCTTCAGTGCATTGCCGACGATTTCTTCATTCCTGCCGAAATCATATAAATCAGCTGTATCAAAATAATTGATGCCGTTTTCGAGAGCAGTATGAACGATTTCTTTCGCTTTCTTCTCATCGGTGCCAAGTGACATACAGCCAAGGCCCATTTTTGAAACATACAGGTCAGAGCTGCCAATTTGTCTTTTTTCCATTATAACCGTCCTTTCGATTCGCAGATTCACTATCTATTATTTTAACGAAAGCAGGGACGGTTAAACAAAAGATACGCTTTTTATAATTGGGGTGGGATCGGCAAACATCACCTATCCCTTGATGGATGTTTCTGTCCACTCCTTGACGGTATCATATTTCTTGCTGTATTCCTTCAGCTTTGCCCTGACTTCCCAAACCTTTCCGGCAAGTACGACTCGGTTTTTCTCTACGATTACCTGCAAAAGCGGTCACCTCATCCTTTCTATGAAATATGGTAAAATGTATGAAGGTAAATTGATTGTGAGAACAAGGAGAGTTGAATAGTGAAAAAATTCGAAGAGAAGACGCTCAATAGTGAAACGATTTATCAAGGAAAAATCATTGATCTGCAAGTTGATGAAGTGCAGCTTCCGAACGGAAAGACGTCCAAAAGAGAATTGATCAAACATCCAGGGGCCGTTGCGGTCATCGCTTTGACACCGGAAGGCAAGATCGTGATGGTGGAGCAGTATCGGAAGGCATTGGAAAAATCAATCGTTGAGATTCCTGCCGGTAAGCTTGAACCTGGCGAAGAACCGATCATAACGGCTGCCAGGGAGCTGGAAGAAGAAACCGGGTACGGTTGTGAAACGCTTGAGCACCTTATTTCCTTCTACACTTCCCCAGGGTTTGCAGACGAACTTGTGCATCTATACATAGCAAAAGATATTACTCGTATAGAAGAAGCAAGAGAACTTGATGAAGACGAGTTTGTTGATCTAATAGAGGTGACGATGGAAGAAGCTTTAGGGCTGATTAAAGAGAAAAGGATCTATGATGCCAAAACAGCCTATGCCGTTCAGTATCTCCAACTCCAGAAATTTTATAAATGAACACTCAAGAGACGCCTCTTTTTAACTTTAAAGAGGCGTCTCTTTTTTTAGATTGGTTTAGTATAGTCGATTACGTGCCAGAGTATGAAAAGTCAGTTAGTTAAAAGATATCCGGCCGCATATCCTTGTCCCATCCTGCATATATTCTACTAATCGATATTCTAGGGGGAGCGTCGTGATGCGCAAAAAAATATCAAATTCAAATCCACTCGTTCAACATGTACAAGCACATTCCTCGATTTATTTATTTATCATTACATTGTTTTTGATGGGAATCATCTTTGGGGCGATCGTGGTGAACTCGCTGTCTTTTGCTCAGAAAGAAGATTTATATTTTTATTTGAGTAAGTTTTTTAGTGAGATTGAAGGGGGAAGAATTACCTCGGCAGAAGAACTGTTCAGACAAAGCTTCCTTCATAATGTAAAATATCTGGGACTGATTTGGATATTGGGAATATCAATCATTGGCCTGCCCCTGATCTTTGTGCTGCTTTTCATGAAGGGGGTCGTGGTCGGATTTTCTGTAGGGTTTCTTGTGAATCAAATGGGATGGAGCGGATTTCTGCTTTCTTTTGTCAGCGTACTTCCTCAAAACATCATTATCATTCCGGCTTTCATCTTCATCGGAGTAATCAGTGCGAGCTTTTCCCTGACCTTGATTCGTAAAATATTTGTACGTAACAGTGCATCCATGCAATTTCAAATCATCCCCTTTCTGTCCAGGTATGTCATTTTCTTTGTCATTGCAGTGGGAATCGTGACGGTCGCGGCCAGCATAGAAGCATATCTTTCTCCTAATTTAATGGAAGCTGTCATTTCGAGAATTAAATAATCATTATTATATAATAATGATTTCATTTTCTTCATTATAATAATTTTATTTTGCTTATTCCTCCCTTTTTGATATAATAATATAGACATTGACGAGGGAGGGAAGGACTATGGAAAGTCGTATCGAACGAATCAAAAAGCAGCTTCATTCCGCTAGTTATAAGTTGACTCCACAGCGTGAAGCTACTGTACGTGTGCTGTTAGAGCATGAAGAAGATCACCTGAGTGCCGAAGATGTATACCTCCTCGTTAAGGAAAAATCTCCGGAAATTGGACTTGCGACTGTTTATCGTACACTAGAGTTGCTTTCTGAACTGAAAATCGTGGATAAAATCAATTTTGGCGATGGGGTATCACGATATGACCTGCGTCAAGAAGGAGCTGCCCACTTTCATCATCATTTGGTATGTATTGAATGCGGAGCGGTGGATGAAATACAGGATGATTTGCTTGAAGACGTTGAAAAGATTGTTGAGAGAGATTGGAAATTCAAAATTAAAGACCATCGATTAACCTTTCACGGCATCTGTTCAAGATGTCAGGAAAAAGAGGAAGAATCTGAATAGTAAATGGAAAAGCCCTGAAGAAGCTGGTTATTGTTTCGATTAGAAACGATCTTATACATATCTTTAAGGGCTTTTTTTAATCAATCTTGCTCAGGCAGACACTTTATCATGCTGCCTGATTGGTATATGCACGTTCTGTCAAAGCTTATTGTGGTCTTAACACGCTGTGTAACGGGCCAAAAAGATGAAAAATTCTGTCCTGCTTGGTATAAAACAGTCCAAAATCGTCATAGCTTGTATTATAGAGATGGATGGACTGTGGAAATATCATTTATATGGAGGACAACCTTATGAAAAAAGGTCTTGGAGTGGTCTGGCAGACCATTAAGGTTTTTATTTTATTTACTGGATCGACGATATTATTTTATTATGGAATCATATGGATAAGCGAAGAGTACGAAGGGTATCACAAATACGATGAGCCGGAGGGAGCCGCGGTTAAAGTGTTTTCTTCCGTTGCAGATGAAGAAAGCCATTGGTACGATCGATTATTATTTTTTTATATGAACGGGGAGTAATGCAATTTGGAAGACGAGATTAAAGACTATATGCATTTTTTGATTGTTGAGAAAGGACTTGCGAAGAACACCATTGAATCCTATCAGCGTGACTTAAGGAACTATGGGCTGTACTTAACCAAAGTTGAAGAGATTTCGTCACTCAATGATGTCACCAGGGTAAATATCGTCCAGTTCCTGGGACACCTGAAGGATCAGGGGAAATCCTCGAAAACGATTGCCAGACATGTGGCTTCGATTCGATCATTTCATCAGTTTCTCCTCAGGGAAAAGACTACAGATCAAGATCCGACAGTGCATATTGAAACACCAAAGACAGAGAGAAATCTGCCAAGGATATTAAGCATAGAAGAAGTGGAAGCGCTACTTGAGGCACCGGTGGAATCTACACCTTTGGGGATGAGGGACAAGGCGATGCTGGAAATACTGTACGCAACAGGCATCCGTGTGAGCGAGCTCATTTCACTTAAAATGGAGGATGTCCATCTGACAATGGGGTTTGTTCGCTGTATCGGTAAGGGGAATAAGGAAAGAATCATCCCCATCGGCAAGACTGCCATGACTGTACTGGAAAAATATTTGGAAGATGCCAGGCTGAAATTGAGGTCCAAAAAGCATAATGATGACCACCTGTTCTTAAATCACCATGGTAAAGGCTTAACAAGGCAAGGATTCTGGAAGAACCTGAAGACGCTTGCTAAAAAAGCAAATATCGAAAAAGATTTGACTCCTCATACATTAAGGCATTCTTTTGCCACACATTTACTGGAAAATGGTGCAGATTTGAGGGCCGTCCAGGAAATGCTTGGCCATGCTGATATATCAACGACTCAAATTTATACTCATGTGACCAAAACCCGGTTGAAAGATGTTTATTCAAAGTTTCACCCCAGGGCATAATGAAAGAGAGACTTCTTAAAGAAATTATCCAAACTTTAAGGGGTTCTCTCTTGTTTTTTTGAATAGGGAAAAGTAGAATATAGATGTCAGACTTCTGACGTGATGCACATTCGATTGATACGTTAAAGTTAGGGGTAAGATACGCTTAGGGACACAAAATGTAACCGCTTTTTTCCATGTGGCCTAAAACGTTTGCTGATAAAGATTAAACGTATTGTACAAATAAAGCAGCTATAATAGGAGGATATTAAATGAGTAGCTATACATATAAGCGAGTGCACTTGATTGTAATGGATTCAGTTGGAATCGGGGAAGCTCCTGATGCTGAACTGTTCAATGATAAAGGAACGGATACTCTGGGACATATCGCTGAACATATGAATGGGTTGAACATGCCGAATATGGCAAAATTGGGCCTTTCAAATATCAAGGAAGTGAAAGGAGTCGATAAAGCTGAATCTCCTCTCGCTTATTTCACCAAGATGCAGGAATCATCTGTAGGGAAAGATACGATGACCGGCCACTGGGAGATCATGGGTCTTCATATCGATACTCCATTCAAAACGTATCCCGATGGATTTCCTGAGAAATTGATTCAAAAGCTTGAGGCAGAGACAGGCAGAACGGTGATCGGAAACAAACCTGCAAGCGGCACAGCCATTATTGAAGAACTTGGGAAAGAACATATGGAAACAGGGGCTTTGATTGTTTACACATCTGCGGATCCTGTTCTGCAAATTGCAGCACATGAAGACATCATCCCTATCGAAGAACAGTATAAAATTTGTGAAATCGCACGTGAAATTACAATGGACGAAGAATATCTAGTCGGTCGTGTCATTGCCCGACCATTTGTCGGAGAGCCGGGAAGCTTTAAGCGGACATCCAACCGCCATGACTATGCGTTAAAGCCATTTAACCGTACTGTCATGAATGAGCTGAAGGATTCCGGGTTCGATGTCATTGCGCTCGGTAAAATCTCAGACATTTTTAATGGTGAAGGCGTAACGAAAGCCATTCGTACGAGACATAATATGGACGGGATGGATGTACTCATTAAAACGTTCGATGAGTCGTTTACGGGGCTCAGCTTCCTGAATCTGGTCGATTTCGATGCTTTATACGGTCACCGCCGGGATCCAGAAGGTTATGGAAAAGCGCTGGAAGAATTTGATGCGCGTCTTCCGGAGGTATTTGAAAAAATGACAGAAGATGATCTTCTCCTTATCACTGCTGATCATGGAAATGATCCGACAGCCCCGGGAACAGATCATACGAGGGAATATGTACCGCTTCTTGCATACTCAAAGCGTTTCAGTAAAGGAAATGAACTTCCAGTAAGAGAAACCTTCGCAGATATCGGCGCGACGGTAGCGGATAACTTCAATGTCAACATGCCGAAATTCGGAAAAAGCTTCCTATCACAATTGAAATAAAAATGAAATCAGAAGTAGAGATGAATGGAAAATCTGGGTTCTCCGTCTCATCTCCTCTTTCTGTTTAGACTAATAAAAAGGAGTCAATGAACATGAATTATGAAACGATACAAAATGCTGCTAATCATTTGAAAAATCAATACACAGGTAACCCTCGGATCGGTCTGATATTGGGATCGGGATTGGGTGTCCTGGCGGATGAAATCCAAAATGCCGTAAAAATTCCTTATAAAGAGATACCGGACTTCCCTGTTTCCACAGTGGCAGGTCATGCAGGACAGCTTGTGTTCGGACAATTATCCGGTCAGGAAGTCGTTGCCATGCAGGGACGTTTCCATTACTACGAAGGATACGGATTCGATAAAGTGACATTCCCTGTACGCGTCATGAAAGAACTCGGCGTGGAAATTCTTATCGTGACCAATGCAGCAGGCGGAGTGAACGAAAATTTCGAAGCCGGAGATCTGATGTTGATTTCTGATCATATCAATAATATGGGAGGAAACCCTCTGATCGGACCGAACGATTCCCGTCTTGGCGCGAGATTCCCGGATATGTCCCAGGCGTATGATAAAGAACTTCGTCAAAAGGCACGGGAAATTGCGGATGGACTTTCCTTGAAGATCCAAGAAGGGGTTTATGTAGGGAATACAGGTCCTGTATATGAGACGCCGGCAGAAGTCAGACTTGCCCGTACATTGGGGGGAGACGCAGTAGGGATGTCCACAGTACCTGAAGTGATTGTTGCACGTCATGCGGGTATTAAAGTATTGGGTATTTCCTGCATTTCAAATATGGCAGCCGGAATACTTGATCAGCCCCTATCACATGATGAAGTCATAGAAACAACCGAAATGGTCCGTGCAAACTTCCTATCTTACGTAAAGGAAATTGTTAAGTCGATTTAACTTACAATTGACTGAGATCGGAATGACGGAAACGGATTAAAATTTATTGAAGCAGGTGAACTGAAATGAGAATGGTAGATCTAATAGAAAAGAAACGTGATGGTAAAGAACTGACAACGGAAGAAATCAAATTTATCATAGATGGATATACAGACGGATCAATTCCGGATTATCAGCTAAGTGCCTTGACGATGGCAATTTTCTTCAAGGATATGAGTGAAAGGGAACGGGCTGATTTAACGATGGCGATGGTTGAGTCAGGCGATCAGATCGATTTATCGGCAATTGAAGGTATAAAGGTCGATAAGCATTCAACAGGCGGAGTCGGGGATACGACCACTCTTGTACTTGGACCATTAGTGGCAGCTGTAGGTGTACCGGTCGCTAAAATGAGCGGAAGAGGACTCGGTCATACCGGTGGAACCATTGACAAGCTAGAAGCAGTTGAAGGATTTCATGTAGAGATTGAAAATGATGAGTTCATTCGTTTGGTGAACAAAAATAAGCTGGCCGTTATCGGACAAAGCGGAAATTTGACGCCTGCGGATAAAAAGCTTTATTCATTACGGGACGTGACAGCAACCGTTGATAGCATCCCGCTGATTGCAAGCTCCATCATGAGTAAGAAAATCGCTGCAGGAGCTGACGCGATTGTCCTTGATGTCAAGACGGGTGCAGGGGCATTCATGAAGACTCTCGAGGACTCTGAAAATCTTGCCAAAGCGATGGTGAACATCGGGAATAATGTGGGAAGAAAAACAATGGCAGTCATTTCCGACATGAGCCAGCCGCTTGGGTTTGCGATCGGGAATGCTTTAGAAGTGAAAGAAGCGATTGATACCCTTAAAGGCGAAGGTCCGGAAGACTTAACAGAATTATGCCTGACACTTGGAAGTCATATGGTTTATCTTGCAGAAAAAGCGTCATCACTTTCAGAAGCAAGAGAAGTCCTGCAAAAAGCAATAGAAGACGGATCTGCACTGGAAAACTTCAAAGTATTCCTTGAATCACAGGGAGGGGATGCTTCAGTCGTCGATGATCCATCCAAGCTTCCGCAAGCTCAATACAAAGTGGAACTCGGGGCCAAAGAAGATGGCTATGTATCAGAAATCATCGCCGATTCTGTTGGTACTGCAGCAATGTGGCTTGGAGCCGGAAGAGCTACCAAGGATTCTGTAATCGACCTGGCAGTAGGTCTTGAATTAAGGAAGAAAATCGGGGACGAAGTAAAAGCCGGGGATTCCCTTGTGACCATCTACAGTAACGAGGAAGACATTGAAGACGTAAAGAATAAGTTATATGAAAGCATCAAGGTCTCTTCGAAAAAAGTGGATGCTCCTACCCTGGTCCACACCGAAATCACAAATTAATCACAAATTGTAAAAGCCTTTGTGAGAGGATTCGTCCTTTTGCAGGGGCTTTTTTTCCGTTCCAGGGAATCATGGTATGCTAAAGACCAATGCAAATCGGTATATCCCTTATTTTACCATGTGATGGAATTATCGGCGGAATCGAAAGATAAAAGAGTAAAATGGAAAGATTAATGGTCAAAAGTAAAAGATTATCGGCCTCAACTCGAAGATTACTTTCCTAAACTGAAAGATTCCTTCTATACAATATGGAAAGGTACTTCTAAAAAGGGATTTAGTAAGCCCATTTAACTATGAATTCAGCATTCAAGGTGTGTTGGTTTGGCCTGCCTGGTGGGTTTGAATCCAAATCCATCTAAAATGAGCATAATAAGTGATATTGCAGATATTTTGATTAAAACATAAACAGGTTCCCTAAACGGAGCCTGTTTTCTGTTTTGTTTTATTTCGCTTGTTTCTCTTAAAGAGTCTATGCGTGACCCTTATTATTTTGAAAATTATTTGTATAAAAATGGTTCCGATGGAAAAAATGGTTCTATAAGTATTGAATAAATGAGAGATTTTGATTGGAGGACAGTTTAATGAAACGTGTTTTGTGTATAATGGCAGCATTTTTTCTTATAGTTTCCCTATTCCCTTCGATTGGTTCCGCCCAGGAGAATAAGACTGAACTGGCTCAGGCAGCAAAGTCAGCTATATTGATTGAACGTGATACAGGTACGGTTCTATATGATAAGAATAGTCATGAAAAATTGGCACCTGCATCGATGACAAAGATCATGACGATGCTTCTGATCATGGAAGCCCTGGAGAAAGGACAAATCAAGTGGGATGATGAAGTAAGGACCAGCGAATACGCAGCCTCCATGGGCGGGTCACAGATTTTCCTCGAGGCAGGCGAATCAATGACAGTCAAAGAGATGCTGACAGGTATTGCAATTGGTTCTGCAAACGATGCATCTGTTGCGATGGCTGAACATATTGCGGGCAGTGAAGAGGCTTTTGTGGAGAAGATGAACAAAAAAGTGAAAGAAATAGGATTGAAGGATACACAGTTCCAAAATCCGACCGGGCTGCCTGCTAAAGATCATTACAGCTCAGCACATGATATGAGCATGATGGCAAAGGAACTGCTGAAATACAATGAAATCACCAAATTTACCGGCACATATGAATCTTACCTTCGTGAAGACACAGAAAATAAATTCTGGCTGGTCAATACGAATAAGCTGGTCCGTTTTTATGATGGAGTGGACGGGTTAAAAACAGGTTTCACGAACGAAGCGAAATATTGTTTAACAGCGACCGCTAAAAAAGGAAATATGAGAGTCATTGCAGTCGTATTCGGGGCTTCGACTCCGAAAGAACGGAACAGTGAAGTGACGAAGATGCTTGATTATGCCTTCAATCAATATCAGACGAAACCAATGTTCAAAAAAGGGGAACAGCTCTCCCAGGTGAAAGTATCCAAAGGACAAGAAAGCAAAGTTCAGGCGGTTACGGACGAACCAATCTCCATTCTTGCCAAGAAAGGTGAAAAACTTGATAAGGTGGAACAGAAAATAACACTTTCCAAAGACTTAAAAGCTCCAATTAAAAAGGGCGATAAAGTAGGGACCCTGGTGATCAAGAATAAAGGGAAGAAAGTTCTTGAAAGCGAGCTTGTTGCAAAACAGGATGTAAATGAAGCGAGCTGGTGGCAGTTATACAAACGTTCATTCGGAATGTTCACAAAAGTTGGTAACTGATACGAAAAAAAACACAGATTCTGGCGAATTTCTTCTAGTTTTGTCACAGAGAAGGATATCGGCATCATAATAGCGAAATGACTCACTATACGACAGAGAAGGAGGCTTTCTGATAGTGAGTCTTGCTATTAACCTTGAAGTGAAAAAAGATGTGTTGTGCATCCGTCTGAGTGGAGAGTTGGATCATCATACGGCAGAAGAATTAAGGGAAGAATCTTCAAAGATTATCGAGAGTGAGAATATCAAACATATCATTCTGAACTTGGAAGAACTCGGCTTCATGGACAGCTCGGGGCTGGGAGTCATATTAGGGCGATACAAACAGATCAAACAAAAGCATGGAGAAATGGTGGTTTGCGCGATTTCCCCTGCAGTCAACCGATTATTTGAAATGTCCGGATTGTTTAAGATCATCCGTCTTGAACCATCTGAGGAAAATGCATTACAAAGATTGGGGGTCGCCTGAATATGAGAAACGAGATGAACATTCAATTTAGTTCCCTGAGTCAAAATGAATCATTTGCCCGAGTGACTGTCGCGTCTTTTATCGCTCAGTTAGATCCTACGATGGATGAATTGACGGAAATCAAAACAGTTGTTTCTGAAGCCGTCACGAATGCGATCATTCATGGCTATGAAAACAATCCAAATGGGATTGTGTATATTTCAGTAGTAATGGAAGAGGATGGATTCATCGACATGACGATTCGGGATGAAGGGATCGGCATTGGAGATGTGGAAGAAGCCAGACAGCCTTTATATACGTCCAAACCGGAACTTGAACGTTCAGGCATGGGCTTTACCATTATGGAAAACTTCATGGACGAGGTAGAAGTGTCATCACACCCGGGTACAGGCACCACAGTTAGACTGAAGAAGCACTTGACCAACAGTAAAGCGCTATGCAATTAAGGAGTCGTGCCTATGGATGTCGAAGTGAAAAATGAAAAATCCCAGCCTTTCTTGAAGGATCATGAAGTAAAGGAACTCATAAAGAAAAGCCAGACAGGCGACCAGGCTGCCAGGGATACCATTGTGCAGAAGAATATGAGACTGGTATGGTCCGTCGTTCAGCGTTTTCTTAACAGAGGGTATGAACCGGATGATCTTTTTCAAATAGGCTGTATCGGGCTGCTGAAATCAGTGGATAAATTTGACTTGAGTTACGATGTGAAATTCTCGACCTATGCTGTTCCGATGATCATTGGTGAGATCCAGCGATTCATCAGAGATGATGGCACCGTAAAGGTAAGCCGTTCCCTGAAAGAAATGGGGAATAAGATTCGTAAAGCAAAGGATGAGCTTTCGAAGAAGTTCGGGAGGGTGCCGACTGTCAGTGAACTTGCCGAGCATCTGGAATATTCAATCGAGGAAGTCATCATGGCTCAGGAAGCCAGCCGGGCACCGTCATCGATTCATGAGACCGTTTATGAAAATGATGGGGACCCGATTACATTATTGGATCAGATTGCCGACAATACCAACCATAAATGGTTCGATAAGATTGCGTTAAAAGAAGCCATTCGTGAATTGGATGAACGAGAGCGTTTGATCGTCTATTTAAGATATTACAAAGATCAGACTCAATCTGAAGTTGCTGACCGTCTCGGTATTTCACAGGTTCAGGTATCGAGGCTTGAAAAGAAGATATTACAGACAATGAAGGAACATATGTATACCGAATAAACTAGCTGCCTTATCCTTTTTTCTCAAAAATTTTGGGACAAAAAGGGATAAGGTTATTTTTTTTGTGAAAACAGGAGCGCAGCGAAAGAAGTATTGAGAGTATATGTCGCCTTCACAACTTACATAAATTATTTCCGTTAATCCATACTATTGGTACAAGGGGAAAATCACGTTTTCAGGAAGTGAACAGCATGGAAGGAATTGTGTACATTAGGCTGAGGCATCGTGTTCAAGTCAAATCAGATAGTATGGTAAATCTCGGTCAATTGGCGCAGATCATCGCCCCTGAAGATGTGCTTGAAGACTTAAAGCGCATTCATATTCACAAAGTTGAACCTTCTGATAAAAACATTATCGTCATTGATGTCATGACTGTGATCAAGAGAATCTCAGTGAACCATCTTCATTTGGACATCCAAACGATTGGTCCTGCACAAAGCATCATTGAAGTCATCTATGAAAAGAAGAAGGTCTCCCTTCCGCTATTCATAGGTGTGTGGATGCTTTTGTTTATTGGTGCTGCAATGGCCATCATGAATTTTCACGAAGATGTAAGCATGAGACAGGTTCATCAAACACTTTATCATTTCATAACCGGTGAAGAAGATCCGCATCCGTTACTGTTTCAAATCCCATATTCCTTTGGTCTTGGTCTGGGAATGATCCTTTTCTTTAACCATATCTTCCGCAAGAGATTGAACGAAGAACCGAGTCCGTTAGAAGTAGAAATGTTCAATTACCAGCAGGATCTGGACCAATATGTGATTATGCATGAAAACAAAGAAAGTATGAAGAAATTAGATGACAATTAGCGTGATTCTGACATTATTTATTGGTTTTGCAGGCGGATTGGCAGTAGGGTCTGGCTTTGTAGCCTTTCTAACCGTATTAGGGATCATACCTAGGCTGACACAATTGACTAAAACGATGAAAATGATTCACTATTATGAAATTGCGGTAATCACGGGGGCGCTGACCGGGGGATTTATCAGTTTAAACAATTACACGATGCATATGAATCCTATCGTACTGATACCGATGGGGCTCGCCAGCGGGGTTTTTATCGGGCTATTGGCAGCAGCATTAACCGAAGTCCTGAATGTCTTTCCCATCCTTGCGAAGCGGATTGGAATTGAGGGACAAATTGTCGTATTGATCATGGCCATTGTATTCGGTAAGATATTCGGCTCCCTTTTTCATTGGCTGTACTTGGTTCATCAATGAGGCTCTTTTCGCATACTTTGTTGTTTTTCACAGAAGAAATTACCGACTTGGGTATGTTCAATCGTACCCTCGATCGTTCGTATTGAGCACGTGCACAACATTAATACAAACTTCGCAGTGAACTTACGAAAAGCAGCAATCTTTCAGAAAGCAGCCGTAAATAAAGAAGTTTGAGGCAGGGGTTTTTCTATGGGTGAAAAAAGAAAAGTGGTTCTGATTACAGATGGAGATGAATATGCGAAAAGAGCAATTGAGAGGGTAGCAAAGGATTATGGAGGACGCTGTATCTCAAGTTCCAAAGGGAATCCTTCCGTCCTTCGTGGTCCTGAAATTGTGAAGCTCATAAAAAGAGCTAAAAATGATCCTGTCTTTGTCATGTTTGATGATAGTGGTTATATTGGCGAAGGTGCAGGGGAAACGGCATTAAAATATGTCGCGAATCACTCGGACATCGACGTTCTCGGAATCATCGCAGTGGCGAGCAAAACTCGTCAAGCGGAGTGGACAAGAGTGGATGTCTGTATTGATAAGTTTGGAGAATTGACTCCCTACGGTGTAGACAAATTTGGTGTACCCGAACTTGAAATAGGGAGAATGAATGGGGACACCGTTTATTGCCTGGATGAATTAGACGTTCCTGTCATTGTTGGAATAGGTGATATAGGAAAGATGGCGAAAAGAGACGACTACTCACAAGGAGCTCCCATTACAAAAAAAGCGGTGGAAATCATCTTTGAAAGGAGCGGTTATCATGCCTGAAATTAAAAAGACACCCATTCCAAAGGACCCGGCTGTTTTAGAGGAATATATGCAAAAGAACGTGGGTCTGAATAAAAGCTTCGACCTTGGCGTCAGAAAATTAAAAATCCTAAAGAAAAATGTTCAATTTTACTATATCAATGGTTTGACAGATGCAGGGTATATCATTGAACTTGTGGAAGAGCTTGTGGCCATAAATGATAATGAACGTCTGTCCACCCATTTATTCGATATCGTTCATAACCGGTTGGTTCATCAGTCGGTTGAACCGGTTAAAACAATTGAGGAAGCGGTTGATGAAGTATTATCAGGGTTGATCGCTGTCGTGGTTGAAGGGTATTCCGAGGCTCTGATTGTTGATGTAAGAAGTTATCCAGGCCGTCAGCCAATGGAACCGGATACGGAAAAAGTTGTTCGCGGATCCCGTGACGGATATGTAGAAAATATTATCATAAACACGGCTTTAACGAGACGCAGAATCAGAGATCCGAGGTTGAGATTCGAAATTTTCCGTATCGGGGAACGTTCGAAAACAGATATATCGATTGCTTATATAGATGATGTGGCCAACCCCAGCTTGATAGAAGTAATCAAAAAAGAATTAAAAAGCATTAAGATTGATGGATTGACCATGGCCGATAAAACGGTTGAAGAGTTCCTGGTGAAGCAGGGGTATAACCCTTACCCTCTTGTACGCTATACCGAAAGGGCAGATGTGGCAGCCACTCACTTACTGGAAGGCCATGTCCTCATTTTCGTTGATACTTCCCCAAGTGTCATTATTACACCGACTACTTTCTTTCATCACCTTCAGCATGCGGAAGAATACAGACAGTCTCCAGCAGTCGGGACTTTTGTGAAATGGACCAGGTTCTTGGGGTTGCTTGCTTCATTGTTCCTGCTTCCGCTGTGGTATTTATTCGTTCTTGACCCGACATTGCTGCCAAAGGGGCTGGAATTCATCGGACCGAACGAACAGACGAATATCCCGATCATCGCTCAATTATTCATTGCGGACATAGGGGTGGAAATGTTCAGGATAGCCGCCATTCATACTCCTACACCTCTCTCTACCGCCATGGGTCTGATTGCAGCGGTATTAATCGGACAAATCGCCATCGATGTCGGATTGTTTCAGCCTGAGGTAATACTTTATGTAGCGGTGGCTTCAATCGGAACATTTGCTACACCGAGCTATGAATTGAGCGTCGCCAATAAAATGGCAAGGCTTCTTCTTCTTGTGGCTGTGGCATTCTTCCATATTCCCGGGCTTGTCATCGGCTGTACGCTCTACATCCTATTTGTCACAAATATCAAATCGCTTAATACACCTTACTTATGGCCATTGATCCCGTTCAGTCCGAAAGCGTTCGTCCAGATTCTTATCAGACGTTCGATGCCTGGTGCCAAGATTCGTCCAAGTATCGTACAGCCGCGCAATAAATATAAGCAGCCGGCTAAATCGTAAGAATATTGCAACACCTCTAGATCTGTGTTAAATTACTTTTAATCAGCAGGCTCTTTTCACATTCTTTGTTGCTTTACACACAAGAAGATACTGGGACTTGTGTATTTTCGCTTGTATGTCCTTATCTGCAATAAGCTTGAGTTTGAAAAGGGACGTGGACACTCCTAGGTCAGACTCTGGATTATGGACGAAAAGCAGCTAGCGGTAAGAAAACAGCCAATCAGTAATGGATCAAAGAGGGGAATGAGCGTTTCATGCATCTTCATGGATCAGCAGATATCAATCGTGATGGACATTTAATGATCGGAGGGGTCAGTACGATCGATCTTGTTAAACAGTACGGGACCCCCCTTTATGTCTATGATACTGCCTTAATAAGAGAAAGAGCGAGAGGATTTAAAGAAACGTTTCAGCAGCTGGGTGTGAAAGCGGAAGTAGCATACGCCAGTAAAGCATTTTCAAGCATTGCGATTTTCCAATTAATGAAAGAAGAAGGATTGTCGTTGGATGTAGTATCGGGCGGAGAGTTGTTTACGGCTCTAAAGGCTAAATTCCCGTCAGAAAGAATTCATTTTAACGGGAATAATAAATCGCGCGAGGAACTCGAGATGGCCGTGGAAAGTAAAGTTGGCTGTATTGTTGTCGATAATTTTCATGAACTTATGCTTATATCTGATATCACAAATGAAATGAAACAGCAGACAAACGTGTTATTGAGGGTGACACCGGGCATCGAGGCACATACACATGACTATATCCTGACCGGTCAGGAAGATTCGAAATTTGGATTTGACCTGCAGAATGGTCAAGCTGAAGAAGCGATGAAGCAGTCGCTGAATTCAGAATACATAGAGTTATTGGGTCTGCATTGTCACATCGGATCACAAATTTTTGAAACGACAGGTTTCATCCTGGCTGCAAAGAAAATAATCGAGAAGATTGCAGAGTGGAAGTCGTCATACGGCTTCATTCCAAAAGTCATTAACCTTGGAGGGGGATTTGGCATTCGGTATACACAAGAGGATGACCCGATTCCTCCTTCACAGTATGTGAAGGAAATGATTCATGCAGTCAAAGATGAGGTATCCAAATTCGGTCTGGGCATACCTGAAATCTGGATTGAACCTGGACGATCGCTGGTAGGTGATGCGGGGACCAGTTTGTATACGGTCGGATCAAGCAAAGAGGTACCCAATATCCGAAAATACCTTGCTGTTGATGGAGGAATGAGTGACAACATCCGGCCGGCTTTGTACAAAGCCAAGTATGAGGCGGTCATAGCCAATAAGGCAGACGATGCTCCTCAGGAGACCGTGTCGATAGCGGGGAAATGCTGTGAGTCCGGTGACATGCTCATATGGAATTTGCCTCTTCCGAAGGCGGAAGCAGGAGATGTACTGGCTGTGTTCTGCACAGGTGCATACGGATACTCGATGGCAAACAACTATAACCGCATTCCGCGTCCTCCTGTCGTATTCGTGGAGAATGGAAAGTCAAAACTTGTTGTCCGCCGTGAAACCTATGAGGACCTGATCACACTGGATCAATCACTGACATAATATAAAGCAGTTCGAAAACCATGTGATGGCTTTCGAACTGCTTATTTTATTTGTTATGAACAGAAGAGTGATAATTGCAGGAGGGACAGGACTTCCATTATTGATTGATTTTATATACAATGAACATGGAATAAATATCTACATAGTGAAGGTGAACGTTAGCATGAAACTGAATAATGGACTGCTGTTTTTTATTTTATTGATCCTCGGTCTCCTGGGCGGACTGCTTTATTGGTTTGTACTTGCGGGGAACTAGAATAATTAGGTTGAATAAACAAACTAATTTTAGTAAGATAAGTTAACATTCATCTTATTGACGTGATTTAATTCTTGATCGGAAATCAATCTCTAATTGATTTAAAAATTATTGTTTTTGTCTATAATGGTCATAAAAGCCATTATAGGTGCAAAAACGTAACGAGGGGTAATTATGTTAATTCGGTATAAAAAGGCATTCGAAAAGATTGCAATGGGTCTATTATCTTTCATGCCAAATGAAAAAGATCTGAAAAAGCTTCAACAAACAATGAAGCAATATGAAACGGAAGACAATTGGCAGCTTTTCTTATGGAAAGAAGAGGATATCGTAGGATTAATCGGAGTGTATAAAACAGACAGCACTTTAGAGGTTCAACATATATCGGTTAACCCGTCACACCGTCATGAAGGTATCGGAAAAGCAATGGTAAAACAGTTGAAAGAAATGTATTCGGAGTTAACGGTTAAACCGAATTCGGAAACGGCATCTTTTTTCGAAAGATGCGATGAAGAGAATATCGTTTAAAATGATAAAGAGACTGACTGGCAGCGTCATCCTGCTAAGTCAGTCTCTTTTTCTTGAGCGCATTCAGCCTTTCGGTGATCACCGGGCTCCGGTCCCTCATTGAATGCCGATGGATAAGCTCCTGATTTGACAGGTCACTTGGCATGCACCACTTATAACCTTCTTTCCCGCATAGTTTTTCTGCCTCTTTTAAGAGGGCAGGGTCTTTTATTGGAAGGTCAAGACTGTTATATGGTAAGTGTTCATCGATATCCTGAATCGTCTTTTCAATGGTTTGAGTCAAGGTGGGGGATTCTAACCCAAGTCGGTTAATGACTTCTTTATTTTCTTCCAGATTTTTTAGAGCTTTTACAAGCATTCTTTTTGCACCGTGTACATTGTTTCTTCTGTAGTGATACATACCGACCGCTATTTGGATGAGGCCAACCCAATGAGAAGAACGATTTCCCGGATCGACTTCCTTCCAGTATTCCTCCAATACCTCGTGACATTCAAAATAATCGCGATTTCCATGGAAATACACAAGATATTGAATATATGCTTGAGGATATGTCATGATACCACTCCCTTTCAGCTAGTTTATCATATTGACCTCTATTCTAAAAAAAGCTTGGTTAAAGTGAATGTTTAAATAAACAACTTTTTAAAGTGTACCAAAACTCTCTCCTGCGATTCAAAAAATTACTATTGGAGATTAGAGTCTAATCTACTATACTTATAGAAGTAGCTCAAAGGAATGAATGGAATAGAAACTGGTGATATAGTGGAATACAATGTAAAGATCGATGCGTTTGAAGGTCCACTCGATCTTCTTTTGCATCTTATCAATTCTTTAGAAGTAGATATTTATGACATACCTATGGCTCAGATCACGGAGCAGTATTTATTATATGTACATACGATGAAAAATCTACAGCTGGATGTGGCGAGTGAATATTTAGTCATGGCAGCTACTCTCCTTGCCATCAAGAGTAAGATGCTGCTCCCAAAGCACGATGATGGCATCGAGGATGAAGACATAGAATTTGAAGAAGAGGATCCGCGGGACGAATTGGTCGAGAGACTGGTAGAATACAGGAAATTTAAAGAAGCGGCAAATGAGCTTAAAGCCCGTGAGGAAGAAAGAGGGCAGGTATTTACGAAGCCGCCGAGTGACCTGACGGAATTTACCGATGAAGCAGACCTGAAGAACTCTGAAGTTCAAGTATCATTATATGACATGCTGGGTGCTTTTCATAAACTATTAAGACGTAAGAAGATCCAAAGACCGGTTCAGACTAGGATAACAAAACAGGAAATATCCATAGAGAAACGTATGGATGAAATTATAAGCAGTTTGCGAAAAGTAAAGAAAAGAACGCCGTTTACCGCTCTTTTCCCTTCCGATGACAAAGAGCATTTGGTCGTAACTTTCCTTGCTGTATTGGAATTGATGAAGAGAAAACAGATTGTCGTAGATCAGGAACATAATTTCAAGGAAATATTTGTAGAGTCATGTGAGGAGGTAGGACTTGTTGGACAACATTAATTGGAAGGGAATATTGGAAAGTCTACTCTTTGCAGCGGGGGATGAAGGACTTTCTTTGAAACAAGTCTGCGCAGTTCTTGACCTGAGTGAAGATGAAGCAAACGACACCCTTCAGGACTTAAAGAAAGACTATGATGAAAATGATGATCGCGGTATTTACATGACTGAGCTTGCAGGCACGTTCCAGCTCGTAACGAAGAAATGTCATGCCGATTATTTAAAGAAACTGGTGGAATCACCGAGTGTCAGCTCATTATCACAAGCTGCACTCGAAACACTTGCGATCATTGCTTATAAACAGCCGATTACGAGAGTGGAAATTGAACAAATAAGGGGAGTCAAAACAGAACGTCCAATTCATACCCTTACCTCAAAAGGTCTTGTGAAGGAAGTCGGCAGAGCGGAAGGGACAGGTCGTGCGTACCTGTTCGGCACAACAAAAGAATTTCTGGACTACTTCGGCATGAATAATCTTGATGAGCTCCCTCCGCTTCCGGAAAACATCGTCGAAGATTTTGCCCAAGATGAAGCTGACTTGTTTTTTGAAAAATTTCAGGAAACTATTGATTCAGGTGAATAATAAAGAATAATTGCACGGATAGGTCCCCGGACCGCCGTGTTTTTTTATTGCATTTTTTTGAAGGGTATTCCAGGTCAAAGGAAGTTCATGTTTCATTCATATTAGCGCTTGTCCTGCATAAACTTGTACAAACACTTCAAAGTTCGATTAAAGGGGTAGATGAGTGTGCGCAGGAAGAATATGAAATTTTACATATATTATATGCTTGTATTCGCTTTATTGTTTGTCTTCGTTTCGAAGGAAGTCCAGGCAGAACCTTCAGTAAGTGCACAAAGGGCGATTCTGATGGATGGGGAAACAGGAAGGGTATTGTTCGAGAAGGATGCTCACAGTAAAAGCAGAATTGCCAGTATCACGAAAATCATGACAGCGATCATTGCCATAGAGTCCGGTAAGATGGATGAAGAAGTGACTGTTTCCTCAAACGCATCGGGAACAGAAGGATCATCTCTCTATTTAAAAGCAGGAGAAAAGATAAAGCTTGAGGATTTGGTATATGGTTTGATGCTCAGATCCGGAAACGATTCTGCCGTTGCCATCGCAGAGTCGGTGGGTGGAAGCCTTGATGGGTTTGTGCATTTGATGAATCAAAAAGCTGCTGAAATTGGGATGGAGAATTCACATTTCTCAAATCCGCATGGATTGGATGACCATGAAGATCATTTTTCCACTGCCTATGACATGGCATTATTAACCAAATATGCTATGGAAAACGATATTTACAAAAAGGTTTCGGGTACCAAAGTCCATACCGCACCCAACCCTGAAGAACAATGGGATCGAAAATGGAAAAATAAAAACAGGCTGGTCACCGAGCTTTATAAACATAGTACAGGCGGTAAAACAGGGTATACGAAACTGGCCAAAAGAACGCTCGTTTCAACCGCTTCCAAGGACGGAGAGAACTTGATTGCAGTAACGTTGAACGCACCGGACGATTGGAATGACCACATCCGCATGTTTGAATATGGATTTAAGCGTTACGATTACAAAACCGTTCTGGAAAAAGGATTCATCGACAAATTTGATGATGAGTTTTATGAAGGACATGTGTATGTGAAACGGGATGTGATCATGACATTGCAAAATAGTGAAGAAGAGTCGGTAAGAATCGAATACAAAATGTTAAAGCCAAATCAAGAGTGGAAGAAGAATAAAAATGTCCCGGAAGTTGTCGGTAAGGCCGTCATTTATTTGGAAGATAAAGAGGCAGATTCATTGCCTGTTTACTTTAAGGGAGAAGAGGAGCCTGAAAAAGAAAAAAGCTGGTGGAAGTTTTGGGCGTATTCGATGGAAACCTTCCTGGGAGTAAGTCGAAATGGTTAATTTGATCTGGGTAGGGATGACCATAATCGGGCTTATATTTGCCATCATCAATGGAAGAATGGAAGAAATCAATGAAGCGATTTTTAAATCCGCCAATGAAGCTGTGACACTTTGTATCGGCTTGATCAGCGTACTGGTATTCTGGCTGGGTATCATGAGGATTGCACAGGAAGCTGGCCTTCTGGATAAGCTGGCCAAACTGTTCAGGCCATTTGTAAAACGTTTATTCCCTGAAGTGCCGGATGATCATCCTGCCATGGGATATATCCTTTCAAATATGATCGCAAACATGTTCGGGCTCGGAAATGCAGCAACTCCTCTGGGGATAAAGGCAATGGAACAGTTGAAGAAGTTAAATGGAGGCAGGGATTCGGCAAGCAGATCCATGATTACGTTCTTAGCAATCAATACATCAAGCCTGACGATCATTCCGACCACGGTCATAGCCATAAGGATGAAATATGATTCAGCTTCTCCGACGGAAATTGTAGGACCGACATTGATCGCAACGATGTTATCCACCATAGGTGCTATTTTAATAGACCGATATTTTCATTACAGACGTACTCGTCGCGAGGTGAAATAGATGCAATGGATCTCAACTATATCGCTGTGGCTCATACCGATCATGATAGGGTTTATACTAATCTATGGGACTCTTAAGAAGGTCCCGACTTATGAAGTGTTTGTGGAAGGTGGAAAAGAAGGGATAAAGATAGCTGTCTCCATCATTCCCTTTTTGATAGGGATGCTGGTTGCTATCACGGTGTTCAGGGAATCAGGTGCATTGGAATTCTTTGTTGACCTTTTACGACCTGCGCTGCTTGCATTAGGGATCCCGCCTGAGATCGTCCCGCTCGCCATCATCAGGCCGATCTCAGGTACAGCAGCTCTTGGGATGATGAGCGATATTGTTGCAGCGTATGGCCCTGATTCCTTCATAGGAAGACTTGCTTCCACCCTGCAGGGAAGTACCGATACAACGCTTTATGTCCTGACCGTTTACTTCGGTGCAGTCGGAATCAAGAAAATGGGAGATGCACTGAAAGTCGGACTGCTTGCAGACCTCGTCGGCATAGCAGCTGCCATCTTCATCGTCACAATCATGTTTGCTTGATAATCAGTAAGTTTTTCGTGCGGAAAAGCAAAATAGTTCACGACCATTAGAATACAAATTGAATAAAGCGAAAATGAATTGAAAAGACATTAGTGTGGATCTTTGTTCTAATGGTTTCCAGCTGTTGGTTGGAGTGCAAGACGAAGACTCCTGCGGGAAAAGCGAGACAGGTGAGACTGGTCCAGCTCCGGCGGCTAGCCCCTCGAGGTCATAAGCTAAATGGTCCAAGAAGGCAAAGAACGCCTTCCCGGCCCATTCATCTTATGCTTGTCGGGGCTGAACGAGCCGCCTCCGCTTTTCTAGCCCACAGAAGCGTAGCGACGAGGAGGCTCACCGGCCGCACGCGGAAAGCGAAGTCTTGCACGGAAACCAACAGCGGTGTTCGAACCGACAACAATTTTTATGAATTTATAAGGCATATCTATATAAGTGAAAAAAAAGAAAAAACAGCCACCCGTGCTGTTTTTTCTTTTTGCCTTTCTATTTTGTCCCGATTATGTAATAATTCATGAAGACAAAAGTATTTGAAAAACAGATGAGGTGAAATACCGTGGAACGTTTACAAAAAGTAATTGCTCACAGCGGCGTGGCATCAAGACGTAAAGCCGAGCAGTTAATCATAGAAGGCAGAGTAAAAGTGAATGGGAATGTCGTGAAAGAACTTGGGACAAAGGTTTCGTCTTCAGATAAAGTTGAAGTGAACGGAGTGCAAATCGAAAGGGAAAACAAAGTATACTACATGCTATACAAGCCAAGAGGCGTCATTTCAGCAGTGACAGATGATAAAAATCGTCAGGTTGTAACGGATTTCTTCCCTGAAATAGAAGAAAGAATTTATCCTGTCGGACGTCTTGATTACGACACATCGGGATTATTGCTGCTTACAAATGATGGAGAGTTTGCTAATCTGCTCATGCATCCAAGCAATCAGATTGAAAAAACCTATGTAGCCAGACTAAAAGGAATCCCTCCAAAGTTTAAAATCAGGGAACTAGAAAAAGGGATCAAACTGGAGGATGGAATGACGGCACCGGCAAAGGTAAAAGTGCTTAGTATCGATAAGAAACAAGGCAAGTCGATTGCCGAAATCACCATCCACGAAGGAAGGAACCGTCAAGTCCGCAGAATGTTCGAGGCGATCGGATTTCCTGTACAGAAGCTGAAGCGGGAAAGGTTTGCTTTCCTTACACTTCACGGATTGAATGCAGGTGAAGGCAGAGAGTTGACACCTCATGAGGTCAAACAGCTCAGAACTCTTGCGGAAACGGGAAGCATACGATAAAAGACGCGAAAGTGTCACACATCATTCATATATTGGCGCTGTCATAAAAATGATAAATGTTATAATGAGAAGGGAATTTTCCTAGTCGTTAGGGTGAATTCCCTACATAGCATTAATGATAACTGACAAAATTTGTAGGGACTGATCATATAATCAGGCCCTTTCCTGTTGTTGAGAGTATCATTTCCAATTGTGAGAACGATTACATTGGTGGAGGGATCGTCAAGTGAACAAAAAGAAACGCAGACTGCTTATAAGAAGCATCATACTCATTCTGTTAACCTCTGCAGTCGTGTATACCCTGTATGCAAACTTTACCAAAGACGAAAGAGGGCAAATAAAAGCGGGAGATCCTGCACCTGATTTTGTATTGACAGATATGGAAGGTAAGAAGCATAAACTATCTGAATACGAAGGACAGGGCGTCTTCCTTAATTTCTGGGGTACGTGGTGTAAGCCTTGTGAAGAAGAAATGCCGTATATGAATAACCAATACAAAAAGTTTAAAGACCAAGGCGTACAGGTGCTTGCTGTCAATGTGAGCGAGTCAGAATTCCTGGTTAATCGTTTTGCTTCCAAGCATAACCTTGAATTCCCGATTGTCATCGACAAAAATGGTGAAGTGTTGAATGCCTATGGAGTGGATCCGCTTCCTACAACCTTCCTTATCAATCCGGATGGGAAAGTTGAAAAGGTTCTTACCGGCACCATGACAGAAGAAGACGTCAAAAAATATATGGAGAGCATCAAGCCATAGTGCAACAGAGTTCGAACTTAACATAAGGAGTTTTATTTTATGAAGGAAATAAAATGTGAATGCGGACACGTCAATCCTATAGGAACTGTTCTCTGTGAATCATGTGGACGTGCCCTGACATCCCAAGCAAAAGAAGAAAAGCTGCATGATATGCGCTATGAGGGAAGTGCCAGACGCTCCCAGACGTATAATAAATCCATCATCGATAAAGTGTGGAATTTCTTTTCATCAGTGAAAGTGGGCGTTTGGCTGATCGTCATTACATTGATCGCTTCTGCGGTCGGGACGATTCTTCCACAAAAACAATATATCCCTTCTGTACTGCCGCCTGATCAATACTATGAAGAGGTTTACGGATTTTTTGGGAAACTTTATTACACACTCGGATTCCACGATTTATACAGTTCCTGGTGGTATCTCTTATTAATAGCTTCCATCGGAGTATCATTGGTTATCTGCAGCCTGGATCGGGTCATCCCTTTACACCGGGCCCTCAAGACCCAGCGTGTTTCACGCCATGAGAGCTTCTTGAAGCGTCAGCGGATATACGGAATGACAGAGATAGCAGACATAGACGGTAACCTTGAGGTAGTCAAGAAGAAGCTTTCTGAAAAGAAGTATAAGGTCCGTGAAGAAAATGGGGACATCCTTGCTGAGAAAAATCGTTTTTCCAGATGGGGTCCATATGTCAATCACGTAGGGCTGATCATCTTCTTGATTGGGGGAATGCTGCGTTTTGTACCGGGAATGTATATAGATGAAACGATTTGGATCCGTGAAGGAGAGAAGAAAGCAGTTCCGGGCACGAATGATGAGTACTATATTGAAAACAAAGAATTCACGCTAGAAAACTACGATAATAAAGATAAAGAGGTTTTTCAGCAAACGATTGAACGTGTAGGCACCATTGCGAAGAATTATCAATCGGATGTTGTGCTTTATAAAGAGTCCGGTAAGACCCTTCCCGGTGAAAAAGCAGAATTGAAATTAGAAAAAGAGGACTCGATCAAAGTAAACCATCCTCTTAAATTTGAAAGCTTCGCGGTTTACCAGACAAGCTACAAGTTGGATGAATTCAAGACGATGTCATTTACATTCGATAACAAAGAAAGCGGTAAGACCTTCGGTGAATTTACCGTCGATTTATTTGATCCAAAGGACAAATATGATTTTGGAAATGGGTATCGTATCGAGCTGATGGGCTATTATCCCAACTTCACAGGCTTTGATGAAAATGGTGAGCCTATCTCTAATAAACCGGTTCCTGATAACCCAGCCTTCCTGTTTAAACTATTTTCACCAGACAAACCTGAAGGTGAAATCAGTTTCGTAGGAATCAGAAAAAACCTTGAACCCCTCGGTGAGAATGAGTTCAAAGTCTCATTTGCAGGTGTTGAAACCCGAGATGTATCGGCGTTGACCGTTCACAAGGATCTGACCCTGTGGATTATTGCTCTTGGTGGAGCTATATTTATGATAGGAGTTGTACAAGGCGCTTACTGGCATCATCGCAGATTCTGGTTCAGAAGAAGCGGGGATGGAAGTTTAATAGTGGCCGGACATACTAACAAAGGCTGGTTTGGTTTGAAAAATGAGCTGAAAGCAATACTGGAAGGAACGGATATTGGAATGCCGGAGGACCAGCAAGAAAAGGAGAGTAAGGAGGAACAAGGATGACAGCGACCTCAATGGCCGAATGGAGTAGTAATCTACTTTATATCGCCTTTATTATGTATTTAGTTGCGACATTATTTCTTGGCGGGAGCATCCGTCAAAAGAATACGACAGAAACAAATCAGAGCAAATGGGGCCTTATCGGGATTGTCATTACCATTATAGGATTTGCGGCTCAACTCGGCTTCTTCTTCCTTAGATGGGCAGTAGCTGGACATGCTCCGGTCAGCAACCTGTTTGAATATACTACATTTTTCGGAATGACACTGGTAGGGTCGTTCATTATTATTTATTTCATTTATAAGAAGACGATTCTTGGTGTAGTGGCTTTGCCGATTGCCTTATTGATCATCGCTTATGCAAGTATGTTCCCTAAAGATATCAGCCCGCTGATTCCGGCTCTTCAAAGTGACTGGTTAAAGATACATGTCACCACTGTCGCTGCAGGGGAATCAATTCTTGCAATCAGCTTTGTGGCTGGATTGATCTATTTATTGAAATCGGTTGATCATACAAAAGGAAGCAGACAGTCATTCTGGCTTGAGACTGTCATGTATGGAATCATAGTAGTACTTGGATTTATCGTGGCTTCTACAGGATTTACGTTATCGAATTATGAAGCAACCTTTAACTATGTGAATCAACAAGGCCAGGAAGTAGTTTCAGAATATACTCTTCCTGCAATCGTGGGCCCGAATGAGGGCGAATTAGTAACAGAAAATGCAATGGAACCATGGGCGGAAATGCCGGCATTGATCAATGCGAAAAAATTGAACACGGTCATATGGTCATTTATTTCAGGAACCGTGATTTATCTGTTATTGCGCCTCGTATTCCGGAAGCGCATAGCTGCTAAGATACAGCCTGCTGTTAAGAGTGTTAACCTCGACTTAATGGACGAAATCGGTTACCGTTCTGTACTGATCGGGTTCCCCGTTTTCACTTTGGGCGGATTGATCTTTGCCATGATTTGGGCTCAAATCGCCTGGACAAGGTTCTGGGGCTGGGATCCCAAAGAAGTGTGGGCGCTTATCACCTTCTTGTTCTACGCCGCATTCCTGCATCTCCGTCTTTCAAAAGGATGGCATGGGGAAAAGTCAGCCTGGCTGGCAGTTATCGGTTTCGCTATCATCATGTTTAACTTAGTGGCTGTAAACCTGATCATCGCTGGATTGCATTCATACGCATAATCGGGACAGGACTGAGAGGCTGACGAAACGGGAATCAAATTCTCTTTGAGTCAGTCTCTTTTTTGAATTACAATAAGGATAATGATGGAATTACCTAAAAGGAGGACCTATTCATGGAGGAAATCATTCGCATATTGGTTGTAGATGATGAAGACCGCATTAGAAGATTGCTGAAGATGTATTTAGAAAGAGAAAATTATATCATTGATGAAGCTGAAAACGGTGAAGATGCTTTAGGAAAAGCCCTTGAAAATGATTATGATTGTATTTTACTTGATATCATGATGCCTGGAATGGATGGGATCGAGGTGTGCAAGCATCTTCGTGAAACAAAGTCTACCCCTGTCATCATGCTGACGGCAAAAGGGGAAGAAGTGAACAGAGTACAGGGCTTCGAAGTAGGGACCGACGATTATATCGTTAAACCATTTTCACCAAGGGAAGTGGTCCTCAGAGTAAAAGCATTGTTACGACGGTCTTCCAAAACGAATTACATACAAACAGAGGCAAAAGCGAAAGATCTCATCGTGTATCCTCATCTGACAATCGATAATGATGCACATCGCGTAACTGCAGACGGGGTGGATGTCAACCTGACCCCTAAAGAATATGAACTGCTGTATTTCCTGTCAAAATCCCCTGATAAGGTGTTTGACCGGGAGCATCTTCTTAAAGAAGTATGGCACTATGAGTTCTTTGGAGACTTAAGAACCGTTGATACACATGTGAAGCGATTGAGAGAAAAGCTGAACAAAGTATCTGAGATGGCAGCTAAAATGATTGTCACCGTTTGGGGAGTGGGATATAAATTCGAGGTTACAAATGAATGAGGCTTTGGCGAAGTGTAGTAGGAAAACTGTGGGTCACCATTTTATTGCTGGTCTCATTTGTCCTCTTTATATTAACGATCCTGCTGCTCGAGTTTTTCCAGAACTATCATGTGGATGAAGTCGAGAAAGAATTAACGAATACAGCAGAAAAAGTAGCCAGAATCGTCGAAAATCATAAAGATCTGGAACTGGGGATGGAACTGGGAAAGGAAATCATTGATGAACCGGTCAATATCCTGATTGTGCTCGATGATGATAAATCTGTATATTCTCATGATTCAAAAGGGAATCATGGTGATATTCATTCCCTGATTTTAAAAGATGAAGATTTGAAAAGGGTCTCTGAAGAAAAAAAGGTAAAAAAAGAATTTGAATTATCCTCCGATTCTTCAGATAACAGATATGAGAATATCATAGTGGTCGGAACGCCGCTGCATATTGATGACCGGGACGGGGCTGTGTATTTATATCAGTCACTTGGGGTTATTAAAGATACAACACGGCAAACAACTAAGCTCATCCTTCTTGCAGCCGGGATCGCTATCATCCTGACTACCATCTTTGCCTTTTTCCTTTCCACGCGTATAACGGCACCTCTGAGAAAAATGAGGGAAGCAGCTTTTGAAGTGGCAAAGGGAAAATTCGATACGAAGGTACCCATCCTGACAAAGGATGAAATAGGGGAATTAGCTACTGGATTCAATCAAATGGGAAGACAGCTCAAATTTCATATCAATGCCCTAAGTCAGGAGAAAGAACAGCTTTCGAGCATTTTAAGCAGTATGGCAGATGGAGTCATCACGTTTAACCGGGATGGAACGATTCTGATAACAAATCCCCCGGCAGACCGGTTCCTGCAGCAATGGTATTACGAACAGAGCGACATGGGTGATGAGCCGATTCCGACTTCGGTCAAAGAGCTCCTCCAAAATGTAGTCGTCACCGAGACTGAGCAGACAGGAGAAATCACTCTTCAAGGAAGGTCTTATGTTGTGATTGTAAGTCCCCTATACAATAATAATACAATCAGGGGCGCAGTTATGGTCGTCCGCGATATGACCGAAGAGAGAAGATTGGATAAACTGCGCAAGGACTTCATTGCAAATGTATCCCATGAACTTCGCACACCGATATCCATGCTGCAAGGCTACAGTGAAGCAATTGTGGATGACATCGCAGAATCTGAAGAAGAAAAGAAAGAAATCGCACGTATCATTTATGATGAATCCCTTAGAATGGGACGTCTAGTGAATGACCTTTTGGATCTTGCAAGAATGGAAGCAGGCCATATCACGTTAAACAAGGACTCTGTCCCGATCATGTCGTTTACGGAGAGAGTGACGAATAAATTTCTCGGACTTGCAAGGGATAACCGGGTTTCGATTTACTTTGAAAGCAATGTCGATTTGAAAAAGGAAATGACAATGGATCCAGACAGGATCGAGCAAGTATTGACAAACCTGATCGATAATGCAGTAAGGCACACTCCTGAAGAAGGAACCGTTACGGTTTCATTAACGGAAGGGAAGGGTGGATTTTTGTTTCATGTAAAAGATACTGGCTCGGGAATTCCTGAAGAAGATCTTCCTTTCGTATTTGAACGTTTTTATAAGGCAGATAAAGCACGGACGCGGGGGAAATCAGGGACAGGACTTGGCTTGGCAATTGCTAAGAACATAGTGGAAGGTCATAATGGCCATATACAGGTTCATAGCAAACTTGACCAAGGGACAACATTCACATTCTTTCTTCCTTTTCGGTCATAAATCGATGAAAATCCCCGGCAAATAAGGAAAATGAAGAAATGTGACGATAAATCTTGTTACATGGGGAACAATTTTCATTAAAAAGTCAGCAGTAGACACCTCTGAGGGCAGGGAATACTGTTGGCTTTTTTCGATTATTGTCCGGTTTTGAAATCGGTTGAAAAAAATGTTTCGATGTGTAACTTTTTAAAAAAATAATCGACTAATTAGTTGACGGGGAGGGGTAAAATGAACTCCGTTTTTGACGAATTATATTCTAAATATCACCAGGATGTCTTTAACTTCTTGATATACATGGTGCAAAACCGGCAGCAGGCGGAAGACATGGTTCAGGAAGTGTATATCCGGGTCCTTAAGTCATATCAGCATTTTGAAGGGAAAAGTTCTGAAAAAACATGGCTTTTTTCCATTGCTAAAAATGTGGCGATCGATCATTTCAGAAAACAAAAAAATTGGAAAAATCGGATATTGGAAAAATTCGATTGGAACCGCAATGATCTGCCTTCAGATGATGCACCTCCTGAAGAAATCGTTGTCGCCAATGAAGAAATACAAGTATTATATCAATGCTTGAAGCACAGTTCGACAGACTATCGTCTCGTCATCATCATGCGCTACCTTCAAGAGTTGTCCATCAAAGAAACGGCTGAAATATTGGAGTGGTCAGAAAGTAAAGTGAAGACAACACAGCATAGAGCATTAAAATGGCTGAAAATAGAGATGAGTCAGCGCCTGAGAAAGGAGGAGAAGGAGATTGAGAAAATCAGAATGGAACGATCGTGATATCGAAGAGATGATCAAACAGATGCCAAAAATAAAAGATGACCGCCATCCATCTCATATATACTCCAAAATGAAAATGGGGAAAAAGCCGTGGAACAGTCTGCGGCGGTACGTACCGGCTCTTGTGACACTTGCTGCTCTTTTTATTGTAGTTCTCTTGTCACCTGCACTGATGTCACAGCTTTCAGGCGAAGACAGCGCGATGGAAGGTGCTTTTTCCACTGATTCTTCAGGTGGTGAAGCAAAAACGGCAAAGGACTCACCCTCTACCGAATCAGACTCCGGTTTGGCGCAGGACTCCAATGGAGAAAGTCAACTCAAAATGGCAGAAGAACATGACAAAGAAACAGAGACACTCTTAGCTCCAGAAAAAGAACCGCAGCATGAAAGACTTTCAGTATTTAAGGAAGATGTGGCTGAGAAAGACTTTTATTCATATGGGCTTGTTTCTGGTGATGCGATACCAGTACCGGTTTCGGTCGTTGCAGCAGTCGATCAAAGCCAGAAAGATTGGGTGGAGCACTATGAAACCATTTCCGGCCGGCTGCCGGAAACCGAGTGGGGGTTTCAGGATTATTTTCCTATCAAGGGGGATTTAACACTCAGTGAAGACAAAAAAAGCGTAGTGTTGATCCTTGAAGAGAACCATCCTTACAGTGGAAGCAGTGCAATCGAGTCCAATTTTTATCAATCACTCCTATATTCATTTGAAGAGAAAGATGTGAAGGAAATCAACCTTCAATATAAAGATGGTAGTACACCGGAATTCAGTCATTATGGACCATTATCCTCCATCCCGCTGAATCAGGACTTACACCATGCATTTTATAGTTATTCACCTGGCGGACACGGCAGCTACCTGGTTCCGGGTTCCATCTCCAGTAAAAATGTAAAGCAATCGATAGAAGCAATGAAAGAAACTCCTTCAGAGTTCTTTAAAAGCGTGATACCAGAAAGTATTTCAATGGATGTGACAGAAGCTGAAAATGTGGTCACTGTCAGATTCAATAAGACAGTAGATTTAAACTCAATGAATTTTCATCATGCACAGGAATTCATTGAGGGGATACTGCTTACCGCCAAGAGTTCAGGCTATGAAAAAGTTCAGTTCCAAAACATCGAACAGGAACAATGGAACGGTTTCACCTTTACAGAGCCGCTTGCGACGCCTTTAAGTCCGAACAAAAAAAAGTTGGAGCAATAGATCATGGATGACCGAGATGGAATGTTGATTCTATTTCGGTCGTTTTTTTGTTGATGGACTTTTTAGTCCGTTTGGTAAATATATGGGACTCCAGGTGATTTTTCAGCTTGATTTCTAGAGGTGGCATCTTCTGCATCAGTAATGGTGCGAGTTTTCAGATGATTTTATCGGATATCTATAATTCTTCGTATATTTTTCACCATTTTACGCAAACTACCAGAAGGGAATTTTTTGCATTTCATATTTTTGGAAAGTTGTACATACAGTTTCAAGTAAAGTCATTTTCGGCATCAGTGCTGGCAGAACCAATGAAGTACGTAAATACCTTAAGGAGGACAAGCATGCTTTTAGATTACCTAAGAAGGTTTTTGATTGTTTTTTTATTGGCACTATGTGTAAGTATCATGTTCCTTACCGGTAAGGAAGTGAAAGCAATGGCCAATGAAACGGATGGTGGATGGATTTTTCCAGTCGAAGGGGTGATTACTGATCTGTATGGAACTCGTTCGGGTACTCATAAAGGAATGGACATCGGGGGAAATATCGGTTCCCCTGTCTATGCGGCTGCAGAAGGAATAGTCAGTAAATCGTATTATTCCGAGAGCTATGGCCATGTTGTATTTATTTCTCATAAGAATGGGTATGAAACAGTGTATGCCCATCTCAATGAGAGGGGAGTGTCTGAAGAACAGCGTGTGTCACAGGGTCAGCAAATCGGAAGTGTCGGAAGTACAGGCAGGTCAACTGGGGCCCATTTGCATTTTGAAGTACACAGAGGGGGGTGGACCCTGAATAAAATAAATGCAATTGATCCGTTCGAACTTTTTGGACAAGGGGAAATCGGACAACTGGTTTTTGCCAAAGAACAGGATCCTTATCAAACGATTGAAGCATCGGGACACATGAATGGGGTTCCTGAACAACGCCATGATCAAAAGAGTAACCTTGTAACAGAAACGCACGTAATACATACTGTAAAAAAGAATGAAACATTATGGGGCATTTCAAAGCAATATGGCTTGACTGTCGAAGAAGTCAAAGCTTCTAATGATACTCGCTCGTCACATATAGAGGCAGGGCAGCGCTTAGTCATTCCACAAGGGGGAAAAGAAGAAGAGTACATTGTAAAACCTGGTGATACGCTATATTCGATAGCAGAGAAAAACAGCTTGAATCTGACTGAGTTGCGGACACTGAACGGCCTGGATACTAAAGATACCATCTATCCGCTTCAAAGACTGAGAGTGAAGAGGGGAAGTTGATTACCTCGAATTCAAAATGTTTTCCTTTTACATTGACGTCGTTTTATGTATAATGATATTGTATAAAAAAATAAGATTCGTCTTCGGGGCAGGGTGAAATTCCCTACCGGCGGTGATGAAACAACGATGTTTCTAAGCCCGCGAGCCTTTAGGGGCAGGATTTGGTGTGATTCCAAAGCCGACAGTAAAGTCTGGATGGGAGAAGATGAAGGTTTTAGCCAAAACGTTTAGAAAATGGGAAGCTGAACGTTTATTTGGGTACGCCTTTTCAAACTCCGGGATGCAAGTATGATCTGGGAGTTTTTTAGTGCTGCCGTGGCTGAACGATCTTCTAAGTGAGATGAATCTCCAAAGGGAGAGAAGTGTAATGAAAAAAATGACTACTCGTACGTTCGTAACAATTGGTATGTTAAGTGCCATTTCGTATGTATTAATGCTTTTTAACTTCCCAATACCACCATTTCCTAAATTCCTGATGGTTGACTTCAGTGATGTACCAGCGCTGATTGCCGCCATTACTTTAGGACCGCTTGCCGGCATACTTGTTGAATTGTTTAAAAATATCATCGACTATGTGATGACAGGCAGCGATACTGGTGTCCCAATTGGACACTTTGCAAATTTTGCAGCAGGAGTATTCCTGATTTTGCCGACTTATTACGTATATTCCCGTTTTCAAACCAAGAAGGGGTTATTAGCCGGATTGGTTACAGGAACGATCGTAATGAGCATAGCGCTGGGGATATTAAATTATTTTGTCCTGCTTCCTGCTTACAAGTATTTCATGAACTTTGAACTTCCTGCAGGAATTATCCTTACGGGTATCGTGCCTTTTAACATTCTGAAAGGTGCGCTGGTTACCATTGTCTTCTTACTATTATTCATTCGTCTTCAGGGCTGGCTCACCAAACAGGTTACTGTTAAGAGAGCAGCTTGAGGCTGAATTTATCAAAAAAGCTCCGTCAGCTCTTTCTGACGGAGCTTTTTTTAATGCAGAAAAATCGAAATAAAAAAAGCGACCGGAATCGATCGCTTCATATATGGACTATTCGAATTTTAGTGCGTCTCCATCAAATGGTTCGTCTGCAACTTTAATTGAGTCTGTCGGACAACCTTCGAATGCATCGACCATGTCATCTTCAAGTACATCCGGCACTTCGACAGTACCCTGGTTATCATCAAGGGTAACAAACGCGATACCTTCATCATCATAGTCATAAATATCCGGAGCTGCAGCTCCACAAGCTCCACATGCAATACATGTATCTTTGTCAACGATTGTATATTTTGGCAACGAAAAAACCTCCTGAAAAAAATTCTATATAATCAATCATTCATTATACATAAAATTAATTAGAAAAATAACCTAATTTATATTTTATAGAGGAACGTAGAACATTTCAATAGTTAGGTCCTTTATTTATTATATTTATCCTAACTGTTTAAAACAAAACATCGAAAGAGATGATTTTCATGGTACAATATTTGACAATAACCTGCAAAAACAGAGGGGCAATCCAATGACGTATTTAAACTTTGTTATAGTATATTGTTTAAGGCAGTTGAATGGTGAACGATCCATCTACTCTGTTTATCATATTCTAAAAGGCAAAAAATCGTCTCAATCCATACAAGACGCCCATTTATTCCAATTACATCCTTTTTTTCTCTCACTGCCCAATCTGTCACGTGAATATTTCAATGAGAAGATCAACGAATTAGCAGAGGGACGATTCATCGAATTAAATGAAGAGTCCAAGGCACGGCTTACGGAGAAAGGGGAAGAAGCTTTACAACAGCACCAATCATCAATGTTTTTCCCCCATCATATGAATGGATTGGTATATGGTGATAGGGGGTTATTATTTTGGAGAAGGTTGAATTTACTTGTACAAGTAGTATCAAATACGAATCATAAAGAAACGTCGTATTTTCCTGTTCAACGCAGCAGAAGTGTCCAGGAATGGATAAAGAAATTCTTAAGGGGTGTCTCAGACAGGGATCGGCTCGCGCTTACCTTATTCAGGGAACTTCATAGTGTATTACGTGATATAGAGGCAAAAGAAGATCCATCTCTGCTTGTATTACGCTTAACAGGTTTCCAGGATTACGGTTTGACTGAGATTCAAACTGCTGAGAAACTGGATCTCCATGGAGAGGAATATCGTTTTAGATTTCTTAATTTACTTCATGGGGTATTGGCGAAAGTTGATGAGCAGAAACAGGGATACTCCCTTTTATTTTCGTTAAGTACTGTTAGTCAACAGCGGAGGAACTTGACTCTTTCGACTTCAAAAACATTCGATTTATATAACCAGGGTCATTCGATAGAGGAAATTTCACGAATCAGAAAGCTTAAAGCAAATACAATAGAGGATCATTTTATTGAAATCATCTTAACGCAGGAACATTTCGATACAGAGAAATTCATTGCGTCCGGTGAACTTCAAAAGGCAGCTTCCGTAATGGAGGAACTCGGTACGAAAAGACTAAAACCGATAAAGGAAAGACTCCCCCATTTAACTTATTTTCAAATCAGGATCGCGATTGCAAAGGCTGGTGAAAGAAATGAATCTCCTTCAAGAACTTAATAAGAGGTTTGGATATTCTTCATTTAGACAAGGACAAACAGAAGTGATTCAATCTGTTCTGAGCGGTCGGGACACACTCGCCATGCTTCCTACCGGAACCGGCAAATCATTATGTTTTCAAATGCCGGGGTATTTACTCGAAGGACAGGTCGTCATCGTGTCTCCGTTGCTCTCCCTGATGCAGGATCAAGTGGAGCAAATGAAGGTGAAGGGCGAAAAAAACGTCATTGCCATTAATTCTTTTTTACCCTTCCCTGAAAAGAAGCGTGCCCTTGAAAGAATACATAGGTACAAGTTCATTTTCATATCTCCAGAAATGCTGGGTAATCCGGACATCCTTGAGACTCTTCAGACATTGAAGGTATCTTTATTTGTCATCGACGAAGCGCACTGTATCTCCCAATGGGGGCCGGACTTCCGTCCCCACTATTTAAAACTGGGTGAAATAAAAAAGGGACTGGGAAATCCCACGACCCTAGCATTGACCGCAACTGCGACGGAAGAAGTAAGGGAAGATATTAAAAAAGTGCTGCAGCTTGAAGATGCTGTCGAGGTCGTTTATTCTGTAGACCGCAAAAATATTGCTCTGAATGTTGAAAAGGTCAGTTCCCATCATGAAAAAGTAAAGAAGCTTATTGAGTATGCTGCTTCCTTAAAGGGAGCGGGAGTCATTTATTTTTCCAGCAGGAGGCTTGCAGAAGAAATGGCCGCCGTTCTTAGGGAACAAGGCATTGAAAAAGTCACTCACTATCATGGGGGCATGGAGCAGGAGGAGCGGATCCTCATACAGCAGCAGTTTTTGACAAATAAGTTGCGTGTGATTTGTGCAACATCCGCATTTGGAATGGGTGTAAACAAAGAGAATATACGTTTTGTCATTCATTTTCATTTTTCATCAAGTCTGGAGGCCTACTTACAGGAAATCGGAAGAGCTGGAAGGGACGGTAACAACAGTGCAGCGATTGTATTATATACCGAACAGGATCTTTCTCTGCCATTGCAGTTAATGGAAGGGGAGCTTCCATTTGATGATCAAATTGAACGGTTTGTCACAGTTCATCGTTCATCTTCTGAAGATGAATTGACTTCTTCTTTGGAGCTGTCGGATATTCAATACAGATTTTTGTTGCACTATGTACATGAAGGACAAGGTGATGACGGGGCTCGTCTGATCCAGAAAATAAAGCATTTGCGGGATGAAAGGCTCAACTATAAAAAAGAAAAACTCTTATCAATGGTGATGTGGCTCCAGGGAGATTCCTGCAGGAGGGAATCCATCCTTCGTTATTTTGAAGAAACCATGACAGAGCAACCCACTGATTGCTGTGACATCTGCGGATTTAAGATTTCGGATTTTCACTGGGAGAAGGTTTATGAAGAAGTGAACGATATACAGGAGCTGGGCTGGGAACAGAGGTTGGAAAAAATTTTAATGGGATAAGTGGTGTGAATGAAGAAGCAAGGCGAAATAATTAAACAGCTCACAAAAAAACAATTAACCTTTCATTTGTTTTTTACTCAAATAGTACTATTAACGATTTCCTTTATATTAGGTATATTCTTATTTGAAGATTGGTCCACTTTTGGAAGTCAGTTCCGGTGGGCATCTTCCATTTTGACAATCGGCCTTACTGTTGGGTTGATTGTCGTCATATTGGATATTGTACTGATGAAATTCCTTCCTTCTGGATATTACGATGACGGCGGAGTGAATGAGCGGATTTTTTCAGACAGAAGTATCGGTGAGATCGCGCTGCTCGCGATTGTTATTGCCGTCAGTGAAGAGATTTTATTCCGGGGTGTGATACAATATCATCTTGGACTTATTCTTTCCAGTATCATTTTTGCTGTTATTCATTTTAGATATTGGGCACATTGGTTCCTCATAACGAATATTGTTGTGTTGAGTTTTTTGATCGGCATGATTTATGAAGTGACCGGAAATTTGTTGGTTACTATAATGATGCACTTTATAATTGACTTTTTATTAGGGATGTACATGCGCTTTAAGTCAAGTAAGAAAAGAAGGGATGTCTCATGAATAAAGACCCATTTCGTGATCAAGCAGATAAATTAAAAAAGAAGATTGAAAGAGTCCAAGAGGAACCTGTTCCAAGAAAAAGGGAACCTCTGCCGCCCAGAAGTGAACTCCATCGTGAAAAAAAGAAAAAAAACAAAGTTAAGCTGAAATATCCACTCATCAGTCTATTGCTATTATTCTTTATATTAATGCCATTGACCGTATTTAGCATTTATTCATATTTTGATAACCGCAATGAACCATTGGTTGTGCTGTCAGAAGGAAATAATGAAGTAGAAGAAGTTCGATATGAACAGAACGGGGATGAAGAAGAAGATACAGTTATTTCGGAGGATAAGACAGACGCTGAACTGCCTGACGAAGAAGAAAAAACAGTTACGGATGAAAAGTCACAGTCTGACAAAGATGCAAAGAGTATGAAGGGGGAAAAAGATCTCCCTGCTGCAAAAGCTGCTGAGGTGGAAGAACCTGAGAAAGTTGAATCCACGACCGAAGGTAACGAGGAAGCAGCCCAAGAATCAAACCCGGAGATCATTTATCATACCGTGCAGCCAAGTGAAACGATTTTTCGCATTGCAATGAAATACTATCATTCACAAAATGGAATCGAGGTCATCAAAAATGCAAATAATCTCCCAAATAATGAAATCCAAGCCGGACAAGTGTTAAAGATACCACTTTCGGAGTCGTGAGTGCCTCACCATTATGGTGGGGTTTTTTTATGCATGGATATCGTGGAAGCTTATTTTTTCGGTTGGGAAGATTCTATGCAAATGGACAAGTTCATAGAATGAAATGAGGGGAGGGAAAGAGTATGCATGAATTTATCCGAGAATTCGAAGAGTGGACCGATCCGGCAACAAAACAAATGCTGAATAACCTGGTCGATAGAAAACAAAAGTTCGATCGTGCAAAAAAGCTGCACTTATATATTTTATGGACAGCCATGTTTACAGCGTTTTGCTTCCTTTATTATGTAACAAAGGCCATTTTGGAGCCATACTCATATTCGTTCGGTACGATGTTTTCTGTCTATGTATCTGACTCGATTCATTTATTGATATCAGTGTTTCTTGCAGGGCTTTTCGGTGCGGTGAAAGTCCTTTATCAACAGAAAGAGAAAAAAGAGAAAGAGTATCAGGATCTCCGCAAGGAAATCATAGACAGAAGCAAAGACCTTTGGAAAGATGAAGCTTGGAAGAGACGTCACCAGGTATTCGATAAGATGAAAAGTCAATTCGACATCAATCTCTACCATGGAAGTAAGTAATATAACCTTGGAGGGGCTTGCCGCCGGAGCTGGATGAACCGAAAGTGCAGGCGGCACTTTCGCCCATGCAAATAAAAAAGCGTTCGGAAGATGGATTCACCAAACGCCTAGACCTTCTTTTAGAAAAATCTCTTTTTGCCTTGTTCATCTTTGAGGATTTCTGCAGCTTCTCTAAAACGTTGAGAGTGCACAATTTCACGTTCCCGCAGATATCTGAGTCCGTCATTTAAATCAGGGTCATCACTCAAATTGATGATCCACTGATAGGTTGCCCTGGCCTTCTCTTCAGCTGCAATATCTTCATAGATATCAGCAATCGGATCTCCTTTTGAGGCGATATAGGATGCCGTCCAAGGTACACCGGATGCATTATGGTAGAATAATGCACTGTCATGGTTCGCATAATGTGTATCCAATCCTGCTGCCTTCATCATTTCAGGAGTGGCGTCTTTTGTCAATTTATAGATCATGGTCGCAATCATTTCCAAATGAGCAAATTCTTCGGTTCCTATATCTGTAAGCAGCCCGATCACCTTGTCTGGAATTGTATACCGTTGATTCAAATAACGCAGGGCTGCCGCCAATTCTCCATCAGCGCCGCCGTATTGCTCCACTAGGTATTTTGCAAGAGTCGGGTTGCATGTACTCACTCTTACAGGGTATTGAAGTTTCTTTTCATATGCCCACATATGAATGGATTCCTCCCTTTTTGAGTCTTACACCTGCCATGGCCAAGGTGCATCTTTCCAGTCCCAAGGATAATTGGAATAACTGTAGCCGAAATGGGTGAGGGGACCAAACTCTTTTTCGAATTTCTTTTTGATTTGTTTTCTCGTTTTCACATACATATTGTATTGAGAAATCGCATCGTGATCATCAGGGTGTGTATCCAGATATAACGTAAGTTCAAGTATGACAAAGTCGACTGCCTGTAACTCCTCCATTATCTCGTAATAATGTGCAGGAAGTTGCTTCATGTTGTTATTCTCCCTTCATTTTTTCATAGGGACTGTAGTAGGGATCATAAAACACTTTCCATAATGTCCCCTTTCTCAATGCCTCTTTTGGTGGAAATTGTTCCAGGTTTGGCGGCTGAAACCCCAAGAAGAGGTTAGGAGGAGTAGAGTAAACCTTTGTTGTTATAGGTTTACAAGGATCAAAAGGGCTCACATAAGGGTGCCAGCTTCTATAAAATTCATGCACGAATATCCCTCCTGTTTAGAAATTCCTTCGTAACAAGATATGAATGAACAAATGAGAACATGTTAGAAAAATTAATAACCGCATGAAAGAAGGGATATCACTTTAAAATGTTGAATAAATAAATCATAGGATATTAACAAAGAGGTGGTTCAATTGTTCGTAAAAAATGCAATGATTCCAAAACACAAATGCTATGTAGTCAATGAAAATGACTCGATTGAGAAAACGTTGGAAGTAATGGAGCATCATAAGATCGATGGACTTCCTGTATTATCGAATGATAAGTATGCAGGGGTCGTCACCCGTTACAATATTTATGAGAGTTTCTTCCTCTCCGGAATGGAAAGAGAAACGTTCCTCAAAGAAACAAAAGCGATTGACATTGCCATTCACCAGGATAATTTCCTGATTGAAAGCAATGTATTCGAAGATACTTTAGTGGAACTGCAAGACTTTCCGATTTTATCTGTTATAGATGAAGAAAAAAGATTTCTTGGGTTGATTACACGCTACGATGTACTTGATCAATTCAAGAGCGCTTTCGGAATGGATCGGAAAGGCGTAAGGATTGCTTTTACATCTGTAGAAACAGAAGGCAGAATTGCCCGCCTTGGAGATATCATCCAGCAGTATTCTGAATCCGTCATTTCTCTCGTCACTTTTGACGCGACGGATAAACTGCTAAGGCGGATCGTACTTAAGATTGAAAAGAAAGATAATATCGATAAGTTTATTAATAAATTGGAGAAATCAGGATTTAGGATCCTACATATTCAGGAAGAAGAGTGATCCATCCAAAAAAATTAACTGTATGAAATAAAATCCCTCTCATAAGATTTATGGGAGGGATTTTTTTGATGCATTTCGCTGTTAGATTGATTGGTTCATTTGTTTTGGGTTATTTATTCATCAAGTGGTTTCCCGATATTGAATCACATCATACTTCGGATGTGATTGTTGAACTTGTTTTGCATCCAATTGAATTTTTAGCAGCATCAATCGTCTTTATTGTTGGACTGATCGTACAAGGTAATTTAATGAAGGTAGAATTTTATTATTTGATCCGTTTATTCAAAGGGAGTTTACATAAGGAACTGATGATTGTTCCTGTTCATGTATGCATGATTTATGGACTGACGTTATTTGGGATGTGGGAGACCTTGTTTTTTTCCTTTTTAGCGGTCTTTTATGGTATTATTTCTTTAGATTTGCGTCGGCAAGGAGGCCATCATGCTTGAAATTATAAGTGTTTTAGTTGTGGGAGGAGGGGCTCTTCTCCTTTTTATGTTTTATGAAGCCCATCGGAATGAGGTGAGGACTCATTTATTTACATTTCCTCGATTCCCTGAAGACGTGACTCTGACCATTTTTTTCATCTCCGACATACATAAGCGAAAGCTCTCTGCGGACATGATGGAACATGTGCGGAAAAAAGCGGATATCGTTGTCATAGGAGGCGACCTGACCGAAAAAGCGGTGCCGTTGTCAAGGGTGGAAGAGAACTTGGATAAATTGGCAGCCATCGGGTCTGTTTATTTTATTTGGGGAAATAATGATTATGAAGTGAATACCGATGAACTCAGAAGACTGTTAAAGAAAAAAGGAGTCCGGGAAATTGTAAACGACTCGGTCAGTCTTCAGTTGCGCGGAGGAGTCGTCAATCTGATTGGTGTGGATGATGCAAGCACTCAAAGAGCTGAGTTACCTCAGGCTCTCTCAAAGGCGGATCCGTCTTGTTTCAATATCTTATTGAGTCATGATCCCCGCCTGGTAAAACAGGTGGGTAAAGAAGATGGAATCGATCTGATGTTAAGCGGGCATACGCATGGAGGTCAGATCCGCATACTTGGATGGGGTCTCTACAAGAAAGGGAGAATAGAAGAACTTTCGCAAACGACTTTATTAGTCAGCAATGGGTATGGAACTACAGCTTTGCCGCTTAGACTGGGGGCACCGGCCGAAACACATCTGCTCACGATTAAAAGAGATGCCGAATGAACAAAACCTATTCATTGCCTATACAAATTTTACACTGTCAGGAATCTCTACTATAATCTAAAAGTACATATGTTAAGGCGTCTTTGGGAGAGGTTGATGAAGAAGCATGAAAGAATGCGCAAACGTGCTTCTTTAGGACTTAAGCATATACGAAAGCTATGTGTAATCATCAGCAAATTCTGCCAAATGAGCTTTGCAAACGAATACCATGGGGGATTTCTATGAACGATCGAAATACGAACGGAAAATATAATATTAAGGCAGTATCCAATATACTGGGAATACAACCAGGAACATTGAGGGCCTGGGAAAGAAGGTACAATATCATTGCCCCGGTAAGGAACGATTCCGGGCATAGACTATATACAGAGAAGCATCTGCATATCTTAAAGTGGCTGGTTGCCAAAGTGAAGCAAGGTTTTACCATAAGCCAGGCTGTGGCATTATTGGACAAACAGGAAATGGAAGAAAATGAAATCAATGAAACCGTTCATCAGGATCGGACTCAGAATATTTCTGAAGAGCTGTTGAAAGCACTGCTGGGGTTTGACGAATTCAAAGCGCATGAACTCATCGATAAATCATTTTCCATTTATACAATCGACAAAGTGGTGATCGAAATACTAGGAAGTTTGCTCGTGCAAATCGGCGACCTGTGGGAAAATGGCAAGATCACCACTGCGCACGAACACTTTGCGAGTTCGATATTACGTTCCCGGATCGGAAGCATCATGCATTCTTTTCCCCACAACGGGATCCTGCCAAAAGTAGTGGCTGTGTGCGGTCCGGGGGAATGGCATGAATTGGGGCTGCTTATCTTTACGTTGTATGTACGGAGAAAAGGATTTGAAGTCATATACCTGGGATCAAGCATCAAGGAAGATGATATCGAAGTTGTCTTAAACGAAGTGGACCCTAAGTTCCTCTTCTTCTCATGTACGATGAAGGAGAATGTCAGCCGTTTATTATCGCACATTTCTTCTCTTAAAGAAGACCATCAAGAATTGGAGATCGGAATGGGAGGATTTGCAATCGACCATTTACCTTCGGATTTGAAAGAAACTTACAGGGAACATATTGTAGGTCAGACAAAAGATGAATGGGAAGAATGGTTAAAAAGTAAATTATAGAGGTTTTATGCACTGTTTTGTGCCCCCTACATAGTATGGTGGTAAGTCGTCACACTCTTGGGGGGCACGAAAATGAGACTTGAGCGAATTTCCGATAATAAAATTAAATTTTCCATAAGTGTAGAGGAGCTTGAGCAAAAAGGCTTGTTTGAGCAAGACCAATGGAAAGACTCATTGATGTGGCATGATTTGTTTGAAGACATGCTGGATGAAGTACAAGGAAAATTCGGCATTGAAGCACAAATGGAAATTACTGTAGAAATTGAATCTTTCGATGATGAAGAAATTTGTATGATCCTTACTCTGGAATTGGATGATGAGGACTATTCTGATGTTGAAGGAAACCTCGAATTGTTCCATCCCATCATGGAAAAAGACCTCTTGTTCCATTTTCATGACCTGGACGAAATCATTGATGTCCTGAACCGGCTGAGACATACAGAAAAGTTCGAGTCAGGTACCCTTGAGATTAGCTTTTTTCATTATGAAGCTAGATATTACCTCCTTTTTGAGAACATCCCCCGAAGCCAGCATTTCATGATAGAGTCAGTAGTCCTTGAATATGGTACTTTATCCAATCAAACCAAATACATGTTAAAGGAATATGGGCAAACCATCATTCTCAAACATACGATGGAAAAAATGACAAAGTATTTTCCGTCATAGACGTCCGTTCATCACTTTTAGGATATGTATACCTAAAGGTGTTTTTATTTTGTCCATTTTAGAGTCGGAATAGCGATCTGATACTCTGTAGGATTGAAGCGAAAAGGAACGATCGAGGTTCATTAACCAAAATACAACATAGCAAAGTGCCATTCCTTTTTTCACTGTTTTAAAAGGGTGAATCAGGGAATGAATAAAAAGAAGGACTGCCTTTCCGAAAAAATGACAGCGTTTTCAAAAAAGTTATCGATTTTTGATTTTCTATCTTTGCAAGAGGAAATCAAACGTGTATACTATGTCATGAAAGCGGACTGGGGTCCGCTGAACAGTGAATCATACTGGGAGGTTTACATACATGGTAGCCGAGAAGGAGAAAGAAAATCACCAAGCATCTGAAAAGAACGATGTATTGAAATCCACACAAACGGTTATTCATCTCGCATTAGATAAATTAGGATATCCAGAAGAAGTATATGAACTATTGAAAGAACCTGTAAGGATGCTGACAGTTAAAATACCTGTAAGGATGGACGACGGAAAAGTGAAGGTGTTCACTGGCTATCGAGCTCAGCATAATGACGCCGTGGGCCCTACGAAAGGCGGCATCCGTTTTCATCCGAACGTCACGGAGAAGGAAGTGAAAGCCCTTTCGATTTGGATGAGCTTGAAATGCGGAATTGTCGACCTTCCATATGGCGGTGGAAAAGGCGGTATCATTTGTGATCCCCGCGACATGTCTTTCAGGGAGCTGGAGAGGCTGAGCAGGGGATATGTAAGAGCAATCAGCCAAATTGTCGGGCCATCCAAAGACATACCGGCACCCGATGTTTTTACTAATTCACAGATCATGGCTTGGATGATGGATGAATACAGCCGGATCGATGAATACAATTCACCAGGATTCATTACCGGGAAACCCCTGGTATTGGGGGGATCTCACGGCAGGGAAACGGCTACGGCAAAAGGTGTGACGATATGCATCCGTGAAGCAGCCAAGAAAAAAGGAATAAAACTTGAAGGAGCCCGTGTCGTTGTTCAAGGTTTCGGTAATGCAGGCAGTTTCCTGGCGAAATTCATGCATGATGCAGGTGCCAAGATCATTGGTATCTCAGATGCATATGGCGGGCTTCATGATGAAGAAGGATTGGATATCGACTATCTGTTAGACCGGAGAGACAGCTTCGGAACGGTGACAAAATTATTTAATAATACAATCACGAACCAGGAACTACTGGAACTTGATTGTGATATACTCGTCCCTGCGGCGATCGAGAATCAAATCACTGAACATAACGCGCACAACATCAGAGCCAGCATCGTAGTAGAAGCAGCTAACGGTCCTACGACATTGGATGCAACGAAGATCCTGACTGAAAGAGATATTTTACTCGTACCTGATGTTCTCGCATCTTCAGGTGGAGTCACAGTCTCCTACTTTGAATGGGTCCAAAACAACCAGGGGTATTATTGGACGGAAGAAGAAGTGGAAGAAAAACTCGAGAAGATTTTAGTTAATTCATTTAACAACGTATACGAGACCTCTCAATCAAGACGGGTGGACATGAGACTTGCCGCCTACATGGTCGGTGTAAGGAAAATGGCAGAAGCCTCCCGTTTCAGAGGGTGGATTTAAGGTAAATATTAATATCTTTCAATACAAAAAGGATGGGGCTTCCCGTCCTTTTTTATGTTTTATGATGTGTCGGTTTCTTATGAAGTTTCTATTCCTTCTTGGCAGGAATAGAACTGTTGCTTTGACCTATGAAAAAAATTACTCCATAATAATCAAAGGAGAATGTTTCATTAGAAATTAAACGAATAGTATCTTTTAGAGATATAAAGCAATACGAAGGAGTGCCTGAAGTTGAGAAATGAAGAATGCATCATCGTCGGCGGGGGCCCTTGTGGGTTATCAGCGGCGATTCACCTTAAAAAACAGGGGATCGATCCTTTAATCATTGAAAAAGGAAATATCGTCAACGCGATTTACAATTATCCTACGCATCAAACCTTCTTTTCTTCGAGTGAAAAGCTGGAGATCGGCGATGTTCCGTTCGTTATTGAAGAACACAAACCCCGGCGGAACCAAGCCCTTGTTTATTATCGTGAAGTGGCTAAGCGAAAAGATGTGAGAATCAATCGCTTCGAAAAGGTGAATAAAGTCGAGAAGAAGGAAGATTCGTTTATCATAAGCACGTCCAAAGAAACCTATCGGGCAGAGCACGTCATCATTGCGACAGGTTATTATGATAATCCGAATTTCATGGGCATCCCTGGCGAAGACAAAGAGAAAGTCTTCCATTATTTTAAAGAAGCCCATCCTTTCTTCGATACGGATGTGATAGTAATCGGCGGGAAAAATTCAGCAGTGGACGCGGCGTTGGAGTTAAATAAAGCGGGTGCAAGAGTAACTGTCCTTTATCGCGGCAGCGAATATTCCAAAAGCGTTAAACCATGGATCCTTCCTAATTTCGATGCCCTTGTGCGTAATGGTGAAATAAAGATGGAGTTTAATGCACATCTGGAAGAAATAAAGGATGATGCAGTTCTTTATGCTGTTGAAGGTGAAATGAAAGAAATAAAGAATGATTTTGTTTTTGCCATGACGGGATACCATCCTGATCATAGTTTTCTTACCAAAATGGGGATAAGTATTGACAAGGAGAGCGGCAGACCTGCATTCGATCCTGATACGATGGAGACGAATGTAGAAGGTGTATATGTGGCAGGTGTGATTGCTGCAGGTAATAATGCGAATGAAATATTCATTGAAAACGGACGGCATCATGGCGGATTGATTGCAAAATCTATTAAAGAAAAACAAAAGTAAGAAAGAGCCCGCACTTGCGGGCTCTTTTATTATGTCTTTAGTTTCTGAAGATACGTTCCAATTCCTTAAAGTCGTTGGATTGTGATAATGCAACCATTAGTTTGATCCGTGCCTTTTGGCCATTCAATCCATTGGAGAAAATGACTCCTTTTTCTTTCAATTGTTTTCCACCGCCTGCATAACCGTAGACATCCTGGGCAATGCCATTAAAACATCTGGAAACGAGGACGACGGGGATGTTATGTTCCAAGAGCTCACATACGCCTGGTACGGCTTCCGGGGGAAGATTACCTTGTCCAAGCGCTTCGATTACAACCCCATCATATTTAAGGTCCTTTATGGCAATCAAAAGATTTGAATCCATGCCTGCATAAGCTTTTATAAGAGTGACATTTTTTGTGATGTCACAAACTTTGTAGCTTTCCGAAGAAGTTGGTTGATGATGGTATAATATTCCTCTTTTCGTCACAATTCCGATTGGTCCATATTGTGGACTTTGAAAAGTAGATACGTTGCTTGTATGTGTCTTTGTCACATTTTTCGCTGAATGGATCTCATCATTTAATACAACCAGGACACCTTTATTTTTTGATTGAGGTTCTGCTGCCACACGAACTGAAGATATCAGATTATAAAGTCCATCCGCACCGATCTCATTGCTGGACCTCATTGCGCCGGTCACGACCATTGAAATGGGAAGGGAAACCGTTAAATCAAGAAAATATGCCGTTTCCTCAAGTGTATCCGTTCCATGAGTGATCACAACCCCGTCGAATGAACGCTTTTTATATTCTTCCTCGATTAAACGTTTTATCTCATGCATATGTTCAATAGTGATATGGGGAGAAGGGAGGTGAAATGCTTCGATAACCTCTACATTCGCTAAATTGGATACCATCGATGTTTGAACCGACAGAGGATTTTCTCTACCGGGCACTACAGATCCCGTATCCTTGTCCTCCATCATTGAAATGGTTCCTCCGGTATGTATGACTACTATATTTTTTTTCATAGCACATTCCTCCTGGGATTTTCTTATTTTCATTCCTACTTTATCATGATACGATTAAGAAAACTGAAAGAAAAGAGGACTTTTATATGCTGGTGGTTTTATCAGCGGGTATAGCACCAGGGTTAGCGTTACTGAGTTATTTTTATTTACGGGATGAGTATGAAGCGGAACCAATTGCGTTAGTCTTTAAAACTTTCATATATGGTGTCTTGATTACGTTTCCGATAATGTTTCTTCAATATGTATTAAAAGTAGAAGGGATCGTCACTTCTAACTGGTTGAATGCATATATTTCTTCAGGGTTGCTGGAAGAATTTTTTAAATGGTTCATCCTTATGGTTGCCATTTTTCAACATTATCATTTCAATGATCCATATGATGGTATTATATACGGTGCGAGTGTCTCATTGGGATTTGCCACGGTTGAAAATATTTTATTCCTGTTGGCAAACGGAGTGGAATATGCATTTGGCAGAGCGTTGATGCCTGTGTCGAGTCATGCATTATTCGGTGTCATGATGGGATATTATCTCGGTAAAGCAAAGTTTTCTATACGCGATCAGCGCCGCAAATGGCTTCTGATATCAATAATGGTTCCATTAACATTGCATGGAACATATAATTATATTTTTTTGTCTGAAAAAAATTGGATCTATTACATGGTCCCGTTCATGTTATTTCTATGGTGGCTGGGATTAAAAAAAGTCAAACATGCCCACCGGTTGACAGCTAATAAGTATTCTCATGCAGAGTTGAAGAAAGAGATCCTTTAAAGTTAATGAGGTTGTGGCAAAACGAATAAGCCACCACATAAATACTCATAATTTCAGTGTGGGATTTTAATACCGCTAATGATTTCCGTGCAAGACTTCGCTTTCCGCGGGTAGCCCGTGAGCCTCCTCGGCTTCGCCTGCGGGAAGAAAAGCGGAAGGGCTTTGTTCAGAGGCGGGTGGCTTAAGACGAATCGGCCAGGAAGGCGTTCTTTGCCTTCTTGGTCGGTTTGGCTTATGACATGTGCCTCTAAGCCCTGTAGCTGGACAAGTCTCACATAAGCTACTCTTCCCGCAGGAGTCTTCGTCTTGCACTCCAATCAACCGCTGGAAAGAGCTATAATCCAGATTAATATACGTATAAATTAAAAAAACCGAACTGATTTGCATTCGTGGAGGCAAATCAGTTCGGTTTTTGCATAGACAAGAACACTTTTGTCCAGCTCCCCCAGCTAGAGGCTCGTGGTCATTAGATAAAAGGTCCAAAACGGCAAAAGCGCATTCTTGGACCATTCATCTAATGCTTGTCGCCTCTGGGAAATCGCCTCCGCTTTTCTTATTTATAAGCAGCTGCAAGATCCGTTTTTGGAGCTTCTTTCCGTTTAACTTCATCAATTTTGTTTACAAACATCTGAAACACTTTCCTCTTTTCATCAAGCTCTCTTATGTACTCTTTTAATTCACTATACTTTTCCTCAAACGGCTTATGATACATTTCACGGATATTCTCAATGATTTCTTCATTCACGGTAGACTGGATGACCTGCTTTGTGATCCCGTACTTATAAGAATAAACTTTCAATTCCTTCTTTACTTCGTCATAATCAGTATTGATTTGATCCAATACCTCTGAAATATCATCTTTCCATTCATCCAATGATTTTGCTAAATAATCCTCCATAATTGCCTCCCCTTTGTAAAAGACTTGATTGGCCCTCATCCCATTATAACGAAGGTTGTTTACATGCCTTTTTCTGAAACATTACATTGTCTTATCAAACTCGTAGCTCTTCTGCTGAAGGCATTTAGCTGGATGCTTTCAATCGGGATTGTTTTATATGTTTACCAATTTTTATTTTTCAACTTGTATAAAATGGGTAGCTCTACAAAAACTAGGGTTAATGTTAATTGAAGATATGGAGGGTAAAGCATGATGAATAGTCGCATCAAATGGATATGTACATCTGTTGTCATGGTGCTTGTTTGTTCTCTTATGATGATTTCATCTGAAGGAGAGAAAGCGGACGCTTTTACAAATCAAGTCATTCAGCATGGAGCTACAGGTGAAGATGTCATCGAACTTCAATCAAGGCTTCAGTATATTGGTTACTATAATGGGAAAATCGATGGGGTTTTCGGCTGGGGAACCTATTGGGCATTAAGAAATTTCCAATATGAGTTCGGCCTGCCAATCGATGGGTTAGCAGGTCCAAAGACAAAAGAAAAATTAGTGAGTGCTTCTAAGTATAATAAGCAATTTGTAAAAGAACAGATTCAAAAAGGAAAAAAATTCAGCCATTATGGCGGTACTGATTTAAGCAAACAGAAAGGAGCAGGCGGCGGAGGCGGCGGTAAGCAAGCACAGCCACCGAAGAAGACACCTTCCAAACCTACAGCTGCCAACACTCCAAATGGATTCTCGCAAAATGATATACAAATCATGGCAAATGCCGTTTACGGTGAAGCAAGGGGTGAACCATACGAGGGACAGGTGGCTGTGGCCGCGGTCATTTTAAATCGCATCGACAGTGCGTCATTTCCGAATACTGCTGCAGGAGTCATCTTTGAGCCGGGTGCATTTACGGCGGTTGCGGATGGGCAGATTTACTTAACTCCGAATGAAAAGGCTCGAGAAGCGGTATTGGATGCAATAAACGGATGGGATCCATCTTCCAATGCACTGTATTATTTCAACCCTGTCACTGCAACAAGTGATTGGATTTGGTCAAGGCCGCAGATTAAACAGATTGGGAAACATATATTCTGTAATTAACGAGGTGAAGGATATTGGTACGTAGTATATTAATAGCTGTACTCGTCATCGGAGTCGCAGGAACGGCCTTTTGGGGGTATCAGGAACATCAGGAGAAAAATGCAATCCTGATCAACGCAGAAAATAATTATCAGCGTGCATTTCATGAGTTGACTTATCAAGTGGATCTTCTTCACGATAAGATAGGCACCACCCTTGCAATGAATTCAAAGAAGTCATTATCACCGGCACTTGCGGATGTTTGGCGTCTGACTTCCCAGGCACACAGTGATGTAGGGCAATTACCGTTAACATTGCTGCCATTCAATAAAACCGAGGAATTCTTGAGTAAAATTGGAGATTTCAGTTATCGTGTAGCGGTAAGGGACTTGGACGACAAGCCTCTTACGGATAAAGAATACACTTCACTGGAAAATCTTTATAAGCAAAGTGCGGATATCCAGGAAGAATTAAGGCGGGTCCAGCATCTGGTCATCAAGAATAATCTCCGCTGGATGGATGTTGAGATGGCTCTTGCTTCTGGTAAAGAAAAAGCCGACAATACCATCATCGATGGATTTAAGACCGTGGAGAAAAATGTGACAGGCTATGATGAAGCGAGTTTCGGAACGACGACCTTTGTAAATAGTCAAAAAAGAGATGAAAACTTCAAAAAACTAAAGGGCGAACAGATCTCTAAAGAAGATGCTGTCGCGATTTTAAGAAAATATTCTGGAATTGATAAATCGAAGGATGCAAAAGTGGCGGAGAGCGGCAAGGGATCCAACTTTAAATTCTATAGTGTTTCAATCGGGAACGGTAAGACAGAAGCAAGTATGGATCTCACTCAAAAAGGCGGATATCCTATTTGGTATATCAATAATCGTGAAGTAAAAGAAAGTAAAATCAGCCTGAACAAAGCTGCTGATCAAGCAACAAAATTCCTGAAAGACAATAAGTTCGAGAAGTTGGAGTTGTTTGAAAGTGTCCAATACGACAACATAGGTATATTCACCTATGTGACGGTCCTTGATGGTGTGCGGATTTACCCGGATTCAATCAAAGTTAAAGTCGCGCTCGATAATGGTCAAATCGTAGGTTTCGCTGCAGAGGAGTATTTAAGAAATAATCATGACCGTGAAGTGGCAAAACCGAGTATGTCTCTGGAAGATGCGAAAAGTGAGACAAACCCTAATTTGAAAGTTATGGAAGAAAGACAAGCTATAATCGTAAATGACTTGAATGAAGAAGTGTTATGTTATGAATTCTTAGGTATGCTGGGCAATGACACTTATAGAATTTTCATCAATGCCAATACAGGTGAAGAAGAAAAAGTGGAAAAACTCAAAAATGCAGAACCGATTTATGAAGAAGTCGTATAGAATATGACAGGACGATATCTTGGAAAAAGATATCGTCTTTTTTTTACCCCCATGATGCAGGTAACTCCTTGAATGTTAAGTAGATCTGGCTGTTGATTGTCGGGCATGGCTTTGACACCTGCCCGGTTATTAAGAATACGGTTCCTTCAACGACTGTATCCTTGTTAGGATTATTAACAAAAAAAGTATGGAAAGGAAGTATTTTACGTGACATAATAAAGGTAAATAAGCAACTGAAGCGGGAAAGTGAGAGTAATGTGCAATGATCAAAGCCGGAATAACACTGCAACTGGAACCTATTCATAACGATACACCAGAAATATACCGCTGCAGGGTAGTGGAAGCAGGAAATAACGGGATTTATATAGATTATCCAATACATACGAAAACAGGCAAAACCGTTTTTTTGATAAACGGCACCCAGCTTAAAGCAAGTTTCATTCATAATGAACAAACAGTGCTTATGTTTGAGACGGAAGTACTAAGCAGAAAAATCGCAAAAATCCCCATGATCCATATTCACTACCCCGGGGAGGAAGAGCTGGTTAAAATCCAAAGAAGACAGTTTGTTCGTGTCGATGCTAATGCGGATATCTCTCTTTATTCCGACAATCAGTATCATCCCACTATTACAGAGGATATCAGCGCCGGAGGGTGTGCTGTATTATTAAATGATGGGATGAATATCAAACGGGGCGCACGCATCGCTATGATTATCGTCCTGACCATGCAAACAGGGGAATGTAACTACCTGGAATTATCAGGGAGTATCATTCGGGTGTGGGAAAGGAATAAGAAAAAAATCGCAAGTATCCAATTCCTCAACTTAACAGAAACACAGCGTCAGCTTATCATGCGCTATTGCTTCGAAAGACAATTGGAATTAAGAAAAAAAGGACTGCTTGAATAAAATTCCACCATATGCACATACTCTTTCTTGATGGCTTTTCTCCAAAAGATCGCTGCTTTTCGACCGGACACAGATTGGAGATCGGAGTACCCATGTGCCGTCAGCTTCTTGCCGGTAAACATATGGAAAAGAGCCTCTTCAATTAATTGGAAAGAGTGAAGCCAATGAAAGCTGTGGAGCGGATATTATTAAAGCTCGTCATGATTCATTTTATTTTACTGCTGGCTGTTCAGTTTGTTTTTCATGAACTTAATATACTGCCGGAACTTCATAAGATCATATTTTATGAAGGAGTGGAAAAGATGGAATATAGTGAAATAGTGGAAACCATATCAGGAAATCGAAGCAGGTGAATCAAGCCTGCTGTTTTTTTTGTTGGTTAATAGATATGTAAGCGCTTCAAAGAGAAAGTTCTTATTATGTTTGTTCGTTTTTATGATAGAATAGGGAAGAAATTATAAGGAATTTAAGTAGGTGGATGTTTTGATGAAATTAAGGATTGCCATTGACGGACCTGCGGCAGCGGGGAAGAGTACCGTCGCCAAGATTGTAGCAGGAAAGTTATCCTATCTTTATATTGATACAGGAGCCATGTACCGTTCTCTGACTTTTAAAGCATTGAAGTCGGAAGTGGATTTGCATGATCAAACAAAATTGACAAAACTGTTGGAAACGACAAAAATCGAGTTGGAACCTTCAGAAAAAGGTCAGCTGGTTCTCCTCGACGGGGAGAATGTAACAGATGAAATCCGTCAGTCCGAAGTGACAAATTCAGTGTCACATGTAGCGGTCCATTCGCTTGTCAGAGAGGAAATGGTGAAAAGACAGCAAAAACTGGCCAGTGAAGGCGGCGTGGTGATGGATGGAAGGGATATTGGCACACATGTCATCCCGGATGCCGAAGTCAAGGTTTTCTTATTGGCAAGTGTTGAAGAACGAGCTCAGAGAAGACATGAAGAAAATATGTCAAAAGGGTTCCCTTCGGATCTCGAAAAATTAAAAGAAGAAATCGCACTTAGGGATAAAATTGATTCTGAACGGGAAGTCGCTCCTTTGAAAAAAGCAGAAGATGCCATTGAAATCGATACGACATCCTTATCCATTTCAGAAGTCGTTGACCGCATTATGTCTCTAGTGGAAAGGAAAGGGTAACGTGAATCTATATTCATTTGCGAAAGGATTAGTAAAGTCGATTCTTTCTCCGCTTTACCGCATTGAGGTTTCCGGATTGGAGCATTTTCCAAAAGAGGGCGGAGTGCTTCTGTGTGCCAACCATATTGACAACCTGGATCCTCCCGTTGTGGGGATCACAGCCCCAAGGCCAGTTTCTTTCATGGCGAAAGATGAATTGTTCAAGGTGCCGATTTTAGGGAAGATCCTGCCTGGGCTTCATGCCTTTCCTGTAAAGAGGGGCATGAGCGATCGTGAAGCTTTGCGAAAAGGGTTGAAAGTGTTGAATGAAGGAAATGTTTTAGGATTGTTTCCTGAGGGTACTAGGAGTAAAACAGGGCAGATCGGCAAGGGCCTTGCAGGTGCCGGATTCTTTGCTTTGAGATCTGAAGCAAAAGTTGTGCCGTGCGCCATCATTGGGCCATATAAGCCATTCAAGAAGTTAAAAGTGGTATATGGGCCGCCTGTTCCGATGGAAGAAATAAAAGAACAGAAACTCAATGCAGAGAAAACGACCGAAATCATCATGGAGCATATTGTCAGACTTACGAAATGATATAATGATGGACAGGACTTTCTTGCTTGACAAATAGTTCTATTTATTAGAAGTTAGTAGAAAGAATAATTTATTTAAATTGTGTAAAAATTCACAAAATAAAATTTTTGCAGTCATGGATTAAGGAGGAGTACATAATGGAAGACATGAATGGAATTGAAGTGAAAAATCTCGAGATTGGTGAAAAAGTTAAAGGAACCGTCACTAAGGTCGAAGAGAAACAAGTCCTAGTTGATGTTCAAGATAGTAAAGTGGATGGCATCATTCCAATTAGTGAACTCTCAAGCCTTCACATCGAAAAAGCTTCCGACGTAGTGAATGAAGGGGATGTACTGGAGTTAATCGTGACAAAAGTGGAAGAAGAACTGCTTGTTCTTTCAAAGCGTAAAGTCGATGCCGAGAAAGCATGGGAAGAAATGAAGAGCCGTTTCGAGAATGGAGACGTTTTTGAAGCGGAAGTGAAAGACGTGGTAAAAGGCGGTCTTGTAGTGGATCTTGGAGTGAGAGGGTTTGTACCTGCATCACTGGTTGAAGATTATTATGTCGAAGATTTCTCTGACTACAAGGATAAGGTGCTTACATTTAAGATTGTTGAGCTGGATCAGGAGAAGAACCGTTTGATCCTTTCTCACCGCGCTGTTGTGGAAGCTGAAAAACAACAACAGAAGAAACAGCTTTTGACTGATATCGAATCAGGTGCCGTTCTTGAAGGTACTGTTCAACGGATCACTGATTTTGGTGCATTCGTCGACATTGGCGGAGTAGATGGGCTGGTCCATATTTCTCAACTGTCCCATGAGCATGTCGAAAAGCCTTCCGACGTGGTGTCCGAAGGACAGAAAGTCCAAGTCAAGGTATTGAGTGTCGACCGCGATAACGAAAGAATTTCATTATCAATCAAAGAGACACTGCCTGGACCTTGGAGCGACATTTCTGACAAAGCCCCTAAAGGAAGCGTGTTAGATGGAGTCGTTAAACGATTGGTATCATATGGAGCATTTGTAGAGGTTTTCCCTGGAGTCGAGGGATTGGTACACATCTCTCAAATTTCACACAAGCATATCGGTACACCGCATGAAGTATTAAAAGAAGACCAATCGGTTAAAGTAAAAGTATTGGATGTAAATGAATCTGAACAACGTCTTTCTTTAAGCATTAAAGCATTGGAAGAGAAGGAAGAAGAAGTGACAGATTATGAAATGCCGGAAGAAAATACAGGATTCCAATTAGGTGAAATGATTGGAGATAAATTAAAAGATCTTAAATAAAAATGGTGATGGACTGTGACAAGAGCTCAACGAAAACGGGATCATATTAATTTCGCCCTTTCAACAGGGCAACAGGAAAAGGCCGGCTTTGAAGATGTGAAGTTTGTACATCAAAGTCTTCCAGATTCAGCACTAGATGATACCGGGCTTCAGTCCCGAATTGGCGAACTTTTATTAAGTTCGCCAATTTTTGTGAATGCAATGACGGGCGGGGGCGGAGATTATACCTGGAAAATCAATGGTGACTTATCTGTATTGGCACGGGAAACTGGAATTGCACTGGCTGTAGGGTCTCAGATGTCCGCTCTAAAGAGCCCTGATGAACGTAAGACATATGAAATTGTCAGAAAGAACAACCCTGATGGCATCATTTTTGCCAATCTGGGAAGTGAAGCTACTGTCCAACAGGCAATGGATGCAGTGGAAATGATTCATGCAGATGCACTGCAGATTCATCTGAATGTCATTCAGGAATTGACCATGCCGGAAGGAGACCGGGACTTCAAAGGTGCACTCGATCGAATCAATACAATCGCGGATCGCTTATCAGTCCCCGTCATTGTGAAGGAGACTGGTTTTGGTATCAGTAGAGAAACAGCACTTGCACTTTCTAAAACGCCTATCGCTGCAATAGATATAGGCGGATACGGTGGAACGAATTTCTCTAAGATAGAAAACCAGCGCAGACAAAGGATGCTGGATTATTTTGATGACTGGGGAATTCCGACTGCAGTCTCCATTGTCGAAGCCTGCTCAGTCGGTGATCTTCCTATAATGGCATCTGGAGGGATCCGGAACAGCCTTGAAATCGTTAAAGCCTTAAGTTTAGGGGCATCCTCCGTAGGCATGGCGGGGGCTATATTGAGAAGTATTGTGGATAATGGTCTGGACGTAACGATTGATGAGGTAAATGCGATTCATACTGATATGAGATATCTGATGTGTGCATTAGGGTGTAAAAAGATTGAAGATTTGCATGAAGTTTCTATGGTTTTATCAGGCGAAGTGTATCATTGGATGAAGGTTCGTGGATTGGAACCCGACAGTTTCAGTAATAGACAAAAGAGTAAATAATGCAGAAGACGGATTCCAATTGGAATCCGTCTTTTTTAATAGTATCAATTAAATAGGTGAGCGTCATAAATAACAATGCCAAATGAACCGTAAAGAAGACGATCCCAATAGAATCGCCCTCCCGGTACATGGAGCATCTTCAGTCAAATGATCTGTAATTCCTGGTTGTAACCTACTTCTGTCTTCTTCTGGACTCTTCAGGGCTTTCCATACCGGTTGCACCCTTGTTCTGGAGTTCCTGATCACGATCAGATTCAACACGTCCACTTTGTTTTAGTTTCTTTTCTTGACGATCTCTTCCCATATCAAACACCTCCTTTTCTTATCTTTTCAAGAATAAATTGAAACATGCATGAATGAATTACATAAAGATTTTCCATAATGTAGATAATAGGAGGGAATGGGGTCATGGAAGGTATCTTTTTTCTATGGGTAGCATGGGGTTTATGGATCTATACAACATTCATGATGAGAAGGAATGACAGGAATCGCTTTACGTATTCCTTTATTTTGCTGTGCATGATTTGTTTATTTCCATATCATGTCACCCTTTTTTCGTATGAGGTGTATGCGGCATATATTTTCTTAGTAGTTCTAACGTTTATTTATATCCGTCTCTTCGGTCTGAGACAAAAACTATATATGTTAATTTGTATTTTAACGATCGCGATGTCTTATGCAGGAGTCGGGATGATTGCCATTTATGATCCTGTACTCATGATCATCGAACCTCAAGTGATCGCAGCGCTTTTATCCATGAGCCTTGGCTTTATATTCTACAGCTCGATCAAGAAGATAAACGTTATGTTCCTTTCAGTGCTTGCAGGTACTATGGCTGGTGAAGTGTTATTGACCGTCACGTTGAATAAAATCGGGTTTGGTGAATCGGTAGGGGACCATCTGTTTCTGGATATGACAGCATGCATGGCGTTAATCACCATCACCTGGAAGGTCATACATGCCCTTAATGCATTGATGAGCAGCAAACTATCACCTAATAAAGGGGAAATCAAAAATTTATGAATGAGTATGTGAATCCCGTTATTTTCGGGGTGGTTGTAGGCACATTAACGAGAATCTATATGCTCCGGACAGACTATAGGCAATACCCGACGTATTTACATGGAAAAATCATACATATTGCACTGGGCTTTATTGCGGCTGGACTAGGCACGATTGCCATCCCTGCATTATTGGAAGAGAATTTCACGGCCATCACCTTTTTGACAGTGGCTGCTTCACAATTCCGTGATGTGAGAAATATGGAAAGGAACACACTGGCAGAACTTGACGCCTTTGAGCTTGTACCACGGGGGGCGACCTATATTGAGGGGATTGCAGTGGCATTTGAAAGCAGAAACTATCTGGTGATTTTCACATCATTAATCGCTACTTTGGCTTATATCGTTTTTAACTTTTATGCTGCAGTGGGAGTCAGTATCATATGCATGATCGCAGCTCATAAATTGATGGCAGGAGGCAAGCTCAAAGATATTGTTGATATCGAGTTTGTCCAGCCTCATTTTAAGGATGCCGGACTTTATGTGGATAATATTTATATCATGAACATCGGCCTGAAAGTAAGGCAGGAAGAGATATTAAACTATGGAATGGGATTTGTCCTATCACCTAAATCATTCGATGCCAGGTCAACGATTGCGAATCTCGGCCAAAGGCAGGCCATACTGCATGATGTGTCTACTTCTTTAGGGATATTTAAAGATTCCGGTACCCCTGCTCTTACTCCCCTTGCAAAAAGAGACCTGGATGATGGAAGGGTGGCGGTGTTTGTACTGCCTCAACGAAAAGACGTGGAGAAAGCCATCGCGATTCTCGGTCAGGTGCCTACATTGGAAAATGCTATAAGGATGCCATCTGAATCAAAAGCCATTCAAAAGGGGAGTAAAGCAGATTGAGTACGACTATCCAAAAATTCATTTTAGCGGCTGTCACTACTTCACCTGAAAGAGTACCCAGCGGAACAGCGGTGTTTCATTGCAAAACAGAAGAAGAGTTGCAGAAAATCTGTGCGAACCTGGAAGCAATCTTAGACGGGATTGCACACGAATTGGATCCCGGGCTGTTCATCATAGTGAAACATTGATTGCCAGTTCATTCTTTTACTGATAAAATACTAAAGTTAGGGGGACTGACCCATAAGGGAAAATGCAGCTTATGGGCCAGTCTTTATTATTGATGAGTAAGTAGTTGAAACAGTGGAAATGAAAAGGCTTAACGGAAAATACTGAACCATAAGCTTCTTCAAGAAAGGGTGAAAAAAGTGTCTAAACCAGTTGTTGCAATCGTAGGGCGTCCCAATGTTGGTAAGTCCACGATTTTTAATAGGATTGTCGGAGAAAGAATATCGATTGTTGAAGATGTTCCCGGAGTTACAAGAGATCGTATATACAGCTCAGCAGAGTGGCTGACTCATGAGTTCAATATAATTGATACGGGTGGAATTGAATTAGGAAATGAACCGTTCCTTGATCAAATCAGACAACAGGCGGAAATTGCGATCGATGAAGCCGATGTCATTATTTTCCTTACGAATGGACGTGAGGGGGTTACCGCTGCTGATGAAATCGTAGCCAAAATTCTTTATCGATCCAACAAACCTGTAGTGCTAGGGGTAAATAAAATCGATAACCCTGAGATGAGAGAAATGGTATATGATTTCTACTCACTTGGATTCGGCGAGCCGTTTCCGATTTCAGGCTCACACGGACTTGGCCTCGGGGATTTGCTCGATGAAGCTGCTAAGCATTTTAAAAACAGAGATGATGAACAATACGGTGAAGAGGTCATTAAGTTTTCATTGATCGGACGCCCGAATGTGGGTAAATCATCCCTGGTGAATGCATTGCTGGGGGAAGATCGCGTCATTGTCAGTAATGTGGCCGGCACAACCCGTGATGCGATTGATTCTTCATACACATATGATGGACAAGAATATGTCATCATTGATACGGCCGGAATGAGAAAGAAAGGTAAAGTGTATGAAACAACTGAAAAATACAGTGTGCTAAGAGCTCTTAGAGCCATTGAACGTTCCGACGTTGTGTTGGTTGTAATCGACGGTGAAGAGGGAATCATCGAACAGGACAAGAAGATTGCAGGGTATGCACATGATGCAGGACGTGCAGTCGTTATCGTCGTCAATAAGTGGGATGCTGTTGAAAAAGATGAGAAAACCATGAATAAATGGGAACAGAATATTCGTGATCATTTTCAATTCCTTGACTATGCACCGATCATATTCCTGTCGGCCAAAACGAAGAAGAGAATCCATACGCTGCTCCCTGTCATCAATATGGCGAGTGAAAACCATGCATTGCGTGTTCAATCCAGTGTCCTGAATGAAGTAGTGATGGATGCTGTAGCAATGAATCCAACTCCTACAGATAACGGAAAGAGACTCCGGATCTACTATGCAACTCAGGTAGCTGTGAAGCCTCCGACTTTTGTTATTTTTGTGAATGACCCTGAATTAATGCATTTTTCATATGAACGATTCTTGGAAAATAGAATCCGTGATGCATTTGGATTTGAAGGGACTCCTATTCGTATTATCGCTCGTGCCAGAAAATAATAAGGTAGGTGTATCAAATGAAAAACTCTAAAAAAGTGACGGTCATCGGTGCAGGAAGCTGGGGGACGGCTCTTGCCATGGTATTGGCAGACAACGGTCTCGAAGTCAGGCTGTGGGGACATAAAAGTGATCAAATACAGGAAATCAATGAACATCATACCAATCAAAAGTATTTAAAGGATGTAAAGCTTCCTGAAGGCATCATCGGTTTTTCTGATATGAAGCAATCACTTGAAGAGGTTGAGACAATTATTTTAGCGGTTCCAACCAAAGCGATCAGGCAGGTGCTGGGCCAGATTCAAGAGGTGCAGAGCACTCCATTGACGGTTGTGCATGTAAGTAAGGGAATTGAACCCGACAGCCTGCTGAGGATTTCAGAAATCATCGAGGATGAAATGAATCCCGAGAATCTTCGCTCTGTCGTCGTCCTGTCTGGACCAAGTCATGCGGAGGAAGTAAGTTTGAGGCACCCGACGACCGTAACGGTATCATCTAAAGATATGAAGTACGCAGAAGAGGTACAGGATCTTTTTATGAACCAGAATTTCAGGGTTTACACGAATCCCGATATGCTTGGTGTTGAAATTGGAGGCGCATTGAAGAACATCATCGCTCTTGCTGCCGGCATCACTGACGGTTTGGGGTATGGGGATAACGCAAAGGCAGCTCTCATTACGAGGGGGCTTGCTGAAATTGCCCGTTTAGGCACCAAAATGGGTGCTAACCCGTTGACATTTTCCGGCTTGACAGGCATCGGGGACCTGATTGTCACTTGTACAAGTGTCCATTCAAGAAATTGGAGAGCGGGGAATATGCTTGGAAAAGGGCATAAACTCCAAGAAGTACTTGATAATATGGGTATGGTGGTAGAAGGTGTCCGGACAACGAAAGCAGGTCATCAGCTTGCCGGGAAATATGAAGTGAAGATGCCGATCACAAATGCACTCTACGACGTTTTATTCAATGATGTGGATGCTAAAGAAGCAGTGGATCATTTGATGTCCCGGGGAAAGACAAATGAAATGGAAGATTTAGTGAATATATTAGGCGAACGATCCTAGTTCCATAAAAATCATACAATTATAGGCATTAGAGGATGCGAAAGGCTCCGCCTGTGCATACACTGTGATGAATATATACAGCTTTGCCTATGGATGGGTAGGTCTCTTTCAGTCATCAGAGCAACTTAAGAATCCCGATCGATCATTTGAAGGTCCGGGATTCTTGGGTCGCTCTTCTTTTATGCGTTCGCACAACTCTTTCTTACATTTTATTGAACAAGAGTCGATTTGGATTTGACATGTGATATAATACATTCGATAACAGGAGGGATGAACCATGACTTCTATGATGAAAATGTGGATATCGTTTGCATCGATGGGTTTTATGTTTCTTGCAATACTGATGATTTATTTCAGCCGCTATAAAATCAAACAAAAGTTCATTCGTTTTATTACTGCTTTTATGGCATACATACTGATGATCGCAGGCGGCCTCATGATGATTTATATCGTCTTCAGCGGTCCGACTTATTAAGAAGCGAAAGGAAGTTTTGCAGATTGAAACGTGTTTCTTTAACCGGAATACTCCTTATATTGACTATGACCATACTATCCGGATGTCTTTATCCTGAGGAGAATCTCAGTCAGAATCAAATTCCTTATGACAACCAGGTGAAAGCTGTCCAAGAAGCGGTAGAACAATACCAAAATGATAATAACGGTCTGCTTCCGATCAAGACAAGGGATAAAGATACACCGATTTATCAAAAATATCCGGTCGACTTCAGAAAGATAGCACCTCAGTATTTATCTGAGATACCAGGAAATGCATTCGAAAACGGCGGGATTTTTCAGTATGTCTTAATGGATGTAGAGGATAATCCGACCGTGAAGATATTTGATCTCCGGATGGCTGAAAAAATAAGGGAAATCAAAATAAGGATCAAAGCTCAAGGCTACCCTCCTTTTAAAGAACAGGTAGCTCACAATGTATACAAATTAAACTATGAGAAGATAGGATTGGATGGAGAAGTTTATGTGGACAGCCCCTATTCCAACAAAAAGCTTCCACTTGTGATAAACGGCAGCGGAGAGATCTTTGTAGACTATTCGATGGATCTGTATGAAAAGCTCCAATCTACCGGTCAAACCATTGAACAAGGGGAAGACATTCGTTCGTTACTGACTGAGGACTCGGTGTTTGTTCCAGCATATTCCCTTCCTTATACGATTGACGAAAAGAAAGAACCCGTCTTTATGACAAAATAGGCATAACCCTTTTCTTGCAAAATATATTGTAGGAGAAGGGTTATTATTTTATGTCATCCTTTATAGGGAGCTTTCATCAAATTCAATTGAACATAATTGCTGCGACATAATAAATTCAATTTATAGTCATAAGGAGGTAAAAAAATCATATTAATAGTCATAAGTCATTAGGACAACATCATAAATATAAAATGTGAGGCAGAATACACGGATGAAACATCCCTGGAATATAAGATGGGAGGGAATCTCTTGGAAAGAGTCGATCTATTCAAAGACATTGCTGAAAGAACTGGCGGAGATATTTATTTAGGTGTGGTGGGAGCAGTAAGAACAGGTAAATCAACCTTCATCAAGAAGTTTATGGAGCTTGTTGTCCTTCCTAATATTGCAAGTGAGTCAGAACGGGCCAGAGCACAGGATGAACTGCCGCAAAGTGCTGCAGGAAAAACGATCATGACAACAGAACCTAAATTCGTCCCTAACCAGGCAATATCGGTGCATGTGGACGAGGGGTTGGATGTGAATGTGAGATTAGTAGACTGCGTCGGCTACACAGTACCTGGTGCGAAGGGATATGAGGATGAGAATGGTCCTAGGATGATCAATACCCCTTGGTATGAAGAGCCGATTCCATTTCATGAGGCAGCTGAAATCGGCACCAGGAAAGTGATTCAGGAGCATTCCACGATCGGTGTGGTGGTCACGACGGATGGATCGATCGGGGAAATTGGAAGAAGTGACTATATTGAAGCAGAAGAAAGAGTCATCGAGGAGTTAAAGGAAGTTGGGAAACCATTTATCATGGTCATCAACTCCGCGAGGCCACATGCCACAGAAACCGAAGAACTGAGAGTGAAGCTTCAGGAGAAATATGATATCCCGGTTCTTGCAATGAGTGTGGAAAGTATGAGGGATTCAGATGTGCTGAATGTACTGCGTGAAGCATTATTCGAATTCCCGGTACTTGAAGTGAATGTGAATTTACCAAGCTGGGTCATGGTATTAAAAGAAGAACATTGGCTGCGCCAGAATTATCAGGAAGCTGTTAAAGAAACTGTCAAGGATATCAAGAGGCTACGGGACGTAGACCGCGTCGTTCACTACTTCAGTGAGTTTGAGCATATTGAAAGAGCGGGTCTCGCAGGTATCGATATGGGGCAGGGGATTGCAGAAATCGATTTATATGCCCCGGATGAACTTTATGATGAAGTGTTAAAAGAAATCGTAGGTGTGGAAATACGGGGCAAGGATCACTTGCTTGAACTTATGCAGGATTTTGCTCATGCAAAAGCAGAATATGACCAGATTTCAGACGCACTCCGAATGGTGAAACAGACAGGATACGGGATCGCGGCACCGTCACTTAATGACATGAGCCTGGATGAGCCGGAAATCATCCGTCAGGGATCCAGATTCGGGGTTAGCCTGAAAGCAGTCGCTCCTTCGATCCATATGATCAAGGTGGATGTACAATCCAAGTTCGAACCGATCATCGGTACGGAAAAGCAAAGCGAAGAACTGGTACGCTATCTGATGCAGGATTTCGAAGATGATCCGCTGTCGATTTGGAATTCGGATATCTTTGGAAGAAGCTTGAGCTCCATTGTAAGAGAAGGCATCTCGGCCAAACTGTCCTTAATGCCTGAAAATGCAAGATATAAATTAAAAGACACACTTGAACGAATCATCAATGAAGGCTCCGGCGGATTGATCGCTATTATCCTATAAACTTTTTTGGACTCTCTTAGGAGGGTCTTTTTTTTGTATGGATAGTTTTTAAATACAATAGGGGATTTAAGATGGAAGGTAACTTGTGATGTTGGAACTCGATTGATTAGTGGTAACAAAATTGACACCACGGAGTGGATTGTAGCGGAAGGCATTTGACTCCGACGGGAAATAGAGTAAAAGTCGAGACTTGTCTAGCTCCGGCGGTTAGCCCCTCGAGGTCATAAGCTAAATGGGCCAAGAAGGCCAAGAGCGCCTTCCCGGCCCATTCATCTTATGCTTGTCGGGGCTGTGCGAACCGCCTCCGCTTTTCTATCCCGCAGGCAGAACGCCGAGGAGGCTCGACTTCCTCCCCGGGGAATCTTGTGCCTGCAGCGGAAAGGAACGGTCCTGGTACTAGCCTCCATCTATAAAAAATTCTTAATTCAATTTTTAGTGACAATGTTTAACCACTTGAAAGAATGGGAACTGTTTAAGAGCAATGGGGATGATGAAACGCTTACATCAGGAAGAAACACTTGAAGAAATAGCAATATAAAGGGAAAAAGAGGAGATTCTATTACATTTATGTATCAAATAAGAAAAGATTCCCATTATTTCTTGATTTATTCTTGCTAAGCCCATTCTATTGTGATAATCTTTTAACAGAATTGTTGTTGAATATTGATTCAGCAACGTTTTCAAGCGATTTTTCTATACTTTATGTATAGAATCCGCTAAAGTTGTTTACTAATGATATTAAAGTAAATGAATCATGACTGAGACATTTCCTTGGGAGGAGGTGAATGGCATGAACAAGACAGAACTAATCAATGCTGTTGCAGAAGCTGCTGAGCTATCTAAGAAGGACGCTACTAAAGCGGTTGACGCTGTTTTCGATACAATTCAAGAATCACTAGCAAACGGTGATAAAGTACAATTAATCGGATTCGGTAACTTCGAAGTACGTGAGCGTGCAGCCCGTAAAGGTCGCAACCCACAAACAGGTGAAGAGATCGAAATCTCAGCTAGCAAAGTACCTGCTTTCAAACCAGGTAAAGCGCTTAAAGAAGCTGTAAAATAATTACATACTTTGAGCGTTAGGAAAAGACCGCATTTTATGCGGTCTTTTTTTCTTTTTGTGTAAAAGGCAGTTTTGACTAGTATGGACATAATCATTAAGATTATGTTTTAAAACTCAAATGGATTTCTGAATTTTATTAACTTCTAAAACACTAGGCTTTGATGACTTTATTGGCTTATGCTAATATTAACAATGTTAGTTTATTTCTTTAAGTGATAGTAGGAGGACAACATTATGGCAGAAGTCAATCACAGCCAAATAGAAGAAGCAGTGCGTTTAATACTTGAAGCAATAGGAGAAAATCCTAATAGAGAAGGACTTTTGGATACACCTAAACGCGTGGCAAAGATGTATGCAGAAGTGTTTTCTGGAATAGATCATGATCCTAAAGAATATTTTGAAACCATTTTCAGTGAAGAACACGAAGAACTGGTCCTTGTCAAAGATATTCCTTTTTATTCAATGTGTGAGCATCACCTCGTCCCATTCTATGGTAAGGCACATGTCGCATATATACCCCGGAATGGAAGAGTGACCGGCCTTAGCAAGCTGGCAAGAGCCGTAGAATCTGTTGCGAGAAGACCGCAGCTTCAGGAGCGAATCACTTCAACGGTAGCTGAATCCATTATGGAAACACTTGAACCGTATGGTGTGATGGTAGTTGTGGAGGCAGAACATATGTGCATGACAATGAGAGGGGTAAAGAAACCTGGCTCAAGTACAGTGACGACTGCGGTACGCGGGACATTCAAAGAGGATTCACAAGCGCGGAACGAAGTGCTTTCATTTATAAAGAAGTAAAAGTACAGGAGTTGGTCTAATGAATTCAAATGATTATGTAGTCATTAAGGCTGCAGAAGACGGTGTTAACGTAATTGGTCTTACTCGAGGTACCGATACCCGCTTTCATCATTCGGAAAAACTGGATAAAGGTGAAGTGATGATTGCCCAATTCACCGATCATACTTCTGCCATCAAGGTGAGAGGGAAGGCTACGATTCTGACCAGTTATGGTGAGATGGAAAGTGAAAACAAAAAATAGGATCCGACACGCGGGACGAACCAAGAACCATCATTCTTAGTCGTCCCCTTTGTTATATGGGAGTCGACCATTATCCGGACCACTTACATGTGCTGAAGATCTAATCCACTAGTACATCGAAGAGTGCAGGGGATAGTCGATGATTCCCTATTAATGAAAGTTTTATGGTATAATATTCTTTGCTGAAATTTATCGTGTGAAACATAGTAGAAATGGGGAAATAGGGTATGAAATTCACTGATTACACTCATCAAGCGGATATCATTCATCAATACATAGAAGAGCAGCTGTACCACTCTTATCTTAAGAAGTATATCGATCAGCCGTATATTGATCGTAATCGCATCAGCTATCTGCTTCTTCCTTTCGTGAATGGAAAGCGGATGCTCACACAACAGGAAATGAAGTGGATTTCTACTGCTATGTTTTTACATGTTGCCCTTGAGACCCACGAAAAGGTAACGGTTTCTGAACAGGATTCTCTGAAAGAAAGACAGTTAACTGTGCTTGCAGGAGTATATTTTAGCAGTCTCTATTATAAAACGCTTGCAGATACAGAGGATGTAGCTCTGATCGAAACATTATCGAACGCAATCAAGAAAATTAATGAATGTAAGATATCGATGTACAAAGAAGAAGAGTGCAGATCAATCGAAGAATTAATGGAAAATGTAAGGATCATCGAAACGTCAATCTTTGCACATTTCTATGAATTTTTTCATGTGAAAGACTGGGTTCCTCTTCTTTCAGACGCCTTTTTATACAATAGACTCTCACAAGAACGCCTTGCACTCATGAATTCTCAGGATACCATCTTCACCAATGCTCTTGTGTCTGTTTTGAAACACTCAAATGGGCAGCCGGAAGACGATCACCTGTTATCCGTCATTGATCAAACAATGGATCAGATTCATAAAGACATGGCAGTTCGGTTGGACACCAAAGATCTTGTACCCTCCGGGGTCAGAGAGATACTTATTGAATTACTTCCATTCACTGAGCCTCTTGCTACTACGAAACTATATGCGGAAGAAGGGTAATCGTTATGCAACAATCGAAAGAACAAAAAGTTCATGGCGTTTTTGAAAAGATCTACTCAAACTATGACAAAATGAACTCAGTAATCAGTTTCCAGCAGCATAAAAAATGGCGGAAAGAAACGATGAAGTATATGAGTGTGAAAGAAGGATCCGACGCCTTGGATGTTTGCTGCGGAACGGCAGATTGGACCCTTGCACTCGGTGAAGAAGTGAAGGAAAAAGGAAAAGTATTCGGGTTGGACTTCAGTCAGAATATGCTGTCAATTGGGGTAGAGAAAGTAAAAGAATCGCATTTAAACAATATTGAGCTTATTCACGGTAATGCTATGGAGCTGCCTTTTGAAGACAATACGTTCGATTATGTCACGATTGGATTTGGATTGAGGAATGTTCCGGACTACTTACAAGTATTGAAGGAAATGAACCGTGTATTGAAACCTGGCGGAATGGCTGTCTGCCTTGAAACATCGCAGCCCACCATGTTTGGTTTCAGGCAGCTTTATTATATGTATTTTAGATTTATCATGCCTGTGTTTGGAAGGATCTTTGCGAAAAGTTTTTCGGAATATTCCTGGCTGCAGGAATCCGCGAGGGACTTCCCGGGAATGAAGGAGTTGGCTGACTTGTTTAAAGAGGCTGGTTTCGAAAATGTACATTTTAAACCTTATAGCGGCGGAGTGGCTGCTATGCATGTCGGATATAAGAAATAGATACGTAAATCAGTAAACTGGGTGGATTAACTATGAAGCTAAACAGGATTTATTCCTTTTTAAAAACAGACATAGACCAAATTGAATTGGAACTTGAATCAGCAATCGAATCGGATTCACGACTCTTGAATCAAGCATCCCTTCATCTTTTGCAAGCGGGTGGAAAACGAATCCGTCCCGTTTTTGTATTGCTTTCAGCAAAATTCGGGGATTACGATATTGACAAGGTGAAAAACGCCGCAGTTGCCTTGGAACTGATTCATATGGCCTCCCTCGTCCATGATGATGTGATTGATGATGCTGAACTTAGAAGAGGGAGACCGACGATAAAGGCGCAGTGGGATAACAGGATTGCCATGTATACCGGTGATTATATCTTTGCGCGCGGACTGGAATATATGACGAATATCAAGAATCCTGAAGCTCATCAAATCCTTTCCCATACCATTGTGGAACTTTGTAAGGGTGAAATTGCTCAAATTAAAGATAAGTACCGTTACGATCAAAATCTGAGGGATTATTTATTAAGGATTAAACGAAAGACTGCACTTTTGATAGCTGTCAGTTGTCAATTGGGAGCAATTGCATCAGGAGCACCGGAGGAAGTACATAGAAGATTGTTCCGCTTTGGATACAACGTCGGGATGAGCTTTCAAATTACTGATGACATATTAGATCTTACAGCAAGCGAGGAAGAGCTAGGGAAGCCTGCAGGAAGTGATTTATGGCAGGGGAACATCACGCTCCCGATTTTATATGCGATGGAAAACCCTGATCTTAAAGCTGAAATCGAACGTGTTTCCGAAAACACTACCGCAGAAGAAATGAAAACGGTGATTTCATCGATCCTTTCCTCGGATGCAATCGAACGCTCTCATCGCGTCAGCAGGATGTATCTTGACAGAGCATTAAGAGATTTAGAGTTTTTACCCCAGAACAGGGCCAAGAAGACCTTGAAGAATATTGCGAACTTTATCGGCAAAAGAAAATATTAAGAAAATTTAAAATGGAAACGTTGCCAAAATCCCTAAACAGTGTTAATATTTTTCGTGGGACGTCCTCGGACAGACTATACATACATAATTAGGAGTGGGGAAGATGGAAAAAACGTTTTTAATGGTAAAGCCAGACGGCGTACAAAGAGGGTTAATCGGTGATATCGTGTCACGTTTCGAGAAAAAGGGCTTCCAATTAGTCGGAGCTAAGCTTATGAGCATCTCTACAGAACTTGCAGAGGAGCACTATGGTGAGCATAAAGAAAGACCTTTCTTTGGTGAACTTGTCGACTTCATTACTTCTGGTCCTGTTTTTGCTATGGTATGGCAAGGTGAAGATGTCATTTCTACAGCTCGTGGAATGATGGGTGCTACAAACCCTAAGGATGCTGCTACAGGAACAATTCGCGGTGACTTTGGTCTGACAGTTGGAAAGAATATCATCCACGGTTCGGATTCTCCAGAAAGCGCTGTAAGGGAAATCGGCTTATTCTTTAAAGAAGAAGAGCTTGTAGAATATTCAAAGCTAATGAATGAGTGGATCTACTAATCCACATTCCGAATAGAAAATATGAGAAGACAAGTCATTGTTGACTTGTCTTTTTTAAGTTTTGATGATCTCCTCAGAAATAGAAGCGAAAAACGCCATTCAGTATAACATTCGCTTTTGCCATTTTGACATTTATTATTAATAATTTCCACCTCTGTTCGATATATCTTATATACATAATTAAATCAGTATAAATGCAGAGAGAGTGACTTGGAATGGTAAATGATTATAGTGATTTTATTAAAGGAATAAAAAGAAAGACTGGAATTGATTTATCCTTTTATAAAGAAGCGCAAATGAAAAGAAGATTAACGGCCCTGTATGAAAAAAAGGGGTACTCAAGCTTTAAAGAATACTATAAGCTAATCAGCTCTGATGATGAGCAAATGGCGGAATTCTTGGACCGGATGACTATTAATGTTTCTGAATTCTACCGGAATCATAAAAGGTGGGAGGTCCTGGAGACCAGAATCCTGCCAAGGCTCCTGCAAGACAAACATTCATTAAAAGTATGGAGTGCAGCCTGTTCAACAGGAGAAGAACCTTATACGTTGGCCATGATGCTTTCGAAATACATTCCAATGACCAATTTAAAAATCCTGGCGACAGATTTGGATGGGAATGCACTGCAGCGGGCAAAGCATGCAGTTTATCCAGAACGCTCCCTGGCTGAAGTCCCACCGGAAATCAGGCGTAAGTTCTTCACTGAGGAAGGTTCTCTTTATAGGGTTGATGAGGGAATTAGAAATGCAGTGACGTTCAAACAGCAAAACCTGTTGGCCGACGCTTTCGACTACGACTTTGATTTGATCGTGTGCAGGAACGTATTGATTTATTTTACTGAAGAAGCGAAGGATCTATTGTATAAAAAGTTCAATGCTTCACTCAAGGCAGGTGGGGTATTTTTCGTCGGAAGTACTGAGCAGATCTTCAATCCTGCCCAATACGGCTTCCAACCTGAGGATACATTCTTTTATAAAAAAATGTAATGCAATAAACGGTGAAATAGAGGCTCGCAGTATCTTTCCGCGAAGCACTTTATTACATCGTTTTTCTTTTTATGGCGATGCTGTCCATTTGTTGATACGTTCAAAATTAAAGAAGATTAGTGAGAATTTGAGGTTGGCAGTGCAAGTGCAATCTTCAAAATTTTTTAAACATAGTACTAGGAATGAATATAAAACTTATGTTATATTGGTACATAATTCTTTAACGAGTTGAAGGGGGAAAGTGTTATGAGGTATTTAACATCAGGAGAGTCTCATGGTCCGCAATTGACGACGATCATCGAAGGCTTGCCGGCTGGAATGCCGTTAGAAGCAGAAGACATCAACGAAGATTTGGCTAGAAGACAGAAAGGCTATGGACGCGGACGAAGAATGCAGATAGAGAAAGACCGCGTTTCAATAGTCGGAGGTGTAAGGCACGGATATACTCTTGGTTCCCCTCTGGGACTGGTAGTCGAGAATAAAGATTGGACACACTGGACGAAAGTGATGGGCATAGAGCCAATATCGCCTGGAGAAGAAGAAGAAGTAAAAAGAAAGATTTCACGTCCGAGACCTGGTCATGCCGATTTGGTTGGCGGTATGAAGTATGGCCACCGCGACCTTAGGAATGTCCTTGAAAGATCTTCAGCAAGAGAGACGACTGTGCGGGTAGCTGCAGGGTCTGTAGCCAAGAAATTATTAAACCTGCTTGGCATAGAAGTTGTCGGACATGTCCTTGAAATCGGTGGAATTAAAGCTGAAGATGTAAAATACGATTCAATAAATGATTTAAAAGATAGAACAGAAGAATCTCCTGTCCGCTGCCTGGACAGTGAAGCGGCAAACAAAATGATGAATTTAATAGACGAAGCAAAGAAAAACGGCGACTCGATTGGAGGAGTCGTAGAAGTCATCGTGGAGGGCATGCCCGAAGGGGTCGGCAGTTATGTGCATTATGACCGAAAGCTGGATGCCAAACTGGCTCGTGCAATCATGAGCATCAATGCATTTAAAGGTGTAGAATTCGGGCTGGGATTTGAGATGGCCAGAAAACCCGGAAGTGAAGTTCACGATGAAATTCTGTGGAGTGAGGAAAAAGGCTACTACAGAAAAACGAATAGACTCGGAGGTTTTGAAGGCGGGATGACAACCGGGATGCCTATCCATGTCAAGGGTGTAATGAAGCCTATCCCGACACTTTATAAACCGCTGCAAAGTGTGGATATCGATACTAAAGAGCCATTTAAAGCAAGTATAGAACGTTCTGACAGCTGTGCCGTCCCAGCGGCAAGTGTAGTCGCTGAAGCGGTAGTGGCATGGGAACTTGCAGCAGCGATAACAGAACAGTTTCACAGTGATCAGTTTGAAAAGCTTCAAAGGGATGTTGAAACACTGCGAAAAGAAACGAAGGAATATTAAATGGAAAGAATCAGAGTGAAAACTCCCTCGAAGTCATACGAAGTACTGCTTGGAAAAGGAATGACAGAAGAAATCATCCATTTTATTTCTTCTCAGTTTCCTAAGGTTTCTACTGTCTGGGTCATAGCAGATGAAGAAGTTTTTTCTATTCATGGGAAACATTTTGCAGATGAACTCAAGCGGTCTTTACCTGTAACAATCTATAAGGCCCCTTCAGGAGAACAAGCAAAGAGCTTTGATGTATATCAAGAGGCGATTACACATGGTCTGAGTAACCATGTTGACCGAAAGGCTCTTGTAATTGCTTTTGGCGGCGGTGCAATCGGGGATCTTGCTGGATTTGTTGCATCAACGTTCATGAGGGGGATCCCTTTCATCGGGGTACCGACCACCATACTGGCGCATGACAGTGCTGTTGGAGGGAAAGTGGCGATCAACCATCCAATGGGGAAAAATATGGTGGGTCAATTTTATCAACCAGAGGGCGTCTTTTTCGACTTGAACTATTTTAACAGCCTTCCTGCTGAAGAAATTCTTTCAGGTTATGCGGAAGTGATCAAACACGCTTTCTTATCAGATGCTTCATTCCTGAATGAACTTAAATCAAATTTCACATCTGTAAATGGGCTTCAAGATGACTTTGTCCTGGACTCATTACTCAAAGGGATCAAAGTCAAAGGGAATATTGTATCAAAAGACGAGAAAGAAGAGGGAATCCGGGCGTTCCTGAATTTCGGCCATACGTATGGACATGCCGTTGAAAGTGCCAGCGGGTATGGGAACAGGACTCATGGTGAATCGGTCATGATCGGAATGATATATGCTCTTTACCTTAGTCAAAAGTATTGCGGTCTCTCGTTCAACCTGGAAGAGTTTATCGATTGGGTGATATCACTGGGTTACGATTTGTCTATCCCGTCCCATATTACATTCGATCAACTTCTGAAAAAGATGAAAAGCGACAAAAAATCAAAAGACCGCATGCCGGTATTCGTCCTGTTAAACAATATTGGTGATCCCGTACTGATGAAGGTGCCTGAAGAAGGACTCGCCGGCGCTGACCAATTTATCCGTGAAATCCACAAAAGGACTGGACATCTCTAACATTCCCATGTGACGATGGCTGTTGCCCCGAGCTGGACTTGGAAGACCAGCGAGGTATGAACGTCCAAAAGAGGCCCACGGGTTATCGGCGTAAATCGAAGTCCGTTACAAAAGAAGTGTCTACAGACACACAATAGAAAGAGGGAGAGTGAGATAAGATGATGAGAGGAATCCGGGGAGCGACTACCGTTGAAAAAGAAGGAGCAAAAGAAATCCTCCTTGCGACTCATGAACTGCTGAACCAGATGATTATACATAATCACATTGATCCGGATAGAGTGGCATCCGTCTTCATTTCGGCTACTCCGGATATAAAGGAAACATTCCCTGCCAAAGCAATGAGGGAGTTTAAAGACTGGAAGTTCGTACCGGTGATGTGTATGCAGGAACTGGATGTCCCAGGAGGACTGGAACGCTGTATTAGGGTGATGATCCACTATAATACATCTACATCTCAAAAAGATATCCAGCATGTTTATTTGAAAAATGCAGTCTCATTAAGACCGGATTTGCTTAATGAGGAATAAGTATATCTAAAATAGTCTGCTGAAACACGGATTGAAAGGAAGTTTTGTATATGCAATGGAAAACACAGTTACACAATCTAAAAGCATATCAACCCGGAAAGACGATGGAAGATGTAAAAGAACAATTTAACCTTGAAAAGGTAGTGAAGCTTGCTTCGAATGAAAATCCTTTTGGATGTTCACCAAACGTACAGACATTCATCTCTTCTGCAGCTCTTTCTCATGCTATCTATCCAGACGGCTATGCGAAACAGTTGCGGATGAAGGTAGCCGGCCATTTAAACGTGGAGCCGCAGCAGCTGCTCTTTGGGAATGGCTCTGATGAAGTGATTCAAATGATTTCAAGAGCCTTGCTCGACCGTTCGAAGAGCACAGTGATGGCCGTGCCTACTTTTCCTCAATACAAACATAACGCAATTGTCGAGGGAGCAGAAGTAAGGGAGGTCCCTCTCGACGACGAAGGAAGGCATCAGCTTGCCAAAATGATTGACAGCATAGATGATACCACTGCTGTTGTCTGGCTGTGCTCCCCGAATAACCCTACAGGGGAATACATCCGTAAAGATGAACTGCTGCACTTTCTTGACCGCGTTCCTGAACATGTGCTTGTCGTATTGGATGAAGCCTATTATGAATATGTTACGGCGGAAGATTATTATGATTCAATAGAATTGCTTCGAGCGTATCCGCAACTATTGGTAACAAGGACCTTTTCAAAAGCTTATGGATTAGCAGGATTCAGAGTTGGTTATGGAGTTGGAAGTGTTGACGTGATCAGTAAATTGGAACCGATTAGGGAACCCTTCAATAATAATGCTTTGGGTCAGGGGGCCGCAGCTGCAGCGATGGGTGATCAGACATTCATTGAAGAGTGCAGAGAGCAGAACCGGGAAGGGCTTAAGCAGTTTTATGCGTTTTGTGAAAGCAGCGGGCTAAAATACATGAAATCCCAAGCGAACTTTATCCTGATTGATTTTGGTGTCAGTGGTGACGAGGTATTCCAATTCCTGATGAGTAAGGGATTCATCGTTCGATCCGGTGAAGCGCTGGGATACCCTCAATCAGTCAGGATAACGGTTGGATCGCCACAACAAAACGAAGAATTAATCACCTTAATGAAAGAGTTTCTTGCGCTTGCCAAACACTATTGATGTTTGATTTGAAAATTGAATGGTAAACAGCCGGATGGTGTATCACAGAATTGATGAACCTTTCCGGCTTTTTTTCAAAGGCTGAATCCATAAGTTGATTGTTAAGTGTAAGGTATCGTAAAAGGAATCAGCTTTACATAAAAAACCACAAGATATGGACAGTTTCTTTATACAAGAAGTCTAAGTGATGTCGCAATCAAGGGAGAGAAATCGAATGGAAGGGAAAGTATTGATTATCGGGATGGGACTTATTGGCGGTTCACTCGCTCTTTGTATAAAAGAGGAGCATCCTGATGCAACCATAATCGGGCATGATGTGAATGATCAAGAGTTACGGCTCGCAAAAACACTGGGCGTGATCGATGAATTATCCCCGGAAATGGAGCTGGGAGCGAAAGAGGCTGATCTCATCATTATTTCGACCCCGGTTACCCAAACAGAAATAATACTGGAAAAATTACATAATACAGATTTGAAATCAAATGTCATCATTACGGATACTGGCAGCACCAAAGAGCAAATAATGAGAGCGTCCCTGCAGTTAAAGGAAAAGGGTGTCAGGTTTATCGGCGGTCATCCGATGGCGGGATCTCATAAGAGCGGAGTGACTGCGGCGAAGAAGATCTTATTTGAAAATGCCTTTTATATGCTCACCCCCTCAGGTGCCGGTGGGGATTCTGAAATTGAAACACTCAAGGAATGGCTGAAAGGAACGCGCGCGAAGTTTTTGATCGTCCCCCCAAAAGAACATGACGAGTTAACGGGAATGATAAGCCACTTTCCCCATGTCATCGCAGCCTCACTTGTCCATCAGGCAAAAGGGTCATCACTTGAACATCCTTATTTAAGAAGACTTGCAGCCGGAGGGTTCCGTGACATAACGAGAATTGCATCTTCCAACCCTGTGATGTGGAAAGATATTACACTGCAGAATAAAAAAGTATTGTTGGACATTATGGAAAAGTGGAAAATGGAAATGGAAGAAGTCATGGACATGATCAGTGAAGATGATTCAGAAAGGATTTACAGTTACTTCAATGAAGCCAAGGTATTTCGGGATGAGCTTCCTGTCCTTTCAAAAGGAGCCATTCCAGCCTTTTATGATTTATATATTGATGTTCCTGACTATCCTGGTGTCATCTCTGAAGTGACAGCATATTTAGCGGAAGAACGGATCAGTTTGACCAATATCCGTATTTTAGAAACGCGGGAAGACCTGTATGGGGTTTTGGTCATAAGCTTTCAAACGATGGAAGACCGTGAACAAGCTGCTGCATGTCTTAAGGAAAAAACGAATTATGAGCTGTTCTTAGACTAGGGGCTGTTTAAAAATCATTGCCCATATAGGGTGCCGGCAAGGGGGGATTTCATCCCTTTCGAAAAAATGCACGATTCCCCCAGCTTTATTCAGAAGAATGATCTGTAGTTGTACAAGAAATCCTAGAACAAGGAGGAGAACAATGGAGAACCAATTAAAATTATCAAAGCCAGAACATGGCTTGAATGGCGAACTTCAAGTTCCAGGAGATAAGTCCATTTCTCATCGCGCAGTCATGTTCGGTTCTGTAGCAGAAGGGAAAACGACGATCCGTAACTTCCTGATGGGAGAAGATTGCTTAAGCACCATTTCCTGTTTTCGTAAATTAGGAGTGAAAATTGATATAAATGCTGATGAAGTGACGGTGGAAGGAAATGGGTGGGATTCTTTATCTGAACCATCTGAAGTACTGGATACAGGAAATTCAGGTACCACCACCAGACTGATGATGGGTTTATTGTCGGGAAGACCGTTTCATTCAGTCATGCTTGGTGATGAATCCATTGCGAAACGTCCCATGAAAAGAGTGACGGATCCTTTGAAACTTTTTGGAACAGCCATCGATGGGCGTGACGAAGCTAATTTCACTCCGTTGTCCATTCGTGGAGGGAACTTAAAAGCGATCAGATATAAACTGCCTGTTGCCAGCGCACAGGTAAAATCCGCTATCCTGTTAGCGGGGCTCCAGGCAGACGGAGTGACGGAAGTCGTCGAACCCCAGAGAACAAGGGACCATACAGAAAAGATGATCGTTGAATTTGGAGGAGAAGTCGAGAGGGTGGAAGATACCATCAAAGTTCGTGGCGGACAAGTCCTCAGAGGGGCAAAAGTGTATGTGCCGGGTGATATTTCAAGTGCCGCATTCTTCATGACGGCGGCGGCGATTGTTCCAAATAGCAGCATTACGTTGAAGAACGTAGGACTAAATGAGACAAGGACCGGTATCGTCGAGGTGATGAAAAAGATGGGTGCGAGAATGGAAGTTACAGAAAGGCCAGGTTCTGGAGAGAGAATCGGGGATATTATGGTTGAAACGTCCGAACTCCAAGGGACCGAGATAGGAGGGGACTTGATTCCCGCTCTTATCGATGAAATACCGGTCATTGCATTACTGGCGACGCAAGCTGAAGGTACCACCATCATAAAAGATGCAGAAGAATTGAAAGTAAAAGAAACAAATAGAATCGATGCTGTCGTGCAGGAGCTGAAGAAGCTGGGTGCAGACATAGAAGCGACAGACGACGGAATGATTATCAAAGGGAAGAAATCATTACAAGGAGCAGAGGTTCATTCCTGGGGTGACCACCGGATTGGAATGACCCTTGCTGTCGCGTCCTTAATCACTGAGTCGCCCGTATACTTAGAAAATGCGGATGCCATTAAAATTTCTTATCCGAATTTCTTTGAAGACCTTGGGAAATTAGTGGAATAGTTTCTGTTACTTACGGAAGAAGACAAGCTCTTCTTCCGTAAAATTATGTTTAAGTCATTTCCCGTTACTTTTCTTCATAGCTTGTCTATAAAGGAAGGTGAAGAGATGAGTAAATATATCATAGAAAATGCTGACTATGCCAGTCACGACAGAATCGGCCAGATATCTTTGCTGGTGGAAGATAATCGAATAGCAGCGATTCGGGAACGTTTTTCATATTACAATCACATTAGATTAAATGTCTCGCCTTTCATCATGACACCGTCACATGTCATGTGTGACACTGCCCTCCCAGTCAATCATGATTTCTCCTCATTCAAGGCCTATTTTTTGGAACACTTTATTGCAAAAGGGTGTACCACCATTCTTACTTCCTTTAGGATAGCCTACGAATTCGAATTTATGGAAAAGTTGGAGGCGCGAAGAACATCTCTCCTGAGCAGCCCCCTCGATTACACGATAGGACTCATTTCTCCGGCACATTTGATAACCGTCAATGTCATACGCCTGTGTAAGCGGAATAAAGTGCCGGTCATATGGCTTTTACTGGATGACATTAAGGCATTTACATCTGTTAAGTGGGGCTGGATAAAAGGTTTATTGAATGATTATCGCATTACTTTTGTCCCCTTTTTTACGACAAACCTGGACAAAAAGGAAAAAATAAAGCATCTTAAGATTTGGCAAAAAACGATGAAATACGAGAACATTCCCCATTTTTCAGAAGAAATCCAGCAAAAAGTCCCATTGCCATTAGAACAATTGAAAAAAATTGGCATGTATCCACATAGAGGAAATTTTCTCTCAGGTGGAGAATTAAGTTATAACCTCTATATGAAATCCGATGAACAGCCGTCATCGGCCGGAAATTCATTTCATTATGAAAGTCATGTACTAAAATGTACAATGAATAGAGGGAAGTATCACTATTTAAATGATCAAGGCTACTTTTATCCTGGTGCAGGAAAAGAGCTCTGCATACAGACTCCGGGCTTTTTTACCTGATGTGCCCAGATAAAGGGAGCAGTTGAATAGTAAGATAGAAAAACTATGTAGTATAGAAAGGAATTAATTATGTCACATGGTGAAAAAATGTTGACTTCTTTGGAAGAAGGTCATTTAGAAGAAGCAAAAAAACATTTTAATGAAACATTGAAGTTTGGCAGTCATGAAGAAAAATTCAGCCTGGCGGAAGAGCTGCACCATCTGGGGTTTCTGGAGGAAGCCAAGCAGTTATATGAAAATTTACTGCTGTATTATCCAGGGGAGGGTGAACTGATCATCGAACTGGCGGAGGTGCTCGTGGAAATGGATATGGAGGAAGATGCTATCGAGCAGCTTTCCCATATAGATGAAGATGACGTTTCCTATCCCCGTGCCCTGTTGTTAATGGCAGACTTATATCAAATGCAGGGTCTGTTCGAAGTCAGTGAGCAAAAACTCCTGCAGGCAAAGGACCTGCTGCCGGATGAACCTGTCATTCATTTCGGTTTAGGGGAGCTTTACTCTGAAACGGGCAGATTTTTGGAAGCGATCAGATACTACAGTTATTTAATAGAGCACGGCACCACTGAAATCGGCGGTACGTATATTCATCAGAGGCTGGCTGAAGCCTATAGCGTCGGAGGATCTTTTGAAGAGGCTTTGACCCATTATGAAAAGGCGCTTGACGAGCACCTGGAAATCAATACGCTGTTCGGTTATGCATTTACAGCTTATCAGGCGGGATATTATGAAACGGCGATCGAGAAGTTTAGTTCGGTAAAAGAACTCGACCCCGATTATCATTCCGTGTATTTATTGCTTGCCAAGGCTTATGAGCATGAGGAAGAACTGGAAGAAAGCCTTAACGTCATCCATGAAGGGATTAAGCAGGATGAATATAACAAGGAATTGAGCTTGTTCGGAGGGAAGATCTCATTGAAGCTCGGTCTGGATGAAGAAGCTGAGAAATTCCTCAGGGATGCTTTGGCGCTCGACCCCGGTTATGTAGAAGCGGCGCTCCTTATTAACAAGCTGTTCTTTACACAGGATCGATTTGAAGATGTCCTGGAAATCGCTCAAATGCTGACGGCAGAAGGAGAAGAGGAACCGCAGCTGACCTGGGATCTTGCAAAAGCATACGAAGGGCTTGAACAATATAATCATGCATTAAAACAATACCGTGCTGCATATACTTATTTTAAGAATCACGAAGAGTTCCTGACAGAGTTCGGTCAATTCCTGGTTGAAGAAGGACTTAGAGGAGATGCGATAGAAGTATATAAACAACTCCTAGATATGGATCCTTCAAATGACGAATGGCAGGATTTGATTGAACGTTTACAGGACTGACAACTATGAGCGTGACAACAGGCCGGTAAATGCTGCAAATGGATGATGGAAATTAAGCATGAGACTCCGTATATTAATTAAATTGGATTTCGCAGAGGAGGGAAACCTATGACCACCCCTGTTTCTGTCAACGAGAAGAAAGAATTTATTCGCTGGTTTTTAAATCGCTATCAATTGAAAAGAAGAGAATGTGTCTGGATATTGAATTATTTGATGAGTCATGATCAGTTGATGAAGAAAGTCCATTTTGTGGAGGAATCCCAATATTGTCCGAGGGGCTTAGTCATGTCGACCCATTGTGTCGAAGATGTTCCATTCCGTTTTTACAAAGAGAATATCATGACAACAGATGCTGAAAAATCATTTCATGATATTCGTTTAAACAAAGATGAAGATATTTATATTCAACTAAACTTCAGCAAAGCCAATTCAAGCTATCAATTCGCGGCAGTGTTAGAGGAAAACCCGTTCATGCCGAAGTACCTGTTGATAAATGAAAAGGACCGTATCGTGGCAGAACAGTTCTTAAAAGAAAGTCTGCACTCATTTCAAAAGAATCGTCTATTAGATGCAATTGATCGTGCTCTGGATGAAGGTGATAAAGAATCCTTCAATAGATTAACGAAAGAATTGAATAAACTCGAAAGAAAAGAATGAGGGATTTCCTTCATTCTTTTTTCTTGTCAGTCATACCTTCCAAAATATTGTACATACTACAGAATAAGTGAATTTTCTTTTAATGGGGTTGTATTAAATGATATGATGGGAGGTGCTAAAGAATAGAAAAAGTGAGGGAATAAGATGAATTGGAATGTTAAAGATATTGAAGTGTTTGAAACTGAGAAAGAATACATAGATACAGCTGTGATCCCCCTTATCCCAATTGATTTTTCAAATGAAATCAAGGCTTCCGCTGCCCAGACTGAATTTATTACATTGTTGACCTTCCATTTGGAAAGACAGTTCAAGGGACGGATGATCATGACGCCTCCATTCACTTATCTGATGGGGACCACCGAAGGTAAGACAGGGGAGTTACAGGATTGGGAGACAAGCTTGAAAGAGAGCGGAGTGAAGCATGTTTTCTTTCTTACATCGGATAGTGGCTGGAAAAAATCAGAACAGACTCTGAATGACCAATTGATATGGGTTCCGTCCATTCCACTAGAACATTTGGACGAACAGTATAAGCATTCGATCATGGAAGATCAGGTGAAACAGCTCCTGAATGTCATTGTACAAAATTGGCAAAAAAATTCATAAAAACTTCACATTGTATCCATCTTTTAGTTTATTGAGTTATTGACCTTGTAATGACTTTAATATATCATAGTTATGTCCTAGTTTTATATTTGTGCGAAATATGTCCGATGGACTTACCTTACGCGATAGAGGGGGGAAAAGGATGAGCAAGCAACGTGTATCTAGACGTCAATTCCTTAACTATACACTTACGGGTGTAGGCGGTTTCATGGCTGCGGGAATGCTAATGCCGATGGTTCGATTCGCTGTCGATCCCGTGTTGAAAACTTCAGCAGCAGGAGACTTTATAGCGACGAAGCAAAAAGTGTCAGAAATAACAAATGAGCCTGTTCGTGTCGACTATTCTTATGAACAAAAAGATGCGTGGTACACATCAGAAGTAACTCAAACTGCATGGGTCTATAAGAACAAGGAAGGTAAAATCATTGCTCTTTCACCAGTATGTAAACATCTTGGATGTACAGTCAACTGGGCCGGAGACAAGAACAACCCGAATATGTTCTATTGCCCTTGTCATGGTGGTCTGTATGAGAAAAGCGGTAAAAATGTACCTGGTACACCACCGACAGCACCGTTGGATACATATCCGACAAAAGAGAAAGACGGTATTTTATACCTTGGACAACCTGAACCAAATAAATATGTTAAGTAAGGGGGCGTAATCTGTGCTGAACAAAATCTATGATTGGGTTGACGAGCGTTTGGACATTACGCCTATGTGGCGAGATATTGCGGACCACGAAGTACCTGAGCACGTAAACCCGGCGCATCATTTTTCTGCTTTTGTTTACTGTTTCGGCGGCTTGACTTTCTTCGTTACCGTGATTCAGATATTATCAGGTATGTTCCTGACTATGTACTATGTACCTGATATTAAAAACGCTTGGGAATCTGTGTATTATCTGCAAAATGAAGTAGCATTCGGACAAATTGTCCGCGGAATGCATCACTGGGGAGCAAGTTTGGTTATCGTAATGATGTTCTTACATACACTACGTGTATTTTTCCAAGGTGCATACAAAAAACCTCGTGAATTGAACTGGGTTGTAGGAGTACTTATTTTCTTCGTTATGTTAGGGCTTGGATTCACCGGTTACCTTTTGCCGTGGGATATGAAAGCGCTATTTGCGACGAAGGTTGGAATTGAAATCGCAGCAGCTACACCATTCATTGGTGAGCAAGTGAAGATCTTATTAGCAGGGGATTCGACAATTGTCGGTGCGCAAACACTTACACGTTTCTTCGCTATCCACGTATTCTTCCTGCCTGCAGCTTTACTTGGATTAATGGGAGCTCACTTCCTGATGATCCGTAAGCAAGGTATTTCAGGACCGCTATAAGATACGATCAAAATTTATAAACCTAAATTAGAAGGAGGGGGACACTATGCATCGAGGAAAAGGGATGAAGTTTGTAGGGGATTCTCGTGTGCCTGCAGACAGAAAACCGAATATTCCTAAAGACTATTCGGAGTTCCCTGGAAAAACAGAAGCTTTCTGGCCGAACTTCTTATTAAAAGAATGGCTGGTTGGAGCTGTTTTCCTAATCGGTTATCTATGTTTAACGATCGCTCACCCGTCACCGCTGGAGCGTGTAGCCGATCCGACAGATACCGGATATATTCCATTACCAGACTGGTATTTCTTATTCTTATACCAATTACTTAAATACACTTATGCATCTGGACCTTATAACGTTATCGGAGCATTCATCATTCCAGGAATTGCTTTTGGTGCGCTGCTTCTTGCACCATTCATCGACAGAGGACCTGAACGCCGTCCGACAAAACGTCCATTTGCAACAGGATTCATGCTTCTGGCTCTTGCAGCTACGTACTTCTTAACTTGGGAATCTGTTGCCCACCACGATTGGGAAGCAGCGAAAGAACAAGGGAAGATCGTCGCGGAAGCGGAAATAGACAAAGAAGCTGAGGGCTACAAAATCTATGCTGATGAGAAAAACAGCTGTATTACATGTCACGGTGAAAACATGACAGGCGGAGCTGCTGCACCTTCTCTAGTTGGTACAGGATTAAGCCCGGATGAAATTAAAGATATCGCTAAAAATGGTAAGCCTCCTGGCATGCCGGCAGGTTTATTCAAAGGCACGGATGAAGAGCTTGATAAATTGGCTGAATTCATCTCAGGCTTAAAAGCAGAATAATTTAAAAAAGAGCCAGCTTTTGTTGGCTCTTTTTTTCTACACTGAAACCCATTGAAAGAAAGGGGCAAGAAAGATGATTTCTTGGCTTTTCTCCATATTGACGAATAAAACATTTCTATGGATGCTGCTCATTATAAATCTAGTAGGGACAATTTATGGGTATGTTTGGTATATACCTCAATTGAGGAATACTCCTGAGCAATTTCTGATTTTCGTACCCGACAGCCCAACTGCGAGTCTCTTTTTTTGTTTTGTGCTTGTCGCATTCTTGTTGAGAAGAAATTGGCCGCTCCTTGAAGTGCTTGCACTCATCACATTATTTAAGTACGGCGTCTGGGCTGTCGTCATGAACCTGCTTACACTGTGGGTAAGCGGAGAACTGCCTTGGGAGGGATATATGCTGATGGCTTCCCATGGAGCCATGGCAGTACAGGGCATTTTGTATTCATCGTTTTATCGGGTAAAGTTATGGCACTTGGCTGTCGGAGCTCTATGGACCCTGCATAATGATATGATTGACTATGTTTACATGCAGTTCCCTGTTTATTCCAAACTGTTTCTATACATACAGAACATAGGCTATTTCACTTTCTGGTTGAGCATTGCATCGATTGCACTAGCTTACTACTTCACCCAAAAAACGCCGCGTTCCACATTGCACCCCAACTTTTAGTAGGTTTTTTTGGTCTACTCTTGTCCACCCTTTCATACACTTTATTAGTAGTTTTAGGGGGGACAAGTATGAAATTCTTGAAAGCAGTGTTTATTCTATTCTTTTTATTTTCAGTGCCGCAATTCACTCTAGCAGATCACGCTCCGTCTCCAGTTAATGAACTTGATGATATTGCCGATCAGGCACTCCAGATGACCAAAGTAGGAAAATACGAAGAAGCAAAGCATTTATTGAATTATTTTTCCGAAGAGTTTACTGAACAAAGCATGCACCAATCGTTTTCGATGGACGAGTTAAGAATCCTGACGATATCACATAATTTGGCATTAGAAACCATTAACCAGGCAGGTGCCGGCATTGAACAAAAGGTGAATGCTGTCACAAGGTTCCGGTTGGTTATGGATGCATTATCAAGTCATTATCAGCCACTCTGGGTTGAAATGGAAGACCCCCTCATGGAAGCTTTTAAAGGGGTTAAAACGGCAGCAGAAAGTGGAAACAGCGAACGGTATCATACAGAGCTGAATATGTTTTTGGCTAAATATAATATCATCCAGCCCAGCATCAAACTTGATATACCTGTAGACCAGGCACAGGCTCTGGATGCAAGGATAACCTATCTGGACCACTATCGTCATCAAGTCCTGGAAAGTACAGATGCAATGGCAGAATTATCAACCCTTCAAACAGATCTTGAACATCTTTTTGAAAATAAAAAGGAAGATGAAGCGGATCCATCACTTTGGTGGGTGATCATATCAACCGGGAGCATCATTGTTTCTACATTATCTTATGTAGGTTGGAGAAAATATAAAGGGCAGGGAGAAGAACGCAGCTCGGAGCGGCAAAAAAATTGACAGAATCTTTATAGCGATATAAAATTTAAGTATCTGAAAAGCTGGAGGTTTTTGTTACAATGATGAGTTTTATACTTTACTTTTTGCTCATTGCCCTTATTCCGATCTGGGCGCAAATGCGTGTAAAAAGTACGTTTAAAAAATACTCGAGAGTAGCTACAACATCGGGTATGACCGGCAGGGAAATGGCGAGAAAGATATTGGATGAAAATGGTCTGTTTGATGTGAAGGTAGTGGAGGGAAGAGGATTCCTTAGTGACCACTATAATCCCATTTCAAAAACAGTGGCATTATCTCCGGATAATTATCATGGTCATTCGGTTGCAGGGGCAGCAGTGGCAGCCCATGAAGTAGGTCATGCCATTCAAGACGCAGAAAGCTATGCTTTCCTTCGTTTCCGACATGCTTTGGTGCCGGTTGCAAATATCGGTTCGAATATGTCTTGGATTTTCTTGCTGATCGGTATGTTCACACAAATGACAGGGATGTTCCTCCTGGGTATAATCCTGATGGCGGCAGGTGTGGTCTTCCAATTGATCACGCTTCCTGTTGAATTCAATGCATCGTCACGTGCGATGAATCAAATCGTTTCCCTAGGACTTATCCGCAATGAAGAAGAGCGTCATGCAAAAAAAGTATTAAACGCAGCAGCGATGACATACGTGGCAGCAGCAGCTGTAGCGGTCATCGAACTGTTAAGGTTAGTACTTATCTATACAGGCATGCAGGGTGAAGATTGATTACCAAATTAAAGAAAGCCGGGCTGAATGCCCGGCTTTTATTATCGGTCTCTTCAAAAAACCTCAACGGCTGGATTAGCTGTTGAGGTTTTTTCATCACTCTGCCGTTAAAATACAACGGACTAATCATGAAGGGGGTTTTTGTCAGCATCCAAAGTGAATCCTTCGCCCAGCACATCATGGACGATTGTTACAGACACAAAGGCATGTGGGTCCACTGAAGTAATGATATTTTTCAAGCGAACAATTTCATTTTTGCCAACCACACAATAAAGTACTTCCCGGTTTTGCTTCGTAAAGGATCCATGACCTCTTAATACGGTAACACCCCGGTCCATCTTTTGGTTTATCACTGCAGCGATTTCTTCATGATGATCTGAGATGATCATTGCCCCCCGTGCCGAATATGCGCCTTCCTGCATGAAATCTATGACTTTTGCAGCGACAAATACTGCTACCAGTGTGTACATTGCTTCCCGGTATTCAAGATATGTGATGAGTGATGCGATGATGACCACAGCATCGAACATAAACATGGTTTTCCCCATGCTCCAGCCTATGTACTTATGCACCAATCTGGCTATAATATCGACCCCGCCAGTCGTGCCTCCATATCTGAAAATGATCCCTAAACCAATTCCGATGAACACCCCTGCAAATAGTGCTACAAGAAATAGGTCATCTTCAAGGTGTACTTCCATTTGATAGCGTTGAAAAATCCATAGGAATACAGATAAACTAACAGTCCCGATAACCGTGTAATAAAAAGCTTTCTTTCCAAGAAGCTTCCATCCAATAAAAAACAGAGGTATATTGAGCGCAAGGTTGGAATAGGAAGGATCGATATTAAATAGGAAATATAGAATCAAAGTAATACCTGTAAAACCGCCTTCGGCAAGTTCATTCTGCATATTGAAGTGAACTAGGCCGAAAGCGAAAATAGCTGAGCCCAAAAGTATAAAAAAGATATTTTTTAAACGTAATTCAAGCATTATGAAGTCCCTCCTTCGTTCGTGGTGTCTCGTTGACAGAGACATTATATAAGAAGAGGTTTAAAGTGGCAATCCTTTAAACGTAATATTTGTAAATGTGATAAGATTTAGCTAACATGATAAAAGATGATGAAGGAGTGTGTCTTTCAATATGACCAATGAAAAATCAATGAATCAACTGCAATCTGAAGTTGATCAATACATAAGTCAATTCAAAGAAGGCTATTTCAGCCCTCTCGCAATGATGGCCAGGTTAACGGAAGAGATGGGAGAACTGGCACGTGAAATTAACCATTATTATGGTGAAAAGCCCAAAAAACATACAGAAAAAGAGAAAACGGTTGAAGAAGAACTTGGTGATGTCTTATTTGTACTCATCTGTTTAGCCAATTCATTGGATATCAGCCTAGAGGAAGCTCATAATCGGGTTATGCATAAATTTAACACACGCGATAAAGATCGATGGACAAGAAAAGAAGAAAGAGGTGAGGGACATGGAACAAATTAAGGTGACGATTGCAGGACCAAGGGGAAGAATGGGAAGAGAAGCAGTAGAACTGGTTCAAAATACTCCACATTTTACATTGATAAGTGTCATTGACCATAAAGGGGAGGCAAATCTTGATGTACCGGTCTATAAAGAAATAGCACAATGCTTCAATGCAGAAACACCGCATGTACTGATCGATTTAACCACACCTGAAGTCGGCTATACCCATACGAAAACAGCGCTTGAATACGGTGTAAGACCGGTTGTCGGCACCACGGGCTTTACGACGGAGGAACTGAATGAACTTAAAGAGCTTGCCGAATCCAGGAATCTCGGCTGCATCATCGCTCCCAACTTTGCCATAGGGGCAGTATTGATGATGAAGTTTTCCCAGATGGCTGCAAAATACTTTGATGATATAGAAATCATTGAACTGCATCATGACCAAAAGCTCGATGCGCCTTCGGGGACTGCAGTAAAAACAGCTGAAATGATCAAACAAGTAAGGGAAGCTAAAACTCAAGGGCATCCTGATGAAAAGGAATCGATTTCAGGGGCACGGGGAGCCAATATCGACGGAATGCATATCCACAGTGTCAGACTACCCGGTTTGATAGCTCATCAACAGGTCATGTTCGGTGCGGAAGGACAGACCCTGACTGTGCGTCATGATTCATATAACAGAGCAAGCTTCATGTCTGGAGTGAAGGTATCAGTGGAGACTGTCATGACTCTGGATACGTTAGTGTATGGATTGGAAAATATATTGGATTAGAGGGTGAAGCAAATGAATATCGCTTTGATTGCTCATGATAAAAAAAAGGATGACTTAATCCGATTCGTTTTGGCATATAAACCGATCATCGAGAAACACTCTCTATTTGCCACTGGTACAACCGGAAAGAGAATTACTGAAGAAGCCGGATTATCAGTACATCGTTTCCGTTCCGGTCCATTAGGGGGAGATCAGGAAATCGGGGCTTATATAGCAAATGACAAAATGGATCTTGTCCTTTTTTTCAGGGACCCGTTAACAGCACAGCCTCACGAGCCAGATGTATCAGCTCTCATAAGATTATGTGACGTATATTCCGTCCCTTTAGCGACGAACATGGGAACAGCGGAAGTATTGGTGAAAGGCCTGGAAAGAGGGGATATAGAATGGAGAGGCGTCAAAAAAGAAAGGAAGGAATAACGTGGCAGAAGAACAAATAGATATCCTTGCCTTTGGTGCACATGCCGATGATGTGGAAATCGGTATGGGTGGAACGCTGGCTAAATATGCAAAAGAGGGAAAAAAGATTGTCATATGCGACCTGACGGAAGCAGAGCTTTCGTCAAACGGCTCTGTTCCAATAAGGAAACGAGAAGCTCGGAAGGCGGCCGGTTATCTGGGGGTAATGGAGAGAGTGACACTTGATATCCCGGACCGAGGGGTTTACCTCACAGGTGAAAACATTACAAAAGTGGTGGATGTTATCAGGAAATTCAAGCCTAAAGCAGTATTTGCGCCATTTGAACAAGATCGGCACCCAGATCACGGAAATGCATCACGGTTGGTTAGAGAGGCTTATTTTTCTTCGGGTATAAGAAAATTCAACCCCTCATCATCCGTCCATAAACCGGCAAATCTTTATTTTTATATAATAAACGGTTTTCACAGGCCCCATTTTGTCGTAAATATTGAAGACCATATGGAAGCGAAACTGCAAAGCTTGCGTGCTTATGAGAGCCAGTTTCAAAAAGGGAAAGACGGTGTTTCGACACCTCTGACCGATGATTACATAGAAGCAGTTGAAGCAAGGGAAAGAATGATGGGAAAAGACGCAGGTGTACGTTATGCTGAAGGGTTCTTCTCCTATAACACGCTCATTCTGCATCAAGACTTGTTAGGAGAATAACAAATGAAATTAAGAATTGGAATAACGTGCTATCCTACAGTTGGAGGGTCTGGAGTAGTGGCCACGGAGCTTGGAAAGCTGCTGGCTGAAAAAGGGCATGAAATTCACTTCATTACATCCAGTATCCCTTTCAGGATAAACAAAATGTATCATAATATTTATTTTCATCAAGTGGAAGTCAATCAATATTCAGTATTTCAATATCCTCCATATGATATCGCTCTCGCTAATAAAATGTCAGAAATCATCTTGCGGGAAAACCTGGACATCCTGCACGTGCATTATGCAATCCCACATGCGGTATGCGCGATTTTAGGCAAGCAGATGGCAGATAGAGATGTGAAGATTGTGACCACGCTTCATGGGACGGACATAACCGTACTTGGCTATGATCCGTCCCTGACAGGGGCAATCAGGTTTGGTATTGAAAAATCTGATGTCGTAACGGCAGTGTCTAATGCACTTGCCGAACAGACTCATGAGTTGATCCGCCCTGATAAGGAGATAAAAACGGTATACAATTTTATCGACGAACGGGTGTACCGTCATATTGATTCGAGTCACTTACGAAAAGAATACGGCATTCACGAAGATGAAAAAGTTGTCATCCATGTCTCGAATTTCCGGGGAGTAAAACGAGTGAAAGATGTTATTTCTTCTTTCAATAAGATCCAAAAAGAAATTCCGGCAAAACTTCTCCTTGTTGGTGACGGCCCTGAAATGACCGTCATCTGCAGGCAAGTGAAAGAATTAGGCCTGAAGGATCGTGTCTTGTTTCTTGGAAAGCAGGATAATCTCGAAGAACTTTACTCGATAAGCGACCTGAAATTACTTCTGTCAGAGAAAGAAAGTTTCGGATTGGTTGCCCTTGAAGCCATGGCATGCGGAGTCCCGGCTATCGGAACGGATATCGGCGGGATACCCGAAGTGATCAAAGACGGTTTCAACGGGTATATCTGCAAGGTGGGTGATGTGGAATCAGTAGCATCCAAAGCAATTCAATTGCTACGGGATGAGAGGCTTCACAGCAGCCTTTCCGCAAATGCGCTCGAAACAGCCAGAACGAAATTTCATTCCAAAAAAATTCTCGAGCAGTATGAAGTCATATATAAAGAATTAATGTAAGTGAGTCATTACGTTTTATGATAGAAGAGGGTGTTAATCATGTTGCCAGCGATCTTCCAGGAAGCGATTCCGCTATTAAAAAAAATAGAACAAGCCGGGTTTGAAGCATATTTCGTGGGAGGTTCGGTGAGGGATTTTCTTCTCGGAAGGCCCATAAATGATGTGGATATAGCGACGTCTGCTTTTCCTGATGAAATCAAGGACATTTTCCCCCGCACAGCCGATATCGGTATCGAGCATGGGACCGTATTAGTCATCGAGCAGTCAGGTGAATATGAAATTACCACCTTCAGGACTGAATCGGACTACGGCGATTACAGGCGCCCGGATACAGTGGAGTTCATCCGTTCTTTGGAAGGAGATCTCAAGAGGCGGGATTTCACGATGAACAGCCTGGCAATGGACGCAGATGGCAGAGTCTATGATCCATTCAATGGGCAGGAAGATATCAGAAGAAAGGTCATCAGAACAGTTGGAAAACCGGCTGATCGTTTTTCTGAAGATGCACTCAGGATGCTGAGGGGGGTCAGGTTTGTCAGCCAGCTTGGATTTGAGGTTGAACCCCTCACCATGAAGGCACTGAATTTATACTCAAGACTCCTGTCCCATATTGCAGTTGAACGAAAAACGATGGAATTCGAGAAAATGATAGGTGGGGATCACCGGGCGAAAGCTTTACAGCTTCTTTTGACCTCCTCCTTATTTGAACAGCTCCCGGGGCTTTCCGGGCAGAAAGAAGTGATCCAGGAAATATCAGGTCTTCCTTTATTAAAGAGTTTAAATACCGACCAAATATGGCTGCTGTTATCTTCATACATAGATGGCAGTCCTGCAGAATTCTTAAAATCGTGGAAACTGCCTTCAAAGGTGATAAAGGAGCGGACGAAAGAGAAACAGATTCTCTCTAAACGCACAGACGAAGGATGGACGAAGGAACTGCTTTTCCATTCAGGCATTGACCGAGCGTACAACGTGGAAAAAGTGTATAACTGCATTCATTCGATTTCATCTGGGGCAATTGAAGGACTGACCGATGATTATCATGCTCTTCCCATTAAGGACCGAAAGGAATTGATGGTAACAGGCAAGGACCTGATGGAATGGAAAGGTCAGAAGGGCGGACCTTGGGTGAAAGAAACTCTTGAGAGGATCGAAAAGGCCGTTTTATATGGGGAAATAAGGAATGATCTTGAAACGATAAGGAGGTGGCTTGAAACATGCAGACAATCAGAAAGAAATTGATTCAGGCATTTTCAGAATCAAATGGAGAATTTTTATCAGGTCAGGCTCTCGCTGATATTGCAGGCTGTTCCCGGACAGCGATTTGGAAGCACATAGAGGAACTGAGGAAAGAAGGCTTCAGACTGGAGGCAGTAAGGAAAAAAGGCTATCGAATCATCGATACACCTGACAGCGTCACCGAAAATAAGATACGCCTGGGATTACAGACTGCAACATTGGGACAAGTCATACACTATGAAGAATCTGTACCGAGCACTCAAAAAATTGCCCACGATTTAGCAGGAAATGGAGCCGTTGAAGGCACCCTTGTCATTGCTGACGAACAGACTGCTGGAAGAGGGAGGCTGATGCGTGAATGGCATTCTTCATCAGGAAGCGGGATTTGGATGAGTCTTATATTGAAACCACATCTGCCGCCGCAAAAAGCACCACAATTCACATTGATCACTGCAGTGGCGGTGGTCCAGGCAATCGAGGAAGTCACAGAGCTTCAGCCTCAAATCAAATGGCCGAATGATATTCTGATAGATGGAAAGAAAGTAACCGGGATTCTGACTGAATTACAGGCGGAATCAGATAAAATCAATTCCATCATCATCGGAATCGGAATGAATGTGAATCATACGAACGATCATTTTCCGGATGAAATCCGGTCCATAGCTACTTCGCTGGCGATTGAACAGGGAACGCAGCTTTCAAGAGCAAAAGTGGTCCAGACTGTATTAGAAAGAATGGAATCACTTTATTCCCTTTATATGAATGAAGGGTTCACACCTATCAAACTGCTCTGGGAAAGCTATGCTGTCTCCATCGGAAAGAGAATCAGGGCACGTACGATCAACGGAACAATTGAAGGTACAGCATTGGGAATTACAGCTGATGGAGTACTGAAAATTGAAGATCATGAGGGTATTGTGCATCAAATCTATTCCGCAGATATAGAAGTGAATATATAATGGTGATGAACGAGATGTGAAGTAAAGTTAAATCTTTATTCCATCTCGTTTTTTTGTGTTATAATTTTGAGTGGGCAGTATCGTATGAACTGCACCCCCATAGCAGCAAAACATGAAACACGAATATTGAATAATCTGCCTTGATCCAAATGGACTGGGACAGAGGGTCGAAACAATCATATTTAGACACTTGGGATCCTTCTGTCAATTTTCAGAAGGTTTTTTTATTAGGCTCTTTTCACATACTTTGCTGGTTTTCACATTAGAGAATAGAGTATGTTCTTTCGTAAATGCTTGTTCGGATAGATTTGTCTTTCACACTATACATTCCTGGACATTCTACGAAAAACAGCAATCGTCTAGAAAACAGCCTTTTATCATATTGTAAGTGCTTTCATTGTTTCGTCACCTCTGACTGCAAAGAAGGAGGAAAACATGAAACAGACGACTGATTTTTTTAATATGAAAAAAGAATCTAAAAAGATAACGATGCTGACGGCGTATGATTATCCAAGCGCGAAGTTAGCTCAGGAAGCTGGAATCGATTTGCTATTGGTCGGTGATTCACTGGGGATGGTGGTTCTCGGTTACGATTCGACTGTTCCTGTGACGGTTGAGGATATGATTCACCATACGAAAGCAGCCAAAAGAGGCGCACCGGATACGTTTATCGTAACTGACATGCCATTTATGACGTATCATCTTTCAATGGATGAAACCTTGAAAACGGCAGCAAGGATCATGCAGGAAAGCGGAGCAAATGCGGTAAAGGTAGAAGGGGCCGGTATTGTGATCGATCGTATCCAATCGATGACTAGCGCTGGTATACCGGTGATGGCTCATTTAGGATTGACTCCTCAATCTGTAGGGGTACTGGGAGGTTACAAAGTACAGGGCAAGACGGCACATTCCGCGCAGGCACTCCTGGAGGATGCAATAAAATGCGAAAAGGCAGGAGCTTTTTCAATCGTACTCGAATGTGTACCTAAACAATTGGCTAAAGAGGTTTCTGAAGCTGTGAACATTCCTGTCATCGGAATCGGAGCCGGCAGTGAAACGGACGGTCAGGTGCTTGTCTTCCATGACATCATCACTTACGGAGTCGGCAGGGTGCCGAAGTTTGTAAAACAATACAGTAATATTTCCGACACCGTCACAGCGAGCATCGTGAACTATATAGAAGAAGTAAAGAGAGGGTCCTTTCCTGAAGATAAGCACTCCTTTACTATGCGTGAAGAAGAATTGAAAATGCTTTATGGAGGAAGTAAAGAATGAAAGTCATAACGGAACTGAAAGCACTCCGTGAAGCGATTCATCATCATAAACAATCAGGCTGCTCAATCGGTTTTGTCCCGACAATGGGATTCCTGCATGAAGGCCATCTTACTCTAGTAAAAGAAGCGAGAAAACAGAATGATATCGTTGTCATGAGCATCTTTGTAAATCCTTTGCAATTCGGACCGAATGAGGATTTCGAACGTTATCCTAGAGACATTGAGCGTGATTCTATACTTGCAGAAAATGCAGGGGTTGACATCTTATTCATCCCGGTTGCAGAAGAAATGTATCCCGGAACGACATCAATCAAGATGAATGTGACGGAACGGGTAAATGTGCTGTGCGGGAAGAAACGGGAAGGGCACTTTGACGGTGTTGTCACCGTATTAACTAAGCTCTTTCATTTGGTGCAGCCGGATAGAGCATATTTCGGACTGAAGGATGCTCAGCAGATAGCGGTGGTAGAGGGACTAGTTCAGGATTATTTCTTTCCTGTGGAAATTGTAAGGGTGCCTACTGTCAGGGAAGAAGACGGACTGGCAAAAAGTTCACGGAATGTCTACTTATCCGAAAAAGAAAGAAGCGAAGCACCTGTGCTATATGAGAGTCTTGAAAAAGTGAAAAATAAGATTGAATCCGGAGAGACGAGCGGGGATTCAATCATTTCAGAAGTCACAGATTTCATTCATAGCAGGACTTCAGGACAGGTTGAGTACGTGGAGGTATACTCTTTTCCAGAGCTGACCCCCATAGACGACTTAAAAGGTGAGATCATCATAGCTCTTGCCGTTCAATACCAAAAAGCTAGATTAATCGATAATATGATCATTTCATTGAATGAAGAGGAGAATCAGCATGTTTAGGACAATGATGAATGGTAAAATTCACAGAGCCCGTGTCACGGAGGCAAACCTTGATTATGTAGGCAGTATTACAATCGACCAGGATATCCTGGACCGGGTGGATATGATGGCAAACGAAAAAGTACAGATTGTTAATAACAATAACGGAGCAAGACTGGAGACTTACATCATACCTGGTGAAAGAGGGAGCGGCGTCATTTGTCTTAACGGGGCGGCAGCAAGACTCGTTCAAAAAGGGGATGTAGTCATCATCATCTCGTATAAACTGGTGGCAGAAGACAAGGTGGGAAGCCATGTACCGAAAGTGGCTATCATGAATGAACATAATCAAATCGTGGAAATGCTTGGAACCGAGCCTGAAGCGACGATCTACTAATGGACTATTAGAAAAGGACGATTCTTTTGGGATCGTTCTTTTTTTGTGCTTCTGGTTAACATCTGCTTATTTATCTTCTGCTTATCGTCTCTGCTTTTCATTCGAATTATGGTACACTAATTTAGAAATCATATTGTATATAAGATTCATTGAAGGATTTATATAAAGGCAGTGAGAAAAAATGTTACCATTCAAATTAATTGTTGTGGACTTGGAAACAACAGGGAATTCTCCTAGAAAAGGAGAAAAAATCATACAGATTTCTGCAGTCATCATCGAAAACGGAGAGATTGTCGATCAATTCACATCTTTCGTTGCCCCTGGCAAAGCCATCCCGCCGTTTATCGAAGAGCTGACCGGCATAAATGATGAGATGGTCGCGGATGCTCCTGAATTCCATGAGATTGCTCCTAAGATACTTGAACTATTGGAAAACGGTGTGTTTGTAGCTCACAATGTGACGTTCGATCTGTCTTTTTTACAGGCTGAACTGGAAGAAGCAGGCTATAACACCTTTAACGGTCCTGCTTTTGATACAGTTGAATTAGCCAAAATTGCGATGCCTTCTGCAGACAGCTTTAAACTCAGCGAGCTTTCAAATTCACTGTCATTAAGTCATGTAAGACCGCACCAGGCCGATAGTGATGCCTATGTAACGGCAGAGCTGCTGCTCCATTTTATCAATACACTTGTGAAACTTCCGCTGGTCACCCTGGAGAAGCTTCAATCACTCTCAGGACACCTCAAGAGTGACTTATCATTATTATTGGATGAAATCGTCACTCAAAAGCAAAGGCATGTGGAAGATTTGTCGCTTGAACTTGAGGTTTACAGAGGGATTGCACTCCGTAAGAGAGAGGATCATGACACCGGCATGCTCATGGTGGATGATATCGATATCGACCCCGATATCTCCAAAAAACTTGAAATGCATATTCCTTCATATGAAAAAAGAGATGCACAAATTCAAATGATGGATGAAGTCCGGGAATCATTCCTGGAGGGCAGGCATCTTGTGATAGAAGCCGGTACAGGTGTCGGTAAATCACTTGGATATTTATGGCCATCGCTGCAATTCGCCAAGCAGCACAATGAAAGGGTCGTGATCAGCACCTTTACTACGCAGCTGCAGGAACAATTATTGCAAAAGGAAATCAAACTGCTTGAAATGATCTGTCCTTTCTCATTTCAGACAGTGTTGTTAAAAGGAAAAAACCACTACATAAATTTATTTAAGTTTGAGCAGTCCTTGCGTGAAGAGGATGCCCAATATGACGTGATTCTGACGAAAATGCAAATCTTAGTATGGCTGACAAGAACAAAAACGGGAGATGTGGATGAACTTAACCTTACATCAGGCGGCCAGTTATTCTGGAACCGGCTGAGGCATGATGGATGGCACCTTCCTCACAGCAAAGATCCGTGGGTGTCAAAGGATTTCTATCTACATGCAAGAAAACGTGCTCAATCTGCCGACATCATCATAACCAACCATTCGATGCTTCTTTCAGACATCATCAATAAGGGAAGTTTAATCCCTTCCTTTGACTATTTAGTCATTGATGAAGCACATCATCTGGAGAAATCCGCAAGGCAGCACTTGGGAATCGTACTGGACTACCTGTCAATCAAGTTCACGACTTCCCAACTTGGGACTCTTGATCAAAAACAGCTGTACAACCGCCTTTATGCGCTCATGAATACGTATGCTATTGAAGGTACTATCCATTCGTTTGAACTGGATACACTTATCCATCAATTTTATATCGACCTTGAAGAAGCGATGTCTGTCCTTTCCAATGTATTTTTTAAACACGCAAAAAAAAGGACGGGTGCCCAGAAAATACAGCTGAGGATATCGGAAGAAATGAAAAATAGCAGAAGCTGGCTGCCTGTTCAGATGGCGATGGAGAGAGTCATTTCAGGAATGAAAATGATTGAAAAGGAATTTCAAGGGATTCTTGATACGATTAAAACGAAAAAGCTGAAGCTTAAAGACGGTGAAAAAGCGCTTGTAGAAGAATTCTACAGCTTTCTAGTTGAATGGAATGAATTATGGGAGGAGTTCCGGACAGTATTTCTCAGGGAGATGACCGATTCTGTCCTCTGGCTTGATGGTGATACCCGCTCATTGCCCAATAGCCTTGTCATTCAGGCACAGCCGGTCGCTGTCGCACAAAATCTGAACCAAGAGCTTTTCTCAAAGAAAAAAAGCGTTGTCCTTACATCGGCGACCCTGACAGTCAGTGATTCTTTCAACTATTTTTTAAACGAAATCGGGTTAGCTGCTGACGGAATGAAACAGCTGCAGCTTTCTTCTCCTTTTGATTATGCAGAGTCAGCGACGCTGTTCATCCCTAATGATGTACCTGAGATTCAGCATGTATCAAATGAGGAGTATATAGAATCAATCAGTTCCCATTTAATCGGAGTGGCTCAGGCGACTAAAGGCAGAATGCTTATTTTGTTCACATCTTATGATATGCTGCGAAAAACCTATGATTTGATGAAGGAAAGCGGATTGCTTGATGATTTTGTTCTGATGGCGCAAGGAATCACTTCAGGGAGCAGGACCAGGTTGACTAAGAACTTTCAACGTTTTGATAAGGCCATCCTATTTGGGACGAGCAGTTTTTGGGAAGGTGTGGACATTCCCGGGGAAGATCTTTCGTGTCTGGCATTAATACGACTGCCTTTTTCCCCGCCAGATGAACCGGTGACCCAGGCAAAATCTGAAGCTCTTAAAACACAGGGGAAGAATCCATTTTCAAGTCATTCATTGCCAGAAGCGATAATCCGTTTCAAACAGGGTGTAGGAAGGTTGATAAGAAGAAGCAGTGACCGAGGAATTGTGATCGTATACGACCGGAGAATTAAAACAACCCGTTACGGGAACGCTTTTATACAATCAATCCCGTCCATGAAAGTAAAAGAAGGAGACCTCTATGATTTGATTGAGTGGATAGAAGATTGGCTGTAAGAAATTTATGAGACGAACCAGGCAATGCAAGTGAAAACATACATGCCGGATCGTCTTTTTTTTGTCGGCCTTCAAGCGTTTGGACATGAGTGGCCCCTGTTTGCCAAACCCCCTTAAAGAAAAGCACAAGAGGAATGGAGGCTGTTTAATCTAGACTTAGTAAACCTTTATTATCCCAACCATCTTAACCCTTCAGCAGTTCTGGTTAATTTTCATTCATTAAGACAAGATAATGGTAGATGAAAACTGGAGGCATGGAATATGAGAGTGGTACTATGTGCTTTGCTGCTGTTTATTTTGGTTATACCAGTCAGTTACGGGGTAAAGGTTCCTGAATTGGACCTGAATTTAGAACAAAATGAATACGCCATCAGCTTTCTGCCTCTAAAGAGCGGAGAGGTGGCAGTTCTTCATCTGCCTTCAGGTGAGAATTTTCTGATCAACACAGGGCCGCTTTCTCAAATAAAAGAGCTTAATTATTATTTAAATCAAATAAATATCAAAGAAATTAAAGCAATTATCTTCACTGAGGAAGCAGAAATTTATACTGATACCTTATATGAACTAATGAAGAAATATTCAATAAAGGAACTCATAGCCGGTGGTTCATTTTCAGGCATGCTTGTAGAAAGTAAAGTTGCAGTAGTGCAGAGTTTAAAGGAAGGAGACGTTTATCCGTTGTCTTCTGAACTGGCACTGGAAGTGATTCATGAAGGAAATGAAAAACAGGAGGGCTTGGATTTCTCGCTTACGTTTTTTCAGCACCGCTTTCTTTGGCTGAGCTCTCAGTCAAAACACGCAGAAAGTGTTTTCCTGACGAAGCCTTTAAAAAATGTAAACATCGTAAAGATCCCCCTCCATTCAAGGACAGAGTGTATTTCAGATCCTCTAATCAAGCATATCGATCCACAGACAGCGCTGCTCTACCGCTCGAAAGAAAAGTTATTGAACGGTGACTTGCTTGAAGCGATAAATGAAGCGTGGATCGACCTATACTTAACAGGGCAGCATGGACTGATAACGATAAAATTTAATCGAAGTAATTATGAAGTGCTTACATTCGAGCAAGATGACGGTGCATTTAATAATCAATTGGAAAATGGCTGACGCTATTGTCGGCCTTCTTTAAAGGCATATTCACTTTTGGGGGATTATTAATCAGAATGTGCCATTTCATCGGCCCAGTCCAATTGAGGAACACTGATAAATTTTTTGCGTTTCTGTCTACCATATCCGTGGGGAATGTTGTTATAATGTGTACATCGGTCATTATTGCAGAATAAAAAAACAACATCAATATGGATAATAGTCATAAGTCAGAGGAGGAAGCTGCTTTGGAGAGTAAAATTGAAATTCTTTCAACGGTTCGAATTTCTTATACAGATGATTTATATAAGATAGTGGATGCATTAAATAGAACATTAAAAAAAGATGATTACATGTTTGGTTTAGCCCTGGATCCCGAGGATCAAAGTCAGGCGATTATGACCATATATCGTACATAAAGAGGTTCGTTATGAAAAAGTGGATTACAATTATTTTAGTGGCTGCTGTCATTGTGACTGGTACAGCTTCCGTTCTTCTTTACAAAAGCGCAAGAAGTCCTGTGGAAGCAGAATTTGATCAGGCATCTAAACGTGTGCTTGATGAGACATCTATTAATAAAATAGAGAAGGTTAGCATCTATCACGGAGCCAAGTCTTATACAGTCATCACAGGCATGGATGATCAAAACGAAAAAGTGGTAGCATTTGTGCCAGAAAAAAAAGAAGAAATAATCGTCAAGAAATGGGCAGATGGTATTTCGAAAGAGCAGGCAATTAATAAACTAAATGATGAAAAGCAGCCCGAGGAAATCTTATCAGTGAGATTGGGGCACGAATCAGTAGGGCCTGTATGGGAAATCACCTATTTGGATAAACAGAAAAATTTAAATTATTTTTATCTACTTTTCTCCAACGGGGAATGGTGGAAAAAAATTGAAAACCTATAAGTTATCGGGAGGAACATATTGATGAATTTATCTTTAGCTAAAAGAGTGAGTGCATTAACACCTTCTACTACGTTGGCAATTACAGCAAAGGCAAAGGAAATGAAAGCACAGGGTATCGATGTGATCGGATTGGGAGCGGGAGAGCCGGATTTTAATACACCGCAGCATATTATCCAGGCAGCATATGAATCCTTGATTGAAGGTCAAACTAAATATACTCCTTCAGGCGGTACTGCCCAGCTGAAAGAAGCTGTCATCAACAAATTCAAGCAAGACCAGAACCTTACGTACAAACCTTCAGAAATCATCGTGACCAGCGGGGCGAAACATGCTCTTTACACCTTATTTCAAGTGCTTTTGAACGAAGGGGATGAAGTGATCATTCCGACACCATACTGGGTAAGCTATCCGGAACAGGTAAAGCTTGCCGGCGGTACACCTGTAATCGTCGAAGGCAGACAGGAGAATTCATATAAAATCACACCTGAACAATTGTCTGAATCCATTACAGATAAAACAAAAGCTGTCATCATCAACTCGCCAAGCAATCCGACGGGCATGATCTATTCTTCTGAAGAGCTGAAGGCAATCGGCCAAGTATGTTTGGAAAAGAATATCCTGATCGTTTCTGATGAAATCTATGAAAAGCTTGTTTATGATGGGAACAGTCACACTTCCATTGCAGAACTTTCTGAAGAGCTGAAGGAGCAGACGATCATCATTAATGGAGTATCAAAATCCCATTCGATGACCGGGTGGAGAATCGGATATGCTGCAGGGAATGAAACGATTATTAAAGCCATGACGAACCTTGCAAGCCATTCAACATCAAATCCTACAACCACATCCCAGTACGGTGCTGTAGCTGCTTACATGGGGGATCAACAGCCTGTAGAAGATATGAGGAAATCATTCGAGGATCGCTTAAATATTGTCTTTGATAAATTAAACAATATCCCAGGTTTCGATTGCATCAAGCCTCAGGGTGCATTTTACCTGTTCCCGAATGTCAAAGAAGCGGCCCGCTTGACGGGTTTTGAAAATGTTGACATATTTGTGCAAGCATTATTAGAAGAAGCAAAAGTTGCCGTGATTCCCGGATCTGGATTCGGCTCTGAAGATAATATCCGCTTGTCTTATGCGACAAGTCTTGATTCAATGGAACAGGCAATTGAAAGAATACATGAGTTCGTAGTAAAGAATAGTCAATAATAGTATGGCGGGCAGATCGTATCGGACGGTCTGCTCTTTCCTTAGGGAATGGGTCCAATTTGTCCTTTCTATTGCGGCAAAGCGACTCGAAATGTATAATATAGTACGATACATATAGCGTGTTAGTTTTTTTGGAGGGAAAAAAATCGTGAAAACAACAATTTCTCAAGTAAACAAGTTTGTTGGAGAAGAGGTTACGATCGGTGCCTGGCTTGCCAATAAACGTTCAAGTGGTAAAATTGCATTCCTTCAACTCCGTGATGGGACAGGGTTCATCCAGGGAGTTGTGGTAAAAAGTGAAGTCGAAGAAGAGATTTTTCAACAAGCAAAATCGCTGACTCAGGAAACGTCTTTATATGTGACAGGTGTCGTCTCAGAAGATTCACGTTCACCTTTTGGTTATGAACTGCAAGTGAAATCAGTGGAAGTCATCCATGAGGCAGTTGATTATCCTATCACCCCTAAAGAGCATGGAACTGAATTCCTTATGGACCACCGCCATTTATGGCTGCGTTCCCGTAAGCAGCATGCAGTCATGAAGATCCGTAATGAACTCATACGTGCTACGTATGAGTTCTTTAATCAAGAAGGATTCGTTAAAGTCGATCCGCCGATTCTTACTGGCAGTGCACCTGAAGGAACGACAGAATTGTTCGCTACGAAGTACTTTGACGAAGATGCCTATCTTTCTCAAAGCGGACAATTATATATGGAAGCAGCTGCGATGGCACTTGGTAAAGTATTTTCGTTCGGACCGACATTCAGGGCAGAAAAATCCAAAACGCGCCGTCACTTGATCGAGTTCTGGATGATCGAACCTGAAATGGCTTTTTATGATTTCAAGGACAATCTGGAAGTGCAGGAACAATACGTATCATTCATCGTCCAATCGGTTCTGGAAAACTGTAAGCTCGAGTTGGATCGCTTAGGAAGGGATACTTCCAAACTGGAGCAAATTAAAGCGCCATTCCCAAGAATCACGTATGATGATGCGATTAAGTTATTGCACGAAAAAGGATTCGAAGATATTGAATGGGGAGATGACTTCGGGGCTCCGCATGAGACAGCAATAGCTGAAACATACGATAAACCTGTATTCATCACCCATTACCCGACATCATTGAAGCCATTCTATATGCAGCCTGATCCGGATCGCGATGACGTAGTGCTTTGTGCCGATCTTATCGCTCCTGAAGGCTACGGAGAAATCATCGGTGGCTCCGAGCGTATCCACGATGCAGAACTTATGAAAAAGCGTATCGAAGAACATGAATTGGCAACTGATGCTTACAAGTGGTATCTGGAACTTAGAGAATACGGTTCTGTTCCTCATTCAGGCTTTGGTCTTGGACTTGAAAGAACAGTAGCATGGATCAGCGGAGTCGAACACGTAAGAGAAACAATCCCGTTCCCGCGTCTACTAAATCGTCTATACCCATAAGGTGTTAATTAAAGGCTGACTTTATTGCAGAAATGCAAGACAAAGTCAGCCTTTTCACATATCAACACTTTTAAAGTTCAGACTGAAGGGTATTTAGAAATACAAAATGTGTGATAGATTTATTATAAAGATTAGGCTGGTTCTAGCTGTTGATTGGAGTGGAAGGCGAAGACTCCTGCGGGAAAAGCGAGACAGGTGAGACCCCGCAGGAGCAGAGCGACGAGGAGGCTCACCGGCCGCCCGCGGAAAGCGAAGTCTTCCACGGAAATCAACAGCGGTATTCAATGGATTTTGACTGCAAAAAAGTGTTAAATAATTCTTCTGAACACATCCATATCGACATAGATAATAAGCATGTTATACTTAAAGGTGAGGTGTGCCGTATATGGATTATAAACAATTGATGGTGTCCTGGATCGAAGAAGGGACCCTGAATATTCCGCAATTATTATTGAACAATTATCATACAATGGGATTAAATGAATCTGAATTTGTCCTTCTGCTCCATATCTATGGACAGATAGAAAAAGGGAACTATTTCCCAACCCCGGAGGAACTTTCTGAACATATGAGTATATCTTCGGAATACTGTTCATCCATCTTAAGAAAGCTGATGCAGCACCATTTCTTAACGATTGAAGAAGGATTGTCACCAGATGGTATCCTATTCGAAAAATACTCACTTGCTCCCTTATGGGAAAAGCTTGCTGATTTTGTCATTCAAGCTTCTAAAATGAAACAAATGCAGAAATCCATGGAAGAAGAAGCCGACATCTATTCTATTTTCGAGCAGGAATTCGGCCGCCCCCTTTCACCGCTAGAGTGTGAGACGCTTGCTATGTGGCTGGATCAGGATGAACATAATACCACGATTATCAAAGCTGCGCTCCGAGAGGCTGTTATTTCCGGAAAACTGAATTTCAGGTATATCGACCGGATTTTATTTGAATGGAAGAAGAACGGTGTGAAAACGATAGAGGATGCCCGCAACCAAAGTCAAAAGTTCAGGACTCATCAAAAATCACCGGCTCAGAACGACCCTTCCATGCCCAAGAGAAAGTCGGTTCCCTTCTATAATTGGCTGGAACAATAATCAAAGTGTAAAGGGACTGCGCCCCATTTTAGGGCCGGTCCCTTTTATAGTGTATACTACATACGAACAGGTAATAAGAGTGAGGAGAAGATGAACGTGCTTAATAAAAAACAAATCCAGATCTGTTTAGATGAAATGAAAAAGATGTTTCCAGATGCACATTGTGAATTGCGCCATGAAAACCCGTTTGAGTTAGTGATAGCAGTATTGCTTTCTGCTCAGTGTACAGATGCGTTAGTGAATAAAGTGACGAAGGGCCTTTTTGAAAAATATAAAACACCGCAGGATTATCTGGATGTCACTTTGGAACAACTGCAGCAGGACATCCGTTCGATCGGCCTGTATCGCAATAAAGCAAAAAATATCCAGAAACTGTGTGAGATTCTTCTGGAGGAACATGGGGGAGAGGTGCCTGAGGAGCATTCAGAACTGGTGAAACTTCCTGGAGTAGGGAGAAAGACGGCAAATGTTGTAGTGTCTGTAGCGTTTGGAGAACCTGCCCTGGCTGTGGATACGCATGTGGAGAGGGTAAGTAAACGCCTGGGAATATGCAGATGGAAAGACAGTGTCCTTGAAGTTGAAAAAACATTAATGAGAAAAATTCCGAGGGATGAATGGTCTGAAACGCACCATCGGTTGATTTTTTTCGGAAGGTACCATTGTAAAGCCCAGTCCCCGCAATGTGATGTTTGTCCTCTTCTGGATTTATGCAGGGAAGGCCAAAAAAGAATGAAGAAGAAGGAAAAGATATGAATTCTTCTCGTCTGAAAGTTCCCCAGCAGCTGGCAGATCATTATTTTTACACTGAAAATGACGTGGTTGTCTGCCTTGAACGATATTTGGATGAAGGTCATTTCTTTGCCTATGAAATGTTATTTTACAGTGGTGAAGAGGTGGTGCATCCGCCTTGGAATCATCGTAGAAAAATGGTGAAAGATGTTATAGCCGCATGGAATGAAGAAGAGGGGATCCTTATTGAATGCTTTAGATCCCGTGATAAATCTGTGCACCTTCATTTGAAAAAAGGAATTGCTTTATTTTACATGCTTCTGTTTTGGAGTAATTCGGTTCCTGTGGTTTTAAGAGATTGGCAGTACCACCTGGAAAATTTCTCAATTAAACCGGTAAATGCAGAAGAGAGGCTGTCATTCATCAGACAGAACCCCAAACTATATCATTCATTTGTACAGCTGAAGGAATTATTTCAGGAGCAGCATAAACAGATTGCAAAAGATATGGCCATCAATAAGACGATAAATAACGAAAAATAAGGCAGCCGGGAAACCCGTGCTGCCTTCATTGTTATTCTTATTGATTGAACAAGCCCGGGAAGGATGAATCACTGCTTGAACCAGAGCCACCGCTACCGGAGCCGCCTTCACCAGTGCCATCTCCGGTACCATCTCCGGTACCATCGCCCGTACCAGTACCGTCTCCTGTGCCATCACCGGTACCATCACCTGTTCCGGTTCCGTCGCCATCAGAAGGAGGATTATCTCCGTCTTCACCGCCGGTACTGCCATCATCTTCCTCTTGATCATTCCCGTTACCTTGTCCGTTACCCTGTCCGTTGCCATTTCCTTGACCTTGATCATTTTCCTGCTCATTGTCTTCTTCATCTTCTTCATCGTTTCCGCCTTTTACATCGACGTTCACAGTAGCAGGGTCACTTCGCTGATCATCTTTTATGGCGACAACTTCAAAGGTGAATGTGCCTGTGGATTGAATGTTCTCTACGTTCAAACCGGTTTTATCCGTGGTTGTGAGAACTTGTTTATCTGCACCGTTTATCAATACAGAAACTTCAAATGTTACATCATCTTTTTTCTTTTTGTCATAATCCCAAGATAGGGTAATCGTTTTATCTTTTTTATTGAATTTACCTTTCAAGCCTTTAGGTGCATCAAGTTTATCGAACTCTTTGGAAACCTTGGTAGGTTCTGTGCCTTTAACAAACAGTTCAGTCAGGATCTGATCATCAGGGGTGTAGTCACTCGGCAGTTTTGCCGGATTGCTTCCTTCTTCAACCTGAACTTCAACTACGCTTCCTGGCTTCTTGAAGTCTGCCGTGTCGACACCCTCATGAACATAGCTCATCAAGTCTTTTACGATAAATTGTGCAATGTGACGATCTGATGGGCTTAATGAGTATTTGTTTTGTTTATCGTATCCTGTCCATACAGCAGCTGTATAATTTGTGGTATAACCGACAAACCATGAATCAGGAGCGTGCGATTTAGGGATGCCATTTGCTTCCCTTGTTTCTTGGTCATAGTTGGTTGTTCCTGATTTCCCAGCCATAGGTAGACCTGGCACCTTCGCATAAGCACCTGTTCCTCTTGGATGATCGATAACGCTCTTCAGCATATCTGAAATCATATAGGCTGTGTATTCCTTCATAGCCGGTTCCGGTTTGTCATCGTGCTTGATTTCAGTCTCTCCATCACGAAGGACAACTTTTTTAACTGTGTGCGGCTTATTGTAAATACCTTCATTCCCAAACGGGGCATAGGCACCAGCCATTTGAACCGAGTTCATTCCCGGGGAAACCGCTCCAATGGAGGAGGATTCGTAATAATTGTCAAAGTCAAGACCAAGCCTGTTCACGAATTCCTCAGCTTTTTCCGGACCTACTTCCTGGAATGCTTTCAGGGCGGTCACGTTGCGTGAATCCCAAAGGGCCTCTCTCATCGTGATATCGCCTTTGTGTTTCAGGTCATAGTTGTTGATTTCAGTTCCATTTGAATATTTATAAGGTTCATCTTTCAGAATATGATAGGTAGACCATTTCAGATACTCGACAGCAGGACCGTAGTCAAGCAGGGGCTTGATTGTAGAACCTGGCTGGCGTTTCGTATCAATCGCATAGTTGAAACCGCGCTGTACTTCTTCTTCGGTATTTCTGCCTCCGCCTATAGCACGGATCTCACCGGTTTGAGTATCCATGAGAGTGATACCCGCCTGCATGATTCCGCCTTCCTGGTCAGGGTAAGAGAAGCTTGTCGCTTCGCCGGCCAGGATTTGTTCAACACGCTTCTGTGCATTGGTATCGAGGGTCGTATAGATCTTCAAACCATCCGAGAACAGGTTATAGTCACCCATTTTTTCGACTTCATCAATCACTGCATCCACATATGCAGGATACTTATTACCATTTTCTGCTTCCAGTTCTTCTTCGGAAACCAACCCTTCGGTGATCGGGATCTTTTGTGCCTCTTCTTTTTCTTTTTCACTGATTTTTCCATGCTGTGCCATTAGGGAAAGAACGATATTTCGTCTCTTCTCTGCACTTTCTGGATGTTTAAAAGGATTATAATTGTTTGGGCTTTGAGGCAGACCAGCAATCACGGCTGCTTCATGAAGCTTAATGTCTTCAATTTCCTTACCATAATAATAGTCTGCTGCAGTGGCCATACCGTGTATCCCTGCTGACATATATACTTTATTGAAATACATCTCAAAAATCTCTTCTTTTGTATATTCCTGCTCAAGTTTTAGAGCAAGCCATGCTTCCTGTGCTTTTCTTTTCAGCGTCTTATCAGGGCTGAGGAATGACCCTTTGATTACCTGCTGGGTAATGGTAGAGGCACCTTCCGATCCGAATCCGCCGGTAATATTGGCAATGACAGCACCGCCAAGGCGAATCAGGTCGATCCCGTTATGCTTATAAAAACGATTATCCTCTGTCGCCAAGACTGCGTCCTGCATTGTTTGAGGAATCTCATCAAAGTTAGCATATTCCCTATTTTCCTTCCCGACAGTAGTAATCAACTCGCCATTCATATCATAAATCTCTGACGCCACCGGGTCTTTCAATAACTTTTCATCAAGCTTCGGAGCACTGGATGCGTAGTAAGCAAACAATCCTGCACCAGCTAACATACCAATAATTCCTATAATAAATAAAGAAATGATAACACGTTTCACCATAGAGCCTTTTTTCGTTTTCTTTGTATTAGACTTCTGCTGGGCTAGACGTTTTTCTTCCCTTGACTTATATTGACCAGCCATTTTGTTTCCTCGCTTTCAATCTTCTGTCTTTTTAGTATTGTCTAAGTTTTAATTTATACTACTCTTTATGAGATAAACTATAGATTATCTCATTTTAGTCTAACTAAAAATATAACTGATGGACTATTTTTAAGTAATCGACCCGGGGATGGAGTCCCAAGGGGATTTTATAGCCCTTTTCCTCAATTTCTTCTTTCTTTATCGACTTTCTGCCCCCGTTAATCATCCGTTCCCAAAATATTTTCAATGCTTGGAAAGGTAGTAAGAATACTTCTTCCGTAAGTGAAAACCTCAGTAATACGAACGTGATGCCATCTTGCATATGGACACTTTCCATATGGGTGATTTGATGCTCGTGGAAATTCTGAAGGGGGAAGGACGTTTTGTTTTTTGTTTCCTTCGCTTCAAAATCTATATACCGGCTTTTATATACACCGTTATAGTCAGTGGTGGAGGGCTGCTTGAAGTAAGCCTCCTTGATTACAGCTGCACTCCGGGTCGGATAATGGACATCCACGATTTGGACTGGAGTGGGTTTTTTATGGATAACGGCTGTTTTGTGAACCAGGTAATATTGGTTGGTTTCATTGATATCCTCCTCTAACGTCATCCCCCGGTTGCTGTAGGAGACTTGTTTGACTTTCGGTTTATTAGAAGATGATTTCGTTTCAGTATACCGTTTTCCATTAGGATAATGGAATTTCATGGGAATGCACCTCGCAGACTAAACTATATCATAACAGAAACCACTCCATTTTGTGTGAATAATTCATTACAAATTCCTTAAGATATGACTAAAGGAGAAGAGGATTAAATGGATGAATTCACTAATACCTATCGCTTTTTACCCTTTATTACAGAATTTAAACGTAGACATGAATGGATTGATTTCATTCACCGTATCGTGAGTCATCACAATCAAGATAATATTACAAGAACTATCGCTTATCAAAGTTTTTACCTTCTTCATCCTGAGATCGAATGGTCGTTTCTTGCATCGATGGTTTCGAGGAACGCAGGCTGGAACATGACTGATTTAGAAGGGGAAACATTTAAGAGCCTGTTGACCCCCGAGACAAGAAAGAATCTCTTTATGACTTATGAAAGAGCGAATTGGTCCATATTTCAAGATGCTTTTCCTCAACTGCTTATCTATCACTATTCGACGTTATATAAGCAGAAAATGTTTCACTTGTTAGAGGATTTTCGTGTGTCTGCTTTTATGCAGGAAGAATGGAATCGTTTTTGGGATCACAGAAATGAAAGCAGATTGGTACAATCTCAAATTATTAATGAGCAGAACTTGATTCAGAAACCTGTGATTGAACATCCTATTTATAAAAAGAAAGTATTCCGTTCAGGTTTATTTTTTATAGAAGATCACCTTCATTTTTGTTCCGTTGTGTTTCCTTCCAAGGATGGGAAGCTCATCGGAGCAAGTGTTCACGATTTCAGGAAGTTGGATGAACGCATCAAATTAGGGAATATCCTTTATCAAATTTTATTTCATGACGATTACTATCGCTTTTTTTATGAATTTGCTTTGAAGGTGAACCCTACAGGATCAAGGGAGGATTATGAACGCTTTTGCGATCCTGCTCTCATTAGGACGAATACACCGTCACTCAAGAAGGTCTACGGAAAAATCGAACACCATTGGAACAACGAGGAAGATTGGTCATCTGTCACCCGGGTGAAGAAGGCATGGTATCGCAAACCCCACATTCCTGATGAGCCCTGTATGAAAAAATGGTTCTTTCATAAACAAAGACAATTAATGAGGGTGGCTAGGTTGAAGTCACTTATTATGAGATAAAAAAGAACTGCAGGCACATGGTAACTGCCTGCAGTTCTTATCTTCATCTTTTGCTTGTCGGGCCTGAACGAGCCGCCTCCGCTTTTGTATCATCCAGCTCCGGGGCTAAGAGGCTCGAGACATAAGTCAAACCGACCAAAAAGGCAAAGAACGCCTTTCCGGTCGATTCGTCTTATGCTAGTCGCCTCTGATCAAAGCCCCTCCGCTTTTGTATCATCCAGCTCCGGCGGCTAGGCCCTCGAGGTCATAAGCTAAATTGACCAGGAAGTCAAAAAAACGCCTTCCCAGCCAATTCATCTTATGCTTGTCGGGCCTGAACGAGCCGCCTCCGCTTTTGTATTACGTAGATGGTCTGTTTTCGCCTTCCAGTTTCGGATTGCCTTTTGATGCTTTCGTCTGGTGCTTGTTGGTATCAGTCGGTTGTTTTGAGTTTTTATTATTTTGTGATTTCATATGAACACCTCCGCTACTATTATTTGAGCTTTGATCTGTTTTATTCAACTGTCGAAAAATAATAGGGCGGTTGTCCTAAATTCACTTTCTTTGACGAAACGCTTCTAGTTTTGTCAGTGGGGAAGGGAAAGGATATTTAAAGAAGAATACCTTATATAAATCCAAAAAAGCCGGGGGGAAGAAGCATGCTTCCAAAACAAGATATTATGTTGAAATTAGCAGAAATTGAAGAAAGTTTAAATCAGCTTGAGCAAAGTGTGTATGATCGGATTTCAATGGAGGAAAAGGTTGAGGAATCGAAACTGGCTGAAAAAATTGAAGAACTAGAGGGGAAACTAGCTGCAGTGGAAAGCAGGGCAGAAACATTCATCAATAGAAGAGAACATGTATTTCTTGCCCAAAAGCTTGAATTATCATATAAGACGTCATAAACTTACTATTATAAGTAGCATTTTTGCTACTTTTTATTTTTGTCTTACGTTGGCTGGAGGTTGAAAATGGAACAGTTAATAAATGTGACTCGAGAGTTGTTAGCATCAGTCGATGAGATGATGAACGAATATAAAAAAAGGCGGGAAACAGGAGAAAAAGGTGACTTCTATATTGAAGTAAAACCGTTTGCAGATAAAGTAAAAGAATTCAATGATAACTGGAAGGAGCTCTCACTCGAGTGGATCAAAAAAGATCGTCCAAAACACCTTCACTTACCGCAGGTCATGAATACATACGACAATATTGAAATGCTTTCCGTGCACTGTTTCTTTCCTGAATCCAGTTATAACCGCTTTATCAGTCATCATCAATCTGTTCGCTATGTGCTGAATACCACTCTTGATGAACTAAAAAGCTAAATAAAGGGCTTCCCTCGGGGAGCCCTTTTGCATGTATTCATTTGTTACAGGGTGGGAACTGCACGATCACAGCTTAGACTGATTTGCCTTACTAGCTCTTTGTAGTCTTGCAGAGAAATTTCATTTGAAATGTATAGTTTCTTTGTCAACGTAAGAAGCTCCAGGCCATCGGCTGTCTTGTACTGCTTCTGATTCTCGTACTTTTTTAACAATTCACTAAAGTTCATACTAATTCCTCCCAATACATTCATTTTAAGGCAGGCAACCTTCTATCATTATCCTAACATAGAAAGCCTTTTCTTTAAGTTGTTAGAATAATGTAACTTCCGACATTTTTTGAGGGTTTGTCGAAAGAAAATGCTGGGTTCTTTCACCATAAGGGGCATTCTCTCATACTGTGTAGTAACCGTATTAATGTAAGGGGGGTTAGTATGAATTCACATCGTTATCGTCACCGCTATCAGAATTATTATCCTTATCCATATCCCAATCCGTCCACTCATCAATTGGTTCAAATGGGCAATTATCAAATGCAGGGAGAAGGTCAGTATTATTCACCGCCCTTCCATTATTCTCCCGAACCCGTGCGACCAAACGGACAAATGACCCAAGTGGGTTATACGAATCCATATTTTGAAAATCCTCTTCAACATGAAGAATATAACCCTTATCAAATGAAGGCGATGCAGCAGCAGAACTATGCGAATCCTTATCCGAAAGCATCATTCATGGCAAAAAAATCAAATTCTGGAATGGGCACGATCATGAACTCTTTCAAGTCCCAGGATGGTTCATTTGACTTCAATAAAGTGATGAATACAGCAGGTCAGATGATGGGTACAGTGAATCAAGTGTCTTCACTTGTGAAGGGCCTCGGAGGAATGTTCAAGTTTTAAGCGTATGAAAAGAGCAGCTGAAATTTAGCTGCTCTTTTTCATGGGAGTGACGCGTGTAATCGATATCGGAAGGTGCCGCATCAATCAATGCTTATCTTTCTGCCTGTTTGTTTCTCAACTTTAATTTGTAATAAGCCGTCTTTATATGAAGCTTTCACATCTTTTTCATTTACCACGGTTGGAAATGGGATGGTCCGGCTGCTCCTGTTCATGGATTGTTTTCTTTTGATTACTTGATTCTTTTCATTTTCCTCGGAATAGAGTTCCATATTAGAGACTGAAATCGTGACAAAGTTAGGGAATACCTCCAGATTGATTTGTTCCTTTTTTACACCGGGAAGCTCAGCGGTTATCAGGTAATAATCCTCATGTTCGTTGAAATCGACTGGGAAGGAATTGAAAGGGTTGGAAGCAGATGAAAAGAAATCATCTATACTCTGCAGCATTCCCCTCATCGGCTTTTCATGAAAGAATTCATTCATTGACTGCATCAGGTCACCAAACCCTTTTTTCTTAGATGAATCATTTGAAAAATGACTATTCATGGATGGAATCTCCTTTCGGGACGGATCTTTTCATATTAATGTATGAACTCTAAAGGCAAGTGTGCCTATCTCGGTTGTTTAAAATCTTGCCAGGGAGGAAACATATAAGCAAAATCCACTAAGGGGGAAATGGTTATGGAAAAGCAGCATGTTGGAGATTTTGATTTAGCTTTTCAAGATCGCGGTGAAGGGAAAGAGACGGTCATTCTTCTTCATGGTTTTTGCGGGAGCTCTGCCTATTGGAAAGAGGTAGTTCCTTTACTTGATTCCTCCCGTGTCATCACAATCGACCTTAGAGGTCACGGCCAATCCGGGATAAATGATTCAGCATTCGGTATAGAGGATATGGCAAAGGATATTCACTATTTTATGGATCAGAAACAGTTGGATAATGTTTATCTATTCGGTCATTCATTAGGTGGATATGTGACTCTTGCCGTTGCGGATTTATTTGGGGAAACTTTAAAAGGATACGGACTCATTCATTCCACTGCTCTCGCTGACAATGATGAAGCAAAGGAAAATCGCTTGAAGGCGATCGAAGTAATCAAAGAAAATGGTCTTAGCACATTTGTAAATGAACTGGCGCCAAAGCTGTTCAACCCCGACAAGATGAATGACCTGACAGATAAGATTCAGCTCACCAAAGATATTGGATATGAAACCAGCCCGGTCGGAGCCATTGAAACACTGAAGGCAATGAGGAACAGAATAGATCGTTCCAACGTAATTAAGAACAGCAATATCCCCGTTCTGCTTGTAGCGGGCGAACATGACCAAATCATCCCAAAACAAAAAGTCTTCCAGGCAGAATCATCCCATACGCACACTAAAGTCCTGACAGATTCGGGCCACATGGGTTTATTAGAAGAACCTGAAATGCTTGCTTATATTCTGAAAGAATTTATTAACTCCAAATAAAAAGTATGTTTAATCCGTTCCAGCAGTTGATTGGAGTGCAAGACTCCTGCGGGGAAAGTAGCTTATGTGAGACCCCGCAGGCTTGACGAGGAGGCTCACGGGCTACCCGCGGAAAGCGAAGTCTTGCACGGAAATCAACTGCGGTGATTAATAACGAATGAAAATGATTTTCCGGCGAAATCACGCCGGTTTTTTTATTTTTACATTCGAACATAGATTCGATAAAATAGAATCTAGAGGTGAAGATGATGTTCAGAAAGAATAACCTTCAGGACTTAATCGAGCAATTCAAGAAAGACGAACAATTCAATAAACAAATCATACATTGGCATACAATAGATGAAAAACCAGCAACGTTCACAGATATTCCGGAAGGGATTGATGAACGGATAAAGAACGCTTTAAAAGTAAGGGGAATAGAAAAGCTATACAGCCATCAGCATGAAGCATTTCAACTGGCGATGAAAGGGAAGAGCTTCACGGCAGTGACACCTACTGCTTCAGGTAAAACCTTGTGTTATAACCTGCCCGTTTTACAAACGATCATGGAAGATCCCAATGCCAGGGCACTATATATCTTTCCGACAAAAGCTCTTGCCCAGGACCAGAAAAGCGAGCTGAATGAAATCATCTCTGAAGCTGGTGCGTTCATCAATAGTTATACATACGACGGGGATACATCCGCTAATATCAGGCAGAAGGTCAGGAAAGCCGGACATATCGTGATCACAAATCCGGATATGCTTCACTCTGCTATCCTTCCGCATCATACAAAATGGGTTTCCTTATTTGAAAACCTAAAATATGTGATCATCGATGAACTACATATTTATAGGGGGGTATTCGGTTCACACGTGAGCAATGTCATAAGAAGGCTCAAAAGGATCTGCGAGTTTTATGGAGCGTCACCTGTATTCATTTGTACTTCGGCAACCATTGCCAACCCAAAAGAATTATCGGAACACCTTACAGGTTCGGAGATGGAGCTGATTGATAATAACGGGGCTCCGAGCGCAAAGAAGCATTTTGTTTTCTACAATCCCCCGATCGTCAATAAACCTTTAAACATAAGAAGAAGCGCAACTCTGGAAGTGAGGAGGATTGCAGGGGAGCTGTTAAAGAATAAAATCCAGACCATTGTGTTCGCCCGGAGCCGGGTTAGAGTGGAAATCATCCTGACCTATTTACAAGAATTAGTCAAAAGCCAATTGGGAGCTAAATCGATCCGCGGATACAGGGGCGGTTACCTCCCTACCCAGAGGCGGGAAATTGAGAAAGGGTTACGTTCAGGAGAGATTTATGGAGTGGTCAGTACCAATGCACTCGAATTGGGTGTGGATATCGGCCAGCTGCAGGTATGTATCATGACTGGCTATCCTGGGACCATTGCAAGTGCCTGGCAGCAGGCAGGTAGAGCAGGCAGGAGGCATGGTGAATCACTAGTGATCATGGTGGCAAGTTCCAGTCCGCTGGATCAGTTCATCATCGATCACCCTGACTATTTCTTTGATCAAACACCTGAAACAGCAAGGATCAATCCTGATAACTTAATCATCCTGATTGATCACCTTAAATGTGCTGCATATGAACTTCCTTTCAAAGATGGGGAACAATTCGGTTCCCATGATGTGGAGGATATTCTTGAATTTTTGGCAGAAGAAAAACTCCTGCATAAGAATGGGGAAAAATGGTACTGGATGAATGATGTGTTCCCTGCCCACAATATCAGCCTTCGATCCGCTTCCCAGGAAAATGTAATTATTATCGATCAAACCGATATTGCGGCAGTAAAAGTGATCGGGGAGATGGATCGGTTTTCTGCCATGACCCTGCTGCATGATGAAGCCATATACTTACATCAGGGAATTCAATTTCAGGTGGAGAAGCTGGATTGGGAAGAAAAGAAAGCTTTTGTTAGAGAGGTGGATGTTGATTATTTTACAGATGCCAATTTAGCCGTTCAGCTTCGTGTCCTGGAAACGGACAAGGAACGAAGCACTGATTCTTGTGATATTGCCTATGGTGATGTCACAGTCCAGGCAATGGCTACGATCTTTAAAAAAATCAAGTTCGATACACATGAAAACATCGGTTCAGGCCCGATTCACCTTCCCGAGGAAGAACTCCATACCAACTCCAGCTGGATCTCTCTAAGTGACAGTTCTTCTTTCACTCAAGAACGTTTGGAAGAAGGCTTGATAGGAGCTGCCCAAAGTTTAAAGTCCATCATTCCGCTTTATGTTATGTGCGACCCGAGTGATATTTTTGTCGTGCCTCAGGTGAAAGCGGCCCATAATGATAAACCGACCATTTTCATTTATGACAGATATCCAGGCGGAATCGGATTAAGTGAAAAAGTATATGAGCAAATCGAGAAGGTTCTTTCTGAAGCCGGAAGATTGATTGAAAGCTGTCCTTGTCAAACTGGTTGTCCATCGTGTATCGGAACCGAACATTCCATGAAAACGGCAAAAGCTGATACATTAAAGCTGCTTGCTTTATTCCATGATGGGAGAAAGGGGGGAGAAAGTGTCTCTTAAAAACAAACTGAACAGAATGAAAAAGCACATCGTAAGGGAAGATGCAGAGGTTGATAAGGAAACGGTAAAAATGATTGATATGGCGAATACTGATCTCCCTCACAAAGAAACGTGGAAAGAACATGGGACTACCACTTACTTTGTCGATGATGATTATTGCCTGGTAAGGGAAAAGAGATACCCACTTCACCATAAGCATGGCAACTATCAATTTCAAGATCTCTTGAAATCAGTTGCCGCCTGGCAGAATTTTAACGGAACTCATCCATTGTCTTCTAAAGGACTGTCCCCCGAGGACCTGTTTTTCTTTGACACGGAAACTACGGGACTTGGAGGCGGAGTGGGCAATACGATTTTTTTGCTTGGGCATGGAAGGGTTGAAGGAGATGAAGTGGTGATCACACAGCATTTTCTACCGCAACCGGGAAGTGAAATCCCGCTTTATCACAGTTTTTTGAAGACGGTTGATTATAATACGCTTGTCACGTATAACGGTAAAGCATTTGACTGGCCGCAGGTCAAAACCAGGCACACCCTTATAAAGGAACATGTTCCCAAACTTCCGTCTTTTGGGCATTTTGATTTATACCATGGATCGAGAAGACTTTTTAAACATAATATGGACTCAGTGAAATTGATTAACGTTGAAAAGAAAGTCCTTGATTTTGAAAGAGTGGATGATGTGCCCGGGTATCTAGCACCGATGATTTATTTTGATTTCATAGAGAGAAGGGATCCGGAGGGCATCCTAAAGGTGATGGAGCATAACGAGCTTGATATTCTTTCATTGATCACTTTATATACTCACCTGACATTTCAGCTTCTTGAGGTTTCAAAATCCTCCACTGAGCAGGAGACATTCGAAGCAGGCAGATGGCTAGAATACACAGGTAATGAGAAAATGGCGAAAGAACGCTTTGAACATATAGTGAATGAGAGAGGCGGGCAGCATCATGCATCGGTCCATCATCTTGCTTTAAGGTATAAAAAAGATAAGGAATTCGATAAGGCGTCCGCTCTATGGGAAGGGATCGACGACGATTGTCCCATCGAGATTAAAGTGATCGTATTGGAAGAATTGGCGAAAATCTATGAACATAAACGTAAGGATTATGATAAAGCATTGGAAAAATGCCTGGAACTCGAGGAGCTTCTTCATAATATCGGTTCCAGCGGCGGGAAGAAGGCGAAACGGCTGGAACAGCTTTATAATCGGATGAATCGAGTGAGTTCAAAGATCGACAGGAAGAAATTAACTTGATTTGAAGCACTTTCTTGAATCTAGTAAAATATCGTAAATTTATGGTCCAATCTCCTTATTTATATATTGAGAATTTTCACAAGTAGTTGTAAAATGAATAATTGTGTGGAAATTATTTATATTTAGATAGGATGATGAAAATGAACCGTGCGATCTTAATTTTATTCTTTGTCGTCATTGGTTTAACGGCGTTTTTCTTTTCGAATTATTCTGAGACTTTATATAGCTTCATGTAATGGAAAAGTTGGATTGACCTTTTACAAAAATCAATCCTAATCTCCATTAATAAAAATAGGTATTTTCATTAGTACATGTTCTCTGACCTTTTCATAGGCTATTAATGTATCAATTACATGATGAAAGGAGAACATGACTATGTTTTGTAGACCAAGACCCAGTAAAGTGCTTCCAGCAGTTATGCACCCTGCAAAAAATTGTGTAAACCAGACGTTCACTACCTATGAGGTGCCGCATATTCACCCACAGCATACAACTACAGTAAACAATATCCAATATCAGCATAAGCACTATTTCCCTCAAACACAATCAGCAGTTGACAGTGTGACGAATCAGCAGTTTAACTGCGGCGGCGGCCCTGGCGGACCCGGTGGACCAGGACCTGGCCCTGGCGGACCAGGAGGCCCAGGATTTGGCCCTGGTGGCCCGGGAGGCCCAGGATTTGGACCGCGTCCCCGTCCGCCTTTTGGACTTTACTAATTAGTATGGATATAGCTTAATAAAGGAATACAGGGTGACTTCAAGATTCTTCAAGAAGGCTTTTTTCATGGGTAAGAGAGGAAATAAGGCCGGATGCGGTGGAGGATCACTTGGAGTCACCCTCCTTATTTATTCAAGTGTTTAAGATGCTTTTCAGCTCTCGTGTATTCCACTTATTTTACTCATATTAAACATGTACGCAGCAGATCATAATATTGAAAAGAACGTTTGGTCAAAATGTGCTACAATAGAGTGTAAAGAATAGGGCAAACTAAATATGTCCTTAGCTTACTTATCATGAACCTTTGAAAAGGAGTTTTGCTTTTTGAGCAAGGTTGCATGCTTAACAGGTTATAAATCCTTTGAGCTCGGAATTTTTAAGCAAGACGATAAAGCCATTTACTACATAAAACAGGCATTGAAAAAAGAGCTGCTCTCCTTGCTGGAAGAGGATCTGGAGTGGGTGACGATCAGTGGCCAGCTAGGTGTAGAGTTATGGGGAGCCGAAGTGGTTTTCGAACTACAGGAAGAATATCCAGAACTAAAGCTCGCAGTACTGACCCCATTCCTTAACCAGGAAGAAAATTGGAACGAAAATAATAAAGAGTACTATGAAATGATTCTTTCTCAGGCAGATTTTGTAGACTCCGTGTCGAAGGATCCATATAAGAGTCCACAGCAATTTAGAAACCGAAATCTTTTATTCCTAAATAAAAGTCAATATCTGATTGTGTTATACGACGAAGAAAAGGAAGGCTCCCCTAAATATTTTTATCAGGAAGCAAGAAGGTATCAGGAGAGCAATCCTCACTTTGAAATCAGGGCTATTTCATTTAATGATCTGCAATGGGTTGTGGAAGAGGAACAGTGGAGGAATGAGTAACCGATAAACCTGCTTTACACGAGAATATACATTATACGTTTCATACTCCCTTTAAAATTATTTGACAAAACGAAGGTAATTTGAAAAAATGAAAAAGATTAACATAGAGGTGAATACAATGATTTCAGAAAAAGTGAAATTAACAGCCAAAGATATTCTGGAAAAAGAATTCAAGAGTGGAATGAGAGGCTATAAGCCTGAAGATGTAGATAAGTTCCTTGATCTGATTATTAAAGATTATGAAACGTTTCATCAGGAAATAGAAGAACTTCAACAGGAAAACCTGCGCTTGAAGAAACAGGTCGAAGGTGCAAGCAAGCGACCCGCCGCACAGCCTCAGGCCTCAGGCACAACCAACTTTGATATTCTCAAACGATTATCGAATCTTGAAAAACATGTGTTTGGGAATAAGCTTTACGATTGATTTTTTCAAGACTGAAACGACATGAATTTCCAGTTGAAATAAACAAGATATTCATTTATAATTAGTAATTGCTGATCCTTAATAGCGTTTGGGTAATCGCTGCAGCTTACAGCTGTAGAGGAAAGTCCATGCTCGCACGGTGCTGAGATGCCCGTAGTGTTCGTGCCTAGCCAATTCATAAGCTAGGGCAGCTCAAATATGAGTTGACGGCAGGGAAAATGCCTAAGTCCTTATGGATATGGCATGACTACCTTGAAAGTGCCACAGTGACGAAGTCCTGTTAGAAATGACAGGAGTGGAACGAGGTAAACCCCACGAGCGAGAAACCCAAATTTGGTAGGGGAACCCTTTCGGAGGAAACGAACGAAGGAAGGGACAAAGGTATATCCTTTGTAGATAGATGATTACCACCTGAGTACGAGATGATAAGTCGCTTGCAGTACAAAGGAACAAAACATGGCTTACAGAGCGCTATTTCTGGAGAAGACAATCATTTTTGACTACAAACCCAAGTGACTGATACATTCAGGTAATACATTACCTTTGGTATCAGTCCTTTTTATTTTTTTGTTATTTCATATGGCTCTTTTTAAATGTCGAAAATATCTCTCATTAGAAAAGCGGCCTATTATTTACATAAAATTGATTATAATAATAGTAAGTATAGAGACGGACGAGGTGTAATAGATGGGTACATATACATTAATTGCCACTGCAGCCATGGGCCTGGAGGCAATCGTAGCAAGAGAAGTGAAGGACTTGGGATATGAATGCCAAGTAGAAAATGGAAAGGTCATGTTCAAAGGTGACGAAACGGCCATTGCAAGAGCGAATATGTGGCTTCGTACGGCTGACCGTATCAAGATCCTGGTAGGGGAATTCAAGGCTTATTCCTTTGATGAACTGTTTGAAAATACAAAAAAACTTCCATGGGAAAATTACCTGCCGGAAGATGCAGAATTCCCTGTGCAAGGAAAGTCTGTCAAATCAAAGCTTTACAGTGTTCCTGATTGTCAGGCGATCGTGAAGAAAGCCATAGTTGAAAAATTAAGGAAAGCGTATAAGCGGACCTCCTGGCTGGATGAAACAGGTCCACTGTATAAAATTGAAGTTGCCATCCATAAAGACACAGCCAGCATCACATTGGATACAAGCGGGCAGGGCCTTCACAAAAGAGGATACAGAATCGGACAAGGGGAGGCTCCCCTTAAAGAAACGCTTGCTGCAGCACTTATTAAATTGACTACCTGGAATCCTGACCGGCCTTTTCTTGATCCTTTCTGCGGTTCGGGTACGATCCCCATTGAAGCAGCACTGATTGGACAGAACATCGCTCCTGGTTTCAATAGGGAATTTCTTTCAGAAAACTGGTCCTTTTTTTCTGATGATATTTGGGATAAAGCACGTATGGAAGCTGAAGATCTGGCCAATTATGACCAGCCTCTTGAAATAATCGGGACTGATATAGACCACAGGATGGTTAATGTTTCTAAAGAAAATGCTCTCGAGGCTGGACTGGGAGATCTTGTGAAATTCAAACAGATGCAAGTGAAAGATTTTACAACGGACCTTGAGTACGGAGTGGTCGTCGGTAATCCTCCTTATGGGGAAAGGCTGGGGGAACGACCAGAGGTAGAAAAGATGTACAAAGAAATGGGACAGGCATTCCAGAAATTGGATACTTGGTCTGTTTATATGCTGACTTCCCATGAAGATTTCGAACAGTTCTATGGAAAACCTGCCACGAAGAAGCGCAAGCTCTTTAACGGTTTCATCCGGACTGATTATTATCAGTATTGGGGACCCCGTCCTCCGAGAAAAGATAAGGGTGAATGATAACACCAAGAATTTAGCCGAAGAATAGAATATTTTCACCTCTCCCTGCGTATAATAGTGCTATCATTTTCAGGGGAGTGAAAAGAGGATGGAACATTCTCTAACGGATTATCAAAAAATTTATCAGGCATTGGAAGGTTCCTTATCATCCATTTCCATGGATGAAGATGGCACTGATACCATACATGAAAGCTTGATGAATGCAAAGGTCAATCTAAACAAAGCATTTCAATATGAACTGCTCAGACAAAATAGAATATACGATTGATACCAGGGACACTCCATACAAATGGCAATATCCCCTCTGTATGGAGTGTTTCTTTTTTTTGTCCGGATATATGGATTCTAAATAGAGCAATTCTCTTCCGGCAGCCGAATGAAATTAGTAGATTAACAGTATAGCGGGATGCAGGAGGTCAATATGAAAAGAAAATTACCTTTCAATTTATCGAAAGATCAATCCTTTTACGAAGCACTCTCAGATTGGGTTGGGGATGTATTTTACGATATTTTACCTGAAAAAGGGTTCGATCTCAGGGATGAGCAAGTATTCATGGCGTTTCAATTAAATCAGGCTTACAAACAAAAACAAGTGATGTTTGCAGAAGCTGGCGTCGGTACAGGTAAGACGCTTGTTTATCTTTTATATGCGTTATCTTATGCTCGATATACCGGAAAGCCTGCCATCATCGCGTGTGCAGATGAAACACTGATCGAACAACTTGTAAAAAAAGACGGTGACATCCAAAAGCTTGAGCAGGCACTTGAACTTGATATAGACGTCAGATTAGCCAAATCAAGAGAACAATATCTATGTATTAAAAAGCTTGAGGAAAAACTGCCGATGAACGAAAGCTTTCATGAAATATGGGAAGGGCTCCCCGCGTTCGTTCATGAAACAAATTCAATGAACAGATTCAGCCACTATGGCGATCGTAAGGACTATGCTCATTTGCCGGATGAGGAGTGGACTGAAATCGGCTGGGATTCTTTGCAGGATTGCATGTCTTGCGTTTACCGTCACCGCTGCGGACAGACTCTTCATAGAGAACATTATCGGAACTCTGCTGACCTGATCGTTTGTTCACATGACTTTTATATGGAACATATCTGGACGAAAGACTCCCGGAAAAGGGAAGGACAGCTGCCGCTGTTACCGGAAGCAAGTTCGGTCGTTTTTGACGAAGGGCATTTATTGGAGTTTGCCTCTCAAAAAGCGATGACCTACCGCATGAGAATGGAAACATTGGAAGGTCTGCTTGAAAGACTATCCGCATCCGACATGAGGGAAACGACACTTTATCAGATTGAAGATATCATGCTGGCGAATGAAAAATGGTTTGAGTTATTAAGTAAAGAAGCAAGATCGGAAATCGGGACTGTACGACAGTATATCACTCGTTCCGCTGCGGTTTTGGAACAGGGAAGGCTTTTGGCTGAAAGCATTGAAAACCTTTTGAATGAACTGGTGTTTGAATCGGAAATGTATGTAATGGATGACTACTTACTGAAGGTAGTCGAGGAATATTTGGAACAGATTCAGTATTCGTTAAAGTTATTCCTCGAAGATGAAAAAGGCATTTACTGGCTAGAGGCAACAGAGGACGAGCATACTTTCGTCGTTATGCCGAGACTTGTAGAGGAAATACTTAGAACGAAAGTATTCTCCCAAAATATTCCGTTCATTTTCTCATCTGCCACTTTATCATATAATGGTGATTTCTCATACATCTCGCAGTCACTTGGAATTGAAAAGTGCGAAAAATTCTCAGTGGAATCCCCGTACGATTACGATGAGATGATGAAAGTATTTGTAGCTGAGAATCTTGCCCGGGATGAAGAGAAGTTCCAATATGCATGGGAACATTTAAAACAGAATAAAGGGAAGTCTCTTCTATTATTTTCTACAAAGGAAGAAATGAATGCGTTCAGGGACTTTTATCAAAAGGATTCCAGTCAAGAATGGAAGGTCATCTTTGAAGGGGATAAAGAAATCAGTCATACAGTAGAGGAGTTCCAGAATGAACACTCTTCAGTATTATGTTCATATCATTTATGGGAGGGCCTTGATGTACCGGGGGAATCCCTGACGCAAGTAGTCATTGTATCCCTGCCGTTCCCTCCTAAAGACCCTGTATTCGATGCAAAACGAAAGCATGCAGAAAACCCATCGGAGGAAGTCGATGTTCCTTACATGCTGCTACGCATGAGACAAGGTATCGGACGGTTGATACGGACAAGCGAAGATCATGGGCAGGTTCATATTCTATTGAATGGACGAGAGTCTGCACACAGTGAGCTTATAAAAACAATTCTTCCTGTCCAAGTGGAAACAATGAAGGTCTGAAGCTGAAATGAGCCGTCTGAATAGGCGGCTTTTTTTATTTGTTTCTTATTGAAGCCAAACGTAAATCTATTATAGAAGTATTTGTCAGAAAAATATGATAAAATAGAAGAGATGTTTACTAAGGGGGCTTAAAGATGAGAGAAGAATTAGTAGAAATGAAAAACAGCTTTCTCGATTATGTGAAAAAAATGACTGCATATAATGAAGCACTTGGATTGATGTTCTGGGATCTAAGGACAGGTGCTCCAAAAAATGGAGTGGAACAGCGCTCGGAAGTGATCGGAATGCTTTCATCAGAATTATTTGCAATGTCCACTTCCAATGAGATGGCAGCATATCTTGCAAAACTTTCGCAGGAGAAAGATCAGCTTGATGAATTGACGCAGAAATTGCTTGAAGAATGCCAAAAGGAATATGACCGAAATAAAAAAATCCCGGCTTCGGAATACAGGGAATACGTTGTTTTGCAATCCAAAGCAGAAAATGTCTGGGAAGAGGCAAAGTCAAAAGCAGATTTCAAAATGTTTCAGCCTTATCTTGAACAACTCGTAACCTATACGAAGCGATTCATCGATTATTGGGGTTATGAAAAAAATAAATATGATACTCTCCTTGATATGTATGAACCGGGTGTCACAGTAGAAGTTCTGGACAGTGTTTTCGGTGAATTGAGGGACAAGATCGTACCGCTCGTTCATAAGATTTCAGCATCTGAAAACAAACCGCACACTGATTTTTTATTTGAGCATTTCTCAAAGGATAAACAAAAGGAATTCAGTTTAAAAATCCTGGAGCAAATGGGATATGATTTCAACTCGGGAAGACTGGACGAAACGGTTCATCCATTTGCAATAGGGCTGAATCCGGGGGATGTACGGGTAACAACAAAGTACGATGAAAGTGATTGGAGAACGGCTGTTTTCGGGACGATCCATGAGGGTGGACATGCCCTTTATGAACAGAACATCTCGAAAAATCTCGTTGGAACGCCATTATGTTCAGGAACGTCAATGGGGATTCACGAATCACAGTCTTTATTTTATGAAAACTTTGTAGGGAGAAATTATTCGTTTTGGAAACAAAATTACGACCTGCTAAAACAACACGCTGATGGGCAGTTCGACTCAGTGGATGTTGATCAATTTTACAAAGCGATCAATGAATCAAAGCCGTCTTTGATCAGGATTGAAGCTGATGAACTAACCTATGCGTTACATATCATCATTCGCTATGAAATTGAAAAAGGTTTATTCAATGATGAAATCGAAGTAAAAGATCTGCCTCTAATCTGGGATCAGAAATATGAAGAATACTTGGGGATCAAACCTTCTCATAATGGTGAAGGTGTACTTCAGGATGTTCATTGGGCAGGCGGAAGCTTCGGATATTTCCCTTCATATGCCTTGGGATATATGTATGCTGCCCAATTCAAAAAGGCGATGGAAAAAGACATTCCTGACTTTGATGATCTTCTCGAAAAGGGCGAACTTACCCTTATAAAAGAATGGATGACTGACCATGTTCACAAATGGGGTAAAATGAAAAAACCTCTGGAAATCCTTCAAGAGGTGACCGGGGAAGGATTGAATGCTTCTCATCTGGCAGAGTATTTGATTGAAAAGTATACGAAAGTATATTCCTTGTAACATAAAAGTGAAAGACCGCTTCTGGACTGGAAGCGGTCTTTCTTGTCGATTTTAAGCCTCTTACCAGACCCTGAAGCCTTTTGAAGGAGGTGGACCATTCTGGAACATATCCATGAACGGTACTGTATAGGCTACTAGGATGAGGGCGGCAAGGACTGTAAGCCAAATTTTCCAATTTTCAAGAACCATCGGTGTTTTTTCTGCACCTTCCGCTACTTCACCAATCGGGAATTCCTCTTCTCCTTTTGGTGCGAAGAAAGCCAAATTAATGAAGATATATAAGACGAGAATGATCCCGATAAAGAGGATCGTCCCTCCGATTGCCTGTGCAACCTGATAAGGAATCCAGTCAAGCGCCTGCACCGCATCCCCGTAAGTAGAGAAGGAAGAACGTCTTGGTGCACCCAATAAACCTGCAGCATGCATAGCCCCGGACATGATACCCATTCCAACTGCCCATACGACGGCCTGCACAATAGCCATTTTGTTCATTGCTTTCGTCAAGACCCTTCCAGTCAAGTGAGGAACAAGCCAATAGGAAATCCCAAAGAACGTCAACACCACTGAAGTGGCGAGTGTCAAGTGGAAGTGACCAGTGACCCAGATGGTATTGTGGACGACCTGGTTCATCTGGTTCGAAGCATTGATCAATCCGCCGGCCCCTGCCGGGATGAATGCAGCCATTCCAATGAATGGGACGGTAAATCGGGCATCGCCCCAAGGAAGTTTCCTGAACCAGCCAAACAACCCTGTACCGCCTTTGGAACGTCCATACATTTCAAAGGTGGCAAATAGCGAAAAAGCAGTCATTAAAGAAGGTATAACAACCATAAATGTGAGAACGACCTGTAAAAACTTCCAAAATGCATCAATACCCGGTTCCACAAGCTGATGATGGAAGCCGACAGGGATAGAGAATAAGAGAAACAATACAAATGATAATCTTGCAAGTGAATCCGAGAAAATCTTACCACCGATGATCTTAGGTATGATGACATACCATGCCATATAGGCAGGCAATAACCAGAAGTAAACAAGCGGATGGCCGAAATACCAGAATAAAGTCCTGCTGATAAGAACGTCTACTCTTTCGACCAGCCCGAGTGACCAAGGAAGGAGCTGGAATAAAACGGTTCCTGCAACACCTAAAGTCGCAATGATCCACAGAACCATATTGATAATAGCCATGAATGTCAGTAGTGGACTGGATTCTCCAGGGTTCTGTTTTCGCCACTGTACATATTTCATGATCATAGCTGCTCCGCCTAGCCAGCTGCCGACTACCACGAAGGTCAATCCTAGATAAAAGATCCAATGAGCTTTAAGCGGCGCATAAAAAGTATAAAGTACGGTCGCTTCGTTCAAGAGAATCATCACAGCTGCCATAGCTGTCCCAAGCAGCATTACCCAGAAGCCGAGCCAGCCTAATAGACGAGAAGTACCAGAATAAGTGCCTGAGGTTCTTGAAATGGCAGCATGTTGAAAACCTAAAATAAAGAATGTGGTCAATACAAGGCCAAGTAATACCCCATGAACGGTAAGTACTTGATAATACCCGATTCCTGCAGGTAAAGTGAAACTTCCAGAACGGACCAGTACTTGTAATAAACCTGCCAGTCCTCCGAGGGCCAAAGCGATGAATCCTACATAGATATGTGCCATTGCGAGCTTACCGTCTCTACGGTCGATTTTGATAAAACGTTCAGACATTTTAGTCCACCACCTTAATCATGGATTTCATCGTATGATGACCAACTCCACAGTATTCATTGCAAACCACTAAAAATTCTCCTGTCTGATCCAATGTAGTGGTATATTCACTGATGTATCCTGGCTCGAGCATCATGTTGATGTTCGTACCGGCTACTTCAAAGCCATGAATTACATCTTTGGTTGTAGCGATTATTTTCAATGTCGATCCCTTAGGCACTTCGACTACACCTGGATCATAAAAGAATGTAGAAGCCACAAGTACAAGTTCGTAATCCCATTCCTTGCCTTCCACTTTATTTAGTCCTGGCTGATCGAAAGGTGCAATGGCATCCACTTGTTCAGGGTTAATATATGCCTTGGCGCTTGGGGGCTGATGACCTTGATGAAAAGCACTGATTCCCAAAATGATTAAAAAGATAATAAGAGAGCCGGTTCCTAGAGTCAACCACCATTTTTCATAACGATGCATGTGCATGTTCAATCACTCCTTCTTCCTTAAAAACGATTAATGAATAGCAAAAATACTCCAATCCACGAAAGGACCAGGAATCCTCCCAGCAGTAATACGGATGTAAATGTCCCTTTCAGGGAGGACGAATCTTCTACCTTCGTTTGAGTCTTTCTGTTCAGTTCTGGATTTGCCATCATACTCACTCCTTTCACCTTTTAGGTGATATTCTGGATTAACTTAATCATAATTCCAAAAATAGTCGTCCATCTGTGATAAATGTCACACCTAATAAGGGAAATTGTGAAATAAATGTGAAGTTCATCACACAATTCTCCCTAAAAGAGGATCATTCTCCTGTTCCGATAAAAATAATTGATACATAAACTGTATGAAGAAGATTGTCAGGAGGCAGGAATTGTGGAGAAATTTTATTGTGAAAAGTGCTGTCAACTATATAATGAGAAAATAAAATGTTTGTATTGCGGTGAGGTGGCAGAAATGAAGATTCATATACAAGTGCAGTCCCAACCGCACAAAAAAGAATAGAATGCTCAGCCATAAGAAGCAACTATGATAAAATATAGAAGATTCAATCAATGACAGGAGAGTGTGTGGAATGTATTTACCTTCATTTTCGTTGGAAAATAAAACGGCTGTCATCACCGGGGCAGGACGTGGGATAGGACGAGCATTAAGTATTGGACTGGCAGAAGCGGGAGCGGATGTGGTCCTGTTATCGCGGACGAAATCGGACCTGGAAGAAACGGCTGCCTGCATACATGAAATGGGACGGCATGCTTATATTCTGCCTACGGATGTAACATCCAAAAAGGAAATTCATGAGGCTGTACAATACATAGAAGAACGGGATTTGACCATCGATATCCTGATTAATAACGCAGGAATGAATATCAGATCTAATGCATTTGAAGTGACAGAGGAAGAGTGGAAAACAATCATGGATACCAATTTGAAATCTGCGTTCATGATGAGTCAGGAAATCGGAAATCATATGAAAGAGCATGGGAACGGGAAAATCATCAATATAGCTTCTGTTGCCGGCCATGTGGCTCTCCGGACAGGGGTTGTTTATGCAGCCACTAAAGCCGCGATGATCCAGATGACAAAAGTATTAGCGTTCGAATGGGGCAGGTACAATATAAACGTAAACAGTATAGGGCCATGGTATTTTAAAACCCCTTTGACTAAAGAGCTTCTCAAGAATCAGGAGTATGTAGACGACATATTGGCAGTCACCCCGTTAAAAAGGATTGGTGAACTGCAGGAATTGGTGGGTCCGGCAGTGTTCTTATCATCGGATGCGGGTAACTATGTAACCGGGCAGACGCTGTTTGTCGATGGAGGCATGACGATACAAGGTTTTTAATTTGATGTAATTGTAGAAAAAGCGGACAAATCATCGTCCGCTTTTTCTACAGGTCAATCTTCGATCATTAAGAGGATGAGAAACTCCCCGGTGTTCTCGACTTTTACAGGAAGCTGAATGGCGTGACGAAAGCCGAAAAGTTTTGATTCCCCCACGATGACTGTCGGTGTAGTAATATCTACATCATTCCCGCTATGTGCGATAGAGGTTGCGAGGTTCCCAACGATCATATTCCCCAATTCCCCCGCAAAAGACTCAAGCATTTCACCTGCTAAAGGCATTCCAAACATAGAAGCTGCAAGAGCTTGAAAACTTTCCTCATCTCCGTCAATGAGAAATCTCCCCCGGATATCTCCGGTCATTCCGATTAAAACGCCCATATTATGCTGATTATATGGCTCCTTTAAGGAAATTGGATCATAAACGGCTACTTCAAGCGGGATCACCCCTTTAAGGGCAGTGATAAAGTTATTCATTAAGTCCGTGATACTGCTGGTTAAGGTCATGTCGAAACCTCCGGAAATTTGTCAAAAATAATTATACCATATTTACCAGGATAAAAGACTCGGTATCTTGGATATAATGGAAAACTTTCAAACCGGGGGTTAAGAGGAATGAGAAACTGTACACGTTCCAGATGATTTCCATACATGTTCTTTCACATTATGGTAAAGCTATCCTTACATGGAAATTTGATAAGGAGAATGGTTAAAATGCCTAAAATTCTAGCCGTTGAAACAGAAATCCCGCCTTTTAAAATCACTCAATCCGAAGCAGCATCATTTGCACGAAATCTGTTTTCGGAAAGCTTTAAGGATATCGAGAGACTGATCCCCATTTTTGAAAATGGAGAAATTGACAGCAGATATTTTGTTAATGATCTTGAATGGTTTTCCACTTCGCATTCTTTTCAGGAAAAAAACGACCTGTTCATTCATCATGCTGTAGAAATGGGAAGCAGGGCAATCGAAAAATGTTTGAAGAATAATCATGTTCAGTATGAAGAGATAGATGCCATATTCACTATCTGTACCACCGGCTTATCAACTCCCAGCATTGAAGCAAGGATAATGAATGTCTTGCCATTCCCTTCCCATATAAAGCGTATTCCAATATGGGGTTTGGGATGTGCGGGAGGGGCAGCAGGGTTATCCCGCGCGTATGAGTACTGCCTGGCGTTTCCACAATCGAACGTCTTAATCCTGTCAATCGAGTTATGTTCTTTGACGTTTCAGCACGGTGACCGTTCCAAGAGTAATTTAGTCGGTACATCATTATTTGCTGATGGGGTGGCATGTACCCTTGTATGTGGAGATGATAGCGTATCGATTAAAGAAAAAAGCAGCCCGCTCCCCTCAATATTTGCTACACAATCCACGACATTAAAGGACTCTCTTGATGTAATGGGCTGGAATATCAAGAATGATGGTCTGTACGTTGTTTTTTCAAAAGATATTCCAACTCTTGTGAAAAATTGGCTGAGGCCCAATGTGGAAGAATTTATCCATTCAGAAGGAATAGGAATGGAAGAGATTAAACATTTTGTGGCACATCCCGGCGGGAAGAAAGTGATTGAAGCTTATCAAGAGGCCTTGGGATTCGACGACAACATGACTGGACATTCCATGAGGGTGCTGAAGGAATTCGGGAATATGTCATCGGTGACTATATTTTATGTACTAAAAGAATTTCTGCAAGGTGAGTGCCAAATAGGTGATATAGGATTGGGGACTGCGTTAGGTCCCGGATTTAGTTCAGAATTAGTATTGATGAGGTGGGAATGATGATATTCTTTATTCTGTTCTTTACTATACTGGTCGTGCAGCGCTTGGTTGAATTAGTGATTGCACGGAAAAACGAAAAGTGGATGAAAGACAGGGGAGCAAAGGAGTTCGGTCAAGATCATTACCGTGCCATGGTCATGATTCACTTTGCCTTTTTTATTTCGCTATTAATAGAGGGGGGGCTTTTGCATTCTGGCATTCATCCTCTTTGGAAGTACCTGCTTGCTGGATTTCTTCTCACACAGGCAGGGAGGATTTGGGTTATATCCTCCCTTGGAAAGTACTGGAACACAAAAATCATCGTCCTTCCAAATACTGAAGTAGTGGCCACAGGGCCTTATAAACATTTCAGGCACCCTAATTACCTGATTGTCACACTTGAGTTAGCCATTATCCCATTATTATTTAATGCGTATTGGACTCTGGTCATTTTTTCGGTGCTCAACCAACTGATTCTATTAACCAGGATACCGGTGGAAGAACGGGCATTGAGAAGTGAAACAGACTATGAACGTGTCCATTTAGCGACACCGGGATGGATCGGTGCATTCAAGAAAGAAAAATGAAATAACTTATTGAAAATGATTATCGTTTTTGATAAGATGTAATTGAACATGAAAATTATTCTCAATTGCACGTCCTAATATAGTAAAAGGTGGGGAATGAAATGGTCTGGTTTCTAATTTTGCTGACAGTGGTTACATATGGCTTTATCATGAAGTACGTTTTGTCGAATGTGATGAAGGATCGACAGCCGGTCCTGAAAAAAGCGTCCAATCAAACTAGTCCCCGGTCTTTTGTTCCATCCAATCTAATACCTACAGAATCTACAAGATAGTCTCTTTCAACTGAAGGAGACTTTTTTTATTGTCCTGTATCATGTCCAAGTGGCTCTACTCCACATGGAAAGCGAAGTCTTGCGCGGAAATCAATAGCGGTAATTTAGCTACTCTCAAATTCTGAAAAACTGAATATGATAAAGTGACGATTTACTAAGATAATTATCAAACCATAGAGAAATCCCTTTAAATACGATAAAATAAAAGCGTTATCATCTTTTGAAACAGAAAGGATCTTAGACATGAGCCGCATTGATCAACAAAGTACCCATTTACATACAATCCTTCACCAGCTGGCAGGATACGATGATATATTTCAAAGCAAAGGGGACGAAGAACGTTCCCGAAAAGTTGAAAGGCTGGCGGAGAAAATCTACGGGAAAGAGTTTATATTGGCATTTTGCGGGCATTTCTCTGCTGGAAAATCCACAATGATCAATTACCTGATGGGTGAAGAAATTCTTCCCTCAAGCCCGATACCAACCAGTGCGAACCTGGTGAAAGTGCATGGGGCCACGGAGGACTATGCAAAAATCCATTACCATAAAGGAAGACAGGTGTATTTCAAGGCACCGTTTGAGTACTCCACGATCCAGGAATTTTGCAGGAACGGGGAAGATGTGTACTCCGTTGAAATCGCTAAGAAAGGAACTTCCTTGCCGGAAGGGGTTTCTGTACTGGACACCCCTGGGGTTGATAGTACGGATGACGCCCACAGGCTATCAACGGAATCAGCCATCCATTTAGCGGATGCGGTTTTTTATGTGATGGATTATAACCATGTCCAATCGCAGGTGAACTTTCAATTCACCAAAGAATTGAAACGTCATGGAGTGAAGTTGTACCTTGTAGTGAATCAAATCGATAAGCACCAGGAAGAGGAATTATCCCTTCAGAGTTTCAAAGTAGGTGTCAGGGATTCCTTTGCTTCCTGGGGAGTAGTACCTGACGGGATCTTCTATACAAGTCTAAAGGATTTGGAGCATGAAGATAATCAAGCAGAAAACCTTCGAGAATTCATACAGAAGCAAGTGATAGAGAAGGACGTATTAATGGAAGCTTCCGCCCGGTCTGCCATGTCACAGCTGGTGCATGAACACAAGAGCTGGTATGAAGAACAGCAAATGAATGTCATCGAAGAAGCAAGAGTCCATCTGACTGACGAAGAGTGGAGAAATAAGGACAGTCTGCTTTTCGAAGAAAAAAAAATTCTGGACGAACTATCCGAGAACGACATCAGCGAGGCAAGGCAGGATTTTGAGGATGAAAGGAGTAAAATCCTTAAGAATGCATATTTAATGCCTTTTGAGACTAGAGATTTGGCAAAGGAATTTTTAGAGAGCCAGCAGTCTGATTTTAAAGTGGGATTCCTGTTTTCAAAGCAAAAAACTGAAGAAGAAAGAGATCGAAGAGCTAAAATCTTCAAACAAGAAGTGAACAATAGAATCGAAACACAGCTGGATTGGCATTTGAAGACACTCGGAAAATCCTTGTTAAAGAAACATCATGCATCTTCTGCGACTCTCCTGGATGGTTGGGAACATTTATCACTGAAAGTGGATGAGGATTATTTGACAGGCTTGATAAAGCCAGGTGCCAAGGTTACAGGGGATTACGTTCTCCAGTATTGCGATAACCTTTCAGAAGATTTAAAGAAAATTGCCAGAAGGAAAACAAATGAACTTATGGAAAGCAGCTTAAACCATTTCAAGAATGATTCTGAAAGCAAACAGAAACAACTTCAGGACAGCCTGCAGAATCTTCGCCAAAAAACAGTTTATGTGCACAAATGGGAGTTGCTGGAGGAGGAAAAGCTGCAGCAGTTGGAGAAGCTGGGTCATGTATCAGGTTCGTATAAGCAAGAACACAAGATCCAGGGGTGGGTAAACAAATGGGAAGAGAAGGATCATCAGTACATTGAGGCATCCGAGGTGTATGACGACATGTCTTCGCCTGACTCTGGTGCATCGGTTGAAGAGGATATAAGACCGGTGCAGGAGAGGGACGAAATGAAATCGCAGGTTAGCGTAGAAGGTGCAATTGACAGGCTCGAGCGGATGACCCATGTGTTCAAAAACCTCCAAGGATTCAGTAAGATGGCGGAAATATTGGAAGGCAAGAAGGAAAGGCTTGCTCATCAGACATTTACAATTGCATTATTCGGGGCGTTCAGTGCAGGAAAATCCTCATTTGCCAATGCACTTTTAGGTAAAAAGGTGCTGCCGGTCAGCCCAAATCCTACAACAGCATCAATAAATCGGATTAAGCCTGTAACGGAACTCCATCACCACGAAACAGCGGATGTGCAAATTAAAAGCGAAGGGCAGCTTTTACAGGACCTTTCCCATTCCCTGTCCTTCTTTGATAAAAGCATTTCGAATGTGGAGGAAGCATTAAAGGTCATTCCAGGCTTGCTTAATGAAGTGAAAGGCGATGCGAAAGAAAAGATCCATCTCTCATTTCTAGGGGCATTTTATAAAGGGTTTGGTGAATTTAAGAATGATTTAGGAAACAGACTCACTGTCAGCTTAGCTGATTATAGAGGGTATGTTGCAGATGAAACCAAATCATGCTTTGTTGAATCGATCGATTTATATTATGACTGCGAAGTAACGAGAAAAGGCATAACATTGGTGGATACCCCAGGGGCTGATTCAATCAATGCCCGGCATACAGGGGTAGCCTTCGAGTATATTAAAAACGCAGATGCCATTTTGTTTGTGACATATTATAATCATGCGTTTGCAAAGGCAGACCGTGAATTCCTCATTCAGTTGGGGAGGGTAAAAGATACATTTGAACTCGATAAGATGTTCTTTATCGTGAATGCGATTGACCTCGCCAAAAATGAAGAAGAAAAAAACGAAGTGATCGGTTATGTTCAAAATCAGTTAATCCAATATGGGATTCGCTTTCCGAGAATATTTGGGGTTTCATCTTTGCATGCCCTGGAAAATCAAGAGAATCATTCGGCAGGTATGGAAAGCTTTAAACAAGAATTCAATTCTTTCATACAGCATGAACTCGTCAGTATGAGTGTGGATTCAGCAATCAGCGAATGGGAAAAAGGAATAAAGCGTTTCAAGCATTATATTGATGCCGCTTCGAGTGACCAATCGAGCAAACAGCGGAGGATCACTGAGCTTGAGCGTATAAAAGTTGAACTGGATGCAATATTGGATGGGATGACAGCGGATGCGATGGAATCTGAAATAGAACAGGAATTGGATGAATTGATTTATTACTTGAAACAGAGAGTGTTTTTCAGGATCTCCGATTTTTATAAAGAAGCTTTCCATTCTGGTTTGTTCATGAATGAATCGAACCATAGCAAGGCTTTACAAAACGGATTGAAAGAATATATCACCAGTGTCGGTTTTGATTTATCGCAGGAACTGAGAGCCACCTCTTTAAGGATACAGCAATTTATAGGAAATCAGCTTGATGCCCAGTGGGCTGAATTCGAATCGATCATTGGGGAAAAGGACAATGAAATCATTCTCTCTTCAACCGAACTGGAAAATGGAGAGTCCATCGAGTTTGAACAGGCATTTAAGCATATCGAACTGGAAACATTTAAAGAAGCTTTTTCCACTTTCAAGAACGCCAGACAGTTCCTTGAGAAGGGCGGGAAAAAAGAAATTCAGGAAGAGCTCGAGAGGAAACTTCATGGTCCAGCAGATGAATATTTGAGAAATGAAAAACAACGATTGAAAACTTGGAGTCAAGAGGGTATGAGAATGAAATTCACGAAATTGAAAAGAGATGCCAAATCACAAGTCTTTGAGCAAATCGATTCAAATATCGAAGCGTTAAGTAGCATACACGATATTGAAAAGCTGCGTAATGAACTTAATTGGCTAGAAGAGTCATATAAGTAAGGGGGATCAAGTTGACTGATAATCCGTTTTACTGTTGTGCCACCTGCATCCACATACGAGCCAGTAAACCGCTGAAGGGTTCGAAGACAACCTATTTTTGTTCCCGCCTGGGCTATGAGACAAAGACTTCGTATCGATTTTCCTGCTGGGAACCGAAGGAAGCTATTAAGGACTTGATGAAGAAAAGGGGGATATCTTAATGCGTTTTGTTAAATGCGTCGATTGGTTACACAATCATCTGCACGATCGAAATGTAAGAGTGATTGACTGCAGCTTTTCATTGGGGGATTCGTCAGCCGGTAAGGCGGCTTATTTGAAAGAACATATCCCAGGGGCGGTGTATTTCGATCTTGAGAAGGATTTATCCGGACATGTAAAAGAACATGGGGGACGGCACCCCCTCCCAAATATGAAGAACTTCCTCAGGAAAATAGAAAATGCCGGTATCGATAATGAATCCATCATCGTTGCATATGACCAGGGGGAAGGTGCCTTTGCAAGCAGGTGCTGGTGGCTGTTTCAATATTTGGGGCATAAAGAAGTATTCGTCTTGAACGGAGGTTTTAAAGCATGGAAGGAAAAGGGATACGAAACTCAAGTCACTATTCCTGATTATGGTGAAAAGAGTTATACCCCATCATTCAGAGAAGTCATGCTTGCGTCGTTAGAAGAGGTAGAACGCATATCCGAAGGGAAGAGTAATGTGGTTTTAATCGATTCCCGCAGTAAAGAACGCTATCTGGGGTTGGAGGAGCCGATTGACCGGATTCCCGGACATATCCCGAAAGCGGTCAATTCTCCTTGGACAGAGGGGCTGGATAAAGGGTTCTTCCTGGATTCAGAACGGCAATATCAACGGTTTACAAGCTTTGACAAGAATAGTCCGATTGTAGTTTACTGCGGTTCAGGAGTAACTGCAACCCCTAACATCATTGCCCTATTGGAAGCTGGGTTCAAGGATGTAAAACTGTATGCAGGCAGCTACAGCGACTGGGTATCGTATGAACATCATAAAGTGGACAAGAAGTGATGACGGGACATGCCTGTAGTTTTACAGGCTTGTTTTCTTTACAAATGGGAAGAAAACAAAAATATGTTATACTTTTAAAGGATTGTAAAAATAACAAGAGTATGTAATGTCGGATGAATTTGTTACAGTCAGGAGTGGATGAAATGAAAAAAGGTGAACATATTTTACTAATAGATGGGATGGCGCTATTATTCCGGTCGTTTTTTGCTACAGCAGTAACAGGCCAGTTTATGATGAATTCCAAAGGGCTGCCGACTAATGGGGTACAAGGTTTCATGAAGCACCTCTTAATGGCGGTCGATTACGTCAAACCGTCCCATATCCTCGTTTGCTGGGACATGGGGAGCCAAACGTTCCGTAACGAGGTATATACGGATTATAAATCCAATCGTAATGCTCCTCCGGTTGAGCTTATACCACAATTTGATCTGGCCAAGGAAGTGGCTGAGGGTTTCAATTTGGTAAACGTAGGAGTATCCGGATTTGAAGCGGATGACTGTATCGGTACTCTTGCAAAAGCACATCATAAGGAACGCAAGGTGACGGTCCTTAGCGGAGATCAGGATTTACTTCAGCTTCTTGATGATAACATTGAAATCATGCTGTTGAAAAAAGGGTTTGGAAATTATCAGACATACACGAGAGACCTGTTTATTGAAGAACGGGGAATCACTCCGAAGCAGTTTATTGATGTAAAAGCGTTAATGGGTGATTCCAGCGATGGTTATCCAGGTGTGAAGGGAATAGGGGAGAAAACGGCTGTAAAGCTGATACAGGAATACAATGATATTCCTGGTATCTTGGACAACCTGAATAAATTGACCCCTTCTCAGCGAAAGAAAATTGAATCAGATTTGGAGATGCTGCACGTTTCAAGGAAATTAGCAGAGATCCATTGTGAGGTCCCGCTTCCCCTTTCAATTGAAAACGCAGGTTGGAGTCATGTAACTGATTCTTCGATATCGTATATCGAAGAACTTGAATTAAAAGTGCTGAGAAGATTCCTGTTAAGCGCCGATTCATTAATTGCATCAAGTTAAATAAACAAAGAGTCAGGTTTTTTTACCTGACTCTTTATTTCAATGGGGGAGAGCTATTTCGTATTAAGCTTTTTAGCTGCATTTTCTAACTTGCTCTTGGGTTCTCCAGCAAATTCTGTATCCCCTGCATTGCCTTGCGGATTGACACTGCCGGCTGTTTTTCCTTTATTTTTATTATTATTTTTGCTCATTGTAACGCCTCCCTAATACAAGATACATACATCATTATTTTGCGTGTTGTGACGTAAAATATCCCATTCAAAAAGGAATTTTAGGACAGACTAATGATAAGGGAGGTGTAAAGGCGTGAATAAAGGTGTGCTGACAGCCTTATTAAGTATAGTACTTGCTCAAGGCTTCAAAATTCCTATTCATTATATAAAGAAGAGGGAATGGAAACCTGAACTGTTTTTTCAGACAGGTGGCATGCCCAGCTCTCACAGTGCCGGAGTTGCTTCTTTAACCACTTTTATCGCATTGAAAAAAGGTGTCAAAACGATTGATTTTGCTCTATCCTTTGTCTTCGGATTGATTGTCATGTATGATGCTCAGGGGATAAGGAGGCAGACTGGCGAGTTGACTCTTAAAGTAAATAGTTTGGACGAGCTTGTCAGAAAAGCACACGAGAAAGAATCGGTGGAATTTGAAGAGAGAAAACCTAAACGCCTGAAAGAAATGCTTGGACATCAGCCCCAAGAGGTAGTAGGGGGAGCACTGTTAGGTCTGATAATGGGGGCTTTAGGATTCATAATTTCAAAAAAAGATAGGCAAAGAAAAAGATTTTTTGTAAGATGAAATAAGACAACGCTGTATGTTTAGGGTGAGGAGAAAAGTGAAAAAAACAACGGAAGATTTTCTCATTGATTTGGAAAACCGGGGATTTAAATTTCAGGAAGATGCAATTGGTTTTATTTATTTCGGAAAAAAATATACCGATGCATCTGATGAGCTGGTCAATAGTGCTATTGAGATCACATTGAAAGCTCAAAAGCAGTTTGACTCAAGCTTTTATATGTCTATATTAGAACGTCTTCATTCCCAGAAAATCACCTCTAGGAAAGAAGCGTTGCGTTGGATGGTCCATCAGGGTCTTGCATAATATATGGCTGCTTACCCGTACATGGTTGCTTTTCGTATGTTGTACAGCATGTACGTACAATGGACCAGCGAACGGTGTTTATCAGAGCCAAATCAAAAAGGAGTGCCGTTCAGGCCTCCTTTTTGTATGAAGCGTCTTTTAATCACAACATCATTAATTTAAATGAATGGCTTTCCTTGCCAGTTCATCGGCCACTTTGTTTTCTTTACTTGGCACCCATTTTATGAAAAACAGGGGAATCTTCCCTGAGAGCTCCAATATTTCCTGTAACACAGGCTTATAGGACGGACTCTTTACAAACTCTTTTTCCACGGCTTGTACGAGAGCTTGTGAGTCACTCCGGATCCATACCGTTTGTGCGTTATTTTCGATGCAGATTTCCAACGCTTTCTTACAGGCAGTGAACTCAGCCAGATGATTATCCATATCACCCAGGGGTAACGAAAAATGTTTCAGCTCCCCGTTTTGTTTTAGGACGATCCCAGCCCCGCTTGGACCTGGATTACCTGCGCTGGCCCCATCTATATTTACTTCAAACATCTGTGCCACCTCTCCTTATGAATGATTTAATTTTTTTCTTTAGGGAATCGTTTAGCTAAATACCCAAAAGGTGTGTCCAATAAAGAAATCAGCCACTTCAATAAATAAGTTGTAATGAAAATTTCTAACCAAATATCAAAAGGAAATGTACCCAAGAAAGCAATACTGGTAAATACAAGTGTATCAATGAGCTGACTGATCATGGTACTTCCATTGTTACGTATCCAAAACTGCCCGTCTGACGGGAACCTTTTCTTTAAAAATGAGAAAATATAAACATCTGTAAATTGACTGATCAAGTATGCGGCCAGACTTCCCAGCGCTATTCTCGGAATCAAACCGAAAATGATGGATAATGCTTCTTGAGCAATATCTTCCTGATGGGGTTGAAATAACAGAGCCAGCTGCATAATAATAGTCATAATGATCAAAGTGAAGAAGCCCAACCAAACCGCTTTTTGTGCTTCTTTTTTTCCGTAACGCTCATTTAAAATGTCTGTGACCAGGAAAGCCGATCCGTACATCGCATTTCCCAAAGTAGCTGTCAAACCGAATATCTCAATGGTTTTGACCACTTGCAGATTGGCAAGGATGGTTGATACGCCAATCCAAACGAATAGTCCTGTTCGTCCAAACATTCTATACATGATGAGTAAAAGTGAAAATGTGATGAGGACGAACAAGAGACCAAACCAAATATTAAACATGGGAATCCTCCTATTTACGAACAATAATCTCCATTATACAAATAAAAGAAATGTTGAACAATAACGACTCCAGATGAAAGAGAGTGGTCACTTTGAAGATGAAGCTTAAGTTCAAATATGCAAGTAAAACCAGCAGCGATATCTGGTTCGAATCCACATGGTTTTCAAGGAAGGAAACAATGATCCATGTTGATGATTTAATGAAGACGGGAAGAGTCATCGACCTTGAAATCATTGATGAAATGGAGAATTCCTGGACGCGGAAGGAATTTATCAAGTTGGATAAGGAGTTAGATAAGGAACCTGAAAATATCGTTGTTTACTTTGATGGCGGTTTTGACAAGGAGCATGCTCTTTCTGGTATCGGGATCGTCGTTTATTATGAAAAGGGTGATGAGCGTTTCAGAATACGTAAAAATGAAAAACTAGAAGAACTTGAAAATAATAATGAAGCCGAGTATGCCGCATTGCATAATGCCATTCTTCTGCTTGAAGAGATTGGAGTGAAACATGCCCCTTGTACAATCAAAGGTGATTCGCAAGTTGTACTGAAGCAGCTTGAAGGGGAATGGCCCTGCTTTGATGAAGGGTTAAACAGGTGGCTGGATCGGATAGAAGTTCTAATCGACAGACTGAAATTAAATGTGACAGTGGATGTTTTGAGCCGAAATGATAACAAGGAAGCTGATAAGCTTGCTAATCAGGCTCTATCGGGTAAAGAAGTGCACAGTCATAAAAGGATAGAATAAATTCAGCCCGTATAATATATTCTATAAATACAAACTACACGAAAGATGGAAGAAGTTTAGGAGTGATGGAATGGACCGCAGACAAGTAGTTGATAAAGTGGATGAACTAATCGACACCTATTGCAGCGACTGCTTGCTTAAAGCATATTTTCGCAAGGAATTCAGTAAAGCACGGGCCCATCGTTTTTGCATCGAAGAATGTACAGTCGGGGAACAAATCAAGTCTTACGGAGATAAATTAAAGTAAATTGTAAGAACATAGCGGAGAAATGAAAAAAGCGGACGATTTAAAAATCGTCCGCTTTTTTATTCATATATGGGTTTTATTATAATTTAACTACGTTAGCAGCTTGAGGTCCGCGGTTACCTTCAACAATTTCGAAAGAAACTTCTTGACCTTCTTCTAAAGATTTGAAACCTTCGCCTTGAATTGCTGAGAAATGTACGAATACATCGTCTCCGCCTTCTACTTCAATAAAGCCGAATCCTTTTTCGTTGTTGAACCATTTTACTTTACCATTTTGCATATTCTTCTAATCCTCCTAAATAAATCAAGCACAAGGGTGCTTCTGGAAAATATTTATCATGAAATGTTGACTTTCACTGCTTAAGCACTAAAAATCTCCCTATTTCAATGATGTCTTTACTATACAATATGAGGATTTTAGAGTCAACATCCGTGAAATGTATTTTGCGGAAATTTTTAAAAAATTCATCCAGGAAAAATTGGAGTGTTTTTTGTAGAACGAGGAAACAAGGTTCAATGCAAAGAAATAGCAGAAGCTAGCGGTGGGCACAGGGACGCGTAGAGATCCTCAATGGGATAAAGTGAAATGCTTCAAAGGTATAAGAAGTAGTAAACTATTTTAAATAATTTCTTCATTTTCATTGACAGAAATTGAATAAGGAAATAAAATTTGCACTAAGGAAACTTTTATTGCGCGAGCGAAGATTTATAACTTGATTAAAAATAAATTGCTTGTGTAAAAAAAGGTGAACATATATAAACTTTCTGAATAGGTTAGAGGTAGCGGAAAGAATATTCGAGATAAAAGTGAGAGAGGAGATTAAACATGAACAAAAGATTAATGGTACTTATCGGGATGATCATTATTTTAATGGGAGGGCTGATCCTTTCTGGATGCGGAACGACAGCAGGTAAACCATCGAACGATAAAATAGTGGTTACAACTACAATCGGACAAATCGGAGACGCAGTAAAAAATATCGGAGGAGATCACGTAGAAGTTCACAGTTTAATGGGTCCTGGTGTAGACCCTCACTTATATAAAGCTAAACAATCAGATATAGGGAAGCTTCAAGAAGCAGATATCATTTTCTACAGCGGTCTCCATCTGGAAGGGAAAATGCTTGAAATTTTCGAAAAAATGAATGAAGAAAAACCCACATACGCGATAGCAGACAGCATCCCTAAGGATAAGCTGAGAAAAGATGCAGCAGACAATACAGCAATGGATCCGCATGTATGGTTTGATATTGACCTATGGAAAATAGCATTGGAGCAAGTACGTGACGGTTTAATTGAGAAAGATCCGGAAAACAAAGAGGACTATATTAAAAATACCGAAAAGTACTTTGCGGAATTGGATGAGCTGAAATCATATGCTGAAAAAGAGATGTCTACCATCCCGGAAGAGCAAAGAGTTTTAGTTACAGCTCACGATGCGTTCAATTATTTTGGTGCAAAATATGATCTTCAAGTCATGGGACTGCAAGGTTTAAGTACGGATGCAGAATATGGTCTTGCAGATGTACAATCGCTTGTCAATACACTTGTGGACAGGAATATCAAAGCTGTATTCGTCGAATCAAGCATCTCAGAGAAATCGATCAACGCCGTTATAGCAGGAGCAAAAGATAAAGGGCATGAAGTGAGTATCGGCGGAGAATTATTCTCTGATGCCATGGGGAAAGAAGGAACAGAGGAAGGTACGTATATCGGAATGTACCGTCATAATGTCGATACGATTGTTGACGCATTAAAGTAATGTAAGGAGGATCATTCATGAATTCAGTGGAAATTAAAGGTTTGACCGTTGCTTATCATAGAAAACCAGTGCTGGTGGATGTAGAATTTTCTGTTCCGAAAGGGAAACTGATCGGGATTGTCGGTCCAAATGGCGCAGGAAAATCGACCTTGATTAAAGCTATTCTGGGATTGATTCCCCGGTCATCCGGAGATATCAAAATATTTGATAAACCTTATTCTCCTAAGAGTAAGACGGTTGGGTATGTCCCGCAGAGGGGATCAGTTGACTGGGATTTCCCCACAAATGCCCTTGATGTTGTGTTGATGGGCAGATATGGTCACTTAGGCTGGTTTAAAAGACCATCCAAGAAGGATGTTGCCTACGCTATGGAGTGTTTGGAAAAGGTAGGGATGACTCAATTTGCCTCAAGACAGATCAGCCAGCTTTCAGGAGGCCAGCAGCAAAGAGTATTCCTTGCACGCGCACTAGCCCAGGAAGCAGAGGTTTATTTTATGGATGAACCATTTGTAGGGGTGGATGCGGCAACTGAAAAAGCCATCATCTCGTTATTGAACGAATTGAAGGAACAGGGAAAGACTGTACTGGTCGTTCATCATGACCTTCAGACAGTTACGGAATATTTTGACTGGACGCTTCTGCTTAATAGAAAGACAATTGCATACGGACCAACTGCGGATGTGTTCAATGTAGATAACTTACAACTGACATACGGTGGGAAATTATCCTTCCTGGAAAAGGATAAAATGCTGATTCAACCATAAGAGAGGTGAGTAGAATGAATCATTTGTGGCAATCTCTTTTAACTGATGGAAACACACAATGGGTATTACTCAGTACATTATTGCTGGGGATTGCAAGCGGGGTATTAGGAAGTTTTGCGCTTTTAAGAAAACAAAGTTTAATAGGGGATGCCGTTGCCCATGCCGCGCTTCCTGGTATTTGCTTTGCTTTTATGTTCATTGGTGAAAAGAATTTCTTCGTATTACTGATTGGTGCTGCCGCAACCGGATTGCTGGCAGCTTATACGATACAATTGATTACAAATACAACGAGAATCAAAGAAGACACTGCGATCTGTTTGGTTCTGTCGGTTTTTTTCGGATTGGGAATCGTATTGTTAACAAAGGTGGCCCAGATGCCTACAGGAAACCAGAGCGGCTTGGATGATTTCATATTCGGTCAGGCAGCTTCCCTCGTTGGAAGAGATGTACAATTGATGGGCCTGACAGCAGCTGCGTTAATAGTCATCACAACACTGTTATTTAAGGAATTCAAAGTTAGTACATTCGACCCTCAATTTGCAAGGGGGATCGGCCTCCCTGTGGGCTTACTGAATTTTTTATTCGTCTCCCTTTTAGTGATTACCGTAGTGATCGGTATACAGGCAGTAGGGGTCATCTTAATGGCAGCCATGCTGATTACACCGGCAATATCAGCCAGATACTGGACTGATTCACTGCGTACGATGGTCATTATTTCAGGAATAGTCGGCGGATTATCAGGTGCAGCAGGGACATTGATCAGTACATTGGGCAAAGGTCTATCGACAGGTCCATTCATCGTATTGACAGCAACTGTCATTTTCATCTTTTCCTTGCTGTTTTCACCTAAAAGAGGGTTGATTTCAATTATCCTGAGAAGAACAAGGAACGATGATCGCTTGGCCATTCGTTTCGTTTTGAAGAAAGTTTATGCTCTGAGAAGAGAAACGATCAGCGAAGACTCCCTTTTCCAGGAGACGAATATATCAAAATATCGATTTGCGCGTGTCATGAATCACCTTGTGAAAAACGCTTATATATCTAAAGCGGATGGCGAAATTTCCATTACGGATTCAGGTTCTATGAAAGCTGAACAATTCAGGTTTGTGGATGAAATTGTTGAATTGAAAGAAATGTATCCCAGTGAACTTGGATCACTTGACATCAACTGGATCGAAGAGCAGGAAGAAGAAACTTTATCAAAGGATCAATTAAGGAAGCTGCAATTGAAAATGTCGGAAATTTACAGTCAAAATCCTTTTCTGAACATAAAAGTCCGTGCTGAGAGAGGGGGGCAGGGGTATGAGCTATGAACTTTGGATTCTTCTGACAGGCAGCTTGGTAGGACTATCATGCGGGGTCATCGGCTGTTTTTTAATACTTAGAAAGATGTCGATGCTGGCTGATGCAATTAGTCATACCGTACTTCTTGGACTGGTAATGGCATTCATCGTCAGTCAAAGTATGAATGGTTTCAATATGCTGATCGGGGCAGCTGCGGCTGGACTATTGACGACTTTTATCGTACAGCTATTGAATTCGAGCGGTATCCAGGAAGATGCTGCAATCGGTGTAGTATTTACTTCCCTGTTCGCCCTCGGTGTTATCCTCATATCCCTATTTGCTAAAAATGTTCATTTGGACGTCGAGCATGCATTGATGGGTGAGATTGCATTTGTTCCATGGAACACCATATCAATACCATTCCTGGGGGCAATACCAAAGTCTGTTGTCATGCTTGGGTCCATCCTGATTATTGATGTTGCAGTCATTTTGCTTTTATTCAAGGAATTTAAGTTAACTTCATTCGATCCCAATATGGCCGCAGCCATTGGCATCCCCGTCTTAGCCATCCATTATATCCTGATGGGATTGGTCTCGGTGACGACGGTTTCTGCATTTGACAGTGTGGGAGCGATTCTGGTGGTTGCCATGTTGATTGCCCCGGGTGCTACTGCTTATCTGTTGACAGACAGATATGTGGTGATGCTTTTCTTAAGCGGAGCTATTGGAATCTTTGACAGTATTGCGGGATATTATGGAGCAAAGATATTCGACGTTTCCATTTCTGGTGCGATGGCAGTCGCTGCCGGTATAGTATTCCTGATTGTATGGATGCTTTCACCAAAGTACGGCTTAGTATCTAAATTCCTCAATCAAAGAAGGTTGTCTGAAGAGTGATATAAAGTATCCGGGTTGTATTCATCCTGTTCTTATAGTAAACTTTTATTGATATTTATGGGAATTTGGAGGGTGCAGAATGCCTACACCAAGCATGGAAGACTATTTAGAACAGATCTATTTGTTAATTGAGAATAAAGGGTATGCGAGAGTATCTGATATAGCTGAAGCTTTAACCGTACATCCCTCCTCAGTGACAAAAATGGTGCAGAAGTTAGATAAAGATGACTACCTGGTATATGAAAAATATCGTGGGCTCGTACTGACTCCAAAGGGGAATAAAATAGGGAAACGCTTAGTTTACAGACATGAGCTCCTTGAGCAGTTCCTTCGGGTGATCGGTGTAAAGGAAGAACATATATATGAAGATGTAGAAGGTATTGAACATCACTTGAGCTGGGATTCCATTGACAGGATCGGAGACCTGGTACAGTTTTTTGAAGAGGAAGAAAAGAGGCTTGAAGATCTAAGGGATGTTCAAAGCAGAAGTGAATAAGAAAAGCGGAGGGGCTTTGAAAGAGGCGGGTGGCATAAGGTGGATCGGTCACGAAGGCGTTCTTTGCCCTCTTGGCCGGTTTGACTTATGACATGTGCCTCTAAGCCCTGTAGCTGGACAGATAGAAAAGCGGAGGCAGCTCGTTAAGAGGCGACAAGCATAAGACAGGGCAGCCATAAAGGCACTCTTTGCCTTTTTGGATGGCATGGCTTATGTCTCGAGCCTCTAGCCGCCGAAGCTGGACAATTCCAAAAGTGAAAATTTATATTTATTTCAAATGATAAAAAGGGCTGCCTGGCGTGCAGCCCTTTTTATTTTCTATAAAACGATCGGTACAGCTTAGAATATAGTCGGATAATCGTCGAAACCTTGTCCGGATGCATTGGAAGAGTAGATCTCATATTCCCCCCATTCATTTTCCCGAAGATCAACACCGTTAAGTAGTCCTTCCGAAGCCTCCAGCACGGCTTTTCGGTACGAAATGATTCTTCCGCCTGATGTTTGAAAACTGATGATATCTCCATGATAATTACGCTGAACTTTCGTGATTTCTTCCATTTTTTTAAACCCCTTCTTCAATGATTTCCATTAGTAGTATGGTCAAATGTGCCAAGGTTCATAAGGAAATGGATTCTGTTTTAGAAATTATTAAATAGGGAAAAAAGAAGGATTTTTCCCTTATAATAAGAAATAGAGTAAGAGAATAAATATACCGAGGTGCAATGATGAGTAAATCTGAGTGGCATGAAAATGCTAAATCACGCTGGGAAATAAATGCAGATAATTGGCATTCAAGAAGTGCGGAAATGTGGTCAACCGGCAGCAGGAAATCCATTGTCCCATTTTTCCAGAGAACGGTTGATAAAGGGAAAGAAATAGGAGACCTGGGATGTGGAGACGGTTATGGCTCCTATCTGCTTCATCAGAACGGATATAAAGTGACAGGTATGGACTTCTCTGAAAACATGGTCGCAATAGCAAATCAGCTTGAAAGGGAACATCTGAAATTTGTTCAAGGAGACCTTGCCCGCCTTCCTTTTAAAGAAAATGAGTTTGAAGCAGTGATGGCCATCAATTCAATTGAATGGACAGAATCTCCATTACAGGCATTAAATGAACTTGAACGGGTCACAGATAAAGAAGGATATATCTGCATTGGGCTTCTTGGTCCGACAGCACATCCCAGGGATAATTCCTATCCACGTCTCCATGGGGAAAACGCCATATGCAACACGATGATGCCATGGGAATTGGAAAGGCTGGCAGAAGAAAAAGGCTGGAATAAGATTGATGAAGAGTGGGTTTATAAAAAAGGGGTTAAGGAAAGTTTGACAGGGTCACTTTCAAATGAATTAAAGCAAGCGCTGACTTTCATGACCCTTTTTATGTTTAAACTTCCTTAATGAATGATGGATGATTTTTTTAAGTATATACTATTTAAAAGAACACTGTTTATTTTTACGGCTGTAGTCGTTGCAAGGGAACTAACAGCGGTGTAAGTGCCAATCAATTTTAAAAAGGTGGATACGATGACATTGACAACTAAGAAATTGAAAACTGATATTGAAATCGCACAGGAGTCTCCTCTCCTGCCAATTTCTGAGATTGCCCGAAAAATCGGCCTGACAGAAGAGGACATTGAGCTGTACGGAAAATATAAAGGGAAAATATCATATGAAGCGATACATAACCTGAATAAACTTAGTGATGGAAAATTGATATTGGTTACCTCCATTAACCCCACTCCGGCTGGTGAAGGGAAATCAACTGTTACGGTTGGACTTGGAGATGCACTGAACCAGATGAATAAAAATGCGATGATTGCCATGAGGGAACCTTCCTTAGGACCTGTCATGGGAATGAAAGGTGGAGCAACCGGGGGCGGTTATTCGCAAGTCCTTCCAATGGACGAGATAAATCTTCACTTCACCGGGGACATCCACAGCATCACAACGGCCAATAATGCCCTTGCCGCAATGATTGATAACCATGTGCATCAAGGCAATGAGTTACAGATCGATCCGAGAAGAATCGTTTGGAAACGTACCATTGATATGAATGACAGGGCATTAAGGAACATCGTCATTGGCCTTGGCGGTCCCGTCCAAGGTGTACCGAGAGAAGATGGATTTGATATCACAGTGGCCTCTGAAATCATGGCCATCCTTTGTTTGTCCAATGATCTTGAGGAATTGAAAAAAAGACTTGGCCAGATTGTAGTGGCGTATAACAATAAAAGACAGCCGGTCACGGTTAAAGACTTGAAGGTGGAAGGAGCATTGACTTTATTGCTGAAGGATGCACTGAAACCTAATCTGGTGCAAACAATCGAACATACCCCTGCACTGATTCATGGCGGTCCGTTTGCAAATATTGCTCACGGGTGCAACAGTATCGTCGCGACGAAAACCGCATTGAAACTTTCTGATTATGTTGTGACGGAATCAGGATTCGGGGCAGATCTCGGTGCGGAGAAATTTCTCAATATCAAGTCACGGGCAGCAGGCATTGCACCTGATGCAGTCGTTCTTGTAGCAACGATACGTGCATTGAAAATGCACGGAGGACAAAGTAAAGAAAATCTGAAGATCGAAAGTATGAAAGCCCTGAAACTCGGACTTGCCAATTTGAAAAAACATATGGAAACACTTGATGCATTTAACGTGTCCTATGTGGTGGCGATCAACCGCTTTGTTTCAGATACCGACAGAGAGATAGACTTTCTGAATGCCTGGTGTGAAGAGGAAGGGGTCCCGGTCTCATTGACTGACGTATGGGCACAAGGCGGCAGAGGCGGATTGGATCTGGCACAAAAGGTACTATCAGTCATTGAAGATGATAGTAAGGAATTCTCCCCGCTATATGATTTGTCTGATTCACTTCAGACGAAGATTGAATGTATTGCAGGAAAGGTATACGGTGCCAGTGGAGTGGATTATTCAGTGAAAGCAAAAAAGCAGCTGGATGAATTTGAAAATAACGGATGGGGCCCCCTTCCTGTATGCATGGCGAAAACACAATATTCCTTATCAGATGATCCCGCAAGGCTGGGAAGGCCGAATGACTTCACCATTACGATTAGGGAGCTGAAGCCCAAAATTGGTGCAGGATTCATAGTGGCATTGACAGGGGAAGTCATGACGATGCCGGGGCTGCCTAAACATCCGGCTGCGCTCAATATGGATATTGATGCAAACGGGAAAGCCACTGGTTTATTCTGAGATATCGAACTTAAAATGAAGGGAAGGAGGAGAACAGGATGTTTGACCCTACAGCCTTTGATAATTTAAAGGTAGTTGTTGAAGGTGCCGTGTACGACTTAGACCTCTCAGGAGACATTTCCATTCTCGACCGAAAGGATTTATTTGACTTTGCCCATTATGAACGGGCTTACGTGATCCATTATTCCCTGCCTCATCGGTCAAGTTCCATCTCACTTGAATTAAGAGCGGATATGGGGCATTTTTTAGCGGAAAGAAATGGTTTGGCGGAAAAGAACCAGGCGGGGGCAGTCATTCAATTGATATACAACGGTAATGAAAAAATTTATGAGCATCAGGAAGAGTTGGAAACGACATGGGGACCGGATAAAAGCTGGGAGTGGATCAATGTGCACTCCTCTCTACACCCGCCAAAGGTACAGGGTGTACTAAAGTTTAACAGAGTCATAACCGAAGAGATGGTGGATGATATTCTTCAGATGGTTTCTTTTTCAATGGAAACATTGGAGCAATTGGACTAAAGGTGTCCAGTGAAATAGATATATCAATAAGGGGGCGTTATCGATGAGAATAGCATGGGTAACTGATAGTACTGCATATATCGAGGATCTGTCAGCTTGTAAGGAAAATGATGTGTTTGTGGTGCCAATGAATATATTATTCGGGGAAAAGGAATACAGGGATGGGATAGATTTATCCCCGCAAGATCTGTTTGAAAAGTTGAAAGAGGAAAAAGTGGAAGTGAAAACGTCACAGCCTTCCATCGGTACGTTCAAGGAATTATATGAAGAGCTCGCAGGTCGTTATGATCATATTTTTTCAATCCATGTTTCCTCTCACTTCAGCGGCACCATGTCTTCTGCTTATCAGGCGGCGGAAATGCTCAATGATTCATTTCCATCCATCACTTGTATTGATTCCAAGACGCTCACATATCCACTGACGGAGCTTATCGAATATGGTCAAACCCTGCATGGAAAAGGGAAGTCTATTGAAGAGATTACGAAATCAATAGAGGAAAAGATCAAAACCAGGGAAGTATTTGTCATGGTGGGAAGTCTGGAACAGCTCCATAAGAGCGGAAGAATGAACGGCTTATCTTTTTTTCTTGGAAGTGTATTAAATATCAAGCCAATCCTTTCGATAGTGGACGGAAAATTAGAAGTGAAGGACAAAGTAAGAAGTATAACTAAGGGCTTGAGTAAAATGAGTAACCTGCTGGGTGATGCCTTACAGACAAAGAAAATAAAAAAAGTCTCCATTTTACATGGGTTGAATCATGATGAAGCGGTAGGATGGATGAAAGAATTAGAGAAAAGCCATCCGGGAATCGAGTTCGGGGCATATCCTCTTGGAGCGGTCATCGATGTTCATGCAGGTGCCAACACCATTGGGATCAGCTGGTCTGAAGAAAACGGGGAAGCATAAGTATAGAGAGGTGACGTATAAGTGTGAATCTTATATGTCACCTCTTTAATCATTTTGCTCCGTTTTTTGATACAATGGGGAAGGAAGGTGATGATGAAGTGGACCGAGGCGAAATAGAAGAATTAATAAATGTGCTGAAAAAAGAATTTAAAGATGAGTCAACAGGACATGACTGGTATCACCTTGAAAGAGTCAGAAATAATGCTCTATTGATTGCAGAGAAAGAAAATGTAACAGATACATATATCATTGAGTTAGCTGCTTTATTGCATGATGTTCCAGACGAAAAACTTACTGCTTCTGCGGAAGAAGGGAAAAGAAAGCTGGAAGAGCTGATAGCCCCACTTTCTTTGGCTGAAGATGAGAAAAATGAATTGTATGACATCATCTTTTCAATTTCTTATAAAGGCGGTAACGAAGAGTCTTTATCCTCGATTAAAGCAATGATTGTAAGGGACGCAGACAGACTGGACGCACTAGGCGCAATCGGAATCGCCAGAACGTTCGCATATGGCGGCAAGAAGGGCAGGGCGATATTTGACCCTGATATAGATGTAAGGTTTGAAATGAGTCTCATTGAGTATAGGAATGGAAAAAGTTCGAGCATCCATCATTTTTATGAGAAATTATTAAAATTGAAAAACCTGATGTGCACGCATACGGGTAAAATTCTTGCGGAAGAGCGGCATGAATACATGCTTGAATTCCTGAAGCAATTTAACAAAGAATGGAATGGTCAAGAATGAGAATGTTAACAGCTGAGAATTTGTCAAAATCATATGGTGAGAAGACGTTATTCAACAATATTTCGTTTTCCATTATTGAAAAAGAGAGAGTCGGCCTGATCGGTGTGAACGGCACGGGGAAATCTAGTCTCTTAAAGTTAATTGCGGGGATCGAAGAGGTTGATAATGGAGAAATCATCACCCCGGGAGATTATCATATTACTTATTTACCACAGGAGCCTGAGGTCAGCGGTGATTTGACTGTTATCGGCCAAGTTTTTCGAGGAGAGGCTAAGATTATTAAAGCAATGCGTGAATATGAAACAGCTTTGCTTGAATTGGAAAAAAATCCTGAAATCGTGACTGTGCAGGAGAGATTATTTGAGGCGCAGAAACAGATGGATATTCTTCATGCATGGGAAGCGAATGCCAATGCTAAAGCAATCCTCACAAAATTGGGTATATATGATTTCTCTAAAAAAATGAATGAGTTATCTGGTGGTCAAAAGAAAAGAGTGGCACTTGCCGGTGTGCTCATCGAAACGCCTGACCTTCTCATTCTGGATGAACCTACCAACCATCTGGATTATCAATCCATTAAGTGGCTGGAAGATTATTTGGCTAAATATAACGGTGCTGTATTGCTGGTGACACATGACCGGTATTTCCTGGATAGTGTGACGAACCGCACGTTTGAATTGGATGGAGGCAGGCTGTTTTCATATAAGGGAAATTATGCATCTTTTATTGAAGCGAAAGCGACAAGAGAGGGAACAGAACGTCTGATTTCCGAGAAACAGCAAAACCTTTATCGACGTGAACTTCAATGGATGAGACGGGGAGCAAAAGCCCGGACCACCAAGCAGAAAGCAAGAATTCAGCGATTTGAAAACCTGGAAGAGAATATGACTTCAGGCCACATTCATTCACAAGTGGATATCGCAATCGGAGGAAATCGTCTGGGGAAACAGGTATTCGAATTGAAAAATGCTTCAAAATACTTTGATGACAAGGTGATTCTGAAAAGTTTCGATTATCTAATCAAGCCGGGTGACCGCATAGGGATCGTAGGGAAAAATGGAAGCGGAAAGTCTACCTTTCTTAATCTGCTGTCGGGGAAGGATGACCTGGATTCAGGGGAACTGATCACCGGTCAAACCGTCAAGGTCGCCTACTACACCCAAGGGCATGAAGAACTGAATGAAAATATGCGGATGATCGAATATCTCAGGGAAGCGGGAGAATTCATCACGACGGATAAAGGAGAACGGATATCTGTCACATCCATGCTGGAGCGTTTCCTTTTCCCTATGAGTACCCATGGCATACTTATTCGCAAGCTATCGGGAGGAGAGAAGAGGAGGCTGTTCCTACTGAAATTATTAATGGGAAAACCGAATGTACTCCTGCTTGATGAACCAACCAATGACTTGGATACTGAAACACTTACAGTCCTTGAAGATTATATTAACGACTTTTCAGGAGTCGTGGTGACCGTTTCACATGACAGGTATTTCTTGGACAAGACGGCTCATCAATTACTCGTTTTTAACGGGGAAGGCGATATCGGAACCTATTTCGGAGAGTATACAGAGTACTTGGAGGAAGTTGAATTAGAAACGAAAAAACAGGCAGTAGAGAAGAAACAGGATACAGTATCAAAACAGCCCTCACCACAACCTGAAAAAGAGAAGAAAAGGTTATCCTATATGGAGAAGCGTGAATGGGAGGAAATTGAAGGCAAGATCTCTGACCTTGAAGAGAAACTGGAAAATGTCCAGGAAGAACTCCAACGTGTCGGCAGCAATTTCGAACGTGCGCAGGAATTAATGAATGAAAGTCAGCAACTAAATGAACAACTCGAACACTTGATTGAAAGATGGAGCTATCTCTCAGAATTTGCAGATTAAGCCGCTTTGTTTTTTTACAGGATAAAAACTGTGTTAAGATGAAAAAAACAAGTGCTGGCAGAAAGGGGATTAACTGTGAAAATTGTATCGATCGAACCTACCCCCAGCCCGAATACGATGAAGGTTCTCCTAGATAGGGAACTTGAAGCTGGGAAAAGTAATAACTATAAAAAAGATCAGACAGACGGTGCTCCTTCCATCATCAAAGACATTCTTCACATAGAAGGAATCAAAGGAGTTTATCATGTTGCAGACTTTCTTGCTGTCGAACGGAATGCGAAGTTTGATTGGCAGGAGCTCCTTCCTCAGGTCAGGAAAGCATTCGGGGAAGAGACGGAGCAAGAATCGACTGATTCCCGTATGGAAGAGCATTTCGGTGAAGTGAATGTCGCGGTGCAGATGTTCAAAGGGATTCCGATGCAGGTGAAGGTGACAGATGGGGAAGAAGAGAAGCGTTTCTCATTACCTGATCCGTTTATGAAAGCATTGGCAGGTGCCCAGCAGGACGGGGACAATGTCGTACTTCTCCGTAAGTGGAAAGACCATGGAGTGAGATACGGTGACCTGGATGATATAGGGAAGGATGTTGTGGAAGAATTAACCGCCTCCTATCCTGATTCAAGGCTCGAAAGCTTGACTCAACAAGCATCTGAAAACCGTACTCAAGCACAGCCTGTCCGTCGGGATAAGCAAAAAATCACATTGGATGATTTACGTGCACCAGATTGGCAGTCCAGGTATCAGAAGCTTGAAGCAATGGATGACCCGACTTTGAATGATCTGCCGCTTCTTGAACAAGCGCTCCAGGATGAAAAAGTGTCGATCCGCCGTCTGGCCGTGGTATATCTCGGCATGATCGAAGACGAGCGGGTATTGCCCCTGTTATATAGAGGACTTGATGATAAATCGGCATCTGTACGCCGTACAGCCGGTGATTGTTTATCCGATCTCGGATTCAAGAAGGCAATGCCGCAAATGGTGAAAGCACTGGAAGATAAGAGTAAATTGGTGAGATGGCGCGCTGCCATGTTCCTATACGAAGAAGGCGATGAAACGGCACTTCCAGGTTTGAAAGCTGCAGAAAACGACCCGGAATTTGAGGTCAAATTACAAGTGAAAATGGCCATCGAACGCATCGAAGGCGGAGAAGAGGCAAAAGGATCTGTTTGGAAACAAATGACAGAAGCGCGTTTGCAGGATTAACCTGAACTTGAAATATACTATATTCTATAGGGGGAATGTATGATGTCAATGGCTTATGAAGAGTATATGAGACAATTGGTGAAACCAATGAGACAGGAACTTGCTCAAGCAGGTTTTAAGGAATTGACCACGGCAGAGGAAGTGGAAGAGTTTGTGGGAAGTGCAGAAGGTACGACCCTTGTAGTCGTGAATTCTGTCTGCGGCTGTGCTGCGGGTCTCGCACGACCGGCTGCCACTCAATCCACCATGAATAATGATAAGACACCCGATCAGCTTGTGACTGTATTTGCAGGTCAGGATAAGGAAGCCACAGCGAAAATGAGAGAGTACTTTGAAGGGTATGAGCCTTCATCACCTTCAATGGCACTATTAAAGGGAAATAAAGTGGTTCATTTCATTCCAAGAGAAGAAATAGAGGATCATGACATATCAGACATCATTTCAAACTTGACTACTGCATTCAATGAGCATTGTTGATGGGAAAAACGGGGAACTCAAAAGGGGTTCCCCATTTTTATGGTATGATGGTTAGAATAAACAAACAAGGGAGTTAACGAATGTGTTTGTAACGACATGCGGGAGAGCGAACGAGAATGTCATCAAAGAGGCATTAAGGATTGCTTCCGAACTGGACATTCCCTATATTGAACGAGGGAAAAAATCACTTATTTATCATATGGAAAAAGCAGGTCAAGATTGCGTCATGGTCGGAAAAGAGCGCATGGAGCTTCATAAGATAAAAGGGCAGGAACCTTTTTTCTTTCATCCAAATTCAGCCTCGTTTCGCATTAAAAGATTAATGCGCGGGGAAACGGATCCCATGGTGGAAGCAGCAGGGCTGAAAGAAGGGATGAGTTTCCTTGATTGTACGCTTGGCCTTTCTTCAGATAGCATTATCGCAAGCTACATAGTCGGCCCTGAAGGAACTGTTAAAGGAATGGAGGCAAATAAGTATATTGCCTCTATCGTTGCAAAAGGCTTGAAGAATTGGAAGTCACCCCTCGCAGAGTTAAACGAAGCAATGAATAGAGTGAAAGTATGCCAGGGCAGCTTTGAAGATGGATTAAAGGAATGTGCCGATAAATCAATGGATGTAGTCTATTTCGACCCAATGTTTGAAGAAGGACTGACTGATTCAACCGGCATAAATCCAATCAGAATCTGGGCTTCCTATACGCCACTGACAAAAGAAGTGATAGAAGAAGCCAAACGGGTGGCGAAACAGAAGATCGTCATGAAAAATCACTACCAATCATCCCTATTTGAGGAACACGGGTTTGAAGTGATAAAAAGACCATCAGCCAAATTTCATTTTGGAGTGATTAATCTATGAAAAGAAGGTTATCACTTTTTATGCTGAAACGGTTTTATAAGATGGTATTTTAAAAAAGCTTATTACGGATGGTTGTTTTCGTTAATACTACAGAGTGGAATGGAGCGGAAGGCATTTGACTCCGACGGGAAATAGAGGAAAAGTCGAGACCATTCCAGCTCCGGCGGTTAGCCCCTCGAGGTCATAAGCTAAATGGTCCACGAAGGCAGAAACGTCTTCCCGGCCCATTTAGCTTATGCTTGTCGGGGCTGAGCGAACCGCCTCCGCTTTTCTATCCCGCAGGCGGAACGCCGAGGAGACTCGACTTCCTCCCCGGGGAATCTTATGCCTGCAGCGAAATGGATCCGTCTGTGTTAATAATTTTATAACAGCTAACAAAAAAGACAGGCAATAAACAATGCCTGTCTGCTTTTTTAACATTAGTCAGTGAAACCTAGTACTACAAAATAACCTAATAGAAGTAAGTAACCGATATTAATCATGATTCCAGTATCCATTTTCGTTATCCTCCTTACGAAATATCCTCATTAATATACTACCACATAAATATTTTTATATCCTACAAAAAAATGAAACCTTTTTCACTTTTTGTTCGTAGTAAATAGTATAATAATAGAAGCAATACATAGGAAAGGACGTTATTTATGGCAATCTGGCTCAAAAAGTCGTTTTTTGTTCTTATATCGATCCTTACATTCGGACTAGTTTCCCCTTCACAAGCATTTTTGAATGAGGAAGGACATGCACTTGCCAAAAGCAACGGAAAACCTTCTTCTGTTGAAAGCGCAGAAGAGGAAGTCCTTCAGGAAGAAACGGTCTTATCAAGAGAAGATTTTCTGGAACAAATGATGGAGCAGGCTGAAAAAAATTCATACGAGAAATTTGGTACCAAGATAAAACCTGCGATCGAAGACGAATTCAGAAGCGTGATCCTGCCAAAGATGGAACATGCAATCGAACAGACATCTTTACAGTATGAAGAAGATCTATCCTGCCTTGTCATTTCAGAGGTCCCTCACTATGCAAGAACAGAGAAAATCTTTCATATCTATGATAAGAGAACGGGAGAAGATGTCATCCGGTTTCATGTAAGAAAAGATCATCCACCTAAAGATGGATATTATTTCAACTTCCATTACCATACAGTCCATGATGATTTCCAGACCCATCATGACCTTGGAAGCATCTACTGGGATAAAAACACTCCCCCTCAATGGATGAGCGTCTCATAAACCTATCATACATAAAGCAAGCACAACTTTCTTTGTGCTTGCTTTTTTTTGTAGGTCCGACGCCCTTAGGAGAACCTGAATTGGAAGGAATCTATCCTAAAAAGCAAAATGATATTATGGTAGAATAATAGTTACTAGGGCACTTTTCGTTTATGGAGGTTCTTTTATATGAAACGTGCAGTTATATTCCTCGTCATCATCACTGCTTCTATCATCATTTGGAAGCAGACACAGGCAAGCTACAGCGGTATTCTTTTAAAACATTCTTCCATTAAATCAAGTATGCAATTACATTCAGATGAACAGTTGGAAAATATCATCCTGCTCCCGGAGACAGACTATGACCAGAGTGAAGCAAAAGGCATCATCCGAAGACTTGATCATATTCCAACCCATTTACTTAGTGCGGTCGAAAATCAAGAAATAAAGATACGTCTATTCGAAAATAATCTGACTGATTTTTCTTCTACAAGTCACTTGAAAGGTGTTACCCCCAGAGGATACACGAATAAAAATACAACCTGGGATGATGTACCGGGTATCGGGGGCTCCAAGCTGGTGCTGGTGAAGATCGGACATAGTGAAAGGGGAATGGGGCATGATTCCGTTAACCTGGAATTACATGAACTTGCCCATAGTATGGACAGGTATGTTATAAATGGTCCTTATTCGGAAATGGCATTCATGCAGGTTTGGAAAAAAGAAGCATCCCTATTATTCCCTGATCAATCATACTTCATAGATTACCAGGAAGAATATTTTGCAGAAACCTTTGCCTTGTATTACTACAGTTCGGACTCAAGGAATCTATTAAAAAGAAAAGCTCCATCTACTTATCAATACTTTAAGTCATTGGACTGAAGTAGTGATCTTTCATTTGTTCAAGCAGGAGACCGACACTTCTGCTGTATTTTTTTGCCCTTTTTCGACTGGCTAAAGTTGATGGATTGCCTTAAAATAAAGGAGATACATAATGCAGAATCTTATTTCAGCGAAGGAGCGATAACGATGAAACACGGAGAATATGCTTATCTGGATATGTGCCGTCATGTTCTGGACAACGGCTTCAAAAAAGAGGATCGAACAGGTACAGGCACTCTTTCGGTCTTCGGCTATCAAATGAGATTTGACTTAACGAAAGGCTTTCCGCTGCTGACGACAAAGAGGGTGCCTTTCAGGCTTGTGGCAAGTGAATTATTGTGGTTCATTAAAGGTGATACCAATATTCGATATTTACTTCAGCACAACAACAACATCTGGAATGAATGGGCATTTAAGAACTGGGTGGAAAGCGGAGAATACTCAGGACCTGACATGAAAGATTTCGGACTCAGAAGCCAGCAGGATGAAGAATTCAATGAGCAGTATCAAAAGGAGATGGCACTCTTTAAAGAGCGTATCCTGAACGATGATGAATTCTCAGCAAAATATGGCGATTTGGGACCGGTTTACGGAAAACAATGGAGAGCATGGGAAACCACTTCCGGCGGAGCGATCGATCAGTTAAAAGACTTGATTGAACAGATAAAAGCAACCCCTGATTCAAGGAGATTGATTTTATCGAGCTGGTCACCTGAATTCGTTCCTATGATGGGCTTGCCGCCATGTCATACATTGTTTCAATTTTATGTTGCGGATGGAAAGCTAAGCTGTCAGCTATACCAGCGCAGTGGGGATATCTTCCTTGGGATTCCATTCAATATAGCAAGCTATGCGCTGTTGACTCACTTAATCGCGCACGAATGCGGTCTTGAAGCAGGGGATTTTATCCATACCATAGGGGATGCGCATATTTATATCAATCATATCGAACAAATCAATACTCAGCTTGATCGTGAACCAAGAGAATTTCCTGAATTGAGATTGAATGGAGAAGTTGAATCGGTTTTTGATTTTGAAATGGATGATATAGAGTTGGAAGGATACGATCCTCATCCATCCATAAAGGCACCTGTCGCTGTTTAATGACGGATGTTTGCCGGGAACAACTCCAGACAATGTTTGAAAGGGGAGAACAGTAAGGTATGATTTCATTCATCGTAGCAATGGACTCTAATTCAGCGATAGGAAAAAATAATGAACTTCCTTGGCACCTGCCGGCTGACTTAGCGTTCTTTAAAAGGGTCACCATGGGGAGACCAATTGTGATGGGTCGAAAAACATTCGATTCAATCGGGAAACCCCTGCCGGGAAGAGAAAATATTGTAGTCACAAGAGATGAGCAGTATAAAGCAAACGAATGTACGATCATCCATTCAGTAGATGAAATATCTGAAATTGATGGTGGGTCGGAGAAAGAAATGTTTGTCATCGGTGGCGCTGAAATTTTTAAGCAAGCATTTCCATTCGCCGATCGTCTTTATATTACGCTGATTGAGGAAGAATTCGAGGGAGACACGTATTTCCCACCGATAGATCTTGAAGAATGGAATTTGACAAGCAGGGAAAAGGGTCCTAAGGATGATAAAAATCCATACGATTATTACTTCTTGACATATGACCGAAAACAGAAATAGTTAATGGGTTTCAAATTAAAAAGGTACCGTCGATAAACGGTACCTTTTTTGGCATTACACATATAACAATACGCAGAAATACATACAGCCGCTCCCAGCCAAAACAAATAAATGCCAAATTGCATGATTGTAGGGAAGCTTGTTCCATACATAAAAGACGGCTCCGATTGAATACATGATACCTCCGGCTAATAAAAGAGAGAATCCTGCACCTGTAAGACTGAAATAAAGAGGTTTGACCGCAATGATGACAAGCCAGCCCATGACAAGGTAGAAAAGAGTCGATACCACCTGAAACCGCTGAACGAAATAACATTTAAATACAATCCCGACGACAGCGAGCCCCCATACAATCCCGAAAAGGGTCCAGCCAAGTGCACCCCTGACACTTACAAGCATAAAAGGGGTATAAGTACCTGCAATCAGAATATAGATTGCTGAATGATCAAGGATGGCGAATAGATTCTTGGCCTTGGATGGTTTAAAGCTATGAAGCAATGTTGAAAATAAATAGAGAAGGATCATCGATGCGCCAAATATGGAAAAGCTGACGATATGCCAGGGCGACCCCTTGTCAACGGAGAAGATGATCAGCATGACCAAAGCCGGTATGCTTAATATAAACCCGATGCCATGAGTAATGGCATTTGCAATTTCTTCTTTCCAATTCGAATAATCAAAATCATATGTCAAGGAGAAGCACCCTTTCGATTAACCTTAAATGTAGTGTGTATTCATCTTAATCCTCTTTACCAAATTCTGCAACCATTATGCAAGTGGATTCTTGTTCGTGTAAACACTTTATTCTTGCACCTTATATAAGATGCTTCATTAAATCTGATGGTTGATTCAAAAAAGTATTCAGCGCGTTTTAACCGATGTTAACAAAAAGTAAAATGATACAGAGGTGATCTTATGTGCGGTAGATTTTCTCTTACTACCCCCCTTGAAGAACTAGTCAGTCAATTTTTAATAGATGAATTCATCGAGGAAGCCTATCCAAGATATAATATTGCCCCTTCCCAAAGAGTGCTATCACTTATTTCAAATAAAGGGAAAAGAAAAGCCGGGGAAACACTGTGGGGCCTCGTTCCTGGCTGGGCAAAAGCGGATAAATGGAAACCGTTGATCAATGCACGAAGTGAGACATTGTTAGAAAAACCCAGCTTTCGTTCATTGGTCCATAAGAAAAGGATGGTCATTTTCTCAGATGGATTTTATGAATGGAAGAAAGAGGAGGATGGGAAAGTCCCCGTCCGCTTTCAACTTAAAAGTGAAAGCCCATTTGTTTTCGCTGCTCTTTGGGACAGAAGCAGCGATGGGCAGGTGACTTCCACGATCCTCACGACAGAAGCAAACGAACTTGTAAACCCTGTCCATAACAGGATGCCTGTCATGCTGAAGGATAATGAATCGATTGAAAGATGGCTTAACATAGACAAATATTCATTTGATGAGGCGTCGAAGCTACTGGTCCCATTTCCTCACGAAGATATGAAGAGCTACGAGGTCTCCAGACTGGTGAATTCACCTAAAAATGACGTAGAAGAATGTATCAATCCGGCTTAGGACCAAAATGAAAGACAATGATCTGCCTGCAAAGCAATTTTAGAGCATAATTGACCGCACGTGGAAAGCTGCCAATTGTGTAAACAGACCAAAGTGAAAAAATAAATTCTTTTTTGCAAGATTAGACATTTTACGCGCTGGAATTGAGGTATAATAAGGATATAAACGGGTATAAATGAGGATTGATACTTTGCTGACAAAAACCATTGAGTTCAAGTCGAAGAATGGAAGGAAAGTCAAAATCTTAGAAGTCCCTGTGTTAAAGGAAGACAGCCCGCTCTATTTTAGGGTAAACCTGAAACTGCATGCTTTCATTTCAAAAATCTTTAAAGAACATACTTGTAAATCAGTATACAGTTTTAGAGAGTACCTAAAGAAAACAATGAAATGGTCCGATTATGAACAAATTTATCACTCTGAAGAATTCAAAAAAAATGCTTAATCATTCAGCAAGGACTTTCTAAAGAAAGCACATACTTTAGAAAGTCCTTTTTTCTTTGTGGAAATTGTGTGTGCATGTACTGGATGATTGACGGAATCAATTATGAAAATCTATTTTAATCCGGGCTCTTTAACGTTATAATACAAGGGATATGGTAGAAGGATGTGGCAAACATGAATAAAATTAAAATAGTGACAGATTCGACAGTAGATTTAACAGAGAAGGAAATAAGTGACTTGGACATACATGTTGTTCCTCTATCCGTTACGATCGATGGGGAAACATATTTAGATAGGATCGATCTCACCCCTTCAAGTTTTTTGGAGAAAATGAAAGCTTCAGAGGAATTACCGAAAAGTTCACAGCCTCCTGTAGGTACTTTCCTTGAATTGTATGATGAGTTGGGGAAAGACGGATCGACCATTCTTTCGATTCACATGACCGGTAATATGAGCGGAACCGTACGATCCGCACAATCAGCAGCAGAAATGTCTTCCTCCCAGGTAACGGTTGTAGACTCAAGATTCATTTCAAGAGCTCTGGCTTTTCAGGTGATTGAAGCAGCAAAGCTTGCAAAGAAGGAAAAATCACTTGAGGATATCTTGCATTCCATTGAGAATATCCGTAAGAATACGAACTTATTCGTAGTCGTGGATACACTTGAAAACCTGGTGAAAGGAGGAAGGATCGGCAAGGGGAGGGCGATGATTGGCTCCCTGCTCAACATCAAGCCGATTGCTTCTTTGGCAGGAGGGGAGTATACCCCTGTAGCAAAGGTGCGGAGCCATTCCCAGGTGGTTAAATATTTATCGTCACAATTCGTTGAGGATGTTAAAGGAAAGACGATTCGTGGTGTCGGGCTTGTTGAGATTGACGGAATGAAGCTCGCTCAAAATCTCAAGAATAAGATTAAAGAAAAGACCGGTTATGAGGATTATGAAATATTACAGACCACACCGATCATCAGCACCCATACCGGAATCGGTGCCATTGGATTCATGTACTATACAGATTAAAGGAAAACGGCGGGGGCTTGCCCTTCGCCGTTTTTGAACGTATTATTTTGCTGAAACCGGATTCTTCTTAATATGATTCAAATTTTCATTTATTTACATATACTAAAGTAAGTAGAGGGGCAGCTGGCTGCCTAAGAATGTAAAAAGTATAATAACTGCATTTTACATTTAGTTTATGTATTCTTAACAAAGGTTTTACGTATATACTGTCGTGATATAATAACATTATAATGTAAGCGAGGTGAAGCGGATGAATAAATTAGCATACTTCATGCTTGCTTTTGTTCTTCTCTTATCTGGCTGTTCATTGGAAGAAGCAGCAGAACATGTAACAAGGGAAGTATCCTTGTGGGATAAAGATGATCCAAATGAACATTTCATACCGAAAAACTTAAAAATCGTATCAATCGGGGATTCCCTCACTCAAGGTGTCGGTGATAGTACGAAAAGCGGGGGCTATGTTCCTTACCTGGAGAATCAGCTTGAGTCAATGGATGGGATCAATAATGCCCAATTCCATAACTATGGAGTTCGGGGTAATCGCACTGATCAGCTGCTTAAACGATTGAAAGAAGCCAAAGTGAAAAAGTCTGTTGAAGAAGCTGATATGGTTATGATCACGATCGGCGGAAACGATGTGATGAAGATTTTCAGGGAAAACCTGTCTCACTTGAGTTTAGAAGTTTTCCAGGATGAAAAAAGTTTATATCAAGAAAGGCTTAATGAGATCTTGAAGACGATCAAAAGCTATAATCCTGATGCAGGGATTGTACTTGTCGGACTATATAACCCTTTCAATACATGGTTTTCAGAAATTGAAGAAGTGAATCAAATCATCCTTAATTGGAACAGTGCAAGTGAGCAAGTATTAAGCGGCTATGATAAAACGATGTTTATTAAGATCGATGATTTATTCATCGACAGTGGAGATACCCTGTTATACGAAGATTATTTCCACCCAAACGATGAAGGCTATAAATTAATCGCAGACCGTATGTTTATGAGTCTTTCACAAGGGGAAACAATTGCAAGACTGACCGATTAACATTATTTATTAGTTAGAAGAGGAGAAGCCGTCATGAAGAATAAGTGGAAGGCAGCGTTTTTTGCCTTATCAGGAGCATTGATTGCAGGAATTGTGATTATTCTATTAATGGTTTTTGCTCCTGCCGAGGATGATGCACTGCCTGAGAATAAAGCAAATAATAATAGGGAAGTGGGATTTGACGTACGCTCAAATAAACACGACCTAAACTTGATCATCGAGCATTATATCGAAGAAGAGGGACTCAAGGGCCCAGTTGAATATGATGTACAGTTAAAAGATGATGTGGAATTACACGGGTCTGTCCCTGTATTCACGTCCGACATCAATTTCGAACTTGCTTTTGAACCGAAAGCTTTAGATAATGGGGATATCCTGCTTAAGCAGAAATCGATATCAGTCGGCTCACTTAACCTGCCGGTATCCTACGTGTTGAAAGTCATCAGGGATTCATATAATTTTCCTGAATGGGTGAAGATACAGCCGAATGATGAATTGATTTATGTCTCACTGCAGGATATGAAACTGAAAAGTGATATTAAAGTCAGGGCGAAGGAATTTGATTTAGAGGAAGATAATATTATGTTCCGACTATTAGTTCCTGTCGATCAGGCTCAATAAGAAAAGTCTCGTGCCTCTAGCGGCCGTAAGCCTGACAATAATGAAGGATGACCGATTCGGTCATCCTTTTTTTCATCCTTTTAATAGCAATGCTTCAAGTTCCGGTTCACCCTCAGCCAATCCAAGCGCAACGATGGTATAGGTTTGATTGGCGTTCAATTTGACGTTGGGAATATCCAGTACCTTATCTTTTGTTCCGGCAATTCTGGCTTCAAGGTTAACCGTCATAGGTGTCAGATTCAAATATTCGGATGCTTTTTTGAATGAAATATCAGCAAATACGGTGTCTCCTCCTTTAACTCCTATATCTACTGCCGGAGCGTCAGGTGATAGGTGGATGAACTTTATCTTTGTTTCCCCGCTTGGTACGGAAGGGTCATCGATGAATGGAAGCAGCTGCAATTTGTTTGAGGTGCCGACTGCAGCAAGCGTGTATACCTTTCCTGGTTCAATCTTCACCTTTTTACTGATCAAGGTGTTGACGCCGGTTCCTGCCGGATAAATATCAATATGGTATTTACCTGCCGGAAGCGTCAGGTAATCACTGATATCTTTAAATGCAACGTCCCTAAGTACCCGATTTGCATTAATATAAACATCTACGCTTGGGGCGTCAGGTACTGCATGGAGTACCCGGACATAGGAAGGCTGGCTTGAGAGATTCATCTCCCGCTGTTGAGCCTTGAGGGCAAAGTTCATATACTTCAGGTGCTTTTTATAATAATGGATATGCATGGAAGGATTACTGTATTTATAATATCCAGCCAACAAGTCATATAAAGCCGCTTTATTTAAATAATCCTGTTGATTGCTCATAACGTTCTCCCCTTTAATCTTACTCACCACAATAGAATATGCGTGAGAGATGAAATGGTGAAAGTACCCATTTTTATGTATTCTTTTGAAAATTAGAAAATTTTTCTTGATTCATTGAAATGTTTAAGAGATAATATGGTTAACTAATATGAAAGCGGGTGATGTGATATGAGAAGACTGATGAAAAAGGTAAACAATGAGCTGCATAAACCAAAAATAGTCTCTGCATGTCAAAGGTCCGCTTTATTCGGGAAATCATTTTAGAGGTGTTCTTTTACCCTAAAGATAAATCCGTTGGCGTGCAGGGCGCAAATGGATTTTTTTTATTTTAGGGAGGATTTACATTGAATACAATCAGAACACAACTGTTTACTAGCAAGTTGGAATCTTTGATCGAAGGAAACAACGAAGTTAAAAAGCTTGGAAGGGTCGTGACCGAGCAAAAGGGCTCCTATAGGGTCATGACACATTCCGTAGAATTACTCTGTAAAATATCAGGCAGACTGCGCTTTGAAACGGTAAGCCGGGAGGACCTCCCAGCTGTAGGGGACTGGGTACAGATCAATGAAGAAGGAAGCATCATTGAGAAAGTATTGCCAAGGACCAGTAAATTTTCAAGAAAGAAAGCGGGACAGGAAGCCGAGGAACAGATTATCGCTGCCAATATTGATACGATATTCATTCTTTCCTCACTGAATGATGAATTAAATATAGGACGAATCGAACGTTATTTATTACTTTGCTGGGAGAGTGGAGCAAATCCCGTCGTTGTTCTGACGAAAGCTGACACATGCCCGAACTCTGATGAAAAAAGAAAAGAGGTAGAAAGTAAACTGTATGGTGTGAAAGTTCTCACGATCAGTTCCATCACGAAAGAAGGAATCGAAGAATTGAATCCATTTTTAGAAATGGGAAAAACAGTCGCTTTAGCCGGTTCTTCAGGTGTTGGAAAGTCGACCTTGACAAACCTCCTAATCGATGCAATTGTCCAAAAAACGAACGAAATCAGGGAAACCGATGATAAGGGAAGACATACGACGACCCATAGAGAATTATTTCTATTGGAAAATGGGGCGTCCATCATTGATACACCAGGGATGAGGGAAATCCAACTTTGGCAGGGAAATGAAGGGTTATCAACTCAATTCAATGATATTGAAGAGTTCGCTAGGTCATGCAGATTCAATGATTGTTCCCATGAAGGAGAACCTGGATGCAGAATAAATGAAGCGATCCTTACCGGTGAATTGGACCGTAACCGATTAAGTCAATACCAGAAGCTCCAGAGGGAAATTGCGTATACAGAAAGAAGAGGGAATAAAAGACTGGAATCTTTGGAACGGAAGAAATGGAAGAATATCGGAAAGCAGCGTAAACTGAAATGATATGTAAAGATTGATCCTTAGAATGACAGGATCAGTCTTTTTTTCTTGAAGTAAAGGTGCAGACTTCCGCTCCAATCAACCTAAGTTGGCACTATATAAGAAAGCCTTCACTTTCAAAACACATTCTTTTTATTTTGTTCCTTTATGAGTTAAAATCTCTTACAAAGGGAAAAGTCTAACTATCACTACGAAAGGTTGATGAGGATGTCGGATGAACAAAGGTATCAAAAAGCCACATTTGCGGGAGGGTGCTTTTGGTGCATGGTGAAACCCTTTGATGAGCAACCCGGTATTGACAGTGTCACTTCCGGATATACAGGAGGCAGCACTGTTGACCCCACATATCGGGAAGTATGTTCGGAAACGACCGGGCATTACGAGGCGGTTCAGATTGTATTCGACCCTGAAGTGTTTCCTTACGAAACATTACTGGAAGTGTATTGGCAGCAAATTGATCCAACGGATCCAGGCGGCCAGTTTTTTGACAGGGGGCATTCTTACAAGACAGCCATCTTCTATCATAATGAAGAGCAGCGAATTCAGGCAGAAGAATCCAAACTGAAGCTTGAAAAATCAGGTAAATTTCAAAAACCTGTCGTCACAGAGATCCTGCCAGCGAAAGAATTTTATCCTGCTGAGGAATATCATCAGGATTATTACAAGAAGAATCCTGTACACTATGACCGCTATAGCCGCGGTTCAGGCAGGGCTGCCTTCATAGAAAGAAATTGGGGGGAAACGAATGAAGAATAAAGAAGAATTAAAAGGAAAATTATCGCCTATCCAATATGAGGTGACACAGAATAACGGGACGGAGCCTCCATTCAGAAATGAGTATTGGAATGAATTCAATGACGGGATATATGTTGATGTGGTTTCAGGTAAACCATTGTTCAGCTCGAAGGACAAGTACGATGCAGGGTGCGGCTGGCCGAGCTTCACAAAACCGATAGATGAAGGAGAAATAGAAGAAAAGCAAGACCGCAGCCATTTCATGGTCCGGACTGAAGTGAGGAGCAGACAGGGTGATTCACACTTAGGGCATGTGTTCGACGATGGACCTGGACCGACAAGACTTCGTTACTGCATCAACTCAGCAGCACTTCGGTTTATCCCATATGACAAGCTGGAGGAAGAAGGATACGGTGCGTACAAAAAAATATTCTAACATAATGTTAATGTTGTGAGAACTTTCACATATGTGCTAAAATAAAACCGCATGTTTATTCAGTTGTACATATGTGTATATATTTCATATAGGAAGGTGAAGAGTTTATGCTGAAAAAACTATTCGGTAAAAAAGAAGAAGCTCCTAAAACAGTACTTGCAGCTGCACCGCTGACAGGATCAGTCAAATCATTGGAGGAAGTTCCCGACCCGGTATTTTCTCAAAAGATGATGGGAGACGGCATCGCGATCGATCCGACTGAAGGGAAAGTGGTATCGCCGGTCGATGGTGAGATCATGCAGCTTTTCCCTACAAAGCATGCTGTGGGAATCAAAGCCAAGAACGGCGCTGAGATCCTGATTCATATCGGTCTTGAGACAGTTTCCATGAATGGAGAGGGATTTGATGCACATGTTTCAGAAGGCAGCAAAGTAAATAAAGGGGATGCCCTTATTACGTTCGATCTCGATCTAGTTAAAGAAAAAGCCAAAAGTACCATCACTCCTATCATTTTGACAAATGGGGATGATATGGGTGAATTGGTTAAAAAAGATGCTGTATCGGTATCGGCAGGTCAAGATGATCTATTGGAGATTTCAGCAAAGTAAACAACAAGCAAAAGGTGTGCCCATGCGGATTTATTCGGCATGGGCACACCTTTTTACGTTAATTTTCCTTTTTGGATGCCATTCCTCCAGATAAGATGAATTTCATCGCTTCTTCAGGTTTTATATCGAGGATTTCGATATCTTCTTTAGGGATCAGGAAAGTGATTCCTGCTACCTGAAAGGTTTGAGGGATGTAAACAGCAATATGTCCGGCAAGATCATTATGCAGATCCCCGAGGTGCTCAGTTGTTATAAAACCAAGACACTTCATATTGGTTCCCGGCATTTTCACCAAGGCAACTTTTGAAAATGACTTCTTATCACCAATGAATGAATGGATGGTATCTTTGATGACTGAATAGATGGTCTTTACAAATGGAATCTTATTAAGCACCTTGTCTACGAGGCTGATGATGGCACCTGTAATGAATTTAGTTGATAACCAGCCCAGCAGGGTCAAAAGGGCGATGGTGGCGAGTAGTCCGACACCTGGAACATAGTTTTCATTCAAATAGGGTTTCATTACATTTCCCAGCAGACCATCCAGGAAGACAAACATTTTATACAGAACATATATGACCAAAGCAATCGGAACAATTGTCAATATGCCATTTAATAACGCCTTTATAAACCATTTCATCTTTCATTTCTCCTCTTCATGAACAATTTCAAGATACGTATCCTAAGTATAGTAAAAAGCCTGTATGGTGAAAAGAATTCTTTTCTGGGCAAAATAGGCAAATACACAAACAGTGGCCGGGCTTTTGACATACATTGAAGTGTAAATAAAAAATGAGGAGAGATTTGAATGTATAAAGGTGCTGTTGAACCAACCCAAACTCAATGCTATCCGGGATATGGTTATCCTGTTGCTGGAGCTTACAATAGCTTTGCATTGATTGTCGTCTTGTTTATTTTGTTGATCATCATCGGGGCTGTATGTTTCTGTAAATAAAATGTATGGTAAAAAGGTGCCGAAGCTGATTGCTTCGGCACCTTTTTTTATTTATAGGAGTTTATATCTTAAAACTTGATATAAGTTCCTTTAACTTCTCAGCTTGCTGGGACAATTCTGAAGCACTTGCAGTGACTTCCTGCATGGCAGCGGATCCTTGTTCGGATGCTGCTGCAGTGGATTCTGTGTTCGCTGCAGTTGCAGCTGCAATTTCGTTTACCTGTGCGAATGAATTGGCTACTTCCTTGCTGAGGTTGAGTGTCGATTGAATATGGTCCACCATTTCATTTACGACGACAGTCGTTTTATTCGTTTGACTTAAGATATCTTCAAGGGAAGCGTTTGTTTCATTGGTGATCTCGACCCCTGCAATGACCTCTTTCACACCATCGGAGTTTTGTTTAATGATTTCATTGACTTCTTCCTGAATACTGTGCACGATTTCTGTAACACCTTTTGCAGCTCGTTGTGATTGTTCGGCAAGCTTTCTCACTTCATCTGCGACAACGGCAAAACCGCGGCCGTGTTCACCTGCACGAGCGGCCTCGATGGCGGCATTCAGCGCGAGGAGGTTCGTTTGTTCTGCAATTTCAGTAATCGTGCCGATAATCGTGGTGATTTGTGATGAACGTTTTCCTAAAGCTTCGACTGTTTGGCTTGTATTGGCCATTGTCTCTTCTATATTCATCATTTTAGTGGAAGATGCGTGAACAGATTTGCCGCCTTTTTCAGCTACCTGCCTCATATCATGAGCCGTCTGTTTCACTAATTCAGCCTGGTCGAACATAAAACGGGCGGCTTCTTCCAGACTGTTCATTTTTTCAAATGAAGTTGACATCTTCATTGTTGTCTGATCAGTGCCGGCTGCGATTTCACTTGAAGTCTCCGCGATGGAGGTGATGGTCCTTGACGTTTCTTCTGCAGAAGCGAGCAGCTGCTGAGAACTCGCAGAAACATTTTCCGCCATTTCTGAAACCTGTCTGACCAATACGGATATACCTTCGATGAGCTGGTTTGTATCTGAAGCGAGTCCAGCCAATTCATCCTTCGATTTAACATTGATCCGTTTCGTCAGGTCACCGCCTGCATTAGCGATTTCCAAGATTGAGCGGCTGATCTTCTTTACATTGGTTTTAATGTTCTTAGAGAGAACAAAACCAAAGAATACAGCTAACAATACAGCGAATGCTGATAGACTGATAGTCGCAATCTTAGATAATGTGACTTGTTGATTCAAAGAATCTATCCTCTTGTTAAGATCTTTCTCCTGATCGACTACAATCATATCTACGTAGGAACGGATTCCATCCAGGTATTTCTTACCTGTCCCAGATTCCACTAAAGCAGCTGCTTTTTCAAGACCGTCATCTTTCCTCGTCTCAATGACCCTGTCAACAAACTGGATCCAGTATTCATACTGCTTGGTGATTTTACTCAGCTTATCAAGCTGTTCCGGGTCATCTTTCAACAGGTTCTCTAAATCTTTAAAGTGATTTTCAACCTGATTTTTGCCATTTCCGTATGGGGCTAAAAACCCTGTTGCGCCTGTAATGACAAATCCCTGTTCACCGATTTCAATGTCATTTAAAACTTTAGATAAGTCCTTTACCTTTGTATCTACCTTCATATCGTATTCTATTAATGTTTTGATTTCACTTTCTAGCTTCATCATATTGTAGTATGAAGTAGAGGCAAGAATTAATAGTACAACGGTCAGTAAACCGAATGAAAGAACGACTTTTCCACGGATTGTACGAAAATATGTAAATAATCCCCGACCATTCTTTTTCTTTTCCCCGCTGGTTTTCTTTTTCTTTCCTTTTGGCAATTTAATTGGCGATGTTAATTTTTTCTTTATCACTGCATCCCCCTCCTGGACGTGAAAAAAGTAGCATCAAAGGATGAACTTACCATTATTTTACCCATATTGTAATGAATAATCTAGTCTATTTGGAGACTTTATGTCGAATTTTTAAGAATTTTATCAAATTTTAATAAAAACGAACAAAATAATAATATTGTTTGTTTTTATTCGTATTTTTAACATCCGACAAAATCATCCATCGAGAATAGTATTGTTTTAACAATGTTTATGGGTGGTCAACCGTTTTGGATAGAAGAAAAAAATGTCACTTTATTACGTGAAGACAAACATTGGTGAACGAATCTTGACTGCATTCTCATTATGTTTATCGGGACTTTGGTCCCGTAAATTCCTAGGGTGAATGCGGCGATTCGTTTTACCGGATTTTTTGAATTGAAAAGAAAGATTCCTGTTTCCAAACATATGAATGTAAGTAAGGAACCTTCATTTGTGAATCCAGGGACAAATGAATAGGGACTTGACATTGAGTCTTCAGGAGGGAGAATATGCCTCATTCACATCTAATTAAACCTTTGATTGGTGACCACTACCCGATGATTGACTATGGGAAGGGTGTTTATCTGTATGATACGGCTGGGAGGGAATATGTTGACGCATGTTCCGGGGCTGTCACTGCAAATTTGGGACATGGCATGGAGGAAATCATTCAATCGATTGTTGATCAGGGAAACAAAGTCGCTTTTGTCTACCGATCGCAATTCAGCAATCAGCCGGCCGAGGATCTTGCCGAGTATCTTCATGAGAGAACAGGGTATCCATGGAGCTTCTTTGTGAACAGCGGATCGGAAGCAGTGGAAACAGCGATAAAAATTGCTCTGCAGCATTGGCAGGAAAAAGGAAGGCCCTCCAAAAGAAGAATCATGTCAAGATGGCTCAGTTATCATGGGATAACGTTTGGAGCTTTATCAGCATCCGGTCATCCTGTACGCCGGGAGCGTTTCGATTCAAACATTGGGGATTGGCCGGCAATCGAACCTCCATATTGCTCGAAATGTCCGTTTGGGAAGACTTATCCTTCCTGTGACCTGGCTTGTGCAGAGCAGCTTGAGATCATGATAACGCGTATCGGTGCAGAGAATATAGCGGGGTTCATTTCAGAGCCGATCATTGGAGCGGCAGGGGGTGCAATCACTCCTCCGAAAGAATATTATCGACGAGTCAAGGAAATCTGCAAACGTAATGATATTCTGTTCATTTCTGATGAAGTCATGACCGGCTGTGGACGAACAGGAACGTTTTTAGCTCTTGAACAATGGGGGGTGGAAGCTGATATTGTGGCAGTGGGTAAAGGGCTGAGTGCCGGATATGCCCCGATAGCGGCGACGCTGATATCCGATTACGTGATGGATCCCATTTTAAATGGGACAAGAGTGATAATGAGCGGGCACACTTTCAGCGGCAATCCTCTTTCTTCCGCAGCAGCGCTGTCAGTCCTGAGGCTTATCGAGTCGGAAAAGATCATTGAAGGTGTAGAGAGTAAAAGTACGTACTTAAAAAACCTATTGGGCAAGTTGAAAAATGAATTTTCCTTTGTGGGAGAGATAAGAGGCAGGGGCTTATTGCTGGGTATTGAATTTGAATCCACAAGCAAAGAAATGGGCAGTGCATTTACTTCTTCCATCGTCGCAGCGGGTGTTGAAAACGGTATCCTTCTATATCCGGCGGCTGCGGGCATTGACGGCAGAAGAGGTTCAGCAATCATTATCGCACCGCCATTGAACAGTTCAAAAAGGGAGCTTGAGGAAGTATATAAAAGGTTACGTTCCACCTTTCAAACGGCCGAAAAGAATGGGAAGGAGGTTTAACATGTGCGGAAACCTGCAAAAAACATGCAGTTATGAGAAAATCAAGCCCCTTTTCAATCATAATATGACGTTGATGTTTGGCGGATTTGGAGGAGTAGGTTCACCCCCGACTATCATTAAGAGCATCCTGGATTGGGGGATAAAAGATCTGACGATCATCGGCAACGATACCGGTTTCCCCCACATAGGGATTGGACAGCTGGTTGCTGATAACAGGGTGAAAAAAGTGATAGCCTCTCATATCGGATCGAATCCGGTTGCAGGCAGCTTAATGAGTGAAGGAAAGCTTGAAGTGGAATTTTCTCCACAGGGAATTCTTGCGGAAAGGATCAGGGCCGGCGGTGTGGGGCTGAAAGGAATCATTACCGAGATAGGTATAGATGACCCTTACTTGAATAAGGGGAAGAAAATAATCGAAATCGAAGGGAAAACATATATGTTTGAGTCTGCATTGACTTCTCAAATAGGAATCGTTTTTGCCAAGAAAGCTGATCCTTTCGGGAACCTTGTCTATGACAAAAGTGCCAGAAATACAAATCCTTTGGTGGCAATGGCTTCTGATATCACCATTGTGGAGGCTGAAGAAATCGTGGAGGCCGGAGATCTGGATCCTGAAGAGGTGGTGACCTCAGGGGTATTCGTTGATCATATTGTACCTTCTAAAGGAGTCGACTGGAAATGGATATGGGAATAAAGAATAGACTGGCAAAGCGAGCTGCCCAGGAAGTAAAGGAAGGGATGATCGTCAATCTTGGAATAGGCATCCCTTCACTTGTACCCAACCATCTCCCTACAGGGTATGGGGTCATTTTTCATTCTGAAAATGGAATTGTAGGTATAGGGGCAGCTCCTTCCAGGGGTCTGGAAGATGGAAATCTGTGCAATGCAGGCGGGTTCCCTGTCTCGTTGATTACAGGGGGGTGTTATACAGACAGCGCCGCAGCGTTCGCGATGATCCGAAGGGGGAAAATCGATTTAACCATACTTGGTTCCTTGCAAGTAAGTGAAAAGGGAGACCTGGCAAATTGGATCATCCCCGGCAAAAAAGTCCCTGGTATGGGAGGAGCCACGGAGCTTGCTTCCAAAGCGAAAAAAGTAATCGTCTTAATGACCCACTTGGATAAGTATCATCATAGTAAATTAGTCAAAGAGTGTACGCTGCCCTTAACGGCAAAACAATGTGTCTCCATGATCATCACAGATCGTGGAGTGTTCACCATCGAACATGGACGATTGACATTGATAGAAATATTCCAGCCGTACACTTTAAGGCAAATAAAAGATTCGACGGAAGCAGATTTTATCATAAGCCCCCACATGATTTATTCCTATTAGGGATGGAGAGGAGAGGGATCAGGGTTGAAAGATGTCCATCGTCTCATAAAAAATATAGTAAATGAAAAAAAGAAAAGTACAGTGGAACTTCTGCAAAAACTGGTTCAAGAAGACAGTACAAGGGGAAATGAAAACAAGGCACAGGCGATCATTATCGAGAAATGCAGGGAATTGGGATTGAAACTTGATATATGGGAAGTTCAGACGCACGAATTGAAAAAGCATCCTTTTTATCGCTGTGACCGTTATGACTTTAAAGGAAACCCTAACGTGGCAGCTTTATTGAAGGGAAAAGGGGGCGGGAAGAGCCTGATCTTAAATGGTCACATCGATGTCGTTCCCGAAGGCGACGCGGCGGATTGGAGAGATGACCCCTACAGCGGGATTGTATCCGAGGGGAAATTATATGGACGCGGCTCAACAGATATGAAAGGAGGAACGGCAGCACTTTTATTAGCAATAGAAGTGATACGGGACTTACAGATCCCTTTGAAGGGGGACCTCATTTTTCAGAGTGTAATAGAAGAAGAGAGCGGCGGCACCGGCACTCTTTCAGCATTGCTTCGAGGATATAAAGCGGACGGGGCCATCATACCCGAGCCGACAAATATGAAGATTTTCCCGAAACAGCAAGGCTCTATGTGGTTCAGGCTTGCTGTGAAAGGGAAAGCGGCCCATGGTGGTACCAGATATGAAGGAATCAACGCGATTGAAAAAGGCTTCACCGTCATTTCAGCACTGAAGAAACTGGAGCAAGAGAGGAACAGTAGAGTAAATGATCCTCTATATGAAAACGTGCCGATACCCTTACCGATCAATATAGGGAAGATCGAAAGTGGAAAATGGCCATCTTCTGTACCGGATTTAGCCGTGATCGAAGGAAGAGTGGGGGTTGCGCCATGGGAGTCGATGGAACGGGTTGAACACGAAGTTGAACAATGCCTTGCCAGGCTCGGGGGAGATGACCCTTGGCTTCAAGATCATCCGGTAGAAATAGAGTGGTTTGGCGGCAGATGGCAGCCGAGTGACTTATCCCCTGATCATCCTATTATGAATCATCTAAAGAACTGCTTTGAAAAGGTGATGACTTCTGCACCCGTAATCGAAGCTTCCCCATGGGGGACAGATGGTGGAATTCTTTCTCAAGGTGGAGGAATCCCTGTCGTCGTATTTGGTCCGGGTACAACGGAAGCTGCTCATGACGCGAATGAATTCATCGAATTGGAAAGAGTATTTCAAACTGCAGAAATACTTGCTTTATTCATTATAGATTGGTGTAACAGCGAAGCATAATGCGATACCCATTTACCGAATATCAGGGTAGTCAGCCCGGGTATGCTGGAACAGCCATGGTCAAAGATTGGTTGTTCTTTTTTGGGATGTTTGTTTCATAACCTCCTATTCCAAGTCATATGCTGATAAAAAAGGGTGTTTGATATGCAGAAGTATGAAACGATCAAACAATCAACATTCTCTGCATCCGTTTACAGGGATGGGGTAAACAAGAGGATTCGGGTGGATGATGTTCGCGGAAATCTACCATCCCTATTAACACACTTAGAAACTGAAAGTGGTTTTGATCAGTGTGAAAAACTGATCATTAAAGCAAGGGAATATCAATTTAAAATTCTATTAGAAATGGGATATGTTCACGAAGGTGAGGTCACCCATTACTTTAACGGGGACACCGCCCATTTCATGTCAAAATTCATGAAGGATGAACGGCGTGCAAGCAGCTATTGGTGTGATGAGGATGCCATTCTTTCTTCCGTTCAAAAGCTGAGAAGGCAGCCCCATGAAAAGATCGCAGAACAATCCATCCAGTTGGCGGAGGCCGGCCATGCAGAAGAATTAGCCCATTTATACCAAAAGGTATTCCAGCTTTATCCGGTACCTTTGCACGATCCAGAATATATAAGGGATGCAATGAATAAAGGGACAATCTTTGTATGCATCAGGGAAGACGATCAGGTGATCAGTGCAGCATCTGCAGAAGTGGATTCTCAATATAAGAATGCTGAAATTACTGACTGCGCCACCCTCCCTCACTATAGGAAAGGCGGTTTCATGAAGAATCTGATTGCCAAACTGGAAGATGAATTACGGTCTCGGGAAATCTATTGTGCCTACACGATAGCAAGAGCCCTCTCTTATGGGATGAATGCAGCCTTTCATCAACTGGGATATCGGTATAGGGGAAGGCTAGCCAACAATTGTTATATCTACGACAAAATGGAAGATATGAATATATGGGAAAAGGATCTGTGGCAATGAACAGAAACAAGAGACGAATCATAGTCTGACGGAAAGTGCCGATCATCATATGGATCTTAGGGTGAAACTTTAAGAGGGATGGTGGATGATTTGAGGATGAATCTGTATAAACCAAAGAGACACTGGAAAGACATAGAGCTTTGGAAAGATGTCACTGATGAACAATGGAATAACTGGCTATGGCAGCTGACCAATACGATAAGGACACTCGAAGACTTGAAAAAAGTGGTGAACCTTACTCCGGAAGAGGAAGAAGGGGTCAGGATTTCAACAAAGACAATCCCTTTAAATATTACGCCTTATTATGCATGGTTAATGAATGAAGATGATCCAAGGTGTCCAATCAGAATGCAATCGGTACCGATCGGGAAAGAAATTAACAAAACAAAATACGACTTAGAAGATCCGTTACATGAGGATGAGGACTCCCCTGTACCGGGCTTGACACACAGATACCCTGATCGAGTGCTGTTTCTGGTCACCAACCAATGTTCCATGTACTGCCGTTATTGTACAAGAAGACGATTCTCCGGCCAAATAGGCATGGGCGTACCGAAAAAACAGCTGGATGCAGCAATTCAATATATTCGTGAGACGCCGGCTGTAAGGGATGTTCTATTGTCCGGGGGAGACGGGTTATTGATCAATGATCAGATACTGGAATACATCTTAAAGAATCTCAGGGACATTCCACATGTGGAAATCATCCGGATCGGTACCAGGGCTCCCGTGGTGTTTCCGCAGCGAATCACAGAAAACCTCTGCAGCATCCTTAAGAAGTATCACCCTGTATGGCTGAATACACATTTCAATACGTCGATCGAAATCACTAAAGAATCCAAAAAGGCATGTGAAATGCTTGCTGATGCAGGGGTACCGGTAGGCAACCAGGCCGTCATCTTAGCCGGGATCAACGACAGCACCCCGATTATGAAGAAGCTGATGCATGATCTTGTCAAGATTCGGGTGCGGCCATACTATATTTATCAATGTGACTTATCGGAAGGGATCGGTCATTTCAGGGCGCCTGTAGCGAAAGGGCTCGAAATCATGGAAGGATTAAGAGGGCATACTTCAGGATATGCAGTGCCGACATTCGTGTTGGATGCACCAGGCGGAGGAGGGAAAATCTCGCTTCAGCCGAATTACCTTATCTCACAAAGTGCATCAAAAGTGGTTGTCCGTAACTTTGAAGGGGTGATTTCGACGTACCCTGAACCTCAAGGATATGTACCTGGCAAAGCTGATGATTATTTTAAAGAAATCTATCATGATGAAGAAATCAAAGATACAACCATCGGTATAGCGGGACTGATGAATGATACACACGCTTCTTTAACACCTAGTGGATTAAAAAGATTGGAACGGAGAAAGAAATACGAAGAAGATCCAGCCCATAATTCACTGAAGGACTTCAGGGACAAACGGGACCAGCTGAAAGAGAAGAAACATAAAGCAATGCTTGCAAAGATGAATGATGGTAAAAAGGAAGAATCGATCGATGGAAAATAAGCACAGATGTGAATGGTGCAGTGAATATGACGCCACAGCGGCAAAAGGAAATGTGTATTGGGAGCTGCCTGATGGGACGAGGGCCATTACAATAGCTGATGTCCCGGGTATCAAGTGCAGAACATGCGGAATGGAATATCAGGAGGAGCATGTCATCAATGAAATAGAGGATCAATTAATGTTGATTGATACAAAAAGGCTTTCAAATACAGTTACGTACGAAGAACTCATGAAGATTCCAAGGTTATTGAAGAAAAATTATTTTCGTTTTTGATAATCGGTATCCTTTACGGATGCTCCATCATCCGCTATCCTTTAGAAAAGAAATGTTCAAAAAGGATAGGTGTTTGGATGAGAAAGTCATTTTATCATTATTTAATGAAATATAGGCAGCCTGCAGCAAAAGATGATTTAACGAAGTTTGCAAACGCAGCTTATGATGATCACAGCTTCCCGAAACAATCCAAGGTTTATGATGAAATCAGTTCATACCTCGAGATGAATGGCTCTTATTTAGACAGTATGTCCATCTTCGATCGGGCCTGGGATCAATATTTAATAGAAGAAAAAGGATAATGAATAAAGACTGACTGATGTGAAGCTTTCAACTGAAGTCAGTCTTTTTATATAATAATCGGTATGTTAAATGGAGTAAACATCTTCAGCCAGAGCTGGGTATGAGTATAGATTTCATTGTAGAGCGGAGAAACCGAATTCTTGTATCCCGTTATAGCGATTTTTGCATATTATATAAAAAAGGCGATTAAGGGTGAGGGGAGAATGAAGAATCGAAAAGAGCCTAGATTCAGGGTAGGGGAAACAGTGGTCGTTACCATCTACGGGACAGTTGGTAAAATTACAAATATCAAAAAGCTCGATGGCGAATTCCTATATGAAGTAAACGAAAGTGAAGGATTATTTAAAGAGAAGGCACTTGAACTGCTTGAATCGTATGACGGATATATTTTCGAACAAGAACAAATCGATATTGAATATAAATTCCTATTTGGGGATCTTGTCATTGTCAAAGGTTACGAAGAGGACTTATTTAAAGTAGTCGGATTCAGAACGGAAATCTGGCGTTATAAGGACGATGCATGGGAAGATGTAATATATGAGCTGATGAGGGTCACAGACGGGGAATGGCTGGAGGCAGATGAAGATGAAATCACTCTCGTAGCCGATGAAGAGCAGGCAGAGGCGTTTATTAAGAAATACGGATTTGTGTTTCCGCAAAAAAAGGATGCAAAGACAAAACTCCTTAAGTCACCCTCACATAAGATAAGCTGGGTAGACCAGCTGCTCGATTACTATAATGACTATAAAGCTCTTTATCTTTTCTTTCACGATAACATATATAAAAAGAAGATGGAGCATGTACTTGAACAATTAAAAAATCATGCGAATTCACATTCAGCCGTTAAAGAGAAGGAATGATCCACATAATATATAAAAATAGCGGAACACTTATCAGTAAGAAAGAAATCAATATTGTACGAAGGATCCAATGCATGAAGGCTGCAATTTTCCCTTCACCGTTTTCTAAGTCTTTTAAAGTGGATTGGCCTTTTTTAATAAACGTCAACATATAATCTCTCCTCTAATCTTAATGATAAAGTGTATGCTTGTCCTAAATCTCTTATGAAAACTTTTTTTCTGCTGGCATAACTAAGCTGCCGGTATCATAAATTGAGAATCAAAGGGGGCGATCAAATGCGGGAGATAGAAGTCTTTATCGACACGGAAGAAATTGCCGAATTCTTCATGAAAGAACTTGTGCAAAGAGGCTATGTACCTTCTGAAGATGAACTGGAAGAACTTGCAGACATAACCTTCGAGTATCTGATTGCCAAGTGCATCATCGACGAGGAATGGGAAGAGGACGTATAAATCAAATCAAAGGTCCGTCCCTCAGCGCAATGCAATATGCTGAGGGACGGACCTTTTTTGCTTTCATCAAATTTTTGAAACCATGGGAGCCATCAAACCGTATATATAGTCAGTGCTGATATAGAAAGTTGAATATGGAGGTAGCAGGTATGCTAAAGAAAATATTGAAGAGTCTGTTAGGTTCTCATTCAAAACCCCGTTACTACAGCTCGAGTAATTCGTGGGGGAAGCACAAAAAGAATAAACATTATGGTCATCACTATTATAAGAAAAAATATAAGAGCAAAAGTTTCTTTTCAAGCTTTTTCAGCAGCTAGGCTTTCGTGATGATACAATCCATGTTTCGAAGGTTCATTGACAACTTTGAAATAGAATGGAAGAAGGGCGTGATTGTCCATCAACATCAAATCATTGATTGTATAGGGAAGGGAAGCTATGGCACTGCTTACTCGGTTCGGCATATTAAAACAGGAAAGGAAGCCGTACTGAAAAGAGTCCGGCCCTATAAGAAATTGTTTTCCGACTACAGAGGATATGTCGATAACGAAACAGCGGTCTTGAAAGAACTGCATCATCCCCATTTTCCAGAAGTATTCCATATTGGATTTCACCAAAAGACTCCTTATTTCATTATGGGAAAAATGGGGGGCAAAACGTTTGAAGATTTAATTTTTGCAGAAGGAAAAACCTATTCAGAAGAAGAATCTTTAGAAATAGGTATCAAATTAGTGAATTTGATCATCGATATCCATCATAATGGGTATGTGCACAGGGATCTGCGAATCCCGAATATATTGTGGGATAACGGGGAAATAAATATCATCGATTTCGGGCTTGCTTGTAAGATTGTGATGGAGTCTGAAAGAGAACCCCTGAATCATAAAGATTATATGAGGGAAAAGACTGCAAGAAGCGATTTATATGCATTGGGACATTTTCTGTTGTTCCTGCTTTATTCTTCTTATGAGCCCGTTGAACGAAATGAAAAAAGCTGGGAGGAAGAATTGGAGATCAGTCTGGAAACCAGTGTCCTGATTAAAAGGCTGCTCAGGAATGACACTCCATTTGAAAATGCGGAAGAAGTGCGTGATGAATTACTGAAATTAAGGTATTCGAAATAACAGATGAAACCGGAGGGAATCACATGTCATTTTTTAACAAAGTGTTTGCGTCGATTGGAATTGGCGCTGCAACAGTCGATACAAAATTGGAAAAATCAAGCTTTCAAGCAGGAGAAACAGCCAAGGGTGTTGTGGAAATCACTGGTGGAAGTACATCCCAAACGATCGATTCGATATACTTGACTCTTTACACTACTTATATTCGTGAGTCAGACGACAAGAAGTATACTGATTATGCACCCATTCAAAAAGTACAAATTTCAGAACCATTCACAATCGGTGAAAATGAAAAGAAAGAGTTCCCTTTTTCATTCACCATTCCTTATGAAACACCGATTACGTACGGTAATACAAGGGTGTGGGTCGCTACCGGTCTGGATATTAAAAACGCGGTAGATCCAAAAGACAAAGATTATATTGAAATTCTCCCCAATCATTTAATCAATGCCGTTCTTCAATCAGTTCAAGATTTGGGATTCAGAATCCGAAAAGTCGAGTGTGAACAGGCTCCCCGTCGTTTCAGAGGGCGCTATCCATTCATACAGGAGTTTGAATTCGTCCCTGTGAATGGACAATACCAACGATCACTGGATGAAATCGAATTGATGTTCATTAATCAATCCGAGGAACAGGCGGAAGTTCTGATTGAAGTGGATCGGAGAGCGAGGGGGCTGGGTGGATTTCTTGCGGAAGCACTTGAAATGGATGAGTCCATGGTGGAAATGACAATCCGTTCATCCGATCTTCCACAGCTGCCTTCAAGGTTGAAGGAAACCATCGAGAAGTTCGTTTAAACGATTTCGACAAAGGTTCCTATTTTTTGCTGAAGGATTCGACAAACCCTTTGTTTAATACTATGAGTACAACTTAATCGGAGGGGTGCTCATGCTTTTACTTGAAAAAATCAAACGACCAAGGATGCTGAGGTCCAGTTATGACATTACCGTCTTTCAAACTCCAAAATACGGACAAGAAAAAGGGTACCAGGAGGTATATCGAATCACAATAGAAGCGAATAATCATGAAGAGGCCCTTTATGAAACATTCAGGATTTTTAATGTTCCCGATCTGATGCCGGATGACTACAATGGCCGGTATATCGCCACCCGTGATATCATTTTTATTGATGAAGGCAGAAGAGGTCATTTTTACTACCGATTACAGCCGAATGGATGGAAAAGGGTAAATAGAATCCTCATTCACTAAAGACTAAATACTAAAGAAAGGAAAGACTCCATGAAGAACAGGGAATCTTTCCTTTTGTTATGATCAGATGTGGTGGCCGGGACCGTTTTTCCTATTTACAGTTGAATCTTCTTTAGCATGGGCATTGTGTTCTGCCTCGATTGCTTCTTTAGGTATATGATTATTTTTCTTAGGCGAATTTATTCTGTTTCTATGCTTTTTACCCAAAATGTCTCCTCCTCATCATTTAAGATTTTAGTCTTTCGGTCCTTGAAGAGTTAGGTTGAGTCCTAGAGCGGGTAGAAGGGTTTGTTTCATTCGCATGCTGGACAGCCTGCTGAAGTTTTTTACTCATTTTTTCTTTTGTCATGACCATACATACCTCCTTCTGTTTATAGTCTTACCAGTTCATGAGTTACTATCCGTGAACTTACGTATCGTTGCATATGCTTTTAAAAAGGATTACAATAGTACTTCAGGCAGTCTAAGATAGGAGGAATTGTAAGATGAGCGTACATATTAATGCAAAAGAAAATGAAATTGCAGAAACGGTGTTACTCCCTGGAGATCCGTTACGCGCAAAATATATAGCAGAAACATTTTTGGAGAACCCTGTATGTTATAACGAAGTGCGTAATATGTTTGGATATACGGGAACGTATAAAGGAAAAAGAATCAGTGTACAGGGGACGGGCATGGGGGTACCATCCATTTCAATCTACATTAACGAATTGATGCAAAGCTACAATGTCCAGAACTTGATCCGTGTGGGAACTTGCGGTGCAATCCAAAAGGATGTCAAGGTACGCGACGTTATCCTGGCAATGACTTCATCCACTGATTCGCAAATGAACCGTTTGACTTTCAATGGGATCGATTATGCCCCTACAGCTAATTTTGATTTATTGAAGCGTGCTTATGACAGTGGTGTCGAAAAAGGTCTGAGCCTTAAAGTCGGAAATGTCTTTACAGCGGATATGTTCTACAACGATAATGCTGAACATGAAAAATGGGCGCAATACGGGATCCTTGCCATTGAAATGGAAACTTCGGCCCTTTACACATTAGCTTCAAAATATGGACGGAACGCACTTTCTGTATTGACTGTAAGCGACCATATTCTAACAGGTGAAGAGACTTCAGCCGAAGAGCGCCAAACTACATTCAACGAGATGATTGAAGTGGCTCTGGAAGCAGCAATCAAGGAATAATTTAAAAAGATAACGCTTACGTAAAACTGCTTACTGAATAGTAAGCAGTTTTATTATGGCTTGAGTCCGTCTTACAGTAGATTATACTGATTACATAATAAAGAATTCATGTTAATATTGAGGATGGAACATTACAGAGAAACTAGGTGAAAGTATGAAAAAGGTCATCCTGGTTATTGCCGGCTCCCTTGTTATGTTATCAGGGTGTCAGCAAGCACAAGAATGGTCAGAGAACTTATTGGGTAAAAAACAGACGGAAGAAACACAAGAAAAGGAAGAAGACACCAATCAAGGGGTAACGGAATCACCTGCGGAACCACAAGAGGAAGATACAAATGAACAAATACCAGCAGAAGAAACTGTTCCTCCTGAATTGCAATTGGAATCACAATTCTTCAATCATGTGAAGGAAGTGAACGGCAAGCAGGTCATCCAGAATCCTGCCAATATCCTTGCGCTTGTGAATAAAGAATTTGCGCTGGGTGAGTATAAACCGAAAGATCTAGTACGTCCAAAAGTTCCTTTCGTATTTGGGAACCAGGAACTTGAAAAAGCATATATCCGTGAAGAAGCCGCAAAGGCGTTGGAGCAGATGTTTGCAGAGGCGGAATCACAGCAAATCTTCCTTACAGCTATTTCAGGTTATCGTTCATATGAATATCAAGAAATGCTGTTGAATCGTGAAATCGAGCAGTTTGGTAAAGAAAAAGCCGTTATGGCTGTTGCACCGCCTGGGCAAAGTGAGCATCAGTCGGGACTTGCAATCGATATTTCAAGTAAAAGTAATGAATTCCAAGTGAATATTGAATTCGGTCAAACGAAAGAAGGTAAATGGCTAGCTGAAAATGCTTATAAGTACGGTTTCATCCTGCGTTATCCTGAGGATAAAGTGGATATAACCAAGTACCAATATGAGCCATGGCATTTCAGATACGTTGGACCCCAAGCAGCCAAGGTCATACATGAAAATGACTGGACCTTGGAAGAATATTTCCAGAATGTGAAAAAAATCTAATGACAGTAGGCAGGATGCATAACTAAGCATCCTGCCTTTATTTGTTTGTAATAACTTTATTATGTTAATTAGAGGATTGGAGTGAATATTTGGAAGCAAACTGCAGACATTAATCTAAAGACCAGGTTAAAGGGGGGATACATGCATGTCTCCGATAAAGATCATACCAAAAAAGAAAAAAAATCCTAAGTATAAAAGGGAAGAACCGATTGCAGTCGATGATTATATGAGTGATGAGGAATTTCAATCCATAGATCGAGTTCTGGATAAAAATGTAACTTATCTAAAGAGTAAACTGGGAGAGAGTGGAGATATCATCATAAGGAACATCCAGCCCCATCCTCGACTTAAAATGGTCGTTATTTATATTGATGGGTTATCAGGGGCACAGCAAATCCAGGACAGTGTCATTAAGTCGGTGATGGAATGGTCTGAAAAGTATATAGAAGAAGAGCATCACAGTGACTTCATCTCAATATTGGGTGACTCCATCATGACGATAGGAGATATAGGTTATTGTGAACAATTCAGTGAATTGTTTTCTGCGATTCTCTCAGGAGACTCCGCCATTCTTGTTGATGGGTATAAACGTGCTGTCATAGCAAAAACCAAAGATCCTAATAAAAGAGATGTAACCGAACCGAAGACGCAAAGTGTTGTTCGGGGACCGCAGGAAGGCTTCACTGAAGATATCAGGACGAATACGAGTCTTATCAGAAGAAAGATTAAGAGCGTTGATGTAAGAGTTGAATGCAATCTGATCGGAAGGTTCACTCAGACTGACGTCAGTATTATGTATGTCAAAGGAATCGCAAGTGAAGATATTATAGGCGAAGTAAGAAGAAGATTAAGTGAAATTGATATTGATGGGATATTGGAAAGCGCATACATCGAAGAACTCATACAAGACAGTACACTGTCTCCTTTTCCTACAATTTTTAATTCTGAACGGCCTGATGTGATAGCTGCCGGTCTACTGGAAGGGAGAGTGGCGATATTAGTGGACGGGACCCCTTTTGTGTTGTTGGTTCCAGTTGTTTTTCCGCAATTCTTCCAATCAGCAGAGGATTACTACCAGCGCTCTGATTTTGGGATCATAAGATTACTTCGTTATGTGGCTTTCTTTTTTGCTTTATTGAGCCCTTCTTTATTCATTGCGATTAAAACGTTTCACCAGGAATTGATTCCTACACCCTTGATGATCACACTGGCGGCACAAAGGGAAGGAGTCCCTTTTCCAGCCTTCGTGGAAGCATTGATCATGGAAGTAACATTTGAAATCCTTAGAGAAGCTGGTATCCGGATGCCTAAAGCGGTAGGACAGGCGATATCGATCGTGGGGGCTTTGGTTATTGGACAGGCAGCGGTGGAAGCGGGTTTTGTCACTCCTGCAATGGTCATTGTTGTTGCCATAACCGCCATTTCAACTTTCGTCTTTCCTGCGTACAATCTTGCCATTGCAGTGCGTGGACTGAGATTTGTATTTATGACGCTCGCTGCAACGTTTGGTTTATTCGGTGTCACGGTAGGATTGTTCATTATGGTCATACATCTTTGCAGTCTGCGGTCATTCGGAATCCCGTATATGTCTCCGATTGCCCCATATAATCAGTCAGATCAAAGGGATTCCATCTTCCATTTGCCGTTAAAATGGCTGAAGACAAGGCCAAGGCTGATCAATCAGACAAATCTGACAAGACAGCAAACAATAAAAAAATCTCCTGATGAGTAAGAGGACCAGAGAGGTGAAATGATGAAGATACTCAAAGTTTCCATAATCTTATTATTGGTCCTGAATCTAGTGACCGGTTGCTGGAATAGACGAGAGCTTAGTGAATTGGTCATCGCCTTAGCGATTGGATTGGATAAAACGGATGATGGCTATCGGTTCACCGTGCAGTTGATCAACCCTACCGTTTCTTCAGAAGCCACTAAAAAGGGTGCTGTCGGTTCAACGGTCCGTACGATTTCATCGGAAGGGAAGACATTATTTTCAGCATGGAGAAAGTTGACCAAGGCAACACCGAGAAAAACGTATTTTGCACATGTTCAGCTCTTGGTCCTGCAGGAAGGGGTTGTGAAAGAGGACATATCGAAGTTTTTAGATCCTTTAATAAGAGACCATGATTTTAGAACAGATTTCAACGTGCTGATTTCAAAAGAAAACAGTGCAAAAGAGGTCATGACTACGCTCACCTATCTTGAACCGATTCCTGCGCTGGCACTGAAATCCATGCTTGCTGCCTCAAACGAGAATCTCGGAACCACTACCGTTTATGAATTCGATGAGATTTTGGAAGATCTCAAAACCAAGGGAAAGGAACTAGTCATTTCAGGAGTCAGTGTGCTGGGGGATGCAGAGGAAGGCTCACAGGTCCCAAATACAGAAACATCAGATCCCAAAACGTACCTGAAGCTTGATAATCTGGCAGTTTTTAAAGAAAGCAGAATCATGGGATGGTTCAACGAGAACCAAAGTAAAGGGTACAACTATTCACAGGGCAGGATGAAAAGTACATCAGAACTTTTGTCATGCCCCATGAACAAAGAAGGAAACCTTACTGTGGAAATTATCAGAACAAATGCCAATATGACGGCCAAATTGATCAACGGTCAACCGAAAATCAAGATTGATGTAGAAGCAGAGGGGAATCTTGTGGATGTGGAGTGCAAACTTGATCCCTCGGATTTAAAGATTTTAGAAGAGATTGAGAAAGATTTAGCCAAGAAGATAAAGTCGGAAATCAAAGATACTATCACCGTCTCACAAGAGGAATTTAAATCAGATACTCTTGGTTTCGGCAGTGTCGTTCATCGAAAAGAACCAGCTTACTGGCGGGAAAATAAAGAGAGATGGGCAGATTTGTTTCCTGAAATCCAATATGAAATAAAGGTATCTGCAAAAGTTAGAAACACAGGTTCACTCGGGAAGTCACTTAGTGAAAATGGGGGCTGATTATGGTCAATTTACTTATAATCCTCGTTATATCGATATTGATGTTCTTGGTTGATTTCCGGGAATTAAAGAAAAGCCGTAAAGAGTTAATTGTCTATTCCGGGATTCTCGCATTCGGTATTGCCCTCTTTGCTGCCGATGCTTTCAAGTTTGAAATCCCGAATCCATTGAATGCTGTCATCTTCCTGTTCAAACCGATGACACAATGGATTAACAGTTTGTTTAAATAGGACTAGGAGAGATAATATGGATCGCAGCACGATAGAAAAGATATCATCAAAACAATTCAGACTATTAGTCCTTTTCTTTTCCATTGGCAGTTCCATTCTGTTAGTCCCTCCGGCTTTGATCCAGGCGAGTAAGCATGACGGGTGGATATCAGGTCTCGTCGGGATGGCCATTGGGGCGGGTATCATGCTGCTATACATGAGCATGATGAAAGTTTGTCCTGATGACACGTTGTTCTCGATCTTCGAAAAATCATATGGAAAGATCATCGGAAAGACGGTTTCTCTCTTCTATTCTTTTTTCATCTTCTTTCTAACATGTGAAGTGGTTAGTAATATGGGAGATTTTATGACCACACAGATCATGATCGAAACACCAAAGATGTATATTCATTTATTATTTCTGGTGCCGATCCTTTACGGGGTCTCAAAAGGTCTTGAGGTGATCGGAAGGTCTGCGCAAGTGATTTATCCTACCTTTCTGATATTATTGGTGTTTTTAATCCTTTTCTTGATTCCGGAAGGGGAATTTAGAAATATAGAGCCTGTACTAGGGGAAGGGGTAAAACCTGTTTTGAGTGGTTCATTTTCCATATTGACTGTACCGTATTTGGAATTGTTCATCCTTATGATGATCGCCCCACATGTAAATGAAAGAAAGGAAGTCGGAAGAGCCTTTTTTATAGGCGGTTTATTGGGAGGATTCATCCTGGTATTCATCACCTTTCTGACCCTTATCGTAATGGGGTATTCTTTTTCTTCACTGGTACAATTCCCGACTTATGTACTGGCAAAGAAGATAAACATTGCTGACTTTTTACAGAGGGTGGAAGTGGTAGCTGCAGCGGTGTGGATCATCAGTTTGTTTTTTAAGGTGGCAATCTGCTTTTATGCTACAGTCATTGGGTTGAGTGAAGTATTCGCTCTCAAAAATAAAAAGATACTCCTTTATCCAGTGGGGGTGAGTGTGTTGTATTTTTCAGTTTACATCTATCCCAATACAGCCTTTTTTTCAATGTTTGTCACTGAGGTAATCCTTTCATATTCCCTTCTATTCGGGCTGGTCATTCCTTTATGCACTCTTATAATTATCAAGTTGAAGAATAAAAAGGATGCGATTGCAAGTAAAGGGGTTGAAGGAAATGCAAACTGAGAAACAATTCATATCATCTGGACAGCTCCAGATCCTCGTCATCCTGTTTACGTGCGGCAGTTCCATATTGTTGATTCCGCCTGCGTTAATTCAGGCCAAGAATGATGGCTGGATTTCAGGGATCATCGGCTTGATGTTTGGCATCTTGATCGTGCTGCTTTACATAAAGTTGTCAAAAGTGATTGTTAACAAAACCATTTATGAGGCAAATGAACAAATATTTACGAAATGGCTGGGTAAGTTTGTGAATATCCTATACTTCCTATTCTTCTTTTTCCTCAGTGCACAAGTCCTTAGCAATATGGGCGATTTCGTTACACAATCAATCATGATCGAAACCCCGAAAGAATATATTCATCTGCTGTTTCTTTTGCCAATCGTTTACGGAGTGAAACAGGGGCTGGAAGTCATATCAAGATTAGCAGAAATCGTATTTCCTACATTTATCTTACTTTTTGTACTATTTGCTTTGTTACTGCTCCCGGATATAGAGCTGTCCCATTTTGAGCCAATTGGGGAGTCCGGGATCAAGAACATTCTTCACTATTCACTGCCGTTCCTTTCATTGCCCTTTTTGGAGTTTATTGCATTTCTCATCCTCATTCCTCATGTGAATACTGAAGTCAATGTGACTAAGATGATGATCAGAGGTTCTATGATAGGCGGGGGATTATTAGTTGTTTTGACGATTTGGGTCATTGGTGTTCTGGGAGTCCAGGTAGCTTCCATGTATGCGTACCCTACATTTTTATTAGCAAAGCAAATCAATATTGCAGATTTTCTCCAGAGATTCGAGGTGCTCATAGCTGCAATATGGATCATCAGCCTGTTTGTTAAATTGCTTATTACCTACTATGTGAGCTGTGCCGGAATATGCTCTTTATTTTCAGTGAAAAACGTAAACCTTGTTGCTCTGCCGATGGGGATTATTTTATGGTATTTAGGCAATATCGTATATCCGAGCAGCGCATACTTTACTGAATTTATCAAAATATCATTGTCGTATAAATTAATATTCGGTATCGGAATGCCGCTATTGACTCTGATGGTCATAAAGGTCAGAAAGATGAAGTTTCCTGAGTCCTCCGGGTAAAATAGTAATACTTTTTTGTCACCTTCCCTCATAAACAATAATAAAAGAGTCTGTCCAAATGTTTTATTTATTGGGGGAATATTGATGTTCAAGGGATTCTTTATTCTGGTGATAGGAAGCATTCTGATAGGTATTGGGATCAATCTGTATTTTGTGCCGTATCATTTTCTCGATGGCGGCATGATTGGTATCGGGTTGATCTTTCATTATTGGTTCGGGTTCATGCCCGGGCTTACAATCATCCTGTTGAGCATACCATTATATGTGATTGCCTATTTTAAAGATCGAACCCTTTTTTATAACAGTATACACGGGCTATGGCTGTCCTCTTTTATGATCGACTTTTTTTATCAGTGGCATGATTTCTATGTTCTTCCTCCCTTGTTCAGCGCTCTCGTTGGCGGCACTTTGGTAGGGGTGGGGATTGGACTGATGTTAAGAAGCGATTCAGCGACAGGAGGTACAGATTTGCTTGCCCAGCTGATCAGTAAAAGCTTCGGTTTTAATGCCGGCAAGTTGATTTTCGTGATTGACAGCATCGTTTTGCTGATTGGCTGGTCCATTATAGGACTGGAATCATTTTTATATTCGTTATTCGCCATAAGTACTGTAGGTTTTTTTACGACGATTTTGACGCATCATAAGGATAGTGATGGATATTCCTTTCGCTAAGTGATAAAAGCTGATAGAATAAAGAAGTTATCGGATTGTCCGTAGTGGAGATTCATGATATTCTTAACGATAATTCTTCAGATACATAGCAATGAAAGTGGTGGAAGCCTTGGAACAGGATAAATCAACAGAACAGTCAGTCACTCAGGAAGAAAATCAATCAAGTTATCTGAAAATAAAAAAATTCAAATTTGTGATGCTTCTCTTTTTTCTAGTATTTGCTACCGCTGGAATTACGACCTTCGCATTGGCATTCGGGGATGAAAAGGCAGTAAATGTAGGTGTCACAGAACGATCGGAGTTTAATAAGCTTTATGAAGCTTACGATAAGTTAAATGAGAAATATTATAAAGATCTGGATAACGAAACACTGGTCAATGGAGCGATCAACGGCATGCTTGAAAGCGTGGGTGATCCTTACTCCGATTATATGAATCAGGATGAAGCTAAAAAATTCCAGGAAAGCATTTCTTCCTCATTTGAAGGAATCGGTGCAGAGATACAAGAAAAAGATGGATATATCTCGATTGTTTCCCCTATCAAAGGCTCTCCTGCTGAAAAAGCAGGTTTGCAGCCAAACGATAAAATCCTGAAAGTGGATGGGGAAAGTATCCAGGGTATGTCGGTTACGGACGCAGTCCTTTTGATCCGCGGTGAAAAAGGAACGAAGGTAACCTTGACGATTCAGCGCCCAGGTCAAGAAAAGTCGATGGAAGTCACCATTACAAGAGATGAGATTCCGATTGAAACCGTCTATGCTGAAATGAAGGACAATGGAGTCGCTGAGATCCAGATTACAAGCTTCTCTGAAAACACGTATAAAGAATTGGTCAAGGCTTTAAATGAGATGCAGGATAAGGGCATGAAAAAGCTCGTGCTGGATCTGAGGCAAAATCCGGGAGGGTTATTGGATCAGGCAATCAAGATTTCCAACCTTTTTGTACCTGAGGGAGAGGTGCTCTTCCAAGTTGAAGACCATAATGGAAAAGTAGAGAAATTTGTTTCTGAAGGCGGCCAGAAAGTAAATGTACCGACAGCGATCCTGGTTGATGAAGGCAGTGCAAGTGCTTCAGAAATTTTAGCTGCTGCAGTAAGTGAATCCAATAATATTCCTCTGGTCGGGACGAAAACCTTTGGGAAAGGGACCGTTCAAACCGCAGAAGATTTTGATGACGGTTCGAATATGAAATTTACTACAGCCAAATGGCTGACGCCAAATGGAAATTGGATTCATGAAAAAGGGATCACGCCGGATCATGAAGTGAAAATGCCTGACTACGCTCAGCTTCCCTTCATCAATCCAGATAAAGAGTTAAAAGAAAGTGATATGTCCGACAATGTGAAAGCTGCGGAACAAATGTTGGATGCCTTGGAACTGAATCCAGGAAACGTGGACGGCTATTTCGATGAAGATACGAAAAAAGCTGTACAGCAATTCCAGGAAAACAATAAGCTAGAAGCTACAGGTGTACTAAAAGGCGAGACAACGGTGAAATTGATGGATCAGCTCCGTCAGAAACTGAAAGATAACGATCCTCAATTCAAAAAAGCCGTTGAGGTATTAAAATAATACACTTTTGTAAAGACCTCGGGGATGTTCCCTGAGGTCTTTTTCATTTCCTCTTACTTACTTGTATAGAAGAAATGCATATGACCAACAATGATAGTAAAGTCAGAGGTGATAGTCGATGTTTAAAAAATGGTCAGCAATTACGCTTGTATTGGCCTTTACATTCATAATATATGTAGTGATGAATGATTCCTCCGCACCGCCTGAAATAACACAAATGCAAGAAGAAACAGGTGTGAAGAGTACAGATATCAATCAAGAAAGAACGGACTCCATCTTTCCATTAAGTGATAATGACAAAGGTAAGTCCATCAATGTACTCTTAGTTGGTTCAGATCAGAGAAAGAATGAAGCTGAGAGAGCAGATGTGTTAATGATTGCTCAGTATGTTCCCAATCATACGACGATCAAACTTATTTCCATCATGAGGGACACATATGTCGACATTCCCGGTTATGGGAAAAGCAAAATAAACCATGCCTATGCCTGGGGCGGGAACGATTTAGTGAAAAAGACGCTGCAGCAAAATTTTAATCTTGAGATACACCACACCGTCAACCTGAATTTCCAAGACTTCGTAAATATGATGGGTATCATCTTCCCTGAAGGTGTTCAGGTTACGATTAATGAAGGAATGATCAACCATTGGAAGTGGGTTAAAGATCCCGGCAAGCAATTGCTTAAGGGAGAAGAAATCTTGCAATATGTCCGATATAGAGGTGACATATCGAGTGATTTCGGAAGGGTGGAGCGCCAGCAGGAAATCATTGCCCTCGCTGAAAAAAATATCATGAATCAGATAAAATCTGGAAATGGCATCTCAACTGCTGTTGAATTGATTCGTGAAGGCTTTGAAAACGTTGAAACAACGTTTCGGATTGACCAGGTAATGAAACACGGGCTATCATTCATGTTTCATCCGATTGATAATGTAGAAACCATCCGTATACCTGTTGAAGGAAGTTACCAAAACGTATCAAAACCTGGGGCAGGAGAAGTGTTGGAGATGGATGAGCATGTAAACCTTAATGCATTGAATGAGTTCATTCGTTAATATGAATAAGTCTGCCAACTTCTTTATGAAGGGAAAAATTCCGATTTGTCTATATCCAGAAAGTGTTCAATGCGCTTCATTTTCCTAATGATCAATTGATATAAATATTTCTTATATTTATCGTCATCAGAATGATCATACTCATATTGAAGTATTTTCAGGTGCTCCAGGTGTTCCTGTAGAGTTCGTTCGTCACTGTCTGATCCTCCTGATTGTACTTTCCTCAGAATCACATCTACCAGTTTTTCATTGGTTGCTTCGATGGTCTTGGTCCCTTGGCGGACATAGATGGCCCCATATCGAAGCTCTCCTCTTGTCACAATAGAAGTATAGGGAACATATCTGGGATCATAATCGATGATCAGCACTTGAAATCGTTTCATGCTCAAAAGGGGATGGATGTTCTCGGTGAAGATAAAATCCTCTGTCCGATATCGCAAATATTTAGGAAGCATATGCTGAAGTTTATTATCTACATCAGCTTTATCCAGAAACTCTTCTTCAGATAATCCTTTCAACTCAATGGATCCATCATCATATTGCATCACCCCGATAATGATACAGCCTCCTCCTGAATTGGAAATGGCCAAAACATGCTTAGCAAGCTTGGAGACTTCGATCCAATCTGATTTGAAATCGACATAGTCAGTTTCTCCTGTATTATGAAGTAATAGATCTTTTAACGTTTCGTGGGAAGGATTCTTTAAAAAATCCCGCAGCTTTAACGGTACAATTTTTTCATAGAACAAAGAAAATCCCGCCCTTCTAATAGTGGTTAGTGTTTTCGGAACCAGCCATTATGTTCATCAGGTCCATTTCATATCATCCAGTAGAAACCGGCTTTCTTCTATTATATAACTTCCCTGGCAGCCCTTAGAACAATCAATGAAGGATTGGTATGTCATTGTATTTAGTTAAGGTTTTATATAGAATGAAGAAATGTAGATTGAAGTAAAGAGAGGTAAGGAACAACAGATGAAAAAAGATGTCTTTATATTATCCGGTTTTCTTGGAAGTGGAAAAACAACATTATTAAAAGAAGTACTTCACGCATTAAAAATGGAAAATAAAAAGCCGGCTGTTTTGATGAATGAACTTGGCAGCGTTTCGATCGACAGTGATGCAGTGGAAGAAGACACAGCAATGAGGGAACTGTTGGACGGATGTATATGTTGTACCATATCAGAAAAGCTGGAAGCGCAATTACAAGGGCTGTTAGTCACTGAACAATTTGATGTACTCATTATTGAAACAACAGGGGCGGCGCATCCGGTAGAAGTAGTGGATTCGATCCTTTCACCATTGTTTGCAGATAAATTCGAATTCAAGGGAATCATCACGGTAGTGGATGGTAAGCAGTGGAAGAGCCGATCGCAATTCAGTCCGTCAGTATTGCATCTGATGAGGGAACAGATCCGGCATGCTCAATTTATCATAGCGAATAAGGTAGATCTGCTGACTGAAATGGAGCAGGGGATGTTCATTTATGAATTACAGCAATTAAACGCGAATGCGAAAGTTTTTTTAACGAATTACGCAAAAGTACCGATGACTGATATTCTTTCATCATCAACAACGAGAATAGATATAAATGAATATGATAAAGCTTCGATAGGGCAGCACCTTGCTCTTCAGGCAGTGGTATATACGTTTAAAGGTGAGGTTGATGGTGAAGTCTTCGAAGAATGGGTGAAACAACAGGCTGACACGATTTACAGAATGAAAGGCTACATCCCGCTCAAAGGCAAAAAATATCCGACGATGTTTCAATATTCTTATGGAATGCCGCTTTTCATGCAGGCTGATATGAAATATAAGACTAACTTTGTCATAATCGGAGAAGGGCTACATAAAACAAATATTATACGATCACTTGAAGAAATCGATTATTTATAAGGACGCGGGGTGTGAGTATGGTATTTCTGCTCTTTAGTTTAGAACTGATTTTGTTTCTGGCCGGATTATACGGTTTATTCATTTATGAGACTACATTTCAATTGAGTATCTTTCTATCACTGCTTATCATCAGCATCGTATTATTTGCTTTGACGGTATACCGTTATCAAAGACAAAAAGGAAGGAAATCAACAAATGACTGCTGGGATTGCGGGATCTACATGCCTGATTGTCTGCCTTCTTCCGGTGTGGGTAAGAAATCCCTGGATTGTGATTCATTTGATTGCGGACCTGACTGCACTCCGTAGGAGGATTCTATGAAACTATTCATTAGCCTGTCTTTCATGCCATGTCATCGGATGCCCGAGCGCTCATTTGTTGCAGGGAATTATCAGTTCCCATTATGTTTCCGCTGTATGGGCATAGTGGCAGGAATGGTGATAGGCATCATTGTTAACTGGTTTTGTTTAATTTCTGTTTTCATCTTGGCAGGCGGGGGACTTTTGATGATCCCGATGATCATTGATGGATATACTCAAATGAAGAGATGGCGGTTGAGTAATAATTTTTTGCGTCTGACAACAGGCATAATGTTTGGATGGGGTCTGGCGACTGGAATCGTGTATTTCTCGCGCAAGTTAATCGATGTGATTTTAAGCTTGTGATTCCGGATCACTCCTGAGATGAAAAAAGGGGCTAACCTGAAATGGTTAACCCTTTTGCCTTACAAATTACTTTCACCAAATTTCTTGAATGTCATTTCATCTTCTACAAGTCCGCATGCAGCACATTGCACTTTCAGCCCTGGACCATTATAGGCGAGGTGAAAAGGATCAAGATTCCCTTCATCATACTGCTGGACAACTTGTCCTGATTGAGGATCCAATTTCACACTTTGTGGTACTTGTTGAATGATATTAAATCTTGTTCGGTTCGTCCTGCAATTCGGACAGCGATAGGGTGTAGTCATAACAATCACCTTTCCTTGTTTTTTTCTAGTATGCTCAGCTGAATAATAAATATGTGAAGGAGGATAATGGTGAGTACAAATACATATCAATTTCTGCTTGAAGAATATCGAACAATATGGAAAAATAGAATATTGCTTTCAGAGAATAGTTCTGCCGAAGAGATCCTAATGGAAACCATTAAGCGGGAGCTGCTTGACGAAAACAGTCATCCGCGCGCAAGAAAGCCAATTCACGATAAATATGTATCAGCCTCAAAGCGGATCATCCAGTCCGATTTATCTTCTGATACCAAAGTTGAATTGATCCGATTACATGTAGAGCTGCTTCAACAACTGAAGTAGCCGGGAATTAATACAACACATTGAATTCAGATTATTTTTAGTTCAAGACTTTTTCCTTTTCTTTATACCCGATAAGGTATATAATACAACTTAGATTATTGAAAAGGATGATACAGTATGCTTTTTATTATGCTTATTTCTTTTAGTGTACTTTCCTATATGGTGTACTATCGCTATGCACCTGTTCGTGTAAAAAGGATGAGTGAGAAGGAAGTGGATGGTTCTCACATCGTCATAGATGTCCGTGATTATCAGGATTCATATAAATCAAACTGCGATCAAGCCCTGGCAATCCCTTGTGGATATTTAAAGCGTTATTATCATGAAATCCCTGATGGACCAATTGTCGTGATTGGACATTCTTCCGTCGAGTGCAATGTCGGAGTGAGACAATTAAAAGGTTTAGGATTTGAAGTAGTGGGTTATATGAGTGTAAAAAGAGATGAACCATGCAAAGAAAGTTTTTTAATGGGATAAAATACCCTGATTTTTGACGCTGATTTGTAATATCCGTTACAAAAAGACCTAATTTTTTTGTGTGTCAATATTCTTTTCACGGTAAATTTTAGTGCCGTGAGTCAAAATATTCATTTGACGGAAATGAAAGTAAATGATGCAAATCCTTTATTTATCTTAGATTGCCAGCTTGCTAGAGAAATTGACTTTCAAAAATGGACAATTTAAATCCAGTTACCATTTCCTCCCGTAAATGTAACAAAAAAAGGGTGTTATGATGAATGTGCAGCAAGAAAACAACACATTCACCAAGGAGGAATTCATCTTTATGAATAAGAAAAAAATGTTATCAGCAGCAACAGCATTAACATTATTAGCATCTCCATTAGCAGCAGGAAGTGCTGACGCTGCAAGTCCAGAGCAAGTAAAAACAAAGGTACAAACTCTTCAATTAAATGGTAATCAAGAAGATTTAAATAAATATATTCAAGACATTCTATCAAAATATAATGTAAATGGTCAGAATCTCAACATCCAAGATTGCTTGAAAGGCCAAGCGCCACAACCACAGGAAGCGCCAAAAGCAGAAGCACCAAAATCAGAAGCACCTGCACCTGAACAGCAGGCACCAAAATCAGAAGCACCTGCACCTGAACAAAAGGCACCTGAAGCAGAAGCGCCTGCTCCTGTACAACCTCAGGAACAACAAGCACAGCCGAAGGCTCAGGAACAACAAGCACAGCCTGCAGCTGAAACTGGTGAGTTAAGCCAGTATGAGCAAAAAGTTGTGGAACTAACAAACCAAGAGCGTGCAAAACAAGGATTGCCTGCTCTTAAAGTGGATGCAGAGTTAAGTAAAGTTGCAAAAGCAAAATCAAAAGACATGCAAGAAAATAATTACTTCTCTCATGACAGCCCGACATACGGCTCTCCATTTGATATGATGAAGCAATTCGGCGTAGAATATTCTTCAGCAGGTGAAAATATTGCGATGGGTCAGCCTACTCCAGAAGAAGTAGTACAAGCTTGGATGAACAGTGACGGTCACCGTAAAAACATCTTAAGCTCAAATTACACTCACATCGGTGTAGGATATGTTGAAGATGGCCACTATTGGACACAGCAATTCATTTCTAAATAAGATATGATTGATTTTGAGCAGCTCCTAAAAGGGGCTGCTTTTTCATTTGAATTTTTTCGCTAAATCAGAGATGTGGACAGCTAATATTTGCATTTCATTGAAATGATTCTTAGTATGGTAATATAAAGAGATTTTGTGGAGTGGATTTTGGTGAACAAAGACAAATCAGTTCTGATAACTGGCGGTGCTAAAGGAATTGGAAGCCGCACAGCGATAGAATTTTCAAAGAACGGATATAAAGTATTCATTAACTTCAGAAATGATGAAACCCATGTAAATGACTTCGTCAAGCAATTACGCGAAAGATACCGGAATGAAGTCTATGCCATCAAAGGGGATGTGTCAATTCCCGCTGACTGTGAAAGAATGGCAGAAAAGATAAACAAAGAATCTGATGGAATTGATATCTTGATCCATAATGCTGGACCTTATGTCAAAGAAAGAAAAACATTTGATGAATATTCACCAGAAGAATGGAATTACATAGTAAATGGAAATCTGAGCAGCGTATTTTATTTAACCCGATTATTAATTCCTAAAATGCGGGAAAGGAATTGGGGCAGGATCATCACTTTTGGCTATGACCGGGTTGAAACCTCCCCGGGCTGGATATACCGTTCTGCTTTTGCCGCAGCAAAGGCAGGGCTTGCTTCGTTCACAAAAACAATTTCGATCGAGGAAGCGGGGAATGGAATCACGGCTAACATGGTTTGTCCCGGTGATATCGTGGGTGAATGGAAAGAAGATGAAATTGAACATGCTATAAAAAAGAAGGATCCTTCCACTCCTGTCGGACGCCCCGGTACCGGAGAAGATTTGGCAAGGGTCATAGAATTCCTATGCAGGGAAGAGTCCGATTTTATTACAGGAACGGTCATCCCGGTTACCGGGGGCAAAGATGTCCTGGGGAAAATTTTTCATAATTGAAACGAAAAGAGATTCGCTCTAGCCTGAGCGAATCTCTTTTGTTATGCTTTCATTTCTTTCATATAGACTCTTCTGAATTTATTTTGGATAAGAAGCAATCTGCCTGTAAGGGTCAAAGCACCCGCGGTCAAGCCGGAAGTAAGGCCGAGCCAATAACCATAGGGACCGAAATTTGTGTAATTGGCCAATAAATATCCCAGTGGGAGACCGATTACCCAATAGGAAATCAACGCCATGATAAAGGTGATATTCACATCTTTATACCCGCGTAGAGCTCCCTGTACTGGTGCCTGTATCGCATCGGAAAGCTGAAAAAATACAGCATATAACAGGAAATGTCCAATCAGTTCAAGAACATAAGGATCATCCGTATATAAATACGAAATTTCAGTGCGGAAGACGTATAAAATCACACCATAACATACAGCGAGTATTAGAGCGATGCTGACACCCATCCAACTGTATATTTTAGCATCCTTGAGCCGTTTTGCACCCACTTCAAATCCTACGACAATCGTTAGTGCCATTGAGATGCTTAAAGGGATCATGTACAAAAATGACGCAAAATTGAGTGCTGCCTGATGAGCGGCGATGACTGCAGTTTTATATTCACTCATCAACAATGTAACGGCAGAAAAGATGCTCACTTCAAAAAAGATGGATAAACCGATGGGAACGCCGATTCTAAAGATTTCTTTCCATTTACTGATGTTGGGCTTTTGCAGAGATCTAAAAATGAAGAACTCCAAAAAAGGACTTTTCGTGTGGATCACCCAAAACGCAATGATGGTAATGACCCAATACGTAATGGCAGAAGCGTAGCCTGCCCCGACACCGCCCATTGCAGGAATGCCGAGTTTCCCAAAAATCAATATATAATTTAAGAATACATTTATCGGGAGGGACAATAAGGTGATGAACATGGTCACTCTTGTTAAACCCAGAGCATCGATGAATGATCGCAATACATTATAGATAAACAAAGGAATCATCCCGATTGATAGTGCAATTAAATACTCTTTTGCCACCCGATGTACATTTTCTTCAAGGTTCATGCCGTTAAGGATGGGATCGATTACAATCATCCCGATAAAAATGACGATGAATGAAAGAAAAATGGCCGCATAGACTCCCTGAAAAACGGTATGGGGAACTTCCTTCCTTTTTCCGCCACCGATCAATTGGGCGACAATCGGGGTCACGGCAAGCAGGATCCCGCTCAAACCGGTAAAGACCGGTACCCAAAGCGAAGATCCAATTGCGACGCCGGCCAAGTCGGTCGGGGAGAATTGACCCGACATGATCGTATCGAAGAAATTCATGGCAAACATGCCAAGTTGAGTAACCAGGATAGGGATTAAAATCAAGGAAAGCTGCCCCAGCTTTCCTTTCAAGTTATATGTCTGTTTCATAGGTCTGACTCCTTATTTACGTTTGTTTCAAATTTAATTAAAATAATGCCCTAAGTATCATTAAATACACTATCATACTGTACCATAATAATTCGAAAGTAAGTAACGAAAAATTTCCAGTGTGATTACTATTTCTTGCGGGAATAAAGGAAAGAACAATTCATTGTTCTATCCTGGGCGCATTTTTGATAAAGTGTATAATGATAGTTTAAAATGATACAGACAATGACGAGATAGGAGTACATATACATGAACAAGCATATATTATTTACAGGCGGCGGTTCGGCCGGACACGTTACAGTGAACACAGCATTAATCCCTCATTTTGAAAAAGAAGGCTGGAGAGTGACCTACATAGGATCCGAAGATGGAATTGAAAAAGAAATCATAACGGATCAATTCCCTCACATCCCTTATGAAAGTATATCAAGCGGTAAGCTGAGACGTTATTTCTCCTGGAAGAATTTTACCGATCCGTTCAGGGTGATGAAAGGAGTAATGGATGCTTTTTCCGTTATCCGCAAAACAAAACCAGATATCATATTTTCTAAAGGCGGGTTTGTATCTGTGCCTGTCGTGATGGCTGCAAAAATGGCAAAAGTGCCTGTTGCGATCCATGAATCGGATGTCACACCGGGACTGGCCAACAAATTGGCAGTGCCGTTCGCTACAAAAATATTCACGACCTTCCCCGAAACAGTAAAAGCACTTCCTGAGGAGAAATCTCTATGTGCCGGTGCCATCATACGTGAGGAATTATTCAATGGTGATGCTGCAGAAGGAAAGAGGCTGTCAGGATTTTATGAAGATAAGCCCGTCCTTATGATCATGGGGGGCAGTCTCGGGGCAAGGAAGATCAACGAAGCCGTAAGAGGGAACCTTGATGATTTGTTAACCCAGTTTCAAATCATCCATATTTGCGGTAAAGGAAATATAGATGGTACATTGACTCAAAAAGGATATAAGCAATATGAATTTATTAAAGCGGACCTCCCGCATTTTCTTGCCATGACCAATTATGTCATTTCACGTGCAGGGTCAAATTCCATTTTTGAATTTTTGGCATTGAAGAAACCTATGCTGCTCATCCCTCTATCAAGGGAAGCCAGCAGGGGGGATCAAATTTTGAATGCAGACTCTTTTGTAAAGCATGGGTACGCGATGAAACTGGAAGAAGAAGAATTAACGAAAGAAAGCTTTATGAATAAGGTGAATGAACTGAAAGGAAGCGGTGAGACGATCCTTTCAAACATGAAAAACGGTCAAAAGGCATATACGATACAGGATATGTATCAAGAGCTTGCAACCATGTCAAAATAATAACTGAATATCCCCTTTCCCGCATATAGTGTAAAAACCGGTGTAGGGGAGAGGATGGGATGAGTTATCAATATTCTAAAGGATGGTATATTAAAGAACTGAAAAAATTGGGGATCAATTATCATCCGGTAGAGAAACGAAAGCTTGAAAACTACAAAACCTTTGTTGTAAGAAATTTATACTTTGAAAAACTGAACAAAAAGAAATAATGAAATGCCGGCTTCTATGGTTGTAATGGACCATATTAGCCGGCTTTCTTGATTTTCGACGTTGTAAGAACGATAATAAATCGACTGCCGAAAATGGCAATCGATTGATGGGCTTATCTTATATAGAGCCGTTTTAAGCTTCCATTGCCTGCTCTTCCTGTTCCTCGACTGTCTGATACAGATAAAGCGTGTATAAATCCTTCGGAATTTCATAAAGATCATATACTTCCTCTACAGCATTTAACTGTTCATAAATCGCTTTTCTTGTTTCATTGGCACATACGACGTATGGCAATTTCTGTGCTGCTTTCAGAGAACGCGTGTTGATTTTACGAATCCTCATGAAAATGGTTTCCATGCCAAGTTCATAAAAAAGTTCATGGAAAAATGCATCTTTAGCTGGCTTGTTATATCCCTTGCCATGAAAAGGTTTACCGATCCAGGTGCCTAGAAAGCCTGCATTTTCCTGGATATCGAATAAATTGATGGTACCTATGGCGTTGCCCCATTCATCAATGATGGTACGGGAGATCAGCTCTCCTCTTTCTTCTGCTTCGATCGTTTGTTTTGTTAGGAAAAGAAACTCATCATACGAGTTTGCTTTTTGACGCACAAAAGGGAAGACATCCGGGTGCACCATCAGGTCATAAAGAGTATGACACTCATGTAAATCACGTTTCTTGATCATAGTAGACCCTCCTTGAGGGCAGTCTTCATGCGTACGAATCCACCCTCGAAATTTTTAAAAGTTAACTAAAAAATTTCGGGGTGGGAATCGAACCCACTAAGACCAGTCAAGAAACTGGTGGCGCACCTTTTGCCTTCCCTCCATTACAATCGCTCTATTATAAATAGATCGCGTGTAAGAACAATGTAATCGGAAATATATATCCTTCTGTATCATATATGAATTTTTATAAAAAGGGAATAGGGAAAAAGATTAATTTCGCTAAAATTTTATACCAAATTTCTACAAATTCTGATAGGCGATCTCTCCATTTACAAACGTTATGGAAGGCTTGGCCATAAAGTGGAATGGATGGTGGCTCCATAAGACCAAGTCCGCATCTTTCCCTGCTTCGAGAGAGCCGATTCGATCCTCCACTCCAAGGTTTCTGGCTGGCAGAATCGTAATTCCTTCCAATGCCTTCTGCTCTTCAAGACCTTCACGGACGGCAATTGCAGCACACATATTCAGATACTGAATCGGAGTGTATGGGTGATCGGTGGTAATCGACACTTCCACGCCTGCTTCTGTCAATTTTTGATAGGTGATCCAGCTTTTGTTTTTCAGCTCTACTTTTGAACGGCGAGTAAACGTCGGGCCGACGGATACCTTTAATTTCTTCCCATAAAATTCATTGGCAATAAGATGCCCTTCTGTACAATGCTCGATTCGCAAATCCAGGTTGAACTCTTCTGCAAATCGGATGGCTGAAAGGATATCATCTGCACGGTGAGCGTGAATCCTTACCGGAATCTCCCTTTTCAAAGCGGAAACCAACGGAGCTACCCTTAATTCTTCAGGCTGGTCACAATACTTGGCTGAGAAAAATGCTTCGCGCAGCATGCCCATGATTCCCATCCTTGTAATCGAGTCATTATTTCCATTGCTGTGAATGCGTTTGGGGTTTTCTCCCAATGCCAATTTCAACCCGGATGTTTCCTTGATCATCATTGAGCGGATGGAGGAGCCATGGGTCTTGATGACAGATGTGGTCCCGCCGATCACATTCGCACTTCCCGGCATTACATTCACTGCAGTCACCCCATATTTAAGCGAATCAGTAAAACCGGGATCAAGAGGATAAACCCCGTCGAATGCACGGATATGAGGGGTCATCGGTTCAATCGTTTCGTTTGCATCATTCCCGGCCCAGCCCGTTCCTTCATCATATAATCCCAAGTGGGTGTGAGCATCGATGAAGCCGGGGAATAGATACTTACCTTGGCAATCAATCACCCTGATGTTAGCCGGGGCTTCAACTTTATGGTTATAAATTTGTTTGATTTTCCCATCCGAAATGAAGATGGAACCATTTGGGATGGGGGAGGAAGTGACTGGATAGATAGCTGCATTTGTTAAAAGTATCGAATTCATAGGTAATCCTTTCATTTTACTCGTTAGTTTCTTATTCTTATTTTAATCATTTTTCTGTAAAAAAAGAAGTCACGTTCTCTTTTTGTTACGTAAATAAGAGATCAAAAGATACATACAGGTTGCAGCAATCGCAATCATGCTTAGAGGCTTTATGTACCTTACCCCGATGACCTCAATATGTTCCCAATGAGTTCCGAGCTCCATCCCGATGACCATGAATAACAGTGTCCATGGCAGCATAGCTGCAAACGTATAAAGTGTGAACGCAGTAAAGGACATTCTGCTGATTCCCGCTGGAATACTGATGGCATGGCGTACGACTGGAATGAATCTTGCTGTGAAAACGACGATCGTACCGTACCTGTCAAACCAAGATTCGGCTGATTCAATATGTTTTTCTGAAATGAATAAGTACTTTCCATATTTCTTGAAAAAAGGCCGCCCTCCATAATATCCAAGCCAATATAGAAAAAGTTGAGCGGCGGTGCCGCCAATTACTCCTCCAAGAAAAGCACCGATAAAGGAGAGTTTCCCCGAGCTGACCATGAAACCCGCATAGCTTAACACCAGCTCGCTTGGAATGATCTCGATCATCAGTGCCAGGGCTATACCTATATACCCCAAATCCGTCAGTACAGTCAGTATTGAGACTAACCATTCGTGATTCATTTGTATCCTCCTACATTGCGCCTGAATATTGCAGGATAAGGATTAAAATCCCCAGAGCCCAAACATAATAAGAAAATAGTTTCAACGAGTGTTTCTTTAGGAAATTCACCATCGAGACAATCGCCACGTATCCAAAGACAGCAGCTGTTACCGTACCGACTGCCATGCTGGAAAAGGAAATTGCTTCAACGTGGCCGCTGATCATTTCTTTTCCTTGAAAGACTATTCCCCCAATAATGGCAGGTGTAGAGAGAAGAAAAGAGAAATAAGCGGCTGTCTCTCTGTCAAGTTTTCTGAACAGCCCTGCTGCAATGGTCAGGCCAGACCTTGAAAGAGCAGGGAATATGGCAGCTGCCTGAAAGCTTCCTATGACAAGGGCATCTGAATAATTAATATCATCGAGTTTCTTATGTCCATTTTTCACTCCATCCGCCATGAACATAATTAAACCGGTAGCCAAAAACTCCCATCCTATCGTTGAACCGCTTTTTGATATCGCGTCAAAATAATCCTCAAACAATACACCTATGATCACTGCAGGGATTGTACCAACCAGAAGAATCATTGATAGCTTGCTAAAGGGATTCTTGATCATGTGGAGAAGTTCTTTTTGGTAAAAGACGAGAACGGCAACCAGTGTCCCGATATGCAGCATGGTATCAAGAAATAAACCTGCTTCCTGAAGTCCAAAGGCGAACCTCCCCAGAAATAAGTGACCCGTGCTTGAAATGGGGAGGAACTCGGTCAACCCCTGAATGATTCCTAGAATAAAAGCTTCAAATTTATCCATTTTGCATCGAACCTTTCATATGAAATACGTCGGACAAACCTCCTCACTTAACATATATTCAACCTTGCTGCATTTCATGAGGAAGTTCACTGATTGAAATTAAATTTGAGGGTAGATGAAACTTTGGCCGCTGAAGAACGTAATAATAGGAGAGGTGTTTAAAAAAAGTATCATGAAGGGGGGGAGAGAAGATGCCGACAAAAGATGAAAGATTAATGGCTGCACTTATTTATGTATTAAGCTTTTTTACCGTTTTTATAGGACCGATCATCATCTGGCTATGGAAAAAAGATGAATCAGAATTTGTGGATCATCATGGGAAAGAATATTTTAACTTTTTGATCTCATATACCATTTATGGAATCGTCAGTTCCATCCTGGTCATCGTACTGATAGGGATGGTCTTAGCACCTATAGTAGGCCTTCTGGCTTTGATCTTTACGATCCTGGCCGCTATCAAAGCATACGAAGGGGAGAGATACAGAATCCCGACAGTCATCCATTTTTTTAAGTAAGCCGCACAAAGAGCTCATGGTTTTCATCAAAACCATGAGCTCTTACTCATTTATTTGGAATTCTGTTGACAATTACATCTCAAACTTGATAGTTTATATAAAAATAACTTCTCAAATACATAAATTGATAGAGGCACATGATGAGGAAGAGGGGAAAATAAAATGACGAGGATTGATAATAAAGAAAGGCTTCTTAGATTAATGACCATCTTCACTCAAGAAACAGATGAAGATCATGAACTGAGTTTGGATGATATCATACTTCGTTTTAAACAGATTTACGGACCAGACGTAAAATTGAATAAAAATTCATTGAAGGATGATATCAATCATCTCATCAATCATTCATTTGACGTGACAATCAATCAGGAAAAGGACGGTCTTCCCAAGTATTACAGCCACCAGTATCGTCTGTTTGAATTGTATGAACTCCGTATGCTGGTCGACGCAGTGGTATCTGCTAAATTCATCACTAAACAGGAAACGCGTCAGTTGATCGGAAAAATCAGAAAGCTGACGAGCAACCATCAAGGTAAAAAACTTCAGAATGAAATTCAGGTCGATTCATCCATAAAAAGTGAAAGCCCCTTTATCAGATTAGCGATTCATGACCTTCATCAGGCCATTTCTGAACGTCGGATTATAACGTTTCAATACGGACGCTATGACATTGATAAACATTTCAACCTCAGCCATGGTGGCAGTCTTTATAAAGTGAAACCTTACGCTCTGACGTGGGCAAATGATTTCTACTATTTGATTGCCTACTATTACGAGGCAGGTGAGATTCGCCATTACCGGGTGGATCGGCTGCGCAATGTAAACACTCTGGAAGAATCCTTCCCATATGAACCGTTTGATGTCTCTAAATACGTTCAGTCCACCTTCCATATGTTCGCAGGCGATGAAGAATGGATCAAAATAAAGTTCCATAATCAATTGATCAATGTCATCATCGACAAGTTTGGCAAGGAAGCAGATATCCGAAAGTATGACGAGAATCATTTCATATTAACAACCAAAGCAAGGATCAGCGGAGGATTGGTCAACTGGATCCTCAATTTTGGATCTAAGGCGGAAGTAATCTCACCAGCATCATTACTCGAGACAGTCAAACAAGAAATTATCAGTATGTATAAACTATATGAAAGATAAAAAAACCTGCGACCTGCAGGTTTTTTTGTGATGAATGAATATTTAAGTTGTTTTTACCCGTTCCAGCAGTTGCACAGACATCAACTGCGGTATATAAACTAAAAAAATTTGAACGTTTCTTCCACCTCTGCGTCTTATCTATACAAAATCAAAGGAGGAACCATACATGCAGGAATTACAAGAAGTGTTACAATCGATAAATTGGGGACTGATTGCTCCATTGATCCTTATCCAATTGATTCTGATGTTGATTGCAGTCATCGACCTGATAAGGATTAAACATACAAATGGGCCAAAATGGGTGTGGCTGCTGGTCGTATTATTCATCAACGTAATCGGCCCGATCATATACTTTATCTTCGGAAGGAGACAAAATGGATGAATGTCTTGGAAGTTGCTTCCCTGGAAAAGAAATATAAAGAAAAGCACGCAGTCAAAGACATTACATTTCACTTGGAACGAGGGAAGTGCACAGCTTTGATCGGTCCGAATGGAGCCGGAAAAACGACCACATTGAACATGCTTGCGGGTTTGATCACCCCGACAAACGGCATGATCAGTACACCTGATCATGCAGGGGATATTCGTGCAATGATTGGATATCTCCCTCAATACCCTTCGTACTTTGAATGGATGTCCGGGATGGAATATTTAATCTTTTCAGGTGAGATAACCGGATTAACAAGGAAAGAAGCAAGACATCGCAGTGAAGAATTGATCAAGCTTGTCAACTTATCGGAAGGCCAAAACAGGAGGATCAATCAATACTCAGGCGGAATGAAGCAGAGGCTGGGGATAGCACAGGCTTTGATCCATCAGCCAAAGCTCATCATCCTGGATGAACCTGTTTCGGCACTTGATCCTTTCGGGCGCAGAGAGGTACTTAATCTCCTGAATAAATTGAAAGAACATACGACGATTCTTTTTTCTACTCATATATTGAATGATGCAGAACAAGTCTGTGATGATGTCCTTTTTCTCTATAACGGAGAACTGATCGAACAAGGTCCATTGACTGACATCAAGGCCAGGCATCACAGTCCTTCATTGAAGATACACATCGAAGGTGATTTGGGACCCTATAGAGAAGTGCTGGAAGAATTATCATGGGTAAGGCAGTTAAAGGTTGAGAAAGAGTCAATGACCATTGAAGTAGAGAAGTTGAATAGGGATAGAAGCAGGTTATTCACCCTCATATCAGAGGGGGACTGGCCGGTTGCGAAACTGGAAAGCAGTGACCAAAGTTTAGAGGATCTTTTTATGAAGGTGATGAGATAAATGAATATAGCATGGGTGTTAATGAAAAAAGAACTGTTGGAATCCGCGCGTAATTTCAAGTGGGTCTGGATGCCGATTGTCTTTATTTTGTTTGGATTAACCGAACCTCTTACAGCGTATTATCTGCCTGATATCCTGAATTCTTTAGGTGATTTACCAGAGGGTGCGGTGATCGATATACCTCCTCCTTCGTCAGAAGAAGTGCTTATGTCTACGATCAGCCAATTCAATATGTTAGGAGTTCTCGTCATCGTCCTTGGCTTCATGGGAATTATTTCAGGGGAGAGGAAAAGCGGGACCGCATCGATGGTACTGGTCAAACCGGTATCGTATAATGCCTATATCTATTCAAAATGGGCAGCTTCCCTCCTTCTTATATGGACTTCATATATTCTTGGCATGCTTTCAAGCTGGTATTATATCAATTTATTATTTGAAAACATAGCTCCTCCCGCCTTCTTTCAGTCACTGGCCATCTATGGCATGTGGCTCACATTCATTATGACGCTGCTGCTTTTTTTCAGCTCGCTCGTTAAAGCATCCGGGATCGCCGCTTTTTCAACAATCACCGTATCGGTCGTCCTTAGCTTTATATCCGGTGCATTGCCGGATCGGTTAAAGTGGTCTCCCTCTCAGCTTTCATCATATATCACTGAAGTTTTAAGCGGACAGGGGTGGAGCAGCAACCTTACGTTCACCATGGTGCTGACTATAATGATATGCCTGTTTATGCTGGTCATTACACCTTATCTATTCAAGAAAAAAGAACTCACTTAATAACAGAAAAAGCTGATTGGTATGAACATCAGCTTTTTTTGTGTATGTTGTCATTACAAAAACTGACAGGGTTTATGGGGAGGGATATCGAATTATTCAAAGAGATAAGAATGTTTACTTAAAAGATGAATGTATGATGGGCAAGAAGATTGACTATGGAAACAAAAAGGAGAATGCCTGGATGCGAAATCGAGCTGGGATCCTTATTTTAGAAAACAATAAGATAGCAGTCATCAAAAGGAAAAAAGGCGGGAGACAGTATTATGTCATTCCCGGAGGCGGATTGGAAGAAGGCGAATCATTTGAAGAAGCTGCCAAAAGGGAGGCGCAGGAGGAGCTTGGCATCGAAGTGGGGGAACTTACCTTGGCACTCGAGTTTGAGCAAAATGGTTCACAAAAGTATTTTATTGCAGGAAAATATAGCGGTAAAGTCGGCCGGGGGACAGGAGAAGAATATCGGTCCGGTGAAGGGACCTACATCCCCCGCTGGATTGATCTGAATGAGCTATATGATAAGGCACTTTATCCGGAAGAAGTAAAATCAATGTTGCTACAAGGAGGCAGTATTCATGATGATTGAACGTACAGGGCTTGTTCTGGAAGGCGGTGGTATGAGGGGAATATATACCGCTGGAGTCCTTGAGTACTTTTTAGAAAATGATATACACTTTCCGTATGTGATCGGGGTTTCCGCCGGGGCATGCAATGCAGCTTCCTATATCTCGAAACAATCAGGAAGAAATAAAAAGGTGAATATAGATTTCATACGAGACCCAAAATACTTAAGCTGGCAGAATTATTGGAAGACAGGTGAATTATTCGGGATGGATTATGTATTCGACGAAATCCCAAATAAGCTGGTACCGTACGATTATAAAGCCTTTCAAACGAGCGAAACCGAGTTTGTCGTCGGTACAACCGATTGTCACAGCGGGAAGCCACGTTACTTTTCCAGGAAAGATTACGGAGAGGATATGTTAACGATCATTAGGGCGTCAAGCTCACTTCCATTCTTTGCACCGGTCGTGGAATATGGATCGAACCATCTTCTTGATGGAGGAATCAGCGATCCGATACCGATTGATAGAGCGGAAAAAGACGGGCATCTGAGGAATATAGTAGTTCTAACAAGGAATAGGGGATATTTCAAGAAGCCATCCCGTTTTTCCTTCTTTATCAAAAGAAAATATCCTCACTATCCTGAGCTGCACAAAACCTTAATGAACCGATATCTGGTGTACAATCAGACGGTGAAAGAGCTGGAGGAAAGAGAAAAAGAAGGAAGAGTCCTCATCATCCAGCCCAGGCGGCCTTTAAAGGTCAGCAGGATTGAAAAGAACCCTGATAAGCTCGATGACTTGTATGAGCAGGGGTACGAGGATGCAAAAAGGAAACATAACCAAATCATGGAATGGGCCGATTTGATTCTTCATAAGTAATTGATTGGGACTAACGATAATGTTCTGCTATTACTGAAGCAGTAAAAAGGTAGAGAATAAAAATAAATGGTCTCTCCACTTGTAGGGTTGGGAACATATGGTAACGAGTGAAAGAGGGAGGTTCTATGCATTATCATAGTAAGATTCATTTTTTATTAGGTGGCTTTCAGAAGGGCTCAGTTACATTTCGTTTGTTATCGATAACTGGATCTAGCTGTTGGTTGGAGTGGAAGGCGTAGACTCCTGCGGGAAAAGCGAAGCTGGGGAGACCCCGCAGGAGCGCAGCGACGAGGAGGCTCCCCGCTCGCCCGCGGAAAGCGAAGTCTTCCACGGAAATCAACAGCGGTATTAACAGGTTAAATAAAATTGATAATACTATTCTTTAGAGAGAATAGACAATACTACAAATGACAATTATAAGTAATTCCTTTAAAACTTCCCGCCTTTAAGGGTCTTTTTTTTATCTTCCAAACATAGATATGATAATGATTCGTGGAAAGGACGAGCATTTCATGAACCTATATCATATCTATAGAAACGAACAACATACATTGCTTTATCACGGTATCATGTATTTCCTGATGGGAGTCGGGATGCTGCTTGTTGTGGAAACACTGTTTTACTTCCCGCTTCTATTGTTTATACCTGCTTTAACCAATCTCTATCTGAGCCAAAGCATCAAAAAAGAAATCAGGAAGGCAACTCGCTTATATTATGAAAACATTCCTGTCTCGAGTCATTCATTGATAGGTGTTAAGACAAAGGAAGGCTTTTTTTACTTGAAAACAAATGGCTGGTCCAGCTATTCACTTCAAAGGACTTCCTTGATCAACAATCCCAAGCATTTTGTATTTCATCGAAAAGACAAAATGCCGCTCACATTATGTAAGTGGAGCAGAAGGATTGTCATTGCACATGAAGAGACAAAATTAGAATATAAACTGAAATATCACAGCACAACTGCCATTGAATGGAGAAGCGAAGAAAATGGGGATACAATCCTTCTTTATAAGGGTAATAAGCGTTGGGTGTTGAATTATAAGGGGGTCAATCGGCTTTCTCTGCAAAAAGGCTTTCTCCCGCAAAGCTTTCAAAAGCTGTTCGATAGCCATCACAGCCATATCACTTTTTTTGAAGCTTATTCGGAGGCGGATGACTGGCTGCTCATTTTTTTATGGCTTGTCGATTCTGATTATTTTCTTACATCCTAGTCATCCTTTTTAGTGGTTAGGGAAACATAAGAGGGTGTGGGAGGTGAGGAGATGAACGCAACGTATAAGGAATGCCTGAATGCTTTGCAAAAATGTTTGGAGGCATGCAACATCTGCTATCATGCTTCATTGAAAGAAGAACAGCGTATGATGGAGTGCATAGAGCTTGATCGGGAATGCGCAGATATTTGCTCTTATGCCATCAATGCCATACAAAGGAGCAGCAAGTTTGTACCGGGGATCCTTTCCCTGTGCGCAGACATTTGTGATGCATGTGGCAAAGAGTGTGATTCACACGACCATAGGCATTGCCAGGATTGTGCAGAAGCGTGTTTTCGGTGCGCAGAGTCGTGCAGGAAAGTTATATGAAGAACGTGGAATGCTTCTTGAAGGGGCATTCTTTTTTTGTTAAATAAAATGGTGCAGCGGGATGGGACTCTGCGTAGACGAACATGTTTTGAAAAAATTCGTCCTATTAATGGGTCTGTTTGGTTCAAACGGTTCAAATTTTTAAATGAATGAGTATCTTGCGTGAAATTATGACAAAAACTATGATAGAATAATAATAATCGAATAGGTTTCCTTCGGGGCAGGGTGAAATTCCCTACCGGCGGTGATGAGCATGATGCTCTCAGTCCGTGACCCGGCTGATCAAGGTCAGACGGTGGATTTGGTGAAACTCCAAAGCCGACAGTTAAAGTCTGGATGGGAGAAGGAACGGCAGTATTTTATGACTAAAGAACAGATATCCAAAAGACATATGGAGTTTTCTGAATAGTTTCATTAAATACGTTTATTTGTCATGCCAATCTCCCCAAGTCATCTTGCTTGGGGTTTTATTTATATAGAGAGGAGGGGGACTGTTGAAGCACACGGATTATATGGAACTTGCACTGAGTATGGCCAAAGCCACGCAGGGTCAAACATCACCAAACCCGGCAGTGGGTGCTGTTGTTGTAAACGATGGAGCCATTGTAGGATTAGGTGCACATTTAAAAGCCGGAGAAGGACACGCTGAGGTTCACGCAATCAAAGCAGCAGGCGAGAAAGCGAAGGAAGCAGACATTTATGTTACTCTGGAACCCTGTTCTCACTATGGGAAAACACCTCCGTGTTCACAGCTTATTATCTCAAGTGGAATTAAAAGGGTATTCATTGCAAGTACAGATCCAAATCCATTGGTATCCGGCAAAGGGATAGAACAGCTGCGTGACGCCGGAATACAAGTGCATGTTGGAGAGTGTCAGGCTGAAGCATTGGAACTCAATAAACACTTCTTTCATTTTATTAAACACAAGACACCATATGTGACGTTGAAAACCGCCGTTACACTGGATGGTAAAACTGCTGCTTCTTCAGGAGACAGTAAATGGATCACTTCCGAACAATCAAGACTCGATGTCCACTATGATCGTCACCGGCATGACGCGATATTAGTTGGAGTCAATACCATCATCCGCGACAACCCGCACCTTACCACCCGTTTGCCCCAAGGTGGAAAAAACCCCATTCGAATTATTTTAGATAATGATTTAAGAACACCTTTAGAATCAAACATTGTGAAAGATAACGAAAGTAAAACCATTATTATTACAAGTGAATCAGTAAAAGAAGAGGACAAAATTCCTTTCATGGAAGCAGGTTGTGAAATCATTTCCCTGCCGTTAAGCCGCATCGACCTTCATCAAGTTTTGAAGGAATTAGGGACAAGATCGATCCAATCGGTTTATGTAGAAGGCGGCTCAGCAGTGCATGGTTCCTTTCTTGAAGAAAATGCTTTTCAGGAACTCATCATGTACATGGCTCCTAAGCTAATAGGCGGAAAGGATGCTTTCACCAGCTTTGGAGGAAGAGGTATATCTTCCATTACAGAAGGCATGGATATGAACATTGTTTCTGTTGATTCTATTGGAGAAGATATCAAAATAGTGGCTGTCCCAAAAAAACAATCCAGAATGAAAGAAGGTTGATGAATTGTTTACGGGAATCATAGAGGAAATCGGTAAAATAGACCAAATAAAAAAATCAGCTGCATCAATGATACTTACCATTGCTGCGAAACGAATTCTAAAAGATGTCCATATCGGAGACAGCATAAGTGTGAACGGAGTATGTTTGACGGTAACGTCCTTTACAGAAAATCAATTTCAAGTCGATGTGATGCCGGAAACATTTGAAGCGACAACCCTTAGGAACTTATCGGCAGGTTCACATGTCAACCTGGAAAGAGCGATGGCAGCCGGCGGCCGATTTGGCGGCCACTTTGTAAATGGTCATGTCGATGCTACAGGGACGATCAAGAGGCTCCAGCAAGTCGAAAATGCTGTTTATGTTGAAATTTCAATTCCATCAGAACTTTCTCCTTATTTTATCATGAAAGGGTCCGTTGCGATTGATGGCACCTCTTTAACGGTATTTGGATTAAGCGATGATTCCATCACTGTTTCACTCATTCCACAAACGAGGGGAGATACGATACTGGGCCAAAAGAAGACAGGTGACATCGTCAATGTGGAATGTGACGTCATGGCCAAGTATTTCCACCGTTTCTATGAACAGACCCAGCAAAAGCAAGGCAGTGCAAGCAAGATCAGCTATGATTTTTTGAATCAACATGGATTTGCTGACTAATGGAGGAGGAATGGAAAGTGTTTCATACAATTGAAGAAGCAATAGAGGATCTGAAAAACGGGAAGGTCGTCATCGTAGTAGATGATGAAAATCGGGAAAATGAAGGAGATTTCATTGCTCTTGCCGATAAAGCCACACCGGAAGTGATAAATTTCATGGCAAAAGAAGGAAGAGGGCTGATATGTGCGCCGATTTCCGAAGATCTTTCAATGAAATTGAAACTTTCACCGATGACGGATGAAAACACAGATCCCCACGGAACTGCGTTTACCATCAGTATCGATCATCGTTCTTCGACCACTGGGATCAGTGCGTTTGAAAGGTCAGCAACCATTCAGGAGCTTTTGAATCCTACCTCGCAACCCGAGGATTTCAAACGTCCAGGACACGTATTTCCCCTCGTCGCCAAAAAAGGCGGTGTGTTGAAGCGGGCAGGACATACAGAAGCGGCGATCGATCTCGCGGCCATCGCCGGGTCAAAACCAGCAGGTGTCATCTGTGAAATCATGAACGAAGATGGCACGATGGCAAGAGTTCCTGAATTAATGAAGATGGCAGAGAAATGGGATTTGAAGATCATCACCATCGAAGATTTGATTCGCTACCGCCGGAAAAAAGAAAAACTTGTTACGAGGGAAGTTGAAATAGAATTACCAACTGAGTTCGGTCAATTCAAGGCAGTTGCATACACGGAAAACCTTACCGGCAAAGAACACATCGCCCTGGTCAAGGGGGAGTGGAAAGAAGATGAGGAAGTTCTGGTCAGGGTGCATTCAGAATGCCTTACCGGGGATGTCTTCGGTTCGAACCGCTGCGACTGCGGTCCTCAGCTTGCCACTGCCCTTGCACAGATAGAAGAAGCGGGACAAGGGGTATTGTTATACATGAGGCAAGAGGGTAGAGGCATCGGCCTAATCAATAAATTGAAAGCTTACAAGCTTCAAGAAGAAGGACTTGATACAGTCGAGGCAAATCATAAACTTGGATTCGGAGCGGATTTGCGCGAATACGGTATAGGCGCTCAAATTTTGAGGGATCTGAATATCCAGCGGATCAGGCTGCTAACCAATAATCCACGAAAAATTGCAGGTATCAATGGATATGGTTTGGAGATCGTCGGAAGGGTGCCCATTCAAGTACCGACAAAGCTGGAAAACGAGAATTATTTAAGAACGAAGCATTCAAAGCTGGGTCATCTATTGAAGTTCTAGTAACAGTTGCAAACATCTAAAAAAAACAATCTTTCGGAGGAATGAAAAATGAAAACAATCTATGAAGGTAATTTAGTTGGAACAGGACTGAAAGTGGCGATCGTCGTATCACGTTTTAATGAATTCATCACATCCAAGCTGCTTGGAGGAGCAGAGGATGCTCTAAAAAGACATGGTGTCGATGAAGGTGACATCTCCGTTACTTGGGTGCCGGGAGCATTTGAAATCCCGATGATTGCGAAAAAACTTGCACGTTCAGGAAAATATGATGCCGTCATCACTCTTGGAACGGTCATCCGCGGGGCCACTGCACACTTTGAATATGTAAGCGGCGAAGTAGCTAAAGGAGTGGCAGGTCTTGCATTGCAGGAAGACATCCCGGTCATCTTCGGTGTCCTGACAACTGATACGATCGAGCAGGCAATCGAGCGTGCAGGTACGAAAGCAGGAAACAAAGGTTGGGAAGCTGCCGTTTCAGCTATTGAAATGGCGAATCTTGTCCGTGAAATCGATAAGTGAAAATATAAAAGCTAATGAGATTATAGAGCCGGTTCCGTGTTGGGGCCGGCTTTATTCATCAGTGAGTGTGGATTGGGCATTTTTGATTGGGAATTCTGATTGGGGGATTTGTCGCAGCATGGAATACATTGTAATTAAGCAATTGATCGTAGCTCGTGGTGCTTTTGGGGAGTTGCTTAAATAGAATTATTCTAGGAAGATCCCTACAATAATCAACCGAACCAAACATCCGATAATTTTTATTGGCAAACCCCCGCCTTTTTGCTACAATAATATCTTGTGGCTCACCCTTATGGGATTGAGCGGGTAGGGAGAGGGCAGTTTTATAGGAAGATTATATGAAGGAACGTAAAGGTATTTTTCAGTTAAAGGATCATGGTACCTCGTTCAAGCAGGAGATAATGGCCGGAGCGATTGGTTATTTTACGATTGTGTATATTATCGCAGTAAATGCACTCATTCTTTCTGAAGCTGGAATTCCATTTGAAGGAGCGGTTATGGCAACCATACTGGCTTCTTTTGTTGGATGTTTGGTCATGGCCTTTTGGGCTAATGCACCAATTCTTCTGGTTCCGGGAATGGGCATCAATGCGATGTTTACATTCACTCTGGTGAAGTCTTCAGGCTTAACGTGGCAGGAAGCCTTGGCTGTTGTAGTTGTTTCAGGGATACTGTTCATGATTATTGCATTTACGAAGCTTTCGAAAGTATTATCGGAGGCCATCCCGAAGACATTGAAAGAGGCGATCACAGTCGGTCTCGGAATGTTTTTAATGTTCATCGGTCTTGAAAAAGGCGGTCTGATCCAACGAGGGGACTCAGCGCTCATTACGATCGGTGACTTTGGGGAATTGAAGGTTCTGGCTACGGTGCTGACCTTCCTGGTTACGATTTTTCTTTTTATTCGCAACGTAAAAGGTCAATTTTTGTGGAGTATCGCTTTTGGAACATTGTTAGGGTTCATCTTTGGTATTGAGCCTTCCATTTCAGGAAGTACATTTCATTGGAGTGAATACGGGCAGGTTTTTGGACAAATGTCTTTTGATGCCATTTTGAAAATTCCGTTTTGGATCGCAGTATTTTCCGTAACGATGGTGCTGGTATTTGAGAACATCGGCCTGATACATGGACATGTCGATATGATAGAACAGCCTCACAAGTATCCAAAAGCCTTTCAAGCAAATGCATTTTCCGCGTTCACATCGGGATTCTTTGGAACAAGCCCGACTGTTTCGACGGTTGAAAGCGCAGCAGCTATGACAGCAGGGGGAAGGACAGGTCTGACCTCGCTTACGACCGGGGTTCTATTCCTTGGATCTGTTTTATTCATTCCTTATTTAAAGTGGATTCCGGATCATGCGATCGCTCCGATCCTCATCATCATTGGAGGATTGATGATACAAAATATCCGTCATATGGATCTTAGGGATCTGACGGAGGCATTTCCGGCCATCTTTATCATTGCGATGATTCCGTTTACTTATAGCATTGCAGACGGTATAGCAATCGGGTTCATCATGTATCCGATCTTGAAAATGGCTACCGGTAAAGCAAGGGAAGTATCCATTCCGCTTTACATTATTGCCGGATTATTTTTAATGAACTTCTTTGTTCATTCGATACATTGATTTTTTAGTCTGTAAAAGGAGGCGACACGATTGTCGTCTCTTTTTTTTATTTGGAATGCTTTATTTCAGGTGTCTGTTTTATCAGCCTGCCTGCAAGGTGACAAGATGCTCCCAAATCATGCATTAATATACATATTCTGTAGACTTTCCGCATATTTCTTGGTATTATTAAGAAAAAATAAATCGAATGGACCACTTTTTATACATATATTGGTTGCATACAGGTTGAAGGCAGGGGTGGAAACGATGGAAGTATTTGTCGCAAGGCAGCCGATTTTTGATAGTAATGAGGAAAAGGCAGCCTACGAGCTTCTATATAGGCAAAATCAACTGAATATGTTTCCCGATATCGATGGAGACACAGCGACAGCAGATGTCATCATTAACAGTTTCTTGAATATAGGGATCGATTCACTATCCTCTGGTAAACCTTGTTTCATTAATTTTACTGAAAATCTTCTGAAATTAAGGGTTCCCACTTATTTTAATCCGAGGGAGATTGTGGTTGAAATTCTGGAATCGGTAGAGCCGAGCAGGAGCGTGGTGGACATATGCCTGGAACTCAAGAAGCTGGGGTATAAGATTGCATTGGATGATTTCATCTTTAATGATTCGAATCCTTTCTGTAAAGAGCTTATGAGGGCTGCAGATTTTGTCAAGGTTGATTTCCAGTCCACGACGGAGGAAATGAGAAGGAATATAGAAGTTTTATCTAATTTATTGGGCTATAAGATGATCGCTGAAAAAGTCGAAACAGAGCTTCAGTATCAGGAGGCAAGACAGAAGGGATACCACTATTTCCAAGGTTATTTTTTCAGCAAACCGAAGATTATCGCGTCGCATGATGTACCGGTTTATTTTCATTCCTACTATTCTATCATTCAAAGTCTTGAGATGTCAGAGCCAAGTATCGATGTAATCAGTGGATTGATTGAGCAGGACCTCTCACTTTCTTATAAACTTTTAAAGCTTATCAATTCACCTGCATACCGGCCAAAGCATAAAATCCATTCTATCCGTCAAGCGATCGTATTACTAGGATTAATGGAAATCAAAAGGTGGATTTATGTGCTGGCGGTAAGGGAACAGGTGGCACACAGAAAAAAACTGGAAAATGAAGTGATCACACTATGTCTCACAAGGGCAAAAATGTGCGAACTTGCAGCGAAGAAAGTAAAAGGAGCCGTTAATACATCGAGCTATTTTCTGGCAGGTATGTTTTCCTTGATGGATACAATCCTATCGGTTCCAATGATGAAGATACTCGATGATTTACCTTTGAATGATGACATTTGCGATGCATTGATCGGAAAATCTAATGAGTTGACGGATATGCTGGAATTGGTCATTTCAATCGAAAAGGCTGACTGGACGGATCTTGATAAAAAAATGAACACGTTAAATCTGACGGAGCAGGATATTTCAGAAAGTTATCAACAAGCCTGTCAATGGGCGGAAGAGCTTCTCACACAGGAGCTGACCCATTGAAGGGGTCACCATACAGGTTTATAAGAACCAGGCTTTAAGAATTTTCTTTGTGGTTTGATGTAACGTTTCAATTCCATCAGCAAGAGCCGCTGGACTTTCCTTGAGGAAACTTGTTTAGCGATATCTGCAGGAAATGGATAAATACCGATCGAATTAAATCGAACTCTGAACAGGCCTTCTTGCAGAAGGTCTTTATTTTGGTTTAATATCCTGCAAAAGACAAGTACATCACGTGAATTGTTTTCATCCTCCGCTTCGCTTACTTCCCGCACTTGAAACCTGAAGTCTATTTCATCCATGGATCCCACCTCACTCATTATAAAAACTAAAATAGTATAGTATAAAGTGTAACTGTTTTCGGAAGTATTTTCAGTAAAAACATGCGTATCAGAACATATCGGGTTTACAATATAGTAAACTGATATTGAGTGAATGCGCATTGCCAAATGGAATCGTTTATGGCAATCTTATGATAAAAAGAATCTTAATGATTCCTAAGCAGACTCTGATGAAATTATCATTGGTGTCAACAAACCCATATAATAAATAAATAGTCTGACAGATTGTAAGTAACGGAGGGCTTCATGATGAAACTAAATCTCATTAAATGTCACGGTTCGGGAAATGACTTTTTATTGATCGACGAAATATCCAATGATTATTCTTTTACAGAAGAAGCAAGACAAAACCTTGCCATTTCATTATGCGACAGGAAAAAAGGTCTAGGGGCGGATGGTATTCTATTCGTTTTGGATAGCAAGCACTGCGATGCCGTAATGAGGGTTTTTAACGCAGATGGTTCTGAAGCTTCCATGTGTGGTAATGGTCTCAGATGTGTAGGCCGGTATGTATGTGAATTAGTTGATAAAGAGGAGATCATGGTTGAAACGATGAAAGCTGATTTGAGAGTTTCTTCAGCTCCTGCCATCTATGATGATCTGCCGACTTATAACGTGGAAATTTCCCCGGTGTATTTTGATCTTGATAAAGTACCGATGAATATGAATCATTCTCAAGTGGTGGACCAAAAGATCCCGGAAATATCGGATCGTTTGCAGTTTACGGTATTAGCGGTTCCAAATCCCCATTTAATCAGTATCGTGAATGCCGATACCATTGTATCCAATGAACAAAAGATCATTTCAGAAACGGTAAATGGACCGAATAATCTCTTCCCGGACGGGGTGAATGTAAGTTTTGTGCATCCTTTGGAAAAAGGTTCTATCTATGTCCGTACATTTGAAAGAGGTGTAGGGTTTACGAATGCGTGCGGTACTGCGATGTCAGCATCAAGTCTGGTCACATGTCTGCTTGGTCAGAATGGGTACGGTGACGAAATCGAGGTCTATAACAATGGAGGAAAGGTAAGGGTGGTCGTGAACCGTAAAGAAACCGGTGAGTACTTTATGGAATTGATCGGAAATGCTACCTATATGTTCGAAGCTGAACTGGATTTATCTTTGACACATCCTGAGGAATTCGAAGTGATATCACAAACGGATCTCAACGAAGAAGGTGCATACGGGCTCCTTCAGAAGCATGCCAAAGAAGTTGTGGACAGTAAAGTATTTACAAATGCATAAATGAATGAGCCTGGGCGCCTCCGTCCAGGCTTATTTTCTGCTTTTTTTAAGAAAGTTGATTACTTCATCAAAAGGCTGATGCTCCTTTACCCGCTCAAAATGACTGAAAGGACAACCATGCCTTGTAAAGCGTTTTAATACTTCTTCCATCGTAAACTGTTCCGGGTTTAATCCTTCGTTCACTTCATTCCACCACAGGGGGGCGGCCACGAGAGCTTTATCATTCCCTCTTAAAGAATAGGGGGCAATGATCGTTTTTCCTTCCCCGTGCTGAATGTAATCTACATAAAGGCGCCCATTTCTATTCTTTTTCATCCGCTCTATCGTGAAATCATCTGGATAATTGGATACTAGGTAATGAGCAATGAATTCAGTGAACATGCCTGTGTCTTTCCATGAGTATCCCGGCGGAAGCGGAATGTAGATTTGAAGCCCTTTATTTCCTGACGTTTTTATGAAGCTCTTTAAATTCACACCTTCAAATAAGCCTTTCATGATGATGGCTGCCTTCACCGCCAAGGGGAATTGTTCCCGGCTTGGTGGATCCAGGTCAAACACGATTTCATTCACGTCCTGTTGACCGGTCTTCTGAAAAGGTATATGAAACTCCAATGCCAATTGGTTTCCCAGCCACATGAGACACTCCAATTCATTGCAAATAATATAATCAATCCCGTCCTGTGCATACGTTTCAACAAATTGCGGGGCATAATCGGGCACGTTCTTCTGATAAAAGGAGTCTCCAAACTGACCATGGGGGTACCGGATACAGGTCAGTGGCCGATTTCTAAGAAATGGAAGCATGGCAGCTGAGATTCTCCGAAGGTACCGGATATAATCCAATTTTGTAAGGCGGGGTGCTTCCCAAAGAGGTTTGTCAGGATGAGTGATTTGCACGCTTTGAGGTAGACTGGCTTCATCCAGCAGGAATTGTTCAAGTGTACATTCTTCTGGACGGGAAGAAAACATAAATCGGTGAAAATGCGGCTCCCTTAATTGTCCTTCATACCAATTCAAGTATTGTACCTCTACGCATATTGCCGGTTCAATAAAATAATGACTGCCTTCTTTTCGGGAGTGATTTTTTTTGATGATGTCCTTTAATGTTCTTTTTTCATCTGCAGAAATCCCAAAATGAAATAGACCGACCTTGATTATACTTTCCCCTTCAAGGACCCCGATGTGAAAATAATCATTCGTATCATCAACGGAAGTGATAAAGCACAGGCATATTTTCCAATTCTTGATCTTAAGCCACGAGTTACTTCGTTTCCCGGCTTCCCACTTGCTGCCTGAAAGTTTGGCGACGACTCCTTCCCCTTCTTCACTTGTCACCCCTCTCCACACCTCTATCCAATCGGTATAAAAGGGGATCATTTGAATGACAGCGGGAGCGGCCGGGTCAGGTTTCAATGGTATCCCGAGAGTAGAGCACACCCTCTCCAATTCCTTTTTACGCTTGATATATGATTGGCTGCTCCATAACTCATTTCCGCTTTCCAGAATGTCGAAAGCTAAAAATTTTACGGGCCTTTCAGAAGACGATACATGTATTTTTTGTTTATTTTTCATCCTTCCCCTTATCTGTAGTTCGAAGAATTCACTGCTGAATGGGGATCGGAGAATGACAACTTCCCCATCCAGAACAAGGGGGAGGGGAATGGAAGTGTCCTTCAGCAATTCGTTTATATATACTTCAATCTCAGGAAAATGCCCTAATAAATCTTTGTTGTTTCTGCTTGTCAATGAAATTTCTTTAGAAGTACTGATTTTTAAAATACCTCTGAAACCATCATATTTTACTTCGTAGTTCCATTTTCCTTCAAGAGGAGCTTCCCCTGTTAGAGTGGGCAGCATCGGTTTCATTCGTATCACCCTGAACCTTTTTGGTATAGTGTGGCCTGAAACTTTCATGATTATTTCCAAATGTTTATGGGAATGAAGCGCCATAATGATTTGAAAAATAAGGGTAAGAGGATTTAGTTTACAAAAAGGAGGGTATTTGTAATGCATACCATATGGAAAGGTTCAATAAGCTTCGGATTGGTAAACATTCCGATCAAACTTCATTCAGCTACTGAAGATCGTGACATTAAGCTTCGTTCCCTGCACAAAGAATGCCATACACCGATCAAATATGAAAAGGTCTGCCCTGTGTGTGATAAAGAAATTGAGCACAATGACATTGTAAAAGGTTACGAAGTGACGAAAGGGAAATTCGTTGTATTGGAAGAAGAGGAATTGAACGAAATAAAAGAGGCAAATGCAGAAAAGACGGTTGAAATTTTAGACTTTATTAAAATCGATGAAATTGACCCGATCTTCTATGACAGGAGCTATTTTCTTTCACCAAATGATGGCGGAAAGAAAGCCTATACTCTATTGCGTAAAGCATTATTGACTTCCGGGAAAGTTGGAATCGCAAAAATCACGATGCGATCAAAAGAACATTTGTCGGTGGTAAGAGTTTATGAAAATACGTTAGTGATGGAAACCATTCACTATCCAGACGAAGTACGGGCTTCAAAAGATGTCCCCAATGTACCAGAGAGCGATGATATTTCAGAAAAGGAATTGGAAACGGCCACGATGCTTATTGAACAATTGACCTCGGAATTCCAGCCGGAAAATTATCATGACGAATATCGTGAACGGCTCAGTAAACTGATTGAATCGAAACAGACAGGGGAGAAGGTGGTGACCGCAAAAGAAAGAGCTCCAAAAGAGAACGTTACAGACTTGATGGCGGCACTCCAAGCGTCAATCGATTCCACCAAGCCGGAAAAGAAGAAAACAGAAAAGAAAAAGCCGGCTAAAAAGAAAACAACAACAAAGAAAAAAGCTCAATAAATGAAACAAAAAGGGAAGGAGACATAAGTTGGAGGAAAGAAAATTAAAAAAGGCGGTATTCTTCATCATATCGTTAACTTGTTTTGGCATATTTACATGGGGATTTGTTTCAATCCTGGATGAGTGGAAAGAGAATGAAATTGCGGGATTTGACAATGGAGTTTTCAATGTTGTGCATGCTTTTATCTCGCCAAAGCTGACAACATTGATGACTTCCGTTACATTTTTGGGTGGAGTGAAATGGCTGAGTATATGTACGGTTGGGATTGTTATCGTATTATTATTCATGAAAAAATTTCCCCTCGCTTTATTTGTGATGTTGACTGTCAGCCTTGGAGCCGGTTTTAATTGGCTCTTAAAATGGATATTCAAACGGGAAAGGCCGGATATAGAAGCCCTCATCGAGCAGGGTGGCTACAGTTTTCCCAGCGGACACTCGATGGGATCGTTCATCTTTTACGGTGCTGTTGCATTTATGTTGTTTCGTGCATTGGACAAGGCTGTTTTTAAGTGGCTGAGCGTACTTGGCCTGTCTGTACTGATTTTATTCATCGGGATCAGCAGGGTATATTTGGGCGTTCATTATCCGAGTGATATTGTCGGGGGATTTACAGCTGGTGGAGGCTGGCTTACTCTTTGCATCGCAGTGTATATATATTTCTACAAACGAAGTGATTGGAAATATATCAATGAATGAAAAGACCTGAAACGGGGGAATCCCGTTTCAGGTCTTTATTCCTTTAAGTAAGCTGAGTTTACAGGGTTTCTAAAACAGGTTAAAGATATATGGACCAAAGGAAGAGACGTATAGGAGTATATACACGCCCATGAAATAAAAGACTCCTCCAAACGTTCCCCAATCAGGATTGCGTCCGATCTTCCATATCAGCGCAGTCAGGAGAGAGATGACCACGATTCCTACATATCCGCTCCCTGTAAAAGCCAGGTAATCGGGGGCAGCAAAGTAAAAATATCCATTCAATGCTTTATTCATGAAGGTAAGGGGCATGATCAGGAATATGAGGATTGAAACGTATTCAACCCAGATAATGCCATCTTTTTCAAAGGTATTTGGTCTGAACATATATAGCAGGATCAAAAGAAACAGCGATGGCAGCACCCAGTAGAAGGATGTAAGGACCGTTATGACACTGCTGAATATCATTAAAATACTGTTATATACGGCTTCTTTTATGCTTCGTTTACTAAGTTCCACACTAGAAGAAATAACTCTGGGATCTTGGGATGCCGCAAACAATTCATACGTATCGCCGTCATAATCCAGCCAGGCAATGCTGTTCTCCTTTAACTGCAGTGGTAAATATGAATAATGTTTGGTCGTCCCTATCGTTTCTGCCTCCAGCTGTGTGCCATTCTCCAAAGGAGCCAAGTATACACTGACGGAGTTACGGTCACTTGCTTTATGTCCTTCCGCAGTAAATGTGATGGCATTCTTGTCATCAATATTCACTAATTTGGCAGAACGTGGGCCTTGAATAATTTCCCCGGAATCCACATTCAGAAACTTAAGGTTTTCAGGTTTTAATGTTCTTTTCCCGACTTCCCCTAAAGGGGATTCCATTTTCACAATCTTGTAGCTTAAAGCACCCTGTGCTCTAAGCTCTTCATTGTATAGGATTGTCAGCTTGTTGTCATGAACTCCATAGGTAAGGCCATCTATATGATGACTGGTTGAAATGTTGACTGAAGCAAAAGGATTGCCTACTATTTTCTCATTTTCATCCATATAATGTAGAAGGGCGGAAGCATCATTTTGCCGTTCTTGTACGATCGCACTGCCATTATCCCCTTGATAGACCTCCATTATATCCTTTGAGAAAGCATGTATTTTTTTGTGAGACAAATCATCAGGATTCAATGAAAATAATTCATTTTTCTCCCAATAATAAATCCGGCCTTTCTCTGTACTCAGTCCAGTTGCTTCTCCTGAAATGATTGTATCCTTATTGTTTTCAGTTGCTGTCAATTGGCCCGATTTCATTTGGATGAATACGGAACCGTTTGACCAGAAAGGATATCCCCTAGTGATTTTTGTATTTATGACAGTGTCTTCAGTGAGATTCAATTGATTATCGAATCGCAGTTGATGTACCTTCCCGTTATCTGTCAGGAAAAGACTGTCCTGATTGAAGAATGCCTGCGGGCGTTCTTCAGAAGTGAAGCCTAACGGTATCGAACGACTCCAGTCAGGCTGCGGCTGTTTCTTGACCTCCAGTAGCTGGTGGAAAAATAGTGCACCCAATAGCAGCAGCATAACCATTAAAGGCACACCGAATGATTTCAGTTTTTCTTTCACCAAAATCCCCCTCAATCTTTCTATATCTGTATTTTTATTTCAATTTAGAATTTTACCACAATTTCAATGCGTTGACACCAAATATTTCCTTCTGAAAAAAAACTTATTCAGGGACTATGATCAAAACTCAAATCTGCAAAAGGTTCTTACAAAATACCAAAATGCAGGCAAGGAGTGAATGACATGCTTTCACCAGAAAAGATGATGGACTTTCAGTTATTTTCAATGACGCATCTGTTGACATTATTATTGTTTTTTCTAGTGGCTGCCGCACTCGTAAGGTGGTGCCAAAATCGGATGGATATCAAATGGATCGGCACCATTTTGGTTTGCACGTTAATTATTTCAGAAATCAGTTATCAGATATGGTCGGTGACCAATGGACTCTGGTCATTTCAATCAACTCTCCCTCTTCATCTCTGCAGCATCAGTACATTTATCGGCATCTATCTCTATTTCAAACGGGACAGCAGATTTTTTTATCTCTTTCTATATATAGGGTTCATTCCCCCCATTCTGGCACTCATCACCCCCGACAATCCGTATGCTTTCCCGCATTATCGATATATCAAATATTTTCTTCATCACATGGCAATACCCTTGATGGTTCTGTATTTATTTTATTTCGATCGTTATACAATCAATAAGAAATCCATACTTTATGGTCTTGGTTTGGTCAACAGCTTAGCCGTTCCCATATTCATCCTGAACAAATTGAGCGGGTCTAACTATTTCTTTTTGTCCGGGCCGCCTGAAGGAAATACTCCATTACTATGGTTCGGAGATGGGATCGTTTATATCATCAATTTAGAACTGGCTGCAGTTATTGTCTTTTCTCTGAATTATCTATTCTTTAAAATGCTTGCCGTAAAAAGGAGGAATAAAGAAATTTCAACGCTCATGAGCAATGAAATCAATCAAATTTAAAAAAATTATTTTTCTTGTTGACAAAGCTGGATAGAAGAATTACAATGATATTGAAAATCATTCTCAATGAAAACACAAGAGTTTCCCCCTCTTTCTTTTTATATTGGAGAATGGTTCATGATTACCCCCCTTTAATAAATCGTAGAGACAATCCCGGAGTGCTGAACTCCGGGATTGTCTTTTTTTTTTGTGAGAAAATAGGGAAGTTATTGCAATTCACTGCCGCCTGTCGTAAATTGTAAAAGAATGTGCACATCGGAATGATAAAGGAGTGAAAAGAGAGTGAATGAAAAAGAAGATAAACGGTTTCATATCGCTCATCGCGAAGCTTTAATCGGAATCGGCCTTGTAGTGATTAACTTTATTTGGTGGTATGGCTTTGCTTTTGGACTTGGCGGGGGCGAAGTTACAGATTATGACTGGATCATGGGAATGCCGGCGTGGTTCTTTTACAGCTGTATTGCAGGTTTTCTGCTGATGGTTGTTTTAGTGGTGTTGGTTGTAAGGTATATGCTTACAGATATTCCTTTCGATGGAGATGAGGGTGAATATCGTGAATAATATGGCTTTGATTCCTATGATTATATTTTTAATCATCATTTTTATTATTGGTGTCTATTCATCAAGGAAGGTAGGACAAGCTGAGTCATTCGTACAGGATTACTTCCTGGGGAGCAGGCAGCTTGGAGGTTTCATCCTCGCCATGACCATGATTGCTACATATGGAAGTGCAAGCAGCTTCATCGGCGGTCCAGGCGCAGCTTATTCATATGGCTTATCCTGGGTACTCCTTGCAATGTCTCAAGTTGTAACCGGGTATTTCGTCCTTCTCGTTCTTGGGAAAAAGTTTGCCATCATGTCGCGGAAGTATAATGCCGTTACGTTGGTCGATTATTTGCAGGGACGTTATCGAAATCATTACATAACGATTCTTTCCGCCCTAAGCATCATCATTTTCCTGTTCTCAGCGATGATTGCGCAGTGGGTAGGTGGAGCTAGATTAATAGAATCCTTAACAGGCCTCTCTTATAAGAGTGCTTTATTTCTGTTTGCAGTTTCAGTGCTGGTATATGTCATCGTTGGCGGATTCAGGGCGGTGGCTGTCACCGACGCCATCCAGGGAGTCGTGATGCTTGGGGGCACAATCATTTTATTGATTGCGACGATTATTGCCGGCGGCGGCATGGAAAATATCATGATGGATCTAAAAGCGGAAAATCCCAACCTATTAAGCCCGAATGGTGCAAATGGGGAGCTGAGTGCCAGATATATTTCGTCCTTTTGGATTCTCGTGGGTGTTGGGGTGATAGGACTCCCGCAAGTAGCTGTAAGGGCCATGAGTTATAAAAACTCGCGCTCCTTACATAAAGCACTGATCATCGGGACGATTGTAGTCGGCTCCATTATGTTAGGGATGCATTTAATCGGGGTCCTGGCACGTGCGGTGATGCCCGGGGTGGAGGTTGCAGATAAGGTCATGCCTCTGCTGGCTTTGGAAGTGCTGCCTCCATGGCTCGCTGGCATCGTCCTGGCTGCCCCGATGGCTGCCATCATGTCGACTGTCGATTCATTGTTATTGATTGTTTCTTCTGCCATCGTGAAAGATCTTTATATGAATTTTGTGAATAAAGAAGCAGGTGAAAAGAAGGTCAAAAAGATGAGCTTCCTTGTGACATCCATTACAGGGATTGCCGTCTTCCTGATGGCATTAAGCCCGCCAGAGCTGATCATCTGGCTCAATTTATTCTCTTTCGGCGGCTTGGAAGCAGTGTTTATCTGGCCGATTGTACTCGGTTTATACTGGAAGACAGGAAATGCCCATGGAGCTATGGCTTCCATGCTGTCAGGATTGATTTCATATATTTTATTTCACAGTTTCCTGCCGAATTATTTGGATATGCACACCGTCGTATTCCCGATACTCATATCCTTTTTCATGTATATAACGGTTTCACTGATGACCAAACAAGAGTTACAAAACTAATTTTGGAGGGAGATTCCTTTAGTGTGCTAATGGAATCTCCCTTCTTTTAGAGGGAAATGATAGAAGAAGATAGAACTCTTAAGGAGGGGTGAGGAAAATGAGTTGGAAGCTGACAAAATATGAAGATATCGATAGCTTTTACAGCCGAGTGTATCCTTTTCTTCTTAAGAAGGAAGCAGAAAATAATTTACCGCTGGGGCTGCTGAACACGATCAAGACTGGAAACAGGTATAAAGACCCCCTCCTTATAAGTGTGGAAGGTGATTCTTCTCAGGTGAAAGGTGCATTCATCATGACACCGCCGCATCATTTAGTGGTTGTTCTTGATATCGATGAGAAAGATTACCGCACCATTGCAATGGAGCTGAATACACTTTTAAGTGAGGAAGGAATTGCCGTGCCGGGATTCGTTTCAGAGAAGGCTTCTGCGCAAAAACTGACGGAAGTCTGGTGCGACCTGAAAGGCTGCAAGTATGAAATCGGGATGAATCAGCGAATATACATGTTGAAACATGTTAATGAAATTGATATTCCCCAAGGTCGATTGGTGACTCCTAAGAAGGAGAATATCCACTTGCTGACGAAATGGATACTAGGATTCATTGAAGATACCGGAGTGCATCCGTTAACCCAAAATGAGGCTCTGGAGAGGGCAGAAGATATGATATTGAATGAAAAATATCTATTTTTTTGGGAAGTCGACGGGGAACCTGTATCGATGGCCAGAGGAGGAAGATGGACGGACCACGGCATCACCGTGAATTTCGTCTATACCCCGGACCTGTATAGAAAAAAAGGATATGCTTCTGCTGTTGTAGCTGGATTGAGCAGGTTATTACTGAAGGAGTTTGAATTTTGTACGTTGTACACAGATCTGGAGAATCCTACATCCAACAAGATCTATATGGAGGTCGGATATAAGCCGATTGGTGATTCCCTGATGGTGAATATTAAGTGAAATTAAAAATTTCACATTTCGTGTTGACATCTAAAGTAAAACGGATTAGTATAGAAAACAATAATTCAATGAGCGAACGGCTTTGACGAAGAGGAGTACCTTTTGCAAACACTTAAGAGAGCTAGTGGCCGGTGTGAACTAGTGTGAATGCTTTGGGGAATGGACTTCCGAGCCTCCAAACCGAAATCCCTTGGAGAGTAGGCTTTGGCGAATGTCTTATCGTTATAAAAGACACGCATTCAAGCCTTTGGGCTTCGATGCGGAAGAGTGGACTGTTCAGGCAGTCAACAAAGGTGGCACCACGGGTATCTCGTCCTTTTTTATAAGGAATGAGATGCCCTTTTTTATTTGCAAAATAATATATAAAATCGTCGAATAAGAGTAGTAAGCTTGAGTGAAGCTTTACAGAGAGTCAAGGAATGGTGAGACCTTGACAGGATAGCTTGAGTCGAATGGACTTATGAGAGATGACTTGAACAGTGAAGTAGGGTCATACGGATTTCCACCGTTATATGGATAGAATATCGGGTTTTCCCCTGTATTCGAAACGAAGAGGGAGTAAGTAAATTACTCCAACCTGAGGTGGCACCGCGGTCAGCATCGTCCTCTATAGACACATTACATCTGTGTTTATAGGGGACTTTTTTATTTTGATTGGAGGAATGGAAAGTGAAGCAGCAGGAAGCAGTCCATTATGCTATGAAAGAATTGAATGGTGATGTATACACGCCAATATCCCTTTATCAATCCTTGAAGGGGGCGAAAAAGTTTTTGCTTGAAAGTTCTTTGAAGCATGAACAGTCAGGGAGATATTCCTTTGTTGGAAGTGATCCTTATCTGGAATGTAAGGCACGTGAAGATAAAGTGCAGATCATCAATCACAAGACAGGTGAAGAGGAAGAACGGCAAGGCCTTCCCATCGACATTATCCAAGACCTCATACCCCATGTGGATCAACAGGAACTTGACTTGCCATTTGCCGGTGGAGGCATCGGGTATCTGGGGTACGACTCCATCAGACAGTATGAAGATATCGGACCCATACCGGAGGATGAATTGAATATGCCGGACATTCATTTAATGTTTTACGAAAAAGTGATAGTGTTCGATCATGCTGAACAGAAAATGTTCATCGTTGTCCTGGATGCAGAAAGGGGCAAGCTTGAAGAAAAGATGAATGAAGTCGAAAGCCAGATTACGAACGTTTACCTTGATGTCAATAAGATCCAACTGAAAGGCCTGCAGTTCCAATCACAGCTATCAGAACAGGAGTTCATCGAAAAAGTGGATGCAGCGAAAAAATATATAAGGAGCGGTGATATTTTTCAGGTCGTCCTTTCTCAACGGATGCAAGCTTCATTTACTGAAGATTCGTTCAGCTTCTACAGAAGACTACGGCAATCCAACCCGTCTCCTTATATGTTTTTCATAGATTTCGAGGATTATATCGTGCTGGGTGCATCGCCTGAAAGCCTCGTAAAGGTTCAAGGCAGGAGTATTACAACCAATCCGATAGCTGGAACGAGAAAAAGAGGAGGTAGTGAGGAAGAAGACCACCTTTTGGAAAATGAATTGGCTTCAGACGAGAAAGAAGTAGCTGAGCATAGGATGCTGGTAGATCTGGGGAGAAATGATTTAGGAAAGGTATGTGAAACCGGGTCAATCACATTGTCTAAATATATGCTGGTCGAGCGTTATAAATATGTGATGCATCTTGTATCCGAAGTAAAAGGAGTTCTAAGGAAAGAAATTACGCCTCTGGAAGCACTGGTAAGCTGCCTGCCTGCCGGGACTGTAAGCGGCGCTCCTAAAATCAGGGCCATGCAGATCATCAATGAGCTTGAGGTGAAGAAAAGGGGTGTATACTCCGGGGCCATCGGTTATTTAGGGGTGAACGGTAACCTTGATTTCGCCTTGGCCATCAGGACGCTGGTACTGAAGGATCATACCGCTTATGTTCAGGCTGGGGCCGGTATTGTTTATGACTCTGATCCCAAAAGTGAATATGAAGAAACGATGAATAAAGCTAAATCTTTATTGGAGGTGGGAAGATGATACTGCTTATCGACAATTATGATTCCTTCACGTATAACCTGTATCAATATGTTCAGGAACTTGGCGAGGAAGTTCTGATAAAAAGAAATGATCAAATCACACTTGAAGACATTCAGGAACTGAAACCATCCGGGATCATCCTGTCACCTGGACCCGGTACACCTGAAAATGCGGGTATCTGTATCGATATTATACAGAATCTTCATACTAGCGTGCCGATTTTGGGAGTGTGCCTCGGCCATCAGGCAATAGGAGCGGCTTTCGGTGCAAACATTGTCATTGCAGACCATATCATGCATGGCAAAACTTCGCTGATCCGACATAACGGTCATGGACTATTCCAGTATTTAAGTCAGCCGCTCGGTGTGATGAGATATCATTCGCTGGTCATTGAAAAAGATTCCCTTCCGCCAACGTTCGAAATAAACGCTGTATCGATGGATGATAAAGAGATCATGGCCATCAAGCATTTGCGCTACCCCGTTTATGGTGTTCAATTTCACCCTGAATCGATAGGGACTGACACCGGAAGGAAAATGCTAAAAAACTTTATTGATGAGATGAGAAAGGAGAATAACCGTGAAACAGTTTCTAAAAAAGCTATCTAACGGACATTCCTTAGAGAGAGACGAGATGAGAAAAGCTGCACATGAATTATTCAGCGAAGAAACGACAGATAGTCAAATAGCATGTTTCCTGACACTCTTGAAAATGAAAGGTGAATCGGTGGATGAAATTACAGGACTTGTTGAGGTGCTCAGAGAAAAGGCTTTGCCGATAAGAAACAAGATGAATGGGGTATTGGATAACTGCGGTACAGGCGGAGACGGTTCAAACAGTTTTAATATCAGTACGACGAGTGCATTTGTTTTGGCCGGTGCGGGAGTGAAGGTTGCAAAGCATGGGAACAGGAGCATTTCAAGTAAAACAGGCAGTGCCGACGTCCTGGAGCATCTTGGAGTATCCCTGGACTTCCATGCCAGTGAAATCAACACACTTCTGACGGAATGTAATATCGCGTTCCTATACGCCCCGCATGTCCATTCCGGGCTTAAAAGAGTCATGAAAGTAAGAAAGGAAATGAAGATTCCTACAATCTTTAATCTGATCGGCCCTTTAACAAATCCGGTGGAGCTTGAAACTCAGCTGGTCGGGGTATACAGGAGAGATAAGCTTGAGACGATGGCCAAGGTATTGGACCAATTAGGTAGAAAAAGGGCGATTGTCTTAAACGGGGCGGATTACATGGATGAAGCATCGCTTGCTGGAGAAAATCATCTCGTGCTGTTGGAAAACGGCAGAATAACGCCATTTACATTGAAAGGGGAGGATGTCGGACTTCCCCATTATCCCAATTCAATGATCAAAGGAGGGGAAGCTCCCCAAAACGCAATGATTCTTCAAGCGGTCTTAGAAGGGGAAGAAGGACCGTACCTTGACACAGTATTATTTAATGCAGGAATTGCTTTATACGCGCATGGCAGTGTATCTACGATAGCAGAGGGAATCAAGGCTGCACGGGAAAGCATTATTACAGGAAAAGCGAAAGAAATCCTTCAATCGCTTATTGCGTTCAGTGGGCAAAAAAGAAAGCAGGTGATTTAAATGCCTACCATTCTTCAAGAAATTATAGATAAGAAAACACAAGAAATAAAAGAACTAAAAGAAGATGGCTTCAAAAAATATAATCAGTCATTGAAGCAAACGGAAGGCTTATATGATTCTCTGGTTAATACAGACAGACTGCAGGTGATTGCTGAAATAAAACGGGCTTCCCCTTCCAAGGGCGATATCAGAGTGGAGGTGGATCCAGTGGAGCAAGCAAAGGAATATGAACGTGCAGGTGCAGCTGCTATTTCTGTTTTGACGGACACCCCTTTCTTTAAAGGAACGATGGGTGACCTGGCAGAGGTGAGGAAGAATGTTGCCCTCCCGATCCTGTGCAAGGATTTCATTATAGATCCCATACAGATCGACAGGGCGCATGATGCAGGAGCCAACATCATCCTTCTGATCGTGGCAGCACTTGACACATCAGCGCTTAAATCTTTGTTCGATTATGCAGAAAGCCTTGGGCTTGAAGTATTGGTTGAGGTCCACAATGAAGAAGAGATGAGAATTGCTTTGGAGATGGGTGCGAGCATTATCGGCATCAATAATCGCAATTTAAAAACGTTTGAAGTCAGTTTAGATGTAACGGAAAAGCTGGCAGCTATGATCAAAGATCATAAAATCGTCTTGATCAGTGAAAGCGGGATAAAAAATGAATCTGATTGTGAAAGAGCGGCAAAAGCAGGGGCTCATGGAGTATTGGTCGGAGAAACCCTGATGAGAAGTGAAGAGAGTGGAAAAACCATATCAACCCTGCAAGTTTTAAGGGGTGGAGTGATATGACAAAAGTAAAGGTATGCGGCATACAGGATTTGGAAGCGGCTCGGTGGGCAGTGGACGCAGGTGCAGATGCAGTGGGCTTCATCTTTGCCGACAGCAGACGAAGAATTTCAGTGGAAAAGGCGGCTGCCATCTCTGATTCAATTCCCGAAGGTATTCTTAAAATCGGTGTTTTTGTGAATGCATCTAAGGAGGAAATGGAATCCATTGTACAAAAGGTGAATCTCGACTATGTTCAACTGCATGGAGATGAAAGTCCGGCATTTTGCAGTAACCTTGAAGTTCCTTATATCAAGGCAGTCGCGGTTACGAAAGAGAGTGATTTAAATATCCTGCCGGATTATAGTGGTGAATTCGTACTTGTTGACAGCGGAAAAGGACCGTACAGGGGAGGCAATGGGATTTCTTTCGACTGGGAGTATCTTAGAGACTATCAATCCAGTAATCATAAATTGATACTCGCAGGAGGCTTGAAGAAGGATAACGTAAGGGAGGCAATCAGCATAGTTAGACCTTACATGGTTGACGTTTCAAGCGGAGTGGAAAGCGGCGGCGTCAAAGATAAAGAAAAGATATTGGAATTCATTAATGAAGTAAAAGCCATAAAAACAGATAGTGAAAGCGGGGAATGACAATGATTTATGCACAGCCGGACCAAAAGGGGTTATTTGGAAAGTTTGGAGGGAAATTTGTTCCCGAAACGTTGATGAAAGCAGTGAAGGAACTTGAAGCTGCTTATGATGAAGCTTCACAGGACGACGAATTCCAGCAGAAGCTGAGGTATTACCTTAAGGAATATGTCGGGAGGGAGAATCCTCTTTACTTTGCAGAGAATTTAACGAAAAAAGTAGGCGGGGCAAAACTGTATCTGAAAAGGGAAGATCTAAACCATACCGGAGCCCACAAGATCAATAATACAATCGGTCAGGCTTTACTTGCCGAACGGATGGGCAAGCGGAAGATTGTAGCCGAGACAGGGGCGGGTCAGCATGGGGTGGCAACTGCAACTGTTTGTGCATTGCTGAACCTTGATTGTGTCATCTTTATGGGCGAAGAAGATATAAGAAGGCAGAAATTGAATGTCTTCCGCATGGAACTGCTTGGGGCAAAGGTGATTAGCGTTACGGCAGGAAGCGCGACGTTGAAAGATGCAGTAAACGAAGCCCTGCGTTACTGGGTGACAAATGTGGAGGATACTCACTATATTATCGGTTCCGTTCTTGGACCTCATCCTTTCCCTAAAATGGTTCGGGATTTTCAAAGTGTGATAGGGAAAGAAACAAAGAAACAATTTTTTGAAAAAGAAAACTCCCTCCCGCAGGCGATTGTGGCTTGCGTAGGGGGAGGAAGCAACGCAATTGGGATGTTCCACCCGTTCCTCGAAGATAAAGATGTTGAATTATATGGGGTGGAAGCAGCCGGTTCCGGCCTTGATTCAGATAAACATGCGGCAACACTTACCAAAGGAACGCCGGGGATCCTGCACGGAAGCTTGATGTATCTTCTCCAGGATGATGACGGCCAGATTCAGGAAGCCCATTCCGTATCTGCCGGCCTGGATTATCCCGGGGTCGGTCCTGAACACAGCTATTTGAAGGATATTAATAGAGTCCAATATACGTCAATCTCTGACAAAGAAGCATTGGATGCGTTCAAGCAGCTGTCTCAAACAGAAGGGATCATCCCCGCATTGGAAAGCTCACATGCTGTTGCATATGCGTTGAAATTAGCAAAAGATTTGAATCCTGCTGAATCGGTCGTCATTTGTCTGTCAGGCAGAGGGGATAAAGACGTGGAACAAGTGAAGGAATTGTTGGGAGGTAATGAGAATGGGTAAGGTTTTCATGGAACAGGCGTTTCAATATGAATTGGATAAAGGAAATAAACTGTTCATCCCCTATATCATGGCAGGAGATAGAGGGATCGAGAGTTTTATAGACACATTGAAACAACTCGAGGAAGCCGGGGCGACGGCCATCGAAGTCGGCATACCGTTTTCAGATCCGGTCGCTGATGGCCCTACTATCCAAAATGCAGGAAAAAGAGCTCTCGAAAAAGGGGTCAATTTGCAGCAGGTATTAGATGAGTTAGTCCAGAGAAGAGAAGAAATCGGCGTACCATTAGTGTTCATGACCTACATCAACCCGGTTTTTAAATACGGCATCGACCGATTTTTCACTCGATGTGAAGAAGCAGGGGTGGACGGGCTGATTATCCCGGACCTGCCAGTCGAGCACCTTGATCTGGTCTCGACGCCTGCCGAGAAACATGGGATTGCAATCATCCAGCTAGCCACCTTGACCAGTTCCCGTGAAAGGATCAGTGAACTTGCAAACCTGACGGAAGGATTTTTGTATGCCGTGACCATAAACGGTACGACAGGGGCGAGAAATGCTGTTAATGAAAAGATCGGTGATCATCTTCAAACACTAAAAGAATATAGTAAAGTACCTGTCCTAGCCGGCTTTGGTATTTCCACCCCGGATCAAGTTAAAGAGATGACAGAGAATTGTGACGGGGTCGTAGTAGGCAGCCGCATCATCGACCTCCTTCAGGAGAACAGGCTCAGCGAAATAAAAGAGTTAATCGATGCCGTAAAGGTTAATTCGCTCCAAAGTAAATGATTGACTTAAAATTTTGCAAGTTAATTTGTTAAGGATATATTAAAGGTACTTATGGAATTTAAGGAGATTCCAGCTCTTGCACGGAATCGGGCAGCGGTGATTAATGGTGTTTCTTGGTTAAATGTAAAGACATTTTAAAGATAAGTTAATTAATGGTAAAAAGCCTTCTCTATCGACGAAAAATCGATATGATAGAGGTGTATTACAAATGCATCTTATTAGGAGGTCTTTACATGAAATCAATGAAGAAATGGTTATTAATGCTTTTGACGTCGGTATCAGTAATCGGATTTGCAGCAGGATGCAGCGGTGACACAGAAGAAGACACAGGAACAGAAGAACAGATGGAAGAAGAATCTAATACGGAAGAAGAGTCAAATACTGAAGAAAGCAACACTGAAGAATAAAAAAGCTTAACAGCCGGTCCTTATGGGACGGCTGTTTTTTACTGACTTGGGCAGTTGACAATAGCAACTCGCTTGCATCACAAAGCTTAGATCCAGCGAACCTTTGAACATTACCGCTCTCCGGAAGAGTATCCCTATCTTGAAAAGATAATTGATTCGAGAGGGATTTTTGTCACAAAATATACATGCGGGGGTATATTGATTTTTCAACAACTGGTACATATAATAAAAGTGTAAAGAAAATCAAATGCCACACTTTGTGAATTATCTAACAAACTCTTGTCTGGAAGAAGGGGAAGTTCAAATGAAGAAAAAAATCGTGATCGTAGGCGGGGTTGCCGGCGGAGCTACAGCGGCAGCAAGGCTGCGCCGACTAAGTGAAAAAGATGAAATTGTATTGCTGGAAAAAGGAGAATACATCTCATTTGCCAATTGTGGTCTCCCTTATTATATCGGGGACGTCATTACGAATAGAGAAGCCTTATTGGTTCAGACGGTGGAAGGGATGTCCAAGAAATTCAATCTTGATATTCGAAACTATAGTGAGGTCGTTGAGATTAATCGCGAACGTAGAACCGTGTCGATTAAAAAAGTGGAAACGGGTGAGGTTTATGAGGAAAGCTACGATACTCTGATTCTATCACCCGGGGCACGTCCCATCATACCGCCGTTGGAAGGACTTTCTGATGCTGAGAATGTATTTACTCTCAGAAATGTACCGGATACAGACCGAATAAAAGCATGGGTGGACGAGAAGAAACCGAAAGAAGCAGTGATTATTGGCGGAGGTTTTATCGGCCTTGAAATGGCAGAGAATTTACATCATCGCGGTGTAAACGTATCTGTTGTTGAATTAGGGAATCAGGTAATGGCACCAATCGATTATGAAATGGCATCTATTGTACATCGGGAACTGCATAATGAAGGTGTTGAATTATTTCTGAACGATGGAGTTAAAGCATTTAAAAATGGAGGGCACACAATCGTCCTTCAGAGCGGCAGGGAATTAATGAGTGATCTTACCATATTATCAATAGGTGTGCGGCCTGAAAATGAGCTTGCAGAAAAAGCAGGATTAGCATTGGGTGAGCGTGGAGGTATCCTTGTAAACCAAAATCTTCAAACGGATGATCCAAACATCTACGCTATAGGTGACGCGATAGAAGTAAGGGATTTTGTACAGGGCACCGCGGCAATGATTCCTCTTGCATGGCCGGCGAATCGCCAGGGACGACTAGCTGCAGATCATATTAATGGAAGAAATGCTGTTTATAAAGGAAGTTTGGGTACCTCAGTTGCAAAGGTGTTTGGATTGACCGTGGCAGCAACAGGTAACAATGAAAAACTATTAAAACGACTGAGAGTAAAGTATGAAGCCGTACACATTCACCCAAACTCCAACGCAACCTACTATCCCGGCGGCAGCCAGCTTTCTTTGAAATTGATCTTCCAACCTGAAACAGGTGAAATATTCGGTGCACAGGCCGTAGGGTATAAAGGGGTAGAGAAACGAATTGATGTCATTGCAACTGCCATAAAAGGGAAGCTGACCGTGTGGGATCTTGCAGATCTCGAATTAGCGTATGCTCCTCCTTATTCATCTGCAAAAGATCCTGTTAACATGGCTGGATATGTTGCAGGTAACGTAGTGGATGGGGATTTAAGAATTGTGCATCATCATGAAATCGATGAGATTATTAGAAAGGGAGGAGTGCTTGTAGACGTAAGGGAACCTGATGAAAGAGAGCTTGGATTCATAACGGGTTCTATTAACATTCCTTTGGGAGAGCTGAGAGATCGATTAAGTGAACTTCCTGAACAGCAGCACATTCATGTCAATTGCCAGGTAGGATTGAGAGGATATCTCGCTGTAAAAATATTAACCAACAATGGTTTTAAAGCAAGTAATTTAAGCGGCGGCTACAAAACATATTTATTAGGAAAGTAAACAATAAGAGACTGGACAATAGTGTTTTAGTCTAAGTAAAACCCGAACTAATTTGCGTTATAATCGACAAATTAGTTCGGGTTTTTAATTTGATCAAATGGATTTAGATTTAGAACTTTCCAGCGGTTGATTGGAGTGCAAGACGAAGACTCCTATCGGAAAAGCGGAGGGGCTTTGCCCAGAAGCGTGTGGCATAAGACGAATCGTCCATGAAGGCATTCTTTGCCTTCTTGGTCGGTTTGGCTTATGACATGTGCTTCTAATCCCTGCAGCTGGACAGTTCCACCACTTGACGAGGAGGCTCACGGGCTACCCGCGGAAAGCGTAGTCTTGCACGGAAATCATTAGCGGTATTAAGAGACTCCTCTGAAGATTATTCGTCTTTATGTGGTGGTTTTTTAGTTTAGTCCCAGCCTCTTTTTGTTGTTTCATTTGGAAAATTCAGTTAGTGTTAAATTGAACATCCAGTTTAAGGAGTATACTTTTGGAAAAACAAGGAGGCTTTGATAATGATAGTAAATAAAATCAATACTGTATTTATTCCTGTTGCTGACTTGAGGAAATCTGTAGATTGGTACCGGCAGATATTGGGACTTGAAGTAGATCAAGAGCAATATCGTGAAATAGATGGTCTGCCTGTTTATACGTTTTCAATGGGGGAGACATCCCTGACTTTAGAAAAAGAAGAGTCATATATCCCTTCAGCATCCACCGTGCCCATTTGTAATATTCATACAACGGAAATAGATCGAGTAAGGGAAGACTTCCTTTCAAGAGGTGTCGTTGTAGAATCAGAAATTGTCACTTTCCCCGACTTTTCCTATTTTAATTTTCGGGATTTGAACGGTAATCTGTTGATGATTTGCACAGGATAATGGATGGAACATTTGATTGAAAATACAGGAAAAAAAACTCCCACTTGGTTCGTTGGAGGTTAACTATCATTTAGTGCACTTTACAGAAACAGTCAATGCAGGACGTACTTTTTTATAGGATATCTGAATGTTTTTAAATCCTGCACAGGTCAATTCGTCCGTAATTTGTTGCGCGTACCTGTGTGCTCTGCTGTCTTTTTCTTCATCTCCCCTGGGTTGTACAGTGATAACAAGGGATCCGCCAGGTTTGAGCATGCGATGTATATGGTACAGTGCACTTTTAGAGTCATTCCAAAGTGGGTAATTATTCACAGAGAAGATATGGTCATACTTCTCGTCTTTTGAGTGAAATTGTGAGATGTCATGGACAAATAAACGGACTCTGCCTTCTTCGATGGCAGCCTTGTTTTTTTGATGGGCAGCCTCCTTCATCGTAGAAGAGATGTCGACTCCATCTACCGAGGTACCAGGGTATTTCTGAATGATTTTATTAATGCAATAACCAGGTCCGAAGCCTACTTCAAGGATGTGATCCCCTTTTTTGATAGGAAGTCGCTGGATGGACCATTTATTGATTCTTCTATTGTCGATTTCCATTACCTTTCCGACGATCCATCCCATGATCCCCTTCGGGCGCTTGAATTGTTTTTGTAGTGAAAATAGCATGTGATCCCCTCATTTATTCTTGATAATTCCATCTTTCCACCAGCCAGCCATTTTGAAACATCAGGTAATCCTAATCGTTTTGATTTTATATCGAAAGGAGAAGAAGATGAAAATAACGATACTTTCAGACACACATTTGCCAAAGAAGGGAAAGGGATTTCCGGACGAACTTATTAGTGATTTAAAAGTAAGTGAATATATTATTCATGCCGGTGATTTTCAGACTGTAGACACTTATAACCGATTGATGGAATTCGGGGAAATGACCGGTGTGGCAGGAAATGTCGATGATGAGGAATTAAAGGAAATTCTCCCTAAGAAAACAAAATTAGTATTGAATGGAATGAAGATAGGGATCGTTCATGGAGACGGCAGCGGCAAGACAACTGAAAAAAGAGCAGAGGAAGCATTTAATGCCGATCCGGTTGATCTAATCGTCTTCGGTCATTCTCATATTCCTTATTTACGGTACCACCAAGGTGTAGTATTATTCAACCCGGGTTCACCGACGGATAAGCGCAGGCAGCCGATGTATTCTCATGGTGTGCTTACCATTGAAGACGAATCCAAGTGGTCCATCCAGCATAAGTTTTACTCTTGAAAAAGGGTGGTAAATGGTCAGCATCCCCTTTTTACCACCTGATTAAAGTTAAATATTGTACCGATAATAATCCTGGCTGTATATCGTTTTAAAACCACTTTTTTCATAGAGTTTCAATGCATTGCTGTTCGTCGCTGCAACATCAAGGAATATATCCTTTGTCCATTTGGATTCCTCTCTGACAGTAAGCGAGAGTGCCTTTTGTCCGATTCCCTTACCTTGAAAAGAAGGGTCAACCGCAAATCCATAGATGAAGCTCTGTCCCTGCATGCGCTGTACCCGGATTTTCCCGACAGCTTTTCCGCCAACTTCGATCATCAAACTTCTTTGTCCGGTTTCCTTACTAATCTGCTTCATCCTGGATTCAGCATCAGAGTGGCTTGTACCGAAACATTCAATGTCTAATTTGATGCAAAAGGGAATATCCTCTTCCCTCATTTTTCTGATAACGATATTCTCAGGCAAGGATAGATGACTATTCGGATCCCATTTCATTTCATGCTCTGTGAAGTCATATGCTGCCCCAACAGAAGAAGCGAATTTTTTGCCAGATTGAGAAGTACCGGGGACATTGATGAGAAGGGAACTCGCATCCCTGTTTTTCAATGACTCCAGCGCTTCGCTGAATATTTGATAAAAGATTCCCCGTTTCCTGTTCAGGGGATGGACCATCCCGCACAATTCATATTGATTACCGAAACCGTAAAGAGCCAGATATCCGGCCAATTGATCCTCATCATAATAAAAATAATCATCTTTTAGAGACCCTCTATGAACAAGCATATCCCAATTCAATTTCAACTTTATCTCATCATGGTTTTCACAAATATCCTGGAGGGACTTGATTTCGTTAAGCTGGTTCTTATTTAACATGGTAACTCTCCTGTAAAAGATAGAATTTTCTTACTAATTTTATTTGATATCCATCTTTAAAACAACTGTTTCTTGAAAAACTCCATTAACACAGACAACTGACCATCAAAAAAGTCACGGAAAGATCCGTGACATTCTTACTCTATTCTTTTGTTTCTATACGCTGGATCACGTCATGAAGATCGTCAGGTTTTAAAAATTCCAAAGGTGAAAACCCTTTTTCGAACATCACGGATTCACTCTCGATCATAAGGATATATTTTCCGTTCACTTTTGCTAAATGAATGCTGTCACCAAAGTCGGAGAGAAGAGCTTTTACCGAAACGTGATCGAGCTTGACTTTCAATTCCACTTCTGGAGAATGCTCGACAATGTGAGAAGCAGCCTCTACAACCTCCTCAGTGGAGAACCGTTCCTGCAGCTCGCGCTTGGGGCTGATCGCCCATTCCTCCATTGCCTGTTCGAACTCTACCCGTTCGTCGCTTTCTTCCACATATGTTTCTTCGATATGTTCCTTTACCATCCCGTACACCTGGGACTTCACGATCTCGGGCATCGATTTCTCATATTCAACCCATTTAAGGAAGTCTTCAAAGTAGCGTGCATGGGATGCTTGATGGATTTTCAGTTCGGCTGAATCCATCATTCCTTCTTCCGGCATATAAGGATATTGAATCGATTTCATATTCTTGGTGGTGATGGCCATTTCGACATTGTGTATCAGGGTGGATGCATCTGTAATCCTAGCCACCTTTGGTTCGAAGTCGCATTTCATAATGAAGACAAACGGATCATCGAAGAATTTTGTCAATTTCGCAGTAGCAACTACTAAAGCTCCGCCGCGAATCGCACTCGTTTCAATATACATTTGAACAATTTGGTCACAAGCTTCCCTGAATGTCTCTTTATCTTCAGCAAATCTCGTTTTATGAAATAAATTGTAATTAGGATTTGACGTTAATTCATGACCCGGTTCTACGATAAATCGTCCAATTTTCGTAGGGGCTGATTCCGACTTGGCGTGACGATCGACCTTCCTCTTGACTATTTTAGTCAATTCTCCATCTAGAAATGTCTTCAGGTGACTTTCCTCATATTGATCGGAAGAAAGGGTTTGAAAGTGTTTATAATGTTTATCTGCATCTTCGCCTTTTCCATCTACTTGTATTAAATAAAAAGAAAGGTGTTGAATCGTAAAATCCATTTTTGTACTCCATTTCTTTGCGGATGATTTTCTCTCAGAGAATCCTTATATTTTTTCAGTATAAGAAAGCGATAATGGTTCGTCAATTCACTAATGAAACTTATCCTTTTGAGAGATACTAAATTTTATTGAAGTCCTTATCAGACAACAAGAACAATATAGAACTTCTTATACGATAATGGCAAAAAGAAAGTACGGGGGTGAATGTTTTGAGTAAGCAATCATTATGGGAATTGGTAAAGAAAGGGAATAAATCTTCGTTGTATGCGATGATAGGAAATACTGTACTTGCAGTTGCTAAAGGAGCTGCTTATATGGTCAGCGGAAGCGGTGCGATGTTTGCATCTGCTATGCATTCACTGGCAGACTCTGTAAATCAGGGATTTGTGTTCGTAGGAAGTGTTCTGTCCGAGAAAGAACCCACTGAAAAGTTTCCGACAGGTTTCGGCCGTGTCATCAATCTATTTTGTATGATTGCAGTGATTGTTGTATCCATCATGGCATATGAGACAATCAAAGAAGGTATTCACCTGATAAATCATCCGGCTGAGGTAAGGGGAATTCTGCTCAATCTATCAATTTTACTGCTGAATATCATTATAGATGGAGCAATCTTAGTGAAGGTGATGAAGGAAATAGGGGAGGAAGCCAGGGATATCAGGAAGGGCATGGGAATCATCCAAGGTGCAATCAAAAACGTGAAGAAAGCTTCCCCTCCCACGAGGCTCGTCTTCTATGAGGATGTCGTAGCAGTAAGTGGTGCTGTACTCGCTCTTATTGCGGTCCTCGTTTCATACTTCACAGCGTTTCAGCTGCTGGATGGAATCGTGACAATCATCATTGGGTTTCTGATGGTCGGTGTTGCCTTCAGAGTGGGATACGATAATATGGTTGGACTTATAGGAGTGGCTGCCCCAAAAGAGGTCGAAGACAAGGTTGCCGATATGATACTCGAACACGAAATGGTCATGGATATATTTAAAATGCGAATTATCCAGGAAGGGAGATACTATCATGTCGAAGCATATCTCGAGCTTAAAAAAGGCCTTCCTTTATCACAGGCGGACGACATTAAATTCGCAATCCAGGAAAAGTTGATTGCTGACCCTGATCTAACGGACGTTACACTTGGAATCATTGAAGACGATGGTGTCCAGGGATGGGAAAGAGATGATGGCACAATACATTAAAATGCGAAAACGGCAGTCATCTCATTGCCGTTTTTTTGCTGAATAAACATGAACCTTATCATTTTGTCCACATGCTTGTTCATATTATAATAAAGAAATAGTTGAATGGGGGTGTAGAAATGAACGGAGATGACATCATTCAAACAATAAAGGGACGTACCCCGAAGATCCTGGGCAGTGAAAAATTTAGCGAATATGCCATTCTAGTGCCTTTAATAGAAGTTGATAATGCAACACATATCTTGTTTGAGGTAAGATCGTATAATTTGCGGAGACAGCCGGGTGAAATTTGTTTTCCGGGTGGGAGAATCGATAGGACTGATAGGGATGCAAAGTCAGCAGCCATAAGGGAAACCTCTGAAGAATTGGGCATCCCTCAAAAACTGATCAGTGATATTCACCCCTTGGATTACCTGGTCTCTCCTTTTGGTACGATCATCTACCCGTTTGCAGGGAAAATCAATACAGGGATAAAGGACCTGAAACCGAACGGGGATGAAGTGGAAGAAGTGTTCACATCCCCATTGAAGGTACTTCAAAAAAAGGAACCGGAGTTATATGATATTAAATTTTCGGTGGAACCTGAAGAGAATTTTCCATATAAGAACATACCAGGTGGAGAAAACTATGACTTTCAGCCAAGGAATATGAAAGAACATTTTTATTATTATGAAGACAAAGTGATTTGGGGATTGACTGCCAGAATCCTTCATCATTTCATTGAGATCGTTTCAAACAAAAATAATTAATTTACTTTCTACAAAATGCAAATGGAAAAGACACATTCTTGTTATTTTCACTTTCTTCTGCAATGAAATTTGTCGGAGAAAGTATTTTTATTTGCCTTACTGTCGGTATTTGTTTGGTTTGTACTTGTTTAAATAGAGGTAAACAACATACAAATGAAAGAAATCAGATCAGGAGGGGAAGAAATGATCATTCGTGCAAAATCATGGAGAATGCTGAGTGTACAAGAAAAGATGTTTATTTTGAAAGCAGTCTGCAACAAAACCATTCATCCCGGCAAGAAGGCGGTGAAATAGTATCATTTTCTTGTACGGTAAGCAAACAACATACACAGAGAGGATTTTATTGTATTGCACGACATTAAGTGAGTACCCCTGCTAAAATTCTCTCTTTTCATGCTGGATAGATGCTGCAAATTAATTCCCCCTTAATTTACCCCCAACGCATAAATTTCCACTAATAAACCTTATCATATAGTTGTACTGTGATTTTAGTCCAATAAATGAAGTAAGAGCTTTCATCCTGTGATAAAATATATGGAGATGAATTTGACGGAGTAAACGGATGAGCAAAGGAAACCAGAAATAGCCAAGGAAGATCATGAAGAAAGGTTTAGAAGCAAAGGAAAAAGGTTGCATCAGTAGTGAAAAAATTCAAACACATCTTACAGACAAACATAGCAGGAGGATATACAATTGAAGGTAAAATCAACAATCATCGCACTTTTATTCATCATTTTATTGTCAGGCTGTAATCGAAATGCAGCCGAGATGATCACCGGTGGAAAAGTGATTATTAACAAAGTCGATCATACCATAACATTTCAAGGGGTTCTTTCAGATCGGACATTGGAGCCCGACACATCTTTCCAAGCCCGTTTCTTCCTTCAAGGCAGCACGATTAGAAATGCAGTCGGGACAGATTTAGTATATACCGATAAAGAATTGAAGAGTGATGGGGATTTAAAGAAATCTGAAGAATTTGAAGTTCAAACGACTCTCAAAATTAAACAGCCGGAAAAAATTGACGAGTTGATCCAAGTGATTAAAGACAAGGAAGAGAAAGCTGTTACCCTCGAAGTCGTTAACAAAAAAGGCAGGATAGATGATCAGGTATTACATAAGGTGGAAGAAAAGTAGAGCCATTCTAGGCTCTGCTTTTTATTTGTTATCTACGGTGCAGAGGTCTTTTTAATGCATATAAATCATCTTCCATGAGGAGCATTTTATCCATCAGGACCCTCTTAGAGTCCTCGACACCTTTATTATAAAGAAATGGACCGATTTCCCTCAAGAAGAAATCAAACCAATTTTCCGCTCCCAGGTCTCCAATTTCGTCGCCGGTTTGTTCATAATAAAAGGTTTGGATGCTCTGCATCATTTCATCTTTTTGTTCTTTTGGTATTTTTGTAAAAGCCATCTATTCAATCCTCCATTCGTACTTCCTATCATCTTAACATATGATGAGACCCATGGATGAACAGTTACGCTCAAAAAATTCTACTATGGTAAACTTACTATTTTCTACTATTTAATTTAATTATGCATGTATATATTCTGAATTTTCCGAATGATAAGCAGGATCTAAATGGAGGAAGGAAATGGATAACTTTTATCTAATTAGTATAGAAGAGTATATAAAGGGGGCATTACAATGGATCAAGATTCAATGTTTTTGATTAAGGAAAAATACGGTTTGCAAAAAGACTTTGCACTTCTCGTGTCGATGATGGATTACGCGAGGTTAACGACGATACAGGAAGTTGAAAATCTTTCAATGCAAGAATTGGACTACAGGGCTCACGACGAAGCGAACTCGATCGGGATGCTTTTGGCTCATTTTGATGCAGTGGAAAAGATTTATCAGGCACTGACTTTTTCTGATTTAAGTGATGAGGAGATAGACCGATATGCGGATAGCCTAGAACCTGCACTTAGCCTGGGGCAAGCAGCGGAAGTGATCAGAGGAAAGGAAGTCGGTGAGTATCTCGACAGATTGGACGCGACCAGAAGAAAAACGATAGACCATTTCAGGGAATTGCCTGAAGAATGGCTATATGAGGAAACCGATTGGTGGTATGGAAAAAAAGGAAATAACTTTTTCAAATGGTTTCATGTCTTTGAAGACGAAATTAATCATCGCGGTCAGATACGCATGATCAAAAAAATCTATTCTAAAGAAAAAGAAATGGAAAAAATAGATTAAACACAGTAGTTTGACCTATTTTTTTTCCTTTTCTTGAGTTTTAAAGAACAGTCTGTTATAGTATAAATAATTATTTTTGTTCGGTTAATTTACATGATAGAAGAACATTCGTCTTGAAGCTTAATCGACGCAAGAATATTAATATTTTTATGTGCGACTGCACTAGGAGGTACTTGTTTTATGCTACAAGGTAAAGTTAAATGGTTCAACGCAGAAAAAGGTTTCGGTTTCATCGAAGTTGAAGGTCAAGACGATGTTTTTGTTCACTTCTCTGCTATCCAAGGTGAAGGTTACAAATCACTAGAAGAAGGACAAGACGTTACATTTGAAATCGTTGAAGGTGCTCGTGGACCACAAGCAGCTAACGTTCAAAAGTAATTAAATAGTATAACTTCAGACAGAGTGCGATTTTACGTACTCTGTTTTTTTGATATACCATCCTCAAGTTTACATAATTATATTATATATAACTTTCCCTGTTCTTTACATTCTTACCATTGGGGTGATGGATATTGTGGAGCTATTTTAAAAAATTTTTTATCTTTGCAGGGGTTTTTGTAGGTACAAGCATCATATTGAGCATCATTACAGGATTGATCCTTACTTATCTATACAAAGATGGTGGATTTGCCGGTCATCCAATGATAAGTACATTGATCAATGTCATAGCAGCTGCAATGGCCGTGCTGATAACTTATAAACCATTTACTAAAAAGGTGAAGCAAAATGACAGTATAAAATAGTCTTTGACATATAAAGAAAGAGACCGGTCTTATCCGGTCTCTTTCTTCATTAAGTATACAGCGTTTGAATTATATGTCTATTACTTATTGTTTTGGTTTTGTTGCTGTTGAGCAGCTTTACGAGCTTTCTGAGCAGCGTTTTGCTCTTGAGCGAATTCTGCTTCATTTTTTTGTTGTTGTGGCTTTTGTTTGTTGTTTGTCATGGTTATCACCTCCGTCCTACATTAAGATGCCCGGATGAGAGGAAAATATACCATTCATTTAATTTTTTTCTATTCAATTAATCGTTGAAAGAAGCGGGTTGTGAGTTGAATGAATCCACAAATGATGGAGACTATCTACCATCGGCTTTACATTTTCTCCTTATATTTCGGAGACTGTCACCATATCTCATCCGCCCACTCCGGATGATCTACAAAAGGATTTCTATTCCCTTGATAACGTTCGAAAATGATTTGATTTCTCCTTAATTCAAAAGCATCCACAGGATCTTCTTTATGCCACTCCAATAATACCTCCAATTTCCCATGAAGGGGTTTTGTGTTGTTTTCAACTTCATTGTTCAGCTCAAGGTCCAGTTCACCGCTGTCTCCTTCATAGCGTACATCCATGTAGAAGAGCATGCGGGCCACATCACCCTTGACAGAATCCCTGGGTTCCCAGGAATCTTTGTCATAGAAAGTCTCTGGAGCTTCAGGGTGTGGGGCGCCGCCATTATCAAAATCCAGATTGCTTCTGGAAGAATTGACCGTTACATCCGTTGGTCGAAGGTGATGAAGGTCAGTCCCGGGTCCCTGAGATGTGCCAAAATCTCCGTGCGACTTGGCCCATACATGTTCGCGGTTCCAGTCATCCACATTTCCGCCATTTTGCGTTTTTGACTGGGAACGCCCTGTATAGAAAAGGATGACTCGAGAAGGGTCCTCCGGGTCCTCATCTGTGATTTTTAAAGCTTCCCAAACCGCTCTGTAAGTAAGTTCATGGTGGTCATCAATGATGTCATGAAGCGTGCGTCTTAAATCCTGTCCCGTTTTTCCATCTGCTTGACGGTAATATTCTTCTAGTTCAGGGGGAAAGGGTTGATCAGGTACCTCGATGGGATCGTGTTCTCTGGTTAATGTAAAATCGTCTGGAGCTTTCAGCCCAGGATGTGAAAAATAGTTGGTCAATGTCCCTGATATTGAGAGTTTCTTTCCGAAAAGGGAGGGGTTGCTCTTAAGACCGAAAGTATGCCGGAATCCGGAAGGTACTTGTACGTAAAGAATATTATTGACATCTGTCTCATTTGCTGAGTCGGCAATTCCCATTGCATAATCACTCGGAAAATCATTCGTCATGATCTTCGTTTCCGAGATGGGCTGACCGACGACATAGCCGGTGACCGTCTCGTTGGTTCCATCTTGTTTGTCTAAGGCTTCACTTACGGACAATTGCTCTCCGGGAATATCATCTTCGGTAGTTTGTGAAACCATATCGGACCCGTTCCCATTAAAATCACTGCAGCCTGTCAGCAGCAACGTAATGAAGAATAGTACCCGTACTTGATAAAATCGACGGTTTGACATCCAATAAACCTCCTTTTATATCGATCGCCGCTGAACGTACTATTCATATAAATGATTGTCCCTTGTCCTATGAAAGGGAAGAGGAATAGTAACAGCCAAGGCAGTCAACGATGCCTTTTTATTAAGCGTACAATAAGAAGGAGAGGGGGTGGAGAGATTTTCGATTCAAATATAAAAGTTGATACAATCTGCCCATAAACCTGAATAGTCAGATGCTACTAAGACAAAGGTTTAATAGAGAAGGGGTTGGGGTATTACTAAGTTTGTGATAGTATGTTAAACCTGACGAAAAGAGAAAGAAGTAAGAAAGGGGAAGTGTTTTTGAAGAAGTTTACACCTATGTTTTGGATATCCATCACGATTGGTATCATATTCGTACTTTGGGGTGTGATATTCCCGGATAACTTGATTTCTGTCATGTCCAATATCCAAGGGATCCTCCTCGATAAATTCGGATGGTTTTATCAGTTCTCCGCCACGTTCTTTTTTGTGGTTGCAATATTCTTCGCGTTCAGTAAATACGGGAAGATCAAGCTCGGCAAGGACGATGATAAACCTGAGTATTCAACACCGACATGGTTTGCCATGTTATTCAGTGCAGGAATGGGAATCGGACTCTTATTCTATGGTGTATCAGAGCCTGTCTCACATTATGCGAAACCGCCATTCGGAGAAGGGAATACGATCGAATCCGCTCAAATCGGCCTTCGTTATACATATCTTCACTGGGGCTTCCATGCCTGGGCCATTTACGCCGTCGTCGCATTGGCACTAGCTTACTATAAGTTCAGGAAGGACATGCCCGGTCTCATGAGTGCGACACTTTACCCTGTCATCGGTAAAAGAATCAATGGACCGATTGGTTATACCGTCGATATCATTGCTGTTTTCGCCACGATATTCGGGGTTGCGATTTCGCTTGGGATCGGAGCTCAGCAAATCAACAGCGGCCTGAATTACCTTCTTGATATACCGATCAGCTTCAGCGTACAGCTGATCATCATCGGCATCGCCACTGTTCTGTTCATCACATCTGCAGCAACAGGTCTTTCAAAAGGGATCAAGTATCTGAGTAATGCCAATATGGTTCTTGCTGTCATTCTGTTCTTTGGTTTCTTATTATTGGGACCTGCACAATTCACACTTGAATTATTCCTGACAACGTTCGGAAGCTATGTTCAGAAACTTCCAAGCATGGGGTTGAGATTCTCCCCGTTCATCAAGGAAGATAATCAATGGGTGAAGGATTGGACCATCTTCTATTGGGCATGGTGGATTTCCTGGACCCCATTTGTAGGAACCTTCATAGCAAGGGTATCAAGGGGACGGACAGTCAGGGAATTCATCGTTGCCGTCATCATCGTGCCGACGGTCGTTTGTGCTTTGTGGTTCGGTGTCTTCGGAGGGACCGGCCTGTATTTTGATGTCGTGAAAGGAATGGATGTAGCCGGGCAAAGTCTCGAAACGGCTTTATTCTATGTCTACGATCTGATGCCGCTCAGCGGTGTTTTATCCGTCATTTCGCTATTTCTTATCATTACATTCTTTGTTACGTCTGCAGATTCAGCCACCTTTGTACTTGGTATGCAGACTTCGAATGGAAATCTCAATCCCCCATTCTTTGTAAAGTTCAGCTGGGGAATCATCCTGGCTGCGATTGCTGCCATCCTGATGGGGTCCGGAGGTTACAGTGGACTGCAGGCTGCGACAATCATAACTGCTCTACCACTGGGAGTGGTTCTCTTGGTGATGACCTACGGTATGGTCATTTCATTCCAGAAGGATCTCAAAGACTCGAAAAAAACATAATGGGAAAATTCCTGATAGTCCCCGGGTTACAAACCCCGGGGGCTTTTTTTATGGTAAAATAATCCTTATAATAAATTTTGAAAGGTAGTGATGATTGATGAAACAAATCATCGTAATGGGAGGGGGAGGCTTCTCGATGGAGCCTGATAATCTCCTGCTCGATCAATATATTCTCGACCAGTCGGATAAAAAATCCCCGGAGATTTGTTTCCTGCCAACAGCAAGCGGGGATGCAGAAGGCTATATAGAACGTTTCTACAAAGCGTTTTCCACTCTTTCCTGCAAGCCGTCGCATTTATCTCTGTTCAAGCTTCCGACAAGAGATCTTGAAAGCTACATCCTAGAGAAGGACATCATTTATGTAGGCGGTGGAAATACGAAAAGCATGCTTGCGCTCTGGAGGGAATGGGGAGTGGATCAAATATTGGAAAAAGCATGGAATAACGGTACGATCCTTTCAGGATTAAGCGCTGGATCGATTTGCTGGTTTGAAGAAGGAGTGACAGATTCTTATGGTGAGGGGCTCGAAGTCATTGAGGGACTGGGATTCCTAGAAGGAAGTCACAGTCCTCATTATGACGGGGAGATTGAACGCAGACCGGCATATCAGAGTTTGATAGAAGCAGGCAGGCTTAAAGGCGGCTATGGTGTGGATGATGGTGCCGCGCTTCATTTCCATGGGAAGGAATTGATCAATGCAGTCAGTTCTCGTCCAAATGCCAACGCATTTTCTGTACAGCATACAGGAAACATCATAGAGAAGAAAATTACCATTAGGTATCTCGGAAGCTGAAAAAAAGTTACAACCAAATGGTTGTAACTTTTTTCTATTCCCGTCTCAATTCATCGAAGCCGGAACGTCGGAGCTTAATAAACTTAATCAAATTCAAAACAATCGTTTTCGCCACAGCATAGGTAGGAATCGCAAGAATCATTCCCAATATTCCTGCTAAGTTCCCTGCGACAAGCAATAGAATGATGATTGTAGCTGGGTGTGTATCCAGTCTCTTTCCAAGTATGAGAGGAGAAAGGACGTTTCCTTCGATTTGCTGTGCGATTGTGATGACTACAATGACAAGAATCGCTTTAGTCGGTGAATCAAACAGAGCGACAATTACTGCAGGAGCAGCACCCAGGAATGGTCCGATATAAGGAATGATATTCGTAACGGCACCGATCAAAGCCATGACAAGTGCAAAAGGAAGTCCGATGATCAAATAACCGATAAAAGTAAGCGTTCCTACAAATAAAGCGACAAGTAATTGACCTTGAATATAGGCAGCAAGTGTTTCGTTGGTATCCTTTAACGTCTTTAACCCTTCTTCACGATAAGAAGGAGGTAAAAACTTGGAAATGGCCTTTGGAAGTTTATGGCCATCCTTGAACATGAAAAATAATAAGAAAGGAACAGTCACAATCGTTATGGCAATGCTGGTAAGGATACTGAAAAAGCCTTTAATCCCTGCAGTGATATTGTCAGGAAGGGTATTGGCGAAATCAGCGAGCTGTTTCTCGATATCTTTAATCGATACATAATCCTGATTCATCATCCATTTAAATTGTTCCGTTTGGGAAAGATATTCGATAAAATCACGGGTCTGTTTTACATACTCGGGCAATTCATTGATTAAACCCGTCACCTGCCTTGAAATGATCGGGGCGATATTCCCGATAATCAATGCCAGGAGGCCGATGATTAAAGCATACAGGACAATGATGGCTAATGTCCTTGGAAGCCTTGCCTTCTCAAGCAAATTGACGAGGGGGTTCAATAAGAAATAAAGAAAGCCCGAAATGATAATCGGGAAAAACAATGTTGAAAAAAGGACGCCTATAGGTTGAAATAAAAAGGAAATCTTCGTTCCTACATAAATGATCGTCAAGATGATGAGGACTTGCAGACTCCATGTGTAAAATTTCTTCCTGTTCAATCGTTTCACCTCTGAATCTGTTTAATATGAAGGATCTGAAAAGTACGTATGTGAAATTATGTAAGTAATCTGCACATTCCATTTGCTGGATTTAGAATGTTTCCATTAAGTATAACAAAATGGTGGGATAAACTACTACTAATATCTTTTCAAGGAAAGGAACGAAACACAATCATGGACAGGGTATTAAGCGAACTGCTGAAAATTGAAGAACAGCACGATGTGAAAATCCTTTATGCCGTGGAGGGAGGGAGCAGAGCCTGGGGATATGAATCCGACAGCAGCGACTATGACATCAGGTTTATCTATGTACATCCCCTGCGTCATTATCTTTCTCTTCTGAATAAAAAAGATGTCATAGAAAATAAGATCTTTCATCGAATGGAGTTTGTGGGCTGGGATTTAAAGAAAGCGTTGTCACTCCTTCATAAATCAAACCCCTCTATACTGGAGTGGTTAACTAAAGAAAACGTTTATGTAGAGCATCATGCAGTGGGGAAAATCAGGAATCTGACCACTAAGGGATTTTCACCGTATAGAGTACTTAATCACTATGTGAGGATGGCAAAGAAAAATAGTATTCATGTGACAGGGGACACTGTGAACACTGTAAAAAGCTATTTGAATGTGATCAGACCGTTTCTTTCGAGCCTTTGGTTGATTAGCTACCAGACAGTCCCCCCAAACGACATCTTTATCATGTTGAAAACATTACACCTCAATAAAGCCGTTAAAGAAGATATTGAAACATTACTGAATGTAAAAATGCAAGGGACGGGTAGAATTGATCACAGACGGTTCAAATCATTGATAGAACAGATCAATCTGGAACTCATAACGATCGAGGAACAAGTGAATATACACTTCAGTGAAACTCCTTGTGATATGGAAGAATTCAATGATGTATTCCTCTATATACTTGAACTTATTTGGAATGTGAAGGGATTACGTTGATTAAGTATGTATCCGGCTAGTGTGCATAACTAAGATTGACATGGAGAACCTAACAAGAAACAAGCTAATTGAAGGTGTTGTGATGAGTGGATTTGAACGAAAGAATAAAAGAAAAATAAAACAGCTGATTACAGAAGAGGTGCATTCGAACAGACTTGAAGAGAAAATTATAGAAATTAAACAGGGACTTTATGATACACAGGATTTCAAAATAAGAGAACTAAGTTTCAATGGAAAGTCATTGTGCATCTTGTTCGTAGATTCCGTCATTGATAATAAAAATCTGCAAACCTACGTCATCAAACCCATCAATGAAAATAGCAGCGGAGAGCTGAAAAATGTAATAAGCGCAAATGCAATTATCGAAACACAAAGCATGGATGAAGTGTTAAGCGCAATGGTGGACGGGCATTGTCTGATATTGACCGAAGAATCGGAAGACATGTACCTGGTGTGCATGCCCAAAGTTGATGAAAATCTGAATGAACCTCTCAATGAAAAGGTTATCAGGGGATCACACCAAGGGTTCCAAGAAAGTATCACGAAAAATATTCACTACATTAGAGAGCGGATATCAAATCCCCGAGTGACGGTAAAATACGCGACTGTCGGTGAAACGACTAAAACGAAATACGCGTTAGTTTATGTATCAGAGCTTACGGATCCCGATTTACTATCAACCATTGAGAATCGTATTAGCTATATTGAAGCAGATTCGATCCAATCTCCGGGTTATTTCGAGGAGTATTTAGAAGATGATTCTTTTTCTCCGTTCCCTCAATTTTTAAACACGGAACGGCCTGACCGCGTCGCTGCAAATTTAATGGAAGGCAGAGTGGCATTGGTCATGGAGGGCAGTCCGACGGTCATGATTTTTCCGGTTACATTTTTCAGCTTTTTACAAACAACGGAAGATTATAATAACCGTGCGTTTATCAGTTCCTTCTTTCGACTAGTCAGGTTATTCAGCTTCATCATAGCGCTATGTCTGCCGGCTGTCTATATTGCGGTCATTTCTTTTAATTATGAAGTCATTCCGATCGAAATCATTTTTACCATTAAAAGTTCACTTGAATATGTTCCATTTCCTCCCCTCATTGAAGCGATGATCATGCAGCTGACACTTGAGTTGCTTAGGGAAGCATCGATCAGACTGCCTAATCCGATCGCTCAGACCATCGGTGTAGTCGGAGGTCTTGTCATCGGAACTGCCGTAGTGGAAGCGAATCTAGTTTCTAACACCATGGTCATTGTGGTTGCAATCACAGCCATTTCGTCCTTTGTCATCCCTTCAAATGAACTGAGCACATCTCTTAGAATATTAGGGTTTCCGCTAATGCTGATGGCAGCTCTCTTTGGATTTTTCGGCATCGTGATCGGACTGATGATGATCTTCATTCATATTTCGAAATTGAAGTCACTTGGACATTACTACTTGTATCCTATCGCTCCTTTGGATATCAGCAGATTAAAAGATACGCTCATCAGGTTGCCAATTTGGCTCATAAAGACGAGACCGGGCGACTTGAATGCCCGATACAAATGGAGGACATCATCAACCTCAAGAGGATGGAAACAAGATGAAAAAGCAGATTGATCTTACATCACTTCAATTGACCATTTTCATTATTCAAACACAAATCGGCGTAGGGGTCCTGGGACTCCCATTTAACGTGTTCTCTGTCTCCAAAGGGGATGCTTGGATATCTGTATTGGCTGCAGGAGCAGGAGTACAGCTCATCATAACATTATTGTGGCTATTGGGGCGCAGGTTTCCCTCAAAATCCATTTTTGAATATTCTAAACTGTTACTGGGTAAATTCGCAGGGACTCTCATTAGTATAGGTTACCTCATTTATGGCGTGCTTGTGACTTGTATCATACTGATGTATTCGACTTCCATCATTAAAACCTGGTCACTGATTCATACTCCTAAATGGGTCTTAATGCTCATGTTGGTCCTTCCTGCACTTTATTTAGGAAAAGAAAAGGTAATGGCAATCAGCAACGTCTATGTTGTAGTGACTGTCCTCATCATTTTGTTAATGGTCGTTTCAATCATCGTGCTGTTCATCTATCCAGTTGATTGGCGATACCTGTTCCCCATAGGAGCATCAGGAGGAATGACCATTTTGAAAGGAGCTAAGGAAGCGTATTTTTCAATGCTTGGTTTTGAACTCTTATTAATTTTGTACCCTTACTTCAACCACAATGGTGAACGGGCGATACTGAAAGCTGTCACCACTGCAAATCTATCAGTGACGCTGGTATATGCTTTTTTAACAATCGCCAGTATAGTCACTTTCAGCCCGGAAGAGTTAAAAATCGTTCCCCAGCCTGTTTTATATTATGTGAAATCCCTGTACTTGCAAGTGATTGAAAGGGTCGACTTGTTGTTTTCATCGTTTTGGGTCGTGAACGTCATTACATCCTTGACCAGTTATCTGTTTCTTTGTACTGAAAGCTGCAGCCATTTATTTAAAAAATTCAAGAAGCTTAAAAGAGGTTATTGTGCTGTGTTTTGGGGGATGTTTGCATATTTTATTGCACTCATACCGGGAAAGACTGAAGAAATGGATGTTATTAATAACTGGGTGCTCACCTTATCGTATATTTTTGTGCTGGCAATCCCGATTCTCTTACTGATTATGTCATTTATCTCCAAGAAAAAGGAGAGTGAAAAGCTTGAAGAAAAAGCATAAAGCAGTTGTGACATTAGTTTTAATTCATCTTTTATTGACTGGCTGCTGGGATCAAAGATTGTTAAAAGATTCGAGGCTTGTTTATTCTTCAGCATTTGATTTAGAAGATGGCGATAAGATCTTGACTACGGCCATCATACGGGATTTTCAGGGACAAACCCCTACCAATGTAGAAATACAGGATACAGGTAAAACCCTTCGGGAAACAAGACTGAAAATGGACCGTAAGATTAATGGAAGTTTCGAGCCATCGAAGAACAGGGTTTTCATCCTTGGGGAAGATCTTGCCCAAAAAGATATTTATCAGTTTTTAGATGTGTTTTACAGAGATCCAACCAGCTCCATTTCATCCAAAATCGCTGTCGCTGAGGGAAGAGCCGCGGACATTCTCTCTACGCTTGGTCAGAAAAACACGCTGATTTCTGAATATCTCGCTGAACAAATCAAAAGTTCAGAAGAGGGGACAGAAGTAGATATACACAATCTTCAAACGATATGTACGGTGATGTTCGATGAAGGAAAAGACTTTATGATTCCGTTATTATCAATGGAAGATGGTGAGGTAGAGATAGAGGGTAATGCTCTTTTCCACAAACATTCCATGACAGGGGAGTTAAGCGTATCCCAATCATCTTTATTCCTTATTCTTTCTGACAATAAAGCGAAAAAAGCAAGATTCGTTACAAAAGTGGATACTAATAATAAAACACCGCTGGATGATTACATTGCCTATAATATCGTAAATCCAAAATCCAAAATGAAAATAGTCTCTGATTCCCCGCATAACATCAAGGTAGAGATCAGTCTGAAAGCCGGCATCACAATCAGCGAATATCCTGCAGATAAACTAACCGATAAAAAAAACATTGAGAAAATCAATCAAAAAATTGAAAAAGATTTATTAAAACGTTCCAAGAAGCTGATGGAAACAATCCAAACAGCCAACTCAGATTTATTTGGAATCGGAAGAGAGCTGATCGCATTTCATCCGAAAACATGGGAAAAGATCAATTGGGAAGAAGACTACCCAGAGATCACAATCACCCCGAAGATTGAAACTGAGATTGTCGGTCATGGAATCATTAATTAAAGTGTCCAGCGGAAACTGGACACTTTTTATGATACAGTCTTAAGACCAATAATGCTGATGATAATCAGACCGATAAAAAATATTCTCGAGGGATGTTTTTCCTCTTTGAAAAACAACATTCCGATCAGAACCGCCCCTGCAGAACCGATACCTGTCCATATTCCATATCCTGTTGATACAGGAATATCCAAAAGGGAAAGTGAAAGTAAATAAAAGCTCAATGCGCCTGCAGAAAAACTGATGATAGAAGGAGCCACTTTTTTAAATCCATCTGAAAGTTTCATGAACGTCACCATGACGACTTCGGATAAACCGGCAGCAATCAATATTACCCAGGCCATTCTTCAGTCCTCCTTTGATCTTTTTTTTCATTGTCACTCATTTTTAGTCCGATCACCCCGATGAGAAGAAGGGTGATGAATCCAACCTTCAGGATGCTGACTCCCTCATGAAGAAAGGTCATCCCGACCATGGCTGTCCCAGCCGCACCTATCCCTGTAAACACAGCATATGCAGTGCCGATTGGCAGCAGCCTCATCGAATTTGAAAAGAAATAAAAGCTGATTACGATTAAACATGCAGTAATGATACTGTGCAGAGGTTTTGTAAACCCTTTTGATAATGATAGACCGGTTGCCCAGCCAATTTCAATCAGTCCACCTATAATGACATAAACCCAACCCATACATCATTCTCCTTTATCTTCAAAAATCCCTAAAGTATATACTCTCCAAACAGCATTCATCCGTTGTTGGAAGATATCTTCACTGTAGTAATGGTGCTCCAGGAATATTCCATCAACCAGACATAAGAATGAAGCAACAAAGTCATTCTTGTCGACTTCTCTCAAGGCAGCCATATCAACAGCATCCTCGTAAATGCCAGATAATATGGAAGTTATCGCCTCTTCAAACTGAAAGAACTTTTCCTCGATCATATCCTTAAATTGAAGAGGAGGAAAAAAGGTTACCCGTTTCCATAGTAATGCTTCTTCAGTAGTCATCAAGCGGCTGCAATACAAATCGAATAATAGTCTTAAATTGGCTTTTGGACACCCTTTTTTCATTTGCTGCTGAAGGTGTTGATAAGCTGTTGTTTCAGTGATGAGCAAATCTTCCAATACAGCAGAAAATATATCTTCTTTATTGTCAAAATGATTGTAAATTGATGGTTTTTTAATGCCAACCAAGCTTGCGATTTCGTGAAGGGAAGTGTCTTCATAACCTTTTTCACCAAACAAATGTAAAGCTGCTTGTTTGATTCTATTTTTGTTATTCTGTTTCATAGCATGAACGCCTCCGAATCTAAACTAACTACCGTTCGTTAGTTAAATTCTAACTTCTTTTTTCGTTAAATGCAACCGAAAAATGATTGTCATTATTTAGTTTGACAATTCATATAATGGCTCTGTTGATTTCAAACAGAGAGGCCGGGAACACATGAAGAAAGCAAAAGTGAAAATTGCGGTATTATGTCTTACGCTGGTTTGTTTAGTCTTACTGCTAATTTACAAAGGGTTCATTGCATCAAAGGATGAGAGGTGGATGACGGTTGAAGAAAAGTATTATCCCCGTCAAACGCCTGGATTTCTTACAGGGATCATGTCGGGTGAAGAAATCAAAAGAGAAGGTTCAGGTTGTGCTATTAAATTCAACATCAACCATAAGACTGCCATTTACAGGATTGATTGTGAAAGGTATGCAGATTACCGAATTGGTGAGGAGGTAAATGTTACAGTCAATAATGATAAAATAGTGAAAATCAGAAGAAAGTAATCTTTCTTTTTCTTTACATTTCCAATATCCCAGGAAAAACGCTAGTATGGATTTATACTTTTTTTAGGATTATGAGAGTGTGAAAGGGGAATAGGATAGTGACAAATAGAGACCTTGTCCAATATTTCGTCGTAAATCGTGAATTGAACATGTCAAAAGGTAAGACAGCTGCACAAGTGGCACACGCAGCAACCCTAAGCACCATTGAAATGGCTTCGACCAATACTTCATTTAAAGAAAGACAATCTGAATTTGTTGAATGGCTGCAAACCGGCATGAAAAAAATCATTCTGAAAGGAAAACAAGTTGATCTTGAGAAACTTGAAAGAAACGGATTCTTCAGTATCCGGGATAGTGGATTAACCGAGATTCAAAAAGATTCACTGACGGTAATAGCATTGCCGCCAATGGATAAGTGGGAAGCAAAAGAGTTCGTCGGGCACCTTTCATTGTTAAAGGACTAAACTTATTGTTAGAAGGAGTGTTGTCATTTGTTTTCTAAAATAGATACAATACATATTTCAGTCACTGATTTAGAACGTGCCCGTTTGTGGTATAAGACGGTGCTTGAACTCGAGGAATTGTTTCATACCGGGTACTATATTGTGTTTAAGGTAGGATCCGGAGAAGCCTCCATCACCATTCAAGAGGGGGAAGTCCGTTCTTCATCAACAAAGACCATCTTGTTTTCCGATGCGTTAGAAGAAACAAGATTAAAGCTGCTCGATCGGAAAGTGAAGGCAGGGGACATACGAACTGACGACGGGGTTACGTATTTTGAATTCAAGGATTTGGACGGTAATCCATTTGAGGTATGTCATTTTTTAGCAATGTAAGCAGGGGCGCAATTTTCTGATTTAATTCCATTTAGATGTGAAAATGGATGATTTTTCTATATAATGTAAATATGGAGGTGAAGGGTTATGGAACAAGGTATGGCAATGGAAGGGATTGGTGTATTCTTTGGCCTTTTTAGCATTCTGTATATCGGGATCGCTTTATTTATTACAGTATTGTCAATTGTGTTCATCTTTAAAGCGATGAGTTTTATGAAACATAAAACAGAGAGTGACCGCAAGCTGATTCAAGCCATCGAAAGACTGGAACCGAGTTATAAGACGAACAGCACAGATTCATTTGAAAATGAAATACGTTGATTGAGATAACCCAATGAAGCATTTATGCTTCTTGGGTTATGTTATTTTATGTGTGTTATCAGAAAGGATGTATTTGGATGGGGTACATAGAGGAAATAAGAAAACTGGTGGGGACCCGGCCACTCATCCTTCCGGGCGCAGTTGTCATCATACTCGATGACAGTAAAAATGTACTTTTGCAGCAGAGGCGATATCCAAGCGGTAAATGGGGACTGCCTGGAGGTTTGATGGAGTTGGCGGAATCTACTGAAGAAACTGCACGTAGAGAAGTAAAAGAGGAAACGAATTTACAATTAGGGGAACTCCATTTATTAAATGTATATTCAGGAAAAGATCAGTACATAAAGGCCGAAAACGGTGATGAATTTTATGTTGTTGCCACCGCCTACTTCACAAATGAATACCACGGTGAAATGAAAGCTGAACAATCAGAATCCATCAAACTCGAATTTCACCCCTTAGGGAACCTCCCATCCAATATGGTAGGGAGTCATAGAGAAATGGTACAAGATTATACAAAAAAATACAGCACAAACGAACATAAATAAAAAAATTTCAACAGCAATTTTCAAAAACAGAAAAACACCCCCAAAAAATGATCAGGCATGAACGAATAGTGTGATAGCAGGTCTTCATGAATGAATGATCATCTAAACAACCGGGGAGGTATTTTGAGTATGAATATTGATGAAATACTGGAAGATACCGCAGATCTTGCGCAAGAGGATATTCACACGCCAATTTATAGATTCGATATAGATCGACTTTTGGAACAAACCGATGATTTATAATGTTTAATAGCAATCACTGTTTAAATATCCGCTATCTTTTAACGATAGAAGCGGAAACAAAAAAGGAAAGTCCAATGTTAATGAGGGACTTTCCTTTTTATTTGCCACTAACTTTTAGTCATGGCGTTTATGTTTATTGACCAATTCTTTCATCATATTGATGACAGTGGCTCTTTCTTCCTTGTTGAAATGCTGTACCCAATGATTGATGAGCAAGTTTTCTTCCGTTGATAGGTTCCTCTGTAATGCATCTTCAAATATTTCCTTTATCTCAGATCCCTTTTTAAGATGATCAATTCCTGATTCAGCTCTCATAACAACGTTAACCTCCTTTTTCTTTTTATTTTCCCTCTCATTTATAAATAAAACATTATTTGGAAGGTGAAGAAAAAGAATCAAGAATAGAAAAGAGAATGGAATTTCTCATGGATTAAAGCTCCTTTTGTGATAAAATCAGTAAAAACATCTAAACTGATAGATGGAAGAAGGGAAGAGGCTGGAATGACCCATATTTGCATTGTACGCCACGGTCAAACCGACTGGAATCTTAAGGGGAGGCTTCAGGGACAAACGGATATCCCGCTTAATGAAACAGGTCGGAAGCAAGCTGAGGAATGCAGAGAGTTCCTGAAGGATATGGACTGGGATGTGGTCCTCACCACTTCTTTGAAGAGAGCGAAAGAAACCGCAGACATCATCAATGAAGCCCTTCATCTTCCGATTATTGAAATGAATGATTTCAAAGAAAGGTATTTTGGTGAAGGCGAAGGGTTGACGAGAGAAATAAGGGAGAAGAGATATCCTGCCTTCGTCTTTCCCGGAATGGAACCTGACGAGGAACTTGAAGAACGGATAGAAGCAGGGTTGAAGGAAGTCAGTAAACGATTCCCCGATAAAAAAGTATTGATGGTATCACATGGTGCCGTCATCCATGCCATAATAAAAAAGTATCATTTAGATGGCAGTAAGCTTGATAACTTCAGGCTGTTTAACGGATGCTTGACCAATCTCCGCTTCAAAGAGGAAACCTGGAATGTAGATGATTATAATGTCACAGATCATTTAATCGAATTTAAAAAGTGACCTTTCGGAACTTTATACATAACTGTGAGGTGATGGGACAATGGGCATCATATTATTCGACGGTGTCTGTAATTTATGTAATAACTCTGTACGTTTTATCATTCAGCGAGATCCAATGCGGGAGTTCAAGTTTGCTTCCCTGCAAAGTGAAGCCGGAAGACGATTCAGTGAGCAATATGATATTCCTGACTCTGTTGACAGTTTAGTATTAATCAAGGATGGAAAAGGTTATCTGGAATCGACTGCCGCTTTAAGAATAGCGTCCCGATTGAAATGGCCATGGAAAATGTGCCGGGTATTTTTGATGATTCCAAAGCCGCTCAGGGATTTATTATACAGGTGGATAGCTGCGAATCGCTATAAATGGTTCGGCCGTAATGATTCGTGTATGATTCCAAGTAAAGAAAACAAAGACAGGTTCCTTTAAGACAAAAAGACTCCGAATCCAATCGGAGTCTTTTTTTTTGAAGAGAATTTACGAACCCATGATGGTAACAGCAAACTTACGATTTCGAGGTCCATCAAATTCACACAAATAAATCCCTTGCCACATACCAAGCAATAATTGTCCATCCTTAATAATGATCGTTTGGGAATGTCCCACCGTACTTGTCTTTAAGTGTGCCGCTGTATTACCTTCTCCATGGAGGTCCAGGGAGTGATTCCAAGGATAAACTTCATCCAGGCGCCTTAGAAAATCCGTCTTTACATCAGGGTCGGCATTTTCATTTACTGTAATCCCTGCAGTGGTATGCAGTGATTGTACAACGGCCAGTCCATTAGATACTTCTGATTGGTCGATAAAGTCTTGGACACTTCCGGTGATATCAATCATCTCATCACGATTATGAGTTTCTAGGTTCATTACATTCATTCGTATGACTCCTTCCTGAAAAATCTCTTCTTTAAATTCCTATCCAGCGCGAATCATAAAAAACTGGTTCAGATTTAAACCAGTTTTTCCCTTAACCTTTTAGCCAGTCTGACGCCCTCAACATTATCCCCATGGAGACAAATCGTATCAGCCTGAATGGAAATGACATCACCTGTGACGGTCATCACTTCCTGCCGCTCTACCATTCTCAACACTTGTTCCTCCACTCTGTCAGCGTCATGAAGGACAGCATCATGAAGGGACCTCGGGGTGAGGGAGCCGTCAGATTGATAAGTCCGGTCTGCAAACACTTCGTGGGCTACTTTTAGTCCCGTTTCCGTACCTGCCTTGGTCAATTCGCTGCCAGAAAGGCCGAATAATACAAGTGATTCGTCTATATCACATACAGATTTTGCGATGGCAAGCGCCAGGTCCCGGTCTTTTGCAGCCATGTTGTATAAAGCACCATGAGGCTTTACATGAGTAAGCTTTCCCTTTTGTGCCGTCACCATCGCCTGAAGTGCACCGACTTGATATTGAACCAGTGCATACGCTTCCCGTGGTGTAATATGTATGCTCCTCCGTCCAAATCCCTGGAGATCTGGCAATCCCGGATGGGCCCCTATATTCAGATCATGCTTGAGCGCTTGTTCAACGGTTTGCGCCATGACCAGGGGATCACCTGCATGAAAGCCGCACGCTATATTGACAGATGATACATACTTCATCATTTCTTCGTCTTGTCCGATTGTATAAGCACCAAAGCTTTCTCCCAAATCACAATTTAAATCAATGATCATCGTAAGACTCCTTTCAAGTATCTTCATCTAAGTTGTACTAATCTTATCATATGGACGCTGTTCATTCACTTTTCATGCTAAAAAAGGCTAAAGCCTAACTTGGGTTTCAGTTAACCGTCTCTTGTGAAATTTGATAGAATGTAAATGAATCATTGATAATTGAAGAGGAAATATATGTATAGTGGAGAAGATTTGTTTATCTGCAGAGTGGAAGTTTGTATCCTGATCATAATGGGCCTGCCAAAAGAAAAAGCTTGATCCTAGGAAGGACTAAGCTTTAATTTGACTTTTTTATAGAGAGATTTTATTTTTCCTTCTTTCTCCGTTTGGTGATTGTCTATTATTCTCGTACGCAGGAAAAAATAGATTATTTCCTCCACGGCGGCAATTAGGACCAATAAAGAAATAAATAGTATGATCCCCGTTGTCATTGTCATCTCTCCTTTCCATATAGGGTAATACATGTATATGGATATAACTACCTCTTCATGAAGATAATTAAACGTTTTATTGAAAGGGAGAAAATAATTGAAGGCTATCCTGTTTGACTTAGATGAAACCCTGTTGAACAGGGAACATTCTTTATTGAATTTCATTTCGGACCAATACGATCGCATTTTTATTGATTATGTCGTAAATAAAGAAGAGTTCTGTTCAAAATTTATCGAATGGGACCAAAGAGGGTATGTGTGGAAAGATGTCGTGTATGAAAAATTGATTGAGTATTTTGATTTGAACCATTTTTGTACACAAGATCTAGTGGTAGATTACTTATCGAATTTTGCTCGGCATGCCACCCCCTTTCCCGGGCTGCACCACGTACTGTCGACACTGAAAAGGGAAGGATACTCTTTAGGGCTCATCACAAATGGAAGGGAAGATTTACAGACCAGTTCCATCGAGGGACTACAGATAGAATCATATTTTGACATCATTTTGATTTCAGAAAGCTTTGGAGCCAAAAAACCTGATATCAGCATTTTCACACATGCTTTACGTCACCTTGGTGTCGAACCAGCTAATGCAGTGTATGTAGGTGATCATCCAATTAATGATGTTGAAGCTTCCATTCGATGCGGAATGACCGGCGTGTGGAAAAAAACGGATGCTTGGGATGGGCAGGGGATACAATATAAAATTAAAGAACTCCCTGATTTACTGGAATTGATGAAATCAATATACAATAACTAAATTATGTTAACCTAACTTGTTTTAGCGAAATTTTATCATCCTCTCATCAGAATTTAATATTGGGAGTGGATGATAAACACAAGAGCTAATAAGGGAGGTATTCAAATGATGTGGATTCGCTTCATACCGGTCCTGTTTTTTAGTTTCACAGCTTTAACTTTGTTCACTTATCAGGGAATTGAAATTTTTCAGGCGTTCAATGACTTTTTCACAAAGAAATAAAGTATTCAGTATGTTTAGCAGGTGAGTGCATGAAAAGAGTTTTAGTAATTGAAGATGAAAAAAATCTATCGCGTTTCATCGAATTAGAGCTTAAGTACGAAGGGTATGATACTGGTCTTGCGTTTGACGGAAGAGATGGGCTCGAAATGGCATTAAATAATGAATGGGATGTTATTCTGCTTGATTTGATGCTCCCGGGTCTCAATGGTCTTGAAGTATGCAGGAGAATCAGGCAGAGCAAGGAAACGCCCATTCTTATGATCACAGCGCGGGACAGTGTGATGGACAGAGTATCGGGTCTGGACAGTGGTGCGGATGATTATATTGTAAAACCGTTTGCTATTGAAGAGCTTCTCGCGAGACTGAGAGCGGTATTTCGGAGGTCTCAAAACGATCTTCCTCAATCGAATGTTACAACCTATGTCCACAAAGGTTTGAAGGTTTATAAAGAATCGCGTCAAGTATATAAAGAAGATAATGAAATCATCGTGACGAAAAGAGAATATGATCTGTTAATCGCTTTTATGGAAAACAAAAATATAGTTCTGACACGGGATGTCCTTTTGAATAAAGTATGGGGATATGATACGGAAGTGGAAACCAATGTTGTGGATGTATATGTCCGTTATCTGCGTAATAAATTGGACTCCCCTGATGATGAGAGCATCATACAAACAGTACGGGGAACGGGATATGTGATGAGGTCATGAAAAATTGGAAGCGGTGGTTTACGCCGTCATCTTTAAAGTTCAAGTGGGCTCTGGCAGCAGGATCAGCCATATTTATTGCGTTCTTTCTTTTCAGCTTCTTTCAATATCATGCAATCAGTAAGTGGATGGTCGATGAAGAAGAGAATAATTTTAGCCGTGTTTTGGATGAGATCACCGTTTTCTTTAAACAGCGAGGCCAAAACATTGAATTGAAAGATATTTATGACAGCAGGGATCTCATGAAACAAATTGCAGAGAAGGATCAGACCATCAGGATCCTCGACCGTCATGGTGAACAGGCATTGGAAATCAGAGGGGAGAACGAGCCGGCATTCTATATACCATTTCAGCCAGTTAGTGATAGAACAGTCAAACTGATTGAATCAGACGGAAGAAAGATATTAATTGGTCATTCTCCGATTATTTCGAATCAGTTCGTTGGGTATATAGAAATCATACAGCCTCTCAATCGTTATGAAAAAATCATGAAAAACTTATTTTGGATGATGACGATAACCGGTGCAGCGGCATTGATTTTAAGTGCATTATTGGGATATTTAATGGCAAGGAACTTCATTCGCCCATTGAATACACTGTCAGAGGCTATGCGGTCCATCGAACAAGGGGGATTTCAGAGGAGGGTAGAAAATACGAATGCCCATGACGAAATCAGTGAATTGTCTCAAATATTCAATAAAATGATGAGTGAGATAGAAAAGTCATTCAGGCAGCAGCAACAGTTCGTTGAAGATGCCTCCCACGAATTAAGAACCCCGATCCAGGTTCTGGAGGGGCACTTGGCGTTATTAAACAGATGGGGGAAGAAAGATCCATCCATATTGGAAGAATCCTTACAGGTATCTTTAAAAGAACTTGAAAGAGTAAAACGGCTTGTCGGTGAACTCCTCGAGTTATCCAGAGCGGACCGTGAAATGACAGATTTTGAAAATTCCAAAGTAAACATCAAGGCAGCAGCGGAAAAAATCATCCGTGATTTTGCATTTCTGCATGAAGATTATGTGTTTCAGATCAAAAATGAAATGAAACAAAACATACATGCATTTATAATGAAGAGACATTTAGAACAGGTTTTGGTTATATTATTGGACAATGCAGTCAAGTATTCGGAACCGCGCACAACCATTGAAGTTCAGTTATCGGAACTTGACGAGGATCTTGTCATTGATGTGAAGGATGAAGGAATAGGGATACCTGAAGCAGATTTGGAAAAAGTCTTTGATCGTTTCTATCGGGTAGATAAGGCCAGAAGCAGAGAAAAAGGCGGATATGGATTGGGTCTGGCAATTGCATCAAAGTTAATTGATAACTATGGTGGAAAGATCGAAGCGAAGAGAAACGAACCGTATGGGACAATCATCCGTGTTTCTCTAAAAAAGGTCATCGAACATATTGAAGAAAAGTAGACGTCTCAATATTTTTCAGAGACGTCTATTTCTGTGTATTGAATATCAATGCTTTTAGGAATCTTCAATTCAAGGATGCCATCTCTGAATTGTGCAATCGCTCCTTTCCTCTTTACAAGTGAAGGAAGAGTTAGTACTTGCCTGTCACCATGTTCCGGGATATTCTCAATGATTGCTTGATTTGATGTATGAAAGATCTTCATTTGCTTCATCCACTCTTCATCAGGGATCTTCAGACGGATATAAACATCTTCAAATGTCTCAAATATATTGACGGGAATTGAATTCGCAGGCGTCGAAGCTTTGGATTCCTGATGATTCGGTTCGTTACTCATCGGATGTATGAAAGGCTGATGCCCTTTCATTGCCTCAGTAGGGTTCATCATATTACTCCATCCGCCGGGAAACATTTTTTTCATCATATCCTGTACATATGAATCAATTTCTTTTGGATTCATCTGATTCATTTGTTCCTTCATATCTTTACTGAATGGAAAAAGGCTCCAAGGGAACATAAGCATCACCTTTCTTAAAAACACACTCTAAGCGAACCGCCAGCAGCGGCTCATCATAAACCGGATACCTAAGATGTAATATTCTATGCAAGTATGGGCGAAGAGTTCAGGTGTATTGAAGGATCATTTTTATAGGATACCTCGTGAATGATTCAGTTTGATTAAGGACGCTGCAATTCATTCTTCCCAAAGACAGTCATAGTATCAACGGGTCTGATCGAAATGCAGAAGCGGATAACCTACTTGACTGCGTCTCTTATGGAAATAAAGACCGGTGTTTAGAAGGGGCAATAAAAAGGGAATGAAAGGTATATCATCGCTTTTTGAGATACTTCTAATATAGAATTCTTACAAACAATAAAAATTAGCGGAAATGATAAAAAGTGTTTGGTTTTTTTTAGTAAGAGTAGTAAGATGGTTTATGAAAAAAGTTACCTTATTGGGCATTCATAAGAGGGTGAATAAGAAAGCGCTTAATAGAAAGTTATTTCAGAATAGTCGTTTTTCATATGAAGTTCTTCACAAATTATTATGGGAATATAAGTTAAAAGGATGGCGATCTGAGTAAAAAACAAAATTTTAAGAAATTTGTTATTAAGACTTTATATTACTACTTCACAGTGATAAAATATCCTTGTAAGCGTTTTTATGTTTTGTTAATTACTATTCTTGCATAACAATTAATGACTGTTGAAATGGAAGAATACCTGATACCCAAATTATACTAACTGGCAAATAGTTGGAGGTTTTTCACAATGAAAAAGCAATCGACAAACCAAGGCGAGCCATGGCATTCCTTTTATGGACCAAATCTTGGCTACGTGATGGAGGTTTATGAACAATTCCTTGAGGATCCATCGGAAGTTGATCCGGAAATGAGGGAATTATTTGAGCAATGGGGACCTCCTACTGCTGAAGATGCCGCAGTGATGGCAAGTGCACAAAAAGCAGATGCTTCTTTTACTTTACCTGCTCAGCCTACAGCATTAAGTAAGATGGTTGCCGCTGTCAAGCTGGCTGATAATATTCGTACATATGGACATTTAGCAGCAGATATCAACCCGCTGAATGATCGCGATAAAGATACAAGAAGGATTGAATTGTCAGAATTTGATCTGACGGAAGAAGATTTGAAGGCCATTCCTGTAGATTTTCTATGCCCGGATGCTCCACCTCATATTAAAGATGGACTTCAGGCTGTAAATCACTTGAAGGAAGTATATACACAGAAGCTGGCATTTGAATATGCTCACGTGCATGAGTTGGAAGAGAAAAATTGGCTAAGAGAAAAAATTGAATCAGGTTCATATTATTCTCCTTTGTCAAATGACCAAAAAGTTTCATTGTTAAAGCGGTTGGCGGAAGTCGACGGGTTTGAAAAATATGTCCACCGTACATTTGTAGGCCAAAAACGTTTCTCGATAGAGGGCTTGGATACGATGGTACCGCTATTGGATGAATTGATTCGCTATTCGGTTGAAACCGGGGCTAAAACGGTGAATATCGGGATGGCTCACCGTGGTCGATTGAATGTTCTTGCGCATGTGATCGGTAAACCGTATGAAATGATATTTGCTGAATTCCAGCATGCACCAAGCAAAGACCTGATTCCTTCTGAGGGATCAATCGGAATCACCTTCGGTTGGACCGGTGATGTGAAATACCATCTTGGAGCGGACAGGGAGATTTCTCCTAAGGCATTACCTACGGCACGTGCCCGTGTTACATTGGCAAACAACCCAAGCCACCTGGAGGTTGTGAGCCCGATCGTGGCAGGATACACACGTGCGGCTCAGGAGAACCGTGAAGATAATGGATACCCTGTGCAATCATCTGAGACTTCCTATGCGGTTATGATTCATGGGGACGCTGCTTTCCCTGGGCAGGGAGTAGTGGCAGAAACTCTTAATATGAGTCGATTAAGAGGTTATAACACCGGGGGATCGATTCACTTAATCGCAAACAATATGATCGGTTTCACAACAGAAAGCCGTGATTCACGTTCAACGAAGTATGCCTCTGATACAGCAAAAGGCTTCGAAGTGCCAATTGTACACGTTAACGCTGATGATCCGGAAGCTTGTTTAGCAGCTGCCGTTTTAGCCTATGAGTATCGAAAAACATTCGGAAAAGATTTTGTGATCGATCTGATTGGCTATCGCAGATTCGGCCACAATGAAATGGATGAACCGATGGTGACGAATCCGCAAATGTATTCAATCATTCAAAACCATCCGAATGTCAAAAACATGTATGCTGAAAAGCTGATGTCTGAAGGCATTGTCACTAAGGAAGATATCGAAAAGATGGATGCTGAGATTGAAGAAACACTGAAGGCTGCTTATGAAAAGGTGCCTGCAAAGGATGAAGATCCTGATACAGTGCTTGCTCCTCCTGAAGACGTAGCAAATGGCTTGCCTGAACTGGATACTTCTGTTGAATTCAATAAGCTGCAGCAACTAAATGAAGAGTTACTGCAATGGCCGGAAGGTTTCAATGTTTTCAAGAAGCTTGATAAGATCTTAAAGAGACGCAGTCAAGTATTTGAGGGGAAAGGAAAAATTGATTGGGCACATGCGGAAACACTTGCATTTGCATCCATATTAAAAGATGGAACTCCAATCCGTTTAACAGGTCAGGATTCTGAGCGCGGGACTTTTGCTCAGCGCCATCTGGTTCTACATGATGAAAAGTCAGGTGAGGAATATATTCCGCTGCATCATATCCAGGACAGCCATGCATCATTTGTAGTGCTTAATAGTCCATTAACAGAGACAGCAGTTGTCGGATACGAATATGGATACAATGTTTTCGCACCTGAAACACTGGTCCTTTGGGAAGCCCAATTCGGTGATTTCTCTAATATGGCACAGGTAATGTTCGATCAGTTCATTTCTGCAGGGCGGGCTAAATGGGGTCAAAAATCAGGACTTGTCATGCTCCTCCCGCACGGTTATGAAGGTCAGGGGCCGGAACACTCGAGTGCACGTCTGGAAAGGTTCCTCCAATTAGGTGGGGAGTATAACTGGACAGTTGCAAATTGTTCGACTGCAGGTCAATATTTCCATATCCTGAGACGTCAAGCGGCAATCCTTCAGAAAGAAGAAGTACGCCCGCTCGTTATCATGACTCCTAAAAGCTTGTTAAGAAATCAATTTGCAGCTGTTACAGCAGAAGAGCTCGCTAATGGTGAATTCCACTCCGTTCTGGAACAAAAAGGATTGGGTGAAAATCATGAAGCAGTAGAGCGAATCGTGATTGGAAGCGGTAAGATCGCGATTGACTTGGAAGAGAAACTTCAGGGTATCGATGAAACAGATTGGCTTCATATTCTTCGTTTAGAAGAAATTTACCCATTCCCTAATAATGATTTAGCAGGCATCCTGGACAGATATCCAAATCTAAAAGAACTTGTTTGGATTCAAGAAGAACCTAAAAATATGGGAGCTTGGACTTTTGTTGAACCACGACTGCGTGATTTGGCACCAGACGGCGTTGAAGTTCAATATGTCGGACGCCGCAGACGTTCAAGTCCTTCAGAAGGTGAACCTACTGTACACAAAAAAGAACAAGCACGAATCATTAATGAAGCGTTAACTCGATAAGAAAGAGGAGGACATCACAGTGGCAGAAATCAAAGTTCCAGAATTGGCAGAATCAATTACAGAAGGTACGATTGCTCAATGGTTAAAGCAGCCGGGCGATTACGTTGAAAAAGGCGAATATATCGTAGAGCTTGAGACAGATAAAGTAAATGTAGAAGTGATTTCTGAAGAAGCAGGAACCATTCAAGAACTGAAAGCAGATGAAGGTGATACTGTAGAAGTCGGGCAGGTCATTGCCATTGTAGGGGCAGGCGGGGAAGCTCCTGCACCATCTGAACAAAAAGGTGAAGAGAAGGAAGCTCCTAAACAAGAGGAGAAAGCGGAAGAAAAATCTCCTCAAGAAGAAGCACCTGCTGCAAAAGATGATAAGAAGAATCGTCCGATTGCATCACCTGCTGCACGCAAACTTGCTCGTGAAAAAGGAATTGACCTTACACAAGTTCCTACCGATCCACTTGGCCGAGTACGCAAACAAGATATTGAAGCATATGAAAACAAACCTGCATCTGCTCCTTCGAAACCTGCGCAGGAAGCGAAGAAAGCTCCAGCCAAGAAAGACGACGGTAAGCCGGTCGAACGGGAAAAGATGTCACGCCGCAGACAAACCATTGCAAAACGCCTGGTGGAAGTACAGCAGACAGCTGCAATGTTAACGACTTTCAATGAAATTGATATGTCAGCCGTAATGGAATTACGTAAGCGTAAGAAAGATAAATTCTTTGAAAGCCACGATGTGAGATTAGGATTCATGAGCTTCTTTACGAAAGCTGTAGTAGCTGCCCTTAAGAAATATCCTTACGTGAACGCTGAAATTGACGGTGATGAAATCGTCCTTAAGAAATATTATGATGTAGGTGTGGCTGTATCCACCGACGATGGTCTTGTCGTACCGATCGTAAGAGACTGTGACCGCAAAAACTTTGCAGAAATCGAAGGGGAAATCATGGAGCTGGCAACGAAAGCAAGAAATAACAAGCTTGCTCTCTCAGATTTACAAGGCGGTTCCTTCACAATCACAAACGGCGGGGTATTTGGTTCTTTACTTTCTACACCTATCCTAAACGGACCACAGGTTGGTATTTTAGGAATGCACACAATCCAACTTCGTCCTGTAGCTATTGATAAGGAAAATATGGAAAACCGTCCTATGATGTATATCGCTCTTTCTTATGATCATAGAATCATTGATGGAAAAGAAGCGGTAGGTTTCCTTGCAATGGTTAAGAACTTACTGGAAAACCCTGAAGATTTACTATTAGAGGGATAAGCCTCCTTTGTTTGAAAATATAGATGAATGTGTTGGCTGATACATGATCAATGTATCAGCTTTTTTTTTTGCTCAGCCGATTAAGTCGGGATAGTTCCCATGTTCTTTGCCCTCACTCTTTTTTACCCTCTACATAAAATATAGTAAAACGAAAACATTTTTCCTGAAGGAAAATTTTGGACGAAAGGAGATGATCGATCATGAACCCTCGCCATGCCAAGAAAATCATTTATTATACTTATCTATTTCATAAAATCGGTCTCTTGGATAGTAAACAAAAACAGCAAATAGAGGATCACTACATCCAGAAACGAAGTATCTTGTAATGAGAACGAAAAAGACAGACTCTAAGATGGAGTCTGTCAAACATATTCTCAGGGGGTGAGAATGAATCAATTCATTTTATCTTTATTCCCATTGTCATGATTTCCTAAAAGGTTTTAATCCGCGATTGCGGATCTCTTTTCTTAATAATTGAATCCAGTCCTGATCATTCCCTTGTTTCTCAGCATCGCGATAAGCTGCCACTAACTGTTCATTACTTAAGATTTTCATGACCAACCTCCTAGGAATGTTTAAAATATAGAATTTTCTATATTTTCTATATATTTTACATAGAAAAGATGATTTTGAAAAGTGTTTTTTGTTTAAATCCATCCAAAGTAGGATTTTAAGGTTTTTTGTAGAAATTGGTTTGAACGATGGTTAATTTGTCTAAATATAATAGTTTGGCAAATATATCTGTTATTCTTCTTAAGGAAAACAAGAAGTGGCTGTTATTTTTCATCTATATTTATTTGAAAATTTCAATTTTTGTGATAATATACACGCATAGAACAACATTTTGAACTACACATTCATGATATTAATAACAAAGGGGGACATTCGTTTGACCGAAATTTTACAAACTACCATTGGAGATTTACTTGAAGAAAAAGCCCGATTACATCCAGACAATGAGGCTGTGGTTTATTCCGACAGAGGGTTGAGATGGTCATATGAAGAGTTGAATCATAAATGCAGACAAGCTGCCAAGGGGTTCATGAAGCTGGGCATTGAAAAAGGGGATCATATCGCAATCTGGGCATCCAATACACCTGAATGGATATTAAGCCAGTTTTCAACAGGGAAGATGGGAGCAGTATTAGTAACGGTTAACACGAATTATCGCACAGCCGAGCTTGAATATTTATTAAGGCAGTCGGACAGTACAACCATCATTTTAATGGAAGAATATCGTGGAGCCTCTTATATTGATATGCTTTATGAAATCTGTCCTGAACTAAAGAGTTCAGAACCCGGTAAGTTACATAGTACAAAGCTGCCGAATCTGAAAAATGTCATTGTGATGGGAAATAAAAAATATCCAGGGACCTATAATTGGGAAGAAATCATGGAATTAGGGAATGGAGTGGAGGATGAACGTTTAGACAGCAGAATGAAGGACCTTTCACCGGATGAAGTCATAAATATGCAATATACCTCCGGAACGACGGGTTTTCCAAAAGGAGTTATGCTCACTCACTCCAACATTGTAAATAACGCGTATAATGTTGCAGGGTGTATGAGACTTACAAATGAAGATCGATTATGCATACCTGTACCATTCTTTCATTGCTTCGGCTGCGTGATGGGGACCCTGGCCTGTGTATCTGTAGGTGCTGTAATGGTACCGGTACAAGAATTCAGTCCTGAACAAGTACTTCAGACTGTCCAGGATGAAAGATGCACTGCATTGCATGGGGTGCCAACCATGTTCATTGGAGAATTGAATCTTCCTTCCTTCGCTGAATATGACCTGAGCAGTCTTCGGACAGGAATAATGGCAGGCAGTAACTGCCCGATTGAAGTCATGAAGGATGTAATGAATAAAATGGGAGCTGAAGAAATCACCATCGCATACGGTCAGACGGAATCTTCGCCTGTCATTACACAAACCCGCACTCACGATCCCATTGAATTGAAAGTTGAGACAGTCGGAAGAGGACTTCCTCATGTGGAAGTGAAAATTGTAGAGCCCGGGACCGGCCAGGAAGTACCCGTCGGGACCCAGGGGGAGCTTTGCACAAGGGGATATCATGTAATGAAAGGGTATTATAAGAACGATGAGGCTACGAGAGCTGCCATTGATGAAGAAAATTGGCTGCATACGGGTGACTTAGCTGTAATGGATGAGCATGGTTATTGCAGGATTACTGGAAGATTGAAAGACATGATCATCAGAGGCGGTGAAAATATTTATCCCCGTGAAATTGAGGAATTTTTGTATTCCCATCCTAAAATACTCGATGTCCAGGTGATTGGGATACCTGACGAAACATTTGGCGAAGAAGTTATGGCGTGGGTCATCCTGAAAGAGGGGCAGACGGCTACATGTGATGAAATCAAAGACTACTGCAAAGGAAAGATTTCCCGGCATAAGGTTCCAAGATACATTGAATTCACTGATTCATATCCGATGACAGCGTCAGGTAAAATTCAAAAGTTCAGATTGAAAGAACAAGCTAAAACAGCAATTTCCCCAAAGGGTTGAAGTATTTTGTAAGCGTATACTTTGAAGCCAATCCATGCTCATGTGGATTGGCTTTATTATTGCGTATCTTCCTTGAATCACTATTTTGAATGACTGCAAGCGCATTTAACTGAAAAATCAAAATGATTCTGATAGAATAAATCTAATCACAATTAGTAAGAGGAGAGATAGTGTGAACGTTTTTGTTTATGGCACATTAAGAAGGCATGAAGAAAATCATTCCCTTTTGAAAGACACGCAATTGCGGGTTGAACAAGCGTGGGTAGATGGAGAGCTTTATGATACCGACAGAGGTTATCCGGCTCTAAAAGAAGGTGATGGTACAGTATATGGAGAAGTATATAAAATAGATGATGAACTTCTCGCCAAACTGGATGAGATCGAGGATTATATCGAAGGCAGGGAAGAAAATCTATATAATCGACAACTTCGCCAAGTAAAAACAGATAGAGGGACAATCGAAGCTTTCGTGTACTATGGGTTAGAGGAAAAACTGTTTCAAACCAAAATTCCCTCCGGAGATTGGAAAGTACATCAATTCATCAATGAAAAGCCTCAGCGTATTTTATACTTTGCTTATGGTTCGTGTATGGATGATGCACGATTCAAGTTGGCTAAAGTAGATCATCACTTTCAAGATTGCCTGGGAGCAGGAACGTTGAAGGGATATACGATGAGATATCTATTTAAAGTAGATGATGGGGGACGTGGGGATATCATTGAAGATGGGGGCTCGATGGAAGGCGTTGTTTATGATGTACCCCAGGAAGCGGTTGAATATCTGTTTACAAGAGAAGGAGTAGCTCCCGGCTGGTACAGGGCAGCTTTTGTAGATGTCACAATCGGTGGGGACATGTATACTGATGTGCTTACATTTATTGTGAAAACTAAGTTCGATGAAGTCCTTCCTCCTGAGCATTACGCACGGGAAATTTTAAGAGGAAGCCTGCCCCATGTCAGTGCGGCGTATCATTCGAAATTACAGCAGCAGCTAATTGATCTGGGAATGGTTGAAGAACAAGTGAAAAGTCTGCTAACAAACCCCAAGTCTTCATAATATATATCATTATGAATAAATGAGTTGAACATCCTGAATAGGATGGAATATCTATTGAATGAATAGGCTTTTTTCTGTCTGGTACAGGAAAAATGGACTTGTCCCGAGCTTTTTTGAACGAGGCGTTTACAGAAACGGGGGTGCTATATGGAGATCTTACTTGATCTAGTGGACCAATATGGCTATATAGCAATGTTTCTTTTTAGCTGGATCGTATTTTTAGGCTTGCCTGTCCCGAATGAAATGGCAGCTGCATTTGCAGGATATCTTACTGAATGGAGGCATTTTAACCCATACACCTCGTTTCTTTTCATGTACAGCGGATTAGTAAGCTATGGTATATTCGGATTTATAATAGGGAAGCGATTTGGAACAAGATTGCTGCTTCGTTTCTTTAAAAGCAGCAAGACACAAGGGTTGATCAGGAAAAGTGAGACCTGGATCGATAAATATGGTTTATTTGCTATTTCCATCAGCTATTTCATCCCTGGTGTCCGTCTTGTGATGCCTTATATTGCCGGGACGGGGAAAGGTATCACATTTTTGAAATTTATGTTGTATGCCGCACCTTCTGCATGCATATGGGCATTGGTTTACTTTCAGGCTGGAAGGTACTTTCCGAGGAGTTTTCAACCAATGGTCGAAGAACTCAGCTTGAAAGCAGGAATGACAGCTGGTTTAATCCTTTCAGCAATAATGCTTTTCTTTCTGCTCCGAGCATTAAGAAGGAAGTATCCTTTAACAAGGAAAAGAATAAGGTATCGAAAATAAATAACCGATTTAACGGAAGCCGTTAAATCGGTTTAACTATGTGGTGAGCTTTCATCATTAATAATCGTGTAATAGCTCCCGAATACTCCGATTGCTTTGATAGTGGTACGATCGCCGTTCTGGTCCTCGAATATTTTACCCACAGTATTAAATAACAGATATTCACTTTTTACATTTGAACCTGTTTCAATCAGGGTATAAACAGAATTTCCATTTTCTTTTTTTGTACAGGATATTTTCTCTTTACAATCTATCTGGTATTCTTCTTCCAGCCAAGTATAAAACTGTTCTTCAGACGGACGGTGAGTAGTCATATAATAGGCAAGAAATAGCAGAGAGATACAGAGAATCTGGAAGATTGCTTTTTTCATTGTGTAACGCCCTTCAAATTAAATTCTCCTATAATATACCATATATTTAGAGAGGATGACAGGGATGATTAGGGTAATTTATTAAATATACGATTCAAATAAAGGAAAGATTCGTTTGAGGCAGTGAAGTTTGCGGTTGAACAAATGCCTGGGGAAGAATATACTAATTACATACATATGTACTAGGAGGATTTAGATGATACATCATACTTGGACAGACAATAATGCAGTGAAATTAGTTAAGTGTGTACATACTGATGCAAAAAAATACACGGTGGAAAACGTTCTTGTAGTCGGTAAAGAATACGAAGTAAAAAATGAATCAGAAGACTATTACTTTGTTATTGATGAAAGCGGCAAGATGGGAGGCTTCTATAAGGAGTACTTCGAAGAAATAAAATAATGTGAATTGACAGCTGGTTTCTACTTTGAGTGGAAATCAGCTTTTATATTGTGAGCTCCTTTTTTTGCAGTGAAAGCGCTCTTACATGTATGATGTGTCTAGTAGATGATTTGGAAAGGATGTCATGGATGAATTACGAAACATCTTTACCGGAAACGGTATTGGAAATGATAAAACAAAGAAAAGAATTGTTCAGTGAATCACAGTATGGATATCTCATAGGGGAGGGAGGATACTCCTCAAGTGATCATCATATAATCGAAGATAGCATCATCTCTTTATCAATGGGGAAAAACGTCCTGTTAAAAGGTCCGACAGGTTCAGGTAAAACAAAACTATCTGAAACGTTGTCGTCCATTTTTACCCAGCCGATGCACAGTATTAACTGTTCCGTCGATCTTGATGCAGAAGCTCTGCTCGGGTATAAGACGATCACCGATAAAAACGGAAAGAACTCGATTGAATTCATAGAGGGTCCCGTTATTCAGGCTATGAAAAAAGGACACCTTTTATATATCGATGAAATCAATATGGCGAAGCCCGAGACCCTGCCGATTCTAAATGGTGTCCTTGATTACCGCAGAAGCATCACGAACCCGTTCACCGGGGAAGTGATCAAAGCTGCACCGACCTTTGGTGTGATCGCGGCTATCAATGAAGGGTATGTAGGGACTGTCCCATTGAATGAAGCGCTAAAAAACAGGTTCGTCGTAGTCGACGTCCCATATATTGAAGGAGAAGTATTGTGCTCAGTCATTAAAAGTCAGAGCCAATTGAATGATGAGAAATTGATTGACAAGTTCGTCGCTCTGTCCTCTGATTTATTGATTCAGGTGAAGAATGGACAGGTTTCAGAGGAAGCTGCATCGATCCGGGCTCTATTGGATGCTTGCGACCTTGCCGTATTCTTACCTGCAAAACGTGCCATTCAGCGCGGAATTATTGATAAGTTGGAAGATGAGCGGGAGAAAGCCGCGATAAAAAATATCTCGGAAACCTTATTTGAATGAGGGATCGATAATGGAAAGGTTTATACAATTCAACGATGAAACCATCGATTCGTTTCTCTTCATGGAAATGGCCGATTTGGCGAAGACCTTGTCCAAAAATGGCGAGATGGATTTGAAATATGGTCCTTTTTCTTATCTGGATAATAAACAGCAAACAGTATATGTCAGCCATTTTTGGGATCATAGGAAAAGGATGGACGAGGTAAACGGGTTAAAAAGTGATATTTACCTCAGGACTGTCGGAAACCTCACTGAAACCGACAATGAAGAAGTGATAAACTATATAAAGAAGATCAAACATACTTCCATCCCGAAATTCTCTAAACAATTATTTGTTATGGTTGAAGACTTGCGTCTGGAAGAAATTTGCAAGGTGAAAAGGCCGGGAACCAAGAAAGCATTTTCAACAAGAAGGGATGTATTCCGCCAATATTTTCAGGCCCAACTAAAAGTCAATTTAACTAAAAGCGTGTTTACAGATTCTCTGTTCAATGCGTTATTTCTATTACTGAATGCACAGTCTCCACTTGAGGAGCCTCCTTCCATCAATGAAGATATCGATTTGGCCATGCCGTTCCTTCATAACCGGCTCAGCCGCTTTTATGAAACGGATTCAACTGCCGCTGTTGTAAGAATCTGCCTGGAAATCGTTGACGTGGTTGATGAAATCGTCAAGAAGGATATGCTCAATGAATATTTCCATTTACCGGAAGATGCGTATGACCAAGCCGATCTTCCTGCCGAAACCTTTGAAGACCTTAAACGGAAGGATCCACTGGCTAATCATGATGTCCTTGAGGAAGAGAGTACCGGCGATGAAGAAGTGATCGATGAAGAATTCCGTACGTGGCATAGAGAAACGGAAGATAAAGGAGAATCCTTTTTACAATTCGACTTGGATCAGGGTTCGCAATCGGATTTAATGGGTGAAGGCGTCCGGGAAGGCGACGATGGAGATCAAGCCCTGGCCATGGTCCAAGGCTCCGCTCAGGAAACGGATAAGGAACATTATGAGAATGTGAAAGCTGCGGAAAAAGAGCATGAAGAACTGAAAGGAGGGGGAGAAAGTAAATACGGAAAAGATAATCGATATGCCGTACCTTATTTTCTTTCCCCTTCGATTCCGAGTTTTGAAGAACAGCAGTTATATCACACGTATAAAGCAGAAATCTCACCTTTTCAGAAAAAACTTCAAAAAATGATTGAGAAAACGCTCGAGCATAAAAGGATTCAACCACGGTCAGACCTGCATTTTGGCCGTTTGAACAACAAACTGCTGAGGTTTATCACCGACGATAACCCAAGGCTCTTTTACAAAAAACAAAATCCATCCACTGAAATCGATGCTGTCTTTTCACTGCTTGTGGATTGTTCAGGCTCAATGTTCGATAAGATGGATCAAACAAAATTGGGAATCACTCTATTTCATGAGTCCTTGAAGTCCGTCCGGGTGCCTCATGAAGTTGTAGGTTTTTGGGAGGATACCAATCAGGCAACCAAGACCAGTCAGCCTAATTATCTGAAGCCTGTGCTGGATTACACCGCTTCTCTTAAGCCTTCTTCAGGAGCGGAGATTTTACAGCTCGAGCCTGAAGAAGATAACAGGGATGGATTTGCCATCCGTTTGATGACGGAGAGAATCCTAAGAAGAAATGAAAAACAAAAATTTCTTCTTGTCTTTTCAGATGGTGAACCTGCAGCGCTGGATTATGATCAAAATGGAATTGTTGATACACATGAAGCCGTTTTGGATGCAAGAAAACAAGGTATCGAAGTCATCAATGTGTTTTTATCGAACGGACCAATCGATGAAGGCCAGCGTAATACGATCCAAAATATTTATGGCAATTACAGTATCTTGGTTTCTGATATAGAAGAGCTTCCAGATGTGTTGTTTCCCTTACTTCGTAAACTTCTTTATAAAAGCATATGATTTAAAAGGGAAAAAAGAGGCTGGGACAAAAGTGTTTTAGCCTAAGTAAACCCGAACTAATTTGTGGAAAGACAAATTAGTTCGGGTTTTTAATATGATCAAATGAACATTTAGATTTAGCTCTTTCTAGCGGTTGATTGGAGTGCAAGACGAAGACTCCTATTAGAAAAGCGGAAGGGCTTTGAAAGAGGCGGGTGGCATAAGACGAATTGGCCATGTAGGCGTTCTTTGCCTTCTTGGTCGATTTGGCTTATGACATGTGCCTCTAAGCCCTGCAGCTGGCCAGTTAAACTCCCTTAAGGAGGTTACGAGGAGGCTCACGGGCTACCCGCGGAAAGCGAAGTCTTGCACGGAAATCATTAGCGGTATTAAGAGCCTACACTCAAATTGTTCGTCTTTATGTGGTAGTTTTTTAGTTTTGTCCCAGCCTCATCTTTGTTATATGGATAAATCTCATTCATATAATTGTATGAATTGGAAAGTTTAAGGTTTAGGATACTATTGAAGGGATATTAATGTAATCATAAGCAAAAGATGGTATGAATTGGAGGTTGTAACGTGGAAGATATAGATTTGCATCATATCTTTGAACTAGGCTTAATATTAGTGATGATTGCTGCAGGAATCACTGCAATTGCTAAGAAATTCAAGCAGCCTTATCCGATTGCACTGGTCATTGTGGGAGCATTAATAGGTTTATTGAACATTCCTATTCTAGAACCTCTGAAAGAGTTCATCACCGAGGGGGAAGTCTTTAATTTTGTCATCATTACGCTATTTCTGCCTGCACTGTTGGGGGAGGCAGCTTTAAAACTCCCTTTTTCCCAATTGAATGCAAACAAGGAACCGGTATTGGCCCTTGCTTTCGGAGGAACATTTCTTTCTTTTTTGATCATCGGGTTCTCTGCCTATTATTTCTTTGACTTTCCTATTCCTGCAGCGTTTGTGTTTGGTGCGTTAATGAGTGCAACCGACCCTGTGAGTGTGCTTTCCATTTTCAAAAGCGTGGGAGTGAAGAAAAGGCTGGCTGTAGTGATCGAGGGTGAGAGTTTATTTAATGATGGGCTGGCGGTTGTCCTTTTCAATATTTCTGCATTCTATTTATTAACATACATAGACGCTGGATGGGCTGGTCTTGGAAGCGGCTTGTGGGAATTCATTCGCGTTGTTTCACTGGGTGTCATTATTGGAGGATCATTGGGCTATGCTTTTTCCATCCTTACAAAGTACTTTGACGATTACCCTTTAGAAATCATATTTAGTATCATTTTATTTTATGGTTCGTTCCTGCTCGCAGAGAGCGTCCATGCCTCCGGGGTTATTGCGGTGGTGATTGCAGCCCTCATTTTCGGTAACTATGGCGGTAAAATCGGTATGAGTCCTACGACAAAGCTGAACATCAACAGCTTCTGGGACGTAGCAGCTTTACTTGCGAATTCACTTGTATTTTTAATGGTCGGACTTGAAATAACAAGGATTGACCTGATGGAAAAATGGCCGTTGATATTTGCAGCCATTCCAATTGTGCTGATAGCAAGAAGTATTGCCGTTTACACCAGTCTATCGTTGATCAGTAATTTCCCTCATAAATGGAAGCATATATTGAATTGGGGAGGGCTAAAGGGGTCGCTTTCTGTTGCCCTTGTATTAAGTCTCCCAAGGGATTTCCCTGCCAGAGAGGATGTATTGATTCTTGGATTCAGTGTAGTACTCTTCAGCTTGGTAGTCCAAGGATTAACGATCAAGCCTTTAATTTCTTTGCTTGGTGTAAAGGCAAAAGAGGGAGAGCATCAAGAATTTCAAGAACTGCTTTCCCAGGTACATCGCTATGAAACGGCCATTTCTGAAATCCATCGCGTTAAACAGAAGCTTTATATTACCGATACAGTTTCAGAGGAAGTAATGGATATGTATAAAAAACGAATTGATATGATTAAGGCACAGTTGAATGATCTTTATGAAAAACATCCTGAGTTAAAGGAAAATCAGCTATTAACGTTAAAGAAGCATGCGTTATATGCTGAGTACGACGCCATTATGAAACTTGAAAAAGAAGAAATCATTTCAAGTACCCTTGCTGAAAGACAGTACGATGCGATTACAGATGCAATCGTGAATAATGAAGAAAAGTAAAAGAGACGCCTCAATGGCGTCTCTTACTTTTTCATTTCCATCAATTTTTGTTTTAATTCCTGTTCCATGACTGCCATTTCCTGTTCAGCCTGCTGACGTTTCTGACGTCCTTCCGCTTGAATGGTCAAGGTTTCCTCGATGGTTGCTATTAAATTTTCCTGAGTTTTCTTGAGTGTTTCGACATCAATGATACCCCGTTCATTTTCGCGGGCAGTCTCGATGCTGTTTGTTTTCAGCATTTCTGAGTTTTTCAATAGAAGGTCATTGGTGGTACGGGAAACCTGTTTTTGAGCCGTTACCGCTTTCTGCTGATTTAACAGGGTGAGAGCGATCGCAATCTGGTTTTTCCAAAGTGGTATTGCTGTAAGGATGGAAGCCTGGATTTTTTCGGCCAGTGCCTGATTGGTATTTTGGATCAAACGAATTTGCGGGGCGGATTGTATGGTCATTTGCCTGCTCAATTTAAGGTCGTGAATCCGCTTGTCCAGCCGGTCAAGAAACTGCATTGTATCGTTTACCTCTTGATAAAGAAGTTCGTCCCCCGATTCTTCAGCTTTTTTACGCAAAGAAGGAAGAAGTGTGTGCTGGATTTCATCCCTTTTTAGTTCCGCTGCAGCAATATAAATATTCAGTGCCTGAAAGTAATCCTTATTTTTTTCGTAAAGAGTTTCTAAAAGTCTATTGTCATCCAACAAAGTTTTCTGAGAGTGTTCCAGTCTAACGGATATGCGGTCAATCTGAGAACCAATTTTTTGGTATTTGGATAGAACTTCCTGTAAGGAAGAAGAGACTTTACGGAATAGCTTTTTGAACATCCCTTTTTGCTTTGAATTCAATTCTTCCGGATTCATCTGTTCCAGTTTTTTCATAAGGTCGCTTAATACATCCCCGATTGGCCCGATATCCCTTTTTTGGACATGTTCCAGCATCGAATGGGAGAAGCTTGATAACTGGTTTTGCGCAGCAGTACCATATTTTAGAATCGCCTCATAATCTTTATAATCGATCTGATCAGCGAGTTGTTTTGCCTTTTCCTGCTGTTCTTTCGGCAGGCGGTCCATTAATGCAGTATTGGTAGGTGTGTTGGTACTCATTTCATTTGAAAAAGGATTGGAAAGCAGTTGATCTAACTCATTAAGCTCCTGACGTTGTTCCATGGTAAAACCTCCATCATCTATTTTAAATCTTTTTTATGTGAAAGGTGCTGGTTGGCAAAATTCAATTCTAGTTTCAAATGGTCCATATCATCAGCCAATACCACTTCTAAATCCTTCTCTAATGAATCAATCAATTCATCCAAAGTAGAACGGGTCTGCTGCAGAGATAAAAAAGTTTCCTGGCTTTTGCCTGGCTGGGATGCCAGAAAGGTATATTTCTCAGTCAGTTCAACAACGGAATCCAGATGATAGTAGAAGAAACGTTCAGCTGAGTAATAACGTTTAGGTTCTTTATTCACTAACTGGAAGATTCTTCTTGATAATCGGTTTATTTCAAGAATTTGTTTGAATGCACCTAATGAACGGACTTTTAATTGCTGTTTCTGCAATCGTTTGATTTTTTCTTTCGCTTCTTTTAAATTCTTGCTGATATATCGATATTCCTTTCTCGTGATTCCTTTTTTATTCAGCCACATGCTGCTCTGAATTCCTTTAACAAGCAGGAAGGTAAAGAAACCTGTGACAATACTGCATACTAGAGTCAGGGGAAATCCAATATCGAATGACAGTACATAAACTACAAAGCTGGCAGTACCAATTGAAATGGCAAGTATACTTCTTAACACTAAATGTAAAAACGTATTCATTTCATCTACCCCTTAAAAAAATGCTTTCCTTTTATACGTTGAGATGCTCAAAAAAGTTTCATTGAAGTTATTTCTATTCTAACAGAAGACGGGTGTGGAATATACTGGGCATGCATATTATCGGGCTTACTTACTGTAAGGAATTGACTACATTCTTTCAATTTAATAACATTTCCGGAAGTGATGATTAAATAATCAATTTATTTGATAAAATGATTTAGTAGATAGAAAAGCGGAGGCGGCTCGTTCAGAGGCGACAAGCATAAGACAGGGCAGCCATAAAGGCATTTTTTGCCTTTTTGGATGGCATGGCTTATGTCTCGAGCCTCTAGCCGCCGGAGCTGGACAAATAGAAAAGCGGAGGCGGCTTGTTCAGCCCCGACAAGCATAAGATGAATGGGCCGGGAAGGCGCTTTTTGCCTTCATGGACCATTTAGCTTATGACCTCGAGGGGCTAGCCGCCGGAGCTGGACAAATAGAAAAGCGGAGGCGGCTCGTTCAGAGGCGACAAGCATAAGACAGGGCAGCCATAAAGGCGTTTTTCCTTTTTGGATGGCATGGCTTATGTCTCGAGCCTCTAGCCGCCGGAGCTGGACAGATAGAAAAGCGGAGGCGGCTCGTTCAGCCCCGACAAGCATAAGTTGAATGGGCCGAGAAGGCGCTATTTGCCTTCATGGACCATTTAGCTTATGACCTCGAGGGGCTAGCCGCCATAGCTGGACAAATAGAAAAGCGGAGGCGGCTCGTTCAGAGGCGACAAGCATAAGACAGGGCAGCCATAAAGGCGTTTTTTGCCTTTTTGGATGACATGGCTTATGTCTCGAGCCTCTAGCCGCCATAGCTGGACAGATTGACGAGACAGGTGTGTGGACAGATGAAAAAAACAATCATGCTGATGATCATTGTGCTATTCTGGGTGTCATCACCCATGGCATCAGCTCAGGAAAAAACAGCACAAAAGCCGGATAGCCTTTTCAGTAAATCGGCTGTTTTAATAGATTCCTCAACAGGAAGTGTTCTTTATTCGAAGAATGCCCATAAGAAAATGAATCCTGCCAGCATCACAAAAATCGCAACAGCCATTTATGCGCTTGAGCATAGTAAGCAAGATGAAACGGTCACGGTCAGTCAACAGGCTTCTAATACAGAAGGGTCTACCGTCTATTTGCTACCAGGAGAGACCATTTCGATGCAGCAGTTATTGCAGGGATTGATGGTCAATTCTGGGAATGATGCCGCGGTTGCCATCGCGGAGCACACGGAAGGCTCAGTGGATGATTTCATGAAAAACTTAAATGAATTTTTAAGAGAAGAGGTGGGTGTAAAGAATACCCACTTTGAAAATCCCCACGGGCTCTATGATGATGATCATTATACAACAGCCTATGATATGGCTGAAATTACAAGCTATGCATTAAAAAACGATGATTTCAAAGCGTTATTTGATATCGATATGATCAATTGGACGTCTGCAGGGTGGAAAACAAAACTTTACAATCATCATAAAATGGTCAAGGGTGAATTACCATATCCAGAAGTGACGGGCGGTAAGAATGGGTTTGTACCGGAAGCCAATCATACCCTTGTCACGTCTGCAGAAAATGATGGCTTATCGGTTGTAGCAGTGACGATGGATGCACAGAGTAAACGGGCCATTTATACAGACACGAAAGCACTGCTGGATTATGGACTTAATCAGTTCACCCGCACCTATGTATCCAAGGAAAGTGAATTTCAGACAAGCAGTGAATCGTTTGAACTTCAAACAGATTTTCATTATACAAAGCCCCTCAATGAAACAGTGAATGAAGTGGTGGACAAAAGTGGTATCCTGACGATTTATAATGAACAACATGAGAAAATTGCTTCTACAAAGCTTCAAGCGGTTCATACATCCGGTAAAAAACAGCAGGATGTGCTGGCTTCAAGCAGTCATGGGAGCAAAGAAAGTGAATGGACTGACTCAGCCGCATTTTACCCTGTTTTTCTTTACATGATCATCCTGGCGATGGCAGGGATTTCGATGTTGAGAAGAAGGGGGCGGGAGCTCTAGTCTTTCCATTCCTAAAAAAATCTGAAGCAGAAGAAATCAACAGGCTGTCCCGATGGGGGCAGCCTGTTGATAATCAGTCCACTATGATATATCCGATCATAGGTCCGTTATTTTCCATTGTTTTATGGGTTTCACATATCAGGCGATACGTGCCTTCTTTGTCAAATGTAACATTAACGACCGTTTCTTCTCCTTTCTTTACGGTACCTTTTATGTCTGTTCCTTCAATGTAGAAGGGATGTGCTTCCCCATTTACACCGTGTATCCGAAGCTGAACTCTTGTATCTTTTTCGACCACGATGGTCCCTGGATCCCAGCGGTATGCTTCAATCTCTTTCCCATCAGCGCCTTTTGTCTTGAATTCCCCTGTCACCAGTTCAATTGTTTGTACATCCGTTGAACCCCCTAATGAAACGGTAGGATACGAATGTTGGGTTTTGTAAGCCCAGATGGACCCGATACTGATGATCAGGATGGTAAAGAAGATGGCTATAATGGATGATTTCTTCAGGACTAAAAATTTCAAGCTTTCTCCTCCTTATTAATAAATATAATCATATTCCTATATTTATTGTTATGCGTAATAGGGAGGGAACTTGTCTACTATATGGGGAGTGTATGAACAAATCCGTTTGATTTTAACTAGTAATTATGTAAAATTTGATAGAGAGAGCAAGGAGGGTGGAGCATTGGAAAACACTTGGAAAGTAATCATGACACATAGTGATGCCGAACCGTGGTGGTTTTTTGAAAATTGGACCCGAGATATAGTGACCGAGTGGGAGTTCGATAATCAAAAAGAAGCAATCAGAAAATATTTGGATGAAAGTGAAAGGTTAAGCAGGGAATATCCTAACATGAAGACAAAGAAGTACAATTCAATTGCATTCTGGGATGAAAGCGAAGTACTATTCTGTGAGGCTTGCGACGATGATCTGCAAATGTATCACGGTATCATATTATTTGAAAATGGTCATCTTGTGGAGAATGATGTTACTCTTGAAAAGCTAAAGGAAGAACTTCAACTCTTGTTAAATAAAAGGAATCGATAAAAAGGAATGTGGCAGCAGCCACATTCCTTTTCGTAAGCGGGGAAATTTAATCCGTAACGCCTGTTCTGATGAGATTAAGCTGGACGTTAACGTCGAATTCTGCATCTTTATACTTTTCCTCCCACTCCTTGTCAGTAAGAGATGCATGATTTCTTCGAGTCCTATATTCCATTCCAAATCCGATCGGATCAGCATTGACTTCCTGTAGCATCTTGATATTCTTCATGATCTTATTTTCTATATATTTACTTGTTTCCGCTTCAATGAGTTTTAGGGTTTTCGGATCAGAAAGCTTCAACTCTTCCGTTATTTCATGAAGTCGTGCATCAATAGTTAATTTAATATTAAATGCAGGTATATTCTGTTTATCAGCCTCAATCTTATGGTCTGACTTTATACTGTCAAATACAATATAAACTTTCTTTTCCTCATCCGTTTCCTCCTCACTCTCAATGTCACTTTTGGATATTTGTGATTTAAACCGTTCCATGGGCAAACCGACTTCAAAGCTTCCGGCAGTATGATAGTTTTCAACTAGCGAACGAATATAAAACATATCTTCCTTATTAATTTCCTTAACGAATTTATCCCTTTGAAATATGGCAAACCCATTGATACCTAGTATGCCATTTGAGGTAGATAGGATTGGCAGTATGGGATCCTTTCCCACGCTCCCGTAATCTGTGATGAATTCCTGCAATGTAGGAGCAATCATGAGCTCACTTTCCACATTCTGCTTCACAAGATTATATAAATAGGTCCCCTTATTGGAATGGCGTTCAACCATTTGGTAAGTAAGCAGATCCTCTGCTGTCGTATCGGAAACTGCCAAGTAAACCATATTCCCTATAGACGAATCCCTTTCCAGGGTATCAACGAGATGGGAGATGCCTTTACTCGCCAATGCCCTGCCGTATATGGCTATTCTTAATTGTCCGGAAACAAGTTTATGGTCTGTATCAAAGTTTTGGGATATTCGGTTGCCCTTAGAAGAATTAGCTTTACTTGTAAGTACTTTTTCCACATCCTGCATAGCCGGGTTGAATTGATAAAGTACAACTGTTCCTTTCAATTCCTTATTTTCCGCTTCGTCATATCCTACAGCCGTTATCAAACCTAATTTCTCTAAATATTTGTATTCTACGCATCCCGTGAGGAATATGAGTAACAACAAAATCAAGAGGAGCAAATAGCGTTTCATTATCCTTTTACTCCTTTCATTTTAATGAATGACTGTTTGACTTTCACTAGAATCAATAAGAAACAGGGATAAATGAAAGACAAAATAAAGGCGGCGGCACCCACTTTGTCGGTCACTTTATTCATCGTTAATCGATCATCGACCAGAAAACTGCCTGCAAAGAGTGCAACGGCAAAGAAATAGATGGCTTTTTTCTGGGGAAAATTAAAAACGCGTTTGACACCCCTCGTGGCAGCCCAGAAAAACATGCAAATATTCGGCAGAATGATGAGCATCCAAAAAGAGACCGCTATGAATTCAAATCTTTCCAGATTGGGAATGCGAACAATTTTAAACATGGAGAGAACAGGCCAGATTGTTTTCAATAGAGATTCGTGAGAGAAAAAGCCTATACTTACCGCTGTTACAAGGGTTAATAGAAACGTACTGTACCATGTACCGATTAAGGCATACTTCAATGCCTTATTCTTTTCTTTAATGTATGGATAAATAAATAATAGTAGTTCAAAACCAATCACTGAAAAGCTGACCTTATAAATCGCCATCATATGCTCTTTCCAAGTCGACATAAAAACAGGCTGGAGGTGGTTGATGTCTAAATGCCTGATTGGTGTGTAGATCATAACCACCAGCCAGAGAGTCAGTAATAAGCTAATAAACGTAACTCCCACAACCACTCTGATACCGCCAAGTACCGCATAGCTGGCCAAAAAGACCAAGAAAGCCACGAGCAGCCAAGTAGGCATTTTCGGAAAGATCCACGCCTGCACCATCTCTGTATAATTCATCATGATCACATACGTAACGATCAAAAAATAGATGATGTACACCAGGTTGAACAGTTTACTGATCCACTTTCCGAATAGATCAAATTGTATGCCGTACAAGTCGGCACTGGAATAACATGCAAGTAATTTTGACATGATGAACAGAACGATGGAAACAAGTATTCCCGACGCAATGGTAGAAATCCATGCATCCTGTTTGGATTCCATATAAACGATCCTTGGAACTCCTGCTATACCTACACCTATTTGAGCTGTATGAAGAATAAAAGCAACCAAATAAGCGTTGAATATTAAATTTTTCTTTGGCTCTAGATTTACTTTCATTCTTCTCCCCCTTTTTGCAGATTGTGGTTTCACAAAGATTTTTCAGCATAGTCAATAATGAAGGAAAGAGTGTAACTCATTCATCGACATCTTTTTTCTCCTTCCCCTTTTTAGCGGGAATGCGAGTTGAATCTTCTGTGCGGTTAGTTACCGGGCGTTGTAATAAGAATTGATAAGGGACGCGGAAAAGGCTGTATTTCCAGTCAGAAAATCTAAAAGGGTAAACGGGTGACAAGTATGGCCGTCCCAGTGTGGTAACCTTCAATAAATGAATCAGAATGAAACAAAAACAGAACATGATCCCTACCCCCCCATATAATCCAGCCATTAAAATGATGGGAAATCGAATCATCCGCACCGCAGCTCCAATCGCATAGCTTGGTGCAGTGAATGACCCAAGTGCGCTGATAGCGATGATGATAATCAAGATATTACTGGTGAATCCTGCGTCCACAGCAGCCTGTCCGATAACGATACCGCCAACGATACCCATAGTCTGGCCGACTTTCGTTGGAAGCCTGGCCCCAGCTTCTCTTAACAGTTCAATGACAAATTCGAACAGAAGGGCTTCAAAAACTGGAGGGAACGGGACATTGGAACGTGATTGGCCCAAAGAAACCAAAAGTGCAGAAGGGATCACTTCATAATGAAAGGTGAGCACGGCCACATACGCAGGAGTCAATAATACAGAAAAGAAAATGGCAATGAATCGTATAATCCGGAGAAACGTCCCCATATTCCATCTCATATAAATATCTTCAGTCGATTCAAAAAAATTCATCAATGTAGATGGGCCGATGATCACTGTGGGACTTCTGTCCACAAGCAGACCAATCTTTCCATGCAAAAGCGAAATCGTGAGACGATCAGGAAGTTCCGTTGTTATGAATTGAGGGAAGACGGTCATGGAGTTGTCTTCTATCATCTGTGACAGCACCGTTGAATCGATGATACTATCAACCTCAAGATCCATGATTCTCTGTCTGAAGGTATTAACGTTTTCGTCGTCCGCTATATCTCTGATGTAAACCATCTGAACTTTCTTTTTGGCACGTGTACCAATCATTAACGTTTCTACACAAAGCTTGGGATCGTTGATATTTGAGCGAATCAGATTCAAGTTTTTAGAAATCGATTCTGTGAAAGCTATTTTGGGACCGAACACTAGTGATTCTGTTTCCGCCTTCTCGAGTCCGCGAGTCGCTTTATCCTGGATATCTGCAAGTATGCCGTATGTATCATTTTCTCTGAAAATATAAGCGGAACCATCCACAAGCTGTTCTACTACTTCGCTTATTTGATTGGTGCGTGTAATGTTCGCTATGTTAATTTTATTTGCAATTGTTTCTGCGTCCAATTCACTATTGATTTCTTCAAGAGGACGGATGATCGCCTCATTTAATGACATAACATCAATTAAATCCTCAAAATATATGATGATGATTTTCTGCTTTTGCGGCTTCAGAATCCTAAAGATTAAATCATCACTTTTGCTAACAAGCGATTTTATCTCTTGTTTGAAATTTTCTATATCGAAGCTATGAGCGGCGTTCGTTTCTAGATTAGCAGTTGTTTTTTTACGTCTGAACACTTCTCATCACCCTATGACGGTATTTATGATTAGATTTCCCAGATTTGCTTATCTTACTCATATTCAAAAAGGGAACAACAGAGAGTGGCGTACATAATTCAGGCAGGGAATGGTAAGGATAAAAGGGGAGGTGATGATAGATGAGTAGAAAAAAAGAAGATCCATCTAAGGCGATGTTAAGGTCTCCACAGGTAGAAGGACAGGGGACGACCAATCAAGAATTATCAGGTGGTACGAAAGCAGATTCTTCAAGATCGAAGAAGAAAAAATAGTGGCAGCTTTATATGTATCTGATTGCTTCTGGCCAACAGGGCGACTGTGTATATAATTATGGAAGCAAGTATGGTATAATGGTATTAATCGCAGAAAATTTACCTACATTACATCCAGTTTCCATTATATAACCAGCTTTTAAATCTGCTGTGCAACATCACCACAATCAGTTTTTTCGTGCCTGGCATGGAAATCCTGCTTATCTTAAAGGAGGACATTCAATGGCTTTTGGTCGTCGAAATCAAGTAGAAGAAGAAATAAAAACTGAGGAAACAGAAATATGGGCTTGTTCTTCTGATGAATGTAAAGGGTGGATGAGGGATAACTTCAAGAGTGAAGAAACCCCTAAATGCCCGCTTTGCAACGCTGACATGGAAAAATCAACGAAAGTCCTGCAAGTAGTAGATAATCCTCACCCTACAATGAAATCATCCTGATCCGCAAAAGAATCAATCATACGATTGATTCTTTTTTTCGCAGTAATACTCCGCCTTTGCCTCAAAAAATGTTTGTATATTCTTAAACGCTTTTTTTATTCGTGAATAGTATGTAATGTATGCAGGCAAAAAAGGAGGGAGCACTATGGCTAACAAAAATAAAAAAGAAAAAGAAGTATCGGCAGCGGCCGAAACGAATGAACATACAATCTGGGACAACTTTTGGAAACTTACAAAATCGGAGGCAAATGAAACGAAAAAAGAAGAAAATACCTTCAGGTGGTTTTGATTTTCAAGAGACTGCACAGGGAATGAAGGCACTGTGCAGTCTTTTTTACAACTCATTTAAACCCTTTATCTTATTACATATAACATAATGTTAAAACAGGAGGACATGCCGTTTGGGATGATTCCAATTTTATATCCTTCTATGTATTGGCACAGGAATGAAAGTAGAATAAAATGAAAAGTAGAAAAGGGCAGGGAGGTCATAATTTGTTAAGAGAAGCTCAAGACGTATTAAAGCAATATTTCGGTTACGGGGAATTCAGGAATGGACAGGCTGAGATTATCTCGAATATCTTATCTGGACGGAATACTGCTGGAATCATGCCGACAGGCGGAGGCAAATCAATCTGTTACCAGGTTCCTGCAATGCTGCTTGATGGAATCACACTTGTCATTTCTCCATTAATCTCACTCATGAAGGACCAGGTAGATTCATTGACATTTCAAGGGATACCGGCAACGTATATTAATAGTACCCTTAGCGCCGGGGAAGTGGAACAAAGAATGGAAGAAATATCGCTTGGAGAATACAAACTGTTATACATTGCCCCCGAACGGCTGGAATCTTCTCAGTTCATCAAATTTCTGAACTCAGTGAACATTCCATTGGTCGCTGTGGATGAAGCACATTGTTTATCCCAATGGGGACACGATTTCAGGCCGAGCTATTTAGGAATAAATCATGCAGTAAATCAGCTTTCCTCCAATCCGGTTATTTTAGCATTAACTGCCACTGCAACCCCTCAAGTTCAAATTGATATCCTCAACCATTTGCAAATCCCTTCAGAAAACAAAGTATTGACTGGTTTTCAACGGAATAATTTATTTTTTAATGTTTTGAAAGGTGAGGACAGGAAACGCTGGGTTGGCGAATATGTTCAGAAGAACAGACAGCAGCCGGGTATCATTTATTGTGCAACGCGAAAAGAAGTAGAAAATGTCCATGCCTATTTGGAAAAGAAAGGAATGTCTGTTGGCAAATATCATGGCGGTCTGTCTGATTCTTTAAGACTGGATCAACAGGAAGCTTTTCTGAATGATTCGATCATGGTGATGGTCGCTACTAACGCATTTGGAATGGGGATCAATAAATCGAATGTACGCTATGTACTTCATTATCAAATTCCCAAAAACATGGAAGCATACTACCAAGAAGCAGGAAGAGCGGGGAGAGATGGTGTCGAGAGTGAATGCATCTTGCTATTTTCACCACAGGACATTCAAACGCAGCGGTATATCCTTGAGCAGAATGTGATGAGCCAGGAATTACATCAAAATGAACTTCAAAAATTGAGGGACATGGTGGACTTTGTACATACAGAGTCCTGCCTTCAAAACTATATTCTTTCTTATTTTGGGGAAGAGATCGACGAAGAATGCGGTCATTGCAGTAATTGCCTCGACGACAGGGAGTCGGAAGACGTAACCGTTAAAGCTCAAATGGTCCTTTCGTGCATGATGCGCATGAATGAACGTTTCGGAACTTCCCTAATCAGTGGTGTGTTGACTGGATCAAAGGGGAAGAAAATTAAGGATTTCCGATTTGATACATTATCAACATACGGTTTGCTAAAAGGGGAATCACAGAAGGAAGTGGGATTATTCATTGATTATTTGATCGCCGAAGGAATCATCGATGTGGAAGGCGGAAGCTATCCTATACTAAAGGTATCGGCTAAAGGTAAAGAAGTACTGCTTGGTGATCGGAAAGTATACAGAAAGAAACTGGTGAATGCCGCTCCAAGATTATCAAATGACGATGAATTATTTCTTGCACTTCGTACACTGCGCAAGTCCATCGCAGATGAAGAAGGGGTGCCGCCCTTTGTCATCTTCTCTGATAAAACCTTGCATGATATGTGCATGAAACAGCCATCCAATGACATTGAATTTCTGAATGTAAGCGGAGTGGGCGAGAGCAAACTGAAGCGCTACGGGGAAATGTTCATGAATGAAATCCGTTCATTCTTAAAGGGTAACGAAGAATATACCCGTAAGGTTGAACAAAAAGAGTCCCGTGAATCATCACCCCGCAAGGTCAGGGCACAAACGGATGAACCATCCCATATGGTCACATTACAATTGTTCACCGAGAACAAAAGTATCAAACAAATCGCTGCTACACGCGATATGAGTACCGCTACTATAGAAAATCACATTATCCGTTCTTATGAGGAAGGACGCTTCCATGATTGGAGCATATTCTTTACTGATGAAGAGGAATCGATGATTGCATCAGCGGTCAATAAAGTCGGGGAGAAACCTTTGAAGCCTATTAAAGAAGAGCTGCCCCCAGAGATAACTTACTTTCAGATTAAAGGATATCTGGCGAAACAGAAAATGGAGAATGAATAGGGTATTTCAAGAAAAGTTCTTCCCTTTCCAGATGGACGCTATTCCAACCAAATGATCACAAAAAAACGCACTGGTTATTCCAAGATGGAATCCAGTGCGTCTTTAGTTATTGTTTGGAATTTACATTACTTTCTGTAATGAACCATTCAAACCATAACGTGCATGAACCGCTATTAAGCTTTCTGAGATGCTTTCATTTCAAGGAACTCATCATAAGTAGTCTGCTTATCAATGATTCCTCCATCCTTAATTTCAATGATGCGGTTTGCGATTGTTTGAATGAACTGATGGTCATGGGATGCGAAAATCATGGCTCCCTTAAAGGCAATCAATCCATTATTCAATGCAGTGATGGACTCAAGATCCAAGTGGTTGGTAGGCTCATCCAATAAGAGGACATTTGAGCCGCTCAGCATCATCTTGGATAACATACAGCGGACTTTTTCTCCCCCTGAAAGTACACTAGGCTTTTTAAGCACTTCTTCACCGGAGAATAACATGCGTCCCAAGAATCCGCGCAGGAATGTTTCACTTTCATCCTCCGGGGAATATTGACGCAGCCAATCGACCAGTGTTGGTTCGGAACCTTCAAAGTACTCAGAGTTGTCTTTAGGGAAATAAGCTTGAGATGTTGTGACACCCCATTTATAAGAACCGCTGTCAGGCTCCATTTCTCCCGAAAGAATTTTGAACAGAGTCGTTTTAGCAATTTCATCTGATCCTACAAGAGCGATTTTATCTTCCTTGTTCATGATGAAGCTGACGTTGTCTAAAACTTTCACCCCGTCGATTGTTTTCGTAAGGCCTTCGACCCTTAATACGTCGTTACCGATTTCACGTTCGGGCTTGAACTGAACATAAGGGTAGCGGCGGGAGCTTGGTTTGATATCATCGAGAGAGATTTTATCCAAGAGTTTTTTACGGGAAGTCGCTTGCTTCGATTTAGAAGCATTGGCAGAGAATCTCGCAACGAAAGCCTGGAGCTCTTTAATTTTTTCTTCTTTCTTTTTATTCTGATCCTGAGCCATTTTAAGTGCCAGCTGGCTGGACTCGTACCAGAAATCATAGTTTCCGACATAGATTTGGATTTTCCCGAAATCAAGGTCGGCGATATGTGTACATACTTTGTTGAGGAAATGACGGTCATGGGATACGACAATGACCGTATTTTCAAAATTAATCAGGAACTCTTCCAGCCATTGAATCGCCTGGATATCCAAGTGGTTGGTAGGCTCATCCAAAAGCAGGACATCCGGTTTCCCGAAAAGTGCCTGAGCAAGAAGGACTTTTACTTTTTCTCCACCGGTAAGCTCGGACATCTGTTTGGCGTGAAGATCTTCACCGATTCCAAGGCCTTTTAATAGAATGGCAGCTTCGGATTCCGCTTCCCATCCATTTAATTCAGCGAACTCACCTTCTAATTCAGCTGCTCTCATACCGTCTTCATCAGAGAAATCTTCCTTCATGTAAATGGCATCTTTCTCCTGCATCACTTCGTATAAACGGGTATGTCCCATAATGACGACTTTCAATACTTCATATTCTTCATACTCAAAGTGATCCTGCTTCAATACAGCAAGGCGCTCACCGGGAGACATCGAAACATTTCCCGTCTGTGCTTCAATATCTCCAGAGAGTATTTTTAGAAATGTTGATTTTCCTGCACCGTTTGCTCCGATTAAACCGTAGCAGTTCCCAGGAGTAAATTTTATATTCACGTCTTCGAATAACTTGCGGTCACCGAAACGTAAGCTTACATCTGATACTTGAATCATTCATACTACCTCCCATTACTCAATCTAAAAGATTATAACATGTGAATGGGTGAAAAAGATAGCGTTTAGGAGAATCCAGGCATGTCTGAATTCATCGATGGTGTGTAGTCGTTTAACTTAGAATTTTCTTACAGTGAACAGTGTGGGGGATTTTTATTTCTTCATGGTGACGATTATTTCCATGAGTCACAATGGATGGGCTCTTGTCATAGTTTGTAATGAGTTAGATAGAGGAGGAATGAATGTGGGGTATTATTACTATCCATACGAAGAGAGTGGATTTCCTAGACAAATCGATCAGACATTGAGAAGGGATATCCAAAAAGCGATAAATGATGAATTCAAGGCAATATCCTACTATACACAATTGGCGGAACTGGCGCCTGATAATAATGCCCGCCAGGCGATACTTGGAATAAGACAGGATGAAATTCGGCATTTTAATGCATTTTCTCAAGTCTATCTTGAATTGACCGGCAGGTATCCACGCATTGACCTGGTCAAACCAAGAGACCTTCCGACGAATTACAGACAGGGCATCAGAGAAAGCATCAAAGATGAATCAGAAACGGTTCCGTTTTATCTTTCGATTGCAAACCGGCTTACTGAGCCGCGTGCAAAAAGGAGATTCACCAGGGCTGCTTATGATGAACAGCGTCATGCTCAGATACTCAGAAATTTATAAGAAGAAACCGAAAATCACTGAAGAAAAAATTGGGCAGTGATTTTCGGTTTTTTATTTTGATTTATCCTATACAATGGAGTACACTATAATTACATAAATTCCAATCAGAAAGGTATGAATTAAAGTGAGTGTTCAACATACCATACCGAAACCTCTTGTGGACCTGAATCAGTGGTTTATTGTAACTTTTGTCATTTTTTCCTGGGTGTTTCAGCTTCAATGGCTTTTATGGATTCCGTTTGTTACGGTTTTATCAGGAGCTCTTTTCAAATATAATCCCGTTATGAAAATAGGTAGATTGTTTTTAAGGAAAGAAGCCGATGCCTACCGTCCTGAGGATGCTGGCCAACAGAGATTCAATGCAGTAATCGCAGCCTTTTGCCTTGGAACTGCTCTGATCAGCGGATTGTTTCATTGGACAATAGGGTTTTATGTGTTCTCCGGGATGGTTTTACTCGCTGCATCAATTGCTCTAGCGGGTTTTTGCATCGGATGTTTCATACGTTATCAATGGCAGCGTCTGCAATATAAACAGAAAATCATTAAAGAGTGATCATATAAAAAAGGACACACCTCATCTACCCGAGGTGTGTCCTTCTTCATTATAGATTTGTGAAGATAAATGAGAGGATAATTCCTGCTGCGGAAATGAACCCTACCATCGGCCCTCCTTCTTCAAAAGCTTCTGGCAGCATGGTAGAGGAAACCATGGCTAGCAGTCCCCCGGCACCAAATGCTCCTATGATATATTCGATACTTTCTGGTGCATTTTGTAAAAAGGTGTATCCCAATAGAGAGCTTAGGGAAGATACCACCACAACACTGCCCCAAAGAATCAAAATCCTTTTAGTGCTGTACTGATCAAGTTTTAATCCTATGCTGCTCGACAACGCTTCAGGAAAATTACTAATAAAAATAGCAGCAATAAAGACCCATTGGATGGATTGACTTCCTAGAAAGCTCACCCCGATGATAATGGATTCCGGTATGGCATCCATAAGGGTGCCTATGTAAATGGCTAATCCGGAATGATTATGGGGGTTTTTCTTTGAGCGCTTCCGCTGACTTCCTCCTTTTTGGGATATCCACAATTCAAATGCGGTAAAAATGGCTGCACCCAACAAAAACATGGAGGTAACATGGATAATATTTGCGTTGCCACTGGCTTCGCTAAGTAAATCAAAGGTAGCGGAACCGATAATAAGCCCTGTTCCGAATGCCATGATATAAGCAGTGACCCTTTTGGGTATCTTGAAGAAAATGCCTATCAGGGCACCCAAAAATAATGATAAACTTGCAACTCCCCCCCAAACCGCTGCCTGAACCATCTCACGTCCTCCTTATATTAGTAGTATGGAAATTACTCAGCTTTACATTCAACTGAATAATTCCCCTTATGATTTTTTCTTCAAACAAAAGAGTCTTTTTGAATAGTTATTCCCAGTATGGGAGATAGTAAAATCGACGATTCAAACATAAGGAGGAAACAATATGAAAAAGTATCTTATCGTTACTTTCCTTGGAATAATGGTTTCAGGGGCAGCAGCTGGATGCGGAACGAACAATGATAACATGAATGAGCAGGGCATGAATGATAATAATGCCCTTGAAAGGGTAGGATATGACCGGGATCGCACAGGCGATTATATGAACGTTAACGATACCGGAACGCGTGATTCGGTGAGAGAAAATTATTCATTATCAAAAGAAGCCGCAAATAATGTGGCAGACTTAAAGGAAGTGAAAAGAGCGTATGTTCTGACCACTGAAAGAAACGCATACGTTGCTGCGGTATTGGAAAACGGCGAAGACGGAGTAAGTCAGAAACTTGAAGATAAAGTTGCAAAACAGATCAGAGATGTAGATGCTGGGATAGATAATGTTTACGTTTCTACCAATCCGGACTTTTTTGATCGAATGAGAGGCTATGCTGACAGGGCAGAAAATGGAGAACCGATAGAAGGATTTGGAGACGAATTAGTTAATGTTCTTCAGCGGGTATTCCCGGATCGGGAATAATAAATAGGTATTGAAAGAAAGCCGTCGAGTATGACTCGGCGGCTTTCTTTATGATTCTTAATCGTTGTTTGAAGAGAAAGGTACAAAATTGCGATGAAGTTCATTATACTATTTAGCATACCGAAGTAATTAAGGGGGAGATCATTTGGCCCAGGCAGCCATGAAAAGAGTACATAAGAAACAAAATGCAACAATTTATGGAATCCTATTTGCCATCAGTTCAGGACATTTCATCAATGATACGTTACAATCGGTGGTTCCCGCCATGTTTCCAATCATCGAGAGATCTCTCCAGTTAAGTTATACTCAAATTGGATGGATTGCTTTTGCATTAAACATGACGTCTTCATTATTGCAGCCTGTGTTTGGTTATTATGCAGATATGAAATCCCGACCCTACTTATTACCTTTGGGGATGCTTTCGAGTTTGATCGGCCTTGTTGGATTTGCACTATCGGGTCATTTTTTATGGATCATTCTGTCTGTTTTGTTTATCGGCTTTGGTTCAGCCATTTTTCACCCCGAAGGTTCAAGAGTCGCTTATATGGCGGCGGGACAGAGAAGGGGGCTCGCTCAGTCGATTTATCAGGTGGGGGGGAACACGGGACAGTCGCTCGCTCCTTTGATTACGGCATTCATTTTTGTTCCATTCGGACAAAAGGGGGCACTTTGGTTTTCAATTGCTGCAATCATGGGGATACTTATATTATTAAAAGTATCAAAATGGTATTCAAGCCAGATAAAAACAAAAGAAACAAAACGTGTCCGGAATAAAGCAGATGGGAAACCTTCACCTATTCATAGAAAGATTAAGTGGGCGATGGTGTTGGTTGTGTTTTTAGTATTTGCCCGCTCCTGGTATGGAGCTGGCTTATCGAATTATTATCAATTTTATTTAATAGAAGATTACGGATTATCCATCAAGAAAGCGCAGGCTTATATTTTTGCATTTATGTTTGCGGGGGTTCTTGGCACATTCTTAGGCGGTCCATTGGCGGACAAGTTTGGTAAACGGAATATCATCTTTTTTTCGATGCTGGGTGCTGCCCCGTTAACATTGGCACTTCCTTATTTATCGTTGTCCATCGTATTCCCGGTTATTTTTTGCATCGGATTCATCATTTCATCGAGCTTCAGTGTCATTGTCGTATATGCACAAGAACTATTGCCTAAAAAAATCGGAATGGTTTCAGGTCTGACAGTGGGACTTGCATTCGGTATGGGCGCAGTAGGTGCAGTTTTATTCGGAGGGCTCGCGGATTTTTATTCAATACGGTTTGTCATGATTCTATGCAGCTTCCTCCCATTACTGGGCATGCTCACGTTTTTACTTCCAACTGACGAAGCAGTGAGGGCGTATAATCGTTATTAATCACGATGCAGGGGCCCTGGTTAAAAGACGGGCTCCTGCATTCTTTATAAGTCCCTGTTATAATAGGGAACGTTGGGTATGTAGTATTTTGTTCTTTCTGGAAGGGAGGGTCTGTTAAAGCTAACTGGTTACAGGAACTGCGGCAGTCTCTCTGAGAAGAAAACGGAAATGAATATTCCTGCATCAGAAGTTATTATTGTCAAAATACATTTACTATTTTCTGTAGAAAATAGACACTATACATATAGAAGAAAAAAAGATATATTAGTTCAATATACAAGATGAGTAATGAGCGGATAAATGCTATTACCATTTGATTGGGAGGAATCTGATAATGTCTTCATTGAAACCGGGAACGGTAGAAGAATTATATGTCGACCATGAAGTCCCATACGGCTTCTTTTTAACAAATGATGAGGAGGATCGGGTATTGCTTCATCATTCAGAAATTACTGATGAAATCCAAGAGGGCGATTCAGTCAAAGTCTTTCTCTATCATGATAAGGATGTCAGGCTGACGGCTACCATGCGTATTCCAAAGGTGCAGGCAGGAGTGTACGGATGGGCAGAAGTAGTGGATAAAAAAGAAGATTTAGGAGTGTTTGTCAATATCGGACTTCCTAAGGATATCCTTGTCTCAGCAGATGACCTTCCAAGGTTTCTTTCCCTGTGGCCAGAGCCGGGCGACCAATTGTTCCTGTCATTGAACCGGGACAAACAGGACCGTTTATATGGAAAGCTTGCGACGGAAAATATCATTGAGCAAGTATCAAGAAGAGCATCTAAAGAAATGCTGAATGCAAAAGTCCAAGGCAGGGTTTACCGCCTTCTTAAAGTAGGTACATTCTTTTTATCCGAGCAGGGATACCGCTGCTTCGTACATGAGAATGAACGGAAACAAGAACCAAGACTTGGCGAGCTTGTAGAAGGAAGGGTCATCGATGTAAAGGATGACGGAAATTTAAATGTTTCTTTCCTTCCATTGAAACAAGATAAGATGCATGATGATGCCGACGTGATTCTTTCCTACCTGCATCAGCGTAACGGTGCGATCCCGTTCTGGGACAAGAGCCAGCCGGATGAAATAAAGGAACGCTTCAACATGAGCAAGGCTTCCTTTAAACGTGCGATTGGGAAACTGATGAAAGAAAACAAGGTTTACCAAGAAGAAGGATGGACTTATTTGAAAAAATAGAAGGTATGCAGGAGAGCGGAATTTTCCGCCTCCTTTTTTATTTGAATCCAAATATGGTTTATTTTTTGAAAAAGGCTCAGCTATGGAAATATAAGAAGTTGGAGTGAAAAGGGGAAGTTGCTATTAGGTGGAGGATACAGTGGTAATGAAAATAATTCAGAACCGAGAAAATCTAGCGATTGTTGGCTTTTCTTGGTGGAGGATTTCCCCGGTTCCTTCTTCTTAACTTATACAAAAGTTATCATACTATTCATCTTGGGTTCGACATCTTTACTCTCTGTCATTTTTTTCTTCACCTTGCTCAGCATTTTTGTAATTCACTTTGTCTTCATCAGGATAGGGATCGAAAAAGTTGACTGCCCTGCCAGGGCCTTCGAATCCGATTACTTGTTCCTTGTCATGCTGTTGCTTTTTCATCAAAAAAACCCCCTTTCTTCACATCTAGTTTGTGAGAAATGGGGGGCTTTCATGCGTAGGCTATGACTGCCAGTGATTACTGATGAATTCATCCCTGCCGGATACTTTGCGATCAGCTTTATATTCTTCTGGCTTTTTTTTATAAAACTTTTGGTGATATTCTTCAGCAGGATAAAAAGGTGCTGCCGGCAGGATCTTTGTCACGATCGGTTTTGCGAATCGCCCGCTGTCTGCAATTTTTTGTTTGGTTTCTTCTGCAGCATATCTTTGTTCCTCATTATGATAAAAGATGGCGGTGCGATACTGATCCCCACGGTCATGGAATTGCCCGCCGTCATCAGTCGGGTCGATTTGTGGCCAGTATAGGTCCAATAGATCCCGATAGGGGAAGACGGAAGGATCAAATGTGATTTGAACGGCTTCATAATGTCCGCTTTGTCCTTCTTTTATTTCTTTATATGTGGGATTTTCAACGTGTCCACCTGAATAACCAGACACGACATCAATGATTCCGGGTAATTCATCAAATGGTTTTACCATGCACCAGAAACAGCCTCCGGCAAAGGTAGCACGTTCGATTTCTTTCTTCATTCCAACCAAACCTCCTGCAGCTATTTGCTGCTGTAATGTGGTAAAGATATTTTAGATTGAACAAATTTTATCATTTTCTCTGACGGTTTGACAATCAAAAAAACTGTAACTTTGGTGCAAAAATATATTTACCGGATATAAAAGCTCCTGTATAATTCATGTGAACGGAAAATTACATAGTTGAATGATCGGGTGAAGCGGGATATGTTCAAATATTCCTGCGCTTCTTAAAAGGGAAGTTGGTGAAACTCCAACGCGGTCCCGCCACTGTAAATGGGAGCAAACTGCAATGAACCACTGTACACATGTACGGGAAGGTGCAGCCAGCAATGACCATAAGCCAGGAGACCTGCCTGACATCTTTGACACTGGTACTACGCGGATAGGAAGGTGTAACATGCATGTCCCCATACTTTGTTGGTCCTATATGCATATTACACAGCATCGCCTTTTCGGGGATGTTTTTTTATTTGGCTCTTTTTTCAATTTTTTAAAAGAAAGAAGGAGTCTGATCGATGCACGTCTTTCCCATAATCTTTCAAGATAAGCGAAAAGATGCACCGATCATTCTGAATGCGATTCAATCATCTAATGAGAGGGAGAGAGAAAATGAAAAAGCTTAGTAGTCTATTTATTATTTTCATGCTGTCAGTATTATTTACAGCTGCTTGTGGGAACCAGCCTGACAACCAAAATGCAGGGGAAGGTACTGAAGAAGAATCGGTTGATCAATCGATAAAAGTGAAGGATGCTTTAGGTGATGAAATCACTCTCGAATCGAAACCTGAACGAATCATCACGTTAATTCCAAGTAATACGGAAATACTATTTGAACTGGGCCTTGGTGAAAAAGTCGTTGGAGTGACAGATTTCGATAATTATCCCGAGGAAGCTGCTGATAAAGAGAAAATCGGAGGCATTGAATTCAATGTTGAAAAAATCATCAGCCTCGATCCAGATCTCGTATTGGCACATGAGTCTACGGCAGTAAGCGCGAAAGAGGGATTAAATCAACTCCGGGACTCAGGAATCAGCGTATTCGTCGTCCAAGATACACAGAAAATAGATGAAGTATACACGATCATAGAGAATATTGGAAAGCTGACCGGCAAACAAAAGGAAGCGGAAAAGCTGGTATCTTCGATGAGAGAGGATCTTCAAGAACTTAAATCAAAAGCTGAAAAAGTCGAACAGCAGAAAAAGGTATATGTAGAAGTAGCTCCTGCACCGGACATCTATTCAACTGGAAGCAATACATTTATTAATGAAATGCTTGAATTAATCAATGCAGAAAATGCCCTGAAAGAACAGGAAGGGTGGATCGCCGTCAACCAAGAGGAGGTCATTGCAGCAAATCCGGATGTCATCATTACCACATATGGTGATAGCGAACAGGTCATGACCCGGGAAGGCTGGCAGGATATCAATGCAGTCAAAAATAAACAAGTTTATGATGTAAACCCTGATCTTGTGACGCGTACTGGTCCTAGATTGGTAGAAGGAGTAGAGGAAATTGCCAAGTCTGTTTATCCAGAGATATTTACAGAATAGAATATGGATTATTTATCTGCTGGCATTTAGTATTCTCATCCTATCGCTGCTGATTGGGATATCGATAGGTACTGTAAAGGTTCCCATCATTGATATCCTCAAAATCATCAGTGCCGAAATGTTTGGGACCGGCTCAGTGGAGACTGTCGATCCCATGCATTCAAACATTGTATTTTCCATTCGTTTACCGCGAGTTTTATTAGCTTTACTGGTTGGGAGCTCCTTGGCAATTGCCGGGGCTTCCTTTCAAGGTTTATTAAGGAATCCCCTTGCTGACCCGTATACCCTGGGAATGTCCTCAGGAGCATCGGTCGGCGCAGTTGTCACTTTATTTTTCAATATAAGCCTGCCGTTTTTAGGGCTATTCACATTGCCTGTCATCAGCATCATTGGCTCATTGCTTACTGTATTCCTTGTGTTGACGTTTGCAAGAAAGGTCGACCGCACGATGAAGGTGGAAACGATCATACTGACAGGGATCATTTTCAGCTCCTTCCTTGGTTCGGTCATTTCTCTTATGATTGCCCTATCGGGAGAGGAGTTAAGGCAAATAATCGGCTGGCTCCTTGGAAGCGTATCGATGAGGGGCTGGGATTATATTTTTATTGTTTTGCCTTTTTTTGCTGCAGGGACCTTGATCCTGATGTTTAATTCCAAGGAATTGAACGGCATGAGCTTCGGGGAAGAGCAGGCACGCCATATAGGGATTTCGGTGCAGAAGAGGAAATATATGGTTCTTATTGCGGGGAGCACGCTGACCGGCGCGGCCGTGGCAGTATCTGGTACGATCGGGTTTGTAGGGCTGGTAATCCCTCACTTTATCAGAAGGATCATCGGGTATGATCATCAGCATGTACTTCCGCTTTCAGTCATTTCAGGAGGAGCATTTTTGGTCGTTGCAGACTTGATTTCCCGTACGGTGATAAGTCCATCTGAATTACCAATCGGTGTGATCACAGCATTGATCGGTGCACCGATATTTGCCTATATCCTGCTAAAGAAAAGGGGGGAGTAACATGCTGCATGTCCATCAACTATCTGTAGGATATGATGAAGCATCCATTGTGGAGAACATTGATTTTCATGTAGAGACAGGTGAGTTCTTCGGAATATTAGGACCAAACGGCAGTGGGAAGACCACGCTCTTGAAGGCACTCTCAGGTATCCTTCACCATACAGCAGGCAAAGTCAATCTGAAAGGGAAGTCCCTGGCTGAATACTCTTCTAAAGAGTTGGCAAGATTGATAGCTGTACTGCCGCAGAACTCCACACACTCCTTTTCTTACACGGTGAAAGAAACGGTCATGCTTGGGCGGTACCCACATCAGAAAGGGATATTTAAAACAATATCACCCTATGATGAGAAAATCGTACATCAAGCCATGATTCAAACAGGTGTAGAGGGTCTTCAACACCGCAAGCTGGATGAACTGTCAGGGGGAGAAAAGCAAAGGGTATTCCTTGCCCAGGCCCTTGCCCAGGAACCGAAAGTCATCCTGTTGGATGAACCGACTAACCATCTGGATCTTTCCTTCCAAAAAAGCTTGCTTGAATTATTAAAGAAACAAACAAAAGAGAGTAAATTGACAGTCGTCTCAATATTTCATGATTTAAACCTTGCAAGCCTTTATTGTGACCGACTCCTTCTGCTGCAGAAGGGTAAGACCAAAGTGGTCAATCACCCTGAAGAAGTATTAAAGGAAGAACATATTCAAGAGGTCTATAATACCGAAGTACATAAGCAGGCGCATCCTTATGTGGCTAAACCGCAAATTGTCATCCTGCCTGATGAGAAAGCGGAATCCGGGACATCACCAGCGTGTGAAGAGTTCTTGACTGTTTCCTCTGATATGATCACCTATCAGTCACCCATCCATATGAAGTGCATGTCATCAGGGGTGATTGGTTCAGGATTTGGCTGGTACAAAAACGTGGTGAACCGATACGTCACTCCGCAATATGACTGCACCGATTATCGTGGGGATATGATGAATTTCCTTAAAGACAAAGGTTTTGATCCATCTTTCACAGTCGGGATGATGACGGCAGTGAACCTGGAAGATGTGGAATATGCTGCGTTCACCTTGGAGGAGCACTCCATCTTTGTGGTCGTGACGGCGGGAGTGGGTAATGCAGTAGATGTGACAGCCACTCATTTGTTCCCAGGGGAGATGAGGCCGGGAACAATCAATACATGGGTTTTTGTCAATGGAAAGCTCTCTGATGAAGCCTTCATAGAAGCTCTTGTAACCTCTACTGAAGCAAAAGTAAGGGCGATGCAGGAACAAGAAGTGTATGATCCCAGAACGGGTACCCTCGCTACAGGTACACCGACAGACAGTATCCTTGTCGCATCAACGAATCAAGGGAAATCTTATCCTTTCGCAGGATCCATCACCCCCTTGGGAAGGCTGATCGGAAAGGGCGTATTTGAGACAACAAAGAAAGCCATTGAATCTTACCGTCTCAGAATGCGGAAACCATCTTAAAAGCTGGAAAGTCATTGATTGCTGAGTTTACGGACTCAGCTTCTTTTTTTAGTGAATCCTTATGTTTAAATCCTCAGTAAAAACGGGTAGTACGTTCAATGACTTTAAAACATATGGCATTGGTACAGAATATAAAACTATATTTAACCAGTTACTAGCTGTTGAGATGAGCGTATACAGCAGACTCCTGCTAAAGATGCCGATCAGGGGAGAACCTGAAGTATGCGGAGACTTTGCGGAATCTGGCAGAGGCATTGGGAAGTGGCCACCTGCTTATAAAGCTTAAATTAATGAGATATCCAGTAATAATTATGGTACTATAAATAATAACATGCTGGAAATTCATGTTTATCCCTCCATAACCTGAGTATTGAGTTAAGAGGGATAGTAGAGTAGAATTTCTCAATAGCTTGCTGCCATTTCATTTTGCAAAGTAGGTGGAATAATGGATTCAAGACTCGATCGCAAGAAACGAAGGAAAAAACGTGGCAGAAAAATTATCGCAGTGCTATTATTGATCATTTTATCTTTACTGGGCTATTCAGCTTTTCAATTTTATAATGGATATCAGATGGCTGATGGCGAGCAGAATATGCAAGACTATAAATTTAACGGGGTTAAAGACGAAAATGGCAAGATCAACGTATTGTTATTGGGCGTAGACAGCAGGGGGGAAGAGAAATCCCGGACAGATACCATGATGCTGGCCCAAGTAGATCCCAAAACAAATGAAACCAAACTGGTTTCATTCATGAGGGACATATATGTAGAAATTCCTGGTTACCAGAACTATAAGTTGAACACCGCGTTTTACTTAGGCGGGCCGGAATTATTACGGAAAACGATCAAGCATAACTTTGATATAGATATTCAGTATTACATGATGGTCGATTTTAAAGGCTTTGAACAATCGGTTGATATTCTCGCTCCGGAAGGGATCGAGATGGACGTCGAAAAAGCAATGTCTGAAAATATAGGTGTCTCCCTTGAGCCGGGAGTACAAAAATTAAACGGGAAAGAATTATTAGGCTATGCGAGATTCCGTCACGATGCGGAAGGCGATTTTGGACGGGTTGAGAGACAGCAAAAAGTCATTACAGCTCTAAAAGGAGAAGTCCTCACCATCGACGGTGTCACCAAGCTGCCTAAACTAGCTGGTTCCATACAGCCTTACATCCAAACAAACATGTCAAAGCTGGATCAGGTTTCGCTTGTTAAGGATGTTCTTTTAAGTAATAGCGATGAAATCGACAAGCTGACGATCCCAGTCGAAGGCTCATATGACTTTGGAAGCTACGAGGGAGTCGGTTCGGTCATCGAATTGAATTTTGAAGAAAACATCCAGGCGCTGAAAGATTTCCTTAACGGAAAAAGCTCGGATGAGGTGACCGAACAATAATAGTAGACTTATAAGAGTGCACATCGGACGATTTCGTCTGATGTGCATTTTTTTTTGAGGGGATTGGGGTGGGTGTGTGTTGTTGTTGTTTCCTTGTTTTTCCAAGTGATGGAATTATCGGCGGAATCGAAAGATTAATGGCCGATAGTGAAAGATAACCGGCCCAAACTCGAAGATTATCGGTCCAGACTTAAAGGATTTCAGCCAAAACTAAAAGATTACCGAGCCAAACTCAAAGTTTATCAGCCAAAACTAAAAGAATACCGAGCCAAACGGCAATTTTCCTTCCACACAATCCTGAAAAAGCAGCTTATTCTAAGAAAGCAAACCCAATAATTCTGATTATACGGGATTATCAGTGATTTAAAGCTCTCAGAAGGCATTTGAATCACTGAAAAGGGAATGATAACGCTTCCACGTTCTTTTTCGGCTTATTCCTTACTACTTCCGGATATCGCCTTGATATCATTTACCAGCGTGTTACGATTATAAACGTTGTGAACAAAGCACAGGACAAAATAAACATTTAAAACTAAACATGATATTAAACATACAAACAAAACTGAAAAACAACCTTATTATATAAATGAAACGGAGTGGATAGGTTTGTTGAAAAATAAGACAGTCGCTTTTCTTGGTGCAGGTAATATGGCTGAAGCAATGATCTCTGGAACGGTACAAAGCGGAAAAATCCCAAAGAATCAAATCATTGTTTCTAATCGAAGCAACAAAGAAAAACTTCATGATATCAATGAGAAGTATGGCGTACGCACATTATTGAAGGATCAACTTCCTTTTGAAGAAATCGATATACTCATTCTTGCAATGAAGCCTAAAGATATAGATAAAGCTTTAGACTCGATTAATCATCTTGTAAATAAAGATACTGTCATCATGTCAGTTCTTGCAGGAATTACTACTTCCCATATGGAGGAACAGCTCCCTGCAGGTCAATCAGTTATTAGGGTAATGCCGAATACGTCCAGTATGCTTAAAGAATCTGCTACTGCTATAAGTGCAGGCAGATTTACGTCAGAAGAAGATATGAAGAATGCCAAAGAATTGCTGTCAAGCATAGGTGAAGTATATGTAATTGATGAAAGTCAAATGGATATTTTCACTGGGATTGCCGGAAGCGGACCAGCATATTTCTATTATCTTATGGAGCATATTGAAAAGACTGGTGCGGAAGCCGGTTTAGACCCCAAGCTTGCGCGTAAGATAGGTGCCCAGACAATATTCGGTGCAGCTAAAATGATGCTTGAACGTGAAGAAACACCAACACAACTAAGAGAAAATGTAACATCCCCTAATGGCACGACTGCTGCCGGACTTGATGCATTAGCAGAGTTTGGCGGAGGGAAGGCTATCTCAGAAGCTGTAAAAGGAGCAGAAAAAAGATCCAAAGAAATAAGCTCTGAATTACAGTCCCGACAATTAGTGACGAACTAATGACACGTATAAAAAACCTCTATTAAATATAATTACCATATAACTAAGAATGTGAAACACAGAAATACAAGTCCGTCCCTCATCACAAAAGAAGGGACGAGGGACGGACCTTTTTACTAGGAGTGATTGGATGTCCCAAGATAATAAACAGAAACGTATTGTGATCAAGATTGGAAGCAGTTCTTTGACGAGCTTGCATGGAGAGATGAGCCGCAGGAAGTTGGAACGTTTAGTGGATGAAGTTGTACGCCTGAAAGATGACGGTCATGAAGTGCTACTTGTATCATCTGGAGCTGTCGCTGCAGGGTACCGTAAACTGGGCTGCTTAACACGTCCTAGCTCTTTGCCCGAGAAGCAAGCCGCAGCTGCAATTGGTCAAGGGTTATTAATTGAAGCATACTCTGATCTGTTTATATCGCATGGTTACGTCGCTTCTCAAATTCTGATTACTCGTAGTGACTTTTCGGATGAAGACCGTTACAACAATGCACGCAACACGATTAATGTTCTGCTTGAACGAGGAATTATCCCGATTGTAAATGAAAACGATACGGTAACAGTTGACCGTTTAAAATTCGGAGATAACGATACCCTTTCAGCGAAAGTAGCTGCTTTAGTGGATGCAGATCAATTGATCATTCTGTCTGATATTGACGGACTATATGATTCAGATCCACGTAAGAACCCAGAAGCAGAATTGTTGGAAAGCGTCACAGAAATCAACGATGATATTGAAGATATGGCTGGAGAACCGGGAAGTTCAGTAGGTACCGGCGGCATGCGCTCTAAAATTGATGCATTTAAAATTACGATGGCATCCGGCATCCCTGCATTCCTTGGAAAATCCGGAAACACCGATATCATTTATGATGCCGTGCAGCACACTGCGAAAGGGACGTATTTTGAATCTGCAGAGGATGCAGTGAATTTGGATTCCAAGAAGCAATGGATTGCATTCAACTCAGGTCCAGAAGGTGAAATCACAATAGATACAGATGCGAAAGAACGCATCCTTGAACAGAAAGAAAGCCTGACAATCAATGATATTTATACTGTAAAAGGTCGATTCGACAAAGGTGCTGTCGTTAGAATCCTGGACAGTGGCAATGAAGAAATCGGACTCGGAATGGTCAACTTCCGTTCTGGCCAACTAAAAAATCCATCAGACATCAAAGACGACCAAATTGCAGTAGAAATCGACCACCTGGTCTGCCACATCGAAGTACCAATTCCGGTTGGGGTGTAAGAAGCTTTTTGATTCAGGGATTTAATAAGATTGAAACAAGGATAATAATTGTTCCTGCGTGAATGCGGAACAGTGGAGACCCCGGAGGCGCAAGCCGAGGAGGCTCCCCACCCGCCCGCGGAAAGCGAAGACTTGCACGGAAATCACCAATGGTTATTAATAAGAATGTCCAATATACAATTGGCATTACAAAATAAATCAGGAGGCATTTGATGACTTTAACAATTGAAAAAACCGATGTGAAAAAACAAGCGATGAAGGCAAAAAAAGCTTCTAAAACATTAAGTTTATTAACAACTGAACAAAAAAACAAAGCACTGCATAAACTTGCAGATCACCTGGACGAAAATTATCAAACGATCTTGGATGAAAACGAAAAGGATCTCCAAAGAGGGAGAGAAAAAGGATTTGAAGAAGCGTTCATGGATCGTCTATCATTGACAAAAGAACGTGTGGAAGACTTTGCAAATGGTCTGAGACAAGTTGCTGACCTGGAAGACCCAACAGGGAAAATCGTTTCAGACTGGACTCTTGAAAACAAACTTCAAGTACAAAAAGTAACTGTTCCTCTTGGTGTAATCGGCATGATTTATGAGGCCCGCCCGAATGTAACAGTGGATGCTACCGGATTAGCGTTAAAATCAGGGAATGCCATTGTGTTAAAAGGTGGTTCAAATGCGATTACTTCAAATAAAGCGATCGTCGATGTCATGCACGAAGCATTAGAACAAACAGATATCCCAAAAGAAGCGGTTCAATTCATTAATACAACTGATCGTGAAGCTACCAATGAACTGTTTACAATGAAAGAATACATCGATGTTCTGATCCCACGCGGCGGTGGAGCCCTTATTAATGCAGTGGTAAACAATGCAACGGTACCTGTTCTAGAAACGGGTGTAGGAAATTGTCATATCTATATCGATAAAGATGCAGATGTTGAAAAAGCATTGAACATCCTGATTAATGCTAAAACCGATCGACCTGCTGTATGTAATGCAGCAGAGACAGTCATCATCCATGAAGACTGGTTTAAGGAGCACAAAGATGCATTTACTTCTAAGCTTGCTGAATTTAATGTTGCCATTCATGGTGATCAAAAAGTCGTGGAAGCAATTAAAGATGCAAAGCTTGCAGGTGAAGAAGACTGGGCTAACGAATATTTAAGCCTGGATATCGCAGTAAAAGTTGTAGAATCACTTGATGGTGCAGTGGATCATATCGAACAATATGGTACCAAACATTCTGAAGCCATTGTGACTGAAAATGAAGAAACTGCGAAGAAATTCATGATGCTTGTCGATGCAGCAGCTCTTTATCATAATGCATCAACACGCTTTACGGACGGTGGAGCATTAGGATTCGGTGCTGAAATTGGAATTTCAACTCAGAAATTACATGCGAGAGGACCAATGGGACTACCTGCATTAACAACAGTGAAATATATGATGCATGGTACCGGCCAAATCCGATAAGCTGATTAAATAAAAGGACTTTCAGGGGAAATGCCCTGAAAGTCCTTTTTGTGTTACAAATAACTCCGTTATTGACTTGCCGCTGCCTTTACTTATCAGTGATTAATTCATGCAATGTTCGAATCGTATGCACCTCTTGTTTATAACAAATCTTGAGCAGGTGTTCGAATATTTCAGCCGTCATGATGGCATCATTCAGTGCATGATGCCTTGTCCTTTCGGTGATTCCAAACTTTTTAACCATTGCATCCAAGTAGCAGTCGTTCCTTTCCAAAAGTGCATTGGCGAGAGCGAAAGAATCAATATACTCGGGTTGAAAGGTGGGAAGCTCCCATTTATGCAATCTCTTCTGGAGGAAATTTATATCGAAGCTTGCAGGGTGTGCAACTAAAATCGTTCCTTTACTGAATTCTAAAAAATCCTTGATGCCTACAGGCAGTGTAACACCATTCTTAAAATCCTTCCTCTTAAGCCCAGTGAATTTTTTTGTCTTTCTTGAGACCGTTTGAAGGGGATCGATGACTTTGTAAAATGTATCTTTTTCCTGAATTTTTCCTTCTGTAACTTTCACTGCCCCGATCGATATGATTTCATCTCCCACTTCAGGAAAGAAACCCGTTGTCTCCAAGTCGAAAATGGTAAATGTACAGTTATACAAGTGCTTATCTTGAAAAGTGGGTTTTTCTGCTTCAAATTCTTTGAGGGTATGAGCTACTTTGTAATATGAGGGCCTTGTTTTTTCCCCGTTCACCTGAGCCCTGAAGAAAAACTGCTGCCATAGATAATATTTCAGGATCCGATATCCTACATTAATTCCTATGTCATTCATCAAACCACCCTATTTCTATTAAAGCTGATTTCCATGACTTGCTGCAGTCGGTTGGCAATCTGGATGGCTTCCTTCAATCTTTGCCGCTCTTCCTTGGATAACTCACGGACGTCAATGTCATTGCTCAAAAGCTTCCCTTCTTTTAATTCTTTCAGGTTTTGCTTAGTTCGAAGACTTAAAAGGATATGCATGGCCATCTTTACATTCTCAGCATCCCTGGGGTGGAAAGCCTGCATATTTTTCAATGCATTTACCCTCTTTATGGTATTTACTTCTTTCACACCATATTTGACAGAGTGAATCCTGATCATATTGACAATTTGCAACAGGCCTGATTTCTTTATGTTGAATAAGTGGTTCTTTGGCTTTAGATTGACTCTCCCCAATGGACCGACAGGAAGTTTGAAGCGCAATGCATCTTTTCGTAAAAGCTGCTGCATGTTGAGAGAACGCTTTGATTTTTCAGCGAGATAGATACGGATTTCTTCAGCGATGGAATAATCACCATAGATCGGCCGAAAATCATAAAACATCGTAGTATCCTGAACTTCTTGTGCATCCATTTCATGCAGCCATTCATCGATTGCTTTTTTCCAATCTGTGTAGGATCGCTTCCATTTCTGCTCTTTTGCCATGATTCCGCCTGTACACTCAGGGAACCCGCATGCCGCAAGCTTTTGATTTAACTTTTCTGTAAAAGATTGGAAATACAAATCGACTCTTTTCGTATCGGATAAATGACTGTAGTCATCCAATATGATTCCATTATCCTGATCGGTATGAAATCCCTGTTCACTCCGTCCCTGGCTTCCCATAACAATGAAACAATAGTTGACGGGTGCACGTCCAAATCCTTCTTCCCGCATTTCTTTCTCTGTTAATTGGATGATTTTCCGATGCAGGCGGTCATTATAATTGCTGATGACTTCACATACATCATATCCCGGGCTGTCTTGGAGAAGAAGGTCACCGATGAATTGCTGAAAGGTTTCACTTTTGACCGTAGCCAATTGAACCAACTCTTCTTTACTGACTGCTTTTTGAATCCGATATGATAAATCGAGGTAGTTTGAGTCCTGTATATTCAGGAACGAACTACTTGTAAGCACTCCTACAACAGAATCATTCCGGATGATAGGCACAAAATCAACTTCTTCGTGTTTGAAGTAAGATAATGCTTCGTACGCGAATGACTCATCCCTGATCCAGAAAGGATTCCGTTTCATCCAGTCCTTCACTTTTTCAGATCCAGTCGGCTCTGTAAGATAGGAAAGAATCTCTCTCTGGGTAAGAATTCCTTTCATTTTCCCGTACGAATCCACTGTGACCAACCCGTATGTATCTCTCTCTTTCATTAGCTGTGCTGCTTGCAATATCGTATCGTCTTCACCTATAAAAGTGGGGAAATCCATCAAATTATGTACTTTGGTACGGAATAGCGAGATATTTTCTTCTTCGTTATCTGATGATTTTGATTTGATTTCGTCATAGAGGGTCTTCATGCGATTTCCGATACTTTCAAAAATTATTTTTGAAAAATCGTTATTTTTTGTCATGATATCAAGCAAGCGCTGCTTCTGGATGCGAAACACGTTACAATCTTCCATTGCTTGTACCGAAAAAGTCATTTCCCCGCTTGTGAGCATGATCATGATACCGATCAAGTCACCCGGGTAGTAAAATCTTAAAGAATATTGTTTTCCGTTTGTCCGGTGAAGGACATTCTTAGCGAGGCCGGATACAAGGAAATATATGTCAAGCTCTTCTATGGTCTCATCTTCATGGAAAAGGAATTCCCCTTTTTTAAAAGTAGTATATGTTGAGCCCGATAGTATGTAATGTAATTGGTCTTCTGTGAGAACATCAAAAGGATAGACGTTCTTTACTATTTTTAAAAGTTCATGTTGTTCCATAACGATTCCCTCCCTTTTTTACCAGTTCCATAGTACTCTAACATAGAATTCCCTATTTGGAAAAGGATAAAACAGGCCGATGATTAAAGGGTGTTTATTAACAAATTGTACGTTTGTTCAGCAAGAATTAGATTAAGGTGCGAGCTTATGATGATATCGAACTCGACCATATCGCGACTGCTAGAAGGACGGCATGTAAATAAAAAGTGATGCAAAGTGAACTTTAAAGAATAAACCCCTGCAGCTGAAAGAGCAGGGGAGGGGGGCAATATTAATTTGAAAAGCTTACCACAAACTTAGCGGCTTCAAATAATGATGTAAAGGCATAATCAGCTTCATAAAGGGGAGAAGTGGCATCGGTGATCAATATTGTTTTGCACCCTGCTTTGCGTCCGGCTTCTATATCCGGCTCCCTGTCACCAATCATAAACGAAGAAGAGAGATCGAGATTGTACTTTTCAGAGAGCTCCAGAATCATTCCGGGCTCCGGCTTTCGGCACGCACAACCTTCATGAGGTTTGTGGGTGCAGCATGAAACTTCATGAATCTTTCCCCCTGCTGTTTCAAGTTCCCCGACCATATAATCATGAATGGATTGTAAGTGTTCATGTGATAAGTATCCAAGACCAACTCCGCCTTGATTGGTTACAACAAATAATTGATAACCTTCATCAGTCAATAATTTGACCGCTTCCTTCACACCTTCCAGGAAATAAAACTGCTCCGGCTTGTTCACAAACTTTACCCGTTTTGATTTCACTTCATTAATGACACCGTCACGATCTAAAAATACGGCTTTTTTCAACAATAACACCCCACATTCGATTGATTTCTACATTGATTAGTACGATTTGTCGCATCCTGCGGTTTCCAAGGAAATAATGACAGAATAGTCTGTCATTATTTCAGAGAGAAACGTACGAACTAAGTATTCAATAAACAATCTTAACTTATAACAAGAAGTAACTTACGATATCAAGTTTACCCAATTTGGCTGGTTATTTACATGGAGGAGGGGAGGGAAATAAGAATAGGAAAGTTTCCAGAGAAACTTTCCTTTCCAGGAATCGATGTCATCGTTTTTGGATAAATACAACCTTCAGGTAATCACCCTGTTTGTATTGGTTGATTGTTTTGAAATCTTCAGGAAGTGTAAACTCCTCAAGCATTTGATAAGATCCATTGGTTTCATTGAACGCCGTATCTATGAATCCTTTGAACTTCTTCATATTGAATGTGCTGCAATTTGTTGATGCAACAATAACACCATTTTTTTCAGTGATGGCGATGGCTTCTTTTAAAAGGTCCTTATAGTCTTTTGAAGCTGAAAAAGTGTGCTTTTTGGAACGAGCAAAACTTGGTGGATCGAGGATGACCATATCAAATGTAAGTTCTTTCTTCACAGCAAATTTAAAATACTTGAATACATCTTCCACGACTATGTTTTGTGCTTCATAATCTATTCCGTTGATGCTGAATTGTTCAATCGTTTTACTTAGGCTTCGATTTGCCAGGTCCACACTTGTTGTTTCTGAGGCACCACCAAGGGCAGCGAAAACAGAAAAAGCTCCTGTATAGGAAAAGGTATTAAGAACCCGCTTTCCATCTGCATATTTATCGCGGATCAGCTTTCTTACTTCACGTTGATCGAGAAAAACCCCGACCATTGCGCCGTCATTCAGATAGATAGCAAAGTTGACTCCATTTTCCTTGACGAGCAAAGGGAAGGAAGGACGTTCACCATGGACGAAGTCATCTTCATCAACATATTTACCTTCAACGGCAAATCGCTTCTTCTGATAAAGGCCTTTATAATTTGGAAGTTTTTTTATCACGGAGACGATATCTTCTTTAAATGAGTAGGCACCCTTGCTGTACCATTGGATAAGGTAGTATCCATCAAAGTAATCAACAGTGATTCCTCCGAAACCGTCCCCCTCACTGTTAAACACCCGGAACGCTGTCGTTTGTTCGTCATAGAAGTAATGAAGTCGTTGATTGACTGCGTTTTGAAACTTCCGGTTGAAAAATTCCTGGTCAATCGGTTCATGTTCTTTCCAGCTAACAAGCCATCCGATTCCTTTATTTTGTTTCCCGTAATATCCCCTTGCAATGAAATTCTTCTTTGAATCCACAAGTCTAATGATGTCACCTTCATCAAGATTGTCCAATGGGGAAGTGACATTTTCTTTGTTTAATAGGGGAAAACCTTTTAGAAATTGATTTATGTATTTAGGGTTAGCTTTCAAGCTGATTTCAGTTGTCATGCTATTCATCCTTACGTTCGTTAGTCTTGTGTAGTATAGAACTTCTTTTGGGATTACGCAACCCATCTTGGAATAAAAAGGCGATGATATAAGGTATCGACTTCAATTCCCGTTGATTGTACCGGGGGAGGGAAAGATTGATGAGTTTTTCCAGAGGCCATAAAATTGAACCCCAAGAGCAATCATAGAGAATAACCGGCGGGACAAATAAAAAAATCTTACCCTTAGCTTCAGGGTAAGATTAGGCAGTTATTATTTTCCCCATAAAAAGTCACCTGCAAGACGGTCTACTTTCGTTGTCTCATGCAGTCCACTGTGGGAAATGGATGGGTCATAAACAATCTTAGATGAATATTCATTTCGATCATAGATTTTCTCACTTGCCAAGGCGCTAGGTACATTCACGATATCATCTCCAGAACCGGCTATGGATAACACTTTTATCTCTGGATCGATTAAATGGCGATTATGGTACAATTGTTCAATTGCTTTGGAATCAGGCTTTAAATCAATCACAGCAGCACCCGTATTGATCTGGTCATATGAATCCTTCGTCACTCCCAGAAAAGGGGTCGCTATGGAAATAAATTTATATGTTTTTGGCAGAAAGTCTTTCCCATGTGCGTTCTCAAGGAACAGGGTTGAGGCCAAGCCACCCATGGAGTGGCCGATCAGATTGATATTCTCCACCTCAAAGCGATGATGTAAAAGTTTCATTGCATTTTCCAGCCATATTGCCTGCTTATCCAGTGCAGCGCGATTGTCTTCAAAGATAACCTGGACGAGAGGTGGAGAAGAGGGGTTCTTGGGAATCGTTCCTTTATAAGAAACACTTCCATTCTTAGAAACATAAATCTCTAAAGTCTTTTTCCCCCAGCCATGATGATGTTCAAAGCGATCAAGCATCGTTTTAAACGAATTATATGTACCTTTGTATCCATGTACAAAAACCGTTGGATATCGTTCGACCTCGGTTAATGCTTTTTCGCTGGATTGAACATTGGACGTTTTGAACAAAACAATTATGATGAAAAGAGAGGCAATCAAAAGGCCGCTCCAAAATAGTGTAGGTTTATTCGTGAAGATAGACAAATGATATCGCTCCTTTAATTCCTATATCCTTATTGTAAGCGATTTGTAAGGTCTTGAAAATGTTAAAAATGAAATTCATTTGTCATATTTGATGTAATTTTTGGTAATTAAACTTTACATAAGAAAAGGATCTAAAAAAGATCCTTTTCAAGACGTTATCAATTAAACCCAGTCACCGTTCCTGAAGATCGGCTGAATCGACCCATCTGCTTTTTCTCCGTCGATATGTAAATCTTTAGACCCGATCATGAAATCTACGTGTATCATGCTCTCGTTAAATCCGATGGCGTTCAGATCATCTTGACTCATTTCTTTCCCGTTCTCCACACAAACAGACAGAGCCCTACCAAGCGCGATGTGACAAGAAGCATTTTCATCAAACAGTGTGTTATTAAAGATGATGTTTGTATTGGAAATAGGGGAGTCATGTGGAACCAGTGCAACTTCTCCCAAATAAGATGCACCTTCATCTGCCGCTAAAAGGTTTTTGAGCGTTTCGTAGCCTTCCTTTGCAGAAAAATCCACTACTCTTCCATCTTTGAAAGTCAGTGAGAAGTCTTTAATAAGAGTTCCCCCATAATTAAGTGGTTTAGTAGAGCTCACCACGCCATTTACGCTTGTCTTATCTGGAATTGTAAAGACTTCTTCAGTTGGCAGGTTAGGTACAAAAGGAGTTCCCTTATCATTTGTGAATTGAGCGCTTATCCACTTTGTTTGAGGGTGGAACCCAATCGTTAAATCTGTTCCAGGACCCTTATAATGAAGTTTATTATACTTGGCCTGATTCAGCAGGGATGCTCTTTCATTCAGGTTATTGATATGCTGTTCCCATAATTCAACAGTTTGTTCTCGATCTGTCCGGGTTGTGTAAAAGATGTTATCCCAAAGCTTTTCGACTGCATCTTCCCGATTAAACCCAGGAAAAACACTCTGTGCCCATTCTTCGGTTGGATAAGCTGCAATCAGCCAGCTAATTTTTCCTCCGCCTATATAAGCTGAGAATTCCTTGGATGCTTCAGCAGCAACCTTATTCAGTAAAGCTACTCTGCCGGGGTCTGCATGTTTGAGCAGAGAAGGGTTCGGAGCAATAAGGTTTAATAATGCAACGTTGTTCTCAGCCATCTCAATATATCCTTTTTGTTTCCAATGTGGAAATACCTTTAAACCTTCTTCACTTGATTTCTCGAGGCGTATTTTCTTTAATTCTTCATCATGAAAATCTGCCATGACGTGCAGGGCTCCCGCTTCATAAGCTTTGGCCGTGATTTGACGAACGAATTCATATGCTGAAATAGGAGCGGAAATTAATAATTCCTGATCTTTTTGCAAGTTTAGACCTACCTGTACAATAAGGTCGGCATATCTTTCTAAATTCTCTTTGTAATGCGCATTCATTGTTTGATTCCCCCTTTAGTATCCAATTTAACTATATATCTTTATTCAGAAAATTTCCATTTATTTTATGGGTAAAATGATAATTCCAGGTGGGAGCCGGAAGAATTGAAATAGAAAAGACTGGCCGATTTGTGCCAGTCTTTTCTAAATGATTATTGTTTAACACTGTATGGCGGGAAGTCCTCCTCTGGGGAATTGATGACAACAACTCCGCCAAGTGCCATAGCAGTCAAGCTAGTCATAATGATTAATTGTTTTATCTTTTTCATGATCTCACCTCCCTATAAGGACAGCATTTCTTCATAAATGGAGTTAGCTTCCTTTAAATGAAATGCTGCATTTTTATATTTTCTTACTCCCTGGTAATATTGACCAAAGAATTTAGAATACTCAGCATATAAAAGTTGTTCGCCATTTTCTTTGAAGTAGGGTAAAGTATGTTCTTTCATAAAATGTTCAAACCCGTCTGGAAAATCATTCAAGGCGTAGTGATAATAAGTAAGTTGATAATATTTATCAGGAAAAACGTCTCTTGAACATAATTTCAAACCCTCTGGAAGCCAATACCGTACCTGATTAAATTGGTTTAACTTAAAGTACTCCTTTACAAGAGCCAAAATGGAATTAAGCTTTCCTTCCACATCGGATTCTTTCAGTTCAATACTTCTTAAATAGTGCAGGATGGCTTCCTCACTTTTATTCATTACGGATTTTAAATATCCCAGGTTTTGTTCCACCATGGAGTTAAGACTATTGTAATTGATTGACATGCTGATGAAGTTTGCCCATTCATAATGTTTGAGTGCTTCTTCGCTGTACCTGATTCTCCGGTAGCATATCCCCAGCAGCAAGTGAACTTCAGCACACCTTTTTTGAAAATAAACCCCTTGAAAGATGGATAATGATTTTTCTCCATAATAAATCGCCAGCCTGTACACATTTAAACGGGTTAACACCAGGCTGAATAAATAATATAGGTCTGCTCGTTCTTCTTCATTAACTACACTGCCTAATACATAGTAGGTTTCTGCCTCTTTGAGTTCAGCACGTGCTTTCTCATATTGTTGAAGCAGGTAATAATAATTGCCCTTGTACTTGTGGTAATAAAACCTCAGTGTATCTGATAATTCTTTATAATGTGCATGGATATGTACTAAATTGTTTCGTGCACGATCGAGGTTGGAGTGAATTAATTGAAAACGAACACACAGAATTTGATAATAAAGCTGGGGAGTCAAATCATCCGTGTCCTCCAGCTGTCTTTTTATTTGTTCATGATAGCTCTCTGCCTCCTGGAGATTCTTCCATAATAAGGAGTGATTCCATTTTTCAAGCAGTTGATTCAGTTTCTGTCCGTCGCTTTGCAGCGAGGATACTCCAAGACGTTCACATAATAACTCAATAATGTCATCAGAAGGAGTGACCTGGTTGTTTTCCAGTTTTGAAAGATAAGAGACGGATATGATCCCTTTTGATAATTCCTCTTGAGTCAAATTTCTTTTTTGTCTATGGAAGCGGATTTTTGAACCGATGTTCATGTTCTTACTCCTCTACCCTTTATTGGTGTTTAAAGGATGGAAATTGTCATATCTCTTTTATAATAGAAGAGACATGGATCAGTCGTATAAACCACGTGTCTTTACACCATCCATTAAAATAGTATCATAAAAAAGAATAGAATGTTGCGAATATTCCTATAATTATATTTTTTATGGGTAATTGGTAGTATCTTCAATTTCAGAAGATGTATATATAATCCTAATATTGTTGAAGCATTTTTTGTTATAATGTGTTCAATGCTTAAGAGAGTTCAGGAGGGTAAAAGATGATCGATTTACGAAGTGATACAGTAACCAAACCTACACAGGAAATGAGACAGGCTGCATTTGAAGCTGAAGTTGGGGATGATGTGTACGGTGAGGATCCTACTGTAACAAGGTTAGAGCATGAAGCTGCCCGCATATTGGGGAAGGAGGAGGCACTATTTGTCACAAGCGGCACGCAGGGGAATCAAATAGCGGTCCTGACCCATACCCGTCCGGGGAATGAAATCATTTTGGAAGAAAATTCACATATTTTTTATTATGAATCTGGTGCAGTTGCAGCTTTGGCAGGTGTGCAGACCAGAACAATACCGGGTGTAAAAGGAGAAATGGATGCAGGAATCGTAGAAGCGGCGATTAGGGTAGAAGATCAACATTTTCCTGAAACAGGTCTGATCTGTGTGGAAAATACACATAATCGGGCAGGGGGAGCAATCGTATCACCTGAGAATATGGAGTCGATATACTCTGTTGCCAGGAATCACTCCGTGCCGGTCCATGTCGATGGAGCAAGGCTCTTTAATGCTGCAGCTGCAAGTAGAATTGATGTAAGGGAGTTCACCCGCCATTGTGATACCGTTCAAATATGCTTATCCAAAGGTCTTGGGGCACCCGTCGGTTCGATCATTGCAGGGGACCACACTTTCATAAGGAAGGCAAGGAAGTGGAGAAAGAGGCTTGGTGGAGGTTTACGGCAAGTGGGGATGATCGCTGCTCCCGGCTTGGTGGCACTTACAACCATGAGGGAACGATTGATGGAGGATCATGAAAAAGCAGCCGTCCTAAAAGAAGCTTTACAAAGCAGTCACGGGATCCGTGTTGTGAATGATGTTGATACCAATATCGTGGTGGCGGACATTAAAGGAAGCGGCCTGACCACGGAAGGCTTTGTCGAACTTTTGAAGGACAAAGGTATCTTGATAGCCGGTTTCGGACCACATACTGTAAGGTTCACCACTCACTACGATGTAAGTATGGATGAAGTGGAGAAGGCCGCAATGATCCTTAAATCTCTTTAACTCAAATAAAACCGGGAAGAAGTCTAAGCATCTACCCGGCTTTATTTTAAACGATTTTTAGTTTTAAGCGCTGATTGAAGCGGAGAGTGTGTCCCGGCATGGTGGCAATTAGATACTATTCTTGAGACACTCTATATCAATCCCGCATCTTTCTTAATTGCTCTTCTGGGGATTGGGTATTTTTCCCTGATGATGATGCCATCTCATCATATAACCGTTTTCTTTTAGTTTTTGATAGCGTTCTTCCATTTTTTTAAGCATCATATCACCTTGTTCCTTGGTGAAAACACCGTACTCTACATACTTGTTAATCAGCTCTTGTTTTGTAGTGAATAACTGCTTATGCAATTTGTCCAATTCTTGTTTTTGAGCGTCCGTCAGATTGACTTTCTGAGGAGTAAGCTGCTGCCCTTCAGCAGAAGCATATCCATGCAAGCTGAAGCTAAGGAGACATACCGTGATAAGTGTGAAAATAAACTTTTTCATTCAAATCCCTTCTTTCCATTAAGTTTCTTTGATAGTTTCAACAAGAATTTAGCAATATATGTATAGGATATTGACTTAGGATAGTGAAAAACGAATTTCATACATTTTTTAAGAAGGTGGTCATAATATGTTAGAGAAATTTTTATCCAGTATCGGCATCGGACATGTAAAAGTAGATACCGTCGTAAGTAAAGCATCCATAAAGCAGGGTGAAATCATCAATGGCGATGTAATCATAGAAGGAGGTAATGCAGATCAGCCGATTAATGAAGTCCAATTGCTCCTCTTGCATAAATACGAAGAGGATAAAGAGGACAGTGACTTTCCTTATCATGAAAAAGAGTTGAAGACCATCATATTAAAAGATATCGGAACCATAAAAGCCGGAGAGAAAAAAACAATCAGCTTTCAATTCCCGACAGACAGCAACCACCCAAAAACAACAGAGACCAATCAAACTATTTTAAGGACGACAGTGGATATTCCCCAGGCGGTTGATCCAACCGATGAAGATAGAATTATAGTGAGTTGACAAGCCCAGCCGGAATCTTATGGATTCCGGTTCTTTTATATTGGGGACCATTTACATAGCTTTTGCAATATCGACGCCTGAAAGGAAAAATCCGTTGAAATGATGGATAAGCCAATGTAAAATGTAGTAAGCGCATACATTCTAAAAATTCTGTATTTTACAAACGCCATGAATGACTTCCTGAATAAAAATGAATGCTATGTGTGCATTTTTTACTTTGAAGGAGGAGTTTTATGGGAGGTATCTGGCTGGCATTAATAGGGGGGATTGTATTTTTATTTGGGTACAAGTATTACTCAAAGCTGATTGCGGAACGAATCTATCGTTTAGATCCGAACTTCGTTACGCCTGCACATCAATATAAGGATGGAGTCGACTTTGTGCCTACCAATAAATTTGTCCTGTGGGGACATCATTTTACATCTGTGGCAGGCGCTGCACCGATCGTCGGCCCGGCCATCGCGGTTTATTGGGGATGGCTGCCAGCATTTTTATGGGTTATCCTTGGAACGGTCTTCGCTGCAGGTGTCCATGATTTCGGTACACTCGTCCTGTCTGTCAGAAACAAGGGTCAATCGGTCGGGACATTGGCCAGTAAGCTGATCGGGAAGCGCGCAAAGGTACTCTTTCTTTGTATTATCCTCATCCTGGTCCTAATGGTAAATGCGGTTTTTGCGTGGGTTATTGCGAACTTATTCATTACATTTCCGGCAAGTGTGCTTTCGGTCTTCATCCAAATACCACTGGCTGTATGGATTGGATATAGAGTCTATAAAAAAAGCGGAAGCATGCTGCTTCCATCCATTGTCGCCCTTCTGGTGATGTATCTATCTGCAATCGTTGCAAGCAGAGTGGAATTCCTCCAAATCGACCTGGTTAAATACTTTGGCGGTGAAGGAGCGTCATCACTATTTGGTTTAAGTTCCACCAGTATGGCATTCTTTGTCTGGATTGTCATTTTAATGATTTACGTGTATATAGCTTCCACCCTTCCTGTCTGGAAATTATTACAGCCAAGGGATTACATCAATTCACATCAATTGGTGGTCGGACTTGGATTACTTTATCTGGGATTATTATTTTCAAATCCTCAAATTACTGCGCCCATGACAAATGGGTCGGCTGACGTTTCATGGTTTCCATTATTGTTCATTACGATTGCTTGCGGAGCGATTTCAGGTTTTCACGGTTTGGTCTCTTCCGGAACTTCATCCAAACAACTGAATAAAGAGACTGATGCAAGGTTCGTAGGGTATTTAGGGGCTGTTGGTGAAGGGGCATTAGCTCTTATAGCAATCATTGCATGTATCACCTTCTTCCCTAGTGTCGAGGAATTCAAAGCTACATACAGTGGGTTTGCGGCTGCAAGCGGTGCAGGTCTGGGTGTATTCATCCAAGGGGCAGGACAGCTTGCCACAGGATTAGGAATACCGGCAGATATTGCTGCTACGATCGTTTCCGTCATCATCGTGAGCTTTGCGGCAACCACTCTTGATTCATCTGTACGGTTAATGAGGTACATCATCGCAGAATTAGGTGAAGAGTATAATGTCATGCCGCTTACGAAAACACATGTTGCCACAACGATAGCCGTAGTCTCCAGTGCGGCCCTTACACTTCTGCCGCAGGGTCCAAAAGGGTTCGGCTCTGGAGGATATCTGCTATGGCCATTATTCGGTACATCGAATCAATTGTTGGCCGGCATCAGTTTACTGCTGATTACAATATGGCTGAAGAGACAGGGAAGAAACTATCTGGCAACATTGATTCCAATGCTGTTCCTGATGTTCATGACTCTGTGGGCAATGATCAATCAGGTGATTTTTGAATGGTCCGGAATAGGAGAAGCAGAAGGAAATATGCTTTTGTTTATTTTTGGAAGCATCATATTGATCTTCACGCTGTGGATTTTGATTACAGCAGCCTCCTCTCTTTCTAAAAAGGGAGAGGATCCGACACAGTTCACTGCCTGATCGTACTGAATAAAGGGGACCCTTTTGAGCAAGGTGCTAAAAATGGGGTCCCCTTTTATTGAAGGAGGAGGTGCAGGATGATTGATTCATCTTTGATGGAAAAATTTAAACACATCATCAAGCTATATGATGAGATTATTAAACATCCTCACAAAACAGAAATTGCGAGGGAATTAAGAGACGAGGATGATTTGTTTTTCTTGCTGTTATATTCGGATATGCTCGGTCTGCCTAATCCTGTTTTTTATTATACATTAGAACTTTACCCGTATATGATTGAGAAATTTCATGATTGGCATTTGCGGATGGGGATGGAGCACTCCCCGCTTGATGGAATAAGGTGCTGCTGATGGAAAGGAAGGGTGTGAAATAGTAAATGAATGAAATAAAAAACCAGTCTATCCTTTTTGTAGGAGGGAAAGGAGGGGTTGGAAAGTCCACCTCTGCTTCTGCATTAGCTTTGATGTTCGCTAAATCAGGGAGGAAAACACTAATTATCTCAACGGATCCCGCTCACAATTTAGGAGATATCTTTCATAAAAAAATAGGCGAAGAGATAACCCCTTTATTCGACAATCTATGGGGCCTTGAAATAAACCCTGAGTTGGAAACAAATAAGTATATCAAAGGTGTGAAGAATAATTTAAAAGGAATGGTTAAGTCCTCCATGGTTGAGGAAGTTCACAGGCAAATTGATATGGCGGCATCTGCACCAGGCGCTGAAGAAGCAGCCTTATTTGATAAGATTGTGTCGGTTATCCTGGAAGAAAAAGAAGAATTTGATAAAATCATCTTTGATACTGCGCCCACAGGACATACTATCCGTTTGCTTTCCCTTCCCGAGTTGATGGGCGTTTGGATGGACGGCATGCTTGAAAGAAGGAAGAAAACGAATAAAAACTACTCTCAGCTGTTGAATGATGGGGAGCCTGTGGATGACCCCATTTTCGACGTTTTACAGAGGAGAAGAGATAAATTCGCCAGAGTTCGCTCCATTATGTTAAATTCAGCCGAGACTGGGTTCATCTTCGTCTTGATTCCAGAGAGACTCCCTATCTTGGAAACGGAAAAAGCCATAGAGTTAATGAAGAAGCATCATCTGAACATTCAAGGTTTGATCGTAAACAAAATCCTTCCACCTTCAGCAGACGGGTCATTTCTCAAAAAAAGAAAAGAACAGGAGAAAGATTATCTGCAGATGATGAAGAAGAAGTTCACGGACCAGCGATTGTATGAAATACCTTTATTAGAAGAAGATGTGTGTACATTAAATCATCTTGAATCATTCGTTCAGCATTTACAGCGTGAAGTATATGACAAGGTATAATGAAGTGAATAAAAGACACAGTTGGGAAGATAATCATGTGATGGTTGAATAAAGACCATCACATGTTGCCTGCCTAAACGAAATCTTGTGTGGAGTTTAAAACAAAAAAATTTTTATAAATATGTTGACATTATACCTAGTAGGGTATATTATAGTGAGTGTAGCAAGAAAACAGCACAATTAAGCTTGTTTCTGGGAGGTGTCTTGAATGGAATACAATTCTCAAGTTAAAAATCGAATCAAACGTGTTGAAGGGCAGCTCCGAGGAATCTTAAGGATGATGGAGCAAGGGGAAGATTGTAAAGATGTAATTTCCCAGCTTTCAGCAGCTAAAACTGCTCTTGATCGTTCGGTTGGCTTGATTGTAAGTTTAAACCTTGTTGAATGTGTGAGAGATTCACAAGAATCTGGTGAAAATACAGATGAAATCGTAAAAGAAGCAGTAAACTTGTTAGTGAAAAGCAGATAATGAAAAAGTGTTGACAACTTTTTTTATATCATATAATATACCCTTATAGGTATTTAAAACACTTTAAACAATCATTTAGGAGGAATTATGAATGAACGCAGATAAAGTACTAGACGCAAAAGGATTAGCATGTCCAATGCCAATTGTGAAAACAAGAAAGGCAATCAAGGAAATTGAAGCAGGACAGATCCTGGAAGTTCAAACGACTGACAAAGGTGCCAAAAGCGATTTAACGGCATGGGCTAAATCAACTGGACATGAGCTTGTAGAGTCTAAAGAAGAAAACGATGTATTCACATTCTGGATTAAAAAAGGATAATTTTTTTTGAGGGGCAATATACCCCTAATTGTATTATGAGGAGGAAAACAGATGTCAGAGACAAAAACAACAAATATTATTCTCTTTAGCGGAGATTATGATAAAGCAATGGCTGCTTACATCATCGCTAATGGTGCGGCGGCTTACGATCACGAGGTTACCATTTTTCATACTTTTTGGGGTCTGAATGCGCTGAGAAAAGAAGAAATGGTTCCTGTTAAGAAAAGCTTCATGGAAAAGATGTTCGGCAAAATGATGCCGCGCGGTGCAGATAAATTGGGTTTATCAAATATGAACTTTGCAGGAATGGGTCCTAAAATGATCAAAGGTGTCATGAAGAAGCATAATGCAATGCCACTGCCTGACTTGATTGAGATGGCCAAAGAGCAAGATGTAAAGCTGGTTGCTTGTACAATGACAATGGATTTATTGGGACTTCATAAAGATGAGTTAATGGATGAGATCGAATATGCGGGTGTAGCCGCGTATCTAGCGGATGCAGAAAACGGTAATGTAAACTTATTCATCTAAATTTTTTTAAGAAAAAATATACCCTATAAGGTAATTGGAGGTTGTTGTATGACTATTGAAGCGAATGTTGTATTAGATGCAAAAGGGTTAGCATGTCCTATGCCGATCGTAAAAACCAAGAAAGCGATGAAAGACCTTGAAGCCGGGCACGTGATTGAAATTCAGGCGACAGATAAAGGATCAAAAGCCGACCTTCAAGCATGGGCGAAGAGTTCAGGTCATGATTATCTTGGTACGATTGAAGAAGGAGATGTTCTGAAGCATTTCGTTCGTAAATCAAGCGGCGAAGATAGTGTTGAGCGTAAGCACGAAACGGTTACCAATAATGAAGAGTTAGCTGGTAAGCTCGGCGATGAGAATACGCTCGTATTGGATGTTCGTGAAAAGGCAGAATATGCATTCAAACACATTCCCGGAGCGGTATCCATTCCACTGGGGGAATTAGAAGCAAAAGCTGATGGACTTGCTAAAGATAAGAATATTTATGTTGTGTGCCGCACCGGTAACCGCAGTGATATGGCAGCACAAATGTTAGCAGATAAAGGATTTGCGAATGTCATCAACGTAGTGCCAGGCATGAGCGAATGGTCAGGCGACGTAGAATCTGACGTTGAATAATAGATCTTAAATGATTAACAGATAGAAACTATAAAAGAAAATTAATTGGGAGGTAGAAACAATGGCAGTGAAAGCAATGAGTCCGAAAGAAGTAGCACAAAAAGTGATCAAAAAAGAAGATTTGTTCATCTTGGATGTACGTAACACAGACGCATTTGAAGATTGGAAAATCGACGGACATACGTTTGAATATCTGAACATTCCTTACTTCGATCTTTTAGACGGAGTCGAAGAGATTTTAGAAAAGCTTCCAAATGATAAGGATATTCTGGTTGTATGTGCGAAAGAAGGTTCTTCTATCATGGTGGCAGAAATGCTTTCAGATGAAGGGAAAGATGTAGCTTATCTAGAAGGCGGAATGAAAGCGTGGAGTGAACATCTTGAACCGGTCAAAGTCGGTGACCTCACTGGCGGAGGAGAGCTCTATCAATTCGTCCGTCTAGGTAAAGGCTGTCTTTCATATATGGTGGTTTCAAATGGTGAAGCAGCTATCGTTGATGCTACACGCATGACGGATATCTTCATCGATTTTGCTAAAGAAAAAAATGCAGAGATTACGAATGTATTTGATACTCACTTACATGCGGATCACATCTCAGGCGGACGTAAAATCGCTGAAGCGACAAATGCTGCTTACTGGCTGCCTCCAAAAGATGCAGAGGAAGTTACGTTTGAGTATGCAGCTCTTGAGGATGGTAATAAAGTCGTTATCGGTAACTCAACAATCGACATCAATGCTTTATATTCACCTGGACACACAATCGGGTCTACTTCTTTCGTCATTGACGAGAAGTATCTATTATCAGGAGACATCCTGTTCGTAGACAGCATCGGACGTCCTGACCTTGCCGGTAAGGCAGAGGACTGGGTTGCAGACTTGAGAGAAAGTCTATACAAACGTTATAAAAATTTATCCATGGAGCTGACAGTATTACCCGCTCACTTCATGATTATCGATGAATTAAATGAAAACGGTACTGTCGGAGAAAAACTTGGTACACTATTTGCAAAAAACCACGGTTTGAATATTGAAGATGAAGATGAGTTCAGAAAATTGGTTTCTGAAAATCTTCCACCGCAGCCAAACGCATATCAGGAAATCCGTGAAACCAACATGGGGAAAGTCACACCTGATGAAGAAAAACAGCGTGAAATGGAAATCGGACCAAACCGCTGTGCAGTTCGATAATCTGAAATTTTGCTTGAAGAAATAAATGGGGACCTTTTACAAAGGTTCCCATTTAACAGTAAAGGAGGAACTTTACAGTGGATTTGGCATTTATTATTACAGTCTTTTTAATTGGCTTTATCGGCTCATATATTTCCGGAATGGTGGGGATCGGAGGAAGCATCATCAAGTATCCGATGCTTCTATATATTCCCCCGCTACTTGGAGTCGCTTCATTTACCGCTCACGAAGTATCCGGTATCAGTGCGGTGCAAGTATTCTTTGCCACACTAGGCGGGGTATGGGCTTACCGTAAAGGCGGTTACTTGAACAAGACACTAATCGCATATATGGGTGTGAGCATTCTGATTGGAAGCTTCATCGGGGGATATGGTTCGAAGGCAATGAGTGAAGATGGAATCAACCTTGTGTATGGTGTCCTTGCTTTAACGGCTGCAATCATGATGTTCATCCCGAAAAAAGGAATTGACGACATCAAGTTTGAGGATGTGAAGTTCAATAAATGGCTTGCAGCTGTATTGTCATTAATCGTAGGGATTGGAGCAGGGATCGTTGGAGCTGCAGGCGCGTTTCTATTAGTCCCAATTATGCTGGTTGTTCTTAAAATTCCTACAAAGATGACGATTGCATCATCACTGGCCATTACCCTTATTTCTTCTATCGGCTCAACAGTCGGGAAGATCAGTACTGGTCAGGTAGATTATGTGCCAGCATTGATTATGGTAGTAGCAAGCTTAATTGCGTCTCCATTAGGTGCAACAGCAGGTAAGAAGATGAATACGAAATTATTACAAACAATACTGGCAGTATTAATCTTAGGTACAGCTATCAAGATATGGCTGGATATTCTATAAAAAATTCATTAAACACCTGCCCCTCACTGCGTTTAGATACTGATGCAGCGAGGGGTAGGTGTTTATTAGTGATGAGATTTTCAGGATTGAAAAAAAGTTATGTTGAAGAATTGTTATTATGCACAAGTGTTCACTCCAACAGTTGCACGGGATTTCAGGGTTCTCTTTACCAGATAATGTGTTGTATGTGGGCGGAGGTGGTGTATATTACCAAGCGTAATATTAAAAAGTTTGAAACTTATTTCTTTATTAAACGTCTATTACAATGTAGAAAAATAAGACTAGAGAATGATGCAATGAAAGATAGGGACTTGTACAATGGATAAAAGTTTGAATACTAAAAACATTGACTGCAATAAAAAGGAGAATCAAAAATAATGAAAAAGTTAATCAGTATTGTACTTCTTATACTATTGGGAATTGGTTTAGGACATCCGGCAGCAGCTTCAGATAACAACAACGATAAAGAAAGCATCAATGAAAAGTTTGGAGTTCCAATAGTGGTGTATGGCGAGACACTCACTGAACAGCAAAAAAAATCTGTACAGGAACAGCTTGGCCTTGATGAGAATGATGATGTGGAAGAATTTACTGTGACAGGGGAAGACCTCGTTACATATATCGAAGTGGAAAATAGAAATGCCCGAATGTATTCATCTGCAAAAATAACCAGACAGGAGAAAGGACAGGGGCTGAACGTAGAAATTGTTACTCCTGATAACATCACTGAAGTCTCTGAATCCATGTATGCCAATGCATTATTGACGGCTGGGGTAGAAAATGCAAATGTTGAAGTTGCCTCACCAGTAAAGGTAAGCGGACACTCTGCTTTAACGGGAATCTATAAAGCTTATGATGTAAGCGGGGAAAAACTTGACTCCGTACGGATGGAAGTTGCCAATGAAGAGTTAAACGTTGCAACTGAATTAGCAAAGGATGCCGGGATTGATAAAGAAAAAGTCAGCGAACTTCTGACAGAGATTAAAAAGGAAATTGCTGAGCAGGATCCGGCAACAAAGGAAGAAGTGGAGAAAATCGTTGAGGAAAAGCTTCAAAATATGAACATCGAGCTAAGCCCCGAAGATCGTCAATTGCTGATTGATCTTTTTGATAAAATCAGATCCCTCGATATCGACTTCGATAACGTACAGCAGCAACTCGAGGATCTGACAAAGGATATTCAATCCACCATCAAAGATATTGTAAATGATGAGGGATTCGGTCAAAAGGTATCCGATTTCTTTACAGGTTTATTGGACGCAATTGCTGAATTCTTTAAGTCGATAAAAAGTCTATTTTCGTAACACGTTCTAAGAAGCCCAATCAGGGCTTCTTTTTTTAAAGACCATTCTTTTAAAGCTTTTTGCACTGGTCAAATGCCCTTCCATAATTCCATTTTTTTAATAGGCTGATAAAGAGGAGTGTCAGCTATGAACTATAATCGAAATATGTATGGAGTAAACGTTAATCAAATTCCAGAATTTTCACCAATAAACCAACCATACCAAGGGGCATATGCACAGTATGGGCCGGTCGGCGGACAGCATGGGTATGGATATGGATTTCCTGGTTATCCACCTCCCGTACAGGGACCAGGGCCAGGCTTTGGATATGGCTATGGTAATGGATATGGTTATGGATTAAATCCTTTAAGTGCTGGATTAATCGGATTAGGAATTGGATTTTTAGGAGGACAAATTGCAGGAGGCCCCTTTAATACATTTGGGAAAAGATATTATTATTACTATTGATTATTGATCACTGGTTCCGTGATTGAAACTTGAAGCTGATTCTGAATTGGATCAGCTTTTTTTATCTGTTATGAAATTATCATTGACTAAATACCTACAGGGGTATAAAATGAATATATACTAATCTAAAGAGGTGTTAATATGGAATTTATCGGATTGTTAATCATGGTATTCTTGATTCTATTATATGTCAGGCAAATGAAGCCTGGAAAAAATATTAATCAGATCTCGACTTCGGAATTAAAGAAACATCTAGGAGATACTTCCAAGCAATTTATTGATGTGCGTACTCCCGGTGAATTCAAAGGAAGACATATTAAAGGGTTTAGGAACATACCGCTTAACACACTTCCAAAGAATATGGATAAGCTGTCAAAGGATAAAGAGATAGTCGTAATCTGCCAGAGTGGAATGAGAAGTGCCAAAGCCGGGAAGGTCTTAACTTCATCCGGTTTTACATCCGTTACAAACGTCAGAGGCGGAATGAATGCATGGTCAAATTAAATGTTTAAAAGAAAGGGAAATGAGAATGAAAAGGATTACACCGACAGAATTACAAAAGAAACTTGAAAATGGTGATGTTCTAACGATTATTGATGTAAGAGAAACGGCAGAGGTCAGTGCAGGGAAAATCCCTGATGCATTAAATATTCCCCTTGGCCTTTTAGAATTCAGAATGAATGAATTGGATAAGGCAAAGCAATATTTCATCGTCTGTGAATCCGGTGGGAGAAGCAGTCAAGCTGTTCGATTTCTTGAATATCAAGGCTTTGATGTCGTGAATATGGATGGTGGAATGTCAGCTTGGAAGGGTAAACTTCAATAATGATGTGTTTAAAGGACTGAAATCTTTAGTCCTTTTTGTTTTCTCCATGATAAACAAGGTAAATATAGTAAGGAGTAATTGCAGTATTAAGGAAATGAGATGATGCATGTTGAAAGAAACAAACGAATCTAAGTATATACAGCAGCATTTAGCAAATGAACGGACCTATTTGGCATGGATCAGAACATCCATCGCTATCATCGGGATAGGTTTCTTGACAACCAGCCTTCATTACACTTCACCACAGGAAAATGAATTTCAAGGGCAGATCACTATGCTGATTAGCGTAGTAAGTATAGTAATTGGGGTATTCCTGATTATCGGTTCGACAATAAATTATTACCGTGCCCGGAAGCATATCAACACACAAACGTTTACATCCGCCAATGCTGTAATCATTTTTATGTCGATCGTTGCAATGATCATTTCAATATTTGTATGTGTGTATCTATATTCATTAAATGTGTAAACGTCGTATGTAAAACAAAAAGCAGGGATAGAAATCCCTGCTTATTCGATATCCTGTTTCTTTTCATTATAATATTGGACTGAAGTCATTGCCCCTTCGCTGACCATCGAGTTATCCTCGATGTTCTGAGGGTCGGGATTACCGCCCTTATCAACCGGTAGATCTTCTGACCTGCGTTTTTTGATCTTCGTCATTAAACCTTCTTTCATGTTATGAAGATGGTTTCTATTTTCTTTAGAAGATAACAGCCATCCTAATGAACCTGCAGTTACAGTAGCCCCGACTAATAAAGTTTTATTTACTTTCATATTTTCTCCTCCTAGAAAATGAATCTTTTATTAAAACGTTGGTTTTTGTATTCCCTTCATGAATCCTTTTAAACATAATTAGGAATCCAATAAATAGTAAACCAGGAAGAGTCATAGAAAACAGAGTATTCTATCATTCATAATCTCCCTAAATATTGGCATAATACCTGTATGACACTCAATTGAGAAAGGTGATTACATGAGGAAGTTAACAAGTAGGCAATTGTCTTCGATCATATACATATGCGGGGCAATGATGACGGTTATAGCCATCGCCGTTTCCCTGATCCAGACCAATATCATCATTAAAGCCATAAAAAAGTATAGTCCGTATAACTAAGTTGTATTAGTTGCAATGATGCTTTAAAGTCAGCACAATAGAAAATATGGGAGGGATGAAAAATGAAACTTAAAGGGAAAAAAATCATTCAGCTGGTAAGCGGAGATTTTGAAGACCTTGAACTTTGGTATCCTGTCCTTCGATTAAGGGAGGAAGGGGCTGAAGTCCATATTGTCGGTGAAAAGGCTGATGAAGAGTATATTGGAAAATACGGAGTCCCTATTGTAACCGACTTTTCATTTGGTGACGTCAATCCGGAAAACTATGACGCCATATTAGTACCAGGTGGGTGGTCTCCTGATAAATTGAGGAGATATCCTGAAGTCATTCATATGATTAAGGATATGAATTCACATACCAAACCAATCGGCCAAATTTGTCATGCCGGCTGGGTATTGATTTCTGCCAAAATATTAAATGGAGTAAAAGTAACCAGTACTCCAGGAATAAAAGATGATATGGAAAATGCCGGTGCCGTTTGGGTAAATGAGCCTGTTGTGGTAGATGGTCACATTGTCTCTAGCCGCAGACCGCCTGACTTACCCGACTATATGCGAGCATTTATTGACGTAATGGCTGAATAGAAAAAAAACGAAATAATACCCGCCTTCACTAATAAGGGTATTATTTCGGGCTTTTTTGTGTATAACTATTTTTGATTTTTTTGCCTTTTGTCCTCATCAGTCAATCGTGCAAAAAACGTCTGTTTGATGGATTGGTGCGTAGTGATGGCCGCTCCTGTACAAATGAACCCATTGGCTATGCCGTTAAAATCAAATCCCAATCTCCAGCTGCTGGCTGCCACACCCACTACTAATAGAATCCAAATGATCAACCAGTCAGGAATATGTGGAGTACGTTTTAATGCAAAACCCAATACCCAAAGGACAGGAACAAGAATCGTCAATTGAGGATGTATGGTTATTCCGTTGAACAATTCAGTCATACGCGGAATCCTCCTTTTGAATGGTCCTATTATCAATCTATTCTGCTGACTCACACATTCATGACAGATATTATGGACCTCTTGCTTGTTACTTATGGAAATGCAATAAAATATGGACCCCGGTTAATAACAGGAGTCTTGGGACAGTTCTCTAATGTTTGAAGTGACAATACATACCTTCAATGATAAAATATGAATGACTTTATATATGATTAGGAGTTGTTAATAATGGCGAAAAAAGGATACATACTATTTCAAACAGGTGAAAAGATTGAATTTGACCTTTTCCCTAATGAAGCCCCAGGAACAGTAGAAAACTTCGAGAAATTAGCAAAAGAAGGATTTTATGACGGCTTGTCATTCCACAGAGTCATCCCTGGATTTGTCAGTCAAGGAGGCTGCCCTAACGGTAATGGGATGGGTGGACCCGGCTACACGATCAAGTGTGAAACTGAAGGCAATCCTCACAAGCATGAAGAAGGTTCTCTATCAATGGCTCATGCAGGAAAAGATACAGGTGGAAGCCAATTCTTTATCGTACATGACCCACAGCCGCATTTAAACGGTGTCCATACCGTTTTCGGAAAAGTAACTTCAGGAATCGACATCGTGAAATCAATGAGAAACGGCGACGTAATGGAGAAAGTTGAAGTATTCGACGCTTAATCATTTTTGATTGAAACTTTACGGTTGAAATTTCTGCGGAAATCATATACTATATAACATACAAGCTGCGTTGTACGTAATCATAACGAAGTTTTAACCTTTAAACTGTAACAGGGAGTTTTATATCGAAGCCGGAATGTCAAGCCTCCACGATAGAGGACGACAGGAAGTATTCTGCAAACACCCACTTTGAGGAGTGGTGGTTTAAAACTTTCTTATCTAACATTACGGCAAATGTGGCTCTAATTTTACAATCATCTAGCCAGTTCTCAGAAGAGGACTGGCTTTTTATTATGTTTGAGTACTTATGCCTTATCCGAGATGAAAAGATGAATTTCTAGGAAGGACGAAGTATTTAAGAGAATATTAAGGAGGGCTTTTATGAAGGTGCATACATTTAGAGAATTTCTCGATGCTTTTTTAGATGCTTGGGAACGGTCTTCTATAACAGATTTGGAAAATTTCATATCTACTGATTATAAAGCCAGAGAAATATCCGGAGGAGAAATGGCAGATTTCGGTTATGATGAATCAATAAATGGCTGGCAGCAAGGGTTTGACTTTGTAAAGGAAAACGAAGCACAATGGGATGTAAACGAAATCTCAACCTTGCCTTTAAGGGAGAATGAAATGCTCGTCACTTTATCTGCATCCATCATCATTCAAGGAAAACCAATGAAAACAGTGAATTTATTTTTTGACACTTTCAAGAAAACTGAAGGTGGCGATTGGAAATTGATCAGAAGTTACATAGAAGCGGGGGTACCAATTGAGAATGTGGAGAAAATAAAGGGGTTTAGGATCTGAAAGGGACTGAGGGATTGAACGACAAACACTCTACTAAAGAACAGTAGAAAAATACATAGAGAGCAGAAAAAAAATGACTTTATGAAATCAGCACGGCTCATCGGTGAAGTCATTGGTCATTCCACTCAATATATTAAAAGGGGCAATCTTCCTTCTTGGAAATTCTGAAAAGTCACAGGTTGTACTAAATACTAGATGAAAGTTGCACTCGCATCTTCCCTGGGTTTCTTTTAATATTAATAGTATCATGCATGTATTAGAAAGGATGGTTATTATGAGTGAAAGACAGATTAACAGTACGCTCTCAATGAAAGAGAAAGCAGTTTCGTTCTTGGAGATGGTAGCATCTGGTAGCGTAAGGGGAGCTTTCAGGAAATATACAAGTTCCGACTTTTGTCACCATAACCCCTATTTTCGTGGAGATGCAGAATCGATTATGATTGCGATGGAAGAGAATGCTCAGGAGACCCCTGATAAAATCTTCGAGGTCAAACATGCTGTTGAAGAAGGAGAAATCGTGGCAGTACATTCTCATGTCAGACAGCATCCCGGGGATATTGGAGCAGTTGTCGTCCATCTCTTTCGCTTTCAGGATGACCTCATTGTTGAAATGTGGGATGTAGGGCAGCCCATCCCAGAGGGTTCCCCTAATGAGAATGGGATTTTTTAATCTGTAGAATGAATGAACAAAAATGTAAAGTGGGTAAGGAACGACTCTTTTGCTTGTATGTGCCAAGTAAGAGAGTCGTTCTTTTTTTGAGTGACAAGTATAAGGTAAGTGCCTGTCCTGATCCAAAAACACTATTGATGAAAAATTATAGCAAACGATCAACCCAGCCACGTAAATCTCTGAAAACATGCATCCCGCAATAATTGAAGGGTGTCCATTCCCTTTTTTTTAGTTAATGTTAATCGTTTTGGTTATGGTAAAATAAGGACGGTTAGATTGATGACAGTCGATGTTTAGTTGATTAGGGTGGTGGTGAGTTTGACTATTGAGATAATGAGTGTCGATGAGAGGCCCATTAATGCTTCTGAATTGATGAAACTCTATCGTGAGGCAGGCTGGTGGGAAGAAAGATCGAAACAGGACATTCAGAAGGTGATCGATCAGGGGGACTCGGTTGGTGCCTGGAGTAAAGGTGTTCTTATAGGGTTTGCAAGAGCGGTGAGTGATGGTGAATTCAGGGCATATATTGAAGATGTTGTCATACATAAGGAATTTCAGAAATCCGGTACCGGAACAAAGCTTGTTTCCACATTATTAGATGAACTTTCCCATATTGATGTGATCAGTTTGTTTTGCGAAAAGGAATTGATTCCCTTCTACGAAAAAAATGGCTTTAAGTTCAGTGAGACTCAATATATTATGCATCGGAGAAAAGGGACATAAATCTACATCCACGAAAAAGAGGTGCCATGTAAAATGAAAATAAACATTCAACCAACACCTGATACGATTGATTATTGGATAAACGCTTTTGTCCCTGAAAAAGATTTATTTTTTCTGCCTGCAAAAGAATTTGAGCATTTTAAAGAATACATAGATACTGCTTTGGTCATTCCGAGACAGGAGTTCTTTAATCATGCAACGTATAAACAAATACAACTTAATAATAGTTACCAGTATTGGAATATTTCAGTTGAAGTTGACTATATTCTTGTGGTCACACCAGATTGGGTTAAAAGTCTTACTCCTGACAAGAAAGAATTCTTATTCCATATTCAAAAAGAAGTTGGGAGAGGGTTGATTTATCCTATTTCATATTCAGCTTTAGATTCTTCTATTCCAAAAGAACATATCATTGAAGTGGATGGGGAACATTTTATCATTCTCCAGAAAGCTATGTGGAAAGAGATACCTTATGATATAAGAAAAAATCTTATGGTTGAATTTGCACAGCAATGGGAGAAATGGGATTCGTGCCACTATCCTTTGGAGGCTCCCACTTTTTTAAAGAAGATAGCAAATACTTTCCCTACTTCATCTGGAGGTAATTGTTTATCTGCAACATTGTTTGCGGTAAGTCAACAAGAGTGGATCATAAACGAATGGGTGCATCCTGAAACATTCAAGCAAGGTTTAAAGAGCAGAAATTATACACAAACATTGATTCAAGGAATACAAAAAGGTGACGTTGTCATTTGGGAAAATTCAGATGGAGAGATCCAACACGCCTCCTTTTGCATCGGGAATGACCTATTCTTTAACAAAAATGGACAAACCTTCTTTAACCCCTGGAAAGTTGTCGGTTTTGCTGAACTGACAGAGATATGGGGTGATTATAATATGAAGATTTTTCGTGAACCTGTCTAATTTACAACCAAGACATCAAGCAATGTAAATGAAGAAGACTCGTCAAGTCGACGAGTCTTCATTCTTTATGCCATTCTTTTTCACGCCGGAAATGAATTCCAACTTTCTATTTTCTATTGTTCTGATTTTTCTACTTTTTTCTCTTTTAAAATAAGCAGCAGACAGCACCCATTAAAAATTCCTATCCTTCTTTGATTTTTTTCTAAAAAACCATATGGTTACTCCGATTAGTATCAATATGATGGCCAATGGTAGAATGAGGTACAAAGAAAATCCTGTTGTTCCAAGCATTGAAGTTCCTCCCAGCAAAAAGTATATGATCCTATATGATCTTGATAACCTCCTTATTCCCAGAGTACAATCCCATAAAACGTTCCGATGTGCTTAAAATAACCCGTCTCAGACCACGTTGACGTTTAAAGTAGTCTCGAAGCGGGCTTGCAGCTATTGGAGTGAAAGTTTATCTATTAATCTATGGATTCTCCGTTATAATAGTAGTAGATTCATTCTTTTTTTCGATTCACTAATGAGACTTTACATAACGGAGGCATTGCCGATGGGTCATTCTGGTTTATTTAACGGTTTACTGATCAATCTCCTTGTCATTCTGATCATCATCTTATTGGTAAGTTTTTATCACCTATCCAAACAAAGAGTATACAAGGTTCAAATCAAATCTTTACCTGTTTATTTCATCAGTACGATCTTAATATTTCTCAGCCTGCTTCTCTCCGTGCAATTAAAAGATGGATTTATCTACGATTTGCGATTCATCCCCTTTTTATTGGGGGGGATCTATGGGGGAAGGAGAGTACTTCCCTGGCTGGCGTTGACAATGATTGCCATACGTTTACCCTTTATGGGACCTGGTTTTATCATCACTGTCTTTATTACAATCCTATCAAGCGTCGCTATTTTTTATCTTACACCTAAATTATCCGGTAAAACTTGGGACAAAAGGGTTTATTGGTTTACATGCTTTTCTATTTGTTACTCTATTCTCGGTTTCCTGATTCCATCTGTGTTCTTCAACTTCAGTGACTACACTTCTTTTTTGATTTATTCAGCCACCCTTACAGGTTCAACATTCTTTGTCTTCTACTTATGCGAAATGATACGGACTATTTATATCCTGCAATTGGAATCGATTAAATATGAAAAAATGCAAGTGGTAAGCCACCTCGCTGCAAGCATGAGTCATGAGGTAAGAAATCCTCTAACGACTGTCAAAGGCTTTTTGCAATTGATTAATGAAAATCCGGCCGATGCACCGACCAATACAGAGCTTTCAAAAATAGCAGTCAGTGAAATCGACCGTGCCACAGAGGTCATCAATCAATATCTGAACTTTGCAAAACCACATCCTGAAATGGAAATCGATGTTGATGTCACCGGGGAAATCAGACGTTCACAGGAAATCATCATGCCGCTTGCAACCAAAAAAGGGATCACCGTGGAATCGGATCTCTTGCATCATCACTCGATCAAGGGAGATCCAAATAAGTTTCAGCAGGTGCTCATCAATGTGATGAAAAATGGAATCGAGGCAATGGAATCTGGAGGGATCTTGGAAATCTTCAGCTATGAAGATGACAGCATGCTCGTCATTATGATAAAGGACACGGGAATCGGTATGACCAAAGAACAAGTAACGCGCCTCGGCGAGCCTTATTATTCATTGAAAGGAAAGAACGGAACCGGGCTTGGAATGATGACCGTCTTTCAATTGGTTGATGGAATGAATGGATCTGTAAGGGTAGTGAGCAAGAAAAATAAAGGTACATCTATCATTTTGTCCTTTCCTGTATCGGTTGCATCATATAAGAAAGAAGCAGATGTTATCTAGTGACAAAGGCCTGTTCCCCGATGCATTACATCATCGCATCGAGGGACAGGCCTTCATTGGGTATACACACACTTGTAGGCACCCCAGCATATCATATCGTGGTAAAAAGCTGAAGGGAATGAGTGAAGATGTATCATCCATATCATACTTACGCGAACCCGAATTACACTGATTTCATGTCAAGAGGGCAGGAGGACCACCAGCAGGTAGTAAATGTCCTGCTCAGTGGAATCCTTGGAAAGGCTGCAGCGGTTGATTTTTACAGCCGTCTGGCTGATGCCGCGCCTGACGAAGAGCATAGAAGCCATCTAGTTACAATTGTTGAAGAAGAAAGAATGGAATGGGGCAGTTTGACGAACCTTTATATCTCGCTGACTGGAGTACAGCCTGCGTATAGCATCGACCAGATACCCTTTCAGAGTTATCAGGAAGGTCTTCAAAGGGGCTATGAAGCGGAAATTGAGAGTTATGAACATTTCCGGCTGGGCACTTTGCTTACCGAGCATCATGCAATCTATGACGCTTTCTTGAATGCCTGTAAGAGTGGGTGGGAACACGCAGACCGATTAAGTTATCTGGGGGCTGCAGATGGCAATCGAATGGACTATGGGTCCGAACCATTTACTGTAAACATCGATGAGGCCACGGTACAGAACAATACGTTTCGTTCAGCCATTTGGACCGGAGAACACCTTCAGGTTACATTGATGAGTATTAATGTGGGAGAAGATATCGGTCTTGAAATCCACCCGGAGCTGGACCAATTCCTCCGTATCGAGCAGGGGCAGGGTGTCGTTCAGATGGGGAATGATCCGAATAATCTGACCTTTCAGAGGAACGTGAAAGAGGATTTTGCAATCATGATTCCGGCTGGGACGTGGCATAACTTGACCAATACAGGCAATGAGCCAATAAAGCTTTACTCGATTTATGCCCCGCCTCAACATCCGAAAGGGACCGTCCATCAGACAAAGGCAGATGCGATGGCAGCCGAAGAAGCAGAACATGGGCGTAAGTATTTTGGTGGGTTCTGGGGGTAGCAAAAGTAAATGGTCTGGTCTGAGTCTCGTTAAATTTGTCAGATTCCATCGGTTGATTTGTGAGTGAAACGAAGACTCCCGGGGAAGAGAACAGGTGTGAACCGGCAGGATCATAGCAACAGGAGAGGCCAGCCTACTGACCGAGTTATTTCAGGGAAATAATAGAGAATTCAGAAAAATATTCCAATTAATTAATTTACAAAATAATGAAAAAGTGAGATAATCAAGAAAATGATGAAAGGGGAAAGTAAGTTTATGGAACCAACAAATTGCTGAGTATTAATTTAATCTTAAATTAATAGGGATTTTATTTAGAACGTTAAAGTACCTAGTTTCAATAGGTTTATTTGTTATGTTCTTTATGGAATCAGGCAATTTAGAAGGTACTTACTTACTTTTGCTCAACAAATTCATGAATAGGATTGGCGTCCGTAATAATGTTAACGGCGCTCTTAATACAGGTGGACTCCGTGTTTCTTAAATATGCCGAGTTCAGTCTTTACGTCCAGTCCATGTTCATAAAAAATGAGCATACAAGACTGTAAGAAGAAACATCTTCTTATGGTCTTTTTTGTTTAACTGAATAAGTATGAAGTTCTTCTTGATGCTGTCCATAGAGCGTAACGCACAATATGGATGAAAGAAGGCAATAATATGCTTGAATTATCGTTGAAAGGTGTAAAAAAATATATGGATGCCACCCTGATTCTTGAGGATATCACGTTTGAAGTGTATAGCGGGGAAAAGGTGGGGATCGTCGGTGTAAACGGAAGCGGGAAAAGCACGATACTGAAATTGATTTCTGGGAATGAGTCCATGCACTACTATCCAGGTTACCCACAGACCTCCAGCTACGGCTATGATGAAGGGTTTGTATACTTGCCGAAAAACGCTGCAGTTGCTTACCTTGAACAGATACCCCAATTCCCACAGGGAATGAAGGTCATCGACATCTTGAATCTTGCCTTTGAAGAGGTTCACATCATCGAGAATCAGATGCGTGATTTAGAGGAATCGATGAAAACACTAGAAGGTACGGCTCTTGAGAAAGCCCTGACAAAATACAGCGACCTTGTTCAGATGTATGAAGTGAAAGGCGGATATGAGACAGGGGAGAAATTGGGCCGGGTATGTACCGGGTTGAAGTTTGATGAAGGTTTTCTAAACAGGGATTTCGATTACTTGAGCGGCGGGGAAAAAACAACAGTTATGCTCGGGAAGCTCCTGATCCATTCACCTGACATCCTGCTATTGGATGAACCGACCAACCATCTGGATATGGAGTCGATCGAATGGCTCGAAGACTACCTGAAAAGCTACAAGGGCATCGTTCTCACCGTTTCCCATGACCGTTATTTTCTAGATAACGTGGTTACAAAAATCATTGAAATAGAGGATAAGGTTTCCAAGACCTACAAAGGGAACTATTCCTCCTATGTCATTCAAAAAGAAGAAAACCTGCAAATTCAATATGACCATTTCAGGGAGCAGCAGAAGAAAATCGGCAATATGGAAAACCAGGTGAAAAATCTAAGGGACTGGGCACTTCGAGCAGATAATAATAAGTTTTTCAGAAGAGCTGCAAGCATCCAGAAGAAGATCGACAAACTGGATAGGATCGATAAACCGGTTTTTCAAAAAAAGAATATGAGAATCGACTTCAATACTTCCGGGCGCTCTGGAAATGAAACGGTAAAAGCAGTCGGTCTGTCCAAACGTATTCATGATAAGTTGATTTTCAAGAATGCCGATTTGATGATTCAATATGGTGAAAGGGTGGGGCTGATTGGCTCGAATGGAAGCGGGAAGACGACATTCCTGAAGATGCTCCTTGGAGAGGAACATCCGGATCGTGGTATGGTGGAATTAGGAGCGAATGTCATGCCAGCTTATCTGCCTCAAAAAATCGTGTTTACAAATGAAGAACTGACTGTACTGGAAGCCTTTAGGGAAGATAACTCCATTTTAGAGGGGAAAACACGTGAATACCTGGCAAAATTCATGTTCTACAAAGGAAGTGTCTTCAAAAAAGTGAAGCAACTGTCAGGGGGGGAACGAATCAGGCTTAGGCTAGCTATGCTGCTATTCCAGGATATCAATTTATTGATACTTGATGAGCCGACGAATCATCTGGATATTGATTCAATTGAAGCCCTTGAAGAAGCATTGGAAGAATTCAAAGGAACCATCTTCTTCATCTCCCACGATCGTTATTTTATAAATAAAATGAGTGAGAGAGTGGTCGCGGTTGAGGATTATGGCTTTAAAAGCTACACTGGAAATTACGATGATTATCGCGGTGAGATTGAGAAATCAAAAAGCAGGAAGTTACTGAATGTACCTGTTGAATTAGTGAAGAAGCCGCATACCAAGTTTGAAGATACTAAGAAGGAAGAGGAAATAGTCTTGGCAAAGGTTGAAGCCCTTGAAAATGAAATCACTCAACTGGATGAAGCCATTGTCCGGGATCCGATGGAGCATGAGGAACTGGATAGGCTTTATAAAAGGATGCAGGAGTTGAATGAAGAGCTTGATTCGGAAATGGAAAAATGGATGGGGTTTGCTGAGTAACTATCAATGCTGGGGGACAGGGGGAAATCCTGTCCCTTTGTCATACTGAGATTAGTAGAGTGAGGTGTAGTGTGTTAATGTTAATAAGAAAGTTTCATAAAAGAGATGCAGAAATGACGATGAATCTATTCAAGGAAACGATAACTGCCGTGAATTTAGGTGACTATTCTAAAACTCAGGTTGATGTGTGGGCAAACAGCATCACCAGTACAAAAAAGTGGGTGCATCGTCTTGAAGAGAGTATTGCTTATGTGGCAGTCAAGGACGAGCTAATTGTAGGGCTCGTGAACATTAATAACCTGGGTGAAATTGATTTGCTTTATGTTCATAAAGATCATCAAAGGAATGGAATCGGTGCCTCTTTATTATCAAAGGTGGAGAAAATTGCCCGAACGATGGAATTAACAGAATTGTTCACAGAAGCAAGTATTACGGCAAGGCCTTTTTTTGAATCCAAGGGTTATAAGGTGGTAAAAAAGCAAATCAAACAAGTAAAAGGGACGGACTTTGTGAATTATAAGATGCTTAAAAGGGGTATTTCATGTTGTTGAAGGGGTTTTGCTAATCAATGTATTACAGGAAATAATGATTGAATTTCCAGAAATTTGATATTTTATGCGACGAAATATGGTGTACATACGTTATGATAGAAATATATGAAAAAATCTATATAAAAAGAGGGGTTCATGGATGAATACTAAAAATGAGGCGCTTTATGAATTTATATTGAACAGCACCGATGAACTGACGAACACATGGTTTAGATCCAAAAAAGCTTCAATCGGCAGTATATATTCAGAAAGTGCACCAATTACCATTGAAGAGAAGCTTCGTGCTCAAAACAAGAAATTCATCATGTCGATCGCCCAAATATTTATACACCTTGACGATGAAAAGAAATATAAATCTATCAAAAAATGGGCTAATGAAGTGGCCAAAGACCGAGTTTTAACGAACACTCCACTAAATGAAATCATCCAGCAATTCAAGTTATTCAGACAAATATATTGGAATAAAATCAATGAATTCACCCAAACAGATGTGTTCAGCATTTCTCCAGTTCAATTATTAGAATGGTCGAATCAATACAACTTTGCATTTGATACAGTGATCGAGGAATTTGTAAGGACTTATACAGATTATCACCACGCCACTCTTGCCGCTCAACAAGAAGTGATTATGGAACTGAGCTCACCTGTCATTAAATTGACTCAATCTATTGCTGTCTTGCCTTTGATTGGAAATATCGATACTTATAGGGCTAAATCATTGATAGAATCAAGTCTCGAGCAATGCCAGGATAAAAATGTCGAATGCCTGGTAATCGATATTTCCGGTGTTGCCATTGTTGATACAATGGTAGCTAATCAAATATTCTTACTCGTATCCTCTTTAGATTTAATCGGGGTAAAAAGCATTATTACCGGTGTGAGGCCAGAAGTTGCTCAGACAGCAATACAGCTTGGACTTGATTTCTCAAAAATTACGATCTACTCAAATCTGGAGAGAGCCATTGAGGATATTAAGGGGATTTATGAAAATTCATTTTAAAAAGCTTTTTGAATAACATCTGCTGTTTTTGAAGTTGTTGAAGATCAAAAAATGAATGTTGCGGTAAGATTGTTAACCTCAGAATCGAGTGAAAATGCTCTAATAATACAACTTGAAAGCCCATTAGTATGGGCTTTTTAACCGACGTTTGAGTTCAGGAAGCAAAAGCAATCTTCCGTCGTTTTAGAACGTGTGGATTATTCATTCATGCCAAAGTTAAAAGCATTTCTATCTCATTGTCTTTTTGATCAATCCTTTTAAAGCCTGTCTTTTCATAAACACTTATCGCTGCATCATTGTTCGAATCGACCACTAATAGTATACGCTCGATATTATTGCAGTAATATTGAATGCCAAATGCAATCCCTTGTTTAACAAAGTTTACTCCCAGTCCTTTTCCGATTAATTCAGGTTTTAATGCTAATCCTATTTCCATGGTGCTTCCCTGAATATTAAACTCAAATAAGCCAGCAGTCTCTTTACCCAGTAATGCTGTAAACCCCTCGCAGCCGCCTGGACCAATTAACTTTCCAGTTTTACTTATAGAATCAAAATACGGAGCCATCAAAACTTCTTCAACAAAGCCTTCATAATCCCATGAATCAATTTCTTTTAAGTATTCAATAGTTAGTGGTTTAAATGTAAACAACATCCGACATTCCCCCTTGTGATAGCTTTTGTTTAATATCCTTACTTCTATTCTACTATAATTTAGTTATTCGTTGTTCTGTGATGGCATGTAAGTACATAACACATTCAACTTGACCTTGAACAACAAGGAGTTACAAGGTGCTGCCTTTATTCATTTACAGGGGGAAGGCACCTTATGAACTCTAAAGCTTCAACACTATTTGAACCATATCGAAATTTAGTATGATTTCCTGTTACTTTTTAAAAAATGAGGAGGGATGGATTATGCGGCAGGATTCAGCAGTAGAAAAAGTGACTGCCAGTTTAAAAGGAGACCCAAGTGTCCGGAGTATATTCCTGAAGGGATCAATGGGGAGGAAGGAACATGATCAGTATTCTGATATTGATTTATATTGTTTGGTGGAGGAAAGTGAAGAGAAAGAGTTCCTTAAGCGCAGACTGGATCATATCAAAGCTTATAAGGACCTGTATTTTTATGACGACATTTTCATCATAGCCCCCCAAATCATAGCCATTTATGAGGACTGGCTGCACATCGACCTGTTCACAGTGACGGAGAAGACGATACAAGGTAAGGATTTCTTTACTGTACTCTATGATCCGGACAATCTGATGAAAAAATTCGAGACCGCCCAACACCTTACCATTACTTATGGGGAATTCAAGGATTGTGTACTGGACGCCGCCTGGTTCCTGTTTCAATATAAAAAAGCAGCGCAGAGAGGAAATCATACTTGGGCGCCTGAAATGCTCCGGCATTCCATGAGGAACGTTATTACCATTTTGCTGTCAAGGTACGCCAGAGAGCGGGCACTGCTTGGCTTGAAGACCATTCACAGGGATTTGCCACAACATATACAAGCCTTGGTAGTTGGAATTTATGAACATATGACTCCGTCCAGCCATTGTAGGGATGCGCGGGGAATAGCCAATCTGCTGCAAGGAGAGCTCCACTGGATTCAGGAAGAAATCAACGCTGAAGATCAGCAGACGGGTGCGTTTATGCAGTTGATAGTGGAACAGGTTTTGAAAAATAAAGAAAAATCTTGAGTGTGAGTCTTGTCTAGTCGACAAAAGTAAAAAGAATTTGAAGGAGAATATGTGCAGTAAATTGAATTCTATTAAAGAAAGCTAGACTAGAATAAAGTCAGTATGATTCAGTGATGAAAGTAAAGGTGTCAATGCTAAAAGCTGTCAATCATACTAAATCATTGAGGAGGAAATTTATATGATCCATAAAGTTGGCCAAATCATGCTGTATGTAAACAACCAGGAAGAGGCAGTCGATTTCTGGACAGAGAAAGTGGGATTTAGCGTCATTTCGCAGGAAGATAATGGCCAGGGAATGAAATGGATTGAAATAGCCCCAACCAAGGAAGCTGAAACAAGCATAATCCTTCACAATAAGGAGCTTGTTGCCAAAATGAGCCCCGGCTTAAATCTTGGAACACCTTCATTGATGTTCTTTACAGAAGATCTTGATTCATTCTTTAACCACTTATCCAGTAAGGAAATTACAGTTGGTGAAATCGTAGAAATGCCTTCAGGCAGGGTATTTAATTTTGCTGATGGTGAAGAGAATTATTTTGCGGTTATGGAAAAGAAATAGGGTACTGACACAAAAAAGAGGGACAGTTTAAACAATGACTGTCCCTCTTTTTCATATACTCGCCGCAAGGAAGAGTTGGTATGGGAGGATTGCTTTGAGGATTCATAACCAGCTCCTATGAAGGATAATCACAATATTCAATAATCGTCCCTTCTGTATCCGCCGGATTCAAATATATCAATCGCCTCCCGTGTTTGTTTATACGGAGACTATCCTCTAATACACGTATCCCTTGTTCCTTGAGTTCTGTCAAAGCTGCATCAAGGTTATCCACCCGATACGCAATATGATGTACACCTTTTCCTTTTTGCTTAATGAAGCGGGCGATCGGAGATGTCACATTATTCGTAGGTGCAAGCAATTCGGTCCTTTCACCCCCCACGTCCATAATCGCAATTTCGCTCTCGACGCCTTTCGCATCGCTTCTGTAACGGTCGATGAGGGTGGCGCCGAGTATATCTTCGTAGAATCGAATGGAGTCTTCGATGTTTCTGACAGCAACGCCTATGTGGTCTAAAGTCTTTTTCATGGTTATTCTCCAATCTGATCAGTCTGATTAGTGTATTCATTATTTTAGCATAAATTATTTTTTTGTATAAAGGGATAGCTCTATGTACTGTTTCTGGTGTGTTTTAAGCGAAAAAAGAGGTATATATAATGGAAAAAATAATAAGAAGATAAAGTGGACTCATATTCCAAATCCATATTCAATCTTAGTTTCCTGATTATTTTGTTTGCAGAATGTAAACATAAAGATTTTACATTAGCGTAAATGTTTAATGAAACTTTTACCAATATCTAATCGTATATCCAATAAATCTAAATATATTACTTATAGATGACCTGTTGAAAGGGGTGTGTGCTGTGATTGAAGTTGCCAATGTCAGTAAGAGGTATGGTTCGATCCAGGCACTGGATGGAATTCATTTTAACATTGATGAAGGAAGCTGTTTCGGGCTTGTTGGACCCAATGGAGCCGGTAAATCGACTTTAATGAAAATCCTGTCTGGTGTGTTGCAAAGCTTTGAAGGGGATATCATTGTCCATGATGATTCAGTGGTTAGGGACCGGCTGAAGGTGAAACGGAAGCTTGGTTACATACCTCAGGATCTTTGCCTCGAAGAAACGCTCACTGCAAGAGAAAATCTTGGTTACTTCGGCAGTTTATACGGCTTGAAAGGGAAAGTTTTAAAGCGCAGGTCGGAAGAAGTGTTAGAGCAAATCGGTTTGAAGGATCGGGGAAAAGACAAAGTATTGACGTTTTCAGGGGGAATGAAGCGGAGGCTTAATATTGGTTGTGCCTTGCTCCATAAGCCTTCCATTGTCGTCATGGATGAACCTACTGTTGGAATCGATCCGCAATCAAGAAATTCCATTTTCTCCATCATCAATCAATTAAAAGCAGATGGCAGCACGATCATCTATTCGAGTCACTATATGGAAGAAGTGGAGCATTTATGTGACAGCATCGGACTGATTGACAAAGGGACACTGGTAGAGTGCGGAACGATGGATGAGCTGCTTCATAAACATAATAAACCGTCTTTATTTATATCGGGGCACCAATTAAATCAGGAGTTGCTGTCCGCTCACGGTCATGTCCAGCCAAAAGGGGATGGTTTTCTTTTAGAAAGTGAAACTCCATTGGCTGCACTTCAAAATGTAATAGAAGAATTCCGCCTTCATAATATCGAACCACGCAGGCTGGAACTTTATCATCCGAAGTTGGAAGATATTTTCTTCAATTTGACAGGAACTCAGCTACGGGACTCATAGAAATGGAGGATTGCCTATGTGGGCCATTGCACGGACTGAATTAAAAAAGAATATTCAAGATAAGGGACTATGGTTCTGGACATTTATCTTACCCATTGTCTTCATGATTGCTTTTGTTGCGATTTTTTCAGGGGATGAGAATACAAGTTATAAGGAGGTTGTGACTCAAATCATACCTGGTTACACGATCATGTTCGCATTCTATATCATGATTAGCATGGTGGTTGTATTTGTAAAGGATCGGGATAAGGGGATGGTCGCCAGGATTGCCAGCACCCCTCTTCCAATTAAGGACTACTTCATCGGCAAGTGGATTCCCTTTATGTTGATTGTATTGATTCAAATTGCTGTATTATTCGGTTTTGGTGTTCTTGTATACGATCTTCCTTTAGGAGACCCTGCTGCCCTCATACTCTTATCCATCATGTTGGCATTTATCGTGTCCGGCTGGGGTATGGCCCTCTCCGTCCTTGTGAAAACAGAGAATATGGGAATCGCTGTGACCCAGATCATTGCACTGGGCGGCGCCATGTTTGGGGGATTATGGCTTCCTGTCGAACTGATGCCCGACTTCATGCAGGCCATCAGTAAGGCTTTACCTCAGTATTGGGCAATCGAAGGGTACAAAGAAATCATCCTACGTAATGGAACCATTGCTGATATCATGTTCAACGTCACGATATTATTCATCGCCGGCCTTGCAGGTGGAATCCTTGCCTTAGCTGCTTATCCCAGGTTTCTTCGTTTTTCAAAAAGTTGAGCGGTGATTTTCATGGGATTAATTAATCCGCAGAATAGTTGCGGTCATGCACGTCACGCAAGCCAGGTCTTGATGGTACCCTGGCATTTGAAGCGGATTTACCATCGATTCCTTCTCCATCGAAGTGTAATTGAAAGGCACCTGCCATTACGGGATAGGTGCTTTTTCTAATTATTAATGTAAAAACTGAAACCACGTCCCAATATAAGCCGTATATCTACTAACTAATTTCTATATACTGGAAGGTTGGAAAAACAAGCCCTCATCATCACCATCTTGATGCTCATTTTTTCTGCCTTGGAAATCCCTAAATGAACATCCTGAGATGGCCGAATTACAGGATGGGCCATCTCATCATGCAAGACTATTTGAATAATCATGGAGATGTAACGATGGACTGGACGCAGAAGACATTCTTCAGGATGGTGGGTATAAGAAGTTTTTGCATAATAAATGAAAAAGGAGTATTTATTATGATTGCCAACATGTATAAACGGAGAGAAAAACTTTCCTATCTCGCATTCGCTGGTATTTTGATGATTGCAGGAGGGTTCATTGTCTACACGAAACCTGAGTCCACAGAACAGTGGCTTGGAGGTATGGCGCTGCTCTTGCCGGCTATGGGGATGCTTGGAGTTGCACTTTCAAGCCGCATCAAGTACAACAAGTTAAAGGGGACTGACATTCCAGTATCGGATACAACCATCGCTGGTATGAATCATATTGTCATTAAGAGGGATGCCGGCTGGCTGCCTAGGCTGCTTGTATTTGAAAAGAATGGAAGTTTCATTGGCACTTTTCGTGTTAAGAAGATTCCCTGGTGGGCATACCCGTTCATTATCTATCAATCTTCTTTTTTAACATTTTTCACGATTGAACTATCTTTTACCTCAAGTGAGGGAAAGGTCATGTTTTCATGCAGGCGAAAAGGTTTCAAGCATAGTAGTGTTGAAATCTTTGGTCCAGATGGTCAAAGCGTAGGGTCATACATACAAGAGGAGTTCAAAAGCATGGTAAACATCGTGGGGGAATTGAAAGACACTCGTGGTGAAACGCTCTTGGACGTGAAAAGTTCAGGGTTTACGGGTGATTTCACTCTTCACGATTCAGAGGGCCATATGTGGGCAAGATTCTACAATGGCAGGTTCCCCCACGAGCACACCAATCTTTTTCGTGACATCTATAATGATATGGTAGAAATATCAGACAAGCTTCCGGAGAATCATAAGATCCTATTATTGGGAATGGTTGGGTATCTTTTTGTGAACCGGAACTGCCGGGAGTAGTGCCGAAGGTCGAAATGATGAGAGGGGGGTATATTAATACTATAAAACTTGTCTCCATAGTGTTAAGCTAATGGCTTAATATATATTGTAACTGGAAGAAGGTCGATGTGACACTTTAAGCCAAGGCACGTACGTTATGAGGTCGGACATCGATATATATCCAGAAGACGTAACGACAGAATACAGGTGATAAATTGATGAAAGATATGACCCACACATATTCAAGCGAGACACTGCGTTTTCAAATTAAATACAAAAACCGTACCTCCATAGGAATTTATATCGACAGCTATGGAATGATCGAAGTGCATGTCCCTAAAGGGACTCCGGATGAATCTGTACTTGGATTACTAGAACGTAAATGGGATTTGATTATGCAGAAAACAAAAGAGAACAAGGAAAGGATGACGGGATCCCAGGAGAAGGTCTATGCTCATGGGGAACCGTTTTTGTACCTTGGGAAAACATACCCTATAAGGCTTCATCATAATCCCGGGATTATCCATGACCATGTTTCGTTTGATGGGGGAACACTGCACATCCATGTAAGACAGCTTGAGGATGAAAAAATGAAACAGGCCCTAAGTCGGTTCTATCATCAGCAGTGTAAAGCTTTAGTAGAAAAAAGCATTGCCATTCATCAGGGCAGTTTTAAAACAAAACCGCGATCTGTTCGTATTTCTGACAGTAAAACAACGTGGGGTACATGTGACTCAAGAAGACATCTGACTTTTAATTGGAGATTGGCCATGGCACCTCAGGAAGTCATTGACTACGTTGTCGTTCATGAAATGTGCCATATGGTTCACTTAAACCACGATCGTTCTTTTTGGCGGCTTGTTGGGAAGATAATGCCCGATTATAAGGAAAAAGAGATGTGGCTGGCTGTTTCGAACTGGAAGATGACGGTATAGTTATTTAAACCATTATCCATTAATGGTGCCACCAGGATTTCCATTTTTTTCATACTCGCTTAATATTACTACTATTATTAATGGAATTAATAGTGAAGAAAATATATTTGTTCAGGGAAAGTTGTATATGTATAGAATGTAGAAATGAAACTGAAGTAAATGTCAGGTGCCCGTCCCTCACTGTTTATTCCATTAACGCAGTGAGGGACGGGCACCTATTTTGATATTTTTTCTTGAACTAAATAAAGTGGTAGGTCGATTACAGGGAATGTTACAAGTAATCTAGCACTTTGCTATCAACTGCTACTATGAGCCATTAGCAGTCTCCACCGCCACCGCCACCTCTTCGTCTTCCGAAACAGCAGTGCCAAATCTTCCTGAATAGGCAGAATCCGAATAGCACAATCGCTAAGAATCCCACTACTCCAATGAAAATTGCGACAAAATCCGCAAAGCCTCCGACTAGTCCAATCAATGCAAATGCGTCTGTAATTACTTCTAAAGCCGCAAGCAGGAACCAAATCAATCCCGTCAGCACTCCAAGGAAAATATCAAAAACACTGCAAGAACATTTTCTGTGGTTAGAAACCATATAGCTCACCTCCCGTTAAAGAAATACTTGTTCAACAATATAGTATGCCGGGGCTTGTCAGCTTGTTTATAGATTACAAAAAAGAGGCGAAAGCCACGGGGAGCATGGAAGCATTGGCCCATAACTATGAAAAATGGATGAAAGTAACCCTCTCAATTTAAAAAATTGTGGCTGTTGGAAAAGGCTTATCTGTAAATTGAGGTTATATCATTCAATTTTTGGTGTTTTCTCCCAAGTAATCGTGTACACTTGAATTACAGGATAAATCTGAATTATTAATAATAGGAGGAGAAGGTATGAATCTAGGAGCATTCTCGGTAAGTCTAAGTGTAAAAGACATACATAAGTCCAAAGAATTTTATGAAAATCTTGGTTTTAAAACACTGGGGGGAGACATTTCACAGAACTGGCTTATTTTGAAGAATGACAACCATATCATTGGTCTATTTCAGGGGATGTTTGAAAAGAACATTCTCACTTTCAATCCAGGCTGGGATCAAAATGCCGAAAACCTTGATTCCTTTACGGATGTCAGAGAACTCCAAAAAGAGCTTAAAGCTAAAGGAATCAAACTCTTGACCGAAGCGGATGAAACGAGTGAAGGGCCTGCAAGCCTGATGATTGAAGATCCGGATGGGAATCCAATTTTGATTGATCAGCATAGATAAGTTATGAACTATTGAGGCCAGTCCACTGACAAGTAAATCATCTGCTTGCTAGGGGAATGGCCTCAATTACGTAATCATCGACAATGTTTGATGTTGGAATACAAAATCAAAGGGGATCGGTGAAATTATGGCAATAGCACCATTTATAGATCAAAAATTGATCGATGGAACAATGGCAAAGTGAAGGGTTTAGGATTGCTCCCATAGTCGAAGGGTTGTGGGTTCCTAAAACCTGGTAGAGGGGGATTTCCATGAGTATTAAATTGAATCATAGTGTTCTCGATGAAATTGAACTAATTAACGTGTTAACCCAAATCAAAACAGGTGAAAAAGCTTGGTCTGAAGAAAACAAACATGAAATAGTAAAATCAATGATCATTCATGTAGGCTCAACAAACTCTGAACTTAGGGACAAGTTGATTTACACCTCTTTTTTTCGATTGATCGTTGAGAATAACCTTCTTGAACCTGAGTTTTTAATTGAACTTTTGAATATATGTCTAAATGACTTATTACTGAAGGGAATCGGTGAAAAGGGAACGGATTCTGTTTTTACAAGAGCTTTTACTACTCTGTTGATCGCCCTTATTTTATACCGTGATAACCAGGATGACTTCCTCTCACAAGGGCATGTTGAGATGGTGAAAGATCATTTGATCCTGTATATCAACAATGAGAAGGATCTAAGAGGTTTTGTTCCCGGAAAAGGGTGGGCACATAGCATTGCGCATGTGGCAGACGCCTTTGACGAGCTTGTGAAAAATCCGAAAATCAGTCACGCCCTTTATCCGGAAATACTTCAACCATTATGGAATAAGATGTTTGTTTCTGACAGTGTCTATATTCATGAAGAAGAAGAGAGGATGATCACACCAATCGTTGAAATGCTGAACAACGGATTGGATGTTGAGGAAATCGTAACGCAGGTGCAAAACATTCCGGCTGTATTAAAAGCCCGAAAAGAAATAGTGGATGAAGAAGAATATTGGTTCCTCATTTTCAATAGTAAGACATTTTTGAAAAGCTTTTATATGAACATAAATGGAGAATCTAGATTTCATGAGATACAGATGGGCATTGAACATTGCCTTAAAGAAATATAGAAAGGTTCATCTCATTCTAATTTACCAGGTTGTTAATAACATATATACATTCAATTGCCTATAGAGTAGACGCGGAAGACGCTAAAAAAGACTGAATTCCAACGAATTCAGTCTTTTTAGTGAAGGTATATTACAGATTTTTAAGCTCTGCTACCACGTCCGAAGGTTCGGCACGGTCTTTATAATCAGCTTTCGTATATTCGTATGCGATGGTGCCGTCTTGTTTGACAATGTATGTTGCTGAAACTGGAAGCGTCCATTCATCACTGTCATTTGCTTTTTCCAGGTCTAACCCTCTTTCTTTATAAATATCAACCAAATAAGGAGGCAATTTATACACAAGATTAAAGTCTTCTGCGGTTTTATTTCCTTCATCACTCAGTACCACATAATCCAGCTCATTTTTCTCTTTGGTCGATAGGGAAGCATCAGGTGTTTGCGGGCTAATTGCCACTAATTCTGCCCCAGCTGCATGAATCTCATCAAGTAATTCTTGATACGCTCTTAGTTCCATATTGCAATAAGGGCACCAGCCTCCCCGGTAGAAAGTCAGGATGACAGGTCCTTTTTCTAATATGTCTTTGATACTTACTTCATTACCAGTTGCATCAGGCAGCGTAAAAGATGGGATTTTCTCCCCTGCAGTGAGCCCTTGCCCGGCATTTGAATCCTCTAACTCTGCAATTGCCTGACTCATCTTATCCTGCACCTCAGGTGAAGCTTTCTTTTTAAATGCTGAAATGTACTCATCATATTGTTGGCGCATGTTGAGATTACCCATTCTATCATTCCTTTCTCTGGATTGTTTTCAGTATAAAAGGTTTTTAATTTATATAAAAGTAATTTGATTAGTCGGTTTTAATGGCGGGTAGCAATAGATTTTCTATAGGTAGTCATAAAAAGAGAAAAAGCGTTAATCCATTTAAAATTACGTAACATTAGAAACTGATGGATAAATTATGTTAAGGAGCGCTATTAAATTCAAGTAAATACCACAAATATCCATTTCGTGTGATATAATTATGTTTCGGAAAATTCAAACAAATTGACCTATGCATGAAATGGTTTGTTATTACTTTAGTATGGCGTTTTGTTTGGGGATGTCTGTTGATAAAAGTGCTTGACGCTAATCCCACGAATAATCATGAGTTAGGATAAGGAGATGATCTGGATGTCAAAAGAAACACTCAATCAAAAAACGATAAAAACTCTTCATGAAATGAAGCTCGTCGGCTTTCGAGTCCTGTGTGACGGGGGAATGTATCTACAAGAGATACCTAAAGCAGCTCAATTACTTAAAGAACGTGTCGACGAAGTTAAGTATGTCTTGAACATGGGACAGCAAATCGGGGCGTTTGTTGTGGAAGAATCGACTCCGGATGAAGATGGATACTGGATCGGTGTTCGGGTATGGAAGTATGGTGAGATCCCTGAAGGAATGGTTGCCTTGACCATCCCTGCTCAATCCTACGCTTCCATCTTGCATCATGGACCGAATGATCAAATAAGGAGCAGCTATGAAGAACTGCACAGATGGATGTCGGGGCAGGGACTTACACGTTGGAATCATGGATGGAATCTGGAAATATATGATAAGGATAATGATCCGGGGAACCATGGTGACGTCAGGGTGGAGCTTTTGGATTCGGTTGTTTCATGAGTAAAAGGATGGAGGGAGTTGTCGTGACATACAGGTTTGAAATAATGACCCAGCAGCAAGCAGAGGAAATTGCATACAACTGGCACTATGACGGAGAATACTCATTCTACGACATGGAAGCCGATGAAGAAGATCTTGCTGAATTTTTGGACACTGAATCACGGCGAGACAAGATGTTCACCGTTTATAATGGAGAAGAAGTAATCGGTTTTTTTAGTGTCTACAAAACAGATCATGCAACCTATGATATCGGACTTGGTATGAGACCGGATTTTACCGGGAGAAGCATGGGATTGGAATTCCTTAAAGCGGGACTGAATTTTGTGATATCACGTTTTTCACCAGTTAAAATAACGTTGTCCGTCGCCACTTTCAATTTGAGGGCCATCAAGGTGTACAGAAAGATTGGCTTCGAAGAAAAAGAAACGTTTATGCAGGAGACGAATGGAGGTACATATGAATTTCTTCGTATGGAATATGCTAACTTTCCATGATCCTGATGGTGATTCACTAGGATCATAGAAAGTAGAAAAGGAGAATACAAATGAACTTGGTAAACCACATCGCTTCAGGAAATACAGCAAACATCTATCTTCATGATAACAGGGTGGTGAAAGTATTTCATGACCACTTTCCTGATGGAGAAGCTGTCTATGAAGCCAATAAGCAAATGTTGGCCCACTCGTATGGGCTTCCTGTACCTGAGATATTGAATGTCACGGAAATAGACGGCAAACAGGCGATCGTCATGGAATACGTGAAAGGTAAAACGTTAGGAGAGCTTGCATTATCCGATTCGGAAAAAGCAGGATATTTTATGAGTCTCTCTGTCGATATCCAGCTGCAAATCCATTCGATGACAGCTCCTTGCCTTGAACCCATGTCAGGAAAATTGACCCGGCAAATTGAAACTGCAAAGGGTTTGGAGCCACGGAAAAAGGTTGCACTGCTGGAAAAATTAGCGTCCATGTGGTCAGATAATAGATTGTGCCACGGGGATTTTCATCTGTATAACCTGATTCACTCGGATGGAAGAATCATGATATTAGATTGGACTGATTCAAGCAGCGGTGATATCCGTGCAGACGTTTACCGCAGCTACCTTTTATACTCACAGGTTTCATCGGACCTCGCCGAATTGTATATGCGTCTCTACTGTCTAAAAAGCGGTATATCCGAAGAAGAAGTACTTGAATGGGCTCCAATCATAGCTGGCGCAAGATTATCGGAACATGTTTCCTCTGAAAACAATATGCGATTGATCAACATCGTTAATCAATATTTTCCTTGATTTGAAGGCCCGTCCGAGAGTACGTTAATGCGTTAACGCGCTCTCGGACGGGTCTTTGATTTTGGTGTTGACCACACTGGTCAAAAGGTGTAATATGGAATTGACCGAACTGGTCAATAACTTGTTCAACTAAAGGAGGGATCCTTTTATTTTGTTCGAATCATTAAATATAGATACTGAAAAGGAAACCAGGATCATCAATGCAGCGACGAAGGTATTTGCTGAGAATGGCTACCAACGGGCATCGACCAACGCAATTGTGAAGGAAGCAGGTATTTCGAAGGGAATTCTTTTTCACTATTTTAAAAGCAAGAAAGAGTTATATCTGTCACTGTATGAATATTTATCAGATATGTTCGCCGAAAAGATTTATGAGAGACTGGACTTGGAGGAGAGGGACATTTTTGAGATCATCCGAAAGGTTTCTCTCATAAAGTTTGAGATGTTTTCGACGTATCCCGATTTGATCAACTTCCTGAATCGAGCATTTCATGAAGAGGCGCCGGAAGTCAAAGACGGAATTGAAAAAATAAAGGCATCATTGACTGACAGCAGCTTCATTAAGCTATTCAGTAATATCGATGCGACGAAGTTCCGGGAAGGCATTGATGTGGAAAAAGCGATCCAGATTATTTACTGGACGTTCGAAGGTTTTGCGAATCAGCAGCAAGTAAGGGTAAGGACGATGTCGGTGGCAGACATCGATAAAGAAGAAATCCTTGCAGAAATAAACTCTTATACTGAGCTGCTCAAAAAGTCGTTTTATAAATAAAAGGGGAGGCGGCAGTACATGAATGTGATTGAAATCAATGGATTGACAAAAACTTATGGTTCATCAAGGGGCATCAATAATATCAGCTTCAACGTGGAAGAAGGAGAAATCTTCGGATTCATCGGGCCGAATGGAGCCGGAAAGTCCACTACGATCCGCACGCTTCTTTCTTTAATCCAACCCACAGGAGGAAGCGCGAAGATCTTTGGGAAAGACTGCGTAGAGCATGCTCCAGATATTGCAAAGAATGTGGGCTATCTTCCTTCGGAAGTGTTCTATTATGACAACATGAAGGTGATGGATCTCCTAAAGTACTCTGCAAGCTTTTACAAAAAGGACTGCAGCGGCAGAATCAAGGAACTTGCAGAAAAGCTTGATCTAGACCTCACTAAGAAAATTGATGACCTCTCCCTCGGGAACAAAAAGAAGGTAGGGATTATCCAGGGGCTCCTTCACGAACCAAAGTTGATTATTCTGGATGAGCCGACCTCCGGGCTTGACCCGCTTATGCAGCAGACTTTCTTTGATTTGCTGCAGGAAGAAAACCGAAAAGGAGCGACGATTTTATTCTCTTCTCACATCCTGAGTGAGGTCCAGCGCATGTGCGACCGGGTCGCGATCATTAAAGAAGGAGAAATCGTCCAGGTTGAGAAAATCAGTACACTCAAGGAAAACAATCATAAGAGATTCAAAATAGAAGTGAAGAATGATATCGAGTCTTCTTACTTTGATATGCCGGGTGTTAATAATCTTGAAGCCCGCGACCATCATATCAGCTTCTTATTCAGAGGCGACATCAATGAAGTCATGAAAAAAATCGCTGAAATCGACATTGCCAATCTGTGGATCGAGGAACCTGATCTGGAAGAAATCTTTATGCACTATTACGAGAAGGAGGCGTGATCCTCCATGAATATGTATCTGTATGAACTGAAGGCATACCGCAAGAATACGATTATGTGGACGCTTGCACTTGTCGGACTCGCACTTTTGTTCATGTCGATGTTTCCGCCCATTGCAAAGGAGATAGACGAATTCAAGAAAGCGCTGGAAGGCTTTCCGGAAGGCGTACGAAAGGCTTTGGGGCTGCAGGTTGAGACCATAGGGTCCGTCAATGGTTACTATTCGTATACATTCCTGTATATTGCGCTTTGCGGGGCAATCCAGGCGATGACCTTAGGGATCTCCATCACATCAAAGGAAATCCGGGAGAAAACCGCAGACTTCCTTTTCACAAAACCTGTGACTCGCTCGAAGGTGCTGGTTTCGAAATTGCTGGCGGCGTTAACGAGTTTACTCATCACGAACATCGTCTATGTGGCAGCAGCAGTGGCCATCGCAAATCTGGTGGCGAGTGAGGATTTTAGTTTAACTGCTTTTCTATTAATCTCGCTGAGCCTCTTCGTCATCAGCTTGATCATGTTTGCATTGGGTACGGTGCTGGCGGTTCTTTTTCCTAAAATAAAATCCGTCGTCAGTGTTTCGCTTGGTGTCGTATTTGGATTCTTCGTACTGGGCATGGTTGCCGGCCTAGAGGAAGCTGGCCGATATTTCTCGCCATTCAAGTATATTGATTATGCATATGTGATGAGAGAAGAGACCTATGAATGGGAGTTCATGATCGTGGGTGCGGCGATCATCCTCGTTTGCTTTATCGTCAGCTTCATCGTGTATAAGAAAAAGGATATTCATACGGTATAGAAGGAGGGATGATTCATGAATATGTATTGGAGAGAAATGAAAGCGCATCGTAAATCGCTGATCATCTGGTGCATCGGTATGTCGGCGCTGATTGCCGCAGGGATGAGTGAATTTGGTGCCTTCACTTCTTCGGGCCAGTCGATGAATGACTTGATGGAAAGCATGCCAAAAGCCATGCAATCCTTTATGGGCGGAGGCGGTTTGGATTTATCGACGGCAATCGGATACTATGGTCTGCTGTTTCTTTACATCATCCTCATGGCGACGATTCATGCAGCGATGCTCGGTGCCACGATCCTTTCTAAAGAAGAAAGGGATAAGACGGTGGAATTTTTATTTGTAAAGCCGGTGACACGAAGGAAGATTGTGTCGGTGAAGATGCTGGCGGCATTGACGAATGTACTGATCTTGAACCTTGTGACTTGGGGAGTTTCGATTGCCATCGTCGGACACTATGCCGATGGCGGGAGTGTCACGGGCGATATCGGAAGCCTCATGGCCGGGACCGCTATCCTCCAAGTCCTATTCATCGTCATCGGTACGGCCGTCGCTGCAGTGACCAAGCGTCCAGGAAAATCATCCGTCATAGCGACCAGCATTCTATTGATAACGTTTATATTGTCTTTTGCTATCGACCTGAGCGAAAAAATCGAAGGGTTGAAATACTTCACCCCGTTTAAATACTTCGATGCGAAGAATGTACTGGAAAATGGACTTGAGCCTTTGTTTGTGGGAATATCTATCGGATTGATTCTCCTTCTGGGTGTGTCTACTTTTAGGTTTTACAGTAAGCGTGATTTAAAAGTGTAAGGGGACGGAAAATAGATTCCTCTCGCGGATGTATTTCTATAAAATACTGATAGGCCCATTTCTCGATGTGTTAGCAAACTATCACACCGGACAAAGGGCCATTTTTTATGAAAATGTGCATGTAAAAGGATTGGCCGGATGTTGAGGCAAGTGATACCTAGGCTTTTAGACGACATAAAAAACTGCCTGACTAAGGGGATACCCTTATGTCAGGCAGTTTAAATTAACTATTGATAATGGTTTGAAATTGTAATAAAATAAAACAGATACCCTTTGTAACAAATATAGATAAACATATTTACTCAATAATAATTATATCTCATAATCAATCGCTATGTCAACCCCTAAAATTTCATGATTAAAAGGAGTGCTTAAATGAACCCCGAAATTCGCCAGGAGCAAGATCGTGTGAATCGTGTCATTGAAATCATTCACGAGCAGATAGAACTTCTTGAAAATGAAACCGGACGCCGTCACGATGAAGTCGTGGACATCCGCAAAAACTTCTGGGATGAGGTCAAGGTCAACACAGATACGTTCGATGATTTTCTTGAGACAGTGCTAAGTCTGAGGCAGCAGGCACAAGTGTTGACTGTAAGCCAGAGTACACACCGGCAGGCGGTGAAAAAGCTTTCCTCACTGCGCCGAATGAAAGAAAAACCTTATTTCGGGCGCATTGATTTTCATGAAGAAGGTGAGCCCGCTTCAGAAAAGGTCTATATCGGAATAGGGTCGCTGACAGAAAAATCAGGAGAACATTTTCTTGTGTATGATTGGCGTGCCCCGATCTCGAGTGTGTACTATGATTATCCACCGGGAGCGGCAGCATTTGAGACACCGGGTGGAACGGTGAAAGGTGAATTAGAGAAAAAATGGCAATACCTGATCAAAGACGGGACCCTCGAGTCCATGTTCGATACGAGCCTCACGATCGGAGATGAAATACTGCAGCAGGTACTTGGAAAAAGGACAGACAACTATATGCACAGTATCGTCGCCACCATCCAGCAGAAGCAGAACCAGATCATCAGGCATGACCGCGGCCGGCTGCTCATCGTCCATGGTGCAGCAGGCAGCGGCAAGACTTCGGCGGCCCTTCAGAGAATCGCCTATTTGCTTTATAAATACCGCGGCAACCTGAACGCGGATCAAATCATCCTGTTCTCTCCGAATGCGATGTTCAGCAGTTATGTGTCCAATGTGCTGCCTGAACTCGGTGAGGAAAATATGGAGCAGGTAACATTCCAGGACTATTTGAACCACCGGCTTCGTGATGAATTCGATGTTGAGGATCCGTATCAACAGCTGGAATATGTATTGATTAACAAAGAAGACGACGCATACGATCCGCGGACGACGGCCATTCGCTTTAAAGCATCGAATGTTTTTTTTGAATTGATCAAATCTTACAGGCGCACCCTTGAAACGTCCGGCATGATGTTCAAGGGAATCAGATTCAGAGGTCAGTCGATCGTCACTGCTGAGCAGATCTCCGAACGCTTTTATTCGTATGAGCCAGAAATCAAATTCCACAACCGGATCGATAAACTGACGGATTGGCTGAAAGACCAGCTTAAAGCAGCTGAGAGACGCGAACGGACAAAGCCATGGGTGGAAGAGAAGATCGAGTTGCTTAGTAAAGAGGAGTATCAGAAGGCGTTCAAGTACCTGAATAGAAAAAAAGGTACGAAAGAAGAGTCATTTGATAATTATGACGAGGAAAGAGACGTACTGACGAGAATGATTGTCAGGAAGAGATTCAGGGGCCTGCGGAAAAAGATCGAAAACCTCCAATTCATAGATATTAAAGGAATGTACAACAGACTCTTTGCCAATCCATCTGTCATCAATTCCCTGGTGGATGGGGACATTCCGGAGAATTGGGGTGAAATGAGCAGGTTGACGGTGGAAATGCTTTTAGAAAGAAAGTTGAATTACGAAGATGCGACCCCTTATCTGTTGTTGAAGGAACTGATCCTGGGGTTCCAGATGAATACATCCATTAAACATGTAATTATTGATGAAGCTCAGGACTATTCTCCGTTTCAATTCGAGTTCATTAAGCGGCTGTTCCCTTCGGCGAAAATGACGGTGCTCGGAGATTTTAACCAGGCAATCTTTGCCCACGCGACGGAACACGTGGATTTCAATATGTTGATGAGCCTTTACGGAGAGGATGAAACCGACTCGATTTCCTTGACACAAAGTTACAGATCCACGCGGCCGATCATTGAATTTACTCGGGGACTGATACCGGCAGGGCGTGAAATCACAGCTTTTGAACGCGATGGTGAAAAGCCTTCATTGACAAAAGTGGGGAGTCAGGAAGAACTTCATCACTGCATTAAAGCGAGGGTCGAAGAACTGCAAAATAAGGGGTTCCATTCTATCGCAATCATATGCAAGTCAGCTGCTGAAAGTGAAGCTGCTAATACAGGGCTGAGTGATGTGAAAGATCTCAAAATCATGAGAGCGGGGGCACTCGAGTACGAGCAGGGTGTGGTCGTCATCCCGGCCTATTTAGCCAAAGGAATTGAGTTTGATGCTGTCATCATCCATGATGGATCTTCGCGTCAATACGGTGACGAGAGTCTGCGCCGCCTCTTTTACACCGCCTGTACAAGGGCGATGCACGAGCTCCATATATATAGCCTTGGTGAACCGACTTCTTTTATTGAAGGCAACGAAGATACGATTCATATGAATTAGCAGATGTATATTCTTTCTCAATGGCCCGTCCCTGCATACTTTAACGACATAAAGTCTGCAGTGGCGGGCCGACTATTTTTTCCCAAGTCAAATCCATTGTAAACACCTCCTTCCTTTGCTAGAATCAACAAAGATTTACTACAAGTATAGGAAGCTTAGAAAGGTGTTTTATTCCATGAACCAACAACCAACCGGCAAAGAACGGATCGGGCTTGCGTTTCTACTCGGGATGCTCGGCATCCTCGGCCCGCTTAATATCGATATGTATCTTCCTAGTTTTCCTGGGATAGCTGCTGACTTGAACGCCAGTGCTTCGATGGTGCAGCTCAGTCTGACTGCCTGCTTGATAGGTCTTGCCATCGGGCAGGTTGTCATCGGGCCGGTCAGTGATGCAAAGGGGAGGAGGAAGCCTCTATTAATCTCTATCTTTCTATTTGCAATATCATCAATTCTTTGTGCGCTCGCACCAAATATCTTGGTGCTGATTGCTGCACGTTTCATCCAGGGCTTCACTGCTTCAGCGGGGATCGTCCTTTCCCGTGCCGTTGTGCGGGATGTGTTCAGCGGGAGGGAGCTGACGAAATTCTTCGCCCTGCTGATGGTGATCAATGCCACCGCGCCGATGGTTGCACCGATTACAGGAGGGGCTATCCTCTTGCTCCCGTTTGCTTCGTGGCATACGATTTTCTATTTTCTTGGTTTAGTAGGTTTCGTGATTGTGGTGACAATCGCGCTGAAATTGAAGGAAACACTTCCGGTGGAAAAGAGGATCCCGAGTTCGATTGGTGCCTCTCTCAGAACGATGGGAAGCCTGCTGAAGGATCGTTCATTTATCGGGTATGTCCTAACAATCGGACTCATACACGGCGGAAGCTTCGCCTATGTTGCAGGTACTCCGTTTGTGTACCAGGGGATTTACGGTGTATCGCCTCAAATGTTCAGCATCTTATTCGGGATCAACGGGCTGGCGATCATTTCGGGCAGTTTCATGATCGGACGATTCAGTGATTTCATTTCAGAGAGAAGCCTGCTCCGGATCGCCGTGATCACTGCGGTTAGCGCCACTTCTGTCCTGTTGATTGCAACCATCATCCAAGGGCCGCTAGCAACACTGGTCATCCCGATCTTCATTTACATGACATCAATGGGAATGATTCTGACAAGCACCTTTACACTGGCTATGGAAAAACAGGGCCACCGTGCCGGAAGCGCAAGCGCCATGCTGGGTATGCTGCCGCTTGTCGTCGGTTCACTCGTCGCGCCGCTTGTCGGCATAAACGAAACAACCGCTGTACCGATGGGTGCCGTCCTGTTCTCCACTTCACTGCTTGGTGCTACTGCCTTCTTTTCGCTGACGGGGCAGGATGAGGGGACAGGTTCTGTGTCCCGTGGCAAGTAAGTGATTTAACCTGTTTTTGTTTACAACAAGGAGAGGCAGGATCATCAGCTTATAAGAATGATGTGAAAAAGCCCCTTATCAAATGCCGATAAGGGGTTTTTTCAGTATGTTCAAGTGCTGAGGATGTAGTAGGACTGATTATTCCTCCCACCATCTACGCTCCGGATAAGGGGGTTCATTCAATACAACGGTCTCCCCGATCATCGGAGTAAGGATAGAGATGCCTTCTTTCTCTCCAGCTTTCGTTACACGCCTGACCGGATCTGTCCATTCATGAAAGGAAAGCGTGAATGCCCCCCAATGAATGGGAAGCAAGAGGGTTCCTTTTACATCTAAATGAGCTTGAACGGTTTCCTCGGGAAGCATGTGAATCGGTGCCCATCTTGGATCATATTGTCCACATTCCATAAGCGTGAGATCGAAAGGGCCATAACGTTCCCCGATCTCCTTGAAGTGAGGGCCATACCCGCTGTCTCCGCTGAAAAAGATGTTCGAATCCTGTCCCTTAATCACCCACGAACACCACAATGTACTGTTCCGGTCGTGTAAGCTTCTTCCGGAAAAATGCCTTGCCGGTGCAGCAGCCAAAGTAATTCCATGAAATTCAACTTCCTCCCACCAGTCAAGCTCAATGATCTTGTCAGTGGAAATACCCCAGCGTTCAAGGTGGCTTCCCACCCCGATCGGAACGAAGAATTGCCGGACCCGATCACTCAGTTTTTGAATCGTTCCATAATCAAGGTGGTCATAATGGTCATGTGAAAAAATAACGGCATCGATGATTGGAAGTTTTTCAATAGTGAAGGGCAATGTCCGGCTGTATCTTTTTCCTCCCATCCATGGGAATGGGGACGGGGCTTCACCAAACATGGGGTCAAGGAATAGGTGTTTTCCATCAATCTCAATCATAGATGCAGAGTGGCCGAACCACGTGATGTTCGTTTTATGGTGCGGGTGACTGAGTGTCGGGAATTCTGTTACCGGAAAAGCACTCTTAGGCTTGCGGTTTGCATTTTTATTAAACATATCCCGAATCATCGTGAAGGAAGTCTTCCAATCCGTACTCATAGAGGTAGGGACGGTGTTTTTAAAAGATCCGTTAGAATATTGTGGTGAAGCTTGAACTTTGCTTTGTGACGGCTTTTGTCCAAAAACAGGGTGGACTTTCAGAAGCAAATAAACTGCCAGGACAATTACACATAGAAATAGTAGAACAGGTATCATGCCGGGTATCCCCTTTGATTGGTAGTCGAATCTATATTTAACTATCTCAGATAATAAAGAACGTGTCCAAGTTTAAGAGGTGAAAATTTTGGGCAACCGGCTGATTGGGATAGTAGTTACAGAACTATTCTGCAAGTTCCTCATACCATGCCCGCGTTTTCTCAGGTGAACCGCCATTAATGAATACATGCTGATCGCCTACTTTAATATAGAGATAAGGAGATTCTTTCTTGATGAACAAAAGGCTTCTTCCGTATTCTTTCACCTTGAAAACACCCTTTGCCTTCGTTGAAAGACCAAATCCATTGATTTTCCACGTGACTTCCGGCATTTCATCCAGCAGTTCAATTTCTTCAATGTCTTCTTTCTGCCATTTATCACCGTACATGCCGGTAATCTCGAAGGAATCTCCGGATACAATCAGCTCATTTTTCTGATAGCCAACAAAAGTGAGTCCCCCGATCAACCCAATAACCCCGACCATAAGGAGGGAACTGATCCAATAGCTTCGTTTTCTTTTGCGGGGGACCTCATATCGGGACAAATAAATCATTCCCCCCATCAGAAACATCATCATGAAGCCGAACTGCACTTCCATCGTGTAGGTGAAGGGAGTGAATACAAGCGGAAGGAGGATGAGCATTCCCGCTGCGGTCATGATCAGTAAAGAACCAGTCTTCTGTGGATACCCGTTTTTGATTAGTTCTGCCTTTTCGTCTTCGGATCGGGCGTCGAAACCGGAAATCAGACAGTACATCTTCTTGTTGCGGATGGCCCATCCGAGTAATGAAAATAGAGCAATGACAAACAATTGTATGCCGATTAGAATAGCCATGCTTATGCCTCCCTTGTTATAATCTTTACTATTACATACGTATGTTTGATGCTGTGGGTTTCAATTTATTCATGATAAAAGCAGCTGCGCCAAAACCGAAAATGAATATTATCCTTGATGACTTTGCCACATTTGGAAAGGGAAATGCAGTGACCGTGTAGAAAACGTTATAGTGATGCTTTGGAGCATGAATACGATAGAATGTTCGTAAAGGAGAGACAGCGGTGGAAATCAAGCAGGACAGCCTAACCGGTAAAGAAGTGTATGAACTGATCATGGATCACCTTCAAAATATGGAGATCCATTCTCCCCCTGAAAGCAGGCATGCCCTGAATTTCGATGGACTGAAACAGCCTGATATCACGTTTTGGAGTGCATGGGAAGGAAATGAACTTGTGGGCTGCGGGGCACTGAAAGAACTCGATCCGGTGCACGGAGAAATAAAATCAATGAAAACGTCCCCCGCCCATTTAAGAAAAGGGGTGTCGAAGAACATCCTGCTCCACATCATTGAAGTGGCAAAAGAACGGGGATATCGGCGTTTGAGCCTTGAAACGGGATCAATGGCTGCATTCATACCTGCAAGGAAATTGTATGAAGGTTATGGATTCACCTACTGTGAACCATTTGCGGGCTACAGAGAAGATCCAAACAGTTTGTTCATGACGAAGGAAATCTAAGATGCGACGATATCACATGATACTGCAGCGCAGGACAGACCAGCTGCATAAAAAAACATGTTAAATGTTTCATGTAAAGGAGGCAACCAAGAATGAAGAATACATATGGATTAAATCCAGTGCTGCTTTCCAATTTGCAAGGGAAGAAGGAAACGTTTTGGGCGAACGGTGAGTTAAAACCTTTCAGTCCGGGGGAATCTGACGGTATCATTGATGCAGAACAAAGGCTTTCACGGTTTGCCCCATATTTGAAAAAAGCGTTTCCCGAAACGGGAGAAACTGACGGAATCATCGAATCACCAATTCGATATCTGCCTCGTATGCAAGAGATGCTTCAAGATCATTTTCAAACCAACATTCCAGGCAGGCTGATGCTGAAATGCGACAATCAACTGCCGATTGCAGGCTCCATTAAAGCGCGGGGCGGCATTTATGAAGTGCTTAAGCTGGCGGAAACACTGGCATTAAAACACAACCTGATTCAAAAGACAGACGATTATTCAAAAATAGCAAGCAGCACGTTTAAAGACTTTTTCTCTCAATTCTCCATCGCTGTCGGCTCAACCGGCAATCTTGCATTGAGCATAGGAACGATTGGCGCAGCACTTGGTTTCAACGTGACGGTGCATATGTCACAGGAGGCGAAGCAATGGAAAAAAGACCTTCTCAGAGAAAAAGGGGTCAGGGTCGTAGAGCACGAAAATGATTTTTCGTATGCGGTGGAAGAGGGCCGGAACCAATGTATGACAGACGAAACATGTTATTTCATAGACGATGAAAATTCAAAGGATTTGTTTATGGGATATGCTGTCGCTGCGTTGAGGCTCAAAAAGCAGTTCGAACAAGAAGGCATCAAAGTCGACCAACATCACCCACTCATCGCTTATTTGCCATGCGGCGTCGGCGGAGGACCAGGTGGAGTGACGTACGGATTGAAACATGTATTCGGTGACCATGTTCATTGCTATTTTGCTGAACCGGTGAATTCACCGTGTATGCTGCTCGGACTTTCCTCCGGTATGCATGAAGCCATTTCTGTCCAGGATATCGGATTAAGCAACCGGACAGAGGCAGATGGATTGGCGGTCGGCCGGCCTTCAGCCCTTGCCGGGAAAATGGTTCAAGAACTCCTGAACGGAGTATTCACGGTCAGCGACGAAAACCTGTATAAAATGCTGGCTCTCCTGCATGAATCAGAGTCAATTTCATTAGAGCCATCAGCATTAGCGGGTATGATCGGACCGGCAATGCCCCAAATACGTGAACATTTGAAAACTCTATCTGTTACTGGCAATCAGCTCAGCGGAGCCACACACCTGGTGTGGGCAACGGGCGGTAATCTGGTCCCAGAATCCATCATGAAAGACTACATTACAAAAGGGAAGAGTTTTCTTTAATCAGCTAATAGCCCGACCTGGAGCTTGTTAACTTGCTCCGGAACGGACTTCGAAATGTTGACATTTTCTGATCTGAAGCATACAATAATGATGTAAATTTAATCTTTGTATATAAAAGGGAGTATGTTTTATGTTAGGTGTCGTTCTTAACTAACCGTGAAATGAATACGGACATTTTGCCGGCATTCGTCTTTCTAAAAAAGGCGGATGATACGCTTGTTTAGCTGTGCCTGCAAAATGTAGTTAAGAACAATGGTCATAGCCTATACATCCCTTACTTTAGGAGAGCTGTGTCTTTTGTGCACAGCTCTTTTTGTGTACAAAAAAGTGTCACGAGTGAATGTTTCACAGCCTCTCAAAGGGACCCTTGTATACAAGTCATGAAGACCACAATGGACATTGTTCTGTTGTGGTCTATTTTTATTTATTGGAGGAGAAAACATTGAACGAAAAAACTTTTCACACATTAGAATTTCACCGGGTCAAAGAAGAACTGACGAACTTCGCCCTTACTGAGGAAGGAAAAAAAGAATTATTGAACATGATACCATCGACGAACAAACGTCAGATCGAGATGCGTCTCGATGAGGTGACAGAAGCAGTGCAAATCCTTGAAAAAAGCGCTAGTGTGCCGATTCATGGCATGGACGGGGTAGAAAAAATTGTTGCCAACCTGAACAAAGGAGTCCCGTTGAGGCCAGATCAATTGACCAGTCTGTATTTTTTCCTCGACGCATGCAAAAAGCTGAAGAAATACATGGCTGACAAACAATATTTGGCACCAAGGGTGTCGGCATATGTGTATTCCATTCAAGACATCCCGGAAGTGGCCGATGAAATTAACCGCTGCATCAGGAACGGACGCGTCGATGATTACGCAAGCAAAGATTTGCTGCGTATCCGAAAACAGCTAAGCATCCAGGAAGACAGGTTAAAGGATAAAATCCAGTCAATCGTCAAATCAGCCAAGTACAAATCGTTCTTGCAGGAGGCCATCGTCAGCCAGCGGAACGGCCGGTATGTACTGCCAATCAAAAAGGAATACAGAGGAAAAGTGAGAGGAGCAGTCCTCGATTCATCTGCATCGGGTTCCACCCTCTACATCGAACCTGAAGAACTGAGCGTCCAACAGGATCAGCTTCTCATGTATAAACTGCAGGAGGATCAGGAAATTGAAAACATCCTATGGACATTGACCGGACTTGTACAAACATACGAACCGGAGCTCAAGCTCGCCATCGAAACGATGGTTCACTACGACGTCCTTTTTGCAAAAGCCAAATACAGCCGCACGATTGATGGAGTGAGCGCAGGGGTCAACGAAAGTCACCGGATCCATTTAAAGAATGCCGTTCACCCTCTATTAGAAAAAGGAGCTGTACCCCTGACAATCGAGATGGGAGACACGTTTCATGCACTGGTCATCACCGGTCCGAACACAGGAGGGAAGACCGTCACCATCAAGACCGTCGGATTGCTCACCCTTATGACGCAATGCGGTCTCCACATTCCCGCAGATGAAGGGAGTGAAATCGGCATTTTTGAAAGGGTTCTCCTTGATATAGGTGACGGGCAAAGCCTGGAGCAGAACTTGAGCACTTTCAGCTCCCACGTCAAAAACATCATTGAGATTCTGAAGGAAACAAACGACCGGACCCTTGTGCTCCTGGATGAACTCGGTTCCGGAACAGATCCGATGGAAGGTATGGGGCTTGCGACCGCCATCCTCGATCAGCTTTACGAAAAAGGGGCAACTCTGCTCGCGACGACTCACTATAGTGAAATCAAGCATTTTGCAGAAGAACATGACGGATTCATGAACGGAAGCATGGAATTTAATATCGAAACCCTGCAGCCGACTTATAAGCTCATCATTGGAAAAGGTGGGGAGAGCCAGGCATTTTCCATCGCACTGAAGTTGGGGATGCATCCGTCCATCATCGAAAAAGCCCATAGAATCACTTATCGGGAATCAAAGACCTACTTTACAGAAGAACAAGACTTTCATGAAAAAAAGGAGATGGAGAAGCAGATCATCGTCAACAGACACCAAAGAAGGGATCACAGCAAAAAGGAACCGACTAAACCAACAGTTCCGCATTTCTCAAAGGGCGATAATGTCAAAATCTCACCTGCAGGAGAATTAGGCATCATCTACGGAGGGCCGGATGACAAGGGCCGCTATACTGTACAAGTTAAAGGAGAAAAATGTGAGATCTCCCAAAAACGATTATCACTATATATTTCAGCAGCTGAGCTGTACCCGGAAGACTATGACTTCGACATCATCTTCGAAAGCAAAGATAACCGGAAGAAAGATAAACTGATGGGAAGGAAGTTTGTTGAAGGGCTCACAATCGACAGGGAATAAAGAGCCTCCAAGTCCAAGTACCGTCCGAGACTGAACTAACGTATAAGATTGTTGACGAACAATCTCGGATAGTAAAGAAATTAAAATGTTAGAAATATAGAGAAAAAATAAGAGCTGGCGGGTAAGACGTTTGTCTTTACCCTCAGCTCTTATTAATCCATTAATTCAAATAATACATATTTTTCATCGTCTGTTTTGGCTACCAGATAATTGTCATGCCCTTTCACGCTGTAGATGGTGGATCCTGCCGCCAGTGTGTTCGAAGAAAAATTATCAACTGGATGATAACTCTCATCTATTTGCTCCTTGATCTTGCCAAGCTGTTCCCCGAGAGTTACCTTTTTCTTAACATCGACCCGTAAATATTCTTTACCCTCCACTACCATCATCGGGCCATCTCCGCATAACTCAGAAACAGTTTCTTTCCCATTTGAACAAGCACCTAAAATCATCATGAATATGATTAATAATACAGATTTCCTCATCAATAAAGTTAACCTCCTAAATCATTTGTATAATCAATAGATATTCATGCTCGTCTCCATACATGCAATCTTTAAGAACTGTCCATTTTTTTGAAGGGCCAGTCCCCAGGTTCCGTGCATGTGTTAATGAGGTCTGGGGAGGTCTATTCAGTGGCAGTTCACCAAGACCAGGCGTTAGTGTGTATGCGATGTGGTATTTCAGGAATAATAACTATTAAAATTCTGGAGGTATGTGTATGGTGCGAAGATGTATAGGGATTCTGATCCTTATAACAGTCGTATTGGCCGGACGTTCAAACACGGTTGAAGGTACAGGTCAGCAGCCTGATCTCACTCGGGTGACGTATATCCAATCAGAAACAGAAAGGGACCTGAAATTAGAAAAAGCTTTGAAAGAATTGTTCGAGTTACAAAAAGGGGATAGCATACGGTATTTTTACAACCGGGTCGATCTGAATAATGATCAAGTCCCTGAGATATTCGCGTATGTCACCGGTCCGCTCGTTTGCGGTACTGGAGGCTGTAGTGCCGCCATTTTTCAACAGGCAGGCAGCACGTATAAATTGGTGTCCCGCTTTTCATTGGTCAGAAACCCAATCCTTATAAGCGATAAAGAAACAAATGGATGGAGAGATATCATCATGTATGTTTCAGGAGGTGGCATTAAAGGAGCGTATAGGGAGCTTCTATTCGACGGCAAAACGTATCCCTCCAATCCATCAGTGCAACCCGAAATAAAAAACGGTGAAATAGTCGGAATAGGAATTATCAACGATGATCCCGCTCAAAACAAAGGAATCGAGATAAAGAAGGACGGGGAACAGTGACGTTTCTCCTGTTCTTCTTTTTGCTATTCAGAGCAAAAAAACCTTGAGTAAATAACTAAATTTTGAAATAATTGGAACATTCATATTGCATTATGTAACCAGGAGAGTGATGAAAACATGAAATTTTATGTAGCATCAAGCTTTAAAAACATCGATAATGTTCGTTATATCAGTGAACAGCTTAAAGCTGAGGGGCATATCCATACATATGACTGGACTAAACATAATCGTGCTTCTTCTTTTGAAGAATTGAAAGAAATCGGTCTGAAAGAAAAAGAGGCTGTCATGGAATCGGATGTGGTCATCGTGCTGCTCCCTGCAGGGAAAGGGAGCCATATCGAATTGGGGATCGCACTCGGCATGAATAAAGAAATCATCCTTCATTCACCCGGTGAGGAAGTTAATGATATTTCCGAAACAAGTACTTTTTATCACTTAGAGGAAGTAAAGAAGTTCCTGGGTGACAAGGAAGGACTAGTTGATTTTATAGTAGAAAAAGAAACACGCAAAAAATAACAACGATTATCTTTTCACAATCAGCCGATTGATATTTACATCTGTAATATTGATTATGCTGTTTGGTACAGGTCTTGGAGGGTTGTTTGGAAAGTGGAAATAAAAAGGCAGGGTAAAAAAATGTATACTCCTAAAGAAAGAGAGAGTTATTTTACTAGTACCATCAAACAATTTGAATCTTCGGAACTAATTGAAGGGGTCATTCAATTGGGTTCTGGCGTCTCCGGTTACAAGGATGAACTTTCGGATATCGATCTAATGGTATCTGCTACCGGACTTGCCTATGTGGAAAAAGCAAAGGCATTCGTGCACGAGTATTTCAGCGGAATGGGATCTGTCTACATAAAGGAATTAATGTTAAGAGAGCATATTTACCTCATCATCGCCATCTTGGAAAATGGTCTCGAATTCAATGTATCGATTCTTTCCAGGGAATTGTTAAGTGTGAAATCACCCTTATGGAAGGTCGTTGTGGATAAATCAGGAAAGATTTCAGAGAAGATGGAGGCTGCACATGAACATTTTGAACGTGAAAAATATGCCTTCAGTGATGACATTGCCTTTGAGTTCATTTATAGCATGAGAAAATTCAAAACAGAACTGAAACGTCATAATCTTATTTTCGCATTAAAAATGCTCGAGACGATGAGGGATCATACCCTTCAACTCCAAGCCCTGATTGAGAACAAGAAACTTCATCAGTTCAAAGCCTATGAAACACTGGATCAGGAATTCATTAGTAAGTTCCTTCAAACCTATCCAAGTCAAATCAACGAGGGGACGTTATTGTTGTCTGCAGATAGATTAAAAGAATTGTTTTTGGAAACGATAAACCGAAGTCAAAGATACACAGTGGATGAAGGACTTTCTTTCATCTTGAGGTAAAGTGCGGACGATATACTAATCTCACAATCTCTGGTGAGCTGTGATGCTGACCTGAAGCAGTTGTGATTTGATAAGATTGCGCCAATATCCTGGGTAGAGTATAGAGTAGAAGAAAAGTAAGTCAACCATTCATCTAAATCAAAACGACTCGCCCAAAAAGGAACGAGTCGTTCTTTCTGTTCTCAAAACGGATTCGTCGCCCACTGCAGCGACTGCTTGATGAATATTCTTGGATGCAGCTTCAGCTGAGCCACCATATGCTCTGCCAGGTCCTCAGGCTGCATATATTTCTCCTTGTCCGCTTCATCCAGCTTGTCCCCAAAGGTCAGGTCTGTTGCGACCAGGCTAGGGTTAAGGGTCATCACACGGATATTATTCTTTCGGACTTCCTGCATCAGTGCTTCCGTCATACCTTGAACAGCAAACTTTGATCCACTGTATGCTGTGCTGTTCGCAGTGCCTTTCAATCCGCTGCTTGATGAAATATTGATGATGTCCCCGCGGTTTTTCGCTATGAGCTGAGGCAGGACGGCACGCGTGACATGATACGTCCCGAACACATTCACCTCGAACGTTCTCTTCCAATCTGCAGGATCTATTTCTAGGAACTTACCGTATGTACCTATTCCAGCGTTGTTTATGAGGATATCCGCTGGACCCAAGTCGTTTTCAAGCGAAGAAACGGCTTTCTCCACTTGTTCCATTTCCGAAATATCCGCTGCAGCGAATCTGGCATTCACACCTAGCGATCTTGCTTCCTCCGCAACTTGTTCCAAAGCGCTTTCAGTCCTCGCTATCAACCCTAGGTGAACTCCTTCACGTGCAAGCTCCAATGCCGCAGCTCTTCCAATACCCCTGCCGGCTCCTGTAATATATGCGATTTTTCCTTTGATCGATTGTGCCATCATCGACGCTCCTTTCAATTTGTCTATCTAACCTAAGTGTACGGGGGATGGGGGGAGAGAAGCAAATAATCTACCTTTTCTCAGTTTTGAATACTCATCTGAAGCACACTTCGACAACGATGATTTAACGAATAATGACACCAAGCCCGACATAAGTATTAATGAATCATCACAAGGAGGGGATTGCAATCTCAGAACAGAAGAAAAGAGAAAATGTCATCAAGAACGCGAGCAGCCAGGCAAATGACCTAGTCCATAAAGCGGTTGACAGCACAAACGATATTGTCAAAACCGTTTCAGGAAAGGGCGGACTTGTGGGGAAAGCGGCGGATGCGACATCCGATGTTATCAAAAATGTCTCAACTACAGGGAATGATGTAGTCGGTAAAACGGTCGACACTTCTTCTAAAGTACTAAAGAACACAGCTAAGGCAGTGTTTAAACATAAGAAGAAACCATAAGTAAAAGCCTTTCACTCTCTATGAGCAAAAGAGTGAAAGGCTTTTTACTATGAATGCCAAGGAGAGGTATTGCTGGTGAGATTAATAAGATAGGGATCATTCTGAGGTTCTTTCATCCATTTTTCGGTCAGGTGGTGTATTTGAGTCAATTGCTTCATTTTTGGAGCTGGGGAAGGACAATTTTCCCTCCGTATAGAACCTAACACTAAAGGGGGATCACCGGGCAATTCCAAGTAGGCAGGAGGTGAGCGGTATACAGAAAGTAGTGTGGAGTGTACAATTTATTTTCCGAATATTCCCTCTTCTTGACGTTGTGTAAGGGTTCCTCACACTTTCATAGACACAATGTCTAATGAATAGTAAGCTTTTTCGACATAAACTTATCTGTAAGTCCATCAATAAATATCAGTCGGACGGTACTTGCTTTATAAAACTAAGCAGACTGTCCAGCACGGAATGAAGGGGGATTCAATTCATGTCAATCAATAGAGAGCGCTTAAAGCAGCATCTCGAAAAACTTGCTGAAATAGGCAAAATCGGTGAAACAGGCGTTTGTCGTCTGGCTCATTCAAAGGAAGACCGCCAAGCTGTGGAAGTCGTTAAAGGATGGATGGAAGAAGCCGGCCTGGCCACAAAAATCGACGGATTCGGGAACTTGATTGGAAGAATTGAAGGGTCACAACCAGACAAGCCCATCTTAATACTCGGCTCACATATCGATTCTCAGCCATATGGTGGAAGATTCGACGGCACGGCGGGGGCACTCGGCGCAATCGAAGTCGTCCACAGTATGAAGGAGAATGGCATTACGCCCCAGCGAACCATAGAAGTAATCTGCTTCTCCGATGAAGAGGGCAGCCGGTTTAACAAAGGGATCTTTGGTGTCCGGGGCTTGGCTGGAATGCTTGAAGAAGGAGAACTCGAACGAAAGGACAAACAGGGAGTCACGAGAAGGGAAGCACTGAAGGAATTTGGCGTCGAGCCAGATCTTTCCCAGAGCCCTGTTTATCAAAAAGGGGATATCGCTGCATTCCTGGAGTTACATATCGAACAAGGGCCAGTCCTTGAGAAAAAAAACAAGCCGGTTGGCATCGTATCCGGCATTTCGGGCCCAATCTGGCTGACGGTCACACTTGAAGGGTTTGCAGGACACGCTGGATCCGTTCCGATGCCGATGAGGCAGGACGCCCTTGTCGGCGCATCTGAAGTCATCCGGAAATTCGATGACCTTGTCAAATCGGAAGGTACTGAAACGACAGTGGGAACGGTCGGCAGTATGCAGGTCTTTCCGAACTCAAGGAACATCATTGCCGAGAAAGTGGAGTTCACTGTCGACCTTCGTGATATCGATCTTGCAGCACGTACCAAGCTGGAAGAAAAGCTTTATAAAATCATTGAAGAGACTGCAGCAACTCACAACTTAAAATATGAGATTAAAGAAGATACCCGCAGTGAACCGAGGTATTGTGCGGATTGGCTCAAAGACATCATGAAAGAGGAAGATGGGAAACTTGGCTTCGATTCACCGACCTTGATGAGCGGTCCCTTCCATGATGCGTTGATCATGTCCTATATAAGTGATTATGGGATGATCTTCGTCCGTTGTGAAAAAGGGATCAGCCACAATCCACTTGAGTTCGCAGAAATGGAAGACATTGAAAAAGGCGTGCACCTGCTGTATGCAACAGCCGTACGCATCAGCCAGTCATAACATAGGAGGTGTTGAAGTGAGCACCACAATGCTCTTTGTATATGGAGAAGTGGTCACTGTCGATTCTGAATTTTCTGTAAGTGAAGCGGTTGCCCTTCGGGGGAATAAAATTCTTTCTGTTGGGACGAATGAAGAAATCCTGGCACTTGCAAATGAACAAACAAAGATCGTGAATCTAGAGGGCAGAAGCATCCTGCCCGGATTCATCGATTCACACGCACATCTTGAGCTCTATGGTACAAACAGGCTCGGGGTGAATGCCAAAGAAGCGACCAACATTCATGAACTTCTTGGGAAACTGAAAGAAAAAGCGAAATCGACTCCAAAAGGTGAATGGATCAGGGGATGGGGCTATAATCAGAACCATTTCGATGAAAGAAGGCATTTAACCAGGTGGGACCTCGATCAGGTGTCAACCGAGCATCCGATCATCGTTGTCCGTACATGCGGACATATTTCATGTGTGAACAGCAAAGCGCTGGAACTTGCGGGGATCGACTCCAAATCTGTTGACCCGGCCGGCGGTAAATATGTCAGAGATGCCGGGGAACCGACAGGTCTTTTGTTGGAATCAGCACATATGAACATGTTTCTTTTTGCCAACTATTCAGAGGATGAGGTGTACAGGGGGCTTTCCCTCGCATCTGAAGATTATTTGGAAAAAGGGATAACCAGTGTCCATGATGCAGGAGGGTATGGACCCGGACACATCCGCTTCCTTCAAAAAGCTGTTGAATCAAAGCTTATAAAACAAAGAATCTATGCGCTATACGGATCGCTGCATGATTCTCCGGGAATGGTCGAGAAGGGACTTGAAAGCGGGATTGGGACAGGCCTCGGTGACGAATGGATGAAAATCGGTGCAGCCAAGGTCTTCATCGATGGAAGCAGCAGCGGACCGACCGCCAAAACGAGGGAGCCTTATACGAGCAATCCGGATGATTCGGGGATTCTTTACTTAAATCAGGAAGAATTGAATGAGTCGCTTGGAAAAGCGCATCTAGCTGGTTGGCAAATCACGGCCCATGCCATAGGGGACGAGGCGGTTGATATGATGATCGGAGCCATAAGATCCGCCCTGGAAAAGAAACCGGTCAGTAATCACCGCCACCGTATCGAACATTCATGTATGACCCCTCAGGATCTTCTCAGTCAAATGAAAGACCTGAATATCATTCCGATCCCCAATCCCGCCTTCATTTATGAATTCGGTGATGGATACATAAAGGATTATGGTGAGAGGGTGGACGTCATGTTCCCCTTAAGGAGCTTTTCAGACATGAACATCCCTTTTGCCATCGGTTCAGACAGCCCGATTACTTCGGTGGATCCGCTTCATGGTATTTACACGGCAGTCACCCGAAAGAGTAAATCAGGTAATGTGGTAGGAGCTGGCCAGCGGATCACCGTACAAGAAGCGATCAGGGCCTATACTTGGAACGGGGCTTATGCAAGCTTCGAAGACCACATGAAAGGCAGCATAGAACCAGGAAAGCTTGCAGATCTTGTTGTCTTGAATGGTTCAATTCTAACTTGTGATCCTGAAAGATTGAGAGAGTTGAGAGTGGAGTTGACCATCTTGGATGGAAAAATCGAATTCGCATCGAAAAAGGAGGGCGTCATATGAGCAAAAGCACTTTTACTAAACTATATTGTATTTCTCTAGGTATTCCGTTTCTGCTACTCATCTTCCCTTTGTTTTCTATAGGGAATAGAGCCACACCGGTTGTAATGGGCATGCCATTCTCGGTGTTCTGGGTGATCCTTTGGATCATCATCACCTTTCTGATCGTACTGGCACTTTACCGGATCGATCCAGACAAAGATGAAGAGGGGGTAAACTGATGGCAGATTGGCAGATTGCAATGATCATGATGATCGGCTACCTGGTGATTGCACTCATCGTGGGTGTGATGGCGGGAAGAGGTCATGACAAGAATTCACTTGATGAGTTTACGGTTGCAGGAGGGGGACTAGGACTTATCGTGATGTGGTTCCTGATGGGAGGGGCAGTATTCAGTGCCTTTTCATTCCTCGGAGCTCCCGGATGGGCATATTCCAAAGGCGCCCCGGCACTTTATATTTTAACTTATACCGCATTTGCCATTCTCCCGTGGTATATAATTGGTCCAAAAATCGGGAAAATCGGCCGCAAGTTCAATATATACACGGTAGCAGGCTTTATGAAAAAACGTTACGGCGGGAAGACGCTGCCAATCCTGATCGGGGTCATAGCGCTCCTGGCCTCCATTCAGTACTTGGCCACTCAAATGAAAGGGATGGCGTACATATTCAATATCATGACGGAAGGACGGATCCCGCTTTGGCTTGGCGCCCTGCTGGCGTATGGGATTGTAGTTGTCTATGTCGCAACAGGAGGACTTCGTGCAGCTGCCTGGTCGGATGTCTTTCAGGGACTTTTGATGATCATCATTTCCTGGGTAGTAGGATTGGCCATCGTCAAGCAGCTGCATGGCAGTGTAGGGGAGATGTTCACGAACCTTGTCCAGGATAACCCTCAACTTCTGGAAATCGGAAATGAAGGATCGACCATGTCAGGGACAGCTTATACAACAACGATCCTTGTGTCACTTATAGGATTTTTGATGTGGCCGCATCTATTCTCGAAATCGTATGCTTCCAATGCCCGTACAATCAAAAAGACGGTGTTGGTATATCCGGTGTTTGCACTTTTCCTGATTCCGCTATTATTTGTTGGTTTCTCAGCAGTCAACGTTGTCAACCCAGCTGATATCGGGGCACCGGATGAAATTCTCCCTTATTTGATCACCACCGTCCTCAGCCTTCCAGGCTGGGTATACGGACTAGTAGGTGCAGGAGCTCTGGCGGCTGCCATGTCCACTGCCGATGCCATCACGCACAGTGCTTCACTGGAATTCACGGACGGGGTCATAAAGAACATGAAACCGAATCTTCCGGATAAAACAACGTTATTCCTGATGAGAGCAGGCGTCTTCGTAGTCGGCGGACTTGCCTATATCATCACAGTATTCGGGGGACAGGGACTAATCGCCCTGCTTCTCGGGGCGTATGGATCCATCGTACAATTCGCACCTGGCGTCTACGGTGCCCTTTATTCGAAAAAAGTGACCGGACCGGCCGTCATTACTGGCCTCGTCGTCGGTACTTTCGTCAACTATTACTTCCAGCTCGTTGCAGAAACCACACCATTTGATATCCATGCCGGCATCCTTGGTCTGATCTGCAACATCATCATCGTTGTCACTGTCAGCGCATTCACCCAGCAGAAAAGCGTGGAGATGGCAGAGGAGTATCGAAATATCGGTTAATAAATGGAACACCATAAAACGGGCGGAAACCTAGAGGTTTCCGCCCGTTTTTTATATTCTGATAAATTTCCAGGAAATTCATGTTAAAATCAAACAGAGACAAAGGAGTTAGATAAAAGGAGTGTTCCTAAGTGAACAAAATCAAACACTTAATCATACCTGACACTGTAAGAGTCATAGTTATCTCTGATATCCACGGGGAATTGAAACTTTTTGAAGAGTTATTGGAAAAAGTGCAGTTCAGGCAAGAAGACTACCTGATCATCAATGGTGATTTATGTGAAAAAGGGAGCAACAGTCATGGAGTTGTACGGTACATAATGGAACTTTCAGCCAGCCACCCAAACGTATATGTCACAGAAGGCAATTGTGATACGTTGGTGGAAGATCTATTGGAAGAAAACCCAAAATTACTAAACTATTTGACTGCGAGAAAGCATTCCATCATTCATGAATGGCTCCGGAAAATTGGATTTTCAATAAACGAAGGGACAACGATCCAGGAGATAAAGGAACACTTGACACATCACTTTTCAGAAGAAATGAAGTGGTTAACGGAATTACCGACTGCGATAGAAACAGGTGACTATATATTTGTACATGCAGGTCTTGCTGAGAAAGAAGATTGGAAAGACACTGACAGGATAACGGCCATTACTTTACGAGCGTTCCTTAATCAATCACATGCAGCAGACAAATATGTAATAGTCGGTCACTGGCCGGTTGTAAACTATACTTCGACCATACCTTCCTATAATCCCATCATTGACGAAACAAAAAAAATCATTGCAATCGATGGCGGGAACATCATAAAAAATACGGGTCAGCTGAATGCCTTTGTCATTGATAGGAGAGCTGATGGAGATGTATTTTCGTATACGTATACTGACAAGTTTCCTTCATATGAAGTGATAGAAGAGTTTCAATCGGACTCAGTCATAACCGGATCTATCTCATACCCTTCATATGAGCTTGAACCACTGCAGGAATATGAACACTTCACCCTTTGCAGGCAGGGATCGACCAATGAAATGCTATACGTGAAGAAAGAGTATATTCACAGAGATGAAAAGGGCTTTTTCACTGCGAATTCGGACATTTCCTGTGCACAGATCAACGTGAAAAAGGGGGACACCGTATCCTTGATAGACGATAAGTGTACTGGATTTGATTTGATCAAAAAAGATGGGATGGCAGGATGGGTTCCTAAAGGCATTCTCCAAGAGTTTAATAATGGCGATAAAAATGATCTTAACTTGATTCGTCACGTGCATTCAAATGAAAAATCCTATGTCTGACACTAAGATGATGGATAATTAGTTTATTGGGATTCATTAGAGGGTGACTCATTAATACAGGATCCGAATATCTACCATTTCCAGTTGGGTAAGAACGGTTAATTGCGCGTCAGGAGCTCGAGTTCATTGGTAAACGGGGGAGGACTCCTCAGATCATAAAAGTTCAGTCTCTATTTAGAAACTAGTATTACTACCAATGGATGAATATGGTAACATAGTCTTATATAAAGTATTTTCTTACTATTTCGTCATTTGGAGGGAAGGCATAGATGATTCGAGCAACATCAAAAACAGATCCCTTCCTGATCAGCAGGATCAGAGAAAAGGACATGGAGTCCATCATTGATTGGTTTGAGCGGCATCAGCAATCGTTTTATACACTTGGCTGGTCGTATCTCAGGAACCAGCAGCAAATGGAGGAACTTTTCTTCCGTGCCATCACTGCCGCGCATGAAGGGATGCCGCGTTCTATAAAGGAGACTCCATTTGAAACATGGACTTCTTCTGTTTTTATACAGTCCTGCCGCGAGCTCTCAAAAGAGGATCATATGTCAGATACAAAGAGAACTGAACCGAGGCAGGATGTATTCGGTGCTCTGGATCAATTAAAAACGGAAGAAAAAGAAGCAATTGCGTTGACATACCTAAAGGGATTTTCTTTAGAAGATTCATCCCGTATTCTTCAGGTTAGTGTAGAAGCGGTGAAGGACTGGGTATTTTCCGGAATCCAGTCGTTAAGAAAAGAACTGGGTTACGGTTCACACTTCGCAGGCTGTCGGGAATACCATAAGAAATATATCGATTATTTAGGTAGAACCCTCGAACGTCCGGAAAAAGTTGAATTTGAGGTACATATCTATCATTGCCAGAACTGCCAAGAGGATCTTGCTGCATTTCAGGATGTCATGCTGACTCTTACTGGAATCACTGAAGATTTTCAAGTTCCATCGGGTTTCATGGAGAAGGTGAAACATCGACTGATGGAAAAAGAAAAACGCAGGCAGCAGAAGAAAAAAAAGCGTAATCATATTGGGCTTGCGTTTGCAGGTGTGTTTGCTTTGTTACTGTGTACAGGTTTTGTCACTGGAAGCTTCAGCAGCCTCTACTATACATGGACAGAAGACCAGGAGGAGTTACGAACCTTTCTTCAGAATGACCTTGGAGAACGTCTGAACTTGGAGGCCGAAAGTGAAGGCGTGATAATCAGAATCAAAGGTGTGATTGCCGATGATGTTCAGACACTTGTCTTTTATGAAATCACCGATACGAAAAAAGACAATCAATATGCTATGAATGTCCATGATGGGGTTTTCGTACAGAATGAAGGTGAAATCATGGACCGCGCAGCTTCGCCAAGGTACGCACCGCCAGTCACCCAAACGGATAGTCATGGTGAAAAGAACGTGTATCAGGGTAAGATGAATTTGCTGCCTCTCACCGGGGATAACGCGACCGTTGAATTGAAAATCACAAGACTTCAAAAGCTGATTCAGGATCCTGATGATTCTGGTGAATTAAGTCCTTGGGCTTCAGGGGAAATGGAATTTGCTCATGGAGATTGGAATTTCAAGATTCCGGTGACAAAACAATCCTCAGTTAAACATGAATTGAATCAAGAAACAGAAATTGAAGGCATCCCTGTTCGATTAGACAAACTCATCATTGCTCCCACAGCGACTATCCTGCAATATAGCTTTAAACATGAGCAGCCTGAAAAACAAATTGCTATGCTCAACTTTGATAGCTTACAAGCGGGTGATAAGAAACTGAAAGCCGATTTGTATGGTAGTAACTACGTGGAGGCACCTGGAAATATGGATTGGAATACACTTCGAACACAGTTTGAATCTTTATATGGTGAAAATGTGAAGGAGCTGGATGTCCGGTTTGGATCCATGCATTTGACAGTCCAAGATCCAAAAACCATTGAACTTGATCCTGACCAGAAATATCCCCAAACCTTTGAGTACCTGGGAAGTACCATCTCAATCGACAAGGTGGAAGTAGGTTTCCCTACCAAAGTCGTCATCAGTAACCATGATTTGAAAGACAGGGAATACGAATCGCTTCAGTTCCACGTTACCGGGGAGAAGCAGAATGAAAATGATAATATTTCGATGTCAATGGGGATGAATTCAGAAGGGGTCCTTGTTGATAAAAACGGAAAGGAATATGATATCAGCAAAGGGCCTTACAGGTTTGAGGAACTGGACCAGCCGCGCTATTTCCATACCGTTCAAAGCTTTGAACTCTTTAATGACACTTCCGGGGATAAAGTAATACCGACCAAGCTAGTGATCGAAGGATATAATACAACGAAATATTTAAATGAAAAGGTGAAGATTGAACTGGATTGAAAAGGTGCGTTACTCTAATTCTGATATGCTCCTGCACGGAAGAATTCAGAAAATGAGATTGTTAATTTGATGAAAAAGAGTGTTCACGTCTACAAGTGAATGCTCTTCTTTTTGAAAACTGTTCTCCATTCCCCTGTGGGAGTACATTAGTAAAACTCATTGTACGAATATCGTCACAAATAAGTCCTAAGAAGGGTAAAAAAATGCTTCTCTTTCCCTCGTCCGCGGTGTAAAATTAAATCAAAAATTTCATCTTAATGTTGATTTACAGCAGGGCACGAAAAGAAATATAGCTGCTGCCATCCATGCGATTGATGCATTCAGTATCCTTGATTGTAAAGCCTGCCGGATGACCTGTATTCCTGGAGAATTCGGAATATTAAAAAAGTGAAGAGGTTGAGGAAAGTTGATAAAGGAAACAAATGAAATGACTGTTAAGGAACAAAGTATTTTTCATCACGTCGGGAATAAAATCAAAACCGAAGATAGAGAGATTCAAATCATAGCTAAAATGGAAGAACCATGCATCGTCGTTTTGGGTAATGTCTTAAGTGATGAGGAATGTGACACACTTATTCAAATGTCCAAAGACCGGATGAACCGCTCAAAAATAGGTAACACACGTCACGTAGATGATCTAAGGACAAGCAGCAGCATGTTTTTTGAAGAGGCTGAAAACGAAGAAGTGGCCAAAATCGAAAAAAGGCTTTCTCAAATCATGAATATCCCGGTTGAACACGGGGAAGGGCTTCAAATCCTTAATTACAAAATAGGTCAGGAATACAAAGCACACTTTGACTTTTTTCGATCGGCTTCACAAAAACCGGTGAACAATCCGAGAATCAGTACTCTTGTCATGTACCTGAATGACGTTGAGGAAGGCGGCGAAACCTACTTCCCTAAACTGAATTTTTCTGTTTCACCGCAAAAAGGCATGGCCGTATACTTTGAATATTTCTATGATGATCAAGAATTGAACGAACTCACCCTGCACGGCGGAGGACCAGTCGTCACCGGCGACAAATGGGCAGCAACGCAGTGGATGAGAAGAAAGGTTTATAGATAAGCAGAAAGCTCTTCCAATAGGGAGGGCTTTTTTTAGGGTTGTATATTTTGGGTTTTTATGGAAAAATAATAGATTATTGGACAAAACTCAAAGATTAATTGTTAAGACTAAAAGATAAATGGGTAAAGCTAAAAGATTAATAGTGAAACTCGAAGATTTTTGAGCGGAATCCACAGATTATTGGATGAAAGGTATACGTGGGACAATACTCTAGAATAATTCCTCACAGAATAATGGAAGGAATCTTAGAGGAATTCAGGACGTATCAATCGAATTACAGATAAACGTGGGCAGCATCAGCCTATTTGAAAGGAAGGATCTAACGTTGAAACTATCCCACGATACACAGTATATCCGTAAAATGACTCTAAAAAGAGATCAAATCCCCTCATTTAAGCAATTTCCGTTTAATCTTCCCGTTATGAAGAATTTCAATGAGCTGTACTTTCACCCCAATGTCACCTACATCATCGGTGAAAATGGTATGGGAAAGTCCACTTTGCTTGAAGGAATTGCGATTGCATTGGGGTTCAACCCTGAAGGAGGAACGCTGAACTTTAACTTTTCAAGCTACGATTCACATTCTGAGCTGCATCATTATCTCCGTCTGATAAAGGGGGTAGAACGAGCAAAGGACAACTTCTTTTTCCGGGCTGAAACGTTTTATAATGTCGCTTCAAATATAGAAGAAATGGACAGTGAGCCTTCATTTGGCGCAAAGATCATTGATTCTTTTGGAGGCAGGTCACTCCATGAACAGTCGCATGGTGAATCATTCTTTGCTGCATTCACCGAACGCTTCCGGGGGCATGGGCTTTACATCCTTGATGAACCCGAAGCAGCCCTCTCGCCGCTGCGCCAGCTTTCGATGCTCGCACGTATAAATGAACTGGTCAATCAAGGATCACAGTTTATCATTTCCACTCATTCACCGATCCTTATGGCATACCCAGACGCAAAGATCATTGAACTGACTGAGTCCGGAATGACAGAAGCAAGGCTTGAAGATACCGGTCACTATTCACTCATGAAGCAATTTATAGAAGATCGTGAACGGCTGCTTGTTCATCTGTTTGAAGAATGATTGAAGAACAAGCTTTTATATTTCGTTCATTAATTAATTGAAAAAGTGAGAGATAGGAGAGTACATATGTATCAATATTTCAATGGTCTCATCATAAGGGAAGGCACAGAAGGGGTTCCTGCCGATCAAGTAGAGGAGCTGTTTAAAGATGCGGGATGGGTAAGGAACACACCGGACTGGCAGAAAGAAAAATTCACGTTGATTTTCAAAAACTCAACCTGGGCATTTACCGTCTGGGATGAAGATGAAATGATCGGTATGGTCAGGGTGATTTCCGACCAAATCATGGCTGCGAATATCATGGACTTAATTGTATCCTCAAAATACAGAGGTAAAGGGATCGGACAAAAACTTGTCGAGATATGTGTTCAAAAACTCCCTCACGGTGATTGGTTTGCTCATACTTCAGCAAACAATTTTTCATTTTATGAGAGATGCGGCTTTGAGGTGAAGGATTTATCTGAGAATGGGACATGTTCCTATTATGGGTATGTAAAGGCACGGAAAAGCGGACATAGAAGAGCTTAACTAAAACTTCTAGAGAGGCGGGAAAATATGAAATTGAATCATGTAACCAAAAAAGGAGACGGTGAATTAAACGAAGACTCGCTCATCATCAATGAACGCATTTCCTTATTCGGCGTCGCTGATGGGGTCTCTTCCCTGGTCCCGTTTAAATCGGAGGACAACCTTACCGGCGGCTATATCGCTTCTAATATGGCAAAAACATATTTGGAAACTCTTACGTCAACTGAGCATGATTTACGATATGGTTTATCAAAGATCAATGAATGCTTATACGAGAAAATGAAAGAAAATCGAATTGATTCTAACAGAAAAGAACAGCTCTGGGGAACAGCACTTGCAGCAGTGTGTTTGTCAGAAAAAGGGCTGGAGTACATACAGACAGGCGATTGCATGATCCTGGCCGTTTATCAAACCGGCGAAGTCAGGCCCTTAACGAGGCTGCAAGTCGAACATTTGGAACATACAGCGATTGAAAAATGGAAGCGTTGCATCCAAGAGGGAATGAACAAAAAGGACGATATCATGCCGTACGTGAAAGAAATATTAATCGCGAATAGACAACTGAGCAACACCGACAAAGGGTACGGGGTCCTGAACGGCGAACCTGAGGCCATTGATTATGTTGAATACGGAAAAATCAACCGTGCGGGGTTGAAGCATCTCATACTGCTTACAGATGGATTGTTTCCGCCGTCGGAAGTAATAATTCCTGAGGGGCGGCCATACTGGCATCATGTCGCAATGAGCATCCTGGAAAATGGCATTGAGCAATATGCAGATGAGCTAATCCAGTTGGAAGAAACAGATTCAGAGTGCATTGCTTATCCGCGGTTTAAGAAGAGCGATGATAAGGCAGGGATTGTGATTCATTTTTAAAGGAGAAAAAGGAATGAAAGCTGTTTTTCTGGATAGGGATGGAACCATTGGCGGTACCGGTGGAGGAATGCATCCATTTGAATTTAATATGTATCCGTTTGCACCAGCTGCCATCAGAGTGCTTAATGAGTCAGGGGTAATGGTCTTCCTTTTCACCAACCAGACCCGAATGGGTAGAGGGTTCTTTTCTGAAGAGGATTTATTAGAAGGATTTGAAAATATGAGAAAAGAATTAGCTCAACATTCTGCTTTCCTGGATGATATTTTCTACTGTCCTCATCATCCTGAGGATGGTTGCAAATGTCAAAAACCGAAAATAGGGCTGCTTGTAAAAGCTAAGGAAAAATATTATTTGAATCTTGAAGATTGCTATGTAGTAGGCGATACTGGCAGTTCCGATATGGTGGCGGCAAGTGCAGCTGGAATGAAAAAGGTATTGGTGAAAACAGGATGGGGAGAATGCTCCCTTACTTCCTACAGGGAAAGTTGGGAAGGAATCGAACCGGATTACATAGCAGAAGATTTAATGGATGCATCTAGGTGGATTGCTTCTGATTGTAGGAAGTAATGGGGGTTTTTTAAAAAGAAATAAACAACATACATCAACAATTGGAGCCCTGTAAAGGTCCTTGTTTAGAGAAGAGTTGAATAGCGTTTCCTATATGAAAAGAGGAATGAAAAGTGAGAAAACATACTTTGCTCTTATTCGATTTAGATGGAACCCTGCTGGGAAGTGAATGGTTTAAAGAAGGAGTCATAAAAACCATAAAGTCACATCCGCTGACCAGAGATATCGACGCAGATTTGTTTCTTCAAGAGAAATTAAGGGGTTCGGTGCCATTAATAAATAAATTTAAAAACCGTGAAATGTCACCATTTGAATTTAGAAGGGCCAGGTGGAAACATGCGTTTTCTTGTTTTGATATCTATCCTGACCTGGACACGATTGATGAATTTAACGAAAATTTCTTAACAACAGGCATGAGTTCCATCAAAGAGAATGAACAGGTAACTTCTCTTATGAACGAGTTGCAAAACGATTACCAACTTGGGATAGTGACAAATGCACTCTATGATCCCATCAAGAAAATTTCAAGCATGAACCTTTCAAATGTGTTTCAAAAAGAAACCATCTTTCAAGCAGAAGAACTGGGATTCAGAAAGCCTGATCCAGAAATATACACAGCAGCGTTAACACATTTTGATACGCCGCCGAATCAAACCCTTTTCATAGGTGACTCCTGGCTTCATGATGTAGTCTGTCCCATTAATATGGGAATGGATGCGATTTGGTTGAATAACAAGAATGTGTCTCCCCCCACAGCGCACAAGCCTTTGGACGTGATTACAGAAATTACTGAGCTCCGTACGGTATTGTTAAAAGAATAGAAATTTAATGGATGTAATGATTGATCGTAGGAGCTTGTTAAAGCAGTCGAGGATTAAAATAATATACATTGTTTTAAGAAAAAGGTGATCAGGGTGAACTATAAAATCGCGTTCTTCGATATCGATGGAACCATTACACATCACGACGATGGGAGTATTTCACAAAATACAAAAAATGCCATCAAATTATTGAAAGATAGAGGAATGATCGTGGCAGCAGCAACAGGGAGGCCGTTATCCATGTGCAGCGAAATAAGGGAATTGGGGATTGATACATTTATTTCGGCAAATGGAGCGCTCGTAAAACACGGGGATGAGGTGCTTCATAAGGTCGCCATGGATAGGGATATTGTCCAGGAAGTGGTTGAATTCTCTCATGTGGAAAACCACGGCCTTTCCTTCTATACGGAAAGCTTCAGTATGAATGGGGTAAGGGGAAGTGGAATATTGGACGCCCTAAGAGAAACGTTGTCACTAAATGAATATCCAATTGTAGAGAAGGAAATATTCAAAAAGGAAGTGTATCTGATGTGTCTGTTTGCTGATGATGAAACGGTCGACAAATACATATGCAGATTTCCTGATCTAACATTTAAGCGATGGCATCCATTTGTATTGAATGTTTTAAAAGAAGATGTATCTAAATCTTTGGCTATCTTAAAGGTCTTGGAACATTTCAATATTGATAAGTCAGAGTCGATTGCATTTGGGGATGGGGAAAATGACATCGACATGCTGGAGCTGGCGGGCCTTGGGATCGCCATGGGAAATGGTCATGATCATTTAAAGAAAGTTGCAGATTTCGTAACGAAGAAATCCAGTGAAGATGGGATAGAGTATGCGTTAAAGAAATTTGGAATTATTTAAGCAGAAGATTATTGAGCTTGTGATAAGCATGTAATAGCTAGGGAGGGGTAGGTTTGAAGGGAGTACTGGAGTTTGCATCCAGCTTTCTATTGGTCGTCAGCTGGTTCATTTTTATTGTAAGTGTCTATATACTCTATTGGACATTTGTCATGCCTGGTCTGGCCTTCATTCCTTTTCTTATCAGTGTCGTGGCGTGGTTGTCATGCCGTTATCTTTCGAGAAGATTAAGCGGTACATAAGCAATTATGGCGATTGAAAAGAAGAATCATTTTATATATCTGTGTAAGAGCTGCAGCCCGCAGCTCTTTTATTGTGTTTAGGTGACCTAATGTAATAGTTTTAACTATTTAACTAATAGAAGGGAGATGAATTAGATGGCATTAGCTAGTGATTATTTGATAGCTTTGGACGATGGACATGGCCTGCGGACAGCCGGGAAACGGACACCGTTTATTAACTCAATTGGGAGGGAAATCCGTGAGAATGAGTTTAACGAGAAGGTAACACTCTTCTTGAAATCTGAACTCGAAAGGTGCGGATTCAGAACGCTGCTGACGGCGCCGGGTGATGAGGATATTCCTTTAAAGTCACGAACTGAGCTTGCAAATTCCATGGGAGCAGATGCAATGGTGTCGAACCACTTTAATGCTTATGATGGAAAATTCGATGGCGGTAAAAGAGATCCTGAAGGACATTCTCTTCATATTTACTTTAACGATGTGAAGGATAGGAGGCTTGCTGAATCTATTGCAAACTATTTAAGATTAGGGACGAAGCAGGTATATCGCGGGATTATTGAACAGAACCTTCATGTGACGAGGGAGTTCAAAAAGGCAGCTGTGCTGATTGAGAATGGGTTCATGGATAATGAGAGAGAAGCATTGCTTATGATTAATGATCATTTTCAGCGAGAAACTGCTATGGAACAAGCGCGAGGAATATGTGATTACTTTGGGGTTCCATATGTAGGGGCAGGAAGCGGAGGGTCAGTTGAAGCACTCGAAAAAACAGATGTGACACATGTTGCTTCAAACAATATAGGGAAACGGGTTGAGAGTATTTACAGAGGTGTTGAGGGGCTTGATTTTTATAATAAACCGACATTCAATGATGTCCACCGTGCCGGGGCATTGAAGTACCAGTATGGTTTCCCTTTTATCATAAGAAAGCTGAAGGTGGAAGGGGCGTATATGTATGAGGTCAGGAACTCCAGGGGACATGTGTATTATGTGACGGCAGCTCCTGAATATGTGAGGATCGAGTCCAATAGTTAATCCCTTTGAGATATCCGATGTAAGAGGCCCGTACCAGCGTACGCTAACGCACCCTGGTGCGGGCCGTTACTATTTAAAGAACGTCATCGATGATCTGTTCGAAAGTGTCGCTTATCCGGCTTCTGTTGATGAGGATTTGCTGGTTGTCGAAGGTGACGCTTCCTCTGTGTTCGTCAAGGTTGAGCCTTTCTTTCAGCGCAGCCATCGAGCCTTTGCTCCGCTTATCGATCTCAAAATATATCGTTGTTTCGCGGTCGCCCTGCAGGATGTAGACTTCGAGTTCGTCCAGTTTCCGGCTGTATTTACCATACGATGGGATAAATTCATATTGCTGAACAAATGGACGGTTCGATTTGATCCATGGAGGTGTGTTCTGACTCTCCATCTGTCTGAATTTAAAGCCAATGACCTTGATTGCATCAATGATGTTTTCGTGAACGGTTGTCGGATCTACAGATACGAAATCCCTGTCCCTGGGATCAACAGCATTCTTGATATCAATGCCCGTGTCAATCCATACCGGCGGTACATTCTTCTGAGTCTTCGGATCAACCATCGTTATCGGAGTATCCAGTGGAACTTGAAATGAGAAAGGAATGATCTTATGATCCCCCTTCGAAATCGTAAAAGGTTCATTCAACTTGTGCACTTCCACAGTACCCTGAGATAAACGGTCGCTTCCTTCATGCCCGTACATCGTCATTAATTTGAGATTTATAGAGTCTATTCTTTGATCAGTGGTTCCTCCCTTGACCTCCACGATTCCTTCGAGAGTTTCTCCTTGCTGGATGTAGGCACTCTTTAGTTTTGTGTCCACCGTGGCAGAACCGATCCCGATGCTGGCAATCACTTTACTGAACATAGACATGAACTCATCCCCCTTCTTGTACCATCATCGTAACATAGATTATAAGAACGAGAGAAAAAATATAAGGAAGGAAACCCCAAAAAAAGTGCGTCATTTGCCTCAATAACGCACCTGGAGGGATAATAATCCTTAATAATGAATCACAAATCTTAAAAGTTCAAATCAATTACATCTGGATTCTTGTTTACGTATTTCTGTATTGGGTATACGTCTAATGAAAGCAAAGGGGGAATCTTTATCTTATGCGAAATATATCGGATGGCGGGTACATGTAGCAGAACTGAAAAGAATGTAAATGTTGAAATCTCCGTAGCAAAGGGGAGCGACGATGCAGAAAAGGTCATCGCTACCTGCACAGGTATAAGAGACGATTGTTATGACTGCCCTTTTTTACTATTAAATAATAATAAATAGAAATGTTACAGGAGATTGTAGTAGAGCAAGTAAAAGTGTTGAAAAAGAACCATGTCCGACACTTATTATTTTTCCTTTTTCGAAGGCCCGTCCCAGCGTGCAATAATGCATTAATGCACGCTGGGACGGGCCTTCGTTTTAGATTGGATTATTAAGACAGGACCATTGAATCAATATTTTTTGAATTTTAACCAAATTCAAAAAACTAATTGAAATTTCAATATATTGGTGTTTAAATAGAGTCATAGCTAACTTATCAGATATGTGACAACTTAAGATGGAAATCCATATAAAGGTGGTGAGAAAGTGATGAAAAGTAAGATTTCCACGAAGAAGGTTTCCGAATTGGTAGAGGAACAGATTGAAGGGATGATCCAGTCGGGGATGTTCAAAACGGGTGAGAAGCTTCCTTCCGTCCGTGAGCTTTGCGAGATGTTCGAGGTTGGGAGGTCGGCGGTCCGGGATGCGATGACGACCCTAAAGGGGAAGGGCATCGTGCAGGTAAAACAGGGGGAAGGCGCGTATGTTTGTGGGTTCGATTCTACGAGCCTCTTTGCTTCTCATTTGATGCTTCCAGACACGAATGACATCAGGGAACTATTCCAAGTAAGAAAAATGCTCGAACCAGGACTGGCGGAAATTGCAGCAGAAAAGAGGGATGAAGAAGACGTACTGATCCTAAAAACCCTGCTTACTCAAAAAACCGGAAACGAGTGGGAAGCCGATTACGAATTTCATATGAAGATTGCCCGTATAACAGGCAATCAGATTGTCGTGCAGTTGATGGAGTTCATTTCAGTCGCAACCAGGAAAGCGATGATTGATGTTCATCATCATATCCAAAGCCAGGAAGAGGTTTCGACTCAGATCAACGAACAGCACGATTGGATATTCCAATCGATTCAATCCAGAGATCCACATACAGCCAAGGAGAGCATCACTCATCATTTGGACTACGTTGAAAAGGTATTAATGAATAACGTACTTATCCATACATAAGTCGTTTCTTTTTTAACCCTATTTCAGGAACGGTGTTTCTTATTACGAAACGAGAGGTGTTTTCAATGCTGACTGAACTTTTAACAGAATTAAAACATGCAGTGCCCGAGGAACGGATTAAAGACGGGAAAATTGACCACTTGGGTAATGGCGGAAGTCTTATCGTGTATCCATCGTCAGAAGAAGAGATTGCATCACTATTAAAATATGCGAACGAGAATGGAAAGAAAGTGATTGTGGAAGGTCGAGGTACAAAGAGGGGATTCGGCGGTCTGATTGAATCCGCGGACTTGGTTCTTTCATTAGCACATTATAAAGGTGTGGTCGAGCACGCAACAGGTGATCTGACAATGACGGTAAAAGCGGGCACGACTTTCAAGGAGCTTCAAACGTATCTCGCGAACCACGGGCAGAAGATTGCACTTGACCCATCCTGGCCGGATCAGGCAACCATCGGTGGAATCATTGCAGCGAATGAAAGCGGTCCCAAACGAATGGGTTATGGGTCTGCAAGGGATAATGTCATCGGACTCCGCGTCGTCTATCCGGATGGGACCATCATCCGGTCCGGCGGGAAGGTAGTGAAAAATGTGGCCGGTTACGACATGAACAAATTATTCATCGGCTCGATGGGGACGCTTGGTGTCATAACTGAAGTGACACTTAAGCTCCGGCCGATTTCTAAGAGTGAAAATCTGGTGCTCGTGTCCTTTCCGGGTGGTGAACCTTCGAGGATTCGATCATTTGCCACAGAAATCCTGGATTCAACAATCGAACCGACTTCAATCGAGCTTCTTAATCCTGCGCTCGCTGAAAAACTGGCTGGTGTAAAACACTATACTGTCGCGATGAGCTTTGAGGATATGGAAAGCTCTGTATGCTACCAGGTGGAAATGGTTCGTAAAATGAAACCTGAGGGAAGTGAAATGGTCATTTACGACGAGAGTAAAGCCCATCAATTTTGGGATGATTTCTCTAAACTCGGCTCAGCCTGTGATACAAAAGGAGAAATAAGTGCCATTTTGAAAATCGGTGTGGTCAATCTCGATGTGCTCCATGTTTTATATGAAGTGGAACGGCTCAAAGATTGTTATCAAGTTAAAAGCGATGCACACGGAGCACTTGGGCATGGGTTATGCTTTGTGCATATGACAGGAGCTGGAGAGGATGTACTCTCATCCATTCATGAATTGAGGGCATCGGTCATGAAACGAGGGGGGTATGTGATTATCAAAAGCCTGCCGTATTTAGAGCGTCAGCAAATAAAGGTATGGGGAGATGACCCATCATATTTCTTTTTACTCCAAGGTATCAAAGCAACAATAGACCCGAACTCAGTATTGAACCACAAACGATTTGTAGGAGGGATCTAAGTGAGTGTAAAAGAGCTTAAGAAGACGCCGCCCTGTTCAGACATGAGTTTAAGCAACTATTTATGGAGTGACAAACCGGACGAGAAAAAATGGGCAGACTGTGTCCACTGCGGAATGTGCCTGGAATCATGCCCGACGTATGAACTCACGGGACAGGAACAGCATTCGCCCCGCGGTCGGGTCCATTTGATCAAGTCGGTTGCCGAAGGAAAGCTTGAAGTGAATGAGCAATTCATGGACCCCGTTTATGCATGTCTCGATTGCCGAGCCTGTACGACTGCATGTCCTGCCGATGTCGATGTGGGCGGATTGATTGAAGAAGCTCGCGGCCAAATCCGTCAGGCGATGCCTCTGAAAGGATGGAAAGGGGTGGTAAGCAAGACGTTTCTCGAAGGATTGTTCCCGCATCCCAACAGATTGAATGCGTTAGGCGGAATGCTCAAGTTTTACCAGAAAAGCGGTGCACAGGGGCTGGTTCGCAAGACCGGACTCATCAATGTGATGCCGAAGCATCTGGTGGAAATGGAAGCAGTCATGCCGGAGATCAAACAATCCGTCCGTCAAAAATATAAGAATGAAGTTGTCATTAAAGCGAAAGGTGAAACGAAACATGAAGTATCTTTCCTAGCCGGCTGTGTCATGGATGTGATGTTCGGAGAGATCAATGACGCGACAATAAACGTGTTGACTAGAAACGGCAATGATGTCGTCATTCCCAAAGATCAGACTTGCTGTGGTGCCCTGCATGTTCATTCAGGCGACAGAGAAATGGGAAGGAAGCTCGCCAAGAAAAACATTGAAGCTTTCGAAGATAGTGAAAAGGTCATTGTAAACGCGGCTGGCTGCGGATGTATGCTGAAGGACTATCCGGAATTATTCCATGAGGATCCGGAATGGAAAGCGAAAGCTGAAGTATTTGCAGACAAAGTCGACGACATTTCCAAATACCTCCATGATACGGGCTATAAAATCCCTGATGCTGAAATGAACACACGGATTACGTATCACGATGCCTGTCACTTGGCGCATGGTCAAGGTGTCCGCGAAGAGCCTCGGGATCTCCTTTTGAATATCCCTGGTGTCGAAATGGTCCATATGCCAAACTCAGATCGCTGCTGCGGCAGTGCCGGGATTTACAATATCACCAATCCTGAAATGGCTGGTGCAGTCCTGGAAAGCAAGATGCAGAATGTCCCCGAGGACGTCGAAATGATTTCGATGGGGAATCCGGGATGCATGCTTCAAATGGCAATAGGGGTGAAGAAGTACGGGAAGAATCAAAAGGTCGTTCATACTGTACAGCTGCTTGACTGGGCATATCAAAAAGAGGATCAGCAAAAGGAGGGGAAATGATGGGTATGAAAAAGCTTAAAACGAAGGACCCGCATATCAACGGTCTTGCCAGGCTGGTAAGCGGCACGAATAGCATCCTTTATCACAAAGAGGATCTGATTGCCTATGACTGCGACGGGTTTACCCTTCATAAACATCTGCCGAAAGCCGTTGTTTTTCCAAAGAACACTGAAGAAGTGTCTAAGCTGGTTAAATATTGTTCAGAAAATGGGCTCCCTTTCCTGGCCAGAGGTGCAGGTACCGGTCTATCAGGAGGAGCGATCCCCATCAACGGGGAGGTCATCATCAGCCTTGTCCGAATGAAACGGCTCTTAAGTGTCGACCTGGAAAATCGCCGAGCGGTCGTAGAGCCCGGCTTTGTAAATCTTAAACTGACAAACTCAATTTCTGACAGAGGCTATTATTATGCACCGGATCCTTCCAGTCAATATTGTTGTACGATCGGCGGAAACGTAGCGGAGAATGCAGGCGGCGCCCATTGTTTAAAATATGGTGTCACCACTAACCACATTCTGGGACTCGAAGTGGTGCTTCCTAACGGGGCAATCATTGAAATAGGTCAAAACGGGATTCCTGATGCCCCGGGGTATGACTTACTGGGGCTTTTGACTGGATCTGAAGGGACCTTGGGGATTGTCACGAAAATCACTGTGAGAATCTTGAAAAATCCAGAGGCGAAACAGACGGTGCTAGCGTATTTTGACCGTGTTGAAGATGGCAGTCAGGCTGTTTCTGATATCATCTCAAGGGGGATTGTTCCTGCTGCTCTCGAAATGATGGATGGGATCGCGATTGAAGGGGTCGAGGAAGCGGCTTTTCCAGTAGGACACCCAAAAGATATTGAAGCACTGCTGTTGATTGAAGTTGACGGGATATCCGCAGGAATAGATGACCAGATCAATCAGATTTTAGAGGTGTGCAAAGCGAGGAACGTACGTGAAGTGAAGGTGGCTAAGGATGATCTTGAAAGAGGGAGATGGTGGGCCAACCGAAAGACAGGATTCGGCGCTATGGGGGCGATCTCTCCCGACTATCTCGTCCAGGACGGTGTCATACCGCGGAGCAAGCTGCCTGAAGTGTTAAAGAGAATCAATGAGATCAGTGCCGAATACGGATTGCGGATTGCCAATATTTTTCACGCAGGGGATGGAAACCTGCATCCGCTAGTCCTATTTGACGCTAGGATCCCGGGTGAAACGGAAAAGGCATTGAAAGCAGGAAGCGAATGCTTGAAGGCATGTGCAGATGCTGGCGGCACGATTACCGGTGAGCATGGAGTCGGTATTGAGAAGAAAGAAGAGATGCGCTTTGTATTTAATGATGAGGAGATCATTGCCCAAAGCAATATAAGGGAAGTCTTCAACCCTGACAATCTGCTGAACGCGGGTAAACTGTTTCCAAGCCCTGGGCGCTGTGTTGAAATAAAGAAGGAATTGAAAGCTCAGCAGGAAACGGTAATCTTGTAGTTTAGTCAATCCTTAGTTTTTCATCCATTGAAAATCATCCCTCAACACGGATCATCACTTTCAAGAAAACCTTAGATAAAATGCGGAATTATTTGAAAATTAATTGAATGCAATTCTTGAACATGATATTATTTTGTTAACAAATACGAAACGTTGTTTTGTAATAAGAAACAAGGCGTTTCTCAAATTAGGAGGAATCGAATAATGAGTCATTATGAAAATGCAGGATCCCTTAAGGTAGATCAACTGTTATATGAATTTATCAATTCCGAAGTCCTTCCAGGAACCGGACTTGAAAGGGAGGCGTTCTGGTCTGGGTTCGGTGAACTGGTGCAGGACCTGACACCTAAAAACAAAGCACTGCTGGGCAAGCGTGATGAGATTCAGGAAAAGCTCAACAACTGGCATAAGGAGAATAAAGAGTTCGATTTTAATGGATATAAGTCGTTCCTTAATGAAATCGGTTACTTAGAACAGGAAGCTGAAGATTTTAGCGTGACAACTGAAAACGTCGATGAAGAAGTGGCTCTTCAGGCTGGTCCGCAGCTAGTCGTTCCTGTAAATAATGCAAGGTATGCAATAAACGCTGCCAATGCTCGATGGGGAAGCCTGTATGATGCCCTTTATGGAACTGACGCGATCAGTGAAGAAGGCGGTGCCGGCCGTAAGGGTGCCTACAATCCAGTCCGAGGTGAAAAGGTCATCGATTTTGGAAGGAATTTCTTGGACCAAGCGGTTCCTTTGAAGGACGCTTCCCATAAAGAAGCATTGAAATATGAAGTCGTGAATGGAAGGTTAGTCGTAACACTATCGAACGGAAAAACGGCAGCACTGGAAGAAGAATCTAAGTTTGGAGGCTATCAGGGTGAGGCATCCGATCCGGAATCCGTCCTATTGAAGAATAACCGCCTTCATATTGAAATTCAGTTTGACGAAAAACATCCGATTGGTGCATCGGATGACGCCAATATTAAGGATATCGTGCTGGAATCAGCCGTTACGACCATCATGGACTGTGAGGATTCGGTAGCTGCCGTCGATGCTGAGGATAAAATTCTTGTGTACCGCAATTGGCTTGGCCTAATGAAGGGAGATCTGGCTGCAGTTTTAGAAAAAGCAGGGAAGACAATGACACGGACATTGAATTCCGACCGGACATATACATCACCTGATGGTAAAGAATTCACATTATCCGGCCGCTCACTCATGTTTGTACGGAATGTCGGCCATCTCATGACAAACAGTGCAGTATTGGATCAAGAAGGAAACGAAGTACATGAAGGAATACTAGATACTGTGATTACGAGTTTAATAGCCAAACACACCCTTCGCGGAACGGGCAGCTATCAAAATACTTCCAAAGGGTCCGTCTATATCGTGAAACCGAAAATGCACGGTTCAGAAGAAGTAGGTTTTGCCAATGAACTCTTCAACCGGGTGGAGGATTTGCTGGATTTAAAACGAAATACGCTAAAGATCGGTGTCATGGATGAAGAACGGAGAACGACGCTGAATCTTAAGAACTGCATCAGTAAGGTGAAGGAGCGGATCGTCTTCATCAACACCGGCTTCCTAGATCGCACCGGTGATGAAATGCATACATCCATGGAAGCTGGCCCGATGGTCCGCAAAAATGATATGAAAGCTACAAATTGGCTTCAAGGCTATGAGAAGTCAAATGTACAGGTCGGTCTTTCTGCAGGGTTCCAGGGCCGCGCACAAATCGGGAAAGGCATGTGGGCTATGCCTGATAGAATGGCCGATATGATGCAGCAAAAGATTGGCCATCTCCAGGCAGGAGCCAACACGGCATGGGTGCCTTCACCGACTGCAGCAACACTTCATGCACTTCACTATCATGAAGTATTCGTACCTGCTGTACAGGAACAGCTGGCAGAGACAGCTGCCGAACTTCAGGATGATATTTTAACGATTCCTGTAGCGGAGAATCCCGCCTGGTCGTCTGAAGAAATCCAGCAGGAGCTTGACAATAATGCACAAGGGATCCTTGGCTATGTTGTCCGCTGGGTTGAACAAGGGGTGGGCTGTTCGAAGGTGCCTGATATTAATAACGTAGGTCTCATGGAGGACAGGGCCACGCTGCGTATCTCCAGTCAGCATATGGCAAACTGGCTGCACCACGGCATCTGTACAGAAGAGCAGGTAATGGAAACGCTGAAGCGGATGGCGAAAGTCGTCGATGAACAGAACGCAGGCGATCCTTTATACCGCCCTATGGCTGAAGACTATGATAACTCCATTGCCTTCCAAGCGACATGTGATCTTGTGTTTAAAGGATACGATCAGCCGAACGGCTACACGGAACCGATTTTACACCGTAGAAGGATCGAGGCTAAGGCGAAATATCCAGTGAATCAAGAATAAGGATTTTAATATCGGGCATTCCGTTTTGGGGAATGCCCTGTTTTTTAGATGGACTGTGACCGTCAAATGTGGATTTTATCTATTACAAGGAGTCATTCGCTTGTGAATTTGCGAATTCGATCCTAGCCCCAAGAAACGACGATAAAGTTGCCTGGGTAAAGAAAAATTGCATGAATTTCACGAAAACGACCGTATTTTAAAAAAAGACATACTGAAAGGAGAACACACAATGAAATTCGCTAGATTCCAAATTGGGAATGAAGAATCTGCCGGCGTACTCGATGGCAGCAGCATCAAACAAATCACGGGGGACATTTTTTCAGGATGGGAATATACAGGCAATATCTATGAAGCAGCTGAAGTCAAGCTGCTCGCACCACTCGAACCCAATCAAATCATCGGCATAGGTGCAAATTTTGTATCTACACCGGATGATCTGCCTGATGCCTTACCGGAAATTCCGGTGTTCTTCTTCAAGCCGACCTCTTCGGTTATCGGACCGGATGAAAACATTGTCATCCCGGAAAACATTGACTCTGTAAAATTTGAATCTGAACTCGCTGTCGTGATCGGAAAGGAAGCGAAAAATGTGTCCGAAGAAGATATCCTGGAATACGTATTCGGTTACACAGTCGGAAATGATGTCACCGCTCCACAATATTTCCACGAAGCCGGGCACTGGACGGTTGGGAAGTCATTCGATACGTTTACACCATTGGGACCTGTGATCGAAACAGAATTGGATCCCTTTAACATCAGTGTTGAAGCGAGACTGAATGGAAAGGACAAGCAAAATAGTCCGACTTCATTGATGATCGTGCCTATCCGGGAGATGATATCGTATCTGACGAGGGTGATGACCTTGAAGCCGGGTGATGTCATTTTAACCGGAAGTCCTGCAGGTGCTGAGATGGTTGGAGCGGGAGACGTGATTGAATGTGAAATTAAGGAGATCGGCACGTTGAAGAATAAATTTGCGGCAGTCGGGAAGAGGGTTGAAGTCAAATAATCGCCCGAATTTCTTGTGATATAATGGAAAGCAAGATGTTTTGTCAGCAGAGGTGAAAGTTGTGGAAAGAGAAAATATGGTCAAATCCGTAAGCCGGGCACTGGATATCATCCAGCTCATCAGCATGAAGAAGGGAGGCCTGGGTGTAACGGAAATCGCAAATCAGATCGATATCAATAAAAGCTCTGTTTACCGGATATTATCGACTCTCGTTCTGTACGGGTTCATTGAACAGGATGAATTGACAGGTCGATATAAGCTAGGGTATAAATTCCTTGAAATCAGCTCAAAGCTGCTGGAATCGATTGATCTGCGCGAGGAGGCGAAGCCTTTCTTACTGGAGTTGGAAGAAGAGACAAATGAAGTCATCCATCTCGTTGTGTATGATCAAGGCGAAGTGGTCTATATCGAGAAACTTGAAGGAAATGAAGTGCTGAGGATGCACTCAAAAGTGGGGAAACGTGCTCCCATGCACTGTACATCAGTAGGGAAAGCGATCCTCGCCCATCTCCCTGCTAATGATGTCATCGAAATCCTTGATCGAAAAGGGATGCCGATGCATACCGATCAAACGATCACTGATAAAGATCGTTTCCTTAAGGAATTGATCGGTGTGAAGCAAAAAGGATATGCGCTTGATCTTGAGGAAAACGAGTATGGAATTACCTGTATCGCAGCTCCGATTTTCGATCATCTGGAGAAAGTGGTTGCGGCACTCAGTATTTCCGGTCCAACAATGCGTATGTCGGGAGAGCGGATGGAGGAATTGAAAGTGAGGATTCCGCAGATTGCAAAGCAGATTTCAGCAAGGCTTGGACATGTTCATACCAAATAAATGATGTGAGAGAAAGCTCTATTTTTCCATTGAAGGCAAAATAGAGCTTTTTTGTTTAAAAATTATAAATTTTCTAAAAAGTAATTGAAACAAGCCAGAATGTATGTATAATTTTATATAGGATTCCGTAATGTTATATAACAACAAGTCAATTGGTTATATAACAGTGTTGCTTAGTATGCAGTTTTTTAGAAACGGTGTTTGGTATTACAAAACGGAAAGGGGAAACGTTTCATGAGTACTGGTATGTTGGCAATTTTATCTCTTTTACCCATTCTGGCAGTAGGTATTTTCCTAGTTGGCCTCAGATGGCCGGCAAGTAAAGCAATGCCCATTTCTTACATAGTCGCAGTCGGGCTTGCATTATTTGTATGGAAAGTTCCAGGAGCCAATGTGGCGGCTGCCTCTGTGAACGGACTGGTTGTCGCGGGGACTCTCTTGTACATCATCTTTGGAGCAATCCTGTTATTGAACACGCTGCAGGAGAGCGGAGGCATCAAGACGATTCGTCAGGGCTTTACTGACATCTCGGCAGACAGAAGGATTCAAGTCATTATCATTGCTTGGCTGTTTGGTTCATTCATTGAGGGATCTGCAGGATTTGGAACACCTGCCGCAGTGGCAGTTCCGCTGCTCGTTGGTCTCGGCTTCCCGGCGATGGCAGCCGTTATTGCAGGGATGGTCATTCAAAGTACACCGGTATCATTCGGCGCCGTTGGTACACCGATCCTGGTTGGGGTCCAAACAGGTTTGTCGGCTGATGCAGGCATCACTTCCAATTTACTGGCCTTTGTAACCGATATCGGGACAAAGGTAGCATTGCTGCACATGGTCACGGGGACACTCATCCCACTGTTTGTGGTTGCATTAATGACAAGATTTTTTGGGAAAAACAAATCGTTCTCAGAAGGAATCAAAGTATGGAAGTTTGCTATTTTCGCAGCCTTTGCGATGACAATTCCGTATCTGATTGTTGCAAATGTACTGGGGCCGGAATTCCCATCCATGATCGGTGGTCTAGTCGGTCTGGCAATTGTGATCACTGCTGCAAAAAAAGGATTTCTTATGCCTCCCAAAGAAGAAGTATGGGATTTTGAGGATAAGTCTAAATGGGATCCTGAATGGAGCGGTAAGCTTCAAATCAAGGACATCGCCCATAAAAGCGGAAGCATGAGCATGGTCCGTGCATGGACACCATACATTCTCGTGGGACTGTTTTTAGTATTGACCAGATTAAAATCGCTTCCATTTTTAGAATGGATGCAAGCGTGGAAAGTAACGCTTCCAAACATTTTCGGTACGGATATCAGCTCGAGCTTCCAGCCTTTGTATTTACCGGGCACCATTTTCATCGCAGTGTCGTTAATTACATTCTTTCTCCATGGAATGAATGGAAGCGCATACAAGAGGGCGTGGGCACAGTCCGGTAAAACGATGATTGCTGCATCGACAGCTCTTGTCTTTACTGTTCCGATGGTTCAAGTGTTTTTGAACACCGGAGGAGGGGCAGCCGGATTTGAAAAAATGCCGATTGAATTAGCTAATGGAGTTGCAGCCTTAGCCGGAGAGTATTGGCCGATCTTTTCGACCTTCATTGGTGGTATTGGTGCATTCATTGCAGGAAGTAACACCGTAAGTAACATGATGTTTTCCCTTTTCCAATATGATGTAGGTTCCCAAATCGGTGTAGACGCTACTTGGATCGTTGCTTTGCAGGCAGTCGGCGGGGCAGCTGGGAACATGATTTGCGTTCATAATGTCGTTGCTGCATCTGCAGTAGTAGGATTGGTAGGGAAAGAAGGGACTGTCATTCGAAAAACGCTTCTTCCGTTTGCCTACTATGCACTGTTTGCAGGGTCACTGGGCTATTCAATCGTCTGGTACTCTCAAAAGGGAATTTTCAACCTTGGTTCTTTCATCGTTGCGGCCATTGCGATTGCAGCTATGTACATTATTGCAACGAACAACAAGCGCAGTAATTTACTGCATACAAAAGATATAGGCAGTCCAAAGGTGAAGCAGGGTTAATGCTTATATAAGGTGAATACACCATGATTGCATAGATCAGAAGAAACCACCAGTCCAAAGACCAAGATTAAAAGGGCTGGTGGTTTTTATTTTCATTCTATTTACGTCCTGTCCCAAACCTGGGACGGGACTTTTTTTAGCTGCTTAAGCCGCGTGGTATCAATGAGTAGCAGAGTCTCACTCTAAATGAAAGTCTTATATTCGATTTTTTCTTTTCCTACAATACGTTATATGATGCTTGGAATAGCATGAAAGGAAGAGAGGAACTATGACGAATCGATTTAAACTAGAAAAGCCAAAATTAAAACCAAATTTGAAAAAGGCTGCATTTGAAGAAGTTTATTATGAAGAAGACCCTTTCTTGATCGATTGTGAGGTCAGGAATGCATTTGTAGAAGGGGAAAGCGTGGAAAAGCTGAATCTGTCAAGCGTATATTTCAAGGGTGTAAGGCTTTTGAATTCGTCTTTCCGTAAAGCGGATATGACGGATGTGGTCTTTGATAACTGTGATCTGTCCAACAGTCGTTTTGAAGAAGCAATCATTCATAGGGTGACATTCAAGGACTGCAAACTGCTTGGGCTCGACCTTTCACAAGCAAACTTGAAAAATGTCACGTTTGAGAATTGCATCCTGAACATCAGTAGTTTCATAGAGGCGAAGCTAAAACAGGTCCTGTTTGAGAAATCTACTTTAAACAGTGCAAATTTCTTTCAAAGCATCATGGAGAAAACTTCATTTGATCAATGTGATTTGAACGACATCGATTTTACGGTTACCAATCTGAAAGGGATCGATATCAGTTCAAGCTTCTTTGAGAAGATCAACGTAGAAGCTGATAACCTGAGAGGATGTACCGTATCTCCTCAGCAGGCTGTCTCCTTTGCCTCTCTGCTGGGTTTAAATGTGAAAGATTGAATCATACCCTTTCCTTTGTTTTAGTAGAATAAGACATACTTCTGTGCATGTTTCCCGTCATATCCATTGTATACAAGGGTGTTGCGTTATACTGTAAAATCCCCTAGCCTGGCTATCGTATGGACAGACCCATCCTAAAGTGCAATACGCATTAACGGACTCTGGGACGGGCTTCTAGAGAGATGAAGTGGTAAAATGGTGATGAAATAGGATAACACTTTCGGGAGGGTGTCGTTTATGTTTGAATTGGTGACTAAATTGAGAGAGAAAAATCCGCTCGTACATAATATTACAAATGTCGTGGTGACGAATTTCACCGCAAATGGGCTGCTATCGCTCGGGGCATCTCCTGTGATGGCTTATGCCAGGGAAGAAGTGGCGGATATGGCAAGAATCTCGGGTGCGCTCGTATTGAATATCGGGACGTTGTCTCATGATGAGGTTGAGGCAATGATCATTGCAGGGAAAGCTGCCAATGAACAAGGTGTTCCGGTGGTGCTCGACCCGGTGGGAGCAGGCGCAACAGCGTTCAGGACGGAAATGTCCAAGAAAATCCTACAGGAAGTAATGGTGTCAATAATAAGGGGCAATGCAGCCGAAGTGGCCAATGTTGCAGGTGATAACTGGGCGATCAAAGGTGTCGATGCCGGTTCTGGAAATGGCAGCACACTTGAGCTTGCTGAGAAAGTGGCAAATCAATTTGACTGCACGGTTGTGATCACAGGTGAACGGGATGTCATCTCCAACGGTACGAAGACCAATGAAGTGGCGAACGGTCATCCGTTATTAACGAAAGTCACAGGTACCGGCTGTCTATTATCATCAATCATCGGGTCCTTTGCAGCGATTGAAAAAGATTTGGTGAAAGCTGCGACAACAGCTGTATCCGCCTATGGAATTGCAGCTGAAAAAGCTGCCGCAACAACAGCAGAAAAAGGACCGGGCAGCTTTCAAATCGAGCTGCTTAATCAGCTTTCAAAAATTAGTGAAAACGACGAAGAATTTGCTAAAATAGATCCCATAAACAAATAAAGGCGGGTTTGAACATGACTGTAAATAAAGCACTAACGATTGCCGGATCGGACAGCGGCGGCGGTGCCGGTATCCAGGCTGACCTCAAGACTTTCCAGGAACTTGGCGCGTATGGAATGTCAGCGATCACTGCAGTGACGGCACAAAATACATTAGGTGTACATGGTGTATATCCTGTAAGCATTGAAGGTATTGTGAAGCAAATTGATGCAATCGGAGAAGATTTAGGGACAGACGCCCTTAAGACGGGTATGCTTTTTTCGAGTGAAGTGATTGAAGCGGTCAGCGAGCGCATTCACCATTATGGATGGAAGAACGTAGTCGTCGACCCCGTTATGATTGCAAAGGGTGGGGCGAAGCTCTTGCAAGATGAAGCAGTCAGGGCTATGAAAGAAAAGCTGATCCCCCTGACAGCCGTCATCACTCCGAATATACCGGAAGCAGAAGTATTGACGGATTTGAAAATCACATCATTGGATGATCGAAGGGAAGCTTCACGAATTCTTCTGGAAATGGGGGCGAAATCCGTCGTCATCAAAGGCGGGCATGCCGATGACGGGGAAGTGGTCGATCTATTCTATGATGGGAAAAGCTTCGAAGAACTGGTTTCCCCGAGAATCGACACCCCCCATACCCACGGGACCGGGTGCACATTTTCTGCAGCCATCACTGCCCAACTTGCAAACGGTTTAACGATGAGAGATGCGGTCGTGACAGCAAAAGAATTTATCCGCGCTGCCATTGAGGACGGACTTGGAATCGGAGAAGGTCACGGTCCTACTAATCATTGGGCATACAACAAGCGGGGGGAGAAAAGATGACGAAGTTTCAAAGAAATGAGATCGAGGAACTCCTCCAGCTTTATTTCATCATGGGAAGCACGAATTGCAAGAAAGATCCCGAATATGTCCTCCAACAGGCAATTGAAGGTGGCATCACCCTGTTTCAATTTCGCGAAAAGGGTCCTGGCGCTTTGGAGGGAAGGGAAAAAGCACGACTAGCCCAAAAGCTATTCAGAGTCTGCAAGGACGCTGGTATTCCGTTCATCGTCAATGACGACGTTGGTCTGGCGGTAGAATTGGATGCTGACGGCATACATGTCGGACAGGAAGATCTTGCGGCAAACTTTGTCCGTGAAAGAGCCGGAGACAAAATATTGGGTGTGTCGGCACATACCATTGAAGAGGCAAATAAAGCTATCCGCGACGGAGCCGATTACCTCGGACTCGGACCGATCTACCCGACCATTTCCAAAGACGATGCACGCGCTGTCAGTGGACTTGCGATCATCGATAACTTCCGGAAAAACGGTATCACTATCCCGATCGTAGGAATCGGCGGCATCACCGCAGCCAACGCCAGGGACGTCATCCAGGCAGGCGCAAACGGCGTCTCCCTGATTTCGGCCATCGCTGCTGCAGATGATGTTAAAAAGGCATCGTCGGAATTGAAGAGAGCGGTAATGTAAAGAATGAGGACAGCCCCACGGCGTGTTAACGTGCTAAAGGGCCGTCCTCATTTTTTAGTAACTCATGAATTTGTCTATGAATGTCCGGATTCGCTGGTAGGCTTCTATTTCATTTTTCTTCTTGGAGAATCCATGCCCCTCATCGTCAAACAACAGGTATTCAACGTAAATCCCCTTTTTACTTAGACTTTCTACGATTCTCTCAGACTCCTCGGTTTTCACACGAGGATCATTTTCACCGTGTATGATGAACATGGGCTTATCCATTTGATCGATATAGGTAATAGGTGAGTCCTTTACTAATTTTTCGCGATCTTTTTCTGGATCTCCAACCAGCTGATTCATCAGTGGTCTCCAGGTAGTAGGGAGATTGTCAATGAAAGTGAGAAGATTGGAGATTCCGAAAATATCAATGATTCCGCAGAAATATTCAGTGTGTCTGCCTGCTAGAAGCAGGCTCATATATCCGCCATAACTCCCTCCCATGCAAACGATCTTTCCTTTCTCCGCATAGCCATTGTCAATCAGCCAATCCATTCCCTTCACGCAATCGAGCCTGGGACCGCCGCCCCAATCCTGTTCAACCATCTTCTGAAAGGCTGTTCCGTATCCGGTGCTTCCCCTGAAATTCGGAGCAAAGATGGTGTAGCCGCTCTGAACCAAGTATTGAAATAGTGGTCTGTAAGTCAGGCGTTCAGCTTTCTGGGGCCCTCCATGAGGCCAGAATATCGTGATGTCCTTCCTTTTTTCTTTTTCCGGATTGAAAAGCAGGGCTTCTATCTGTAAACCATCGCAGGAGGGATATTGAATGACTTCGGGTGCTATCATGTTCTCTTCGCTTATGCCTAGCACTTTGTTATTGGTCAGCTGTGTCCAGTCGCTTGCTGTTTCCTTTTTGAAGAGATTATCGACGCGGCCTGCAGACATGCCTAAGATAAAGAGCGTTCCATCTTTCGCTGAGTCGACTTTTTTAATGATGTCACAGGGTGGGTCCATCGACTCATGCTTTGCAGACGTGACTTCGTAATGAAGAAGGCGGTCCCTTACCCCTATTTCAGTCGTAATGAAAAGACTTCCACCATGATATTGGATGGCTTTCATTTCTTCGTTTTCCAGTTTCAAAACAGGTATGTATTCGTAGGTTGAAAGATTGAAAGAGGCGAGAAAAGTGAATTCCTCTTCGTAGTTAGTGAGAAAATAAACGGTGCCATCCCCCGTAAACAAGACGTCCCTGATAATGTGGGGGACTGACGGATCCGGCACTAAAGGAAGTTTGTCCCCACCAGAATAGTAGAACCCTGCTGCATGTGTATTTGAATAAGTTTCGGTAAATATGTAACCAGTCCCATCAGGTGAAACGGCAGCCACGACGATCGGAGCTTTTTCTCCCTTTTGAATAATGCTTGTTTCATTCGTTTTTAAATCGGTTTTATAAATGTTCATAAAAGGATTTTCGTGATTCGATGAGTAGTACATTTCGAGATTCTGTGAAAAACAAGCATGATAACATCTTGAATTTGATTCTGCTTCGTTGAAAGGGACAGGTGTGCCGCCTGAAAGAGGCAGGTAGTGCAGTTGAAAATTCTCATCCCCGTCATGCTCAAAAGTTGCAGCGATAAATTGGTTTTCGCTGTCGACATGGATCTGATTGCAATTTTGATTGATCGCAGTCAGCTGATAGGGATATAAATGAGGAAGATCCATCGACCATAAATTGTAATGGCCGTTCAAATTTGTGCTGAACACTATTTTTTTTCCGTTTTCACTCACACTGAATGTACTGATTTCCACACTGTAGAAATATTGATCAACTTCAGGTAATGGCATTTTAATAGGACATTCCCCCTGAAAAACTTTTATAACCATATTATTCCACTACCTTTATCACAATACAACATGAACCTGATAAAAAGTGCCCACCTTCGATTCGCTAACACGTTACCATACTTTGAGAGGGCTTTCGATTTAACTTACCCACTGCTACAAAAGGGTTGCATTCACCCGCTGAATTTTATAAAGTATTAAGTTAGACAGTATGTATCAAGGAGGACCACGAATTGCCTACTACCAATGAAGAAATGGTTGTTACTATACATGGATTAGATAAGAAAGGTTCAGGACAAGCCGAAGTTTGGCGGAAGAATGAACTTGGAAATCCGAAGAAATTAAGACTGATGATCCCGCAGACGCTTCCCGGAGAGAAGGTGCGCGTGACGGTCGATCATCCTGAGAAAAAAAGAAGGAAAGCGATGCCAGACGAAATTGTGGAGGCTCATCCTGAACGGACAGATGCCCCGTGTCCGCATTTTGAACGGTGTGGAGGCTGTGTGTGGCAGCACTGGACGTATGAAGGTCAGCTAAAGGAAAAGACGAAGCATGTGAGGAAGGCGATCGAAGCCGAAGGCTTTGACCCCGCTCTTGTCCGCGACACAATCGGAATGGACGAACCTTGGCAGTACCGCAACAAAATGGAATTCACGTTCGCTCCTGACGGCTCCATGGGTCTTCATGAGCAGGGGAATTTCCGCAAAGTCATTTCACTGGAAACCTGCCTGATCGCAAGCGAACAAATGGTGGAAGCGGCAATGGAAGTTGCTGGTTGGGTAAAGGACCACGAGTTGGAAGGATACAACAAAGATACCCATGAGGGACTGCTTCGCCATTTGATGGTGCGCCAGTCGTTTGCAACTGGTGAGTTGATGCTCGCAGTATTTTCTACCCAGGGTCCTGGAGGCGAACTGCAACCTGCAGTGGATGATCTGAAAGCCCGTGTGGAGAAGAAGTTCCCTCATGTGAAAAGTCTGCTATGGATGGAAAACACAGACTGGGCGGACCGTACACAGGCTGAGGAAATTCATCTACTTGCAGGCCGTGATTATATCAATGACGAAATGGATGGATACCGTTTCCGCTTGTGGTTCGATACATTCTTCCAGACGAACCCGGTGCAGGCACAGAAGCTCGTCGACTTGGCAGTCGAAATGAGCGAGCCGAAGAAGAAGGAAAAAATGATCGACCTCTTCTGCGGAGTCGGTACATTCTCCCTTCCGTTTGCCAGCAGGGTAGGAAAGCTTGCCGGCATTGAAATCGTCGAAAGCTCGATCGAGTCCGCCAAGCGGAACGCCGAGGATAATGGGATCACAAACACGTATTTCCTAGCGAAGGATGCTCGAAAAGGGATCGACCAGGTACTCGAAAGTTTTGGCCATCCGGAATTATTGATGCTCGACCCGCCGCGTTCTGGTGCGGGTGGAAAAGTGATGAGAAGAATCGGACGCTCCCAGCCGGAACGAATCGTATATGTATCATGCAACCCTGATACATTCGCGACGGATATCAAAGAGCTCGAACCATTTGGCTATACACTTGATGCCGTTCAGCCAGTGGACCTTTTCCCGCATACCGTTCATGTGGAATGTGTCGCAACATTGACGTTGAATAAATAATGATGAGGCCCGTCCCGTACTGATTAAAGCAGTCCGGGACGGGCCTTCTCTTATGGGATCAGTATGATCTTAAGGGTAATTTGGCAGCTATAGAGCATATACTTCCCCAGTGGGGCCAAGGTCTATTCCTGCCAAGCAGGTTGATGTTCTGTATGAGTATGATTGACTTCCCCGTCTGATGAATGGCGTTCACTGTAGCGCCAGTTTGAATGTTGTATCTGTTTTATGTCTTTTAGAAGTTTAATGGGAACATATCTAAATGTTGATTATCTGGAAAAATATTCTTGACTTAGGTGTAGTCTGCAGAATATAGTTTAATTAAACACTGGTCAATAAAAAGGATGAGGTATTAAATGGCACCCAGAAAATCAGTAGAACAGGAACTCACAAAAGGAATGATCATGAAGGCCGCCCGTGAGCTTTTCACAAAAAAAGGATATCAGCAGGTATCAATGAGACAGATCGCAGCTGCACTTGGATACAGCCATGGCTCGATTTATTACCATTTTAAAAACAAAGCGGAATTATTTTTTGCCATGATCGAAACGGATTTTAAACTTTTGGACCAGTGGCTTGATGATGTGATGAATCAGGAGTTGGATCCTAAAAGCAAATTGAGAGAGGTCCTGCTCGCTTTCATCCGATTCGGATTAAGCCACAAAAGTCAGTATGAAATAATGTTTCTCCTTGCTGATGAAGAAGTCAAGTGCTATGTGAACAAAGGACCGAATGAATCGTATGAAAAATTCGCAAGGTCGCTTATCGAGCTTAGTAGGAGAGAAATCACCATTGGGGAGACCTGGTCGGTTTTCCTTTCGCTGCATGGTTTTGTGAGTCATTATTGCCGAAGTGAAGAAACCTATGAAGAAGTAGAAGTTCTTGCACATTCCCACGTGAATTTCATCCTGAAATCTATAAGCTGAATTTTTTTTGAATTATTTGACCAATGGTTAATAATAGGGGGGCTTAAGATGAAAAAGGCAATGGTAGTCGGGGCATCTGGAGGAATGGGGTACGCGCTCGTCAATGAATTGGTTGACCGCGGGATAGAAGTGGTTGCATTTGCAAGAGGCGAAGAGAAATTAAAGGGATTGTTTGGAGCAATGGACCTTGTCACAATCCAGCCCGGCAATGCGGAAGAGAAAGGGCACCTTATCGAGGCAGGGAAAGGCTGTGATATCATTTTCCATGCAATGAACATGCCGTACCAAGATTGGCAAAGTAAATTAATTGACATGACGGAAAACGTCATCATGGCAGCGGAAATTAATAATACCAGACTGGCGGTAGTGGATAACATCTACTCTTATGGGAAAAGCGGAGGAAACAGACTGACGGAGGATAAAGTGAAGGATCCTCATACGAAAAAAGGCAAGCTGCGTTTGAAAATGGAGCAAATGATCAAGCAATCTCCTGTTCAGGCGTTCATTTGTCATTTTCCTGACTTTTACGGTCCTAACGCCACAAACACATATTTCCACCACACATTGGATCAACTTCTTAAAAAGAAGAAGGCTGGATTCGTAGGTCCGGGGAATGTTTTACGAGAGTTCATTTATACAAAGGATGGGGCAAAGATCATGGTGGAGCTTGCATGCAGCCCTGATGCATATGGGCAAAGCTGGAATATTCCAGCAGTTGCTCCCATAACTGGAAATGATGTCGAAAAGCTCCTGAAGAAATTGCTTGGGAATGACAAACAACTCTATTTCATCACAAAACCGATGTTCGCAATCTTCGCGCTTTTCGCGGGGAAACCAATGCGAGAAGCACTTGAGATGCAATATATAAATTATGAACCTACTATTCTTTCAGGTGAAAAAATAGAAATGCTCTTGGGTGAACTAAATGGGACTCCGTATGAAAAGGGAATAGAAGAAACGATCGCGTTCATGAAGGCATGAAAACATAATTAGACTGTAAGTGAGTTCAGCGGAGTTTGTCTGATTCCAGGAGGATTCCCCTCAGGGAAAGTCGAATCTTACTAACATAGACCTCTAAAAAGGTAGTGATACGCCAGAAATGACTCCATATCTCAAACCGATAGAAGAAATGCACTGACAAAAAGGGGAGATTCATATGAACCAGGCATTGCTCGTCATCGATGCTCAGCAGGAATTGATTGAAGGAAACGATAAAGAACAGCCAGTCGTTCAAAAGAAAGAGCTGATTGAAACGATCAATCGCGTCATAGGGAAGGCGGTAGATGAGGGTGCAAGCCTTATTTTCATCCGGGACAGGGATGTTGCCGGAGGAAAGGGGGGCGGTTTCCAGGTGCATAGCGAAATCGTGATTCCTGAGAATGCGGTCACCTTTGACAAATCTGCGACTAATTCGTTCTATGGGACACCGCTGCTCAGCTACTTAAAAGAGAAGGAAGTCAAACATGTCGTGGTGACGGGGTGTCAAACCGAGTATTGCATTGATACGGCTGTCAGGTACGCAACAGTCAATGGAATGGATGTGACCCTGGTGGAGGATGGTCATTCGACGAAAGATTCCTCCGTTTTGAAAGGCGAACAGATCATATCTCATCATAATAAGGCACTTCATGGTCATTATAACGTTGATCATTTCTCAGTGGTCAGACACTCAAATGAAGATGTGTTTAAACCTAGTCACGATGGTTTTAGAAAAGAATATGGAATGTAAAATGGTGGTGCCTGTCCCTTACTGTGTCAATGCGCAGTAAGAGACGGGCGCCTTTTTTTGCTTTCATCTGGACAAAAATTCAAGCATACACTATTGAAGTGATAGTTGGGTGGAAAGTGAGAATGGAACAGTACCAATGCGTAATTTGTGGCCGTCATACATTGTATGGAATGGAGGTGAGTACATGGAATTTAATAGAGGAGAGGATGGTCCGGCAGGATGCGCCCTGCCATTTTGTGCCCAGACAACTGATGAAGCACCTTTATTTACAGCAGAAGCCTATGATAATGGAGAGAAGAAGATCAAAGAGGTCAGTTTGGAAAACTACCTTGGAAAATGGGTGATCCTATTTTTTTACGGGAGTGACTTTACCTTTGTCTGACCGACGGAGCTGGCAGCGGTCGCTGCCATTTATGAACAACTGAAAGTACTTCATGCAGAAGTACTTGCCATTAGTACCGACAGTATCTACTCCCATAAAGTGTTTACCGAGGTTTCGCCTTCTGCATCACAAGTGACATTTCCGCTGGTAAGTGACCGGACACATCAAATCAGTAAAGCTTATCGGGTTCTCAATGAAAAAGCCGGAGCTGCTTTAAGGGCAACCATTATAGTCGATCCAGATGGCATGATTGTTACTAGGTTCGTAAATCCTTTAGAAGTCGGACGAAACGTTTACGAAATTCTAAGGATAATCCAGGGCTTGGAATACAACCGAAAGACAGGAAAAGGAGTTCCCGCCAATTGGGTACCGGGTCAGCCGGGAATCAGTAAAGATCCCAAAAAAATCGGAAAAATATAAAAAGAGTGCCTGCCTTCACAAGGTCAATAGGTATACACCTTGTAAAGGCTTCGAATGTCTAGAATAGGACAAGCATAACACCTCTGACCATCATCACTGCAGTTTTTCAATTTGCCTTATGATTTCATCAAAGTGGCTTCTTTGAAAACCGAAGCTGTTAATGATGCTGCCATTCTGATCGATGACATAGAAACTCGTGGAGTGGATGACCTGGTTAGATGATTGTGGCTTTTGGATGAGTGTCTGGAATTCTTCTCTGGCGAATGTTTCTATTTCAGTCTGTGTATACCCGGTCAATAAATGCCAATTATCTTCATCTCCATCGAACTTTTCCTTGAAGGATTTTAGTTTTTCTGGCGTATCGATTTCGGGATCGCTGCTGAATGAAACGAACTCTACTTCAATTCCTTTTTTCTTCATTTCCTTTTGCAGTGAAGCCATGCTTGCTGTCATCGGTGGGCATACGGTCTCGCAGCTTGTGAAGATGAAGTCAGCTATCCATACCTTTCCCTTCAGGTCATTGCTTCCAAATTCTTCACCGTTCTGGTCGGTAAAGGTGAAGGGCTCCATTTGATACTCTATATTTTTTTCGATTCCGCATCCGGCCAGCATCATGACGAGCATCAGGATGAAAGGCAAGTATAATCTGTTCATGAGTAACCTCTTTTCCTTACGTTTACTTGGAGGAGCCGTTGATTGCAGAGAGGCCCCGCTTTCACAGGTTTTGCGGTTCGGGGCTCCTGCTAAGATTGACCATCTTGAATCTACTGAAAGCATCAGTCAAATGTATCCTCCATCAGGTTCATCACCACAAAAACCTCTGTCCCTTTTTCAACATCGCTGTTAATGGTGATTGTTCCATTGTGAAGGGAGATGATCTGCTTCACAATGGACAAACCCAGGCCCGTACCGCCGGTTGACCGGCTCCGCGCCTTGTCGGTACGGAAGAAGCGTTCACCCAGCCGCGGAAGATCTTCCTGATTGATTATTCCTTTATTGTTGATCCTGAAATACATTTGGTTTTCTCTCCTGGTCAGTTCAATCCTGATGGTTTCATTTCGTGGTGAGTATTTGACTGCGTTATCAACAAGATTGTAGAAGACTTGTTCCATCCGTTTATGGTCTCCGTGTATGATCATATCCTCTTCAATATCTACAATTGTATGGAGCTGGTTCTGTGAAAGACGGATTTTGAAGAGATCCAGGGTATCATAGAGGAGTTGAGCGACGGCGATTGGCTCTTTGTTGATTACATACAGGTTCTCTTCCAGATGATTCAAATCGATCAAGTCATGGACGATTTGATTCAGACGGCTTGTTTCCCTCTGAATAGTAGTTAAGTAACTGTCGGCTTCTTCTTTAGATGAATACATGTTTTGTTTGAGGGCTTCAGTATACCCATTAATATAAGTAAGCGGCGTCCTGAGCTCATGAACAACATTTGATATGAATTCCTTTTTCCGTGTCTCTTGTTCTTCGAGGGATGAGCTCATGATATTGAACGCTTCAGCCAGCTGTCCTACTTCATCAAACTCTGCTGGATGAAGGCGGTTGGAATAGTTTCCTTTTGCCACTTCCTGCGAAAGCTTCTGCATATCATTCAGTGGTTTAAACATAGAGTGGCGAATACGATTGACCACAAGAAACAGAAGGATAAAATAAATCCCCCCTGCAAGGATTAATATCGGCATGCTTGCCTGAAAGACTTCCTGCATCGCTTCAAGCGGGACATAGATGAATACGAGTCCAATCAAGCCGTTTTCACCTTGAAGGGGAAACACGGCACTGACAATATCCCGGTCAAAGCTTTCTACATATCCCTCTTTCAAGACAGATTTTCCTTCATTTAACCTGACTCGATCTTGATGGTCCAGCAGTGGTCTATTCCCTATATCATAAGGGAAATGTTCGTCCAGTTCCTCAACGCTATTTACAACGGTGACCTCATACTCCGATACGATATTGAACCAGTGAATCTTCTCGATGATTTCTTCGTTCAAAGCACCATAATGATAATGGGCAGCAGTATTTTCTCCCTGGTGCATGACGGATTCCCGAATGCTCTTAAGATAAAGATCTTTATAAAGAAAATGAAGGAAGAAGAATGAAAATAGGATGGTCGCTCCAATACTCCCAAGGATCAGAAGGAAGACCTTTTGACTTAACGAACGTTTTTGTATTTTCAATGCGACACCTCTAATTTATATCCTTTTCCCCAAACCGTCTGGATCAGCTGACCCTCATTCTTCATTTTGAGGCGTATCGTTTTAATATGTGTATCCACTGTACGCTCACTACCTGTATAGTGATCACCCCATACCAGATTAAGAAGCTGTTCCCGTGTAAATAGCTTTCCTTGGTTCTTTACCAATAGCAGTAGTAATTCAAATTCCTTTAACGTCAACGAAAGTGGTATTCCATGAAGGAAAGCGGAATGAGCTTCCACGATGATTGTAAGGGGCCCAGCCGTGAAAGATGCAGTTTGTACTGCCGCAGATTTTGCTCTGCGTAAAACCGATTCGATTCTAGCAATCAATTCCCCTGGGTGAAAGGGTTTCACGATATAATCATCCCCGCCTAAGCGAAGCCCGTGTACCTTATCCCATTCCTCGCCTTTTGCAGTCAAGAATATAAGTGGGATGTCATGCGTTTTCTTCATTTCTTCTGCAAAGGAAAAGCCATCCATATATGGCATCATCACATCTACCAATAAAAGATCGGGAGGAGTCTGGCGTATTTTATGAAGGGCATCCATACCGTTCGCTGCCTCTGCTACATTATATCCCTCATTTTGCAGAAAGGTTTGAACTAACTTTCTCATTTGCTCTTCATCGTCTATAATCATAATGGTCGTGCTCATCTCAAAATGGCCCCCTATTAATCCTTTTACTGTTATCGTTGCTTATTATACAGTAAAAATGTGAAGTTTTTGTGAGAAGACAAGTTAAATGGAGGAAGAAAAAAGAGGTCCATAATAATTGATAGAAACTTCATTCTTTCTTCACAACTTTTTACTATGATAATCTTAAAGGGAAAAATGAGGAAGAAATGCAAGGTAAAACAAACTGTAACTTGGTATTCTGATCCTCATCTATTTCCGCCTACACTCAAAAATAGAAGAAAGAAAATAGTATGATCGGAGGAAAAGAAATGAAGAAGATATTAATGCTGCTTATGATGGTGTCTGCCATTTTATACCTGTCGGCCTGTACGGAAAACAGTGATGAGGCTAAGCCTGACACTAGTGAATCGATACCTGAACAGGTCAGCGCTGAAATTATGGTACCTGAAAAAGTTTCACTCAGTGAGGAAACAATCTTGAAAGTACAGGTACTCCAAGGAGAAGAAAAAGTTGAAGATGCCGATGAAGTCAAGTTTGAAGTATGGAAAGGCAGCAACAAGGACGATAGTGAAATGATTGAAGCAGAGCATATGAAAGACGGTATCTATCAAGTCGAAACTTCGTTTGAAGAAGATGGAATCTATTACGTGCAAACCCATGTCACAGCACGCGATATGCACGTCATGCCAATCAAACACATCATTGCAGGGAATGTCTCTGAAGAAGAACTGAAAGCACTCGAAGAAGAATCAGGGCACCAGCATGACCATGATGAAAGTGACCACCAGCATTAAGGGGAATTGTCACTCAGTGTTAGAGGGCTTTAAATTGAATTTGTTTTCAAGTAACTGGAAGAAGGTTGGTTTTCGCTCCAAAAGCAAGAGCATTTTGAAATTCTAAATAAAATGCTTCAATGATATCCTGCGACAGGGAATCATTGAAGCATGAACAATTTAATATTCGAGGCCTCTCCCGTCCGTACAGTGGTTAAGTGTCCCGCAACAAGCGAATGTTCGGGAGAGGCATATATAGTATACTACTTTTCATCGGTAATCGTAAAGCACCGTCCCATTTGATGACCATTAGTCAAAAAGACCTTTCTTCTGTAAGTGATCCTCAATCTCTTTAAAACTATTTACGTTAATATAAGATATTGATTTTTCTTTGAGGAGTTCTTGAAGCTGTGAAAAGGCAAAAGTCAAATCCGCTGCCTTTGCTGGATGAGAATCCGGTTCACTGTCTCCGGCGAAGTAAACGGCCTCATATTCTTTCTTCAAATCAGTGATCACTTTTTCTTTGTCTATTCCATATCTTTCGGAGTAATGAGGATGGCTGCTGTCAATGTTCAAATGCACATTTTTATCTTTATAATACCCTTCATTGGAAAACACCTTTACGCCCTCTATCCCATAATGATCCAGAAGATGATGAATATAATAATCGGTCCCTGCGCTTAAAATGAAGAAATCCCCGTTGTTTTTCTGCACTTTTTTTATGAAGGAGGGAACATATTCATCGATCTCGATCGATTTGATGTCATCAATGATGATATTTTCCTCTTGATCAATTGAACTGAAAACCGCCGCTAAAAAATCTATATCCTTTATTTCTTCGGATTTCCATTTCTTATAAAGCTTTTTCCCATCCTCGAAGTACTTCTCAATGACGATATGATAAAAATCTTTTTTTGTTATCGTGCCGTCAAAATCAGAAACAAAAGCCCATTTTTTCATATTTTGTAACCTCCTGCAGAATGTATAGATTGCTATCCACTTCTTTGTGTCTATAGTATAGAGGTAACCTTATGGATGATTATACTAAAAAATCCTCTGAAAATGTGGTTTCCATACCCCACTTTATTCATAATGCTCTCTCTGTCCTCATTGAATCATGTAAAATAAATAATCATACTATTCTGGAGTGAAACTTGTGAAAAAGATGCAGCTTAAACTTAGTACGATTATCATTTTATTCGTTTGTATCGTTGTCTTCATATCTCTTGTACTGACCGACTTGCTCATTTCAAAGACGATTAATGAGAACATCGAATCTTCCATAGAAGAAAAAGCAAAGATCGTTTCCAGAACGGTCGCCCATTCGACGATTGTAAAGCAGGGGTTACAAAATCAAAAACATGAAGAGAGGATACAAGAATATACACTGGATATTCAAAAGTCAGCAGAAGTTATGTTTGTAGTGGTGATGGATATGGATGGGATACGAAAATCTCACCCAAATCCAGAGCGGATTGGCAAACACTTTGTCGGCGGGGATGAGAAAGACGTGCTGCAAGGTAAGGAGAGTCTGTCTATTTCAGAAGGAACATTGGGGAAATCAGTCAGGGCTTTTTCTCCTGTATATGATGAAAATGACCGGCAAGTTGGAGCCGTAGCTGTTGGAATTTCACTGAATAGAGTGGAAGAAGCACTGAATCAAAGCCACCGAAATATTTTAGTGGGTTCAATCATCGGGATCTTCTTCGGAATTATCGGGGCTATTTTTATTGCAAGGTACATAAAGAGGATATTATTTGGTCTTGAGCCTATTGCTATTGCCAAAATATTAGAAGAACGGAACACAATGCTACAATCGGTTCATGAAGGCGTAGTAGCCGTAAATAAGGATACGACAGTTTCATTAGTGAATAAGTCTGCACTGACAATATTCAATAAAGCAGGGTTAGGAAGCGATCCAGTCGGTTTACCCATCAAAGATTACATGCCTGAAACCGGGCTGGAGAGAGTCATGGAAACAGGGAAGTCTGAATTGGATGAGGAGCAAACAATCAATGGTGTATCTATATTAGTAAATCGTGTTCCTTTAATTGTAAACAATGAAGTCGTTGGAGCCATTTCTACGTTCAGGGACAAGACGGAAGTGAATCGATTGGCTGAACAGCTGACGGGGGTGAAGTCTTATGCAGAAGCGCTGCGGGCGCAATCCCATGAATTTATGAATAAAATGCATGTGATTCTTGGTTTGGTGAACTTGGAAGAGTATACAAGATTGGAGCGTTACATCAAAGAGCTTGTTTCATTTAGGGCAGACGAAGTGAACACCGTCTCTTCAAAGGTTAAAGATCCTGCCCTGGCAGGGTTTATCATGGGGAAAATGAGCTATGCCAGGGAAAAAAACGTTTTATTGACTGTCGATTGTCACGACTTTATACCCGAACCGGGGGATCCATCGATTACACATGAATTGATCACGGTAATCGGGAACCTGTTGGATAATAGCATTGAAGCCATGGCGGATCGAGATGTAAAGGAAGTACATTTGGAATTATCCTACCAGAAAGGCCAGTTAGAACTTATCGTAACAGACACCGGGAATGGGATACCGAAGGAAATGATAGAAGAGATTTTCATCAAAGGATATTCATCAAAAGGAGAAGGTAGAGGTTACGGACTTTTCTTAGTGAAAGAGAGCCTGGATAAACTGGATGGGCACCTGTATGTTGAATCGAAGGAAGGATCAGGGACGACAATGATTGCACAAGCTTTGTATACGGAGGGGAAAATGAATGATCAAGGTGTTGATAGTTGAAGATGACCCGATGGTGGCCAAGTTCAATCAAACGTATTTAGAGGATATAAAGGGGTTTGATTTAGCAGGGATTTCAAACTCCATTGAAGATGCAAAGGAAAAGATGAGAGATCAAAAAGTTGATCTGATTCTATTGGATGTGTATATGCCTGGGGAACAAACCGGTATGGACTTATTGAGGCAAATTCGTAAGGAACAGCAAGAAACAGATGTCATTCTCATCACGGCGGCATCTGAAGTGGACAACATACAAACCGCTCTTCGGATGGGTGTTGTCGACTACTTGATTAAACCTTTTGAATTCGAACGATTCAAAAAAGCTTTAACGTCTTATCGTCAAAAGAAACAAGTGCTGCAAAATCAAGCAATCATCAATCAGAGCGAACTTGACTTACTTTTGCTGAAAGATGTACTGGAACCCGATAACAAAGATCCTCTTCCTAAAGGATTGACAAGCAGTACGCTATCATCAATTTTCGAAGAAATCCTTAGCTTTGGAGAAGAATCGTTTTCAACAGATGATATTGCAGAGGTGACGACTATTTCTCGGGTATCGATAAGAAAATACCTTAAGTTTCTGAAGGATATCGGGGTGGTGGATGAAGCCTTAATTTATGGAATTGGAAGGCCGGTTTATCAGTATACGTTTAACAAATTAAACAGCTCCCGCCTTCAGAACTATCTTTAAGCAGCCCATTCGGCTGCTTTTTTTAATTTCAAAAGGCAATCAATAGTTTCATAATCTTTGAAAGTATAGAACGTTTTCATAAGATTGAAATACATTGTAAGCGATTACAGAGAGGGGGCCAGGTTTCTCTAGTGTAAGAAAAAGAAGGGGAAGCTGTCAGAAAGGTTACATGTAAGTTGTGTAAGGGGAATGGTTAGTTTTAAGGTTTTAAAACACGGTTAAGGGGATGAATAAAATGGGACAAGCAACATCAACACTTGCATATAAGGGTGAGAAAGTAAAAGAACAAGCTGCATTGACCAAAGATCAATCGCTTCAAATTTTCAATATGCCGATTCTTTGGTTTCTGGTCTTTACAGGAATCACTCTCATAAGTTTGTATACTGGAAATCTTCCAGGTGGAATGATCGGTACCCTCCTTGTCATGATGGTGCTCGGAGAACTCTTAGGCTGGGCAGGTGACCGTACACCCATCGTGAAAACGTTTTTGGGTGGAGGGGCAATCATTGCGATCTTTGGTTCTGCATTTATGGTATATGCGGGTTTACTTCCTGAAGCAACGGTCACTTCAATGACAGACTTCATGAAATCAGGAGGGTTTTTGAACTTTTATATTGCTGCTTTAATTACAGGGAGCATCTTAGGAATGAATTCGAAAGTTCTTGTAAAAGTGGGGCTGCGATATTTCCTGCCGATTTTTGGAGCTGTAGCTGGAGCCGTCATCATCGCCGGATTACTTGGATCCCTTGTCGGATTTACACTCCAAGAAGCCATTCTTGTGATCACGATGCCGATCATGGGCGGAGGAATGGGAGCAGGAGCTGTCCCTATGAGTCAAATCTATTCCGAGATGATGGGAAATGATCCAAGCTACTATATTTCTATGCTTGTACCTGCTCTTGCATTAGGAAATGTATTTGCGATCATTTTAGCCTCCGTACTGGATATGATCGGGAAGAAAGTCCCTTCATTAAGCGGGAATGGACAATTGATGAAAGGGTTCACGTATGAAAAAACAAAGCAAAAGTATAATGTAGAAAAGATGGGAGTCGGATTACTTGCGGCCTTGACGTTTTTTGCAGTCGGGACGTTACTTGGCACTGTTCTGCCACTCCATCCATATGCCATCATGATCATTCTTGTAGCAGCAGCAAAGATTTCAAATCTCATACCTCAAAATGTTGTAGAGGGGGCAAGTCAGTGGTATCAATTTGTAGCAAGTAACTGGACTTTTGCCTTATTGTTTGGAATTGGAGTTGCTTATACTGATTTGAACACGGTTCTTGAAGCACTGACTCTTCAATATATTTTAACCGTATTCGGAGTGGTACTGGGTGCGATCATCGGGGCTGCGATCCTTGGTAAGCTGGTCGGCTTTTACCCGATCGAAGCAGCGATCACGGCTGGGTTATGTATGGCCAATATGGGAGGAACAGGAGATGTTGCCGTATTATCTGCATCAAAACGGATGGAGCTCATGCCTTTCGCTCAGATATCATCACGCTTGGGCGGCGCCCTGATCTTATTATTAGCCGGATTAATCATACCTCTGTTGTAAATATGATACACTTAGGCTTGACTCTAGTAGTCAAGCCTATCTCATTTTATCAGATTGTGGTGACAAAAAAATGGACGTCATATTGATTGTATTGCCTGCATTATTGGTTTTTGCCGTTGGGTATATCGGGCAAAAGAAACTCGGATTCGAAATCAATTCGATTTCAAAAATGGCCATTTATTTAATGTATCCATTTCTCGCATTCAAGACTTTTTACGAGAATGAACTGAATATGGATTATCTTTATATTTTCCTCTTTTGTATAGCTCTTTGTGTAATACTGATCTTATCTATAAAAATAGTGGCTAAAATCAGAAATTACTCGAAGCCGAAAGAGTCTGCCATGATTCTATCAGGGGTATTTATGAATAGCGGTAACTACGGAGTACCTGTGATCCTGTTTGCGTTTGGGGAACTTGGGTTTCGCTACGCAGTCATCATGATGGTGATCCAGTCGTTTCTTATGAATACGATCGGTCTTTATTATGCTGTAAGCGGCAGCGATAAAGCGAGGGATAACAGTGAAATATGGATGAAGATCGTCAAAATGCCTATTCTTCACGGTGCTTTCATGGGATTAAGTGTTCAATTGCTGCAACTGGAAGTCCCGGTGTTTATGACTCAGACCATCGATTTAATTTCACAAGCAACAATTCCTGTGATCATGGTAGTGCTAGGTATGCAGCTAGCCACCCTGGGAGGGAAAAAGGTGGAGAGAGGAGCATTATCATTCATTATTTTCATGCGAATGGTGGCCTCGCCGATCATTGCTCTTGTCGTCGTTTCCATTCTTCCAATTTCCCCTATGCTTGCGTCAATTCTAATCATTCTGGCAAGTATGCCGACCGCTGCGAATACAACGATGTTTTCCTTGCAGTTCGATACGGAACCAGATTTAGTATCAGCAAGTACGCTTGTGACTACCTTGATGAGTATTATAACGATTCCCATTATGTTGGCCGTTGTTTCATAAAAAAGCTATTAAGATCATGAAAAAATAATCAATTATAGTTATTCAAGGTGGGGCAACACCCACTCAAATAAGCGTGGGGGGTTAAAATATGAAACAATCAGGGACGCTATACTTTTTCTGTGGAAAAATGGGCGCAGGAAAATCAACTAAATCAAGACAATTGGCGATAGATAAACATGCGGTACTGTTGTCTGAGGATGAATGGCTTTCATTTCTTTATCCCAATCAAATCGCATCATTTGAGGACTATTTAAAATTCTCAGCGCAGCTCAAGCCGTTAGTGAAAAAACATGTCCAAAACATATTAAGTGTCGGTACAGACGTAGTGATGGATTTTCCAGCTAACACTCAAAAACTGCGAAAGTGGTTTTTGGAAATGGCGTCAGAGGTCAATGCAAGCCATCAATTAATTTTCCTTAATCTAAGTAACGAGCAATGCTTACGTCAAATTGCACAAAGGCGTAACGAACAACCAGAAAGAGCAGTTTTTGACACGGAAGCGGTGTTTATTCAAGTTACTAAATTTTTTGAAGCACCCGAAGCAACCGAGGGCTTAAATATTTTAGAGTTTAGTGGAAAAAAATGATGAAGAGTTCAACACAGCGTTTTAAAGCAGACGGAGGGAAGGTAGAGAAATTAGATTATTATAATTTTATTATGTAAACTTAATTCGCAGGAATATCACCCTCAATCAATCAGGGTGATATTCACTCCCTTACCTTCTCATGCTTTTCGCAAACTCTTTCGCAACCTCAGGAGTTCTCTTTACCTCATCCACTGTATACAGAATGGAACTCTTTTTCATTTGAATGTCTTCCTGAATTTCTCCCTGAATGGTTTGCAGCTGATCGGTTTCAGCAGTGACTTGATTTATATTTGTCTGCATGTTGTTTACGGTATGATTGATTGAATTGATTTTCGGACGGGTGGTTTTCAGTGTTTTCACAATGCTTATTCCAAGCATGATCACAGCTGCAATCACGAGGGCAATACTGATGTAAACGATCCACATATCTTCTTCACCTCTGCATATTTTGATGTATTGTCATTTATTTTCCCTATTTTCATAAAAATTAACTGATTTTTTATTCTTATTTTTATATATACCGCTTTACTAAAAAGAATGCAGCTAGTAATCTATTGATAAGTTAAATGAGAGCGGAGGGGAAGAGAATGGTGAAAGCTGTATTCTTTGATTTAGACGATACCCTATTATGGGATTCAAGAAGCATTCAACGTGCATTTGATGAGACATGTAAGTATGCCAGCATGATGGTGGATGTAGATCCTGACATGCTAGAAAAAGAAGTAAGAAAAAATGCAAGGGAATTATACTCCTCATATGAAACATATGAATTCACCCAAATGATCGGTATCAATCCTTTCGAAGGATTATGGGGTGATTTTCTGGATGAACATCATGAGCAGTTCATTAAAATGAGGGACATCGTACCTGCTTATCGGGAAAGAGCTTGGACGGCAGGCTTGCAGAATCTTGGGGTTGATGATGAAGAATTTGGGAAGGAATTAGCTGAGCGGTTCAGGACCGAAAGAAAGAATCATCCTTTTGTTTATCCAGATACCTTTCATGTATTGAATTCGTTAAAGGATGATTATGTATTAGTTCTCTTAACCAATGGGTCTCCTCAATTGCAAAGCCTGAAATTACAAATGACAAAGGAATTGATTCCCTATTTTGAAGAAGTCGTCATTTCCGGAGCGATTGGAAAGGGTAAACCGGATACCGAAATGTTCATGCATGCCCTTGATAGACTATCTCTGAATAAAGAAGAAGTGGTCATGGTAGGAGACAACCTCATGACTGACATCAAGGGTGCGAAAACGGCAGGTATAAAAAATGTATGGATCAATCGTCAAGACCTGAGTCCCGGAGAGGTCATACCTGATTATGAAATAAAGGAACTTACGGAGCTTCTTGATCTTATCAAACAATTTTAGTTTCCTTACATATTTGTTGTCCGCATCTCATAAAATGAGCACTGCATAATGGCTGTGTGGTACAAATAAGGAGGCGACACGTATGGTAAATGGAATTCATGAAAAGCTGGTCGCTGCATCGATTGAGGATGTATGGGACTTTGTAAGCGTTCTTGATCATTGGGCACCACTCGTACCCGGATACTTGGATCACAAAATTATCAGTGATGAAGTATCTGATTGGAAATTTAAGATCGATACAGGTTTTATGAAGAGAAAGATCCATGCAAAGGTAGTCATCAAAGAGTGGGTTAAGCCAACCAGAGTAACCTTTACCTTGACTGGCCTAAACGAAAAGTTCTCAGGTGACGGCTCTTTTGAAGCGGCAAGTTTCTCAGGATCCAAGACCATTGTAAAAGGGAGACTGTCCATAAACTCATACAGCTCCATAGCCAAAATGCTGGCTCCCATCGTCGAGAAAACGGTTCCTGACATTACAATAGAGTTAACAAATAATGTCGTCCATGAAATTGAAAAACGATACTCGGCCCGACGTGAAGGCAGATAATAAGAACCAGCGGAAAAAATCCGTTGGTTTTTTATTTAGCGCACTGCTTGAACGATAATTTCGAAAACAGCGATCTTAAATAATCGAAAAGTTGTTCGCAGGAAAAACATAGGGTATGCTAAGATATAATTTGGCTCACCGAAGGCCGGGATCTGTCACGGACGGGAATGAAAGATCACATTAAAAAGTACATAAACTATGAGCAGTAAGATTTAAAAAGGGGTCATATTATGCAAAACCTTGATTCTATCCGCGAGAAAGCGATTGAGGAAACTAAAATTAAAATAGAAGAAGACATTTCACATTTCCTGGCATCACAAGAAGAGTGTCCTCCATTCAAGGACTATCTCTCTGAAAGAAGCAAGTTCTTTCAACAAATATGGCTGAATACTTGGCTGAATAAAGTGACGAACAATGTCCTGAGAAGCCATAAAAAAGCATTTCTAAGAAGTAAGGGATACGAGGTTGAAGGCGTAGATAAAAAGCTTCTGAATAAAATGTTTCGAAATGAAATACGAGACGAAGAGCCTTTTCATGTTAAGGAATGGGTGATTATAAATGCGCCTGACGAACAACAATGGAAATCTCGCCATCGACAGGCGAGGGAACGTTATATCACAGAAATGGAAGAAAAGATAACGGCTTCTCAAAGAAAAGGTGTACAAAAAGATATCCTCTACTTCCTTGAACAGCGTCTGGAGGACCAGGAGCTTTCTTGGTATATCGAACTAAGGTATTTATTCGCCAAAAAGTTAGTAAGTGATTTACACACAAAACCAAAATACAAACAAATAGAACCTTTTGCACTCGAAGACAAATTAGAAGAACAAGGAATTCTCAGCAGCCATGTCTTCACATCGGTTTCTGATATCTTAAAAGAATTCACAGGTTCCATCCATAAGAAAAGTGAACAATGGGAAAGGAATCTATGGGAATATGAAACGTATTATTCTCCCTATGAACGATTTATTTCTTATTATACGGAGCATATCATTTCAACTTTTGTATGTGAGAACCTCCCTGCTGATATCCTTGCTTCTTACAAAAATATTTTCGGGGAAGAACTGTCTCAAGAGCGCGTGATCAAATGGTCACAGCCTGTACTCCTAAAGGAAAAATCTCTCTTTTTCCAGTGGATTCAGGATGAATATGTCGTTGATTTGGTACAACTTGCCGATAGGCCATTTGATTTAGATGCCCACCTTTCTTTATACAAAGAATCGATTGCTAAAAGAGAGCAACGTGAAGCAGAGGAACAAGCTTTATTAAAACGTAAACAGGAAGAAGAGGCGCGTATTCTCGAAGACATATTCGGTCAGGAATACAGCCCTTCCTATAGAAATGGAATCAAATATGTCCTCCATATCGGAGAAACCAATACAGGGAAGACACATAAGGCATTAAATCGAATGAAGGGCGCTGAGAGCGGCATTTACCTTGCCCCTTTACGTTTATTGGCGCTCGAAGTTTTTGATAAGTTAAACAGTGAGGGCGTGCCCTGTAACCTGAAGACAGGAGAAGAAGAAAAAGAAGTCGACCAGGCAAAGCATGTTGCATGCACGGTTGAAATGTTCCATGAGAAAAATGAGTATGAAGTGGTCGTGATTGACGAAGCACAGATGCTCGCAGACCAAGATCGAGGATTCTCCTGGTATAAGGCAATCACGAAAGCGAGAGCAAAGGAAGTCCATATCATTGGAAGTGAAAACGTCCGCAGCCTGCTTTTGGAATTAGTCGGAGAAGATCAAGTTGAAATCCACAATTACGAAAGAGAGATCCCTCTGCAGGTTGAAAAGAAGGAATTCAATTTAAAACATGCACGGCAGGGAGATGCCCTTGTTTGTTTTTCGAGGAAAAAAGTACTGGATACGGCTTCAAGGCTTCAGAATAACGGCCACAAAGTCAGTATGATTTATGGGAGTATGCCCCCTGAGACCAGGAAGAGACAAATGATGCAGTTCATTAACGGGAAAACGAAAGTGATCGTCGCAACCGATGCAATCGGGATGGGCTTGAATCTTCCGATCAGAAGGATCGTATTTCTTGAAAATGATAAATTCGATGGGACAAGAAGACGGCTGCTTACTTCTCAGGAAGTCAAGCAAATCGCGGGGAGAGCAGGTAGAAAAGGCATTTATGATTGTGGAAAAGTCGCCTTTACAAAGGATATTAAAAAAATGGCGAATCTGCTGATCCAGGAAGACCCCTCACTAAAAACATTCGCTATTGCACCTACAAGCAATGTTTTTGAACGATTTCAGCGCTATTATCATGATTTGGATACTTTCTTTGAATTATGGGATCGGTTTGAAAGTCCTTACGGTACAGAGAAAGCTTCGTTAACAGAAGAGAAGGAGCTGTATGATCTCGTCCGGGGAACCCAAATAGAAGCGAAACTTTCTCTAAATGATCTTTACGGATTTTTGCATCTTCCGTTTTCCAAGAAAGAAAGCAGGCTGACTCAGCAGTGGTTGGACTCCATGCATGCCATTATCAACAATGAAGAGCTTCCGGAGCCAGACATAAACAATAAAAACCTTGAACAGAAAGAAGTTTCCTATAAAGCCGTGGGTCTGCACTTATTGCTGCTTTACAGGTTAGGAAGGCAGACCGAGGCCTATTATTGGGAGCGGACTAGAGAAGAAATCGCCGATGGGGTGCATGAAAGTTTAAGAACCGAAGTGAAAAGCCTTTCAAAAAAATGTAAGCATTGTGGGAAGAAACTTCCTCCAAACTTTGGTTTCCCTATCTGTGACCGCTGTCATGCATTGAACCGTAAAAGAAGGGAAAAAAGGCGAGGAAGAAACTAACCTGAGCATATTAAAAGATTATAGAGGAAATGTTTGCTAGGATGAACGAAGAGTAGTGAAATAGAGGTGAGGAATATGAAAATAGAGGTTTGGTCTGACTTTGTATGTCCTTTTTGTTATGTAGGGAAGAGAAGGCTGGAAGCAGCCCTTGATAAATTCAACCATCAAGTTGAGGTAGAATTCAAAAGCTTTGAACTGGATCCCAATGCTGAAGTTGAAATGGATATGAACGTGTATGAGCTTCTGTCCAAAAAATATGGAACATCCGTAGAACAAGCTAAAAACATGTCCAAGGGTGTAGAGGAACACGGTGCGCAGGTTGGGATCCACTTTAATTTTGAAGACAGTATCCCGACTAATACGTTCGATGCACATAGATTAGCCAAGTATGCAGCAGCTAAAGGATTGGAAGTGTCGATGACCGAGAGCCTGTTTAAGGCACATTTTGTTGAAGGAAGACATATCGGAAATAAAGAAACACTCCTATCCATGGCTGAAGGTATCGGTTTGGACCTTGAGGAAGTGAAGGAAGTATTAAATGGTACACATTTTTCAGAGGAAGTACGATTTGATGAAAACGAGGCCAGGCAGATAGGGGTGCAGGGAGTTCCGTTCTTTGTCATCAATCGTAAATATGCTATTTCAGGTGCTCAGCCTGCAGAGGTTTTTGAAAGTACCCTCGAAAAGGTGTGGGAAGAAGAAAATGGTCCTTCGCGTCTTCAATCGGTGACGGGACAGTCCGATATGCAGTGTGATGACAGTGGATGCCAAGTTTCGAATGATCCCCAAAAAAATAATTGAAAGTAAAAAGCAAGTGGGATCCCGTATCCCCACTTGCTTTTTATTTCGCCATTAACGGCTGAAGAAGTTTTCGGTGTAATAAGGCTGTGAATCCCCGTTAAACGCAACCCCTACCCCCAGATAGTCATAATGTGACTGAAGGATGTTTTCTCTGTGGCCTTTGGAGTTCATTAATCCTTCATGAGCAAAGATGGAGCTCATCTGACCGTATGCCAGGTTTTCACCGGCTGTCCTGAAGGCGACCTGGTCTTTTTCCATACGGTCGAAGGGAGATTCACCCTGGCGGTTGGTATGACTGAAGTAATTGTGATCGGCCATGTCCAAACTATGCTTGCGTGCTGTCTTCCTGACCTGGTCATCCCATTTGAGAGGAGTCAAGTCATGGTTAACCCTGGCTGCATTGGTAAGATCGAATAACTGAAGTTCAAATCCTTCTTTGAGCTCCGGATTCGGTTCTGTGTAAAATCCTTGCTTGTTTTGTTCGAGATTGTCATCAATTATTTGTACTGCTGTCACCATGTCATTTTCGTGTTTATCATAAAAAACGGTAACAAAGCTTTCGTCGACTTGGAACACTTCATGTTCTCCATTGTTCTGAAGCTGGTAAACGGTCAGACCTTTTCGGATTTTATCCAGGGGTTCACCAAGCTGTTCATGTACATCATTTTTTGGACTATCAATTTTTATCCCTGCTGAGGATGTCATTAAGTCTTGATTTGTATATAAACCATTTACTTTTTCTTCACTGTCATAAGAAACCATAAAGAAATTTTGGTAGTCCTCATGATAGGTATGCCAGTATGAGCCATATTCATTGAGTGTCGTTCTTTTAGGTTCACCGAGCTCTTTTTCTACGGTAGCCCGGGAATCACCCAGTTCAATATTATGTACGGAAAAAAACTGTTTATCCGGAGCGGATAATGCCGGTTTATCGATACCTTTTTTCTCTTGGGTGTCTTCTGCTTCTAAATCGCTGAAAGACTCATCAAGTTTGATTAATAATAGGTTGACGTCATTATAAAACTGATCAAAGGCGTCCTGTATTTTTGGGTTGTTTTTCATTGCTTCTATTTTAGACAGCATAGAGTCTAAACCGGTTGCCTGTACTTTTTCTTCCCAAACCGGCTTTGTTCCGTATGCAATAAATATGATAACGATAAGCATCAGTAATCGCTTCATGATTAACACTCCATTCTACCCTTCATTTTACCCCAAATAAATTCAGGATAAAATCAGAAGGAAAACTTTTCGTATGTATTTACCCAATTTGAATTCTTTTCAATCCAAATTACCAGTTTTAGTATAGTTTTGTCTGGGTAACATAAAAAATAGATCCGTTCCAGTCTGGGAAATAAACATAAAGGGGAAATAAAGTCATGAAACTAACTCACGAGGAAAGAATTCAGCTTCATGAATTCAACAATCTGACAAAATCCTTAAGCTTCAATATGTATGATATTTGCTATACGAAAACGAGAGAAGAGCGGGAAGCTTACATAGAGTATATTGATGAGCAATATAACGCTGAAAGGCTGACAAAAATATTGACTCATGTCTCTGATATTATTGGGGCACATGTCTTAAATGTGGCAAAACAAGACTACGTCCCTCAAGGAGCCAGTGTGACGATCCTGGTATCTGAAGGACCGATTGTGGAAGTGCCGACTGAGCATTTCGATGAGTCGCCTGGTCCGCTGCCGTCATCCGTCACGATGCATCTGGACAAAAGTCATATTACTGTTCACACTTATCCTGAATATCATCCACATGAAGGAATCAGTACTTTCCGTGCAGATATCGATGTGTCTACATGCGGTGAGATTTCACCTCTTAAAGCATTGAATTATCTCATTCATTCCTTTGATACCGATATCATGACGATGGATTACAGGGTACGGGGGTTTACCCGGGATATTAGCGGACGCAAATTATTCATTGATCATGATATAAATTCCATACAAAACTATATACCGGAAGAAATCAAAGATGAATACGATATGATCGATGTCAATGTATACCCTCAAAATATATTTCATACAAAATGTAAGTTAAAAGATTTCGATTTAAATAATTATCTGTTTGGATATTCCAAGGAAAAACTGGATAAGGAAGAAGCAAAGGAGATTACCAAGAAACTAAAGATGGAAATGGATGAAATCTTCTACGGAAAAAACATGCACAACCCTTACTAGCCTGATACTCTGTTGGATCATTCCAATAGAGTATTTTTTCGTTTGTGGAAGGATAATATCCCCATTTGACGAATACATGCAGTATAATGATTTTGAAGCTATTTATAGGGAGGAATATCCATGAACTCACATGAAATCGATTTTAAATTGCACGGGGATGACATGCAATTTGTAGAAATAGAACTTGATCCTGGAGAGAGTGCCGTCGCAGAAGCGGGGGGCATGATGATGATGGATGATGGCATCTCCATGGAAACAATCTTTGGAGACGGGGCACAAGAGGGAAGGGGAAGCGGATTCCTTGGAAAGCTTGTGGGAGCCGGAAAACGGCTGTTAACAGGAGAAAGTCTATTTATGACTGTATTCACGAATGAGGGAATTGGAAAGAAACATGTTTCTTTTGCAGCTCCCTATCCAGGTAAGATCATTCCTGTTGATTTAAGTGAATTAGGCGGGAAAGTCATCTGCCAGAAAGACGCATTCCTATGTGCGGCTAAAGGAGTTGCTGTAGGCATTGATTTTCAAAAGAAATTAGGGACTGGATTCTTCGGCGGAGAGGGGTTCATCATGCAGAAACTCGAAGGAGACGGTCTTGCATTTTTGCATGCTGGCGGTACCATACATAAAAAGGAACTGCAGCCGGGAGAATTGCTGAGGGTTGATACTGGCTGTTTAGTTGCCATGACGAAAGATGTGGATTATAACATCGAGTATGTAGGCAAAATCAAATCGGCTTTCCTCGGTGGAGAAGGGCTGTTCTTTGCTACCGTTCGCGGTCCCGGCACGGTATGGATTCAATCGCTGCCATTCAGCCGCCTTGCTGAAAGGATTTATGCAAATGCGCCTGGCGGAGGGAAATCCACTGGAGAAGGAAGTATACTTGGTGGAATCGGGGATTTACTGAACGGCGATGATTAATTTTGATGGACAGCAGATCTTATTCTGCTGTCTGTTTTTTTTCGGAAGCAAGTCAAAAAAATCCCTTTATTGCTTGCTCGTGTTACGCTTGTCGCCTCAAAGCCCTTCCGCTTTTCTACTGTCCAGCTCCGGCGGCTAGAGGCTCGAGGTCATAAGTCAAGCATACCAAAAAGGCAAAAAACGCCTTTCCGGTATGCTCGTCTTATGCTTGTCGCCTCTGACCGAGCCGCCTCCGCTTTTCTATTGTCCAGCTCCGGCGGCTAGAGGCTCGAGGTCATAAGTCAAGCATACCAAAAAGGCAAAAAACGCCTTTCCGGTATGCTCGTCTTATGCTTGTCGCCTCTGACCAAGCCGCCTCCGCTTTTCTATTGTCCAGCTCCAGGGCTTAGAGGCACATGTCATAAGCCAAACCGACCAAGAAGGCAAAGAGCGCGCCTTCATGGCCGGTTCGTCTTATGCCACCCGCCTCTGAGCGAAGCCCTTGCGCTTTTCTTGGTCATTCACCCATTTATTCTTTTTATCATAAGTATTAGTAGATGAGATGGAAAGGGTGGTTTTATGTCAGGGATCGTACGGCATTATTATGCAGGAGGTAATACGGCGAAAGGGTTTTATAGTTTATATGATTCAGTACTCGAAGGTTTAAACCGATTATATATACTAAAGGGTGGACCTGGTACAGGGAAGTCATCTTTGATGAAGGATATTGGAAAAAGGTTTGAAGATAAGGAAATTGAAGTGGAGTACTTGCACTGCGCATCAGATAACCAATCAATCGATGGGGTGATACTGCCTCAATGGGGCCTCGGAATTGTCGATGGGACTGCTCCCCACATCATTGAGCCTAAAGCACCGGGAGTGATTGAAGAGTATGTTAATTTAGGTGCTGCGTGGAATTCAGATGAGTTGGCAAAGCATAAATTAGAAATCCTAGAGTTGAATGATCAAATTTCGCAGAAATTCCAAAAGGCATATGAAACCTTTGCTGAATCACTTGCTGCACATGATGACATTGAGGATATATACATTTCAAATATGAATTTTGACGAAGCGAATCAATTAACAGATGAATTGATTTCACTTTTTTATCAGGATACTACTCTAGATAAGGAAGCAAAAGCGGTTCACCGATTTTTGGGAGCTGCTACCCCGGACGGTGCTGTTGATTATATACAAAATCTAACTCAGGATGTAGAGAAAAGATATTTCATAAAGGGGCGTGCAGGTTCAGGAAAATCGACTATGCTGAAGAAGATTGCGGCAGCGGGAAAGGAAAAGGGATTCAATGCAGAAATTTATCACTGCGGATTCGATCCGAACAGTTTAGATATGGTCATCATCCGTGAACAAGGTATAGCCATATTTGACAGTACAGCACCGCACGAATATTTCCCGGATCGTGAAAGTGATGAAATCATCGATATGTATGAACGATGCATCACTCCGGGAACGGATGAAAAATTTGAAAACGAAATCGCCAGGACCACTAAAGGATATAAAGACAAAATGAAAGAGGCTATATCCTATCTGAGTGAAGCAAAGGCTCTTCGTGAAAATTTAGAGGCCATTTATATAGATGCAATGGACTTCAGCGTAGTCGATAGGATAAAAGAAGAAATATTCAATGAGTTAAATGGCATTATTGAATCGAATTAACTGAGAGAATCACGCGGACTCCATCCGGGTGATTTTTTCTATATAAAGTTTGTTGACAAAATACCCGTATAGGTATAAGATTAAATTAAGAACAACGAAATAACTGTTAACAGGAGGAATTTACCGATGAAAGAATTATCAACAAAAGAAGTACAAGAATTATTATTAAAGGAAGAACCAAATATAATTGATGTCCGTGAAGATGATGAAGTGGCTGCAGGTAAGATTCCTTCAGCAAAGCATATCTCATTGGGATCGATTGAAGCACGAATGAATGAACTGGATAAATCGAAGGAATATATCATGGTTTGCCGTTCAGGCGGCCGAAGCGGACAAGCAGTACAGTTCCTCGAGAGTCAAGGATTTAATGTAATCAATATGACAGGCGGAATGATGGCTTGGAATGGTGAAATTGAATAATTTTTTTGAATAAACATATACCCCTAAGTGTATTAGGTTCTGTTTGGGGGAAATACGTTAGGGTCCTGAAAGATTTATATATTAATAACACTAATTAAGCAATAGGAGGAAATGTGATATGAGTAAAAAAGTAGCAATCATCGCGAGTAATGGTGGATTATTTGATGCGTATAAGGTTTATAATATTGCAACGGCTGCAGCAGCAACAGATCAAGAGGTAGCGGTCTTCTTCACTTTTGAAGGCTTGAATCTGATCCACAAAGAAGCTCACCAGCAGCTTCCAATGCCACAAGGCAAAGAGCATTTTCAAGAAGGATTCTCTAAGGCAAACGTGCCAGGTATCCCTGAGTTGGTGGAAATGGCGAAAGAAATGGGTGTTCGATTCATTGGTTGTCAAATGACAATGGACGTTATGGGATTGGATAAAGACTCGTTTGTAGATGGAATTGAAGTAGGCGGCGCTGTAACATTCTTGGAATTTGCTAAAGATGCAGATGTTACATTAACATTCTAATGAAAACTGACAGAAGAAGAGAGCTATTGGATTATTCCACTAGCTCTTTTTTAAAAAGGCTGTTACTAACAATAGTACTGATTATATCTTGATGGAAGAAGGGATCCTTATGAAGAGATGGGTCTACTTTGTCACTTTAAGTTCCAATGCCCCCTATGTTATGAAAGAAGGCCTCAAACGGAAGAAAAATGGCGATGAGGTGATGATTTTCTTCGATTTGGATGGGGCGTATGTACTCGATAAACGTTACTCACAGAAAATTGAAAGGTCTCATGGAGTGGATATGAACTTGCTGCTTGAAGAAGCTCTTTCTTCTGGGATCCAGCTTTACGGATGTCAAATGAATGTTCTTGTGGCAGATGGATTAGAGTTAGTTGATGGAGTAGAACTGGCAGGAGTCGTCACCTTTCTTGAGATTGCCTATAGAGCAGATGCAGTATTAAGCTATTGAAGGGAGCGGTACGGTATGCCTGATAAAAAAGTTGTAGTACTCGCATTACATGATGAGTTGGAATCTGTTTATCCCCCATTAAATATTGCAGTTGGAGCAGCGTCGTCCGGTGCGGATGTCATACTTGCCTTCTCGAGGGACGGGGTCAATATTTTGGATAGTCATTATACTCCAGAGCCGTCGAAAGGAATTGAATATCTGTCGCAGGCATTAGAATCTTTTCATGCACCGACAATTAAAGAATTACTGGGGATAGCGGCAGAATCCGGAGTGCGATTTTATATCGTAGATGCTGATCATCATGACAAATTGGAATTGACGTATCCTGCTGAGCAGGTTCCCATCAAATGGGTGCTCAATGAGAGTAATTCTGCAGATTTATTTGTACACTTTTAACTAGAGAAAGGATAAGTTTATGAATTGTAAGAAAACGAATTGTGGAAACGGAACCTGAAATATTTCCTCAAAGAAAGCCCGTAAACGTTATATTCCGCCAATATGACCGGGAATGTGGCTTTGGCTCCTGGCAGGAGTCATTTTATTAATACAAAAGATAGTTTAGAGAAGGAGTCGGTAAAGGCGCCTTCTTTTTTGTCTTTTTATTTACTGGTTGCTTTTTTGGAGTGAAACCTTCAATATTAATATGCGAACAACATCAATCGAGCGAAAGAAAGTAGGAACTGCATTTGAGTAAATTTAGATCCTTAGGGATTTCAGAAGAGATGGGACTTAGGCTGTCGAAGATGGGGATATCATCCCCGACCCCGATTCAGGAAAAAGTGATCCCTGTTTTACTAAAAGGTAACGATGTCATGGCAAAAGCCCAAACCGGTTCAGGGAAAACCTATGCATTTGCATTACCCATTCTCGAAAGAAGTGAGAATGTGTCAAAGCACATCCAAGGAATCATTCTCACCCCGACCAGAGAACTGAGCATTCAAATAACGGATGTGGTAAAAAAGTTGACGAAGAATCAAAAGAAAGCTCGAGTCATTGCTATGTACGGCGGACAGAGTCACGATCAAGAGGTGGAAGAACTAAAGAAAAGCCCAGGGTATATCGTCGGGACACCCGGCAGAATTCTGGATCACATAAAACGGGGCAATCTTGACCTGTCGCATGTGAAATTTTTTGTTTTGGATGAAGCTGATCAAATGCTTCAAATCGGTTTTTTGAATAAGGTAGAAGAAATCATCAGGTCAACACCTGCGACAAGACAAATGATGCTGTTTTCTGCTACTATGCCTGGACCTGTTAAGAAACTCGCACAAAAATACATGAAAAATGCAAAAACGATTGAAATCGAGGAAAACACTGCTCCTTCATCAATCAATCAATTTGCCATTTTTACAGTGGATAAAGCAAAGCAGGAAACGATCCTTCAACTAGTAGAAGCATTCAATCCGAATAAAGCGGTCATTTTCTGCCGCACCAAGAGAAGAGTTACCAAGTTGTTTCAAGTTCTTAAGTCCAAGGGGATGAATGTCGGTGAACTTCATGGGGATGTTCCTCAAGAAAAACGCGAGGAAGTGATGGAAGCTTTCAGAAAAGGAGAATTACCGCTCCTCGTTGCAACCGATGTCGCTTCACGGGGGCTGGATATTGAAGGTGTTTCGCATGTCTTCAATTACGATATTCCGGAAAACACTGAAACATACACTCACCGAATCGGCAGGACAGGAAGAGCCGGTGCAGAAGGTCTCTCCTATACTCTTTACACCTCAGAAGACAGACCAATACTTGACAAAATCGAGAGTGATTTAAAAACCAGGATCCAAAAACAAAATTTGGGAAATACCATATCTCTGAAAGATAATGGGAGCTCGTCTTCCAGAAAGAAAAAGAAAAGAAAAGGGTCATCTTCTTCACCCAAAACCCCGAAAAGAAAACATGATGAACAACAGGGTATCAAGAATGATGGGTTTTACAGTAAGCGTCCGGGAAAGAAAAGTAAACAAAAGGATGAAAAAGGGTCATCAATAAAGCAAACACAAAAAGCTGAAAATAAAGGTGTTACCCAACCAGGAAAATCGAGTAAAGAACCGGTACATCGTTGGAAAAAGTCCAATAAATAACTGATAAGAGGCTAGGAAAAGTGTATTAGTCTAAGTTAAACCCGAACTAATTTGCATTCTATGAAGCAAATTAGTTCGGGTATTTAATTTGTTCAATCCATATTTAGATTTTAGCTCTCTACAGCGTTGATTGGAGTGCAAGACGAAGACTCCTGCGGGAAAAGTAGCTAATGTGAGACCCCACAGGAGCGCAGCGACGAGGAGGCTCACGGGCTACCCGCGGAAAGCGAAGTCTTGCACGGAAATCATAAGCGGTATTAAGAATATACACCGCCTTTATGTAGAGGTTTTTTAGTTTTGTCCAGGTCCCTTTATTGTTGAAAAATATCGAAGTTATTCTAATATAATAACAGGATTTACACGAGTTATATCAATATAATAATAGTTTCCGCTTCTGTTATGTTACTATATTTACAGGGATTTTATAGATAAAGGAGATTTTCAAATTAAAATGAAATTGGTTTCTTGGAATGTAAATGGAATAAGAGCATGTGTGAAAAAAGGGTTTCTGGAATACTTTAAAGAGGTAAATGCAGATATATTTTGTATTCAGGAAACGAAACTGCAAGAAGGTCAGATTGAATTGGATCTTGACGGATATGATCAATTTTGGAATTATGCTGAACGAAAAGGGTACTCAGGTACAGCGGTTTTCACCAAGGTAAAGCCCCTCTCTGTTTCCTATGGTTTTCAAGAGGGAGAATCTGAATCCGAAGGAAGGATCATTACATTGGAGTTTGATGACTTTTTCCTTGTAAATGTTTATACACCAAATTCAAAAAGGGATTTATCCAGATTGGATGAAAGGCTGGAGTGGGAGGATAAGCTAAGGGAATATCTCGTTGAACTCGATCGTAAGAAGTCGGTGATTCTATGCGGTGATTTGAATGTTGCACATAAAGAAATAGATTTAAAGAATGACCGCTCAAATCGAGGTAATTCCGGCTTTACAGATGTAGAAAGAGGGAAAATGACTCTTTTTCTGGAATCAGGCTTTGTTGATTCATTCAGGTATTTATATCCCGAAAAAGATGAATCCTATACTTGGTGGTCTTATATGAGTAAGGTTCGGGAAAGAAACATCGGGTGGAGAATCGATTATTTTATTTTGTCCAAGCGGATGTCTTCGTGGATCGCAGAAGCAGACATTCACTGCAGTATTTTGGGGAGCGATCATTGTCCTGTATACTTGGAATTGGATAAATCATATTTGCACTCTAATTGAATAGGTGGGGTACTATGTTAAAAGACAGACTGAATATTAATGAACTGACAGTCGAGCGATGTCATAAAGAAACTGATGAACTGATCCAAAATGAATCAGCTTCGTTCTTGGAAAAGCCTTTGTCATATTTACAATCTCACAAGGCCGAATATATTTATATGGACGCTGATTGGTTTGATGAGATCGGGATTGACGGCCTCTCATTGGAGTTGGACGATGTATTTGGTAACTATGATGCGATGTTCGGGTTGAAACTGCAAAAAAAATACAGAAATCAAATCGAAGCCTTTTTTGAACGTACACTTCAAGATGAAAATGCGTATAGCCTTCTATTTAATGGAGAAGATGGTTTGTGGGATGTGAATGTTTCCATAAATGATCTGCCTTCATATAGCGAGGGGATGACTTTTATGGCTGCAGTTGAAATGATTTATGGATTTCTCTTTGAGCTTCATCAGGAAGCAGCAGTGGGGAAATAATCAAAAAGCACCTCGTATGCATTTCGAGGTGCTTTTTGATTATTGATTATCTTTTCTTTTTTTCTGCGTTATTTATTTCTTCTGACACGACAATTGCCAGGTCAGAATTACCGAATAAGGAAAGTACTCCAAGCAGTGTGGAGTCGGGGATTTCTTCGGATTCTTCCTTGGGCACAGTCAAATCGATTCCTTGCTGAAGTGCGGGATTATCCCCTTGATCAGGGTAGGCTTTTTTATAGATCTCAGCTGGGTCAAGATCGTTATTTACGCACCACTGTGCAAAAACGAGAATCATCATGTTCTCATCTTTTTGATAGTTGGATATGATTTTGTCCTCAATCTCTTTATTATTCATTTCAGTCGCTCCTTAAAGGTTCTGTCGACTATCATTATATCGAAGGATGAGGTCAAATCCCATTAAAAAATATGCAGGAGACATGAAGGTTTTCATTTTTATTGAACCGGTGTATAATTAAAAGATATGTAAAGTGAAAGGAAGTTATCTTTTAAATGATTATAACTGATCATGCAGTGGAAGAACTTAAAGATCCTACTGGTATTCTAAGCGGGAACCGTTATGAGGTACTGGTCTCGATCGAAGTGCCTGAAGACGATGAACTACATTCAGAGAACGGCTTATATATTAAATCGATTTTTGTTCAAGACGGTGACGTGTCACGAATTGCACAGTATCAAATTATTGAGAGAAATACTGAATCGATTCTCGATTTTGAATTGGAAGAGGATGAAGAAGCCCAAATCCTTCAGTATTGTAATGAAGCTATTCTAAGCTGATCTTTTTGAAGAGGCTGGGACAATAGTTTTTTAACCGAAGAGAATCCGAACTATTTTGTATTCAAAATAGTTCGGATTCTTTTGTTTTGCTTACGTATGCGTATAGTTTGTTCCAGCGGTTGATTGGAGTGTAAGACGAAGACTCCTGCGGGAAAAGTAGCTAATGTGAGACCCCGCAGGAGCACAGCTCCGAGGAGGCTCACGGGCTACCCGCGGAAAGCGAAGTCTTGCACGGAAATCAATAGCGGCATTAAAAGCCCACACTGATTTTACAGGCAAGGAATTTCAGATAAGAAAACCTTGTCGAAAAAGGATATATCACACTGATAGAGTATGCTATAATGTTGATAGAATGATGCTAGCACATCATAGCACTACGGATCTTGGAGGGGTTACCAGCAAATGAGTACCAGTGATAGAATTCAATTAAATGTGAGAATCGAGAAAGAAACCGCTCAGCAATTAGATGAAATTGTAGAATATTATCAGGAAAAAACGAAGATTGGCAGAATCTATAAAGGTGATGTTTTGACAGATATCATCAAAAAATCCCACGAACTCATGTTGAAACAGATCGCGATTCAAAACAGGAAATACTGATGAGCAATGATAAAGGAAAAAGCGTATACGATTCCATAAAAGGAGATGTATACGCTTTTTATACATAACTTTGTATACGGATATGGTAAGATAACAACAAACATTTATACAAATGAGGTATCAATTGTGCAGCTCCCGGATAATTTCATTAAACTTCAAAAAAGCTCAGGAATTTCACCATACATATGGAGTATCATCAGTATTTTACCTTTCTACTTTATTTTTCAATCATCTTCAACGATTGAAATCATTGTAGGAATTACACTGACGATATTATTTTTTATCTTTTTAAGGCTTGCCTTCCTTTCAAGGGAGTGGCCGGTTTATTTATGGACATCCTTTCTAATCGCGATTTCCATAACGATGACCATACAGTTTAATTTTATTTATTTTGCTTTCTATATTGCGTACTATAACGGAAATATAAAAAACCGGATTGCGTTCTTGACGTTGTATATCATCCACCTGGTGCTTACAACCGCTTCCATTAATTATAAATTTGTAGAACAGGAAGATTTATTCCTTTCTCAAATACCGTTTATCCTGATCATCTGGATCAGTGTGATTCTGCTTCCTTTCAATATCTACAACCGCAATAAACAAGGGTGGCTCGAAGAAAAGCTCGAGGATGCGAATAAACGGATTTCGGAGCTTGTCAAACAAGAGGAAAGACAGCGCATTGCACGGGACTTACATGATACTTTAGGCCAGAAGCTGTCCCTGATAGGCTTAAAAAGTGACTTGGCCAGAAAATTGGTCTACAAAGATCCCGAGCAGGCACAAGAGGAATTGAAGGACGTGCAGCAAACAGCCAGAACCGCATTGACAGAGGTTCGTACGATGGTGTCCCAAATGAGGGGGATCCGTTTGGAAGACGAAATCGTGAGGATCAAGCAGATTCTTAAAGCTGCAGATATTCAATTGAGTATTGAAGAAACATCCAGCTTACCCCATACTTCGCTTTTTCTGGAAAATATATTAAGCATGTGTTTAAAAGAAGCGGTCACAAATGTCGTAAAGCATAGTCAGGCAGATACTTGTGAAATAACGATCGATGAATTCGATAATGAATTAACGATAAAGGTAAAGGACAATGGCATTGGTTTGCAAAAGGATCAAGATTTATCGAAAGGAAGCGGATTACGGGGGATGGAAGAGCGGCTTGATTTTGTAAACGGTACGCTCGACATCATTTCTGATAAAGGGACCACACTGATCATGAGGGTTCCTAAAGTAATCAAACAGATAGGGAGGGAATGAAGTGATTCGCATTGTAATTGCAGAAGATCAGCGGATGATGCTGGGAGCATTGGGTTCTTTGCTTAATTTAGAGGATGATTTGGAAGTCGTGGGTAAGGCTAGCAATGGGGAAGAAGCCGTATCACTCGTCCGGCGGCTCCAGCCTGATATCTGTATGATGGATATCGAAATGCCTGAAAAGACCGGCCTGGAAGCAGCGGAAGAATTAAAAGGAGAAGGCTGCAAAGTCATCATCCTGACTACTTTTGCACGCTCAGGATATTTTCAGCGTGCTATTAAAGCCGGTGTCAAGGGATACTTGCTAAAAGACAGCCCGAGTGAGGAACTTGCAAGTTCGATCCGACATGTCATGGAAGGTAAAAGGATTTATGCACCTGAACTGATGGATGATATGTACAGTGAAGAAAACCCTCTGACAGATCGCGAAAAAGAAGTCCTTGAACTTGTGGCAGACGGAAAAAACACAAAAGAAATCGCTGATGAACTTCAGCTGAAAACAGGCACAGTGCGAAACTATATTTCAACGATTCTCGATAAGCTTGAAGTGAAAAATCGAATCGAAGCCATCACTCACTCAAAAGAAAAAGGCTGGTTTAAATAAACCGGTTTTTCTACATGAATTTGAAAAATATGAAATGAGTCAGTTGAATATTTATAAAAAATAAAGTATCAAAATCCCCGTGTTCACTGGTTTTTTTAACCATCCGGGGTATCAATGGCTGTAAAATAAAGATTGACAAGAAAAAATTACATGTTACGATTACATCGAATTCAAAATTACATATGACGATCCACTAGGGGTGCCTTTCATGAAGGCTGAGATTAAAGTGTAACTTTAAGACCCTTTGAACCTGATCTGGTTGAGACCAGCGTAGGGAAGTGGTGTTTGAAGGTTACATATAACTTGTATGATGTACGGCCTTTCAAGCCACTTTCTGTTCGCTCTTTGCGCAATGGAAAGTGGCTTTTTTGTTTCCTTGGATCGTCGTGGAAAAGGAGAGTCAATGATGACATTTTCAAAAGAATTAAGAGAAGATGTGAATGAAATTTGGGAAGCAAGCTTTAATCATCCTTTTGTAAGAGGGATAGGGGACGGCACACTTCCACTTGGTAAATTCCGCTATTATGTGCTGCAGGATGCCTATTATCTATCTCATTTTTCAAGGGTTCAGGCATTGGGAGCCGCTAAAGCACCAGATTTACATACCACCTCAAGAATGGCAGCCCACGCCCAGGGAACGAATGAAGCAGAATTGTCCCTGCATGAGACGTTTTCCGTTCAACTTGGTATCACAGAAGAAGAAAGGAAACAATTTAAGCCTGCTCCGACCGCATATGCGTATACGTCCCATATGTATAGGGCGGCACAATTTGGAGGGCTTCGTGATATCCTCGCTGCGATCCTGCCGTGTTATTGGCTTTACCATGAAGTTGGTGAGCGTCTGAAGCTGTGTTCACCTGATGAGCCCATTTATCGGGAGTGGATAGCCGCTTACGGCGGGGAATGGTTCGGGGAACTGGTGAAAGAGCAAATCAACCGTCTGGACGAGTTGGCTGAAAGAGCTTCAGGTGAAGAAAAATCCCGTATGAAAGAGCTGTTTATGATCAGCAGTATTTACGAGCTTCAATTCTGGGAAATGGCATACTCCATGGAGAAGTGGCCGTTTGAACATGATCTTCTATTACAATCAGGAAAGCTGGTGAAGTAAATGACAAAGTTAAGATTAACGGACATTCTCGTTACGGTTGTCATCTCGATTGGATTTGGTGTCATTTATAAAATTTGGGGACCGCTATACAACATGATAAAGCCGTTCGGTCTTCATGCTGATCAGCTCATTTATGGAATGTGGTTCATGGCTGCGACGGTCGCTTTCCTTATCATCCGTAAGCCGGGAGTGGCACTGCTCGCTGAAATCGCCGCTTCGTCCGGGGAATTTCTCATGGGGTCTGAGTGGGGGCTTGAGGTACTGCTTTTCGGTATCATTCAAGGTCTGTTTGCTGAAGCTGTTTTCTTCGTCACAAGATACAAACTAAACAGCCTCACCATCGTAAGTATTGCTGCCGTGATGTCTGCATTCGGTTCGATCTTGATGGATATGTACAAAGGCTATATCGGAGACCTTGCTGCTTGGAATCTATTTTTGTTTTTGGGAGCAAGATTACTTGGTTCAGTACTGATTGCAGGCATCGGGGCTTTCTATCTTGTGAAAGCTTTAGAACAGACAGGTGTAACAAGTCTTGTCAGGCCAACAGCGAAGGAAGATTACGATGCTCTCGACAGATAGGTGTGAATAGTTTTGAAGATTGAAAAACTAAGGTTGAAGTTTCCTGGTGAAAAAAAATTCATATTTAAAGATCTTTCACTTTCCATCGGTAAAGGGGAAAAGGTCCTGCTGCTTGGTCCATCCGGCTGCGGTAAGTCAACGTTGCTCAATGTATGTGCCGGCTTAATCCCTTATTCATATGAGGTACCGATGAAAGTATCCTCCATTTCATATCCTGCTTCCTGGGGGTATGTATTTCAAGATCCCGATGCACAGTTCTGCATGCCTTATGTGGATGAGGAAATCGCTTTTGTCCTTGAAAATCTGAATGTGCCAAGAGAACAGATGGAGGATAAGATAGAGCGACTATTAAAGAAAGTGGGATTACACCTGCCAAATCCTCATACTAGGATTTCCGAATTGTCAGGAGGAATGAAACAGCGGCTTGCCATCGCTGCAGTCCTTGCACTGGAGCCGGACACGTTATTTTTAGATGAACCGACCGCGTTGGTGGATGAGGCAGGAACAAAGGATATCTGGGAAACGATAAAACATGTCAGCAAAGATAAAACGGTGGTGATTGTGGAACATAAGTTGGATCACGTTGTCGACTTAGTCGACCGCATCATCCTCTTTAACCAGCATGGAGAGATCCTTGCAGATGGGCATGCTGAACAAGTTTTAACAGAATACAAAGAAGTCATCAAGGAAGATGGAGTATGGTATCCGGGAGCGTGGGATGAGTATATAAGCTCAACTCCCTTTCGGGATACAGATGAGTTTTCGAAAGAATCGGCTTTGGAAGTTGAGAATTTTAAAGGGTACCTCAATAAGCATCCGAAAATTTCGATCGGCCGCGCATCTGTCAAAAAAGGGGAGTGGATTTCGGTCCTTGGAAGGAATGGGGCAGGTAAATCCACCTTTCTACACGGTTTGATGCAATTTATCAAAACGACTGGAAGATACGAACTTTTTGGCCATGAAGTAAACAAACGGAAAACTCCCGAACATTGTACATTCGTCTTTCAGAATCCTGAGTTTCAATTTGTCGCTAACTCTGTTTTTGACGAAATTGCCTTTAGCCTGAAGCAGAAAATTGGCAGAAGGGAAGGAATGGAGGAAAGAGTAAATGACATTCTGAAACGGTTCAACCTGGAAGAACATCGTCATCAGCATCCGTATCAGTTATCCATGGGACAAAAGAGGCGGCTGAGTGTTGCCGCATCAATCTTAATCAGTCAGGATATCATTTTATTGGATGAACCTACGTTTGGACAGGATGCGGCTAATACTTTTCGATTGCTCGAAATGATGAAAGAGCTGCAGCTTCAAGGTTCAACCATACTCATGGTAACGCATGATGAGGATATTGCAAGGTACGTTTCGAACAGGATTTGGACAATCGACGAAGGTGAATTGGTGAAGGATGAACCATGTTATAGACCATATGAAGCGAAGGAGGGGATCCTGTGAAGATCGATATCGTCCCGAAGGAGAATTGGCTGTATCGAATCAATCCGAGCTTCAAACTCGTCATCATGGTCATTCTGTTTATTGTTATTCTGCTGATCCATCGATTGAATATGCTTGTTTATTTAACTGCTTTTTCCTTCCTATTATTCTGGTTGTACTCAGGTCATACTGTGAAAGTCAAATCCCTGCTGTTGCTGCCTTTCATCCTTGTATTCGCCTCTACGGCATCATCGATGATTTTATTTGGGAAAGGAGATGTCATCTGGGTGAAATGGGGACTTATCCAGATTTCAGAAGAAAGCTTCTATCGGGGCATCCACATCGGTTTCAGGGCGTTCGTTTTTGGACTGCTGGGATTATTATTCACCCTTTCCACACGTCCGGTCATGCTTTTCTATTCATTGATGCAGCAACTTAAGCTGAAACCTAAATACGCTTACAGCTTCATGGCGGGGTTCAGGCTGCTGCCGATCATTGCAGAAGAATTCGTGACCATCCGCAATGCGATGAAAGTACGGATGGTGAATCGCCAAAAAGGTGCTGCCGGATTGTTTTTTTCGTTCCGGTCTTACGCTCTCCCACTCCTTGCACAAAGCATCAGGAGGGCGCATCGGATTGCTGTCGCCATGGAGGCTAAACGTTTCTCAAGCAGCGGGAAGAGGACATATTTTTATCAAATCGGTTTTTCACCATTCGACGGATTGTTTTTAGTCGTGATCATTGCCATCGTAATGATCAGTTACTATGCATCGGGTACATATCCGATTTTCCCTGTTGGGGATGTACGTTATCAGGGGTAGGAGGAGATTTAATGAGAAGACAGCTTCACGCTGTTACAACTGGTCAACAAGGAATAGAAAAAATGGTCTCTATTTCACTGGCCGTCAAACCATTCATCGATTTTCTCCATATCAGGGAAAAGGGATGGACAGCACGGGAAATGGAGACGGCCCTCAGAAAATTGGTCCGGGGAGGCTTTCCTAAAGAAAAGATAATCGTCAATGACAGGGTGGATGTTGCAGCTGCAGAGGAGGCTGGAGGTGTCCATCTCTCCCACCATAGTTTAAGAGTATCAAAGGTTAAGAGGATATTCCCCTCCATGAAAGTCGGGGCGTCCATCCACTCGATAGCTGATGGGGTCTCTATGCAGGAGGAAGGAGCGGATTACCTTCTATACGGAAACATATTCAACACGCCTTCCAAAGCAGGCAAATCTGGAGTGGGAACGTTGACAGTCATGGAGCTTGTCGAATCCGTCAATATCCCCGTCATAGCGATCGGCGGCATCAAACCAGCTAATGTGCAGGATATCGTCGCTTCAGGTGCCGCCGGAATAGCCGTCCTATCCGGGATTTTCCTTGCAGGTGACCCCGTTGGCTCCGCAAAAGAATATCGATTGCAGCTTGATAGGGGTGAAAAATTTGAATAAGTATTATGACGTCATCATAGTGGGAGCCGGGGTGATCGGATGTTCGATCGCGTATCAGTTAACAAAAAGAAAGAAAAAGGTCCTGGTTCTCGATAAGGGCAAAATCGGTGGTAAAGCTTCCTCGGCTGCAGCGGGGATGCTCGGTGTCCATACTGAGTTCGATGGTGATGAAGATCTGCTAAAGGCTGCCACCAAAAGCCGGGATATGTTCCCTGCACTCTTACAGGAATTAAATGAAATAAGCGGAATGGACGTTGAATTCATTCAAAATGGGATGCTCAAGCTTGCATTCACTGAATCGGATCAAAGAGCTTTGCGGATGTTGTCAGCCGTAAGTAAAGATGCAGAGTGGATTCCTGAAGAAGAAGTGTCAAGGCTTGAACCTCGATTATCTATACGGAATATGGGAGCCCTCTATGCTGGCAAAGACGGTAATGTGTCTGCTCGAAAGCTTACCCTTTCACTGTCGAGTTCTGCAGTTAGGCTGGGTGCAGAAATAAAGGAGTTCTCACCCGTACTCGGTTTCCTCCAGGACCGCGGCAAATGCCATGGGGTCAGGACGCAGCATGAAACATATCATTCGAGTGAAGTCATTGTTGCGGGAGGCGCATGGAGCCGCGCGATTTTGAGTACTGCAGGCGTCGATATCAGCGGATATCCTGTCAAAGGAGAATGCTTCTCTGTCATGCTGGAAAGCCCGCCAATAAAGAGGACGATTTTCACAGAAGGATGTTATCTTGTTCCAAAACAAGGGAATCACCTTTTGGTTGGTGCCACTGAACACCCTTATACGTTTGATGAATCGGTTACGCTGGGAGGAATCAGCAGATTAATGAATAAAGCGATTGAACTACTTCCGGACCTTGCATATGGACATTGGGAGAAAGCGTGGGCCGGTGTAAGGCCGAAAACGGAACGTACTCATCCCCTGATAGGGAGGGTGCCAGGTTGGGAAGGTCTATCAGTCGCTTCGGGACATTACCGGAATGGAATTCTGCTCTCGCCCCTTACAGGGATTCTGATGGCTGATTTAATGGACGGAAACGAAATAACCTCCCTCTTCAGATTGGGTGGTAAGAATGAAAGGATGTTTGAAAAGTGAAAATAAGAATGAACGGTCAGTTTGTGCAAATTCCCGAAACAGTGTCGACCATCACAGACTTGGTCAATCACTTTTCATTAAGTGATCGTATCCTCATTGTAGAAGTGAATGGTGATATCACAGAGAAAGAAAAATATGACACAACCACTATTAAAGAATTGGATGCTATTGAATTCGTTCATTTCGTAGGAGGCGGATGAAATGTTAAAGATAGGGAAATATGCGTTTCAATCACGGTTATTACTAGGAACAGGAAAATATCCTGATTTCGATACACAGAAAAAAGCGGTGGAGGAATCGGAGGCGGAAATTCTGACGTTTACTGTAAGAAGGATGAATATTTTTGAAGAAAATCAGCCAAACCTATTGGAACGGCTGGATCTGGAAAAATATTCACTCCTTCCCAATACCGCTGGAGCCAAAACGGCACAGGAAGCGGTAAGGCATGCAAAACTTGCAAGGGCTTCAGGATTGTGTGACATGATCAAGGTGGAGGTCATCGGGTGCGGAAAGACACTCCTTCCCGATCCTATTGAAACGTTAAGCGCAACAGAAGAGCTTGTGAAAGAAGGATTTACGGTTCTTCCATACACGTCTGATGATGTCGTGCTTGCAAGAAGATTGGAAGAAGCGGGAGCTCACGCAATCATGCCCGGAGCTTCTCCGATCGGTTCTGGGCAGGGTATCATGAATCCAGTCAATTTACGATTCATTATCGAGCAGTCAACTGTGCCTGTGATTGTGGATGCAGGCATCGGTTCCCCTGCTGACGCAGCATTTGCTATGGAGCTCGGTGCAGATGGTGTCCTTTTGAACACCGCAGTATCCGCAGCAGGAGACCCAGTGAAAATGGCGGGTGCGATGAAGCTTGCTGTTGAAGCAGGACGAATGGGGTTTGAAGCTGGCAGGATCCCCAAGAAGGCTTATGCTTCAGCTAGCAGTCCGATGGAGGGTATCGTCAGCTGATGAATGAAAGGTATTCCAGACAACAGTTATTTGCCCCTATTGGAGAAAGTGGACAGAAAAGCATTTCTACCAAGCATGTGCTTGTGGTCGGTGCGGGGGCACTTGGCGCAGGAAATGCAGAAGCACTTGTCAGGGCAGGCGTCGGTAAACTTACGATTGCTGACCGTGACTACGTGGAATGGAGCAACCTTCAAAGACAGCAGCTATACACTGAGAAGGATGCGTGGGATAGGCTCCCTAAAGCTATAGCTGCAATGAACCACTTGAAGGAGATCAATTCAGAAGTAGAAGTCGAAGCCCATATTATGGATGTGGGTCCAATTGACTTACTCAGGCTTACAAAAGACGTTGACCTCATCATTGACGCCACAGATAATTTCGATACGAGACTCATGATCAATGATGTATCTATTCAGAAAGAGATCCCGTGGATATATGGCGGATGTGCAGGCAGCTATGGTATCACCCATACATTCATTCCAGGGATGACACCTTGCCTGACTTGCATGATGGAAACCATCCCTTCTCAAAGCATGACATGTGATACATCAGGGGTTATTTCACCTGCTGTAACAATGGTGGTCTCTTACCAAGTCGCTGAAGCATTGAAAATATTGGCAGGGGACTTGAAAGCAGTCCGTCAAACCCTTACATCATTTGATGTGTGGAGAAATGAACACAGTTCTGTGAATGTCCGGGCGTTGAAGAAACCGAACTGCCCTTCTTGCGGAGAAAATCCCCGCTACCCATACCTCCAATATGAAAACCAGCTTAAATCGGCTGTGTTATGCGGAAGGGATGCTGTACAGATCCGACCTGCACGACCGGGAGCCGTGGACCTTGATCGTATGGCAGAACAGATGGAATATCTTATGGAAAGTGTTGAGAAGAATCCATTCCTTATTGCCTGTAAAACAGGGAAACATCGCATTGTCCTATTTCGGGACGGCCGTGCACTCATCCATGGAACTAAAGATATTACGGAAGCAAAATCGCTCTATCATCGGTATTTCAGCTGAATATTAACCAAGGTCCGTCCTTCGATGATGCATTAAAGCGTTAATGGGACGGGCCTTAACCATCATATCTTGTTCATATGCATCATAAAATACATTAAGCCTTTGGCCAGCAAGTCATTACAACCCGGAAAAAGGAGGTTTTATGATGAATGTTTGGGTCGTGCTGTTGAATCTTCTGATGTTTATTGTTCTTATTGGTGTATTATTTTATTTGCAAAAGAGGAAGGTTTCGTTTTCTAAGAGGGTGTTCACTGCTCTAGGTCTAGGCATCGTATTCGGTTTCGTTCTGCAGCGGCTTTATGATCCCGGAAATGAAAATCTACAGCAGTCGATCGAGTGGTATAATATCGTCGGAAGCGGGTATATCAAACTTCTTCAAATGATTGTCATGCCGCTTGTGTTTGTGTCGATCATTTCTGCTTTTACGAAACTGAAACAATCTCACAATCTGGGCAAAATATCTGTGTTGATACTTGGCCTGCTTGTTGGAACGACTGCCGTTGCAGCAGCTGTAGGAATCGCGACGACCGCAGCTTTTGATCTGGAAGCGATTCAGATTGAACAAGGTGATGCAGAAGCGGCGAGAGGGGCACAGCTGGAAGAGCGTGCAGCGGCCTTGGAAGGGCAGAGCTATCCGCAGAAAATCTTGGAACTTTTCCCTGCAAATCCTTTCTTAGACTTTACCGGACAGCGTGCAACTTCGACGATTGCAGTCGTCATCTTCGCTGCTTTTATAGGGGTCGCTTACCTTGGGGCTCAAAGAAAAGATCCGGAAGCAGCTTCATTTTTCAAAAGGATGGTTGATTCCGTTTATACCGTAGTCATGAGAATCGTCACACTGGTATTGAGACTTACCCCATATGGAGTATTGGCGATAATGGCAAAGACGGTCGCATTAAGTGACTTCGATGCCATCACCAAGCTTGGTGAATTTGTAGTTGCTTCATATATTGCGTTATTGATCATGTTTATCATTCATCTGATCATGCTCACAGTTGCAGGGTTAAATCCGGTAACGTATGTGAAAAAAGTACTTCCTGTTTTAACATTTGCTTTCACTTCGAGGTCCAGTGCAGGCACCCTTCCATTGAATATCCATACCCAGACGAAAAAGCTGGGCGTTTCGGAAGGAATCGCTAACTTCTCTGGATCATTCGGGCTTTCGATTGGTCAAAATGGATGTGCAGGAGTATACCCTGCCATGCTTGCTGTCATGATTGCGCCTACTGTGGGGATCAACCCATTGACTCCTTCATTTATTTTGACGCTCATCCTGATCGTTGCCATTTCTTCTTTTGGAGTAGCAGGTGTTGGTGGAGGAGCGACTTTTGCCGCTATCCTCGTGTTATCTGCGATGGACCTTCCAATCGCGCTTGCCGGTCTGTTAATATCTGTAGAACCGTTGATCGATATGGGAAGAACTGCAGTGAATGTCAGCGGGGCCATGACTTCTGGGGTGATTACAAGTAAAGTGACCGGGGAATTGGATGGCGGTATTTATCAAACACCAGTAATAGCTGAAGAATAGGATATAAGGGAATGAATTAAATATTGTGGTTGAACAAGGGAATGCTACTACTTGTATGCATTCCCTTTGTTTATTCCATTTTCAGCTGATGTAAGTTGAATGAACCCGGAATCTTAAATATTGAGGAGGTAGCTCTTTTGACTGTAAAATCCATATCAGTAAAAGAAATTGCACGAAAAGTCATGCGAAATGAAAAAGCGTTCATACTTGATGTAAGAAAAAAGGGAGATTTTGATGATTGGAAGGTTGAAGGGAAATCAATCGAAGTTCTTAATACTCCCTATACTGAATTGATGGACGGTATTGACCCTATCGTCGATCATTTACCAAAAGATGAACCGATTTATGTAATTTGTTCAAAAGGAAACTCGTCAAAAAAGGCTGCTGAACAAATTGCCGGACACGGCTATGATCAAGTTTATTCCATTGAGGGCGGCATGCAGGCTTGGAGTGAACATTTAGAGCCGATTAAGATTGGAGATTTAAAGAATGGAGGCACGCTCTACCAATTTGTCCGAATCGGTAAAGGCTGCCTGTCCTACTTTATAGAATCAGATGGTGAAGCGGCTGTAGTGGATACAACCAGGATGACAGAAGTCTTTGAAAACTTTGCAAAGGAAAAAGGCGTGAAAATCAAAGCGTTGATCGATACCCATCTGCATGCCGATCATATTTCTGGAGGAAGAAAGCTCGCAGAGTCCTCCGGGGCTGAGTATTATCTGCCTCCGAAAGATGCAGGGGAAGTGATGTTCGGCTTCAACCCATTGGAAGAAGGGAAAGACATCAAAATCGGGGGTTCGGTCATTACCATTCATCCTTTGTATTCGCCGGGTCACACAATCGGGAGTACATCCCTGATTATTGATGACTCTTTTTTGCTGACGGGTGATATCTTATTTATTGAGTCGATCGGACGGCCGGACCTTGCCGGTAAAGCCGGAGATTGGGCTGATGACCTTCGTGAAACATTGTATACGAGGTACAAGTCTTTAGCCGATGACTTAACCGTACTCCCTGCCCATTTCATGACGATCAAGGAAATGAATGAAGATGGCAGTGTTGCAGAGAAGCTGGGAGTATTATATAAACAAAATCATGGTTTGAACATCAGCGATGAAAGGGAGTTCAGGAAAGCAGTCAGCGAGAATCTGCCCCCTCAGCCGAATGCTTATCAGGAAATCAGGGAAACAAATATGGGGAAGATTGCCCCTGATGATGAACAACAGCGTGAAATGGAAATCGGACCTAATCGATGTGCAATCAAATAAAAGCAAAAGAATAACTCATAAACACGAACAAAAAATTAAAAAACCGGTAAAATGTATGTGATTTGTCTTTACAACAACTTTTTAACCCTTTATACTTACGGTAATCAAATAAACATTCACTCATATAATCGCGGGGATTGGCCTGCAAGTTTCTACCGGATGACCGTAAATTGTCCGACTATGGGTGAGCGATGGATTACAGGGATATTTTTGTGGCTTTCTTTGCATTTTTCACTATACCTAAAGATCATTGTTCACTCAGTCTATGAGTGTGATGGTCTTTAGGTTTTTTTATTGACATTAACTAATGTAAGCATCTGAAGGGAGCAGTGAAAGATGGAATTATTAAAAAAGAAAATTCGTGAAGAGGGAATGGTATTATCGGATTCTGTCTTAAAGGTCGATTCGTTTATAAATCATGGGGTTGATCCTCAATTGATGGATGCAATTGGCGAAGAATTCGCTGGAAGATTCGGAGGGCAAGGCATTACAAAGGTATTGACCATTGAATCTTCGGGTATCGCTCCGGGATTGATGGCTGCACTTAAGCTTAGAGTTCCATTGATTTTTGCGCGGAAACGTCAATCCCTCACACAATCAGAAGGGTTGATCACTTCGAAGGTGTATTCCTTCACGAAGCGGGAAGAAAATACAATTTCTATATCAGGAAAATATATTCAGAGAGGTGATAAAGTCCTCATCATCGATGACTTCTTAGCAAATGGACAGGCCGCTTTCGGTCTGATCGATCTTGTAGAAAAAGCCGGGGCTGATATTGCAGGCATTGGGATTGTCATTGAAAAATCCTTTCAGGATGGAGGGGCTATTCTCCGTCAGAAAGGATTCCGGGTTGAATCATTGGCAGAGATCGAATCACTGGAAGCTGGCCGTATTGCATTTAAAGAAGATCAAGCATCGGAGTTGAATCGTTCATGAAAAACGTATCCTTAGGTATTCAACATGTATTGGCCATGTATGCAGGAGCTGTCATTGTTCCATTAATCGTCGGCGGGGCATTGGGTCTGTCAGGGAAAGAGCTCACTTATCTTGTGTCGATTGATATTTTTATGTGCGGGATTGCAACGATTCTTCAAGTGTGGAAAAACCGCTTCTTCGGTATCGGACTTCCGGTCGTGTTGGGCTGTACCTTCACAGCAGTAGGTCCGATGATTGCAATCGGAGGTCAGTACGGCATATCAGCCATATACGGATCGATTCTCGTCTCAGGTGTGTTTGTTGTTCTTATCAGTAAGTACTTTGGCAAGTTGGTACGATTCTTTCCACCTGTCGTTACGGGATCGGTTGTTACCATCATTGGGATCACCCTGATTCCCGTTGCAATGAACAATATGGCTGGCGGCCAAGGCAGTGCGGATTTCGGTTCGTTGACGAATCTGTCTTTGGCATTCGGTACACTGTTGATCATATTAGCACTTTATAAATTTTTCAGCGGATTCATCCGCTCGATTTCGATATTGGCTGGTTTGGTGATAGGGACTGTCGCTGCATCGTTTATGGGGATGGTAGATTTCGATGAAGTAGGGAACGCCGCTTGGTTCCACATGGCGCAGCCTTTTTACTTTGGCATGCCGACATTTGAGCTCTCAGCCATACTGACAATGACCTTGGTAGCGATGGTAAGCCTTGTCGAATCGACTGGTGTGTACTTTGCATTAGCAGATATATGTAAAAAAAATGTGGCTGAAAAAGATTTGGCAAGAGGCTACCGCGCTGAAGGATTGGCCATTGTTCTTGGCGGTATTTTCAATGCATTTCCTTATACCACCTATTCACAGAATGTTGGGCTGATCCAGCTTTCGGGAGTCAAGAAAAATCACATCATTTATTTAACCGGATTCTTCCTTGTGATCCTCGGACTTGTGCCGAAAATCGGGGCTTTGACCACCATCATTCCTGCACCTGTTCTTGGCGGGGCGATGGTTGCCATGTTCGGGATGGTCATAGCATATGGAATCAAGATGCTCAGCAGCGTGGACTTCTCTTCCCAGGAAAATCTGCTGATCATTGCATGCTCAGTCGGGATGGGGCTGGGGGTCACGGCGGTACCAGAATTATTCGCGCAAATGCCATCGGGCATCAGGATTCTGACTGATAATGGAATTGTGGCAGGGAGTCTCACAGCAATCGTGTTGAATGTATTTTTTAATGCCGAAGGAAAAAAAGAGTCACAAATGGTACTAAGTGAGCAAAAGGCTTTATAAAAAAATTGATTGTAACAGCCAAAGCATGGAAGATCATGCTTTGGCTGTTTTTGTATTATAGGAAAAAAGAAGGTGCTTCTATTTTATGTGAAAAAAGGATCCCGAATAAGGATAAGGATTCAAAAGAAGAGATATCAATGGACAGCAGCTGAATTTAAAGTGACATTTAACTAAATTATAGTTCAAAATAACCCACATTGAATCGTAAGCGGGAGATACATTAAGTCAAATTACCTATTTTATATAAAAATAGGAATATATTCCTTTTTGATTGAAATGTTATTGAAATATTCTGAAATAATATCTATAATATTAAGAAAATTTAAATAATATTTCCTATAAAAGGAGGTGATGAATATGAATATCTACATGTCAGTGGATATGGAGGGAATCACAGGTTTGGTTGATCAAACCCATGTAGATTCCAATAGGCACAACTATGAACGTGGAAGAGCAATCATGACAGCGGAAGCCAATGCTGTCATCCATGCTGCTTTTAACAATGGCTGCAGCAATGTGCTCGTCAATGACAGTCATTCTCAAATGAATAATCTCTTAATTGAAGAGCTGCACCCTGAAACGAAGTTGATATCCGGTGGAGTAAAACCATTCTCAATGGTGCAAGGACTGGATGAGACGTTCCAGGGTGCTTTTTTTGTTGGCTATCATGCGAGGGCGTCCATGAAAGGGGTCATGTCGCATTCGATGATATTCGGTGTCAGGCATATGTACATAAATGAAACACCCATAGGTGAAATGGGATTCAATGCATATGTTGCCGGGCATTACGGTGTCCCTGTACTGCTTGTGGCTGGAGACGATCAAGCAGCACTCGAAGCGGAGAGTCTAATACCGAATGTGACGACCGCTGTTGTAAAGGAAACGATCTCCCGCTCTGTTGCCAAAAGCTTAACCCCTGCTAAAGCACATGCATTATTAAAAGACAAAACGGAAGAAGCGCTTTTAAACCGCAAGAATGTAAAGCCGCTCGTACCACCTGATAACCCAGTGCTCCGGATCGAGTTTGCCAACTATGGACAGGCAGAATGGGCGAGCATCATGCCCGGAACTGTCCTCGAGCCAGGCACTACGACTGTCCGCTTCCAGGCAAAAGATATATTAGAAGCTTACCGGGCGATGGTCGTCATGACCGAACTGGCGATGAAAACTACATTCTGTTAGAAAGTGTGAAAATTGATGGGTACATATTTGTTAAAAAGGCTAATGGCCATGGTCATCACATTGTGGCTGATTGTCACTCTTACTTTTTTCCTGATGCATGCCATTCCGGGTTCGCCATTCAACGAGGAAAGAAATACAAGTGAAATGGTTCAGAAGAATCTGGAAGCACATTATCATCTTGATGAACCATTATTGATTCAATACGCTAATTATTTAAAATCACTTGTTACATTGGATTTCGGTCCTTCGATTACACAGCCTTCTCAAACCGTTAATGATTTATTGGGCAGAGGATTCCCGATTTCCTTCGAATTAGGGATGATCACTCTGATTATTGCTGTCATTTCCGGCATCATACTCGGCATATTGGCTGCCCTTCGTCATAACCGCATGATTGATTATATGGCTATGACATTTGCGGTGCTTGGAATATCGATTCCGAATTTTGTCATGGCCACACTTTTGATACAACAGGTGGCCGTCAACTGGGGCATCCTCCCGGTTGCTACGTGGACAAGCTGGAAGCATATGGTCCTTCCGACACTTGCTTTAGCAACGGGACCGATGGCGATCATCGCACGTTTAACGCGGTCAAGCATGCTGGAGGTTCTGACACAAGACTATATCCGAACTGCGAGAGCCAAAGGGTTATCGCCGTTCAAAATCGTCATCAAACATGCACTGCGAAACGCGCTGCTTCCGGTCGTGACCGTGCTTGGAACACTGGCTGCCGGCATTCTGACAGGAACCTTTGTCATCGAGCAGATCTTTGCCATCCCAGGGATGGGGAAATATTTCGTAGAGAGTATCAACCAGCGTGACTACCCGGTCATCATGGGGACGACTGTCTTCTATAGTGCATTCTTAATTCTCATGCTGTTTCTGGTTGATCTTGCGTACGGCTTCCTGGACCCGCGCATTAAGCTGCATAAGAAGGAGGCGAAATAATGGGTGCACCTCAACATCAACATTCAAAGCTGCCGAGTGAAGCATTAGACGAGTGGTTCATTCCAAAAGAGAAAAACAAGGAAGAAGCTGAAGCTGTTGTAAGACCAAGCCTTTCCTACTGGCAGGATGCATGGATCCGCCTCCTTAAAAATAAACTCGCGATGCTTGGCTTCGTCTTCTTGACGCTGCTGATCATCATGGCTGTCATTGGTCCCATTATCTCTCCCCACGATGTGACCAAACAAACATTGGCAAGCCAGAATCTTCCTCCTTCGAGCCAGCATTGGTTCGGAACGGATGATTTAGGCCGGGATGTCTTTACAAGGACATGGTACGGTGCACGCATCTCTCTGTTTGTTGGGTTCATGGCCGCATTGATTGATTTTGTCATCGGTATCATATATGGGGGAGTTGCCGGATACAAAGGCGGTAAGACGGATAACGTGATGATGCGCATTGTCGAAATTCTATATGGACTTCCGTACTTGCTTGTGGTCATTTTATTAATGGTCGTCATGGGACCTGGCCTGTTAACCATCATCGTAGCATTGACAGTCACAGGGTGGATTGGAATGGCAAGGATTGTACGCGGGCAGGTGCTTCAGATCAAGAATTACGAGTTCATCCTGGCATCCAAAACGTTTGGGACAAAAACGGCCAGGATCATCCGTAAGAACTTGCTCCCAAATACGATGGGACCGATCATCGTACAGATGACACTGACGGTACCAAGTGCCATTTTCGCCGAAGCATTCTTAAGCTTTCTTGGTCTCGGGATTCAGGCACCATACGCTAGCTGGGGCGTCATGGCCAATGATGGATTATCGACGATTCTATCAGGCTACTGGTGGCGTTTATTTTTCCCGGCATTATTTATTTCATTGACGATGTTTTCATTTAACGTGCTAGGTGACGGGCTTCAGGATGCTCTCGATCCCAAGCTTAGGAGGTAATCATCCATGAATAACAGTGTACTATCCGTTCATAATCTTCATGTATCCTTCACGACCTACGGAGGCGAGGTAAAAGCCGTACGCGGAGTGAATATTCAATTGCACAAGGGGGAGACACTCGCAATCGTCGGTGAATCCGGCTGTGGAAAAAGCGTCACCTCACAGAGCATCATGAGGCTCATTCCGAATCCTCCAGGCAGGATAACAGACGGATCTATTTTATTTAAGGGTCATGACTTACTGGAGTTATCAGAAAAAGAAATGAGAAATGTACGCGGAAAAGATATCTCCATGATCTTTCAGGATCCCATGACAGCCCTGAACCCTACTCTTACGATTGGGGATCAAATCATGGAAGGCATCTTGCAGCATGAGAGCATTTCGAAAACAGAAGCGTCTAAAAAAGCCGTTGAAATGCTCAATCTCGTAGGCATTCCGTACCCAGAGGAACGATTGAAACAGTATCCCCACCAATTCAGCGGAGGGATGAGACAGCGTATCGTGATTGCGATAGCCCTTGTCTGTCAGCCGGATGTATTGATAGCCGATGAACCAACAACTGCACTTGATGTAACGATACAAGCCCAAATTCTCGAGCTTTTTAAAGAAGTTCAGCGTAAAACAGGCGTTTCCATCATTCTGATTACACATGATTTAGGTGTGGTGGCCCAGGTTGCAGACCGGATTGCGGTCATGTATGCAGGGAAGATCGTTGAAGAAGGTACAAGACGCGAGATTTTTTATAAACCTCAGCATCCATATACTCAGGGGCTCTTGAAATCAGTGCCCAGACTCGACCTGAACGGAGCGGAACTTACTCCGATAGCGGGATCCCCGCCGGACTTGTTTTCACCTCCGGCCGGGTGTCCATTCTCAGCCCGATGTGAGAAGGCCATGGAAGTCTGCGACCGGGTCTATCCGGTTAAGACGCAACTATCCGATGATCACCACGTGAATTGCTGGCTCCAGGATCCACGCGCAAAAGCGATGCTTTCAACTATCAGCTATAACATACGCTGATAGAATGATAGAAAAAAACTAAGAGGGGGAACATTTATGAGAAAGGTTTTATCAGTATGTTTGACAGGATTACTTCTATTTGTACTGGCAGCCTGTACAGCAACTAAGGATGCAGGCACCGAAACGGGCAGCAAAGACGGAAAAGACAGTGGGGAAAAAGTGTTGTACCTGAACAACGGTGCAGAACCGACATCGTTTGATCCGCCAATCGGATTCGATTCATATTCATGGACAGCGCTAAACAATTTGATGGAAGGTCTGACACGCTTAAACGCAAATCATGAGCCTGAAGGTGCCATGGCCGAGAAGTGGGATGTGACTGAAGATGGGAAGGTATACACATTCCATATCCGCGACAATGCTAAATGGTCGAACGGCGATGATGTAACGGCCGGTGATTTTGTATTTGCTTGGAAACGATTATTAGATCCACAAACAGGATCACCAGCTGCCTTCCTCGGTTATTTCATTGAGGGGGGAGAAGCCTTCAATAATGGAGAAGGCTCAGCAGATAAGGTGATGGTCAAGGCAGTCGACGAGAAAACGTTTGAAGTGACGCTGACAAGCCCGCAAGCTTATTTCTTAAGTGTCATTTCTAACCCGGCGTTCTTCCCGATCAACGAAAAAGTTGCGAAGGAAAATCCAGAGTGGTTTGCAGAAGCAGATACTTTCGTTGCGAATGGACCATTCAAGTTGACGGAGTGGGAGCATGACAGCCACTTCGTGATGGAAAAGAACGATCAGTACTGGGACGCGGATTCAGTAAAGCTGGATAAAGTGAACTGGGCAATGGTCAATGACTCCAATACGGACTATCAATTGTATAAAACAGGGGAACTTGATACAGCAGATGTACCTGCAGATTTGAGTAAACAGTTGTTCGAAGAAGGTAAAGTGAACGTTGAAGATCAGGCGGGAACCTATTTCTACCGTTTCAACCTAGATAAAGAACCGTTCCAGAATAAAAACATCCGTAAAGCATTCGCAATGGCTGTCGATCAGCAGCAAATGGTCGACTTTGTCACAAAGAATAAAGAAAAACCAGCATACGGATTCGTATCAAGCGGATTCAATGATCCATCTGGAAATGATTTCCGCGAAACAAGCGGTGACCTTGTTAAAACAAATGTTGAAGAAGCAAAAGCAATGCTTGAAAAAGGAATGGAAGAAGAAGGGTACGATAAGCTTCCTGAAGTTACATTGACATACAGCACAAGTGATACTCATCAAAAAATCGCTGAAGCACTTCAGCAAATGTTCAAGGAAAACCTTGATGTTGATGTAAAACTGGCGAATATGGAATGGAATGTGTTCCAGGATGAGCAAAAAGCATTGAAGTTCCAACTATCCCGAAGCTCTTTCCTTGCCGATTACGGGGATCCGATCAACTTCCTGGAAAACTTCCAAACAGGTCATTCCATGAACCGCACCGCTTGGAGCAATGAAGAATACGATAATTTGATCAAACAGGCCAAAAATGAAGCAGATGAATCAAAGCGCTTTGAAATGATGTATAAAGCAGAAAAGATTCTGATGGAAGATATGCCGATCATCCCTATTCACTTCTATAACTACGTTTACTTACAAAATGAGGATGTATCAGGGATTGTCCGTCATCCTGTAGGATACATGGAATTAAAATGGGCAGATAAAAAATAAGATGGATAAAAACGGAGTGGAGAAGACTCTTACCATAGAGTCTCCTCCCTCTTTTTCTACTGAAGGAGTGAAGAGTGATGACCATAAAAGCTCCAAAGCTGAAACAAGGTGATACAGTCGGGATTATCGCACCCGCAAGTCCACCTAGAAAAGAAGCGCTGGGAAAAGCCATTTCTTTTTTGGAAGAAATGGGTTTAGTTGTGAAGGTTGGATCATCCGTTCATCATAAATATGGTTATTTGGCAGGAAAGGACGAAGAACGGATTGAAGATATACATACTATGTTCTCGGATCCCGAAATCAAAGCGATTATTTGCGCTTGCGGCGGATACGGGACAGGACGTTTAGTCTCTAATTTGGACTATGATTTGATTGCGGGGAATCCGAAAATCTTTTGGGGATACAGTGATATTACATTCCTGCATACAGCCATTCACCAAAAAACGGGGCTCGTGACATTTCATGGACCGATGCTGAGCTCGGATATTGGTTTAGAAGATGTTCATGAGTTAACCAAACAGTCTTTCCGACAGCTATTCGTGAATAAGCAAGTGGAATTCAATGCCAATGTGACTCCTCTTGAGACTTTGGTCGAGGGCAAGGCAAGCGGTCCTGTAATAGGAGGGAACCTGACACTTTTAGTGAGTACATTAGGGACTGCTTATGAATTGAATACAAAAGGAAAAATCTTGTTCATCGAGGATATTGATGAAGAGCCTTATAAGATTGACCGCATGCTGAACCAATTGAAGATGGCAGGGAAATTCGGGGATGCAGCAGGGATCATCATCGGGGATTTTAAAAACTGCGGACCCGATAAGAGAAAGGAGTCTCTTACATTGGATCAATTGTTCGATGAGCACATCAAGCCTGCAAATAAACCAACAATGAAAGGGTTCTTCATCGGTCACTCCTCTCCTTGTCTCGCCATCCCGGTAGGCACAGTGGGGAGAATGAATACAATAGAGAAAACACTCATTGTCGAAAGCGGCATAAAGGAGGAGGTTGGCGCATCATGAATATTGTACACCTTGAGACATTTCGTGTATCTGTTCCGCTGCATACCCCATTCAAGACGGCTCTTCGAACGGTACATACCGCTGAAGCAATCGGGGTCAGGATGGTTTGTGATAACGGGATCACCGGCTGGGGAGAAGCCCCACCCACCTTGGTCATTACGGGTGACAGCCTAAAAAGTATCGAATCGGTCATCCTCGATGTCTATAAACCAGCTTTGGTGGGAAGGTCTCTATTAAACCATGAATCTATATTCCAGGATATCCATAAGCTTTTGGTAGGCAATCACAGCGCCAAAGCCGCTGTCGATATGGCCATCTATGATTGCCTCTCCCAGCATAGCAGACTCCCGCTCTATCAATATTTAGGTGGATACAGGAACACGTTGGAAACCGACTACACCGTCAGTGTGAACAGTCCTGCTGAAATGGCGGAAGACGCCTTACTTTACAGCATGCAGGGCTTTGACGTCCTTAAGATAAAAGTGGGAAAAGATGAAATCGGGACAGACATCAAGCGCATCCAGGCAATCCGCCAGGTAATCGGGGATTCGGTGAAGATCAGACTTGATGCAAACCAAGGGTGGGAAGCCAAAGCGGCAGTGCGTGCCATTCGGATAATGGAAGACCTGGACCTGAATATTGAGCTGGTTGAGCAGCCCGTCCCGGCACATGACCTGGAAGGGTTGAAAAAAGTAACGGACAATGTCGATACGCTTATCATGGCTGATGAAAGTGTGTTTTCTCCGCAGCAGGCATTTCAGGTCCTGAAAACAAGAAGTGCAGATCTTATCAATATCAAACTGATGAAGGCAGGCGGAATCTATCAGGCGCAAAAAATAAACGCTCTTGCAGAGATCTGCGGAGTGGAATGCATGGTGGGCAGCATGATCGAAACCCGCCTTGGTATAACGGCTGCAGCCCATTTTGCAGCAAGCAAGAAGAACATCACAAGGTTTGATTTCGATGCACCATTGATGCTTTCTGACGATATCGTAACAGGCGGTATTCAATATAACGGCAGAACCATCACCATACCTGACTCGCCTGGTCTCGGAATCAAATCAGTGCAAATACATTAACGTAATGGGAGGAATACATATGAATAAAAGAGCCGTAGTCAATGTACCTGTAGCAACGGTTTGGACATCACCCGATTCAGCACGCTCACTTGATGCTGGCGCTGTATCCAATCCTGTATATATCAAGAAATGGCTCGACTCGTTAACATACGAAACAAGACTTGCCCTTTGTGACGAGAACCGCATTCAGTCGCAGGCATTATTCGGTCAGGAGGTCTTGATCCTTGAAGAAAAAGAGGGATGGTCGCATGTGATCGTCCTTGATCAGGCATCCTCAAAAGATGAGCGGGGCTACCCGGGCTGGATTCCTTCTGTGCAGCTCAGTGAACAGGCTGTTCAATCTACATCAGATAGCTTTGCCATCATCACACGCAAATTCGCTGACTTATTAACAGAAGAAGGAGATAAAGAACTTCAGTTAAGCTATTTAACTTCGCTGCCGGTTGAACGAGAAGACGGGGAGCGGCTGGTGGTTCGCACTCCATCGGGAATGAAATATGTTAAGCGGGAGGATGTATACATATCAACTGAAGCCGTCAAGGATCGAAAAGGCAATGGATTCGATATTGTGAAATCAGGAGAAGCATTCCTTGACCTCCCTTACTTGTGGGGAGGCATGAGCAGTTATGGATTCGATTGCTCAGGTTTCAGTTATTCGATGTGTAAAGCCAGTGGTTATGTCATCCCCCGGGATGCTGGTGACCAGGCAAAGGAAGGGATGAATGTACCACTGGATCAACTGAAAGCGGGAGACCTCCTTTTCTTCGCTTATGAAGAAGGAAAAGGGAGCATTCACCATGTAGGCATCTATCATGGAGACGGTAAGATGATCCATTCACCGAATACCGGCAAGACGATTGAAATCATCACACTCGAAGGCACCTATTATGAAAAAGAGCTTTGTGTTTCAAGACGTTACTGGCAGGAGACGGGGGATGCTTCATGAAAAAAGAGAAGCTTTTGGAAGTAAATAATCTGAAGAAATATTTCACCCTTGAAAAAGGCAAAGTATTAAAGGCAGTGGATAACGTATCATTTGATGTCTTTAAAGGTGAAACATTTGGACTGGTAGGTGAATCCGGCTGCGGAAAGTCCACTACCGGCCGGACGATTATCGGATTATACGGTGCAACAGAAGGGGAAGTGTCGTATAGCGGGAAAAACGTTCACACCTTGACGGAAAAAGAAAAGCGGTCGTTTTACGGCAAGATGCAGATGATTTTCCAAGATCCATATGCTTCACTGAATCCCCGGTCGACTGTACGTGAAATCATCGCGGAACCAATGGAGGCACATGGATTATACAAGGATAAAAAAGAACGGATCGAGCGGATCTATCAGCTTCTTGAAGATGTGGGACTGAATCGTGATCACGCGAACCGGTATCCGCATGAGTTCAGCGGCGGACAGAGACAGCGGATCGGGATTGCACGCGCACTTGCCCTGGACCCGGAATTCATCATAGCAGATGAACCGATATCAGCTCTCGATGTATCGGTTCAGGCACAGATCGTCAATCTATTGAAGAAGCTTCAGGATGAAAAGGGGCTGACGTTCCTTTTCATTGCTCATGACCTCTCCATGGTAAAGCATATCAGCGACCGGATCGGCGTCATGTACCTCGGACACATCGTCGAGCTGACTGAAAGCAATGAATTATATAAAAAACCCCTTCATCCTTATTCGCAAGCCTTGCTTTCCGCAATCCCCATCCCTGATCCGGATGTTGAGGATGCGCGTGAAAGGATGATCCTGAAGGGGGAGATACCAAGTGCGATGAACCCGCCGAGCGGCTGTGTGTTCCGCACCAGATGCCCTGCTGCAATGGAAGCCTGTGCGTCTGTTGTGCCTCAGTGGCATGAGGTGGAGGAGAATCACTTTGTAGCATGCCATCTGTATGATAAATCGATACGAAAAGATCATGATGAAGTGGCTGCGACGAAATAATGGATGCTGTCAAAGTTAAAGCTTTGGAGGATAAGATTCAAAGAGTGATTGATGAAGGACAAGGCCGCCTGAGCTTGGCCATAGAGCTTCCGGGACACTCCATCAAGAATAATGGTGACATACAATATTCAGCAGCCAGTCTGATCAAACTTCCGATTTTACTAGAAGGATTCCGTCAGATTCAGAATGGAAAGCTGAATCCCAATGAAATCATTTCCGTTCCACCAGCAGAAAAAGTGGGCGGAGCAGGGGTTCTCAGCCACTTGTCCCATCATTCGAAGGTGACGATTCACGATTTGCTCACGTTGATGATCATTGTTTCTGATAACACGGCAACCAATCTTATCATTGAGCGTATAGGGATGACTGCGGTCAATGAAATGTGTAAACGACTAGGACTGAAACAAACAAGATTGAATCGCAAGCTGATGGATTTTGATGCCATGCAGTCAGGGTTTGATAATCATATGTCTGCTTTCGATGCGCTTACCTGCTTAAAGGCTATTGATAAGAGTGAGATGTTTCATACAAAAAGCCGTGAGTCGATGCTTTGGATGCTTCATCATCAGCAATTCTGTCAAAAGCTCCCGGCAAAGATCAACCGTGAGCATATCTATGTAGCAAATAAAACGGGTGAGCTGCCAGGTGTTGAGCATGACTGTGCGATTTTACGGTATAAAGAACATACGATCTATGCTGCTGTTTTGATTGATGGACTGAAGGATAAGGGAGCAGGGAGTGAAGTGCTGGCAAGGATAGGGGAGTATTTGAATGAATACATGATGGAGGACTTCTTAGGGTAAGTCTAAAATCTTTCAAAGCCCTATTCATTTTTATATGAAATAAGCAAAAGGAGGGTTCACCTGTTTTTTCTAAATTAGGTGAATCCTCCTTTTTAAAATTCTGTGAGGTGTTGATTCCACGCTTAGATGGCCAAACAGCTTACTGCAGCTACCAACTTTTCTTAATGGATTCCTTCACATCGCCGAACTTTTCTTGAATTTTACCTTTATCCTTGTCGCGTTCGCCTTCTCCGACTTTTTGATCGTCCATTGTAAGTTTGCCCCAGGTTTTCTTTAAATCTCCCTCAGTTTGCTTACGCTTTCCTTTTATTTGATCTTTATTATTTTCCCGCATTTTTAACTACCTCATTTCTATAGTGTGTGTTCATTATTCAATATCCAGATAGCATAATGAATAAACTAAAAGCTGATAAAAGAATGATAGCAATATATGCTAAATTGTTCATATTTTCACTGAAAGTGCTAAAAATTGCGATGCAGAACAAATGTTCGTATAATGGAATTAATGATAAATAAGGTGGTGCTCGTTATGGAAAAGAAGAAATGCACCTTAGAAGCGGAACAAATGGTCAAATTATACGAAGAAGGCATGAGGACAGTGGATATTGCAGAGATTGCAAACGTTTCGGTGCGTTATGTAAACCTGGTATTGCTTAAAAACAATGTAAAGAGAAGAGCCAAAGGCAGCTGGAAGCGTAAATATGAAGTGAATGAGCATTATTTTAAGACATGGTCGAATAATATGGCTTATATTCTTGGATTTTTTGCTGCAGATGGATGTGTTAATAAAGATCTTTCATCAATTAGTTTTTCTCAAAAAAGCATAGAGATACTTGAAAAAATCAAGATAGAATTGCAGTCTAATCACCCATTTGTTCAAAACCCTAATACAGGAGTATACACCTTAGGAATTCATAGCAAAATACTTAAAGAGGATCTTATGATACTCCATGGAATTCAACCGAATAAATCATTGAGAATTCAACTCCCAACAATACCAGAACCTTACTTAAGCCACTTCATAAGAGGTTATTTTGATGGAGATGGAAGCATTTATAAAAGCCGGAACTGTGTTTGTATAGTGAGTGGATCTAGAGATTTTAGTATATCTTTGTATGAAATATTTAAGTCACATAATCTAAAACCTAGGTTAAAAGATTTTGAAACGTATTACCGAATTTATATTACAGGTCTTGATAATATTTCTTTATTTGCTAATTGGATATATCAAGATAAAGATCTATATCTGGTTGAAAAATATAAAAGATTCTTAGAGAAACAGGCTTTAAAGAGTTAATGAAAGCCTGTTTTTTAATTAGGTAAAAAGAGGAGATGTAATTATATATTATTTTTATACTTTACATAATATATATTCTAGGAACCTAAATAAAAATGATTAATTCAGTCTCATATCAGAAGTATACTATTAATATTGAGACAAAATTAAAAATTTAGTTTAATCTATTGTTTGGCATCTATCTATTCATTCACCGATGATATTTTGATCATCAGACCATAAGTTTTTCATCATTCGAATGTAAATTGATGATGTTCATTTATTTTATTTCATTATAGCTATAGCGTTTTATTGTTTCAATTAAAAAATCAATATGATTGATTTCGCTGGATTCCATCATTCCAGCGTTCTCATCCATATTGACTCTAGTTTACATAATGGTGTTCGTTTACTTTTTCTTCAAATCAACTCTGATATTCGGATTGATTTTCAGGATCTCATTTATAAATTCCTGCTTTTCTTTTGGTGAAATGAATACAGTATTTCTTTGATTATAAGTGATTTTTAGACGGTCCAATGATAATGCCGGGCTTGATATCGGATTGTTGGATGCCTCTACTGCTCTGATGGTATGAATATGGATCTTATATCGAATCGGTCCTGCTGCGACTTTTAGCACTTCCCCATTTATTTCGTAATAAGTTGCTGCAATCAACCAAATGATCATGGCCATGACAGGTACAGTGACAAATAATGAAATTGGATCGGATTCATCTACCCCTGGTATACGCTGAAAGAAATCCCAATCCAGGAATGATCCCAGCGATGAACCAGCCATGAGAAACAACACGAGTATCAGTATGGGGAACAGCACTTTCCCCTTTTTTGAATAAAAACGCATATAGGTCCCTCCTTTTAACTCTTCCTACGTAAAAGGTCAATAAATGGTTTCATTCCTTCAAAAAAAGAGCAAAAAGAGCCGGCGCTCTTTTTGCTCTTTATGCTCTTTTCATTTTATTAAGTACTGTCTTGGGGTGCCAAAGGAAATAACCTGACTAAATTCATCAAATACAGATTCGAAATAGATATAAACAGGAGCATCGAGAAGCCACGGATAGTACGTGAAAAAGCCCCGATCCCCATTTACGATGGCTGCCAATGCAAGTGGAAGTTCCTTCTTGAAAATCATGAATCGGACCTTCGATAGCTTCTCATCGAATTCTCCTCTGCTCACATACACGTTTCCGCACAGTGTGTATTGACCGTGTTCGCGGCGCCATTCCCCGAGCACTTCATCTCTCATTTGTGCATTAATCTTCTTCAAGTCATAATGACAGCCGATACTTAAGTACAAATCCCCGGTTGTATCAGAGTGAGTCAGTGTGTACTTTCTGTTATCAATCGGATTGAAGATTGATGCAGGCGGCAAATACGTAACAGATAACTTCTCTGGATTGAAATCACTCATTTATAAGCCTCCTTCAGAATTGGGCTTATAATAGTGTATGTCAATCGCCTATCTTCTGTGCTTCTGCCTGGAGTCCTCCTGCCAATGGATTTCAACCAAATTCCATTTATCCTCATCGTAGTACCAGTAAGAAACAGTTGTGCCGATACCATCAGCTTTGTATGCTCCGCTGACCTGCTGGTAACCTTTTAACCCTTTCCCTGGCTTTCCTTTTATCTTTGCAGGTTCGTAAAAGGCAGTCGGGAGGACCATCAATTCCATAGGCTCATTCAATTTACCATCTGTGTAGATTCCCAAGCGCTCGTAATCATCTTTACGGTCTTTTAGATCCACTGTATAGGATTGATTCGTATCAGTGAATGAAATGACAGCTTTGTAGTTGTCTTGAAACTGAGCCTGGATAGTAAGGTCTTCAGGCAATCCCAGATCAAGTAATTTGTTATCTGCGAGTGTGTGAAGGTCCATATGATATAGTCCCCCGCTCCCTCCTGTTGCAGCAGAATACAGCATATCCTTTATCTTATCATGATTCAAATCAACAAATTCTATTTTAGGTTCATAACCGCCTTCGTAATCTATACGGATTTCACTGCCTTTGGACGTTGTAATCTCTGCCCATACCTCTTTTAAAAATAAGGCATCAGGTGAAAATGGGATTGCCTTCAGTTCGATTTTATCCTTTTTTCCATCTCCTGTAACATCTTTAGAGTAAGACTTAACAGTCAATTCATTGTTCTTGGGTTGCTCTTTCGTTACATCCGAAAAGTTTCCGGCAATTGCATGTAGAGACAAAATAAAAAATGCACCAAAAGCAAACAATAACTCTTTACGCATAGTGTCCTCTCCTCGGTAAGATAATTCTCTATTATCATCACCAAATAAGGAAAAAGTATGTAAAAAAACCAACTCAATGTATGAGTTGGTTTAAAAAAAATCAAACTTCTTCGGATTTAGTACCCGGTCTTTCATCCCAACATTCAATACCCTTTAATCCACTGATGGAATCCGAGTAGAATACCGGGTCTTTCCCTTGTTTCTTCTGTGCACGATAGTCCTTCAACGCAGCCATGGCAATCTTCGTCAGCAATGTGATCGCAATGAGGTTGATGATGGCCATGAGACCCATGAATAAGTCTGCAAGTCCCCATACCACATCCAGCTTCACGACTGCACCGAAGATAACCATACCGATCACGGCAAGTCGGTAGATGAACAATGCAGCTGGGCTGTACTTGATGAATTCTATATTCGTTTCACCATAATAGTAGTTACCGATAACTGAACTGAAGGCAAATAAGAAGATGGCAATCGCTACAAAAGTATTTGCCCAATCACCGACATGGAAACTCAATGCTGCTTGTGTTAGCTGTATACCGTCGATACCAGTTGTATATTGATCTGACAGGATGATCATGAAAGCTGTCGCCGTACAGATGATCAATGTATCAGTAAACACGCCAAGGGTCTGAATCAAACCTTGTTTAACAGGGTGTGTGACACCGGCAGTCGCAGCGGCATTCGGTGCACTACCCATACCGGCTTCATTTGAGAACAGCCCTCGTTTGATACCCATCATGATCGCTGCACCAACTCCGCCGCTTACAACTTCCCTGAAGCCGAATGCACTTTCAAAAATGATGACGAACATATCAGGCAGCATTGTGATATTCGTGATTAGAATATACAGTGCCAGAAGAATATAAAGGATTGCCATCACAGGCACGAGGATCTGCGTGACATGAGCGATCCGTTTGATTCCTCCAAAGATAATGACAGCAGTCAGTACCGCTAAAATAATACCCGTCGTCAAACGGTCAACGGAGTATGCACCCTCCATTGCAAGCGAAATGGTATTGGATTGCACGGAATTGAATACCAGTCCAAAACAGAATGTAATGATGACTGCAAAAAGAATCCCCATCCAACGGGCATTCAATCCTTTTTCCATATAATACGCAGGACCTCCGCGGTATCCGTCTTTCCCGTCTTTTACTTTATAAATCTGGGCAAGTGTACTCTCAATGAAGCTGGTAGCCCCTCCGAGTAGCGCAATCAGCCACATCCAGAATACAGCTCCGGGTCCACCCCCAGCAATGGCTGTTGCTACACCTGCAAGATTCCCCGTACCCACACGGGATGCTGTACTGATTGTGAAGGCCTGAAAAGAAGAAATTCCTCTTTTCCCTTCTGCAGAAATAGTCGTTTTATCCGTCAATAACCGACCCATTTCTGCAATATAACGAAACTGAACAAACTTGGAACGCAGTGAGAAATAAAGTCCCAGTCCTACTAGAGCAGCAATGAGAATGTACGACCACATATACTCATTTAACGTGCCGAGTATGGTATTGAATAATTCCATACATGTATCCCCTCCTAGATGTAATAAAATGTAAACTGCATGAACCTATGTATGTTTACCCTTAGTGACACTTTTTTAATCTATCAAATAAATGTTACTCAATCAATGTAAAATACATACTGATGCAAAAATATTTATTGTTATACTGTTCTGCCTTTTAATTTTCCATTAAGTCGGTAAATATATCCGTTCAAATACATATAAATAAAAAACCGCTCTATTTTTCAGGTGATATTCGTTAAATGGAACGGATGACGTTCAATACCACATGATCTTGAAGACGATGGAAAATAAGGTAAATAAAAACGACTAAGGAATCCTTAGTCGTTTTTAGTCTTATTCATTACTTTCGTTCTGTTTCACCCAAGTTTCTGTAACCGGACCGCTTTCAGCTTCATCAATGACGAATGATCCATTGGAATAGCGATCATTTGCCCGCAGGTCCGTTACTTTTACATGTTCAGTCTTGCCTTTTTCCGTGATGATCTCCACCGTATCGGAATCTTTGACAACTTCGATCCGAACTGCTCTATGCGGGTTCGATTTCAACTCGCGAAGCATGATGACTCCCCGTTTGGCCCGGGTTGTTTTCTCGAATTCTGACAGCTTCATCTTTTTCACTGCTCCTCGGTGAGTGACGAGGAATATATATTCTTTTACAGGATCAGAGATGACCTTTCCTGAAACGACAAAGTCATCTTCTTTCAGATTGATTCCTTTAACACCGGCAGCTCTAGGTCCTACGATACTCACATCTTCTTCTGCAAACCACAATCCATAGCTAAGATTAGTAGCCAGGAACAGATCTTGTGTCCCGTCCGTCAAGTGGACATCAACTAAAGAATCATCCCCCTTTAAGTTGATGGCGACAAGAGGACGTGAATATCGCTGTGCTTTATATTGGGAAAGCTCGGACTTCTTGGTCATACCATTCCTGGTTACGAACAGAAGATAGTGGTCCTCATTGAATTCTTTAATAGGGATCGCCTTTAATACCTGTTCGTCTCGATCAATTGGAACGATGTTACCTACATGCTGGCCGAGGTCTTTCCAGCGAATATCTGGCAGTTCATGTACCGGGCAGTAAATATAGTTGCCTTTATTCGTGAACACCAGAAGCACATCCGTAGTATTCATCTCATACTGCGCAAGAAGCCTGTCCGTTTCTTTCATAGCAAGATCCTGACCATTTGATGCTGCGTATGAACGAAGACTCGTACGTTTAATGTACCCGTCACGGGTGACTGTCACCATAACGTCCTCACTTGCAATCAATACTTCAAGGTTGATTTTGATTTCTTCAATTTTATCTTCAATTTGTGTTCTTCTTGCATCTGCAAATTGCTTCTTGATCGCTTTTAATTCTTTCTTGATGACACTATATAACTTATTCTCACTTTCCAGAATAGCCGTTAGCTCCGCAATCAGCTTCTGAAGTTCTTCAGCTTCATTACGCAGGGCAGTAATGTCTGTGTTTGTCAGACGGTATAATTGAAGGCTGACGATTGCTTCTGACTGAGCTTCAGTGAATTGAAACTGATCAATCAGGTTGTTCTTCGCATCTTTTTTGTCTTTCGATGCACGGATGGTAGCGATCACTTCGTCAAGAATAGATAATGCTTTCATTAATCCTTCAACGATGTGCTGACGGTCGCTAGCTTTCTTTAAATCATGCTTGGTACGATTCGTAACCACTTCTTTTTGGTGTTCAATATAGGCGTCCAGCAAGCCTTGCAGCCCCATGAGCTTAGGACGTCTATTATGTATGGCCACCATATTAAAGTTATATGAAATTTGAAGGTCGCTATTTTTGTATAGGTAATTCAGCACGCCGTTTGCATCTGCATCTTTTTTCAGTTCGATAACAATGCGGAGTCCTTCGCGGTCTGTCTCATCGCGAACCTCTGCGATTCCTTCCACTTTGCGGTCCACTCTGAATTCATCCATCTTCTTCACGAGATTCGCCTTGTTTACTTCGTAAGGGATCTCTGTGATGACGATTTGCTGCTTGCTTCCGCGGATATTTTCAACTTCAGCTTTTCCGCGGACAACGACTTTTCCTTTCCCGGTTTCATAGGCTTTTTTGATGCCGTCAACCCCTTGTATGATTCCTCCGGTAGGGAAATCCGGCCCTTTCATGACAGTCATTAAATCATCGACTGTACTTTCTGGTTTTTCCATACGCATGATTGTAGCATCAATCACTTCACCTAAATGGTGAGGCGGGATATCCGTTGCATATCCTGCAGATATTCCCGTTGATCCATTCACTAACAGGTTTGGAAACCGTGAAGGAAGGACAGTAGGTTCACTTGACGTATCATCGAAGTTTGGAATGAACTCTACCGTACTCTTGTCGATATCACGCAGTAACTCCATTGAGATCGCAGACAGTCTTGCTTCTGTATAACGCATGGCAGCAGGGGGATCGCCATCGATGCTTCCGTTATTACCATGCATTTCTACAAGGTAGTTCCGGACTTTCCAGGTTTGACTCATCCGTACCATGGCATCGTATACGGAAGTATCACCATGAGGGTGATAATTACCGATTACGTTACCGACGGTCTTAGCTGATTTACGGAACCCTTTTTCCTGGGTATTACCGTCAACATACATGGCATAAAGAATCCGTCGCTGAACGGGTTTTAGTCCGTCACGCGCATCGGGTAATGCACGTTCTTGAATAATATATTTACTGTATCGTCCGAATCGGTCGCCAAGTACCTCTTCAAGAGGCAAATCTTGATATCTTTCTACTGTTGTCATGTATTACCCCTCCTCTGCGACCGTGATGTTTTCATTTTCTAAGATACTGCCGTCTTCTTCCAAGCCAAATGCTACGTTGCTTTCGATCCATTTACGGCGTGGTTCGACTTTATCGCCCATCAGCGTCGTGACACGACGTTCAGCACGTGCAGCATCATCGATTCTTACTCTGATTAGTGCTCTGGTCTCTGGGTCCATGGTCGTTTCCCATAATTGATCTGCATTCATTTCACCCAGACCTTTATATCGTTGGATCATATACCCTTTTCCGATTTTTTTCATGGCACCTTGAAGCTCTTCATCCGTCCAGGCATATTCGATTTTTTCCTTTTTACCTGTGCCTTTGCTCACTTTATAAAGCGGAGGCAGGGCAATATAGATTTTCCCGGCTTCAACCAGCGGCTTCATGTACCGGTAGAAGAAGGTAAGCAGCAGGACCTGGATATGCGCCCCATCCGTGTCGGCATCAGTCATGATCACGATTTTGTCGTAATTGATGTCCTGGATATTGAATTCAGGTCCGACTCCGCCTCCGATGGCGTGGATGATGGTATTGATTTCTTCATTTTTAAAGATATCCTGTAATTTAGCCTTTTCCGTGTTGATGACTTTACCTCTAAGCGGCAGGATTGCCTGGAACTTGCGGTCACGTCCTTGCTTTGCAGAACCTCCCGCAGAATCACCCTCTACAAGGTACAGTTCATTTCGCTGCGGATTTCTTGATTGTGCAGGAGTCAGCTTTCCGGACAGCACGGTTTCAGAACGTTTTCGTTTTTTGCCGTTCCGTGCATCTTCACGGGCTTTTCGTGCAGCTTCACGCGCTTGAGCCGCTTTGATCGATTTTTTGATCAAGAGAGAGCTAGTATCCGGGTTTTCTTCCAGGAAATATAGCAGATGCTCTGAAACGACGGAATCCACTGCTGAGCGGGCTTCACTTGTACCGAGCTTTCCTTTTGTCTGTCCTTCGAATTGCAGTAGTTCTTCCGGGATGCGGACAGATACAATCGCTGCAAGGCCTTCCCTGATATCCGTCCCTTCCAGATTCTTGTCACGGTCTTTAAGGATTCCAGCTTTACGGGCATACTCATTGAACACCCTTGTCATGGCAGTCTTGGCACCTGCTTCATGGGTACCGCCGTCTTTTGTACGGACATTGTTGACGAAGGACAGGATGTTTTCAGAAAATCCATCATTAAACTGAAACGAGAATTCCACTTCAATGTTGTGACTTGCGCCTTCAAAAAATGCAACATTGTGAAGGCTGTCCTTTTCTTCGTTTAAGTATTGAACGAATGCCTGTATGCCGCTTTCATAAAGAAACACTTCTTTTTGATCATGCCGTTCGTCCATGATTTCAATTTTTAAGCCTTTCAGAAGAAATGCGGATTCCCTTAAACGTTCACATAACGTTTCGTAATTATATGTTGTTGAACTGAAAATGTCAGGATCGGGTTTAAAATGTATGAGTGTACCGGATTTTTTGGTTTTGCCGATCTTTTCGAGAGTGGTTTCCGGTTTGCCGCCTTTTACAAAGCGTTGTTCATACTTAATGCCGTCTCTCTCGATCGTAACGATGAGCCATTCGGATAAGGCGTTAACGACAGAGGCACCAACCCCATGGAGACCGCCGCTTGTCTTGTAACCTCCCTGACCGAATTTACCGCCGGCATGAAGGACTGTCAGGATGATTTCAGGGGTCGGTTTCCCCATTTTATGCATACCTGTTGGCATCCCGCGTCCTCTATCCTGAACGGAAATACTGTTATCTTTATGTATGGTTACGATGATTTCATTACCGAAGCCAGCAAGTGCTTCATCTACTGCATTATCTACAATTTCATATACTAAATGATGCAGCCCCCTGGAGTCAGTAGAGCCAATGTACATACCAGGTCTTTTTCGAACGGCTTCCAAGCCCTCTAAAACCTGAATTGCATCATCATTATAAGCCATGGACTGTTTCTTGTTGGCCACGAACATTCCCCTTTCAAACTTCACTACCCGTATCTTAACTTCCATACGGGTTTCTATGTTGTATCATTACTATAACATAAGAACGTTTGTTCGTTTACCTGTTTTTAGCCATTTTAGGTAAACCACTATGCTATATTGTAGCGCTTTATTTCATTTTCGCAAATTTATTTTCTGGTGAATACGGTGTTTCAAGGGGAATATCCCCTGTTTTTCAGCTTGAATCATCCCCTGCGAAAGTGTATAAATCAATCATCCGAAAAAAAACAAGCGGTAGACGCCGCTTGCACCTAGTGAGAACTATTTGGTTAAAGCATGTTCAACCTTGATACACCGATCCATAATCACTGTATATCCACGTTCTTTGAGGAAAGAGTAAGCCTCTTTATTCATTACACCCAGCTGAGCCCAGAATACCTTGGCATCTATTTTATCAAATTCTCTTGCGATATCGGGAAGGAATTCCGATCGCCTGAAAACATTGACAATATCAACAGATCCCTCGATTTCTTCCAATGAAGAGACCGCTTTTATCCCAAGAGCGGAATCGATGGTTGGGTTAACCGGGATGATTTCATAGCCTTGATTCTGCATTGCCTTAGACACAGAATGAGATGTACGATCTGGATTATCACTTAATCCAACGACTGCGATCCGCTTTGATTTTTTTAATATTTGTCCCATTTCTTCACGGGTTGGATTTTCGATCATGAGAATACACCGTCCTTTTGAATATCTATTACATGCGTTCTAAAGTCCTATTCTATTTTTATAGCATAATTTCCTTTATTTTTCAAAATTGTATGAAAATGTTCCTCTAAAGATAAAGTGAATCCTGTAGAAAGGATTCACTTTATTGTTGATTATTCTTTTATTAACCCTTTTGAAATGAGAAATTCTCGAGCTACCTCTTTTGGTTCCTTCTTATCGATATCCACTTTTGCATTCATTTCACTCATCTCTTTTTCAGATATCTGACCGGCTAATTCGTTTAATGCGTCTTCCACCTCGGGATGCTCTTTCAGTACTTCCTGACGGATGATCGGTGCGGCATCATATGGTGGGAAGAAGCCTTTATCATCTTTTGTTGACTTCAGGTTATATCGTTCGATTCTTCCATCTGTAGTGAACGCAGGGATGATATCAACATCACCATTTTTCACTGCCTCATACATAATGTTCGGATCATAACTCTCTTTCTTTTTAAACTCGAAGCCGTATTCTTTTGAAAAGGCATCGTAGCCGTCTCCCTCGCGTTCATAGAACTGGTGCGGGGCACCGAAGCTAAGGTCCTTTGAAAGTGGCACTAAGTCAGAGAATGTTTTCGCATCAAAATCCTGATCCTCTGTGTACGCAAGAGTGTACGTATTCTCAAATCCAAGAGGCTTAAGCCATGTCACATTGAATTTTTCTTCATATCCTTTTCTTACTTGATCAAGTATCTCGTCTCCTGATGCCCCTTCCGCTGCCTGTTCTTTAAGCACAGCTTCTAGTCCGGTACCGGTATATTCCACATATACATCAATATCTCCTTTTTCAAGGGCCGGTGTCAGGATCGAGACCTCCCCTAATCCTTCCTCGATCTTCACATCAAGGTCTGTCTTTTCCTTTAGTAACTCAGCCATGATATGAGTAAGGATAAATTGTTCTGTCCACATTTTCCCGGATACTGTAATCGTATCCTTCCCTCCGTTTTTGCCGCAGCCTGCAATGAGGATTGAGACTGCCAGCAGGATAATGAAAGGGGTAAGTTTCTTTTTCATATGTATGCTCCTTTTTAATTGATTTATTTTCGGGCTTTCAACCCTTTAGGTGTTGTTGCCTTTTCCAGAAGTCTTAACAGAAAATCAAAGAATAACGCCAAGAGTGCAGCCGGTATTGCCCCGGCAAGAACGAGTGAATTATTCCAGGTTGAAAGACCACGGTAAATCAGGTCTCCCAGTCCGCCGGCTCCAACGAATGTCGCAAGGGTGGCAACACCGACCGTTAAAACTGTGGCAGTGCGTATACCTGCCATGATGAAAGGCAGGGCGAGCGGCAGTTCAATCTTGAATAAGAGCTGTGAATTGGTCATTCCCATTCCTTTTCCCGCTTCTATGACGCCTTCATCCACTCCCGCAATCCCGGTAAATGTGTTCCTGAGGATGGGAAGCAGTGCATAGACAGTCAGCGCGATGATTGCCGTTGTACTTCCTGTACCGAGCAGAGGGATGAGGAAACCGAATAACGCCAGACTTGGTATCGTTTGAAAGACGGCCGTTATCCCGATATAGAACTCTGCGATCTGCTTTTTTCTGGATATGTAGATTCCAAGGGGCAGCGAAATCACAATTGCGATAAATATCGAGACGAAGGAAAGATACAGATGCTCCATCAGCCCTGTCATGATATCATCCGAGCGGCTCGTGAGCGTATTGATAAATGATAGCGAATAGGTTTGGATCATAATGAAGGGGCCTCCCTTCTATTTTCTGAAGAGACAGCCCTTAGGATATCACTTCTTGATACACTTCCTATGTGCTTGCCGCCTTTTGTGACGACCAGCATATGAGGCTCTTTGGAAACAAAGAGCCCAGCTGCTTCTGACAGTGTGGCATCGTGTGCAATCGTTTCATATTCTGCTTCTTCGTAATGAAGGAAGTTCGGATTTTCATTGAAGATATCCTCAACTAACATTTCTCTATTCCCTTCATCTAAACGGTGCTCACCTATGAATGAACGTACAAATTCATTGGCCGGTGAAGAAATCAATTCCCTGGGTGAGGCGATTTGTTCGATTCGTCCATCCTTCATGACCGCTATTTCATCTGCAATTTTCAACGCTTCGTCGATATCATGTGTGACAAAGACGATTGTCTTATGTATGGAATTTTGAATATGTTTCAGTTCGTCCTGGAGCTGCTCCCTGCTGATGGGGTCCAGGGCACTGAATGGTTCATCCATCAAAATAATAGGCGGTTCCGCAGCAAGTGCGCGTATGACACCTACCCGTTGCTGCTGTCCTCCGCTCAGTTCGAGGGGGTACTTTTTTCGGTAGGTACCAGGTTCGAGTCCCACCATGTTCATCAATTCAACGACTCTGCTTTCGTATTTATCTTTTTTCCATCCCTTTAGTTTCGGTATCAGACTAATATTCTCTTCTATTGTCATATGAGGGAGCAGTCCGATACGTTGAATGACGTATCCGATGTTCCTTCTCAGTTCGACATTGTCCTCTTTAGAAATATCCCTGCCGTTAATCGTAATCGTGCCGCTGGTCAGCCCAATCAGTTTATTGATCATTTTCATCGTGGTCGTTTTACCGCATCCGCTTGGTCCGATCAATGCGACGAGCTTACCTTCGGGAATGATCAAGTCGATTCCTTTAATCGCTTCAGTCCCGTCTTCGTACACTTTTGTTACATTCTTGAATTCAATCATTTAACCACCTGCCTGATTCTAATCTAAACATATTAAGAATACCCCCATTAAGAATTAGGTAAACATAAAGCTAGTCTATGTAGAACGGTCTTTTCATTACACTGCTTTCTAATATATGTAGATCCAGAATTATGAAGACATTGAATGGATTGACCGATTTTCGTATCGAAAAGCCATCTACCTCATTTAGTTTTCTTCTAAATATACAAAAAACAGCGAACTTTATGTAATCCGACACATGTAAAATCTTCCTCCATTCTATGCTATACGAAAAAAAGCAAGTAAACAAATAGTTTACTTGCTTTTCACGGGTTTATCGGTTCTTGACTTGATCGTTTGCTCCACCACTATGCCCGTAACGGTACCAAGTATAAGCCCATTATTAAGTATGGAGGCTGCTACCACAGGTACATCTTTAAACGCAGCTGGGGGCACGAACATGGCACCCACTCCGACAATGAGAGAAATGCCAGCGACAAAATGCGTGCGCTCGAAGTTCGTTTCTTTTTGATATTCACCAAGAGCAAGCCCGACCATTTTGATAAAAATGACTGTTGTCACGGCGTACCCGACAGGGGCGGGTAAACTTGCAAATACATTCATCACTTTGGGAATCAGGCTGATGACGATGATCATCGCGCTTCCCGCTATGAATGGAAGAACACGGTACATTTTCGTAGCAGTCACAAAGCCTGCTGAGCCTGATATTGGAACAGAACCAATGGCAGAAAATACTCCCCCTAAGAGCTGGTTGATACCTGAAGCAAATCCGCTTGAAGTATATCGTTCATACACAGGCTCACCTTGTGACTTCATCACTTCCTCCATTACTCTGATCGACGCGATCATATTGGTCGTCAGCAGAAAGGTGATGAACACTGACGTAATGACAACACCGATATCAAATGACGGTGCACCGAATACGAATATTTCAGGGAAAGCGAACCATGAACTTGAAACGGTTACTTTTCCTCCGAGTCCCATCCCTGCAAAAATGAGCCATCCTGCAAGCAGGGCGAGGATGATGGAATACTGTTGTATCCACTTTACTTTATGACTGGAGAAATAAAGCGCTATAAGAATCGTCAACACGCTTCCGAGCAACACAATAGGCTGGAGTGTGCCCTCTTCACCACTTAGCCCGAACATTCCTTTTACAAATGAACCGCTCAGCTGCAAAATCAACAGCATCAGGTAAATAAAGGTGATGGTCGGAGTAAATAAGGAAGTCAATTTCTTTAACATTCCCGTCGCACTCAGCAAGAAGAAAATGATTCCGCTGACAATCATTCCGCCTTGTAAAACAGTTAGTACTTCTTTATGGCTGCTGTAAAGTGTCCCTGAAAATCCTGCATAAATAGCAAATACACCCCACCACAGGCCAGCTGGCCCCTCGTTGATTGGCAGTTTATGTCCGATCAGTGCTTGGATGAGACTGGCTGCCCCCAATACGAATATTGTCCGCTGTATGAATCCTGCGGTCTCTGATGGAGATAACTGAAATAAATCAGCGATCGCAATGGGAGCGGCAATAGATCCAGCAACCATGAACGCCACCCATTGAAACGCGGATAAAAACAAATGCATAGAAACATTCACCTTCATTTCAATAAATGTTGGCTCTGTTAAAGCGAATCAATGACTTCAACACTACTGTTGGATGATGAAATCGAATGTTTAACAAAGCCAAATAATAAAGTGTATTCATTTTACCATATAGAAAAGGATAAACATGTGAAATCATCCTAATTTATTATATATTATCTAGTTTTATGAACAGGTACTAAAAAAATCCTGTTTTTCTCCCGTTTTACTCAAAAACATGTTAAAATAAAGAACGCACTACATAATTAAAGGAGCAGTGATCATGATTTATGCCCTTATTCTTGTTTTATCTTATATCCTGGGCTCCATCCCTTCAGGTTTAATCATCGGGAAAAAGTTTTACAGTATTGATATCCGTGAGCATGGGAGCGGTAATCTTGGCGGTACGAACACATTCAGAACATTGGGTGTGAAGGCTGGTCTCGTCGTAACCATCATGGACATCCTTAAAGGAACAGCTGCTACATTATTACCTCTGTTTTTCAGTGTAGAACCAAAGATGTTTATGCTGGTGGCAGGTATTTTTGCTGTTATCGGTCATATGTACCCTCTTTTCGCAAATTTCAGGGGCGGAAAAGCCGTTGCAACTTCAGGCGGCGTCCTTTTAGGATACGATCCCCTATTGTTTCTGATATTACTTGGAGTTTTCTTTCTCGGGTTGTATCTGTCTAAATACGTATCATTAGCATCGATGATTGCTGCCATTATTGCATTTACTTATACTTTATTCACTGGGGATATTCCCTTGATGATCGTAGTAGGTGTACTTGCCTTCTTCGTCATCTATAGACACCGGGCAAATATTGTACGCATCAAAAATAGAACTGAGCCTAAAATTAAGTGGCTATAAACAAGTAAGCGGCTTAAAACTAGTCATTTCATGCTGAAAACGGCAGAGGGATGAACGGTTTTAGGCCGTTTTTTAATTGTCGATTAAATTGAAAGGACGGTTAATTCTATAAGGTATCGTCGATAATGATAGAAAAATTGCATCTCCCGCTTTTCATATTTTTCCTGTAAAATAAAAAGGAACATATGAATTAAGGACAAAGGGGTTTGAACATGAACAGAAAGCTTTACATAACAAGTTTGATTCTAGTGATACCATTAATGCTGGTAATAGGATATATAGTTACGGACCAGTATAAAAGCTGGAATTCAGATAAACAGCCAGGAAAGAGCACTTCTCTTCTTCATGCAACGAGAGAAGTGCAAGCAGAAGGAAAGACAATGAAATCAACTGCCAGCATTGCTGCCATCGGTGACATCCTTCTTCATAATACTGTCTATAATGATGCAAAATCAGGCTCTCGATATGATTTCTTGCCGATGTTTGCTCCGGTCAAGGATCTGCTGTCCCAGCCTGACTTTCTGATTGCCAATCAGGAATCCACACCGGGTGGAACTGAAATGGGTTTATCAAGCTACCCTCTCTTCAATAGCCCGAAAGAGATCGTAAAATCTTTGCAGGATGTGGGCGTTGATGCAGTGACAACAGCAAATAATCATTCACTGGATCAGGGGGAAGAAGGACTTCTGAGTGCAATCGACTATTATGAAGAGATTTCAATGCCTTATGTCGGTGCTTTTAAAAGTCCAGAGGACAAGCAAAAAATCCGCACATTCAATGTAAATGGCATCAAGTTTGCTCTTCTTTCATATACGTACGGTACCAATGGAATTCCCGTACCCGACGGAAAGGACTACTTAGTCAATCTCCTGGACGAACAGAAAATGATGGCCGAGATCAAGAAGGCCAGAACAATGGATATTGATCTTGTGGTCATGAGCCTTCACTGGGGAAATGAGTATCAACGTTTCCCGACGGATGAACAGCAAAGATTAGCGAAAGCACTGACTGAAAGCGGAGCGGATATCATCTTTGGTCATCATCCTCACGTCCTGCAGCCGATTCAGACATATAAAACAAGTGACGGACGTGACGCTGTCGTCATTTATTCACTTGGTAATTTTCTATCTGGCCAAAGAGATGACTTTAAAGACATCGGCGGTATCGCGGAGGTTCAAATTGAAAAACAGCGAAATCCTGCCGGGTCTGTCATCACTTATCCATCAATCGAATTCCATCCTACATTTGTAGCTGAAAATAATTATAAGAACTATCGAATTTACCCGCTTGATTTTGCCCAGAAAAACGGGTTTATCTCATATTCAGAAGATGAGATGGTTTCCCATATGATGAATGGAGTACCACAATAGTGTTCAATGTTGATTGTAGTACTTATCCGACGGCATTTACTCTGAACGCGGCTGCTGAACTGTTTATCTGACACTGTCCCTTTGACGTAGACTGAGCAAAAAGAGCTGACACCTTTTTATAGATGTCAGCTCTTTTTATTATGATATGAATATTAATGGCTGCCAAATAGTACCCCATTAAAGAATATCCCGCCAAGGGCAAGAACGGCCAAAACCAAGTTTACCATTAAAAACGTCGTTTTTCTGCTTTTATAATAGAGGGTCACCATTCCATAATAAATGAGGGCAGCAGCTATGATAAAGGTTCCTGCTTCCATCCTGTAGCTTGCTTTTTCAAGCTGAAGAATCGTCAACAATCCCATTCCTCCAAAAATGAAGGCTCCAATATAATACATTAAGGCTTGTGTTTTCATGTGTATCAACTCCTGTGCGAATTAGTAGATGTTCCAGGTTCTTTATGTTTATAATATAAAAACGGCATCCCGTTTGTCTAAACAGGACGGATGCAAGTATGAGTGTAGAGAAAGGAGTCTGAAACAGCGTGAAAATACATATTTCGAAAGACGCCCTCAATTGGTTCAAAAACGAAATGCTCGTAGAGGAAGGAGAATATGTTCGTTTTTATGTACGATATGGAGGTTCCAGTCCTCTGCACGACAGTTTTTCTTTAGGTGTGAATAAAGAAGAACCGATTGACGCGGGCAATGAAATCGAACTTGATAACCGCATATTTTTTGTGGAAGAAAGAGATATATGGTACTTTGACGGTCACGATTTATTTGTAGAATACGACAAAGAACGAGAAGAACCGATTTACGAGTATAAAAAATAAATTAGGGCTGGAGCCGTGCTTGTTCATCTGGCTTCAGCCTTTCCTTTATTACAAAAAACGCTTTATATGGTCATCGAGTCCTTCCTCTTTCAAAACATATAGCTGAGTTTCGCCCATAAGGTCATAGTGGGGAAAGCCGTCGTGACGTTTATGAATCCATTCCCTCTTTAATCCGTACTTTTTCCCCCATTCTGAAAGTTTCTCGATATCAGCGCAGCCTGCTTTCGTAACAGACCGTACATTTGGAAATCGATCGTCCAACCAAAAGTGGGTAATGAACGCTACTTCCCCTCTACTGACCCGATCTTTCCAAGTATTCAATTCTCTGCGGTTGACCCCAAATGCCATTATGTCATCCTCTCTTCTTATAGCTTGCGGTAGAGTTACGCTATCTGCTGCAAACAAATTAAGTATCGAAAAGTGGCAGAATGTATAGCCATTTCATTCTAGAGCGACAAGAAGTACACTATTGCAGAAATAACAAGTATGTATTAATCCTTATCTCTTTTCGCCTTCTCATACGCCTCATGCCAATCCGGGAACATTCTGCGTATTGAAATGGGACGAAAGCTTTCTTTTTTGACGCATACATGCTTTGATTGGCCGCTGATCGCTAGCTGGCCTTCTCCATTATAAATTTCATATGCATATGTAATGCGGATCCCGTCATAATCTTCAACCCATGTTTTTACAAGGGCTTTTTCGCCATATCGTACCGGTGTTTTGTAGCTGATATTCAAATCTACGACTGGAGACAGAATTCCGACCTTCTCTATTTCTGCGTAGTTGAACCCCAGGTCCTCAATGAGTTTTGTCCTTCCGAGCTCCATCCAAACGAGATAGTTCGCGTGATACACGACCCCCATCTGATCAGTCTCTGCGTACCTTACCTGAACTGTATTTTCTGAGATATGCACTTCATTCACCTCAATATTTATTTAATGCACATCAATAATAGTATCACAGAAGTAATCTCCATTGTATCAATACGCTTAGGATATCCTGGAAGAAAAAAGCCCGAATATGCATGTAACCATGCATATTCGCGGCTTTTATACTGTGATTGCCAGTCAAATTGTAGAAAGTTAGCTGTTATTATTTTGACCGGCCTCATCTTTGATTTCACTTCGGAATGCATCAAGACTCTCGCGGCGGCGTTCATTTTTAGCCTTTATCGACTGAAGCTGCTCTTCACTATCAGTGAAAGCCATGGACTCTTCTGCCTTCTCCATGTTTTCAATCGTATGCTGTACCATACCTTGAAGCTTCTCGACGTTATCACTGCGATCATCCGGATTCGGTTTACTGTTCCATGCCATCCTACATTCCTCCTAAAGATGTGTTGAAGACCAACTGTCAGATGGTCGGTCCCCCAATTATTTTTCATCAAACGAAAAGATGTTATTCACCTTTTGTCTGGATTACCTGTGCATGTTTTCCCGATGTATCCTGCATTTGCTTTCCTTTATTCCCACCAGCTTCTCTGGATTGTGTACCAATATGGTTTGGATTGAAATGTTTATTGTTTCTTTTCGGATTGCTCATTGTACTTCCCCCCTTAGTACTATCATTTCCATTTTGGTGAGGAAGTTTAGGCGTAATAATTGGCAGGAGGATTTTCTGTGGTCTTTGAGGCATTTGCTTTGCGTTCTCAAAATGGTGAGTGTAACAGGGTATAATAAAGCGTACAATTGATGAAAAAATATGTAGATGGGAGATGAAAGAAACGACCTCCCAAATAAAAATAAAGCCTCGTAAATGATTACTCGGCTTTATTAAGCGGACGCTTGACTTCGAATCGTGCGTCAATTCTCTCTTCTATTGCATCCATTGCATCCTGATCAAGGAGTAACTGTTTTTTGTTCTCTTTCACCAAATCAGCGAATGATTTCTTTCTAGGTCTTCGCATGTATAGGAAACCTCCTCTTTATTGACTTGTATAAATAGTATATCCAAATTTCAGATATTTTAAACAAAGGTCATAAAGAGAGGCCCGTCCCTCACTTCACTAAAGCATTGAATGCTTCGAGGCTTGTGATTGCGCCGATTTGTTTGTGGGTGATGATGCCTTGTTCATTAATGACGTAGGTTGTCGGGACGGTAAGGATGTCATAGGCTTTGTTGATTTTGTCGTCTTTGTCGAGAAGTATTGGGAAGGTCAGACCCATCGATTCCTTATATTCTTCCACGTTATATTGTGGATCGATATTGATTGCGAGAACCTCGATGTTTTCACGGTTATTTTTGTAGAATTCCTCCATGACAGGCATTTCTTCCTTACATGGCGGACACCAGGTCGCCCAAAAGTTTATAATCACTTTTTTTCCTTTAAATTGTGACAGTGTCACGGCTTTTCCTGACAGATCTGATAACTTGAAATCAATTGCTTTATCACCCACATTAGGTCCTGGAAAATGGTCAGCAGGTTCCGAGCTGTCCGACACTTCCCCTTCTTCGATATCAATGAGCTGGTCATATGATTGGTTAGCAGATACTTGTTCAAACTGATCCCTTGAAATAGCATTCGGGCTGGACTTATTATCAACATATAATGTATATACCAACAAAGCGACAAGCAATACCCCAAAAAAAGATTTCAACAGTCCGTCTCTCCTCTTCTGATTAGTTGGTTATAACATCTTATGTAAGCTTGTCTAAGATTAGTCGTTTAAAGTAATTTTGTGGTTTTATCAACAAAAAAAGTCCTGAGGATTGATCCTCAGGACTTTCGTTATTCATTATTATGCTTGGAACTTACCGCGAAGTACCATTTGCAGGATACCGCCATGACGGTAGTAGTCTACTTCTACTTCAGAATCGAAGCGGGCAAGAACATCAAATTCTGTTTTCGTTCCATCTTCAGCCACTGCAGTGACAGTCAGGATATCACGAGGTTTAACATCATCTGTGATGTTGACAGAAATGGTTTCTCTTCCAGTCAAGCCAAGAGTTTCAGCACTTTCGCCTTGTTTGAATTGAAGTGGAAGCACTCCCATCATGACAAGGTTGGAGCGGTGAATTCGCTCATAGCTTTCAGCGATGACAGTCTTGATGCCAAGAAGGTTCGTACCTTTGGCAGCCCAGTCACGGGAAGATCCCATACCGTAATCTTTACCTGCAAGGACAACAAGACCAGTACCGTCTTCTTGATACTTCATGCAAGCATCATAAATCGGCATTACTTCATCTTCCGGCCAGTAAGTCGTGAATCCGCCTTCTGTACCAGGAGCGATTTGATTACGGATACGAATGTTTGCAAACGTTCCGCGCATCATGACTTCGTGGTTACCACGGCGGGAACCGTAAGAGTTGAAGTCGCGAGGCTCTACGCCATTCGCGCGCAGGTATTTACCAGCTGGCGTATCTTTACCGATAGCACCTGCAGGAGAAATGTGGTCAGTTGTCACTGAGTCACCGAATTTCCCAACAACACGAAGTCCGTTTAATCCTTTGATATCTTCAGGAGTCGGCGCAAGGCCCGTGAAGAATGAAGGATTTTGGATATAAGTTGAGTTTTCATCAAAACTGTACAATGGTTCGTTGCTTGTTTTGATTTCATTCCAGCGTTCGTTTTCTGTGAATACATGCTCATATTCTCTGCGGAATAGTTCAGGTGTCACTGTAGCTTTCACGACATCCTTCACTTCATCCTGAGAAGGCCAGATATCCTTGAAGAACACATCGTTGCCGTCTTTGTCTTTACCGATCGAATCATTTTGAAGGTCGATATCGACTGTGCCTGCGAGCGCATAAGCAACCACAAGCGGCGGTGAAGCAAGGTAGTTTGCTTTCACTAATGGATGGATACGTCCTTCGAAGTTACGGTTACCTGAAAGGACAGATGTTAAAAGAAGATCTGCTTCAGATACAGCTTTTTCGATTTCAGGACGTAATGGACCTGAGTTACCGATACATGTTGTACAGCCGTATCCAACCAGGTTGAAACCGATTTGTTCCATATATGACAACAATCCGGAATCTCTTAAGTAGCCTGTAACAACTTTTGAACCAGGAGCCAATGATGTTTTTACAAAGTCAGGAACGTTCATACCAAGTTCCACAGCCTTTTTAGCTACAAGACCTGCCCCAAGCATTACATAAGGGTTGGATGTATTCGTACAAGATGTGATCGCAGCGATTCCGATCGCACCAGTAGGCATCGTTACATCTTTACCTTCTTCAGTCGTGTATTTAGCTGTTTTATTGATTTCAGAAGCATCAAGTCCAAAACCTTGAACGCCTTCTTTTGCAGTGATTGACTTATGGAAAGTCTCCTTCATATCTGAAAGTGGAATTAAATCCTGTGGACGTTTTGGTCCGGAAAGGTTTGCTTCCACAGCAGAAAGGTCGATTTCCACTACGTCAGTGTAAGTTGGTTCCTCTTTTTCAGGTGTGAAGAACATTTCGTTTTTCTTCAGATATTCTTCTACCATCTTGATATGCGTCTCATCACGGCCTGTTAGACGCAGGTAGTCAAGTGATTCTGCGTCAACCGGGAAGAATCCGCAAGTTGCTCCATATTCAGGAGCCATGTTGGCGATTGTTGCACGGTCTGCTAATGGCAGAGTGGCAACACCTGGTCCGAAGTATTCAACGAATTTACCTACAACACCTTTTTGGCGAAGTACTTGCGTTACTTTAAGTGCCAAGTCAGTAGCCGTTGCTCCGTTTGGAAGCTCGCCAGTGAATTTAACACCGATTACTTCAGGAATCGGGAAGTATGAAGGCTGACCAAGCATCCCTGCTTCTGCTTCAATTCCGCCTACACCCCAACCTAGAACACCGATACCATTGATCATCGTTGTATGAGAGTCAGTTCCAACAAGTGTGTCCGGGAACGCTTCAAAGTCGCCTTCCGTTGTCTCAACAGCGTGGACTACGTTTGCCAGATACTCTAAGTTAACCTGGTGAACGATACCGGTAGCCGGTGGAACGGCACGGTAGTTTTCGAATGCTTTTTGAGCCCAGCTCAGGAATTGATAACGCTCTGCATTACGTTCGAATTCAAGATCCATATTTGCTTTCAATGCGTCTGCTGTACCGTATTTATCAACTTGTACAGAGTGGTCGATTACTAGGTCAACCGGGATTTCAGGGTTGATTTTTTGAGGATCTCCGCCGATGTCGGCCATTGCTTTACGCAGTGAAGCCAAATCAACGACAGCAGGTACTCCCGTGAAATCCTGAAGGATGACGCGGGAAGGCTTGAATGGAACTTCAGCATCCTTGCCGGCTGCTCCCCAGTTTGCTAAATTTTCAACGTGATCTTTATTGATCACACGTCCGTCAAATTGGCGCAGTACAGATTCAAGTAATACCTTTACACTGTAAGGTAAACGGTTGATGTTTGAAACGCCTGCTTCTTCAAGTGCTTTTAAACGATAATAATGATAACGTTTTCCTTCAAGTTCGAAAGAAGATCGTGCATTGAATACATCGTTCTTTGCCATTTCAATTCCCCCTCTAACTACATATACACATTAAGTCGAAAAGTCTTCGTTCTAAACAAACGAACTTTTCTCACAATAACAATCTTAATACAAGCGATTACATAAGTAAATAACAATAAAGTTATTGTTTTTGATAAGTTTTACTTATCTGAATATCTAATCACCTTTCATTTTCTAGCAAAATATTGGCATAACAGCATTTTTATTCATGTCAAATGATGTCGGCACCCTGAAAATATTATTTCGGAAAAACAATAACCTCTTGTTAGGGTTTTCCTCTAATAGCTGTACAGGCATGGTGGCATTCTATTTATATGGAGGTGTTTCTTTTGGCCAAACGCAAAGCAAATCATGTCATCAACGGTATGAACGCAGCTAAAGCACAGGGCAAGGGTGCAGGTTATAATGAAGAGTACTCAAATGAGCCATTGACGGAAGCTCAGAGACAGAACAATAAAAAGCGAAAAACCAATCAATAATTGTTTTGATTGAATGCTTATGGGCATGATGAAGGTTAGTCATCTACAGTCGGACTCACTTCTCACTTACCCTTTCTTAGTAAAAAATAAACAAAAAACTCTGCAAATTCAATTGCAGAGTTTTTTTGTGTTTACATATCGTGGCTGCCGTTATGCTTTTGACGCGTATGGTTTTGGTTTTTCACTTTGTGGGAGCCGCTCAACGGTTCTGGCTGCCCGGATTGTTTAGGTGCATTTTTTCTCATGTCCTTGCTGTCATTTTTGTTCATCATCCATCCCTCCTCTTATTTAGAATGGATACGTTCGAGAGAGTTTATGCATACGTATAGAACTGCGGTGAAATGCCTATAATATAAAGGCTATTTTACTTTTGAAGGAGTGGTTGACAATGCCTTATCATAAAAATAAACAGCAAGCATTTCAAGCGGCACAGCAGGGATTTACGGATGTGCAAAACAGTATCAATGAATTGGTTCTCGATGGCGGCAGCTACGGTTCCCAACTTTCACATCTGAAAAATGAAGTGAACGAAGCATATCAACAGATAGAAAATGCTCTTGAAGTAGCTTCAGACACTCAAAAAGAACAGCTGCAAAAATTCAAAACGGACCTTGAGTCGATTGTCAATGAAGTCAACGGGCAGCAATAATGGAGAAGAGGCACATCCCAGAGAGTGGGATGTGCCTCTTTATATGGGCAAATGTTCACGGTCAGTTCTGATCATCTGTCTTTATTCCATTGCTGATTATATCGAGTGCTTGAAGTATCTCAACCTGTTCACCGGTAGAAACGGTCCTTAAATCGATCAGGAGGCGTTCCTGTTGAATCCTTGCAATGATAGAAGGTTCATGCATTCTCAAACGTTCATGCAATTCATGGGAAGAAAATTGGCTGTGCCTAATGGAAATAAGATATGTGTCGAGTTCGACTTCCGGCATGGTACCCCCTCCTACTTTGCTTTTTCCTTCAACCAGCTCAACATTATATGAAACATCTCGCTGTTTTAGTTGCGCCATCAGTTCCATTGATTGCTGCATGATCTCTTCTTTCTGCCGGATGATCCCGTTAACGGCAGGAATCTTATGTTCTTCTTTTTTCAGATAATGAAGCAAGGTCATTTCAAGTGCAGCAAGTGTCATTTTATCAACACGCAAAACACGGGCGAGCTGATGTTTTTTCAGTAAATTCACAACATCTTTCCTGCCTGCGATAATACCGGCTTGAGGTCCGCCCAACAACTTGTCTCCACTGAAGGATACGAGATCAGCGCCTTTCTCGATCACGTGTCTTACCAGCGGTTCTGTTCCGATTCCATGTTTCGTAAAGTCATAAAGTGCCCCGCTTCCCAAGTCTTCATAATAGACCACATGATCATACTTTCGGGTCAGATGGACTAGATCACCTGATTCAACTGAAGACGTGAATCCTTTAATAATAAAGTTGCTTTGGTGCACTTTCATAATCATCGCCGTATCTTCACCTATATGACTCTCAAAATCGTGTAAATGAGTTTTATTTGTTGTGCCGACTTCCATAAGCTTAGCTCCGCTCTCTTCCATGATGGAAGAGACCCTGAAAGAACCTCCAATTTCAACAAGCTCCCCTCTTGACACAATTACTTCCTTGTTTTTAGCCAATGCAGAAAGAATGAGAAACACAGCAGCGGCATTGTTATTGACGACCATCGCAGCTTCTGCACCAGTCAATTCACATATGAACTTCTCTGCATGTGTGTGGCGTGAACCTCTATTTCCTTTTTCCACTTCATATTCAAGGTTGGTGTAAGAACCTGCCACATTACTCATATGCTCAATCGTTTCGGGACCCAGTCTTGCCCTGCCTAAATTTGTATGTAAGACCGTGCCGCTTGCATTAATGACTTTATGTAAAGATAGTGAAAACTTCTTCTTATTAAGGAGTTCGGCATGTGTATAGATTGCTTCGAGGAAACGGACGGTACCAGGCTGAGGACCATCCCAGTTGTTTTCCCGGATGCTCTTTCTTATGAGTGATACACTTTCTTTTACAAGTTCCGTCCCTTTTTCAAATGAAAGGTTCTGATCAGCTGTAAATCGTTCAAACCTGTCTGTATGCTGAAGTTCATGTATCGGGGGGATTTGTCTCAGCTGCTCTTTCATGAATTACCCTCCTTCATTCCTTTTCCACCATTATAACACCCTCACCATTTAATGCAGAACGAATAGAATGTGTAAAAGAGAAAGTTAGGGGTCAGGTGTAAATGGGTAAGAGCAAGGAGGATTTTTATTTAGAGAACTGGGAAGAGAGAATGAAGGATTGGTTGTTGGATCCCGATACAGTTCGGCTAGATGAAAAAGAATTCCGGATCGACTTCCTTGACACGACAGAAGCATTCATCGTGGAAGTTGAAACTGAAAATATTTGTCCGGATGAATTGATTCTGACAAAGAATGATCACCGGCTTGTTATCACAATCAGGTTGAAAAATGAATTGAAGACCAGGAGCAGGGACGTTGAATTTCCTTTTTGTCTGCGTCAGCGGCAATTAACCTACTCTTTAGAACACCACACAATAGAAATAAAAGTGCCGAAACACGAATGCTCGGAGAAGACCTCTCTTAGTATTCGAGTCCAAGGTATTTGCGACGATGATCACCATTCTCTCTGATAAGTAAAAAAGCCTGGGATTCCCAGGCTTTTTCTTGTGGTTACATTGCTTCGATCTTGGTGATGATGTCATTAACATCCGGGAATACGCCCGTTTCCAGCTTGGAATAGATCTTGGTATCGCCTACCGTAATTTCAAAGGCTCCTCCTGATGATGGAATGAGCAATACTTCATCAATATCGTAACGGAAATGGGTAAATAACTGTTCCGCGAAACTCGCGGCTTTTGGTGAGTAGTTTCACCTTAAGCAGAATTCAATTTTGATCTTACGATTGTTCATCTCAGAAACCCCCTTTTTGTACAAGTGCTTTATTTCATTCTAGTGGAGACCTGCTGATGTTGCAAATGGGTCGGGAAGACGCTTCATACATTTTGCCCGTTCTCTTATCTTTCCTGTACAATATAAGTATCTATACATAAAGGAGTGAAAGTTATGAGTAAAGAAGAGATCATCCGGTTAACGGCTCTTTCTACTAAAGCCGGCTGAGGATGCAAAATAAGTCCAAGCGACTTGGCGCAAGTTTTGCGTCATCTGCCTTCCCAACCAGAGAATAAAGAATTGTTAGTTGGAAATGAATCCTCCGACGATGCAGGGATCTATCAGTTGACGGATGAAATCGCTCTTGTTCAAACAGTCGATTACTTTACTCCTGTCGTCGATGACCCCTATTTGTTCGGACAAATTGCAGCAGCCAATGCTTTGAGCGATGTATACGCCATGGGCGGCACTCCAAGAACTGTATTGAATATAGTCGGGTTCCCGATTAAGAAGCTGGGCCATGAGGTGCTGACTCAGATCCTCGCAGGTGCCCAGAATAAAGTAATGGAAGCTGGTGCCATCACTGTGGGCGGCCACTCGATTGACGATGCGGAGCCTAAGTTTGGGTTAAGTGTAACGGGAGTCGTCCATCCTAAAGAGTATTGGACTAACAAAGGCGCCAAAACGGGCGATGTTCTGGTGTTGACGAAACCCATCGGTACAGGCATAATAACGACCGGCATCAAACGTCAGTCTGTGACGAAAGAGCAAGAAGCTGAAGTGACTGCATCGATGAGTATGCTGAACAAGAAAGCTGCAGATGTTTTGAAACAATATCAAGTAAATGCTGTCACCGATATCACCGGATTTGGACTATTAGGCCATGCCTTTGAAATGGCGAAAGGAAGTCATGCAACACTTCATTTAACCTACTCGTCCATTCCTCAGTTACCCGGTACAAAAGAACTTGCTGAAGCAGGCGTTATCCCAGGGGGAACGAAAGCAAATCACCTTTGGCTGCATGATAAGGTATCTTATGACTCTGAACTTACATTAGAAGAGCAGTTGATCCTGTGTGATGCAATTACATCGGGAGGTCTATTGGTAAGTATGCCAAGTGATCAGGCACATAAATATGTCAATGAATTAAATGGACATGATGTTAGTGCCTGGCTGATTGGAGAAGTAGCTGAAGAAACGGATAAACCACTTTATGTAATAAAGTAGTTCTATGATTGGTGAGCACTCGTTTCAATTGGGCTCTCTGTCACGTTTGATAGACCATATTTTACGAATAAAGATAATACAACAAAACGCCTGGAGAGAATGATTACTCTTTCCGGGCGTTTTGTTGTATCAGTTTGAAGAATTGCTGATGAACCTTTTTCGAAAATATCCTTATTTGATAAGGGAACCTTTTGTTCCCTTCATTCAAGAAACAATTAAACCACAGCACTTTCTTGTCCATGCTGATAAAAGGAATTCTTGTCGGCGAGTCAGCTGTATTAAATGGAAAGGTTTTGTGAGCCGAGTCTTTACATAATATTTTTACGGTTACTTTATGTTCCAACTCCTTTAATACCCTCAACATTTCAGGAGGTATATCGCTTATCGACATCACGTTGACGATGATCTCTTTTTCGCATGCATACAAGTCTTTCATTATCCTTTTCTGGTCGTGAATAGAATATGATTTGAATCTTTTTGTTGAACTTATTTCTGATTCTGTAAAATCCGAACCGGTTTTAACAAATCCTTTTGTGTATAGAAAATCGATCAATTGATGAATAGGCTGTGACGGATGAGTCTTTCTTTTTAAGAAGTGGTCGTCTGCAACCAGGATGAATTTTCCTCTAGCTCGCGTAACCGCCACATTGATGAGCCTCTCGCTTCCTTTGCGTGTGAGTAAAGCACCTGCCTTTTCATGAGCGGCCCCATCGACAGCATCGAAAATGATCATATCGTTTTCTGACCCTTGAAATCCATGAACTGTAGCCGCGTAAAGGCTCGGTTTCTCTCTTTGGTAGAGGGGCTCGATCATTTCTTGAAGCAGCAGATTGTACCATTTTGCTTGTGCCCGGTAGGGTGTGACGATTCCAATGGAATGAATTCCATCTTCCAGTGCTTTTAACGCCATCATAATGGTGATGAAGCTTGAAAGGACATTCCATCTGGATCCGCGTTCGGTTTCTCCCCATTCAGATCCTTCCTGCAGGGACAATAGAATGCTTCCTTGTCGGGAAAAGGGTTCCTTCTCCAGAATGTCTTCTCTCATCTTTGCAGCATAGGGATGATCGCCAACTTTAGAATGATAGATAAAGTGGTTTGTAAAAGCCGAAATACTAGGATGCATACGTCTTTGCTCGGGGAGCAGCAACAATTGCGGATGATCCCTCCCTTTTTCAACTGAATCAGCCACGTTTGATAAATGGAAGATATCATCCTTCAGCCATCTTGAAACGGATGGGTGAAAGCTTACTGCAATCGGGGGAAGCTGCTTGAAATCTCCGCACACGATGATTTTCTTTGCTAATGCAGCAGCAAATGCCACTTGCGGGACATATGCCATACTTGCTTCATCTACAATGACAAGGTCAAATTCTTCTTCATAGATAAGAGGATCAATTGCAGCTTTACTTAATGTGGTCCCAATCACCTTAGCATCATTGACAAGTCCCCCTTCCCGTCTTTTAAGCTGTTCCTTCAGTTTCTGGTAGTGTACTTCCAGCTGTGACAGGCGTTCAGAATCGTAAGTGGAGAAAGACTTAGAAAGTTTTTTCTTCAGTTTCCTCCGGTAGGTCTCTACTTTACTCTTTTCCTGAGCAAGTTTCGGATCCTGCTGCTCTAATAGCTGGATCGCACTCAAATCCGTAATACCATCTTGATACGACTTTCGGTTGATTCCATATCTGATGACCTCTCCTGATTTCCAGCGGTCATGCTTGGAAAGGAAATGGTGCATTTCTTCTATTAATACATCGACCGCTGCATTACTATGAGACAGGAGCAGAACACGCTTTCCTTCAGAATAATGATAGGCTGCAACACGCGCCAATGTGTATGTTTTGCCTGTTCCCGGCGGTCCCCAGAGATAGGTGATAGGATTATATTTACTTCTTAAATAAGCTTCGTGCAATGTGCTTTTTACAATGGATTGGTCATGGGATGTTTTTTGGGGAGGAGTCATCAGATTTTGGATCCTGCGTGCTTTACCATGTCTCTCTTTGGCTTCTTCCAGCCTTTCAATCAGTTTCTCCAAGAGCTCCCATGGCTCGTGTAAGAGTTGTCCTGCTGTAACCGGGTCCCCAATATACCGATCGAACTCAATGATACATTCCCGATCTTCAGAACTGATCACAACCCCGGGCAGCGATTTCCCCCCTGTTTTGAGTGTTACGGTGCTTCCCTCAGCAATGGATGCAGGATATGAAAGAGTAAACCAATAGATGTATGCAGATTCATCCGTTCTCAAACATATTCCTTCTTCTATATAAATCCCTGTTGAATCTTGTTTTCTTATATGTGCGATTTCAATTTCCAGAGCACTCTGCCACTCTTCTATTAAATTCGTAATATTCATTCTTCAACCACCTGTATGTGCTAAAAGTCAAACAAAGAATTATCATAACAATTTTTTATATGGCTGTGAAGTTCACCAGATTAAAAAAAGAGAACCTGATTATACCAAGGTTCTCCTTTTGTCGTTCATTATAATTCTGTAGTCATATCACTTAATTTGTCGGCAGACTGTGCCAATTGTGCAATAGCCTGTGAAATTTCCTCGACAGCCAAAGAAATTTCTTTCATTTTTCCTTCGACTTTTTCACTCTTTAATTTGCTATGATCGATCGAGTCTACGATTCCATCAAAAAAAACATGAGCTTCATTTGTAGAATTCATTCCAGTCTTTGCAAGCTTTTCTACTGATGTAATGTATCTGGAAATCTTGTCTACCTGTTCCTTTGTCCCAGAAATCAGGCTGGATACATTTGTAACTGAACTTTTTGTCTGGTCAGACAGTTTGCGCACTTCTTCAGCAACCACAGCGAATCCCTTTCCGTGCTCGCCTGCGCGGGCAGCCTCGATGCTGGCATTTAGTGACAAAAGGTTCGTTTGTTCAGCTATGGTTTGTACAATTGAAACAATATCAAAGATTTGATTGGATATCTGCTGCAGCTGTTGGATTTCTTTCAGCATTTCTCCCAAATCGGAAAGAATTTTACTCATATGATCCTTCTGCTGGCCCATTTTCTCTTTACCTTCCACTGAAAACTCACCAATTTTTTCAATGGCTGCTGTTCCTTCTGAACTTAGCGTACTTACTACTACCATACGGGAGATGATCGTTTCAAGAGAGGCTGCTGACTCTTCAGAAATCGCTGCAAGTCCATCTGTAGCTTCTTGAACCCTGATTGTGACATTTTCTTTGAGAATGCGTGCTTCTTCCCTCATTCTCTCATTCTGATCCTCATAAGCCTCCAGCACGAGCTGCTGTTCAAGGTTTAGAATCTTTGTGACGGATTTAATCACTTTATGGTAATCCTCAACATGAGAATATGTACGGAACAACACTTGAAATAATGTCATCTGCAAATTCTGGAATGATGCAATATACCACTTTGTCGGCAATCCAATACGAATATGCATCTCAGCTATTTTTCTTCTTTTTTCGATAAATGTTTGATCGATCGTTCCATTCATCATTTCTATGATATGTACGGCCAGAGTCCCTTTTAAACGATCAATGGAACTATATTGATTTACAATCGATGACAGTGCTGGATGATGCTCGATCGGGAAGTAGAAACCGTCGACGATTTCTTCGATATTTTCCTGTACGATCGCGCGGGATGCCTTAAGCACAGCCAAGTCATCTTCTGTCAGTTGTATCATTTCAAGCTGTTTTGCCATTTCTAGCGGGACAGTGATACTTACTTCATTGCTCCACTCTGATTCGTTTAGCCTGTTAACCCTAACGCTCTTTCTCTTCTTTAATAACACGGTAACCCCTCTTTTGTCTGTATAATATAACCTATATAGGAAAATGCTATCTTTTACTATATCAAAAAACACCCTTAAAGATAGGGTGTTTTTTGAAAATATTTTGATTGGATAGGGACTTTCGAATCACTTCTTCCCTTCCCTTTCATCTGGATTCTCAATGTATCTTTCAGCGAAATACAGAACATCCTCCACATACTCGGTACTGTGATTGTAGGCAAATACTGCTTGTTCAATCTCACCGTTTGCTGCCCCATTACTCGCTAGATAATTTGCTGCACTGAATACGGCGTCTTCAATTTGAAACGGATCTGCTACGCCATCCCCATTCGCATCCACTCCGTATCCCCCATATTTTTCAATGATGTCGGGATCGGTTTTCTGATCATCCGGAATATCACCTTTGCCCAGTTCACCACATGTCGGGTGTGACCAGCCAACAAATGTACAGGGCATAAACTGCATATGTCCTTCCGCTCCAACAGGGGAAATGAGTGATTTCATGGTGGAGAATTTAGTTTCCACCCGATGGTGAGCCGCCAATAGGTTCCATGGCACCCCATATTTTTCTTCGGCCGCCTTGTATATCGGTATATATTGAGACGGCACCTCTTCTTTCCCAAACAATGAAAGCTTATTGGTATTGTGAATATCGTTAACAGCAAAGTAAATCATCAGAATAAAAAAAGGGATCAATAGTATTTTAAGCGGAGAGGCGTGCTTCTTTTTATATGTTGTTTTTTTCTTTTTCGGTCTTTTTGCCAAACAGTCACGCCCCCTTTCTCAGTGATGATTCCCTTTAGTATTTTAATATGAGAACCTGATTAATACAATCGTAGAATGGTTTGAATAGTGAATATTTCCTTCCCACGGTTTGTATTGGGGCATGATTGAACTGAATGTTTTCCAACCATGACGCTTGTACTTTTTTTATTCATTACTAGTGCTTTATTTCTGTAAAAAAAATGACCCGAGCGAGACATTTTTGACTCTTCGGATCATCGACTCTTATTTTTTTATTAGTTAACAAACGCTGCTCCAACGATAATTAACAAAATGAATAGAACTACGATTAATGCGAAGCCTCCCGCGTATCCTCCTCCGCAGTATCCGTATCCAGGGTATCCGTATCCATACATAATCAGTCACCTCCAGTTTTCTAACTACGATATTAATGTATGTAGTGGACAAATTATAGGTTAATCGAAATACTCAAAAGTCATTTGTTCAGCTATAAAAAGAGCGTAATATCAGGGTTGATACGAGCCGCCGGCACAGATAAATGATGAAAATGTCTAGTCATTAAATATAGGGGCGATGAATGCCTGCTTGTTCTACCTCAATAAAAAACGCCCAGACATTGTCTGGGCGCAGGTACCTGATTATATTTTTTCGTGAGGCTCGGCGGTCTTTCTAGGTTTAGGTTTAATATATAAGCCAAGCTCTTTCTTCTCATGATTTAATGATTTGTATAAAGAGACCATCATGAGTGCCATGATGACTGAGAATGGCAGTGCTGCGACAATGAGCGCATTTTGCAGGGCTTGTAATCCCCCGCTGTATAAAAGGATCAATGCAACGGTTGATTGAGCTATACCCCAGGTTAATTTTACATAGTTTGGAGGTGTTAATGAGCCATATGTCGTTTGCATCCCAAGAACGAATGTTGCCGAATCTGCTGAAGTAATAAAGAACGTGCCGATCAGTGTAATGGCAACAACGGACAGGATAGTAGACCATTCAAAGCTGTTGAATACAGCAAAGAGTAATTCTTCTGTAGCGTATTGAGTTAAATCTGTTCCAGCTTGTTGTACCTCGATTGCAGAAGTACCGAAAGCAGCAAACCAAAGGAAGCTGACTAGTGCGGGAAGCAGCAATACTCCTATCAGGAATTCGCGAATCGTTCTGCCCCGGGAAACACGGGCGATAAAGATACCGACGAACGGAGACCAGGAAATCCACCATGCCCAATAGAAGATAGTCCATCCATTAATCCATGAGCGATGTTCTTCGTTCAATGGTGCAATCCTGAAACTCATAGCAGCGATATTCTGGATATATGCTCCGATTGTATCCGTGAACATATTCAGGATCAATAACGTTGGGCCGATAAAGAACACCAATATGAATAATCCAATTGCCAATACCATATTTGTATTGGATAAGTACTTGATCCCCTTACTCAATCCGGACCAAGCAGAGATCATGAACAGCACAGTAACGACAGCAATAATGATGAACTGTACTGTGAAATTGTTCGGGATGCCTAATAGATATGACAGCCCGCCGTTGATTTGAGCCGCCCCGAATCCAAGGGTCGTAGCGACGCCGACTACGGTTGCAAAAACAGCAAGGACATCAATGACGGTTCCTAACGGCCCGTTTACCTTGTCACCGAAAATGGGTCTGAGCGTTGCGGAAATCAACCCTGGTTCATCTTTACGGAACTTAAAGTAAGCAAGGGCCAAAGCAACGATTGCATAAATTCCCCAGGCATGAACCCCCCAGTGGAAGAATGTATAGCGCATCGCTTCTTTGTTTGCTTGATTGGTCCCTCCTTCTGCGAGGGGCGGGGTCATAAAGTGGGATAGCGGCTCTGCGGCTCCCCAGAAAACAAGTCCGATCCCCATACCTGCGCTGAATAACATAGCGAACCATGTACCTTTCGTATACTCAGGCTTTTCATCAGGTTTTCCTAATCTGATCGTTCCCATTGGGCTGAAGATCAGGAAGACACAAAAAATGACGATTACGGTTACTAAAATGAGATAATACCATCCGAATGTAGACGTAATGAACGCCTGCATATTAGAAGTCACAGTTTCGAAAGATTTTGGAGCAATAACTCCATATGCTACAGCTGCTGCTACAAGTGCAACTGTAATCCAGAAAACATTTGAAATACGTTTCATAAATATCTCCTTTCTATTTTCTTCTTGGATTTGTTAGATATTTTTGCGAGGGAAGAAAATTTAGAAATAGGCCCATTTCCTTATTCCCTCTTTTACGCCCTTGAAACCAACATTCATAACCCTAGCAAAAATAATGATGTAAATGCAAGCGAAAACCTTTAATTTTGACTAGTGTTTGCCAATAGAGCGTTTTCATTCCATTAATTTTCACTAAAAATGAAATGGGCTTTTACAAACTTTTCTCTAAGTCTCGGTCGAAATGAAAAAAAGTCCCCTCAATCTGAGGGGACTTTTTTACTTACTCTTCGATTATTTTCACTTTTACGTCTCGAACTCCGTATTGAAGCGCATCTTTTTCATGTTCCATGTAAATGTCGATACGATTCCCTTTAATTGCGCCTCCTGTGTCTTCTGCGCGTGCATAACCGTAACCTTCAATATAAACTTTTGATCCCAAAGGAATGACATCAGGGTCTACAGCAATGACTCTCGCATCGGGATTGGCAATTAAGTCGACACCCGTTTTAGTAATTCCAATACAGCCTTCGCAGTAAGCTGTATAAGCTGTAGCAGTTACATCTATTTCTTTTACAACATGATCATTGTTTCCCTTAGCATCATCTTTTTCTGTAGATGCTGTCTTCACAGCTTCATCTTGAGGTTCTTCTCCATTCACAGTAATACCTTTTTCAAGCAGTTCCTGGCGGGTAACGGCTTCTTCAATGGAAATATGATAACGATTTGCAATCTCCCAAAGGATGTCGCCTTTTTCTATATTATGATAATCCTTAAGTGCTTTTTCTGTGTTATCGTCAGATTCTGCAGATGCAGAAGCCAGTCCGGTTGAAAGGAAGACTGTGAAGGAAAAAATGGTAAATAATACTTTTTTCATATTGTTAAATTCCTCCTTTTGTGGTTTTTGATAAAAACCAACAAAAGAAATAGTAACATAGACATGCATCAGTCATTTATCAATCCGTTTATAAACACATAACAATTAGATGACATGGCTGTAACAGTTAGGAATATTGGAACTCTTTACTCATTATTAATTCCATAAGTTCCAAGAACTGCTTTCGCATGAAGGAGATGACAATTCAGGAAGTCAACTATTATTGATTGGAATATTTCTTTTAGATAAGACCGTAACTGAACATATAAAAAACCCCATTGAGATTAATTTCCCAATGGGGCGATCTATTTAAAATTATTTAGTTTCAAGAACTTTTACGTTTACTGTTTTTCTTCCCCAATCAGTCGCTTGATCTTTTGATGGGATGAATACATCGATTCGGTTTCCTGTGATTGCACCGCCAGTATCTTCGGCAGTAGCATATCCATACCCTTCTACATATACTTTAGATCCCAGTGGGATTACTTCCGGATCAACTGCAATTACTTTTGCATCAGGGTTTTCTTTAAGATTTACGCCTGTCGCAGTGATTCCTGAGCAGCCTTCACATTCCGCTGTATATGCTGTAGCTTCAACAGTAAGCTCTTTAACAACGCCATCTTGTTCCTCTTGAGGTGCAGCTTCTGCTGGTTCTGCTGCCGGCTCTTCAGCTTCTGGAGCTACTTCTGGTGTTGCTTCTTCCTGAGGTGCGGGAGCAGCCTCTTCTTGCTCAGAAGTATTTACAGGAGTTGAAGCTTGTTTATCATCCAGGTTAATTAACAATTCTTGTCCAGGTACGATAAGGTCGCTTTCCAGTGCATTCCATCCTTGCAGGCTGTCTACTGAAATGCCATAGCTCGATGAAATACCCCAAAGTGTGTCACCTTTTTTAACTGTATAATATTCTTTAGATGATACTTTTAGTTCCTGGTCAGGGAAAATAAGATCTGAACCCAAGTTGTTCCATGTTTTAAGTTGATCTACAGTCGTTCCATATTCCTTCGCCAATCCCCAAAGCGTATCTCCCTTTTTGACTTCGATTTCTTGTGCTGAAGCGCTAGCACCACCAGCAACTGCTAGAGTAGTGAAAGCAGCCACAGAAATAATCGATTTTTTTAGTTTCATAGAAAAATTCCTCCTTATGTAGCTAGCACTATTTATTTTTGCTAACAGGGAAAATACTAACATAGTAAAATCTCAATACAATAACAACAAAATTATAAACATGCGTCAGAATTATTTCATATCTGTAATATTAAGCGTTTTCTTGTATAGTCTTTCATTTAGAGGAATAAAAAACCATATTTTCTAGATAAAAATGGTTATAGAGGTTAAAAATAGAGGAAGAATGGTCTTCTTTGGGAAATCTATTTTTCTCTTAACAACTTATCGAATTCAAATTATACTTAAATAGATACGTGAATTAGCGTGGGAGGTTTAACTGTGGAGAATCAAGAAGAGACAATCGTACTTTATAAAGACGAACCAGATGTACATGCCGGTAGATGCGAATGCGGGAATAACGTCTTTAAATCCCATGTGCTGGATGGGAAATTCTATCGTAAGTGCCAGGAATGCGGGAAAACAAAGATCGTTTAACTAAAAAAGTGGGACGGGCCTTATTTAAGGTCCGTCCCTTACTGTTTTACTGAGTTAAGATAATAGGTTCGTCTTTTGTGATGATAATGGTGTGTTCGATTTGTGCTACGAGGCTTTTGTCAGGTGTGATGTATGTCCAGCCGTCGCCTTTTTCAATGACATTTTGGGCTCTTCTCGAGATGAAAGGTTCAAATGCGATGACCATGCCTTCTTTCAGAAGCCCGTTATCCCATGGATCGAAATAATTCAGGATATGGTCAGGTTTTTCGTGAAGTGATTTACCTACACCGTGCCCGGTCAGATTTTTAATAACGGTATAGCCATTTTTCTTTGCTTCATTGTGAACGGCTTTTCCAATCCCGTTCAACTTTGAACCTGCTTTTGCTTTCCGGAGGCCTGCTTCGAATGATTTCAGGGCTGCTTCACACAAATCTGTCAGTGTCGGATCGCCCTCGCCAACCACGAACGAAATACCGGTATCTGCATAATATCCGTCTTTCGAGCCTGACACATCTATATTCACAAGGTCTCCCTCTTGAATGACTCTTTCTCCAGGTATTCCATGGGCAACTTCTTCGTTCACGCTGATACAAGTGAAGCCCGGAAAGTCATATTCACCTTTGGGTCCTGAAATTGCTCCGTTCTCTGCAAACATTTTTCCTGCAATTTCATCGAGCTCTTTTGTCGTTATTCCAGGTTTTGTTAGAGACTTCAACTCGTCCCGGATCAGTGCGACGATGCGACCTATTTCTTTTAACGCTTGCAATTCTTCATCAGTTTTTACTATCATACAATCTTCCTTCTCTTTATGAATTTCGTCTTCCCTTACTATACCGAAACCAAGTGATTTTTTAAAGAAAAAGCTGTGTTGAACAGTTCTGTTCATCAGTCGTCATCCATTATTCCCCAATGCCGTTTCATCAACAGTTAAAAACAATTTGAAATCTAAAGAGTCAATTGAAAAATGCCTATGGAGTATTCCTTCATTTCCATCACCTCTGTCTCCAATTTATTCTTGGGAATCCAAAGGTTTTAGCTGATCGATTTTTTCATTTAGATAATAAAGATCCCATTCCTGCATTTCTTCTTTTTCCATGCCGTGAATCAGGTACTTGTGAAAATCATAAACGATATGTTTTCGTTCGATATCAACGGCCTTGTAAATCATGATCAGTGCATCCATGATTGATAAGATGACTGAAATATCTTCCTTGCTGTAATGAGAAATCTGATAAAACGTTTGATAAAGAATTTTGTTGAAAGAAAAAAGATGTATAAGCACTCTTGTGCTGCCATCATTATCTTTCATGTGTAAAATGCCATCTTCGATTCCATGTATGTCGCTCAGGATCAACCCGATATATTTGATGGCATCCCTGGCTGTATTAGGATCATTGATGCCCGGAGATACTGCCCTCAACGCAATTTCTACTATTTTCTGCAGGGAATAAGCTAAATCATATTCACCCATTCGTTCCCTTCCTATGTATATATATGGGTTGAAATGAGGAAGTGCATCTTTTGCACCATGAACCTCGCAAATTGTCTCTCCTTCTTTCACAAAGTCACCGACTTCTTTCATGAATTCAATAAGGACCCGTTCTTCCCTTGCTCTGTTTATCATCTCTGAGAAGTCCACATATTGAATAAAGCCTGATTTCGCTGCAGGGATTTCTGAAGTTACACCATATTCATCAGTTATATCTATATATGGGCGGACACTATGTTCATTTTGGATTTTTTTGTAATATGTGATGACTTTCAACGCCTCCTCTTCCAAGCGTTGTATCAGTCTGCTTATCTGGATGGAGGTGGCGATGTGGTGAATGAAATAAGCAAAAAATGAAAGACAGACAATGGCGTAAAGAACACCGATAAAAGCGGACGAAACGAGATGTTCTTCAAGACTCTGCCTCATGAATAACAAAGAAATAATGGAATAAATGAAGCCTCCCAGAAATATGCCCAATCCTCTCATTGTTGTTTTATCCTTCACAAAATTCTGGAGTGTTCTTGGCGAAAACTGTGAGGAATACGTTGTCAGAACAATCATTACAGTAGAGAATGTAAATGTCGTCATCGTCAACAAGGATGATGCGATGGCGCTCAGGACAGTCTGGGCAAGGTCGATACTTGTAAGCATGACAGTCGGTATGAACGGTTCGATTCTGTGGATCCAATAGGTATCAAGTGAAATAGTCAGGATAGCAAGACCCAGGGAGACAATACTATAAGCCGCCGGAACGATCCATATTCCTTTTTTTATCTTCATAAGTACTCTTTTCAACATTAGTGCTCCTTTTACTGAGGGAGGTAGCAGTCGGAATTTCCCTGCCTCATCATCTATTTTCTCCCTTAAAGCACTCAATCAAACAAACAGAAACACAATCGGAATGATCAATGACATGATTAAAGCTGTTAACGCCATAGCAGCTCCGCTTATAGCTCCTTCCAGATCTCCTTCTTTAAAAGCCTGAGCGGTTCCAATACCATGTGAGATGACGCCGAAAGGAAGTCCTTTTGCAATCGGGTGAGAGAGGTTCAGCACTCTAATGAGATACGGCATGAACATAGCCCCCATCACCCCTGTTATAATGACGACGGCCGGTATCAATTCTACCTTCCCATCTATCAGTTTTCCTATATCCACAGCTACCGGGGTAGTGATGGTCTTTACCAGGAAGGACCTCTTGATTTCTTCAGGTAATCCCAAAAGTCCGGCGAGAAAATAAGACAATACCATGGAGACTCCGCTTCCTGTTATGATACCCGTTAAGATAGGCTGCCAATGCCTCGTGATAAGCTTCCTGAATTGATATAAGGGATACGCAAGCGCCACGGTGGCCGGACCGAGTAAATAAGTAATCACTGCAGTGCCGTCAGCATATGTTTCATATGGGATATCAAGTATATATAATGTGAGAATAAGTGCTGTTGAACTTAAGAAGATGGGTATTGTCAACGGACTTGACCAGAGACGATGAATCTTGATTGAAAGTATAAAGAAAATGACCGTTATGCCTGTTGCTGCCAGCATATTAATGAGATTCATCATTAGGCTTCTTCTCCTTTATTTGAACAATTCCCTGAACCCCTAGGGTGACGGAAGCAAACCCGGCGATAACACTAATGACAAGAATCAGGACGAGATTCCAGCCGTATTGATGCAAATAAGGTCCAAGAGCAATCGCGCTCACGGATAATGGCAGGAAGTAAAATGAAAAGTATTTCAAAAAAAAGTTTGCCCCTTCTAATAATACCTTTTCTTTTATGATCCCTGAGATCAATAGTGTAAACAATAGAAGCATTCCGATGATGCTTCCAGGTATCGGTAAATGAAAGAAGTCAGCAATCCATTTGCCAGCTTCATAAAAAGTACATAGTATCAATATCTGTATAATTACTTGAAGCATAGACTTTCTCCCTTCAAAAGATCGTTGTGAAATGATTTTAACATATGGGTGCAGAAAGAGATGATACCATGAATTCTCATTGAATTCCTTATAAACGCATGCTGTATATGTATCATTGGAATATAAATAAGATGACCCCTGCACAAGACAGAGATCATCTTATTTAATGTTCCGGGTCTAATTTTCTTGTTCCTTAACACTCGAAGAATATGGACTGTTTCTTGATTCTCAACTCCACGGGGTGAAGCGAGTATTATAATACTTTCACAAACGCCTCTGCTGTAGACTGACTGGATTGCGGATTTTGACCGGTTACAAATTTACCGTCTGTAATGACATGGTCGCTCCACGCTTCTGCCTTCTCAAATTGGGCTCCTTGCTCACGCAGTTTTGTTTCTAACAAAAACGGCATTAATGAATCCAATCCTGTCTGCTGTTCTTCTTCGTTAGTGAATCCTGTCATGCTTATTCCATCCACAAGCCATTTGCCGTTCGTTAATTTTGTACCAACAAAGCCTGCTGGTCCATGGCAAACTGCCCCAATGGCTTTATTATTTTCAGCAAAATGTGCAAGTGCCTGCTGCAGGTCAGGGCTCTCAGGCAGATCGAACATCGTTCCATGCCCGCCCGGCAGGAAGATCCCGCTGTACTCGTTCACATTAAGTTGGGAGAGCACCAATGTTTGATCGAGTTCTTTCGTAATCCCCTTCCATGTTTCCACATTTTCATCATCCAAACTATTGGGGTCAAGAGGTATTCTTCCTCCTTGGAGGCTTGCTACATCGACTTCGAATCCTTGATTTTTAAATTCGGAGTATGGTTCTGCAAACTCTGATAACCATAGCCCTGTCTCATGCTCATCATCGATTTTACTTGCATTTGTTAATACCATTAATACTTTTTTCAATGTATACCCTCCATTAGCTTATTTCTTTTCTGTACATAGTTGTTTTATCCATTTTGGGGATATTTAAACGTCCAAATATGTGTTTAGGTCCATAGAAGATGAATGACATAAAGAAAACAGCGATGCCATTAATGGTATCGCTGTTTTCGATTAAATTGAATCATGACTCTTATTCTAATACGGAAACTGACTTAAAAAATAAAAAGACGGGCTAAAAATGTGAAAGCACCTTTTTATTCAGTTAAAGATTATTGTACATCAAATAAAAACTGGATTTTCTTTTGTTGGGGGTCCCATCCAAGATAAGCTGAAAACTGCTTGTCCCCTTTTTTAAAACCGTCGATTCGATCGGATTTTCCTTCTTTCAAAACTTTTTTTATAACGGTTGCTGTTATTTTTTTTGAAAGGATGGTTTTTGATATCGTAAAGCTGCATTTCGTTTTTTGATAACTCGCGCAGCCATAAAATTTGCCCTTATCGATGACTTTATCACCGCATTTCAAGCATTTTCCAAGGCTGGCTTTACCCCCACGTTTTCCTTTCTTTCCTGTTGTCCGTTGAATAGAACCTGTATCAAGATCGCGGAAATTCCACGAATCAGCTTCATGCAAGGCATTCTGTACGAGTGAATGACTCAATTTCTTTACTTGTTCCATGAACTCAGGTGCGGATGCTTTTCCTTTTCCAATCTGTTGGAGGCGCTGCTCCCATTTGGCTGTCATTTCAGCTGATGCCAATACGTTGTTACCGATGGCGCGTATAAGCACTTTTGCTTTATCGGTCGGATAGACGATGTTTTTCTGAATATCTATGTACTGACGGTCTTTAAGCATCGTAATGATTCCTGCCCGTGTCGCTTCGGTACCCAATCCTTCCGTTTGCTTAAGGACTTTCTCGAGTTCATCATTATCCATATATTTTCCCGCTGTTTTCATCAAGGTAATCAGCTGCCCTTCAGTATATCTTTTAGGAGGCTGGGTCTTTCCTTCCTTGATATTCACTTTTTTTACCTTGCCTTGATCTTTCGCATTAACAGGGGGAAGCAGAGGTTCATTTTCTTTTTCGTTTTCGACAATGATCTTTCTCCAACCATCCTGAAGAACCTGTTTGCCTTTTGATACAAATTCGGCACGGTCATCCACCAGGGTTGTAATGGTTGTATAATTAATGATGGCTTTTTCATGATGTGCAGCAATGAAACGCTTAATGATGACATCATATATTTTTTTCTCGTCCGAAGAAAGGGAGGACGGATCTGTAACCTGTTCCGTAGGGATAATGGCATAGTGGTCTGATACTTTCGCATCGTTTACATAACGCTTATTATTCATCAAGCTTCCATGAGGAACTGGTATCCATTGATTATAGGGATCGTACTCCTTTAATTTATTTAGGATATCCGGGAATGTTTCGGCTTCCCCTTTGGTCACGTATTGGGAATCCGAACGGGGATAAGAGACAATTCCTTTCTGGTAAAGCTTTTGGAGTACATCCAGTGTTTTCTTTGGAGAGAATTTAAACATCTTGTTGATTGTTGCCTGCAAGGAAGAGAGATTAAACAGCATAGGAGGTGAGAACTCTTTTCTTTCCGTTTTCACATCTTCAATGCATGCACGTTTATTTTCACAGAAGGAAGCGATTTTCCTCGCAAGTTCTTCACTCTGAATACGGCTTTCCCCGTCTTTTTGCCAGGTCCCTTCATACGTGTGATCTCCAAATTGGAAATCAGCTTTCACTTCCCAGAAAGGCTCACTCTTGAATCTTTCAATTTCTTCATCCCGCTTGACAATCAGTGCAAGCGTTGGAGTTTGAACCCTCCCTGCCGAAAAAACATCCGACATACCCTGCTTCTTCAGCAAAATACTATAGGCCCTGGAAGCATTCATTCCCACCAGCCAGTCTGCACAGGCTCGTGAATATGCTTCATAGTAAAGGTTGCGCAGCTCTCCTTCTTCCTTTAAGGCTCTGAACCCATTGACGATCGCTTTTTCTGTCAGGGATGATATCCAAAGCCTTTTCATCGGTTTTTGCACACGGGCCATAGATACGATGTTTCGGATAATCAATTCTCCTTCCCGCCCGGCATCCCCAGCATGAATGATTTCAGTTACATCTTTGTTATGAAGCAGCTGCTTTATGACTGTAAACTGCTTCGCTTTAGCTCTTGACAGCTCATACTGAAAACGAACCGGTATGATCGGCAGGTCTTCAAACGTCCATTTCTTCCATTTGCTATCATACTTTTCAGGTGCTTGAAGTCCGAAGAGATGGCCGACCGCCCAAGTAATATAAGCCCCTTTTGGAAAAATGTCATTCGGCTGAACCTCTATGTATCCTTGTTTTTTCCGATGAGGAAACGGTTTGGCCAAAGTTGCCCCTTGATCAGGTTTTTCGGCTATCACAACTTTCATCGAATGTCTCCTATCCATTATATTATTTCTACATTATATCACGTTTTTCCGAACCCTTGTTCTAATAAAGAAGAAAAAGATCGTTCGTCAGCCTTTACCATTTCCTATATAAAAAAAGAAGTGTCACAGTATAGAATGTCAATTCCTTATCTGTAACACTTCACTACTTATTATTGACCTAAGTTTTCAAGGTTCCCTTTGATTTCCTGCAGTTGATTAAAGGTTTGCACAATCTCCAAATCCTGAAGCTCGCTCAATTGAACTTCACCTTTATCGATTTGAGTCTGAGCTTGTTCTATTCCCTGAAGTGCTTTATTGTTATACTCCTCCACTTTTGTGTGAAGATCCTCTGCAAGAGATGGAGGGGTCAGGTTATTTATTTCTTCTATTTCTGTTTTCATCTCATTCAAGCGGTCTTGAAGTTTAGGAATGGCTGACTGATCTGCAGACGCCTCTTCTACTAAAGTTGGAAAATCATTTGCAAACTGTTCCGCTTCATTTAAATAATCCGTCATTTCTTCTACGTAGGTTAAGCTGTTATTCGCTTCTTCTAACAACCCGCAGCCGGTAAGAAGCAATATTGATGACAGTAACAGGATGATTTTTTTCATGTGTTCTCTCCTTTTCATTTCTTGATACTAATGTATACGTAACGAGCAACATAAAGGTTTCATTTCAACTTATTTACTTAATTAGGCTGCTGATGCCATTATATAAAAGGAGAGCTGATTCTTCATCAGCTCTCCACGCATTATTCGATAATCTGAAGCTCTTTTGGGAATTTTGTTAACGTTTCATACCCATTTTCTGTGATGAGCACATCATCTTCTATTCTGACTCCTCCGATTTCAGGAACATAAATTCCCGGCTCGATTGTATATGTCATCCCCACCTTAAGAATACCGTCATTTAAGTGGCTCATCGATGGGAATTCATGGACATTGATTCCGAGTCCATGACCGATCCTGTGAGGGAAGTGATCTCCGTACCCTGCTTCAGTGATGATATCACGGGCGATTTGGTCAAGGTCTCCTACCCGGTTTCCAGGCTTGCTTGCTTCAAGTGATGCAAGCTCTGCTTTAAGAACAGTCTCGTAGATTTCTCTTTGCTTATCAGAAACTGATTTGTAAGCAAATGTCCGTGTGATATCCGATGTGTATCCTTCAAGGACCACTCCGAGATCGAATAGGACAAAGTCTCCTGCTTTTAGCTTTCTATCACCGGGGTTGCCGTGAGGATCCCCAGACTTCTCACCGAATAATACCATTGTAGAAAAGGACATTTCCCTGATTCCTTTTTTCTTCAGCTCGTATTCAATCTTCGCCAAGACTTCCATTTCGGTGATACCTTCCTGAAGTGCATTGACTCCTACTTCAACTCCGAAATCTGCCATTTCAGCAGCACGGCGCATGATTTCAATCTCCTTCTCATCTTTGACAACGCGCATGTCGTTTAATTTGTCTTCTACATTTATTACCTCAGGATTGTGGAAGATGGATAGGAACGCTTCACTGCGTCCGTATGTTAAGACCTCTTTTTCAAACGCAACTTTATTTCCATCCACTCCACGCTCTTTAATTGCTTGTTGTATAAAATCCCATGGATTCTCATGGTCCCAATAACCAATTACTTCATTTTGCCATCCTGCGTCCTTAACTTGTCGCGCTTCCATTCCTGGAACGACCACAAATGGATCTGCATCGGGGAATACAAATAGCCCCATCAACCGTTCATGAGGATCTGTGTGGAAATTTGTCAAATAAAATACATTTTCTGTTGAATTGATAAATGCTGCATCGATGTTCTCTTCTTTCATCCATTGCTTTAAGGTTTCTAATCGCTGTTTCATTCTTGGTTCCTCCTTGATACTCTCATGTTTATATGTAATCGTTTTAAATGAGCATATTCATGCTAACATATTTTTGTCTTCTCGTGAAATAGTGGCGCTCGAAGCTGATCTGGACACAAAAATACACCCTGCTGTTTATTTGAAAGGGTGGTACTTTTCCTACCTCCTGCCTATAAAGAGTGGAAGCTTTATATGATATAATTTGAATACACAGTAGGATGTAGGGTGGGAGTGGCCACTTCCTGGCTAAAGGAGGTGGTGCCTATAGTGACAACGTATGAGGCTTTGACGCTAATGATTACATTCAGCTCTTTGATCGTCTCCATCATTGCCATTGTTATTTCGAATGACAATAAGAAATAACCCCACCCTCGTTAAGCGCCTAAACTTTTGAAGGGCAGAGTTATTTCCTTTCTCTATTGGGCCACTGCTTTCCTTGCAGTTGCTGTGTGGCAAGAGACATCGGCTGCAACCGGTGTCTCTTTGTTATTAGTTATGCTCTACTTTTAAGATAGTATAGAAGCCAATTAAAATCAAGGTATTAATATAAGAGGGATTTTTCTCCAATGACAAGAATATGTTAGTGATAATGTATTTAGAGTGGAGGATAAATATGATAAAAAAGATCATTATGGAGGCGTCGATTGAAGACGCACCTGAAATACTTGAAATACAGAAGTTGGCGTATGTGAGTGAAGCAGAAATTGATGGTAATTATGAGATCGAGCCCCTCCTCCAAACCATTGAAGACGTGGAAAAGGCTTTCTTGGATAATCATATTCTAAAATTGGTTTTGAATGAGAGGATCATAGGGTCTGTACGTGCGAAACAATCAAGTGGTACATGTCATATCATGAAATTAATGGTGCATCCTGATTTTCAAGGAAATGGCTACGGGAAAGAATTGATGAATGCGATTGAAAGAAAATATAAAGGATTTCGTTTTGAGTTATTTACAGGGAGTAAAAGCCAGAGGAATATAACTTTTTATAAAAACCTTGGCTATAAAGCATATAAAACAGAGAAACTCCCGAGAGAAGAAACAGTCTTTCTATTTATGGAAAAAGCTTAGAGATATGATCTCTAAGCTTTTTGTCTTTTTCACTGGTTAATATGCAGTTTCACTCGGCTTAGGCTTTCGGACAAATGCCATGATTCCTGCTATTAAGAATAACAGACCAGGGATAAATCCGAATCCGATGGTACCAATCCCGATGATCAAAGCAGCAAGTATGAACATAATCCCAGAAAGAATCGGCCTTCTATTTTTAACGATTGTAAGAACGGCAATCAATCCGAAAATGGATGCGATGATTCCGATGACAATCAAGTACCATCCCATTGTTTCTGCTATACCAAGGATAAATGATGTGTCCTGAGGTGTCATAGCGGGGTCACTTTCCATCATATTCTCCATTTCATCCATGATAGCTGGATCACCCATGCTCATATTCGTTGCAATTCCGATGATGGAGAACAATGCGGATAATACAATACCGATGATTCCCATCACAACTTCTCCTGTTCTTTTAACCATTCTTTCCCTCTCCTTCACTAAGTCGTATTTTACAATTATATTGAAAGTTTTAGAACATATCACTCTGCATTATGTATCGTGAGTCTGTCTTTCATATAAGATTCCATTATACTGATATCTTCGGGAAATGCCAGCGGAAGGTTTCTTAATTCTTCAATTGGAACCCATTCAATCCCATGGATTAATCCATCCGGATCTTGAATTGTTGCATCCCCGCCAATGATAGTCGTTTCAAAGTATAGAATTTCTGTGGAAATTTCTCCTTCAGAACCCCATTTTGTATAAACATGCTTTCCTACTTCTACTTTGTATCCGGTTTCTTCCCATACTTCTCTCTTGCAGCATTCTTGGATGGATTCATTCGGTTCTAACCCTCCTGAAGGAACAGACCAGCGTTTCTCTTCATTCTTTTTCCCTTGGTAAACCATGAGTAAACGCTCATTTTGAATGCAGAGAGCGGACGCTCCTTTCCAATTCATTTGACCTCCTCCTTTCAATACTTTTACTGAGTGTATAGATTGCTATTATGTACTTCTGCTTTTTTACAAACTTCTCCTTCTTTCGTGATGAAGTCCTATTATTCAGATAATTAAATATGAGTGCACGGTAGAATAATTCTCCACTGTACTTACCTATGCTGCGTTTACCCTTTTGTTTTTTGTCCCAACCTACCTAAAAATACATAAATTTGGACTTTTTCTTTTCAATACAATCATACTCCATAGTGGAGAGCCGCCATAAAAAACTCTAGAATTATTTTTACAAGAGTCCTAATTCTGATGATGTTCTGGTTGACTGCAAAAAAAACGCAGTATAGACTGCGTTTCAGGCAAGATTAATGGAAAAGTTTTTTCAGTATCAATTTTTCTAATGTTTTCCAGGGGAGAATGCCCTTTAACAGGATAGTAAGTCGGGTACCCCTGCCGGCAGGGACTCTGAATGTGGTTATTTTACCCGAAGCAATATCACCAACAAGAGCCGCTATATCAGCGGGGTTCCCTAACCGATCCTGGCCCTTTTCAATTTCTGATTCTATTTTTTGCATATAAGTATAATAGGGTGACTCTTTTTCAAGAGATCCGGAGGCAACCTTCTTTCCTGAAGTCCAGATGTTTGTTTGATAGGAACCGGGTTCGATTAAAAAAACCTCAATGCCAAACGGTTTAAGTTCCAGCCGCAGACTCTCACTGTATCCTTCAAGTGCATGTTTGGAAGAAACATATGGACTTAAACCCGGAAAACCGAAACGGCCGCTGATGCTGCTCATATTGATGATTTTCCCTTTTCCCTGTTTTCTCATAAAAGGCAGCACCATTTGAGTAACAGCCATCACACCGAATACATTTGTTTCAAATTGTTCCCTATACTCTGCGATGCTCACCTCTTCCGCAAAGCCTCCAAATGCATAACCAGCGTTGTTCAATAGAAGATCGACTGAAGTATACTGGTCGGTGAGAGTTCCTTTAAAAGATTCAATCGATTCTTCTGAAGTCACATCCAGAGACAATATTGTTATGTAAGAATCCACTCCACGTAATCTTGCCAATTTATTTAATTCTTCTGCCTTCTTTACATCACGCATCGTTGCAAGAACATGAAATTCCCGACTTGCAAGTTCAATTGAAGACAGTAATCCAAACCCGCTATTAGCACCCGTCACGATTGCAATTTTCCTATCCACCATTCATCCCCCTTGGTCAAGTTATCTAATAATAGTATAGCAATATGGAAAATATACATAGAAAAAAGACGGCTTCATCCCATTGAAGCCGTCAAAGTCGAGGATATGGTGTCAATTTCACTTCTAAGTGTACGGATTTATCCCCCAACTTTCAAATGCTTTATTTAGCTCTTATCGCTTCTCTGCTTAAATGGACAAAAGTGTGAGGGGGTTTACGCACGAATTCATATATTTATATAATTTCAAGCATAACGTAAAAATTCCCTATTTTGCAGGAGCAGTGGCCAGCTCCTCGCCTTTATGATTATAAAAAATGATTAATGGTACGCTGAGCTGTCCGTTGTAGGATTCAACTTGAATAAAATAGGGATCATTCCCCAGACTAACTTTCTCGAAGTCTATATCATTGCGGTACTGAAAGTAATCTGCCCCGCTGTCCCTCACGTTACCGAATACGATGAATTGTTCGTTATTCAGAAAGCTAGAACCTAGTAAACCATGATTTGCTTCTTCATCCCTAACCAGTTCATAGAGGGGGAAGAAATCTGTTTTTGTATAGAAAGCTACTCCCATTTCATCGTTCTGATTATCAGACGTATATAAGAGAACATATTGATCCCCGAGCTTTCTTTTTTGAACAACGGTGGCCTTATATTGACCATCTTCCTTGAAATCTTCAAAATGTGATTCGATCTTCTCTTTTTGAGTAAGGAGTTCTCGTTTTTCAATGAAATGAATAAGAAGAGTACTTATGACGGTGCATACGATTACAATCAACAGAGCCTTGGGAATGTTTGACTTCTTCATTTCATTCCCCATCAATCAACCTCTTTATAAACATATTCCCTGAAGACCGTAAATCCCTGCTTTTCATAAAAACTCCTGGCCATATTATTGTTATGCCAATAATCGAGTTCGACTCTAGATAAATGATGATCTGCTGCGAAACGAAAGAGTTCCTTCATGAAGAATGTGCCGTAGCCTTTTCCCCGAACATGTGCTTCGATACTTAATTGATGAACCAGTAATGACTTGTACTCTTTCTTAAACGGATTCTCGGGGTAATGCTTTATTTCTATCCACGCATATCCGATGGTATTCCCTTCATCTTCAAGTATGAAGAAGGTATGATGAGGCTTCGAAATGATTTCTTCAAAGAATTCTTTTATCTCTTCATATCGATATTCTTTAAAATATTCGGGATAAGCTTCAGCATGCACTTTTTGAACAGCCTCATTTAATACAGCGATTTTTTCAAAATCCTTTGTCTGATAGATGTTCATGAGATCCCCCCCATTTTTCCCTTGTTTTCCAATTATATCAAATTTACACAATTGTGCAGAGGGTTATATGGAAATACGGTAAAAAAATCAGCAGGGTGAGTCCCCTGCTGATTTATCATTTCTACTGCTGATCTACTGGAACAACAGCATTTTTCAGTTCTTTTTTCAATTCTAAAGTATATTCTACTTTTTGTTCTGCTTTCCAGTTCAATAGTTTAGCCATGATGTCTATTGCTGGTTCATGCCACTTCTCTACCCATTCACGGTCAAAGAACATTGCTCCTGTTCTGCGGATGAAAAAGTCAACCGGCGTTGCGGCCATTTCTTCCTGAACAGCATAGATAAGCTGGGCGTATAGAGTAACAGGCACCATGCGCTCTTCGGATGAACCGCTGTAAGCATGGGCGAGCTTGAACAATTGATCGACGTTTGAACCATACATACGTGCAAGCTTCTGTCCTTCGTCTTCTGTCAGCCCATATTGAACGGCTTCTTTGGATTTTTGATCGATGAATGCCTGTAATTGTTTAGAGCCTCCTACATGACCGCCGGAAATAGGCATGTTCTTGGTTGTGGAAGAAGGGAATTTCTGCTTCGTATCTTCTTTTAATCGTGTTGATACAAGATCGACAACCGTCTCTGCCATTTTGCGGTAGCCTGTCAATTTTCCTCCGGCAATGGTGATGAGTCCGCTCTCACCTTCCCATATTTCATCTTTACGGGAGATTTCAGAAGGATCCTTTCCTTTTTCAAAAATGAGTGGACGGATTCCAGCCCAGCTTGATTCCACATCATCTTTTGTTACAGTTACTTCAGGAAACATATAATGAATGGCATCCAGAATGTAATCTCGATCCTCTGTTGTCATTTGCGGTGTTGCTTTGTTTTTATCATAAAAAGTATCTGTCGTCCCCACGTAAGCTTTTCCGTCCCTGGGAATTGCAAAGACCATGCGGCCGTCAGGCGTGTCGAAATATACAGCTTGCTGCAGAGGGAATTTACTTTGGTCGATAACAATATGCACTCCCTTTGTGAGGCGGAGCTCCTTATTGTTCGTGCTGTAATCCTTCCCGCGCACTTCATCAACCCACGGACCGGCGGCATTGACGATTTTCGAACCTCGTATTTGAATGGTGTCTCCGTCAATCAGATCTTCCGCTTCTATCCCGACTGCTTTTTTATTCTCATAGAGGAAACGTTGGGATTTAGTGTAATTGATAGCGGTCGCTCCATGAGCAATCGCTTCTTTCATCACTTCGATCGTAAGACGGGCATCGTCTGTACGGTACTCTACATAGTAACCTCCGCCTCTTAAACCATCTTTTTTCACAAGCGGCTCCTTTGAGAGGGTCTCTGCTGCAGAAAGCATGGATCTCCTTTCTCTTTTCTTGACCCCGGCCAGATAATCATATACTTTCAAGCCGATCGATGTACTGAATTTCCCGAATGTACCTCCCTTATGTAGGGGAAGCAGCATCCATTCGGGAGTGGTCACATGCGGACCGTTTTCATATACAATTTCTCGCTCTTTCCCTACTTCAGCCACCATCTTCACTTCAAATTGCTTTAAATATCTCAACCCTCCATGAACGAGTTTCGTTGACCGGCTGGATGTGCCTGCAGCAAAGTCCTGCATCTCTACCAGTGCTACTTTCATACCGCGCTTGGAAGCATCAAGTGCGATTCCTGCACCCGTTATACCGCCTCCAATGACAATGAGGTCATAGCTCTGGGAGCCTAATTGATCTTTGATTTCTTGTCTTGCTGTACTTGAAAACGTCATATTGTACATCCTCCTAAAAGTCCACAATTTGTATAGTAGTAAAGATTAAAAACTTCAGTTTATTAAATGATGTTCTAGTAAGTGTATATCCATAAAAAAAGAGACCAAAACTAACATTATGGATTTGCGGGTCCATAATGCAGTTTGGTCTCTCTGGGTCTCTTACCGATTTATTAACTTGTTATCAGTATATCATAAATAAATTTTATTTAAAAGCCATTGCGGCGTTAACGGCTTTTTTCCAGCCACCATACAATTCTTCCCGGCTCTCTTCCGACATTTTCGGTTCGAAGTCCGTATCTTTCTTCCATTGTTTAGAAATTTCTTGACGGTCTTTCCAGTATCCTACTGCAAGTCCTGCAAGATAAGCAGCGCCCAAAGCAGTGGTTTCGTTAATAACGGGTCTTTCAACCGGAACATTCAATATATCACTCTGGAATTGCATCAGGAAGTCATTCTGTACCGCTCCACCATCGACACGGAGTTTTTTCAGGGCAATGCCAGAATCTGCTTCCATAGCTGTCAACACATCTTTCGTCTGATAGGCAAGGGATTCCAACGTGGCACGCACGAAATGTTCTTTCGATGTCCCCCGGGTCAATCCAAAGACAGCTCCCCGAACATCGCTGTCCCAATATGGGGTGCCAAGGCCGACAAACGCAGGCACTACATAAACACCATCAGTGGATTCAACCTTCTCAGCATACCTCTGACTATCTTTGGCATCCTTCAGCATACGAAGCCCGTCTCGCAGCCATTGAATGGCGGATCCGGCTACAAAGATACTCCCTTCCAATGCATACTCCACTTTACCGTCTATTCCCCACGCAAGGGTAGTCAATAATCCATTCTCGGATTTCACTGCTTTATCGCCTGTATTCATGAGCATGAAACACCCTGTACCGTACGTATTCTTGCCCATGCCTTTTTCAAAACAGGCTTGTCCGAATAGAGCGGCCTGCTGATCGCCTGCTGCACCCGCTATCGGAATCTCCTGGCCGAAGAAATGATGAGGAATGGTTTTTGCATATACTTCTGAAGAAGGGCGTACCTCAGGGAGCATTGACTCCGGAACCCCTAGAATATCAAGAAGTTCGCTGTCCCACTTTAAATCGTGAATGTTATACATCAGCGTTCTTGAAGCATTTGAGTAATCGGTTACATGTGCCTTCCCGCCGGACATTTTCCAAATCAGCCATGTATCGATCGTGCCAAACAGAAGCTGGCCGTTCTCCGCTTTTTCCCTTGCTCCTTCAACATTGTCAAGAATCCACTTCACTTTCGTCCCTGAGAAGTAAGCATCAATCAATAACCCCGTTTTGTCACGGAAGGTATCATTATGTCCCTGTGACTTTAGCTCTTCACAAATGCCTGCTGTCTGTCTGGACTGCCAAACGATTGCGTTATAGATAGGGGTGCCGGTTTCTTTATCCCATACAACCGTCGTTTCACGCTGATTCGTTATGCCAATCCCTTCTATTTGCTCCGGTTTCACATTGGACTCCGATAAAACGGTTGCAATGACGGACAAAATGGAACCCCAGATTTCATTTGCGTTATGTTCCACCCAACCCGGTTTCGGAAAGTGCTGTGTAAATTCTTTTTGGCTGGTATGAACGATTTCACCTTCTTTATTAAATAAAATGGCTCTCGAACTTGTCGTACCCTGGTCTAAAGATAAAATGAATTTTCCCATTTTGATTCCTCCCGTGAACTTAGTTTTCAGTTGATAATTTTTCTACTTTTTGTGAAAGTGTCAATTTCCTGTCGCTTAAGTAAGCTGCTCCGAGAACGGATAATGTTATGACAAGGACAACCCAGAAGCTTGTCGTGACATTTCCGGTGAATACCGCTTTATAGAATAAGCCACCGAAAGATCCGCCTAATACCGGACCTAACACCGGTATCCACGAATACCCCCAATTGGAAGGTCCCTTACCTGGTATTGGCAGCAAAAAATGTGCGATGCGCGGCCCGAGATCACGTGCAGGGTTGATTGCATAACCAGTCGTACCGCCGAGCGAGATCCCGATTGCGATGATTAAAAACCCTACAATAAATGGATTTAATCCATCTGTAAAAGAATTCGCCCCGATTGACAATAATCCTACCACTAACACAAAAGTTCCGATGATTTCACTCAATAAATTCGAGAATACATGCGGAATGGCCGGCCCTGTGGCAAATACACCAAGCTTCACCCCTGGATCCTTTGTCGCGTGCCAGTGAGGTAAGAAATGCAAGTACGTAATAATGGCCCCGATGATCGCACCAAGCATCTGTGCGAGAATATACTGCGGTACCTGGCTCCATGGAAAGTCACCGTTGAAAGCCAGCCCGAGTGTCACTGCAGGGTTAATATGCGCACCACTGAATTGGCCAACAGCATACACACTCATCGCAACTCCCAATCCCCAGCCGAATGTGATGACCATCCATCCGGAGTTATAGGCGAAAGATTTTTTTAAATTTACGTTTGCACATACTCCTGCTCCAAAGATAATGAGCAAGGCTGTTCCAATCACTTCTCCCAAAAATGCTGTCATGTCTATTCCCTCATTTCAATTTGGATTCCTGTAAAGAGACCGTTTTCATAAATGGGTATAGCATATTGTGCTATTACTGTATATATCCTGTTTCCCTGATGAGGAAACAGTCATTGCTGAAAAATCCAAAAATAAAAAGAGACATACGAAACCAGGCCCCCTTTAAGGCATGAATCACGTAAGTCTCTTTGTCTCTCTACACAATGTATTAACTTGGTTTATATACTAATATGCAATGAAACCGTTGTCAACAGTTATTTTGTATTAAGTCAATCAGATTGGTTACAGGTTCATTTTTTGTCAAAATGTTTCCATAGTGCCCGGTCTGATGTTGTTATGGCGGTGGCACCGGCTTCGATTGCCGCTTCCACTTCCTCGATTGTTTCAATGAGTCCGCCTGCAAATATAGGCTTGCCTGTCTTATCGCGGATTTCAGATATGATCTTAGGTACAACGCCGGGAAGCACTTCAATATAATCAGGCTCGGTTTTATGAATCAATTCGATGCTGCGTTTCATCGCACTGGAGTCGATCACGAACATTCTTTGCGTAGCATATACACCTTTTTGCCGAGCCTTTTTGATTACATTCCCTTTCGTGGAAATGATACCGTATGGTTTGATTTCCTGGCAGACATATTCCGTTCCATATTCATCATTGGATAGCCCATGAATAAGATCGATGTGAAGGAACATCTTACGATTGTGCTGCTTTGCATATTGAAACACACTTTTCAGCATGCCAACATGAAGATCCAGAAACACGCCGTATTCAAACGACGTCTCAAGCATTTTATCAAAATCCTTCATCGAACGAATTGCAGGAAGTATTTTTTGTCCTTCGAAGCTCATCAATTCACCTTCTTGATCGTTGGTTAATAAGGTTGATCTTTATAAAAGGTCATTATAGCACAGTAACCTGGTGCCAGGATCATAAATCTTTAAAGAAGATCATATCTCTACTCTGTCTTGTAAAACCGTACTATTTTAGCAGGCTCTCTTTATGTCTAAAAGGGTAATCTAATCGTCTCTATTGCACATCAAACGGATCAATCCCCGGTCATTGCAGCTGGAAAATCCACTCAAACCAACACCTGTCCGATGTTTTTGGCTTAAGATAAACCGTTCCGCGGAGCGATTTAAAATCAAACCCTATTGTTCTTCTTCTTCCGCCATTATTGTTTTCACACCGTGAGAATGGAGCATGTCGATTTTATCTTGACTTGCTCCATCATCCGTAATGACGAGGTTCAACATTGAAAATGGTACATTCAGCCCAGCAAACAAGTTCAAACCTATTTTATCATTCTCCATCAACACGATGTTTTTTCTTGAATTGGTAAAGATCGTGTTATGGAAGATTGCTACTTCAGGTGTCGCCGTACTCAACCCCTTCGCGGATAATCCCCCAGCAGTCGCAAAATTTACGTCCACAGTGAATTGTTTAGCAAATTCATTGGCCAGGCCATCCGTGATGTTACCCGAAGCTTTCATTATTCCGCCAACAAGATAGGTTTCAACATTTGCATAATTCCTAAGATGATAAGCGATTTCCACTGAATTGGTAACAACCGTGAATGCAATGTTTTTGGGTATGTATGTCAGCATCTTAAAATGGATGGAGGACCCACCGATAAAAACGGTTTCGTCTGCCTTTATATAAGTTGCAGCTGCTTTTGCAATCGCCGCCTGCGCCTCATTCCCCTCTCCGTATCGGACTGATGGAGGCTGTGGCCTATTCCGCGCTTTCGGATTTGGGATTGCTCCGCCATGCGTCCTCTTCAGCAAACTCTCTTCTTCCATGATAGATAAATCCCTGCGAATGGAATCAATTGAGACGTTGTATTCTTCTGCAAGGTCTTTGGCTAATACTCTCCCGATTTTTTCAACTTTTTCTAATATCTTTTCTCTTCTTTCTTCAGAAAACATGCATGTCCTCCTTTGTTCACGTTTATTCCTGAATATATGTCATTTATATTCATATTATTTCCTGGGTGGGACCGTGTCAATGAATACTGGATGTGTTTGCTTTCTCTTTTGAGATTAGACTCAAAAAAACTGCCGATATGAGTTTCGGCGTTCACTGTTTATGAAAACGAGTAATGATTCAATAAATAAAGATCTACTTCATCAAATTCTTGTATTTCGATTCCCTTATTCCATAGCATGATGTCACTGGTTTCATCATTTCTTATGAACGGCTGAATTTCTTCCACTTTCCGGTGAAAAACCGGGTTGTATTGATGTTTACCTGCAACGGTTAGCACTTTCATCAATCCTTTGAACTCCATGAAGTCCAAGTTCTGTCCTGTTTCTTCATGCAACTCTCTCAAAGCGCATTGTTCAAATGTTTCACCGTCTTCCCTTTTGCCTGCAGGCAGCTCCCATTGGTTCCTATAAGTGTTATAGCACAATAGGTAGTCGCTGCCTTTCTGCACGATGGCAAATGAACCTGCAATTGGCTGATATAGGTTTATATCAGCTTCCTTCAAAGGAATGAATTCTACAAACTGCCTGCCAACATCATTTTTTATCACCTTATCCATCCGACTTGATCCAAAATCGAAGGATCACGTTTCCGTCTTCTTCTATAAAGTCTTTGTCGGATATCCCTCCGTTGTTAAGGATGGTCCGTTTGGAGGCTTCATTCCATTTATCACAAACGACCAATGTTGCGTCGATTCCAAGTTCCTTTGTCTTCTCCAATGAAAGTGAAAGCAGCTTTGTTGCATATCCTTTTTTCCTTTCTGAAGGCCTGATTCCATATCCGACATGGCCTCCGGAATTCATCAGATTCTCTGTCAGGCTGTGACGGATGTTAACCACCCCCAGCACTCGATTATTTTCTTCGACTAACCAAAAGGTGGTATCAGGGACCCAGCCTTGTGGCAGGTTTTTACCTTTTTCTGCATCGAGCAGTGATTGAATCATTTCGTTAAAATCAGAGGGGTCTTTTTTGATAACCCATGGGATCATATCTTCACCAGAAGACTTCCATTCTTTGTGAAAATCTAAATATTCTTCTTTATATTCCGGAGACGGCTTTACCAACCTCACATTTTCACCCATCCCACACTCTCCTTTAAAATAAATTTGCAATAGTTTATCATATTACGAGAGTAAGTGGAAGAATTTTCTTATGACAAATTCCATTGAAACCATTTGCCGTGTCCATCTGTGTCCCCGATGACATGACACTCTTCTTTCCCGTTAATAAAACAATCCAGGTGAAGCTGTCTGTCCCACATATTATTGTAAAGATGAAAGATATCTCGGGCTCTTCCAATTTCTCTTATCTTCGCTTGAAGCTCTCTTTTGGAAGGTTCGGGTATCTGGTTGGCTACATGGGTATGAAATATGCATATGGTATGTTCATCAGATATCTCCTGGGTTTTATAAGGGAAGCGTTCTATTCCATCTCCTTCAATGAATTCGATATCGACGTCATTTATGATCCCAGCCGCTGAAGTGAATAAAGTCCTCCTTTCAGTGTGTTCTGGCCAAATCAGGGCTAACAGCCATTGATGGTCGTGTTCAGTGTTGATATGTAGGTCATATCCGGTCCTGGATGATACCGGAGGCGGAGCGGCATGAAGATTAGGATAGTTATCTCCTTTAATTTCAGAAGCAATCAACAATTTCGATGAAGGACACCCGTATCGTTCCTCGTTTATATCGTATTGGTACTGATATCGGTCCCAAGCCAGCTGCAAGCCTGCACTCGTCCCTATTTCAATCAACGCCAGAGGTTTCTGTGTTCTTTCAAACATATTGCAAAATGCAGGATACAGATATGCGCATCTTCTTACTTCGTTGGTTTGGACCAGTTTGGTTTGCAATATGTGAATCAGTTGTTGTTTATTCTGCAGGCAAAAGTCTTTAAAGTGTGGAAAGGATTCTGTGATGGGTAAGGGCTCTTGCACCAAGCTGGGATAGTAGTTTGATAAAGGATGAGATGAATGATTCATTAAGAGGAAATGCACTCCACCGAATAACAAGTTCGGAACAGGCTGACCATCCCGGCAGTATGTGCAAATTTCCAGAAGCTCATCATCAGCTGCAATCTTGTGGGCAAGATATTCATAGAGCGGGCTGGATTGATGGCATTCCATTTCAGCGAAGGTTTTAAATCGTTTTGATAGAGTGTGTTTATTCATCGGATATGCCTCCCTAATATCGTTACGATTCGGTTCTGGATTTCTTGTTGGTCCATGTATTGGAAAAGTCCGATACCGTTCCCCCAAGGATCCTCAAAAGTCGCCCACTTAACCGGAACCTCTTTTCTTGAATGAATGGTAAAGTCTTCTACACTCAACAATTGCATCACCCGTTTTTTTTCTGCTTCCAAGTCCGCTACACCTAAGCGGATAGGTCCACTTCCGGAAGCTGGTTCGCCCTCTGCTACCTGAAGCCAGCATCCCGGGAGCAATTCCCACTCTGCAAATCCATCATGCGGAACAAAGTCGGGTTCTCTGCTCAATAGCGTTTCATACCATGATTGTCCTTCTCTCATATTTGACACACGTACCTGAATTGTCATCTCATAAATCATCCTTAAGCTCCTTTCCATCACATAAAATGAGAGAGAACAGTGTGCCCCGCACGCTGTTCTCTTTCTTTTGTGCAGTAAAATTTAAAACGCCCAATTGCCATTTCTGAAGATCGGGACTTTGCTGCTGTCCCGAAGAATCCCATCAATGTCCATATTGGAAGAACCGATCATGAAGTCTTCATGGACAATACTTTCATTCAAGCCCTTCTCTTCCTTTTCTTCATCTGAAAGAATATTCCCATCCTTCATACATGTAGGATAGGCAGAGCCAATTGCTAAATGGTTAGAGGCGTTTTCATCAAACAATGTATTGAAGAAGAGGATACCTGTATCTGAAATCGGTGATTGATGCGGTACCAGTGCAACTTCCCCTAAATAAGAGGCTCCTTCATCCGTTTCAATCAGCTTTTCTAAAATATCCAACCCTTTACTTGCATCCATCTGAACAATTTTGCCTTTTTCAAAAGTCAGGGTGAATTCCTCAATTACATTCCCGTTATATGCAAGAGGCTTTGTGCTCTTTACTGTACCGTTCACTCCTGTTCTGACTGGAACCGTATAAACCTCTTCTGTAGGCATATTTGCAATAAAGTCTGTTCCACGCGGTGTTTTACTTGCCCCTGTCAGCCAAAGATGGTCTTCATGCAGTTCAATGGTAAGGTCTGTCCCATCAGCTTTATAATGAAGTTCCTTTAAATTCATCTTATTAAGTTCTTCGGCTTTCCTGGTCAAAGTATCCATATGTCTTCGCCATTCTGTCACAGGGTCTTCACAGCCGATTCGGACAGCTGTGAAAATGCGGTCCCACAGGGCATTCATCTGTTCTTCCTTCTCCAGCCGGGGAAATACTTTGGCAGCCCACTTATATGAAGGCATCGCGATAATGGACCAGCTGATTGAATCATTGTCAATTGCCTCAAAGAAGCGATCGAGTGCCAGCCCTTTCGCTTTTTCAAAATCTTGGATCCGTTCTGGATCAATCCCCTTCAATAAGTCGGGATCATGTGATTCAACCTGAAGAAATGCCCCTTTCCGGTCCACTACCCATTCATGAGCATCGGAAAGCCAGATGGGATATTCCTGGAATGTTTCATCCGGGGCAAGCTCATAATGGGTCCGGATGATTTCTTCATCCTCCCACTGTACGTGCACGCTTTTCGCACCGGCTAAATAAGCATGTCTCACAATTTTCCTTACCAGTTCTTCCGTACCTAATGGTGCAGCCACCCATAAATCCTGCCCCTGTTGAACATTAACACCGACCTTGACTGCAAGTTCAGCATATTGATCCAGTTTTTGTTGAAACTCGTTATGTATAGTCATCACTTTACTCCTTTTCTACTAGACTCTCGATATACGACTTCATCTTTTCAGTTGTGATTTCAAAAGCCTCATCCGGTTCATCGATTGATTCTTCCTCTTTATAAAAGTCAGCAAAATCCTGCCCTTTGTATCTAGGTACAACATGCATATGATAATGTGCCAGATCGCTAAAAATCCCGCCATTCTGGCAAATCGTGATCCCATCCGGCTTATAGAGTGCTTGTATGGTTTTTGATATAAGCTGGATGGCTTTCATAACAGAAACATTCATTTCTTCGTTGAAATCCACACCTTCTTCAAAGTGCTCTTTTGGCAATATCATGACGTGCCCAGTATTGTATGGATCATGGTCCAAGATGCAGCTCAGATGAGTATTTTCATAAATCAGATAGACCATTTCTTCTTTATTGGCAAGCCGGCAGCCAAGACATTTATGATTGCTCACTTTACCCCCTCCTCGGTATTTAAAGGATTTTATAAGTTTTAATCGAATATATAGTCATTCAGAAACTTATGTGTTTCTACTATCATAACACTTTGTGGAAAGAAGGGTAGTAAATAATGGAAGTACTGCGTTTAGACAGATCACATGCTGATGCCTATCTCCGATTAAGGCTGGAAGCACTTCAAACAAACCCGGAGGCATTCGGTGCAAGTTATGAAGAGACTATTTCAAGAAAGAATCCAGTTGAACATACAGCAGCGAGACTCGCTCAAAGAGAAAATTATACATATGGTGCCTTTGTTAACGGTAATCTGGTCGGAATGTTGGTCTTAGTACCTGAGACAGCTGAAAAAATGAAGCATAAGGCTTCCATATTCGGTATGTATGTAACCCCAAATCTAAGGGGAAGCGGGATTGCCAGGGGACTGATGGTAAAAGCGATCAGTAAAGCCAGGGAGCTGGAAGCACTTGAACAATTAAACCTGACAGTCGTAACGACAAACGATTCTGCTAAAAAATTATATACTTCAATGGGGTTTACTTCCTTTGGTTTGGAAAAAAGAGCACTCAAATACAAAGGAGAATATTTAGACGAGGAATATATGGTCCTATTTTTATAGATGAAAGAAAAGCGCAAGAACCTTGATGGCTTTGCTCTGGAGGTGGACACATCTATAGGTGGAATTTATTCCTTTCCCTAAAAGAGGACGAAGATTGATGAACATTCTTCGTCCTTTTTATTATGAAAATTAATCTTCTGGATTGACTATGGCAAAATGCTGATGATCCTCCCATTTTCCATTGATTTTGACGTTTTTAATAAAAATCCCTTCTTTATGGAAGCCGGATTTCTCCAATACCCTCATAGAGGCGATATTATGAAGCATGACTCCTGCTTCCACTCTGTGAAGCTTTAATTCCTGAAAAGCGTAATCTACAGCGAGTTGTACAGCCTCGGTTGCATACCCTTTCCCATTTTGCTTTTGTGAAAGTGAATAGCCGACATAGCAGCATTGAAGCGGTCCTCTTATCACGTCAGATAGGGACAGATTGCCGATTAATTCATTTGTTTCAGTGAGGAATATCCCAAAAGCATAATACTCATCATTCTCCATCCTCTTATTTGTCCTTCCCACCCGCTCTTCCTGATATTGAAGAGTGTAAAAATCATCGTTCATCAATGGTGTGAAATCTTTAAAAAAATCTCTGTTTTGCAGCTCGAATGAAAGCATGGCCTCTGCATCATTGAGCGTGTAGTGTCTTATATATATGTTCTTACCGATTCTTTTCACTTTTTTCTTCTCCTTTTGAACCGCTTTTCAGCTAGTTAGTTCCTCAATACCTTCACTTTATTGTGATAAGGTTCGAGAAGACGGCGTATGTTTATTTTATCTTCATTTTCAAACCGGTGATTCCATTGAAACATCTTCATCAGCATTGAAAATGTTTGTTTGTAGTTTCCTTTTTTAAGACCTGACTTTTCTTCGATGAACCTCTTGATAATCCGGATTGTACGAGTACGTTTAGGGGTATCAAGAAAGATGATGAGCTCTGACTGGACAAGACTTTCAACCATCCACCCCTGATGATGGACGCCCTCAACAATCCAGGAATCTGTCCTGACAATCGAATGGACCATTTCAGATCTCTCTTCTTCCGGCCTCCTGCGGTCCCCATCCGCTCCCCGCTCCCACATGATATTATCCAACTCATAGTAAGGAATGTTCAAATTCCGGGAAAGCTTTCTTGCGAGCGTGGATTTACCGCTTGCCACCGAACCGATGATGTGAATTTTCCTGGCTTGATGCATCAACTATTCCTTGCACCTGCATACTCACAGACCACTTTCTCGAAAAGGTCTGCTTCTTCATAATGCGGGGTATGCCCGCTGCTGGAGAAGTGGAATACTTCACCCTCTTCGGCGTCCTGAGTGAATATCTTAATATGTTCACTGCAGGTCACAGGGTCATGTTCACCGGTCATCAGCAGCATTGGGTTTTTTACTTGTTTGATCTTGTCCAATACGTTTGTGAAAATGATCCCTTCTTTACGGAGAAGGGTGTAGTGATATTCTGAACGATCATAGAATCTGTCCCACTCTTCAGCGGAGTATGCCGTGTAATAATCAGTGGGGTTATCAAAGTTGTGAGTATATATCTCCATCCTCTTTTCCCCCAGTTCATCGCTTAGCTTCATATAGATTTCAGTGAAATCTTTTGGTGTTAATTCTTTTGTTAATAGAGTTTCTGCTCTTTCTTTCAGTTCTGGTTGATTGTATTGATTAAATAATCGCGCTGTCTTCCTCAAAAGTCCTTTTGAGGTAAGTGTAAAATCAAAGGTTGGACATTCAAATAACACTTTATTAATGTGCTGGGGATATTGAAGGACGTATGCAAGGGCAAGGAACCCTCCAAAAGAATGTCCAAGCACCGACCATTTTTCTATACCCAATTCATTCCTGATTGCTTCACAATCTTCTATTAAATCTTGAAAACCAAATGGCTCGCCTTCGGAAATCGCTTCTGAACGACAAACCCCGCGCTGGTCGATAGCGATTAAGTAAAAGTGCTCCTTTAAGCGTGAGCTCTGATGAAATGAAAAATCATAACAGCTTTCACCCGGCCCCCTATGCAAATATAGCAGTGCCGGCAGTTCCTTATCTCCATATGTTTCAATATGTATTCCTTTCCCGCGTATCATCGATTCTGTCTTCATCCAAACACCTCCATTCATTGTTTCACTCTCCTACTATTCTAGCAAAAGCGTAAAGATTCCTTCATGGAATTGGAATTAGCTGGCAGGATCATCGATATGTTGATATAATACCAGGGTCTGGGGGGCTAACATTGAAAAAAATAAAACAAAACAGGTTCATCTTTTACTTATTTTCCTTTACAGCCATAATCAATTTCATTGTGTTCACTCTTGATCCAGAGTCTATCAGGTATTTGGTAATCAGTATCATTTTCTTTTTGAATGCATGTCTTTATTTTATCAATAGTAGAAAGGCTGAAAGCTATTATTGGAAACGTTGGCGGAAAATCAGGGAAAGAGGCAGATGGTATTATTCGGCAGGGTACGGAATGCTCATCATTGGCGTATCATTCAGTTTCATTCTTTCAATGGTCATCAGAAACAACTATATGTTGATCATACTATTGTCTTTAATCGGTGGACTTATCTGGGGACTCTTAATGTGGATGATCAACGAAAGAGGATATAAATCTTTGTCCTGTTGATTGATACTGAGTAAATAAAGAAAAAAACGCTCTAATCGGGCGTTTTTTTCGAATTAGGTATAAGGCGCAGTTTTGCACACATACTTTCCGCTTTTTGGTTATTTGTATGTTGTAAGTGCGAAGGTACTCCATATTACTTCTTTCAATAAATGGATTTTTCTATTTAAAGAGTTGCTTTAAGATTCTCCTGCCTTCAGCAACTTCTACTTCAGCATATGCACCGTTGATGAATGTCATCTGCGGGGGCTGATGCCCGCAATCAATATCAAAGATAACCGGCACTCCAACTTCTTCAGATAAATCCCCATAGACTTCTTCGGGGGTATACCCATTGACAGGGAAGTTTGCAGCACTTCTGCCAAACATGATTCCTGAACAGTTGTCGAACCAGCCTGCAAGTTTCATTTGAAGCAGTGATCGACGAAGTCCGGTCGTAGTTAACTCGCAGTTTTCAAAATACCATAGTATCGGTTCGCTGCCTAAGTATTTATTCTGGTAGGCATGTACATCTCCGTAGGGTGTTCCTATAAGGTGCTGGATAATATCTATACATCCTCCGAGCAATCGGCCATGGAGCTTTACTTCCTTGGTTCCTAAGGTCTTCCATTCTGTAAGTTCATTCAAATGAAACACACAGGGAGACGGGTGCTCATGATCCCATGTTTCCTGGAATTTCACTGAAGATGTTTGGGTTATGGATTCCCCCTGCTTTGTTGACAATACTTTCTCCCACATCGCTGTCGTATCATCCCAATGTTCCCCCCTGAGATCGATGAAGTTCGTACCATGAGCAGTGGCGATGCCTGTGTTGAGAGTAATTGAGAATAATAGGGAACTTGTATCCGAATATCCTAATACCCATTTACCATTCATTTTTTCAAAATCTATGAACGGAAGAATTTCCAATAATAACTCACCTCCCCATGGAGGTATGATAATATCTATCCAATCATCATTCATCATCTTCATAAATTCTGCTGCTCTTAATTCTGCACTCGCTGACCGTACCTTTTCCTGTGTCCAGGCTGTATCACCGAATACTACAGTGTAACCTCTGTCTGTAAGCCGTTTCGCGGATTCTTCCAGTATGTGGTGAAGGTTTGAAGGAACCCCTGAAGATGGAGCCGTGACGCCTATTTTCGCATGTTTATTTAAAACTGGATACATGATCATTTGTACTTTCCCCCATGTCGTTTTTAGGATTTAACAAATTGGTTTCCACTTTTTCTATCATAGCCGTTCATTGTTATGCCCGTTTTTATTCAAGAAATAAAATTGCTCAGGCTTTAATGAATGTTCCAAACTCTCACTTCGCTCTCCTTTGTGTGGAGTTTTCCTTTCTCTATAATCATCGGTTTCCATCAATCCCTCGATGCATTTGGTGATACCATTAAGTAATAGAATCGTGATTGCAAAGCATATCATCGGTCCCATGAATATCCACCATGAGAGTCCCAGTTCTTGATAACTCGTCCCCATTAAACCGGACCATTCCTGAATGATTGGTTTAGGTGGATCGCAGAAAGGCTCATAACATACATCGGTTCCTCCAAAATACAGGGTAAAGAAGCCCAGATGAGCAATGACGAGCAGAATTTGAATGACGACCTTCGGGTAAATCACGAACAGCCTTATTTTCAAGTGAGGGATCAAATGCTTGTGAAAAATTAATAATGGACTTCCGCCAAGGACTCTCGCAGAAGTGATGAATTCTTCACCAAGAATTTGTTCCGTTTCGTTTGATATGAGAATGGCTGTGGTTGGGGTAACAATGATAGCCAGCACCAGTATCTCGATGATGATTCTTTCAGGAAGCGTTGTAGTAAAGCCTTGGACTGGTTCCCATAGAACCGGATACAGAATGTTATATGCGATGATGGACTGAGGGATAAAATAAAATGACGTAAAAAATTTATGGGAAACAGCTTTAATTCTCAATTTGGTAAAACCACCAATTACCCCTATACCAAATGCAAGTGAAAAACTTATTAGAGAGATCAGGATGGCTGACCCCAGTGTGACCCCGGCACCTTCAAGAAGTTTATACCCGATATGAAATCCTTCCCGGTCTGTTCCAAAAGGAATTTGCAGTGAAGGAGGAAATGGTGCACCTCCACTGATTTTCCCGTTTTCATCATAATCAATGATGGTTTGTGGAATAACTTTTTCAGGTCCCAGGTTGTAAATCAAGCTTGAAATCATCAAAACCAGTATCAAACTGGAAAAAATGATAATGCCTGCCCAATAGAATCTTCTTGTTCTCATAGACTCATCTCCTTCCCTGTCTTCCGTTGTATGACAAGCTGTAAGATTTTCAACAGCAGGTATAAAGGAAGAAACAAAAGGATGGAAGCCATTGCAAATATAGAAGGAGTATTGTAGGTAAATAAGAAAGAGGTGACACCAAATACATTAAAAAGATTTTCCAAAATCAATAGATTCGATATCATCATCCATGCAATCTGCTTTCCGTGATAGGTCAGACTGATGAGGACATTTCTCATCATATGGATAAACAAAATGATGAAGCGGGAAAGTCCCTTGCTCCTCGCCAGTTCCACATACGGTTTCCCCTCCTCTTCCCGAAGGAATTGAATCATATTACTAAAAAAGAAAAAAGCAGGGAGAACACTTAACGTTATAGCAGGCAGAAGAATGACCTGGTTCTCCCCGACTGAAGCTAGGTCGATAAGGAGGATACCGGTTTTCTTAAAGAACCAGACGATGGTCAATTGAGTAAGCACGATAATAAAGATATCTGGTAACGAACCAAAGAAAAACGAAATGAGCTTTATGGTTCTTTTGAAAATTTTACCGAATGAAAAATAAAAGATTAACAAGATGATAGAGGAAACCAATGCAAGAATGAATGAAAGAAAAAAAATGCGCGCACTGCTCCAAAAAGCCAGCAGCAGGATGGGAAATAAACGTCTCTCAATATCTGATATCGGATTAATATATACAAGGTCCGCAGGTGAAAGTAAATCTGAAATCACTTCTCCGACTTGTTTGAAGTAGGACATCGGCGAAAGTGTCTGACTCTCAAAAAGTGCTGAAGTCGCACTGACAAAAACGATGCCCGCTGTAATCAATAAGATTTCTACAGCCATAATAGTAATATTTTTTGACATGATCCCTCTACCCCCTGCTTTCTTACAGTTACCTCTACAAACTAATGGTAACATTTTACTATTAATTGGCAATATTTTTTTACAATTGTATGACTTGGGGAATCGTATCTCCGTTTTCATGTTTCTATGTTAAAATAATTTAGTTGTAAGATTTCACTTGGAGGTACTGGTTTGAAAAAAGTCAGATTTAAACAAAGTCTATCCGTAGCAATTATTTCGTTCATGGGGTTATCATCCATGGGAGATACAGCATTTGCAGCTTCAAAGACAAAGGTTAACGCTGATGCTGCAATCTTAGTGAACGCAGATACGGGAAAAATCGTAGACAAATATAATGAAGATCAACTGCTGGGGATTGCTTCGATGACAAAAATGATGACCGAATATCTTGTCCTTGAAGCAATAGATAAAGGAAAAATTAAATGGACTGACACCTATACAGTCAGTGATAAAGTATATCAACTGGCAAATGCACCAGGATTGAGCAATGTACCGCTTCGTTCCGGGGAAGCGTATACCGTAAAAGAATTATACGAGGCGATGGTCATCAAGTCGGGAAACGGTGCGGCCATAGCCCTGTCAGAAGTGGTTGCCGGCAGTGAAGGTGAATTCGTAAAGCTCATGAATGTTAAGGCCGAAGATCTTGGCATGGAAAACTATCAGTTCGTGAATTCGAGCGGATTGAGCAACTACGATATGCTGGGCATGCATCCTGAAGGAACAGATGTGAATGATGAAAACATGGTTTCTGCAGAAGACATGGCTACACTTGCCTACCATTTAATCAAAGATTATCCTGAAGTCCTGGAAACATCTGGTGCCAACTATAAGTACTTTAGGAAAGGTACTGATGAAGAGTATTTGATGAAGAATACGAATGCGATGCTGAAAGACCGGAGCTACTATTATAAAGGGGCTGACGGCCTCAAAACAGGGACGACCCCTTTTGCGGGCTCCACATTTACAGGTACTGCTGAACGTGATGGTGTAAGATACATCAGTGTCATCCTGGATGCAAAAGATCAGTACGGACAGCCGAGCAGTGCAGAGCGATTCATTCAAACGAGAAAGCTTCTGGATTATGGATTCAATGGAGTCCAAACAGCTCAGTTCAACTTGGATGATGCCGTAAAGGAAAAGACACTCCCCGTAAAAGACGGGAAAGAATTTAAAGTAAAGCTGACGGTTGATAAGCCGCTTAAGGTTCGAATGCCGAAAGAAGAAATGGATCATGCAAACGTGAGTTTTAATGTAGATGAGGGAAAGCTAAACGAAAACGGAGAACTACAGGCTCCAATTGAAAAAGGCGAAAAGATTGGTGAACTCGTTCTATTAAATAATAAAAAAGATGAGTACATCTTAGACGAACTAGATCAGGAAACAAAGGTTGTTGTATACGCAGCATCATCTGTTGAAAAAGCAAATTGGTTCGTCAGAAGCGCACGAAATATCGGTGAGTTTTTCGGGAAATTATTTTAAAGGCCTGAATTCCCCCATCGTCATTTCTTGAACATGAGTCGATGAATCTGTGTGAATCTCATGATGATTTCACCATTTCAGATAAAAAGAGTTGCTTTCTTTACTGATTAATGCCAAGCTTACTAGGTCAGTATTTTATGAAGAAGGTGAAAAAATGATTGAAGTGAAGCTATCCTCTCTGAGTGAAGGAGACTTAAATAGAGGCGTTTTTGCCAAAAGGGATATCTCAAAAGGTGAGCTTGTACATGAAGCTCCGGTCATTCCTTACCCGAATGAAGAACACGAACATATTGAAAAAACATTCTTAGCAGACTATGTATTTGAGTATGGAATCAATCATACAGCTTTGCTATTGGGTTATGGTATGCTGTTCAACCACTCGTACACCCCTAACACGATTTATGAGATAAATTTTGATAATCATACTTTTGATTTTTATGCTTATAAAGACATAAAAGCTGGGGAAGAACTTCTCATCAATTACAATGGGGAAGTCGACAATGACGATCCTCTGTGGTTTAACAAAGACGACCAGGCAGAAGAATAACATGTAACACATCCAAGCGGAGAGGGACGGGCCTAGTATACAAAAGGCCCGTCCCTCTCTTTCAATGTTAGTTGTCACTGCTCTCTAGCTTTTCGAGAATTCTCCGTTTCCTATATAGCATACGCCCTGCTTCCCCTATGTCATGCATCATGGATTTGTTAATCATTGAGCCGAATAGAATCCCTGCAATCGGGATCATTTGAAATAATTTTTTCCATCCGAAATTATCACGGAAACTGACCATGACCTCCCTCCAGCCCTGAAGCTGGGAAATCGTCTGGTCTCTTTTGTCAGGAGAGGGTTTATTAAAATCCGTTAATTCCTGAAGGATGGCCTGTTTCCCGACAATATCGGAAGAAACGAATTGAAGACATTTAATGATGAATACCCTCTCACTCTGCTCGTTCGGATCATATCCATAACTTAGGGCAATTTCCTGCAGGGTTTTAAGGGAGATACCTAAAATAAACGGAATATCGATACTTAACGTAAGAAATCCCCCTATGCCTGTGGTGGCACCTTGTGTCATGGCAACTTTCTTCCTTGAGGCTACAATCGCTTCACTAATGTCATCCATAACTGGCAAAGGAAGCTCTTTTATTGATTCGATTCCAACCTCTTCATTACCCGTATGTTTTTTTACTCTTTTCAATACTTCTTTTTCGCTTGTGAGATAACTTCCACCTTTTTGAATATAGCTACCGATTTCATCGAGGGCCTGTCCTACTTTTTTATGAACCACTTTCGGTGTTATGCGATCTAGAATCATAAACGGCACTCTGCCAATTTTCTCCCAGAACCACATCCCTTTCTGATCTTTCTCCCACTTTGCAACGACATCGAGCTCTTGAAGCAAATATTCTTTCGTTTCGTGTTGAATCATATATGTATATCTCCTTACTTCTTAAATTCAAAAAAATAACAGGCAGTCGAATGCCTGTTATCTTTATCGGTTATCTTACCTCAATCAAAAGAGGTTTATGTTGCTTTTAGAATATCTATGATTGTAAAACGTCTTCAGAAGCATGATCCAAAACGTCTACTTTAATCGTCCTGACTCTCCGATTATCCACTTCGTCCACGGTGATCTTCAAGTGTTCATATTCGAAGCTTTCACCTTCAGAAGGAATATCTTCAAAGCTCTCCACTACCCATCCACCAAGTGTATGATAGGAGCTTTCGGGCTCAGGGACATTCAAAAGTTCTGTAAAATCATCGAGCTGGTATTGCGAATCGAATTTATATAATTTTTCATTAACCTTTGTCATGGAATGAATCTTCTCATCCTGTTCATCCCAGATTTCCCCGACTATTTCTTCCAGGATATCCTCTAGCGTAATAAGTCCCGTGGTCCCTCCGAATTCATCGACCACGATCGCCATATGAACTTTATCTTTTTGTAATTTTGTCAGCAATGAAGAAATCTTAGCTGATTCGAAAACATACATCGGTTCCCTGATCAATTGGCGGATATTGACTTCACCGAACTTTAATAGATGAGTGAAGAACTCTTTCTCTGAGAGGATACCGATAATGTTATCGATATGATCCTCGTAAACAGGGATACGCGAGAACCTTTCCTCAAAAAACATTTCCTTGATTTCATCTATTGATTGATTCACTTCTACCGCTTTCACATCGATTCGAGGGGTTAATACCTCTGATGCAATAATATCATCGAAATCCATTGAGCGATAAATTAACTCTCTCTCTTCTTTATCGATTACACCTTCTTCTTCACTTATATCGAGCATTGCCTTTAATTCTTCTTCAGTAACAGAAGGCATGGAATCATTTTTAGAAAACAGTCTTGAGACAAGTTCCTTTAACTTAAGGAATAGATAGTTAATCGGTGTAAGGAGCTTGATCAATAAATAAAGAACTCCGGATATCGTCAATGACCAGGCTTCTGCATTTTCTTTTGCCAACGATTTAGGCAGGATTTCGCCGAAAATAAGGATGACAATGGTCATGACAAATGTACTGATGACCAGTCCAGTATTACCTCCGACCAGTTTAGCTGCAATGTTGGCTGATATACTTGCTGCAGCAATATTAACGATGTTATTTCCGATGAGTATGGTAGAAAGGGCGTTATCAAAGTTATCAGTTATATATACAGCTTTTTTGCTTCCTTTTACCCCGTCACCTTCAAAGTTCTTCAATCTGATCTTATTCACACTCGAATAAGCTGTCTCCGCCGAAGAGAAAAAGGCAGAAAGCAGAATTAAAACTCCCAATGAAATCAATGAATACAGTGGTATATCGTCCAAAAAAACGTCACTCTCCTAAAGATGTTTATCTATATCTACTGTTTGAAGGTTCAAACAGAAAAAACCGTTGCTCATGAACTTTTGGCTGAGAAAAAATCCTCTCAGTAAGTATACACTTTTTTTAGAAAAGGGGATAGTATCCAATATGATCAATTCAATTTAAAAGAATATATAAAATGAATGGGACAGCAATTTAGAACAAGAGACAGCTTTACAGAACAATCCGTCATTAAAAAAAGATGCATGAAAAATCACTCATGCATCCCCCCTATCATTGACCGCCGCCAAACCAGCTGCTCGCTTTGACTCTTTCTTCTTCTTGTATTTGACGTTCATGTGCAGTGGGGTCTTGAAAGGCTGAGCTTCTTCGTTTCAACAGTGAGCTAATGACTCCGAAAAAAATGGCCATTCCAATGATGAACCATAGCATGGTATCCCCTCCTTCATACAATGAATCTTTCTGAATTCGACGTTCTCTATAGTATATACGAAGAGTGGATAGAAAAGTTTCAACTTTCAATTAATTTCGGGTATGAATCACATCCTTACATTCAGTAAGTTTTTGTTTCAGTCCATTCTTTATCTGATATAGTAATAGAAATACAACATTTTTGGTAAAGCAGGTGTTCAAATGAAACGTCCTATTCACTATGCATGGATTGTATTATTCCTGTCATTTATTTCCCTTCTTTCCGCTCAGGGAGTCCGGCTTTCTTTCGGGGCGTTCATGAATCCATGGGAGAATGAGTTTGAAACAAATCGCGGTATGATTTCATTTATTGCTTTCATCAGCTATGCAGTTTTTGGTCTATCCCAGCCATACGTGGGAAAGCTGGTTGATCAATATGGTGTTCGCAACGTTCTTTCGATTAGTATCCTCATCATTGGGGTAACGACGGTTTTAAGTTTCTTTGCAAACAGCCTTTGGGAGCTGGTTATCATTTATGGAGTCCTCGCATCAGTCGGTTTCGGCGGGGCATCAAACGTCGCAGGTTCAATTGCTGTTGCCAATTGGTTCAGCCATAAACGAGGGTTTGCTCTAGGGCTGATGTCGGCAGGTACTGCAGCAGGGCAATTACTTCTGGTTCCTTTATCACTATTCTTAATAGAAGCATTTGGTTGGAAACACACGGTTCTTCTTATCGGGTCTTTCCTGACACTTATTATCTTCCCTATTATTTATTTGTTCATTCGATCATCTCCCGAAGAAAAAGGAATGGCGGCACTGGGAGGTGAAATGAAAGAGTCTGATGCAGCTGCCTCTGTTGCTAAACACTCCTCAGCATCGCCCCTTTCAATCTTTCAATTAATGCGCAGCAAGGCGTTTATGTTTCTTCTGCTGCCTTTCTTTGTATGCGGGATAACGACCAGTGGATTGATTGACACGCATTTAATCCCTTTTGCACAATATTGCGGCTTCACTCCAGGCGTTACTGGGGCAGCTGTCAGTTTATTAGCTGGATTTAATATCATGGGGACCATTTGTTCAGGATTTTTGGCAGATCGATGGAGCTGTAAAAAGATGCTTGCGTTCCTTTATGGGATGAGGGCTATCACAATTGTTATATTGATTCTGCTATTGCAAAACATGACCTTATTCGGATTTATTGTAGGAAAGTCACATCTTCTCATCTTGTTTGCCATTTCCTTTGGAATAGTTGATTTTGCAACTGTTGCTCCCACAGTGAAATTGGCATCTGAATACTTTCAGAATTTGTCTGTAGGAGTGGTGATCGGCTGGCTCTTTTTGAGCCATCAAATGGGGGCAGCACTGGGATCTTTCCTGCCAGGCCTTCTGTTTGACTGGACAGGCGGTTATATGATTTCGTTTGTGATCTCCATCATCGTCCTGATTGCAGCAGCGGTAATGAGTGTAAGCCTACCACAAACACAAGATGTGAAATTGGAGAGGGATATCGCTCTATGAAAGTCACAATCAATAAAAAAAGCGCTGCCTGATGGCTGCGCTTTTTGTCATTATTCTGTTTCTTCTACCTCTTGATCATCAGCTTCATCCATCGTACGAACTTCACCTTCAATGGACGTATCTAACAACCCTTGTTTTTCTGCTTCTTTTTTTAATTCGAAATATTTGTCCATGATCCGTTTCGCGATTGTTTTATTGACACCGGGATCTTTGTCTTGATGAGACCATGGAACAACGACTGAATAGGCTATTTCTGGATTATCAAAAGGTGCATATCCAATTAATGTTGTATTATATGTGTCTTTTCCATTGTGAATTGATTCGGCAGTTCCTGATTTAGCCGCTGCATTATAGGGGGCATTGCTAAATTGCACACGAGCTGTACCTCTGGTGCCATGTGCTACTTGATAAAAACCATCTTGTACCTGCTGTATCTCTCTTTCTGTAACATTTAAAATATTTAATACCTTTGGTTTATTCTCCCACACAATTGGCCCAATCTTGCTTTTCTCGTGATTCGGCTCGCGTATTTCTTTCATGATGTGCGGTTCTATGCGATAGCCACCATTGGCAATAGCTGACACATACTGAGCTAGTTGCATTGGGGTATACAAATCATATTGTCCGATTGCGAAATCCAGAAGAAGACCTGGCTTTTTTTCGGGACCTTTAAGACCATAAGTTTCACCCGGTAAATCAATACCCGTATTGACTCCTAACCCAAATTGACTGAAATGGTTTCTCATTATGTCAAATGCTTTAATATCAATATCAACAAACTCCTGATGATGTGAGGTAGATCCATTTCCAATTTTGAGTGCGGTTTTAAACATGTAAACATTGGAAGAAATTTCAAGAGCTTGAATGTCCGATAAATACTTACTTCCTTGCGAAGCATTAAACCAAGAGCTCTTTTTCTCTTTAGCTAAATACATTGGTGCGTCATACATAACTTCTCCGATATTTAATTTACCCGTCATATAACCAGTCAATACCGTTGCACCTTTCACCGCAGAACCTGCTTCATAAGCTGATGTGAACGTTCCCAACGCATAGTCTTGCATCTCGGTTTGACCATCTGCATTCTCGCCATATTTCTTTCCGACCATCGACATGAGTTCACCTGTATGGGGATCCATCATCACGACAAATGCGCGGTCCAGAAAAGGTGATTCCCAATATTTCGCAGCCTGCTTCCCTAATTCCTCCTCAACGATCTTCTCAACTTCCTTCTGCAATTTCATATCAATTGTGAGCACGACATCTTTCCCGCTATGCCCCTCTTTCAGGAGCTGTTCTTCAAGGACACTACCCTTTTTCGTGATGTACTCAATCTCTTCTTTCTGTCCTTTTAATACATCTTCATATTGAGCTTCTACATAGCTCGTTCCCACCCTGTCGTTCAAGGCGTATCCTTTGGCTGTATAAGAGTTTACTAGTTCACTGGGAAGGCCTTCTTTGGAAGAAGAAACTTTCCCGAGGATCGAACGAAGTGTATCATCCCCGACATACCGTCGCTTCCAGTCGGTCGTGACATTCACTCCGGGCATTTTGGCCAAATGTTCATTTACCCTTGCCATCTCTTCTGTGGAGACACCCTCATTTTTTACGATTTGAGGAGATAATGCGTAGCCAGTATTGAATTCCCTGAATATCGCAAGTACTTCGAGCTCATCTTTGTTAAAGGATTGGATGTTTTCTTCGGTAATTCGATCCAGCTGCATTTGATAGACCTTTTTATTAACATCATCCTTGGATAGGTCTTCGTTATCTTCCAATCTCTTAATCTCATCCTTTGAAACGAGTTTTTCTGCTTCGTCAGGATGAGTGAGCAGCCAGAAATCCTGCCTGTCACGGTCAGTCACTTTTTTAGGGTCCATCTTGATCAGCTGAGCGAGCTTCCTGGCAACCTTCAACATCTCGTCCGGTTTGGTCGATTGTGTCCTCGTGTAGGTAATTGCATTCAACGGGACATTATCGACAATGACGTTGCGGTATCGGTCATAAATTTTCCCCCTCGGAGGACTGCCGTTATTTGCTTTGACATTTTCAGTGCGCTGAACTTCTTTCAGGTAATCATTCCCGTGTACAATTTGTACGATTCCGAGTCTCAAAATCAGCAGAGTGAATAAAATGAATACAGCAAAAAACAAGATGTTCATTCTGAATGGCAGTGTATTTTTCTTTTTTTTATTCTGTTTTTTCCCCTTCAATGATAAAACTCCCCTAGTCTGTAATGGTATAAATCTCTGCCATCATTGTACCGAAAATCCCCGTTCATTTCTACCTTGTTTTACCATTATTGGTTGTTATTAAAATAGATGTAAGGATAAGTAAACAGTAGGTGGTTTGTATGAAATTAAGATTAAGCATAGTACCCTGTCTAAGATAAATAGAAGTTAAATACGATTAGTCGCGGTCCGCAAAATTTGTCGACAAAGGGGGCTGGACAGTACGGGTTCTTTCTCTTACAATAAGGTTTGAATTTGAATCAATCTTATTAAAATTGAAACCAAAACTCTCCATGCAGAATTGGTAACTAGATGATTGAGAGGTTGAATTGCTTTTATGTTTAGTAAACTGATGTGCAGATTCGGTATCGGATCGACTAAAATTGATTTGGTTTTAAACAAAAAAGATTACCGTCCTGGTGAAGTCATCCAAGGCGAATACGAAATTATTGGAGGTAGGATCGAGCAGAAGCTGAAACGGATTGAAACGGAACTGCTGCAGTATGACCACAACAGTGACCGATCCTCTGTCCTTCATCACAATACCATTTTAAGTTCCTCCACCATGAGGGCCAATGAACTTAAAAAAATCAGTTTTTCATGCAGATTAGCGGACTCATATCCGCCAAGCAGTGAATCAATCTCTTATAAGCTCGTCACTCGTCTCGTCTTTGATGATGGCATTAACAGAGTTGACCATGATGATTTTCGTATTATAGCTTAGAAGTTTAAAATACAAGTTTTATAGAAAAAACGTTCAGTCACCTGAACGTTTTTTTGTTCCTATTTTTTCCTGAAAAATGCTGCAATCAATCCGGAACTTCCAAACTCCTGTGCGGAGTCGTCCTGATCCCTCATTGTTCTGATTTCAATTGGTTCATAATCCGAAAAGATTCTTTCTAATTGAGTCTTGTTGTAACCCAGTCCGCCTTGAAGGGAGCCTGTTTGGTACACCTCCCAGTCAGAAATGTCTGCACCACCCAAGTTACCGCCCCTTCTAAAAGCTGTGAGTGCAAAGTGACCTCCAGGCTTCAGTGCTTTATTTATCAATTTAAGATAGCTCAATCTGCGGTGAGGAGCTATATGGTGGAAACAACCCGAATCATAAACAAAGTCATACCCGCCTTCTTCAACGTCTAAGCTGAAAATATTGTTATGTATAAAATGAATCGAAACGCCGTTTTTTTCAGCACGTTCTTCTGCCCATTGAAGAGAGGTCACCGAAATATCGACCGCATCCACCTCCCATCCACTTTTGGCAAGATAAATGGCATTTCTTCCGGGACCACAGCCTAATTCCAATACTCTGCCCGAACTCAAATGTCCTTTACTTAGATAAGATACTAAATTTTCATCAGGTACGTTTTTGAAAAATGGTATTTTCTTTTCTCGATCAAGGTAAAACTCTGTCCAAAAATCGTCAGGTTTTCTGAGATATGAGTCAAGCATTTCAAATAATTCATCTTCATTATGAATCGTTTCTTTCATTAAACATCCCCCTTCCTGGTATAATTCAATTTTACCTGCACAGCGTCATACGTTGGTTACCACGATTTTACAATATCGTTAAAATACGTGTTCAGCTTAATCCTAATCCTAGTGTTTTCGCAACCGAGAAGGTATCCTGCTTTCACTTGTGTGAGTGAAACATTAGTTTTCGTAGGTACCTACACAATAAAGTTAAATGCTCCCACGATGAATCGTGAGAGCATACAAGGGAAGCGTTTTCTGTTGATTCATCCCGTTTTGTTACAAATGTTTCAACTATATTACAAAACGTTCGGTCAAATAAAAAAGAAACCTCAGCATTAGCAGTGGTTTCTTTCTATGTACTTATTCAACACCATATAGTTTCACAAACTCCAAACGTTCCTATTCAAAATATCCTACAGCAAGCACACTGAAAATGCACCCCAAAAGGACAAATAGTGTGGTCACGGTATTCACCCCACATTCCGGTTATTTTTCCTCATTCGCATCAAGTTCCTTTCCAATTGAAAATCCGTCGAACAGCCTGCCCCCATGAGGCTTCAGTACTGAATCAACCAGTGATATGACCCGCTGCTTATCACCTGTTTTATAAAAGTACTCAAAGCTGTTTACGAATCTTTCGGTAAACACACGGTCGTATTCGCTCAGGGCACGCACAATCCATTTGGAAGACCCCACCCATCTTCGGTTAGTCCTTAATACAAATTCATGCAAGGCTTCAGCAAGGCTGCCCGCAATAAAAATAGTCTCCCCGCGCTTTTTACTTCCGACAAAATCATCAAGCAGATCGGTTAGGAAGTATCGTTTCATACGGATGGTTGAAGAATTCCAGTCCGGAGGTCCTTCTTTCAAAAAGGTCTCGGCTGTTTCCTTAAACTCGCTGCCTGAACCATGATCTTTGATGATGATTCCTTCAGCGACCATTCTTGGAAGGGATGGTCTGCCTCTCTCGCAATCGCTCTTAAAGTATTCAATCAACGTCTCTTCATTATGGACGAATACCTCAATCGGCCAGTCGTAAGCGATCAGAGACTCGCGGTACGCCGTTTTTACTTTTTCATCAATTACGACAATATCCAGGTCGGAAGTGTCCGTTGCTTCTCCTCTTACAACACTTCCCCCTAATAAGACGGTTGCGCTCCCTGAAAAGTTTTCTTCAGTGAACAATTTTGCTGCTTTAAGCGGTTCCATCCTTTTGCTACTCATATATATACTCCCTCTCAGATTTATCCAGATATAACTATATTAGCTTACTTGTAAGCGGAATGGTTAAAATTTATCGCTTATCGATTTTGAGCCTATCTTCCTCGTTTGGTATTTCTCTTAATGGGAAAACTGGGAGTAAACAACAAAGGAGGTCCCTGCAGTGAAAAAAATAACACTTTTCACGTTTGTACTAATTGGCGGCATGTTACTGGGTGGATGCGGCGCAAGTGATAATGCAGAAGAAGTGAAGGAGGTCACCCCTGCTGAAGATTCCCAGCCGGCAGCTGGTGATGGAAAAAAGGAGAAAGAATCTTCGAATGTTGAAGAAAATCAAAATCTCTCAAGTGGTATAGAGAAGACAATAAGTTCTGTTGAAGATTTAGCCATTACACTGAAGAGTGGGGCTGATGATGCAACGAAATTAAATGAACAAGGCATGATGATAGAAGAAAAATGGGACGAAATTGAAAAGGAAATAGAAGAGAAATACCCGGAAGATTATAAAAACATTGAGGAAAGCCTCTATCCTTTAATTGAAGAATCAAAAAAAGAAACACCTGACTCCGCTAATCTAAAGACCCTGGCAGATGATACGAATAACAAACTGAATGAGTTTCACGAAAAAATAAAAAATGAGTAAATTGATCAAGCCGCAGCATGGATTTGAACATCCTGCTGCGGTTTATTAGATGTGTAAGTAATCCTCCAAATCAAGAACGTTCTTAAGAATATACACTGGGGTGAAATCCGAAGGCGGATCCATTCCTAAATGGTTTATCCATAATGTATCCATGCCAACGGAACTTGCGCCACACATATCTGTATAGTAATTGTCTCCTATGAAAAGAGATTTTTCAGGCTTTATTGTGAAATGGTCAAGCACATGCAGGAAGATTTCGCGCTGGGGCTTGCTGTACCCTATTTCTTCTGAAACAATGATATGCTCTTCGCTGAAAAAACCACTCAATCCGAGGCGGTTTATTTTTTTATATGCATTATAGCTGGTACCATTCGTCACGACCCCCATCTTGAAAGTGTCTTTCAAACGTCTGAAAAGCTTTTGTATTTGAGGGTTTGGAACAATATTTTTTAAATAGTTCACATGATAACCTTCATTAATTTTTTCTGTTTCTTCATTGCTTAAATTTACAGAAAATTGTTTGAGAGTCATCCCTAATCTTTTCAGGTTGAATTCCTGAAAAGGCAGTTTATTAGATTGATACTCTCTCAATAGTTCCTGATTGTTTTTTGAAAAAGTGCTGAAAAATACTTCTTCATCAAGGTGATTCAGGGAGTTATGAGATTTCAATATATCTTTAACTGCTTTTTTATAACAATTTGTGTGATTGAATAATGTATCATCGAGATCAAACAATAAGGCATCATACTTTTCGAGCTGCATTTCAATTTCTCCTTAATAATATCCTGATCAGGTTCAAAATCCGTCAGAAACATCTCAATACCTAAAATAGAAGTTATTGAGCAAGCTAATCGTAAGGCGGTGATCAAATTGACTCGATTCATTCTAATATTACTATTAGCTTTCACATGTTTCCCAAAGGATGTAGTAAAAGCTGAATTACAAATGAAGGCTGCATTCCTCAGGGGACATAACCTTTGGATTTTAGTTGACGGGAAAGAACAGCAGATTACGACATCTGGAAAAGTGACCGAATCTCCACAATGGTCCCATGATGGAAAGTGGATACTTTATCAGGAAGAAGCCCCTTCAGAATTTGAACATGGTCTACAAAATGAACTATGGGTGTACAATCTTTCATCAGGTGCGAGAAAGAAAATTTTTTATGACGGTTATTCACCTTCATGGGCTCCAAATAAACATGAAATATCTTTTCTCCACCGTGATATTTTGAATATTTCTGACCTTCATCACTTTTATAATATCTCAGGAGGTGTGGATGGATACTCCTGGATTCCGGATGGCAGTGGATTTATATTATCATCACGAGCTTATTTCCTTCCTGATGGCTGGACAAACCCGATCATCTACATCAAGAAATTATCGTATCCCTTGGATAACCTTTCGGAAACAAAAAATATCAGATCCCTGTTTACCATTCCAAAGGAAGTTGGACATGGAGAAAACAAAGTGATGGCAATAGGCGCTTCGCATTTCAGATACTCACCGAGTCAAAAATGGATATCCTTTGTAGTATCACCAACTGCTTCGCTTGCGATGGACAGCAATATGCTAAGTGCCATTTCCGCCGATGGTAAAACATTCATTACACTGGACGAAGTCATCTTAGGAGTTGGCGAACCAAAATGGGCTCCGAATAATGACATACTCGCTTATATCGCAGGCAGCGGTCGAATCGTTTATGGTTTCACCAATAAAGAACTCAAAGCAAAAGACTTTCCAGCAGCGGCATCGTTGACCCCTGATTCGTATGCAGAACTTGATTTTACCTGGATTGATCAAAGAACGATCGTATCTTCGAGGGTTAAAGAGAAGGAATGGTCAAATGACTTCAAAGAACACCCTCTCCCGTCTCTATATTTGATAAAACTGCAATCTGATAAAGGAATGGCCATTACCCGTCCCCCAGCCGGGTTTGGGGACTACAACCCAAAATTCTTGACTTCATACCAAAAGCTAATATGGTACAGAGGCAGCTCAATCACCTCTGAAAACCGTGATGTTTGGATTTCCGAGCCTGATGGTAAACAAGCAAAGGTATGGCTAGAAGATATCGACACGATTTCAATTTATGAACCTCATTGATTTATGTGGAGGGAACAAGTTATGTTCCCTCCACTCCCTCCTCATAACTCCACTATCTACTATCTATTTAATTTCGCCTTCAAGAAAAACCTGTTCGTTTTCACTTCAAAAAACCCTTTTGACTGAATCGTTTCGTGAATTGTGTACAGTTTGTCTATATATCGGCCAATTGTAAAATCCGGCACTTGCCAAGGAATCGCTTTAAGATAGTAAACAAGCGCGCCGATATCATAAAAACGCTGATTAGGCTCCTCTTCCATCCATTCAACGACGTCGAATCCTTCCTGTATCAGTTCATTACGAGCATACTCCAGGTTCCAGTGAAGGAATTCACCATTTACAGGGGCACCCAAGGCGTGGTTGATTTCAATACAGTCATTCCCTCCTACCTGCTGTGTGATAAATATGCCGTCTGACGACATAACTCTCTTCACTTCACTTGGTAAATACTCCTCATGCTTATTGATAATGAGGTCAAAAGTTCCGTCCTCAAAGAGTAGAAGATTGTCTTCTTTGACTTCTTTTACTGTGACTCCCAAAGGCTCCAGCCGTTTTTTAGCTATAGGGAAATTAGGGGCATAGCCTTCTGTTGCACATGTCATGGGGGGAAGCGGCTGAAACTTTGACAGTAGCTCTCCGCCTCCAGTGCCCATATCCAACATCGCTTTTGACTTGCGTATGTAAGGAATCACGATACTTCCATATGACCATCCGAGCAACCCGTTACTCATACGGCCAGTGTCTGTTATATAGGAAAAATCCCATCCTGAAAAATGTTCTTCAATATCTTGCATGTAACGTTCAAATAATCTATCATTCATTTATTTCTTCCCCCTCCAATCATTTCTATGCCTAGTATACCAAAAACCACTAAAATTTGGATGATTATTCCTTTATTATGCAACTCATTTTCTAGTAAATATTACTAGGTGTTGATACATATACGGTTCTCAAGTCATGGTAACAACTACCTGTTTAAACGTTTTCAAAATTATATTTCAATAGAATTATGAAAACTATTAAATTAATCTTTATTCTAATGTTGTCTGTCACTTTAGTCACTGGTTTTGGGAAAGATTCGGAAGTCTCTGCTGCAGGTACATACACTGTAAAATATGGGGACACAATGTGGAAGATTGCTGTGAAGCATCAGGTGGGAGTATCCGAACTGATTGGTGCGAATCCGCAATTGAATAACCCTAATCTCATTTATCCTGGACAAAGCATCTCCATTCCGGGCGGGGATCAAACAGCCCAGAGCTATACATACGAAGTGGTGAAATTAGTGAATGCAGAACGTGCAAAAGCTGGCTTGGCACCACTTAAAGAAAACTGGGAATTATCAAGAGTCGCCCGTTATAAGTCACAGGATATGATCGACAAGAACTATTTCAGTCATACATCCCCGACTTACGGGTCTCCATTCCAAATGATGAAAGACTTCGGCATTTCTTATCAGGCTGCAGGCGAAAACATTGCAGCCGGACAAAAAACGCCACCCGAAGTGGTTGAAGCATGGATGAACAGCGAAGGCCACAGAAAAAACATCCTTTCCCCGACTTACACTGAAATTGGCGTTGGATATGTTAAAGGTGGATCGTACGGTCATTATTGGACACAGATGTTCATCAAAAGATAATTCGAAAACAATGGGAGGATATCAAAAAGGACAAGTCACAGAAAATAGTGATTTGTCCTTTTTTTCATATACTCATTTTCTAGTAAAAAGCATGTACTAAATTCTTTTGATTGCTTCTTCAATCGGATCGTTACCTGAAATCAGGTCGAACCCTCGGTTAACCGTATGCTCTTCTGTTAAAGAAGAGTAGATTGCTTTTGCTACATCCTCTCGAGGTATGGATCCCCTTGATAAATTTTCGGCAGCAAAAACTTTCCCGGTACCAGTTTCATTCAACAAGCCTCCAGGACGGATAATCGTATAATTCAAGCCGCTTCGTTCCAGTTCCTTATCTGCAAAATGCTTTGCAGCATAATAGGGTTTTAATGATAGATTCCAATTCTCACGATTATGTGCTTGAAGTGCACTAACCATGATGAATCGATCGATACCAGCCTGCTTTGCGGCTTCCATTGTTTTTACAGCGCCGTCCAAATCGACAAGCAGCGTCTTGTCTGATCCTGTATGACCGCCTGAACCGGCGGTGAATACAACCGCATCCGTTCCATCCAACCCGTTTGCGATTTCCTCCACTGTACCTTCTAGATCGACTAATGAAGATTGAATGCCTTCATTTTGAAATGAGCGGAGTTGTTCTTCGTTTCTGACAATCGCTCTTGGAGTGAAGTCCTTGCTATCATGTAATAGATCGATTAGATGCTTTCCGATTTGACCATTTGCACCTACTACTGCTACTTTCATGCTCCTCATCTCCTTATCCGATAAATTTGGTATGGATTAATGATGACATGTCTGGGCGGAGTTTACAAGAATTCTGCCCCTTAGTTGAGTGAATAAAGTAAAACAGAAGCAGGAGTCTAACCGCAAAATTCAATTTGCATGACCATTTATATATTTTCACCATTCATAATTTGGAAATTTGCAGATCAATTCTTCACTATACCGATCACAAATCCGTCATAGCCCTTCGTTCCCACTGTTTGAATGGCCGTGGAATCGATGCGTTCGTTTTCTGAAAGTATATCTACAAATTCCCGTATCCCTTTAATATTTTCGTCATCACTAGCAGCGTCCGTTATCCTGCCTCCACGAACCACGTTATCCGTAATGATTACGGCACCCGGGTTGGAAAGCTCGATGGCCCATTTGATGTAATGCGGATTATTCTTTTTATCAGCATCGATGAAGATAAAGTCGAATTTATGATCTTTTAAAGAAGGAAGCGTATCCAGTGCAGCGCCTGTGAGTACCTTCACTTTTTTATCAACCCCTGCCCGTTTAAGATTTTCACGGGCTACTTCTGCATGCTTTTCGCTATATTCCAAGGTAATAAGTGACCCTTCTTCAGGGAGAGCTCTTGCCATCCATATGCTGCTGTAGCCTCCAAGAGTTCCGATTTCCAGGATACTTTTAGCGCCTTTCATCTTTGCCAGCAGATGGAGAAGCTTTCCTTGATTGGGGGCTACATCTATGGCAGGCAGATCTGCTTCTTCGTTTGCTTTCATTGCTGCCTCCAGCACATCATCTTCTTTATGCAATTTGCTAGTAAAATAATGATCAACTTCTTCCCAGTTCTTTTCAGTCATGTGTTTGGCTCCTTTATGATTAAAAATTGATTTTGCACTTTTCAAAATTATTTTACTATAAAATGACAGTTTATGTATCGATTCATTAAAAAAGAGCCAGCAATTTGGCTGGCTCTTGGTATTAAAATGTATGTGCAAGGTCCTTCGCACGGGCAATTCCGTCTTCTTTAATTTCCAGTGCTTTTTCCGGCATGGCCGCATGTCCTTCAATGAATAACCCTTCAAATGAAGGCACTCCGTAAAATTGCATCATGACGTCCAGATAACGGTGTCCCATTTCCATTTGAGCTGCAGGTCCTTCTGAATAAATACCCCCGCGTGCCTGAATGTGAAGGGCTTTCTTGTCGGTAAGCAAACCAATCGGTCCGTGGTCTGTGTACTTGAATGTTTTCCCTGCCACTGATACGGAATCAATATAGGCTTTCATAACAGGAGGGAATGAGAAATTCCAGAATGGGGTAACGAATACGTATTTATCAGCGTCGACAAATTGATCCACAAGCTCAGATAATCTGCCTACTTTCGCTTTTTCACTTTCTGATAATTGATCAAACCCTTTACCTGTCTGCAGCTTCCCCCATCCACTGAACACATCTGCGTCGATATGAGGAATGTCTTCCTTATATAAATCTACCCCCACAACCTCATGTGTTGGGTTTAATTCTTTATATTTGTCAATAAACGCTTTTCCAGCAGCCATGCTGAATGATTGAGTGTCATCGTGGGGATGAGCTGTGATGTACAATACCTTTGTCATTTTGTATGACCTTCCTTTCTTTCTAATTGTTTTAGTAATATATCTGTTAGTATTGAAAATTATCTCAAACACATATATTATTAATTCGAGATTATTGTAAGACATACATTGAAAATGTTCAAGAGATTTGCTTGTGTCAGAGGATGGAAATGATTCACAAGAAAAAAAGCCTTCTAATTTTAAGGCTTTTTAGACTGAGCTTTTATGATTAAAAAATGTGGGTTCGTCATGAGGTAATGATAAGATTTTTCTTTAATGGATTTCATCATTTCAGAAGGTTTCGGCTCAACAAATCTTTCAAGAGTAAAATGTTGAATGGTATCATTCATAATTCGCTCCAGAGGTTTCCTGTAAAAAGTGACATCTATTGTGATATGTGGCTTTTTCCATGTTTCTGTGATGGTTTCTGTTTTAAAATAATTGTCACGATCGTTTCGTGTAAAGTCCATGAACGGATGGTGGATGGAAAATAAGAAAGTACCGCCAGGTTTTAATACACGGTGAAATTCACTAAAGGTAACTTCCCAACTTTCAAAGTAGTGAAGTGTGAGGGAACTGATGATCAAATCAAATGAATCGTCTTCAAAAGGCAAAGGGATCTGCAGGTCATGGCATAAAATATTCGCACGGTCGCCTACCCTCTCTTTGGCTGCTTTGATCATTTCAGGACTCAGGTCAATGCCTGTGACATGTGCTCCTTGCCGGGTAAAATACTCGGTGTACCAGCCAGCTGCACATCCTGCATCCAGAATGTGTTTTCCTTTGAAATTTTCCGGGAGCTCTGCAAGCATGGCAGGGCGCTCGTAATAAGCATTGTAAGGACTTGCATGATCAATGTCATGTTGATAGGTTTTTGCCAATTGATCATATGTATGTTTGGTTGAATCAGGCATGTAACAATCCTCCCTTTCTCTGAGACACTATACATTTCATAATTGTAGTTTACCATTTATTCCTATAGACTATTAGGTAGTCGTTTCAAATTATTCATTTGGGGAGGATCATTGTGGCTCTCAATATCGGGGATATATTATTTCAATTGATTATATTCTGCCTTGTTTTGACCGGGGTAATTTCATTTACTCTTTTTATACGCAGGATACTAATAAATACCAAAGTTCAATCAAAAGCATCCTATGACTTGAACCAAAAGCTTGATCGAATTATAGAACTGTTGGAAGAGAAAGAACCTACGAAGTGATAAGCATCCTCAGATGTCAAGGGGATGCTTTTATCTTTTATTGAATAACATAAAATTTATTCTTTTAATACAGTCGTATCAACTTTTATGGTAGTTTATTCTATAGTCATAGTATTAACTAAAGCGGAGGAGTAAAATGGAATCAAAAATCAATTCAAAAGCGATACTGATCACCTTTATGATTGGCGCTTTTTTTGCCATTCTGAATGAAACATTACTAAATATTGCCTTGACTGAACTAATGGAAGTGTTTGGTGTGAAAGCCCCCACCGTTCAGTGGCTGGCGACAGGCTTCATGCTTGTAATGGGTGTATTGATGCCGATATCAGCATTATTGATTCAATGGTTTACGACTAGACAGATGTTTATCGGAGTTATGACCATCTTCTTATTTGGTACAACCATCGCTGCATGTGCAATGAATTTCCCAATGCTTTTAGCTGGACGGATGATTCAAGCTGTTGGAACTGGGTTGTTGATCCCGGTGATTATGAATGCCCTATTACTTATTTATAAGCCGGAAGTCCGCGGGAAAATCATGGGTACATTCGGACTTGTGATCATGTTTGCTCCAGCCATCGGACCGACGTTGTCAGGAGTCATTGTTGATACACTCGGCTGGAGATGGTTATTCATAACGGTCATCCCTTTCTCATTATTTTCAATTCTATTTGCATGGAAGTATCTGCAAAATGTTGGGGAAGTGACTCGTCCTGGTGTGGATGTCTTGTCTATCGTCCTTTCCTCAATCGGTATTGCAGGAATCGTGTATGGATTTAGTTCTGCTGGTGAAGCAGGTGAAGGGTTCACGTCTGTTAAAATTCTAACAATCATTACAGTCAGTGCAGTCAGCCTAGTCTGGTTCGTTTTAAGGCAGTTGAAATTGGAGGAACCTCTGCTTGACGTACGGGTGTTCAAATATAAAAGCTATGCCCGAGGGGTGGTTCTATTCATCATCGTGATTATGGCGATGTTTGCTTCTGAAATTGTTATGCCAATGTATTTACAGGGACCGCTGGGCTATTCAGCCAAGGTTGCAGGGCTGCTCTTATTACCCGGTGCACTTCTAAATGGGTTGATGTCTCCTGTGATGGGTTCTTTATTTGATAAATACGGGCCGAGAAAATTGATAATACCGGGTACGATCGTCCTGACTGGTGTCATTTTATTCTACAGTAATATCAGCCAGGATACCCCGATTTGGCTTTTCATCATTGTTTACGTGCTGTTGATGTTATCCATATCGGCAATCATGATGCCTGCCCAAACAAATGCTTTGAATGAGCTTCCCAAGAACCTTTACCCTCATGGAACAGCCATCTCGAATACCCTGCAACCCGTTTCAGGGGCTTTGGGGGTATCGGTGTTTGTAAGCATAATGACTCAAAGTCGGGAGAGTTATATTAATAATCATACAGGAACTGTTACTCAGGACGTAATGAATGATGCAATGACATATGGAGTTCATCATGCTTATTGGTTCGCGTTAGCGCTGGCGCTGGCAGCATTTATCATTTCATTATTCATTAAAAAAGCTGTAGCAGCTGATGTTGATGCTGAAAGTGAATAAAAACAGGAAAACCTCGTCACTCATGACGAGGTTTTTTTGTGGAGTCGGTTTGAAGAAATTTCGTCATAAAAAAAGCCAGTTTCTTATTTGAAAGAAACTGGCATACCACTAAGCCGTACTCTTCACTCTCTTATGTTTCTTATCTTTCACGAAAAAGGCAAGGAACAGTCCAATCAATGCCGAAATGGCTGCGACCAGGAAGGAAACGTTGACCCCATGAACGAGGCCCTCCACTCCTCTATCCGGTTGTGCAGCGGTGGTCATGACCGTCACGAGCAAGGCAGTTCCCACAGCTCCGGATACCTGCCGCATCGTATTGTTCATAGCTGTACCATGCGGGATCAGGGAATTCGGAAGCTGGTTGAGACCCGCTGTGGTTACCGGCATCATCACCATTGCGACACCCAGCATCCTAACCGCATTGACGATAGTCAGATACAAGAAGGTTGTCTCAGGTGTGAGATTCGTAAACATGAAGGTTGTGACCGAGATTAGGAGCAACCCGGTGACAGCAAGCCATTTAGCACCGAACCTATCAAAGATCCGACCAGTGATCGGATTCATGAAGCCCATGATAAGTGCACCGGGCAGGAGCATAAGTCCGGACTCAAAAGCTGTAAAACCAAGCATATTCTGCATCAGAATAGGAAGAACAGTCGCTCCCCCAATCATCGCAATAAAGACGAGCATTCCGAGAGCCGTTGTGATCGTAAACAATTTTATTTTGAATACGCGGAATTCAAGAATAGGCTGTTCCAATTTAAACTGCCTTAAAATGAAAAGCGTTAACGAAATGGAACCTGCAATCATTGCAACTACCACTTGTGTACTTCCCCATCCAGTGCTTCCTGCTGTACTGAAACCGTACAGCAGCCCACCGAAACCAATAGAGGATAATATAATTGATAGGATATCCAATTTCGGAAACGTCTGCTTCGTAACATTGATCAGGATGAAATATGCAACGATGAGATCTATGATGACAATCGGCAAGATGATATAGAACAAGCTTCTCCAAGGGAACTGATCGACAAGCCAACCTGACAGAGTAGGCCCGATGGCTGGTGCAAAGGAGATAACCAGTCCGAACATCCCCATTGCACTTCCCCGTTTTTCAACTGGGTAGATTAGAAATAAAATCGTCTGCATAAGTGGCATGATGATACCCGCTCCGGATGCCTGTACGATGCGCCCCGCCATCAAAATGCCAAAATTCGGGGCGACTGCACATATTAATGTACCAGTTGCAAATAAACCCAGTGCTGTCAGAAATAATGAACGGGTTGTGAAACGGCCAATCAGGAATGCGGTAATCGGAATCATGACTCCGTTCACCAGCATAAAGATGGATGTTAACCACTGTGCCGTACTTGCTTCAAGATTTAAATCTTCCATAATATGAGGAAGTGCTGTGGCAAGCAGTGTCTGATTTAAAATAGCAGCAAAAGCTCCGGAAAGTAATACGAATAATAACGGAAATTTATTGAAGGTTTCGGTTGACTTTGCTGCATCATTTGAATGCGGATTCATGTTCTCCCTTCTTTCTATATCCTTAACATTTCTTAGATAGTCCTGTTTTAAGCAGCTCAATCTCAAACTTGTACTTTGAAACTGCGTCCTCGAAACTCAATTCGTTTGAAATACTGTGTACCAAGTTGTGGAATGTGACTGCCGACAGTATTTGCAAGACATGATACAACTCATTTTCGCTCGAGATATTCAGACTCTTCCAATCTACAAGATGATATACTTCATCATATCTTTTACTTAATTCTTCTTTACTTAGAAACTTAGAAAATGCCTTTTCAATTTTATAGTTCATATTCAGAAGGACATTCTTAATGAAATTGTTCTTTCCTTCTGTGTGTGAACGCTTTAAGGTATGGTGGAAGATTTCTGTAACTGACAAAAAGATATCCCCTTCGTACCTCTTTAAATTCATTAAGAATTGTTCATGTCTTTCCTGAGCATGTTCATTTAGCAAAAAGAAAAACGCATCCTCTTTATCGTCAAAATACTGATAAAAGCTTCCTCTGGGAATTCCTGCTGATTTCAATATATTCGAAATCGAGGCTTCATAAAGGGAGACGCGAGAGAATTCTTTTTTAGCAGCTTCGACCAAAATCCGCCTTTTCTCTTCATTTAAATTATAAAACGTCGGCTTAGGCATACTGACCTTCATCCTCCCATTGTGACACTGTGTCATATTCTAGTCTTCACCACTATAGATGACACGGTGTCATATGTCAACGCATAAACTTCAACAAGTGTGTTCAACTGCAAATGAACATCTTATAAGTGACACTTGCGATATAATTGAAAAAACAAGTATCTGTATGATTTTTCAATAGAACACCTGCCTATGCGAAAATATCCAGACATAAAAAAGCGCCCGGATCCGAGCGCTTTTCGTCTTTGCTGTCTGCCTCTACTTCATTCTCCTGACGACTTATGTACGATTTCGCTGAAGAAAATGATTCAAAAGAAGCTATAGTCAAAACGTTTTCTATTTTTCTTGCAATTTTTTGGTCAGTTGACAGTCTTGAATATCCAATGACCATAATCCTGAATTCAACACAACTCCTGCTTGTGTCAGCTGCATTCTCTTCTTGAAAATCGGACCGTCTACAACAAATGTATGGTACTCGCCATATTCACCCATTACACAAATGTTTTTCTGCTGAATTTCTTCATAGAATTCCCAGTCCAATTTACGGCCTGGCCAAGTGCAGTCAAAGTGTACTTCAGAAGCACGGCAAATAACTGCTGTAAATTCCAGTGACAGAAATTCTTTCAGCAGGACGTGTGATTCTTCGGGTGGAATCCATGTTGGGAATATAGGTTCAACGCCTGCTTTATATGATACTTGTTCATTCCATTTTCTGTCTTCTTCTGCATATAAACTCCCAAATGCTGCCTCGTCGATACCAAGTTCCTCTTTGAGCTTTCTCAGTGCGGCCACAAGCGACTCTTCATAATCACCGGCAGAATCAACAAGGACTAATGGTATGCCCAATGCTTCTGACTGGGATTCGAGGATTTTCAATTTGATTCCATGTGCATGGTTTCGTTCGTCTTTCTTTGATATCATCGATACGAGGCAAACGACATCTTTGTTTTCTTGCAGGAGCCTATATAGTGCAAGGCAGCTGTCCTTGCCGCTGCTCCAGCAGACAGCCACCTTCTTCTTCCGGATGTTATTCATTTGATCCCCCATCCTTCATTTCAGACATTCGTCTTTTAATGCAGTATGTAAAATTTCTTCATACAATGGATTCCATTCGTCATAATAGTTCTCTATATTGGATGGGTTTATAAAAACCCTTTCCAGTGATTCGTACCTCTTTTCAAAACGATGCAGATGTTCTATTTCCATTTTATAGAAGGCTTGAAAGCCTATTTTCGGATACTTGCTAGTTTCATTCCAATTAGGATTTTGGGTATGATCTACAATGATGTAACCAAGTAATACGGAAGCTCCTTCGACACACCCTTCTTCCAGCGCTTCACGGCTAAATGTCTCTATAGGAGTTTCGTCTGCTTCCACATGTCCTCCTGGGAAGTCCCATCCCCTATGTTCAAGACGAACAAGCATAAGTTCTTTTTTATGAAAGCAAAAACCATGCGCACTTGTTATCAGCTTCTCATCTGGAGGAAAACTGCTTTTCACCCAGGTTAATTTAACGATTGACTCTCCCCAATTCACGTGTATTGTCGACATCAGTCCCCCGCCTTCACTATTAAAAATTCTTGTGCAGACAATAAAATCTTGCTTCTGCCTTTACTCAATAGTAGCACAGATAAGAAAGAGTAAATGCTTAAGATTCAGAAAACCGTCACTCTGAATAGAAAAAGAAATTAGACAAAAGATAATAATAAAAAAATGGGAAGGATACATACAAATGAAAAAAATGATCCTGTGTTTGTTCCTTATTCAACTGATCACAAACGGAATACAGCACCCTGTCAGCATGGCCAGAAATCTTGATAGTATTGGAGTGACAGTGCCTTCATATGCAAAATGGGGAAAGATTGCCATGCAAAGAACGAAAGAACGCTATCCTGATGCTCAGATTATTGATTACCTCCATATTGGGCGTGAAGATAGTGCAGGTTACAGCACGGAAAAATTTAAACTTTGGTTAAAAGGAAAAGATAAGGAATTCGGGGTCCTGATCGACATCAGGTTTGATCCCAATACGGATGAAATGAAACAGATATCGTTTAAAGAGGTATCACGATAGGCATAAAAAGACTGCTGAATGGTCAGCAGTCTTTTTATGGCTTTCTGGGATTTTATAGTTGAAAAGGAGTGGGGAAAAGTTTGAAATAATAAGTTCGCTAAAACCATAGGATCTGTTCACATCTTCACGCCTTTTTCAGCACAATCTTCCTGTACATTCCATTCATCATCAACCCTATATCTTCTTTCATGATCAACGTTTCCTTGTAAGGTCTGTGAATGTCTTCAAATACAAGACCAATGTCTGTACCCAACATTTTCACGATGGGACGAACGAGTTTCTGAGAAAGTTTTTTTTCACCTGCAAATTTATCAAATATGACAAGTTCCCCATCCGGCTTCAGGACTCTTTCCATCTCCTTCAGACATTGATTTGCGTCAGGAACTACGGAAAGTATAAGGCTTGCGAAGACAATGTCGAAGCTATCGTCCTGGAAACCCATACGTTGTGCATCCATTTCAATAAATTCAATGTTGGGATGCGTGAATTTATTTCGTGCCTTTTCAAGCATGTCAGGTGAGTAATCGATGGCTGTGATGGCCACGTCTCTATGATCGATAAGTTCGAGGTCGGCACCTGTGCCGACACCGGCAAACAGAACTTTCTTCCCAGTCAGATTTACATCCTTAAACACCTGTTTCCTTGATTCTAAAAAAGCCCCTCTGTTAAAAAAAACATCATACATTGGTGCCCATACCTTGTAGATGATTTTATTCCAAATTTGGTTCATCCTCACCGCATCCTCTGCAATTGTTCGTTAACCATGAAGAATAACATATATTCCCATTATGCAGGTTTAAAAAAAGAGCACAAAATCAGTAGATTGATTTTCATACTCTATTTACCATCTTATTCATTGGACCCCTCAACACCATCCGGATAGGTTCTCTTTAAAAATGTAATCGATGCCTGTATCAATTCCCTTAATACATCTTCCTCTATATCGTCCACTTTATTAATGTACACACATGCTTTTCCTGAAGTGTGTTTTCCGAATTTCTTCAGGAGCTCTTCCCGTTCTTTATCTCCCGGAGCAAAATAAAGGCTTATTTTAGCTTTACGGGGCGAAAATCCAGCAAGAAAAGAATCGCCTTCATGGCCTGTTTTATACTTGTAGTGATAAGAGCCAAACCCAATGATGCTCGGGCCCCACATTTTAGCTTGTTCGCCGGTTTCTTCGGTGAAGATATCCAAAAGTCTGTAGGCGTCGTCCCTTTTTTTCTCACTATCGACATTTTCAATAAATTCAATCACACTGTTTTCATTTTGCTTTGTTTTTAATTCGTACAAACTGCCACCCCTCTACTATTTCATTATAATCATACATTCGACCAGTCTTTACGAAATTCCTTCATTAGATACTATAAATGAGTCGGATGGAAGCCCCATTTCTTCTGGCTTGAGACTGGACGATTGCGGAAGGGATCTTAGCGTTGTATTGAAAACCCACACAAAGGCGATAAACAAAATACCTCCGGCGCTTGAAAGATATACAATGCCAGGGCCAAACTGATTTGCAAAATAGCCGCCAAGGAGAGAACCGATTGGCATTGCCATTGCACCTAAAGAAGCCGTCACCGAGAATATCCTGCCGAGCAGCTGGGAAGGTATCATCGACTGGATGGCTGCCCCAAATATGACATTGGTGGCGCCAATCGGAATCCATGATAGTCCAAATAACAGTATGCTGACACCATTGTGCGGAACGATACCCGAAACCAGCCACATGCATCCCCCGAACAAAAACAACAGTATTGTAAGTTTTCCGATTGCAAAGCGACCAAACAAGGATGCACATAACGCCCCGATCAGGGCTCCGCCAGAAATCGCCGCCAAGTATAGTCCGTAAAGCTCAGAGCCTCCTCTTTCATCTGCAAAGGCAGGTAATATGGCATAAACAGATCCGATGGCAAAGTTTGCTACGATGGAACCGAGCAGAAATTTGGCTAAATGTGATTTGAAAACGATTGAGAAGCCTTCAGCTAAATCGTTCTTATACTGCAGGACAGCTTCTTTTACCCTCTGTTTTTCATTAACTCTTTCTTTCTTAGAGAGATGGATCAAGCTGAACAAGATGCTTGCGGCAATAAATGTAACGGCATCAATCATATAAAGTGTGATGGCTCCGACAACCGTCAGAAGAATACCTGCAAGAGCATTGAATGCCAAATCGACACCCTGAAATGCGAAAGAGAATAATGAATTACTTTTCACCAGTTGATCTTTACGGACGATTTGCGGAAGCAGAGCTGCCTGACCTGGATATGCAAATTGATTTAACGCAGAAATTACCGGCATGATGATAAGAATGAACAAAACAGAAAGGAATCCAATATAATGAGCAAAGGGTATCATTAATACAAGCATTCCCTGCAGCAGCTGAGTCCAAATCAATACCCTCTTGATCTGCCAGCGATCGACGAGCGGTCCGATCAGGAATTGAAGAGTACCCGGTAAGAGAGTCAAGAATCCTGCCAAACCAGTATAAAATGCATTGCCTCCAAGTTCATATACAAGCCACATTGCTGCAACATAATAAATGCTGTCCCCCATATTCGTAACCAATCTTCCAAAGAACAAAGATGCAAAATTTCGATTGCTGAGTAGTTCTTTCATCATTTCCACTCCCTTTGGTTGTATGAATAGTTTACTCTGTAAAAATTATTTTACCGTCGTTCCAAAAAAACACTTTTAATCAGTAAAAAATATTTTACTGTTGTGGCAAAAAAAGACGATCATCGGTCTTTTTCTTTATTATTCATCACACGATCTGCAAATGTTGATTCTTCTACCTCGAATCCCATTCCTGTCATGTAATAGATGTTTTGATCTGCATCTTTCTCTTCTTTAGCTCTTTTTTGAAATTCCCCGACAAGTTCAAAATATCTCTTAATGAACCATTTGAAATTTTCTTCTGAGCTCGATGTTTCAAATGAAGAAGCTAATATATTCCAGTCCGAGGGATCCTTATCTCCAGCATCCTCAAAAGCTGCACTTGGAGCCTCAAGTATCCGGCTCATCGTCCGTTCAAGCATACCGTACATCATCAATCTCTTCGTTTCACTTATTTCTTCTTTATGCGGAAGCAGGCTTGCATCGGGATAAAATCCACTTGAAACAGATTGGAAAAACTTCTGTACAATACCATTCTTTTCTTCGGTCTTGACAATTTCAATCAATCCGAGCTTTTCTAATTCCTTCAGATGATAATGAACTCGCGCCCTGGACATTTCAAATAACTCAGAAAGCTGCTGGCCTGTATAAGGTTTTTCTACAAGTCGCATCATCAATTTGATGCGAAAAGGATCACTCAAGGCTTTCAGCTGATCATATTCTTTGATAATATACATTGATTTCATAATGGGTCCCCCCTGAAAATATTCTTCACTCCGTAAAATTTATTTTACCGTGTAATTACAGTTTAACATATGGAATTTTTTACATGCAAGAGGATGCTGACCTTTTTCTCTCGACAAAACGTGCACAAAGCAGTTTTCAATTGACAGCAGTTATAATATCCATTATGATAAACCCATAAATTCATATTCTCCTAAAGGGGAGTAGCTTTTACAATAAAGTCGTCATTACGGAGTCAACGACTCTCGGCTTTATTGACAACGATGTTGTTAGCGAGACCTTTACCAGCTGGTGAAGGTTGATATATGCAAAAAAAGGCCTTTACCAAACCGGTAAAGGTCTTTTTGTATATCCAGCTTTACATTTGAAAGGATGCGAAAATGTTGATCAAAAAAAACTTACAGCAATTAATTCAGAATAATAAAGAGCAAATTATGCGTGACAAAGAAGAACTGGAAAGAATCGAAGAGAAATTAGACAGAAAACATACTAAACTAGAGAAGGAGAATGCATGAATGTTACTAAGGAAGTACGTTTCCATGTTTGGAGTAGGATCTGCAAAGATTGATTTGGTACTGCCGAAAACAGCCTTTCATCCCGGTGAGCTGCTTAATGGGTATTTCTTTCTGGAAGGAGGGGTTGTGAAGCAGAAGTTGAGGCGGATCGACTGTGATCTAGTCATGGTAGATAAATATTCCAGAGAGAGTACCATTGACTCCACAACGATTCTGAAATCGGAAGAACTTCAGCCTGATGAAACAAATAAGCTTAATTTTGTCTATCGAATACCCGATACGCTTAAAGCAGATGAAAAGGGTGTACGTTATCTTTTTAAAACCAAATTGACCTTTGATAAAGGAGTAGAAAGCCTGGATGAGGATTGGATAACGGTTGTTTCCTAGATTAGTAGAGAAAACGCCCACTTTGGGCGTTTTCTTGCAATTACTTAACAACATCCAATCCTGAACTCGTCAACTTGTTCATAATGTCTCTAACTACAGCATCCAATTCCACATTCTCTGTCTCAATATACTCACTAAAATCATATGTCTCAAAAGCTTTTAGGCATTTATCGGCCTGCTGGAAACACCAGTTACCTTCTTCTTCCCCTCTGGTACGGAGTCGGTCAAAAATGGTTTCTCTGCTTGCCTGTAAACAAAAGTGATGAGTTTCTTCATCTATATCTTTTAATCCGTTGAAAATATAAGTGAAATATTCAGGAACCCTTAGAGTCATAGGGACGATTAAATGCTTCCCATATCTTTCTTTCAGTTTTTTGGCAGTTTCCACTGTTAGAACTCTCCAAAGTTCATAGTTTTGAAAATCACCACTCTGTGATTCTTTCTTTTTGATTTCTTCAGGCAGAATCTCTCTAATCATATAGCCGACTATTTCCGGGTCGAAGATCATGCTGTCATTGATTTTGCTTAAAAGTTCGTTTGCAACGGTTGTTTTACCGGAACCAAACGCACCGTTTATCATGATGATCACATTATTCCCCTCCTATATATGCATCAATTCACCTTGGCACCAGTTAACTATATACGAAGCTCACTCTTCTTTCCTAAAATATCTCCATCAATTCCTCGAATGAATCGACTGAGTAATCGTAAACCTTTGCTTCACCGAATCCATACCTTGCATAGACGAAGGGAATACCTGCAGACTGTGCTGCTTTTTGATCTCCTTCTGTATCTCCAACGTAAACGGGCTGCTTTAAGTTATTTCGTTCGATGATCAGTTTAATGTTTTCCCCTTTAGATAGGCCGGTTCTCCCTGGATTTTCATAATCAATGAAGTGCTTTTCCAATCTATGATACTCGTAAAAAGCTTCAATATATCCGTGCTGGCAGTTACTCACGATAAAGAGCCTGTACTTTTTCGCCAGGGATATCAGTACTTCCTCCACCCGGTTATAGAGGATTCCTCCTTTTTCACTGAGATGTTGGGTTTCAACTTCAGAACAAGCACTCAAGAACGCTTCCCTTTCCTCATCATTAAGTTGTGGAAACAGCTTTCTACCGATTTCATCCATTTGCAGGCCCATCGTTTCCTTCAACTGCTGCGATGTTAGTTCATTCTTCACTTTATCGTGTCTACGAATGACCCCATTCCATGCCTTTAAGACCGTTTCCCTAGAGTCCCATAACGTCCCGTCCAAATCAAAAATGATACTATCCATTGTTATTCCTCCTAATTACATAAGTTCTTTGCTATTCGTTTGCGACCGCTTCCTTTTCAATCTCAACCCGTTTTATCATGATTCGTTCCTGCCTTATCCTTTTTTAACATAAATGATTTCAGGGTCGCCTTCATCCAGATTGTCAATTAACCCGCTCTTCTCAAAGCCAAGAGTATGAAAAAGGTGATGCATGATATCGTTTGACTGATTCGTAGAAGAGAAAATCTTTTCCCCATTCATTTTAACAGCAAACTCTGAGAGAAGTGCACGCGCCACTCCATTTCTTCTATGATGAGGATGGACTATGACCAAAGATATAAACGCATGACTGAAGAAATGTCTGTTGAATAAAAGAAAGCCGGCTGCCTCCCCCTCTATTCTGCAAACTAAACATTGATTATGATTGATCGCTTCTTCAATCTCCTTACGCCTCTGATCACTGCCAATCGTTACGTTATCAATATGTATTAAATCGTTTAAATCTTTTATTTCTCCCCAATGTATGTTTGGCATAATTTAACCTCCAAAATATATTCGCTAATCTTGCATATCAACGCATTGTTGATTTCTCATATACTTTTATTGAACTTCCACTTAATCCGACAGCCTCGGTTGTATGAATCCAATGATATTTTTCATAGTAACCGTCAATATCAGTGGAAAGATAAAGTTTTTTATAGCCTTTTCGTGCAGACTCATCCAAAGCATACTGCAAAAACTGTGATCCAATCTTCTTGCCGCGGGATGCAGGGTCTACATATAAACAAGCAAGCCAGGGAGTCAGGTCCTGCCGGCTATTAATATCATTGCGCAAGATAGCAAAAGTTCCTATGATTTCCTCATTTTCTACCGCGATATAAAACCTCGGTATTTCTTCTTCCGTTTCACACGACCGCATCATACAATCCTTATAAAAATTGTAGCTTTCCTCATTTCCCCACTGTTTCCAAAAAGCATTGACTGCCTTTTCAAATAAATCTTTCCGTTCACTCAATTCATAGATGCGCATCTTATTCCCTCTTTTGTACATTAATATATTCACCACTCAGATTTCTATTGGCTATAAGTAAATCGTTTTTTAATATTAATTGTGAATTTTTTCTATTTATATAGTAATATTATACAATACAACATTATGGGGGTGTAGAATATGTTTTTACATAAGATTGATGAAGAATTGTCATTAAAATTGGTGGACTTGAAAGATTCCGAAGAGATGTTTCAATTAGTCGATACATCAAGAGACCATTTAAAAGAGTGGTTGGGCTGGTTGGATTTCACAAATAAAGTAGATGATACAAAGGAATTCATCCAAGGCTGCATGCGGAGCTACGCTGAAAATAAAAGCATGAACACCGTCATCCTTTATAAAGGGAAAATGGTCGGCACAGCCGGGTATAACTCAATCAATTGGTCAAATAAAACAGCCTATATCGGATATTGGCTCCATCAGGACTATCAAGGAAGAGGAATCATGACAAGAGTAGCAAAGGCTTTGACTGATTACGCTTTCGAGTATCATAAATTAAATAAAGTCGATATAAGGGCAGCCAAAGAGAACAAGAAAAGCAGAAGCATTCCCGAGAGGCTGGGCTTTGTAGAAGAGGGTACCATCAGACAAGCTGAATGGCTGTATGATCATTATGTGGATCATGTGGTGTATGGAATGTTATATGAGGAGTGGAAACTAAAAAAATAGAAAAAGTAATTCAGTAAGATGAAAAGAAGCCCTGGAAACAGGGCTTTTTGCAAAACTATTTACTGAATTCCCATTAATTCGAATGTCTCTTCATTCGTTCCGTCCCATCTGATGGTGACTTCAATGAGTTCTTCTCTTTCAGTAACTGAGCAACCCGAGCAAGAGTTTGAAACGGTTATTACGGGTGACCCACTATAATCACGAACTTTGGTGTTTGATTGGTCTTCATTAATGATAATTTCAAGACTGTCGAACTGAATTTCTTCCTTTCCCTTTCCATCTTTAAACCTGAATGTATATTCCCCATCCTCCATATCCCCGCCTACGATGTTCGTTTTATATTCTCCGGTCCAATGTTTACTTTCCCCATTAAATTTGAGTTGTTCATTACTGCCGCATCCGGCTAAAGTAACAGCTATAAACATCACCAAGAATAAATATTGTTTCATTAAATGCCCCCTTATAGTGATCCTTGGATAATGTTAGTCTATGAGACCAATGTATGTGATATTTATTCTTGTATGCTCTTCTCATGATGAATTTCAAAGTGAATTTGGTTATCACTGATCCTTGGTTGGGATTAAAAGTACCGATCTACATTTTTCACTTCTTCCCTGTACATTGTAATCGAATCCAAATTGGCTATTACATTCTCTACATGTTTCATTCCGGCCATTGTAGATAGAATGCCTTCGGTTTCTATCACTTCATTTAATAAAACGGATGCCTCCCTCTGATTGATCAAGTTACCTAAATCGAATGGAGCACTTGTCGTTGCATGAATACCCAGTTCATCAGCAGCTTCCAAAGTGGTCAAATGAATTCCTGACACCATTTGATTCTTGCATCTGGCCGCTTCTCTTTTATTTTCGTTAAATGGAAATTGGATGAATTTGAAATGATGATCTTTGCCTCCTGCTCTTTCAGCAATTCTGATACACTTCTCCAATGAAATATAGGATGGATTATCCGGGGTGACGAGAAAGGCACCCCAGGTGGCCAAGCCATAGAACCGAATCATCCCTTGATTCACCGCTTCTTCAAGACACGCAAAAAGATGGATTAATTTTTCATAAAATGAATGAGGCCCCAGCACTTTCATTGAAACTTCGGGATTATGAATGTAATAAATATCGATGGTATTGAGATTTAAATGTTTTCTGCTTTCATTCATTGCAAACCTGTAATAGCCAGGTTCCAAGACATGTTTCATATGTCCTACAATATTTAAGTCACTCTCAGTAATGATATCATTGTGTAAAAGAACTTCTTTCAAATAATCAGCAGGAACCAGTTTTGCATCAATGTCTCCAGGGATGAGACCTGCTTTAGTGGAAATAATTACTTCTTCCCTTTTCAGGCGCGATCCATTAATCATTTCCGTCAATACTCTTCCGATATCTCGTTCAGATCTCATCCCCCTATAGTTGAGGGCTGTATCAATGAAATTGATTCCATGATTTAATGCATAGGATAGAGAATGTCTATAAAGGGACGAATCAGCTTCTGTCATCTCTCCAAGATGAGTGCCTAATGCGATCGGAGACACCATGAACCAGGGTATTTTCCTGGCAGGAATATCATCATGTCTTGAAAAATATTCAGTTGTCCGTTTTAAATCTGCAAACCCTTGTATCATCTTATTACCTCCTCCATCATTCATCTTGATTGTAAGGGAGAAAGTAATAAATAAATAGTCTGATTTTTCCATATTTTGTGTGGTATACTTTAATTATAAGGAAATAGTTCTTTAAATTTAAAGGCTGCGTGTCAATCAAGACTCTTAGCCTTTAATTGTGATATTTCTTTATCTAATTGAATTCAAGTCTCCATTATAGTCGATATCAAACAACCATTTGAATAAAGCAGACGGTAATGAGTATGGCCAGTGAAGTACCTAACTGAAGAAGTGTAATAATTGGAACCTTCTTGTTTTGGTCAAACCCCCATTCCATCCATGCACTGATGCTTAAGAATATAACAGCTGCGCTAAGAAAGTATAGTTCAGAACTTATAATATCTTCATTAATAAAACCAATGTAAACTGCACCTGTCCCCATAAGAGCCAGCATCATTCCTTCGCACGCTTTTTGTATAGGATGCAATGACTTCTTTTCTGTTGAAGGCTGCTTTTTTTTAATATTCTTTTCAATTCTATAGCCAATGAAAAGTATTAACAGCATAAATGCTGAAGTGAGAGTCCATTCTGTCACTGAGCGTTCTCCCCTTTCTAATTATTCCCTAGAGCTACTTTTGATGTTATGAGGAACAGTATGTATTGGAATCTGTAACCAATTATCATTCTATCATTAATCTATCTAGCAGTAAGAAATTTTTATTAAAGTCACAAAATAACTCCCATTACATACAAAAAGACGCATTTTTATATGAAATGCGTCTTTTCGTTCATTTATTTTATTTTCCCATAATGAGGTCCTACCCCTTGTTTCCCCTGAAGTGAAAGAAGCTGTGAGACTGTTATGAATTGGTATCCTTCCCTTTCCAAACTTTCGAGCAGTTCAGGCAGCGCCTCGGCTGTTGAAGGGTGAATATCATGTAATAAGATGATTGAGCCTGATACGATTTCTTCTTTTACCTTTTTGTTGACCTCATTTGCATCTCGTGACTGCCAGTCAAGTGAATCAACAGACCATAGAACCAGAGGCGTGTTGATTTCCTTTATGTATTCTTTTACATCGTCATTATAAGCTCCATACGGGGGACGGAACACTGACGGGCTTTGACCTGTGGCCCTTTTGATCAGTTGATTTGAAGTATCGATCTCTTTCTTTATTTCTTCTTTTTGGAGATTGGTTAGTTCCATATGGCTCGTCGTATGATTACCTATTTCATGGCCCTGCTGTGCCACTTCCTTTGCTACAGAGGGATAATATTCTGCTTGATTCCCGAGCATGAAAAATGTTGCTTTAGCATCGAATTTATCCAAAGTGGAGAGTATTTCAGGTGTTACCTTTGGATGCGGTCCATCGTCGAATGTTAAGGCTACTACCTTTTTATCCGGATCGAGTTCAACGATATCAGGAGTGACTTCTTCGGGCAGTTCATCTGCCGTTTTTTCTTTTAACCCATCCAGGATTTCTTCATTCAGATAGGGTGCCATTTTATCAATAGGTATTTCGATGTTCACTTGGCCAGCTGCTCCTGCAGCAATCTCATACTCATCAAAATGGAGAGTGAATCCTTCTTGATTCAGTGACCATTTCCATTTTCTGGTATCTTTTAATGCTTCATCCAAGATATCTTCAAAAACATACATGATCAAGTTGTTATCTGCCACTATTTCTTTTTTAGCAAGAGAAGCAATCTTCTTCTCAGTGTTGTCTTTTACCACCTGCTGTAAAGTAAGAACCTTTTCGGTTTCCAAGTTGATCGTAAACGGCTGAACCTCGGACTTACCATTTGCTCCACCTGTATATTGATAAGACTCCAAGGTGAAACTGTATATGTGATCGTTGACCTTAGCTGTATCAATAGTTATGTTTAAATGTGCACGTTTGCCCTTCTTGATAATTGCTTCATTTTTTTTTACATCTTTCATAAACTCATCCTGCTGATTCTGAATCCAAGCATTGATTTGGTCATTAAGTGAATCGCTTTTCGTTATCGGTGTGGAAATTGAAGATGTAAAAAGGTCTCCCTCTTTGGTCTTCGTTTCCAGGTTTAAACCTGGATACTGACTGAGCTCCTTCTCCTCTACTTTTACAACTGCTTTAGAATCATTTTCAGCCCATTCACCTTTTGCGAAAAGGGAGATAAAGGCAATAGCCATAAACAGAATGACACTAATGCCTAGCAATCTTCTATTCAATTCCATTCCTACCCTTCCATCAGTAAAATTGTTTTCTTTAAAACTTACATTATTAATCTCCTATACCTTATCCAAGTATAGAATTATATCATTTCATCCCTTATTATCAATAGTCGAATGGAGCTCCCACTTAATACTCTTCAATCAGACAGATACACCCATCAAGTGTAAAAATCTCCCGTAATTCCGGGCGCTCGTCCATACCAATTGGACAAAGGTACATAGAATGTAGTAAGTCGAGGTATTACCTCAGGCAAATAAGCGGAGTTAGGGGGAAGTAATATGTGGTTTCCATATTTTCATGGCTGCAAGAGAAGGAGAAGACACGACCGCTGCAATTTCTGGGATAATTTGATGTTTATACACTGCTCACACCATGACCATGATGACTGTCGTGACTCCAGAAGAGATGAAGCTGTTGAACAAAAGTGTTTTAAAATCAACGATTCTCATTCTTGCAATTGCCACAGACGAGACAACCATCATCACGAATCGAATAAATGTGGATGCAAAAAGGATCACAACAAGTGCGGGTGCAAGAAAGAACACCATCATGGCGGCTGCGGATGCATGAAGCATCATCATTGTAATTGTCATAAACATCGCGAACATCACGGTAAGAAATGTAACTGTGGCAGATAATTTAAAAAATGAACCCATCCACTTCGGATGGGTTCATTTTTTAATTCATTAACTCCAATATAGATTTTAATACTTTTCACAATTTAAAAACCAGTGACCATTCGAAAAAGGAACTCCCGGCGGTAGGAAGAGAGTGTCTACAATACAGAGTCTTTCCTCCTGCACCCTATTTCTTCTTGATCGGAATATAAATATCAAAATGCGGGTCATTTAGATCGCGGTCATCAGGATATCGTTCATGTTTAATCGGCAAGTCATCATAATACACTGCTTCGCTTTCGAAAAGAGGGGTATATTCCCCATTTTCTTTCATCCACTGATAAATCTTTGCATAAGTATGACCGATGTCTCCTCCTTTATGATGGTGGATTCTAAAATAGGTCATAGGTTTAACAACAATTTCTCTCATCCCATCCGGAATCTGCTGCTTTGCGCCTACTTCGTATACAGAATAGTGAACGAATCCGTCAGGACGCAAATGATAGGACAATCCTAATTGTATATCTGTATTAACTGCGTGTTCCAGCTCCCCTGCACGTGCATTCATTTCTTGAATCAGTTCTCTCAAAGCAGGGATTTCTGTGTATGCTCCCTCCCATTTCAATCCTATGGCGCGGTATGCAGGCAATTCAACGATTTCATAGTCCATTTTTTCTCCCCCTAAATAAAGATTCCAATAATATACATTCTAGAAATAACATGAAAGTCCTTTTTAAATGAAATGGTGCCACTGAATTCTCATTATAAGATAAATAACCATGAAAAAAGCTCATGGCAGCCATGAGCTTTTTTATTCATTATTTTGAGCTATACTCATTTTCGTTTAAGTTCTCTAGTTCTTTTTTGGATTTACGCTTGAAAAATAGTACTACAAGTAATGCAGGTATGGATAAAATGACGTATCCCAGAAATAGATTAAGAATATCAATCAGCCTCCTTAGAATCAATATTACTATTGTAACTCTTTCCCCATGTATTTTTCAGGGAAACGTTTGAACATCATGTGAAGATCATGCTAACTTGTCGGAGTGATTTGCTTCTTCTCCCCCAACATCACAGTCAAGCTGATTAATGTAACCACTATAGTTGCCCCCATATCAGACAAAATGGCAATCCAGAGTGTAAGCAAGCCCGGGATTGTCAATAATAAGGCAATCAATTTCAGACCAAGCGCAAGAGAGATATTCAATTTGATTATTTTATTCACTCTTTTTGATATCTTAATGGCTGAAGGAAGTTTGCCCAGATGATCCTGCATCAAGACAATATCAGCCGTTTCAATTGCGCTGTCTGTCCCTTTACCCATGGCAATGCCCAGATCTGCAGTTGCCAATGCAGGTGCATCGTTTATACCGTCACCAACCATGGCGACCTTTCCGCTCGCAGTAAGTTCCTTCACTTTTGCCACCTTTTCATCTGGTAAAAGACCTGCATAGTAATTCGTCAATCCGACTTGTTTTGCAACTTTTTCAGCCGTTTTATTGTGATCTCCTGTAAGCATCACGGCACTTCTGATTCCGGCTGAGTAAAGTTCACCTATGATATCTTTACTCTCTTCCCTGATTTCATCTGTGATGCCAAACAGACCTAAAACTTTTTCTTCACTCGACACAATCACAAGTGTATATCCTTCACTTTTCAAGGCATCGATGTTATTTGATACTTCGGAAGGTAATGGGAAGGCAATACTTTTTTCATTACCCACCTTATATGATTTTCCGTCAAGGACGGCAGATACTCCTTGACCTGAAATGGTGTTGATTTCTTCTGGTTCAGAAAGAGCAATAGGTTGATCGTTCACTTTATCCATCACTGCTTTTGCTATTGGATGAGATGAAGATTTTTCAATTGAACCTGCCACGTGGAAAAAGTTTTCTTCATCAAAGACAACCATTTTCTCTACGTATGGATGGCCTTTCGTCAATGTTCCTGTTTTATCAAATGCGATTGTATCGAGTTTTCCTAGCTGTTCAAGAAATACCCCGCCTTTGACAAGGATTCCATTCTTAGCATTCCGTGCAATTCCCGAAACAATTGCAATCGGAGAGGATAGGATCAAAGCACAAGGACAGCCTACAATGAGAACTGCCAGCCCTTGGTAAAACCAGAATCCCCATTCTCCATTTACTAATAGAGGGGGTATGATCATAACGAGAGCGGATATCACCATAATGATGGGTGTATAGTATTTGGCAAAACGATTAATAAATTGCTCGGTCGGTGTTTTCGTTTCCTGTGCTTCCTCGACCAAATGGAGGATTTTTGCCAGGGATGAATCTTTATATTCTTTCGTGATCCTTACTTTAAGTACCCCTTCGTTGTTAATACTTCCACCAAAAACCTTTTCATCTGCTTCTTTTTCAACTGGCATCGCCTCTCCGGTAATGGCTGATTCGTTTACAGAACTTCTTCCGGAAGCTACAATTCCGTCTGATGGAATCTTCTGACCGGATTTCACCAGTACCAGATCGCCAACATTCAAGGAACTGATCGGTACTACCCTTTCTTGTCCGTTTTCAATCAGGACCGCTTCTTTCGGGGCCACTTTGAGAAGCTCTTCCATAGACTTTCTTGCTTTTTCCATTCCTAAACCTTCAAGAAGCTCGTTGATACCAAATAGGATTGCGACGAGTGTTCCTTCTTTCCATTCACCAATTGAAAATGCGCCTATTAAAGCAATAGTCATCAATGTATCAATATTGAATTTCAGCTTGAGCAGATTTTTCGCACCCTTGATAAAAGTAGGATAACCACTTGTGGCTGCGGCTGTAAGGTACATGATAACAGGTACGATGTTATTCAATTGGGTGTCTACATAAATAGCAGAGAAGAATATAATTGCAGACAATCCGATTAGAATTTTCATATTATCACTGCTGGTATGAGAATGGTCATGAGCGTGATCAGAATGATCGTGAGGATTTTCTTTCATTATTGCCGCTCCGTCCGATGAAAGAATTTTTTCAACATCCCTCATATCAACTCCATCGCTTAATACCAGCTTACTGCTGTTATAGAGAATTCTTGATCCCTCTCCGTTCTCTAGTTGATTGATCCTCTCCTCCATTTCCCTGGCGCAATTACCGCATGTGAGGCCCTGGAGTTTGTATTCATTCATGTAAATTCCCCCGTGAAATTTAGTGATGTCTCGCATGATGCATCGTTTGCTGAAGCATGTTCATCACATGATCATCATCAGCTGAATAGTAAAGCGTCGTCCCTTCACGTCTGTATTTGACCAATCGCAGATTCTTCAAGAAACGTAATTGATGTGAAACCGTCGTTTGAAGGAGTGAAAGTCTTTCTGCGATTTCATTGACCGAATGTTCTTTTTGGGCTAATAAGTGCAGTATTTTCACCCTGGTTGGTTCAGACAACGCTTTGAACGTTTGTGTGACGATAAATAGCGTTTCTTCATCTATCTCAACGCAGTTTTCCTGATTGGTGACTGGCTCTTCGCTTTTAATCTCGACTAGTTTATCTTCATTATTATTTTTACCCATAGTGTCACTCCTATTCTATTTTAGTATATGACAATGTGTTCATGTATTATATTTTAATGATAAAAAAAGTACGTGCAGCTGTCAAATATATAAATAAAAAAACAAAATATGTTCTGGCGTGCACCTTTGATATACTTGTAACAATCCACTCTCTTGTTTGAAAGGACGTGATCAAGATGGTGTCAGCCATATTTCTATTCATCATCGCAGGGCTGGCGGAAATTGGCGGCGGATATCTCGTCTGGCTATGGCTGAGAGAAAATGCCTCGCCATGGTATGGGGTAATTGGCAGTTTGATCCTGGTGCTTTACGGTATCATACCGACGCTTCAGAACTTCCCGACCTTCGGAAGAGTGTATGCAGCTTACGGTGGAGTGTTTATCGTCCTTGCCATTCTTTGGGGTTGGTGGGTCGATAAAAATACACCTGATTTGTATGATTTTATTGGTGCTGCTATATGTATGATAGGTGTGTCCGTAATTTTATGGGCGCCAAGATAAAGAAAAGCTGAAGTTAATGAAAACTTCAGCTTTTCTTTATTGTTCGGATTTTTTCCAAAGGAAAGTAAATATAGTGATAAAAGTAAAAGCGGTCAGTGCAAGAAATGGAATCGTGATAAAGCCTAACCAATTGATATATTCTGCATTACATGGAACCCCGCTTGCACATGGCTTGATTCCCCCGAATCCGGGCACTTTCTGCTCCAAATAGTGAAGAACCGATATGATACCTCCAAATATGGACATCGGAAGGACAATCCTCTTTAAACCTGTGTCATTATGAAAAGTCGCCAAACCGAGTATCAGAGTTAACGGATACATGAAAATACGCTGATACCAGCATAGCTCACACGGTATAAACCCTTTCACTTCGCTAAAATATAAACTTCCCAGCGTGGCGGTGATTGAAACTAGCCAAGCAGCATACATAAAAAGTTGGGTTTTATCAATCTTTTCCCCGACCATTTACTTCTGACCTTCTTCGATGATTGATCTGATTCTTTCATAATCATACGGATCTTCCAATTTTGTGCCGTTTATGATGATTGTCGGTGTTTGCTCGACACTAAATTTTTCTACCAGATTCGTATCAATGTTAAGCTGATCTTTGGCAGCTTCTCCTTCGACATCCTTTTTCAATTGTTCAATATCCACGTCTGTGGTCTTTTCGGCAACTTCTACTAGCTTGTCCACCGTCACCCACGCAGCCTCATGGTTACCGCCTTCAGGCTGTTCTTTATATAATTCCTTCTGGAACTCCCAATAAGAATCGGGATCATGTTTGAATACTGATTCTGCAGCTTGTGCCGCGAGGATCGACTCTTCTCCATGAAATAACACATTTACATAGGTTAAGTTCGCTTTGCCCGTATCGATAAATTCACCCTTTACCTTCGGATAGATCTGTTCCCCCCAAGCTTTACATGCAGGACACTTGAAGTCCCCGAACTCAACAATGGATACTGGTGCATCCTCTTCACCTATAGTCGGCTGATTTTCCGTTGATGGATGAGACTCAAGAGCTTCATCCTTTGGCTTTGCTTTATTATTCAGCATGACAATCGCTGCTAATAGGACGGCAATTAATAGAGTCATAATGACTATATATTTCATTGGTGATGCATTTTTGGTACTCATATGTTTTCCTCCGTTTATTTTATTAATAAGCATAGGGACATCATAGCATGTTTAATAAACATATGAGTCAAAAAAACTGACAGAAATTCAACAATCTGCACTATGAAGATTCAGTTCCCTGTAAATTATCCTTTTAATGAATAGAGGATTTTCTAATTGAATGTGGAAATCATCAGTAACAAGATATTAAATGTGAGGTGATTTCATGTCACTGCCAAATGGGTGTAAAGTAACGATCCGAGTCGCTCAAATTGAAGATGCACCAGCAGTTTTAACATTGCAAAAAGATGTGGTTGAGGAAAGTGATTATTTAATCACTGTATCAGAAGAGTTCAATAAAACTGAAAAACAACACCGTGAATGGATTCAATCCCTGATAGATCACGATAGAGAAACGATGTATGTCGCAGAATTAAACGGGAAAGTGGTTGGATGGATCGTTTTCCTGTCCCAAAACAGGATGCGAATGTCACACACCGGTACAGCCGCCATGATGATTAACAAAGAATACAGAAATATCGGGATTGGACAATTATTATTAAAAAAATTAATTAGTTGGGCAGAGCAGCATTCCGATATTGAAAAGGTTAGTTTAGGGGTATTTTCCACCAATACGAGGGCTATTGCCTTGTATGAAAAAATGGGTTTTGTGGAAGAAGGACGTAAAATAAACGAATTTAAGATAAACGAAAATGAATATTGGGATGATATCCTGATGTACAGGTTTGTATAGATTAGTAATGGATTACGAAGGAATGCCATAAAAAACAGAAAGGCTCAGAGATTGCTCTGAGCTTTGTTAATGCATTTATTAGATGTCATAGTGCATCTTTCTTTAAATGATTCTCTAGTGTACCGGCAAAAGAGGAACCTCATTAGTCCATCTTATTCATTAGATTCCGAAAGGCTCAGAATAACGAACAGTACCTGTGATTCCCTTAAGTCCGCTTTTTTCTAATTCCATCGCCATAAAGAATTCATCCCCTATGTCAAATGGAGCCTTTATGGAAAACTCACTAGCCCGTTTAAAGCCAAATCGAGGATAGTAAGTGGGATGTCCTAACACGATCACTGAAGTATATCCCAGGTTCCTTGCACGAGCTATTCCTTCCTGTATCAAGGAAGTACCAATCCCCTCTCCTTGATATTCCGGGTGGACGGCAACTGGCGCCAAAGCGATGGAGGGTATCATCTCCCCTGCATCATTCTCAATATGTATTTTGCTGAATAGAATATGCCCTGCCAAAAATCCTCGATCTGTAAATCCAACAAGTGAAAGCTCCGGAATATACGCCTCACTTTCTCTGATTTTCTCAATAAGTATCGATTCATCTTCCTTCTTGAATGCAAGATCATTCACATCTTTAATAGCCTTGAAATCATTCATTACCTCCTGCCTGATCATCACATGACCCATCCGGCATCCCCCTTTTTCAAAGCCCGTCCCTCATCACTTTAAAGTGTTGAGGGACGGGCTTGTGTTTGTATGTTAATGATAACCGGTTCAGTATTCGATTTCATCATAATCTTTTGGCTGGGGTTGTGGTTCGGGCTGAACGTTTTCGCTGTTCGAAATATTTTCAATGGTTTGCATGTCGCCTTTTTCCTTTAGCGGTACATCTCTCTTTTGTTTATCCTCTTTCATGGATGAGCATCTCCTTTCGGTTGAGTTGGGAATAATATGTCCAGTAGAGAAAGAAAACATGCCGTTAAAAACAAATTGAGTATTTCATTCCCATACGGTCGAAGTATGAAAACACCAATGTTGGTTACCCTTGTTACTAAGAAGCTCGGCACTGGAGGTGACCCGATGATTAAGAAAAGCTGTACGTGCAAGCGATGTAAATGCCAAACAAAAAAAGAATGTGATTGTCCATGCTGCTGTGAAAAATAAAAGAATCCCCGGGCATCCACTGCCTGGGGATTTCTCGCTTTTTAAACTTTCACGTTTAATCCAACGATTTCATCAAAATATTGAAGTGATCTCATTTCTGTATCCAGCCACTCGTTCTTTTTCCAAGCGTTCTCAATGAACACCTCAGCAATCATTCGCCTGCGTTCGCCTCCAAATAATGCTGCATCACTCAGCGCAACGACACTTTCATAAATCCTTGCCATCAGTTCGGCGATACGCTTACTATGATACGTCTGGGTGTCATCATCAGCGTTTGCCACTTGATCCAAGACGCTTTCCAATACAGTCACCCCTTCAAGAACGGTTGAGCCTAACTTACTCAGCTTTTCAGGAAGTCCAGAAAGCTCATTCTTCATTTCCTTGAGGAACAATTCATGTACCCGGTGTTTCTTTATGAGGCGAAGCACTTCCAGCCCCAATATGTTCGCAGTCCCTTCCCAGACGGTCAGCACTTGTGCATCCCTCAGCAGACGGGGCAGTACGAAATCTTCGATATACCCGTTGCCCCCATGCATTTCAATGGCTTCATGTGAAAAATGAATGGCCTGTTCTGCACTCTCCTTTTTCAATATGGCGATGAGAAGCCGAGTGTGCGCCGCATCATCTTCTGTTGTCGGAATTCCATCATTCGAGACCAGGTCAAACATTTCCACCAATCTGAATACTGCACTCGTTTCAACCTCTTGTTTAGCAGCAAGCTGAACAAGGCTCTCCTTGATCATGGGATAATGCGTAAGCTTTTCTCCAAAAGCTTCACGGTAAAATGCATAGTTTCTTGCTTCCATATAGGCTCTGCGCATGATACCGATCGACGCAATCGCATTGCAGATACGCGAAAGGTTCAAAGCTTCCATCATATAATAAATGCCTTTGTTTGGTTCACCCACTAGATATGCCTTAGCTCCATCAAATTCAATTTCAGCAGAAGGCACCGCACGGACACCAAGCTTATCCTTCAATCGCCGTACATGGATGCCATTCAAGCTGCCGTCCTTTTCTCTCCAAGGTACAGCGAACAAACTGAGTCCTTTTGTTCCTCCTCGAGCCCCGTCGATCCTTGCCAGTACCATGGCGACACCACACATACCGGAATTGGAGGCAAAATATTTCTCTCCATAGAGTTCATAATCCATACCATTTTCAACAGCTCGCACAGCATTAGCCCCTACATCAGAGCCACCTTGCCTCTCGGTCAGAAATGTCGCTCCTTCGTATAATTCTACTTCTCCTGTAGACAGCACATGCTTCATGAACGTTTCTTTTACGTCGTCAGATCCATATTTATCGAGCAGCATGGCCGTTGCCATCGTTAACGTAACTGGGCAGTAAAATCCAGGCTCGGTCTGTGACAATAGATATCCCTGTGCATAGGAATATAGATAATTCCCTTTGGATCCAAGTTCAGGTATCTCTTTGTGGATATAGCCGACAATCCCTTTATTGTATGTCTCCTCAACTGTTTTCTTATATCCTTCATTCACCCAAATTTCTGAAACTTCTTCACCAAAGCGGTTATATTTAATCAACCGCGGCTGCCCTTCACGGTCTGTATGAACAGCACGTTCATCAATTGCCCCTGCACACATTTCTCCAAATTCGGTTAGTTCTCCCTCAGCCCATTTATAGAAATCATCTTTAAGATAATGGCGCATAAGCTGCTGCAGGTGAGGATCCTCAAGATAAAAGTTCTCGATCTTCTTCATGATGTCACCTCACTCCCTTCTTCACGCAGCACTTGCTTTAAAATTTTGCCTGTAGCATTACGGGGCAGTACGTCGATACCTTCATACAGCTTCGGAATTTTAAAACTTGCCAGATTCCCTTCTAAGAACGACTTACATTCATCAATTAAGCTGCTATTATCTAACGAAGAAACAACATACGCCTTCACTGTTTCCCCCCATTCTTGATGAGGAACACCTACTACGGCAACTTCTGAAATATCAGGGTGAGCAAGCAGCGCTTCTTCGATTTCTTTCGGGTAAATGTTCACGCCACCGGAAATAATCATGTCTTTTTTTCTATCCACGACCCAGAAATATCCTTCATCATCACGCCTTGCCATGTCACCGGTCCTCAGCCAGCCGTCTATGAAAGATTCCTGTGTCTTTTCGGGGTCTTTATAGTATTCTTTCATATTCCCTTCACCATAAAGGAGGATTTCTCCAACTTCTCCGGCTTTCACTTCAGCACCTTTTTCATCCACAATCTTAATTTCTGTTCCCAGGGCTCCCCTCCTGCCGATACTTCCTGATTTTTCATCATGCTCCTTTGGAAGGAGCAGTGTTCCGCTTGGACCGGCTTCAGTCAGCCCATAAACACAACTCAGTTTATCCGTGACTAATTTTTCTTTGATAAACGTAATTTCTTTGGATGACAAAGGTGCTCCACCGTATACCCAATGCTCCATACTAGTGAGATTGTAAGAATCAATGTTTGGTATTTTCGCTGTAAATAAATATGCAACTGGCGCTCCGAAGAAATGGGTTATCTTCTCTTTGTCTACCATTTTCAAGAGACTCTCAGGAGTGAAAACAGGGGTTACGACATGTGTGCAGCCGACATACGTACCTGCTGCAAGGAATAAGTGCAAAGGGGCTGAATGGCTGAGTGGCATCATATGCAAGATTCGGCTTTCTGGTTTCATGTTGAATTCGACACACATCATCACTGCGACAGACAGAATACTTCGATACGTAAACAACACACCCTTGGGCTGTCCGGTCGTACCAGATGTATAGAGGATCGTGGCATCATCATCTTCACTTAATGGACAGTGAATTTCTTCATCAGAACCTTCATTCACCATATATTCAAATGAGCGCCACTCTCCATTATCAGAGCCTGTTTTAACAGTAATCAATGACTCCGTATTTATTTCCTTCACCGTATCGAACAGCCACTCATGTACAAGAAGTGCTTTTGCATCGCTGTGATGAAGTATGTATTCCACTTCATTTTTTGTAAGCTTGGCATTCACAGGAACAATAATCCCGCCGAGCCTAAGAACGGCAAAGTAACTAATAATGAATTCTTTTGTATTCGGCATGAAAAGAACGACCTTATCACCTGATGTAAGTCCTCTTTCTTTTAAACTGGAGGCAAAGCGGTTCACGAGCTCATTCAGCTCATGATAATTTATTTTTTCCGTCTCAGACACGATTGCCTGGTGTAGAGGATATTTTCGAGCGTTACGGGAAAGCAGATTGGATAGATTCATTTACTTCTCTCCTATTCGATTCAATTTTTCCTGAAACTCATCACGAAGGTTTACAAGCTCCTTTTTCATCTCCACCAGCTCATCAATGAATGCACTCACCTCCCCGATTCGTTTATTTCCATACTCGATCGTACGCTCCAACTGTTTTTTCCCTGTGCGGTCCTGATCGAATAAAAGCACCATTTCTTTGATTTCATCCAGGGAAAACCCAAATCGTTTTCCGCGGAGAATCAGCTTCAGTTTCGTCAAATCCCTTTTGGTGTAGATTCTTCTTCCTGAACTGGTCCGTGTAGGCTCGAGAAGATCCAGTTCTTCATAATACCGTATTGTACGTGTTGTAACGCCGAACTCTTCAGCGAGTTGACTAATCGTATAGTTCATTAAAGATCATCCTGTTTCAAGAATATTTTGATAGTTCTATTTTATCATTTACGTTAACGTAAAGTTCAATAGTGATGATAAAAAATTTCCAAGCAAGATTATGCTTGAATCTATCCGGCAATATTGACACAGGACAATGATCAATTCCCATATAATGTGGAAAACTGGAGAGGTGTATTCTTGTGAAAAAGAAGGTCCTGCTATTCGCAGATGTTGGAATCGATGACATCGTTGCATTAATCTATGCATACCTAAGTGACGACATCGAAATTGTTGGAGTGGTCGCTGATTATGGGAATGTGCCAAGAGAGCGTGCAATCCAGACAGCGAATTACTTATTGATGACATACGTTCCGGAAGAAAAGCGATTTCCAATTATAGGCGGAGCGGAAATACCGATGACAGCAAAGGAACCGACATTTTACCCTGAGATACATGGTGAGTATGGATTAGGACCGATCATTCCAGAAAAATTGGGGAGCACAACGGAGAACTTTTTTGAAATAGTGAATATCATTGAACAATATGATGGAGATCTGACCATTGTCAGTATCGGAAGGTTGACTTCACTCGCAACCATGTATATTCTCTACCCTGACCTTATGGGTACAGTTAAGGAAATTTATGTGATGGGCGGGGCATTTTGGGTTCCGGGAAATGTAACAGCGGTCTCAGAAGCGAACTTTTATTCAGACCCGGTTGCGGCAAGACTGGTGATGAACTATGCGGATAAATTAACGATCATTCCTCTGAATGTCACAGATTATGCCATTGTGACGCCTGAAATGGTGGACTATATCGACTCCAAAGGACAAACAGAGCTATTAAAGCCCCTCCTCGATTACTACTATGCTTTCTACAAAGATCGGAATCCTGACATACAGGGAAGTCCGGTGCATGATGCAATAACCCTTATGGCACCTTTATTCGAAGATATGTTCACCTTCAGAGAGCTCCCGGTATTCATTGTGACTACTGAAGACCGTATAAATCAAGGTCAAAGCATAACTGACATCCGGCCCTATATTGAGTTTGAGAATAATGCAAAGAAGCACCGGATCGCATTCGGTTTTGAATATAAGAAATTTTACAACCGTTTCATGTCACAAATGACGGGAGAAGTCTTCGAATGAGCCGAAAGCTCTGCTCCGGGACTCCCTCCCTTATTAAGGATTGTTGACTAATATCATGAAATTTACATCTTAAATGAGAATACATATGAATATTGTAGGTCAGTCTATAAAGGAGTAGAGCATTTATATTCAGGATTAAGCGAGGGTATTTCATGAAAGATAATAAAAGAAGGGAGATCGAATATCTCCCCTTTTGGTACTAATAAAGTGATTACTCACCAAGTGTCTGGTCGCTCTTTAATTCAGGTGACGTTTGATCATGACTATTTGTTGAGTTTGTTGAGAAATTTAATTTTGAAGTATCTTGAGGTAATAATTCATCCGCAAATTCTGTAAGACCAGTAGCATAAGGCTGGTTTGTCTGCTGGAACTTATTTTGGATATTACTTGCCAAGTTTTGTAATGGTTCAAACGTCCACGCAGACAGTCTTCCTCTAGTCATTGCATATACAGCTGCCATCAACGCTGTCCCCAAGAGTGACCATAGCAATGTCCCCCTGTTATTACGCCTTTTTCTCATAAAACCTGTCCATTGCATCATATTTCTATAGTTAATAAGTGATGTTAACCAACGAAAATTATTCATTCGTTATCCCCCTTTTAATTTACAGCTACTCTCCTATTATTTCTTGAAGGATAAACTTTATTAGTGGAAAGTTTATCTTACGAGTAACACATGGACTCAGATTCAGTACTGAATAAAAACACTAAAGGGGGAAAAGTTAATAATGATAAGTAAAAAAGTGCAAAAATAATTTGAATCAAGAATTACTGTATGACTTCCTTAAAATTGACAATCGATACTAATAATACCTACTGTTAAAATGTCCTCACATATTATAATTTAGCTCAATTCAGCAGCTATCAACAAAATAAGAGCTCAGACAGAAATAAAACTTCAGGTTTTCACAATCCATTTAATGTTTTTCATAGTCTTTCTTCACGATTCCAAATATATCAATATCTTCAAAATTACCAGACAACATCCGATCCTCTTTCAGCACGCCTTCTCTCCTCAAACCGGCTTTTTGAAGAACAGAAATCGAAGCGGTATTCTTTGACATGGCAGAAGCCCAAATTTTATTAAGCCCAAGATCTTCTATTCCAAAACTCATCATTCTTTTCACGGCTTCTGTGGCAAATCCCATCCCCCAAAAAGGTCTCCCTATCCAGTAGCCGAGTTCACCTTTCTGATTTTTTTTATCAACACGTAAAGTAATGGTGCCAACAAGTTCATCCGAATCTTTCTGGACTATTGCTAATGGATATTCAGTGCCATTTTCTAGTAGAGCAGGCTGGATATCGATCCATTTAACGGCGTGCTCTAATAAATACGGTTGTGGCAAGCCGATAATCCCCGCTACCTCTTGATTGCTTGCGAGTTTCTGGATATCCGGGGCGTCCGACTTTGTGAAAAGTCTTAGTTGAAGCCTGTTTGTTGTTAATGGTATGAACATTTCATATCCCTCCATATAAACGAAGTATTTCCTCTACTGTTTAACCCTCACCTGAATAACTACTCTCTTTCCACCACTTCCATAAGAAAGATTTTTTCTTGAAATCGTCCTCGTTTTTCAGCCTTTATCTGTCGAACGTGTTCGACTTCCTCAATGGAAGAGCCATGCTGAGCAGCCAATGCGTGCATGATTTCAAGGAGATCTGCAAGCTCCTCAACCGCTTCTGAATTTGTCTCAGCATTAAAATATTCATTAAGTTCTTCGCTGCATTTTTCTTTTAAGTACATTATATATTCATCTTCCTCGAGGATTCTTACGTTAGGTGCCGCCCCATTTGCTTCAATGATTTCTGGGATCTTATCACGAACTAACTTATTATATACAGGCATTTTCTTCCTCCATTTTTGTTATTTCACCTAGTTTATCATTAGACTAGAAACCATTGTAGAGGCAGTGTGAGTAAATTTACAAATTCCTCGAAATATTTCGTTAAGTACAAAAAAATAAGCTGCCTCCAAGTCTTGAAAACAGCTTACCTAAAAAAACATATTATAGGTTTTCGAAGAATAATCGTATGACATCTGCTCCACCTATAAATGTTCCGAGGGAACTGCCCAGGTTAGCTAATACAACGATTAATAATATTCGAGTCACTTTATTAGACCAAAATCCTTTTACACTCAACACATCTTCGGATAAACGGTCAAAATCTGCTACATTCGGGCGCTTAAAGTACGCCTGGACTGCACCTGCAAACCAGCCGGCTGCCAGCAATGGATTAAGCGACGTAATCGGTGCTGCTACAAAGGCGGTCAATATAGCTAAAGGATGTCCCAACCCTATTACTACGCCAAGAGCAGAAAATCCTCCATTCCATAATATCCAGCTGATCGACTGCTGCATCCCTGCATCAGGATTCGAGATGAACGTGTAGGCTATGATCGCCAGTATGAAAATAGGGATCCCCCACCCGATGATTTTGGGAAGCTTGGATTTCGGTGGTCGTTCATTTAATTTGTCCAGATTATGTTCTCTATTGATCTCCTCTTTGATGCCAGGCACATGGGCAGCTCCCAAAACAGCGACAATTTTCTTACCAGGAGCTTCTTTAATCTTTTGAGAAAGGTATTGGTCACGTTCATCGATCAATGGTTTTTTCAAACGAGGGAACGTTTCCGTGAATTCGTTAAGCATCCCTTCAAGCATATCCTTGGATTTCAGATTCTCAAGCTCTTCTTCTGAAATACTGTCATTACTGAAAATGCTGTAAATGATCTGCATAAGTAATTTAGCTTTTCCGGTAAACCCTACATTGCTCCAAATACGGGAGAACGTCACTTGGATATTTCGGTCAGCCAGGACTAGTTCGGCCCCGGTTTCCTTTGCAGACTCAATTCCTTGGATCATTTCTTGACCAGCTTGAATGCCAAGCTGCTTCGCCATTCGTCTTTGAAAAGAAGAAATCGCCAAGTTCATTAATAAGAAAGTTGCTTTCCGGTCCTTGATCACTTTGAATATGTCCGTTTCTTTCCATTTGTCACCTTGCATGATTGATTGGTATCTTTGTTCATCAAGTTCTACACATACTGAATCAGGCTGTTCTCTTTCAATAACTTCCTTAACTTGCTCTGCACTCTTTTTTGAGACGTGAGCTGTACCGATCAGTATGTATTCTTTACCATCGAGGTTTAATCTTGTTATATTTTTCTCTTCAACTACCATAGACATTGAGTACCTTCCTTTACAGGATAATATAAAATTATTTTACCATGATTATTAAGATTTTCCTGAAATCTTTTGCTTTTATTTATTAGAATCGATAGTAAACATCGTTGTTGATATTTATTCAAATCTTCGCCCGGAAGAGTCTTGCATTGCACTCAACAACCAGATCCTTCTAATTTCAACTGCTTTACCATGATATAATTTACATATTTAGATCATTAATATCTCTTTGATATCTCTTTCACTGAGCATCGTTCCGTTTCGTTCAGCTGGATCCATGATTTCTTCAATCAAGTTTCTCTTTTTCTCTTGTAGTTCATTTATTTTCTCCTCAATCGTCCCCTTGGCGACCAATTTGATTACGTGTACCTCATTTTCCTGCCCCATACGATGAGCACGGTCAGCAGCCTGCTCTTCCACTGCCGGATTCCACCACGTGTCATATAGGATGACCGTATCTGCACTATGAAGATTTAGCCCTGTTCCCCCAGCCTTTAGTGAAATAAGAAATATATCCCGCTCCCCTCCATTGTATCGATTACACATATTCAGCCTCTCTTCTGAAGGCGTTTCTCCATCAAGGTAAAAGAACGATGTGTTTTTATGTGCAAGCTCCCTTCCAATCAGTTGAAGCATTCCAGTGAATTGTGAGAAAATCAGGACCCTCCTGCCAGACTGACTGGATTCTTCAAGAATGTTCAATAAATGCTCCATTTTGGCGGAGCCCCCTTTATAATCGCCTACAAAGAGTGAAGGATGGCAGCATAATTGCCTCAACCTTGTGATACCTGCCAGGATTTTAATTTTGTTTTTTCGCAGTGTATCTTTGTCCAGGTGCTTCAATGTGTCATGACGCAGCTTAGCAAGGTATGCAGCATAGAGCTTCTTTTGATCGGGAAGCAGTTCAACTGTTACCCTTGTTTCGATTTTTCCTGGAAGTTCATCAAGCACATCTTCTTTCATCCTTCTCAGCATGAAAGGCTGGATCCTGCGCGCAATCGTTTTACGGGTGAGCTGACTGTAATCCTTCAGCCCAAGGAATAACTGAGGGAAGATCACATGATAGATCGACCACAATTCTTCAATTGAATTCTCGACTGGTGTTCCAGTAAGTGCGAATCGGTTACCGGCCTGGATTCTTTTGACTGCACGAGCCGTTTGGGTCACAGGATTTTTGAATGCCTGTGCTTCGTCGTAAAACACAGCAGAAAAGTTCTGTTTTTCAAACCAATGGATATCCCTTCGGAGGATTGGATATGACGTGATGACCGCATCAACGTTCAAATTCCCACTTTGAAGACTTGCTCTTTTCGATTTATTTCCGTCGATCACTACTGTTTCAATGTCCGGTGCGAATTTCGCACATTCACTCTTCCAGTTATATGTCAGTGAAGAAGGACATACAATAAGTGCCGGGGCTTTCTCCCTTCTGATTTCATCCAAAATCGACTGAATAAAGGTGATGCTCTGAATGGTTTTTCCTAGGCCCATGTCATCTGCAAGGATACCTCCGAAACCATAGTGAGCAAGGGTCTTCATCCATTGAAAGCCTTTCTTTTGGTAATCTCTTAGGATATAGGCAAGATTGCCAGGAACCTTGAATTGGGGGCTGCCAGGGTTGTGAAGGGTGTCCAGGTACTCCCTGAATGAATGTTCAATTTTAAACCCTTCGCTGCCATCGACATGATCAAGAAGTTCCAGACATTGATTCATAGGAAGATCGAGTCCTTTTGCTAGAGAGGCTGGGTTGACCTCCGCTCTCTGCAGGAAGCGCTGGATTTCCTGGGCTTCCTTTGTCTCCAAAGACATCAAGGCACCATTCCGCAATCTATAATATTTTCTTTTTTCTTCAAGAGCTGAAAGCAGTTCATATATGTCCCTTTCCGGGATACCATCCATATCGAATTTGAATTCAAGCCAGTTGGTCCTCTCTCTTTTCACCTTCACTCTGATTTGCGGTTTTGCGTTTTCTCGGTAGATTCTATTTCTTACAGCTGTCGTAGCATAGACTTTAACGATTTTTTGGAGCTTGGGCAATTGATAATATAGGAAATCGAATTCCAATTCTTCATTATGAAGAAGATAGCCGCCTTCAGTCTTGGCGAAGGAACTGTCTTCCATGTGGGAGAGGATTAGTTCTTCTTGATCCACATCCCGGATTACTAAAGATCCTGTTGGAATATCGTTCTCCTCCAATGGGTTTATGACGATATGGTCATATTGAAACTCAAGTCCTGCAAGCAGCTTATTATTAACCCGATCTAAGTAAAGTTTTGCAGCCAAGGGAGATTTCATAAATTGGTCAGATAACGTTTTTGATATCTTTACCTCCCCAAGCTTCTTTAGATGAGGAGCCACTTTTTCCAGGAAAAAGCTGATTTTCTCTTTTGGAATGGCTATTTCATTTGTTTTGGATGCATCAAGCATGGCTTGTAATTCTGCAAGTCTGCGGGAGTCCGTCTCACTAAGTTCGAATACTTTCCCTTGGTGCAGGACGGAATGATAAGGGGTTAACAGAATCATTTCTGATAGTCCCGCTATACGCAATGTATATTTGCCTCCCTCTGATCCGTCAAAATCAAATTTCAGAGGCAATGCTTTTCGTGATCGCTGGATAATGCAAAACAATTTATCGTTTAGCGCCACATTAACGCCTGGTATATGTACTAGTAGAGGAAGAATGGCTTCCCAAGAGGAAGGTGGCAGGATCAGTGTCTCTCTTTGTGTCTGTATATCCCATGTCACTTCCTCAATATAGGTTCGTTCATCAAGAAGTACGGTGATCAATTTTTTCACAACAGCTTCTGTTTTCTTTGCGAAACAATGTGTCTTCAATGTAAAAGTGAAGTGTTCAGCAACCTTGTAAGGCCTTCCTTCTTTCACCGTTTGTAAAAATTCCCTTATATCCCTTATTGGATGGTTATTGATTCGGATCGCAATACCGAATAGGTGCTGCCCATCTCCAATAGGGACGGGTAGACATGTAAAATCGGGATATACAGTTTCCCTCGTTTCAAAATGCTGTTTTTCCCCTATTGAATGATTTTCATGTTGATTGAACAATGTGAAAAAACCTTCAGTCAGATCACGTCTAGCTGTCTGCTGTGTTTGCTGAACGACGATTAATACTGCAGCGACGTGCTGACAAGCAAGGTCATAGGAAGCAAGTTTCGGGCAGGAACAATCAGTTTGCAAATCATCTTTAACGTCTTTTTCGATGAGCACCTCAAACTCTTCGGCACCGTGTACCACAGCTTTACAGTGGTTTTCACTATGCTCCCTAATGCTTACTTTGTTCGTTCGGGCGTAAGCCTCTCCCCTCTTGAAGGAGACAGACCCGCACATATCGAGAATGATCTTGGAATTCAGCTTAAAATTCATGTTTCGCTCCTTCTTGCTAAATCTGCCGAGTATTGGATAGGTTGATTGTATCATATGAGTGTGGATCCTGGTCTAAATTATACGGTAGGAGACGAAATCCCGGAAACAACAAAGAGCCAGCCCCCTGTTGAAAAGGAGAATGGCTCATTTAGCAGTTATGTATGGTTCTAAGTTAGGTTGAAGATTGTATGGGTGACAAATTACATAACACCTGAAGTAATTTACTTTTCTTCGCCGGTATAAATTTGGAATGTCACGCCAAATTTGTCTACGACGCAACCGTACAGCGGGCTGAAGAATGTTTTCTGCAGCGGCATCGTAACTTCCCCGTCTTGCTTCAATCCATCAAATAGTTTCTGCGACCTTTCTGGATTGCTCGTTGTGATACAAAGTGTTACTTGGCTGCCTGCAGAGTGTGGCTGTCCTGGGAATGTATCACTGAACATCAGTTCAGATTCACCAATTTTAATCGTAGCATGCATGATTCGGTCTTTTGCTTCTTCGGGGAGAGGAAAGTCTGGGCTTTCCGGACTTTCACCAAATGTCTGTGTATAAAGAACCTCTGCATCCAGGGATTCTTTATAATAATTGATTGCTTCCCGCGCGTTTCCATCCATCACTAAATAAGGAAAAACTTGTACTGTCATCATAATCATCTCCCAAATAGAATCATTAAAGTGATCAATAATGAATTCCACACCCATTGTTAATCGAGTATGAACTCAATTTATCCATCACCCAATACATACTAATCATAAAGCACAGAACGGATGTTCGCAACACATTTTTTAGATTATTGTATATTTTTATAAAAATCTATCATTTCAAAGACAATGGTCTATCGATAGAATATTTTTAATAGGTATTAATTAGACAATTAATACCTGGAGGTGCGCTTTATGTTCGGTACCATTGAAGTCATACCCTTGGAAAACCTGATTGGCCATAGCGATCTATTTGGAGACCCTCAAAAGCGGGGTCGATTGAAAGCTGGTTTGGTAAAAAAGATCTGTTTTCGAATATATCAGGATTCATCCTCGATCACCTATGATATTGATGGTGGAATTAAGAAGTATATAAATGTGGAAGACTGTTTGTCCTCTTCTGATATAAAAAGAGATACCCTGTCATTTGAAACCCGATATGAACTGAATGACCATGTAATGATTGAAATTGCCGGCTTGAAACGTGATGCAACAGTGGATTCCATCGAAGTGAATTGGATGAATGATGCGTGTAATGTCAGCTATGGTCTCAGGGACGAAACAAGCACAGTGTATCACGGGATTATGGAAAGTTTATTAGTGAAGTGGAATGAAGATTAAATGTAACAGCACCAAAAAATGGACGCATATTTATTTCAACTCCCTATTTTTAGAAATTTTCAATTCCCTGCAAAAGACGAAATATTCATTTTATGTTACTATATTTTTAAAAGCCGGCAGGAGGAATGATTGTTGTCTATAAATATGGAAAATACGAAAACCAAGGATATTGCCTATGCCATTCTCAGCTTAAAAGAGAAAATGGCAGAACAACGGGCTGTAGATAATCGAGATAATTACTCGAACAAAATCAGTAAAGATTTAAAAGAATGGCGTCATAACCTGATTGATATATATGCTCAATCTATCACGGACGATCTTGAAACCTCATATGAACATTTAAAAAAATGGGGAGAAAAGGCAGTCAATTTATTAATAGACGTAGAGCTTCCACTCGATATTGCAATTGATGAGATTAGAAATTACCGCGATCAAATAGGAAAAATCATCAGGGACGAAGCGGAAAAGCAGCAGCTTTCATATTCAGAGTTTTACTATGTGATTTCGCAATTTAATTCCGTTGTCGACCGTGCCGTTCACTGGCTGAGCGTTTCTTACAGTAAAAAGTATTATTCAACGATCCATGCAGCAGAATCAGTTGCATTGGAACTGTCTGTACCTGTCATCAAAGTCACTGAGACCATCGGGATCCTTCCTTTAGTCGGCGATATTGATACAAAACGTGCCCATGAGTTAATGGATAAAGCCTTGGTAAAAGGTGCACAAATGGAACTGGACCATATCATTTTAGACTTATCAGGGGTTCCTATCATTGATACAATGGTGGCTGATCGAATCTTTAAAGTCATTGATGCTCTTGGCCTTTCAGGCATCAGTGCCACTTTAACCGGAATCAGACCAGAGATTGCCCAAACGATGATTAACTTGGGAATTAACATTTCAAATATCCCCATCTATTCAAGTCTTCATATTGCGATGAAAGCTTTGCAGGATTAATAGAATCGAAAGGGAGTCCCAATATTACGGGACTCCCTTTCTTTGGTGATATCTTTTTCCAGGACAGCACTGCTGCCAATTCTGGAGGAGAGTTTCATGGCAGAAGAAGAACCATCGGGAATCCATTGCAATGCAAGGATGAGCCCGCTCTCCCTTGTTCTTTAGTCATAGTATTTTACAATCTCAAACATACAAGCCAATAAAAGAAGCGGCAGCTCCCCTTCTTTAGAGTCAATGAAAACCTTTCGGGGCGGTAGTTTTCTTTGATAGCTGATTCTGGCAATGTCCACCCCATTTTTTTGGACCTTTATCTCACTTTCTTTAACGTTATTAAAAACGTCGATCATTTCACCTTTATAAGTAAACGACAGGTTTATGTTTGACTTCTTTTCCGACTTGCTTTCAATCGTGAACCTTTCAGCAATTCCGCTGGTAGTAACCTCTGCTTCCCAGCTGCTAAAAAGGAATTTCGTGTGATCATTCACGTTTTGTAATTGGATTTTCAACTTCCCATCACCATTTTCAGCCGTTAAACGGATATTTTTGCGAGGCGATAAGAACGCCCGCAACTGATGGAAAATGCTATTAAAGTTACGTTTTACATAACCGACATAGTTTGTTTTTACATCAATGATTTCTGCAGGTTTGGCCGATGACCTAAACCGATTTTCATAATAGATCGCCCTGCTTGCAAGCTTTCCATCACCGCCGGTCTGCAACCCTTTCTCACTTCTCGTCACCCAATAACCGATTCCAACAAACAATATACATACGATCAATACCATTATATAGAACCATGGGGGGACAATTCCCGATGTAAACATCCGATGACTCCTCCTTCTCCATGTAAATCATTTAATTAAAGGCTTTTGCTTACATATATTTCGTTGAATATGCACCTGCCTTCATCCCAAGCTGCCAGGGTGGAAAAGAGCAGGATCATCAATCCAGTCAAATGTTTAATAAAATTTCTCATCTACCCGCCTCAATGGATTTTAAGATTGTGACAACCATAGCTTCCTAACTTCACCCACTATCAACTCAGGCTTGTCCCAGTGCAGCATGTGTGAAGTTTGAGGGATTTCTTTTACTGTACCGCCGGTCATTTCTTTGAATATCATAGCACATTTACTTCTGTATCCATTCCAGCTTACTGGCAGGGTTGATCGAAGAATGAGGATGTCAGATGGCAACTTTTCATATATTTCTTCTGTTTCAATCTTATGCAATGCTTCTATTACTTGTCTTGCTGTATTACCTGTCGCATGCCAGCGCACTTTGTTATTTTCTTCTTTGCCTAAATCTTTAATGGCGGCATCCAATAGCGGGGACCATCTTTGCACATTTTGTTTTTCAGGGCCAGCGAAGCTTTCCCAATCATCGAAGATATACTCTTCAAAATCTTTTTCATAGTAATTCGCCTCTTCTTCCATCGTTTCATGTCTAAGCCTTTTCAGATAATAGCCTCCATCAATCAGAATATTCCCCTTTACGACATCCGCGAAAGCAGATTGATAGAACAGTGCCAGAGCACTGCCCCATGAATGAGAGAGGATATAATGTTGCCCAATTTCCAATTGATTAAGGGTCTCTCTCATCCATTCTGCTAAGGTTGGGGATTCATAGTCTTCTTTACTTTGGAATGGCTGCGTTCGCCCATGACCTGGTAAATCGATCGCAAAGAGATTGAAATCACTTTGCAGGTCATCGGCAACTTCAATAAAGCTTAAACCCGTGCTTCCAAGGCCGTGAATACATACGATGACAGGCAACCCCCGGTTACCCCATTCAGTAATATGCACCTCCTGATTTCCTTTTTGGATGTAGTATCGAATCATATGAATTCCTCCATGATGGTTTTAAAGAATCTCCTTCAATGCTTTTCCAATTGTCGGATATGTAAAATTGAATCCTTCATTTATCAATCTCTCAGGAAGTACCCATCTACTCTTCAAGATCAATTCAGTTTCTGTGCGAATGAATATTGCGCCAATTTCAAGCATCCATTTGGGAGCAGGAAGACCTGCTTTTTTATTCATTTCATTTCTAAGCGCATCCATTAACTCACGGTTGGTGATTGGATAAGGGGAAGAACAATTGAAAACACCTGAAAGGTCTTCACGCTCTTTTATAAAGAGAATCATTTTGTACAAATCTTCGATATGAATCCAGCTGAACATTTGTGTGCCATCTCCTTGAACGCCGCCAAGTCCAAACTTCACTAAGTTTCTGTACGGGGTCAAGACTCCTCCGTTGCTGCCAAGCACGATTGCGATTCGCAGCGCTGCCTGTCTTGTAAAGGGGAGGTCGAACGAAAAAAACGAGCGTTCCCACTCTTTCGCAACTTCCACAGAGAAACCTGTACCTATTTCCCCACCTTCTTCGGTCATCGGTCTATCTTCAGAGTGCCTATAAATCGTAGCTGTACTTGAATTGATCCATAGCCGTGGAGGGTTTACACATTCTTTTATTGCAGAACCCAGAATTTCAGTGGTTTCTGTCCTAGATAGTAGGATTTCATTTTTGTTCTTTTCATTGTATCTACAATTAACTGATTTACCGGCAAGATTGATCAGGAGGTCTGAACCTTCAAGAGCTCGTATCAATTCTTTGGTGTTATCCCATGTAATGTTGGGATTATTCCGTGATATGATCATCACTTCATAGCCCAAACTACTGAATTGTTCTTCTAAATACTGACCGACGAAACCGGTGCCTCCTGCTAAGACGATTTTCTTTACCATGGATTTCTCTCCTTCCCTTGAGTTCGGAGTTTGTTTGTGAACTAATTCACATTAATTATACCATAACGTTCCAAATTTTCCTTCCCTCATTCAAAGGCCCGTCCCTAGGTTCGATTACGCTTTAGTTAAGCGAGAGACGGGCCTTATAAAGAAGTGCTGTATAGGCAAGGGATGTTATCTTGACTGCGGCTTTTATCTCCTAAGTAAATATGGTATGTTCAGTCTCCAAATCATATGATGAAGTTCTTTTCCCCAATAGTCCTTCATAAAATAATCAGGTTCACCAAATTTCTTTCTCCAGATTGTTTGAGAACGACGGTACCCGCTATCCAGACAAAATTCCTCTACTTCATGATTGTGAAGTGTCAAATACATTTCCTGCAGCAAGCGGTTTCCGATCCCTTTTCTTTGGTAAGCAGGGTGGACAAATACGGTGCCCACCTCGTATAAATGTTGAAATCTTTTGTTCGTACATTTAATGATCAAGGGGCTGGCCGGTCCATGCTCGATGGTTCCTATGATATTGCCTGCCTCTAAGGCAATCAAGAAAAATCGATCTACCCCGCCGCTTTTGAAATCATTTTCCAAATAACATTGTTTTGTTTTGATTTCCTCTTCCAGATCGTAAACCTGACCGCTAATCCCTTCTTTTTTGAACGTATCAGTAATCACGGTCCTGAAAAAACAATGTAATTCATCGATATCATCTGCTTCTGGTCTTCTTATTTGTAAATTCAACATATAGTATCCCCTTAGGTAAAGTAATGTCACAGAATACCAGTGCCAAGATTTTCTAAAGGTACCTGGGGCTGTAGTCTATTTGATATGAAACTGCTATTATAGCTGGACAACTACTATTGTCAAACCACTGTACCCTCTTCAATCAACTCTCACCTCATTCAGTGAGCAGGCTTTCACAAGTAAACCTGGACATATGTAACACCCATTTCATTTATTATCCAATACTCTTGTCAATGCCTTTACGTCCACGCCTAAAGCTTCAAAAATCTTATAGCAAGTTATTTCTGAAACCTTATCTCTTCCGCTTTCTAACCTTTTAATGGTTTGCGTACAAACTCCCGCTTTTAAAGCCAATCTTTCTTGAGTTAGCCTGGACTTGATTCTAAGTAATGTTATGACTCTGCCAGGATGTATCCTTGTTTCTTCAATTAACAAATTGTTTCTAAAGGTTTCACATAGCTGTTTTATTTCATTCACAAGAAGCACCTCCAACAACTGGTAAAAACATCATTTACTTAATATAAAGAAAATTCGTCACACTTTCAATACATTTCTAATCGATCAAAACTTTATCACCCTTTGTACCTGTGTCAGATTTCCTTTAAAGTGTTGATTGTTTCCCCCTTGCAATGGTGATTCGAACTCTAATGTCAGTAATCAAGTCAGCCACTGAATCTCACTCACCCAGTATGAAGACTGGCATTTATTAAAAAGAATTTCCTCTTTCAAATATTATCGTTTACTATTAATTTATACATCCTATTATTAGAAAGGTGCGAGTAACGTGAACTTTACCTTTGAGGTCCTGCCTGAAGACAAAATAGATTGTCTCCGTCAAAGCTGCAATGAATTGATGAAGTTCCAGCAATCCGTTGCCTCAGTTCGACCAGAACTCTTTGATGAAATGAATTTTGAAACACGATTGATTCCATCCATTGAAAAAGCTTTACATAATTTTACGGTAGTGGTTAAAGACGGAGATCAAATAATTGGATACGTATATTCCAATATTTCACCCAAGGAAACATATTCAAATGATTTTGCCACTTTTTTTGATTTGTCATCTGTGAGCAAACCGTATGTAGGATGTCTTTCTCAGTTTTATATCAAAGAAGGTTACAGAGAATATGGAATCGGCTCTAAATTGTTTATGATGTCGATGGATTGGCTAAAACAATTTGATGAAATTGAGGATATCTTTATTTTTGTATCAAACGGAAACAGCAAAGCCCTGGAATTTTATAAGAGGAAAGGTTTTACTATCAGCCACGATATACTTGACGGGTTCATTACCGTTTTGAGGAATTGATCATCACAATCGAATTCTGGAGATACATATTCTCCGGAATACAGGTTAAGTGGCACTATCATCTACCTTCCTATATCTTTGAATGTTTTTTTCAGATCTCAAAAAGAAAAGAAGTCTAAACGATCTACGTTTAGACTTCTTTTCACGCACCTAAAAATGAGGCAGATTATTTAGGTTGTTTTCTTCAATCCCATCAGGTTCACTTCGGATGATGTCCCTTCCATATCGGTGAAAGACATCGACATGGGCAAGCTTACCACTTTTTGCTTCATCGAGCGCTGTCAGGTAATCAAGTTCACGTCCACTTTCTGTTTTAAATGCGATAATATCATCATCCTCATTTTTACGAATGGCAACGATTTTTTCCGCACCAGTATCAGCGGTAAGTGAAGATTCCTGCCGAAGGTGATGGGCACCTGCCTGCTTATACTGTTCATAGACTTGTTCAAAATCTTTTTTTTCCATCGATTACACCTCCCGAACATATGTTTAGTATGTTCGGGAGGTAATATTTTTATGATTGGATTAATGAAAAGGTATGTGAAAGTTCCATGATCAGCATTGCACAAAAATGTTATTACTCTCCAAACACTTTTTGAGCCTGATATTGGAATCCTAAGTATTGATAATTTTGCTTCAAGTACATTTCACGAGGAGTATCTTCTCCGTCAGCTACCAGTATGATGGTTTTGTCATGGAAACGTTCCATCACATATTGTTGTATACAACTACCGATTCCTCGCCTTTGAAACCTTTCGAGTACAAAGAATCCATCTATTTCTGCAGTGTCCCCCTTACTGATGACATCTGCAGCACCTGCAGGTTCTCCTTTGAAATAAGCAAGAAGCTGGACAATTGATGGATCTTTGAATTGTCTCTTTTGAAGCTCGACTTTTTGATCAGCGAATTCTTTACCATATTCAAGGTCCTGATCATATTGCAGAGAAATGAATTTTTCAAAGTCTTGACCTTCAACTTCCTTTACATTTACTTCTTCAAGATTCATTTTCTTTCGGAATTCGCAAGGATCGATGGAATAGAGTTCCATAAATCCTAAACTAAAACCTTCGTCCTTTAAATAAGTATTTAGGTCGCCTGGGATTTGCATATTTGGAGGAAAATAAAATTTTATATGTTTCTGTCCTCTATCATGATGAAATTCTCTTAAATACTTCGCAGCTGACGTAAATTGATCCACGGACGGCATCCTCTTGAATTCTAGGAAATTACTGTCATATCGGATGAGCATCTCGGGATAGTGAACATGTCGATACATGTCATTTTCAAAAATTACGTCTCCAATTGTGTAAATATCCTCAAATGTGATCTCTCTCATCCTTTTGTCCCCTTGCTATTTATGTGTTTTACAAAAATTCCACTAAAAAAATATAGTCGCATTCAAAGGTTTACATAATAATATTATTCTAATATTGGTTTGTTCAGGAGTTTATTTTCCTGGCTCCAGTACCAAATATTCCTTTAACGTCTGCTGCAATGTTCCCTTTGTTAATGCATCCTGTTTAAAGTTGACGCCTGATTGAATGATGTTCCGGACCAAATCCACACGCAATCCGGATAGGACCGCTTCACATCCCATCATGTTTATGCCGCCCAATATCCTTTGCAACTGAACAATGACGTCAATCTCCATATCAGCTACACCGGACATATCAATAATCAAAGTCTGAATCTTTAACTCAGCGATGTTCATTAATATCTTCTCTTCAATGGTTTGTATTCGATACGAATCGATCTTTCCAATAAGAGGGAGTACTGCGATCGAAGAACTGACCGGTATGATAGGCACCGACAGATGTTCAACCAGCTTTCTTTGTGATAACAACTGCTGGTCCTTATAATCGGAATAACTGATGAAGAAATTATTAAGAAAATGGTCTAGGTTATCGTTTATTCTTTTCTCCAGGTCATAAAATCGTTCCAGGTTGATTTCTGATCTCTGCATCTTGTCATATTTATAAAGAAAATGCCATAATGTTCGCCTTATTGCCTGAACCCACTCTAATTTGAATGAAAGAGTAAGAGAGTGCTCCGCCCAAGCGACTCCTTCCACTTTAGCAAACTCCACCAGTTCCTTTTCATGTCCCTCAGCAACATATAATACCATTTTTTCAGCGTTCTTTAGGAGATCTATATTTCCTTTCTCCAATATATCGTTGATTTTACTGCCGACATTGAGTGCTTCTGATAGTAATTTTTCCTGAAAATTTTTCCTGTTTGCCACAATAAATGCAGAAATTTCTTCTTTGTTTTCAAACGTGGTATTCATAGAAAAACTCCCCTTTGAATAATTAGTTTACTTTTCATATTCGCTCTGGAGGGGATAAAAACCTTCAAAAACACACTCAGTTGTTGTCGATTTTTCAGTTCAGCAGGTTAACTGGCTGTTGGTTGTATAAATAGTTATGCACTGCAATGAATGAAGCCAATATGAACATATGTGCCGAACGGTTGCGACGTCTTTTACCAACCATCGATTCTTTAATTAATCATACTTGAGCAAACGATAATAAGTATCCATTTTAATTTGACTGGATATCAATCAGAAAATCTTTAAATGCTGCTAGGATTTATTCCAGATTTGTCATCGACAGCTTACTGACCAATTAAATGACAAAAAATCCTTTTTGGCTGAAGGGGTTTTATCATTGTGTATACACGCATTCTTTGCGTTATGAAACGCCATGGTATTTGCAATTGTTGCTGTTGTTATGAAGCTGCATGTGATGATGCCTGCTGCAATTAATTTTCTTTTCAAGACGATTCCCTCTTTCAATAACCCAATGTTAAGGCCCCTTTTTACTTGAAAAATGCTAATTTTCTTTTCTGCTCACTGCTGATCAAATCAGGGTACCGCTCCTCCACAAGCGCTATTGTTTCCTCAATCAAAAAAGTCAATTCCCTAACACTCTTCTCTGGCTTCCCATATAGAACATCTGCCATTCTGTCATCCAGTTTTTTGGGTTTCACATTCATAAGGGCAACACTATGGTGCATCCATTTGAAAGAAGGATGATGAACAAACATCTGGTTGAGACCGAATAACACACCAAGAATGTTTCTCTGTACATCACAAATGACACTATACAGCATGAGCCAATCCTTTCTGTTTAACAAAGCCTGACGGTTGTCCCACCTGTTCCCAAATTGAAGGTTTTCCAGGATCATCGCCTTCGATAATTCTTCTGGGTATGAACGAAGAGTATTTTTCAATTGATTGATTTTTTCTTCACCAAACAGTGGCTGCCCATAATAAACCGAAGCAGCTATGCATTGTTTATCGTAATCCGTTGTAAAGTTATAGATCACCTCGTTAATCACGCGCTCGACTGTTGCAGTCAGAAAGCTGCTGATTTCAAGCTTAATACCGTCATCGGTATGATAGGCTTCCGACCATTCTTCCTCTTCGTAAGGGTGAAAAGAAAGTATCGATCCATTCACTTTATGTATTGGATCGAGGCGGTCTTCATCGTTTGGCGGTTCGACCCAAAAAATATGAAATTCAATATCCGAATGTTCATCATGCCAGTTCCTGGATACCGAACCAGCTAAAAGGACCGATTCCACCTTTGGATTTTGTTTATATAGCTGTGCCATTTCGAGAGATTTTCGTTTTAAATTGTCCATTTTTATATTCCTCACAAGCTTTATTGTTTCATAGTAAGACTGATTCTTGGAAAATGGAAAGTTGCTGGTGTGGCCATAGCCCTCCTCACCTATCGAATATTAGAAAAACATATAAAGTCCTTCTTCAAAATATTCATATTCTGATTTTGAAATGCGAGACCTCGTGTATCCCTGATAGAAAGCTTCCAAGAAACCATGCTTTCCAATGAATTTACGTATAGCCAATGCTTCATCATAGCGTGGATCACCAATAGTCATTCCGGCAACATCTATGAATAATTCTACTTTTCCATTCACCACAAGCACATTATCGGTTGTGCAGTCTCCATGTATCATGGTTTGCTGAACAGGGTGGGGTTTAGTGGAAATAATCTCTTCTAACAGCTTCAAATCCCCTTCTGCCTGCCCGCTTTCGACATATGATCTTGCAATGGTCAATTGATTATCAAGCCAATCAGAGCCGGTTTCAGACGTAACCGCTTCACTTTCATGAAATTGATTTAGGAACTCTCCAAAACTTCTGATCAGTTTTTTCTTTTCGGAAAGAGAACCCGCCTGTTTCAGTGCAGTTGTGAGGGAAATTCCATCGACATAAGACATGATTAAATGACTTGCCTCCTCTTCCTCGATGAATGCATGATATATGGGGACAAGTGCCTTTTTGTATCGATGATCTTTCAGAACTTTTGCTTCTGAATTTAACCAGCTTCTGTATTTATCCTTGAAGGAGCTTTTGACTATGTATGAATTTTCCGTTGTATCTAAGCGGTGCACCCTAGACGTACAGCCTTGTTCCGGCATCAACTGGATTTCTGTTATTTTTCCTATTTCAGCTTCAATTTCACTTATTAATTCTTGATTCATTGTCAATCACCCATTATTGTTATTGGAATATCATCTTTTGAACGAGAAGGAAGAATGACTATCAGGAAATGCTGTACGGATGAAAAAACATGATCTCCCTGGATTTATTTTTGGTCACTGGGCATAGTGGCAGACTGATTATTCATGACCTTCCAGGTAACGATCGTCGTACTGTCCCTGACTTGATTCTTCTTGATTTGGTGTAAGAGTTTATGCACTCCTTCTTCTACTGAACCTTCACTGAACACTTCCAGGATGTTTAGGGGGTTGTCATATTGTACATTCGAACATTCTGTCAGCCCATCTGTAGTCAAAAATATGTGATTCTCCCCTGATCTTAATTCTTTGATCCCTGTGCTGTAACTTGGAACCTGCTTATTGAATGTACTGTTATTGCCAACCCATTCATAAAAACTTCTGTGATTTTGTTGAAATTCTCCCAGCGCCGACATTTCGGGATGAAATATATGTAGAATACAGTCCCCAATTGAAAGCCACCATAAATAATTTTCTTTTCTGAGTACAAATAAACAGGCAGTTTCTCCTTGTATTTCCCTTGATTTCTCTCTAAAACTGTCACTCTTGAACGTACCTACTAAAAAATCCTGTAACCCTGTAAATGATTCCGGAATGTGTTTATTTATAATACCTTGAACAAATTCTTTATTATTTACGATTGTTTCGAACACAAGCTCGACACTTTCTGCCGAGTCATGACCATCCAGGATGACGGCAAACTCCCATTCTCCAGGTGAGCACCACACAAGGCATCCATCTTCGTTTTTCCTTTGTCCCGCTGATGAATTCCCCCCGAATAAACCGAGCACCAACTCTTGATCGAGGGGGTTCACATGAATTTCGTCAACATAGTTTTTCTGACTCCCTACCCAACTGAAATCAATCATGGATCATTCTCCTTTTGCCTTCATGCAGCTTAATCACTTTATCAACCACAATCTCTGCTGTCGATTCCTCTGGAGGCATCCAAAGTGATGTGAGTGGTCCATAAACGACAGGGTTCAGTTCTACTTCGTAGCCGCCATAAGGATAGGCTGCCTTGATCGGCAGATATCCCAGGTAACCATTCGTATATCCCCCAAAAAAGATAAGTTCGTTCTTAAAATGATTTTTGATCCGTATCGAAGATTCGGAAAACGGTTCCATCGGAATTCCCGTGAACGAGCCCTCATTAATCTGCAAGGAATGGATCTCTAAAGGAATGGTTAATCGTTCTATGCCCTCCCGTTTCATTTGGAGCATTGAAGTTGTCCATTTATCAGTATTGACTCCCCACTCTGCCGCCGCACGATCAGCCATTGGCAATATGGCTTCAGGTATCGGTTTCAACTCCATTGTATGATTGATTGACTTCATTTTTAAATTGAAAATGGGTTGGTAGTTGATGTCGTTCACCATTTTAATAACATGTTTGCTCAACTCATCTGCCATTTTTTCCACTGCCTCGTCGGACCCTCTAAAGCGTGCATTTATGTTTCCGGCTGCACCTTGGACAATGATGGCATGGCCTCCAAACTCTTTTTCAAGAATTTCCCTGCTGCGTCCCGGATAATCAGCGGACAGACGATGACTGTCTGCCATCAGGACATTCGGGTGGGCCGTACAAAAAACGATGATGGCCTGATATGCGCCTGAATAAGGATGATTTAAAGAAAGAATTCCAATTCGATCGTCCACTGCTCCTTCCGGATTCGTTCCCATTTTTACCTTTCCCCCGGATGTCTTTTCTCTTCGGTTGACCCCTATGTTGCCGTTGGTCACATTCCAGCCAATCGTCGTTGGATGCATCTCTTCATTGGCATCTAATGCTGCACGCACTGCTTTTTCGATTAACCCTTCTTTATAGGACCTTACACGTTCATGATCACTTGCCGTTGCAGGACCGGAATGTGTATGTGAAAAAACCACCATGACCTGTTCTACGGTAACGTTTAACGCGGTTGCTATCCGTTGCCGGATGCAGTTCGTGTCTTCGACCAGCATCCCTATATTATCAACGCTGACAAGTACAGCCTTGCTTCCTCCATTCTCAAATACAAGTGCAGTCGCATAAATCTTCTCATCAATATTTTGGATACCATATGGTCTGTGATATCCGATAAAATCAATCCCTAAAGGTGGTGTAATATCCACCTTCGAAATCCCTGCTTTGCTCATGACAATTCCTCTCCCTGCGCCTGCGCCCCGTACCCTTCACCACAGTAAAGCTTCGACGGACGGGTATTCAGCTGCTTAAAGCATTTTGGACATATAGTATTCATCATGGAATTCTCCATTGATGATCAGTGAATTACGCTTAGTACCTTCCATTTCAAATCCGCACTTTTGGTAGAGTGCTATACCTGGAGTGTTTCGGGTGACCGCTGTCAATTCCAGCCGTGAGATTCCACAGCTCCGTGCCCATTCCTCCACCTTTTGGAATAGTGCAGTTCCCACACCCTGCCCCCTGAATTGCTTCAAGATACCGATGACAAGATAGGCTGAATGCCTTGTCCTATTTACGGACCCGCGAATCACCATCATGTAACCTATTAATCTGCCATCTTTCTCTGCAGACAAAATCACACCATTATTCCGTGTTTGAATTCGTTCTATCATCATTCTTTGCTGTTCTATGGAAGTGAGGCGTTCACCAGGATCCATGAGCATGAATTCTGAGTGGCTTTCAACTTCCTTGATTAAGTTTATTAATTTCTCTGCATCTTCTGTATGTACTTCTCTGATTATCATGTTATCACTTCCGTATTGTAATCGATGGACTATCTTGTAAACTCTATGATATGACAGTCATTCATATCTCAATGTAGATAAGTACCGCATCTCTGTCACATATATCTGCCTCTTGATTTAGGTATCCTTCTTCGCGATAATAGAATCACTTTACACAGACCTTTTCACCTTCAATTCAAAAAAAGGCTTAGTCACATATTCCATATAATTGATCTTTCCTTTGAAATCCAAAAAGGCTTGATAACGGGTACGAATTGCAGGGGATTCAACAAATTCCAAAACCTTGTCTTTTTCCACCCACCTGCTATCGGTCGTTTCATCAGATACTCCAAGCTCCCCGCCTGTGTATTCACAAATAAAGTCAAACATCACCTTGGTAGGAACTTCTGTCTCACCATCATGCCAAATATACTTTCCGGTGTTGGAGTAAACTCCTATCATTTGAGAAACGGCTACATCGACTCCACTCTCTTCTTTTATCTCTCTCATTAACGCATCGGTCAGGTTTTCTCCTGCTTCTACTTGTCCACCAGGAATTTCCCATCCTCTATGAACCGTTTTTACCAGCAGAATATTTCCTTTCTTGTCTTCGACAATTCCTCCGACTGCCACAATATGTGTAGGCATTTCCATTTTATTTCCCCCCTGAATCTTCTATTTATATGATTCCTTCCTCTATTCCATATCGGATTAATCCCTCAAAGGGATCTCCGCTGATATCCAGAAGTTCACAAAATGCCTCTTCTGTTTTACTTCCTGCCATTTTAAGGTCAATGACCTTTTTCCTCAGTTCAGGTCTGCTCTCCAAAACGGCGCCTTCAATCACCATATGTAGAAATGCGTTTTGTTCTGTAACGGGATGTGACTGGCCAAATAACTCAAATTCAAAGTCAAGAAACGTAAAATTTGCTTTGACGATCTGAGATCCCTTGATGACCTTCCGCTTCATCCTGAAATGTTCTTTCCCTTTATATAAACGGTGCAGCTCTTTTTCGAAGAGATGGAAATCTTCCACTTCCATAATAATGTCCAGGTCAGAAGTGGCTATATCGATTCCAATTGGAATCGTCCCGCAGACAAGCGGATGAAATCGGTGTAATTCATTCAGCACATTCAACGTTTGAATGGCTTCGTATGCTGCTTGCTGTTTTGAATTTCCATTCTTCATCTTCTCATAATAATCATCAATTTCACGTTTCATCCCATTACCTCCGCTGGAAATTCATTAGCCATTTATATATAGATTCCATTTATTGAGCAGGACCATCCCAACTTCAACTGAATGATGAAAGATTTTAAATATTATAAACTTATATTAACATAAATTTCCTTTCGGTGTTTAATCAGTCAATTTCAGTTATCTCATTTAAGAAAAAAATTAAAAGCGATTACTGGCCATCGTAATCGCTCTCTTTTGCTTATTTCATTTATTCCCATTTTCCATTACCAATCTACAACCCTGTGGCTGAAAGCCAAGCTCTTCTGCTGCTGGCTTTTCAACCTTTTTCCTTTGAAAATAACGCAGCTAAAAAAGGACCTGTTAATTGGTCCATCTCTTTGTACTAACCTATTCCCTGATCGTCATCTCTTTATAAGCCGGACTCAACTCGCTCCATACATCAAACTTATTACCATCGGGATCGGTGAAGACAAAGTTTCGGCCCGCATGTCCCCTGTCTTCAATATCTCCAACAATCATTCCTTTATCAGTAAATTCTTTTTGAAGGGAATGCAATGCTTCCAGACCATCCACTTCAAACGTCATCGAAAACCTCAGGTCTTCATTATGATCTAGAAAATTCGCCGTTTGTCCTTCTTTTGCCTTCACGAGGAACAGGCTATGATTGGCCAGATTAAGTATAGCTTTCTCCTCGTCTTTATAATTCACTACAGCATCCAGGTTTGCCGCATACCACCCTGCGGCACGCTCTACATCACTTACCGGGATATAAGTTGTTCCCACTCTGATTAGTTTCTCATTCATTTCATTTCCTCCTTTTACTTCAGTAACGATTTCTTCAAGCAACAGTGGAATCCCTTTTGTTTTGGATATATTTTCAAAATAAACTTATTCGAATTTGATATTCGAAATATATTGAATTTATGGCCGCGTTGGTATAACCTAAGTTCAAAGATCAATTCCAAAAGGAGGAATAACATGAAGTATTATTCTCCCCAATCCACAGAAGCAGTTTCGCTTAAAGTGGAATCGTCGCTTGTTTGGGAAGTCATTTTAGGCATAGCGGCATATACACATTCCCAGCTGCGACATACATTTGATTTTAACGAGCAATGGAATAAAGACAGTCAGTCGATGCCTTCTGTTCTGAAAGCTCATTTGAGCAGAATAGAAGAAACCAACCTATGGTACGCCTTGCTTATGCTCCAGAATCGCTTTACTTCACAAACGATTCGAGATTTTTCGAATTCTATGAATCAATTGACCTCAGAGCAATTTTATGAATCTGTTCTGCCTTATAAGAATAGGGAATGTGAAGACATGAGAAAATCCCTTTCCGGCAACATGCAAAATATTGAACTTCTTCGTACGTATAGTGCCCAGTTTAAAGACCATGACTTTCTATTTGGTTATATACAAAACCTTTCTACATGTAACTTGGAGGAAGTGCGTGAATGTTTGGTTAGTACAATGCAGGAATGGTTCGACTGGATCAGTCAAAAAGAAGAATGGGACAAATGGCTTAAAGCCTTAAAGTACGAATCAAATCTGCACGCATCATTGGATGAAACAAGTCCGATCGAAGAAATAGAACGCATTACCGAAGGAATATACTATGTGCCAGAGCCGTCCATTTGGACAATCAAGTTGATCCCCCATGTTTCCTACAGGCCATGGGTATTGGAACAACGCTCCTCTGAAACGAAACTCTTCTTTTACCCAATTAAAGAAGAATACTTGTTCGAACCGGGGGTACCCGGACAGGATCTGATTAATGGACATAAAGCGCTTGGAGACGAGACCCGCTTGAAATTACTATACGAACTTGTGAGAGGTCCTCTATCCCTCCAGGAAATTAGCGGCCGATTCAACCTATCCAAGACGACCGTCCATCACCAGCTATCCCTTTTAAAAGCTGCAAAATTCGTCAAGACGGAAAAGGGTATATATTCTGCAAATGAATCGCAGATACATTCATTAACGAGTAAACTTGATCAATTTCTGGGAAGAAGATCATGAAAGCATATTCCAGAGGCTTCAAAGCATTATGGGTCGGGGAAATCATTTCGGAGTTCGCAGGCGCTGCCGGAGGGATCATTAACGGGTTGTTGTTGTATGAAATCACCGGCTCAAAGGAATGGATGGGTGCCCTTTGGCTTATCTATTTCACCCCGTCACTGATTTTACAAAGTGTTAGCGCACCGTTCTTGAACCATGTCGTAAAAGAGAAGTTGTTAAAGAACATGCAGTTGGCAAGGTCGATCGCCTATCTGTTGCCTTTATTAGGATATACAATCGGTAATGATAAAGCGGCAATCATCGGTCTTATCACCCTTCAATGCATGCTCGGTTTGCTGCAGCCGATATATGCAACCCTTTCTTTTTCAATCATTCCTGAGCTGTGTAAGAAAGAAGAGCTGGTAAATGCCAACGGTTTATTGGATGGGACACTGCGAATAATGAGCTTTCTTGCACCGGGGGTCACTTCTTTATTCCTACTGGTCATACCTATCCATTTTATCTATGTATTTTCTTCCTTTTTATTTTTATTGAGTTATTTTTCACTGGCACGAATCAAGGTGCCCCATCAAATGAAGGGGACAATATGGACAAGGAAATTTTGGTGGTCGGAATTGAAAGAAGGATACAAGAGTTTCTTCAATATACCGGTTCTTGTGCGGTTGACGTTCCTTTCCTCCCTCGTTCAATTCGCCGTGGGGGCAGCGATGGTCTTAAGTGTACCTTTTATTAGAAGCGAACTTAACGGCCAACACTGGGAATATGCCATCTTCGCAGGTTCCTTCCCAGTCGGATATGCGATTGGCACCCTTTTACTAAGGAAATTACAATGTACATCTGTTCTTATGTATATAGGATTGATAGGAGGAGGTTTATCATTCTCACTTCTCTATTTGGTAGATTCCGTTTACCTGGCTTGGCTCTGTGAGTTGTTCGGCGGTATCATGTTCCCATTTTTCAACGTTCAAAGTGCGGCCATTTTCCAGCAGTACGCACCTCGTGATCGACTCTCGCAATTAAGCTCTGTTCGATTGCTTTTCCTTCGTATAACCATGCCACTTGGAATCCTATTCGCTTCGGTCACCATACTGGAGATAAGGCACATCTTGTTAATCATAGGCTGCTGCATCTTCGTTCCAGGGATTTATCACCTCATCAGATCACTTATGCAGTCTGAAGAGCTGCATGAAATAGATAGAAACATTCATAATGTATAAAAAGACGGTATCAACCGTCTTTTCTTATTTCTCTCCACTGCGTTTTCCTGCAAACTCATATTTCTTGTAATCACCGTTGTTTGAGGAAAATCTCAAGATATTCTGATCTTCGGGTATACCTTCAAAATAAGCCCCGATACCGCCTGTTGTGCATCTGTGCCCGGATAACAAGATATTCACTTCTTTTTCGCCATACTCCTGTTCCAGCTCACTGACAAATCTGAATACCCTATCGATATAATCTTGGATATCTTCCATTCCCCTATATACATCTCTGTCTGGAAGAATCCCATTCAGCTGGACTTCATGCTTCCTTAATCCGTCAGCTTCCCCTAAATCGAATACATCCAACCGCGGATCTATGATTGGTTGCATACCCGTTATCAATTTCGCAGTCTGTATGGCTCTATCCTGCGGAGAAGAAAACACATAGTCGAATGTGATCTCTTTGAATTGCTCTCTTAAACTCTCCGCTTGCTTGCATCCTTCTTCATTTAAAGGCAATCCGTTCCTTCCCTGCAGCCTGCCTTCTTTGTTTTGATCCGTCTGCCCATGCCTGACTACGTATAGCATTCAGGACACCTCCTATTTTGAGTATGATATTGATTTATTGTAAGATTAGTATAGTATATAATATATGGAAAATAAAGGATTTCAATTTCCTTCTAACATTAATAATAGAAATGGAGAACCATGTATATGATCAATCTATTTTCATACAATTGGCAAGTCAGGGATGAGTGGTTTGAATGGTGCAAGCACGTTCCGGATCAAGAATTAATGAAAGATAGAGTCGGCGGGATGGGCAGCATCTTGCATAACTTGCTCCATATGATTAATTGCGAACGGATTTGGATCAGTCAAATGGAGGGTTCACCTCTTTCAAAGAAAGATTTTAGTGAGTCCACAACTCTTGAAGAGGTCATCGTTTTTTCGAATGAAACGAAAAAGTACACAGAGCAATTTTTGACTTCCCTTGAGCATGAACGAACAGATAAATTGTTAACGATTACCTCGAGAAAAGGCACCGTTTATAAACTCCCATATAAAAAGGTTCTCCTCCATATCATCACTCACGAAGTACATCATGCAGGACAATTATCAGTATGGTCGAGGGAAATCGATCGGAAACCCGTATCATCTGATCTAATTTTCAGAGAGTGGCAATAAACGAAGAGCATTGAATCCACCAGGGATTCAATGCTCTTCGTTTATATTTCTATTCGGTTAATAACTGTCTATACTCACTTCCATGAAGGATGTCCTCAGGCTCAAGCATTGTCCATTCCTCAACCGAAGTTTCTGGATGTGCATGAAGATAACTTTGTAAGATGCTGAACCCAATCCTGTAATTAGACCACATCGGCAGCCCTTTTGAAGGCTTTCCCCCAAAGAACTCATAATAGATCGATAGATCATATGAGTCCAGATTCTTATGCAACTCAGCGAGTACAGTCTCCTCCGAGCCCTGGGGTAATGGCTCTGTCCATTTTGCCCGATAGTCAGGATAGACAATCCTGGCAAATGAATCCGCCTTTCCTTCATTGAGGGTCATACCTATTAGTGTTTCCATCTTCATCCCATTCATTTCCATGTTTATGGCGTGATGATATTCGTGGGCAGCTGTGTACTTCAGGGCATTTTCTGTAAAGGAAGGATGAATTTGAAGTAAAATAACTTCTTCACTAAATGTTACACCTGATATCCCTTCCATCTTTTCTGGAACAACGGTTAACTCAGGATTGCTGGGAAGCAAAAAGATCACCTTGTCACTTCCTGAAAGGTGTTCAGTGGATTTAATCAGTGAAGCTTTGATAGATTCATTGATGAGCTGCTGATTCCCCAGAAGCTCAACAGTGTTTTTTTCGAGCTTTTCCACTTCCTTCGTCGGAAAAAAATAATCAAAATAATAGGTGCCTGCATCTTTATTCATGTTGTCCAATTTTTCTTGGAAAGGCTTTAGCACATCTTCATAGTACAAATCTTTTGTGTTCAAGGAAGCATCCCCTTTTGCCGTACTTGTATAGTTCAATACTTCTTCAAATAGAGGAATGATGTAAAAAGTCTGCCCGTTATGGGTAAATTCTGTAGTGGATTGTGAAGGAATTTTCCCCTCTTCGATATCTTCCAGAGTAGTAGTTTTTGAACAGCTGATCAAACTGGAAATAAGTATAATTAGTAACATGATATATAATCGCCTTATGATACACATCCCCTTTTCAAAGTATTTACTCTATATACGAACATACTTTCAAAAAGTTCCATTTATTGTATTTTTTAACTAATAAAAAATAGTTCAAGTTGTAATCCTCAACTTGAACTGCATCAATTTAATGAAAATATCCATTTAGCAATGATAAACGCAAATAAGATGACCGCAACAATGATGATATCTTTGGATGACGATTTATATTTTTCCTTACTCCTTAATTTCTGTCTGTATTCATGCTGTATTTTGAACTGATTCCTTTTATTCCTCCCGGGTTTCACAATCATGCTCCCCCCTTTTAAAAAGCTTATGTACGGAGAGGTTGTTTCATTATAGGGGAGAAGCTCTATTCCGTATCTTTACGATTAAAATAATGATCAGTAAGACAATAGTGATCATAGAAAACAAAATGGCACCTAATAAACTTATGATGGACAGGGATGTCCAGCGGTCCATTTCGTCAGGCGCCGCAAAATGACCAGCCAGTGCCATGGATATCAGGCAGCAAAGCATCAGTGCAAAAGAAAGAATATGATACTTGTAATGTATAATCATCATTCCTCCAAGAAAAATATTTAGGCTGCAGCGTTAATTGAAAAACTCATTCTTAAGTATGCTCATCCTGATACGATCAACATATCCGCCATTCCTGAATCGATCCTGTCGCAATATTCCTTCATCAACATAGCCAAGTCGTTTATAGGACTTGATTGCCTTTTCGTTATCCGTTTCAACACGCAACCATATTTTATTCATTCCGAGCTCATTAAAACCGAACTTCAGCATCTCATACATGGCAGCTTGTCCGTAACCCCTTCCCCAATAAGCTTTATTACCTATCGCGATACCAAGCTCTGCATGCTTATTGATTCTGTCGATATTCTTTAAGTCAATCCAGCCGATATGGACGCCTTCTTCTGTAAGAATGGCTTTCTGTTCATACCCGTTTGATCGGTTGATGCACATGCCAATCCACTCCGAAGTTTCATCTCGTGTAAAAGGGGGATAGGTATCCGGCATGTTCAAGTGCTTGGTAACTTCAGGATCCAGGCACCACTGATACCGGTCACCTGCATCTTCCATCTTTAAGTCTCTCAATCTCACTTTTGGCAGTACAGCATTAGACATTTTATGTACTCCTTGTCGGCATTCGGTCATTATATTCATTCTCCAGAACACTATATACGGCAGAATCGCGCCAGCCGCTTTTAATCAAGAGGTTTTCACGAAGAACCCCTTCTTTTTTCATTCCGATCTTCTCCAGCACTCTGGAAGATGCGATATTAGCAGGATCACAGGTTGCTTGTATCCGATGCATTTGAAAGTGTTTGAATCCTATTTCAATCATTAATTTAGCCGCTTCGGACGCAATGCCTTTCCCCCATAGGTCCGGATGCACAATATAGCCAATTTCACCATTATTATGTTGAAAATCATGAATATTGAATTCTGCAGCACCAATCAGACGGTTATCATCATTCATTACAATTGCAAACAAGTAGCGGGTTCTCGGGTCTTTTGCTGTATCAATCACTACGTCCCTGATGAACGACTTCGTTTCTTCCGCCGAATTCGGACCCCAGGGCTGATATTGACAGACAACTTCCAACGATGCGTAATCGTGAACCTCTTCCCAATCGGTTTCCTTCATTTCTCGTAATCTCAATCGCTCTGTTGAGAGCAAATGTTCAGGAATCTTCATGATATCTCCCTCACTTTGTCTAATTGGGACAATGATATAGGATCGGAGTTTTCTTACTGTTAAGTAAAATGGGAATCGCTCTCTAGTAAGTTGTTTGCCTTCAGTAATCTGAGGGTTTCCCACTTTCTATTTTCAGCAGTAATTGTTTCCCGTTTCCTATATCAATTGTCCCTCAAGTCTATTGGCTAAAGTAGAATGCACTAAATTCCCAAAATCTTTGATATCTCTGAGGTAGTCATAACCTGGAGGGTTTCCTCTTTTGTTATACATCCGCACAGCGACAACATCAAATGTTGGAATGACCAGGCAGGTACAGCCTGAAGCACCGAGAATTTGATACGATCCTTCTGGCAGCTCTTCTCCCAACTCACTTTTCGCATATCCATTCTCATTCCGGAACCAAAAGAATCCATTTTGCGGAGTATTCTTTAGTTGTGTGGGTGTCTGTACCTCAGTTGTCATTTCAAATAGAATTTCGGGGAGAAATTGTTCAGTGCCGATTCGCCCTTTATTTAAATGAAGGTATCCCCAATGAGCAAGCTCTCTGGCACTGACGAAAAGATTCCGTTCGAAACCGGTGTGATCTTCAAGCCGTATATTCGGTTCATTTCTTTCATTCACATCTGCCGTGAGATGTGGGCCTGGTTTTGTTTCCCATCCGGTTTCAGTAAATTGAAGAGGCTTGAACACACTCTTTGTGAGGATATCATTTACCGTTGTCCCGGATACCTTCAAGATGATTTTATACAATAATGATAAACCTGCACCGTTGTAATCCCAAACCGTCCCCGCAGGATATGACTTCGCAATTTCTGTTTGATCGTCATTCAACCCGTGAGTATGGGTGACAAGATGGCGTATCGTTATCCCATTGTATAGGTCATTTTCACCCAAATAGGTTGAAACCAGATCATCCAGACTTGCGATTTTTCCTTCATGAAGCAGCATCGCTATGGCAAGTCCTATGTAACTTTTACGTACGGAAAAGACGTTAAATCGTGTCTTTTCATCTACTTTTCTAAATGAAGAAGGATCTGTACCTTCATACCATTCCCCGATCACTTCCCCGCGCTCAATGATGTATACTGAACTTGCAGATGCTGAGATTTGATTCTTCACCTTATTTACATAGTTATATACATGCTGCATCTCTTGTGACTCTCTTCGGTTCAGCTGCTGATAGATTCTGTTCATGTTTTTAGGGCTCACTTCCGATCCGTTTCGTTTAATTTTAAGCAATGGTTATCAATTACAACGTAAGGGAGCAATACTGGCACCTTTGCTTCAAATGATAGAACCTCAAGTCTGGGAGACAATTCCCCCCTTGTCATAACTGTACATTTTATCCGTATGATTCGACCAGTCCATGAAAATCAGAAAACCACTTACCACACTCCAGACAGTATGAGTGACATTCGCTTCCCCATCTACAATTTCCTCGTGTCTTCAGGTCCGGTCTTTATTTTTCTTTCCTGAGTTGGCTGCAGCAATTCCTGCGACTAGTGGGATGCATATCAAGAACCAAGTCCAAAAGCTCACCATTTCACACCTCCCTTACTGGAACTTGAAATCTGCCATGGGAACGACCTCCTAAAGGATCTTTATGAGGACAGAAGATTTGTACGGCATACACACCTGAATGATCTAGATCGGTTTCAACTTCTGCTGTAATGAATGTTTATGCTCGCTTGATAAAGCAAATAAACAGAATGTACCGTCTTCTATTAAACGATTTATCTCAGAAAACACCTTCCAAGCTAATGTATATTGTTCAATTGTAATGTCACCGATTGCGAATGCTTCATCCAACTCGTCCTCATCTAGATGGATGACTTCCCCTTCTGGAAGTTTTACGATATCCAGATACAAATCGTCCATCCAAGGCACCTCATTGTCTATTCCGATTTCAAAGCAGATATCAATATACCATTGAACAATATCACCATGTGGGTTGAATACAGTTGTAAGGGAGAAGTTTTCATTCACAGGAAAGTGCTGAAGCCAAAAATATCCTTTATCTGCTAAACAGATTTCCTTTCCTCGGTATCTAACAATCAGAGGCTCAGCCACATCTAGTATATGCAGCAAGGTAACATGTCCTTTGAAGCTGGTTGAATCAATGTAAGTCTGAGCATACTCTTTTTTTATGATCCTTTTCCAAGTCGCGTGATTACCATATTTTCTTTTCATCTGATTCCCCGTTTTTTTTCACTTTAGCTGCGTCTGCAGCTCCCAATAATGTTACCATATTTACCCTTATAGTTGTTAGAATTATAAGATAACTCAACGTGTTTGAGCTTTCACTTTTCAATAAACATCATCCTTTATTAATGAAGGTTAATCCTAGTATGAAGAGAGCGGTAAATCAGTGTGAATTAATGCACTCTTTTTCTCCGAAGAAATATCAATATTGCTAACCCGGCAACTGCAGATAAAACCACTATTTTAAGCATATTATTTTGTTCCATATGGGGAATTCCTGTCTTATATTCCCCGATTCTGACTGCTTTTTTGTATTGCGGTCCTGCCTGCACAGCAATGGCTTCATCAGTTGGAACACCTTTAATCGAGAAATATTTGGTCCCTTCTACATATTCATTTGAGAAATTTCCCGGAAGAGTCTGCATATCAGAATAACTTGTTACTTCACCGATTTCAGTTTCGATCTCTTCCACATACTCTTCCAATACTTCATATCTATTGCCATCCCAAACGACGAAGGGATAAGCCCAGGAAGTGGCTGAAATTGAAGTCGTAAAAAGAACGAACGACACAGCAGCGAACAAAATGATCAAGTTTCTTTTTGCCTTAAACTGCATAATATGATCCCCTCTTAATCTGATAAATAATTAATATAGTAGCGTCAATCGCAAAGCATACGTTTCATTTCATAGACAATAGTCTATATGCAGCCAATCCCTTTCCAGAATAGTTAATGGTCGCCACTGCCCCTTGTTTAGCAGATATTTTCTTAAATGTACTCCTCAATGGAAACAAATAACAGTCTGTCATTCGCTGTAAAATTGTGGTATAGTTCAGAGTTTAACCTTACACATGAACACTCCTTTTTATTTATTTGTGGTTAACATTCATAAATTATTCAGGCATGCCTATTCACTTAAAGCTCTCAACAAATGTCATAAAAAAAGCCTGTTTTGGAAAAGGTATAGAAAATGATGGAAAAGAGGCGCATTTTAGGATGAGTGTATGGGAGTTGGCCATAAGGCTTTTAGTATCCTTCATGACCCTGCTATTACTGACAAGATGGATGAGCAGAAAATTACTCAGCCACATGACATTTTTTGACTTTATCTCTGGTATCACAATCGGAAGCATCGGAGCTAATTTAGTGTTCAACCCCTCGCTCAGTATTCGAAACGGTCTTCTTGCATTACTTGGATGGAGCATCATTACGGTAACGCTCGGTTACATCGATATTCATTCAAAGAAAGCAAGAACCCTCCTTGATGGAGAACCAAGAATCCTTATAAAAAAAGGAAACATCATGGAAAATCAACTAAAAGCTGTACGGCTTAATGTGGATTCATTGATGGCATTGCTGAGGGAGAAAGAGGTTTTTTCACTAGAGGATGTGAATTATGCAATCTTTGAAACGAATGGGGAATTGTCTGTCTTAAAAATGGACTCTCAAAAAGAGATCACAAAATCAGATCTCAACCTCTCTTCCGAAAGTCCCGCAGCTTCTCCTATCGGAAAGGAAGTCATCAGTGATGGAAAACTGGTGACTTCAAATCTAAAAAAACTAAACCTTACTGAAGAATGGGTGCAGCGTCAATTAAACAATAAGGGAATCCATAAATTAGAAGATGTATTTTATGGAGCAATCAATAAAGACGGTATGCTGATCATAGATAAAAAAGAGGATATAGATCCATAAAAAATATTCAACAATAAGAAGCAGCAAGCAGCCCTTCACTCCCCCATCCCCACTTTTCATGAATATTATAATTTTATAACATCTAAGTGTAATATCTTGAAAAAACAAGCTTATAATGATTATAATAATCTTAATCATTTATCAAGGAGTGGATGGATTGAATGGACACCCACAGGAGTAAAAAAATTTCTAAACTTTACAGAAAGATGATTACTTCTGAAAAGACGAAGGCCTTCCTTATTTACAAAGGTCTTGATGAGAAGACAAAAGAGGAATTGCAGACATTCATGAAAGATATGAACTCACCTCATTATGAAATGATCGTAGATAAAACCATCTGATACTGTCATATAACCAACATATAAAATAACCTATAAAAGCAAAAAGGCTTGAAACCATCATGCCTTTTTGCTTTTTTTGCCGTTCAATTTAATTTCTTTACATCAAGATAATGAATATGATGTCCGTCACCCTGATGTACTGTAAATAAAAAACCATTATCCGTTTTGATTTCCTTGTTTTGTTGATTCATGCATTCCTCGAGATACCATCCCCCGATGGTGTCGATGCTGTCATGAATGATGTTGGTTTCAAGCAGATTGTTCACTTCGTGAAGAAGCAGTTTAGCGTCAATGATGTAATGATTCTCACCCAGTTTCTGTACTTCCGGCATTTCGTCTTCATCAAACTCATCCCTGATTTCACCTACTATTTCTTCAATAATATCTTCTACAGTCACTAACCCCGATGTCCCCCCATATTCATCCAGCAGCAGCGCGATATGGACACGTTCCTTCTGCATTTTCACGAGAAGATCATGAATGGGAATGGAATCAATTACCCGTATGATCGGAATGATGTATGGTTCTATATTCTCATCTTCTGTGCCCTTTACCATTTTAGCGGTTAAAAACTCTTTCACGTTGATAAACCCATGAACATTGTCTTTATCTCCATCCTCCACGACAGGGTAACGTGTGTAATGCTCAGACGATATAACGCCCTTGATATCTTCGAATGTCGCATCCCTTGAAATAGTCACCATTTCTGTCCGGGGGACCATGATTTCCCTAGCGATCCGTTCATCAAACTCAAATATATTATTCACATACTTAAGTTCTGATTTATTGATTTCACCGCTTTCATAACTTTCGGATAACAGGATTCTGAGTTCTTCCTCTGAATGAGCCAATTCATGTTCAGAGGCCTGTTTGATCCCGAATAATCCTACAAATACTCTGGCTGCCCCATTCAGCAGCCAAATAAAAGGAAACATCACTTTATAGAAAAGGATGATCGGACCTGCAAAAAGGAGTGTGACTGTTTCGGCTTTTTGTATGGCAACTGTTTTAGGTGCAAGTTCACCCACCACGACATGCAAGAATGTGACTAATGAAAAAGCTATGCCGAAAGATAATATTTCTGTCAGTGATTCAGTTAATTGAAGATATTCAAAGAAAGGATGGAGAAGTTTTTCTATGGTGGGTTCCCCCAGCCAACCGAGACCCAGTGCCGTTACAGTAATCCCCAGCTGACAAGCAGATAAGTATTCATCCAGATGCGAAATCACCTTTTTGGCTGAAACTGCCCCTTTCCTTCCTTCTGTAATAAGCTGATCGATTTTTGACGTCCTTACCTTTACAATTGCAAATTCGGTTGCCACAAAAAATGCTGTCAGCGCAATCAATAATACTAGCAGAAAGAGATTGAGTGCCATTATGTATCGTCCTACTGAGTAAGACGTTCACCTCCTGGTATACAAGTAAAGAAGAAAATATCATAAGAGTTCATTTGAACCTTATTCATTCCACTAAATGTTTGCTTTAATACAATACCCTGAAGTCCAAAAGAAAAACGCTCAAATTGAAAGATGGTCAGTGACGGGATGACGAAGATATGAAGTCACTTTTTTTCAGCATTCCAGACTTCTCCATGCTCATGAAACACGGTAAGTCGGGAATAATATAGACATCATTTCAACAGGAGGCATAACATGACCCATTTACTCTCTATTTTTGCCCTTGGAGGCATTAATGAAATTGGCAAAAATATGTATGTACTGCAATACGATGAAGACCTTGTCATCGTCGATTGCGGAGGCAAATTCCCTGACGAAAGTCTGTTGGGCATCGATCTGATCATTCCTGATATTTCGTACTTAGAAGAAAACAAGGAAAAAATCCGCGGACTGATCGTCACACATGGTCATGAAGATCATATCGGCGGCATCCCTTATCTACTGAAAAAGATTAACATACCCATATATGCCACAAGGTTCACCCTTGGCATGATCGAGTTGAAACTGGAAGAACACCATCTGATGAGAGATACCAGCTTGGTTACGATTGACCAAGACTCCGATCTTCAGCTGGGCTCGATAGGCATCTCTTTCTTCAGTGTCAGTCATAGTATCCCTGACTGCCTCGGAATTGTATTTCATACTCCTCAGGGAAATATTGTCCACACAGGAGACTTCAAGTTTGACCTTACACCGATGAACCATCAACGCTCTGACTTGCATAAAATTGCGGATATCGGAAGGAATGGGGTCCTTGCACTTTTATCAGAAAGTACGAACGCTGAACGATCTGGACTTACTCCATCTGAGCAGATGGTCGGCAGCCATATGGATGAAGCATTTATGAAAGCAGATGGAAAGGTTTTCGTTTCTACTTTTGCTTCAAATGTGAATCGAGTCCAACAGGTAGTCAATGCTTGCATCCTTACGAACAGGAAATTGGCCTTGCTCGGGCGCAGCATGGTGAATGTCGTGGGGGTAGCAATGGAACGCGGCTATCTGACGATTCCGGATGGAATGCTGATTGAAGCCAGGGAAGTCGATACACTGGATCCCGGCCGTGTTGCCATTCTTTGTACGGGCAGTCAGGGTGAGCAGATGGCGGCACTTGGCAGGCTGTCATCTGGTCAATATCGCGATGTGTCCATCCATCCAGGCGACACTGTCATTCTCGCGGCATCACCCATACCAGGCAATGAAAAGGCTGTTTCAAGAATTATCGACAACCTGTTCCAATTGGGGGCATATGTCATATATGGGACTGGAAGTACGACAGGTATGCACGTTTCAGGCCATGGGTATCAAGAAGATTTAAAGTTGATGCTCACGTTGATCAAGCCAACCTACTTCATCCCGATACACGGTGAAAACCGGATGCTCCATCATCATCGCATGCTGGCTGAAAGCGTAGGTGTTGAAACAGGAAACACCTTTATCCTTAAAAATGGGAAAGTCGTCGATCTTGAAAACGGCATTGCCCGGCAGACCAGGGATGTACCAGCAGGTGACACGTACGTAGATGGAATCAGTGTAGGAGATGTAGGATCCATCGTCTTGAGGGATCGCAGGCAGCTCTCCGAAGATGGGATGGTTGTCATCGTTTTGACCTTAAATAAATCCGATCACCGAATCCTATCAGGCCCAGACACGATTACCCGCGGATTTGTATTTGTAAAAAGTTCTGAAAACCTTATTCATGACCTAAACAGACTGATAGAAAAAACCGTCAGTGAATTACTTCCTGAAGAGCGTCGGCAATGGAGTGTCCTAAAACAAAACATCAAAAAATCGGTTGGTCAGTACTTGTTCAAACATACAAGAAGGAAACCGATGATACTCCCTATCATTATCGAGGTTTGATTGTTAAGGCTCTATTTTCTTCTTATTTATGATGGAATTAATTTGACAATGCCGCCTGTGCATGAATTATGCAGAATGACCAAATACTTAATTTGTAAATCATCATTTATGAGGTGGCACTATGGACGAACAATGTAAGAATAGTAACAAGGTCAGTAACTGGTGCGTCATCAGCATGGCATCTATTCCCTTGGTCATGACTCTTGGGAATTCAATGTTGATTCCTGTACTTCCTATTTTTGAGAAAAAGGTTGGTATATCTTCGTTTCAAACAAGTATGATCATCACATCATATTCAATTGCTTCCATCTTTCTCATACCAGTGGCTGGCTACTTGTCGGATCGATTCGGGAGAAAAATCGTCATCTTGCCAAGCTTGATCCTTGCCTTGATTGGGGGACTTATATCAGGATTTGCCTCATGGAAAATCAATGATCCTTTTACGTGGATCATTGCAGGGAGGGTTCTGCAGGGAATAGGTGCGGCCGGTGCAGCTCCGATCATTCTCCCTCTCGTTGGAGATCTTTATAAGGATGATGATGAGAAGACCAGTTCATGTCTCGGGATCATCGAAACGTCAAATACGTTCGGAAAGGTCCTTAGTCCTATCCTTGGTGCGGCTTTTGCTGCTTTTTTATGGTACCTCCCTTTCTTCTCAATATCTTTTTTCAGCCTGATTTCGATAGTATTGGTTCTTTTCTTCATCAGGATACCAAAGAGGAAAGAAGACCCGCCTGCATTGGTGGCCTTTCTGAAGAACACCAGAAAAATCTTTATCAATGAAGGCAAATGGATATTCACCGTTTTCACCATGGGAATCTTCATCATGTATGTACTATTTGCCGTCTTATTTTTCTTATCTGATGTTCTTGAAAAAACACATAATCTGTATGGCGTAAAAAAAGGTTTCGTGCTGGCAGTGCCACTCCTTGCTTTATGTCTTTCCTCGTTTATTACAGGAAGGAAGATAAAAGGCGATTTAAAATTGATGAAAAGAATCATGATTGTCAGCCTGTTATCAATTGCTTCAAGTGTTTCTTTTGTCGGTTTCGTGAGTGATCGCTTGATTTTTCTACTTGCTGTAACTAGCTTTCTTGGGTTGGCAATAGGCGCACTGCTTCCGACCCTGGACGCGATCATTACCGAAAATATTGAAAAAGAAGAACGCGGGACAATTTCTTCCTTTTATAGTTCTTCTCGTTTTATCGGAGTTGCTGCAGGCCCGCCATTGATGTCGATCTTCATGAAGACTTACCTTAACGAAAGCTTCATTGGCGCAGGAATCATATCAATCGCCGTAGTGGCATTGGTATATTTTTTTATCAAAACAGAGGAAAAACCTCGATTGAAAGAAGCGGTCATATAATCCGTTGGAAATGGATGAAAGGAGAGGTCGGATGCCAGATCAATCTACAGGATGCAATAATGCAAAAGGAAAAGGATCAACCGGTAATGGCAGCGTGAGCTGGTGGCATCTTTCTCTTATCGGGGTCGGTTGTACCATCGGGACAGGATATTTTCTTGGCTCTGCGATTGGAATAAGATATGCCGGCCCATCCATTGTATTCTCATTTATGTTAGCGGCAATCGGAACGTACATTGTTTATAACCTTCTTGCGAAAATGACAGCGGAAGATCCCCAGGAAGGTTCTTTTTGCTATTATGCTGCAAAAGCTTTCGGCAAATGGGCTGGATTTAGCTGCGGATGGAACTATTGGAGTTCAAACATATTGATAATGGGAAGTCAGTTGACAGCATTGGCCATTCTTTCACAATTTTGGTTTCCGAAAATTCCACTTTGGATATTTGCGACCGTTTATGCCATTCTTTCTCTTTTAATTGTTCTTCTCGGAAATAATGGCTTTGACAAAGCGGAAGACCTTTTCGCCATCATCAAGACATCTGCCATCCTTATGTTCATCCTGATTGCGGCACTTGCTCTTTTTGGGGTGATTGATGGCAATGGGGAGCTTCCAGAATTTTCAATGAGGCAAAATGACCTTTTACCCCAAGGGATGAACGGCTTATGGTCATCATTAATTTATGCGTTTTATGCATACGGGGGGATCGAAGTCATCGGGCTCATGGCAATGCAGTTAAAGGATAAAAAGGAAGCTCCAAAAGCAGGTAATGTAATGCTTATCATCTTGACATTCATCTATGTTGCGTCGTTGACAATGGCGGTATTACTGATTTCTTTAAATGCGTTCAACGATAAAGAAAGTCCTTTTGTGACGGCACTGAGTATGTATCATCTCCCTTTCTTCCCCCATGTATTCAACGGTGCAATCATCATTGCCGGGTTTTCAGCACTGACCGCTGCACTCTTCGGAGTGACAAATCTGTTAGTTACTCTTGCCAAAGACGGCGATGCCCCAAAAATCTTCGAAAAGAAATTGAGGAAGCCCAAGGACCTTCCCCTTCCATCCTTGGGATTGGCTGCAACTGGTCTGATCGCTTCAGTCGTCACCGCTCTCCTTTTACCGGGAAAAGTGTATGAATATCTCACCACAGCCGCAGGAATCCTGCTCCTCTATAACTGGGCCTTTATCATCCTGTCTGCTTTCAAAATCTTAAGACAAAAGCGATCGGGCATCATTCTTGGAATAATGGGTTTGATTCTTCTGCTCTCCGCTGTCACCGGCACAATCATGGAGAAAAGTATCAGATTCGGCTTCTATATTTCCATGATGTTGGTGGCTTTGATTGCTCTCGTCACATTTTTTATGAATAAGAAATGGAAAAAGGAACAGAGAGGCAAAATGTCCCCTTCATGAATGGTTCCATCCGATATGAGCAACATATTTTTTAAAGCACTTACACATTGCACTTGGGAGGATATCAAATGAACCGAATTCAAGTATGCTGTAACAATGAATATGCTCCATTAAAAGAAGTTCTATTATGTCCCCCGACATATATGAAGATTCTTGACGTGATTAATGAAACTCAACGGCGCTACCAAAACGAGAACATCGATGTAGAAAAAGCTTTATCACAACACGCAAGATTTCTGCAAGTATTAAAATCAAACGGTATCGAAACCCACTTACTGACTCCAAACGACGCATTTCCTGAGCAAGTCTTTACAAGGGATATAGGATTCACGGTGGGAGAAACATTATTCATCTCAGATATGAAAATGCCAGTCAGGCAAGGCGAAGAAAAGACATTAAAAAAATGGCTGTCCAGCCGGGGTCAGACATATATCGATCTTGTTGAAGATGAAACAGAGGGCGGTGATGTTCTTGTACACGGGAGAACAGTCTTTATAGGCTTGAGCGAGAGGACGACACCAGGTGCAGTTGAAAGAATTCAATCATACCTTCCGGACTACGACGTCATCTCTCTGCCTATTCATGAAGATATACTGCATCTGGATTGTATTTTTAACATTCTTTCTGAAAAGGACGCACTCATATACCGCAAAGGATTAAAGGAAGAAGATGTTGCCCGGCTTGCTTCTCAATTTGACTTAATCGACGTCTCACGCGAGGAACAATTCACAATGGGTGTGAACGTTCTTTCAATCGGGAATAAGAAAGTCATCAGCCTGCCGATAAATAAGGAAGTCAACGGCAAACTTCGTGAACGGGGCTATGACGTTATCGAAGTAGAATTCGATGAAATCATCAAATCGGGCGGTTCGTTCAGATGCTGTACCCTGCCGCTGCTGCGGATGTGATTGTTGTCTATTCCCGCTCCTGCGCGCTGATCATTCCGTAAAAAAACCCGGTGACTGCGTCACCAGGTTTTTTCATCTATTATTCCTTGTCCCTGTTCTTCAGATGAAATTCATCAGTTAGTTTGGTAGGGAATTCAGGATGAATTTGTTCCGAAGCTTCGGTTTGATATTGTAGATTGACCGGAGCTTTTCTGACATTTGACCGGTTTGGTAAAGTGTTGCGAACTACATACCGATGGAAAAACAGCTCAAACACCATCAGGGCCAGTGCAGCAAGAATCGATCTTGTTAAGTAAGTTCCGCCATCCGTCATACCATCAGTCATAAAGTAGATCAAGATAAATGCAAGACCGAAATCAGCCAGAGCGGCTACTGTATTACTTGTCCTTGGAAGCAAAAACAAGTCTCCAATCACATAAGCAATTGATCCCAACACTAATGATATGATGAAGACATCTCCAAACGTAATGCCTTGAACACCTGCAAGAATCAAATATAAAAGGACAAATGCAGCCACGAATTTAATGGCAAATGCCTTAACATGTTTCATATGCAATCCCTCCTAAGCTTAGGTTTCTCTTTTTAAATAAGATTATTCTTAGGAATGGAGGATGGGCACCTATGTTTTGGAAAGAATTTGCCATATCGAATTTTATTCAGCGCCGCATCAGGTTGAAAAGATTCCATAATAAAAAGGCTGGAATTCCGATAAGAAATCCAAGCCCATAACCACTTATCCAACCACGTTTTCAATGATGGCTTCCGCCGTCTCTTTTCCATTTTGCATACAGGCCCCGATCCCCACTCCGAAATAAGAGGAGCCTGCCAATAACACATTCGGATAATTCTCCTGAAGGGTAAGTTGAAGTGCATCCACTGCCTGGCTGTGCTGCAAATGGTAGTTCGGCATCAAGTTCTTCCAGTCTGTAATCTTAACAGATACCGGTCTCTCGGTGATACCAAGACTGTTTGAAATATCATTGAGTGCTGCATTTGTAAGACGCTCTTCACTAAGTTCTTTTAATTCTTGGTAATGAGGGTTGGTACTTTTATAAAATAATCTTACCAATAACTCATGATCCTCTGCCGTGTGTTTCCATTTTCTACTTGTCCACGTACAAGCGTCGCACAGAACATCACTGTTGTAAGACGTGATAAAGCCGGTTCCGTTAGCGGGAAGAATATCATCCTTGACGTCAAACCCGACGTATATACTCGTCAGGGAAGAATTTTTTAATTGACAGAAATGTTGATCCATTAGAGGATCGTTCATAATCTTTTGCGTAATATCATGCGTTGTAGAAAATACTACATAATCGGCATACAAACTCTTATCATCTGCAAAAGTCAGCTCGTAGCGGTCGTTTTGCTTCTTTAATCCTGTAAGTTCAGCACCTTTTACAATGTCAGCATCTTTTATGACCTGTTCCATTCGCTCGATCAGTGTAGATAATCCACCTCGGAAAGAGATGAATTTTCCTTTGGAGGAACTTTTGAATTTCTCTTTATTTTCAGCAAGACCTTTGATAATACTTCCATATCGGTTCTTGTAATCCAAAAGGTATGGAAGTGTGGTCGACATCGTCAGGTCATGAAGATTGCCTGAGTAAACACCAGATAATACAGGAGCGATTTGGTTCTTGACTAGCTCACGGCCGAAGAACGCTTCCAGAAATTCACCAACCGAACTGTCTTTTGTAAACATCTTGTTGGGAGTTTCCAAATCCTTTAATGCTTCACGTTTTCCCTCTTCTGAAACCAGCGTACTTTCCATTAACGATTCAATACTCATTGGGATGCCGAAAATGGTATCCTCAGGAATTTTATGCAGCTCCCCGTTTGTGTAGATATAAGATGTTCCAGTTTCGTTATAAACAAGCTCATCTTCAAGCTTCAATTCCTCTATAAAAGGGAGCACACCTTCATTACGGGCAACAATCGAATCAGCACCCGTTTCCATAATGAATGGTTGTTCCTTCACGGATTTTATCTTTCCGCCCAGCTCCTGATCACGCTCAACCAGGGTCAATTCGATATCAATTTTCTGTTCTCTTTTTAATTTATCGAGATGGTACATTGTGGTCAGTCCTGTAACGCCCCCGCCCACTACAACAACCTTTTTCATCGTACTTCACTCCAAATGCAGGTTTATACCATTAGCCTATCATTTTTTCTTGTGAAATCATAAACAAATAGGGAAATTATTGTGTCCTTTTATTGAAAGTTGTGTGTACGTGCTTCAGGAAGATTTAGCTATAGGCTATTGATTCAAACTGCACCTTAAAAAACTGCGGTGTAAGCGATTGGGTTTATATGAATTATAAAAAGGAGCCTTGCTTTTCACTTTTGAGATACCTCGATTGCAACATCTCATCCACCTATGGAATCAGCTTCCATCAACTAATCCCTACTTGACAACTAAGAATACTATGTATTAAAGTATACTTAATACAAACGAATCATTATATAGCTTATCAAGAGAGGCATAGGGACTGGCCCGATGAAACCTCAGCAACAGATTCTACGGTAGTGGGACACTGTGCTAATTCCATCAAGCGGAAAGCTTGAGAAGATAAGGTGAAGTATAAATCGGTTAAAACCTTCTTCTTATCTTTGGAAGAAGGTTTTTTGTCATATAGGGATCAATACCTTCTCTCCTGCCGGATAAATAAAAAAAGGAGTGCAACACAATGGGACAAATCTTAGATCAGACTTTAGAAGCACGACGGGAGGAACTTATTAACAAACTGATCACCTACAACATTTTTAAGAAGAACGACAAGCAATTGTTTGAATTGACCCTTCATGAACTCGAAGATGAATATCAAGAAGTAAAATCACATTGCCATCCACACAGCAGCACTTCCTCCATCCATTGGAGAAATGTAAAGGCCCGTCCCTCGACGCGTTAAAGCGATGCAGGATGGACCTTCACATGATATACTCTTATGCGATGTTTCTGCAGGCATCTGCGCACGTAAAGCAGGCATCTGCGCATTTTTGACAGTGATCGTGGTCATGCTTTTTGCACTCGTTTCCGCAAGCTTCACAGATGGCTGCACATACCGAAGCAAGTTCTGTTGCAAACGGCGTCCCTCTTACCAGAGCCTGTTCTAAAAATCCGCACATGTCTGAGCATTCGCGGTCTAAACGGATACATTCCGCCATCATTTTGATATCGTCTTCCCCAAGGCATGCATCGTAACAATGATTACAAGCCTCCATACACTCATGTAATGTTTTAACTAAAGATTGATACTTTTCGTGTGACATTCCTTTCTTCCTCCTTGTACTAGTTTTTTTCATTCTTTATCCAGGTTTTATATTTTTTAAAGCAGTATTGGCATTTGTTTTATGATCATACATTGGAATAATTACCCGGATGGTCTATAGTTTCCCACCTTTTTTGCAGAAATTATGCATATCAGGGAAATGATCAGATTTTACTTAAATTTACGTAAGTTGTTAACATTACTTCCAGTAATTTGTTAATGCAGACTTGAAAATCATTCAAGCACGCTAAACAACCGACTAATAAAAAAAGCTGCCTAATAACAGCAGCTTTTGATGCTTATCCATTTACCTCTACAACATCTTCTTTATAAAATTCCGCAAAAATCTCGGCAAATGCTTCAGTCGAGTTATATAGCTCGACCAGATTATTTTCGACTCCCCCAAATTCCAGGAGCATCGCCCGCTCGGTCAGGTCCTGGTTATAGACACCGTTACCTTCAGCTTTCGTCTTAACAAATACCCCGCGGCTGATACCAGGGTACTTCTTCTCTAGTGCACTATTCAATTCTTTTGCGATTGCCAGATTTTTTTCAAAGTTCTTGTTTTCTTTTCCTACGATAAAGAATAGGCGCGCATATTGCTTGCCGTTTATTGTTTTAGTGGTGATTTCCCTTGGCTGCGAGTCACGATGGATATCAATCAGGTAATTTAGGTCTTGATTCCCTGCAATTGCCTCTTGTACCTGCTCTCTTGATAATTTATATGATTCATAATAGGTCCAGTTCTTTTCTTTCAATGCCTGCGTTGTATCTGTCTTATCCTGTACGGCCCCTATCCCTCTTTTGGCAAGTTCTTGTTGAAGCTTTGATCCGATTGCAATAACGTTTACTTTTTCATTTGTACTGGCAGGATTTTCAGTTTGATTGTTTTTAATCAGTGGGCTGAAGGCCTCCCAGCTGTGAGAATGATAGATGAAGACAGACTTTTTATCAATTTCTTTAATGTTCTCTCCATTGTCGCCATTTGCACGGTCAATCTGGTTCTGATCGATTTCCTGATTCTTCAATTGGTCCTCAGTCGGTGCAGGAGATTCAACAGGCAGGTTTGTGATATCCGTCCCTTTCCCTGCTACGGCAATCTGGGTATGATAATTTTCGATTCCGGGTATCTCTCTCCCAAATAAACTTCTGGGATCAAACAGTGATACATTCGTCACACTTTCTAGCCAGTCAAAATCTGATTGCAACTCTTCTTCATTCATTACCCTTAACGGAGTGATCTCTTCGGAAATCAGCTTCAAAAGGGTTTCTTTCGGCACCATATCTGATACTGTTGAGTAAAACAGCGTGTCCACCTTCAATTTGATCGCCGTCGCTGAAATGAGCCAGACGGATAAATAAAGAAGGATAATCCCGAGAACGATCATTCTTGCCAGCGATTTCACCGTCACGAATACTAGTAGGGGTAGAGTGCTATCTTTTCTGGATTTGTACGCCATGAATGAGCTCCTATACTTATAAGATTTACTAATTCACTATATGCGTAACTGTAAGAATATAGAATGGCAAGTCAAATGTTCATACTTCTTTACCAGGGAGAGATCAATTCATGAAGGGAGCACCTATCACATTCTACACATGCCTATTCTAATGTGGAACGTTATTGAAAATATGGAATATCACCACTTTTTTTCAAGGAGTGTATTCACCCATCAAAAAAACAGTCCTTGATAAAGCAGGACTGTTTCATTTCAATTTTATCATCCTATAAATATATACTCCGAGCGTTCCAAATATGGCAGCGAGAAAGAGAGGGATATCCCATATCGGCTTGGCAGGCTCCCCTACTGATCCAAACTGGGCCATTTGCCAGGAGGTGAAAACCAAATATGCCATGATTTCCGTTTTCAAAACAGAAATCATTAACACTGCGTTTCTATATTGCCGTTCTGCATTTCCTTCCGTAATCGCCACAAGATAATTGAAATGGTGCGGTGCAGATTCCATGAGAGAAAGCACCCCCCAAACCATGAAACCAATTAAAGGTACAATCCATATAAACCCTTTATGGCCCCATGAATCCACATTCCCCAGCAGATTGAAATGCACCGGGACACGATCCGGCAGCTCACCGAAAATCGATGATATGTATACTGCCACACTCAACCATCCAATAACCCCTGCAAAAGTGAATACTTTCTGCAAGAATGTTTTTTTCAATCGAAGATCAGGTTGTTTCATAGCAGTCACCTCCAACAACACTTTCTTTACAATACAATAAAGAATAACAGGACTGTCAGGAAGGCCAATACTGTTATCGCACCCATGAAAAGCCTTTTACCATTTTCAGCAAAATAAAGCTTCACAAGTGAAAAATATATGATGCTGATGATGACCACTGTTATCACGAACGAGTATAGTTCCTTTCCTCCATGAAGCTTTGCTTTTTCGAGGACAACCACTTCCGCCCCGTTTAAATCAAGGGGGACAGTTATGCTCATTAAGCTGAACCCTGTTAACAAAGAGATTCCGACAATGTTCATCAATATATTTAATTGTTTTGAAGAGACATGGTCGGTCTCTCTCTTCGGTTCGACACCTTCCCTCATCACTGGAAAACCCATGACGGCAACCCTCCCCCTTACTTTACGACTTGGAAGAGGAAAAAGATTCAATTTCTTTTTATGGTTAATCAAATAGTTGTTCTCATCATGAAGCAAAACCAGAATGCTTGTTAGATATATAAAACTATTATTTTATGATATAATGTATACTTAATCAAGTATTAAATTATTTTGGGTCTACGAGACTGTTTTTAGTCAATCCCTCTATAATAGAAGGGAGAGGTTTTATGTCATTCGATACTATTCTGCGAATGCTGAAAACTCAAGTGGATTTCAAGGAAAGTGAGATTATTCACACATTCTATTCGGAAGATCAGAGGCCCGTGCTTTCTGTCATATACCACTTTGACACTGAAACGTTCTTGTTAACTTATAAAGAAACTGAGCAAGCCAAGAGGTACACAGATATTAATAAGTTGGCAGACAATATCGAACGATACCTTAACCAACAGCCACTGGAAATATGAATATAGATAAACCGCCCCGTTGCACACTGTAACGGGGCGGTTTTGGTTTAGGATAACTTTGTAATGAACATACTAGCAATTCCGAAATAAACGAACAGTGAAAAGATATCGTTGATGGTTGTAATGAGCGGTCCAGAAGCTACCGCGGGATCAATGTTAAATTTATAGAGAACGAGTGGAATGATGGTACCTGCAAGTGTTCCAATAATAAGTGTGATCAATAGTGAACTTCCAACTACGATTCCAAGTGTAAAGCTTCCCTGCCAGACGAAAGCAATGATTGATATCAAAACCGCACAGCTTAGACCGATGATGATACCTACCCACAATTCACGAATGATCAGCTTCACCACCTGCTTGACATCCAGGTCTTGTGAAACCAACCCCCTTACAACGACTGCAAGGGACTGTGTACCCGTATTTCCCGTCATACCGGCAATCATTGGCATGAAGAATGCGAGAGCTACAGCAGACTGCAATGTATCTGAAAATCCATCTATGATGCTTCCTGAAACGAGTCCGATCAATAACAAGAGGATGAGCCATGGCAATCGCCTGTACGCAGCCACGAACGGCTTCGTATTGAAATCGATTGCTTTACCGGAAGCAGATAGCTTTTCAATGTCTTCGTTTGCCTCTTGAATAACTACATCAATGATATCATCTACTGTAATGACTCCCATCAGTTTGTCATCTTCCTCAATGACCGGAATTGAAACGAAATCATAGCGGCTGATCAATTTCGCCACTTCCTCCTGATCGGTATGAACGTCGACTTTAACCACTCGTGTAAACATGATATCTTCAATCTTATCCTGCATTTCCCCAAGAAGCAGGTCTTTATACGAAACAACCCCGACCAGTTTTTTTTCCTCATCTATTACATATAGGTAATTTAAATACTCGGCCAGTTCTGCAAAATCCTTCAATTTATCAACCGCTTCTCTTACCGTATAATGCTTTGAAATCCACACAAATCGGTTATTCATGAGGCGCCCTGCTGATTCTAGTGGATAGTTCATCATGTGCTGAACCATATCCGATTCTTCCTGCTTCATTTCAGACAACAATTCTTCCATCTGCTCTGGCTGAAGGTCGGATAAAAGAGTGGTCAGATCATCATTTTCCATCAGATCAAGTACTTTTGTCGACTTTTCAATTCCTACTTTCTGCAGGACCTCTAACTGATCTTCTTTTTCCAGTTCCTTCATCAGCTCTTTAAGTTGAGCTATGTTCAAATATAGAAGAAATTTATTTCTATGTTTTGCAGGCAGATTCTGATACTGCTGGGCCATGTCATATGGCTGCAGTTCATCCACGATTTCCTGAAAAACCCGTTTCTTTCCTTCTTTTAAGCTTTGAATAAGTTCAAGTGTCAATTCGTACTCTGAAGGTGAAACTCCCATTGCTTTCAACTCTCTCTGCTTATAATGTCATTGATATAATACCCATAATCACCCATAATGAACATAGTTTAATGAAAACAATACTAATGAAAAGAGATGCTTTAGTTTGCAAAATTATTTACTTGTAGGACTGGCCGGTGCCATTGGTTCTCTTTTAAGGTTTGTTCTGGGTGCCTACGTTCATTCCCATTGGCAGTACCCATTCCCTCTAGGCACACTGTTAGTTAATCTGTTAGGCAGTTATATATTAGGATGGATGACTTCGTATCTATTCCGATCTGATAAACTTCACCCTTCCATGAAGACAGCCCTGGGGACTGGTTTAATAGGTTCCTTCACGACGTTCTCTACTTTCAGTGTGGAGACCATTGAATTGATACGACTTTCAGAATGGCTCTCAGCTTTTCTATACATGTTCGTTAGCATGACCGGAGGACTCTTCATGTCATGGGCAGGGTTTAAGACCGGCAGCCATCAATGGAAGCGGAAAATTTCATTGTGGGAGGATGATGTTTAATGCTTACTCAAGGAATCATGATCGCATTTGGAGGGTTTTTGGGGGCGATGTCCCGGTATTGGGTCAGTAAATGGTTTGACAAACATACGTCGGCTCAATTCCCTTATGCAACGTTAACAGTCAATTTAATCGGTTCATTTTTATTGGGATTCACAATTGGTTACGGTTTGGATGGTCCACTCTATTCGTTCATAGGTATCGGATACTTCGGTGCTTTTACAACCTTCTCTACCTTCAAGCTTGAAAACATCCTTATGATTGAAAAGAAGAGATTCAAACTGCTTGCCGTATACCTTTCCGCAAGTTATACATTCGGCATCCTCCTCGCTTTCGCCGGTATGAAAGCTGGCGGAATTTAAGAGCTTAATGAAATAAAAAAACAACACTCAATGCCTATCATGAAAAAGTAGTATCCCTACAAATAGCAAAAGTGTTCCTGGGTCAGGAACACTTTTGCATAACGAACAAATAAGGAGGTACTCTTGTCTATACGGCGGAAGTATATAGACGAGAAATCTTGTTCATGGGCAAAACCGAATGAAGCTTTCATTTACGGTGACTAAAGGATTTTTATAAGCCGTTTTGGAACAGCCGCATTCTTTTTTGCCGATTTTCTGTTTCTCTACTTCACTATATGTACAACCCTCCCCCTGTGTGCAGACAAGCATTTATTTTTCTAAAAATGGTCACTCCCCCATTATTCCCTTCCATGAAATAGTACGTTCAACAGAAACATACAGATCAATCCAGTCATACAAAACAGCAGCAGGTACACAGCCATCACTGATATACCTAGACCGGTCCATCCTCCAATCATGAAAATGGATATGGGAATGCTTAAAACAGCCACAATCATTAGACCGAATAATATCCTGAAAGGCAGATAGCTCTTCAGGATTCCTTTCCACTTCAGGAAATGCAGGATAAGTGATAGTAAAATGGCGCTTCCTATTACGTACATCACAAGGGAACTTTCCATATAAGCCCTCCTCTCTCATGAGATTTTTCTGGAATCAACTCTCATTCATTCGTAAATACTACAACATGATGACGAATAAAGGAGAAGATGAAAATGAAAAAACATTTCATTGTATTTACTGTCATTCTCATGACGTTAACAATGACTTCACAGCTTCCAAAAACTCAGGCAGTTAACAAAGAATGTGTGAGTAAAGCTTCCCTGACCCTTAAAGAAGACATGCGCACCCTTTGGAATGATCACGTGATTTGGACGCACAACTATATTGTCAGTGCGGTTGACGGTCTGGAAGATCAAGATAAAGTGCTTGAAAGGCTGCTTCAAAATCAAAAGGATATCGGAAATGCCATCAAACCCCTCTATGGAGAAAAAGCAGGGGATCAACTGGCTGATTTATTGACGGAGCATATTGTCATTGCCGGGAAAATCGTCGAATCTGCAAAAGCCGGTAATCAGGCAGAAGTAGAGAAACTAAATAAAGAATGGTATCGGAATGCGGATGATATCACCTCATTTTTGACTGCAGCGAACCCGAACTGGTCTGAAAAAGAGTTGAAAGACCTCTTATATATGCACCTCGAATTCGTAACCAATGAAGCAGCAGCCCGTATTAATAAGGACTGGGATAAGAATATTGAATCATTCGATAAAGGCAGGGCTCACATCTTCCACTTAGCTGATGCTCTTACTAAAGGAATAATAAAACAATTCCCTCAAAAATTTTAGGGCAGGGCTAAAAAAACGCTGAATGACTATTGATCACTCAGCGTTTTTTACTGTCACTTATATATATTATTGGTATCTACCGTTAATTCGGATCGTTCAGATCGATTTCTTTCAGTACTCTGGCAGGGTTTCCCCCAACCACTACATTCGAAGGTACATCTTTTGTCACGACGGCTCCAGAAGCAACCACCACATTGTCTCCGATTGTCACCCCCGGATTAATGATTGCACCGCCTCCAATCCATGCATTATCCCCAATGGTAACAGGCTTACCATATTCAGGTCCCTTGATTCGTTCATAAGGATTGACAGGGTGTGTTGCAGTATAAATATGTACTCCCGGTGCGAGCATACAATTCTCTCCAAACTTCACCTCACACACGTCAAGGATCACGCAATCAAAATTCGCAAAGAAGTTGTCACCGACATGGATATTAGAGCCGTAATCACATCTGAAATTAGGTTCCATGTAGACTTTTTCTCCAGTGGAACCGAAGAGTTGCTTTATAAGTTCCACTCGTAAATTATATTCTGTTTCAATGGTTGAGTTAAACTGCCTTACCAATTTCCTGGCAAGTTCTCTCTCCCTGACCAGCACCTCATCCCACGGTTCATATAACTCCCCGTCAATCATCTTCTGCTTTTCTGATTTCATTCTTTTCATTCCTTTTTACAAAGTGTCTTTCTTATGATGATTTTCCCAGCCTCATCTTCCCAATTGTTCAAATAGACTTAGTGAATGCTTTCTCGATTCAGCCTTCCCGAAACAACCGGTCTGCTCTTCTCACACTGACCAATAACAAGATGAATGCCACCACTATAAATGGGACCCAATACTGACTATCATTTGCAGCACTAACGATCCCCGCAATGCTTAAGCAAATCGCTGATATAAACCCGATAACCGTCGTATAGTCTTTCAACACCTTCTTATTCATGACACAGCCTCCATCATTTATTACCTATCTTATATTAACATAAAATTCCAATGATAATGATGGATAAGATCAAATTCCCGTAAGATTTTGATCTCTTTATTCATATATATAATCATTCCTTATGAGGAACCAGCACTTCTATGTGGTTCGGCATGACTCCCAGTTCAATCGGAAGTTTTCTGCCTTCTTCTCCATCGACATTCGTTATAAGATCTTCTGGTGAAGATATTCTGATTTCTTTAGCTTTAAAATATGTTACATCCTTATTCTTTTTCAACTTTCCTGTGAGGATGGACGTCAATACCGCAGGAAGTTTCAATACATTCATGTCGTTAATGATATAGCAATGGAGCACACCATCGTCGACTTCGGCATCGGGAGCGAGGTTTTCAAAGCCCCCTGTTGAATTGGTCAAGGCCGCCAGAAATAATATTGAATCGCCTTCCCAATGCTGTCCATCATGTTCAATTGTCAGTGGATAGGAAGGATTTGATGCAAGAGTTTTCATGCCTTCAACCACGTAGGCAAGTGGACCAAGCTTCGTCTTCTCTTCAGGTGAAACATCATATGCAGCTTCAGCTACCGCTCCCACTGCAACGATATTGACAAAGTAGCCTTCGTTATAAGTACCGATATCGACCTTACGGGTTTGATGGTCTCGAATAACATCGATCGCTTTCTCGGGGTCCAATGGAATATTCAAGGCTCTCGCGAAATCATTCACAGTTCCCATCGGAATAATTCCCAGTTTGGGACGATGATGTTCATCCATCAATCCATTAATCGTTTCATGGAGAGTACCATCTCCGCCAAGCGAAACGACAAGTTCATATTCTTCCATGCAAGCAGACTCGCAAAACTTGGTTGCATCCAGTTCTTTCTCAGTCTGACTGACATTGACCTCATATCCTTGCCCTTGCAGAATCTCCTCTAGTTTCTCAACATAATTAAGTGCTTCTTCCTTACCAGAAGAAGGATTAACAATCACCATCGCCTTTTTCATACTTTTTCCTCCTATGTATGTTCCCATTAAATGTATGTATACCTCATATGATATGTAAGGAAACATTTGTGAAAAGTATTAGAATACCTGCCACCATCACTAAACAAAACATCTTCCACGCCAAAAAATGTTTACCTATCCATATTTACGGATAAACCTTAAACAATTCCTTTTTAAGATTAGGAGGTTCACCTTTATGAAACAATCAGACGATCAACATCAAATGAATGAGCATAACCAGCACAAGCGAAGAAGAACAAAATCCAGGGATCAAGACTATCATGATTTGATTCTATCAACAATCCAGACATGTGAGTCTCTTTCCATCAAGCCCACCATCTCAATGCTGGTTGACTTTTCAGGGTTATCAGAAGAGAGAATACTTGAAATCATGGAGAATTACTATAAAAATAACTCCTCTACAGAAAAGTTAAAGAAACTGAATGACACCAATGGTTCGTTTTGAAACAAACCATTCTCCCATATGCGTGAAAAGAGTGTGCACCGTTGGTACCACACTCTTTTCATTTGTTGCTTGCTCCCTTTTGCCAAGGTTTAACTTCCTGGACACTCCATATTGCTTCCATCCATCCAGCCAAATGTTCTGATTTCCCTGCTGAAAATATCGGAAAATGCAGGGGGATCGCTCATCTTCAAATTTATTGTAATCGCTGAACAATAGTATCCTACATAAAATGCTTAATCGTACATGTGAATGATTTTGAAGACAATCAAATATTAAGTGACGACTTCTAAAACATTGCCGTCTGGGTCAATCACATGCATATATCTGGTTCCTGAAACTCTTTTCACATCAAAATTCCTCGATTCCATAAGCCGGCAGAGAGCAAAAAGCATGAATGGACGGCTCATTTTAATCGCTCGTGTCAGTTCAACCATCAGCTCTTTATCAGTCGGTTGATGATGAAACGGCGGGACATCAACACATATATTCCTTAAACGGTGCCTTGAACGTGAAAGTGCCGTTTTTACCGATTCATCAGTCACCCTGAGCATGTCTGCGATTTCCTGTGAATGATATCCGAATACGTCTTTCAGCAGGATGAGCATCGCCTGACGGATCGGTAAATTCATGATCAGTTCTTCAACTGAACCCTCGCACGAGGTAAGGTCCAATTCATATGCAAGTAGTTCTTCCCTGAAAGAAATGAACGACTTTTTCTTTCTTTGTTCATCGATAAAAAGGTTTTTTGCAGTTTTATACAGAAAACTAATAGTGAACTCCCTGTGTGGTTCAGCTTGTTTAATAGAGTACACTTTCATCAATGTTTCCTGCACGATGTCTTCTGCTCTCCATGTGCATCCCGTCAATTTTAAGCAATACCGGTACAGTTGTGACATTGTATTTTCTAAATGATCGAAAACCACAGGATCCCTCCGATTTTTTTATAGAAGATGTAACTTTTCTGCCGTTATCTTCGTTAGTAATGTGAAGTCAAATAAATAAGGAGTGTTTTGTATGTTCAAAGTAGGAAGCGTATTCATTCCCGTGACAGACTTAAAAAAGGCAAAGAAATGGTACGAAGAGCTATTAGATGTAAGACTAATTGATGAATGGGAAGGCGGAGCAGGCTTTTACTTTCCAACCTGCCAGACTCAGCTTGGACTTGTACAGGTGGAGAAACCTCAGCCTTCAGAATTTACAATAAAGGGAAACAAGAAGAATTCATATTATAACTTTCTCGTGGATGATATCGACAAAGCATATTCACATTTTAACAGAAATGGTGTTAAAACATCTGAAATTGAAGAGTTTGGCGGCATGAAATTCTTTGATTTCATCGATCCCGACGGGAACCCGTTCAGCGTAGTGGACGAGGTCGAGGGTTCCCCTTTTCACAGGGATGAAGTAAAAAAAATGCAGGAAAAGTATTGATTACCCAATGTAGGAATTGTAAAAATTCAGCATTGCATAGTTAATAAAAAGAAGGAGCATGATCATGTCGTCGATTAGGGATTTGAGTACAGAAGCAGATTGGCTTGAAGCCTACCCTGTAATGAAACAGCTCAGGAATCATCTGACACCGGAACGATTTCTTGAATTAGTAAAAGAAGCTGCTGCCACTGAAGGGTATAGACTTGCCGCTCTCTATGAGGAGGGGAAAATTGTCGCCATCACGGGGTTCATGCCTATGCTAACATTGTATAATGGAAGATTCATTTGGGTATGTGATTTAGTAACCGACTCTAATGAGCGCTCTAAAGGTTATGGTGAAAAACTGCTAAGTTATGTGGAGAAGTGGGCAAAAGATCACGGTTATGATATCATTTCCCTCTCTTCCGGTCTGCAGCGTCAGGATGCGCATCGGTTTTATGAAGATAAAATGGAATACGAGAAAAAGAGTTTTGTATTCTTGAAAGAACTTTGAACTAGGAACATCCTATTTCGTCAGATCCAGGGTACACATGTTTTAAAATAGGCAGTTACTACATCAACCTGCTGCATGTTCATCATGCAGCAGGCTTCCTGTATTTAATTGAACGGAAGGTAATGAGGGAAAATGACACATACATCAGAACTGTCATAAGCCCGATAATAATCGAGAAATGAAACAATTTATATAGGCTGAATGCCGCCCATACAATGATGGCAGTCAGAAATAACTTTCCCTTTACTGGATCATTCCGGAAGATTGATATGAAAATGGCCAATGCCAAAGTCATGCTAATCGCATGCGCAATGATGAATAACCAACCCATCTGAAAACTCTCCTTCCTTTATGTCATAATTACATAATCGGCGTTTTCCAAAGGCTGAATGTTTTGCAAGTAATAATCTTCTGCTTTCCAATACCGTTTTTTAAACTTTTCCAATTGTGCTTGCGTAGATTCATTCTCCCTTCTAAACCTGGCCTCTCGCCCACAATCTAAATAAATGAGATAATCAAAATATCCTTTCCACTCTTTTCGCTGAAGAAATACTCCTTCAATCAATATCACCCCGCTGGAAGGCAACTTCAGTTCTTTGGTAGTATGAACATCTGATTCATCATCATAATATTGAAGTGTCAGCCGGGTAGAGCTTTTAAGTTTAGAGAACATGTCATTGCGGAGGTTTTCTACATTCCACTGTAAGTAGTAGTACTCTTTCCATTCATCCAGACCCGTATGATATCGTTTTTTTCGTCGTTCTATGAAATCATCCATATGCAGGCACACGTAATCTATATGATTTTCTTTCAGAAGATCCCCCGCATCTTTCACGTACGTCGTTTTACCCGACCGGCTCAATCCATCAACACCAATCACGATAAGCTTATCCCTGTCTTTATCTAAAATTGTTCTTACAATACTTCTCTCTTCCTGCATAGTTTTCTCCTTCTTCGAATGATTGGTGATGTTTAGAGTCAGACTTCCCAATAATGAGTTAACATCTCCCTCAATCCCATTCACTAACTATTTTTAATGAGTGCCAGGTGCTTTCCTAAATATATGCCGCTTGCAGCAGCCTGAGAAAGTGAATGTGTGACTCCCGAACAGTCACCGATCAGATATATGCCTGGGATCTCACTTTCCATGAATTCGTCCGTATATAACTTCGGTTCATAAAATTTAGCATCCAGGCCGTAAATAAGCGTATCTCCATGAATCTCTTCACCTAATAAATTCTCCAATGCGCCTAAAAAATCGAGCAATGCATCCCCATATATGACGGGGACAGAATTTCTTGCATCTCCGCATTCTGCTTGGATGGAAGGTTTCACTTCATTGCACCGGAGTGATTCTGTCCCTCTATTCCTCTTGAAATCAGCCAATCTCTGAACAACAATCCTGTCACTGCCGTTGTTGATTTTTCCAATGACGTCTATTGCTTGATTCATTGCATCATCGTATGAAGGATAGGTTCGAGGGACGAACAAGGTAAAATTCAGATTGGCACTGGGAGTATCTTTTTCAAGTGCATTTTGTCCATCAGGCATGACCAGTCCATGTTGATGTTTACGGATGATCCGGCCACGAGGATTCATGCAGTACGTAGTTGCCTCGAAATGATCGTTCTTGATTTTCAGCTTTGTTTCAAAAGTGTCTTTGAGGATAGACTGCAGCTGATCCCCTTTCATTTCCACCCGGTATCCCATATCCAGACGCGTTTCACCAGGAGAGACACCAAAAGACTTCATCAAGTCTTTAAGCCACAGACTGCCGCTCATTCCAGTGCCAATGACCACTCGACCGGTCTTGAAATTCCCCCGGTTCGTTTTAAGCTCGAATCCATGGTCTAGTTTTCTTATCGCATTCACCTTTGTTTCAAATGTAAAGGTGATCCGTCCCTGCATATATTCATACATCCCCTGAAAGACTTCATGCGCTAACTCTGTCCCTAAATGCCTTACCTCTGTCGATAAAACATGCAGGCCATGGCTCTTTGCTTCCTCGTAAAGAAGTATGTTCTTAGTGCTATATTTTTCCCTTTCACTTCCACCAAACTTGCATAGAATCTCATCCACTTCATTCATCAAGCGAAGTGAATTCTCTTCTCCGATTTTTTTATGGAGCTCTCCTCCAAAATCATTCGTATAATTAAATTTACCTTCTGATTTTCCTAGACCCGCAAACCCTGCATACTTACTGCATGTCCCACTGCAAGAACATTCCTCCCCTTCATCGAGGCCGCAACTCCGCTTCTTCAGCTCTTTGCCGATATCAATCATATGTATTCGTACATCCTGATTCATTTTCATTAATGTGTAAGCAAAGAAAATACTGCTTACGCCTGCACCTATTATCGTAATATCTTGATGTTTTACGTTCACTGTGACACCTCTCTAGTGTATTTCGTTATTTTTGATTAGTTTCTGAATGTCCGGATACTGCAAGATTACCACTCTATTAAATCATTAAAATAGGATTGTTTCTATTTATTGTGGATATAGCTTAAAGCTTGTGATCATTTACACCCAAATGTAATTCGATACAAGGAATAAAAAATACATCAACAAAAATGCGGTCATAATCATATTCTTTTTTCGATATGCTCTTAGTAAGAAATATATCACCACAGGTGCCATGCATACATTCCACCACTTCAAGAATTCATGGGGTATACTTTGTTCCCTCATTAAATAAAAATAAGACAATAAGCTTGGAAACACAAATGATGACAGCAGCAAGCCTCCCAACACATTATGCACCATATTCTTCACACTTAGCCAAAACAATTGTTTGTGTACTTTCACCAACTCCATTCCGTTAAAGTACAAAACATTCAATCTATTCTACATATTAACATAAACTCCCAATACGCCAAAAGCCCGTCCCTCCCTTTCATTAATGAACTGGAGGAACGAGCTTTTGAATGTATTCATATCTTTTTTAGGATGACACCGGTCAATTTGTACTCATGGAAGCTGAATTCGATGTTGATCCCGTGTTGTTTATCAATATACCCTATTATGTCAGCGCCAGTGTCGGTCCTTACATAATAATCCGCTCCATATGTTTCAATCACCTGATTACTGGAATCTCCCATACCTATCCCCTTTGAAGTCCGATGATTGCCTGTAAAAAAGTAACGGAAAACGTTATTATTTTTCAGTCCGAATTCGATATCATTGTATATAAAGTATTCAGTCTTCGGACTGGGAATTTCATGAATTTTTTTCGTCTCTCCAAAATGCATGAAAACGATTTCCTCTTTTGAAGACAATGATACTGAATTGATGTTCTCCTTCGATAAATCAGTACTCTTTATATTCTCGTAGAGCTTTTCTTGATCGTTGACATTCATCTCAAACCCTGCGGCAAGTATAAACATTCCAAACATTATGATCCACACAATTTTTTTCATATCCCGATTCCCCAATTCTAAAAATCATTTGCATGCAGGCGATGGATTCAGATCATCTACAACAAGAAAAAGGTCCACTAGTTCCATTAAGTCTTCTATTATTGCATCAGCCTGAATCAGCTCCTGCTCTTGAGAAAAGTCAAATCGACATCCGATTGCCAGTAATCCATTATCCTTTGCTGCTGTGATATCTGAAAGCCGGTCTCCCACAACAGCACCCCTTTTCACGTCATATTTATCACATATCATATTGACCAATTCTGATTTATTCAGTGAATGAACCTGCTCAATGCTGAATGCAGCATCCACCCAGCGATCCAAGCCATAGTGATTCACGATGGACTCTAAATATGCCGGCAGTCCATTACTGGCAATGAATAACTTCAACTGCTTTTCTTTTAAATAAGTAAATACTTCTTTCACATGTGGATACAACGCACCTTTTCCCGATTGAATATTATCAATCAGCCTTTCCAGAAAATGTTCATTCACACTTTCCCTCACTTCAGCCGAATGGCATGGCAACAGAGTCTCCCATACCTTAGGCAGCGGCACTCCCATAATTTCACGATACTTACTCGTTGGAGTCTTTCCTTCCCATAATCCATTCAACCTCAATCGTTCAAATGCATCATCAAGTGACAATTCTAAAATTCGATCTGTCTGAAACAGAGTCCCATCCATATCGAAAATCACTGCATCTATCTTCATATACTTCTATCACCTTTCTGTATCACTTCTATATTCGAGGATATCCCAGGACTGGTAATCCAGCGCTTTACAAATGGCTTCCAATTGTTGAAAACCGTATTGCCCTTGTTTTCCTTTTATCAGGATAGACAGATTCGCCTTCGTGATTCCTCGTTTCTCAATCATTTCAGTCATACGTATTTTCATGTTGCCATATGACATCAATATTAATGACATTGGCCATGACCTCATTTACACGGTCAGATCATGTTCAGATTTCGCATCAAGTGCATGATTCAGCAACTTCTGCAAAACCGACGTAAACATCGAAATGGTCACTGAAGCAAAGATGATGACCATTCCGAGAATGGCCACCCCGGGATGAAGAGCCTTTTGTGTCAGCAGAAGTACGGCTCCAGTTAGATACTGCAAAGCAATGATAATGGCATTCATCTTGATTTGTTTTAAAGTATTAACTGCGCCTTCAGAAAATGCATGTTTGTTTTTAATGAGTCCCAATAGTTTGTACGCCTGATAAAGTGCAAGTAAAAAAGGGACCAGGGTCATGTACATTCCCAGCAGAACAGGCCACTTTAAATGGGCGAACTCAGGATTGGCAGACGCAGAGAATTCTGCCAGTCCTGGCAGTACGAACACACTCAGACATAATACAATCAGACCGATGAAGATGACGGCCGACTTTAAAAAGAAGATTGTTCCTAGTTTCATCATGCACCTCTCATTTCCATTTTTTTCATCATATCGTAATATTTATTGTTTTTCAATAAATAATTATCAATTTTCATGACTTTTAACCGATTTAATTCAATACGAATCAAATTCCCCCTACTATCTTTGAAATCAATTTTTCCATAAAAAAAACACACGAATTCATCAGAATTCGTGTGTTTACATTAAAGTTATCAGGATTTCACTTTTTCTTTATCCTTCTTAATCTGTTTACTTCTCAGCTGTCCGCATGCTGCATCAATGTCCGTTCCCTGTTCTACGCGGACACCACAGTTGATTCCGTGTTCAAGCAGTGTGCCGTAGAAACCTACAATCGCATCTTTCGTACTGCGCTGATACTGATTGTGTTCGTCAACAGGATTATATGGAATCAAATTGACGTAGGATAAATGACGCTTATTTTTTAATAGTTTAGCAAGCTGGAGTGCTTCTTCTTTATGATCATTCACATCGCTCAGAAGGATATACTCAAATGTGATGCGCCGGTTTGTTTTTTCCAAATAGTAATCAATTGCCGGCATCAGCTTTTCCAGCGGATATGCACGGTTGATCTTCATAATCTTCGTACGAAGTTCATTGTTCGGTGCATGCAAGGATACTGCCAGGTTTATTTGGATATTTTCGTCAGCGAATTGATAAATCTTATCCGCTAAACCGCTTGTCGATACCGTAATGTGACGGGCACCGATGGAAAGACCTTTCTGATCATTAACCACACGGAAAAAGTCCATCATATTGTCATAGTTATCGAAAGGTTCTCCGATTCCCATCACAACGATGTGACTCACACGCTCATCCTTGCCCTGTGCATCCAAATGATGCTGTACATTCATAATTTGTTCTACAATTTCCCCGCTCGATAGATCACGATTCTTCTTCAACAATCCGCTTGCACAGAATGTACAGCCGATATTACACCCGACCTGTGTGGTTACACACACACTCAACCCATAATTGAAACGCATCAATACAGTCTCTATCAGGTTGCCGTCCTCGAGTTTGAACAGAAATTTGATTGTTCCGTCCTTCGATTCCTGTTTGATCTCCTGCTTCAGCGTTTGGATATGAAAATGCTCTTCTAAAAGCTCAATGCATTCACTATTTACATTCTTCATCTGTGAGAAGTCAGTCACTCTTTTTTTATATAGCCAATCCCATACCTGAGAGGCACGGAACTTCTTCTGACCGTGCTCAACCAGCCATGAGGTCAGTTGATCTAATGTTAATCCGTATATGGATGTTTTCTCCATTTAAAAACCCTCATTTCGAAACTCTACAAATTTTCTACTTATCTATACTACTTAAAGTGTAGCCATGTTTCAAGGGATTTATCAACTTTACACAATATTGGAATTCCGTATCTTAGTAAAAGAACCTGCTTCAACAGCATGTTTTAATCAGCTGCAATTCACTTATGGAGATGAAAATAAAATAGACCGGGAATATGCCCGGACTATTTTATTGATTGACTCTTTTAATAAAATCTCGGAGCTTTTCCTAGTCCCTCAGTTTACCGTTGTATTCCCATACTATCATGGCAGATGTAATTTCCTTTTTCCACATATGTTCCTTGAGAAGATTTCTTTGATTCTGAAACTTAGTAACCTGCTCCGTGTGAAGTGATCGGCATTGATCCCGTCTCCAGCAGCAATCCAGCACTCAATATTTCCTCGCATAATAAACCATATTCAAAAACACAACCGATATGTAGAGGGAAGCAATAAGGAGCAATAGATGGTATGCAGACAGTTGTACTGGCCCCACATAAGGATTAACGAGTGCCATCAGGATGATGATGATGCCGAGCATCCAAAAGTAACTGACGAAAACACCGCGTTCCCTGATTTTCTGCGCTCGTTCATCTTTTGCGGCAAAGTGATCTGATAGGTAAGCCATGCAAAAGCTCATAATGGTAATCGACACAGCCATGATGCCTTCCGGGAACTTACCGGCGGATAGATATGCATAGTTGACAAAGAATGCATTCACCAGCAGGATGACGCCTAAAACGATAAAAGCCGTTTTATTGTTCTTCATTCGCTGTCCTCCTCATAAATAAAGATATCTTCGATGCTGCATTGAAAAACACGCGCAATCTTGAAGGCCAGATTGATCGATGGATTATACCGTTCTCTTTCAAGCGAAATAATGGTTTGTCTTGAAACCCCGAGACGGTCAGCCAGCTGGTCCTGGGTCAATTTTCTTTCAGCACGCAGCTCTTTTATTTTATTTTTCATCCATTCACCTTCTTTGTGTAAAGCTAGCTTTACGTATAGTTTACTTTACATTTTTAGTGGGAGTCAAGGTTGATTTACATTATTTGGGCACAATTCAGGTGGTCAGCTTATACCCGCGCGCGTATAAAAGGTTTGGTGTATGGCAGAATTTGTCGGAAAATCGGTAGTTCGCCCTTCAATGAAAAGTCCCGCACATAAATCGTGCCCGATACCCCATACATCCTAAATTTAAAGGGATTTCCGCGACTGGAAATCCCTTTAACAAGTAGGTTTTATCAATCTGCTCAAGGAACCCGCCCCCATCCCCCGGACCTCAACGTCTCCAAAAAACTCCGGGCAGCAGGAGCCAGCGATTGTTCACGATCCAAGCTTACCAAGGCGATTTCCCTATACAATGCCGGCATATTACTTGGTTCGAGTTTGACAATTGTTCCGTTTTCAATGAGGGAACTCACCATTGACTCTGTTAAGAGCGCTGTCCCCTGGCCATGCTGAACGAATTCCAGCGCCGTGGCCGGCGGCAGTTCAAGTGCATCGGAGCCGAATGACATATTCGTTCTTTGCCAATGCTTGCTCTCCTCACTCCAATCCGTCATGATGTAGGGCTCACTGTCAGCAAACACTTCCTCTACCGTATAACTCCCGCCTCTCATTTGACTGAATCTGTGAGCATGATGAGCAACGAATACCAAGGGTTCTTTTATGGTATGAAGCCTCTTTAAGTCCCTATTGAAAAACGGGGAAGTGATCAACCCGAGGTTTATGAACCCATCATAAAGCATCTCGATAATCTGTTGATTATGACCGGTATGAATGGTTACGTCGATGTCCGGAAAACGGTTGTACATTTCCCTTACAACCGAGGTGAAATGGCCGGTTGTAAAAGTCGGAAGCGTCCCGATCGTGATTTCCCCTCTCTTGCCCTCTTTTATCGACTGAGCCCTTTCTTGCCCTTTGTGTAATGTGTCGAGTGCCTGTCTTGCATAAGGAAGGAACCCTCTTCCTAAATCCGTCAGCTCCATTTGTTTACCGGCTCTGACAAAAAGAAATCCGCCAATATCTTTCTCTAACTCTTTTATCCGCAGACTGATTGTAGGCTGAGATACATCGAGGTGTCTCGAAGCTTTGCTGAATGATCCAAGCCTTGCAACAAGTTCAAATGCTTTAAGCTGATTGATTTCCACGCCAACCCCTCAATCCTATAAAAATATTTAATAACAACTATAAGTATTATCAGGTTGTTTAATAGTTATAAGGAAATTATAGTGGAACTAGACAATGATTGAAACCAAAGGAGGGACATAAATGATTCTGGCAAAAAAGCTCCAAAGCATCCTGGACTCCCAATATCAGCACCCAAAAGGGGTGATCGGATGGTTGATTGGCGAAAAAATGATCCGCCAGCATAAACCCGAGACACTCTGGACCGTTCAACATCTGAACCTTCAGAAGAATGAACAGATCCTCGAGATCGGATGTGGTGCGGGATTTGCATTAAAACATATTCTAAATCGAAAAGAGGGCCACAACGTCACAGGCTTAGACCTCTCAACAACCCTCCTCCATTCCGCAGCCATCCGCAACAAAAAAGCACGAAGACACAAGCGGATGAACTTAGTCCACGGCAGCGTTGAAGAACTGCCTTTTCATGATGAGCAGTTTTCAACCGTGTTCAGTATCCATTCGGTGTATTTTTGGGGTGATCTATCCAAAGCCATAGAGGAAATACACAGGGTGTTAACACCTGGAGGCAGCGTAACGATTACACTTTGCGATGGGAAAAACGGGGAATCCTGGGAGACGATAAAACACTTGATTGAATCTGAACTGCGCCCAATCATGGAACAATTGAAATTTAAGCATGTCAGAGTTTTGAAGGGTCCGGTATCGCGGGGATATCACACAGTAGCTGTCAGAGGAGATAAATAATTGTCTCCCTGAAAGCTGCCCTTTCCCTCCATCTCAAACCACCCTTCTCAATTCTTCTGTCAAAAAACAGGTCAAGGTACCTGTCCCCATGTCCCTTTCCGGGATCACTCCCATCACACAAACTTCTCCGTATTCCGAACCCTAAGGAGTATTATCGTACCGCAATCCAAACAAAAACAAGCATCCACTGGAGAATGTTTCAATATGGACTTCTTTCCAAACAGTGCACCGTACCCCTTAAATTCTCCAGTAGCATGTCTCTGAGACTGACATTCTGGGCACGTTCTTCCTTCTTTCATTGGAATCCCCCTTTCATCGTCCTGATACATGCAGCTGATAGGCTTTGTATGCACGAGCTACAGCCGCGAGCAGCGTAATCAATAAGATGCCAAAGAAGCTGATCAGCATGAATGTTCCTTGAAGAAATACACAGAGACACATGAGGATGCCTCCCCAAAACAGTGGATAGGCGAACGGACGCAGGGTGATGTTCCATACTTGATGAGTTGAATTCATTAATGATGTGGGTTGGTCTGAGGTGTTTAGTTGGAATCGTGGAAGTGCGTTGGCGGTGGTGATCAAGACCGTCCCTACTAGAATCGGCAGCAGTCTCAATATGTCAAATTGGGTTCCAGAAGCAAGCAGCAGTAGCCCCATGTGCAGAATGAATAAAATGACAGTGAGAGATACAAAGATGTGATCTATCCCCTTTTTAAATCGGGAAAAGAAGGCCCCCTGATTCATCAGGATCGGTACAGTGAAGAGTTGAATCACCACTACCATCATCGTGACCGGAATCGCAAACAAGATGACTTCCCCAGGTCCATACGCAGAATCCATCATTTCGCTCTTGGTGACATAAAGATAGACACTTACCCCAAATGATAAAATCGTCAATAAACTAATCAAGAATTTACTATTCACTCGTTCTCCCCCTTAGAATTAAATTGTATGATCCACTTCATGACATCCTGGAAAACCGATGAATTCAATGAATAATACACATATTGCCCCTTCTTGAACGCATATACCAATTCAGCGTGTTTCAATACCGATAGATGCTGCGATATCCCCGGCTTGCTGATGTCAAAATGCTCCGCAATCTCTCCTGCCGTCAAATCCCCCTTACGCAGCAGGTCCAGGATCTTTCTTCTATTCTCATCAGACAGGGCTTTAAACAGCTCGTTGATCGACAAGTCCGTCCCTCCTTTTATTATTTAAGTGTTTACTTAATTACTTAAATTATAAGTTATTGGAATGAAATGTCAATTATTATTGTTAATGTTTTCCTGAAAAAATAGAGAACCAGCTTCTAATAAATCCATCTACCCCTGAAGCGGCAGCACCGTCGAATCCTTGATCCCCCTTAACGCTAAGCTGGTCTGGATTTTGGATATACCCATTTCATTCAATTTCCGAATAAATATTTCAAGACCCTTGCGATCTTTGCAGGCCACCTTCAGCAGATAATCGTACTCCCCGGTTAAACAATGACATTCCAATACTTCAGTCATGGACTCCAGCGTTTCTTCAAGTACATGCAATCGATCCGCCTGATGCAAACCTGTGCTCATAAAGACGAAACACAATAAATCAAAGCCCAGTTTCTCATGATTTAAGATGGCGACATGTTTTTTTATGTAGCCTTCCGCTTCCAGCCTCTTAATTCTGGCATGAACGGCCGGCGCAGATAAGTTCACGCGCTTGGACAATTCAAGATTACTGATTTGTGCATTTTTCTGGAGTAAATCCAAAATGGTTAAATCCATTTGATCCAGGACCCTGCTTACTATTGATTCCATCCTTATCACCCTTTTCGATTGTTCCAAAAACACTTCAATTTTATTATTAAAAATGAATAAAATAATCTATTTGTCTATAATTCTTTTATATATTTTGAATTACTATCATTATACAAAATCTTCTTCTGTTAAATAAGAAAAATGTTAAAATAATTCATATGAATAATGTCATTGTGCACAATGGCTCTTTATTTCTTGATTAAAAAGAAAAGGGGCTAAATGACGTGAAGTATCATCTGTTGCTGTTATTAACAAGCTTTCTTTGGGGCGGAAATTTCATTGTGGGCAAAACGCTCGTCGATCACGCATCACCGATAACGCTGACGATGCTGAGGTGGACGATTGCGATTATCTGTCTGATTCCATTGGTATGGAGAAAAGAGAAGAAGCTTCTTCCCCCAAGGCAATCCATCCTTCCGCTGTTTTTAATGGGGATCTCCGGAGTAGCCCTGTTTCAGGCTTTACAATTCATGGCGCTGGAAGAAACATCGGCCACCAACGTCGGCCTAATCTCTACAATAAATATGTTTTCCATTGCCGCATGTTCGTTCATTTTTCTTAAAGAAAAAATCAATCCATACCAGCTCATGGCGATGATGGTATCGCTATTCGGGGTGCTGCTTGTCCTTTCAAGGGGACATGTGGAATTGCTTCTGTCCCTTCAGTTCAATCACGGAGACATGTACATGCTGGCAGCCGTCGGCATGTGGGGCATCTATTCCGTTTGCAGCAAATGGGCCATGTCATTCGTGACCCCGATGATGTCCATCCTTTACTCTGGCATCTTCGGTCTTCTGGTACTCCTTCCGTTTAATCTAAAGGAAATGACCGTAACCAATGTGGATGCATCCTTTCTATGGTCAATTCTTTATACAGGAGTCATCTCAACGGTCGTGTGCATGGTGCTTTGGAATGTCGGCGTCCATCACCTCGGGCCGAGCACATCCGGTCTGTTCCTGAACTTCAATCCGGTGTTTACAGCTTTATTGGCGTTCATGTTTCTAGGTGAAAAAATGAACGGAGTCCAAGCTGCCGGCAGTCTCCTTGTCATCACGGGTTGCGTCCTTTTTTCCGTTATGAAAACCAAACCTGGCCGAAAGCGGTTGATCATCAGGTCACCACTGTTATCAGGGCAGCCACTTAAGTAAATCTAGGTACATTCATTTAAATCGGAAACAGAGAACTTATTTTAAATAAAAAAGCCTGCTAATTCATAGCAGGTTCAGTTTTCAGTTAGAAAACGTAAAAATCAGTGCCAAAACGAAAAGATATTGCACCCTACATAACAAGCTGTATAAGGGATTTTCAACCTAGTTTACCTTAAGTCAAAATAAGCACGGTATTTAATCAGAAAAGCCCAGACCTAAATGGTACTGGGTTCTAGAAAATTTTATGGACTTCTTATTTCATTAAAGCCCCCGATTGTTGAAGATCTGCCGAATCCATTTACTCTGTTAAACTCCCCTATTCTTAAATTAGAACGTGCTAAAATCCTTATTGATTTATTTTAAATGGAATCCCCTTTCACAACGTTTACTTTATTATTGAATAAATACAAGTGTCAGTTAGCTTGCTTCCATCTGCGGATAAATCATCATTCCTTAAGGTTCCTTCTAATTCAAAACCTAGTTTTGCTGGGATCGAACGACTTTTAACGTTTGTTGATTCACATCTTATTTCAATCCTTCTAAATTTGAGTTTCTGTAAACCAAGGTTAGTTAACTCACTTACTGCTTCTGTCATATATCCATTGCCACTAAATTGCGAGTTAATCCAGTATCCAATTTCACATTTGGAAATCTTCCAATTGATTCTGTGAAGGCTAGCAGTTCCAATAAAATCTTTAGTATCCCTATGAAAGATAAGATAGCGAAAGCCTTCTCTTTTCAAAAAATCTATATGGGCGTTTCTCAGGAGAATTTCTGTTTCTTCAACAGTAGGAATTGCCTGGAATATAAGCAACCATTGCTTTAGCTCAGTAATTGAATCCTTAATAGCTTGGTGTACTACATTCCCGTCACCAGCTTGTTGTGGTGCTCGAAGAATTAGTCTATCTGTTTCTATTTTTAACGGAACATCTATTAAAATAGGATCCATATCATTTCCCCTCTCTAAAACTTTAAATTTCTGTTAATGTAATTCAACAAAAAAGTACATTAATCCTCCAAGGGATCAATGTACTTATATTTGTTATTAAAACTGCTTACACTTTATTTCCTTTTTTCGGTGTCTTAATTCAAAAGCAAAATATATATCTATCTAAGATATAGACAGAATGGATAAATAAACACATGTAACTGTTAAAACAAAAAAGATAATAGAAATTCGAAGGTTTTTTCTCATTTTTATTCCATAAGCACAAAAAAAGATAGCAGCAGCTAATTTTGAAAAGCCTTGAACATAATCATTATTCGAAACAAAGGAACTGCTAAAAATTATTGAAAAAAGCAAAGTGGTCATGATCAGAGTTTTAAACCACAAGGGCTCACTTTGGAATTGTTTAATCATAAATTTTATACGTTGCACAACTGTAAAACTCCCTTCTGAAAACTTTAGTCTAATTATGCATATGGATGTTTTGTATAAACTTTACTTCCTTAATGCAAATTCATCTAATCTATAGAAGGATTCATATTCAACTTTACTCAGTCTCATAAAGTTCACCATTATATTCCACTCTGTTAATCTTGAATAATTTTCAAATGCATGTATAATTAAAGGTAACCAAATAACGTAAATGTTTTCTAGGGTTCCGCAACAAGTTGTTGGTCTGGTCCGAGAGAAAACTCACAGCAGCATTGCTGTGTCACGGAGGGATAAAAGCCCGGGAGAAACCTGTATAAACAGATTTCTCCCGGGCTTTTTTGTGTTTTTGGTAATACTACAATTGGAGGTGTTGGTAAAATGAATAAAAACTGGATTAAAGTATTCGTTGCAGCTTTCTTTGAGGTTTTTTGGGTAATTGGTTTAAAACACGCCAATGACTTTTGGACCTGGGCTGGAACGATTATTGCTATCATCATCAGCTTCTATGTAATGATAATGGCCGGACGAAAACTTCCAGTAGGGACTGTATATGCAGTTTTTGTTGGATTAGGTACTGCAGGAACTGTCTTTTCTGAAACCATTTTCTTTGGAGTACCATTTAAAGTGGAAAAAGTACTGTTGATTTTACTGTTATTAGCAGGAGTAATTGGCTTGAAATTAGTGACAAAGGACAAAGTGCAGAAAGGAGATGAATCCTAATGGCATGGATTTCTTTAATCTTAGCAGGTTTATGTGAAGTGTTCGGCGTTACTATGATAAATAAATTGCATAAGGACCGCAATTGGCAATCATTAGTCCTATTGATTCTCGGATTTGGAGCAAGTTTTATATTTCTTGCTTATTCAATGGAAACACTTCCTATGGGTACAGCTTATGCAATTTGGACAGGAATTGGGGCTTCTGGTGGAGCCATTTTAGGCATGGTTTTATATGGTGAATCAAAAGACTGGCGAAGAGTTATTTTTATCGGCATGGTGTTAGGTGCTGCAATAGGATTAAAACTCGTTTCATAATATGTTTAGTTTAGCTTGTTTATTGTCTTATCCAAGTTCCAGTGCCATTTAATAGATCATCTATACAAGTTTATAAAAAGAACATTAGGAGGAGCCTGTCACCAAGGGATAACTATGTCTTGGTAACAGGTTTTTTGGTATGCATTTTTGAAGCAAATTATGAATTTTGAAAGGCGGAATCATATGTTTATTCTTCAATTAGCACTCATTATTATTGCAGCGAAACTTGCAGGAAGTTTAAGTGTGAAATTTGGTCAACCATCCGTTCTTGGAGAAATTATTGTTGGGATTTTGTTAGGGCCATCTGTTTTTGGGCTAATTAGTGCATCAGATACTTTATCTGCATTCAGTACAATTGGTGTCATTTTGCTGATGTTCATCGCGGGGTTAGAAACTGATTTAGATGAATTTAAACGATCTGGCAAATCATCAACATTTGTTGGCTTTGGTGGAATAATTGTTCCGTTATTTTTAGGATATTTTACAGGGTTGATGATGGATTTAACGAATCTCCAATCTTGGTTTTTAGGTATTGTGCTTTCTGCAACGAGTGTAAGTATCTCAGTACAAGCACTTAAAGAAATGAACCAACTAAAAACATCTGAAGGAACTACTATTTTAGGTGCTGCTGTAATTGATGATGTCGTTGTCATGATTGTTTTGGCCTTTTTAATGAGTTTTGCCGGTGGTGGAGATGTTGCTTTAACAACATTGGTATTAAAGAAAGTCTTATTCTTTACAGCAGCCATTTGGGCAGCATGGAAAGTCGTACCTTGGTTCATGAAAAGATTCACTCATTTGCCTATTAGTGAATCTGTTATTTCAGCTGCGTTAATTATCTGTTTTTTGTACGCATATGCGGCAGAATATACAGGAGTTGCTACTATCATTGGAGCTTATATTGCTGGTATAGCAATAGGTTTAACAAAATTCAAACACGAAGTTTTTGAAAAAGTTGAAACGATTAGTTACTCTATATTTGTTCCGATATTCTTTGCGTACATTGGTATTTCTGCTGAATTTACGGGTATTATTGATAATTTAGTTCCCATTATTTTGCTAAGTATTTTAGCTATATTCACTAAGTTTGTTGGTTCTGGTGCGGGTGCCAAACTAGCTGGATTTGGTTGGAATAGTTCAATGGGAATAGGATCAGCAATGGTGTCAAGAGGTGAAGTTGCACTAATCGTGGCTTCAATGGGCTTGGGGTCAAACCTAATACCGCAAGAATTATTTGCTACGATCATTGTTGTAGTTATTGTAACCACAATTGTCACTCCACCTATGATGAAGTGTTTTTTTAATTCAAATATGCAAACTCAAAAAAAAGCGAGCTAAAATAACTCACAGGAAAAGGAAGCATTTAATTAATTAATTAATTGCTTCCTTTTTTATTCTGTAATCGGCTTATTAAAAAGAGTGCGCAGAACTCGTTTTTGTATGAGAAGTAAACCAATTGGAACTGTACTCTACAAGGTTTGACATGTTTCAAAATAACCTGACATCACTCACGGTACTCCACCAACACCTTCAAAGGACTAACATTCCCTTCCCCCAAATCCTCAAAGCACCGGATCAAGTCCTCTTCCCCGATTTTCAATTCGAATATCTCATTCAATATCGAGCCTCTGCTTCTTACATGCTCAAAATACCACTGGGCATGCTTCCTATAATCCCAGCCGTCACTCGAACCGATGATCGTTAATTCCTTCTCATAAAACTCCGGATTCAGGTCAAAGATGTCCTTGTTTCCGTCTGACAAGATGCACAATACAGCCTCCGCTACCAGTGAGGTTTGCAGACAATGAAAGGCCTCTTTTTTCCCCGAACACTCTAACCCATACTGATATTCATCTCTGGGACACGCCGATGTTTCCGTAAATACATGCTGTGCGCCTAATCGCCTGGCTAAGTTTCCCCTCGAAGGATTCGGTTCCACAACGTCTATGTGTTGAACGTTCATATACTCTTTGAGAAAATAAACGGTCAGAAGCCCCATGGTCCCCATGCCCGTCACCAATACTTTGTCATCTATGTCAGGGTTCAGTTTCAGGACACCCTTTGCTGCGTCACACGATAATATGATGAGAAGGGCATCCGTGGGGTCAAGATCTACTGGCACTGGGATGGCCTTATGCTCCTGGATGATCCCATAGTCTTTATGGCCGTAAAATGCGACGACTTTATCACCTTTTTTCAGCTTATCAACCCCGGCACCAATGTCTATGATTTCACCATAGCTTTCATACCCCGTTTCTTTAGGATAGTTCGGGGACTTTTCCGTTTTATCCGTTTCCAGATACTGCGGCAGTTCCGCCCCTATGCTAATGGATCCGGCACTTGTTTTAACTAATACTTCACCATGTTCAAGCGGGAGGATTTCTTTTGCAGTCCATTTCAATTCTTTTCTTCCGTACAATACAAGCGAGTTTTGTTTCATGCAAGAGACCTCCTTTCTTTTTTGGGAACTCCTTCTGATAACAGCCCAAGATATACTGACTTCCGGATCATTGCATAATAGGAAATCTCAATATAAAAATAAAGACGTTCATAATGACGGAGGGCTATCAGACATCGTATTAACAAGGATTAAATAAATGATGATGTTAGCAGGTAAAAAAATAAAAAGGAGTCTTACCGCGAAAGAAGAAATACCGAAATATTCAGCTATGCCTCCACATACTCCAGCTATTGATTTATCTGTTGAAGATTTTCTTAATTTGGTATTCAATGCATTTTCCCCTTTATCCCATACTTACTCATAACTTTATGAATCATCCACAATATAAATACTGTAATGAGGGCACTTTCACAAGCCAGGACCAGAAGAACGAAAAGTAACTCTCCATAGTCTTCAAGTTCATTAAACACAAAGTATTGGAATTCCCAGCCGGTAAAATAATTGGCCAAACTCACCAATGACAAGACCCAAGGGAATAGATACCAGAATCTTTTATTGATATCTTTAGTCAATCTGAGCTCCACGAACTCCCTCCTTAAAAAAAAGGATCCATCCTGCAGCTTCATATTCCCATCAGACAACTTAATAGACCTGAAGCTGCAAGTCATATACCTATGGCCACTATCTCTATAACCACCAATACTCTTGCGGCAATAAAACGGTATTCAGATCAAAATTCTTTTCAAACCAATCTTTCATCAGTGTCTTTTTAACAAGATACTCCGAAGCAGAATGGGAGACACCGATGAGTGACATCGATGTGGTTTTAGCATAATCCATCATCTTTTCATATTTAAGTCGCCCATAATCGTTATCGATATGGCAATGAATTTCACCTGTAATGTAAGCTTGGACCCCTTTTTCTTCCGCTTCCTTCATCCACTCAACTTTATCGCCACACCCGGCAACAATGGCAATCTTGCTGATGTCATCCAGACGTTTCCCTTCAAAATCAACATAGGGAAGCTGGAAGATTTCTTTCAACTCTTGTTCGATTTCGTCAGTAGTTGTCTCATCAATCGAGCATACCAAAACAAGATGATCACCCTGTTCATTTGGCAATAATCCATCAACAATCGTTGCATTCAAAGCCTTCGCGATGGCGGCGCTTGTACCCAATTGTTTATGATAGTCCAAAGGTACGTGGCAAGTGTATACAGATAGGTTCTTAGCCCTCATTTTGTTTATGTATTCTTCTTTTATGGGCACGAACCCCCTGCCCCATTTTCCATTTGGATCTCCACATTCCATCAGTAAGGGGTGGTGCATGAATAAAAAATCCCCCTCCTTACTTTCATGAATGAATCTTTCCAATACAGAATCTGTAGGAAAGACAGCCAGAAAGACATTTTTCATTTCTGAAGCACCTTTCAGCATAAGCCCATTGAACAATGCAGTGAAATCATGCTCAAACACACGTTTCCAATCGAATTCTATCGGGTCATAAACCTGTGGGATGAACCGGCTAAAAGCAGGGTCTTTTCCAAATGATTTTATATGAAACTCTCGATCTAACGCATTGACTACCTTATCCAGCTTCACCATCAATCTCACCCTCCTATAGATACTTACAAACTACTAAATACCGGATAAAAAATCAGGAGATCCACCATGCGGCCCACAGCCCATTAGTTGACGAAATCACTTTCCCGGCATTCTTTTTTGATCGATTAACAAAAGTGGTTTGCTCATGCGCTTAAAATACCTGACGCAGTTCGATCTGGCCTTCCCCATGTCCTTGCGGGTCCGGCATCCGCATGGCCCACTCGATGGCTTCTTCCCTGGACTCCACATCAATCAGGATGAACCCGGCAATGAGGTCATTCGATTCCGTAAATGGACCTTCCGTGACCTCCGGCTTTCCCCCTGGTATCGGATACGAAAGGCGGATCCCATCTGAACTTGGATGAAGTCCTTTAGCCATAACCCGCACGCCCGCCTCAACCAATGCCTCATTGTACTTCGTCATGGCTCCCATTAGCTCAGAGCTCGGGAGGTTTCCGGCTGCTGAATTCTTCGAGGCTTTGACGATCAACATAAACAGCATGAAAAACCACCTCCTTCTTATTCAAACGCATCGGTATCTTCAACATCTATCCTTTTACTATTCTATAAAACCTGACGACATTCCTTTTAAAACGTTCTTGCTTGCAAAGGCGCTGCTTCGAATAAAGTCCTGAGTAAACAAAAAAATAGCCAAAGCTCAGCTGCCCGACCTTCGGCTATCTCATTGTTTATAGAGGAACGAATCTAAAGCTTCACCACTACCTCAGTTCCATCCTTCAATCTCGTATCAACAAGGATCAACCCCCTGTACTTAGAAAGTTCCCTCAGCAGCGGCTTCAGCTCGTTTCTTTTGATTTCAGGGAAGGTGAATGTACTGCTGCCACCCTTTTTAATCGCTTTATTGATCAAACGATTGATCCTCTTGGATGTAATAATTAGACCGACCACATGTAAAATCGCATAGGGAACGGGTATGGAGTATCGTTTATTCTGTACTTTCACATTGACTTTTAACATGGTCTATTCAATGACCACAAGAACTTTATCACCATTGGCAGAGGTGATATCAACAATCTGCCCTTCCCATTCGTTTTCGATCGCTTCGATGAGCAGGTCAATGTTAATATCTTTCACATATTTTTCGGCCTCAGGTATTTTTTCAGCAATATTCGTTCCTACTTTCAGTACAGCCTTTACCAGGTTAATTGGTACATTCACGTTTACATTATCGCCTTCCTCGGAATTCACGCGCACCTTTAGCATTTTGTTACCATATGGGACTTCTTTCTTAAACGTCTCCCGCTCCGGCTTACTCTGTAAAACATTGATCAATTCACTTGCTTTTTCCTTATCAATCTTTCCTTCTTCCACCAGCGTCAAGACTCTTGAAATTTCGTCCTTCATGATTCTTCCCCCTCTTTTAATAATTGGATGGCTTTCTCTGTAGTGATTTCACCCTTTTCCAATAACGAGACAATTTTTTTCTTATCCACTTCCGGTTTCTTTTGAGAGGTATACCCGAGAGCAGAGATGATGTCATCCAATTTCCCTCTGACAGTCGGATAGGAAATTCCGAGTTCCTTCTCGACCTCCTTGATATTTCCACGGCACTTAAGAAAAATCTCAACAAAATGGAGCTGTTCCTGACCAAGAGCGGCCAGTTTTGACACTTCAAATTCATTTTCTACCGTTGTCTGGCAATGGTTACACTGCAGTTTCGTAATCTTAAGCTGCTTGCTGCAAACAGGACAATTCGTGAGTAAAGGATACGCCATATGGTTCCCCTTTCTATTATTTATTCATATCATACACCATATTTTACAAATTTTAAATATAAATTTAAATTATTTATATAAATTCATTATTTTTATTCAATATATTAATCAATGAATTAAATTATTGAATAATTTGTTGACTTTGATAAATATCAGAGTTTATCTTCTAAATTAAATATATACTGATCCAACTGTTCCGAACTTCTGTTTCCACGCCTGGATAATAAACCGTTCACGGTACCCATAAACACTCTGAATAATCAATGCATGTCATTCAAATAATAAAAAACTGGGAAGAAACATAAATGATCGATACATAAACAATGGATAAGGAAGATTTCCTATGATTTATATCTATAATGATTATGGCGGAACACATACTACCTCTTTGGCTGCCGCTTATCATTTAAAGCAATTACCTCAATCAGAAAGAAAGCTAACACCGGAAGAAATAATGAATGTAAACTATTTTAATCAATTGACTAAGAAAGATTTCGGAAAGCTTATTTTTCATGGGATTGATGAAGATGGTCACTCCGTGTACACAATCGGAAGGAAAAGGAATAAACTCGTTGTTCCAGCACTAAAAGAATTAACTTTATTACTGCAAAATAGATTTCAAATAAATGAAAAGTTCGTCTTCTCCAATACCTCACCAACTGTTCCAATGGTAATGTCTATTGGGGGGTTTTTATCGAGAGGATTGAAAATTGATTCAATAGGGGTACCGTTATTATTAAAGGGTGCACAACAATGCTGTGACAATATTTATCGTTTAGTCGAGAACACGAAACAAGTGGCTAAGAACCCTACCAATGAAAATGTGATAATTTTAGAAAATGAAATCTACAAGTAAAACAATAAGAAGAGCATGAGCAGTTTCATTTCACAGCGATGCTTTCAAATTTCACACTAACCTTTAAAACTTCTCCATCCCTCCCTATCTTCAATGGCCTAATAAACACAGGGTTGGGAGAAGAGTCACCTTAGCTATACGCAAATCCGGGAAGACGAAACTGGAAAGAAACCACTAAGCTTCTTTCCACAATCCTCAAGAGCACATGCTAATCTTCATCTAATCCCTTTTCTATTTCCTCTCTGGCTTCCGGCCTTATGATTTCTTCCTTGGTATTCGTCAACAGGATCAACCCGATCAAAGCTGCCAGTCCGATACAGATAACTGAAACAATCAGTAAACCTTCAGAAAGGATGCTTGCTACGACTGCAGTTGTTAACAGTGCTAACGATAGAATTAATGCCCCGAATAATCTGTCCACTATTACCCTCCTTGCTGTTCTTGACTATATCAATTATTTCAAAAGACCATCCCTTCCACAATCCTTTTTTCCATAAAATGGACCATGAGTTCGTACTCAGCTAGCAGGAATATTGATTAATACGAGATCTCCCACTTACAAAATAAAAAAATGGCTTGGGGAAGACTCCCAAGCCACTTCATCACTGATGGATTCCTTGTTGAACCTGCTGAATTTTCTGTTGTGCTTTCTCAAGTTCGCCAATAGCGAAGCGACAAGCCTCTGCTTCACTGCTGTTTGAGTTTATTTGCTTCAAATGAAGATGTGCTTTATGGATTATATCCTGAGCTTCTTGCAATTCGCTTTTATAGTTCAAAGTCACTCATCCCTTCGGTCGTTTATTCTCATTTATCATTCTCCAGATTCCGTTGAAATACACGCTGTAAGTGATGCTGGAGTCTGCCTTTCGATGCGTTAGTGTAGATCTTGGGACTTTGTACTAGCTGATTCTGTCAGTCTTAGCTTGTATGCTCCTTTTTCTGGACGATTGTGCGGTTTATTTCAATAAGATGGATTTATTTATGATGATTATTGATACCAACACAGGTATTCACCTCATAGGAATTTGGCTTTTGATAATAAATTGTTATTTTTGATAATAAGTGGGGGGTTTTTGATAATAAATTCTGATTATTGATAATAAATTGTCCATTTTTGATAATAAAAAGATTCTCCTAACCATTAATACCCCCTCCTCCGATAACCAAAAGGAGAATTTCTTGCTTCTAATGCAAAAAATGCCGAATTCCCGAGCTCTAACCCCAACCTAAGCTATACGTCACAAAACGGGCCACAGGACCTGCCCCAATACAAAAAAAGAGCGTGTTCCACCAAAAGGTAAACACCTTTGGAACACGCTCTCTTATTTATGTTTTCTCCGCCACGATAAGCAGATCAATTTATTAAGCTGTTTTCTCTAATTTCATATCCTGATCGTTTTGTGTAAGAAGTGTTGCGACAATAAGAACAATGATGGCAGCTGGCACCGCGATGACAACACTATTCAATTCGAATGGTTTTTGAAGGAGGACCTCCCAAGTCAAAGTTGTGACAACACCTGTAACCATTGAGGAAATACCACCGATTTTCGTTACACGCTTCCAGAAGAATACTGCTAATACAGCTGGTGTGATTCCTGCTCCGTACACAGTGTACGCGTACATTTGGACACTTAATACGCTTGGGAAGTAACTGATGATGACAAAAGCCATAACACCCAGCATCACAATGAATGCTTTCGTTATTTTGAGCTGCTTTTCTTCCGTAGCATTCGGATTGATATAATTTTTATAGATGTCGTATGATAAATTCGTTGCTGCTGACAGTAGGTATGAATTCCCTGTTGTGATTATAAATGATGCTGCAGCTGCAACTAAGATCCCACCGACTGCCAATGGCATCACAACCGTTGTGGCCATTAGAGCCATTCCCGGGTCGATGTTAGGGAATAGTGAACGTGATGCAAAAGCGATTAATGAAATCGCAGGGGAAATCAATAACATAGCGATCAGCCAACCGATTTGAGCCTTCTTCGCAGCCTTATCTCCCTTTGAAGCTGCTAAACGCTGATACATGTTCTGGTCACCAAGCAGTAAGAATAATGAAGGCAATAGATACCCCATTAATTGAATCGTTGATAGTTCTCCCGTTGCTGACATATGCGTTTGGGGTACATTTGAAACGATTTCACTCCATCCACCAGCAATAATAAAAATTGTTGGAACGGTAATGATCAAGCCGCCGACCATTAAAAATCCACTCAAGGCGTCCGTTTGAGATACAGAACGAAGTCCGCCAATCATCGCTAGGAAAATGATCAAAGCGGCACCTATCATCGTACCTGTCTCTACACTCATCCCTGTCGTCAGGTTCAAAATGAACCCAAAACCTTTCATCTGATAACTGACAATCCCAACATACGCCAGGATGATGATGACACTTGCTAAGTTTCGTGAATGCTTACCGTATTTTTCTTCGAGAATACCTGATACTGTATACTTGCCAAATGCGCGAATTTTCGGCGCAACAAAATATAATATTCCGATTCCTACAAGTGTAGGGATCATCAATAGTAAGGAGGGAACAATACCATAGCTGTAAGCCATGGAAGTTTCTCCGCCAGAAATACTTCCACTTCCGGTCCACGTAGCTAACAATGTACCCATTAACACAAAGGGACCTAAACTTTTACCCGCAAGGATAAAGTCCTTTGAATCGGACACTTTTTTAGACATATAAATGCCGATGCCTACCATCAATACTGCATATATACCAATAAACCATAATAATTGTGGATTTGATTGAATTTCCATTTCTTTTCTCTCATCTCCTCATTCTTTTGCTACCTTTTATACCATTACATTTTTACGTTGCAACGTCGATTTTTGTAATGCAATTGAAAGCTTTGTGATAGCTTTTTGCGTGACGTAAAACACTGTAACATAATTTTCACATGCTTAAAAATACTGATTTATCGGTTTTTTGACGTTATTTCACCCCTAGATGCTGATTTCAAATTATTAAAAAAATTTTGTAGGCCCTTATCTTATCAATCTAATTTCATTTATAAAAAGACTATTAAAATTCTGACAACTTCCAATTCACCAGCACGGAAAATAGTCATATAGTCCTTAATTAGAAGTTCACTATATAGGATTATAGTACTTGTCATTAACCAAAATAAGGGCCTGACCCCCGACACTTTAAAGCTTTACTGTGTCGGGGTCAGGCCCCAATATCTTTAATCAAGAACGCCCTTTCTTGAATGAAACAAGAATCTTTTTAACCTGTATTGTCAAACATAAAAAGATTAGAAATATAACACAATCATGGGTTTGCTTGAATGGAGTTTTTATAATATGAAAGTCATATACCTTACTGCTGAACTTATCATTGGATTTTTCCTTCTTTTTATTATCGTTAAGCTTGTTGGGAAGAAAATCATTAATCAAATTACCCCATTCACTTTTATTGCCGCTATTGTATTGGGAGAATTACTTGGTAACGCATTATACGACCATGAGATCGGTATTTTTTATATCATATACTCAATGGCATTATGGGGATGCTTACTTTTCTTGGTCGAATATCTTGGACAAAAGTTTTTAGCGTTTCGTGGCATTTTTGAAGGAAAACCGTCTGCTCTTATAAAAAATGGAATAGTTGATCGAGAAGAATTGAAAAAAAACCGAATGAATATCAACCAGCTGCAAAGCCTGCTTCGGCAAAGCGAAACGTTTTCGATCCGAGAGGTTGCATTTTGTTATTTAGAATCGAACGGCTCCATTAGCATATTAAAAAAGACAAAGTATCAAAAAACGACTCAAGAAGATTTCAATATGCCTGCAAAATCTGTTTATGTTCCGGTTACGTTAATTCGCGATGGGGAAGTTTTATGGGATGAACTAAATGATTTAGGTTTTAATGAGTCTTGGTTAAAAAAACAACTCAAGTCACAAGGTATTGTTGATTATAGAGATATATTTGTAGCCGAATGGCTGGAAGATGACGGATTTTTTGTACAAACGTATGAATGAACTCCATGACATTCCGGTATTACAAAATCCCTTCCCGTCGACAACAAGGGCCTGACCCCCAACACTTTCATCGCTTGGGAAATTGGTTTTTTGATAATATATCCTGATTATTGATAATAAAATGTTTGCTGAGGCTCTAATACCTGCTGTTACACTTACCAAAAAGAGAATGTCTGGCTTCTAGTTGACTTGAGATGGTCTTTACTTTACTTTTTGAATAATTAAAGGATGATGGATTCTTCTTGTTGACATGCAAAGGGGTAGAGTAGGAATGTCCCCACTCTACCGGTAACCATCTCTTTTTGTTTTTAGACTTGATGGAATAAACTTTCTTCAGTCTTTACTTATTCTCTCTTTCCTCCGTCTTCAATGCCAGCTTCTCAAGTCCATTGTGAGCAAATTCCACATCTGTCTTCGGCATCGCTTTATTATTCTGACGGTCCTTATTCTTCTGTTTAGACATTCTTTCACCACCCTTTAGGTTTTGTTTATATCGTGCGCATGGATAGCGGTAAATATGAGGTAATTGTTTTGTCTGGTGAATGCTGATCCTCCTCTTTTTTATAAGCGACCTTAAAGCCCGGGGCCTGGACCTGCATCAGGGAAGGTTAGAAAAATAGAGGGTACTATTCCTTTTTGTTGAATACATTCATAGTGATCTTAAATCCATTTCCAAATAAAGGAGAGGTAGACTAATGAACACTAAAGATGTATTCATAGTGCAATTAGATGCCTGCCATGAAAATACATGGTTTGTATCGTTACTAAACTCAGTGGACGGACTTACTGAAAAGCAGGCAAATTGGAAGCCAAACGAAACCACCAACTCCATTTTTGAAATCGTCAATCACTTAATTTTCTATAATGAACGCCATTTGAACCGATTTAAAAACATACCCGTTGAAAAAATAGAGGACGACAACACTTTCAGGAACAGGAAAGATTTAAGTTGGGATGAAGCCGTCAAGAAGATCACAGAGATTACGACTGAATGGACGAAAGCAGTGAAGGAATCGGATGAGGAGAACCTTGATGAAAAAGCGCCTGTACTTGCCCACCTTACAATCCATACGACATACCATACCGGACAGATTATCTATAACAGAAAGTTACAAGGAATCTGGAACCCTGAAGAAGGAGTCGTTGGGTAACCTCCTTCAGGGGCTTAAATGGGATACGCAAAAAGAGCTTAGAGCAGCTGTGCTTTAAGCTTTTTAGTATAGTGCAGGATTCCCCTTCTCCTCGCAACTGGCACTTGCCTTTAATCGAATCATGACCTCAACGCAGGATGAACCAGGAAGTATATTGAAAACAAGACATCCCCAACATAAAAACCCCGGAAGTCAGTTCACCAAGTAAATGCGTGAGATCATTTTTATAAGCTTCCAGAAGACACATAGATGTTGGACATTACTGAGGTTTGTGAAGTATCATTTAAAAAAACTTACAGAGGTAAACAACAATGAAAAAATTCATTAAATACTCCCTGTTGACGTTAGGGGCTCTTTTGATTGTCGGATTATCAGGGTTTTACATATGGACTCAACAAACGTATGAGCCATCTGATGAACTCAAAAACTTAGTGGGTGAAGTTAAGAAAGAGGATGGCTGGGTCATTTATGAACCCGAAGAATGGAACAAGGCAGAAGGAGTCATTTTATATCCCGGGGCCAAGGTTGAACCGGAAGCTTACAGTTACTTGGGTCAACAATTATCCGAACAGGGGTATGTGGTCGGTGTTCCTGACGTGACGCTGAACCTGGCGTTCACTAACATCAATAAAGCAGAAGAAATGATGGAGCGCTATCCTTCTGCAAATACATGGTATATTGGCGGTCACTCGCTCGGCGGCGTAGCAGCAGCTTCGTTCGCTCATAACAATCTTAAGAAGATCGATGGCCTATTTTTCTTTGCATCCTATCCAGCGGGTGGAGATGACTTCTCGCAAAAAAACCTTCCCATCCTTTCCATTTATGCAGAGAATGACGGTCTTACATCTGCGGAAGATATTGAAGAATCCAAGCGTATATTGCCTGAAGACACCGTCTTTCATGAAATAAATGGGGGGAATCATGGCCAATTCGGGATGTATGGGCCGCAAAAAGGTGACAACAAAGCAGAGATTTCTGCGCAAGATCAGCAGGATCTGATTGTGGAGACGATGGTTGAATGGATGGAAAAGTGAGTAACGTTCCCCTTCTCTTCATGCAACGCCAAAAGTTAATGTTTAGTCTTCGTCTTGCACTCCAATCAACCGCTAGAAAGAGCTAAATTTAAATGTCCATTTTATCAAATTAAAAACCCGAACTAATTTGTATTTTTATAACACAAATTAATTCGGGTTTTACTTAGGCTAAAACACTTTTGTCCCAGCCTCTAAATATTAAATCCTGACCTGTCTCCACCCAGTACTCTGAAATCAGGATGTAACTTCACAAAAATCACCATATATATCCCCTCCCCTTTTCAACACTCGTGCCCTTTAACTCAATACAAACTTTAAGCAAAAAAGGAAGCGTATCCTGATCTGGATGCGCTCCCTAGTATTGAATTAAACTGTTACTGTTTTAAATATTCACTATAAAGCAAATCCATCGCATCCATAATTTTGCTGTCAGCAGCCTGACTTGTAAACCTGTTAGGTAAATGAATCGCGCCTAATGCAAAGATATATGGATTTTCCTTGAAATCACCCATTATACCGATATCAACCACAACATTTTCTAAACCACCTGTCATATGATTTAAATGGTGTGTCGGTATTTGGTTTATATCGCCCTTTTGTCTAACCAGCCCATTAAGAATTGGTGTCCATAAGAGCGGTTGTGTTTTGTACCCTTCATAGATATGTATCATCATATCAAGCATCTCGTTTAGCTGAGCCATGTTTTCCATATCCCTTGGGTTTTCAGTTACATTTATTGTAGGATAATCAGACTGAATTGACTTGTTTAACTTTTCCCATCCACCACAATTATCAACAATACATTTAGCAACATAGCTATCATGACAAGCAATCATCACTTCAACAGCCTCCCTTAAAGGGAGCGATTTTCTGATTTGGAAATGAGGATAAAGTTCCTTGCTATCTTCTGCGGGATTAAATGAGACTTCTTCAACTATGTCATCCCAATGAATGAACCCTTCCTCTACCCATTTCGCTACACAAAATGCTATAGCTACTTTTGCTGCCGATGCAAGAGGTACTTTAAGTTCACTATTTAATGCGTATTTTTGTCTCTTTTCTTTAGTGGAATATATCGTGATCCCTACTTCTCCACCATCTATTTCTTCAAGTTTTTCTAAAATCTTATCCACATCTATTCACCTTCTTCGTTTCCTTAGCTTCACCCTTATCTACTTCACCGCACTGGGGGTCAGCTCCCGTAATAGGAGCACGATTCCTTATCCTCTGCGCATCAAAAACTATTTAAGAAAATATGCTCTCACTTCGTTCCAATTATTTACACGAACATAAACTGTCTCATATTTGTTTCTTACATGACTCTCCTACTCCTACCTTACATCGGTAATTGAACTATGAACGTCCACCTGCAAGTGATGAAATGAATTCCCCTACACGATTATATGTTTGGTCTGGCTGAATACTAAAATCCTCTGTTTGGTAATTCGGCAGCCACTGGACACCGACAGTACTTACCTTTGCCTCTTTACCGGCTATAATATCCGCATCACTATCGCCTATGAATAGGGCTTCGTCACTGGTAACGTTAAGTAATGACAATGCCTGATTCAGCCCCTCGGGATGAGGTTTTGGCACTGACACGTCATCACCGGTGATGATGATGTCAAATAGTTCGTTCATATTGAGATTATCCAGTGAAATGACAAGACTTTTTCTTGCCTTTCCTGTTACAATGCCTAATTTGTATCCTTGTTTTTTAATGATTGAAGCAAGTCATTCACTTCCTCATTGGCCATGACCAAATCTGCATGCTTTTCCCTATATTTGTCATAATACATGTCAATTGCTTGATCCTTATTGGAGTTCTTCAGGTTTTCTCTAATGATGCCAGTTTCTGATGGCCCAAACATGGACTTGATTTCATCAGAAGACACTTCGATGTCATCAAACTCCTTGAATACAGATTGAAATGCATAAAAACAAACCGGCAAAGTATCTGCCAGCGTTCCGTCAAAGTCAAAAATAATGGCTTTCATCCTATCCCGCCTTCACAAAAATTTTATATTCTTCTTTGTCATTCATGATTCATTCTGGTGGACCCAACCTATTTATGTACTTACTATAGAAACCTTGTTTTCTCTCTTTGTTAGACGATATTGGAATGGAAATTGTTTCAATTAATGAAAAACAGTAAATCTGATAGTTGATTTGGGACACGGTACCTGCCCCCACGTCCCACCCACATTAAAAAAGCACGGGGCCCACCCCCGTGCTTCCAAAAAGCCATCAGACCTTAATATTCCGGCCCTTCCACCTGACCGAATGAAAAACATTCACCCGGATGAAGGAGTATAGATAGATCCCTGCAAAAAATAAAAACAATATCGGATAAAAAGGGAAAATTGCCCATTTGAAATTACCGACCCTGCGGGCAAACCATGCCGTTTGAAACGTGTAAAGGATGTACAATGCTCCACTAAGAATCATCATGGCGGGGTCCCGTTCAATTACAGAAGAGATCAATGCCCCCGCAGTCGTTAAACTTCCGGAAATCCAAATGATGACCATCAGCATAACGACTGGATGGGTAGATTTGGAACCGACGGCGAAACTTTTGCACCAGCCCTCTATAAGGCTTCCCAAGCCTTCCGGGTACATTTGTAAAGAGATGATGCCTTTGCCGCCGAGGCAGCGGACCGGGAGATTTTGGTCAAGAAATGCCTGGCCCAGTGCGAGATCATCCATGATGGCTCCTTCAATCCCTTTATGCCCTCCAGACAAAAAGTAATCGTCCCGGTTGCATAGGATGCATGGACCGAATGAGCCGGCGGTTTTAAACCGCGATCCCCAGATCGTAAACAGATTCATACCGACAACGACAATGATGTTAAAGACAACGGATAGGTATTCATAAAGGCGCTCAACTGTATGAAATGGCTGTAATGCAACTATCCCCCTGGCTCCATTCCCCTGATAGAAATGAAGCAGGTTTTGTATGCCGTCCACACTCGTGAATCGCGTATCTGCGTCTAAAAAAAGTAGCCAGCTCCCTTTTGCATGCTCGGCACCAAGCCAGCAAGCCGAAGACTTTCCTGACCCATTATTCTTCAGGACCGTTGCACCGTAGTTTTCTGCAACAGCCGCAGTATTGTCCGATGAATCGTCATCCACAACCAGTATTTCAAATTGCTTGAAACGCTGCTCCTGCAATGATTGCAATAACGGTGTTATCCTGCCCTCTTCATTCCTCGCAGGGATAATAATGGACAGAAACGGAAGACTTGATGCATTTCGGGAGGTGACTCCGGGAACGGGCAAAGACCAGAACATGATGATGCCAATCACAATTGCCCCAATACCAATAGCGAGATTAATCACTTCTGAAGCTGTCATAAAACCAACCCCCTTCCTCTACTTGTGAGCATACAAGATCATCTTTTATCTACGTGTGTGGATACAACTTCCCACTCACCTTAACTATTTGTCAACATACAAACGTGATCAACCTTCCTCTACGTGTCAGCACACAACCGTGATCAGCCTTTACCTTACCGAATAATCATACAACTCACCTGTATCATCCTGTATCAGTTCCTGCGCCGTGATCCTCGCCGATAACAGCACAATCGGGACGCCGGCGCCGGGGTGTGTACTGCTTCCGGTAAAATACAGATTGTCGCAATGCGTTGCCTTGCTTTGCGGGCGATAGTGGTTGCTTTGGTCCAGGGTTGGCTGCAACCCAAACGTGGCGCCGTTATAGGCATTGAATTTCGATTCAAAGTCACGTGGGGTGGTATACGTTTCGGTGACAATCTCATGTTCAACGTTTTCAAAACCACTGATCTTTTTTAATTCACTTAAAATGTAGCTGCGATAATATGAAATGGTCTCCTCGTCCCACTCATACTTTGCAGATGCGACATTCGAGACAGGCATCAGGATATACAATCCATCCTTCCCCTCTGGTGCAAGGGAAGGATCCATTTTTGAAGCAATGTACACATAAAAGGAGCCATTTGTCAGTTTCTTTCCGTCGAAAATGTCTTCTAAATTCTCATCCAGCTTTTCATTGAAAATAAAGTTATGTACATGTTCGATCTCTTCATATTTCCGGTCCATACCGAGATACATGAGAAAACATGAACAGGAGTATTTCATACTGTCTATCTTTTTATCGGTATATTTCCCTTTGGCGGCCTTGTCTTTGACCAAGTGCTTCATCGCATACGGGAAGTCCGCATTACAAACGACATAATCCGAAGGAATTCTTTGGCCGTCAACGGTAATCCCGTCCGCCTTCTTATGCTGAATGCTGATTTCCTGCACATCCTGGCCGTAGTGAATGGTACCTCCAAGTTCCTTGAAGAGCCTCTCCATCGAAAGTGCCATCGTAAACATCCCGCCTTTGATGAACCACACTCCATATAAAAATTGGATCATCGGGATCATGGTATAAAAAGACGGGCTTTTAATTGGGGAGATGCCTATGTACAACGTTTGAAAACTGATTAGCTGCTTCAGCCGTTCATTTTTGATGTATTTTCCGATAAACGTATCGGCCGTGTCGTATGGCTTCAGTTTCAACGCTTTCTTCAACATCGGGAGGTTATAAAAATCAGATCTCTTGCGGAAAGGCCTTTGAAGGATGTGATGCTTTGCAATGACAAAGCGTTTGTAAATTTCATGCATATATTGAAAAAATCCAGCCGTGTCCTCTTCGCTGATCGATTCAATCGTCTTCGTCAAATGTGTGAGGTCTGAGGAGATATCAACAGGCTTGTCGGGAATGTCACTAAAATAAGCCCGGTAAATCGGGTCCAATTTTTCCATCGGGATATAATCATCCGGGTCGCGGCCACATAATTCGAAGATTTCCCGATATAATTCCGGCATCATGACGATACTCGGCCCCAAATCAAATGTGTAGCCATCCAGCTCAATCCGATTCATTTTGCCCCCGGGCGTTGATCCTTTTTCATAAATCTCCACCTGATACCCCGCATGCTGCAGCCTGATCGCACTGGCAAGCCCGGCAACACCTGCACCGATGACAATCACCTTCTTACTCATGTGAATTCCCTCATTTCAGTAGATCCCTAAAAAACCTCTTATTTTTCAACCTTTATCATTGTGGCCAATCTTTCCCCATTACAACAGCCACTTTCTCAACTTCTTCAAAGCATTCATATTTCGATCGGAATACGGCGGGAATTTCCCTGGAACGCGCATAAAATAATGCGCCCTGTAATCCGTCTTTTCATAACTGAACGCCATAAAACCGGTTTTTCCATGATAAGCACCATAACCGCTTCTTCCCTTCCCGCCAAATGCGATATGGGGACTCGCGGCATGATGGATCACTTGATTGACGCTGACGGTCGGTGACTGCATGTGGTCCTTGAACAGTTGGATCCCATTCTTGTCTTTACTGAACATATAACCCGTCAGTGCATCCCGTTGAATCACATCACTGGATAATAACGTGTTTAAATCCGTATAGGGAATGACGGGAAGGACCGGGCCGAATATTTCTTCCTCTAAAATCGAACTTCCCGGCTCCAAATCAGTCACCACTGTCGGGGCGATGAACCGATCGTTTCGAGCATGCGTCCCTCCATGCCTGACATCACCCTGGCAGATAAACTCAACCACCTTCTCAAAATGGGCATCCGTACAAATCCGGCCATAATCCCCGTTTTCCTGGGGCCGCTCCCCGTAAAAAGCCGAGATTGATGCAGAAATTTCATTCAGCGTTTTCTCATAAATGGACTCATGTACAAACAGCGTATCCGGGGCAATACAGGTTTGTCCCGCATTAAGGAACTTCCCCCAGACGATGTCCCTGATAGCCGCTTTTGAAAAACCTGTTTCATCAAGGATGCAGGGGTTTTTCCCGCCGAGTTCCAGTATCACCGGGGTGAGCTGCTTCGCCGCCTGCTCGGCCACGAGTTTTCCTGTCTGCGTACTGCCTGTAAAGAAAATCAGGTCAAAAGGAGATGAAGTCAACTCTCTCGCAGTCCCAGCATCTCCCGTCACAACGATTAGTTGTTCAGGGGGAAAAGCTCCATCCATGACCTCTTTCAGCAGACCGGCAGTGGCCGGTGCATGCTCGGATGGTTTGATCACACAGCGATTTCCGGCCGCGATTGCCGCAATGGCCGGCATCAAGGAAAGCTGGAGCGGATAATTCCACGAACCGATGATGAGGACACTTCCGTGTTGATGCCTCGTTCTGTTGATCGTTTCCACGTATCCCATTTTCAGATGCCGTGACCGAACCTGCCGCATCCATTTTCCCAGATGCCTGCATACATAATCGATTTCATTCAACAACACAGCAATCTCAGAAGAAAAGGCTTCAAATGCCGGCTTTCCCAAATCGGTATGAAGGGCCGTCATATATGCCTCTTCATTCTTCAAAAGGACAGTTTTCAGCTTCAACAGCTGTTCTTTACGTGTTTCAAGTGAGGGACTGCCCTTAGAAAAAAGGTCCTCCCTCTGCCTTTCAGGTAATGCCTGCAGAAAATCATCCTCAGGCATGGGATGCATCCCTCTCCACAATTTTCTTCCCTACAAGCTGGCCGCTTAACGTAACCATCGGCATTCCGCCGCCTGGGTTCACCGTCCCGCCGACAAAATAAAGATTGTCATAGCGTTCACTCTGTTTCGGATGCTTGAATCCTTTATTCTTCTTTTTGTCTGACACGGTTCCATAGATCGCACCGCGGTCGGAGCCGTACGTCCGTCTGATATCTTCCGGTGTCCACATATCCTTGGTGACGATATTCTCCCGTAAGCCGTCGAGTCCCATTTTTTCCAATTTAATCAGGGTCCGCTCAGCGAATTGTTCATAGTCCTGTTGCGTAAATGGGTTTTTATCCCGGATGAACGGAATATGGGGCAGTACTTTAATATTTTCATGCCCTGGAGGAGCCTGTGTCGGATCGGTCTTATTGACGTTCACCAGATAAATGACCGGGTCTTCCGGCAGCTCACGGCGATGGAAGATCGATTGCATCTGCTCCTTCATATTTTCTGCGAAAAAGAAATTATGATGACGCAGCTGCGGATAGCTCTTTTTCACACCCAAATGCATAACGAGACCGGAACTGGCCGGCTCGAATTTCTTTTTCAATTTTTTTATATACTGGCTGTCTTCCTCCAGCAATCGCTCGTAGACCGGGATGACTTCCATATTGGAAACAAAATAATCCGCCGTCAGAGTTGTCCCGTCTGCCATGACGGCTCCTGTAATTTCGCCATCCTTTTTTTCAAGCTTGACGATCTGCCTTCCCAGATAGAAGGTGACGCCCACTTCTTCAGCCAGCTTCACCAAGCCGTCCGCGAGTTTGTTCAAACCGCCGGGTACATACCACACACCCTGGTCATGCTGCATGTAGATCATCATATTCAATACGGCCGGTGCATCGTAAGGGGACGAACCGACGTACTTGATAAAATAGGAAAGCATATCGCGGAACTGCTCATTGCTGATTCGTTTATCAATGGCGCCGTGAACCGTCGAAAACAGATCAAAGTTCTTAATCGCACTGAACAGGCCCGTATGCTTCATGATTTCCCTCGTTCGGTCGACACCATGCTGAAAATAGGTTTTATCCGTCATATCATAAAGTGTTTTCGAATAGTCCAGCAGATTCTGATATTCACGGATATCCTTTTCAGTCAGGGATGGGTTCTTCTCCAGCATGTCGGTCAAATCTTCATATAAGTCTATGATATTTCCATCCGGGAAAAAGGAGCGCCACTGATGATCCAGCTTTTCGATCCGGACGTAGTCCTTCATCGATTTCCCGCTGGCGGCAAACATTTTTTCAAAAATCTGCGGCATCGTCAGGATGGACGGGCCGAGATCGAAGCCAAAACCATCTTGATCCAGGCGGTTCAGCTTTCCGCCGATGTGGTTGTTTTTTTCATATAAGGAAACGTCGTACCCTGCCTGCGCAAGTGAAATCGCAGCCGACAGTCCACCGAGTCCTCCTCCGATGACGATTACGGATTTATTTTTCAACGGTTAATGCATCTCCTTCCCGCAAATCAAAGGCGCTTTTGACTGCAGCATTGATCTGGGTCATTTTTTCTTTTGTCACATAGTTCCGTTTCGTTAGACATTGGTATCCATTGCTTCTGACAGCATCAAGTATGCCTTTGTATACGTGGGCTGACAGATAGACGGGCACGCGGCTGTCGGGATCGAACAGCTCTATGTTTAATAAAAACTTGCTATATAATGATTCAGCCCGCGAAGCAAGTTTTTCCCATAGGCTGATGAAATGTTCATTGATGATGCCGTTATGTAGATCTTTCTCTGAATAATGAAAATGGCGTAGTTCAGCGCTTGGAAGGTAGATGCGGTTTTTATCATGGTAATCTTCGCCGATGTCACGCAGGATATTCGTTAGTTGCATGGCAACGCCAAGACTGATCGCTGATGCTTGCAAATCAACAGAAGATTCCGAAGCAATGACAGGTAGAAGCATTAATCCGACAGACCCGGCTACAAAATAACTGTATCGTTCCAGTTCCTTCATTGTGTTCGGGGTGGTGAATGTTAAATCCATGGATTGCCCCGTCAGTTGATCATAGAACGGGCCGATGTCCATCTCATACGTGTTGAATACGTGTCTGAGTGCGCGCCATAGTGGTTTATCCAATTCCTCATGATCGTTGAACAAATCAAGTTCTTTCTTTAATTGTCTCAGCTGCTGAACCTTTTTCTTGGATGAATGGTTTCCGTCTGCACACTCATCTGCGGTCCTGCAAAAAGCATAGATGGCATAAACGGCATGTGCTTTTTCACTTGGCAGTTGTGAAAATGCATAGTAAAAGCTTTTGGAATGTTTTTTTATGATCTTTTCGCAATAATCAAAATCCGCTTGCCTTTGCTCTTTGTCCATATCCATCTCCTTCTGATCCATGTCCAGATCATTCAAATATCATTAAACCATCGATTGGCTTGATTACCTTTTTCTACTGCCACCAAGTCTGTAACCTCAGAGCTTATTTTATACCCTCGTTCCCCGCCTCAAAAACTTGAATGTGCTTTTCAAACACATCATACAAGAGAGGAGATGCTTCAATTTCCATCGCCATCGGATCTGGCCACTTCTTTGATCTTCGCTGCAATCAATCTCCAAGCCTCTTCCGCTCTATCTTCTGGACCTAGATGGGTAAACGCATGAGAACAGTCTCTGAATAGCACATCTTGAATGCTTATCCCTGCTGCTTTTAGTTTCTCTGCATAGAACTCGGCTTCCGGTCTGAATGCGTCGTACTCCGCTATAAGAATAAGTGCGGAAGCCAAACGGTCACTCACCTCAGCACGAACAGGGGAAGCATGAGGATGCTCCGCTTGTTCTTTTTGCGGTACGTAACACATGTTTAAAAAATGGGCGACTTGAGGATAGCGGGCACGCCACTTATCCGGTTCCGGTTTATCCCCATGCGGGGTGACAAAATCGAGCATCGGGCAGGACAGCACCTGAAGCAGCGGCTGGTCTTCCCCTTTCTCTTCAAGGTAGAGACAGAGCGCTGCTGCGAGATTCCCACCTGAACTTTGTCCGCCGACCATGATTTTCTCAGCATCAATGTTCAACTCATCGGCTCTTCCCTTCATCCATTGAAGAATGTCATAGCACTGTTCAATAGGTTTTGGAAAAGGGAACTCCGGTGCTTTCACATAATCGACATTCACCACCACACATCCTGCCTCATTGGCCAGGAAGCGGCAATAAGGATCATCCATCTCCTTCTCATTCATGATGAACGCTCCTCCATGAAAGTTGATGTAGACAGGAAGCTTTTCATGATTTGCTTTTAATGGATAATAGATGGAGATGGGAGTGGGTTCAACAGATGTTTCCACTAATATATCTTTTTTCACTTTTACGTCCTGCAAGGGAATCATAGGTGTTTTCTTTGCTTGATTGGGGAGGAGACGTAGCAATTTTGCAATGATGAGAGTGAACATAAGGGTAACCTCACTTTTTTACCATTTTAGCCAGGAATGAGACACTTCTATACTCCGAATCTCATTGCTTCATTATTGCAACGGAGCAGTATTTCGTCAGTCTCTATTCATTCCATATTTGTTTCCCAGTTAATAGTTGCGATTGTTGAAACATGTTTTGAGGTCGCGTGTAGTTTGATATCAAAGTTGTGGGATTTACTATCTATTCCACAAAAGTAGGCATATCCCTGCTTTGGAGTTACGCACTGTTGATGAACACAGGACCGACTTTTGAATAGAAACGTTGACTCAGCAGGGCTGCCGGGTTTATTTGAAGGTATGTGTCAGTTTTGTAAAAGTTGGAGATGGGAGTGGAACAGTCCGGGCAGTGAAGCTTTTTTGAAGATGTGTTTCATCTTTGTAGAAGGCAGAGATTAGAGTGGACCGTCCTTATTCAACTCCAATGTACCTGTCCAGATGGCCTGAAGATTTTTCGACAAATTGATTGATAAACGGGGAAACTGGAATGTATTTTTAAAATGTTGCACGTAATTGTGGAAAGTGGTTTGTATTTTCTAAAAGTGGAACGTAAATGTAAAAAGTTGCATGTATTTTCAATCACGGATTGAATATGGCCGAAAGTGGATCTGTTTGGCAGTCACTTCAGGGGCTTCCATAGGGGTTTGCCTTATTTTTAGAAGAGAAATTGTACAAAAAAGAACGGAATCCATCCATTCCGGAGCGATTCGGGATCTCCTCCCTTCTGCACGAAAGGACCAAGGGGACAGGTGCCTCGGCAAAAAAGCCACTCTATCTGTACCGGCGGCTCACATTATCAAAAAAAAACGAGTAGTGGACCACCTAACAGGTATCCACTACTCGTTTACACTTCATTCTTTTTTTGACGAAATCAGATCCGCTACAAGGATATAACGCTCTGGTGATGCCCCGATAAAATTGAACGGGTAGCATGTGGAAACAGTCAGGGTCGCCCTTGGCTTAGGTACGATGACCGTCCTGTCATTCTTGTCAACGATGCGTACTTTTTTGACTTTGTACGTAAATTCCCCCGCAGATGTTTGAACAACAAGCAGGTCGCCTACCCCCACCTCACCCATCTGACGAAAGACAGTATCACGATGACCAGACAGAACTGTATTATCTTCCTCACCAGGCAGGACACTGCCGGCGAAATGTCCCACTCCTTTATCCAGTTCATCTTCATGTGTCCCGTGAAAGATCGGCAGCTTTGCCTCCAGCTTCGGAATGATGAGTTCACCAATATTTTCTCCCTTTTCAGGACGTTCGGAGTAAAGGGGAACCTTCTCTTGTTCCTTCTCTTTCAACTCAGGCTTTCTTGTATAGTCTTCAGCATTTACTTGTCCTGTTTTAAAGAGCAGATATCCTTTTAAAAAGGTATAGGCATTCGTCCCGGCAAACCATGCACCAAATACAATGAGACTAACAGACAATATAAGGGGTACGAGACGCTTGCTGCGTTTGACCTTTCTCATTTGAGGTTAAATCCCTTTGACTCTAAAACGCCTGAATAAGAAAGCACCCACTAAAACAAATGCCAGGCCAACGAATGTATTGCCAACATAATCAGAAGCTGTCTTCGGAAGTTTTCCGCCTTTGACGGTTTTGACAAGTGGTTTCGATCCACTTGGTGCTGCAGCCGTCACAATTTCCTCTGCCTGTTTCATGTCCTTCCCTGTCTCCTGAATGAGCTCAGAGCCAAACATGTCTGCCGTCAGCAGCAGATCAGCCAGGAAATCCCCTTGCTTGTTGTATAATTCCATCAAGAGATTATATCCATTTGTCGTGTCCATCGTCATCAGAGTTTCAAATGATACGGCTTGTTTTTCATCATCTTTTACAAGGTAATACGAAGTTTCCAACTCAAAGAGTTGAAGCAAGTCATGAAAGATATCCAAAAGCTCTGCAATTTGTCCTGCTGTAAGTTCTTCAGCGGTTTCAAATTCTTCAAAGGCCATCATTCTTTCGCTCAGCTCGATTAATTGATCCAGGAAAGCAGAATCCTCAAAGGCAAGAGTTTCAAAATGAGCAAACAGTCTCTCAAGTTCCTCATCCGTCAGGCCGATTTCTGTGAAAAGACCATATACTTCATCGAAATCCGCTCCACCGTTCATATAGATATCAACAGCGAGCTCAAGATCTTCAATATACTCATAGTTTTCAATGGAATCGTCATTCTCTTTTAAAAATTGCTCCAGGGCTTCCTTTGAGTCAAAACCATAATCACTTAATAGCTGCTTAAGGTTTTCTTCATCAATCGGAGTACCTTCCCAGCCGTTCAAATAAAAATCGACATACTCATGAAGTTCTTCCGAAAAGATGATCCATGTGCCTTCCAACACATCTTGTCCCTCTTCTATATCTCCATATTCAACTAGAAGTTCATTCAACTCATCACGAGTCAGGTCAAATTCTTGTAGAACCAGTTGAACAGATTCCTTCGAAAGTGGTGTGCCGAGATCTTCCACAGACTCATAATCTTCCAAATACCATTCTTTACTTTCAAGATAATCGATATAATCCTGCTTATCCCACCCAATATTCATTAAAAACTCTTCAAACTCTGGTTCATTAGGCTCAATCGCGTACGTCATTCCCGGTACAATTCCCAAGACCATAACCAATACCAAAACTAGCGAAAGTAAACGCTTCATCACTTATCCTCCAAAGGGTCTATGTATTTCATATCTAGAATAGTATAATCTCAGAGGGTGAATTTGGATATAGGTATTTTTTTCTATAAAATTACAAAAGAGCTTCCTAAAAATAGGCAGCTCTTTGACTAATTCGTTTTGTTGTTTAGATTACTAGAATTTATGCAATTTAGTTTATGAATGAATCGGTTTCAATCAGGCTGCCAAAGAGAGGTTGGCGACTAAAGATTATGGACAAGAACAGGCGATACACTTACGGGTATAAAAAGCGGTGAATATACGTTTTTGATAAAATATCTGTATTTTTGATAATAAGTGGGTTGGTTTTGATAATATATCCTGATTTTTGATAATAAGCAGGCCGTTTTTGATAATAAAGTGAAGTCCTGTACCGGTTATACCCCCGATGACAACCTTAACTCTTGTCAACGGGAAACATAAAGAGGTGTTTCCGGCCCAGTAAACATCAAAATCAGCCAAACTTTACGAAGATCCCCGCATTACCTACCACTGAACACACAAATCATCCCCGCTCCTTCGGCCACGAACCCTGCTGTTTGCGGATGAACACAATTTGCCCTATATGATAAGCGTTGTGCAAAATTTGACGGGCCATTCCCCCAACACGTTCCTCATCCAGCTGACTGTCATCAACTTGTGCCAGAGATCTTCGCACATCCTCACAGATCAGACGTGTTTCAGCCAGGACTACTTCCCATTTTTCAGTATCCGCCGGGTCCCCGCTATCTCCAAATGTATCCTCTGCCAAAATCGCCTCCCATTTAGGGTTTTCGGGCTCTCCGATATCTCCAAATGCAGCTTTGCCGCCAGATGCCTTTTTACCATGTGTTGGGTCATTGAGTTGGCTGACAAGAATGGCGTTGTAATAATTCAGATGGTTCACCGTTTGCCAGATTGTATTCCCACCCCCTGGGGGCTGCCAGCTTGCATGTGTGGAGTTCAACCCCTCAAGAGCGGATTCCAAAGGTAAAAACCAAGTTTCGGTATCCCAGCAAAAATCAAATTCCATGCGAAAAATATCCATCAGTCCGATGCTCATTTGCCTTCTCCCCCTCACCTCAAATTGAAGATTGAACCGTTCAGCTGGAACCGTCTGATCCTCCCCTGAACAAAGTTACACCGTTTCGATTGCTTTTTTCAAAACTGCACCAAGGAAATCCACTCTCGGCCGGTCATCATGTTCAAGGAAGTCAGATACTGATTCTGGTTCTGCTGACAAGAGTTGAATCGATGAAAATACTGGCGTCATCTCTTTTTCTCTTAAACTGCTTTCAAATTTTTCGTAGTGAGCTTGAAATTCAGACGAATCAATCTTTAGTTTAATCAGATAAACAAGGGCTATATTCCCCCAATGTACGATATACAGGGGGTCGATGTTCCATACAAGGGTACGGTCATGTAGATCAATTCCAACTTCTTCGCTTGTTTCACGAATGAGGCAGCCCATGATATCGACTCTATTCCCTTTTACATCGCTGGCGTCTATGCCGCCGGCAATGAACTGCACACGCCCAGGATTTGCAGTGCGGCTATTCATCTGTCCAAGAACAAAATGGTTATCATTTGTTAAGATAAGCGCGTTCGCCACAATCACACGACAATTGAACTCTTCCGGCAGATCGAAATGTTTGTCGTATATAAAATGAGCAAAATCCGTTCTTTGCAGGGTAACGCGTAATTCATTCTTAGTCTCAGTCAGTTCTTTTATGGAAAATACCTCTCCCCTATGAAATGGTTTGCCATTTTCAATAAGAGAATCCCAGTATGAATTGATGGATTCCTTAAGAAAATGCGGTAAAGGCATACCATCCTCTGAGACAGTTATGTCAACCTCTGTCGGCATTGTATGGAGTGTCACCATATTCATATCCCCCCCCTTAAGTTCGTTAAAGGTCCACGGGGACAGGTACCTTGGCTCATTCGAATCATCGGACCGATGTATCTGTCCCCGTGGTTCTTTATAACCTATTCAAAAGTAATACTATACCAACTATAATTAAATGTATTTTTAAACCCTATACTTTCTGCAACAGAAACAGAAGATTCATTGATTTCCATGCAATCCCAATAAGGAGTAATATGATTATCTATACAGTCTTGTACAAAAGAATGAGCCGCTTTTTGAGCAAGCTTCTTCCCTTGATGATGCTCTAACGTCTCAATGTCTATACCATGTACATTCCCAGCTACTACACCTGAAAAACAAACGCTTACAATTTCGTTTTCATAGAAAACCATATACCCGTGACCATAGTGTAAGAACCTTTCAAATGAAGTCCAGAATTCCAATAGTTTAGAATGCAAAAATCCGATGTTTTCATATGTTAAATGACCTTTGTTTTCCAAGATGTTTTTTGTGATTTTTCTAACCTCATATCCTTGTTCGATAACTGGTTCATTTTGTTTTCGATAATCATCTTTCTGTAATTCATACACCCTTTGATTGTAACCATTCACATTTTCGCCGAATACTTTTTTGATCGTTTTATTCCATTTTGAATGGTTCCCTATCGCTTCAAATGCTGTCATATCAACTTTTAGGGCATCTGTTTTAATGATCGTATTAAAAAAATGGTTTAGTTCTAAATTAAATTCCTCATTATCTTCGTTACCAATAAAAATAAAACCATTATTACTCCCCAACCAAATAAAACCAGATGAAGGCGCAATCGGATCATTTACAAATATGCGACCGTGATTTTCACCTTCAATGACAGCTTTTGATTCTAAGAGTCCTTCTTCATTTATTAATGCTTTACATTTATAATATTCAGACTTATTAAGCTCTGAAATCATCCGTGGTCATCCCCTCTCCCAAAACCTAGTAAATATTCTTTATTAAGCGAATCTGCCATTAAGAGGAAGAAAAGCAGCTAAAGATCCTCTTTTGGATTTTCAACTGTTGCCCCCGTTAGTTGAAGAAGGAAAAATACTAAATTTTGAATGGTACACCTTTAGAAAATAAGTATTCTTCAGCTTCATTGATTCTCTTTCCGCTATGTCTTACAAAAAGTTCGTAACGTCTATTTAACCACTCAAACGACCTGTCACGAATATGTGAGTCATCTGCACCTTGTATTAAGGGAACTATCTTAGTGAATGAGTCAAAACTTAATAAAGCTTCAAAGCAATCCAAATGTTCAATTCTCTTGTTTGTTATGTTCTGATAAGCATTTAACATAGGTTCTTTGAAGCTAGTCCCGAACCACGAATATCCCAAAACAAGGGTATTTGCAATATCATAACGAGGGTCTCCTATATAAGCTTTTTCCCAATCCAAAATATACAACGTATTTTCATTAGTTATTATTGTATTCCAAAAATGATAATCTCCGTGATTTAAAACTTTAGTAAATGAAACAGACTTGAACATATCGTAAATATTATGAAGGCAATTTATGTATACAGGGTCTTCAAACTTCTCAACTCTTTTTTTTAAACTTTCAATATAAAAATTGATATAATCATCTTGTCGTAAATCGTTATCCGTAAAACAGTCACGAACCGTATCAGTGCAAATTGAGTGAACTTGTGCAAGCGTAACACCAAATCTTCTAAATGTTGACTGCATATCCTCTGGATTTGCTAAGTAATATTTATCCAAAGTAGTTCCCTTAACTAGTTCCATCAACATTATTCTCTTTTCTTTATCTTCAAAATAAACAGTCGGAATATTAATGTTCGAATTTACAGCCTTACTCTTTAGAATATTTAATTCTTTATTAAATCTCTCATTTTCACTAAATTCTTTTAAGACAACTTCATTGGAAAATATATCTCCACCTTGAGAGTAAGTAAGATGGAACATTGTGATGTCGTTACTAAATCCATCTTTATTTGTTTGTAAGTTATTTATCTCAATTACAGTCTCTTTTCTTTTTGTTTTCTTTATCAGTTGTTCTGCAGTTATATAAATTTCTTCGTTCAATATCGCTGCCCCCAGCTTTTGCTATTCATTTGTGAACCCATATTTTTTCATAGATCTTCTGCAATCTGAAACAAAACCCTTCTTCACTAAACTGCTCTTTTCTGGAATAAGACAGTGGGCTGCTATGTTCAGTAATCCTTCTCTCCTTTTAACCTTTTCACTTCTTTTTCTAAATAATCTAAGCGTCTATGAATCCGATATATTATTGGAAGATATGCAACAGCAGCAATGATTAACCAACCCATTTTTCTATCCCCTTTTAGCGTTGTTTTATTATAGAATTGTTCAATCAAATCACACTACATACATATCCGTTATAGATTTATTCCGAATGAATCCAAGGTCTTCATAAAGCTTAATCGCTGTATTATCTTTGAGTACAGCCAAACGGGTAGCCGGGTACTCTTTACTGGATATGTTGATAGAATGGGTTAACAGAAATCGGCCAAGTCCTTTGTGTTGATGTTCAGGGTTAACGGCCAAACTCATGATTAGCGGATAGTCTTCGAACTCCATGTGCAGGCAGACACCAACAATGTTGTTCGTGCTATTATCTACAATCACTCTTGAACACTCATCCATGATGGTATTGGTTTTATGGTTTTCTATGAACTCCTTCACATGTTGAATGTAATCCTCTTTGGCTGCGATTTGTTTGTAGACTGGATTTGCTTTATAGGATTTCATAATTAAACAGGCTATATCATTTATATCTTCGCTTATTACAGCTTTTGATTTATAACCTTCAGGAAGGATTGCCATCATCGATTGTGTAGGACGGATCATCCAATAATTCACTTCCTGAACCTGGCATTCTTGTTGTTCATAATTTGGAACGTGTTCTTCTACAATTTCTCTGATGATGATTTTTTCTTCAGACTTCGATATCTTTTTCAAATGGTTTAAAAGCCTATGGACTAACCCTTCATAATCGTCATAAGGGGGAACAACAAATAAATCTGACATAAAATTAGGTTTCAGGAATACACCGCCAATGACGTTTTCATCCTTCATGATGAAATAACCGCAGTCAAATATGGATGCGATTTCTATTAAAGTTGCAGAGGACCTTCTAAAATAGTAGTCTGCATATTTTTGTCCATAATAAATTGAATAGAATCTTATGTATTCTTTGGGTTCTTGATAAACTAATCTTAATCCATCTCCTAAATCAATACGCTCTATTAAAGATTGACCTTGTTCACTCATGGTTCTCCCTCTCCTTCAACCAAACTTCCATTTAATCTCTCAAACTAAATCACTATTTCCTCATCATTTAAAGCACCCTGCTTCACATACTTTATAACTTTTGCAGACTCACTCTTCACTCTCTTAATGCCTGTTTCATTCAAGAACCAATTATCTTCTCTTGTATGAGTGTCTTCAGCTGGACACAAAGTGAATGAAATCCAATCAGGCATATACGTTTTCAGTGTCAGGTTTAGTCTTTTCATATGATATGAAGTTGTGACGACTAACAGCCTTTTAATCGTGTGTAAGTGGAACTCCCTATCCAGTACAAGCATGGAGGAGAGTACATTTTCAAGCGTATGTAAGGACATTTCTTCTGTTAATATATCTCTTTCCGGAACTCCTAATGAAATGGCTTCTCTTTTTAATTCCTGAGCCTCTGTAAGCTCACTTCCTTGCCATCTGACACCTCCAGAAAATAAAATCTTCCCCGCCCTTCCTTGTTTATATAGCTCCACTGCTTTAGGCAGTCGGTATTGAATAGCCTTGCTGCTGCCAACTACAAAGATACAATCCCCATTTTCGTTATCATCTTCAATAGTTGAGAATAGGAGATTTGTCATTTGATTATATGTCAGATTTTCAGAATCCAATTTAGAAATATACACTCGTCACCTCTAATTTTTCCTTAATAATGCTTCACAGAACCATTTTGGATTTTGTTTATATACATTTTAACATAAATTCCCTATTCCTAATGGACAGGTCTCAATTCGGGGACGGTTCTTACTCTGCTTTTTGAAGAGAAGCAATAGACACAGCCGCTCAGTGAAGTTTTTTGAGGACGTGATTCACTTTGTACAGGTTGAAGATTAGAGTGGAATGTCCTTATTCTAATCCAATGCACCTGTCACGATGACTCGAAGATTTTTAGACAAGTTGGTTGATAAACGGGAAAAGTGGTTTGTATTTTTAAAATATGGCACTTAAATGTGAAAAGCGGATCGTATTTTTCCAAAGTGGCACGTAAATGCGGAAAGTGGGGTGTATTTTCAATTTTTCATGAAATGGGATCACTAGGGACGCATCTTCTCTCACTTTTTAAGGTGGATCCACCCATACGTTGAAGCTTTAATCGAGATAAGGTACTTTTTTTGTAAAAGTAGAACGGGAACCGTCCCTACTCTACATATAAATTGCCCCGAAGAATATTCGGTCCCTGCCTCACAGCAAACCATTTTACAGGAGTATCTCATTCAGACCCTCTTATTTGCTTCCACTTTCAAAAATTAACTAGTTCATTTTTCTAAAGACCTGCATTACTTGACTTAAGTCAATGAGAGTCTTCCTCAGACCCATTACAATCATAATGAAACCAAGTTAGAGGAGGTTTATCATATTGGAGATACGGATCAAAACATGGAGCAGAAAGCAGCATCTTTTCTCTTGCCGCATGACATGGGCTGCGTGTTTTGCTTAAGGTTATGAGTGGAGATAAGACCGTGCAAATGAACTATTTTATGATGATGAACAGAAAAACACAATTCTTTTAAAAAAAGAAAGGAACATAATCATCAGGCTTATTCGTATACTGAATCAACGAAGATACAAGCTTGATTATGTGAATCTTTAAACCAGGAGGAGATACGTTTGGACCTATTTTTCTTTATTACAGCGATTGTCGGTTTGACTTTTATATTTTTGTATTTCGTCATCCATTATGATCTAAAAAAGAAGAAATTAGAGCTGGAACAAAATAAGCTAGAGCTGGAAAAGATAAAGTTGCAACTCAACAGGGAACGTCAAGAACAAGAGGAAGTAGAAGAGCAATAGAGAGATAACGATTTTAACGGTTCTTACCCCGAATTTTCACGGTGAAGTCAGCCGGGCTGGGGTTCTTTTTTTGAAGATGGGCTCATCTTTTTCAAAAGAAAAAGTAGAGTGGGAACCGTCCCCGCTCTACCCTAATGAATACAATATGCATTACAAGATTATTCATCTCTTTCGTCTTTCCTGTCCTGTAAAATCAAGTTTATTAAATTTATCGCTGCCGGGGCGAATTCAACTCCCTTTTTCTACATAATCTTATATTTCTAGAAAGCTGTATGTCCTTAAAAATGACAATGTCAATCTTTCTCTCTTGCAAGTAGGGAGCGACAGCTATACCTGGGGCTAAGGGGGGGTATCATGACCGGAAGAACCACCTCTGATTTACTTTTTTAAAAAGTATAATATACTTTCACACCACAACTTTTTAGTTGTTTCTTTATCGACTCACTTAGTACTATTCAAAAAATTAAATTTGGATTATGCTTCTTCATCTAAACAGCCTCCTACATTCCATATTCACTTATTCTTTCCTAACCGTGAATGCCTTTTATCAGAAGCACTTAAAATAAACAGGAACGCAACAGCCCATATAATCCCTTGAATAATAAAACTCATCCATATCCCGAACGAAACGAAAAAAAATATGACCGGACTCAATATGATTATAGATAAGCCGATTAAGAATGCCACTTTCTCAGGTAATTCATTTATTTTATCCAACATTATTTCACCATTCCTTCTAATAAAAGAATTAGAACAAATCTTGTATTAAATCACCGCATCACTCAACACATAAACATAATACCAAATCCCCGATAAAATAATGAAAGTCAGCAATAGGAGCATGCCGGCCATCTTATAGTAATGCTTAATCCAGAATCCAAAAGTGAATACGACATAAAACACACTTAGATTCATTACTAAATGGAGGAAGGAACTTTTGGGATCGGATGTCCACTTCAATGGTGAGTAAAGTGGTTTTACTAATAGTTCATACGTAAAGGCCGTACTTTTTATTCCTGTTTCGACACCGTATGTACTTATTTTCAGGATTAGATTTCCCAGCAGGATGAGGATGAAAAGAGTGAGGATCCATAAAATCATATTCGTGGTTTGCAAGAATGATTTTTTTATAGGGCTCATTTTCGCCATTATCGTTTTTCTTATAAACACTTCGTTCAGCCCCTTTACAGCCACTCTGGCCTGGTCCCAGTAAGCTTCACCATACCGCGCACCAGACCCCGCAACAATCAGTTTATGATAGCTTTTAGCCTAAAACTATTAGTTGATCTTCAGCTATTCCCCCCTGCAAATAATCTTCATTCTTACACTATCCAATTCTCCATACAATGAACTTTTTTAGCACTTGCATCCAACTTCACCATTTTACCTATTGCTAATGGGTGCATCGGATGAGTATGACAAGTATCAAAATCAGCTAGTACAGGTATGTTCACACCATCTAACTGTTCTAAGAGTATGTCTAACGGCTTCCTTCCTGTTCCTGAATCCTCATATCCCTCATGTTTCCCTAGAATAATTCCTGAAGCTTTATTAAAGATGCCGTGCATTTTCAACATGGCAAAATTCTTCTCCACTATTGAAGCATTCTTTGCACAATCTTCAATGAGCAGAATATCTCCTTCCTTGATAGTGGGAAAATATTCAGTTCCGATGAATCCATACATGGCATTCACATTTCCACCTATCAATCGACCTTCTGCAACACCATTCACTCCCGTTATCCATTCATTTTTATACAGTGTCTTTTCTGTCGTTTTCTCCAGCCAATTTACAGGTTCGTCAGACCAGTAGAAAGGCATTGGTATTTCATAAGGGAGTGATACTTCTTTTGTAAAATAATGTTCAAAGTAACGATATGTATCATGTACCAGCGGTTCAAATTCACCAAAGGACGGGATTAAAGCGGGACCATAATAGGTTGATATATTGGTTTTAGCATATAGTGCAAGAACAATGGCTGTCGCATCTGAATACCCAACGACGAGCTTTGGGTTTTGCTCGAATGCATCATAATCGATGTAAGGCAGCATACTGTTGGAATTCGTTCCACCAATCGTGGACATGATCATTTTTATTTCCGGGTTTCTAAGTAATTCATTAAATTCCGATGCACGCTCTTTAGGGGTACCTGAACGATAAAAATCTGATTTTCCCGTTAAACTTCCTTCTACAATGGTAAACCCTTTTTCTTCAAAGAAAGATTTGGCTCGCTCAAAACGGGGCCGGGCTGTAACCGTTGCAGGTGAAGAAGGAGTAAAAATCCCAATCTTATCTCCCTTTTTCAATAATTGTGGCATATTGATCTATTCCTTCCTTCTAATGGCTTCCATTTATTTATAACGAATATTCCGAAATATGTCATTAAAATCATGTTAATGTTCACCATATAAATGGAACATATTATTGATAGGGGGTGATAGGATGGCTGACAAAAAGGAAACATTCAAAAACATAGAAGAACATAGTACATCAGATAATAGACAACATAATGATCGACACAACGAGAATGCAAGGGCAGCAGCATCTCTTGAACAAGAAACCCCGAGGATTGGTACAGATAATCTGTAGGAATCGATTATGGATTTGTTGTTCTTAGTACGTCATACAATAATTCAACGATTAGGGCTTTTTTCTATTTGAGGTCTGCCCCCCAGTTTGCTAAGGTATCACCGCACTGGGGGACTGGACCCATCAATTCTGAATCAAGATTTTTCGACAAGTTGGTTGATAAATGAGAAAAGTGGAACGTATTTTTGAAAAGTCGCACGTAAATCTGAAAAGTGGAATGTATTTTTGAAATGTTGCACGTAAATCTGGAAAGTGGAATGTATTTTTATAAGTGGATTGAAAAAGGTACTAAATGGATTGAATCGTTTGATTGGCAGCTATAAAAACCGCCTCTGCGGCTCTCATTTCCCTTTAGGCCCGGCTTACATTACGATTTATGCTGACTTTTCAGGATTTAAGCTGAATTATTTGGATTTATGCTGAAAAAATGAGTTTATGCTGAATTTTACAAAAGTAACCAATCCACACCAACCAACGAGGGATGATTCCAAAGCAAGATAACCGTCACCAATACTCTAAAATAAGAAAAGTAGAGTCGGTAACCATCCCCGCTCTACTTCATTCACAATCTCCGTGTTCAAAATGTCTCCCTTCACTGGGGAGAATACCTTCCGGCGGTGTCCATACGCTTTGGCAGATATTCTCTTCATCTACTACTGAATACGTATACGTCCATCCTTTTTCGTTTGCAAACTGGACATTCAGGTGATAAGGATTGTACTGCCTCCCTGTTTGAGGGCTGACCTCCCACTCTTGACCAGGGTACTTTACCTCAAGAAATTGATTGAGTTGTTCAGTCTTCCTGGCTACTTGATAATCAATCCAATAGGGCCGAAGAGCAAAGAATAACAGGATTAGGACAGTGGTTGAGGATGCAGCAATGATACTCACTCTCCTAATCTTTTTTGGCAAAAGAAAGGCGGTAACAAAAAGAATAAGGATTAAAGCAGCAGACATTAAAATCTCTATTACAGTTATTGGATGCAATGATATCCCCCTAAACTTTTCTGTGCTGTATCCCCGTTAGTAAACCAACTAACACTGACAAATCATCAAATGGTTCCCGTCCAAATCTTTAAAATTAAACCAGTTCCCTTCAATGTTTGTGGTGATCTCTACACGTTTACTTTTCATATATTCATAAGCTTCTTCGATATCATGTGTGTTCAAATGAAAAGGCGGGGCTTTATAAATGGTTTCCTTTGAATATATTTTGCTGTCCAATACGATATCCGTTCCGTTCATCGGCAGTATGTATAGATGACCGAATAAAATCTCTCCATCTGCCGGTAAGCCCAATATGTCACAATACCAGTCGCGTGCCCTTTCAACGTCACTCACAGGAATGAAGGCAGCTCCGATTTGATTTACGATTGGTTTTGACATCAACATCTCCCCCTTTTTTAATTGAATCACAACTCAACTTACTACCAATTATTTCAAAATCCGGCCGCTAACTCAAGATGAACTTTCACAAGATCCAGGTTAAGTCACTTCATAAAAAAGACGATGACTCCCATAAGTCATCGCCCCACTACTACACATCATACGACCTCCAATCAGCTCCACTCACCAACCTATCGCTATTCTTCCTCCACCGGAAACTCAACCGTAAATGGTTTCAACTCCTCCGAAGAAACAAATGATGAAAATTCAAACTGCAAGATTGTATCTTCCAGGCTAAACCCCTCTATTTTTTCTTCTCCATTCAAATCGAATGTAGATTGGTAATGTACAGTAGCTTGATCGATCACCTTTACCTTATTTAAGGTAATTCCATGATTTTTAGGAGGAAACGGATTGTCTGGATCAATTTCTGATACATAATCTTTATCGACCAGCCAGAAAGCGTATTCCAGGTTATGATCGATCAATTCCTGTTTATGTTCACTTATGTTCTTCGGAAGCCCTGTAAGTTGATAATCAATTACTAATTGATCGCCTTTTTGTACAACATCATTTACCTGAAGACCTAAACCAAGGCGTTCGCTTTTTAACGTAAATGTCCTTTTATCCAGCAGCTGCTCTTCTCTTGGAGCTGTTACATTTATCTGCGGATAAAAAGTCAGGGAAGTGATGCCGGCCTTCAGCTTGGTCATCTCTGTCCGAACGGCACTTTGATAACCACCTTCTTGTTCCGACTCCTCGAGTATCGTTCGATTTCCAAACCTATATACATTCCCTTTCTCATCCACCGCTTTTGAAATCCTTATGTCATCACCCTTATATTTCTGCGTGGTTTCATAAACAAGGGAAGACGATTCTTTTGCAGTAAGAATCTCTTTAATTCGGATGCTGCCCCCCTTGTCCGGGTACTCATGCCCTTGTTCAATCGCAACGCTGCTATTCTGATCCTGCTTAACCGGTATATCAAAATTCCATTCTCCCTTGATCCCGTTTATGTTATGAATCGTTACGGGAAGAGTGAAATTTTCCTTGAATGATTCATGAGGATAGTCCATTTTCCATTGAAAGTTATACCCATTATCCACTTTCCTTACATCCCTTGACTGGCCGTTCAGCCAGGGATCATTGTCTCCATTATTACCTTCAAAGTTCACATCAAAACTGACTTCGCCTTCTTCGTTCCGTCCATTATCAACCCCGTCGTCTACAAATCCGGTGATGGACACGACGCTTCCATCAAAGTAAGCGCTTGTCAATTTGACCGTCACGCCATTTTTCGTAACGGCTTGGTTCAGCTCGGTCACGGCGTTCTGACTGGCGAGATCCACACCCATTTGATCGTTGAATTCTTGAAAAATTCCGCCGATCAACGGAGCATTTGCCAATACATGATTCATGGCAGGACTTACAAATCCGGAGGCAATGGTGATTCCGAGGACAGCGGCTGTAGACAAAGCACCGGCAAGAATTTTCTTTTTCTTTCCATGCCCTCTACTCTCACCTCTGTTGATCCCTTTGGAAATGGCACTCAATACTTTTTCTTTCGGCACCGGTATTTTCTCAGCTGCACATTTAAGTTCCTTGTTATCCATGAGACCTTTCCTCCTCTTTTTCATACACCTTTTTTAACTCCGCTTTCCCTCTGCTTAAGTACGTTTTTACCGTGTTCTCCGGGATTTCCATCACAGTGCTGATCGTCTTGATCGAATAATCATGATAGTAGAATAGAATTATGGCGGTACGGTGATTCACTTTCAGCTGTCCAATGGCATGTAACAGCTGTGAAGACTCTTCATAGTCTGGCGTTGATTCATCCGGCACGTTGGAAAAATAGTCATCGTTCATCGGAACCACCTTGCCTCGTTTTCTGATTACATCCACCGAGCACCGAATCACAATCCTCGTCAGCCAGGTCAAGAAATACTCCGGATGTTTCAACGAATGGATCGATTTATAAGCCTGATAGGCTGCTTCCTGGACGACATCCAATGCATCTTCTTCGTTGTGTACATACAGATAAGCAGTCCTGTAGATTTGTTCATAATGCTGCTGAACTAATCTTTCAAAAGCATTTTTATTTCCTTTGATTGCTTTTTTAACTAAACGTTCGGTTTCTTTCTGCAACTGTTTTGCCCCCCTTTTACACATTAGTGGAATCTATTCTTAGGAAAAGTTTCAAATTTATGTATTTTTATTAAAAAGCATATCATGTAAGCCGGTTTCCAGGTTCAAAAAATGCAGTTTCAGAGTCAGTGCTAACCTTCAGGGAACCACCCCCGACTCTCCCCTGTTCCGGTCTCCCTATGATTTTTCGACAAGTTGGTTGATAAATAGAAAAAGTGGAATGTATTTTTAAAATGCTGCACGTAAATGTGGAAAGTGGAATGTATTTTTTGAATGCTGCACGTAAATCTGGAAAGTGGAATGTATTTTTTGAATGCTGCACGTAAATCTGGAAAGTGGAATGTATTTTTAAAATGTTGCACGTAAAGGCTGAAAGTGTTTAATCGTAGATGGATTATGATAACTGGAATCAGTACTTCTGATGCTCTTTACGGTGATTCCAGCCAAACAGTGAAGCTTTTTGATGATGGGGTCCATATTTTTCTTTTAAAAAGAGAACCGCCCCCTCCTCTACTATTTTTGTAAAATCTAACAATTATATATTCCCACTCCTAACCATTAGGTCTATAATACTACATTGTAAAAGGAATATTTTAACAGAGGGAATGGCCGGATTTTTACAAAATTTACACGTTTTTAAGAATACCAGGCCCTGCTGCTCAGTAAAATGAACTTTGTGGCAATCCATAAGTAAAGGAGGATGAACTACGCCTCAGGACCTAGGTGAATATTGGCCTTGCGGAGGCTGTGAATCAGTCAGTAATCCGTTATCTTTAGAAAGAAGGAAAAATAATCCAACAGTATTAGGGGGGAAACACATGCAAGCTTTAATAAATTGGGGTTTTCGCAATAAGGCAGCCATGGGCCTTTTGATTGTCATCACATTGATTATCGGTATCATCAGTTATTTCCGTCTGCCTATGGAATTCTTGCCTGAAGCGGACAATCCGCAAGTTACGGTCGTCACCCTGGCGCAGGGTTATGACGCCGGTTCCATGACAACGAATATCACAGAACCCGTGGAGCAGGCGGTCGCATCCATTTCTGGAAAAACATCGATCCTGTCCACGACTGGGGAAGGATATTCACAGGTTACACTCAACTTTGATTCGAAAACCGACATGAAGGAAGCCAAAAATAAAGTCGAGGATGCCATCAAGGGAATCCGCCTTCCTGAAGGAGTCGGAGAACCGCAGATCTCGCAGCTGAATACATCTATGATCCCGATCGGTCAGGTGTCGGTGACATTTGATGACGGATTGACGAAGCAGAACCTTGATCTTGCCAACGATGAGTTCAAGCCGTTGTTTGAGAAGCAATCCGGCCTGTCGCAAGTCACATTCGCCGGAGTAAACAGCCCGCGTATTCAAATTAACCTTGACCACGACAAGCTGGAAGAGTTACATATCCCGGTCAACGCGGTGATGGGCGTGCTCCAAGGGCAGGATGTTTCCGCCTCTGCCGGCACCACCACGATCGATGGTCAAAAGAGTACCATTAACGTCACGGACAATCTGACATCCGTGGACGCCCTGAAGATCCTGCCCGTTCCGATGCAGGTGCCGAATGCTCCTGCTGTCAAACTGAAAGACATCGCAACCGTTGAAAAGGTGAAGGCTGAAGACACCATCACACGGGTAAACGGAAAAGAAGCCATCGCCGTCGTCTTGTTCAAAGAAAGTGACGCCAGTGCTGTTACTGCAGGGGAACAAGTGAAAGACACAGTCGATAAAATCAACAGCGACTTTGAAGGGGTCGAAGCAACCACACTGTTCACGACGGGGGAAATGGTAGAGAACTCGGTAAACAGCATGGTGCGTGAAGTAGCGCTGGGTGCATTGTTCGCGACGCTTGTCATTCTTTTCTTCCTAAGAAAATTCAAGCCGACGCTCGTGACAGCCGTCTCAATTCCATTATCACTCTGCATCACGCTTTTCTTACTCTGGTTATCCGGAGTCACATTGAACATCCTTACGCTCGGCGGAGTGGCAGTGGCGGTCGGCCGTCTGGTCGATGACAGCATCGTCGTCGTCGAAAATATTTTCCGGCGCAGCCAGAATGAGAAGATCACGAAACAGAATGTGGTTCAAACCACCATGGAGGTTTCCCGTGCCATCACGTCGTCCACTCTTATTACCGTGGCTGTATTCCTGCCGATGGGACTTGTCAATGGCTCGTTAAAAGCGTTCCTGCTTCCATTCGGATTGACGGTTACGTATTCGCTGCTTGCTTCCCTGCTTGTAGCCTTGACCGTCGTACCATTGTTAAGCAGAGGTATGTTAAAAAATACAACCTTGCCGGCCCATCGCACACCTCACCGCTATGTGAACGTGCTGCGCTGGTCATTAAATCATAAATTCGTTCCCATCCTATTGGCCATTCTTGTGTTCGGGGGATCGATTGCCCTCTACATCACACTGCCGAAAGCTGCAACAAATGCAAATGACGCTTCCTTTGTCGCCGTCACGATGGAATTCCCGAGTGATACGCCGGTAGACACCATGAATCAGCGTATGACAGATTTTGAGGACAAAATGTCTACGTTTGAAGGGTACGACCATCTGATTACCCAGTACGGCTCAAGTGAAGTAAATGCCCAATACGGAGCCATAAGTGATTCAGACACCGTGTTCTATACCGTCATTATGAAGGAAGATGGGGATGCTGAAGCCTTCATCGAGAAGGTGAATGAAACGAAAAAAGAGGAGAAGGATGTGACCATCACCGCGTCACCATCGTCCATTTTCGGTGGATCATCCAACTCCAGTATTACCTATGACGTCGTCGGGAATGACACTGACGAACTTCTGACTACTTCCAAAACAATTATGGAAAAAATCAGCGATGTGGACGGAGTGAAGAAGGTTTCAAGCAATCAGGAGAAAACGTCACCTGTCTTCACAGTGAACGTCAACACGGAGAAAGCGAATGCCCAGCAAACGGCCATGCAGATCCGCTCCTTGTTGAATCCGCAGCCGATCGGGTCCATCCACCTGGATGATGCACCAACTCCTGTGTTCCTGGACGCCGGCGTCAATCCGGATACCTTGTCCGATTTGAAGGATTTGACGATCGCAACAAGTTCAGGCATCCAGCCGCTTACTGAGGTGGCTTCCATCACGGAAGAAGAGAAACCAAGCACCGTCCTGCATAAAGATGGTGACTTATATGTCCGGATCACGGCAGAGGTGGAACCGGAAGAACTATCAGTCATTTCGAAAAATATCGCTGCCGAGATCAAGGATATCGACCTTCCGAAAGGCGTCTCCCTGGATACCGGCGGAGCAGCCGCCCAGCAGGCCGATGACTTCAAGGACCTTGGGATGACCATGCTTGCTTCCATCCTGATTGTATACCTGATCATGGTCCTGACCTTTAAGACCTTGAGAGCGCCGCTGGCCATCTTAATTACGCTGCCGCTCGCCTCGATCGGAGCCGTCCTCGGATTGCTCATCGCCCGGGTACCTGCAGACGCCACCGCTCTCATCGGAGCGCTGATGCTGATCGGTATCGTTGTCACGAACGCAATCGTCCTGATCGACCGCGTCAAACAGAACGAAGAAACGATGATCATCCGCGACGCGATTCTAGAAGCATGCGGAACCCGGCTCCGCCCTGTCGTCATGACCGCGGTTGCCACCATCTGCGCCATGCTTCCCCTTCTATTCGGTCATACGGAAGATGGAAGTCTTGTATCGAAATCTCTTGCAGTGGTCGTCATCGGCGGTCTTGCCGGAGCAACCGTGCTGACGCTCGTCGTAGTTCCTGTTTTTTACGAATTGCTTTACTTCAGAAAATCAAAGCGCCAACGGGCTCAGCAATTGGAGGGTGAAGAAAAAATAGCTCAGTAGGAATATAGATAAGGATTCAGGCCGCCGAAGGTTTTTCGGCTGCCTGATCTACTACTATTATAGAAACGTTTTAACTCTGGAGCATATTCATAAGTTAAGGATCTGTAGGGTTTTCAAGTCTTAGTCAATAATGACTCCATTCAATTATTTCAAGAAAGTGTGTCATATTTACTCCCCTATTAAATATAAAAATGATCAGCCGCAGCTGACCATAAACTGTTTATTAAAGAATTAAGTAATTGTATTGTTTCAACTCTAAAAAACTTGCAATATCCAATTTCACATTGGGTACTACTGTTTTTCAACTTTAATATTCAATTCATAATACGGCTCTTCCTGATTGGTATCATCAAACCATTTCATGCCCTTGTACTCAAACCCAACTTTTTCTAAAGTTCTCAAAGAACCAGCATTTTTTGAATCAGCTGATGCGTAAATCAACTTTACAGCAGGATTTTTAGTGGCGAAATCAACACATGCTGATGTAGCTTCTGTTGCGTATCCCTTCCCCCATGCAGCTTTAGAAAAATGGTAAAGCAATTCTACCGATTCAATCGTAGTTCTTACATTAAATCCAGCAGCACCAATCACCCTGCTTGACTCCTTTTCTATAACCGCATACATAGAAAGACCTTTTTCCTGATGGCAAGCTTCATATGCAGCCAACACTTTCTGTAAGTGTTCGTGAGGAATAGCTCCGAGACAATGTTCCATCACTTCCTGATCTCCCCAAAATGCCTTTGCATCCTCTACGTCCGTTTCTTTAAAAACCCTTAATATCAACCTTTCCGTTTCTGCAATCACTTCCATACTACACCCTGCTTTCGTTAGTGTGATTCTCTCCATTAACCATTCACTCATGTAATTCTATAAAATAAAATCAAACTCCTTCTTAACAGTACGAGTAGCTTATGTTAAATGCTTAAGTTCTCTAATATAGAAATTGTCGTTGCACATTATTTGTCTACTCAGTAATAAAGAGTTGTTCAATTCCATTGGCCAATAATTAATCAAGTATGAGGAATGCTTAATCCTTGCCCCATTACAACGCCGGGGAGAAATCGGCGGCGGTTCTTACCCTACTTTTTACGGTGAACCCAGAGTGCCTGTCCTTGTTGATCAAAATATTTTTCGACAAGTTGCTTGATAAACAGGAAAAGTGGAATGTATTTTTGGTATGTAGCACGTATATGTGGAAAGTGGATTGTATTTTTCTAAAGTGGAATGTAAATGTGGAAAGTGGCACGTAAATCTTCAAAGTGGAATGTATTTTTTATTGTGGAGAAATTTGAGTAACCGAGGACGGTATTTATGCTTCTTTTCACTGGGGTCCAGCCATGAAGAGTGAAGGTTTTTGAAGATGTGGTTCATTTATTCTTTAAAAGCGAGAAAAGTAGAGTAGGAACCGTCCCCACACCACTCTCCCGCTCTACCCTAACTTAACAAACTCCCCCTCATCCAAGCCCGCTCCCGAAAAGGTCCGATCGGTATTTGAATCAGTGTGGTTTGGCTCTCTGAATCCAGTTTGTAAATTCCATCAGTCAATTTCGTATCAAACCCAAGCAGCGGGTGCCCGCCTAACCCTGAGGCGGCCGAAGCCAAAAGCAGGCGCTGTACAAGTATGCCAGCTTCCATTTGCATGATCCTGTAGCCTCTGTAGCCCAGGGTGTCTTTATAGTGATTTTTGTTCGCTACGATATGCAGGCAAAGCGGTACCTGAAGCAGATTTACGTTATCAAGTGACAGTCCTGATTGCAGTTGGAGACGATAATCCCCTGTACCGATCTGCCGCAATGAATGGCGGTTACTGTGATAAGCGAAAGCGCCGTTTGGTATGCCTTCTACATTATATAAACACCCGTAAATCGTAACACGGTGTTCTTCATTGTAAGTAATATCATCTATGTCACTTCGAAAAGAGTGAGCTGCACGTTTCAATAAAGCCGCCAGCTGATGCTGGCCGACCTTCCCCATGACAAAATCCATTTCTGGGGAATGACGGTTTTTGCATGCTTCAGCAAAATCATACGCCAGTGACTCAACCTCAGGCAGATTGATTTCTTTTTCACTTCCACTAACCCTCGGCGGTCTCCCGAGCTTGCGAAAATCCCATGTACAATCTAGTTTAGAAGCTTCATTCACCTCTAGTAACCTTGGAAACTCTCTGACCTTTTCAGAGCGTTCGCAGTGTTCTGCACAAATGGCTGGCAGCTCCCGGCACAATTCTTCAGAGCTGACTCGTTCCATCCCCATCCCGGTTCCAGCCCAATTCGTTGCAGCAGCCGAAAGCGGTATGACGCTATAGACGCTTTCCTCTTCATCATTCAGTCCAAGCAGTTGGTTGATCGCTGAATCCATAAACTGAACATATACCCCCGACTCGAACCCGAACCGTTTGGCCGTTTCCAGCAGCTGGCCCACCAGGACGCCGGCATCCAGTCCCTGCAGCCGGTAGGAAAAGTTATTGTATTTGAAATAGTTTTTCCAAAAACGTGTGGAAACAAAGGCTGTGCTGAAGCAGGAAGAGATGTCGCAGCGATTGCCGAGTGCCCGTTCTACGTACGAATCGAAATTCCCTTCCCTGAGTAAGTCAAGGCGGTGATTGGCAGCATCATAATGGTAGATTCCATCGGGCACATCATCCAACTTCAGATAGATATAAAGTTCATTCGGATACAGTGCCCCTCCGGATGGAGCAAACCGCCGATACGAGTGGATGGGGTAAGACTCCTGCTCCCCGGAATCATTCACATCCACCGACTGACTTACCCCTGTGATGCCATAGACATACCAGAGAAAATGACCAATCCTTTCTGCATCAGGTTTTAACGGCGGCCGGCTCCCGGTGAGTGACAGCGGTACTTCTGCAGAAAGTGGCACCCCCTGCAGTCCCCGATACAGTTTATAGGGAAGGGGGGCATCCTCCCAGTCCACTTCCCAGTTTGGCTGATTGGCCCGATTGATATCAAACTGCAGATTGTGCAGGAACTCTTCCAGATTCATCCTCCTCACCTCCTGAGTACCCTAAGGAAACGGATGCGGTTTTTGATTGAGCTGCTCAAATGTCAATGGCAGGTCGGCATATCCCAGTTCCGCCGGGACGTTAAGGACCCGTTCAAGTCCTGTCAGACGGGTAAGATGATGCCCGAATGTCATAGGCAGCATGCCGGGAATCAAGACTTTTACGCAGTGCAGCCCGTTCTTTGCAAGTTCCGGCGCGGTCTGGTCAACGACAATGACATCAAGGTCCCGGCTTCGGAGTGCTGCGAGGATATCCTTCAGGTCATCCGTTAGATCGGTGTGATTGGACGTCCATTTGAATTCTTCCCGGAAGCTTCGCAACGGCCGGTTGTCATTCAGTAAAAACCCTAATCGTTCTTCAGCCTGCGGCAATCCATACAGCATGCCATGATCATCCATCTGCCTCACCAGCGAGTCATCGTACAGCATTTTTTCAAATTTCGCCTTGTTCTTCTCCAGTTTCTCATCAAGATTCAGCATCATCCCAGCGAGCTCCTGGATCGCGCTTTTTGCCGCTCTTACAGGATCCAGATGGGCACCTGCCGCGAGGATCAGATTCAAGCCTGAATCCTTCCTGTTCTTTGCCATCGCAAATACGCTTGGGATCCCGTGCTCCATGGTGGCGTTATACAAATAGAGATCATACCCTGCGACTGCCCGCACCCGGTCAATCATTAATTCCAGCTCCTCGTCCCCTGCTGTAAGGGGATCAAGGCGCGGCAGGTTGAGCTCTGCATACCAGGTCAACAGGAACGAATCCCGTTCGACGACCTCCATAATCCCGTAAAAAATCGCTTCCTCCCTGCTTCCTCCAAGTGCACAGCCATTGGACGTTTCATAGACAAAACCGGCTGAGCCGCAGCCCAGACTGTAATAGCTAAGGAGCTCAGGGACAAGAATCGGCCGTTCTTCGATGAGGGAATACCCCCACACCCAGTCAATCGCCCTGTCCCCATCAAATTTACCAAAAGGGAAACCCGGCATGCTGTACTGTTCGTCGGTGTGTACGCCGACCTTCAGAGGATCCAGTGCCTGTTCCTTTACATTCCGGTAGCTGTCATGGACGACTGTCCGTTTCCCGCGCGGCTGCAGACCGCAGTGACGCTCCAATCCTTCAAGAATGGCGGTCAGCTCGCTGTCCGAGTAGGCTTGTGTACGGCCGGCCGTTCCTTCATCCCCGGAGAACATTGGCATATTGACACTCGCATCCGCGAACGGCGTCACCAGGTCATACATCTTCGAGTTAAAAAGTCCGGTCCGATTATCCAGATAGTCTTTTACAAGAACGTTTTTCAATTCATTCAGGGGCGTACACCGGAAACTGCCTCTGCTAATTTTCGGGCTCGGCTGAAGGGAAACACTGGCCAATTCCGGCGAGTCCTCCGGAATCCGGCTGCAGACCCCGCATAAAGAGTCGGGAACGAAAGAGTGCCAGGAACTATTCAATGTTTTCAATTCGGTTAAACATACCCTTCCTTCCGAATGAGGCTTTTCACCCTCGAGGAACCTGCGAGATTCTGCGGCGATGATGTGAGCCATGTGCATCAAACCTGTATTCGAAGCCCACGGGTCCCTCGTCATTCCACCGACTTCAGCAAGCTTCCCCTGTACCTCCCGCATCTCATGGCGTTCCTTTCCTCCAAGAAGACGGCGCAGATCGGCACATTGCGAGCATCCCGGGGTGCCGGGACGGACGAGCGGCCCGATGACTCCCTCGCCGAACGAAACGAAGCCTCTCAGCCATGGAATCTGTGCCCCCCTCTTCACTTCTTCTGCCTCCTGATGAACGGCCGGGTCCCACGCATCCTGAAGCGACAGCACCAAATCCGTACGTGCTGGGAATCTTTTTTCAAAGCTGCTCTGCCTGAACACGGGATACCGGGCCGAAATTTGCGCACATACGAGGTCCGCAAGCTTCCCATCCCCTACAATCACCACGAAAGAACTCAATGCTTTTCCTCCTCTCGCAGCAGCACAGCAAACACGCCTTCGAGCTCCTGTTTAAATACGGGTTCCATCACCAGTTCATACACCGTTACTTGCTTTTGATTCCTCTTCAAGGTATCGATTGCTTCTTTCAGGCTTTCAGGGTGGATACTGTCTTCATCGGCTGAAATGGCTATTCTCTCCGCACTTCCTTCCTCTAACACAGCGGCAACAGGATTTGCGTCAAAAGCATCCGTATCGTTCTGAGCATAAAAAAGTGCGTGCTGCAAAGAGTTTCGCAGCGCCATGGTGAGGGTTAAACCGGTATTTCCATACCAGTCATTACCACCACGGACATAGACGACAGGGAATCCGGCCACATCCTCACCCATCCCGATATCAGGCTCACCTTTCATCGTGGTAAGCGCCTTTATATAGAACCGGCATTTTTCATCCTCAACCTCATCTAATGTAATATGGGAGATCGTACTCTGTTGAACACATTCTCTTTTTCTCAGCTCATCAGTCAAACACGTTAGAAGACCACGTCCAACACATTCCGCAAACGTCGCTCCCGTCCCTATGGCCATACATTCACCTGTCCCATAAGGAACGATCGAACGGCCCAATCTTGAAGCATATACCTCTATTCCGTGAAGTCCCGCTTCCCGTCGTGCCTCTTCGTGGGTCAAGCCGCTGCAGATCATCTCCTTCAGCAGTTCTGCCGGACCTTCAGACAATACATCGACTGGCTGAACACGACATTGAGCGAGTGGGAGCTGCTTCGTATCACCTTCCTCCCATACATGAAAAACCCCGGTCTCTTTTGACGTCAGCAGACTGAAGAAATACAGCATTTTTTCCCTATCCATTCTTTCTGAACCTTGATCCAGCCTCGCTTCCAGACTTTGAACAGCTTCAGCTGCTGCATTTCCTGTCTCCAGCGGATGCGGTAAAAAGGAATGCCAGCTCCCTTCAAGCGTTTCTGTATCCAGCAGAAAGATTCTATTTCTCTGATTTGGTTTGTTCACCCCTGTCATTTCTTTAAATGCTTCAAAAACGATCATGTTCGCAAGCATCGCTGCCGGGATCGCAGATTGTACAGGGAACTGCTTTTCTTTTCTTAACGCTGCGGTGTGTATCCGTCTCCATGCGGATTCCCAGCCAGCCTCGGAATCGGGATGGATAATTGGTCCGGCAATTCCTTTTCGCTTGTGACAAATCGCCGGAACAAACAGCTTTTTATCCTTCCTGCAAACGGTTTGAAGGAATTCCAATTCCTCAAGGTCCCCTCGTTGAGTTACATATAAAATCGAATCGAAGGGCTTCACGGTATCCCGCCATCCGTCTCCACTGAATCCGACTTCCTGAAGCTCAACTTCCGGATCTGTTTTGCAGGCTTGGTCGACAAGCTCCAGCAGCCTTCCTCTATTTGTAGGCACCTCATCGGTGATAAGCACCTGCAGCTTTTTCAGTCCGGATTCAATCAGCGATGAAACGAGTGAAGTCAGAAAAGGACCAGACCCCACTGCCAGGACATTTGAGTGGCGGTAAGCTTCAAACCTTGATGCCCCCGAATCTGCCAAACTATCAACAAACTCGATTTGGGAAGCAAATTTTTTCAATGTATGTTGGGGCAGCTGATGCGGCAGGTCCCTGCTTACGTCTCGCACGAATCCATTTGCGTGCAGCACCTCTGCAATTTCCATGACCCTGTTTTTATAAGGGGCAGGCAGTCCGTTCGTCAAGTACTCAAGCGAGTACTCCCCATTGAACATTGGCAGAAGCTTCTCAACCCACTGATCAATCCCGCTTCCTTCCATCCGAAAAGAGCATTGGTTATTCCTAAAATATACACCGCTATTTGGTTCAGGGAGGTAAAACGTATCCCTCTTTAGTTTCAAGCGCATAGAAGGCTCAAACTTTTCCATATCGCTCCTCCTTCCCCCCGCTACTATCAAATTGGTTGTTGACCGTCATTATCATCGTATGAATGTCAATTTGTCCCTTATGTATAAATTAAGACCCCTGTACAGACTCATACAGGGGGCCTTTTTAAAACGATATTCTAAAAGCAGATTAACGCCCGCAGCGGCCGCATCTTCCGCAGCCTCCGCATCTGCCACATCCGCCACAACGACCACATCCGCCGCAGCCTCCGCATCGGAAGCATCCACCGCAGCCAAAACAACTAAAGAAACATGCGAATCCAAATCCAAAACAGCCTCCGAAGAAAATCCGTTCGTCATTTGGATCATACATTTGTTGATCCCAGGAAACAGGCTGTGTTGCCTGGAAATCACCAATATTCAGACTTTGAAGCTCATGGTGAAAATTATTCATCTTCTACATTACCTCCCAAATAAATTACCCAATGGCAGTCATCTAAGGAACAACTCAAAAAAATCCCTGTAATAGGTTCAATCACAATAATGTAAACACTCCCAAACAACTTATGTCATTTTATTGGGTATTGTTACTGATGCAAAAGCCTATTTTACAGGGGGTGTGTTATCTCCGGACGGTTATTCATCTACTTTTCAGTTTATAAATAATATTTTCTGAAAAAGAAAAAAGCAGGATGGAAATAGTCACACACAGCTTTATGGAAGCTAGGGGACGGTTCACATGCTTCCTTTTAATTGGGAAGAAGCAGCAGAACCGTTCCCGCGCTTCCTTACGATGAACCCCGAGTACCTGGCCCACTCAATTCTGTTTCGAAGATTTTTCGACAAGTTGGTTGATAAAATGAAAAAGTGGTATGTATTTTTAAAATGTTGCACGTAAATGTGGAAAATGGATCGTATTTTTCAAAAGTGGAACGTAAATGCGGAAAGTGGATCGTATTTTTCCAAAGTGGAATGTATTTTTAATAGTGGGGGAATTGGGTTAACCGTAAACAGTCCTTTCTCTACTTTTCACGGGTAACCCAGCCGTCCAGTGAAGTTTTTTGGTGATCTGGTTCATTTTTTGTAAAAAAAGAGAGGGCACCGTCCCCACTCTACTTAAGATGCACGTGCATTTCCTTCATAGCTCTAAACCCAACGAGTTCTCTCCATTCGACCTCTTCAGTTTCCAGATGGATATTCCCTTCGTATTGTAAAATCGTCTTTATCGCAATTTGAGCTTCCACCCTCGCTAAAGCAGAACCTAAACAGAAATGAATACCTGACCCAAATGCAAGGTGAGGGTTTGGATTTCTTGTAATATCAAAGACATCCGCGTTTGAGAATTGTTTAGAATCTCGATTAGCTCCTCCGATAAGGACGTACACATGATCACCTTTTCTAATCTGAACGTCGTTAAGTTCAACATCTTCTGATGCGATCCTGGCCACCATTTGAGTAGGGCTTTCATATCGTAAGCATTCTTCTATTGCCAATTCAATAAGAGAAGGATTTTCAATCAACTTATGGTATTCTTTTGGTTTTTTTAATAAACAATAGAGTGAATTACTGATTAAATTGACGGTTGTTTCATGTCCAGCAATCACTAGTAACACAGAAGTTGCTAAAAGTTCTTCTTCCGTTAGTTTCCTATCTTTTCCTTGGTGCAATAAATCGCTGATTAGATCATCCTGAGGAGATTCCCTCCTTTTTTCAATCAGATCTTTAAAAAATGACAGCATCTCCAATGTTGTATGGTTTCCTTCAACAATGGATCGTCTTGAACGTGTAAAGTCGATTGATTGAATCAAATTCAATGCCCATTTACGAAACATATGTTTATCTTCATCTGGTATCCCTATTATTTTTGCAATCACAAGACTGGCAAAAGAAAATGCAAAATCGGAAACCACATCTATTTTCTTCTTATCCTTTAGGGTATTCCATAAATCCTTTGCTATTTTTTCTATAAACGGATGACACTTTTCAATTCTGGCAGGAGTAAATTGATGACTGACAAGCTTACGTAATCTTCCATGATCAGGTGGATTTTTAAAAAGCATCATTTGGCTTTGAATATGTTTTATGGCTTCATATTTTTTCGTTGTCTCGGGTAGTGGAATACGAGTTTGAAAGCGGTTATCTTTAAGGATGGTTGATGCTTCTTGATATCCCGTTACGTACCATCCAGGATATTTTAAAAAACTCCCTTTATACACCGGATGAATGGAACGAATTTCCTCATAAAAAGAATACGGGTTTTTTGTTATTTTATATGTAAATCGATCCTTACTTTGATTGATCATGTTCTGCCTCCTAAACTGTTAAAAGGTTAAAAACAGATGCGCTTTTCCGCATCTGTCATTTTCCTGCACCTAGATTCTGATTTCATTTCTTCAACACGATTAACCTCAACCCTTAAATAATCTTCAACTCTCTACCAATCTCTTTAAATGATGTAAGCAAATCCTCAATTTGTGAATCATTATGAACCGCAGTAACCGTTAGTCGGATACGGCTTTCTCCTTCAGGAACCGTTGGAGGGCGAATCGCAGGGGCATAGATCCCATAATCCTGGAGCCTTTTTGAAAATCGAACCGACTTTGCTGCGTCACCAATGATCACAGGGATGATAGGTGTATCCTGTCCATATACGGTGAACCCCATTGCTTCCAGTGAGCTTTTTATTAATTTTATCTGTCTATGTAATCGTTCCCTTAATTCCTGGCCATTCTCGACGATATCCAATGCGACATAGGCTGCAGCACAACTTACCGGAGGGAGAGAAGTTTGAAAAATAAACGTTCTACTATGATTAATCAAGAAATCAATCAAAATTCTAGACCCCGTTACAAAACCTCCTTCAACTCCTACTGCTTTACTTAACGTTCCAATGACTACGTCTGGAGAAACTCCGAAACGATCACTTGTTCCTCTTCCGCCTTCTCCTAAAACACCTGTAGCATGTGCATCATCTACAATGACATACGCATCATATCGTTTAGATAGTTTCATTATTTCATCTAATGGAGCAATCGTTCCGTCCATACTAAAAACACCATCTGTGACAATAAATCTACGAGTATATGATTGTGTTTCATTTAATTTTTCCTCTAGATTACTCATGTCCGAATGCTTGTAAATGACAGTTTCAGCTTTTGAAAGCCGGCAGCCATCGATGATACTTGCATGATTAAGCTGGTCGCTTAACAACACATCCCCTCTTTCCGGCAAGGATGAAAGAACACCAACGTTGGCTAAATACCCGCTTGAGAATAAAAGGGCAGCCTCCATCCCTTTAAAACGGGCAAGCCTTTGCTCCAGCTTTTCATGCCATTCCGTATTTCCAGTGGTTAACCTGGACCCGCTGCTTCCGATTCCAAATTCCTTTAATGTGTTTAATGCCTTTTCAATCAGCATTGGATCATTCGCTAAGCCTAAATAATTATTTGATGAAAAAACAATCTGTTGTGTACCATTCACTATCATGTTTGGCTGGGGTGCCGTGCTCATTGTCCGTAATTCTCGATATAAGCCAGCCTGTTTGGTCTTTTCGATCCTTTGGCTTAACCATTCATCAATGCTCATTGCCATTCATGTCCTTCACGTTTATTCCTTCACTACTTTCAAGGATGATAGGATTTTCATCATCATCCTTCATTCGCGTAAAGGGTAACCATACATATTTTTTGCTATCTTCCGTCATGATCTTCCTCCCATTGAACCATGATTGGCTGCTCTTCTAAATAAGTTATATTTGTATCGATAGTAGATAGCGCATCAACAAAAAAGATACGGCATCCCCTCTCGTCACCATAGTGTTTAAGCTGCGTTATCCGTTGATAACCTATGTGTTTACCAGCGACATATCCTGTAATGTATTCAGGGTCATCTGACCAGCATAATTCTGCAATGGTTGATTCGTGATGACACACTTTCGTAGCAAGCGCCAGCGCTTCCTTTAACCTCGGATTAGCCGGAACTGTTTTTGATTCAGCCCACTTTTCAAAGTTTTCCGTCTGCCAATCCATTCTAGAGACACGAACACCTTTATCTGATCGACCATCTATCCGCTCCCCCGTGTGAATATCAATGATGATCGCTCCTCTAACTGCATATTCAGGGATTTGCTTATAGGCTTTTTCGATAATGTCTTCAGAAACACCCGTTTTCTTAAGAAGAGTTCTCGCCAGCTCCTGTCCTTCTTTCACTGTCGTTACTTCATTTGTTTGGACTGTCAAAGGATTCACGCGTTTAATAGGTTGATTGACAATTTCACATTGAATTTGAAAAAAATCCGGTTTTCCTCTTGAGTGATTTAGGGCTTTTTCCAGTAATGTATTCACTGACATTGGTAAATCATTATAGGAAGAGAGTAGTTCACCACCAGAAATATGCTTCCCTCCATTTTCATGTGATTCCTTTTCCGAAGCCCGCATCCTTACACTATATATTTTACTCTGATCCATACATCTCTCCCCTAAACTTCGTTATAACTGGTGCATTCATAAAGTGAGTCTGGTTGATTAATTGTTAACTAGATACAATTATTAGTTTACAATGGATCAGTAAAATTGTTAACCTAAATTTTAGATTAGTTAACAAAAGGTTAGAATGTAGGGGTAGATTTATTTTATAGAGCTGGATAATTAAAAAAGGAAGATGATTGCTTTTAAAAGAGAAAGTAGAGTGGGGACTGGTCTCAACGATAATGATTCGAAGATTTTTCGACAAGTTGGTTGATAAACGGAAAAAGTGGAATGTATTTTTGAACTGTTGCACGTAAATGAGGAAAATGAATCGTATTTTTCAAAAGTGGAACGTAAATGTGAAAAGTGGATCGTATTTTTAATTGTGGGGGAATTGGGTTAACAGCGGACAGTCCTTTCTCTACTTTTCTCGGGTAAAATGAAGTTTTTTGATGATCTGGTACATTTTTTTATAAAAAAAGAGCGGGAATCACCATCCCCACTCTACTTCTCAATCACAAATCCCTGAAACCCTCCATACTCTCATCAAGAACGTAATGCGAAAACCACATCAAATTCTGCTTCATAACAGCCACATTCATTCCTGGCTGGTCAGAACTATAGGCCATGCCTTTAAATACGATTAATTCCGTCTCCACTCCCATATCCCTTAATCCCTGATACAGCTCATATGCATTTGAAATCGGAACCCTTGCATCCTCTTGGCCATGCTGGATTAAAGTGGGCGTACATGCTGATTTGATATAGGTCATCGGTGAAGTTTTACTGTAGATCTCCCCATCATTCCATGGATCATTTCCTAGATGCATCCTAATAAACCAAGGGATATCAGTATTAACATAATGGTGACGCCAATACGTGATTGCGCCGCCGACTGAAGCAGCTTTGAACCGATCACTATAGGTAGAACAGAAGGCTGAGATAAATCCCCCTTGGCTCCATCCCATGACCCCTACCCGGTCCTTATCTGCAACCCCCTTGTCAACGAGTGCATCCACCCCGGATATCACATCCTGGTAATCACCGATTCCCATGTTTCGATAGTTCGATTTTAAAAATTCATTGCCGTAACCGGAGCTGCCCCTGTAGTTTGGTTCTAACACGATAAATCCTTTTTCAATGAACGGTTCAATCGGATATTTATCATTGAAACAGCCTGAATGGATAGGGAAAGACGCCCAAGCCGGACCTCCATGGATTATCACCAATAAGGGATATGTTTTATTCTCCTCAAAATCTGCCGGGGTTGATAAAACTCCTTCTATTTCTAGCCCATCATGACTTTGCCATGAGATGATTTCCCTGTTACTTTTAAGCTTGTATTTGAAAAAACTATTTTCATTCGTTATCTTTTTATCGTCCAAATAAACTTCAAAAGTTTCATTCCTTTTGGCCTTGGTATAGGTTAGATGGCTTCCATCCCCTGTTATGGATGATTCCAGTATAAAGCCATCTTTGCTGACCATTTCCACCGTGCCATCCTCGGATAACATCCCAATACGATAATTCGTTCTATCCTGCCATTTTATTAATATCCCTTGTGCTGTCCAACGCAATGGAACAACCGTACTATCAACATCCGTCAGAGGCTGAGTTTTCTCTCCAGTATGAAGATCGACTATCTCCAGTGTATTGTCCTGTATTTGTGTTTGATAGTACTCCTTCTCCCTTATGCTTGCTGAGTAACATAGTTTGCTGCCGTCGGGGGAAAAGCACACGCTTCCTCCCAGCAGCTTATCGATATTCAGCTTTTGCAGATCGCCGGATTCCAGTATGTATAGATCCCGATTAAAAAAATCTCCCATATCAGGGTTCGGTGCAACGATCAGGACAACCTTTTTCCCGTCCATTGAAATATCAAATTCAAGAATATGAATTTCCTTGCCGGCAGTCAGTGGATGCGCCACGCTATTTTTACTAAAATCAATGTAATATAAACAATGATTCCGATATTCCTTGCCGACATGATGGAAATCACCATAGATCTCCCTGCGTTTCCTGATCTCCTCGGATTCTTTTGACGGCGCAATATAATAAAAACCCTTGCCGGCAGGATCCCATTTGAAACTACTTACTCCTTCTTTCTCATCCGTGATTTGAACCCTGCCATCACCATCCAATGACTCAACAAAAATTTGATTTCCTCCAAGGTATGCAAGATTCCTAGAATCCGGAGACCATAATGGGGACGTCCCCTCAATTAATGGGTAACCTATCTCCTTATCTTTTTCATAGATCCATATGTGATCCTTGTATGTATTGTCATTCCAGTCGGCTTTATGTTTGACGAAGGCTGTGTTTTTGCCGTCGTCACTTATGTGGAGGCTTGATATGGTTGGTAGTGAGATGAGATCTTTTATAGTTGGATATGTTTTATCGAATCTATTCATTCATGAAACCCCTAGTCTTTATTTTGCACTACTAAAAATTCTTCTAAATTTGGAGATTGTTTATATTTTATTGCAGCCAGTTTATCCTTTTCAATAATGGCCCTTGATAAATCAATATCATTAATGCTCGCAATGGCCACTGCGTAGTGTATAACATCCACTAGCTCTTTTTCCAAAGAAGGATGTCCTGAATTTGTTTTTCGGCCTTCTAACTGGTTTAGTACCTCTGCCACCTCGCCAATTTCTTCTACTAGTTTCATAAACAAAGCAGATGAAGTGCGTCCTTCTTTATATTTTAGTTGTAAGTAGCTCTGTAACTCATGGAATGTTAATTGCTTCATAAGAATCCTCACTTTTACTATTTTCTTTAACTATCCTGCAAAAAGGAGCCACATTAAATGATCGCGCCCTATTTTGGAATAACAGCTTTTCTTAAGTTAATAACATGATTAGGATTTGTTGACCATTTACTCATTAGCTCCATTTGTTTCTGTTTCAAGTCTTCATAAGGTTCTTCAATTAATTCAATTTCATTGAATTTCTTATCAAATATTCTTGTATCTTCGATTTTTTTATAACCGCCAAAACCTAAGTCGTCATTTAGTACCCAGACTACTTTTTTAATATTGGCAAAAAGGATTCCACCTGTGCACATAGGACAAGGTTCCAATGACGTGTATATGGTAAACTTTTCACGATTAATTTTAGCTTTAAATATTGCTTCTCCAGCATTTCGGATAGCGTCAATTTCAGCGTGAGCAGTCGCATCTTGTTGGGGGTGTACTCTATTCCTCCCTTTTGCAATGATGGTATGATTCTCATCCACAATGACAGCCCCGACCGGATATGTATTCTCATTCAATGCTTTTTCTGCTTCTTCCAGAGCCAACTCTAAAAAATATCTATCTTTATTAATAGTCATAGTGTTAATCCTTTTCACTTCTTTTTCTAAGTAAATACGGCGCAGACTCGTTACGCTTGATCAATCCTTTTGTATCACCTGTTATATGAATATAGTCTTCCGCATCTTCAACATTCATCCAAGTAACCTCTTCTATTTCTTCAGGCATAGATATAGTCATCTCTCCACCGGTTATCTTCCCTCTAAACGTAAAGAAAACGGCGTGGTGGCCTCTATCCTCAAAGAAAGCCTCACTTACAGAAATGATATCACTGATTTCAACATCAAAACCCGTCTCTTCCTTTGCTTCTCTGATAGCAGCTTCTTCAAGCGTTTCTCCAGGCTCCACTGCACCTCCGGGAAGTGTATAATATGAACCGTTTTTTCCCGTATTTTTTACCATCAATACATTCTCGCCCGGTTCATCAAACAGCAGCACATATGTGACATCTACTCGCTTCATAAATTCATTCACATCCATTTTTTAAATTTCTTCTTCAACTATCATAATACCAATTATTTCAAATATTTTGATTCTGAGCAATCCTCTTATTCTATTAAATAGCCTTTCATGAAGAAAGACGCTTTCCTTATTTCAGAAAAGCGCCTTTTAGCCCAACGACTTCTTAACTTAAAAATCACCTTTGTATATATAACACCCTAACAAGTATATGATGCCTCATCAAATTCATTAGCAACTAACTTTACGAAGAGAGCCTTTTTAAAAAGAAAAGTAGAGTGGGAACACACCCCACTCTACTTTGTTCATTAGTTGGTACAAGTCCCGAGATGATTTACGTTATAACCGCTCGCAGCACTTTTATTTAAATAGGGGTCAAGTCCCCGCGGGGATACATTTCACCCACCAGGATTTGACCCCATCATTCATTTTCTGGTATCTTCTTCATCTCTCTTTTTCCGAACCCTCGGCAGACGCACAGCTTTGATTTCCCGTTCTTCAAAGATGTTCCCGATCTTCGTCATGATGGATGTCACCAATGTCGCGAAGATGACGATGGAATAAAAACCTGCCCCAATTCCAATTCCGATGCCACCCACATAGAAAATCATCGCTGCGGAAGTGAGGCCTTTCACCCGCAGTCCATCTTTCAGAATCACACCCGCACCTAAGAATCCGAGCCCTGAAACAATCTGGGCAGCAAGACGAAATGGATCCATCATCTTTCCACTATCCGGCTGACTGAGCATCTCGGCACCTTCAATCGATACGATCGTGATCAAGGTACATGCCACCGACACGTAAGTATATGTTTTCAAACCGGCTGGCTTATTCTTTGATGAACGGTCCCATCCGATGATAAAGCCTAATACCGCGCTCACCACAATCCGGAAATAAATATCATGCTGCCAGAAAAAATCCACTATTCCATTCATGTAATGTGACATGTCTCCAACCTCCTTAAACGAAAAAGAGATCTCACCACGAAACGAATCTCTGATTTCTCCACTTATGGTGAAAAAAACATACCGCTCGCTTCATAGGTGGATCTCTTCTACTCTATTTACTAAGTTTCGTACTTTAGTATATTCCTGTTATTTTACATGAATGTTTTCTTTTGAGCAATGATAGGTTTGGCGGTTTTGCACCTGGTTTGTCGGGTGTAGGCTCTCACTCGTTAAAGCGTCACCGTAATGAGGGGCGGTCCCCAAAATTTGAACGATACACTGTTAGGTATTCTAAGGCTGAAATTATTGGTTTTGATAATATATTTCTATTATTGATAATAAAAGCTGGATTTTGATAATATATCCTGATTTTTGATAATAAGTTGGCGCTTTTTGATAATATAATTTTTAAAAAGTCAAAAATACCCCTTTAATCGTTAGCCTACATTAGATTCACCAGTCTTTTACTCACATTTAACAAAAAGATTAAGAAAAAAGGTGAGTATTTATCCATGAAGAAACGGTTATTGAGGGAGAATCCCCCTCGAAACCTCTTTTTAGTCCCTACAGACCTTTCAATGCATCCTTATACCGATGATAATATGCTTCAACATTATTCAACAACAGTAATTCAGTATACAAGTACACCTTCATATTGAAGTCATTGAAATCAATGGTCGTCAGTTCCTGTATCTTTTTGATTCGATAATTCAAGGTGTTCGGGTGGATGAACAGTTCATTGGCGGTCTGTTTCCCCTTCCCGTCATTCGCCAGGTACACCTCAAGTGTCCTTAGCAAATCCGTCTGTTTCTTCACATCATTCTTGATCAGTATCAACAGATCATCACTGTAATAATCCTTTGAAGTGTTTTTCTCATATAAGGTCGGCAAGTACCGGTAAATGCCTAATTGAGCAAATTCCCGCGGCATCGATTCAGGGCGAGGACCGATGAAGTTAGCCGTTTCAATGACCTCTGATGCTTCCAAGAAGCTCTTTCTCGCTTGATATAACGTCGTGTATTCTTTCCCGATCCCGATCAGGAAGTGATAAAAATCATCCTCACCTGTTTGCTCTTTCACCTTTTCGACGAGATTTCTGGCTAATTCCAGCGAAGAACCCGGTGCGTCTCCTTTTCCGTAGAGAACGAGGATCACTTGGTATTCCGTTCGTAGTGTGTAAATGTTTGTGTGGAAGCTGGATTTCTGGACCAGCCGCTCAAGTTGGTCAAGCATGGACTTATACTCCGATGATGAAATCGAAAATACCGCTACCGTGAACCGTTCCGGCAGGGTCAGCTTCACTAGTGATGCATCATGACGGAGCTGGCTTTCACTTCCGTACTCGTGCTGCAGAAGATGCCACAAAACTTCTTCTTTTCTATTCTTTTTGATATTGACCTTTGCGTATAGATCATTGATCAGGTTTCCAAGATGAGGGGAGATTTCTTCAAGGAACGAGAGCTCTTCATTTTCAAGGAGACGGCTGGATTCCTGAACCCAGATGTATCCCATCGTGTTTCCCAGGTACTTTGCGGCGATGACGACACGCTGGTGGAATCCCAACTCTTCCATCGCTTGTACCCGGATTGGGTCAGCATGATTTTCGAGCTGATGGACAATCCCCTCTTTTTTCAGTCGATCGATGATGAAGACCGGACACTTTTTTGTGAGGATCGTCTTTTGCTGTGTTTGGTCGAATTTATTTGAAGAGGAACTGTATGAAATCAGTTCAAAATTTTTATTTTCTATGATGACGGGGTTGCCTAATTTTGCGCTGATCAATTCCGTTGCTTTATGTATGTCTTCTGTTTGGAGGATGACATCTATTGCTTCCATACGAATCTTACCTTTCCACGAATGAGTATGATTCCTATTATAGCGTGAAATCCCCCAATAAAAAATGAAAAGCTCCCCCATATCGGGAGAGCTTTTGTGAAAAAGGGTGAAGATTCACCCTTTATTTATTATTCCTCATCCATGAACGGATAGGTAATGTCTGTCGTTGGAGCAAAGTTTTCCTTGATGATACGTGGACTGGTCCAACGAATCATGTTGAAAATAGAACCTGCTTTATCGTTTGTACCTGATCCGCGGGAACCACCGAATGGTTGTTGGTTGATGACCGCACCAGTTGGCTTGTCGTTGATGTAGAAGTTACCAGCTGCACCGGATAGACGGCGTTCCAAGTGCATGATCGCTTCACGATCTTGAGCAAAGATTGCGCCCGTTAATGCGTACATGGAAGCTGTATCCACTGAAGTCAGTGTTTCTTCTAATTGATCGTTTTCGTATACATAGATCGTTAATACAGGTCCGAAAATTTCTTCGGTCATCGTTTTGAAGTTTGGATTCGTTGTCACGATGACAGTCGGTTGTACGAAGTATCCAACAGAATCATCGTACGTACCGCCGGCAATGATTTCAGCTTCTTCAGAATCGGCCGCATAGTCGATGTAGCTTGTAATCGAATCAAACGCCGCTTGGTCAATGACCGCACCCATGAAGTTCCTGAAGTCTCTGACATCCCCAACTTTAAGTTTAGCTGTTTCTTCCACGACGCCATTTTTCACTTCTTCCCACATGCTTGCAGGGATGTAGGCACGTGAAGCTGCTGAACATTTTTGACCTTGGTATTCGAATGCACCGCGAACAAGTGCAGCGACTACTTTGTCTGCTTGTGCTGTTTCGTGAGCGAAGACAAAGTCTTTACCGCCTGTTTCCCCAACTAGACGAGGATATGATTTGTAGTTTGTGATGTTTTCCCCTACTGTTTTCCAGATCGTCTGGAACACGCTTGTTGATCCAGTGAAGTGGAATCCGGACATGCGTGGGTCTGTTAAGACAACCTCTGACACTTGTGAACCACGTGATGGCACGAAGTTGATAACACCTTTAGGCAGTCCAGCCTCTTCCAGGATACGCATGAAGTAGTAGTTTGATAGTAAAGCCGTTGTTGCCGGTTTCCACACAACCACGTTCCCCATAATCGCAGGAGCTGATGGCAGGTTACCACCGATCGCTGTGAAGTTGAATGGAGAAATTGCTAAGACGAAACCATCTAATGCACGATACTCTAAGCGATTCCAAATGTTTTTCATGCTGTCAGGCTGCATTTGATAGATTTGGTTCGCATAATCAACGCCAAAGCGTAAGAAATCAGCTAGTTCTTGTGCCGCATCGATTTCCGTTTGGTAGGCTGTTTTGGATTGACCTAACATCGTAGCCGCATTGATCACGTCACGGTATGGACCAGAAATCAAGTCAGCCGCTTTTAAGAAGATGGATGCTCTGTGCTGCCATGGCATATTGGACCAAGATTCCTTCGCAGCCATTGCCGATTCCACTGCATCACGCAGTTCTTTTTCTCCAGCTTGTGAATAGGTAGCCAATACATGTTTGTGATCATGTGGCATCACCACTTGCTTCACTGTATCTGTTTTGATCTTCTCGCCATTGATGATGACCGGGATCTCAACCTCGATACCAGCTTGGCGTTCTAATTCAGCTTTTAACGTTTCTCTTTCTTTCGTACCTGGGGCATATGTATTACCAGGCTCGTTTGTAGGTTTTGGGATGTTGTAAATTCCGTTACTCATGTTCATCACATTCCTTTCTGATTTCGTTCTGTCTGGATGTTACTTGCTGAAGATTCCTTTTAATGCAAATGCGATGTTTGCCGGCCGTTCCGCCAGGCGTCGCATGAAATACCCGAACCAGTCCTCGCCATATGGCAGGTAGATGCGGACTGTATATCCTTTTTTCAGTAAATCGGACTGCATTTGGTTTCGCATGCCATATAGCATTTGAAACTCAAAGCGGTCATTCGGGATATTGTGTTCGTTCACTAACCCGATGGTATAATCGATGATCGCTTCGTCATGGCTTGCGACCGCTGTATAATGGCCGTTCAAGAGCTGCTTTTTGATGAGATGTTTCAGATTCTCATCCACTTTTTTCTTCTCCTGGAACGCCACTTTACCCGATTCATTGTATGCACCCTTCACGAGCCTCAAATAGGGGGAATACTGATTGAGATCATCCACATCCTCCTCTGAAACATAGAGATAAGATTGGATCACCGTCCCCACATTTTCGTACTTTTGACGGAGCTTCTTGTAAATGTCAAGGATGGCATGGCACCTCGAGGAATCCTCCATATCGAGAGTGACCGTGATTCCGCTCTCTTTCGCCTTGACCAGAATCAACTCCATATTTTCTATGACAAGATCTTGACTGATATCCAATCCCAGGGAAGTCAGTTTGACAGAGATTTCAGTGTCCAGCCCATGATAGGCAATTGCACTAATACTCTGGATACATCGTTGGACATTCTCCCGCACCACCTCTGTGGAATCGACGAACTCACCAAGATGATCGACTGTTACCTGGAATCCCTCCTCGTTCAATTGCGTAATCAATGGAATCGCTTGGGCAAAGGTTTCTCCCCCCACAAGCTTGTTAGCCCCAAATCTTGAACCCCACCGTTTCGCCATCTTATCCAACGCCTTATTGTGGGAAAGAAACAAGAAGAAACGCTTACTGATTGCTTCCATGATTACAACACCTCCTTATAGTGACTGTTACCTCAAGTTTAGGGTGATTAAACGAAGAATGTAAATCTTAAGAAAATTATATCGAGAATACTGGCTGGGAAACAACGTGCTCGAGCCACAAACATTTGAGTGTTGATTTATGGTGTATACACAAAAGCTGGGTGCGTCGGCTGGGTAATGGAAGCGATTTAGGAATTTATGCTTGTTGTATTTTTCACTGGTATGTAAAAACGTTCCGTGTCGTGAAGGCAGTCGCAGCCGTTAATGAAACGGTTCCCATATTGAGAGGCGAATATGGCTGCGATTTTTGATGCTAATGTTCATGACTCCTCTCAAAACGTACCCTTTGCGTACATTAACCTCTAGATTTTCATATTCGGTAACAATTTTTTGCATATTCCAGCTTGATATGCTGCATTTGAATGTATATCTGCCCAAGTACAAGGTTTATCTGCCATTATCCCATTTTATCTGCCATATTTTCGATTTATCTGCCATTCTATAAAACCTGACAAACGCTGCATCATGCAATAAGATGTGTTGTGGGCATTTCTCCTTGCTGAGGGACGGTCCCTTATAAAACATCACACACATTTAATTTCCTCGTGATTAAAAGAAAAGTAGAGCAGGAAACGTCCCCACTCTACTATCACGCATGTTTCTTATTAATCTAGTCGTCTCCTATGTACTTCTCCATGCGGATATCAGACCACATTTTATCTTGCCAAAAGGTGAAATCTTCTATCATGCCAATCTCCTTATACCCTAGCTTCTGATACAGCTTTTGTGCCTGTGTGTTAAATTCAAACACGCCCAGTTCAATACGTTTAAGGCCCTGCTTCTTAATCTGTTCCTCAAGATATTGGATTGCCGTATAGCCAATTCCTTTCCCCCTGCCTTCGGGCTCCCCAATCGTAATTCCAATCCAGGCTGTTCCTTGCTCTTTCTTGTATAGATGGTTCGGATCGACCATATAGTTCATTTCCCCAATCAACTGATCATCCAGATAAATCAGGTAGATATGAAGATGTTCCAAGCGTTCTGTTAAGCTATCAAGAGTAATGGCGCTCTGGCGTTCCAGTTCTGACTTGTTTTGGTTAGGGCGAGTCATCGGTATCAAAGCGGGGTCGTTCTCCCACCGATTTAACACATCTACAAGTGGTAGTGTAGGTTCAGTTAATTTGATGAAGTATGTATTCATAGGCCCTCCTTTTTTAATCATTATTATTCCAAATTTATTGATTTTGAGCAATGCTCTTGTTAATCGGGGACGGTTCTTACCTGCTTTTTCATGGTAAAGGCGGTATATGATTTTATTATAACTGTAGCAAGTGTAGAACGTTTGCCACCGTGGGACATGGATCTCTGTCAGTTAAACCGTTCACCCCTTACTGGTAGTTTTATATTTTATGATAAAATTCTAAATATACAAATAGTTGGAGGTTATCATATGTCTTTTGCACAGACACCTTCCCCACCTTATTATGCTGTTATTTTTACTTCTCGAAGAACTGAAAAAGATGCTAAAGGTTACAACCGTACAGCTGATCTAATGGTTGAGCTCGCTTCTAAACAAAGTGGATTCTTAGGAGTGGAAAGCTCAAGAGATCAAGATGGATTTGGAATAACTGTTTCGTACTGGGATTCGCTAGAATCTATTAAACAATGGAAGAATAATTTGTCACACCAAAAGGCTCAAGTAAAAGGAAAAAAGGATTGGTACTCGGCATACATAACTCGAATTTGCAAAGTAGATCACGATTACCACTCATTGTAAAACTGTTCAAAAAAAGCTTCGATTAAACATGAAGCCTTTTTTCGCACGGTTTGAGTAAGGGTGAACTCAGTCAAAGTTTCTCATATTTGACAAACCTTTATTGAAGAAGGTAATAGCCGTTACTCTCGACTGATCTTCAGCTATCACCCACTATAATGGAATATGTAGTAATGATTCTTATCTTTACTAGTATGAAACATTTAACCCCCCCTTTAGTTGTTACTCATAATGTAACAACTTAACGCGGGAAATGATTAAGTCATTAGATGTAAATAAATCCTATTTCCCTTGTACATCTTTTGTTCAACTTTTCCTTTTACTTTTTTACAAGGTCATAGTACATTTATCATATTAGCAATTGTATCAAGAATATGGTTGCAGGCTGATATGATATCAGTGAAAATAGTGGGAATATTCACCTTATCTTGTTTAATAGAAAGTAGGCTTATCATGCAGGTATCGAAAGATTTTTATGAGTATATGACTGAACGAACTTGGCAGCTGACGGAGAGCTGGTATGAATCATTAGACAAAAGTGATCCAACTGGGGTGTATAATTCTCAGGATCCAAAGGTAATCCAAACCTTAAAGCGACAAAACCACGAATTCCACGAACAATTTTGTGTCCTTTTTAAGGATGTGGGACAGGATACGCTTCTGAACTTCGAAAATTGGATCGAGCAAATCGCCAAAGATGAAGAACATTTACAAACCCCCATACATTATATACTGAGGGAATTTTTCAGAACCCAGGATCAATACTTGGAGATTGTAAAAGATTTCACCCGTGAACATCAAAATAGGTTTTCTCCAGAGGAAATCGAGTTTTTAAGTGAGTTGATCATTCAGACGTTCAGTCTCGTTATCTCTAAATTTGCTGAAGAAAATTATGAGTACTCACAAAGGCGTCTTGGTGCTCAGCAGGAAATGATCAAGGAACTGAGTTCTCCTATCATACTTATAGATGAAAAAACAGGCGTCCTGCCCCTGATTGGGGATATTGATACGGGAAGAGCAAAATATATTCTTGAAAATACGTTGGCTGAGTGTGCGGAAAAGAACGTCGAACATTTATTCATCGATTTATCCGGTGTTATCATGGTGGACACCATGGTTGCCCACCAGCTCTTCCAAATCATTGACAGTCTTGGTTTGATCGGTGTGAAGTGCACCCTTTCCGGAATCCGTCCCGAAATTGCACAAACAGCGGTTCAATTAGGGATTGCATTTGACAACATCTCCACCACGTCTACTCTTGCAAAAGCATTGAATAAGTCGAGAAAGAGAATAGAGGTTAAGAGCGAGGATTATTTTCGCTTTCAGGCTGTCGAGTAAGTCTCGACAGCCTTTCTTTATATCAATTACTTTAGTTTGCTGCTTCTTAAGTAATAGAGTCTTCCATTAAATGGCCCATTCATGAAGAAAGACGCTTTCCTTATTACAGAAAAGCGCCCGTTTGCCAAAGACCGTATACACATAATGAACTTATTTAATCGGGATCCAAATCTCCGAGTATAAATCCGGACTATTGGGATCCTCATCCGTATATAATTCAAATTCCGGTGTACCCGCATGCTCATACCCAGTGGAAGGGAACCATTCGGAGAAAATTCGTTTCCACGCTTGTTGCATCGCAGCAGGCATTGGTCCATGCACTTCAAAAACCGCCCACTTGGAAGCAGGGATTTCTAAGCTCATCATCCCTTCTGGCACCTTCCCAGCGTAAGAAGTGGCCACCCAATAATCAAACACATTCGCCTGTTTTTGCTCATCACTGACTTCTCCACACACACCCAATACTCCTTTTACTGTCCCGTCATTCAATTGAAACAGCCTATCGGTTGTTCCATTTTGATTGACCTCTTCCCAAAGTTCCGGGATGCCTACTACGTTTTCTTCCTCTGCCACACAAGCAAATTCCCGCTTAATCCCGACGATTTGAAACGCATTCTTCTCGACTACACTATACTTCATTGGTTCTGCCCCTTTCAAAGTTACCTGGATGATCAGGCGGTTATAGGATTGCAGTTTCCTCTTATACTTTCGCGCCTCACTTGGAGAAACCCCGTGCTGTCTGCGGAAAGCCTTGGAGAAAGCCTCGGGAGTGTCATAGCCATATTTATAGGCAAGGTCAATGATCTTCGCATCTGTTGCCAGCAATTCTTCTCCGGCCAATGTTAACCGCCGTCTTCTTATATAGTCACCAACCGTCATTTCTGTCAAAACGGCAAATGTTCTCTGAAAATGAAACGGTGACACATTGGCTTGTTTAGCAATACTGTCAATCGCCAAATCTTCCAATAAATGATTTTCCATGTACTCAATTGCCTTTTGTATTGACTCCACCCATGCCATGGCCTTCAACTCCTTATTGTCATCTTAGCAACTATTAAAAAACGTATCCTGTCAATTTATGCTTTGTTGTGGCAGGTTCGATTCACATATTTACGAATGGATAGCTTTAGTGTAACAAGGTTCTTATTTAGAAGACATTCATTTAGAACATGTTTGATCAAATTTTTTCAATAAATCGGTCCAACGCCAATAACCAGGCGGTTTTTAATCTCAAGAAAGCGGCCTGATTAATGAAGAAACTAATCTCATGTGCCCCTTTTCCCCAGCTCATCCCTTAGTCTCATTTTCCAATTTTTCCTTTTATCTTAATGAAGTCTCATGTATACTGATATCAAATTGAATAGAAATAACTAGGGGAGTCCAATAAGTTGGGCTGAGAGAGAAACACGTTGAAGTTTCTTGACTCTTGGGACCTGATCTGGTTCATACCAGCGTGGGGAAGTTAGCAGCGTCATGATAGTCATACTACTTCTGTATACATATTAGCCGGGTCCAATTATTTATTGGACACCGGCTTTTTTATGTACTTCATTAGCTTTTATTAGCTTTCCACTTGTTGTGTTCTATATCTTGTCCTTACATTCAAAAAAAGGAGAAATTATGTCCATGTCTTCAACTTCACTAAACGAACAAAACATTTCCATTATGTCTAATTTTTCAGGCAGCAAAAAAGTATATGTAACAGGATCTAGACCTGACATTAAGGTTCCAATGCGTGAAATCGGATTAAGCCCGACAACCGGTACGTTCGGAGAAGAGGAAAATCCTCCAGTACGCGTGTATGACACCAGCGGACCTTACACAGACCCAGATTATGATGTCGATATTACAAAAGGTCTTCCTACCCTTCGCAGATCATGGATTCAAGAACGCGGCGATGTGGAGGAATATGATGGCCGTGAAATCAAGCCTGAGGATAATGGGTATAAAGATGAAAACGATCCTCGCACGAATCATAACGTGTTTCCTGGTTTAAAGCGGAAACCGCTACGGGCCCAGAATGGGAAAAATGTTACACAGCTTCATTATGCAAGAAAAGGAATCATCACCCCGGAAATGGAATTTATCGCCATTAGAGAAAATATGAAAGCTGAATTCGTTCGGGATGAAATTGCAAAAGGTCGGGCAATTATTCCTTCTAATATCAACCATCCAGAATCAGAGCCCATGATCATAGGCCGTAACTTTCATGTAAAAATCAATGCGAATATTGGCAACTCTGCGGTTTCATCTTCTATCGAAGAAGAGGTTGAAAAAATGACTTGGGCCACGCGCTGGGGTGCAGATAATATTATGGATCTATCAACAGGGAAAAATATCCACACAACACGCGAATGGATTATTCGTAACTCTGCGGTTCCTGTCGGCACTGTCCCGATTTATCAGGCGCTTGAAAAAGTAAATGGTATTGCTGAAGATCTTACCTGGGAGGTTTACCGTGATACCTTAATTGAACAGGCAGAGCAAGGTGTTGATTACTTCACCATTCATGCTGGTGTTCTTTTGCGATATGTCCCGTTAACAGCTAAACGTTTGACAGGTATTGTATCCCGCGGTGGGTCCATCATGGCACAGTGGTGTCTGCACCACCATAAAGAAAGTTTCTTATATACTCACTTTGAAGAAATCTGCGAAATCATGAAATCGTATGATATTGCATTTTCTCTAGGAGATGGTTTGCGTCCCGGATCTATTGCAGATGCAAACGATGAAGCGCAGTTTGCAGAATTAGAGACTCTTGGAGAGCTGACAAAAATTGCGTGGGAGCATGATGTACAGGTGATGATTGAGGGTCCGGGGCACGTACCGATGCACATGATTAAAGAAAATATGGATAAACAACTGGAAGTATGTCAGGAAGCTCCATTCTACACACTCGGACCTCTTACGACTGATATTGCTCCTGGTTATGATCACATTACATCTGCTATTGGAGCTGCAATGATTGGCTGGTATGGGACAGCGATGCTTTGTTATGTCACACCAAAAGAACATTTAGGTTTACCGAACAGAGATGACGTCCGTGTAGGGGTTGTCACGTATAAAATTGCTGCACATGCTGCTGATTTGGCAAAAGGACATCCCGGGGCCCACAAGAGAGATGATGCCTTATCAAAAGCCCGCTTTGAATTCCGTTGGAGGGATCAGTTTAACTTATCTTTAGACCCTGAACGTGCAATCGAATATCATGATGAAACTTTACCTGCGGAAGGGGCAAAAACAGCGCATTTCTGTTCGATGTGCGGTCCTAAATTTTGCAGTATGCGAATCTCTCAAGATATTCGTAATTATGCAAAAGAAAACAAACTTGATACAAAGGAAGCGATTGAAGCAGGTATGAAGGAAAAAGCTGAGCAGTTTAAGCGAACTGGCGGCAACATATATCAGTAACTTTCTTAGGGGGCTATTAGGGTGAAGGTCGAAAAAAATGAAGAGGAAATTAATCAACTCAAAACTCACCTTGCTATTTTGGAGAAAAAGTTAAAAGAGATCCAGCAAAATTGTGATCATCATTTTAAAGGAAATCAACATCATGAAAAATGTATCAAGTGTAATAAAGTTGATGTTTTATATTATTAATAAATAAAAGTCCTCATTAGAAGTAAAGCTAAGAGATTTCATAAGAAACCTTGCCTCAATTATTTAGTTGGGGCAAGGTGTTTAATTTGCTATATTAAAGATGCGTCTACACTAACCTTTATCGGAACTCAGATACCGATCCATCAACAACGTTCGATGATGGATCTCATGCCCGGCAATAATGTACGCAATAGCTCGGGCTGTCATTTCGGATCCATTTGCTTTTCCACGTCGGAGCAGTGCTTCTTCATCCATACTGCTTAGAAGTAGAATGGTGTTTTGACGGACAAGAGATTGATGATGTAAAAGCTCCGATAGGGAGAGTCGATTAAAATTGCCCCTTCTCACATATTCATCATCATGATATCCTGGCAGCATCTCCTGTTCTCCTCTGCCAATACAGAGAAGGCGGTAGCACATAATGCGCTCCGTATCGGTTATGTGGCCCATGACTTCCTTGATTGTCCACTTTCCCGGAGCATACTGAAACTGGGCCTTTTCCTCGCTTAAATCTTTTAACAAATGCATAGTTTCCTTTAGTTGAACATCTAGAATATGCAACAGATCTCCTTCTTGTACATTGTTCACGTATTCCATATAGTATGGAGCGTACTCGTTTGCCTTTGGTTTACTCAGCATAGCTTCTCCCCCTTTTGTATGTCGTTCACTTCTGCACTTTAACATCTTAATCATCTCGTAATTCCCTAAGCAATCAAAGAAGCATAGGGACGGTTCTTGTGCTTCCGAAGCAAGAGAACCGTCCCCATACTTCCAAGTAATTGTTAAGACATTATTACTTGAAAAAGCTCGTAAGTATTGGCAACAGGGTTTTCCCGTCAACCATGTGGTCTTGATTTGCAAGTTGTACAAACTTTGCGTTTGGAATTGCCTTTGTTAGTTGGCGACCGACATTGTTTATTGAGGCCGGACTTTTTTCACCAACGATTATTTGCATAGGTATGGAAATTTGTGTAGCTCGTTCAACAGGTGGCATATCCTGAGTTAGAGTAATATCATAAGCAAGGGTTGGAGCTAGAGCTTTCGTAGTTCTCCAGCCGGGAAGTAACGGCAACAATAATACAAATACTTTGGGCATCCCAATACCCTTCAAAAAGGTAAGCATTGCTTCTCCATTTTTCCCGTTATCGAGAAGTTTGTGTATTTTTTTGCTTAATTGTTTGTATTCGGCTTTTTCTTTCTCGTCATGTACATATGGCGCATCATACATAATTACTTTTTTCACTTTGCTGCCTAGTCTAAGAGCTGCCTCAAGTGCAATCACAGCACCAGAAGAATGACCATACAAATGCGCCGTTCCCCCTGCTGCATCAATCATGGCTTCGATATCTTCAATTTCACGTTCTACCGTATAAGGCAGTGTGTTACCACTATCACCTCGTCCACGACGGTCGTAATTGTAAACAGTGAATTCAGTGGCAAATATTTCGGCATCTCGCACTATGGGCTTAAATGAGCGATGGCAGCTTGCTCCCGTTATGTAAATGAGCGATGGACCATTACCGTAGACATCGTACGCCAAGGTTGTGCCGTCTTTTGACTGGGTTGTTTTCATATATATCACCTTTCCCCTCAAAAAATCGATGAATTTCACCAATAAGCAACTGTCAACATTTCAATCAATATACTGCCACTACAAACATTAAAGTACATAAATATCAATTTCTACATTACCAATAAATCTCCTTCTATTTCTTCCATTCATATGGGTTTGTTTGACCAATTGATAAACATAATAACCAGGAATATTAGAAAACAAATGATGATATTCTCTATCCAATTAATTTGTCTGTTCACGATACCTTGCCAACCAGTTAATACTAAGAAATATATTAAGGGGTAATGTTAAATAGAGTCATTTAATTACTATTTTTCTATTTGCGTTGAGCTTCAAAGTAATGGATCTAGGAGCATTCACCACCATCCCCTAGTAATTGTATAGCTAACAAGGATGAACTGTTCTCTATGTTGAATACCGCGAAATTTGACGAAATATGAAAGCCACAGCTCTTTTTCTAATTTTTCAATTTATGGTTTAATGGATATTTGTACTATGTACTAAGGATTATCTATTAAAGTAGTAAAGGATTGATGCAAATGGACAGGTCCGTTTTTAGGATCTCGGTAGGCATTGCAATGGTTTTCGTCCTGATAGGGGTATTGATACCTGAACAATTGGGATCTGCAATGGAAGTAGCAAAAGGATTCGTACTTGAGAAATTCGGCTGGTTTTATCAGCTGGTCGCCACATTTTTCCTCATATTCGCCGCGTTTATGATTTTCAGTAAATATGGAAAAATCAAATTAGGGAAACAAGATTCACAACCCGAATTCAGCAGACCGACTTGGTTCGCGATGCTATTTTCGGCTGGAATGGGAATCGGTTTGTTATTTTACGGTGTCTCTGAACCAATCTCTCATTTTTCCTCGCCACCTGCAGGAGAAGGCGGGACGGCACAATCGGGAATTATGGGAATGCGATATACCTGGCTTCACTGGGGACTGCATGCCTGGGCGATTTATGCCATCGTCGCATTGGCACTGGCCTATCAGAAGTTTAACAGAGGGGCGCCTGGATTGATGAGTGCGACTCTTCATCCTGTAATTGGTGAAAAAGTGAAAGGCCCAATCGGTAAGACAATTGATGTTGTCGCCGTGTTTGCGACATTATTCGGCGTTGCGGCATCATTAGGATTGGGATCTCAACAGATCAATGCTGGACTGGAATATCTGATCGGAATTCCAAACAACTTTTTCGTCCAGTTCATCATCATGATGATCATCACTGTACTTTTCATTGTTTCAGCAACTACAGGCATTTCGAAAGGAATCAAGTTATTAAGTAATATCAATATGTCGTTGGCTGTCATATTGTTTATTGCCATGCTCATACTTGGTCCAACGTTATTCTTGATGAATATGTTTACCACTACCATGGGCAGCTATTTGCAAAATGTCGTTCAGATGGGCTTGCGCTTGTCTCCTTTCAATGCGGATGAAGCAGCGTGGACCCAAGGCTGGACTGTGTTCTATTGGGCTTGGTGGATTTCCTGGACTCCTTTCGTTGGGATGTTCATTGCACGTGTGTCCAAAGGACGTACCATCCGTGAGTTCACGATCGCGGTTTTACTTGTGCCATCGGTTGTCTGTGCCTTATGGTTCACAGTATTCGGCGGAACGGGAATCAACCTCGAGATGGCGAAGGGCTTGGATGTTTCAGGACAAAGCCTAGAGACGGCTCTATTCTTTGTTTATCAACATCTTCCGTTCGGCGCGATTCTATCGGTATTGACTGTGGCACTTATCACGACCTTTTTCGTCACATCAGCCGACTCCGCAACCTTTGTTCTTGGAATGCTCACAACAGGCGGGAAATTGAACCCTCCTAACCGTGTGAAAGTGATATGGGGAATCATCCTGGTCGCATCCACACTTGTTCTGATGGCATCTGGTGGACTGGCCGGACTGCAGACAGCCATCATCGTAAGTGCACTTCCGCTTACATTCGTCGTGTTGGTCATGTGCTATGGATTGGTCAAACAGCTAGGAAAAGAATACGATTTCCAAATGAACCATTGGAAATCGAATGAAAAGGATAAAAAGGTAGGCTAAGGAAAAGACCTGTCCCGGAAAAGGGGCAGGTCTTTTTTTGTGGGAAAATCCCCTCGGTCTTAAAAGGAACTTGGTTGACTAAAGATAGGGTTGAGTCTCTATTTATCTATGTTAAATCATAAATGCCCTGCATCTGTACATTGACCTCGTGTGATTTACTTGTTTCGTTAGACACAACATTTGCTTTTAAGCCTCCTGTCTATATTCGAACAGAGGCTTTGTTTGTTGGAGAGAGGAAATCTGTTGGCTATTACTGCGGTTGCTCTCCTGGAACATTCACTTGGAAAGTAACGCCGAATTTGTCCGTTACTTGCCCGTACAAAGGGCTCCAATCCGTCTTCTGAAGGGGCATAATGACCTGTCCCCCGTCTTCCAAAGCGGCGAATATTTCTCTGGCTTCAGCCTCTTCTTTAGGGTGGAGGGCAATATGAATCGTATTCCCTGGCTGATAAGGCATGCCTGGAAAAGTATCGCTGAACATGAGATCTGCGTTGCCGACTTGCAAGTGTGCATGCATTATGCGATCTTTCATATCATCCGTCAACGGATGATTCGGGTCAGCCGGCATATCTCCAAACGTCATGATTCCCATCACTTTACCGCCTAGAGCTTTCTCGTAAAAATGGACTACTTCTCTTGTGTTACCGTCAAAAATCAAATACGGGTTCAAACTCATTGACATCCTTCAACAGCTCCTTAGTTCTGATTCTTCTTTCAATACTAAGTAATTCCCAAGTGCAGAAACCACCGTCATTATTACCTATAAATACACTCTACATCACAGAACGTACGTTCGTCAACGAAAACATAATTGATCACTCACAATTTTTCGTTAGTTGAATACCAGGTTCCCGATCCACAGCTATCGCCTCCAATTATTTCTCCCAAAGCTCAATCAATCTGCCTTCAGGATCTTTAATCCAAACAAACGCACCAAATTCACTAACCTCTTTCTCCTTTACAAGGGATACTCCAATCCGTTCAAAATGCTCAATCGTCTCGTCCAAATTATGAACTTGGAAATTTAACATCACTTGCTGTTCTGTGGGGAAGTAAGGATCGTCTTCAGTAAAGAAGGAAAAAATAGTCTCATTTCCTGATTGGGGTTGAATAACAGTCCCATTCCAACCTTCAATTTCAATCTTTAACACTTCACTGTACCATTTCTTTACTGCTTCCAGGTTTTTTGTCCTCCAAAATATTCCTCCAAAACCTTTTATCATCATACTAAGCTCACTCCTTTTTTAAATTTTTCGTTTAAATTAGAAATTCAAGAAATAAAGACATATTCCTTCTGCGCATGTAATCAGTCAATAAGTATTTGTTGATAATTGAGATAAAGTCCTTCTTCAACGAACAGTCCGTTAGCACTTCGGGCATGACTCCCAGTACGTTAAAGCTTCACCGCACCGGGGGTCTGGCCCCACAACACGCGTGCCCACTCTGTCTTTGAATAAAATAAAGTGCCAGGCTCCCCCTTCTAATCCATCAGCGTTGGATGAATTCTGGCACCTCTTTATTTCTTTTTTCTTCTTAAAATAATAACTGTAGTCAATACAATAAGGAGTAAAAACATACCACTAGTCATTTGCCCTCCACCCCTCTTCAAGTGTTTACATCTGATCGATCACAAGGAAAAATTCGGTTTGATTGTGTCCTTATTCGTTTCAGGTTGTTAGGAACCAGTTTATTCATCACACGTTGTCTCCAACCTCTGATGTTTATCCTTTTGTCATGTTTCTTTCGTGATATGGCGAAACATCAATGGAGTGAACAGTGATAAAAGCAGAATACCTAACGTTATCCACCACCCGATCGATTTGAAAGTGTCCTCCGGAATGATAAATGTGTATCCCAAATACGATAAGAACAAAACCCCTTGAAGCAGCTTCAATGCTTTCGCATCTGCTTCATTTTTCTCGGCTACCAGTCTCTCATCCGTCTCGGATACAATCACTTTAGGATTCTTTTTTATCTTCATAAGTTTAAGAGAAGAAGCTATAGCTGTACTAAAAGGAATAAGCGATAAGGCTAACAGGGCTTTGTTGTTAGTGAATGAGAATTCCGCTATTTCGAAAATGAACCAAGTGATAAATAAAGCCATGCTAACAAGTAAAGATACACCAATGGTTACTTTTGTTTCCTTTACAATCTTTTCAGCACTCATCTGTCATTCCTCCCAGAATAAATCATTTAAGGTTTTATTTAAGGCTTTACATATGGCCGTACATAATTTCAGACTCGGGTTATAGTTTCCAGCTTCGATTAGATTAATGGTCTGCCTAGTGACTCCAACGATACTTGCTAACTTTTCTTGAGACACATCCGCTTCAACTCGTGCAATCTTCATTTTTCTGTTTTTCAAAAAATTCAACTCCTCCTAAATTAATACTATTCAGAATATTATGATATGTCAATTATATTTTACATATTGTCATGTATTTTAAACAGGATAAGCTTTATATGTTCCTATTTTAACGGTTAGGAGGGGAATCACCGTCCAATTTGCAGGCAAAAGAAAAAACGCTTGGGGACGCGTTTTTTCGTGATTTTACTTTTGAGTTTTAACTGGCTGAATAAGAAAAAAGTGGGGAATCTAAATCAAATTCTGCTTCATAATCGCCACATTTATTCCTGGTTTATCATAACCGTTTACTGGGGACGGTACTTATTCTACTTTTTAAATAGAAACGTTGGACACAGCCGGGCTGTGTAGTTTTTTATGAGGTAGTTCACTTTTTAGAAGTTTGAGTGGAAGCGTCCGAATTCTATCCAAATGTATCTGTCCCAATCTCCAACGATTTTTCGACAAGTTGGTTGATAAACGGGAAAAGTGGAATGTATTTTAAAAATGTGGAACGTAAATCCGAAAAGTGGATCGTATTTTTCAAAAGTGGAACGTAAACGCAGAAAGTGGAATGTATTTTTAATAGTGAGGGTATTTGGTAAACCTGGGACAGTTCTTATCCTACTTTATACTTGTAAATCAAACAGTCTAGTAAGGTTTTTCAGAGGATGTGGTTCATCTTTTTATAAAAATGAGAAAAGTAGAGCGGGAACCGTCCCCCTCTACTCTTCTTATGCTGCTTCTCGCATTTCTGTTGCCATTAAGCTTATTGACCTTTTAATAGTTGAACAATTTCTTTCGCTTTTTCCAGATGAATTCCTTCGATCGGGCTATGATTTTTTCGCACAGCTGTACCAAAATGATAATATCCTGTATTTACTGTTGAATGAACAGAACGAATATTGCTTGCATTTAATCCACTTCCAACCAAAATTGAAATATGCTTGCATACAGTTTTCATTTGCTGAATGGTTTGCAAGCGACTGGAAAATTCACCATTTCCACCAGAAGTCAAAATCGTTGTTATTTCTTTGTATTGGGCTAATGTTTTAGCCGCCTGAACGGGATTGATTGAACAATCGATTGCTCGATGAAATGTAACCTCCATTCCACTGCATTCCATCAATAACTCTTCAAGCATATGTTGGTTGACTTCATGTTTCTCATTCAACACTCCCAGTACAACACCATTTGCACCTAATGAACGGATTATGTTTATATCATTTTTCATGATCAATAAGTCGTCATAAGAGTAACAAAAAGATTGGCTATGAGGCCTTACCATCACATTGACTGGAATGCTTACACGGTTAACTACAGCTTCGATCAAAGAATGACTTGGTGTTAAGCCGCCCTCTGATAAAGCGGATACCAGCTCAATCAAATCTGCCCCTGATTGTTCAATTAATACAGCATCTTCTAACGTTGTCGCAATAAATTCTATGAACATAGTATCAACCTTTCTTATATGCTGCTGCGACAGAATTACCTCAAGGCGAAAACAGCTTCCAATTCCCTTCGGAGATCACTTTGACCTCTCTGTCCATCACTTTGATGGCGGTTTGATCATCAACCGCATACGCCGGCCCCTGCATCCCGGCTGCCCATTTCTCTGCGGCGGCCATCGTATTATGTGGCAGCATCTCGTGATCCAAGTGAGGAAAGATGGAGAAATCGACCAGTCCCAACGCGTCATCGCCTCCGCCGGGTGGAGTCCAGCCAACGAAGAATTCCCCGATGTTAGGGGCCATCACCATACTCCCGGCGCTAATTCCCACATAGACTGCTTGCAGAGACGGCAAAAGCTCTGCCATTCCCGATTGCTTCATCCAGTAACTTAGATACAAGGCGTCGCCACCAGATACCAGCAGGACGTCCGTCTCCCTGACCAGCGGAATCCATCGGTCTTCGTCAATACTTGGCAGCGCAGTGAGCTCCAGCACGCCAACCGACTTCCAGCCCAGGTCGACCATGGGATTCTCGGATTTGCCGCTAATGAACTCCCAAGTTCTGACGCCGGGGCCGACCCTAGGGTGTCCGTACATCGCGGTGGGGATGCACAGGGCGGTGGATTCGGCAATCGGCTTGTCAAGCATGTCAAGCAACGCGTCATGAATACTTTTATTATTTACGCCTGCAGATGTGAGTAGAAATTTCATGGCTTCATCTCCTTGTGGTTGTGTTTAATTGTCATCATTTTTTATATTTATAAGAAAGCAAAATTGAATTTCCTTTATTATAGTAATCTTTCCTGTTCGTTCGATAAGGAATTCAACTAAAGGGGCCGTTAATCCTTCTTGCATCAACGGCCCATTTAGTTGAATGATTTCTTTTAACATTAATTATTGTTACAAATTAATTTCGTGCAATTTAGATTAATTTTAAATCCGTTGGTTTTACATGGTTAATTGAGGAAGGAACTTGAAACGAGTAGACAGCTCCTTTGCTTCCGAATCCAGAGAGAGCCGTCCCAGTGCTTCCCAATTCCATCCCTATCCACGTCCCCACTCTTTTGCTATACTTCTAGAATACCTTTCAATAAAATAGGATGTGTTCATCATGATTAATGCAACCGGCTGGGTGACCTTTTCCTATACACCCAAAGCCGTCAAAAACTATAAACCAAAAGCAATCAAAACCATCAATTCTTTTAGCAAAAATGGCAATAGATTCGACGTCCAAACCGTCTCTCCCCCGTTCGACCGGGAAGGCGATATCGCCCTGCAGGTCAAATGCAACTTCGACATCAATATAAAAGAACGGTATGGATTCCGCGAGGGTGCCGATTATATCAGTGTCATATCGGATGAACTGCAGCTGCTGCTTCCAATGGCCGGCGTGCCGATTACGCAGATTACGAATATCCATAGGTTTTAGGGGGATGTCTGTCCCCCTAAAACTATTTCACGAAAAAGAAGCCTCCTCATTAAATCGAGAAGGCCCCCAACAAAATCACTAGTTATTTACTAAAAGAACCCTGAAACAGTTTCGAATCAATAAACGGCATGACAGGACTGATCTCACCGAGTCCCTTCTTATTTAAAGCATCCAAAGCGAGTTTATTCAAAAGGACTTTATCAATAAAAGGGGCAACAGGTAAAAGCGATTGAATTCCCTTTTCACCGTAGCTTTTCTGTGCACATTCCGTTAGTACAACCGCACTTATCGAATGGGCCATGGCCGATAAAGCTCCCAGCCCTTTCCGTTTAAATTCCTCAACTGCAATCTCATCAATGACCCCTTGGCTAATGAAGGGTACTAAAGGAGACAACCCTTCTCCACTAGATCGCTCAAATTCCTTCCGGGCACATTCATCTACCACTTCAGGACTGATAAATGGTGCCAATGCAGCTAAACCTGCAAGTCCATTAGATTCAAGTTCCCTCAAAGCACATTTGTCGATGATCTCCTGACTTATGAAAGGTGCAACGACAGCCATAGCTGAAAAATCATTTTTTTCGGCTTCTTTTTCCGCCAGCGAATCGATTTTTTCCTGGCCGATATAAGGAGCGATAGCCGTCAGCCCTTTTAATCCGTTCTTATCAAACTCATCCTCTGCTAAACGATCAATCAAGTCTTGGCCTATATATGGAACAATCAATGAAAGCTCCTTCGATGACAGTTCACCATCCAGGTTCCGATACACCATATCTGCTTGATCCTGCGTAATAATCGGAGCCGCTTGTAAAAGTTCTTCCTTATCCACTGATGTGACCTTCATTTTCACCTCGTCTTCAACCAGACTCTTAACCAACTGTGTCCCTTTGGCATTAGACAAAATCTCATCAATGCTCACATCCAATACCCTGGCAAGATCGGGCAGCTTGGAGATATCCGGCATCGTTTCCCCTCTCTCCCAGTTACTTACCGCCTGAAAACTGACCCCCATATGATCCGCAAGCGCCATTTGGGTAATCTTCTTTTCCTTCCTTAACCCAGCTATTACCTTCCCAACTTTCTTCATATCAAACAAACCCATCACCTCTTTCATTAGTATAAATCAAGTGTAGGTGCCGGGGACTGTTTTTCCTATCAAGTGATGCTTGAGTTAAGTAAAAAAAGACTCAAGCAGCTATTGAAGACCCAAAAAGGTGGAGTAGACCGGAGTAGACTTCAATACCGAGGTCTGGACCTCCGACTAAAGTGTTAGTTTCGAGGGAGACAGTACTTTTATCGGATAAATATATGAACTGGGAGTTACACTACATATAAAACAAATATGGGGGATTAACGACATGAAACAGATTATTCTCTGGTCACTTTTGATATTGCCTTTGGCGTCCTTGTTTTTTCTGAAAATGGATATTATACGCAAGTACATGCCGGTCGCTCTATTTATGATCGTTATTCATACCTTGGCATATCAAGCAGCTTACTATTACGGATGGTGGAATGAGGCAGATTCCAGTCTGTTCGGGTGGGATAAAGTCGTCCCCGTTCCCTGGGTGTATGGAGCATATTTCGTTATCGTTATCTGGATATTCCACTTTACTTTTAGGAAATTTTGGAGGTATTTGATTGTCAATATCCTTTTGGACGGGTTATTTATGTACCTCGTTTACCCGGTATGGCAACGGATGGGGATTGTTTCGAGTGAATCGACTTTGCCTACAATAGCGATTGTTGCTATGATGGTCGGTTTTGCGTTGATCATCTATATGTATCAACTGTGGCAGGAGAAAGTGTTTAAACCCCAAAGAGAAGCTCATTAATGACCATTAACTGGCTTTGAGTCCCCTTCATTGAAGAAGGAAGTTAATCGTTGATTGATTAAGGGAGAGAACTAGGTTCTGTCCCCCTGTACGCTAAAGCGTGGTGGGGGTCAGACCCCCACCACGCTTTATCTAACTGACAACATTTTTCTAATAAGTCTTATTTGACCTCGATGATTAATTTCATCTTCAAAGACGTGGAACCAAATAAAATAATGATTAGATTGATGATTATCCCATAATCTATTTTCGTACAACCATCTATCATCGAGTTTCGCAAATTCTTGTAACGTTCTTTGCCGTACCTCTGCAAGTTTAGTGATGTAAAAATCTAAGGAGTTTCCTTTGATGTTCTTTCTCCCCTTATCACCAAGACTATATGGATCTCCCCATTCAGCCAGCTCTTGTTGATTCGGAGTTCTGCCATCAAAAATCTCAATTTGAAATCCCTTTTCTATTGCTGCTATGTGTAATAATAATGCTCCGATACTATTAGAATCCTCGCTTGGCAAAAAATCCAACTCTTCAGTAGTTAATCCTTTTACGGCGTCTAGCGTTGTCTTTCTAACATAATCCATCTGTGAAACTAAATGTCCTATTTGATGAGTAAAACCCTGTAATTCCGTAATCTTAAAATCCATTGAAATAAAGCACCCACTTTGTCAAAATTAAATCAGAAATAAAGAAAATTCCAAAATCAATTCTTTATAACCCTGCCCAATAATTTAAGAAGGCAATAAAAGCGCCCCTTTAGTTTTATAAGACTGTTGCATTACCTCATGCGAGACCACAAGAATCTCATTTCAATTCTTGTGGTCATAAGTCATATCTTTTGAAAATGGTAAAGGGTAGAATCGGAACCGTCACAACCCTACCCCTTTCCTCCACTCAGACTTATTCAATACATAATGATTATAACGTTCATTTTCTATCGTCTGTTGCCCCCGATAGGTAAATTCACATTTTTCAATTACTTTATTTGATGAGACGTTGTTTATCAAAGCTATTGCGTTAAGGATTTCTACACTTGTATAAGTGAACAAATAATCAATCAAAGCCTTTGACGCTTTAGTTGCATAACCCTTCCCTCGATTCACAATCAATCATTCAAACTCTTCAATCAAATCCCCATTTTCATCATAATATTTGTAGTTCCGATACTCATATCCATTATCTTTTGATTCAGGCAAATCAACCCAGGTTACGCTCGGCTCGTAAGGAGGGAATGCTTGCTCCAGTGTTTCCCCATTAATATCTACCGTCATTTTGGCAACGCCATTTTCATCATTCGCCACGAACATGATTTTTTTAATGGCCCTACCAGGTAAAAACATCGCAATTGCCTCTTCTTGATTGGATTCAATATGCTTCCACACATAGTTCCCCATATCGTTTTTGGCAAACAGGATATAGGATGGCTTATGATCGGCTAAAAACCCTGCAATTCTGATATCATCAAAATCGTTGATTTGTACAATGTGAATGTCTTTATCCTCATAGCCTTCCACCGACTTTATCACTTTGATGATGGATTCCTTATCATTACCGTATACCTTAGTGGATTGATACCAGGCATAGGCTGCGACCAGAACCATCACTGCAGCAATCAAGATCGTTATTTTTTTCTTTTGCATACATGATTACCCCTCATCAGGAATAAATGGGAAGCCGAAGACCAACCGCTCAATCTTCAGCTTCTATTCCCAGAAACTATTCATTTTTAATGATCCTCATATCCTTCAATGGATAAAAAACAACATTCGTGGTCCCTACGATCTCCTCAATAGGGATTGCTCCTATCATCCTGCTGTCTGTGCTGTTCTGTCTGTTATCACCCATAACGAATACATGCCCTTGGGGTACAGTGGCCTGTCGGACAGCAGTATCCTCCAAAGTGAAGGACTTGGTTAAGTCACCCTCTATTGTTTCTTTCTGATCATCGAGGTATGGCTCCTTATACGCTTTTCCATTTACATATAAAATGTCGTTTTTGTACTCGATTTTATCGCCAGGCAAACCGATCACACGCTTAATGTAATCCTGTTTCTCATTTGCGTGAAAAACAACGATATCAAATCTTTCCGGCTCACCTAATTTGGATACAATCATACGTTCATGGTCATGTAATGTCGTATTCATGGAAGCTCCGTCAACGAGGATAGGGGTAAATAAGAAGGTTCGAACAATCAATACGATGACGAACGCAACAACCAAAGATTTCAACCATTCAAGGGTTTCATTTTTCTTTTTAGACACTCGCTTCATCCTCTCACATGAAAAACTCTTATTCTATTAACATTATACCAATTATTTCAAATATACTAAATTTGAGCAATGCTCTTCTTCCATTATATGTATCCATAAAAAAAGAGCCCCAACCCCAAACCGGGTTGACGCTCTCCTATCCACTTTACCCTTCCAGCAAATCCTTCCTTATCGGAGAAAACATATCCAATATCACACATTCCTCGATCACCTTCACCCGATGCTGGATGCTCGAAGGGATATACTGCGTATCCCCTGCATTCAGAATCCTTTTTTCACCGTCCACTTCAAATTCCACTTGCCCTTTTTCAATGAAGCTTAGTTGTTCTTCAGGATGCTGGTCGATGTCACCGACGAACCCTTCCGCCAGTTCCACCTTCACGAGCATCATGGATCCTTCGCTGCTCAATACTTCTCTCTTCACCATCATCTTTCACTCTCCTTATCAAATCTGTTCAGTCGCTCAAACCCTGCCCGCTAAAACAGGCTTGGATTGATGAGTTTAGGAATATAGAAAGCCACGCCCGGTAAAAATGCCACAAACAATAGGACCACTAGGACAATCACTATATACGGCATGACGGCAGAGAAGGATTTCTCAATGCTGAGATTGCCGATTTTCGCTGCCAGGAGCAGACATAAACCATACGGTGGAGTGACCAGACCAATGGCCAATGTCATAACTACAATCAGCCCCAGGTGCACCGGCTCCATCCCAAATAGATTGGCTGTCGGCAGGATGACTGGTACGAATAAGATCATCGCAGGGATCGCGTCCATGAACGTACCGACAAACAGGAAGAAGGCAATAATGATCAGGATGAAGACCCACTCTGCCCCTACGTTGTTCACAAAGAATTCCTGTGCCTTGACCGATAATTGATAGTAACTCATCAGTTCACCCAAAGCGCTTGCAGCGGCAAGGGCAAAGAGGGACAGTGAGCTTAGTGCCAGTGTATCCTTGATGATCTTTGGAAGATCGGATAGTTTCAGAGTTTTATAGAAAAACATACAAATCAATAATGTGTACAAGCAAGCAACGGCTGCTGCTTCGGTCGGGGTGAAAAACCCTGAAATGATTCCGCCGATAATGATGATTGGCGTAATGAGGGCAGGTACCGTCTCATACACCAACTTGAAAAACTGGCTGAATGTTGCACGTTTCGACCTTGGATATCCTCTTTTCAAGGCCATGATATAAATAAAGAGCATCATGCCAAGTCCAATCAGGACACCGGGAACAATCCCTCCAAGAAATAACGCTCCCACCGATGCATTCGTCAAACCTGCGAAAATGATCATCGGGATACTAGGCGGGATGATGACACCAATCGTAGAAGAAGCTGCTGTCACTCCGACTGCCGTTTCGGTATCATACCCCTGTTTCTTCATGTTCGGGATCAGGATTTTACCCACCCCTGCTGTATCAGCCTGCGCCGCACCTGACACCCCGGCAAAAATCATGGAGACCAGGATGTTCGCGTGGGCCAGACCGCCCCTTATGTGACCGACCATGGTCAGGGAAAGATCAATCAGCTTTTGTGAAATCTTCCCGTGGTTCATCAGGTTCGCTGCAAGGATGAATAACGGCACCGCAAGCAGGACAAACGAATCGATTCCATTCAGCATCTTCATTGGAACCGTCACTTCAGGGATATAAGGAACCGTAAAGATACCGAGGAGAGCAACAATCCCAATCACAAAGGCAATAGGAACACCGATCAGCATCAGAATAAGAAACAATACAACCAACCCTATACCAATCATGCCTGTGCCCCCCTTCCTTTAAGATCTTTGATACTGTTGAACAACTGACTTGCGGAGTAAATCATCATGGTCGCACCCATGATCGGGATGGAAATCCATACGTATCCCATCTTCAATTCTGGAATGGACGTCCAATTGTAGTTCCAGAAGTTCTGCACTGCCACGATTCCATAGTAAAACAGGGCAAATGAGAATAATAGTATGACCGCATCAATCACGATCAGTAAAGATAGTTTCGACTTTCCTTTCAACTTACCGATAAGAAAATCGAAGCTGAAATGTTCCCGTTTGCTCACCATGACGGAAGCCCCCATAAAGACCGACCAAATGAACGAGTAGTTGGCCACTTCCTCTGTCCATATGACTGAAATCCCGAGGTGTCTGGTGACGATCTGGACTATGATAGCCGCAAAAAAGATAAGCAAGAAAATAGCACCGATGGTCATCTGTATTTTTTCAAGAGCTTTAATCATATTGATCGTCTTCCCCCTTTCACAATTAAAGGGAAGAACAGATCGTCTCTTCCCTTTAAAGAACGTTTTACTTAAGCTTGTTGATTTTCTCTAGCAGACCTTCCGCACCCATGTTCTTCGCGGCTTCAAGTTGAATAGGTTCTGCCAGTTTAATGAATGGCGCGCGGTCGATTTCGTTCACTTCCGCTCCCTCATCGATCGCTTTCTCTTTGTATTCTTCCTCTTGTGCATACACCGCTTCTCTTTCAGCTTTCACGGAAGCCTCTGCTGCTTCGATGATGATATCCTGCTGTTCTTTTGTATAGGAATCAAACTTCTTTCCGTTCACTAACAGGAAACGTGTTGTATAATCATGACCTGTTTCAGAGATATATTTACCATTCTCTGTTTTGTGGTGGTTCTGCTGAACGAAGTATGGATACGAGTTTTCAGCTGAGTCGACTACGTTTTGCTGAAGGGCCTGATACAATTCTCCCCATGCGATTGAAGTTGGAATCGCTCCGACTTCCTTCCAATAATCTGCTACCACACCAGAAGTCTGTGTTCTGAACGTCATGCCCTTTAAATCTTCCATTTTTTCGATCGGCTTTTTCCCGTAATAGTGTCTGACACCTGCAGACCAGTAACCGATTAATTTGAAATCATTGTTCGACTTCTCGTTGATCAACTTCGCCATTTCTTCCCCGACTTCTCCGTCAACTGTCTTTTCCCAGTGCTCATAGCTGTCGAAAAGGTAAGGAAGGGCAAGAAGATCGATTTCCTTAATTCCTGTCTGAGTCATGAAACCAGGTGAGACAAGCACAACATCCGCTCCGCCAAGCTTCAACTTTTCAACAAGTTCTGATTCTTCCGTTCCAATTGTTCCTGCATGTACTTCCACATCAATATCTCCGTTTGATTTACTTTCTGCTACTTCTTTGAATTTCAGCAGCCCTGTTTGATAAGGATTATCTGGTGATGTCTGGTTATGTGCTGCTACGATTTTGATTTTTTTCTCCCCTTCTCCTCCAGTTTCTTTGCTACCGCAACCTGCCAGAATACCGGAAAGAGCCAACATTAACACAAATGAAATCGATACAAATTTCTTCATCCCAAGTTCCCCCTTAAATTGGTTTAAATTGATTGAACAGCCTTTACCTTTTGAACAATCCGTGCATATTCGCGTGCTTTTTGCGTCAAGCGTTGAAAATCCTCTTCGTGATGCAGATGCTTCGTATTCACCAAGTTGCTCCCCAGTCCTACGGCCAATGCTCCTGCCTCGATGTATTCCTCGATATTATCCATGTTGATCCCCCCGGTAACCATCAACGGAATCGTCGGGAAAGGGCCATGAATATTCCGGACATAGCCAGGACCGAATGTATTTGCAGGAAAGACCTTTATCATATCTGCCCCGAGCTCATATGCATTCAGGATTTCCGTTGGAGTCAGGGCTCCAGGTATGCTTGGTATGCCGTAGCGTTTTGTCATCTTCACCGTTTCCGGATTGAATGATGGAGAGACGATGAATTCGCTGCCTGCCATGATGGCGGCCCTTGCCGTTTCCGGATCCAGTACGGTGCCCGCACCTGTCAGGACCCTGCCATCAAATTCCTCTCTTACACTCTCTATCAAACTTGTAAACTTCGGGGTCTCAGCCGTGATTTCAATGACTTTCACTCCGCCTTCATACAAGGCAGTGACAATGGGAAGGATCGTTTGAGGCGCGGCTTCCCTAATGACGGCCACAAGTACTTCTTTTTTGATAAACTCCACCGGGTTCACTTCATCATCACTCCATTCACTCCATATTTGCATGGCGTTTTACCATGGCTTCATTCGTATCTTCCTGCTCAAGGGTCCCGATGATGATCGCGTCGAGAACCAGGTGAACCGATTGGTCGAATTGATTCCCGAGAGGCTGAATCGTCTCTGGCTCACCCTGCCTTCGGTACTTGGTGGCTGCGGGAATGCAAAGGATCCCGTCGCAGATCGAAGCAAGCTTTGATTCCCGGTTCGTGGTCACAAGGAACCCCCCCGCCCCGATTTCTTTCGCCTTGGAGGCAAATTGGACAATTGCCCCGGTTGAACCGGAGCCTGAAATGGCAATGAGCAAATCCCCTTTTTCCATGCTGGGTGTAATGGTTTCCCCGATGACATACACAGGGAAGCCACCATGCATAAGGCGCATCGCAAATGCTTTTCCCATCAATCCCGATCGTCCTTCACCGTATACAAAAATCCGGTTGGCCTTCTTCAAATGTTCAGAAAGATGGATCGCTTCATCCTCTTGTACGTTTGATAAAACTTCTGAAATTTCGTTGGCTACTGTCGTTATGATCGATTGCATGTACTAACCAGTCCCTTCATCGCCCTTGCAGCCTCTGCAGGGTCTCCTGCCTTTGTGATAGCGCTGCCAATAATGACCGTGTCCGGCCATTTTTCAACAATGCCGGGCAGGGTCTCCAATGTGATTCCTCCTGCCACTGCCGACTCGAGTCCGCTGATTCCTTGTGTCAGGTCGAACAGGCTGCCTGTTTCTTCACCAGCTTCCTGCATGTCTTTTCCGATATGCAAACTGACAAGCGTGACTCCCAGATCCTTTAATTCTAGGACTCTATCCTTTTCCGAGATTCCAAGAAGATCGATCATCACTCTCTTTCCGCGTGACTCTGCCACTTCGAGTGTATCCATAATGGTTTTATCCGCGGAGAATGCCATGACTGTCGTGATGTCTGCACCAGCGTCAAAAGCTTGAACCGCTTCATGTTTTCCGGCATCGCATGTCTTCATATCCGCGACAATCACCTTATCAGGATAAGCCTGCCGGATGTCCCTGATCACTGACATCCCGTATTCCTTGATCACACCGGTGCCGACCTCGATCCAGTCCACGAACGGTTCGGTCTTTTCGAGAATCTGAAAACATTCTTCCCTGGTCAGGCGGTCAAGTGCCACTTGAATATTCATCCCTTCACCTATCTTTCCACCCTGGCTTTTTCGCCCATGTGGACGAGGACATCTTCCAAATAAGGCAGCCCTTCGTTGTCCCCCGTCACACTGACGACCATCGAGCCAATGATATTCGCAAAATGAAGCGACTTCTCCAACGGCCATTCCTGTAGGACTCCGTAAATGAATCCTGCATCGAATCCATCACCGGCCCCTACAGTATCCACTACCTTTTTCGCCTTCACTGCAGGAGCTTCAACATATTCACCTGCAGAATAGCCAACGGATCCTTCTTCACCCTGCTTTATCGCCAAATGGGAGATACCAAATGCCTTGCAGTGCTCAATGATCTCGTGTGGATCTGTGGTGCCGAACAGCAGCTGAGCTTCCTCCACTCCCGTTAACAGGATGTCAACATACGGGAGAAAGCTCCTTAACACGTCCCTTGCCTCGTCCTCACTCCATAATTTCAATCGGATATTTGGATCGCACGAAATCATCACCCCGTGCTTTTTTGCTTCTGTGATCGCATGCCTGATCAGCTCGATGTTTTTCGTTTTATCCACTGCAGGAAATACCCCGGTGATATGTAAAATCTTCGTGTTCTTCAAAAACTCATCATTTAGGGTTTCCTTCGTTAAAGTGGTTGTCGGAGAACGGTCCCTGTAATAAAAAGTCCTTACACTCCCGTCTCCCATAATCTCCTTGAAATTAAGGGAAGTCGGATATCCATCCGCCATTTCCACTTGGGACACATCGACTCCTTCACCGCGGACGGTATTAAAGATATGCCTGCCGAACTCATCATTACCGAGGCGGCTGACCCAGCCGGTCTTCAATCCCAACCTCGCACAGCCAATCGCAAAGTTCAGCTCCGCTCCTCCAATTTTGCGTTCGAAAGAAGAGACAAACCGCATCGGGCCGGTCGATGACGGATCAAGTGTGATCATCGCATCGCCAATCGTCACTACATCGTTCATGGGTAACACCCTTTCTATCTAACAAGATTCTCGAATGATCAGCTTGGGGTCAAAACGGAATACGAGACCCTCATCTTGATCCTCTTTTTTCTGGATTTTATTCAATAGAAATTCCGCTGCTTTCTTTCCGATCTCGAAGGTAGGCTGGGCAACGATTGTCAATCCCGGTTCATAAAAACCGGCAAAGGACACATCATCAATCCCGATGATGGCCAAATCCTCTGGTATTTTCACGTTCATTTCTTTTACATATTTCAAGATTTCAATCAGTGTTAAATCATTACCGGCAAGAATCGCTTCAGGGGGATCTTCGAGAGCTAACAGTTCCCGCACCCCTTCTTTGATCCTGCTTACTTCTAGGCTCCTGATATACTCATCCCGGACCTCAAGGCCGTTTGCTTCCATCGTGTGCCTATAGCCATTGATCCTTTCCATCCTCGGGGTCACATTCCGGATCACATTGGTGATGATCCCGATCTTCGTGTAACCGCGATCGATGAAATGCTGGACTCCCATGCCGGCAGCTTTCTCGTTATCAAGCAACATGGATGGAATCGCCACATCCGGCACCGTCCGGTCAACAAACACGATCGGGTAGCCTTCCTTCAGCATCTCATTGTACAATGCCGCATTATCCCCGGTAGGCAGCAGGATGATCCCATCCACCTGCTTAGCACGAAGCATCTCGATGTACTTCCGTTCCTTTTCAGGATCATCATCCGCGTTACAGACAATCGTGTGAAACTCTGCTTCGTGACAGGTGTCTTCGATTGCACGGATCACCTGGGTCGAAAACGTGTGAAGGATATTCGCCACGATCACACCGATCGTCGTCGTCGACTTCTGCTTCAGGCTTCTTGCTACAATGTTAGGCCTGTAGCCAAGCTCCTGGATTGATTCTTCTATTCGGTTCTTCGTTTCTTCCCTCATATAATCAAAACGATTATTCAAGTACTGGGAAACGGTACTCTTAGATACTTTTGCATGCTGAGCAACGTCAGCAATCGTTACTTTTTTCATGAACTACTCTCCAACTCTCCACTTCATAAACCGATTTACTAAACCGGTTTACTAAATCGATTTATTGAAATTATATGATAATTGAAAGCGCTTTACAATATGTTTTTGAAATTTTTTGTTAAAAAGATTTTGGGCAAAAGAAAAAACGCGTGGGGACGCGTTTTTTTATAAAGTATCAATTAAATTACACGACTATTTATTATCAAAATTCCGTGCTATTCTTTTTCCAAAACCCACTCTTCATCTGAATTCTTAATCACAAAGTCAAATTACTGCTTATCTAATTGGCTATCCTATGTATGATCTTGTCCATGAATCCCCCACCATTCTTGTCTGTTCGTTAAAAAAACACCGAAAACCAATGAGACATGTCCATGTCTCATTCTAATCAGCGTACCTTTTCTCCTTACCTCAAATGAAACATACCCTTCCCGTCCTCCATATTAATCGGTAAAGATGAATGTTCATGTGTAATCAACCAAGAGCCGTTTACTCTTTTCAAACCAAATGTAAATCGATTGGTCATCTGACGAAGTTTCTCATCGGATCCTTCTTTGTAAGCAGCAAATGTAACAGAGCAATGAACAAATGCGAGGCTCGTACTTTCTTCAATCACTACTTCATCAATCTCCACTTTAAGTACATCACCATCTTCTCTTAAGCCGTTAAACCAGTTAAAAACGTTTTCACTCCACGCATTTTTCCCTTTGCATTCCCAACTCCCCCAGCAATCATAAATATGGACGTCAGATGAATACGCATTTAAAAATTTATCATTATCCCTCTCGTTAACAGCATGTTTGTAATTCTCAAGCACTCCCTGAATGGTACCAATTCCTTCAGACATATGTCTCTCTCCCTTGCCCTGAGTAATGTGATGGTTCCGTTACTTCTTCCATACTTATTACAGGATTTCCTCTATTACTCACCAGCTTTTATCAGATTTGGTTTCATACCTATTAATAAAACAATGCATATGGACCCAAGTAAACAATACCTTGCAAGATTAGATCCTTTAGTTACTCTCCCTCCAATCCCAAACCAACTCCCCCCAGTAACCCTCTCCCTCCTAACAAGTCCTTCCTCCTCCATCCAAGTCAACTCATCCATCATCACCGCAAACCCCTCTTTATGTAACCAAAACATCCCCCGCTCACAGTAAGCCCGCCAAATCTCCCTATAGCTCAAGAACCCCAGCCCATCCTCCCTCACTTCCACAGCCCCCACCATGTCGATCACCAGCCGGTACAGCTTCCTGCTCTCTTCTATAAAAGAATCCCCCGCCTCAACCGCAGTCTTCGTCATAAACACCACCATCATCTCCCCATCTTTTATAAAATTGACCATTCCAACCGGGACAAGGTACTTGTCTCCACCACCCATTCCTCCCTGAACCCAACTGGTACAATGAACCTGTCCCCTCGTCCCGCAAATCACTCCTTTTACATATTCACTTTCTATATAGTGAATGAGCGTTGAAAAGGACACCCTGATTCAAATTTTTTTCAAAAAAGATAAAAAACCCGTCCCAGACTGCATTCACGCAATCCGGGACGGGCCTATACCAGCTGTAATAAAGAAGCACGGGGTAAGCCCCTACTCTACCTAAGAAAAATAAATGGAATCATCTACCTACTTTCCGGTAAGATAAAATAGACAGGAAGTTTACTGAAAATTAGAATAATAGATTGTTAGACAGGAAACGAAATAACCAATGGAGGGTTGATATGGCGTTTAAAATTTACATCGTGGTTTTGTTGGTCTTTTCGGTGGCGAATTTGGTTTTTTTCATCTTTAATCCATTAAAATATCATTTGTCTCTTCGAACGCTGCGGAAAACCCTTTATACATTGTTTATAGGAGCGATATCCCTCGGTTTGTTGATGGATGAAATCCAATTGTCTAATTGGGAGTTTATCTTGACCCTGACTGCCATCGTGATTTTTATGGATTTAGCCGTTCTTCTGACTCCGAGCATTATGAAAATTTGGAGTGCCGAGTTTCAATACACCGATTATGTGGAAGATATCATCAAGACCAATGACAAGATTCATAAGGCAATGGTCTATCGGGTTGAAGCGATGTCTGAAATGATTCAGAAAAACAATGAGCTTCTCTCACCTTCAAGGAGTTACACGGAACAAGAGTTAAAAAACTATCTGGATATGTATGCTGAGAAGTTTGGATTCGACGTACAAATTCACCGGGTCCGAGATATAGAGTTTTCAGTAGATGATCTAGATCCGGCTGTGATAGGAGGACTGGCTGATGATGAAATCCAAATGCTTGTCGAAGCCTATCGCTTAACAGAAGGAATAAGGATGACATTGGAACAAATCAAGACCATAAACAATTTTGATTTAAACAGTGAGGAAGAGGATGTAGAAAGCCTGACACAATCAGCTGTCGTGTCCCTTGTTGATGACGAAAGCATGCTTGTACCGGTATTTATGAATACAGACCAGTTCATTATCGTCTTGAAAAAGGAAATTGGTGATGTGTTAGAGGTAGATGCGATCCACATCACCAATTTAATCTATCTCTTCTATTCTCTTTAAAATGAATCGTGGTATAATGATAGAAAGACCACTTCATTAAGGGAGGGTTTTACATGATCGGGCAATCTAAAGAAAAAGAATCAAGAAAAGGCAAAGTGATCACGGTAAACGGCCGGCGGGTTAAAGTGACAGCCACTGCTTCCAGAGTGACCCATCTCTCTGACAAATCAACGAGTAAAATGTCGCGAAATGTCCAGCAGTTGAATAAAAAGGTGCTGCAATTCATCAACAACCAATAGAAGTAACACCATTCGCAGGAAGCAATCATGCATCCTGCTTTATTATTTAGTTGTATACTTCTTCCCCCTCCTGAATAAGATGGATAGTAATGGAACCCTGACAGGAGGGAAAAAACATGGACAAGAATCCAAATAAGAAACCAACCCCCAAAAAAGTCACGCATCTTAAAGGCGAAACCAAAATAGATAAAAAGAATAAAGAAGCACTGAAGGTCATTAAATCGATTAAAGGGATGTTTGGGTAAGATCGTGGATAGGCAGCAGGACGGAATCGTTCTAAAAGAGAATAGGAAACATCTAAAAAGCAAGCATAGAGCTCGCTTTTTTTGATGTGTATATGGTCGTAACTGCTATGTCCAAAATAAAAATCCCCTAATCATTTAGGGACTTCTTCATACAATTAAAACGATGCCACTAGTTACGTTTCAATTTATATTACCTGTCTCTTATTCTTCCTATTAAACAGAAGAAACCCAAGCCAAGTTACAAGGAATAGATCCCCCAGTACGGTAAAGTAAGACCATACAGCCCCCTCCTGCAGCTGACTGATCAAATGTTCAAACTCATTCATTTCATGTGCCCTGCCAATGCTATTCATAAAGCCGACCATCGGGATGGTAATAGTGAATAGAATGGCCAACCAGGACATACCCTTATGCTTCTTTTTTACAACGCTAAATATCGAAGCCCCTAATACTGTTAAGAAAAAGAGGTAATAAATAGCCCAAAACCATGCAGGCAACGTTTCCCCAAACATATCCTGTCCCCCCTCATCTTTCAATCTTCTTATAAAAACAAAAAACACCATAAATCCACGAACCACTCTAATATACCTATATTCTTCATTCTACACATACATCTAATATCCTTCTTCGACCATGCTTATCTTGTTTTTATAGGTAATTGAAATTTGGAGGCATGCCGAAGAACATCAAAGGACCAGGTACTCCGGTCTCTTTTTCAAAATTGACAAAAACCACGGTACCTGTTCCCAAGGCTCAAAACCAACAAAAAAGTGACAGGCACTTCTCACGCTCCAAAGCGAAAAGCACCTGTCACCAACAATTAAGAAAAGTTCGCTGCGGCCGGGTCTTCCCCAGCTGATTTTTCTTTTGAGGTTTTTTCGAATATAGGACTTGCTTCTTGTTTGGTAATAAGGGAGATTCCGACCAGGGACGCGGTTGAGATCATCATCGCAATGGCACCCGTGTCAAGGGCTGGAACATAGACGCCCTTCACTTTTAAAATATAAAGCCCGATACTGAAGACAAATCCAAGGGCCGATGACCAGATGGCTGCTACTCTAGTGGCTCGCTTCCAAAGGATTCCGATACTTAATACCGGTACCAATGAAGCTGCAAAAATGCCCCATGAAGCGTTGCCGAGCCAACCGACGAGGTCCGGCGGATTCAGCGAAAGCAGGAATGTCAAAACGATGATGGCCAATGTAAACCATCTCGACAGGGACAATTCTTTCTTTTCCGGAAGCTTTTCTCCTTTTTTGATAATCTGTTGATAGATATCCCTGACGATGGAGGAGCTTGCAACTAACAGGAACGCCTCGCTTGTTGACATGATGGCGGCCATGACAGCGGCGAAGATTAATCCGGCAATCACCGGCGGGAAGAAGGTTTCGATAAACATAGGTGCCACCATATCCGGAGAGGCAGGAGCCGCCATTTCCCCGCGATTGACCATTACTTTTGTGTACAGGCCGACAAACCATAAGAGGGCAGTGAGTCCATATGTACCAGCAGCAATGATGCACGCCCATTTCAGCATGGAAAGTTTTTTGATCATGTAGAACTTTGAAACAACATGCGGCTGTCCTTGATGGCCGATTACATAAATGAAGAAATAAGAGATAAAAGCAAAAATGCCGATTGGGCCTGTTGTATGGAATGCCTGCACCATATCAGGGTTTATGCCCGCAAGTTCCGAGTTAAGCTGGGACATACCGCCGACCATTTTCATGCCGCCGATAAAGACGATCAGAGCACCTACCACCATGACGATCATCTGAATGAAATCCGTCCAGACAGCGCTGATCATGCCGCCGCCGACCACGTAAACGGTCAAAATGGCAACACCGATAAACAACGCGAGCTTATAGTCCACACCAAGAACAGTTTGCAGCATGTTCCCCAGCGCTTTGTATTGAGCCATCTGATAACCGATCGCGCCGCCCAATATCGCTAGGGCGGTGATCGCACGAATGGCCTTACTGTTGTACCGGACTTCCAGAAGATCTGGAATCGTCAATGCACCGAATTTTTGTGTGATTCGCCTCATCGGCTTCGCCAAAACTAGAAAGCTGACAAATATTCCTGCTGTTGCAAAGATCCCGATCATAAATATGGCATAGCCATGTTCATAAACGAGTCCCGTCAGCCCGATGAACCCGTACCCCGACATGGTGGTGGAAGAAACGGCGAGAGCCACAAGCCAGGGCCCGAACCTCCTCCCTCCCGTATAAAATGTATCCATATCCTTTTGATGCCTCATGGAAAGCAGTCCTATTACCAATATCACAAGCAAATAAATAATCCCAATGGCTAATATCATGAAACATCCTCCTCTTCATTATTTTTAAAAGCCAATGCTCCCCAAATTCCTGCTGCCACAATGGCACCTGGCCAAAATACAAATAACATGAATGTCAATAGCGGTGATAATCCAAACAAGTCAATTCCTCCTTTTAAAATAATTACCTGTCAAGAAAATTTGGCTCCCGTTTTTGGATGAAAGCCTCTACCCCCTCCTTTACGTCCTTCGTTTGAAAGACCTGCCCGAAATATTCAGCTTCGGTAACAAGCCCTTCATCCACATGCTGCTCAAAACCGTTATCAATGGAGAGTTTGGCAAAAGACAAGGATGGAGAAGAATACCGACTGATTTTTCCGGCAAGCTCAACTGCTTTTTTCAATGACCCGCCTTTTGCAACAACGTGATTGACCAGACCAATTTGTTTCGCTTCTTCAGCGGTCAATGGCTCTCCGGTAAAAATCATTTCCTTCGCCCTTGCTTTCCCTATAAGCCTCGGCAGTCTCTGCGTCCCTCCCGCCCCCGGGAATAACCCCAGCTTTATTTCAGGAAGGCCGATCTTGACCTGTTCTTCAGCAATCCGAATATCACAGCTTATAGCAAGTTCGCAGCCGCCGCCTAATGCAAAGCCATTAATCGCCGCGATCGTAGGCTGGGGCAGCCGTTCAATCTTATTGAGCGGTTCCTGCAGCCAAAGTGACTTTCGCTTGGCCAGTTCCACCCCTTTGCCAGTCCAGTCAGGAAAACCCTTTATATCTCCTCCAGCTACAAATGCCTTTTCACCGGCCCCGGTCAGAATGACGACCTTCACACTGGAATCGCTTCCAATTTCATCAACGGCAGCTGACAATTGTTCAATTACCTCGGCGCTCAGCACATTCACAGGCGGATTATCAATGGTGACCGTGGCGATACCTTGCTGTTTTGACCATGAAACAACTTGGATTTTTTTCATTCGTACCCTCCTTACCTATGGCTGTATTGATTTCTTAAAATGAACTTTTGCACCTTCCCGGATGGTGTGCGCGGCAATTCATTAACGAATATGACCTTCCTTGGCTTTTTGTAGCTGGCAAGCTGACTTTTACAGTAATCAATAATTTCGTGTTCTGTAAGATGGGCTCCCTCCTTTTTCACGACAATGGCGCAAACCGCTTCGATATAGTGAGGATCTGGTACGCCAATAATCGAGACTTCCCTTATGCCGTCAATCCGGTAGAGTACATCCTCGATTTCAGCGGCATATATATTCTCGCCTCCGCTTCGGATCATATCTTTCTTCCTGCCTGCAATTGTCAGGTAGCCATCCTGATCGAACCGGCCCAAATCCCCTGTCCGGCAAAAACCGTTCACGAAAGTTTCCCGTGTGGCATCAGGCTTTCTCCAATAGCCGGCTGAAACAGCAGGACTCTTGATGGCAATCTCCCCGACCTCCCCTGCAGGGAGCCCATCCCCATTTTCATCAATGATCTGAATCTCAGTCAGAGGCAGAGGTTTTCCAACCGTATGGCCTTTTGTAAACACATCCTCTGGGTTCAAGGATGCGGCGATCGGTGTCCCTTCCGTCAGCCCGTAAACCTGAACGACCCCTATATGCGGAAAATGATTTTTTAATTTTTCTATCGCCCAGGGCATGAGGGGATCTCCACCTGTGTAAATCGTCTTCAAGTCGTTCAACTGATACCTGCCAATATCCGGATCATTTAGCATTTCATAAATCATGAAGGGGAATAAAAAACAATCGCTCACACGCTCCTTTTCCATCACTCCCAAGATTCTGCCAATCTCAAAACCTTGGCTTTTTGTGATGATCACCGTTCCGCCCATCATCAGGATGGGCAGGGCGATATCCTCCATGGCACCCACATGGTAAAGGGGTCCGGTCGTCATCGCGACCTCATTTCCGTTAAAATTCCACTTTAATGCCTGCATAGATGAGAACCAAAAGGTCGTTTCGTGAGTCCAGATGGCACCCTTTGGCCTGCCGGTGGTTCCCGACGTATACATCAGCATGACCGGTTCGTTCAGTTTAATCGTTTCAGATTTCAGTTCGTCTGTTGGCCCATTTTCTAAAACCCGCCAACTCTCAGCCCAATTTGGAATGTGCCCGTCTTCGTTTTGAAGGCAAATATACCGCTGCACAGAGACTCCGCTCCGTACCGGCTCCAGCTCACTGGCCAAATCTGAATGAAAACAAAGTATTTTTGTATCAGAGTCGTTCAGCAGATATTCAAACTCCTTGCTTGAAAGCCGAAAATTAAGCCGGACAGCAATCGCCCCAATCTTGGCAGCAGCGAAATAAAGACCGAAATATTCCAGGCAGTTATAGAGCAGAATCCCAACGCGATCCCCTTTCCTCACACCCATTTCCCGAAGCTTATTTGCATAACCATTCGATATCCGATGAAGATCCTTGTATGTCCACGACATTCCCGACTCTTCTTTAATGGCCATTTTGGAAGGGTTCCCTGGGTTCAAATCGTTCGCCATTCTTCTTGTAAAATAACCGACATCCAATAGACTCCCTCCTCTTATTTGTAAGCGCATACATTTTGAGTGAAAATTTTTTTCTTCTTTTACATGCTCTCCTCCTTTCTTTTTCCCTTTACAAATACCTATTGCAAGATTCGTGCCAAAAAAGAAATTCCAGGATTCACTTGATTTCCCTGGAATTGGGGAGCATCTAAAACTGAAGTTCTTTCCGAACACCTAGAATACGCTTTTAATTTTCTGAATTTTCTAGTTATTATCCAGTACAAATAAATCCTTAAACACGTTGTATGTGAATAAAGAGAAGAAAAATCCGGGAGCTCGGAAAAGATTCCGAACTCCCGGATTTATTCAACACTCTCTGTAATAGCGTATTTCTTAATTTTGTCGTATATCGTGGAATTCCCAATTCCAAGCGACTCAGCAGCCTTATTTTTGTCGTAACCGCACTGCTTTAACGCTCTCTCAATTGCTTTCTTTTCTGTTTCCTCTATGATGCTCTTCAGGCTTCGCTTTTCCATCTTGGTGGTTTGGCTGTTTCTTAAGTAATCCGGCAGCGCCTCAATCCCCATTACTTCACCGTCTGATAGATGGACACCTGCATCGATGACATTCTCAAGCTCCCTTATATTCCCCGGCCAGTCATATTGTTCAATGAGGGATAGGGCTTCTGGGCTGACAGATGTGACACGCTTTCCAATCCGGGCAGTTACTCTTTTAAGAAAATGTTCAACAAGCAAATGGATATCCTCTCTTCTCGCTCTTAGCGGAGGAATGAACAGCTGCACTGCATTAATCCGGTAAAATAAATCTTCACGAAACAGCTTGTCTTCGATCATTTTTTCCAAGGGACGATTCGTTGCTGCAATGACACGGATATTAATCTTTTTCGGCTGTAGTGCCCCCACCGGTTCGAACTCCTTTTCCTGCAGAACACGCAGCAGCTTTACCTGCATATGCTGCGGCATATCCCCGATCTCATCGAGAAAAATCGTCCCGCCGGCCGCGAACTCAAATTTCCCGATCTTCCCCCCTTTTTTCGCCCCCGTAAAGGCTCCTTCCTCATACCCGAAAAGCTCCGATTCGAGTAAATGCTCCGGAATCGAACCGCAATTGACTTTGACGAATGGCTTCTCGCTCCGCTCACTCAGTTTATGTATACTCTGGGCCAGAATCTCCTTTCCGGTTCCGCTCTCTCCCCTGAGCAGTACGGAAATATCCCCGCTCGCCACCCGTTTCACACGTTCTTTTAACTCGGTGACCTCCGGTGTATGTCCGATTAGATCATGCAGGGAATACTTAAGGCCATTTTCGGCTTCCCATTCATTACGATAATAATTAAGCTCTGAAAGGACATCCTTGATATGACTGTTCATTTGCTTCCAATCATCAAGATCCTTGAAAAGGATGGTCCCAATCGCCCCAAGGATTTCATTGTTTTCGATGATGGGAATGCGATTGGCAATGACGAACTCTCCCCTGAGTAGCTGCACATCTGCCATATCCTTTTGCCCTGTCCGCGGTATAAGATGCATTCTGGTGTTTTCAATCACATCCGTAACATGCTCGCCAATCACCGTATCCCGGTCTACCCCTAGAAACGCGCAATAGTTATTGCTTATGTATTGGATCATCCCATCGCGATCCACAATGACAATCCCGTAATAAGCACTCTCAAATATAAGATCAAGCAAGTGGTCATTAATAAACAGCTCGGTACCCCTCATAAGACCATCCCCTTTTTTGGCTTTCTATCTTTTATAGTAGCATGTTTCTCTATTTGGGAGACAGAAAATTCGTAATAATCAAACATATGAACTTCGTGACAGGCACTCCGGTCTTTTTTCAAATAAAAAACCGTGGTACCTGTCCCCACGGCTTGTTGACGGAAAGTTGAAACCACCGTCTAAAGATTATATTCGACAAGTTGCTTGAAAACAGAGCAAAGTGGCATGAAAAATGAAAATCTCGCACGTAAATCCGGAAAGTGGATCGTATTTTTAAAATGTGGATTGAAAAAGTTGAAAAGTGGATTGAAAACGATTCTCAAAGAAGAAAACCGGACCCGCGTTCATTTAAAAACCCCTTTGTACAGGGGTTTTCAATATGAGGTCCTCCTCCCCATTTGGAGATTTGCTGACTTTCCTCCATTTTAATACAAAAAAGGTGTCGTCCTTCTCTATAATAGAGAAATACGACACCCTTACTTATGATCCTTCATAATACTCCTCGCCGCATAATAACCGCTAAGAGCCGAAGATAACGTACCCGGCCCCGGAAAGACCTGTTCACCGACAATGTATAGCTTGGGCAGTGAAGACCGGACACTTTTCGGCTTGGTGATGGCATTTCGAACGGTCAGCGGGAAGCCCCCGACGGCCCTTTTTCCGATATAGCGCTCATATGTTAGGGGAGTGCCCGCTTCTGCAAACAGCAGGTTCTCTTTTACCGGAATGACCTTCCCGATCTCCGCGAGAATCTCTTCTGTCACCCTCTCCTTGATTCGCTTGTACTCATCCTCTGTATATCCCGACCAGTTCTCTAATTCAGTATGCAGCGAGACCGTCATCATCACTTCCCCTTCAACCAATTCACCTTTCGAGTCAACAGAATGATTGAAGGTGACATAAACAGGTCCATGGGTGTTTGCCCTAAGAGAGGGAGAATCCAGACTCGGAACGATTTGATAAGCGAAAGGCAATGGCATTTCCTTTAACGACTCACTCAACCCATCTTCAGACAAAATGGCATCGACTCGAAAGGCTCCCCAGGAAAACTCGTTCCCGTTTTCGTATCTCGTTCCCTCCCCAAAGGAGATGCCTGAATTGTTGATCACAAAATCGAAGGAAGCCGTACATTTACGGCTGGCCACATTCCATTGTTTCCTGCTTTTTTCATAGACAAGGCTTTCAACCGGAGACACTTTCACAATCTCGCCGCCGAGATCTTTAATTCGGTGTGCCAGGGCTTTTCCCAGCTGGCCCATACCGTTTTCGATAAAAAAACTGCCTCTTCGATAAATCGTCAGAGCCAGACTCGATGGAAGCAAGGCTGCCTCCCTCACATCCGTCTGCACCGCATCAAGAAGCTGGGCGTTCAGTAGTTGACGCAGTGGTTCATACGAGTCAAGATGATACTTCCTCATGAGATCTTCCACTGTATACAGAGCATATCGTGCCAAGCGGGCCATCGATCTTGGATGCTGTACAGCGTGACGGGGCAAGCTTCCCAAATCATATCGTTTTCTGACGGGCAACGAAACCCTGCTTTCTGTCACAGCCAGGACATCATCACTTATTCGTTGAAGAGCCTCCCAGAACCTTACCACATCCCCGTTTCTCGGCTGAAACGCTTCCTTCAGTTCCTGTGCCCACAATGCCGGACTTTTAACAATCGAAACCTTCCCTTCCGGCAAAATGACATCCATTGGATGAAGCAGTTCCTCAGCAGGCAGATCGATATCCAGTTCCCTCAATAAGGTTCTTAACAAGCCATTTTCCTCTAAGCCAAACGCAATCGTTGCACCTGTGGGAAACTTTCGTCCCTTCCGAACATACCACCCCGCTGAACCTCCAACGGTCGTGGCTTTTTCAAGGACCGTCACCTTATACCCTTCTTTCGCCAAATAGGCAGCCGCCGTCAATCCGCCCACACCCGCACCAATAATACAAACCGACTTAGACAAGGGATCACCTCCGCGCCTTGCATCCCGCAAGCAATGTTGTTGCCATTATTATACCCTTTATAGACCTGAGATGATAAAAGTGGAGGTGTTGCGATGTGCTGGTGGTGTTGACTGGGGACGGTCCTTGTATTTTGGAAGCAAGAGAATCGTCCCCATGAAGCGGGAAGGTAAAGCTACTATTCGTGGTTCACCGGGAAGAAATTTTAAAACAAAGCCTGAATATTTTCCGCGCGATTTTAAGTGAACCGAACTTCGGGGCTTGCTTTCATTGTAGACTTCTATACGCTTAAATACTTTGATAAGATATAATGAATAGAAGACACTAGTTTATAAACTCATTCTACAATTAGATGTATAATAAAAAGATTAAGCTAAATCCAGATAGGGAGTGAAGCAATCATGCCTACGATATTAAAACGCTTTGAAGAAGACGAAGAAAATTTCATTCTAAGAGTTAGAACTGATCAAATCACCACCATGTTTGATCCCCATGATCTAAGACAATTCCTTTCCAACCATAATCATATGCCAGATATAAATAACTGGCCTCACACACTTATTTATTCAGCATTTATTCATGTTATGGACTTAGGACTAGGAGATGATGTTACAATCCCTATGAAGAAAAACCCCCGGGAACAAAATATCAAAACGACACCATCAAGAAGAATAGCGCAAAGCTTAAAAAACACCGATATCGTTGAAGACGGACGACCTCATAACCAGGCATTTTACCTATTGAACCGAGGAATAGTTTTGGTTGCTCATAAAGTAGTAGTGTTAAGCAATGTGATTTTTGAAGATGAAACTCAACTCAATCCTGAAGTTCTAGAAGTAACTATGGATAAAGAGCATGAAGGTAACATCGATGGAGGCCATACCTATAAAATCATCAAAAATACAGTTATGGACTATAGGAAGAATGAAGAACTTCTCGATGCATTTGTAAGATTTGAAATAACTGTAAATTTCACTGATGTTTCACGTTTGGCAGAGGCAAGGAATACCTCTGCACAAGTGCTTACAAGATCAATCGTGAATTTGCAAGGAGGGTTTGATATCTTAAAAGATCTGCTATCAAACCTTCCATTTGCAGATAGAATTATGTATAAACAATTTGAAAAAACGGAAGATGGATCTAAAATGTTACCAGTTGAAAATATTATTCGTTTATTAGACTTATTCAATCTAGAAAGAACTCCTAAATACTCAACGAAATCTAAATATAGTCGTAAACCCTCCGTTCCACCTATGAAGTGGGCTTCAGGGGCTGACCCAATAATTAAAGCATATATTTTAGAAATGGAAAATGCTGCAGAAGAAGAACGTGATTCTGAATATGTAAAAATGGCCGCTATAATACCTGGATTGTTTACTATATACACTTTTTCAGAAAAGAATATTCCAGATATTTACAACAGGGTAGGGGCCCTAGATTCAACCAGTACAGGTAACTATGCCAATATAGGTTTTTCCAAGTCGGACAAGAAGTTCATGTATAAAAATTTCCGAAACATTACAACTTATTCAGATGGTCAAAAAAACACATTAAACGGAATGAAGTATGATGTGCCTGCAGGATTAGTTCATCCCATAATAGGATCCTTTAGAATGTTAGTAACAAAAGACGATGACGGTTACTATAAATGGTTAGAAGGCTTTGATCCAACTAACCAAAAGGAAGTTGAAGAAATGATCGAGCCTCTAGTTAGTTACTTGGTTACTAAAGCCAGAAATGAAAATGTAGATAAAGTAGCCAAAAGTAATGAACACTGGAATTATTGTTTATTAACTATGGATCAGGTAAGACAGAGTATTGAGGAAAGAGGAAAAGTTAACAATGAATGATTTTGTTGTTGATGTCTTTAAATCGATCTTAAGAAATGTCGATATAACATCATGCACTAAAGAGCAGCTAATAAAAAGGATTGAATCTGATTTAGATGAAGAGATTGAAGATTATGAAGTCAGCCCAATCTTAGAAAAAGCCTTTCAATTAAACTTAATAAAAGAGATAAATGACGGCTTGTTGCTATTAACAGATAACGGTAGGCAGTTAGTAATTAATCCCCAAACCAACTTTTATAATATATGGAAGGGGCAACCTTTTACGGAAGATACAGATGAGCTTACAACACCTGAAGCTCCATTTGCACATAAGCACATTGAAACATTGGATTCTTTAATGAAAGCTTACAAAGATTATTCAATAAATTTAAGAAGATACATTAAGTCTTTATTGATGAAGATGAATGCTTATAATTTTGAATCCTTAGTCATAAAGGTTTTAATTGAATCTAACGAAGCACCTTATGGAGAAATTACTAAAAAAAGTGGTGATGGCGGCATAGATGGACTACTTTATAGAACTCCACTTAAACAAGGAGAAATTCCGGTTCAAATAAAAAGATATTCTGAAAACAACCTTGTAGGTGAACAGGACATCCGTGACTTCATTGGTGCTTGGAGCCAGAAACATACTAGTGGAGCTTATTTTGTTACCACCTCAAGCTATACTAACAAGGCTGTAAACAAAAGTGAAGGCAGAGGTATTATTCTAATAGATGGAAATCAATTTATTGAATTGATGATTGAACATCGTATTGGCTTAGAGACACCAAGCGAACTAAATTTTGGTTTAACACCCAATCTGAAATTATTTGATTAATAAAAAGGAGAAGTGATATCATAATCTTCTCCTTTTTGGTTTGGCTATGCTTCAATATTTCATCTCCATGTCTGCTAAAGTTCTTGACCCCATGCAACTAGTTTCTTATGTATTTAAGGTACCAATAGGTTAAACAAATATAAGTCCTGTCTATTATTTCTACTATAACAACTGTTGAAAAAAATCCTTTTGTCCTTCCTTCATCCCTGTATACCATTTAAATAACTCCAATTATATAAACTTCATGATAACCACCTTTATAAGTATCTCATCCACTTAGCCGAATTCCATCCGGTACTTATTTATCTCTCAAGCAGCTAAAGCTCTAAATTTCCCGATAAGCTTTATTGGGGGCTAAAGTAATTATTGCATCACCGTCCCCTAGTATATTAACTGGTATCTTAAAGCGTTTCTAATCTATTAATATGAGAAAAGAGTGCTCTAAAAAGCACTCTCTTCCAAACAAGCTTAAAAAGGAACTTCAATCGCTTCCCCATAAAAATAACTCAAAACATCAACCTCATATTCTCCATAAGTCGGATCGAGACGGTTGCCGTCCCAGCGGTGGCCGAATACTTCTTCAATTAAAATTTCCATACCGCCTTCAGCAAAAGCTTCAAGCTTCTTCCTTGCTTTCAAGCGAAATTCGCTATCTACAAATGCTTCTATATAAAAACCAGAGGGACAGGTACTCCGGTCTTTTATCAAAATTGAAAAAAACCAGGGTACCTGTCTCCGTGGCTTTCCCACCCGCTCCCTCAGCTAAGCTTCCGTCAAACCGGATTACACTACTCTCCCACCCTACTACACCGTCATTTTCCAACTGGATGCTGCCAGCCAGTTTTCTTTCTCTTTATAGTCCGGCACGATTTTTCCAACAAGTCTCCAGAAGGAACGGTCATGATTGAGATGCACCATATGGCACATTTCATGGACGACTACATAATCGACCACTTCTCGGGGAGCCATGGCCAACTTCCAATTGAAGGTCAGCTGCCTTTTGGCGTCACAGGTTCCCCATGTTTTGGTGCTGTCTGTAATTCGGATGGAATGCGGCTTTGTTTTAAAATAATGCTGGTGTGAAGAAATACTTTTCTCTACTAACGCTTTACACTGTTGATAATAAAAACGTTTCAAAGCTTGTTTGATTCGTTCATCCTCCAGCTTTTTGACATAGACATGGATTGTCGTTTCATCAAACAGGACATGATCCTGCGGGCTGGATGGATAGTGATGGATTTCTATAGGAAAGACCTTACCTAAATACAGAAACTGCTCACCCTGAACATAGACCTTTTCCTGGGGCCCATTCAGACGGTCCTTCCTTTCTTTCGAATTCCTCAGGATCACATCCCATTTATCCTCTAATAATTCAATGATAGACTCGTCCGGCGTACCTTTCGGGGCATGCACCTCGACATTTCCATAACCATCAAGATAAATACCGATGGATTTTCGATTTTTGTACTTAATATCAAAATGTAGCGTCTCACCTGAAAAAGTATGATTCATGATTTATCCCCTGTATCTAATCGTTAATCCTTTCAAGAAATTCCTGGCATATCGGTCACCACAAATTTGATAATTCTTATGGCCTTCTCTCCGTAAAATGGCACTCATTTCGCCTTTGGTGACCTTCACACCCGCATCTTCCAGGATGTCGATCATATCTTCACTTGTCAAAGAGAGCGCAATTTTAACTTTCTTGAGGAGAAGATTATTTACGTGTTCATACGTTATTGCCGGCCGTTCCGGTTGTCCTGGCTTAGGCTCCTTTTTGCCTCTTTTATATGTAATGAAGCCATTTAAGAAAGACTCGAACACTTCATCATCACATGGTATATGATTTTCCTGTTGATCATCCTCATCCACTGATTTGGTCAGGACCTTCATCACCTCATCTTTAGAGAAATCCATGCCGCCAAGCTTAAAAATCTCCACCATCTCTGTATTTTTTATATCCAAAGCATATCGTAAACGAATCAATATATCGTTGTTATCTATATTCATGGGTTGACCTCCTGTTCATTATCTTGACACTGAAACACTAGCTTACCACTTTAGAGGCTTTGTTACATAGTATTAATTAGAGGGAAAGCGAAAAATACAATTGTGGTTTGGTATAAGAGACAACTTTGATGTATTTGTCTACATAATAATATAAATTAAGCTTACACCCTTCTTCCACTCTACTAAATATCCCAAAAGTGACGATGACATTTAATAGAAATTAAAGAATTAAATTGTAAATTGTTATATTATGGATGAAAAATGTTCATCCTCTCTAGGGTCAGCGGGAATCATCCTATTAAATCGTTCACTGGGGACGGTTCTCATCCTGCTTAATTAAATAAAAAAAGCAGAGCAGGAACCGTCCCCACGCTGCATCAAAAACTTGTTGTTTAAGGTAGTTAATCTTACTAATCAAATTATTATGAACCGACTTCAACTAACCTCTATTGAGTTCGAAATCCAGGTAAAAAGCTTTATCTAGAAATACTTACTTGGTCGACAACATCTGGATTAAAGACAGTTCTGTCCTTTGTATAATAATAAAAATTTGAATAATAATCCTCATTTGTAAATTTCCATAAGATAAAATGGTCTGTGTTAGTAAGTAAGAAATCCAAAACTAAGTTCTTCGCCAAATCACTAGGTGAATCTCTTAAGGTACCTTTAATAATTCCTAAATTATCTAAGATTTCTTTTCTTAATATTCTATTTAACTTAGGGTAACTAAGAAAAATATAGACCCACCAGCAAAGTTCATCCTGAAAAAAGTCATTCCAATTTAATTTTTGAACTTTATTTTTTATTAATTGGTTAGTTATTCTAACTAAACTCCGGTCAGAAAAATTGGTGTTATTTTCAAAAATACAAAGAGTCGCTAGGTTTTTGGGATTGTCATCCTTTAATATTTGCTGTTTTATTTTTTCTATTAGATCAACTGTAATTCCTATATCATAGTTTGCAAAGAAAAGAATTAAATCAATCCAATCACTTGTGAAACGCGAAAAAATATCTTTTTCAAACCTTTGGATATTTCTTTCAATAAATTCTATAATCCCAGGCGTTTCTTTTTCAATAAGAAGCGAAAGTATTCTAATTAATTTTTGAGTCGAAGTATAAGAAACTTTTCTTGAATATACATAAAAAACAAATGAAATTAGTTCATTTATCGCCATGTTTATATAGAATTTTTTTCCCTTCTGCTCTTCAATCTTTTTTAATATAGTACTCAGAAGGTACGAACAAACTAAAGAGTCCTCTTTAGTAGTATTGACAATAGATATTAACATTCTTCTAAGGTCGATATACCTCTTCTTTTTAGCATAATTTGATTTTTTCTTACTTGTAGTCATTTCTTCAAGGTTTCCAATTGTTGATGCAACTTGTTTAAATGCCGCATTCATTTCTGTATCTTCTAAACTACTAAATAGTGAATTAGCCTTACTAATAAATACGTTCACTTCATTAGTAAATATGCCCTCTATCTCAGAGACCATCTTTCCGATATCATTTTTCCATTCATTCACATTATTTTCTTTATTAAATTTAGTTAACTTTGAATGATTAATTTTAAGCTGAAACCTATTTAATAAGTTATTGATCTCATTTCTTATTGTATCCTCAACCTCAGCTGAATTAGTAAAAATAAAAAAGTCATCTACAAACCTATAAATATAATAATCTTTATTGATGAATAATTTTTCTTCAGATAAATTCATTATTAATATCTGATCAAGATGTATAAAAAGAAATTCAGCTAATAATCTTGATATCTCCGGTCCAACTAGAATACCATTTGTCTTAGAGCCATTAATGTTTTGTAAAAAGGAATCAATATTTTTGTAGATAGAATTTGAATTAGATAGTTTTTTGGAATCATAAATCTTATTAGATACTAACCATTTGTAAGAATGAGTATAAATGCTTGGATAACAATCTTGAATATCCAGCTTCATTAAAAAATCAAATTTATCTCGCAAATATATAAAACTTCTATGATTTATGAGTTGATTAATGTTTTTAAACGGACTGTGTTTAAAAAAAGTGCCACTTGCTTCTAATGAAATAAGAAGTTGCTCTTTTGATTTTTCATTCGAATAATAAACAGTTTGGTTCTTATCCTTTTTATAAGTAAGTTTGTTAACTCTATTTGGTTTTCTAGCGGAGAATGAGTTTTTATTATGAATAATGTTCAGAATATCATTTTCAAAAATATCTATAAAAGATAAGGCCTCTATTAAACCAAAAGGGTTAATCAAAGAGATTTCTCTAAAGCTCTCCTCTTTTTTGGATATTTTGAATTTAAGTGGAGCCGAATGCCATTTAGGATTAAAAAATTCCTTTTCTTTTGATATTAATTTAATTAAATGATTGAATTTCTTTTTATTACCTTGTAAGTATTCGTAGAAATATCTATGGGTATAGTGATTGCCTTTTTCATAAGGTAACAGATCAGTTAAAAGGAAATCGAATGATTGCCTATTAAATTTATTACTTTGCTCCATTAATTGACACCTCTAAAAAAAATTGATAAATTATACTTACACAATATCAAGAGCTAGCTTTAGCTAGTTCTTAAAGAAATGACGAGATTCTATCTCGTCATTTCCTATATAACCTTATTTAACAAAATGTTTGCAAGTTCTTTATAACCATACCTGTCTAAGTTTCTCCTATCTAATATACCGACCACTTCTTTTAACTGTTTATGATTTAAACCAATCTTTCGATGTAACAATGTTGCTCTATTATTAATAAAACAGCTAGCAAACTTTTTGTTTTTTAATTGATTATGTATCTTTGGTGGAGTATGAATCCCATTTATTCTAAAACATTCTCTTATGGTCCATTCAAATAAGTCTGCTGTTTCTTTAGTTAGATTTTTGAGGTTGTCATTATCTTTCATAAACCTTTTTAATTCCTTATAGCTATCACCAATCCCTCTAACCTGCCACTTCTTTCTCTCATTAGATTTTCGGCTTCCATAAAAAACTACTCTCTTGAACATCAGTTCTAGCTTAAGACTCAGAGCTTCAATATCTTGATCATGTTTGTACTCGATTACAATTTCATTTATTTTAGTAACATATTTATTTAGTTTTTTTGGTGCTATTCCTAATTTATACGGGACTTTTTTAGATTGGCCCTTTTCAAAAACATACCCTAGATATGTAAACTTATAATTAGTATCATCACAATTGTAATAGTCAGTTTTACTTTCATTGATTGAGAGTTTCTGCCCAAATACTTCTTTCATTAACTTTTTAATTTCCTTGACAATTATGGTTTCATCTAGCTTTTCATCTAATATCAATATACAATCATCAACATACCTACAATAAGTAAGCAGCCCCATGTCTTTAAAATTATTCATTACTTTTAAATCAAATCGAGTTCCTGCAATTTCAACAAGTGAATTGTGCAATCCTATACCTGGTGTACATTCATTTAAATTATTTAAATAATTTTTCAAAAATTTATATTCTCTTGATTTTAAGGATAGATCTTCATTGATAAATTTAAAGCAATTTTTTAAATCAATATTATAAAAGAATTCCTTAAAATCAAATTTATAGATAGTATAAGAATTATAACAATGTAAATATGGAATAATGTTCATCAATTCCGTCATAATAAAAGATCTATTTGGAAACGAAAATGTAGAATAAGAATTAATTAAATCCTTATAATATTCTAATGCTATATTTTCATTCGCTAATAACTTTGATTTATCTATCACCTTCCTATTTTTTATAATTCGAGTGCTGTATGTTGGTATATAGTTGAAGTTGTTTACCGTGCTCTCAATTTCACACTCCTCTAAGGAAAAACTATATGCAAGTTTTTTTATTATTCTCCTTCTCAATCTTATACTCACCTCAATTTATTCAGATCTTATATAGAGCTTTATAATTTATTTTCACGTTTCTTATAGTGTGACCCTTCATATAAAGGGATAAATAAAGTATTACTCTGAATAACTATATTTAAAATTGGATTTTGCTAAAATTCTATACCGGAATTTCATTTCCAATACTAGGTATCATAAGGCAACGGACAATGCACTTATACCTACTAATCAATAGTTTCCTTAAGAAATTCTTCCTATTACCATTAAAACACTTTCAGACAATATTTTACAATAAAACCCAAGAATATTCTTAAAAGAATATTTATTAAGCGTAGTCATCCTGTTGTAAGAATGAATGTATGAAAAACTAAGACATTGCATGTTAATATTTTCAAAAAGAGATAATGAGGTTAAGAGAATGCACGAACTTATTGTGGAAAAAAAGATTTCAAGCGTGAACATCTCAATCAAGTAAAATCAGTCCCCTTAAACAAATATCCAATCGTATATCATTAGAAATCAATACAATGCCAAAACAATAAAATTGACTTATCAATTGAGGATGAACGCCAATCCTGAAACCATGAGATGGATTGATCATTTTGTTGCTAAAGAGTTACTTCCTTTACCACCTGATTCAAAGTTTGTGTTGAAAATTTTTGAAGAAGCTTCAGCCTTTAAAGAAGCCATTAAGAGTAATAATGATAAAGTCGGTCTTTCTCGCATTGTATCAACCTTTGATTACCTTCATAAAAAGATAAGAAGACCTACATCGTAGATAAAGAAGGAAAGGAATCAACATGCCCTAGAATAGCACTAAAGATAATATTACGTGGGCAGAATATCCGGAATCCGTCAAAGAGGTCGGCTCGATTTATACTGTTTAGGGATTTGACCTGAATTATGTTGGAGTGGTCCTTGGCCCCTCGGTTGGTTATGATGAAGAAAATGACCGGCTGGTTATTGACCCTTCAAAGTATAACGACTCCGGGGCATTCATTTCAAGAACAGACCTATCCTCGGAAAAAACCAGGTGATTAAAGAAGAAATCATCTTGAACTCTATCAACGTTCTGATGAAACGCGGGATCAGCGGCCTATATATTTATGCCACAGATCCTAAGTTAAGAAATAGGTTACTGGAGTTGCAGTGCAAAGGAGATAAAGATTATGAGTGATATACAGAGAATGATTAATTCAGTAAATAAATTCAGGGATGAACGAAATTGGAGACAATATCACAATCCAAAGGATCTTGCCATCTCCATCTCAATTGAAGCAGCAGAGCTCCAGGAAGATTTCCAATGGATCAGCAACGAGAAAGCACTTCAGGAAAATAAAGAGAACATCCGGGAAGAAATCGCAGATGTTCTAATTTACTCGTTGATGCTTTGTTCTGATCTTGAGTTGGATATTAAGTAGATTGTTGAGGAGAAGTTAGAGAAGAATGGTGAGAAGTATCCAGTTGATATTTAGGAGGAAGAATATTTTTATTATTCCTTTAAGTTATTATCAATATTATTGAAAGAAGGGTCAAGAACATAGAACTGTTCTTGACCCTTCCCCGTTAACTGGGGACGGCTCTCTTCGAAAAAATTGGAATCGTCCCCACACAATATTGGATAAGTAATTACAAGGAAAATGATAAACAAAGTATTTCTTTTAACACTTTTAATATCTGTACCACAATATTGGACAATTTTATAAATGGCTTTTCAAAATAAATTTACATTCTTCCTCATAAACATAAATTTAGCATCTAGAAAACACCAATATTTAACTTTATAATGAAAATTGAGTAATTTTCAAACAATGGAGGAAAAAAATGATAAAAAAAGTTTTTGCTATTACTTTATTATTTTCTGTAGTCTTTGGATCGATTGCCTTCGCACACAGTGGAAGAACAGACTCTAGTGGTGGTCATAACTGTAGTGATAAATCAAAGGCAAAAGGACTATGCACCGGTTATCATTCTCACAATGGCGGGGGAACATCTTCCGACAATGGTAGCTCATCTGCAACTACCCAGCCGGCAGCGACCAGAAACGATAAAGATTGTTCTGATTTTGGCAGCTATGATGAAGTAGTGGATTACTGGAATTCTAAGGGATATTCAGCTACATATGACCCAGAAAACCTTGATGGCTGGGGAAATGGAGTAGTTGATGACGGCATACCGTGCGAAGCTCCAAGCGGTTATGATAAAACAAGGATTAATAACAGTCCTGAACAAGCTCAACAACAACAGGATGAAGCAGATAAAGCAAACGGAGAAGAACATGGGTATGCCCAAGGGTTAAAAGACGGTTACAATGAGTCTGCTTCTAATAGTTCAACATCAGAAGGATCTGATGCTTTTAATGTGGGATATGCCACAGGTTATGACAAGGGTTATAACGAAGGAAAGACCAAAATTGAAAAAGAAAAGAAAAAAGCTTCAGAGGCAGGTTACTCCCTTGGTCAAAAGCAAGACAAATTATCTTTGCCTAAAGAATATGCTTCCCATAAAGGATTGAAAAAAGCCTACGAGGATGGTTTTAATAAAGCATTAAAAGAACGTCTAGAAGCAAAGAAGCAAGAGTTCACCAAAAAAGGATACGATGATGGGAAAAAGGATCAACATTCCCCTCCTACGACGCAGGATGATTCACTAATCGATGCCTATGAAACTGGTTATAAAAAAGCTCAAGCGGAATTAAAACAAGAGTATTATGACAAAGGATATGAAGCAGCCTTTTCATTGATTGAATTTAAAGATCCAGGTTACGAGAATGATAAATTCAACTCTTGGTTTAAAAATGGCTTTGATTCAAACAAAGAAGTCGAAAAGATTGAAGAAGCTGGATTTTATTTAGGTCAACAAGGGGAAAAATTATCAATTCCAAATGAATTTGTTAAAGGGGAAAAAATATTCAAGCATTATTATGAGCTCGGATATAAAGAACATGAAGAACAACAACAAAAGGCAAGATCAACTGCTGCCGGTGGATTTGGATTAGCAGCATTAGGTTGGTTAGGAAGAAGGCTATACGTTGCCAAGAAAATGATAAGTTAAGAGGTGAAAAAAATGGGCGTTTATCAAAAGCTATGTTATAAAGTCGAAGATTTCTTCGTTAAGACACTCACAAAAAAACAAGATCAGACCATGATTAAAGAAAAAGTTGCTAGTTATCGGACTAAAAATGAGGATCGTCATCTCCAACTAAAAGAAGAAAAAAAGAAAAATGCTGAAGAACAACAACGTATCCGCATCCTGCAGCAACAAGATCGTGAACGAGTACGTCGGGAAAAAGAAGCAGAAGAAAAAAGGGAAATAGAAAATCTAATTTCTCAAGTTATGGATACTCGTAATAGCTCATACACCACTTATGAATATAACGAGATTAAGAAAAACAGAGCTTTCTTCCAATCCCTATTAACCAACGTATTTGAACCGAACGAAAAAGCACTGACCTTTATTCACTGTGAATATGATAAAACGAAGAAACAAGAAATCAAGGGTTATTTAATCCCCACAAATAAAAGGATTTTGTTTTTAAATAAAAACCTGACATTTATGGATAAATTCAGATACCAGACAGTAATCAACGTCAATTGGTTTAAAGACGGATTGCTCGAAAAAGGTTTGAAGATACAATATGGGAAAAGAAGATTAGAATTCGATGAAATCTTTGATCAAGAGCAAATGCAGCGGGTTGGGGATATTATCTTAAACAAGTCTAATAAAAGAGTAATTAACAGTTGATAAGAAACAGAGCCGAAGGCATGATATGCCTTCGGCTCTGTTTTTTATTTATAAATAAAGAAGTATGGGAATTTCCAGAACTGTCAGCTGAAATTCTTATTTTTGAATGAAATGAACTCAGCACATACTAAAGTATTTCATGTGATTTTAAGGTCTAATCCCTGCCTAATAATAAATTACTTCACTAATAACCTTTGAAATTAAATCCTTCAGTCGTTCATTTTCACCCCCAGGCACCATTTGAATAGCCCCCATTTTATAACGTTCATGATACCAGTCTTGAAAGTACCTCATCGACTCCGCGGAATCTTCATTAGTCGGGGTCAGAATATACACTTCCCGGACGGCTCTTCCTTCTGTCTTCCTATGTAAGATTCCATCCCGGTACTTATGCATCTCACCAAGTGCCGTCCCCAGATTCCCTGGCACTCTATATTTAGGATCGAATATGATGATCCCCTCCCCATACTCCAGTACGATATCCGGTATCATCCTTTGGGTAAAAGTATGGAATTTTCCAGAATTATATTGATAGGTACGCTGAAAATAGAGGGACATACCACCCCGAAGTTCAATCCGACTTTCCTTGTTTAGGGACAAGTCCAAAAATAGTCCACTCTCGGTGGTCCTATATAAGTCGCGGATATCCTCAACCAAGTCCAGTTCCCTCAAAATCCCTACGATTTTCATGAAACACCACATCTCATATAATTCGAACGTATCTTTCAGGGCAATCGGATAGTCGAATCCGATACCTTCCCTGTTATGCCGGTAAAGTTGTTCGAACCATTGGTACCAAAGTCGGTACACCGGATGTTTCCTGAATTTCTGAGTGATTGTATACGGCCCCTGATGTATGGAAACCTCATGGATGAAAGGAGCGTTCAACCATCTCCTGATGATGGAATGATATTTCATGGCAGTCATTGCTACCCCTGTCCGTTCCACTTCCATATAGGACCGTAAAAGAGTACTTAAGTCAAACAGCTGCTTTTTCAGAACCTGATTTTCATATATATCTACCGTCTCAAACGTTTTGGCGGTCTCAACATGGAGGGGGGGCTGTTCCCCGTACCCACTTTTATCAAGCCAGTGCAGTGTCTTCTGTTCGACGCGCTGTATCCGTTCCCTCTTTTGATTGATGGGAAGTTTGATGAGACTACTGAATGGTTGTTTCTCAATACGGGTAAAAATCCTGCGTAGCTGCTGGAATGAGCTTTCGATATATATCCACTGTGTCCATGAAGCTCCCCGGTTCCACCCTGAAGCACTTACTTCCCTCTCCAATCCATTCAGTTGAAAACATGTATTACTTTCCTCTAAAATCTCCTCGATCATCAAATCAAATTGCTGTTCCGTCAGCTTTCGAGAATCAGGATAGATGAATGTTTCACGTTCTTGGCCATTTAAGCACACCTTAATACTGCCGCTTTGAAAAGGGGCAATGAAGGTGGTGTAGAGGAAGTCGCCATCTCGATGGAAAGGCAGCGGCATCCCTTGTACTCTTAGATCAATTACTTCCCCTCCATACCGTAGTTTGTACTCCGTAGCCTCTGTTAAAAAGGCTTCTAAAAATGGCTTCCAACCCTCAGCAGGCAGCCAGATTTCCAATTGTTTATCTCCAGAACTGAGTTGCACCATAATATTCCAGCTCCTTTTGCATCCTTTTCACATGATGCAAGGAAACATCGCTTCCTTCCAAGTTAACGGACAACCATCGATTAAGCTCCCCTAACATATCGGATATTCGTTCATCACCGCGTATCTTGGTGAGCACTTTCTCTGCTATCACACCGTCTAATGACTCCATTGCTTCCATCGCATGCTCTGTTCCCAATTGATGATTTGCATATAGCTTTTGAAGCATCTCCCCCATCGTCCGGTAACCAAAATGAAGGTCATAAGCAGTTAAAGTGGCATGCAATTCTTTCAGCAAATCGAATTCCCTTGATAGGACTCCCTTGATATCCGAGTCAATCCTTTTCCAGAAGGTCGTGAAGTCCACATCCGACAATGTCATCACAAATGCCCGGTCCAACACCTTATCCGATATGGAATGGGTGGTCTCGTCCACATTAATTGTCCCCAGAATGTAAACATTGGGCGGGATAGTCAGTTTTTTGGGGACATCCTCCACATGATCATCATGATGTAGAGGGATTTCCTTCCTTGATTCCACAGCACTTAGGTAATCGCTCAGATAATATTCAACACGGGCCAGGTTCATTTCATCAAGCAAGATGAAATGGGGCTTTTCACGTTCCTTCAAAGCATTCAATATCACTTTCAGGAATTCAGTTTTCACGTACCGCTTCTCAAAGGAACTATAGTAACCGAACAAGGAGCTGGCATCCGTCCAATCGGGGCGTACAGGTATGATGCTGAAATACGGATTATCACTTTCATAATCCAGCCCATATACAGCATTGGCATAAAGGCGGCATATCTGCGTTTTTCCAGTCCCCGAAATCCCGCTCAATACCACGAAATGCTTGTCATCTAGTGCGGTCAGATTGAGATGCAGATCACGTACAATCGCCCTGGAAAAAGTGAATTGACTGTTCTCTATCATGTCAAGTATTTCTCCGAATCTGAAGTTCGGTTCTAGCGTGTCTATCTCTTCGGAATCTTCCCCATCTTCGATTTCAGGTTCCTCTCCATCATGATCAAAAGGCAATTCAACCGCTTTCCTGGCATGGGCAAATAGCAGAGCTGCATCGATGAAATTCTTCTTCACCTGATGCGCCCCTTCATTGAACATTTCGGTGTCATTATCATATGTACCAACATAATAGGAGGTATCGTCCACTTTGATCCCATGCTCCTGAAGCAAGCGCATGGCTTTCGCCTTGATTTCCTGATTATCCATACTTTGAGTGGCAAATAACTTCTTGATCCACCATTCTTTTGTACCCTCAGAGAGAATTTCCCGCACATTGGTGAAAATCTGGTTGCCCCCAGCAACCCGCACGACAATCGTTTGGAATGGGGAGTTCTTATCATGATAGTCCAAATAATCAATATGCCCTTTGGTAATCATCTGGTCCCCGTCATTTATTTGAAAAGATTGCCTCTTTCCCTGGGATTTATATTTTTCTGCTGCAGAAATCTCTACCCTATATTCACGTCCCAGTATTTTCGTTTCCTCAATATCCCTTATAACCGACAATTGTTCTAAAGCTTCCAACGCTCTCCGTCCCGTGCTTAGTTCATTATTCAAGTGATTTCTGAACTCATTCATTTTGCCCCAGACTTCTTGTAAATGCCCTTTCAGTTCTTCCTCGTGCATCTGACCATCCAGAGCAAAACCTTTACCAACTTGAAACCACGGCCTCTTCCTTGGCTTGATACAGCTTTTCACATACCCTTCAAACTCCTCTTTTGGTACCTTCGTTTTTTCCTTCCAACCCGTAAATATCGAATAACCTTCGGGAATCGAGGCTAGCACTCTTCCTATATCACCACTCCTGACCCAGGACCAAAAAGGTATAAAGCTTACTTCTGTATGTATTAATAATGAACGATCGATTCCGTTCAATTCCAGGTTGAATAGGTTATATTCCTTCCCGGAAGATTTCATATATAGACCAACAAAGTACTTCCTGCCCATATCAGAGTTCTTTTTCTTTTCTGCATAAGTAGGATTTCGAGAATCATGATAAGTTGTCGTCAAGGTCATATCGTAGTTACGAATATATAACTCTTCACCCAAAGGAAGCTCCTTTGAATCTATAAATCGTTCAAAAATCCCCGTTACGCTAGGAGCTACTTCATCAAGCACTCGCCGGCACCTGAATTCCGTATTATTTTCATCAAATAAAGATTGATAGTGAGTAAGGTTCAACATTGTATTCACCTACTAAATTGTTATTTTCTGATTCTAGACTAGCATACTATGGGGAGGAAAAGGGAAAGATTCTCCTTGTTCTAAACAACCATACACAGACACTTTTATTTTTTCTGATAACGAGCATGCAATCAATACGAAATTGCTTTTTCAAAAAATAGCCTTCTCAAACGAGAAGACTATACTTTCTTTGTAAACTCCGTATACAAATTCGAAGGAATTTCATGCTCCAATTCCATTTTAACTGTTATAGGCTTTTCCCCTTCATACTCCACAGAATTACCTTTTCCAATATAAATATAAGGCTCAATCTTTCCGTCAATTTGTTTATACTTTCTAATAAAAAGGTGAAGGTTTATATTCCTTTGTTTATTAAAAATAATGTTCTTTCCGCGTTCTGAAGATTGACCAGTACTATTTGGCGTTTGCCATTGAAAATACTGTGTATCGATAAACTTATCCTTATAATTTATACTTTCCTTAATATCTTCCTCTTTATGGAGATCAATAAATAGAAAATAATCATTTCCATTAGCAAGTAGTCCTGAACCCCTAAAAGAACTATGAGCTTTTCGATAATTTGATAGAAGTGCTGCGTCCACCATTTGGTATTGTTCATAAAGTTTAAAATGTGGAACACCATAATTCTTATTTTTGTATTCTTTTTCATAGCGGAAAATACCGTAATTCAAAATATCTTCAATGAAAAGATAATACTCCTTGTTTTCTAAAGTAGTCTTAAATGCGTTCGTTTTAACTAATCGACTGTCACGATGATCCACTAACTTTTCCTTAGTTCTTTTTTGAACACTATCATAGTAATCTTGATTTAAATACTCAAAGGCATGAAAAATGCTATCTTCTTCTACTCCTTCGACAATTTTCAAAATTTCATGTTTTGCCTTGTGTAGAGTAATTTCTTCATGATTCATTAAGTAACGCAAGATAATAAATTCATAGATTCTCTTAAGAGGTAACTTGCTTGATAGCTCTTTTAGAATTCTTTCAAACGTATCATCCAAAAGTAACTTCTTAATCCTGTCGTCTTTTTCTACTTTAGCTACAAATTGAAGATATGACTTTTCTTTATCAATGAATTTAGTGGGATCTGGTGCTCCATCATACTTCAAATAATCCATAAGGTATAAAGGAATCTTACCTTGATTTAACTTTTTAAATTCGAAGTACTCTTCCTTTAAATATTTCATGGAATTAAAGTTTTCCCTATCAATCTGTTCTAATATACGCTCTTGAGCTATCTCATCCATTTGGATATGAGTGGCTCCTGGAATATTGGCAAACCCTGTGGCTATCGCTAGCTTTAAGCTTTCTTTGTCATAATAACGGCTACCATTTAGAGCAATGGCAATTAAAAATACTTTACTGTGATTCCCTATAAAATCGAGAACTGTTAAAAAAGATTTATTTGCGTGTTTACGAAGTCCACGACCTAATTGTTGAATAAATATTATTGGCGAGTTTGTTGGCCGCAACATGAGTACAGAATTTATTGAAGGAATATCTACCCCTTCATTAAAGATATCTACAGTAAAAATAAATTCTAAATCATCTTCATCGTCTTCTAATCGCTTAACGTAACTTTCTCTCTTTTCAATAGAATCCCCACCATGTAAACTAACACTCTTATATCCTCTTTTATTGAACTCGTTTGCCATGTATTCAGCGTGTTCTATGCTGGCACAAAAACCGAGACATTTTCTCTTATTTCCATCATGGCCGTAGAAATTCATCTGCTCGATAATGAAGTCAACCCGTTTATTAACCTTAAGTCTTTTAGTTACTTCAGCAATATCATCGACTGAAACATCACTCAGGTCTACACCTTCAACGTCCGTAATGCCAAAATAATGAAACGGAATGATTAATTCATCATCTAATGCTTCATGTAAACGTACTTCTAAAGCCACATTGTTATTAAATAAGTCAAACACGTTCCCGTCATCGCTTCTCTCTGGTGTGGCTGTCATACCGAGGGTGAACTCAGGTGTAAAGTAATCCATCACTTTTTGATAAGAGGGGCTTGTAGCGTGATGTGCTTCATCATAAATAATATAATCAAACTCATCTTGCTTAAAATCCTCATAACATCTAGTCATGGTTTGGATTGTGGAGAATAAATAATCTGCACTCGTTTGTTTATGATTACCTGTAAAAAGACCAAAGGTTATCTCCTTATTCACAATAAGTGTTTCAAAAGTATCTTTTGCTTTTTTTAATATTTCTTCTCTATGTACAAGAAACAATAACTTTTTCGGTTGAAATGCCTTTACATCAAAAGCCGACATATATGTTTTACCGGTACCGGTAGCTGATATAACTAATGCTTTGTTTTCTCCATAGGTTCTTAATCTTTCTAGATTTTCCATTGCTCTTCGTTGCATTCTGTTTGGTACAATATATTCCGCCTTCTCAAATATCAATTGTTGAGATTTTGAGTTTAGTTTAATTTTGTTTAGGAACTCTTCGTACTGATAAATAAACTCTTCGTCTGCATTTTGACTATTTTTCCATAATTGCTGATATTCTTTTAGAAGACCTCTCATAAAGGCTCCATCTTCTTTAGTAACGATTTCTACATTCCACTCAATATTACTCTTAAGTGCACTCTGAGTAATATTAGAAGATCCAATAATAACCTTATAACTTTCTTCATATTCAAACACATAGACTTTTGTATGGAAGCCGATCTCTTTATCCGTAACAAAAACTTTAAGATCAATGTTCTCAAACTGTTTAATCTTTTCCATAGCTTTAGGTTCAGTGAAATTTAAATATGTAGACGTAAGAATCTGACCTTTTGTACCCTTTTCTTCAGCTATTTTTAACGATTCTAGTAGCAGCTGTAGCCCGCTAAAATTAATAAATGCTACACTAAAATAAAACCTTTTACATTCTTTGATTGATTGAACAAGTTCATTTAAAAGGTTCCGATTATTTGAATTGGTAATTAGTTTATTTTCAAATTCCATATTGATCTCCTGACTAACTAAAATTCAGATTTCCCTATAAAATAGGAATCACTTTTTATGTGGAGAAATGAGCTTTCACCATTAATAAAACATCTGTAGTAAAGTTACATTCCACATTGTATTTCACACTCGATATGGCCAGTCATTTCCAGTTATTATAGTAAAATTGTAATCCTATTTTCCAATACTGTAAACCATATCCACAAAGAAAAGCTACCCAAATAATGGATAGCTTTTCCGGTTATACATAAACTTTTGCGATTTTTTCAATGGCAGGGATATCTGCCGGTGCCCATTCAAGAGTATGTAACTCATCGGGTGATAACCACTTAATGGCTTCGTGCTCAGTTAAGACTGGTTCTCCTTTGATCAGCTTGCAATGGTATGTAGTTAAATGAACAATACCAAAGTCATACTCATGTACTGTATGCTCAATCTTCTCACCTATATCAATCGTACAGTGCATTTCCTCTTGAATTTCTCGTTTTAAAGCCTGTTCTGGCTTTTCACCTTTTTCAATCTTTCCTCCAGGGAACTCCCAAAGAAGAGGTAAAGACTTTTCGGTGCCTCTTTGGGCACAGAGAACTTTACTATCTTTAAATATCACTGCCCCAACAACGTGTATGTTTTTTTTCATATCTTCCTCCTTGTGGAGACTTTATAAGACTAGAGTAACATAAGAAATTAAGTAGCTACAATATTGTCAAATAACTAATAACTGCAATATATTAAATTATTTTATTGAAAATCACTTACCAAATATAAATTAAGGAGTCCAAATTACATCAAATCCACTCTTAACAGAATAATCATAAAGCATAATCATTTTATTTGGGTTATAATTGTGCATCTGCTTATGTAACTCATTATTAACAGGAAGCAATAACTCCTCATTACGCTCTATTATCTCTTCCAGAAACCCTCTTTCCGGCAACTTATCACTTTTTGAACTATTACACTTTTTACAAGCCAGAACAAGATTCCAAATATGATCCGATTGTACAAATGACCATGGAATAAAGTGATCAACATGTGTTTCTCTTTTTTGTCCAGTCAACGCCTTATTACAATAAAAACAACGTGCTGTAAAATGTGATAAAAGTATGTTCTCAAATGGTCTAAGGGATGATCTCTTGGCAATGCTCTCTACCTTTCCTAGAAGATAATTTATACTAGGAATGTCATTCAATTGCTCAATCATTGCTGCCATATGATAATTTGTAAGATTTGTGATAAGTCTTTGATAATTCAACATGAAGCTATGGACTGCTGGATTGAATTTTAATCGTTCAGTTTTATGATCGAAGGCATAAAATTCACCTCTTGTGTCGCCATATAATGCCCCAAATACATTTTCTTTCATTGTGGTTTTTATTTCGCTAACTAACTTTAACTGTATAGATTCAGGTATCTTATCAAAAATCATTTCTTGAGGGATAGAATTCCTGCTCTGTTCTTCCTTGATAATTGTTACCACTCTTGCTGTTTTCCCTCTGTTTTGATTCGTTAAGTTATGATGGACAATCAAATTCCAATACACTTTTGTAAATGTGTATGCCAACTGATCGTACGTTACTTGGAGGTCCTTATTAATTTGGTATAAATTTTCTATCAGTGCTTTGATTAGGGCGTACTTATAGGTAGAGGATTTCACAGATTTGCTTGAAAGGACGATTGTAAAGCCTCTCCAGATCTCTTCATCCGTTAAGTATGACTCTCTTAACTCTCCTACCTTTAGCTTATGACTCATTTGGACCCATCCTTTTTAAGTTAATCCTCTACTTCCTTCAAAAAAACCTTTTTATCAAACGAGCCTCTTTTTTCAGCCTTTTCACGCCGTATGACTTCTATTTCGTCTAGAGTCGTATCACGAGACTTAGCAAGCGCATGAACAATCTCCATCAGATCAGCTAATTCTTCTATAGCATCTTCCCTTGTCACTGCATTGTGGTATTCCTCTAACTCTTCAAAGCTCTTTTTCTTTAATTCCGTAAGGTAATCCTCTTCTGAAAGAATTCTTGTTGTAAACGTCTTTCCGGTTGCTTTAATGATTTCTGGTATTCTATCCCGCACTAGTTTGTTATATGTAGGCAATAAAATTCCTCCTTTATAATTTTAGATAGTATCAAACCTTATTAATAATCCGTTTTAACCTCAGCTACCATACTTCTAGCCACAAAGAACTCATTTCCGCCATAATCCCAACTACTCTCCTCAAACCGTCCCCTAAAATAATGTCCAAGCTCAGGATCCGTACAATACATATAACAACCCTTTTGCCCCCGAGTCATAAGCGTCCGATACGTATTCCTTATTATCTCATCCGCCACCTTCTCTGCTCTTTCAGGATCTTCCTTCAGCATTTTCTTAATCCCTTTCAAAGATGAATCTGTCTTTGCTCTTTTTGTATGATCTGTAATGACCTGGCCATTTTCATATTTCATGTCATCCCCGACGATCACACCAACGTATTCAAACTCAAGACCTTGGCATGTATGGATGCAGCCGGCTTCTTTAATTGAATCGGAATCGATCGCCCAGGTCGCTGAGTTATCCAAGTTCCAACTCATACTTAAGCCGAATTCTTCAAGTTTAATATCATGATAGGCTGTGCTTCTCTTCCCTTCTTTATCCCAGTTCCAGCAGTATCCTGCAACAATTCGGGATTTGTTGTTGGTGTTTTTTCTCTCGATTTCATTTCTCAGTTCATTCGGATCATCAAACACTCGGAAATCGTACTGGCCTCCTATGTAATTGGCGTTTGCCGTTTTCCTAATCTGTAGGACTTCGTCCAACCACGCTAAGTAACCATCAGAGCCACTGCAGCGGAATTGGGATTCGAGGTTCATGATAGTAAGCGGTGCATTGTTTTCTTTCGCAAATCGTTCAATTTCTTTCATGCTGCCATGATCCTTTAACGTGACCCGCTGTCTTTCGTCAATGAAGAAGATGGAAAACTTCGAGGCTTCGATAATTTCCTTAGTTTGATTTTCACCGAGATGCTGAAACATCCCTGACTTTAGGTTCAGTCGGTGGGCTTCATCAACGATTAAACAATCAAACCCATCTTTAGGAGCATCAATATAGCTACCGGAACCCTTAAACAAGTTATCGATATGTCCTTTTTTGAAATCTTTTTTCAGTTTGGTAGAGTAGATGTTTCGAGGTGCCGCGTTCTTAGTGACGTACTGACAAACCATGCTAAGATTAGTTAAGTGGACCAATAGATTGATAGCGAGAACCGATTTCCCTGTACCCGGACCACCCTGCACGATCAGTACCTGCTTCATATTCTTACGAAGAGCTTCTTTTGCCAAATGAATGGCTTCTTCATACACCACCTTCTGATCATCAATCATCACAAACTCCTCGTTACCCTTCAGCATCTGATTCAATGAATCCTGAAGCGACTTAGATGGCCTGATGCGACCATGCTCAATTTTATAAAGATTCTCCTTATTGTCCCCGAACTGAATATAACGCTTAATGAAGTCCCTCAGATTTTTTGCTTGCCCCTTTACGAAAACTGGAGCCTGCTCCATATAATACTCATAGACCGGGTCAGTCAGGGGATCGTGTTTTCCTTGATTTAAGTAATTATGTAAATATGCACAAGGATACAGCTCCATCTCTTCATTCTGTGCATTCTCGTTGTAATCCTTGATGAGAGATGCATACGACCAAGCTTGGTAGGACGGATGAGTCGTCTCCACCAGCCCCCGATTCATCGCCGTTTTTACAATCGCCTCTTTCCCCCTGATCACCTCAACCGACTCCCACTGCTTTAGTTCCACAATCACGATGGAATTCTTCTCGCCATCCTTCCCTGAGATTAGGAAATCTACCCGACGCGACGTGTGCGGGATCTTAAACTCAATCGCCACCCCGGCGTCATCAGGAATCTCTTGATCACTAAGGACACGATACATGTACTGCATCGAATTATCCCACGAGCGAACCTCCCGCTCATTGATCTTACCGATCTTCGACGTGTAATTGCTGCAGATATTATTGACTAATTCATCATGAAAAACGTCTTCCAAGAACTCTTGTTTAGTAGCTTCATATACGATCATTTTAGTCAGCCTTTCGTCTAACAGTATATTCCTATTATTTAGTTAAATTTGGGATTTAGCAAGAGGAGTGCAGATTTTATGCTCAATATTCCAAGCTTCCAAAAAGCTGCAGACGGAGTAAAAAAAACTCAAATAATATCCATTTATTGTAATATATTGACGTTATGTCCGTTTAGCACCATTTTTCACAACTTGATAATGGTTGTAAAAGGGGTCAAAGCATTGGATAAACCATTGACAGAACGGCAATTATACGGAAAATACATAGCCATCTTTTTAAGGTTAAGAAGAGACGAAATAGGCTATACTCAGGCAGAACTCGAAGAAAAAGCAGACCTTGCTAGAACCACGATAAGTAAGATTGAACGTGGTAAACGAATCCCTGAATCCTATACCCTATCAAAAATTGCAATGGCTCTGGCGATCAGCGTGGATCGCTTAAATGAAGAAGTTTGGGAGAATGTGAGGGGACATAAAGACAGTGATTCTTCTACATAAATAACTTCACTAGACTGATTTAAACGATAGAGGTGATTTAGATTAAAAAGCAGGAATTTGTTTTATTGAAAGATAAGCAAGTTTACAATTTTATTATTGTTGGGTTTAATGACAAGAACGCCTATGGAGAGGTGTATATTACGAAGAATGATAATAGGACATCTATATTTAGGGGTTCTGATGTAAAGGAAGTAATTAGGTTGGCGAAGAAAGCAAGCAGCAGCTAGGGATGGGAATAAGCTACTGCTTTTTTATTTAATGCTACTAATACACTGTGTTGTTTCCCCCTTCATATTTCGCAAAGTTTAGGGTTTGACCCCCTCCACGTTTATACGTTAGACGACCGGGGGGCAGGCCCGAATTTTCGTATATAGAGATCCGGGAATTCCAGATTCCAGATCACGAGCTATATCCAACGTATAAATGAGAAGACATTCGCATATGTATTGTATTGCCGGCACCTGAAAAAGGGTGTCAGTTTTTTTTGCAAAAATAATCCTTGCCGTATCACACGGTATGGGTTTCTTATTAGTACAGCATATTATTTAAAATGTGATTTTATTCAGATTAGTGAAACTTCAAAGGAATAATAAGAATTTGCGGTAAAATGATGTCGGTTATTCAGAAACATATTATAGGGGTGTCCTAAAATGAAAAAGAAAATAAACGGATTTCTCTTGCTATTAACGAGTATGTATATCGTTGGTTGTGCCAACGCAGAATGTGCAGCCCCACCAGATAATGAAGCAGATTCGAAAGTAGAAGCCACGGAGACTATTGATAGTAAAGATGAAAAAGAAGTAGCTGCTCCAGAGGTTGTGGATGAGCCTGAAGGAGAGGAAGCAGTCACAGAGGAAACCTCACCCGAACCAAATGATGAAGAGTTTCCAGGATTCGATCTCCTAGAAGTCGATGGTGGTGATTTGTCTGGGTATCGTCAACCGAGCGTCGTCGTTGACATTGGCTTTGGGGACCGTGAGTATTGGGCATTCACGAATGAATACGGTCAGCTAGTGCGCGTCATTGCAGACGAAATCGTATTACAAGATGACCGCACGGAGCCGGTAACATCGTCTGGCAGATACTATTCTGATGAGGCAAAGGTTCCCGGCGTCGAAAGTGCTGTATTAGATGAAGGTCATATCATCGCCGACTCTCTCGGCGGTGTATCGAATGCTTATAATATCACCCCTCAAGACAGCACGCTTAACCGACACGGTGATCAAGCGTATATGGAAAAAAGTATCCGGGACGCAGGTGGAGCCACTAACTTTGAAGCCATTATCACCTATCCAAATACGGAAACGCAGATCCCTTCAAGTTATAAGTATACCTATACGTTAAGAGGGAACGTAATCGTTGATACATTCGACAATGTGAACCCTGATAAAGTGAACGAATCACTCGGCCTGACAGAAAGTAAGCCTTCCGCTTCAAAGAGCTCCGACACAAACTCAACGAATTCAAACACAGACGGCGATCTCTCAAGCATCGATACGGACGGTAGTGGACTGGTGACAATTAAAGAAGCAAAAGCAGCTGGCTTCAGCATGCCGATCACAAGCGATCACTGGTTATACCCTCATATGCGGGATAATGATGGAGACGGGATGGTTGGAGAGTAGAATATTGTTATGTAGCCATAACAAGAAGCTTGGAACTGCCCAAGCTTTTTTCGTGGCCAAGATTGATTTCATTTTGATAGAGTCATGCAGGATTCAGCAATACTGTTGTGTCCATTCTTGCAAGATAGATCAGAACTTTTTCGGAGTTCAAGGTCTAATCCCCTCAGTGTTAATACTTTAGCAGACTGGGGATCACCGGTAAATTAACTTCCTCTTCATAACCCATAAACCAATACCCCAACTCATCTTCCTTACAAAACGCATGACGCTCCTCTTGCTTTCCACTCGGATTAAACCAGAAGGCACTCACTTTTTCCATTTCTTTTTCTTCTTCCCAATACCGATAGACCATTAATGCACTTGACTGCTGCTGCCGATTTTTCTCTAAAACCAGATTGTTTAAAAAATCTATTCTACCCTCTGATTCTATGTATTGAACACCAATCACATTAGTGGGGACAAAGCCTTCTTCCGTTTCAGAAAACAACTTCTCTATCGTCTCAACATCCTTCCCCCATACACTCTCCCTCTCCAGGTGCAAATCTAAAGACACGTACTCTTCTTCACTGATCCGTTTATCCCATTTCCACCAAGCCAGATCCATTGGACGGGACCGCCCCTTAACCTTATCCATTTTCCTATCCTCAATGAAAACCTCGAAACCAAGCATTTCTCCCAAATTGGCAAAATAGTCGATTTCCCTTTTTGTAAACATCGAACGATTATGATTAATAGACAAATTAAGCCTTCTATAATTTCTTACGTATCCTTCAAAGAACTGCATGAGATTGAAATGGTTCATGATAGATTCCTCAATTCAAAATAAAGATTTTTATTATGTAATATTATGGTAACATAAAAGGAGTATTTTACTAGAAAAAGAATGAATCGAGGATAATTATCATGGCAACACCAGCACAAAAAAATTTCAGGAAACAGATGAAACAGCTGAATCAGCATCGGGATACGAGGTACGATGACATCTACCGTCCCGTCCGCCAAAAGAAAACACCGCCCAAATGGTCCTGGGGAGTAATCGGCTTCATCCTGCTCGCCTTATTTGCCAGCGGTCTGCCGATGAAGATCTACAATGAACTGACCATCCACCATGACCAGAAGATCCGAAGCTACCTCCAGGAGCGTGAACAATATTTCAGCTCTAGTGACCAAAGCTTCAAGCAGCTGATGACAAAGATCAATGAGGCTAATGGAGACTTGAGTTCGCTCAAGATGGATATCAATGAAACGGATATCATGGTGAAACAAAACTATTTGAAGCTCATGGAACTGCAGCCCCCACGCGATTTTAAAGACCTCCACACCAAAACGATGGAGCTTTATGTGATCAAACAAGCGGCGGTCGATTATCTCGCCTCTTCTTCTCAATCGAATACCTATCATCCTGAAATCCTGTCGACCTACATAGAGGAAAGCAATCTGAAGTTGAGTCAGCTCCATCCCCTCTTGATCAAAGGACTCCAGAAAGCGAATCTGCGATACAAGATCAACCAGGACGGGTCGCTGACCTATTGGGTGAAGGAGGATTACGCGGGGGGCATAGAATAAGTAACGGTTATCACGGTGTGAGAAGCCTGCACATCTTTAAGGAGGCTGTGATAGTGAAGAAAACTACATACTGGAAACTAGTGATTCCATTTGCGCTGATCGGAATGATTCTTGCCTATGTATTGCCACCTGACAAAAAACCATATGTCATGATCATGCCTTTGCTGTTCTGGATGCTAGATTTCATCATGGCGCATAAGCATAACAACAAATAAACGCTTTATATGAATCGACTATTATCACTCTGTAAAGGATGGATATGATGGAAAAACACCTGACGCTCAACGGTAAATCAATCTATGTCAAACGCTTCGGAAGCGGCGAACCAATTGTGTTCCTGCACGGCGGTCCCGGAGGCAGTCATGAGTTTTTCCTTCCCTTTGCCGAGAGGCTGGCAGAAGACTACACCGTAATTTTGTATGACCAGGCTGGATGCGGGATGTCCCATATGGTTGAAGGAGATGGGTATTCCATTCAGGATGAAGTAGATAATCTAGAAGCTTTGAGACAAACCTTGGGTTTAGAGAAGATTCATCTTTTCGGTGAATCCTGGGGCAGTATACTGGCACTATCTTACGCAGTTACATACCCATCCCATGTAAACAAGCTGATGTTAACGGCTGCCATCGGTCTAACAAACGGAGCATACACCTCATTCAAGACTGAACTAATGAAAAGGCTCGGTACCTTCAAGAAATTAACGTTTCTAACTAATGGCATACTCCATACTCTGGGCATCAATCGCACCAAACAGATTCTCAACCTCCTTGACCCGTACTACGTGTACACGCAACACACTTTAATAAAGAAAAAACACATACCATTTAATGACGTGGTCCAAAGCAAAATCGCCAAGAATATAGAGGACTCATACAGCCTGCTGCCTCATGTAAAGACGCTGAGTAGCATTCCCATCATGATCGCCCAAGGCTCACATGACATTCTGACAGCACAGCATATGAAGGATGAATTCAAGAAACAGCTTCCACATGTTGAAGTTGTCGAAATAAAAGAAAGCGGGCATTGGACGATACTCGAACAGCCTGAGGAAATAGTAAGGTTGACTCGTTCCTTTTTCCAAAGGGGTGCGGTTCACAAAAAAATAAATTCAGTCTGACAGTTTGATAAAAAAATAAAGGAGTACCCTACATGCAGAAGAAAATTGTCCTCGGCGACTTTATTTTTTATCTGATTTTCCCCATCGTCATATGGAATCTGGGCAGGGATTATATCGGAGATTACTATGCGATGCTTCTGTCCTCGGTACCGGGAATCATCTATAGTGTGATCCGGTTCATTCTGTTGAAGAAGGTGAATCTCTTAGGCCTCTTCATGATCGGTACCTTACTTGCCGGTACCTTAATCGACGTCCTATCCGGTTCTGCTCTGAATCTACTTTGGAACAAGGTCTATTATTCTTATTTTATGAGTTCACTTTTCGTGCTTACCATTCTTATCAATAGACCCATCGCTCTATTCTTTGCTTTGGACTTTGTTGAAATGCAGGGGTATGACCGAATGACAATGAAAGACACCTTTTATCAAAAGAGAATCCTGAACCTTTTCAAACTCATCACTTTTGGATTTGCTTTCAGGGACATCCTGCTGGCCTCGATCAAAGTGTGGCTCATTGTCACATACGGCGTTGAAGCCTTTGATAAAGGGTTGATCCTGAGGCAGGTGTTAAATTGGACTCTCTCGGGGTTAACCATCTATGGGTTTATCTACATATCGAAAATCTTGAATCAAAATAATAGTCCAAATCAGCAAGCTGAGTTGAAAGACTAATTAAAACATGGCCATTCCTCCGGCACACTAACGCTTAAGTTTGCTGGAGGAATGGCCACAAAATTCTTTTTTGTCAAATTTCCCAGATATATATTCCATAAATTTACTGGTTCGTTTATACTATTAGAATATTCTGGAAAAAGGAGGTGGACAGATGGTAAGTAACCTTTCGTTGCGACTGAGTTCAGTCATATTCACTCTGCTCATATTGTTGGGATTGCCTTATTGGGCTTTTTTGAAAACAGGTCGTCCATTTATGGAATGGACGATGGTAATAGGTGTATTAATAACTGCAGGAATTATTTATTGTCATGGGCCGGGGTACAGAGCGTTTGTGAACAATACAAAAAATCAAGTTTTGCGTTCCCCTGCCTTTTGGATATCACTCATCTATACTCTCGTTGTTTCTTGTCTTACCTATATCTATTACGGAAAATATTTCTGATTTTTTCTTTAAATCAGGGCCATTCCCCTGGCACACTAACACGTTAGCGCGCCGGGGGAATGGCCCCAAATCTTCCGATATTTTTGTCAAGGAATTCACTTAAATTCAAACCCACTTCTTATTAGCAATCGGCTGCAGCGACAATCCTGTCATAATACCCAGACAAAATCCAATGACAAGACCTATGGTCGTATCCTCTACAATCGGAATAAAAAATGCAATGCCTATCGTAAGCCCGATCAACATTCCTATTATATAAAGTAACACTTGTTTCATAACCGGTCGTTTCACATCTACCGCTCCTTTTGTTTGAAGGGTACCACGGAAAGACAGGGGTTTCTCTTGCTTATAAATTACGAACCCCGACCTCTCTTGCCGCTCTCCCTTTATAGTTGATTAATGCACACTTACGCTTGCAAATTTGGGAATCCGACGCTTTCTCCAGATCAGTCCCCCACTTCATAAACTGTCCGTCTTCCCTTTCACACTTCTACTTTACCCCGCCCCTCCTGACGAAGCCGCCGACTCATCCGCCTTCACACAATCAATCGCAATAACCAGCGCAATAACAATGGTCTCCATCTCTTCATCCAGCACTTGCACCCTGTAGCTGTCGCCCCAACTGAACCACTTCTTATCCACTTCCCCTACAACCTTGCCATGCTGTAATACCTGAAAGTTCATGTCCCACCAATTACCCCGTACCTCAATTCCTGCCGCATCAATCGTATAGCGTGATTTTAAAAAGGAGAACTCCTTCTTGATCGTCAATACTTCCTGGCCATTCACCTCTACGAAGAACTTCGGTAAAAAGCTGAGCACCTTTTTCGTAATGAGGGCCACTTCATCCCTGTTTGTATCCATAATGGAGAAAGTCTTCGGAACCTTCATGAAGCTTCCCGCTACATAATATCGATCCTTCTCCTCGTGATCCTTGACTGTAAATTTCCCGCTTAGACTGAATACCTTTTGCTTTATATATAATTGTTTCATAATCATGCCTCCCGCTTTTTAGTCTTTACATTATGTACGGTTGAGATGGGATTTGGTTCCAAAATGAGGCATTCGTTTTTATCACTCAGCAATCCGCGTCGCTTTCCAGCTCTCGATTTTATTCAGATATGGTTTGGGAAAAATCGAGACGAATCTAATGCTAACTCCAAAATAAATAGAAGCACGAGATCCCTCTCCGCGCTTCCTAACTTCTCTCAATGCATTGATAATATATACTTAAAAATTCTTCTGGATTTGTAAAAAACCATTCCTCTCCTCTTATATCCATAATTTTCCGGTCTTTTATTTCGAGAGTCTTGTGAATTAAATTTTCTAGTAACTTGCTTTTATTAAACCGTATTATTGTGATGATAGGATTTTCAGGTAAGGCCGTCGAAACCTGATCTAACACCCTTCTTAATGAGTCCTCTGATTCACCGATTTTACATCTCCAAAATTTCTCTCCATTACTTTCTGCATAAGCCTTATAATTGGGAAGAAAATATAAATAAACTTCTTTATCCCCTTCACCATAATAGGTAAGATTATATTTTTCTTTAATGTCTTCAAGGGGCTCAACTTCTGTAATTTCATTATTTTTATCTATAGACGACTCTTTCATCTTATCATCACAAATTCTCCAATGTGTTCTTGCTGGGTTTTCTGCACAACCGTCTTTTTTTAATTTTCTTAAGGCTAAGCTAAACATCCTGCGTATATCATTGGCTTGAGCATTTTTCCCACCTCTTGATATATGTAGATTAGTAACCTCTTTTATTATAACTTTTATCGTGACATCTCCTTTCTTATTAAATAATTCCAGAATAAGCTCTTTGCAAATTGCAGGATAAAGAGGAACATCTCTGTATTTATATTCCTTATTTGTATCATCATAAATAGACACAGCAATCACTCCCTACTAGTAGTTATTATTAGTTTTTCTAAAACTAATGTAATAGAATTATCCCCATATTTTAATGTGTACAATCATGTAGCTGGTATTGAAACCTTGGACAGGACAGTCCACATGCCATACTTCCCCTAAGGCAAAAGAGGTATACGATAACTATTTGAAGCAGAAGGAAAAGGAAAGTCAGGGATAGGGGGATGCGCTCTATCCTTTTTTAGTTTGTAGGGAAAAAATCGGTTGTGGGGGAAGTCCATCCGGCTTCGGCATTTCTTTCGCCACTCTTCTATGTATGTCATTCAACAAATAAAGCCCCCTGAACAAACAACCTGCAATGATGCCAAAAGCAAGGATGCCGCCGACCCAGGGTCCCGATATAAATAATATAAAACCTAGTATACTCGCTAAAAAAATCGATAGCATCAAGTACAAAATAATCCCCCTCTCCTATTTATTTGATTCCCATTAAACCTTTCAAGCTTCACAAAGCTCCAACACCTTCCTCATTATGTCAAAAGTCTTACAACGGTTCAAACTTTCCTATGAAGACAAATCACACAATCACCCGTATGCTATATATAAAGTGGCAATTCTTTATGGGGCGTCCAAAATACAAATGTAAAAGGAGAATATCCATGAAACTTTTTCATTATCACTGGTGGACAGACAAAGTGAAGGAAATGGAGCAATTCTATCAGCAGCAGGGCTTCGAAACCGTGCTGAGGGTCGGCAAGGTGAATGGAGAGATGCAATCCTTCAACCCTCCGTTGAACTGGGATGATTTTAAAGGAAAAGAGATTGCGTTCAGGATCATTGAGATGGTCAAAGGCCAGACAAATGTGACATTCGGACAGGGGAAACGCGACATGTTCGATCATATCGGTGTGCTGGTGGATGACGAGGAATACAAAGGCATTCTTGCTCGGGCCGGCGAACTGAACTGGCACATCAACGAAGGGGAACGAAGAACCTTTATTTCGACTCCATGGAAGTTTCGGATCGAGCTTCAGCGAAGGAGCGATGTGGTAGGTGAAGAACAGCATACAAGGATTCATAAAATGAAGATTGATGCACCCTTCAATGAGCATCCTGAGTCTGTTGCCCGCCTGCTGAATCTGGATGTCCTTCATGAAGATGATTCATGTGTGGAGGTCGGGAATGATGAATGGAGTCTCGTCTTTTGCAGGAAGCAGAATGTACGATTGGATACAGTCTTTTTCTCGGATGAGGGGTTTGAGGATGTAGATCCTGTTGCAGTGAGGCTTGGAAGAATTGGGTGACGAAAACTGCCGGTAAATCATTCAAGGGACGGCGTTATGCAGCCGTCCCTACTCATTCACCTATCCAATATTAATCAAAAGCCCAAGCATCAACAGAATACTTTGTAAAATGTGGATAAGACAAGGCGGTTTCGAATATCCTGTTGGATCAGGCTCATCATACACAACCATTCTCCAATCGCCGTCACCAGCTGAGCTGCTTTACGTAATGGTCCCTCATAAGAGGTAAAGAGAGGGACCTCTTCTCTATTAATAATGTCAAAGAACCCCGGGTTCGAAACAATCAAAGGCGTTCGGCTAGAAAAGGGGCGCTGCAAACGAATTGCAGCGCCCCTATATTATGGGTTATTCCATTAAAGCCTCCTTTAATTGAAGAAGCAACTATTTACTCTTTCTTCTCATAACCCTTGCCAATAACGGTTTCTTTATCTTTATTAATATAAACAACCAGTCTACCGTTCGAGGCGTCTTCAGTACTGTTAAAAGTCACTGTATATATTGTTTTACCAGTGAATTTATCACCTAACTGTTTACCAAGTTGTTCACTTACAGTCACTTTAGCAACAACAGAATCCTTAGGTGAGACAGGAATTTTATCTTCCTCTTCCCTCGTTAAACTATTAAATGCAATCAACTCTATCGGCAATTGTTCATTTTTGAATAAATTACAGCCAGTTAATATCCCCAGAAGACATATCATAGCTAGAGATAGACAATTTTTCATTCTATGTAAATGCTCCTTCCAATACTAACTATTGAGTTATTACGTTAAACTGCCCGTTAGCTGAAGACGCTTTGATGAAACCAAGGCAGGGCGGCTGCTTGTTCAGCAAACGCCCCCATTAGTTGAAGAAGGACGATCACCATTTATGTGGAAATCGTCCTTTTTTATTTCCAGCTGAACAGTATATTTGTACTGTTCAGCTGGAATGTCCAAGCCTATTACTATTTTCATATTGAGGCTCTGAACTCCTTTATTTTCACATCAAACCTTCATGAATTTTTCAGTGGTAACTACTTATTAATTCGTTTGTTAACTTCAATCGTAATGAACTCCGGCAAATAATTGGGAGTACATCCTTTTGATACCATATCATCTTTATATAGACCCGTTTTCTCACCAAGTTTAATACAACGTGCACGATTCTTTTCATCATAAACGCCTATCCAGCCTGCGGTGAAATTCATAGCCCATTGAACTTCCGGTTCTTCCTGTGTAATATTAGCTTCAATTGAAGATAGTAAGTCTGCGGTGTTATCAGGCGGTGTTTGTCCAGTCCATCTCAATCGCGCTTGATAATACCAGAAAGCTCGCCTTTGAAGAGCAGAAGGACTGTTTTCCCAAGACTCCATCAATGCAATGTTCTTCTTGTCTTTGGTGAGCTGATTAGCCATTAACCAATCCATTAAGTTATTTCGCTCATCAAATGTGTGAGTCTGCATATCCTTATCAAGCTTATTTAGCACATCTTGTGAAAGAAGTTTTTTGTCCATAATTAAGATTGCCAATAGTCGCGGCAGAAAATCTCCGGTTGACCAAAGTTCCATAGCTAGTTCGTGATCTTTTTTAATGTCCTTCGCGATTTTTCGTAAGTCGCCTAGCTTCGTCTTACTATTAATCTGAGTCAGAATGTTTTCTGCTTTTGAAAAGCGTTCTATTTCTGTACCTTTACTTTCATTCATTTTATCCAACTCCTTCATTAAGCACTCTTTCATACTATTGCCTTGACGGAATCTATCAAGAACTTCATTTTGTTATAAGTCTTAGTGCAGTGGTGTGACAATAAGTCATTATTTCTTACCTTTTCGTTCTAAAAGTATAGGTGCTATATTTAGTAAGATAGAAACAATGGTCAAAAACCATAATACCCTTTCCATACCAGGTACTACATCCATTAAAGCTGCCCAATCTTCCACTTCTACCCACACCGATACAAGACTGTATTCTGCACAAAGTGCTATTGCTGTAAATGATAATCCCATCGCCATAGCAAGCTTGTAATCCTTTCCTGCTTTATACATATAAATATTTATAAAAGTTGCTACTATAGCAATAACCCCTAATATGATCCACATAACTATACCTCTATACCTCCATATATTTTTATGTCCTGTAAAAATACTAATGTGCTTCATCTCAATTTTTCGCATTACTTTTTTATTAGACTAATCTTATTGCACACATTCCTTTTTATTAATGAACCATTCTACTCGTCAACTGAATATCCATTATTTACAATTTTATCACATAAATCTTTCTAAAAGTGCTCTAAGAATAAAGTTCTCCGCAAGCACAGGCTTAGAATTAACAAGTCATTTAGTACCCCATTGGAGTGCTCATTCATCAAAAATTAAATGCAACAACAAAAAAAAGCCGGCCTAATTCATATGCGAATTAGCCTGCTATTTGTCATTTTTTCTCCTAAACGGAACCTCTTACCTTCTCGATGACAGGGTTTTTAACGTATTCCGGAACATTTATCATTCCAGATAAGAACAAATCGATGATTTCATCTATCATTGTCAGCAGCTTAGTATTCATTACTTCCATTCTTACATTTACACCGGCCCTGGCCCAAGATGAAAACTCTCTCCATCTTGGGCCAGGGCAATGAGGAACCTCTTGATGCTGCACTCCATTCGGAATCCTGCAGTAAAGAGAAAATGTCTTCATCAAAGGAAAACCCGAACTCAGGCAAACGAGTTCGGGTTTCCTCAACTAATATGGTTCGTATTGATTTTGTGAAATACTATGCCCCAGCCTCTTCCATATAAAGAGGCTGCCCCGGTACGCGCTAACACGTTCGTTTACCGAGAAGCACCCCCAATCGAATTACCTTACCCTTCTTTCTGACATATCACCATATGAAACGGAAACGGCGGCTTCCCCTCCGCATTCTTATGCGGCTCCACAATCTCCGAAACGTCCACCAGTCCATAGTTCCCGAATTCCTGCTTGATCGATTCGTCATCATAAAAGAACATTCTCACGCCTTCCATGATTTCGAAATAGTTATCCCCAAGCTGTTTCCCCTTCCCGTACATCGGGGCATCTTTTGAAATCGTGGTGAACACCATGAATCCGCCAGGTTTCAGCTGCTCATAGCAGTCCTTGATGAACTTCCCTCTCTCATGCTCACTCAATAAGTGTATGAGCGCATAGCTGAATATCCCGCCATACCGCTTATCGTCAAACGGCATATCAGATACGGAACCATGGAAAATAGGAATCTCAAGTCCGCTCTCCCTTGCCAGGTCAATCGCCGTCCCCGAAATCTCGATCCCTGTCACATCGATCCCGTTATCAGTGAACACCTTTGCATTCCGGCCATAGCCAATCCCCGGGATCAAGATCTCCTTCACGTTCTTTTCAACGAAAAGGTCCTTCGTGCGGATGGCAGAGTCTGCAGGCTCGAATCCCCACATCGTTTGATTTGCGATAAAGCTTGATTCCCAAAGTTCGGGCATGTTTGTATCCCCCTTTATTTATCCATTGAATATGGCTGTTTTTGATAAAAATGCTCTTTTAATATTAATTTTTTAATGATTTATTTTCCATCACCCGGGAATAGATCCGGAACACTGGCAGGCAGCAGCCCCAATCCTGACTTTAAGCCTACTTATTATCAAAAACGGGCATGATATTATCAAAAATCCGTATATATTATCAAAAACAGGACTCTTTTTATTAAAAATCCAACTATATTATCAAAACGCCAATAACGTACAACTTCCGCTCCGCTCACATTGACTGATCTCTGCCTTACCGGCTGACAGATCCCGTCCCAACCGAAAAATAGTAATACTTCACATTCGTCGAATCTGCCCCGTCACTCTCAATCACTTCTGTACAATCCACCCACTTCACCTTTTCCAGTTTAGAGGTCAACTGACGATCGATCTCTCTTTCAATCTCCCTCATCTCCACTATGAACTTTCCGAACGTGAGTTGAAAGTGATTGGCCGCCTGCCGGTGGGGAGCGTGCTGAATGAGGAGACTCATGAATTCATCCGATGTTGATGCCTGCCGCGCGAGTTCGTCTTCTCGCTGCACTACATACTGATACATGTCTCTCTGTCGCGGGGAAAGTGACTTTACGATGTCTCTCGCCAGTATCTCCATCATATATCCGTTCATGCCTAACACCTTTCTTACGCCAGAAACGGGCTGCACATGTATGCAGCCCCTTCCGGTTATTTTTTCATATTGTATTTCTTCATGAAGCGTTCCGCGCGCCCGCCCCGGTCGGAGAATTTCTGTCTTCCCGTATAGAACGGATGGGTGTCGGAACTGATTTCCACTTTCAAGAGCGGATAGACATTGCCGTCTTCCCACTCGATTGTTTCATTTGAACTCATCGTAGAACCCGTCAAGAAAGTAAAACCGCTGTTCATATCCATAAATACTACATCATGGTAGTCTGGATGAATGCCATTCTTCATCTGTCATGCTCCTTTCTATCTTACCAGCTTGATTTCTTCACACCTGGAATCTGTCCTTTATGCGCGAGTTCACGGAATGCGATACGGGACATCTTGAACTTCCTGAGATATCCACGCGGGCGCCCGGTCACCTCACATCGGTTTTTCAAACGTGTAGGAGAAGAATCCCGTGGGAGCTTCTGGAGCGCATCGTAATCCCCTTTCTCCTTCAATTCTCTCCTTAATTCTGCATATTTCAAAACCGTCTCCTGACGCTTCTTTTCCTTAGCCACTTTCGATTTTTTTGCCAATTGCATTTCCTCCTAACTTTCAAATCGTAATCATTACGATTTATTTAATATAAATGTATTAAATCATAATCATTCCGATTATGCAAATCCCATGTTTCATAAAAAAGTCCTCCACACGTCAGCATGACCTTTTCTCAGAAACGTCCACCAGTTCATAATCCCCGATTTCCCGCTTGATCGGCACTGCATCATAGAGAACTTTTTCACTTTTAAAAATAGAACTCCAACCTTATCAAAAATCCAACGTGGTCACCCAGTAAACTGTAATTATAAGGAAATGGTTCATTTCCAACTGACTATGTAAGGGGAGGATTTTTTCATGAAGAAAATAGTGTATGTATTGGTTGCAGGTGTCATGGTCCTTATGCTCGCAGCATGCGGCAGCGACTCGGCAGTGGAGGAACTCGATCAGAACGACACGGAAAAAGCGGAGGCAAAAACGGGCAGTGATGCAGACAAGGAAGAAAAACCGCCGGAAGAAGAAGCAAAAGATGAAGACATATGGACGTACTACAATGACGCTAAGTGGTCGGATGATTACAATGGCTTGAAGATGGAGATCCAAAAAGCCGTCGTCTCGGATAAAGCTCCTACGATGGAAGATGAGAATGCCAACGCATCGGCAGTCGGCGTTAAATTCAGAATGGAAAATACAACCGACGGCAAATTCACCTTCTACCCGGACCAGGCCGTGCTAGTCACCAGCACTGGTGAACAGATCGATATGCCAGATATGTGGGTGTCCGACAACATCGGCGGTGAGATCGACAAAGGCGTGATCAAGGAAGGCAATATCATTTGGTATCTTGAAAGAGGCCATGCTGGAGATATCGAGTGGATCAAGCTTGAATTCAGCGGACATCAGGGGCCGGAGGATGATTTTGAATCGGAAATGAAGGAATATGAAATCGAGCTTAAGTTGAAGTAATGGTTGAGGGGACAGCTCCCGGCAAGAGTGGCCGGTGAGCTTTTTTATATTAACCTTCATGATCGACGATATGATGGACCGTGATCCTATCCCAGATCCCCTTCCAATTTTTCTTCCTGACTCTCTCCTCGTAAATCGCAGCCCTTTCCTTTGTTTCAGTGAAATAGGCTGTCGGTTTCAGCTGGAGATTCAGGACATCCTCTATTCCGCAGGGAGCGGTGAGTACCAACCGATTTCTCTTGTCGAGCTTCACGCCAAGGGCCGTCGCCGTTTCAGGGAATTTCGAAATGGCATCCTCTGATGAAGTATAGGGTGGAATGTAATTGACGACGTGCATCCTTGCTTCGTTTTTGACAGACCAAGGTATGCCTGGAAGCATGCGTCTCAACTCATTCTCCAGTTCCTTTTCAACAGCCTCATCCATACTTGTATCGTCAAAATAAATCACATCGACATCCGGGGTCTTCGTCCGTTCCTCGAACCCGTGCAGCGCATCCCATATTTTCGACCGGACGAACCCTGCACAGATCCACCAGTCAGGCAAATCCAACTCGCTTGCAGCATTCAGGATCTCCATCATCTCGTTATCGCGTTGGATCAACGCGATGATATCTTCTTCTGTATTCAACAATATAACCCTCTCCTCAAACTCGAGCATATATTCTTATTTTAGCACATTGGCATGAAGAGGAAGCAGGATTCTACATCTGATTTACCACAGAGAAAATGCTGCCTTCCAATGAAGAATAAAGAGTTCAGTTACCGGGCGCTTTTCTAATATATAACATTGAAACTAACTTATGAATTGGCATTGGCCAGTATATCGGAACAAGAAAGGTCGGAATGTTAAAAATTAAATTGATGATATTTCCCTTTTGGTGTAAAATTACACTAAACAAGCAAAGGAGGAAAAATATGGAGGGGGAAAAGATGAATTATAAATTGATATTATGTTTTGTTTTACCCATCATAATTATGGTTTTTGGAATAAATCTAAATTTTTATGTGTTCTTAAGTGGAAGTCCAGCAACTCTCAAGAACTTAATCGTTACGTTTGCATATTTGGTTAATTGGATATTGTGTCTTGTAATCGTCTCTAAAACGAAAAACAAAGCTGTCATTAGATTTTATACAATTTTTTGGATACTGACTCTAGGAATAGCTGTATTGACTGCTTACGTTAATTTTACAGATACTCCGGTTTTTTTTGCATGGGCTATTCCTTTTGCAGCTTTGTTCTTGACACCATGGGTCGGGCTTAACTATCTGGTAGATAGTTATATAGTTACGTCTATTATTATACTAATTATCTCCTTGATAGTGTTTATAGCTATTACTTCAATAATTAGGAGTTGGAAAAAAGTATTGTAGTTAAATTAATTCTCTTCCTCGGGTGCTTTACCATTCCTTTATTCATATAAAAAGACTCGTCAATGCGAGTCTTTTTAAAAAGTGTGTAATATAGCATTAAATTTGAGTACTTCTAAATGTACCTATTACATTGGAGTAAAAGGCAGCTATTTTAAAAATCATTCTTACATTCTATTCTTCAACCTGATCCTTCCAACAACCAAATACCCTCCTGCCATCACCATAAAGATGATCAAGAGTCCGGCAAATCCATCCGTAAACCCGCTCCTTTCAATCGCCAACCCAAACAACGGAAAGCTGATCATGATCACAAAGCTCTCCATCAACCCGATCAGCGAAAGGAACGTAGACCGGATATTGCTGTCCAGGAACCGCTGAATGAATGAGCTGAAGATCGGTTCGAACAGGCTTAAAAGCTGCGCCAGAAATAGGAATGACAGCAGGATCGCCCAGTCTGTGGCAAAGATGAACAGGATGAAGAACAACAGGAAAAGTCCCAATCCGTAATAAAGGATATTGAAAAACTTAAACCGTTCCTCCACCTTGTAGGCGATTTTCGCCATCACAACACCAAGGAGACCCTCGATCGTGAACACCGCGCCGACGACGATTGACGAGTATCCTAGTTGAATGAAGTATTCCTGTCCATAGAACACAATGATCACCATGACCGCACTCGCCAGTATGAACAGGACTACAGGCCGATGGATGACGGGGTTGTTTTTCCAGACCCTGACTCCCAGTTTGAATTGATGGACCCACTTGTTATACCATCGCCCACCGATGTCTTCCGTCTTCTCGCGTGGCGGTTCCTTCATGAACAACAGCGGGATGACGGCAAGCACGTGTGTGACGATCGTCGAGCCGTATACCCATTCCCAACTGACTTCAGCCATGAAGCCTCCGAGGAATTTGGCCAGGCTCAGTGATAATAAGGATATCGCCGTCATGCTGCCGATGACCTTCGTGTAGTCTTTCTCGCGTTTATCATTTTTCAATGTATCATAAGCAAAAGCCTGCTCGGCCCCGGAATGGAAAGTGACCATCAGCCCCATCGACAGAAAGGCGAGCGTAAACACGGTAAACGTTCCGCTCACAAGCATCAACAGCGCATAAAGGAGGCTGAACAGATTCCCAATTACGAGGCTGACCTTCCTCCCGTACAAATCAGCGATCATGCCGGTCGGCACCTCGAATAACACGATGGCGAGATGCAGCAAGGCCTCCAAGATCCCGATCTCCCCGAACGTCATGCCCTTATCGCCGAGATAAATGACCCACAGGGCCCGGTCAAAAAATAACTGTGCAAAGAATAAATAAAAATAGAGCAAATATATATTGTTTTTTGTCTTCATCATTGAATGTCGTCCTCTCTTAAACAAAAAGTCACAAAAAGCCGCAGGGCATCATCCCCTGCGGCTTAACTATTTTCAGGAAATCATACATCGTTCACATCTATGGAATTCAGCTAAAAATGGACAGACCTGTCCCGTTGACGGCTGAAATTCCAAAAATAGACATCATAAACATAAGAAATTTCTTCTCAGCTTTGATGACTACAGTGAATGAATGCATGATACTCCCTCCTTTAAGTTTAAGATTCTCTTTTATTATAAGTGTCTTGGGAATTTTAGACAAGAGAATAATGGTGCCTCTTCCCATTTCACTCCCGTCTCGACACCTCTACATCATTAGGTTGAAAGTCGATTTCTTTAAAATTCCCCCAAAAACCTTCCGCTTCGATTGAAAAAAGCTGATTGGGGTCTTCTTTGTGTCTGTAAAGCCGCTTTATCTGCATGCCCATATTCAAGAAGCCAGTCGATGAATCATAGTATCCCTCAGCATTCCAATAGACGTTGTCTGTCGAAGCAACCTGAAGCGTGTAACATTGATCATCCAAACAGTCGACTTCATAGTTGTCCGAAAACCATTGAACAAAATCATCTTCATTCGGTTTATTGATTAGCATGGCAGCGGCCCCTGCTGCCAACACAACCAATGAACATAATACAGCTAGCCATTTTTTATTCATTGAATCCCCCCTTCCGGACTGTCTTGAGGTGCATTTCCCATTATCCCTTTTAATTCTTTAACTCAATCACAATCGGATCCAGCTTAATCTCCTCATGCCCCTTTCCAGACATCAAGCTGGCAATCTCAATCGGCTGAATGATGAGCTGGCTGGCACCTTCCTGGATCGTTCCGAACGCGGTCGTCCCTTCAAACGTCTTCCCTTCATCCTTCGATACACCTCCGCCGCCCGTTCCGTCCATGTACACATGACCGAGATCATCGGTGACACGGAATACCGGCGTCACACTCGGCCAATTTTCAAGGAACTCTGCCTTCACTGCCTGCTCGTAGCCAATGACCGTCGACACATCCGTGAATTCAATCGATTTCAGCGTAAAGGTCACATTTTTATCTTGAACGGTTTCATTCACTAGCTTCTGATCACCCTCCACACGCTCCAGTGAAAAAGCGAACGACCAGTCTCCCTCGACCTCTTTATCATTTTCGATATTCGAAAAGGCGTGAGGTGTCCAGCTGATGTCCACCTCCGGATACTCACCATCTTCAAAGTGCGGCGTAAAGGTGAATAAGCCGACATAGCGCGTTTCACTGATCTTCGTGATTTCGTTCGTGCCGCTGCTTCCTTTCGACCCGGCGACTTCAAACCAATTCGGCCCTGTGATGTGCATTGCCTCTCCGAAATCTTTTTCCGTTTCAATCGCATACGACACCGTAATATTCGTTCCGTCGTATACCGCATTATCAATCATGACTGTTACCCCATTGTCCGTCTCGGCAAGACCGATATCAGTGGAGAACGTTTCAAAGTTCTTGTTGTCCTCGCCGTTGAAATATCGGATGACATCATCCATGAACGGAATCTGCGAGGCAACAGAAGGAATAGTAAAACTTGCTGCCGTTGTCGCCCCGACAATCATGACGGCAGCCGCTGCAACCTTGCGCCAAACCGGTGCTTTTTTGCGTTTTTTCAATACGTGTTGTTTGACCCGTTCTTTCTCCACATCTGTCACGTCCAGCAACTGGAGCTGATCGACATCGAGGTCCATCCATTCCTTCATGCTCATATTAATAACTCCTTCACCTTCAAGTTAGTGGCCAAGATCTTCTTCCCGCGGTACAGCCGGTTATCGATGGCAGCTTTCGTCAATCCCAGGCTGTCAGCAATTTCCCCATTTGAAAGCTCCAAATAATATTTCATCATAAAAATATCCCGGTCGTGATCCTTTAACTGACTGATCGCAGCCAATAATTCATTTCGCTCTTCCCGCTTCAAGATCGACTCTTCCGTCCTTATGGTACTCTCCTTCTCGCTCAACATGACATCCGACTGTTCACGCTCGATCCGCTTTTTCGCCTGACGATAGCGATCGATTGCTTTATACTTCGCAATCATTCCGATCCATTTTTTGAAATCCTGCGGTTCACCTTGAAACTGGTGCGCATTCTGCCAAACCGTCAGAAACACATCATTGATGCATTCATCGATATCCGGCTCTTTCATGCTGTGAAGGATCTTTGCCGCAATCGTCTTCACAAGCGGCATATACGCTTCGATGATGAACTCAAGTGCATCTTCTTTCTGCTTCTTTAACCGGGTGATAAAGTTTGTCGAGGAACTTTTCATCTTTTCCGCTCCTTTTGTTATTGAAAAAGCTTTTTCATAAAGTACAACGAATGGCGTAAAGGGTTATTCTCAATAAAAATAAAATTTGCCGGAATTCAGCTATAAAAACACTATAAATCACATAAAAAATTGCACGAATATGTAAATGTATGACTCAGTCTCTTACCTTTATTATCGAACACCCTTCCATATTATCAAACTATTTTCGATATAATCGAACTGCACGGCACATGGTCGAACTGACCCAGTGATTAATGGGTCTATACCAAAATCTTCTCAAACCCAGTCCTTCAAACAAGCCCCGCGCAAACCCGCCGTGATACAATGAAGCAGAAAGTCCGTTTTTCAAATAATGGGAGGGATTACTATGTTCACAACAGTCAATGATTTCTTACAGGAATGGAAACAGGAAGCAGCGGTCACACAAAAGGTGCTGGGCGCTCTGACGGATGAGTCGTTAAATCAAGAGGCTGCTCCGGGATTGTACAGCATTGGAAGTGTCGCCTGGCACGTCACGGGAGCCGCTTATTACTTCCCGTCTCAAGTCGGCATCACGTTCGAGGTTCCGGATCTTCGAAAAGAGGCACCGGCTTCAGCTACAGAAATCAGCGAGACGTACAAACTAGTAAGTCAGCGTCTGACAGAAGCCGTGTCGGGGCAGGTCTCGGATGAAAAGATGAACGAAATGGTGAATTTATTCGGGATGGACATGCCGATTCAGGCTGTATTCCGCCTCCTCATCCAGCATCAGGCCCATCACCGCGGACAATTGACAGTCCTGATGAGACAGGCTGATTTGAGAGTCCCTGGCGTCTATGGTCCGAGTAAAGAAGAATGGGAAGCGATGAATGCTTCAAAATAGGCAGAGAGAAAACCGGCGGAAGCCGGTTTTTTTGTACGATTAAAGTGATCCCCTCTTTCAACATAAAAAAGGGTTTCCCCCCTTTCCCGCCGAATGTGTATGACATAGATCACTCGAAAGGAGCACCACCATGTACATCCCGCATCATTTTAAAATCACAGACGAATCGATCATCCATGACATCATTAAGGAGCACGGCTTTGCGACACTCATTTCCCAGCACAACGGGATGCCTGTTGCCACACACTTACCACTGCTTTTAAACAAGGACAACACCTGTTTATACGGACATTTCGCCCGTCCGAATCCTCAGTGGAAAGAAATCGGCAGCCAGACCGTTCTCGCCATTTTCCAAGGTCCCCATTGTTACATCTCCCCTTCATGGTACGAGACGAATCAAGCCGTCCCCACCTGGAATTATGTGACTGTACATGTATACGGGGAAATCGAGCTTGTGGACGATGAAGAAGAGGTAAAGAACTCCCTGCACGATTTGGTTATGAAATATGAAGCACCTGACAGTCCCTACAAATTGGAAGATGTCGATCCTCAGTATATGTCAGGTTTGAATAAAGGGATTCAAGGCTTCAAACTGAACATCACAAAAATAGAAGGAAAAGCGAAACTAAGTCAAAATCACTCGGTAGACCGACGAGAGCGGGTGATTCAGCAGTTGGAGCAGATCCCCCGTAGTAATGAACAGGGTATTGCAATGTGGATGAAAGGGAATCGTTTTTAATAGTAATCTCCTAAAAACATGTTAACTTTTTACCCTTTAATTATGGTATAATTTTCTAAATTTCACAAAGGGGCGAGGTCAATGTTTTCATTCACAGTCAATAAGGACATCTCGATAGAATTATTTCAACAGCACCATAAAGAGGAGTTGTTTGAGTTAATCGATACAAATAGGGAGCACTTGCGGAGGTGGCTTCAATGGGTGGATAAACGTCAATCTCCCGCAGATTTTGAACCCATCATCCCAATATGGATCCGTAATTATGCTGATAATAATGGATTTGATGCAGGAATACGTTATAAAGGTGAATTAGTTGGCATGATTGGACTGCATTACATCGATTGGAAGACGAAATCAACCAGTATCGGTTACTTTTTATCTCAGCATGCACAAGGAAAAGGAATCATAACTACGGTCATTTCAGCTCTATTAAACTACCTCTTTACTGAAATGAAACTAAATCGGGTGGAAATTCAATGCTCTGTCAAGAATGGGAGGAGCATTGCAATCCCAGAACGCCTGGGCTTTATAAAAGAAGGGGTTACTCGTGATGGACAGTGGTTATATGATCATTATGAGGACATTGTTACATACAGCATGCTTGCATCTGAATGGAATAATGCACATAACAATCGATGATGTAACAAACACCTTAAACCCGCTGCAGTAGATGCAGCGGGTTCATTCATTTCCTTGTGATAGCACTGCACATCATATAGCTAACCAATTGCTAGCAATCGCTATCAACCCTGCATTTTATCTGACCATTCCATAGATACAAGTATCCGTTACTCGTTTCCCATCAACTGACAGATCTTCATTCTTCAAAATACCTTCCAGTTCATATCCAAGCTTTTCCGGAATCATTCTGCTTCTTACATTTTCACTTTCACAACGGATCTCGACTCTCTTTCCATTTAAATCTGTCAGTGCAAGTTCTGTGAGTCTGTTTACAGCTTCTCTCATATATCCTTTACCGCTCTTTCTGGAATCAATCCAATAGCCGATTTCGAACTTTGGTACATCCCAATCGATATTATGAAAGCCTGTTGATCCGATGAATTCGTTGGTTTCTTTGCAAAATACGAGATACCTGAGAGCTTTGCGGGCTATGAAATTCGCATGTGCTTCACGTGTATTGGATTCGGTTTCTTCCACTGAAGGCAACGTTTGAGCAAAGCCCAGCCATGGCTTCAAATCACTATGTGACGCTTTTATCGCTTCATTGATTACGTTGCCGTCGCCCGGCATCGGCATCCTTAATAGCAGCCTCTCTGTTTCTATACTGCTTGGCACATCAATCAATATGTAATTCATCATAACTCCCCCATCTTCATTCCGTCTTTTTTCTAATAGAATACATTATTGCTAGTATAATATAATGGATGTCTTCTTGAATTCTTCCCATACTAATACGAATTTCGGCTATGAACAAACGCGGCCTCTCTGAATGCAAGGATGCAGCCATTCATTCGTTCATTATCGAACTTTCACGAAAATAAATCATAATGGTCCGTGGCTCAGTGCTTTAAAACAGTGAGCCGCGGACCTTTGTGTTGGAAACTGAATCATATTGACCTCATGACAATATCACGTTTTTCAAATATAAAAAGAGATAAATCATGACACCGATCATTCCAATTGTCAATCCAACAACGATTACACCATATAGAAATCCTTTTATTGCTGCAAGTACATCAAAAAATAATTCCTTGCAGAAATCCTGAATGGCATTCAATTCATTTGCCCCTTTTCTACTCTTTGTTTACTTCTCCAACATTCCCTTTTTATATATTAAATATGCACTATATCCGCCTGCTCCAATCAAAAAGACTGCTGACGAATTGATGAATGTCACATCCATTACATAGTCATCCGGAGAATAACTTCCTGACATAGCTGCCTGGAACACTGCCTTGCCCACCATAGGCATGACTGCATTAAGAATTCCAGTAAGGAACAAAACCGCAACGCCAAAAAAAGCGCACAGACAGCTAAAGAAAAATAATATGTTATTCATTATGTATCCATCAACCAACCTTCCATAAGAAAAACGTCTACCTGCAATAATTGATGTCTTCTTTGCTATTAACGCTTCCGGTGTTTTTATTAATGATGATTTCATATCCTTCACACGATGAAGAATCTCTTTCATCGATAAGCTCAACGATTACTTCATCACTCATTTGATACACATCTTTCGCTGCGTATGGTGTTTCATCAAGCTTCTTTGATGGTTTCCACCAGCCGGCAAGGTATCGTTTGGAAATGTCGATTGCCAATGTTCTGTTGACAGGTAAATCGCTTTCTTCAATATGTAATGTGCGGGAATCATTTCTCACAAACATACCCAGCATGATCAGAATACCGACCGCGGGAATGACCAGTAGTTTTAAATTCATTTCTATCACCTATCTTAACGTTGATGCCTATTTGCTATTTCTAGTGCCTTCAGGATAAATGGTTCTTTCATTTTTGTATAGAGTGACCGATCATGTTTATGTTGCAGTGCGAGCCTCTTTTTTAATGAAGCATACTCTTCCTTGTAATGATTGGATGCTCTGAGAAGGTCTCTGAAACCTATTTTTGCTTTCCATTCATCACCGCCAGCCACACACACATGAATATGATGGGATCCTTTGCCCCATAAACCCTTTCTGAAAAATCTTCTGTCTTCCCATTGTGGTTTGGGAACACATTCATAATCAATCAACTTGAGAGGCTTTATTAATTCTTCTGCATCTTCCATTTGCCGGACCCCTGCCAGAATATCAATAATTGGCTTGGAAGCTAATCCGGTCACGGACGTACTGCCAATGTGCTCTACAGCTATGACCCATTCACCTGCAGCTTCAAGGATTTTTTTTTGCTCCATTTCAAATTGTGCTGGCCACCGGGGATTATAATCTACAAATTCAACTTCAGGTTTATTCATCAATGTCTTTTCGTTCCCTTAATCAAAGCACCGCTTTCAACCTCATAACTTTCCCTTTCGTCAAAAACGACTGCGTTTTTATTTCCAATCACTTTCACATCACACCCCTGTATACATAACCCGGTCTCCTCTGTCAGTGCGATGACAGGACGTTGAAACGCATGAATAAATGACGTTATGAATGATTGCTGCTCTTTTTCATAGTGACATAGCACGGCATAGCGTCCTATGAAGCCCAGACCTTCATAATCTTCTAAATGATCCTTATTTGCATCATTGATCGCACAGGTCATGATATGACTGCCTAAAACAATTCCCCCGGCACTTCCTCCATAAACAGTCCCGCCATTCTCCAGATAATCAGTTATCACCCTTGAAAAATGTGTATCATTCAGTGTTTTTAACAGATGAAATGTATTCCCTCCGCCAATATAGACAGCCGAAAAGCCCATAAGATCTGCCAGACTCTTATTTTCTAAATCTGTCCACATTTCAATATGATCCACTCCAAGAGGACTGAAGACCCCCAATATCCACTCGTAGCACTCTTCGTATGAAACTGAAGGCGAATCCATTGCCACCGGGATATATAAAAGAGGAATGGCGGGATTCAGTAAGGAAACAAAATGACGATCAATCGCCTCTGTCTGTTGTTCATTTCCTCCTCCTGAAATGACAATTGTGCGCATTGCCTCTCCCCCTCTTCATAGTTGTCATTTTACCACTTAATTGTCATCATTCTCCATATAAACTTATGAATCTTTCTTTCATAGAAAAAAATTTAATCGATCAGGTTGAGAAAAGGCGTGACTGATTTCCTATACGAAACGGTGCAATAATTGCCGTTTTAAGGAAACTTTTCATGAATTGAGTGAATTTTTTAATTTTTGGTATTTAAATTTCCTTTTATAACCAAAACGCTTAACGTTGCAGGTATTTTGTATTTTTTTATAGTTTGCTAGAATCCTATTTAGCGAGATGCACTACATACCAGGACACTTCTTCAACAGCATCTCCAAACTTATATGGAAAGGAGAAAACGTAAGGCAAGCACATTCATTTGTCGTTGTGAAATCGGAACACTCTAAAAAAAGAAAATGGAGGAATACATTTATGAAGTTTAAGAAAATAGCCGCTTTATCATTAGCTGCATCACTCGCGATCTTCCCAAGCTTTGGCGGGAGTGCTTTTGCGAAGGATTCCACCTCTTTGGACACCGCAACAAAAAATACATCCGTAAATAAAAGCCTTGAACAAAATGAATATGTTAACGGTGAAGTGATTGTAAAGTTTAAGGATTCTGCTTCGACTTCAGCAAAAGGAAATGTGCTTAAAAGTCTGAAGGTCTCTGAGGTCGAGGATACAGATGCAGTTGAATCTCCTTTCAAAGTTCTCAAGGTTGGTAATGTTGAAGCAGTTGTTAAAGCTTTGAACAACAACCCGAATGTTGAATACGCAGAGCCTAATTACAAGCTCGCCGGAACATGGACACCAAATGATACGTACTATCAAGGCTACCAATACGGTCCTCAAAATACCTACACTAATTACGCATGGGATTATACCCGCGGCAGCAGCGGACAGGAAATCGCCGTTCTTGATACAGGCGTAGATTATAACCACCCTGACCTGGACGGTAAAACGATCCGCGGCTATGACTTCGTAGATAATGATTATTACCCAATGGATCTTAATGGACATGGTACTCACGTTGCCGGTACAGCTGCAGCTGAAACGAATAACAGCACAGGTATCGCAGGCATGGCCCCTAATACTAAAATCCTTGCCGTTCGTGTGCTGGATGCAAACGGAAGCGGTTCATTAGCAGATATCGCTGATGGTATCCGTTATGCCGCAGACCAAGGTGCAGAAGTCATCAACCTTTCTTTAGGTTGTGATTGCTCTACCACGACATTGGAAAATGCAGTTAACTATGCATGGAACAAAGGCAGTGTGGTTATTGCTGCTGCAGGAAACGACGGAGTATCCACTACATTTGAACCTGCTTCTTATTCTAATGTCATCGCAGTTGGTGCTGTAGACAGTTATGACCGTAAAGCTTCTTTCTCTAATTACGGAACATGGGTCGATGTAACAGCACCGGGTGTAGACATTGCTGCGACAGTCCCTAATAACGGGTACGCATACATGTCAGGTACATCAATGGCCTCCCCTCATGTGGCTGGTCTTGCCGGACTTCTTGCATCACAGGGACGTAACAATGTTCAAATCCGCCAGGCGATCGAACAAACTGCGGATCCGATTAGCGGCACTGGTTCCTACTTCGAGCATGGCCGCATCAACTCTTATGATGCTGTAAGATACTAATCTATCCAAAAAAACCTCTGTTCCTAACCGGAACAGAGGTTTTTTTTATTTAATGACTTCTCCAGAAACAATATGAAAATGAAGATGTTTGGAATCCTGGTATTTTCCGAGATTCGTTATCACTCTGCATGCCTCATATTCCTTTTCTACATCATCTGCCACCTTTCTGACAGTATCCATCAATTCCACGAATACATGATGATCTTCTTCCCTTATTTCAGTTAAGGAAGGAATGTGCTTCTTAGGGATCGCTACAATATGCAGCTTGTAATAAGGCTTCGTATGATAATATGCCAGTGTATTTTCCGTTTCATACACTTTTTTCACTGTAGTCTTTCCACTCAAGACTTCTTCACAATAAAAATCATCCGTCAATTCACACACCTCTTTTTATTGTTATTGATCTTCTACCACAATAACATAATTATCCAATTTTGACATAAAAACAATTCTTCATCCATTTAACCGTCTATCACATGAAAATTTTCCTGAATCATCATAAAAACACTCTACTTTTTCTACTAAAATAGTCCCTGTTTTTCTCAATACCAAAAGATATGATAGAATGTTAACATTTTATTGACAGAATTTTTAGAAATAGAAAACAGGAGGAGATCATGTGAAAAAGAGAAAATTAGCAGGTGTTGGTTTGTCGGTGGGTTTGATAACGGGAATGCTTGCAACAGGAAGTGCTGCTGCACAGCCTCAAGCAAATGTCCAATGGAATGAAAAAGCAGGTACGCCAGAATTTGTTTCAGGAGTCCTGTCCGCCCCTTCCAATGAAAAAGCAGAATCCATCGTTCTTTCTTATTTAGAAAAGAACAAACATACATTCAAGTTAACGGATAAAGGTGCAAAAGAACAGTTCGAGGTTTTATCTGTGGAAAAAGATGAGCTCGGCTACACCGTCGTCCGCTTTCAGCAAATGTTCAAAGGTGTGCCGGTCTGGGGCTCCACTCAATCGGCTGTTGTGAATGAAGATGGGGTCATCAAAGCCTTCTCAGGCGCAGTGGCTGCCGATCTGGATAAGAAAAGCTTGAAGGCAAGTAAAAAGGTGAATGCAAATAAAGCACTAATAATCGCTAAAAAGGATCTAGGAATCGATCCAAAACTCGAAAAGGAAGCAAATCCAGAGCTTGTTATTTATACAGATGGTGATTCTGCCAGATACGCATACTTCATCAACTTGAATTTCCTATACCCCGAGCCGGGGAACTGGAACTATTTCATCGATACAAAAACCGGGGAAATCCTCAATAAATACAATGATATGCACGAAGTCAGCGGGACGAATCAAGTCGGTACAGGCACAGGTGTACTTGGCGGAACGAAACAGCTGAATACTACACTTTCAGGAAGCACTTATTATCTGCAGGACAATACCCGTGGAGGAGGAGTTTATACATACGACATGGATAACATGACCTTCTTCCCTCAGTTCTTCCTGCCGGGATCGCTGTGGGCAGACAGTGATAATGTGTTCAACGATTCTTATGATGCAGCAGCGGTTGATGCTCACTACTTCGCGGGACAAACATATGATTTCTACAAAGAAAACTATAATCGGAATTCCTATGACAACAATGGAGCGGAACTTGTTTCTTCCGTCCATTACAGCAGCGGTTATAACAATGCATTCTGGAACGGTTCACAGATGGTTTATGGTGATGGGGACGGAACCACATTCGCACCGCTTTCAGGCGGAATCGATGTTGTCGCGCATGAGCTCACACATGCCGTTACCAACTTCACCTCCGACCTCGTTTATCAGAACGAATCTGGTGCATTGAACGAAGCGATTTCCGATATCTTTGGAACACTTGTAGAATTTGAAAAAGGTTCAAATCCTGATTTTGAAATCGGTGAAGACATTTACACTCCTGGTACAAGCGGGGATGCCCTCAGATCCATGAGCGACCCGAGCAAATACGGTGACCCTGACCATTACTCCGTCCGTTACACTGGAACTCAGGATAACGGCGGCGTTCACATCAACTCTGGAATCATCAACAAGCAAGCTTATCTATTAAGTGAAGGCGGTACGTTCTACGGTGTCACCGTACCGGGCATCGGACGTGAGAAGCTTGGTGACATCTATTATCGCATGAATACTGTATACCTCACTTCTTCCTCTACTTTCAGTCAGGCAAGAGCGGCAGCAGTACAGGCGGCAGCGGACCTCTATGGAAGCGGTTCGGCAGAGGTGAATGCAGTGAACCTTTCCTTTGATGCAGTCGGAATCAATTAATCATATTAAAAAAACCAGCAGAGATTCTTCTCTGCTGGTTTTATACATATTAATGGTTTACAACCTTGTCAAGTCCACCCGGCTTATTGTGAACGGCCAGTTTATCCATCAATTTATTACTTTCTTCATTAAGGCCTGATAAGTTGACCTTTACACCGTTCTGGTGATATTTCAACACGATTTTATCAATCGCCCCTATGGCTGAATCATCCCATAAATGTGCATTTGTAAGATCCAACGTCACTTCCTTCACATCTTCCGTGAAATCAAAGCTCTCAACGAAATCTGTAACGGATGCAAAGAAAAGTTGTCCTGACACCCGGTATACTTTCTTATGGGTTTGCTCGGATGCCATTGTCGTAATCTTCACTTTTGAAATCTTGGAAGCAAAGAAAATGGCACTTAGAATGATTCCTACCAGTACTCCTTTTGATAAATCATGAGTGAATAACACTGTAATGACAGTAGCAAGCATGACAATGGTATCTGTGATTGGCGTTTTGTGAAGATTCATGACAGATCCCCAATCAAATGTTCCAATCGATACCATGATCATGACCCCTACCAGGGCTGCCATCGGAATCTGCACGAGGAAATCATTCAGCAGGAGAATCAGGATCATCAAGAATGTACCTGCCACAAAAGCAGATAGTCTGCCCCGGCCGCCGGATTTAACATTGATGACTGATTGTCCGATCATGGCACATCCTGCCATACCGCCGAAGAAACCAGATACGATGTTGGCCATTCCCTGCCCCTTCGCTTCTTTATTCTTATCACTTGTCGTGTCCGTCATATCATCTACAATGGAAGCAGTCAGTAAAGACTCAACCAACCCTACAATTGCAATCGATAATGAATAAGGGAAGATGATTTGAAGCGTCTCGAAGGTAAATGGAATATCCGGAATCAAGAATACAGGCAGTGTTTGTGTCAATTCACCCATATCCCCCACTGTCCTTACTCCCGTGCCTGCCATAACAGAAAAAATCGTCACCGCAATGATTGCAACCAGCGGGGAAGGAACTGCTTTCGTAAAACGTGGGAGAATGTAAATAATGGCCAGTGCCGCAGCCACCATCACGTACATCATCCATTCTTCTCCGACAAAATGAGGCAATTGTGCTGTGAAAATCAAGATTGCCAACGCGTTAACGAATCCAATCATGACAGAACGTGGAACAAATTTCATTAAGCGGCCTAATTTAAGGACACCCATGAGTATTTGAATCACACCTGTCAGGATAGTGGCGGCAAGCAGATATTTTAACCCGTGCTCAGCCACTAAAGTTGTCATTAATAGAGCTGTTGCTCCAGTCGCAGCTGAAATCATTCCAGGACGCCCGCCGACAAACGCAATGACAACTGCAATACAGAATGAGGCGTACAATCCGACCATCGGATCCACGCCGGCTATGATCGAAAATGCAATCGCTTCTGGAATCAAAGCCATGGCAACGACCATCCCTGCAAGGATGTCCCCGCGGATGTTTCCAAACCACTCATATTTTATTTTTGAAGATAAATTCATAATGCACCTCTTTTATTTTTTTGTCTTGACTTTCAACTCTCATGAAAGTCGGGGCCGTTTTACACAAGGCACATTATATAATGGATATATCCATTTGTGAACCGCCAATGTAAGCGAAACCACAAATGATTATCTCGTAATTTTTACGTTTTTCTTTCGTTTTCTTCATATTTTAAAAATGTAAAAAAAGATACATTTTTTTATGTGAAAAAAGGTGTAAAATAGAATATATTCAGAAAGTTCGGTTCATCAAGGGGGGGGTTCTATGTTCAAAAAAATATTGCTTGCCACCGACGGTTCTGAGCATTCAATCAGGGCCGCTGATAAAGCCATTGCACTTGCTTCATTACAAAAGGGTGCAGAAATTGATATTGTTTATGTGATTGATGCCAAGCAATCAAAAGATGATGTTCTTAAGCACTGGGGGAGAGATGCCTCAGACAAAAGAAAATATAAACTTCAATTGATTGAACAAAAAGCGAAACATGCTGAAGTAAAATACGAAACGATCATTTTACACGGAGAACCCGGTCCTTCAATAGTTGAATTTGCAAACAAGGATACATATGATGCGCTCGTTATCGGAAGCCGCGGCCTCAATACTTTTCAGGAAATGGTTTTGGGAAGCGTCAGCCATAAAGTAGCTAAACGGGCAAAATGTCCCGTCATGATCGTGAAATAGAAAAAAGCTTGGGGCTGCCCTCAAGCTTTTTTCATCCTTTTAATAAGTAATCAACTATCATCGGAACCCGTTCTCTCCATGCCACCTCGTTATGGACAGCACCTTCCACAACCTCAAATCGGCAATCCTGCACTTTTTCATGAAGCAAAGCATAAATATCCCTGCTTGAATGTATGTAAGTCAGATCATCAATGCTTTCCGTATTTTCTTTCGTTCCAATATCCAAGTAAAACCGCTCAATACTTGATAAATCACTCTCTTTTATCAGGTCTTCGATCTCTTTCTGATTGAACCAATATGCGGATGAGATAGAAGCTACCCTTTTAAAAACATCGGGATACATGCATGCTGCATACGTAGAAATAAGCCCACCCATCGAACTCCCCGCCATACTTGTTTCATCTGGTATTGTCCGGTACTTCTTATCAATCATCGGCTTTAACTCGTGAACAATATATTCGATATAATCCTTTCCTTCTCCACCGATTGACTGGCGGTCAGAAGAAAATACATCAGTCATAGCCGTGCTTTCCCATGGTCCATACTCATCCAGTCTTTTTAATCCTTCATTACAGTCGATCCCCACTACAATCAAGTCGAAATCACTTTTATCAAGATAATCCCCGATTCTCCAAGCCATCCCGTACCCTGCATCTTCATCCTTATAAAGGTTCTGTCCGTCATGCATATAGAGGACGGGATAATGTTTTCTCTCATCTTCATGATATGTATCTGGTAAGTAAACACGAACACGCCTCCTTCTCTTGAGAGGTGTAATCGTCACTTCAAAATTCTCGTACATGTTCCGACCTCCTATTCTGAATTTATTAATAGTTTACCATGATTTCTTAACCATTAGCTCATATGATTGAGATCCTTCAATTTACCGTCCTTCACTTATTTAAAGTCCAGCATCACTCATTTTGCCAAATGGAGTCAAGATTTTCATCAGACAACAAGGAAAATATTGTATAATACAAGAAAGGGGGCTTTTTTATGAGAATAGGTTTGTTTGGAGATAGTTTGACGGAAGGCAGACCTGGTGTGTCCTTTGTTAAGCTGTTGAAAGAAAGATATCCCCAGCATGAATTTGTTAATCAAGGTAAACCAGGTGAAACGATCAAAAGCTTGGATGTACGATTTTCAAAGGAACCGCTAACCTCAAGCTATGACCTCTCTTTTTTATGGATCGGTGTTAATGATGTCTATTCCAAACTATTAATAGTTAAAGCCCAACCACCAGTCAGCGATCACGAAGAATTCAGGGAGTACTATGAAAAACACTTATCCCTTTTATCCTTTCATTCCAAACGGGTAATCGCCGTTACCCCTGCATTGATCGGGGAACAAGCCGATAATGAAACCAACAAGGAATTACAGGAACTATCATTTCTCATTCAGTTTATTACAAGCAAACACAAGAACGTTGACTGTCTCAATATGTATGAAGCATTCAAGGAACACCTTTCTGTCGGTGCTAGCAGCGACTTTATCAATACCAATGTACTCAGTATTATGAAAGACGCCCTATTCTATAAGAATCACAGTAAAATTGATCAACTCTCAGCCAAAAGGGGATTGAGATATACTCTTGACGGAATCCATCTAAACAGTAAGGGCGCACTCATTGCCGCAAATGAATATGCCAGATTCATCGATCAATAAAAAAGTGCGATCCCAATAGTAAGGGATCGCACTTTCACTTTCTCAATAACGTCTATTCATGTTCACCATGATTATGGGAACTCTCAGGTAGAGTATCCCAGAATGAAGTATCCGCATCGTTAATCGAGCCGTCAGCAATGGCTTTCGCCGTTGCTTCCATTCCGATGACCGCTTGCTTGATCAAGTATCCGTTACTCTTTTGACCAAGGACATAATCCTCCCTGTAATGATCCGCCATACCTCTCATTTCAAAAAGCAGCGTAGCAATTCCATACTCGGCTGCCAGCCCATTTCTCGAAATGGTTTGAGCAGTTCCACCGATATATTTTGAGAGTGTCCCGAATCCTCTATCTTCTACTGTATTATATAATACTGCTCCAAGCTGCTTGGACTTTTCAACGATTTGAGGGTCTACCTCTTCGTTCGTTGGATATAAAATCGAACCGGAAACCAGTTCATCTGTGTCTCCAAGTGTGGTCTCCGCACCCTGGTGATGAAGGTCGATCATGTAATCAGGATTGTATTTCTGTAGAACATTTTTGTGGAGTGCCTGTGTTTCCGGCTGTTTACGATCCACATGGTCCCGGTTTAAATCCACTTCATTTGCATTGTATCGGGTATGCGTGCCTGCTGCATAATCCTCTAGTGAAAAGTTCACGTCACCCTCTGCCCCATCGACATTTAAACGAGGAGCCACCAAGATGTTCACATTGTCCAGCATGTCTTTTACTTCTTTTGAATTAGAAGTAAGATGTTGAATGAATTTTAGAGCCCCTTCTGTCGTGAGTGCTTCATTCCCATGCTGCTGGGTTAAATATAGGATTGTCGGATTGTTCTCGTCTGTGCCGAATTTTGCAAGGTATAAGTCACGTTCTTTCACGGATTGTCCGTATACTTCAAGTGACAGCGCTTCTGACTTTGCGTCAAGGCGTTCAAGCAGCTTCACCATTTCTTCATAACTGTGTAAGCGTTCATTCTTAATCGTTTCATTCCCATTGTATTCTGGTCCATCTGCTGAAACTGGCGAGGTTGGTACAGTCAACGCGATTCCTGATGCCATCAAAACCCCTGATACTGTTCCTTTAATCCATTTGTTCTTCATATGTATTCCTCCTTTATGTTTCGGTACTCTAAACATATTTGATTCGTTCGACAAGAAACCCTTTTCTTTACGAAAAAACGAAACAAAAGGACCAAGTTCCGGAAGAGCGGATGGTGAATACTTACTAATGATGATGTGAGTAAGTGAAGAAAAATGATTCCTTGTGCCAAGGACTAAATATACAGGCCAATTTTGTGCAAGGGTTGAACGTCTCCATAAAAAAAGAAGCCCAATCAAACGGGCTTCAATGATGTGATAGTAAGACTCATTGAAAATACATTTTACCTCCTGAATCCACGTATATGGATTTCACCATCGTCCTCTTAAAGTTCTCTTTACCCTTTTTCCCCTCAATATCTATGGTTACATTGTAGACCCCTTCTCCAAGTTCAGGGAGTTTGAATGTGGAATCTTTGATTTTTATCTTAGCTTTTTTCAGTTTCCCATCCTTGTAATAGTCAACGGTACTATCCGTTTTGATTTTAACTCCGCTTCTCTTCTCCTTAACTTCTATACTCTCTGAATTTATTTGTACAATTACTGAATCATTCATTTCACTATCGTAGGTGACATTCATCAAGTAGTCCTCTTCTACAAGTGTGTTCGCATGTATCTTCCATTCGCCTGATTTGGGACTTTTAATGGCCAGACTGTGATGATAGGCACCATAGAATAATCCGTTTTCTTCTAGTGTTGTATGAACAATCTTGGTATGCTTCCCGTCAGGATCTTCCAGTGTCAGGGAAGTGTTTTTAAGACTGCTGATCCAGTCAATCGTCACTTCTTCGGTTCCTTCCTCAACAAAAATGGTTTCTTGTTTGTATCCTTTATACGCTCCCCCGCGAATATATGACGAAGCTGTTTCCGTTTGAGAATCAGTGCTCCCAGCACCAAAACCAGAACTTGCAGGAGTGCTTTCATTTAAGTAGTTTTTAAACAGATTAAATGTGGAAGAGCCTTCTTTGATCGTAGAATGATTCCAGGAACTTGTGCCGAGATGAGCTGCATAGGGCAGGCGTGAACTGTTTACTGTAACCGCACCATCATTACTCCCATATGAGCTCAGATACAATCCGCCCCAATAAAGTGAACTTCCAAAGCTCCCCCACTTTGTACCGGCAAACGTATAGAAAGGGACTTTTCCGACATTGCTGTGCGTATCCGTTTGTTCGCGGAAATAACTCATATATCCTGTCTGCAGTGAATAAGTAGCGTCACTTTTGCTTCCGAGTATCCCAGCAAGCCAGCCGGCCCAGCTGCTATAGGCAAGGTCCGCAAGCTCTGAACCGCTGTGAGGCGATGAAAGTGTTATGACGCGTGCTACGTAAGGGTAAGCCCCGTAATGGACCAGTGCAGATTGGGTGTCAATGCCGCCTTTACTGTGAGCTACAATGACGACCTTTTCACCAAAATAATTGTATATATCACGGATCTTCCCAGCTAATAAAGCTCCATTATCCCACATCGTCTTCGTCGGGTAGAGATCAATGAAGGATGTCTCATAGCCATTTTGATATGCTGTATCATACATATTGTTATCATTCCACCACGTATTCGAAGACGAATTCAATCCATGTACAAATAAGACCGGGTGTTTAGAAGGTGCCACATACGAAGGGGTAGTACCAACATACCATTGTCCCGGGACACCGGACGGATCGTCTTTCCCGAAATCACCGGCCATACTCAATGACGGGAACAGCAAGAAAAAAGCAGCAGCCAGCATCCAAACTTTCTTTAACATAGCATCTCTCCTTATCGATAAGAATGAAACCTGTAAAGTATATCTACAAAAAGATATGCATATTACGTGAAGTTATAAAATGATAAAAAAGAACTATGCCCATTGAAGAAGCCATGGGACCATCCAAACCATTCCTGATAATATAGGTGCCGTTTGCATGAATAGGATCTTGCCGATAACGAACCTTGTCATTGGAAGAATTGATCGCACGAAAAAAAACCGAAAACACTGTCGTTCCCGGTTTGTCATCTTCTTTAAGTAAAAAGATATTAATTTAAATGCATACTCTGCAATTCAAGCGCAAAAATAAATAGTATCAAATGTAATGGGAGTTTTTATATGACAATGAGAATCCTTCTATTTATCGGATTTCTTTTACCCTGGTTCACCTTGTTTTTTGCCAAACCTGATACAATCAGGAGATTCATGCCGGTGACGATATTCACCTGTTTATTGATGACGATTATCTTTCAAATCGCTTATACCTATGACTGGTGGGAGATACATGAGTATATCGTTCCTTGGGGATATATGATTGATGTCAGCTTTGCTTATGGGGTGTTTGCAGTTGGTACGTTCTGGATATTCCGTTTCACCTCTCATCGGTTTCCACTTTATATCCTGATCAATTTCATCATGGATGCCTTTATGTGCTTTGCAGCCCTGCCACTATTAAACGTATTGGGAATTGCAAATTATAAGAACATCGCACCGTGGCAGTATCTTCTCGTGATTTTTGGCCTTTCATTTATCATATACTTCTATCATAAATGGCAGGAAAAAGTGTTTGTACCATCTGTGGATTAAAAAAAGGCATTGGAAAGTCCAACGGGTTCGGTTTTGGAGTACAAAATAGTAATTAGAACACATTTTAGAGACACAATTCTCATATGAATTGGTGTCTCTCTTTTTATTGTTAAATTAGCCTTTAATTTATATTAGCACAATAATTAGCAACGGTTTTAGCAAGGTAATTAATAGCACCACAAAAATTTATGTTGTATTGTTAAAAATAGTGCTAAAACTAATGCTAATTTTCAAACTGGAGGTATATAAGGATAAAATTCATTAAACCAAAGAACGATAACGCTGAAAATGTGGATTGGTTCAGGAAGTTCTGGAAGCAGCCAATGCAGTTAAAGACTTCTCAATATAACTATATACTTCTTCTGCAATCCCCAGAAACTCTTCAACATCTACATTACTATCCAAGTAACACGTATACAGATAGTCAACTAAAGCTGAATCAATATTGCAATGATCTGATATGGCACTCTTCATCTTAGTAATGTCATCTTGCCAAACCCCTGTATCTTCTAAAACCAAAGAGTATAATGCACGAATTAATTTCTTTGAGTAACCTTTAGTATATCTAGATTTCAGTGTGTCATCATTGGCATTAGATAGAAAACCGCGAACGCGATCCACTGCCTCTTGAGTGTCTGAATTCAAGTCTAATATGAACTCAGGTGAAATAAGAATAGGCGGTACTTCTTCACCAATATCAGTACCATGTATACAAACACAGATTATCTTGATCCAAAATCCCCATTCATTGGGCTTGCTTCTTACATCATCCAGTGAACAAATAACCGTATCAACCTTAGTTACTATTCGATATTTTTGTAAAATCTGGTCCTTCAGACATGATACTCTATCATAATCTATATCTTCTGGTCTTTCGCATACTATTGTAAAATCTGCATCAGACTTAAATGGTTTAGCAGTACCTTTAGGAATTGAGCCACACATATAAATACTGTGAATCTTCCCACTGAACTCTGAAAGCAAACTAGCTGTATACTCCTCTACAAAAGTCTTGTACTCACTCTGAATATTGATCTTCTTTATAACCTTCTCCAAAACCAAATCTGGTCTCCTTTTATCTTCTAAAATCATTTTATCTCCCCCTGTTTAAAAGTATATCATTTTATAAATTTTTCTCTTATTGCTTTTTTCACTATCCTGCTTCGTTAGTTTAAGAACATCATTTCACAATCTCTTTATTTATTGTAAGAAAAAATTCCATATAATTAGGGGATATTTGTTAGTTAATATTTTTTAGCAATAGAAAAAACACAGTAAAATACTGTGCTTTTTCTGGTTTTAATTCACTTGTGTTTTGTGTTGTTAAATAGGATGATATTTAAACTTTTTTACTCCTAAACCGAACCCGTTATGGAAAGTCCAATGCCTTTTTATTCATGCTTCCCTCTTTTAATAAATCGATAGGCAACGTAAGCGAAGTAGAGCGGGGCAGCGATATAAATCAAATAAGGGAACTGTTCATATGTTCCTTTATAGATGACATACAACAGTGCACCGATGAATATGGTCACGATTGTCCCGTATTTTGGAAGCGGTATTTCTTTGAAACTTGGAATACGGATCCTGCTAACCATTAAAAAGCACATCGCGGTAAAAATGACAGAGGTTACGATATTCGGGATACGATCTCCGAATAAAGTCAAAATGGCAAGAATCCCTCCCGCTGCAGTTATCGGGACACCGATAAAATACTGAAGTGAAGATTTAGGCGGACTTGTATTGAAGCGTGCCAGTCGGTAAGCTCCGAATAATGGCAGCAGTCCTGCAACAAAAAATCCCAGCAAACCAAATTGATGAAAGGAAGTATAGTAAACCAAGAACGATGGAGCCACCCCGAATGTAACGATATCAGCAAGCGAGTCGAGTTCTTTTCCCAAGGTACTGTCAGCATCCAGCATCCTCGCAAGCCGGCCATCCATACTGTCAAGCATCATCCCAATGATAATCAATACAGCTGCATTCTTAAACTGACCATTGGCTGCAAACCCTATCGATAAAAAACCGCAATATAAGTTGCCCAATGTCAGCGTATTAGGTATTTTCTTTGTAAATCTCATTCGCATATGTAATCTCCAGTCTAAATCTAATCATACTTATAGGATACCATGTTTTCATGGATGGGACAGGTATAAGTGTAAAATTAATCAATTATATTCATTAGCAGGCGGGAATGTTTTGTGAAATTGGATCGGTGCAAAGGAAGCAATCCTCTTTTTGATGAATTCAAGTCAATTCATGTATTTTCGGATCACATTCAGCCGAACTCCTCCCCCAACCTCCTATAAACATCATCCATTCAAAGTCCAACATTATATAATCATGAAAAAGCAATCAAGTAGTGATTTCCTACTTTTACATATTATGTTAAGCATCTATATACGAGCCCTTCTGTTTTTGTTATAATTTTACTATCAAGAATGAACTATAAAGGGTTTTCAATGAAACAAGGAGGTAAAAAATGACTGGGACCATTGCAGTTATCATGATTTTTTCCATTCCTATCATTGCTATTTTTACAGACCATATTCAAAAACAATCAAAAATGAAGCAGAAAATGATTGAAGATCAATTGAAACTCGAACAATTAAAACATGAAAATTTTGTGATTGAAACAGAGAAAATGAAGCTTGAGCTTAAGCAAATGACACTTGATGAACCGAATGAGAACAGGAAAGTATTTTAATGCAGCCCCGCCGTTATAGGCGGGGTTTCATTTTTTTCAACACATTCACAAGCTCAGCCTGGATTTCTCATGATTGATCAGTGTTCCAGCCTTTTCCCCTTCAATGATTCTTTTCATCATACCAACTTCTTCAAAGTTAAAGATATGCACTGGCAGTTTATAATCCCTTGCAAGAAGGAGCGCGGACTGATCCATTACTTTGATATTGTTTTTTACCACGTCATTGTAGTTGAGATTATGATACATTTTCGCATCCCGATCTACCTTTGGGTCACTTGTAAACACTCCAGCCACACCTTGCTTTGCGACAAATATCGCATCGCTGTCCGTTTCTATTGCACGTTGTACGCTCGGATAGTCGGTGGTGACGAATGGCTGCCCATTCCCGCCGCCGAAAATGACAATATATCCCTTATCAAGATGGTGTACCGCCCGGAGCCGGATATATGGTTCTGCTACAGCAGAGACCGGCATGGAGGTCATTACCCTTATTTCCCTATCTGTTTTACTCTTGAGGACGCCCCTCAGCATTAGACTGTTGATGATCGTGCCAAGCGTTCCTATACTATCTGCCTCTACCCTCTCAATCCCCCATTTGTCAGCCAAGTTCCCGCGAAAAATGTTCCCGCCTCCAACCACAATCGATACCTGCACACCCAAATCAACAATCGACAGGATTTCATTTGCAATATGCTCAAGTTGATCGGTTCCGAAATTATTCCCTTCACCGTCAGCCAATGCACCGCCGCTCAGTTTCACCAATACCCGTTCGAATTTCCCCATCATCATACCCCCATTCAGATTATCGCGTGAACCACAAATTACAGGCACCGCTTTCTTTCACCACCAGTCATTACCGGACAAAAAAAGGACCAAAAGTAATAAATACTTTTAGTCCTTAAAAGGAAAAGAAAGAAAGGTATTCCGTTCGATCTGCCTAAGATGAATGATCCCATCCTTCTTCCCCCTTTTTTAAAAATTGCAAATTTCCCTTCAATTAGTCTATATAATATATAAGTCACCGTCAAGAAAAAATACACATATATTCCATTTATTTTCTATTTCTTCATTTCATCCATCACATATTGAATGACTGCTTCAAGACTAAATACCTCGGACTTGCCTTCACGATTTCTCAAGGAAACCTTCCCTTCCTGGCTTTCTTTATTTCCGACAACCATTACACAAGGTACTTTTTCCAGCTGTGCCTCCCTTATTTTATAACCGATTTTTTCACTGCGGTCATCTACTTCCACTCTGATTCCCTTATGGGACAAATGTTGTTTCACATGGAGAGCGTACTCCATTTGTACCTGCGATATCGGAAGAATCTTTACTTGTACCGGGGCAAGCCACAGTGGAAAATTCCCTTCATAATGTTCAATGAGTATGGCCATGAAACGCTCAATGGAACCATAAATGGCACGGTGAATCATGATTGGCCTGTGTACTTTATTATCTTCACCAATGTATTCACAATTGAATTTCTCGGGCATCTGGAAATCAAGCTGCACAGTACCGCACTGCCAGCTGCGTCCGATGGAGTCTACAAGATGAAAGTCGATCTTTGGTCCGTAAAATGAGCCGTCCCCTTCATTGATTTGGTAATCTGCATTTCTACTCTGCAGAACTCTTTCCAAATCTTCTTCGGCTTTATTCCACATCTCTATCGATCCCATATATTCCTCTGGGCGAGTGGACAGTTCAATTTTATATTGAAATCCAAACTTAGCATAAAAAACATCAATCAAATCGAGAACGTTATTCAGCTCCGATTGGACCTGATCCTCCAGCACGAATAAATGTGCATCATCTTGAGTGAAAGTCCTGACCCTGAGCAGCCCGCTTAATGAACCGGAAAGTTCGTGTCGATGGACCAGTCCAAGCTCACCATAACGGATCGGCAGTTCACGATAGCTCCTTCTCTTGCTTTTATAAATCAATACGGCCCCCGGACAATTCATCGGCTTGATTGCATATGATTGATCATCAACTTTCGAGAAATACATATTTTCATGATAATGCTGCCAGTGTCCTGACTGTTCCCACAGCTCCTGTTTCATCATGACCGGTGTCTTTATTTCCTCATATCCTGCTTTTCGATGCTCTTCTTTCCAGAACCTCTCAAGCTCATTTCTGACAACCATTCCCTTAGGCAGGAAAAACGGCATACCCGGTGCTTCCTCCATTGACATAAATAATTCAAGCTGCGCACCAAGCTTCCGATGATTCCTTTTTTCTGCTTCATTTTGAATTGACATGATCATCCCTCCTAAAAATAAATAAAAAAACCGCACTCATCCCCAAGCAAGGGACGTGTGCGGTCGTGGTTCCACCCTAATTCCGAAGCGGTCTCGCTTCGCTCAAAAAAGATAACGGTCTGACCCGATTATGGATACTGAAGGTTCCCCATAATTGCTCTGAGGTGGTGAATCATTCCTATTTCTTCAGGGCTCTCAGCCGGTGACCCCGTTCTCTGGAAAGAAAATCTAAAATGACCCATGTCCTCTTCATTGCTTTTAATCATAACTCTTAATGTATATATGCTGTTGTGAATCAACTACCAAATAAATTGGTCCATTCACAAACAAAAGACCGCACTCATCCCAGTACAAGGGACGTGTGCGGTCGTGGTTCCACCCTAATTCCGAAGCAGTTTCGCTTCGCTCAAAAAAGATAACGGTCTGACCCGATTATGGATACTGTAAATTCCCCATAATTGCTCCGAGGTGGTAAACCATTTCCATTTCTTCAGGGCTCTCAGCCAGTGACCCTGTTCTCTGAAAAAAAATCAAAAATGATTCATGTCCTCTTCATTGCTTTACAGATAGTATATTCAAAACTTTACCAAATCGTTAAAAAGATTATATGGCAGTATTTTCTAATAGTCAATACACCAATTAAATAAACTTTATAACATCACGAAAAACGAATAAACATTAACAAAACAGAAAAAACGTTTAAATAATAGTTGAACAAAAAAGAACAAACGTGTAATATTTTATTCAAGAGGAGGAATATTATGGTATATAGAATGCGGACTTATCAAATTGATCCAGACAAACTTGAACGTTTCAGCGAGTTTTTTCATAACTATTTACTGCCAAACCAGCTTCGATTTGGTTCCAAATTGGTGGGACGATGGGTGAATTCGGATAAGACATCCATTATGGCCATCTGGGAATATAAAGATCTGGCACAGTACAAGTCCATAGAGGAAAAAATCAAACGAACAAACCTGCATAAAAGAGCGCAAATCAGAAAAGATGAGCTGGGTCCCCTATTTTTCTCCACACACCAAGAGTTCTGGGAGATGACAAGCGATTACAGTATGTTAGGAGGATCAAGATGAAACCAGTCATACCCAAAGAATCTGAAATGCCCCAGTTGAATGAAGAACAATTGAAACAAGTCACTGAACTTACCTTTTTCCAGAGCATTCAGCCAAAAAGGTGTGATGCTATCTTTATCTTTAGCGGAACCCATCCAGGTCATTGGGAAAAAGCAATCGAGGCCTACAAACTGAATCTTGCTCCAAGAATCATCGTGACCGGGGGGAGAAGCTTGACTGGCACAGCCCATCCTGAATGGGAAGGGCAGCGCTCTCATTCTATCACGGAAGCATCTGTGATTATTTCTTACCTCCTGCAAGCCGGTATACCCCAAGACAAAATCGTATATGAAGATCAATCGGCGAATTCCCTTGAAAATGTACTATTTGCAAAGGATATCATTGATTTTTCCGAGATAAAATCATTGTTGGTCATCTGTAAAAGCCATGTAGCAGGCAGGCAGATCAGGACACTCATGAAGCATTTCCCACCTGACTTAATTTATATTCCATTTACATTCAATGCGACATATCAGAGTGAGGAAATCAACCGTGAAAACTGGTTGAATACAGAAACAGGACGTAAAAGAGTTTGGGGGGAATACAGGAGAATCATTCACTACGGTCAACTCGGTCATCTTGTCTCACCCGATGAAGAATTGATCCTGTGACACAAAAAAAGAAAAACGCAAACGACAGAAGTCATTTGCGTTTATCCTTCCTTAATATAAAAGCGCGGTAATCAAGGCGCATCTTTATTTTTCATTAATGAATATCAACTTTCTTGAACCTGCCCCCTCTTACTTCAGCTATATCAGCAATCGCAAGGAATGCCGATGGATCGTGTTCAGCCACGATATCTTTCAGCTTTGCTTCTTCCAGTCTGGTAATCACACAAAAGATGACTTTTTTATCATCCCCTGAAAAAGCCCCTTCTCCCTTAAGATATGTAACTCCTCTCCCTAATCGATGGAGGAGCGCATCACCAATCTGTTCGTAATTCTCACTGATGATCCAGACAGATTTAGATTCATCCAGACCCTTGATGGTGATGTCGATCATTTTAAAGGCTACATAGTAAGCAAGCAATGAGTACATGGCCCGATCCCAGCTAAAAACAAAACCTGCGCTTGATAATATGAACAGGTTTACAATCATGATGATTTCCCCGACGGAAAAAGGGAGTTTTTTACTCGAAAGTATGGCGAGGATCTCTGTACCGTCAAGTGATCCCCCGTAGCGAATGACCATTCCCACCCCTATCCCCAAGACGATTCCGCCAAACAGGGATGCGAGCAGTATATCTTGTGTAAAAGCAGGAACAGGATGTAGAAAGAGGGTGGTAACCGAGAGGATGATGATACCGTAGAGAGTTGAAAATGCAAACGTCTTTCCTATCTGCTTATAACCAATGAAAAAGAAAGGAATGTTTAGGATAAATATATATAGTCCAAGTTTCAGGCCGGTTAAGTGGGAGAGGATGATTGAAATCCCTACAATACCTCCGTCTATAACATTGTTCGGTACAAGAAAGATTTCCAGACCGACCCCCATAATGATGGCTCCTATCGTAATCAGGATTACCCTCTTCACCATTTCTTTCCGTGGGATCTTTCTATGCATGACTTGAGGACGTTCAAGGATTTCAGCTTCGTTCAACCTTATCAACCCCCTAATAGATCTATTCATGAATGATTGACCACTTCATTTTGGATTCCAACGTGTTTCACTTATATAGTATATATTCTAGATTGCATCGAAAATACCTGCTGCAGTAAACGGGGAACACGACTGCCAATTCGTTTTCATCTGGGGTGTTTTCTCTAAGATTGTTGTTTTTCGTAAGTGTTTAGGAAATTCACATAAATTGCGTGCACGTGCTTTTTTCTAATTCAACTCAAACGGACAGCTGATGCACAATCCATAATAATATATGTAAAACAACCCAGGCAGGGGGAATAGCCATCACAAAAGAGTATACTATTTTGTTATAAAAGTTTAATATATTATACAATATATGTCTGAAAAGGATGAGAAGCATGAAAGAGATGATGTTAGGTATAATGGCCTCGATGTTTTTTGCCGTGACGTTCATTTTGAACAGATCAATGGAGCTTTCAGGCGGAAACTGGCTTTGGAGCTCCTCGTTAAGATTCTTATTCATGGTACCCTTTCTTCTTTTGATTGTGATGGTAAGGAAAAACATGAAGCAGGTCCTATTGGAAATGCTAAGAAGTCCTCTACCATGGCTGGGATGGAGCTTTGTTGGATTTGTCTTGTTTTATGCACCTATTACCTATGCGGCTGTGTATGGTCCAGGCTGGCTTACAGCCGGAACCTGGCAGATAACGATTGTAGCCGGGACACTCCTCGGGCCCTTATTCGTTCAAAAGGTCAATACATCTTCCGGAACAGAAATGGTACGTCATAAAATACCGCTGCGTTCCCTTTTCATTTCTTTCTTCATTTTGTCCGGAGTCATACTTATCCAGATCCCAAACGCTCAAGGACTTTCTATGAAAATGGTGATGAGCGGCATCATTCCCGTTGTGCTGGCGGCATTCTGTTATCCCCTCGGAAACAGGAAGATGATGGAAGTATGCGATGGAAGATTGGATACTTTTCAACGGGTGTTTGGTATGACAATAGCCACAGTCCCTTTTTGGCTGCTGATTGCGTCAGCTGGTTATATGCAGGTTGGCCTGCCTTCAGCTAGTCAGGTCCTTCAATCGTTGATTGTTGCGGTCTGCTCTGGTATCGTTGCAACCATTCTCTTTTTCATTGCAACCGACCGGGTCAGAAATCATCAGGGTATGCTTGCTTCCGTTGAGGCGACACAATCAACGCAGGTATTATTCGTCATGACTGGAGAAGTATTGTTGTTCTCTGCCCCAATTCCTGATGGAATAGAATTATCGGGGCTCGTTATCATCGTCATCGGGATGATTCTGCACAGCTTGAACCATTCTGGCATGGGTAAAAAAACGCATCTGCCAATTCATGCTAAACTAAAACATCGGCAAGGAGTGCCTTTCGAAAAGTAATGAAAGGATCATAATTACCTTGTAACCTTCACGGCACCTGGTGATTAAAGTACCTTTTGTACTTGTAATATTGTGCGAAATTTGGTATCTTATGTAGGTTTAGGATTATAATATGGTTTAAGATTTTATGGAGGCTTTCATTTGATAACACTTATCAAAACGTTGTTGGTTAATATCACCATTCTCTTTTCATTAACGTACAATGCTAATATTTTTTTTCCGTTCAAAGTTAAACAGATTCTATTTTTAAAGCATAAAATCACTTATGGCCTCATTGGTGCCTTCGGAGCATTTTTATGTATGCTTTATCCTATTGAAAAGCTGGGAAACACACATTTTGACCTTAGAATGATCGCGATACTGGTTGTCACTCTATATGCTGGCTGGATTTCAGGATCTCTTGTACTTTTGCTTGTACTGATCTACAGAACCATCATCGGAGGTCCTTTTGTAACGATTGGCTTAGTTGTTTCGATTCTTGCATTCATTGCCGCTGTCGTGTTTCGTAAGCTTTTTCTTACATCGGATAGCAAGCTGATGTGGAGCTCTATCATTTTCACAATCTATTCGACTATTTATTTTGTCTGTATTTTCATTTACGTCCCTATTTTAAATACAGCATTTTATTTCGTATACTTCGGTATTTTCTATCTTACATTCGTTTCAATGGTTTTCATTATTGAACACTTGATCAAGACAAATAAACAGATAGAGGAAATGATGTACTTAGACAAATTGAATATGGCAGGGCAAATGGCAGCCTCCATCGCTCACGAAATCCGCAATCCCCTCACTACGGTAAGAGGGTTCATCCAACACCTTGCAGAGGATACAAAAGATAAACAATTCAAAAGATATTCACCTCTCATCCTGGATGAATTGGATCGAACGAATAAGATCATTACCGACTATTTAAACGTGGCAAGGCCAGGTAAATACCATCTGACCAGATTGAATGTCGACAATGTACTTCATGATTGTGTAGAACTTTTAAGACCATTCGCCTCCTATTCAAATGTATCGATATCCTATCATAGAGCCGGGCGTCATTGGATTAATGGGGACGAACAGTATTTGAAACAGGCGATCATGAATGTAATAAAAAATGGTATAGAAGCAATTGAAGGGCAAGGAGACGTGAAAATCGAAGCGAAAGAAAATCCTTCCGCTAATCAGATCGTCGTGACGATTTCTGATGATGGGAAAGGTATGACACATGAGGAATTGAAAAAGATCGGCCTCCCCTTCTATACAACCAAATCAAAGGGAACCGGACTGGGCAGCATGGTCACGAATAAAATCATCCGTGAAATGGATGGAATGATTGAATACGAAAGTGAACAGGAGAAAGGAACGAAAGTGAAAATCTCCTTTCCATTGGATCATAAAAAGCTGCAATAAAAAGAAGCTCAGACATTCGTTGCCTGAGCATTCTTCTTGAACTGATGGTTTACATAATAATGTTATGATCATCTATTCGATGAATCGTAATAAATCCCCATAAATGATATCATCTGATATTCCCAGTTCTTTTCTAGCGATTTCTTTATATGGTTTGCATTGGTTATCAAGCACAGGCTGCCCTTTCTTCCGGCTGTAACAGACATTATCTTTATATACGTATTTCTCTGTGACAAATCCTCCATCACGAAAAATGACCGGATGATTCTTCACTCTGGTAAACAAGTTGTGGCCAAAAGAAAGGTTTTCTTTCGATTCTATGCCAAGTAAGTGAAGAATGGTAGGACGGATATCAATTTCTCCACCGATTGATGATATGGTCTTCCCCCCTGATCCAGGCACATGAATGATAAGAGGAATCTGCTGAAGTTTCACATGATTCATTGGGGTGTCTTCCATACCCATTAACTCCATCACACCTGATTCATATTTTTCTGAAATGCCATAATGATCTCCATACAACACAAAGATCGAGTCATCATACATGCCTTTTTCCTTCAACTTGCCAAAGAATCGTTTGATCGCCTCATCTTCATAGCGAACGGTTGTGACATACCGATTGACGACATCCACTTCGGTCGTTGCTTGAGGGATGAATTGATCTTCCTCTTCCAATAAGAAAGGGAAATGATTTGTCAAAGTAATGAAGCGAGTATAGAATGGCCTTGGCAAATCTTGAAGGTAAGTAATGGACTGATTGAAAAATGGTATGTCCTTTATCCCATAATTAACGGAATTTTCTTCTGTCACCTGATAATCTTTCTTAGAGTAAAATCGATCATATCCAAGAGAATCATACATGGTCTGCCTGTTCCAGAAGGTGGCATCATTTCCATGAAATACGGCTGAGTAGTAATCACCGTTATCCTTCAAGATATGAGCCATTCCCTTGAATTTGTTCTCAGGATTCCTTACAAACACAGAGCCGCTCGCAAGCGGGTAAAGCCCTGTATCAATCATAAATTCCGAATCAGACGTTTTTCCTTGAGCGGTCTGGTCGTAAATTTGATTAAAGTAATAACTGTCTTTTACAAGTGAATTCAAAAATGGAGTGATTTCTTCTCCCTCGATTTTTTTGTTGATGACAAAGTTTTGGGTCGACTCCATACTGATCAGGATGACATTTTTCCCTTTTGCTATACCAAATAAATCAGACTGATCATTATTCTTTGATTTTGTATAGTTCAGTGGTGAATTTGTGTCAGTTTGAGATGCGACTAATGGATTGAGATTCACTCCGAGTGCATAGGCTGTGTCAAACACATGATAATTATAAGGACCGATTGCGGTAACCATCTGTTCACGATCATAAGCTTCTTGAAACAGATATGGACTTTTGATCAGACCAAGAGCCACTGTCAATATGACAACTGCCAAGCCGGCAGACAAATATGTCAGTTTTTCCTTTGAAGTAAAGAAAGGCATCCCTCTTCTTTTATTCAGATACCATCCGGCAGCAATGACATCAACAAAAAGCAATAAATCCCAGGGACTCATCAATTCAAAAGTACTTGGACCTATCCCCCCGACATTTTTAAATTGAAATAAAATTGGAAGGGTTACATAATCCGTATAAAAACGAAAATACAGTACATCTGCATATAGGATCCCGGTGGTAATCACCATGGTCAGGAATAACGTAAATGCATGAACCTTCCTGCTGAAGTAAAAGCTGAAACCCACTGCAATCATTAAAGATCCTATTGAATTAAAAAGAAGTAGACAGAAGTCGAGAAATGAATGTATCGAGATATTGAAGCCCGCAAACATGACGATCAAGGTTTTCAGCCATAGCAGAAGCAGGATGATTCCAATCAGTTTGAACGCTTTCAATCTAACAAGATATTGCTCTATTTTTCCCATTATACAAACCTGATTTCCTTTGCGGGACTTAGTACACCCTTAAGAACATCAATGGATTTCATCACTTCTTCTTCCCGCTGATATCCCATCAATGCAAGCTGGACCCAGTTCCTATTGAGTAGGTAATCACTTTCATAGCTGAGCAAGACTCCTTTATCCTTACATTCATCCCCGATAACCCTGCTTGATACCCCTGAAGGGATCTCAATCGTAATGACGCCCGGTGAAAAGCTTTCGTCTCCTATTATTGAAATATCCCATTCTCTTATCGTTTCCCTCACTACCTGGGACAATCGTTTATTCGCGGTCATATTGAGGTTCATCAATGCCTCTTTTAATGCCCCTGTCAGATTTGAAGAGTGTGTGAAGGGTATGCTGCCCTTCTCTGCATACATGCCTATATCCAAATATCTCGGTATAGATGGATGAGTAACAACTTCATCGCGGTGAAAAACGATTCCAAGTCCTGGATAAGCACCAATCCCCTTCCCGCTTACTGAAGTTGCTAGGTAAACATCTTGAAAATTCACCGGAATGATACCGACAGAACTGCATGCATCCACACATAATTCAGCCCGGTACTCTTTTGTCAAAGCAAGAATACCTTCAAGATCGTATAAATAGCCTGTGGATGTCTCACAGTGAACGGTCCATATCCATTTTGGCGCAAAATCTCTCAAAGATGATTCGATATCTGAAAGTGAAATATCTTCTCCCCATTGTTTTTCAATCGTCCTGAAAGATAACCCGCTTCTCGAGGCATGATCGATAAGACGATATCCAAACTCCCCGTTTGCAAGGATCAATCCTTCTCCGTTTAACAGCTTCAGCTGCTGAGCGGCCATGTCGTTGGTCATGGTACCCGTTCCCACCACGACTTCAGCATGATTCGCTTTTGTTAATTGACATAAAGCGAATTGAATCTCTTTCAATTCCTGAATAAAAGATGTACTTCGATGAGAGATGGAACCTTTCCTAAAAGCCCTTTGCACATCTGGATGAAGAGGAACCGGTCCCGGAAGAAAGGAATGTGACTCTGTACCGGCGCCATGATGTGAAGCTGCCCTCATCAATCTTTGAAAAGCCTTTGTCGATTGCTCAAAGCTCTCCTTCGTTATGTACATGGGCTGAAACCTTGCTCCTTCCTCCCCCACGAGTGATGCAAAAGGTATGAAACCAATTCTCCTGTACAGTTTTAGTTGACGGACAGTTCCTGAAATGAGAGCAAGATTATACCCTTTTTCCAAGCAGAATTGAACAAGTCTTTCACATAACCCATAAAAAACACGAGTACTTCTATATTCTTCCTTAACGGACAAAAGGCGTACTTCGCAAGGTACACTGTAAGCAGGAATATATACATCCAAATTTTGAAGTTTTTGATCAAGTGAAAAAGGACGATTCGCACGTACTGCAATCATCCCGATGATTTGTTCTTGTTTTTTCGCGATAATATATGTATTTTCATCATGAAACTTATCGACGAGCTGTTCCCTGTCATTCTCCTCATGCTGCGGGATTTCTTTTACAAAGGTTTGGTAATTCAATTGATTGATCTGTTGGAATTCGACTGATTCGGTTGCAATCTTATATACAAATGAGTGCTGCCCCATATATGTACCTCCTCTTGATGAAGTAAACTCCATGGTTCTTATGTGACGCTAGACGTTTTTATTTAAAATGAGACATTACCACTATGACAAACAAAAATAGGAGACCGCACGGTATGATGAATGAATCTTCAATCAAAAATACTGTAATAGGAATGGATGCCATTGAAAGAAAACCTGCAGCTTTATAGCGGCGTAAAAGACCAAATGATAGTCCCATGACAACTGCGGCTGCCCCTATGGCAATCGGTGATAAAAACAAGGCAGAAGCCAGGTAGACGACTACTCCTTTACCTCCATGGAACCCTAGCTGCACAGGGAATAAATGACCGATGCACAGGAAAACAGAACTGATGACCAGTGCAATATCACTTCCACCAAACCATTTCTGAATCATCATCAAAGTAACGAAAACTTTGACTGCATCAACCGACAAGGTGAGCAGGAAACCTTTCTTGCCAAGTATACGCCCTGCATTTGTAGCCCCGGCATTTCCGCTCCCCAATTCCCTGATATCTTGGCCGGTGAACAGCTTCACAATATAGTAAGCACCGGTCACACTTCCGGCGATATAGGAAACTACCATGATAACGACATACATACTAACTGCATTTCCCAAAGCTCTGCACCCTATTCTATAAAGATCCTTTTCCTTCATATTGACCATGTTCATTTTTTCAACAGAAAAGAGCCTAATTAATAGACGTTTATGATTTGATAAAGTTTCATTTTTTTACAATTTCTCTGATATAAAATGGAAGATATAACAAATAAAACAGAAATAGGGAAATAGCCTCCAATGATAATAAATACCAAGGATACTCACCTAAATAATCAATCGGACTCGGATTGATGGGTTTATGAGTGAGAAACATATAATTTGCTCCCAAAAGTACATTCATCCCATACACCCCTGCAGAAATCACATTCAATGCCAGAAATGACTTTATTGGGGAAAAGAAGGTTACTGTGAATTCTTCTACCCACACCATATACAAGCAGGAGAGCACGATTGCCGCATGTACGGTAAAAAACTGAAAATACCTTATATGAGGGAAACCAAAAAACAATTCCGGGGTGACCATGGCAACAAAGGCACCCGTCATGCTAGCAAAAAAAGTGATTTCGAATAGAAACCTGTTTCTGGTCAAAAGCATGATGATGCATAAATAAAGAGAAAGGGAACATAACTGAAAAGGAAGGTTTACAGCAAGGGACCAAACATCATTCACTGCATACCATATATGAAAAACGATTTCTCCTGCTGCCATCACCGAAATGAGCACCCATATTAACACCTTTTTCCCAAGGGCATTGAATTTGTTTCTGTACTGATATAAAAGAAAAACAAAGACAAGCAAAAGAATGATGGCACTTATATGTGAAAGTGAAAATAATTCAAATGGATATTTTTCGTATTGAAAATTCAATAAATCCTTCATTCATTTCCTCCTCTATTTCTATATTCTTGTTTCGTGCCTGTTTTTCCTTTTTTCTGTTAATCTCTGTTAAACGCTGCAGCCCGGTACCATTCATGACTGGACCTTATTTTGGATCAGATGAGCATTCACCTTCAATAAGCTGATTGTGACATTTCTCATTCATTCCTTAAATAAAAAAACCCATTTTACAGTAAGTAAAATGGGTTGAGTTTTATTGCACCTGTCTCAGCGGCAATCTTTGTTGACGGGAAAGGAATTCCAGAGCATAATGGTTGAACTCTTTAGGTTTTTCAACATTGCATACATGGCCGCAATCCTCTAAGAATATTTTTTCTGCAGAGGGATCTCCTTGTATATCCTTATCAAGAGCTTTAACAAATAAATGATCTTCTTTCCCGGAAATATACAGTTTCGGGATATGTGATGCTTTTTTCTGTACGCGCTGATAGGTCGATTTCACATAAGGGGTCAGCCTGTACCAGCTCAGAAAGTCATGTCGATTCATTTTCTGGGCTTCTCTAATGAAGAGTTTGCGTGAAATGGCATGATTTTTCTTCGGCATCATAATATACGCAAATATCTTATACAACCATATAAATGGAATGAATGATTTGATTGCATCCCCCAGTTTCAGAAGAATGGAAGCAAACGGTGTAAAGCGTGTGATGCAGCCAGCTAAAACAGCACTCTTCACACGATGGGGGTAACCCTGTAACAAAGCATGGATGAAGATAGATCCAAGGGATACCCCTACAAAATGAGCGCGTTCTATATTCAAATGGTCCAGTACTTTCAATACTTCGCGAAGATTTAACTCGATGGAAAATTCTTCTTTGTAGCTATTTACGCTTGGCGACTGCCCATGCCCGGGCAAGTGTATGGTAATAATATTATAATGTTTTTTAAATGCAAGGAGTTGTTTACCGAAAATACTCGAATTTCCTCCAATACCGTGGAGGAATACAACATATTCCTCGAATTCTCCTTGATGAACTCTATATTCCAGCATGTGTTCTCTCCTTCAAATGCACGAAACTTAAACCATTGGATGTTGCCGTAATAAGTATTGAGTTACCAAACACGGAATGATAACGCTCTATACATAATCTTTATTGTATCTTAATACTTGATGCATTGACATAGGAGAAGTGCAGAAAATTCGACTTTTTTGTGAGAATATTCGTATATCCCCTTACATATGGAAGACTCTCACAAATTCTGGTGGGGCTCCTATCAAAAAAAGGTCACCCAGCAGGCAACCTTGATGAAGCTTCTTATCTAATTGTATACAGAAACGATCGAATGTTTAAAAAGATAGAATTCAGTCTATAATCCAGCTGCTTTCTGAATGATGCTGCTTTAAATAAGCTGAAAACGAATACCAATAGGATTCCCACTAGATTCGAAAGAAAGATTTCACCTTTATTCATCATAATCCCCCATTATCCATTCACTTATATAAATCCTTTTGATCAGTTGATTGAGGCGGCTGCTCCATCCATCCTCTTTTGATCAACAAGCTTAGTCCATCTGTTGAATATTTCATGATTTCCGTGATAAATAATCCGTAATGCACAGAAAGATCCTTACGCATTGACATTGTTGCTGCATGACATAAAGTAGTCAAACCTACTGTGTTTGAGGCAGAAATGAAGAATAGCATCAGTTTCTCGGAAAAAGGGGAAGCTGTTGTATGTTTAACCTCCATCGTTACAGGATACGTCGGAAAGAACTCGTCTTTCATCAATACTTTATTGAGAGTGAAAATCTGTTTCTCGCTTAACTTCTTTCCCTGCCTTAAATATTCTTTCACGTCTTTGTCTTTTGATACTTGGAGAAAACCCTTCAGCATGACCATGCCAATACAGTTTCTCTCGATCGCGAAAAAGAGTTCACTCAGTTCAAATGCATTTAACGGCCTGGATTCACCAAACCAGGTTTCCAACAAGGACGGCTGATGATTGATGAAGTTGACAGAAGTCGGATACTCCATTTTAGGTGGACGGTCATAAATCCCTTTCGTAATCATTAAATTCAAGGATTTCTTGTATAAATCGCTTGTTTGATTCAATTTTTCATGAAAAAATGCAGCGATATCCCCCCTCGCCACTTTTCCCAGATACGTTGCATAATGAGATATGATGATTTGACCCGCCCGATAAATGAAACTTAGAGAAAATAAATCTGTGAATAAAGGCGGGACTGTAAGATCGATATCTTTATCTGAAAAACCTTGTGGCACCGGGAAGTCTTCTTCCTCGAAAATAGTTTTTATCTTTTCAATCGTATCATTGCATGTTTTTAATACATCTGCTAATAATTCTTTTATTTCATGGTCTTCGAGGTGATGAAGGAAATACTTATAAAAGCAAATCGTAGCAGAACAATTCATATAACTAACCCATAAAGCTGATATTTCAGCTGTTGTTAAAGGAATTTCATTTTTAGCCATCAGCCCGCTCCTTTAAGTCATTATTACAGATTAGTGTTTTCTTAATTGGTAGGCTTATTCCAAAAAAATCATCATTAAGAAATAATGAATGTAAAATAAAAGGGACTGCCCGTGCCGGCAGTCCCTTACAAACACTATTTCTCCTTAGGTTTCACTTCATACTTAACAAAGAATGGAAGCAGCAGCGAAATCACAAAAGCCATCATAACAATGAGCACGAATGTCACTACTTTGGACAGCCCCATATCAGGAGCGATCAACAACCCAAAAATAACGGCTGGGACGATGATCAAAAATGAGACAAAAAACTTTGAAGCAAAACTGATTGTATGCTTCTTTCCGCAGCCTCTGCATTCGACAGGCTTGTAGGAACTCCATATCGAAAATAATAGTTCTTTCCATTTAAATTTACTCTTACACACTTCACAATTCTGCAAAACTTTTCCTCCTAGGAATCCATCTGAATCTCCCTCTATTTTACCATAAAATCTAATAAGAACGCTTCATTCAGTAGATCTTCCCTTCGCTTCCTCTAAAGAAAAACTATCGACAGCTTGGTATATTTTTTTCTGTTTTTATGTAAGTAACCATCCTTCAAAAAATCCATCTATTTTTATACCGGTAATTGCGGATTAAAAAGAGGATTTTCCCTTTAAGTTTAGAATATAATCACTAAACAATGAATAAGAAAGGGAATCCTGTTTTGATTAAAACATTTAAGTTAGTCAGGAAAATCGCTGCTCTTCGAATGCCGGTATATATCACAATGATTGATGATGCACTGGTTGATTCGGGTCCATATAGTTTACATAGGCAAGTCCGGAAGATCATTGGGGAACATCAAATACAGAGCGTCATTCACACTCATCATCATGAGGATCATACAGGGAACAGCCCCTGGATCGAGAAGCACATGCAGATTCCTCAATGGATTCATGCAAATGGTGTGGAGAAATGTCTGGAGGACACAAAGCTCCCTTTTTATCGTTCGGTGTTTTGGAATAACCGGAAAGCGTTTAACCCAATGGAATTGTCGGGTGATGAGTTCAAAACAAAACAACATACATTTAAAATCGTTCATACACCCGGCCATGCTGATGATCACATCATTCTCATTGATGAGGAAAATGGAATTTGCCTTTCTGGTGATTTATACCTTTATCACTCACCGACATCCCATTTTTCATTTGAATCTGTGCCTGAATTGATACACTCTCTTAACATAGCGCTTACCTACTCTTTCAAGGAAGTCTACTGTTCACACGGGGGGTACCTTCCCAATGGAAGGAGATTAATGGAGCGGAAAAGGGATTTTCTCTTGAACATTCAGGAGACTGTTCTGAACCACTATCGTGAAGGACGGACCATTTCTGAAATCAGGAATATGCTATTCCCGAAAAATAAACCTTTCCAATACCTTTCCCTTTTTGAAAATTCTCCTATACACACGGTGAACTCAATCATCAAAAAATAAGTGAAGGCCCGTCCCGCAGCGCATTAAAGCACTGCTGGACGGACCTTCACTTTGCGGTTTTTTCAACCCAGGGGACTCCCTGCTTGATTTCCAACTTATAGATGAAATCAAGAATTTTCGTTCCGATGAATTGACAGATGAGCGCATATAGGATGACTTTAAGGTCTATGACAATCCCAGTTAATAATAACAAGCTGGCATTGATGACAAAAAGGGTCTTGCCGGGTGAATATCCCTGCAATTTGGAGATGATGAGTGCAAGTATATCCATCCCCCCTGAAGACGCGCCCATTCTAAATAGAATCCCGATTCCAATTCCAAACAATACTGCCCCGAGCATCATATCCAGGAAAACATTCGTTAACGGTGCTTTCATATATGGACTAAAGTAGTTGACCGTAACAGATGTAACTGTCACACAGAACATTGTCCAAAAGGCATTCGCCTTTCCCAGCCATTTAACAGCGGCAATCAATAGTCCTGCATTTAACACCCAAAGGGTGATGGAGAAGGGTATGTGGAAAAGATAGTTCAGCAATACACTGGCACTTGCAGCCCCGCCTGATGGGATGAAATGCGGAAACAGAAAGACAGCCATTGCCGCTCCTTGGATACCTGATGCTATTGTGAGGATGACTGATTTCAATAAGTAATTCATCTTTTGCATTACTCCTGCTTCGCTGCGTCTTTTATATACAAGTTTAGTAGTCTTTTATAGAGTCTGCAATGTGAAAATATGCTCACGCTAAACTAGACAGGCACTTTTGCATGCACTAACAGAAGTGTTTGTTTTTAAAGAACAAATAATAGCGCATTATTTCATTCTACCATTAATACAATTTTGCCTGCTTCATCCCCGTTTTTGTTTACAGTGATTTTCCACATGCCATCTTCTTTAAAGTTTAACGTGATCGGCACACTATATGCATCCGCATTAAATGTGGTGAAATCCTCACTTACTTCCATTTGAACCCCTTGTGTATCTTCTCCTTTTTTACTGAACTCCAGATCTACATCTTCATGATTTCCCCAGATCAATAAAGAAGTACGGTATTCTCTTCCTGCTTTTGGAGTTTCCTCAAAAGCAATGGCTGCCTCTCCCTCAACTCCTTGAAACAAATGAACTTCACCTTGTGCATCTTCCACTTGGATGATGGCAGCTTCCCTCCATTCTTCTCCTTCTGTAACAAATGCATTCAATATAAATGCGGCACCTGCCAATGCAGCCAAGCCAATCATTGTATTTCTGAATGAATGTTTCCCCTTAAAGGCATTCATGAGTTCAGATTGAGGTGCCAATCGTCTGGCAATAAGAAATACTGCTAATATGGAAATCAAGATACAGCCGGTCACAAAAAACATGAATGAAAACCCCACCTTCTTTTTAAATCTCTTTCCTTACATACGTATTGAATGCGTGAAAAGTTTCATTTAAAGATACATATAGTTGTATCACTTCATCTGAGAAGTTTGCCGAAAAGCAGGAATTTTGATGACCCATATCAAATGTAGTAAGGTGAACGTTTTAACAAAGAGTCTTTTTGATTACTGTTTTCTTCCCACCGGATACGGGTATTCAGATCAATTTAAATTGAGTCCGGCTATTTAATTCACAACTTAGTAAAGGAGTTATGATAGATGATGCTTACAAAGGAAGGCTGGGATGCAGCAAAGTCTTATTTACTTTCGCATGCCCGTCCACTGGAGCAAAAGCTTTTCGCTTATCACTTTGAAAACGGAAGCAAAGAAGATGTTGTGAAGGAGTTAGTCTATTTCCAAAATGGCGATGGCGGCTTCGGGAACAGCCTCGAACCGGATTTCAGATTAGGAGTTTCAACTCCTATGGCTACAACTGTGGGCTTACAGATTGCCAAGGATCTTCAACTTGAGAAGGATCACCCTGTTGTAGTAAAAGCAATGGAGTATCTGGAATCAGCATATGATGCCGGTTTGGAAACATGGCATGCTGTACCATCCGATGTCAATGACGTTCCACATGCACCATGGTGGCATTTCAATAAGGAACGGGGATTCTGTGGAGTGCAGACAACATGGGCTAATCCCAATGCTGAAATTGTAGGTTATTTTCACTTATATCAAAAAGAATACCCGTCATTAAAAAAATGGACAAAACGAGCATTGGCGGAACTGCCCAATCTCCCCCATCCTATTGGTCATCATGATTTCCTTTGTTATTCCAGGCTGCTTCAAAACATCTCTGATGATGAAGAAGCCAAACAAGAAATATATGCATCATTATCACAATCAATTCATGGAACTGTCTGCAAAGATCCTGACCAGTGGAATAATTATGTCGCAAAACCTTTAGATATCGCGCCGTTTCCTTCTTCTCCATTTCATGAACACCTGAAAAAGGAAGTGGAGATTCAATTAGATGCCGAAATCCATTCTCAGCACGAAAATGGCTATTGGCAGCCCGCCTGGTCCTGGTTTGGTGACTACGAAGATACGTGGGAAAAGGCAGAAATCGAATGGCGGGGAATCTTGACTCTTTCCATGCTGAGGACACTTGATGCCTACGGGAAAATAAAGAAATAACTACTATGATAAGCTGCTTAACTGTTTGAGGAGGAAAAAATATGAACGTCAAACCAATGACACCTGAAGAATTCAAGCTATTCCTGGAGAAATCGGTAGTAAGCTATGCAAAAGAAAAAACACGCTCAGGAAACTGGACCGAAGAGGAATCCATTGAAAGGGCGAAATCAGATTATAAGAGATTTCTTCCGCAAGGTGAAAATACGGAAAACAATTATCTTTATTCGCTGCATAAAGACAATTCGCAGATCGGCTCCTTTTGGCTTGCCGTTATGCCCAACAACACAGGATATATTTATAATGTCGAAATAGAAGAAGACTATCGTGGACAAGGTTTGGGTAAATTGGCAATGAAAGAAATCGAAATGAAGGCTAAGGAATTAAAGTTGAATAAAATAGAACTGCATGTGTTTGCCCATAATACGACAGCCAGACGCCTTTATGAAAATATCGGCTATGAAGTCACAAATGTAATCATGGCAAAATCAATCTAAAGTTAAAACCCGGGAGATTACACACTTCCCGGGTTTCTTTACTCTATTTACTATTTAAAATTCGAAACAAACCATTCTTTTGCAGCGTCCACTTCTTCTCTTCTTAATTCATGGCCGCCATCAGTCCAATACTCGGTAACAGGTGATTTCGCATCGATCAGGTTCTTGATCAGTTCCTTCGTTTCAGCCAATGGGATCAATGGATCTCTCTTGCCCGCTCCAATGAATACAGGGGAATCACTCAATTCCGGAAGTGTGACCCCTCGGCGGGGAACCATTGCATGAAAAAGGATCCCGCCTTTAAGTGCATGTTCATGATGATATATGAGACTCGCCGCAATATTGGCTCCGTTTGAATAGCCTATGGCCACCACATTCTCACGGTCAAATTCATATTCCTTGGCACTTTCATCAATGAACTCATTTAATTCTTTTGTACGGAATAGTAAATCTTTCTCATCAAAGACCCCTTCACGCAAACGGGCAAAGAAACGAGCCATCCCATTCTCGTCCACGTTTCCTTTTACGCTCAATACAGACGCGTCAGGAGCAATCATTTCAGCAAGTGGCAATAAATCCCGTTCGTCTCCACCGGTGCCATGCAAAAGTAATAAGGTAGGCAGTTTATCATTTTTACCTTTTTTAAAAATATGCTTCAATTTCATCCCTCCATTATTTATTCTTTCGTATCCAGCGGTTTTAATTTTGCCTCAATGGATTCACGCTGGTTTTCAAAATATGGCGGCAAGGATAGATTTTCACCCAAGCTTTCAAAGTTCTCATCTGTTTCAAAGCCTGGTCCGTCCGTAGCCAGTTCAAATAGGATGCCGTTTGGTTCGCGGAAATAAAGTGAACGGAAATAATAACGTTCTACAAATCCCGAGTTGGGCAGTCGTGTCTGGGTAATCCAGTCCACCCATTTACGTAATTCCTTTTCGTCTTCAACACGGAACGCAACGTGGTGCACACTCCCTCTTCCTGGTCTTTCCTGCGGCAGGTCATTTCTCTCTTCAAGGTGCACCTCTGCCCCTGTTCCGCCATCTCCGGTTTCAAATACACGAACTTCAGGCTGCCCTTTTTCATATGCAGGGAAGCTTCTCGTTTCACGATAGCCCAAAACGTCTGTCAATACTTTAGCGGTAAGTTCTCCTTTTGCTACAGTAATAGTAACCGGACCCAGTCCCACTATTCCATATTCGACAGGTACCGGGCTCTTCTCCCAAGGTTTTCCCCCCGGGACTCCATCATTGTTCTCATCGGATACCAGCATCAAACGTTGTCCTTCAAAATCCCGAAACCCCATTGCAGCTCTTCCTGTATGATGAGAAATTTCATCATGCTCCACTCCTGATTCTTCAAAGCGGGCCTTCCAGAATGTCAGGGCTTCATCGTTTTTTACCCTTAGTGCTGTCAAGCTGATGCTGTTCGTTCCCTTATACGTATTACCAGCATGCGGGATTTCAAAAAAAGTAAGATCCGTACCTGGATTTCCCCGTTCATCCGCATAAAAAAGATGATAAACAGAGGTGTCGTCCTGGTTGATGGACTTCTTCACAAGCCGCATACCGAGTGTTTTTGTATAAAATTCATAGTTTTTCTTGGCGTTGGCCGTTAAGGCAGAAACATGATGCTGACCTTTCAATGGTTTTACATTCATTCCTTACTCACTCCCAATCCGAAATCGTTCTATTCAGTATCTACAAATAGTTTATCTTATATTTATCTTTAATTCAAGACTTTTAATTTCGAAGCTTTTTGCCTTTTATATAAAAAAAGAACCCCGTAATGTCAGAGTCATGTCTAACATTCACGGGGCAGTTCGTACGTAGACGAATGCATTTAACTTAAGGGTGAGCCTTGCTGTTGATCGTAATCGCCTGTGCCAATGTAGACGTAATCGTCAGATTGTCAAAGTTCAGGCCAAGCTGAACGGCCGTCTGTGCAATTTCAGGACGCAGCCCGGAAAGAATCGGCTTCACTCCGATTAACTCAAGCGCATCTATAAGCTGGAATAGCTGATGTGCAACCATCGTATCAATCATAACCACACCTGAAAGGTCTATAAATAAATAGGAAACTTCTTTTTGAACACATTGCTGCAATGTGTTTTCAAGTATCAATTTGGCACGGGTCGGGTCGATATTCCCGATTAGAGGCACTAATGCAGTATCTTCATTCAATGAGATGAGCGGAGTGCCGAGTTCATGAATGATTTGCTGCTGTGACTGAATCTGACTTTCAACTACTTGATTTTGAAGCTCCATAAACCTCAACATCGCCCTGTCAAAGGATTCAATCACAATATCCTCCCACATTCTCATCTGATCAAAAATATTATGATCTTGATACCCTTGGGCAAATTCATTCACAAAATCAAGATATTGATTACGGACCCGCATGAATTCCTTGATGATATTATGGGTAGGGGTTTCAAGATGCTGTTTATCTTCAGCGATGGTAAGTACCCAATCATCCAGTCGTTTATTGAATGTCTCTTTATCAATGATAAATACTTCACAAAATAATTGATGAAATTCAAAATTTTGTTTTTTTAAATTTTCAATCACGTTCGGATCACTGGAGGAGTACACTCCTGATGCTTTACTCTTATCGATTGAATTATACCAGGCTTCCGTCAATTGGCGGGCCCTGGTTAATAAAAAGGTATGTAAGTCATTATTTCTATGCATTTTTGGCACGTTCCTCCCCTGATAGATGATACCCCATTTTAGATTATCATTCATTTAATCGCTTTCAGTCCATTATAGTATAGTAAATTACCATTATCCAATCATTATGGGCTGGAATGAATACCAAATGTGCAAAAAAGGTCCTCTTATTGTCAGGGTTCCTCTTTTCCTAAAAAATTCGATCAGTTTTTATTATTAGCAGCATCGGGAAAGATTCCCCCTATAATCAAAGATGTACGGTCATCCACTTCAAGAATAGTGGCAATCATTTAAGCAATGGTAGAATGCATTGGTCTTAAACCCATCCACTCTCTCCTTTAAGATTCAATTATCCTATCCCAGTTTCTTGAATCTAGCGTTTCGCAATGCTTCTTTTCTTCAATCAGTAACTGTTCTATCTTCCGTGTATCGATCGGGTGGAATAAATGAGCAGAATGATCAAGGAAGATCAGTTTTTTTTCTTTCTCAGCATGAAGGAAATCAACGTATTCTTCAACTAATGAACCGAAAACATGAACATCCTTTGCACCATGTATAAATGTTACCGGTATTTTCAAGTTTGACACTGATTTCCGGCAATCAAGATATGGCAGGCCTTTTATGAAATTGTCGGTGTATGTAAGTTTAAAACCTTTATACATAGTATTATATATATCCAATAATGAATAATCTTGTGATGCAAGCATCCTCCACATGATTTTTGCAAGTCCAGGATGCTTTGTTAGACCATCAGTATAAATAAGCGAATTGAATTTTGACTGCCATTTTCTAAGAACCGACCATTGCTTATAACTTTCTGTAAATGGAGGCGCCCCTATGTCATTTAATTCATTTATCGCTTGAATATTCTCCCTTTTTTCTGCTTCAAGCTTAGCCCACTCCAAAGCAAGGCGGTCATTTTCTGTCCAACTTACAATTTGTGAAATCCCAACATAAGAATAATAATCTTCTGGAGACCTTCCTGCCAAATGAATCCCGACTAGACTTCCAAACGAATGAGCGGCCAGGAAGATTTTTTTCCTATTAAACTTTTTCTTTAGATAATGGGTTACATCATATGCATCATGGATGAATTGTTCGAGGTTGATAGATTCTGAAGAGATACTTGATGAATAAGACTTTCCGGTGCCCCGCTGGTCCCAGAAAACTAAAATGAAATGCTTCACGAGTTCTTTTGTATTTGTTGCAATCGTGTAATCCTGCCCCCTGCTTGACACACCTGGGAGCGGCATTGATGGTCCTCCATGGATGAATAATAATATTGGACTATCAATGCTTTCCCCTTGTATTAAGATTGTCTGGGATACTCCGCCGATAGTAATTGTTTCAACACGGTCTATCCCCTGATCCCCAATTGAAAAATCCCTCTTCTTTAACCACTCTGCCATGCATGATCCCCCTTTCACCTCTACAAATGATGGGTTATAAAATCCCCGCAAAAAGAGCTTTCCTTGTTGTTTTTCACTGCGCTTATGAGAATATAGTACTTCATTACTTTATTCCCAAATCCACCTTTATATTTCTGATTTTTCAGAAAACCAAATCTATAAAACTGCTTCTTCTAGTAATTGCCTATAGACGCTGCAATTGGGGAGAGCCACGTTTAAAGCGGGCGAGTTTATCATTCATGAGGTAAGTACCCCTTCCAAAACAGCACCAGCTTCTTCAAATCCACTCCCTTTTCACTACTTCTATTGTACCATTATCCATTATAAAGGTTCGTATTCTATAAAAATTATCCATTCAATTTTCAAAAATGTAAAAGAATTCATTTTAATGTATATTCATTAAAAATTTCATTTGATTTTCGTTATTTTTTCTCGCTTCTACACCTATTAGGGTATATAATGTAAGAAAGGAACTTTTTTTTGAATTTTATGTCGATTTAACGAATTGTCTGTTACAGTATGGATACTCTTCCGGGAGATCTCACAATTAAGAGCCAGATGAAATTTTAAGATAGTATTAAAAGTATGGCTTTTTTAGCCGATGGCCATTTAATTGGGGAGTTGATGAGGATGGAAAGAAAACTATCGAGATCAATGATAGAAGTCCTATCGGTAAAGAGTGCGCGAGAATTCTGCATAAACATGGACATGACGCCGAGTATATCGAATATCTCCATGATAACCGGTTTTTCGGAAGAAAAGATCCTGGAACTTATCGAACTTGACTTTCCAACATGTCCTTCTTCACCCAAGAAAAAAAGCATGATATAAAGGGACCTGAGAAAGGAGCTGGATTTATGAACCGTCTATCCGATTACCACTTGCTTGCTGCATATGACAATAGTGTAAAGCTGCAATTGGACCCCTTGTTCATAAACATGCTCAAACAAGAAATCATTACGAGAAAACTCGATAATCTTAATTTAGAAAAAGTAAAAACACATAAAGAGAAAAAAGAGTAAGCACCCTGTCATTGACAGGGTGCTTTCGAATTTTTTCAGTATGTTATCTGGTATAACAGTTTTCTATCATCATATAGGAAGACTGTGAAAAGCGCCTCCACTAAAGCACATTAAAGTAACGGGCTTCAGGATGGGCAAATACCATCGCCGTAACAGATGCTTCCGGCTCCATCATACATCCATCCGTCAATTCGATGCCGATCCGTTCAGGTTTTAGAAGCCTGAAGAGTTTCTGCTGGTCATCAAGGTCCGGGCAGGCAGGGTAGCCAAATGAAAAGCGCTGACCTTGATAGTTTGTTCGAAAACGGTCCTGCATCGTAAAATCAACCGGATCGGGAAAGCCCCATCTGCTTCTCATCATTTCATGAACTCTTTCCGCAAGTCCTTCAGCTGTCTCCAGTGCCAGTGCCTGAATCGCATGGCTTTCCAGGTATTTCCCTTCCTCCTTCAATACCGCAGCCCATTCTCTGATCCTGCGGCCGGCTGTAACCGCAAAGAAACCGACATAATCCATCTCACCGCTATCTACCGAACGAAGATAATCCGCTAAACACAGATGCTGGTTTCGATTTTGCCGCGGAAAATGAAATCGCTCAATTTCTTTCGTGACGTCATCAGGGTCATAAATGATGACATCATCCCCTTCTGCCTGAGCAGGGAAAAATTGATAAAGAGCTGAAGCATGAATAAGACCCTCATTTTTTGCTTTATCAAATAAATCATCCGTAATTTCCTTGATCCTGAGTGTCCGTTCATCTTCTTCTTCCAGAAGCCTTGTAATCTTCCCTTTGATTCCGAGATGATGACCAAGAAGCATCTGCTGATTAATATAAGGATGAATTTGATTCAACGAAAAATCTTTAATGGTATGGGGCCTTAGATCAGGTGGAACATGTACCTGTACATCTTTTGATACCGTTGAACGGACCTTGACTGCAACCGACGATTGATTTACAGATTCTTTTTCAACACTGTTACTGCCTTCGAGAATCTTCTGTCTGCTTTCTTCTTCCCACTTCTTTCTCGTCCCTTCATCTTGAACCCCATTGATGATGCTTAATCCATCCATGGCGTCTTTTGCATAGAGAACAAGTCCTTCATATTCTTTCGCTATTTTGTTAGTGGTGAATTTCCTTGTCAGTGCCGCGCCTCCTACGATGATTGGCACCGAGATGTTTGATTGCCTCAAATCTTGTGCTGTTACGACCATCTGCTGTGCGGATTTCACCAACAGTCCTGATAGTCCGACAATATCAGGCTTTTCTTTTCTAATCACTTCAATTAATTCTTGCGGCGTGACTTTAATGCCCAAGTCTTTCACTTCATACCCGTTATTGCTAAGGATGATGTCCACCAGATTCTTACCTATATCATGAACATCGCCCTTTACTGTCGCAAGGATCACTTTTCCTTTAGAAGAAGATGATGCTTCATTCTGTTCCATATGCGGCTCCAAAAAGGCGACAGATGCTTTCATGACTTCGGCACTTTGGAGTACTTCTGCCACGATAAGCTGATTATCATTGAATAAGCGTCCCACTTCACTCATTCCATCCATTAAAGGACCATTGATGATATCCAGCGGTGCACTATATTGTTTTAGAGCCAGTTCAAGGTCAGGAATCAATCCTTCTTTTGTCCCTTCGACAATATAGTGAGCAAGTCGTTCTTGGAGTGTCATCGTATTGACGGGTATTTTCACTTCTTTTTTCTTTCCACGATAAAATTCAGTGAAAGCTGCAAGAGTCGCATCCGTTGTTTCAAACAAGAGCTTTTCTGCCTGTTCCACCTCTTCCGCCGGAATGGAAGCGAACCGTTCGAGTTTCTCTGTGTTCACAATCGCGTAATCCAGCCCTGCTTTCGTACAATGATATAAATATACGGCATTTAGCACTTCCCTGCCGACCGGGGGCAGACCGAAAGAGACGTTGCTTATCCCGAGTATGTGCGGACAATCAGGGAGCAGCTCTTTAATTTTCTTGATTCCTTCAACGGTGGCATTCGCCGATCCTATATATTGTGCATCCCCTGTCCCTACAGGAAATACAAGAGAATCGAAGATGATATCCTGTGAAGCGAGTCCGTATTTCCCCGTCAACAGTTCATGGGATCTTAGAGCGATCTCGACCTTTCGCTCTGCCGTCACTCCCATTCCCTTTTCATCAATGGTGCCTACTACCACTGCAGCTCCGTACTTCTTTATGAGCGGAGAAATTTTTTCAAATCGTTCTTCCCCGTCCTCCAGGTTGATGGAGTTGATGATCACTTTACCTTGTGAGTATTTCAAAGCCGTTTCCAGAACCTCTTCATCGGTAGAATCGATGACCAGGGGAACCTTCACCTTTTTCACGACTTCCTGGATAAAGGTATTCATATCTTCCACTTCATCCCGGTCCGGATCGGCCACACAAATGTCGATGACCTGGGCTCCGTTTTTCACCTGTGCCCTTGCGATTTCTGAAGCTTCTTCGATTTTATTCTCGGCTATCAATCGCTTGAATTTCCTTGATCCAATCACATTCGTCCGTTCACCCACCAGGATGGGGCGGTTGTCCTTGTCCTCATATAAAAATGGTTCGATTCCTGATACGGCATGAGCATGTGATTCGTTCGGTATCCTTGGCTGAAATTCTTTTGCCAAGTGAGATAAAGCACGTATATGCTCAGGAGTGGTCCCGCAGCATCCCCCTATTAGGTTCAGCCACCCTTTCTCAAGAAATCCCCGCATTTTTAAGCTGAGCGATTCCGGAGTTTCATTATAATTCCCTTCCTCATCAGGCAGTCCTGCATTTGGATAACAGCTAACATAAGTCGTCGCTAAATTTGAAAGAGACCTAAGATGGTCCCTCATAAATTCTGGTCCAGTCGCACAGTTCAACCCAACCACCAGAGGATTCAGATGTTCAAGCGACAAATAAAAAGCTTCTATATTTTGGCCTGCCAATGTGGTACCCATGGGTTCAATGGTTCCGGATAAAAGAATGGGGACTTCCCTTCCACTCTCTTCACAGGCTGCCCGGATACCCAGGTTGGCTGCTTTCACATTCAACGCATCCTGACTTGTTTCGAGTAAAAGAACATCGACTCCACCATCCAGAAGTCCTTTCGCCTGTATGCGGTAGTTTTCTGCTAATTCATCGAAACTGATCCCCCCTGTTACCGATAACGTCTTAGTCGTAGGCCCCATAGAGCCTGCTACGAATCTTGGCCATTCATCAGTCGAGAAGGAATTTGCCGCTTTTCTTGCAATTTCAGCGGCTGTTTTATTTATTTCGTAGGCTTTAAAGCCTAAATCATACTCATCCAGTACAACGGGAGTACCTCCGAATGTGTTCGTTTCAATCACATCCGCTCCGGCCCGCAGATATTCACTGTGGATATTGTAAATGACTTCCGGAACAGTGAGGACAAGATGTTCGTTACACCCATCAAGTTCCTCACCACCGAAATCTTCCGGAGATAAACTAGCTTCCTGCAGCATCGTTCCCATAGCCCCGTCCAGTACTAATATTTTCTTTCTAAGCTGTCTTTTAAATAATGCGCTGGCCATAAGGAACCTCCTTTTCTGTCCCGGCTTTTCCTTTCATATGCTGAAGCAATTCTATGCTCATATCATAACGGACAAATGGGGTAATCAGATAGATACCGTTAAACAACCTAAGTGCGGTGTCCAATAGTTCCTTTGCAATTTCCATTCCGACTGCCCTTGTATGAACAGGGTCTGTACCTGCATCCTTCATTCTCTTTCTTGTTTCTTCAGGAACCTTGATTCCGGGAACTTCATGGTGAAGGAATTCTGCATTCCTCGAACTCAATAAAGGCATGATCCCGATGAAAATCGGGGTGTCCAAATGTTTGGTAGCTTCATAGACTTGGAATAGTTCTTCCACTCCAAATACCGGCTGAGAAATAAAATAATCGGCTCCTGCAGTTATTTTTCTCTCAAGGCGTTTCACAGACGCATCCAAGTGTCTGAAATTCGGATTGAAAGCAGCACCGACTGAGAATTGTGTCTTTTGCCTGAGTGACTTGCCTGAAAATGATATTCCTTCATTATTTTGTTTGATCAATTCGATCAGTTCCAGACTTGATAGATCGTATACGGAAGCTGCCCCCGGAAAGTCCCCAATCTTGGCGGGGTCGCCTGTAATCGCTAAAATATTGTGGATCCCCAGTGTGTGCAGGCCCATTAAATGAGATTGAAGACCGATCAGATTACGGTCACGGCATGTAATATGAACCAATGGCGTGAGGTCGTATCTTTCCTTTATCATTGTCCCGATGGCGTCATTACTCACTCTCGGAGATGCCAACGGATTATCTGCAAGGGTCAATGCATCAATCCCCTCTTCCTTTAAAGCTTGAGCACCCTTGAAGAACAAATCTGTATCAAGGTGCTTCGGAGGATCCAGCTCGACAATCACCGTCTTCTTCTCTTTCACTTTATGATGCAGGAGCTTTTCTTTTAAAGGCTGAGATGATAGTTGTACTGATTTTTTGGTCTTCACTATTTTTTCCGTCACAGGCACCCTGCTTTTTAATTTCTTTGACACAGCCCGGATGTGCTCAGGAGTCGTTCCGCAGCACCCGCCTATGATCCTCGCCCCTTGTTCACGCAGTTCGTTGCTGATATCCCCGAAATACTCAGGTTCGGCAGAATAATAGAATCTTCCTTCTTCATAGTTCGGCAGACTGGCATTAGGATAAACGGATAGAAAAGCTCCCTTGGGAATCGGGACTTCCTCCAAAGAAGAAACCATATGGTACGGTCCCATCCTGCAATTGATGCCGACAACATCTGCACCGAGCATTTCCAGCTGATGAAGTGCATCTTTAACATTCATGCCATTCTGAAGGACTCCCGTTTCATGCAGCGATACCTGTGCAATGACGGGAAGATCGGTTTCCCGCTTTGCAATTTTAAGGACTGTCGTCAATTCCTCAAAGTCGTAATACGTTTCAAGAAGGATTCCATCGACACCTTCAAGAAGCAAACAGTAAAGTTGTTCCCTGAAGCTTCTTTTAATTTCCTCCAGGGGAATATTTTGCTTGATCGCTCTGATGCCACCAATGGTCCCTGCAACATAGGTGTGATCCCCTGCAGCCTTTTTGGCAAGTCTGGCCGCTGCTGTATTGATTTCTTTAACAGAATCCTCCAGTCCGTAACGTGAAAGTTTTTCATAATTTGCTCCATACGTATTGGTCTGGATGATATCTGCTCCTGCTTCGATATAATCTCTGTGGACCTTCAAGACTTCCTTGGGGTGTGAAAGGTTCAACTCCTCAAAACAACGATCCACTCCGTATGAATACAGGAGAGTCCCCATTGCTCCATCTGCTATTAAAATTCTATCTTTCAAAGATTGTATCAGCGGTTTCACTCGATCCCTCCTTCTTTATTAAAAATTGATGACTTTTTTAATAGGTGCTTCTTTAAGAGAATGAAAAGCCTGGTCAAGGTCCTGTATCAGTTCATCTGCGTTCTCCAATCCGACTGATAACCTCAGCAGACCATTTGTGATTCCCCGTCTTTCTCTTTCCTTTTCCGGCATGGATGCATGCGACATTTTTGCCGGGTATGAAAGGATGGATTCAACTGCACCCAAGCTTACTGCAAATACCGGAATATCTAATTGTTTAGTCAATTTCCTGACTTCTTCTTCACCTTTTAAGCGAAAAGATAGAACAGCTCCAGGTCCTTTTGACTGCCGGACATGGATTTCTTGGCCTTTATGATAGCTCAGTCCCGGGTAATACACTTCCTCCACTTCCTCTTTCGATTCTAAAAAACGGGCAATCTTATAGGCGCTTTCGGATGACTGCTTCAGGCGGACATGTAATGTTTTAAGACCTCTCAATAAGAGCCAGCTGTCTTGCGGTCCCAAAACAGCACCAAATGAATTTTGTAGGAAAGAAAGTCTCTGGGCTATTTTTTCGTTTCCGGTCACAGCGAGTCCGGCAAGTACATCACTGTGACCTGCCAAAAATTTAGTTGCACTGTGCAAAACCACATCCACACCAAGTGATAAAGGCGTTTGCAGCAGAGGGGTCATGAACGTATTATCCAGAAAGGTCAGACAGTCATTGGCTTTTGCCAATTTTACGACCCCTTCAATATCGGTGATGTTAAGTAAGGGATTCGAAGGAGTTTCGATATAAACCACTTTTGTATTGTGTCTGATCGAGCGGGCCACCTCATGAAGATCCCGCATGTCAACAAAAGAATACTGTATACCAAATCGATTCAATACCTCTGTGATCAATCGATAGGTGCCCCCATATACTTCCTCCGAAATGAGGACATGGTCCCCCTGGGAAAGCATGAGGAAACTGGTTGAAATGGCTGCCATGCCAGATGAAAAAGCAAACCCTTTAATACCACCTTCGAGTTCTGCAATTGTATCTTCCAACGCTTCCCTGGTCGGATTTCCAGACCGGCTGTAATCATACGTCCCAAATCGGTCAAAATCATTCTGATGAAAAGTGGTTGCGTGGTACAGTGGTGTAGAAACCGCTCCAGTATGGGCATCGTATCCGTGAGAATGAAGCAGGGAAGTTTGCACTGAGTACGTTTTTTCACTCATGTATAAGCACCTCTCCTCTTAATTGATTGAACACGTTCTCCAAATCTGAAATGATATCCTCCACATTCTCAATCCCGACTGAAAACCTCAAGAGTCGGTTACATATACCGAGTGTAACCCTTTCACCTTCAGGAATATCAGCATGGGTCTGGGTTGCAGGATACGTAATGAAGCTTTCAACCCCGCCAAGACTTTCAGCGAACGTAATCACCTCTAATTTCTCAAGGAAAGGCCCTACCCATTCTTCCTTTGAGATCCGAAAAGACAGCATTCCGCCTCTGCCGGTATATAGGACATCAGTCACGCAATCGTGATGAGTCAAATACTCTGCAATTTCAATCGCATTTTTTTCATGCCTGGCCATTCGCAAGCTAAGGGTTTTCATGCCGCGGAGTAACAGCCAACAGTCAAATGGTGAAAGTACGGCACCGATTGAATTCTGAATGGTAAATAGCTTCTCTCCCAATTCTTCATTTCTGACGATGACCGCACCCGCAAGCACGTCATTGTGACCGCCTAAATATTTTGTAGCACTGTGAACGACGATATCGGCACCTTCTGTAATTGGCTTTTGCAGGATTGGCGTGTAAAATGTGTTATCCACAATCAGCAATAACCCGTTTTCTTTTGCGATGGAGGAAACGGTGGAAATATTGGTTTCATTCATTAATGGATTGGTTGGAGTCTCGATGAATATCGCTCTGGTCTTTTCGTTTATCTTCTCGACAACACGGCTTTCTTCATGAGTATCCACGAAATGAAACCTGATACCATATTGACTTTGATACTGTAGGAATAAACGATAGCTTCCCCCATATAAGTCCTGGGAGACAATTAATTCATCTCCAGATGAGAATAGGCTCAGCACAGCCTGAATGGCTGCCATTCCCGAGCTGAAGGCAAAAGCTCTATTGCCTTCCTCCAAAAGGGCGAGTGTATCTTCCAGAATGGACCTGGTGGGATTTCCAGTCCGGGAATAATCAAATCCTGATGATTGACCGATCCCCTTGTGCTCATATGCCGTTGACAAGTGAATGGAGGGACTTACAGCTCCTGTCCCTGCGTCCGTACGATTTCCTGATTGAACGAGAATGGTATCGATGTGTTTTTTCATATTTTTCACTCCTTTTCTTATTTAACGAAAAGGGATATAAAAACAAAAAACCTTCTTATCAATATAAGAAGGTTTCAGTCGTTCATTCTCCCTCTTATCGTCCAAGTTGAATTCAACTTGCTGGAATTAGCACCATGCCATAGCTGGTTGCTGAGGTGTCACAGGGCCAGTCCCTCTACCTCTCTGGATAAGAATCTATTTGGTTTTATGGAAATCAACATTCACTTTGCTAAAATAACTTCTTCATAACTTACAACATACTTTATTAAATGTCAATGAAAATTATGAATACTTTAAAAAATACATCAATTCATCTGAAGGTTATTGCAAGCCGATTTTTATTTTTACTTCTTCCAAAAACGGCCTGGCTTTCTGTCTTGCTTTTTCCGCACCTGCTTGTAGAATTTCATTAAGTTTTTCAGGTGTTTCCATTAATTCATTATACTTTTGCCGCGGCTCTTCCAAGCGTGCATTCATCACGTCAAACAGTTCTTTCTTCGCTTGGCCCCATGAGATTCCAGATGTGAAACGCGACCTCATTTCATTTATTTGATCTTCTGCAGCAAACTCTTTATATAATGTGAAAATGATGGAATCATCCGGATTTTTCGGTGCCTCAGGCGGCGTGGAATCCGTCTTGATCTTATTGATCAGTTTTTGCAGTTTTTTCGGTTCCTCGAATAATGGAATGGTATTGTTATAGCTTTTACTCATTTTTCGACCGTCCAGACCCGGGAGAACAGCGGTTTCTTTCTCGATCACATGTTGGGGCAGAGTGAATGTATCACCATAGGTATGATTGAAATTCTCAGCGATATCCCTTGCGATTTCAACATGCTGTATTTGATCCTTCCCGACTGGAACAAGGTCAGTTTGGAAAAGCAGGATATCCGCAGACATTAATATCGGATACGTAAATACCCCCATATTCACACCAGTATCTGATTCTCTCCCTGTGTGAGCATTTTCCTCGACAATGGACTTATATGCATGTGCGCGATTCATCAGTCCTTTTGGTGTAAAACAGGCTAGAATCCAGCTTAGTTCAAAAATTTCCGGAACATCCGATTGCCTGTAAAAGATTGCTTTCTCCGGATCAAGCCCCAACGCCAACCATGTTGCCGCAATCCCCCTGCTGAGCTGGCTCATTTCCTCTTTGTCATGTATCTTTGTAAGTCCGTGATAATCCGCTACGAAATAAGCAGGCTGATACATTTCGTTTTGAGCAAGTTCCAGCGCTGGTTTTATTGCCCCGATATAATTACCAAGATGCACCCTGCCTGTGGGTTTGATCCCTGTCAACACTTGCTTTTTCATCTCTCCTCATTCCTCCCTATCCTTTTAAACGCAAAAAGGGCTTCCCATCCTATAAAAGGACGGGAAACCCGTGGTGCCACCTTCATTCGTTCACGACCGTGAACGCACTTATCTGTACAGAGGATATACACTCGATACATTGTCCCTTCTATCGGTGGGACTTTCCGCCATAACCTACTTTCATTTTCAGTCTGGATGCTCAGAAGCCCATTCGACTGTTTTCCCGCACTGATTCTCACCGGCCATCAGCTCTCTGAAGTGTTTCAACAGTTTACTTTTCTTCATCATTGCATACGTTATTTTGTACTTCCAATATTTTATAATAACAGGAAAATTTGGTCAATATGCTTTTTACATTTCCTTTGATGTAAAGGGGAGAAATAATTTTATTCCTCTTTTATTGAAAGGAAGTAATTTCATATCTCCAACTAGGTGACTGACATATCCGAGCATACATGCTTCAAAAATGCCTTCGATCATCAGCGAAGCTTCAAAGTATCTTGCTATGATTCCAAAAAAGATCAATCCAAGCAGGGAATGGGTATAACTCCTATGCGAAACAAGGGAAGCAATGATTATGTAAATTCCAAGCAGCCATAACCAGGTTTCATTAAGGTGCCAGCCTGCTGCAGTCACACCTAATCCTGTAAAGGTCAGCATCCTCCTCTGTGTAATCACCGTTGAAAGCAATAAAATACCGATGCCGTATCCTATGCCTATCCATTGTTCTCTTCCTTGCTCTTCAAGGAAACTGTATACCATCACCATGATACCAATTACCTGAGCCACCGCGCGAATCATCTTCGGTGAAAAGGTCACCTTATTGCTGAGCTTACCATCTATATCCATATCCGGCATCAACCCGGAAATTCCACCGACTGTGACTAGTATGGCAGTCGTACTTAGATTCGAGCCCATTGAGTTGGCGGTGATAAACCCTGCAGCTGCTCCCGCTGCCATGTGTGCTGTTCCGTTCACAACTCTCCTCCTAATTCTACATATAATACTGAATTTATCATGATAGAGGATTTATGGTGAAATGAACATGGGAAACTTGAATTATTTTTCCAAAAGTTCTCTTCTTACTTTTTTAATGATTTCATGGAAATATGAAATCGGATGGTCTACAAAATCATTTATTGAAATGTTTCTTGTCATGTATTCCTTTTCCCACTCTTCATTCATCATAAATCCTTCAGAACTGACTTCAGCTTTTTCATGGAAAAATAGCTTTTCAAAGTTTTGCAGAGTCGTACGAAACATCCCTGATAATTCATCCGTTTGAAGAGTAAAGCTTTCAAAAGTGACTGGCTTTGTATATAAATAAACATTTGCCAGCTCACGATCTACAAAACCTCCGCCATTCAGCACTTCTTTAATGATGCCAGCAAAAGAGAGATCATCGAATCCAATGTCCAGTCCCAATTCTTCCTGAATCTCCCTTACACCATCTTTGATCGATTCATGTGACAGAACATGGCCGGCAGCTGTGATATCCAATAGTCCGGGGTAATCTTTCTTACGATCACTCCTCAGTTGAAAATAAATATAGACTTCCTCACTGTTTTCATCATGATGTGCCAGCCAGCAGTGGAACGTTTCATGCCAGTACCCTTTTTCATGGACTTGGGATCGGGGACACTCTCCTAATCTATTATAATCTTTATCAAAGATAGATAATGTTTCTTCGTTCATATATCCGTCTCCTTCTACTTGTGATTGATCGTTAAACCTCTTACGTATTGTGCAGACGCTTATATGCATCCAGTAGTTCTTTTACAGGAATATGATTAATCATTACCTCTGAAAGGTCACAGTCCTCAATTGTAACACCCTTCAAATTACAGTTAGAGAACCTGGTTCCTTGAAGATCACATCCTTCAAAGCTCAAGGAATCTTTTTCTTCTCCCAGATCAGTGTTCCGAAAGTGAACGTCACTTAGTGTCACATGGGCAAATTGGCTATTTGAAAGATTTAAATCAGCAAATAGAGAGTGTGTAAAATTGATATTTTGAAATTTTGCTCGACTCACATTACAGTTACTCACGTGACTCCCCATCAGATTGCTGTTACTGAACGAACTTTCTTCCGACCTGACCCCATAGAATTCAGAATGACTCAAATCACAATGTTCGTAAAGCCTTCCTGATATGTCTTTTTCCTTTACGAGGTTCTTTTTTTCCACGTTCTTTTCAATCTTTTTCTCGTAACAATACTCCTCTTCAGATTCATAAACTGTCCGATACCCGACTTTTTCGTAGAAGAAGTGATTATTCTTCTGCCTCGCAGATGTCTCAAGATTCCATATTTTCACTTGGGGAAATTCTGTCTCGATCAGTTCGATCACACTGGTTCCAATGCCTTTCCCTTGAAAGTCAGGGTGTATAAAAATGCGATCGATCCTTCCATATGAAGTACCTGAAATGGTGACAATAATTCCTCCAGCTATCTGTTTCTCAACGAAAATCTTGTAGACTTCCAATTCACGAATCATATATTTGTTCTTTTCGACCGAGGCGTACCCAGGCGGTTGTACGTTGTAATCCACTGTGTACTTTCCATTATCCAGCCATCTAACTGCCTCCTCATCGAATGTGGTTTTCATTATTTCAGTTAATAATGGAGCATCATCAAGGGATGCCTTCTCTATTGCTATTTCCATTTGTGTTCTCCTTTTAGATGATATCCTTTAAATATTAACATAATTTTCTAATTTCATCACAAAAAAAGAGAGTGTATACCTTCCGAAAGGTATACACTCCCTCTGTCTTCTATCATCATTTTATTTTGCCATTTACCTTCAACACTCTGTACATGAAACTTCCGATGATGAATAAAATACCGCCAAGAAGCGAGCCCAACGTATTCATCATCCAATCATCAATATCAGTTGACCTTCCCAAAGGAAGAAAATACTGAGTCAATTCGATAAAGAATGAAAAGAGTGCCCCGAGAAACGTCACCTTCAGGAGAATCGCCCTTTGATGACGCATCCACCAGCTTGAGAAGAAAGCGAATGGCACAAAGAGAACGACGTTTGCCAACAGGTTTCGGATCGGTACCTCTAAGTGATTCATATATAGAAGGTTCAGTTTCAGATTGGAGAAAGGCTCCATGTTGGTATGTCCTTTAACCCCGCCGTTCATTCCTCCGTCACCTATAAATGGTGTGAGGGTGATCATGCATATACCGCCAATGGAAATCGAAAGCAATAAAATGGGAAGGAGGTTCATCCACCTTCCCTTACCTTTTTTCTTTTTCCACACGGAGACGGCTAGGATAGAAGTAATGGTTATCAGTGCGAGGATGGGGATCACCCAGCCAAATGCGCTCCATAATTCCTGCATCGTACGTCTCCTACTTTCTTACCTCGACTATTTACAATTGTTATTAAACAAAACAAGAAAATACCGGAACTTGGGTATTTTTATTTATACGATCCACGGCACGTTTATCTATTACGAAAAGATCACGTGCACGCACTTCGTTTTTAATATACAAACAACATACGCAAAGTAACAATTCTATTAGAAAACAGCCAATTACTAAGATATACAATTGTATGAGTACATTTATACCACATTTCTAAGAAAGAAAAACATATTCCTGTTATTCTTCACAAGAAATCCATTTCCTTTCTTCTTTCATTCTGACTGTATGTCCTTCTTTATCCAGTCTTTCTAAAAATGGAATCATGTATTTTCGTGATATACCCAGTGCCTCTTTCGCCTGTGCTATGTTAAAACTGAGGTCCGTATGTTCCTTCAACACTTCCACTGCCTGCACGAATGTTTTATGAGAATAAGCATGCTTTTCATCCAATGGGACGATCCACTTCTCTTGTACAAAGAAAAGATAAAAGTCTTGCCTGAGTGATTCAGGTATACCAGCTTCCTTAAAATACTCTTCCATTGCTTTTACATTCAGCGCATCCCGCTCCATGGAATGAAGTATCTGCAAACACCTCTTTTCCCATTGCTGCGGAAGGCTCGGAGCGAACCACTCCATACGAACGACTCCGTTTTCCTTTGATATTGCTTTCTGTTGAAGTAACTCTTCAATACTAAATTGGATCACAAGATCGGTGAATGGTTTAAGCAATGACTGAAGTTCCCCTTTGTTGATTCCTTTTTCGAGGGGATGTCTTTCATGATATGAACTAAGAACATTCGTCAGCATTTTTTCACAGCTCTCAACAATGCTTGTGTGGGTTACTCTGGAACCACGCAGCTCAATCCACCCGTCCTTCTTCAGAATATCGTTAAGTTCGTTCCGATTGATTGATGCTTCATTAAGGATGGTTTCAATAGGCAGGCTCTTCTCCTTTTGTATCAGCTTCAAGATCCTTTCTTCCGGTGTCCCTTCCTTTAACGAATGTAACATCGAGATCGTTCCGCTTCCAAATTTGTATTTTCCTCCATTTGGATTAATGATCCAGCCGCCGCCTAATGTTTCTACCGGTGTCGGTCTCCTTATAACAAAACGATCACCGCGTTTAACCACGATTCTATCATGTAACCGGATCTGACAGAGGATAGAGTCTTCTTCCTCATCTACCCTGTTGCGGTCGAAGAATATAAGGGTACCCATCACCTCCGAAGTGCCTGTATGTACTTTGACTTCCATTCGCTGTTTAAGACCAAGCTCGATGCCGTTCAGGATGTCTAGTGAAACATCAATCGTGTCCGTCACTGAAAAGTGGGAGGAGGAAACCAATACGTTCCCGCGTTCTATTTGATGATAATGAACCCCTGCCAGATTAATGGCTGCACGTTGTCCTGCAGATGCTTGCCCGGTATTCATTCCATGCACTTGTATTTGTCTTGCTTTCGCTTGAACCCTTTGTGGGAGTATCGTAAGGTCTTCTCCTGTCAATATCGTTCCCTCGTATATGGTCCCCCTCACGATCGTTCCTTGCCCTTTCATGGTAAATACCTGATCGATCGGTAAACGGAAATCCCCTTCTCTACTCCTGACAGGAATATCTTCCATAGATCGTATGATCAAATCCCTTAATTCTTGGACTCCTTCCCCTGACACACTGTCGACCAACATGAATGGTGCGTTTTCAAAAGGAGTACCTCTAAGTTCATCCTCCACTTCCTCTTTCGCAAGCTCCCTCAATTCTGCATCCACATTTGAAAGTTTTGTGAGTGCCACAATCCCATTTGAGATACCAAGGAGCGAAAGGATGTCCACGTGCTCACGGGTCTGCGGCATTATACCTTCGTCTGCCGCTACAACCAGCACAACAAGGTCTATCCCCCCTACCCCGGCAATCATTTTTCTGATGAACCGCTCATGTCCGGGTACATCGATGATCGATATCTGCAAGTCCTCTTCTTGGAAGAGAGGGGCAAATCCAAGTTCTATTGAGATCTGCCTTTCCTTTTCCTCTTTGAGCCGATCAGTGTCGACATTGGTGAGCGCTTTAGTAAGGGTAGTCTTTCCATGATCAATATGTCCTGCCATTCCTACCGTATAAAACCGTTTGTGCACCTTCTCACCTGCTTCCGCTACGATTTCCTCTGTTTATAATGAGTAAATAATACGCCCGTCATCAATGCAAAACATGCGATGAACAGCATGCCTTTCACGTTTTCTCCTTCTAAGAAAGACTTAATCGTCCAAATCAGGATGACGACTGTTATGACACAATCAAAAACGAAGATTCCTTTAGATTTTCTAATTTTCTTCACCCACTTATTTGATTTCATTATTATACTAACTTTACCATATCCCCAGAAATGAATAAAAAAATAGCCGAAAGAAACAAGTTTCCTGAAGCTTGTTTCTTCTCGGCTATTTAGTGGTGTCGGATGTTAATTCGAACCTTCTTCGATGAGGGTCTTTATGTCTGCCGTCATTTCAGCATATGGAACATCGCTGTTTCCGCTGTAATTCTTAACTACCACACCTTCTTGATTGACCAGGAAAAAGCTCGTTTGATGGATAACTTGATCGGAATTGGGGTCTTTCGCAACGATCGTTTTGAACGAATGTTCCGCAAATTCCTTGATTTCATCAAATTGATAACCGGTCAATAATTCCCACTTGCTGGTATCTGCTGCTTCATATTTCGAAATATAGTCTTTTAAGACCTGGGGCTTATCGTTTTCAGGATCTACACTGAAGGATACAATCTTGTAATCCTCCACTCCTTCTTTCTTAAGCTCCTTTTGAAGCTTGGTCAGGTTGAATGTCATCGGGGGACAGACCGTTTCACAGTTGGTGAAAATAAAATCAGCAATCCATACTTTTCCTTCTAAATCCTTCAGACTCACTTTCTCATTATATTGGTTGGTATACGTGAAGTCTGCAATTTCATAATTCGTTTCTGCTTGGAAGTCACTATTGCTGCAACCTGCAAGGAGAATAACGATCAGAGTCATCACTATTGCGAGTGTTTTCGATTTTGACACTTCAATCTCCTCCGCTTTCACTACTTTTCTCATTCTATGTTAGTAGAAAGAAAAGGAAAAGACAATGAGCTTCTCTTGCATTTCCATGTCTATTCTGTGAAATCAGCCTGTTCCTTCAATCCAAGGCTCAAGGCCCCAAGGCTGCCTGAGAAAGATCCATTTTCAATAAAGATAGCGTGATAATCCAGCAGTTCTTTGAATTGTGATAAATCTTCTTTTAAAGATGTATTTCCATTTAGTGTACTGCCGATGAAGACGATTGATTTAGTGTTATGTGTCAAGATAAGTCGATGCGCCAGTAAAATGATTGTCTCAGCGATCATATTGGTTACTGATCGCAGTACATCCTCTTTGCTGACCTCACCTTCTGGTTGTTTGGCAAAATTGGCCGCGGTCAAGTATTCAGGAACAGGTGTTTCCTGACCTTCATAAATCTCTTTCACCATCAAGTCGACCTTTTCACGCCGGCCGTGTGCTGATAATCTCACCATTTCAGTAAAATCCTTCACACCTGTCAATTTGGCACCAAGCCCCATAAACATCCCGCCGCCTATGCCGCTTCCTAGTACACGGTCGAAAGACGTTTGATCTACCATAAAAAAAGAAGTGCCTGTTCCTATATTCACAAGAACAAATCGGTCTTCCTTATAGTTTTGGTCTTTTAACAGCCACCGCGTTCCTTCTTCAACCGCTTTAAACTCAGGGTATACAGTACAATCAGGCCGCAATGATTTCATTTTCCCTGACTTTCCCCCAGTGACGTACAATGATGCATGAGGCGAAGTGAGTTCCAGCCACTTTATCACGGAAACGAGATCTTCACTGGGGTAGGTTTTATAATGGTATCTCCCGTTCTCTTCATACACCACTTTAGTAAGAGTTCCTCCTGCATCAATACCTATATGCTTCATTCTGCTTCTTCTTTCAATTTCTTTTTAGAGAATAGATAGTGAAGAATATAGCCATGGATCACCATGATGACCAGGAATGCAACCAGATAATAAAATACACCCATGATACCCTTGGAAAAATCCTCGGTCAATAGCCACCATATGGACGCTAAAAGCAAGAAGAAGAATTGAAGCGCAACCCCTTCCAAGAAGGGCTTTTTGTAACTATTAAAATCCAACAGCCTCTTCCAGCTCCATCCGATTGCAACTGCAGCTGAAATTAATAATAATAAAATATAAATACTTATTTTCATTATTATCACCCGCTTTACTTTTTCTTTGTCTTAATCATATTAAATCGAATTGGAAATATAAAGTCTAAATAGAAAAGTCAGGTAAATTATTTGATTATGAACGTCGTAAACTCATAACATGAATAGATTAATTCTCTACGTTATCATACCGGTAGGCGTTATAATGGGAAATACTTACGTTCACGTTGATCTTTTCTAAAGAATCTTTACTAAGATAGAATGATTTCCCGTCTTCGAGTTCCTTATATTGACCAGCCCTGAATCTGTAGTACTTTTCACCAAGATTCAGTAAGTCCACCTTCTTTTCTATTCCGATATTATAAACAGATTGGATTTCCTTTTTGATTGAATCCTCCAATGCGCTTTTTACCTTTTTATAAGGGGCTTCCTTCAACTTTTCCAGCATCTCCGCTTCCACATTCACATCAAGTGTGAATACGGGTTCAGCGGCTTTCTTATTGTATTTCACTTTCAATTTTTCTGAGGATAATTTAAACGTAGCGGTTAATTCATCTTCCATATAAAGACCATATTCGATTTGACTCTTTTTATGAAGTAACCACTCAACCCAAATAGACTCTTTGGAAGGAAGAGTTCCTTTGTAAGAGGAACTTTGAAACAAGCTGAAACCATTCAGCAGGAGTGAGGGGTTTGGCGCATCGGTTACCCATGCATCACGATTGACTGTCAGAATAGGGATGGTCGCAGATCCCATCGGCTCATAATACTTTCTTAAGAATGACATCAAGCTGACTGGACCTATATCATCCAGACTGGGTTCTATATGCTCTTCAGTCAACAAAACCGTATAGACAGGGGGATAGCCAAATAAGCCTTTGGTTTGCAGGAGTTCGTTTATATTTTGATCGGTGGTGAAAAGTAAAAGATTGGGTCTCAACGAACGATTTCTCCCTACATCCTCCAGTACTTCCTTGAATTTATATTCCATCACATTTTTTGATAACACGAGCGCTTTCGTATGACCAAAGAATAAAGGCGGCCTGGAAAGCCTGTACAGCTTACTCACTGCCAGATTCATCGTTTTACCAGTTGCGGTACCGACCAATGTCGGTACTGTTTCCGTGGGTCTGGTTTCTTGTTTAGCCACATTAATAAAGTTCAAGCCTTGCAGATAAACTGTGTACTCATCATCATCGGGATCATAGTCCATACCAATCGTCACGATATACGTCAAGTCCTGGATATTTTTGATTCCTGAACACCCTGACAAGAAGAGCAATGAAAAAATGATGCTGATTTTGATTGATCTAGAGGTCACGATTATTCATTTCCCTTCCTTGTAGAGTCTGCCGGGCTGGTGGATTTCGTACGCTCCTTATAAAATTTAAGAGGTAACTTGGTAAATGAACGAAGTGATTCCTTTATACTTAATGGAGCGATAGAACCCAAGTATGGGACACCGAATGAAGATTTTGTTGCTAAATAAAGAACGGTGACCACAAATGATAACACCACACCAAATAATCCTAAAAATGTACTTAAAAGTAAGACGATGAACCTTAAGATTGTAATCCCGTTCTTTAAAGATTGATTGACGAGTGTAAAAGATGATATATACGTTATGGCACCTACAACGAGCATGGTAGGCGAGGTCAATCCCGCCCGGATGGCGGCGTCTCCGACAATGAGCCCGCCAAGTACCGAAACCGTCTGGCCGATGGCCCGCGGAAGGCGTATGCCTGCTTCATTAAAAAATTCAAATAAAAACAAGACAATGAACATTTCAACAGGGGCAGAAAGCGGCAAGCCGAATCTCGACATCGATATCGTAGCGACAAGCAAGTAAGGAATCTGTTCAATGTTATAAGCAGAAAGAGCGACCCAAATTCCAGGTAGAAAACCGGATATGATCAAACCGCTCAGCCTTATCATTCGTTCAATGGAGACGTAGAAATAATTGATGCTTGCATCTTCAGGTGATTTTGTCTGCAATAACAAATTGACGGGTGCAAATGATACAGTTGGACATCCATCCACCATAATGGCGAATCTGCCCTGATTAAGGCTTTCCACGATAAAATCAGGTCTTCCGGTGTAATCAAAACTTGGAAAAACCGAATAAGGGGAATCGGATATCAGGGACTCCAATTCTTCATTGGAGATTAATACATCAATTTCAATTTTTTCTATCCTTTTATGAAGTTCGATCAGCACCCTCTCATCAAGTACATCATCCAAATATAAGACCGCAACTTTTGTATTGCTTCTGCTGCCCACAGTATATTTCTCTACACATAATGATGGTGAAAAGAGTCTTCTCCTCACTAAAGAGATATTCGTGTTCAAATCCTCGACAAACCCGTCTTTCGGTCCTCTGATTGATGTTTCCAGTGCAGATTCTTCCGGGCTCCTCTTAGGAAGGTTCCCGGCCTGTACACCAAAGATTACACCCTCAACAAAAAAGAGCACATAGCCTGAGAATAAGGATGTTGACAATTGTTCTTGATTCCGATCCGTAAGATTATCTATTTGAAAGTATTCTTGCAACTTTTGAAGAACTGACTTCTCTGTAAATAGATCCAGCCTGGGCAGGATGAATTTATCAAGGTACTGGGTGTCAATGAGGCTCTCAAAAAACACCATTGTTACTTTTCCCTGTTCAAACTCATGTTCTTTATAAATCAAATCCTTACTTTTACAGAATAAGGATTGTAAATCTTCCATCTTTTCTATTGCTGTTTCCTTTTTACCTGTACGCTTATTATCATATTTCATATTAGACAACACCTTTTTTGTGTCTGCAGCATTTTATTGTACGGCGTATTGTTGCTCCCTGGATATGAGCCTTCTAATCCTTCACTTGCATTATTGTGAGCCAGTGACGGAGAAGATTTTCACGATCAAAGCACTGACTATGATCTGGAACAGAAAAAATACAACGGTGACAGGGAAGAAAATCTCATATAAAAAACGATAAAAAAAGAATGTATCAACATCGATAAGCAGTAAGAACAAGAATACAACGTAAAGAGGCACTATCACTCTCAGCTTCATTCTGTAATTATTTTTGGAATTTGTAATCAAGAACGCCAATAAAAATAGAAACAAACCGATTCTGATGACAGCCCCGCATAACCATTGATAAAGTGCGAAAAAGTCAAGATGGGTGATGAACTCCCCAATACCTAATATCCTCCACTGTTCATAGGCTGGATACCTCATTTTCGAAGCTTCTTCATGTCCGAACTCCATGATAGAGGCGGTTAAAGGTCCCATGATCAACCCAAGTAATATTAGACCTAAAAATATCAAATGATGCAATTTTATTTTCCCTTGACTGAAAGGCTGAAGCAAAATGATTATGTATATCTCCAACAATCCACTCAGAACATAGATTACGCCTTTAAAAACGGGATAAAAGCCATCGCTTAGAATAGGCAAAAGCAGGCTGGGATCTTTCATGTTTGTATTGGTGAAAGCAATGAAAAAGCCAAAAATCATGACCAGTGGCAATAAAAAACCGCTTGCGATGGCCATATATTTCACCCCAGACCATGTAATCAGGAAACAAGTGAATATCATAATGATGACAATCAGTAATTTGGGAACATCGGCTAAAAAATATGCCTTTAACCATATTATTAAATCAACGAAAGTGATATATGCGCTTGCTAACAAAAATAAACAGATCGGCAGCCCAAATAACCAGACGAATGCTTTGTTCCATTTTGTTCTCAATAGGTGAAAGAAGCCTTCAGGCGGTGATTTTTTCAGTATGTAATAAATTAAAAATGTAGCTATTATTAAGACTGGATAAGAAATGACCGCACTTACCCAACCGTCCCTGCCGGAAGCATTTAAGATACTAGGGATGATCATAACGTGGTTCAAGAGTCCTGTGGAAAGGATCAGTAATAAGGTCAGTTGCCGCGGGATCAGGACTGGCTGTAAATTCTTCATTTCATTTCTCCTCAATTATGATGTATCTCTATTTATTTCCTCTGTTCTCCAAAACAAACCTGCTGATAAACAAAAAAAGCCAGGTGGGACCTGACTTTTTTCCAATGAATGACTGTATTTAACTTCTACCATGCCTTAAACCATAAATTGAAATTCTGTTCTGCTTCCATTCTGTGAGGATATGACCTCCAGGCGCGCATCGATTCTTTCTTTTAATTCAGGGACGTGGGAAATCAAACCGACCAGGCGGCCGCTGCTTTGGATGTCCATTAATGCTTCGATGGCATGATCAAGAGATTCAGGATCGAGGGTACCGAAGCCTTCATCGATGAACATCGTTTCAAGGGAAACGCCCCCGGCATATTGCTGGACTACATCCGCAAGCCCGAGCGCCAATGCCAATGATGCCTTAAAGCTTTCCCCTCCTGATAAGGTCTTGACATGCCTCTCCTGTCCGGTATATTGATCAAACACGAGCAGCTCCAGCCCGCTTTGTATATTCCCTTTACTCCGGTCGGTCTTCCGGATCAAGTTATACCTGCCGGCTGTCATTTTAATCAAACGGTCATTGGCTACATTTAGTATATCTTCAAGAAAAGATGCCAACACATACCGCTCAAATGTCAGACGGTTCGCATTTTGTCCGCGTGCAATGTCTGCAAGGTGTCCAACCGTTTGGTAAGCCTCCTCAAGCTCTTTGATGCTTGCATTGATTTCAACAACCCGCACATGTATTTTTTTATTTTCCTGCGTGTGTGAAATCATATTATTTAGTTCCTCGTTCAATTTTTTCATTTCTTCAGAAACGGCTGCCAATGATTCTTCAATCACTTGAATCTCCGGTTTTTCCTTATTTTCAAGCTGCTTCCTGACATCGGACAGGCGATCTGTGACGGATCGTAAATCTTCACCATATTTCTTTATTTTCTCTTCAAGTGCACTTATTTCTTCGTCATACCTTTTCGCTTCGTGAAATGCACGATAATGTGGAAAACCTTCCTTTGACAATAGAGAAAGAAAAGCTTCCCTCTCCTCTTTCATATCAGCATCTGCCTTCTCGACTTGAGCCTTCTTATCATTTATTTGTGACTCTTTTACACTGTATTCATTGTCACATGCAAAAAAATGTGATTGAGCTTTCTCAAAATCAGCCCTCATCTTCTCCAGCGTATCTTTCGTCTTTTTTAATGCAACATCATAGTCTTTTCTTGAATTCAGTTCTGAAGGGATTGACTCTCTGACCTTCTCTAAAGCCGTTTTCTTAGTTAAGAAAGCCATTTGGAGCTCTCTCTGCTTTTCCTCATGTTCCTTACTGGTTTCTTCAAGTTCCGTAAGTTTCTCTTTTCCCTTCTTGACTTGTTCCCTCATCTCTTTTAGATGTTCCACTTCTTTTTTCTTTTCAAGTATTTCTCCATTAAGGTACTTCACACTTAACCGGACCTCTTCTGTGACTTCCATATAATTCTGTATCGTAAGGTTTTCAGATTTTTTCGCTGCCCTTTTGATGAGTAAATGAATTTGCTCTTCGGTTCCCTGGATTTTGGTTTCTTCCTGGGCCAGCGCAAGACTTATTTGTTTTTCTTCTGACTGAAGAGACTGAAGTGTTTCCTTAGCGCTATTCATGTCCTCTTCTGAAGGTAATTGGTGTCCGTCCTTGGCCGGACTCGGGTGATGAAGCGAACCGCATACTGGGCAGGGTGACTCTTCTTTGAGATCACTGGCCAGGATGGCAGATTGTGCCGAGCGCCATTCACTCTCCAGATAAGCGACTGAATCGGATGCATCTTTCACCCGGTTACCAATGCTCTCGTATTGTTCATTCAATCGTTTATAAGTTTTCTTAAATTGATCAAGACGGGAAGATAACGCTTGAATTTCCTTAAGAGATTCTAATAAAGACTCTTTTTCCTGAAGTGACTTTTCATATTCAAACAATACATTTTGACTGTCTTCAAGCTTCTCAAGCCGGCCTTCTCTTTCCTTGATACCGTTTTTCAATAATGCGATCTGGTCCGATTGTTTATTGATTAATTGCTGATGCTTTGAGCTCTTCTCCTGCAGCTCATTCAATTCAGATTGTAAGGCATCCAGTGAATACATATCTTTCTGGATGCTTTCAAGGTGATTGATCTTTTTAACCAGATCATCTCTGACTGATTCCTTGCCGGCTTCTTCTTTAAATTGTTTCTTTGCATGCTGGAGTTTGCTGGAGACTGTTTCTTTTTCTTTTATCAGTTGTTCCAGTTCATGCTGCAGCCCTTTAAGAATTTGACTCAGTTTGTGGCAGTATTCATCCTGCTTCAATAACCTGGATGCCTTATGAGCAAGGATGATTTCTTGATTAACGTTTTCCATCTCCGTTTTTTCCTGCTCCAGACCGGTCAATTCAACTGCCAATTTTTCTTCCATTTCAAACTGCTGTAAGAGGGTATTCGCTTCCGCCAGCTGCTTATTGATGTTATCTCTTTTGCTTTGGACAGCTTGATAAGTCTTTTGCACTTCAGCCAGCCGCTGCTCCATTTGTTCAATATGATCCGGCAGGATTCTAAGTATCTTGCTGTCATTTATGGGTTCTTCCTGTAATAATTCATGTAATTCTTCATTGTCATCAGCATAGATCTTTAGGATTTCCCTTGTGCGTGTTTCAACAGATGCCTCCACCGTTTTTCTTAAATCATCGGCTTCTGCCTTCAAGCCTTCCTGAATCATTCTATAGAGCTGCGTATGGAACAACCTCTGAAGGATGACTTCTTTATCTTTACTGTCGGAGGTTAATAGTTTACGAAACTCCCCTTGGGGTATCATGAGGATCTGACGGAACTGATTAGCGTCCAATTGAATGAGCGATTTTATCTTCTCTTCAACATCCCTGACATTGGCGGCAAGCAGCTGCTCATTGCCATCATTATCATACGTGTATAATTCCGCTCTAGCATTGATCGTCGTAAAACCTTCTCCCCTGGCTTTCTTTTTATCCTGCTGGGGAGACCTCCAGATCCTGTACGTTTTCCCCCTTAAACTGAATAAAAGCTCCACTTCTGTCACATCTTCATCTTTGGCAAATTGACTCCTCATCTCAGTCGGAGTGCGGTCCTCCCCGCTTGCCTTGCCATAAATCGCATATGATATACCGTCAAAAATAGTAGTCTTTCCCGATCCCGTTTTACCTGAAATCACAAACATCGTACGGTTGTCCAGTTGACGGAAATCAATTTCCTCCCTCTCTGCATAGGGGCCGAATGCCTGTAATGTCAATTTTTGAGGTTTCATCCTTCATACACCTCCTGCCTTGCTTTTTCGATGACCTTCTCTAACACATCTTCTTTGGATGGAGAAAATTCCCCTGTCGTCATGTCTGAATAAAATTCTTTAAACAATTGGAGTTCGGACTTCTTTTTATCCTCAAGTACTTTGAAACTGTTTTTCTTTTTTGCATCCGTCAATTCCAATTTCCGTTCAAGATGCAGTACATTCGGATATACCTGGCGAAGCTTATTTATAGGGTCGATAAGGGTTCCTTCATCATGCAGGGTGACCTTTAAGTAATCGTCCACTTTCTGAGATTGATAGAATGCAGGGTCAAGCAGCTCTTCCAAATGTCCTTTGAGCTCTCTCATATCCTGCTTTGGACGCAGGATGCGTTCACCGAGTTCAAACGAACCGTCTTCCCTCATCTCCACAACTGTCACTGATTTCCGTTGACTTGCTTCTGAGAACGAGTATTTTAGAAGCGACCCTGAATATCGGATCGTATCATGTCTGATTGCATCAGGACTGTGCAGATGCCCCAAGGCTGTGTAATGAAATGGTTCGAATAAATCACTGCCCACACACCCTGAGCCTCCAACTGACAAGGTCCTTTCTGAATCCGTCGTTTTTCCGCCGAGGACAAAAGCATGCCCTACGAAAACATGGGGTTCCTCAGGATTCATTTCCTCCTGGATCCTGCTTACGATCGCTTTCATGGCATCGTGATGGGAATGAATCGAATCATCATTTAGCAGTTGACGTACCGTTCCCGGTTCTGCATATGGCACGCAGTGAAAATTCACCCCGCTCACTTTGATGGGTGTAAAATCCGCTGTCAATTTCCCCTTTAAGTAAAAGTGGCTATGCTTGTACCATGATGAGCCAAACGATAAACGTTCAGCACTGTCGTGATTCCCCGAAACAGCAACAATAGGCGTGTTTAATTCGACATTGATTCTGTAAAGCACCTCATCCAGTAACTCCACCGCTTCAGTCGGAGGTACAGAACGGTCGTATAGATCACCTGCTATCACAACTGCATCAGGCTTTTCTTCCTGTACCAACTCAATGAATTGCTCTAATATGTATCTCTGCTCATCCGTCATATATATTCCATGTACCAATTTCCCTAAATGCCAATCAGCAGTATGAATAAATTTCAACGTTGTATCTCCTCTCTACCTGTTCACTATCTTGAATTATAACAAAATATGAAAATACCCGGAAAAGGAATTGTTTCCAAACCGGAACACTCGTTCTAATCATATAATGGAATACTATATTTTTCCACTATTATAAAGAGAGGCCAATGGCCTCCCTTTTCCTACTCTTTCATTCTTTGAGGAAGAGTCTGAATGGATGTCACAACTGCATCCAGCTTCGTTTCTATACGATAAAGCAGATACATCGTCACCACAATCGGAAATCCGACCTCAGAGATAAAAGGAATAATGGACTCCATGACATTTACCTCCTTTCATTCTCTATATAGGGGAATGAAAGGAAGTAGGACACCATTATCAATAAAAAAAACGAACCCTTTGATAAAGGATTCGTTTTCCATACATACGTACGGGTCAATTCTTATTAACCGTTTAAGTCGTTCATTAAGCTGGAGCTTACTAACCCAGCTTTATCAAGGATTGCTTTAATCTGATTTTCAGCTTCGATCATTTTTTCATCAGCTGCTGTAAGATCAGCTTCTCCCTCTTTTTTCAAAGCCTCGGCTTTCATCGTATAAGACTCTGCCAATGTTGCTTTAAATTCTTCGATGTCTTTTTTATAGTCTTCAAGTCCAGATGGAATTTCTGTACTTTCCACTGCTTTAGCCGTTTCCTCAGCTGACATTGCAGCTGCATCTTCTAGCTTTGCAAGCTCATCACCCGTCGGCGGTGTTTCTCCACCAACTGCTGCTTCGTATCCATTCAAGTCAATATCGGTACCATTAACTGTGGTAGTTAAATTAAGATAAAAATCCATTAATTCCCCAGCTGCGTTTGTATTTTCCTCACTTGTTTCTGCAGATTCCTTTTCTTTTCCTTCTTCGGAACCAGTATCAGAACATCCAACCAAGAATAAAGATAAACCTAAACCTAAGAACCATAATTTTTTCATAGTTCATATCCCCTTTCTGTCTCTTATGCATGAATTGTGCGGGAGATAAAGCTAAGTAATCGCTTTCTTCTTCCATTATCAGCCGGCAGAAAGTATCTTATCACGGCGCTGAACGGTTGGTAAAGAAATATTTTCTACTTTCACCAAAGTTCTAATTTTACAAATAGTTGAAATAAATAAGCAATTTGTAATGCCATTAAAGTCCGGTTTATGGGAGTGCTATCTTTTTGATTTTGTTTGAATAAACGTCGGCAACATGATATAACTTATGTAGATTATTAAACACGGGGCTGATTGTAGAGCTGGTGCTTGCCTAGGTCTTCAAAACCTCTTGGGAGGCGCGTGCCGTCTCCGCTGGGTTCGATTCCCAGGCAGTCCCGCCAATCTTTCCTTCTTCTTTCAACTTCCTCCGAAAAAAAAGAAGCTTCAGGAGACTCCCCCCAAAACTTCTTTATCAATTATACATTCTGTACTTGTTCCCTCTTTTTCCTTTCTTGCTGCTGTACAGCGTCAAATCTGATTGAAAATGTCGTTCCTTCCCCTTCTTCACTGTGTACGTTTATATCAGCTGAATGATCTCTTAGGATGCGCAGACAGATCGTCAGGCCAAGGCCGGTTCCCTTGGTTTTCGTCGTAAAGAACGGTTCTCCCAGCTTATCAAGGATATGCTTTTTCATCCCTATCCCTTCATCTTTAAATGTCAGTTCCACTTTATTGTATTCAGTTAAACCTGCCTGTATCGTTATACTGCCTCCATGCGGCATTGCTTCGATTGCATTTTTTACGAGGTTTATAAAAACCTGTTTCAGCTGATTTTCGTCCCCTTTTATGTATAATTCTCGCTGCATAAATGCGGTTTGTATCTCTATATTGTAAAGAATGGCATTTGTATTGAGCAGCTTCGCCACATGATCGAGTGTTTCAACAATATTGATTCGTTTATAAGTGACGGATTGAGGTTTTGCCAAAATCAATAATTCACTGAGTACGAGCTCAATTCTCTTAATTTCAGAAAATACGATTTCGAGATACTCCTTCGTCTTTTCATCTGCATCATCCCTTAAAAGTTGCAGAAAACCATTAATGGATGTAAGAGGGTTTCTCACTTCATGTGCAATGCCGGCTGCCAATTGTCCCGCAACTGAAAGCTTCTGGGATTCGATAGCAAGGGTCTCATTCATTTCTAGTAACTCTTCTTCATTATGTATTCTTTCTGTTATATCGGATATCGTGCCAACGGTGCCAGCCAGTTCTCCGTCTTCATTATAGTTCAGCTTGATATTTACTTCTCCCCATCGAAACTGCCCATTCCTCATCTGAAAAGAAAAATCCATCTTCGCTTTTTCTTTCTTATCACTGATGCTTCTTCTCAGCACACGAAGGAATTCATGACGTTCATGGAGTGAAATGAAATGAAGTGCATTTTTATGTAAGCTTTCTTTGAGGCTGTAACCCGTTAAATCTTCCCAGGATTGATTCAGGAATTGAAATTCCCCTTTTGAATTTGTGTGAAACACCACATCTGAAATGTTTTGCAGGACTAGCTGCAGCTCTTCGTTTAACCTTCTTATTTTCTCTTCACTTTTACTTAGTGCCGAGACGGTTTCATTGCTTTCATCGTAATTTTTTCCGGTGTAATATCCGATGAACAAAATAAGCGTTCCAAAAAGCAAATCAACTTGCAGGTTGAAGGAATAGTTAAGAACAAAATAGTAAATGAAATCCCAAACAATGATCAATAGAGCTCCTGTTAAAACAAACAAGATTCTGCCTTTATACTTTGTCATTTGACTTCCCCTTCCTTCCAAATCCAGCTAAAAATAGATGACAATCGAAAAAGAAAGAATTTTCACGATATTTGTTATTTATTAGTATATCATTTCTTATTAAGAACAGTATAGGTATCTTTTAGATTTATGATGATATTCTTGTCACATCCTTTTACGTTGTCTATAATGAAAGACGATACATATGCTTTTTTTGAGATACTGTACGTATTCACTATTTAACTGATATGATGAAAAAATTCCGGATTTTTTGGAGAATTGACAGGAATTGAATGGTTGAATGCCGCCATTTCAGCAGTTTTCGACGAAAGCGCTTAGAAAAATGAGGTGAAAGCATGCAGCTTGACGGATGGTTTTTATACTTTATCCTTTTTTGGGTGGTTTTCTTGATGGCTTCCTTTGCCATCGGCGGATTCTTTATGTTTCGGAAATTTTTAAAAAGGTTTCCTAAGGAAGATGGAAAATCAGATATGGACTGGGAAGAATATTATGTAAATGAAACGATTCATTTATGGGGCGATCAGGAAAAAAAGATGCTGAATGAATTAGTCACTCCCGTTCCTGAGCTATTCAGAGATGTTGCGAAGCAAAAAATCGCAGGTAAAATAGGGGAATTGGCACTCAAGGAAAATGCACCTTCCATTTCACAGGAACTGGTGATAAAAGGTTACATCATGGCTACTCCAAGACGTGACCATAAATTCCTGAGAAAAAAACTGGATGACATGAGGATTGACGTAGCTCCTTATGAGCACTTATTTTAAATTATTGAAAAAGGAATGAACAGTATGGGGTCTATTCTAGTGATTCCAATTATTTTATACATCATTTTTACAGTGGCTGCTGTTTTCCTGTTTAGGAGATGGAAAAAAGCAAACCGCAGGTAAACGATTCATATCGTTTACCTTTTTTATTTTCTTTTCTTCCTAAGAGTTGTTTCCTGAAAGCTTCCTTCATGCATTGACGCCGCTGAGAGAGCCGCCTCCGCTTTTGTCTCATCCAGCTGCGGCTGCTAGAGGCTCGAGGTCATAAGTCAATCCTGCCATGAAGGCAAAGAACGCCTTCACGACAGGCTCGCCTTATGCTTGTCGCCTCTGGGCCAGCCGCCTCCGCTTTCGTATTAATCTATAGGGTCTGCCGCTTTTCCATATTTGATTACGTCATAGATAGCTAGTCCATCACTTGGCTTTCCTTCCCCATTCCGATAAGGGAATAGTGAAAAAAAGATGAAATATACAGAAAAGTAAACGAATTGATAGAAAAAGATGTGAACGGGAATAACACCTTGGTAGATGAGAAAATTAATCATTAAAATGACCATAAGGTTAAAGAGGCTGCCTGATAAATAGATCAGCACATGTGACCACACTTTATTGTATTTCAGTTCAGTGTATTGACACCATCCTTCCATGAAATACATCCTATTGACCTCAAGAGGTCCTATATTAAATAATTTTTTCCCGGTACCTATTGCAAATTTTATCTTCGCTCCGAATATCCTGGCCACTAATACATGGCCTGCTTCATGTACAATGGTCACTAGCGGCAGTGTTAAAAAAAAGGCGAGAAAAAACGTCCAAATATCATGTAAAGTAAACAACTCGACAACCCCTTTTTTATGTATGTTTCTCTCCCTCTTCCCCTGAAGAAAAAACCTTACTCATATTTTTTTGCATTGTAAGAAAAACGTAACACTCTTTTTACTATCTAAAAGATTTACTAACATCAACATAAATCTTTTAAATTCACTCCATAAAAAAAACGGGACAAAATGAAATCATTTTGTCCCGTTTTTCAAACTCATTCAAATGGAATTTGTAGTAAAGTCGCGATTCTCCTGATACAGTTTTCGATATTGAATATACATGGCAATTCTCCAAGGGACGATCATCCCGAATGCGAGGATCCAGAACATGCCGCTGAGTGCACCATAATCGATTGATGTACTCAAAATCGATTTGGCGACTATCCTGATGATAAGAAGACCGATCAGTATAAATGCAAATGCTTTGGATCGTTTCAAATAAATATCATTGTCCCGTATTTCAAATTTAGACGTTTTTATCAGTAAAATGGAAAACAACATTCCCACAGTCAGTGCTTCTAACAGTTCCAGCGGCGTAACGCGAAAAAAAGGAAAAACAAACATTAATGCGCCTGTACTCATAAATAGCGGGGGCAAAATAATCTTTTTAGCGCTAACCGGCTTTTTCTGTGCCTTCATTCGAATAAATAAAACAAAAAATCCCATACATATTGCTACGATGGATGAAGCAATCATCATAAACGATCATCCTTTTACTCTCTACTTATTTACTTTACCATTATAGCTTATTTCGCATGAAAACGAAAACAACAATGAAAAGGTTAAGCAGCATGTCCAGCCCCTGCAAGCATCTGAGGGAGGACCGAAACGCCTCAAGTGGCCGGATGTCGGAGCCGGACATCAAAAAGAGAGGTTGAATCAACCTCCCTCCCCCATTATGAACCTAAAACTCTCTTTATTGCATCTACCACTCTTACCTCATCAAAAGGTTTTACGATAAAATCCTTGGCGCCGCATTCAATCGCTTCAACTACGACTCTTTGCTGCCCCATGGCCGAGCACATGATGATTTTCGCTTTAGGATACTCATCAAGGATTCTCTTCACTGCTTCGATCCCATCCATCTCTGGCATGGTAATATCCATCGTTACCAGGTCAGGCTGAAGTTCGCCATACTTTTCCACAGCTTCCGCTCCATTTTCCGCTTCCCCTACTACAGTGTGTCCGCTTGATGCCAGCATATTCCCCAATGTCATTCTCATAAACTTCGCATCATCCACTACAAGTATTGTTGCCACAGGTGTTCCTCCTCGTAAGAGCTTTCGCCGCATCCATTTTATGATACTTTAGTCCTATTCACGTCCTTACTATATCATTTTTCAGAAAAATATTCCATTTTAAATTCTCATGAATACGCTTAGAACCCTGTAAAGCCCCCGAATATAGAAGTGAAATAAGAAAGAATGACAGTCATCCAATCAAAGAAAAGCATAATACCGACGATAATCATGATATAACCGCCGATCTTGACGATTTTTGCACTGTTTTTTCTGATCCACTGCATTCTCCCGATGAAGAAAGAAAGGATTAGGAATGGGATAGCGAAACCAAGCACATAAGCTGTCATGTATAATACCCCTGAACCTGGGTTTGTTGCTGCAAGCGCAAGTACCGAGGCAAGAATGGGTCCTGTACACGGTGTCCATCCGGCTGCAAACGCCATCCCAATCAATACAGAGCCAATAAATCCCGATGGCCTGTTTTTAAATTCGATTCTGCGATCTTTCATCAGCATTTCAGGAGTGAATACACCGATGACCACTAATCCGAACACAACAATAAATATTGCCCCGAGCTGGCGGATTAAATCTTTATAGTCGAGGAAGAACTCCCCGATAAAGGATGTACCGAATCCGATCGCGATGAATATGACTGAAAAGCCCAACAGAAACAATATGGTATGTATCATGCTTCTTCTTTGGAGCATGGCATTGTCCGCTTTTAATTCACTGACACTCATCCCTGTAATATAGGATAGGAATGCCGGATATAGAGGCAGGCAGCATGGAGAAATAAAACTTAAAAATCCCGCACCGAAAGCCAGAAATAGGTTGATATCTGCCATAATCACAACTCCTGTTTTTGTTTGTATATATCTATTCTATCAAACAATCGCTTATACTATGAGAATCTATTCTGTGAACGATTTGTGACCATTCAATTACAAATTCATTTGCCACTTTCCAAACATGTTTCAACGACTTTAAAAAGTTATTTTAGCTTTGAAAATTTATCCCTTTTTCGTTATACTAATAAAAAGTTACAGTTATTACTAGTTTTGTATTCCTTATGTAAGGAACTACAAAAGAAAGGAAACAGCCGTGTCTAAACAAGAGCTTCTGGAACGTATTGAAAAAAAGCGTGCTCAATTGATTGCTATAGTTGCCGAAAATGGACTATCGTCACCACAAGCCATTCAATACAGTCAAGAATTGGATTTACTATTGAACAGTTACAATACAACCTACATAAAAAAATATTCGACGCAAGTAAGCTGATAACCAGTAACGCATACATGTATTCATAGAATGAAAAAGCAGACCGGCATCCGGTCTGCTTTTCAATTTCATGAAATCCCTTTAGAAACTACATCTTCCATTCCTTCAACCAGTCCATTCTGCAATAAAAACATCTTATGATAAATCCCCTTCTTTAAGAGCAATTCCTGATGCGTACCTCTCTCTGCTATCTCACCTTGGTGCAGTACAAGGATGGTATCTGCATCTTGAATCGTTGACAGGCGATGAGCAATAGCGATGGTGGTTCTGCCCTTCCTCATCTTGGACAACGCTGTCTGGATTGCTTCCTCAGTTTCAGTATCAATATTTGCCGTCGCTTCATCGAGGACCAGGATTTTGGGTTTGGTCGCAATCGTTCTGGCAAAAGCAATCAGCTGCCGCTGCCCGCTGGATAGTGTGGCCCCCCGTTCGACTACTTTGCTGGAATAACCGTCTTCAAGCTCCTCTATGAATACGTTTGCTTGAACAAATCTCGCTGCTTCCATCATTTCTTCTTCGGTTATGGTTTTGTTATGAAGCTTGATATTATCCTTGATTGTTCCATAAAAGAGAAATGGATCTTGAAGCACCAGACCCATCTTTCCCCTCAGCTCATTCATTGGATAGGATCTGATGGACTTTCCATCTATTAAAATTTCTCCTGAAGAGTATTCATAAAATCTCATCAATAAATTAATAATCGAACTCTTTCCACTGCCGGTATGACCCACAAGCGCTACAGTCTCACCGGGTTTGGCAGTAAAAGAGATATTTTTCAGCACCTCTTTATGTCCATCATAAGAGAAAGATACATCTTTAAACGTGATTTGCCCCTTTTCAATTTCTTTATGAACGCCTTCTGAAGTTTGTGAAGGGGATACTTCATCCTCATCCAATAATGTAAAAACCCTTGAAGAAGCAACGATTGCTTGCTGAAACATGGAGAGCCGCATCATGATTTGATTAACCGGTTCAAAAAAGCGGTCAAGATAGTTTACGAATGCATAAAGGACCCCGATCTCTATTGGCTGATTAAATGATGTAATACCAAAAAAACTTAGAACCACAATCAGCGCTGCAACATAAACAAGATCGATCGCGGGCCTTAAAAGCAATCCGTCCACTTTAATATTCTTCATCCCAGCTAAGAAGTGCTTCTCATTGATATCACCAAATTCCTCACGCATCCTATGTTCCTGCCTGAATACTTGGATGATCGACATTCCTTGCAATGACTCACTCAATTTTGCATTTAATTGGCTAAGCCTCTCCCTCATATCTTGATAGAATATCGAACTATATTTGCGGTAAAGAACCATGATATAGAGGATAAGGGGTAATATGAATAAACAAAAGAGCGCGAGCTTCGGATTAAGGACGAACATCGCAATAAAGATCCCCGTTAGTAAAAATGCTCCCTGAATGAAAGAAACCATGACACTTACGAACATATCTTTGATAGCCTCGGTATCATTTGTCACCCGTGATACGATACTGCCTGCAGGGGTTTTATCAAAATACTTCATACCAAGGCTTTGAACCTTTGTAAAAACATCCACCCGCAGCTGTTGAATGATTGTTAATGCAATTTCCTGGAATTTTAATAATTGGAAGTATGAAATCAGAACATTTCCTATTTGGATCAGTAAATACGCCGACCCCAAAGCGACAAGAGGTCCATAGGGAAACTCTCTCGGCGTCAAGTAATCATCGATGAAGACTTTAATGATGATCGGACCGAACACATCACCTATGGTCGTTAACAATAATAGTAAAAAAGCCGTGAAGATTTTCTTTTTATGAGGTTTTGTATATTTCATTAAACGGAAGAAAATTTCACGCTGCCTGGCTGATGTCATCGCTGGTACTTTTTCCATTCCCTTACCCCCCATGCTCCACGAGCTCTTCTAACTGCTGCCTGATATACATTTCCCTGTAAATACCTTTAAGATCCATCAATTCTTCATGAGACCCCCGTTCAACAATTCTTCCGCCTTCAAATACGACAATAAGGTCTGCATGTTGAATGGCACTAAGTCTATGTGCGGTGATGATGGTAGTCTTTCCTGATCTGTTTTTCCTTAAAGAAGATAAAATGGCTTCTTCCGTCTTGGCATCCACCGCTGACAAAGAATCATCCAGGAGCAGGACTTCGGGATCCATCAGAAGTGCCCTGGCTATTGAGATTCGCTGTTTCTGTCCACCTGACAAGGAGACGCCCCTTTCCCCCACTATGGTCCCATATCCATGGGTGAATCCCATGATATCATCATGGATTTGTGCAATCTTTGCCGCTTCTTCCACCTGGCGGGGATCGGTGGTTGGATCAGAAAATGCGATATTGTCAAATATGGTTGAAGAAAACAAGAAATGGTCTTGCGGGACGTATCCGATCGCTTCCCGCAAAGTTGCCAGTCTATACTCATTTATCGAATGTCCGCCGAATAATATGTTTCCTCTATACCCGTCAAACTCTCTTAAGAGCATACGTAATATCGTCGTTTTACCTGCACCTGTTTTTCCAACGATTCCGATGGTACTGCCTTTCTCCACTTTGAAATGGATATCCTCCAATGCCGTCTTTTCTTCACCCGGAAAAGAAAATGATTCGACGCGATACTCGATATCCCCTGAAGGACAGACATCCAGTGCATTTTCTCTATCTTTAATTTCTATATCCTCACTTAACAGATTGGATACCCGGTCATAGGACGCCCTGCCTCTTTCTACAATATTAAAGAGCCAGCCGAAAGCGAGCATCGGCCATATCAACAATCCCAAATAGGTGGTGAAAGATATCAATTCACCTATCGTCAACTCTCCATTCACGACCAGTCTGGACCCAAAAACAATGGATAGGAAAAATGAGATGCCTACAATGATGGAAATGGTCGGATCGAATAAAGAATCCACTTTCGCTACGGCAACATTTTTCTCTACCACATCCCTGGATTGTATGTTAAAGGATTCAATATCTTCATCTTCCTGGCCAAATGTTTTGATCACCTTAATACCAGAGACACTTTCCTGAGTCTTGTCATTTAAAGCCGAAAACGCTTCTTGGGCTTTATGAAAACGTTTATGGAGAAGCGTACCGTAGTAATTCGTCAACAGGGCCATAAACGGCATCGGGATGAGCGCAATCAGAGTCAGCTTCCAACTGATTGTAAATGCCATGGCGATGATCACAAAACCTCCCGTAGCAAGAGAATCGACCAATGTCAGGACGCCTGCCCCAGCCGTCTGCTGGATCGCTTGTAAATCATTCGTAGCATGAGCCATAAGATCCCCGACCCTCCTTTTTTGATAAAAAGAAGGGGACATTTTTGTAAAATGGTGATACAAGCGATTTCTTAGCAAGCGGGACAGCTTGGTGGCCGAACCGAATATCATGATACGCCATATAAAGCGCAAACCATACATAGAAAGGGCTGTTCCTGTGAGAATGAGCACCCATTTCATCAGCTGTTCTGCAGTCAGATTATTGTTTTTGATGCTGTCTACGACGATCCCGACGATTTTCGGAGGAATCAACTGTAGTAAAGCTACAAACAAGAGGATGACAATCCCCGTTAAGTACGATTTTTTTTCTTGAATAAAGAACCATTTCAAATCTAAAAAGACCTTCATATCAAATCCTCCGCAGATATAATAAATGACTCTTTATTTTACCAAATATTCTAAAATTGAGAAATCTTTATTTTTCAGGAGCAGCGTAAAATCATCAAACAAAAAGAGCAGCCTTTTAAAAGGCTGCCCCTGCATGATGTTCCTATTATTCGTGGATTTCGACAAATGGTTCTTGATCCACTTCTTTTACAATTGTGGCTTTTAATCCTTTTGGTGTTTTCACATAGAGATATACGGGCATATGAGGAAAATAGTCGACAATTTCCGGTCCGATTGCCTGGGCAAACCCTACAAGCTCGGTTTCTTTGACCATTCCTGTATGTACATCAATGACCAGTTGGTTCAAGTTATCTTTTTTGTACAAAGCTTTACCCACAAATTCGATATCCTGATGTGAAAAATAACTCGACACGTAATCTTCCAGATCCCTGATGCGGTTCTGAAGGTCACGATCTTTTTCTTCCCCTTCCTTACTTGGGAAGTAATAATACTTCTCTTTAATCTCTTCCCATTTTTTGATCGTTTTGTCATTATCATCAACAAAGCTGCTTGTGAAATAGGTGCCGGGAACCACACTATTTATCGGCTGTAGTTTGTAGATTGAAATAAAAATCGGTACTTCTTTTAATTCTTTTATCGACCGAATCCTGCTGACGACTTTTTTGGCAGCTTCCTTTCCGTATTCTTCAAGCACTTTATCATCGATGACCTTCTCATCAAAATGCATTAACCCTTTGGAATCTTTTACACGTATGTAATCAATCTTGTTCATTGCAAACCCTAACGAAATTCCTTGGATCTTACCCTTGGAATCAACATAATTCTGCTCGTGTATATAGGCAAGGTACATAGGGTCTTTCTTTTCTCTTTCGATTCTCTCTTCCCAGCCCATATCTTCAGTAATCTTTATGGCCGGATTGAGACCTTCCTTATTATCCTTCGATTCTCTGCCTAACCATGAACTGATTTTATCCAAATACTGCCCTTCTTGATAAACATAATCCTCCGGAGAAAAATGATCTTTTGACAAAGACATCAGACCAGTCTCGATTTCATCCATATCACTGCGGTTATTTATCATCATAGTGATTAAACCCCTGTTTACGGATTTCTTCTGCTTATTGATTTTATAGGTTAAGTATTCACGGGCCTCGCTGGCCGCACTGTCTTGTATTTCAAGTGTTTCTTCATCGATCACTTCTTGGGTTTTATTATTATTACAACCTGACAATAAAACCAAAAGTGAAAGTGAAGCAATCATCCATTTTTTCATTTGTCTCCCTCCGCACCTTATTCTATCATAAATTCTTTTTTATACTGAATAATAAAGATGAAGTTTTTCCATATGAATTCATTCTCTCCTCTCCTGCAGGCTGATAGAAGGTATGAATGTGCTTCCTTCTGTTTTCAGGGCCGTGCATAAGATGAGACCATAAATAGAAAAAGCACTCATCATTGTGAGTGCTCTGACCTATTACTTCATATTCTTGTTCATTGCGTTCATCATTTGATTGATCTTCTTCTGTGATGGTTTCTGACCCATCTGCATCATCATCATGCGAAGCATTTGTTCATTAATAGGCGGGTTTTTCTTTAAGTAGCTCATCATGTATTTGCGAGCGATGAAAAATCCTAGTGCAATTCCTGCAAGTAATGCTATAACTGCAACTAGAACAACTAGCCAAGTTGACATGTTCTTACTTCCTCCTTCATGTTGTCCTTATAAAAGTGTACTAAACCAAGGAACATTATACAATATTTCTGTCATAATTTCTTATTAATATATAAATTTTCTTTGTTTTATGGGCTTCAACCAGCCATACCGCTCATTTTTCAGATCAATGGCGAGTAATTGGCCCATGTTCCTTCTTAAGATTTCGAAAAATATATACTCGCAGTCATGGGGACCCCACGCTTCTATCAGCATGCATTTTTCATTCAATAAAAGGGTTGCTCCCGAATCATTTCTTTCAATCCTGGCAGTAGTATCTATCCACCTTGAACCTTCAACCTTTACCAGTTCATGCTGCAAGATTCTTTGTGTAGGAAGGTAAGGAATAGGCTTAGTGATGAAGTCTACTTGTTTAGCGATGATTTGATTGAGTTCTCCGCAGCTTGCTTCCCAATCTGAAAAAAGGTCAAAAAACATTCGTTCACGTCCATAGTAGTGGTTGGCAAATGGTTCTTCGATCCAATAGATTTGATAACTTCTCACCTTTTTATCCCCCCTACATTTCCTTCTATCTAGTATAAAGGAAGATAGAATGCGACCATGTCAGAAATTGTAGAGAAATTGCACTAGTTTTGTCGAAGTTCATCTCACCCTATTGATTTTTTTAAAACAAGCATATCTAATGCCCTTATACCATTTTCAACGATCGGACGGGGATATTGCAGGAAAAAGTCTTGTTTTATCTCATCTATCCTAAATCCGCATTTTTGATAAAATGCGAGGTTTTCAATACTGCTGTTTGCCGTGCCGACACTCAAGTCCAAAACCCCGTCTTTTACAAGGATTTCTTCTAAAAGCTTCATCACCTTTTTTCCAATACCCTTTCCCTGAAAGCCGTTCAATAGACCAATGTTTTTTATTTCAGCTGAAATGGGAGAGTGAGGGAGAACATGAATGATGCCGATTCTCTCACCTCGATCCCAAATAGTATAGATATCGCCATCATGTAAGTAATTCATGATCATTTCTTCTGACTCATCTCCTATCAGAAGGAGCGGGATAAACTCTGTACGGCCATTTTGACTTTCTCGTATTAACTCCATCTCCGATATGCTCCTCCTTTTCCATACGGTTGAAAAACTGCATCCACACATTAGATGAGTGCATCAAAAAAGGCCAACTCCCAAGAGAAGTTGCCTCCTAAGGAGTTAGCCCGAAAGTTGATTGAAACTTATTGTAGTAATGCTTTGATTCTTGATACTACATTATCCGTTGTAAAACCGTATTCTTCAAGTACCTTTTCTCCAGGTGCAGAGGCGCCATATCCATTGATCGCAAGAATATCTCCTTCTGTACCTACATAACGATCCCAACCAAGCGGTGAGCCCATCTCAATGGCAAGACGCTTCGTTACACCCTTAGGAAGGATGGAATCCTTATATTCCTTAGACTGCTTTTCAAAGCGGTCCCAAGAAGGCATACTTACAACAGAAACACTGATGCCGTCTTTTTCCAACGCATTTTGTGCATCTACAGCCAAGCTTACTTCCGAACCTGTAGCAAGCAATAATGCATCCGGCTGTTCTTTACCTGCCGGGGAAACCACATACGCACCTTTTTCCACTCCGTTATATGCTTTATCTGCAGTCCCTTTCAGAGTAGGAAGGTTCTGACGTGATAACACAAGCATTGTAGGCTGATCTGTACTTTCCATGGAAAGCTTCCAAGCGGCCGCTACTTCATTTCCGTCAGCCGGTCTGATCACACACAGGTTAGGCATCGCGCGAAGTGATGCAAGTTGTTCGACCGGTTCATGTGTTGGTCCATCTTCCCCTACAGCAATACTGTCATGCGTGAACACATATGTTACAGGAAGACCCATAAGTGCAGCTAGACGGATTGCCGGTCTTAAATAGTCACTGAATACAAAGAATGTTCCGCCGAAGACTTTCAGGCCGCCATGTAAAGCCATTCCATTCATGGCTGCACCCATTCCGAATTCACGGACACCGAACCAGATGTTTTTACCTTCATAAGATTCAGGAGTGAAGTCTGCCTCTCCCTTAATCATTGTTTTGTTGGAACCTGCTAAATCTGCAGATCCCCCGATGAAGGACGGAAGTTTTTTTGCAATGGCATTTAACACTTCTCCGGAAGAAGCACGGCTTGCCAATGATGAACCTTCTTCATACACAGGAATTTCACTATCCCAGCCTTCAGGAAGCTCACCTTTGATCGCAGCTTCTAATTGAACTGCCAGTTCAGGATACTCTTCTTTGTATTTCTTGAAGAGGTTTGCCCACTCCTCTTCTTTTTGGGAGCCTGTTTGTTGAATCTGTTCTTCAAAGCGGCTGTACACTTCGTCAGGCACATGGAAATCCTGTTCAAAGGTCCATTTATACGCTTCTTTAGTCAGCTTCATTTCTTCTTCACCAAGCGGAGCACCGTGAACATCTGACTTACCTGACTTATTTGGTGCACCATATCCGATAACAGTCTTGACTTCAATCATCGTCGGACGTGCAGTGTCGGATTGAGCCTCTTCGATTGCTTTTGAGATTTCCTCAAGATCATTACCGTCTTCCACCCTGATATATTGCCAGCCATATGATTCAAAACGGCCTTTAACACTTTCAGAGAAAGATTTATCTAAATCTCCATCCAACGAAATATCATTCGAATCGTAAAGAACAACCAAGCGTCCAAGTTTGAGGTGAGCTGCTAAAGATGCTGCTTCAGAAGAAACACCTTCCATTAAATCACCATCACCGCAAATCGAGTATGTATAATGGTCAACAAGATTGTACTTATCTTTATTGTAGGCTGCAGCCAAATGTCTTTCTGCAAGCGCCATTCCGACAGACATCGCAATCCCTTGGCCAAGAGGTCCAGTAGTGGCTTCAACACCTGGTGTGTGACCGAATTCAGGGTGTCCCGGTGTTTTGCTTCCCCATTGGCGGAATTCCTTAAGGTCGTCCATTGACACATCATAACCTGATAAATGTAATAGGCTATATAAGAGCATAGAACCATGTCCTGCAGATAAAACAAAACGGTCTCTGTTAAACCATTCAGGGTTTTTTGGGTTATGGTTCATGAAGCGTGTCCATAGAGCATACGCCATCGGCGCTGCACCCATCGGCATACCCGGGTGTCCGGAACCTGCTTTTTCAATTGCATCGATCGATAATGTACGTATTGTATTAATTGCTAATTGGTCTGTATTATCAAACATATGTCAGACATCCTTCCTTTTCATACTTCCTTATTAATATTAATCTTCTTTGGTAGTTTATACAACTAACTTGAATGATAACATGACTTTGTTATGTTGAGAAATAAAAACCCCTTTAAAAGTATATTTCAATGGTAACTATGCTTTGAAATTTCTTGATTGTAATAACTCCAAATCATTAATAACGTTTGCTTATTATTTAGAAATGAAAATATTACACCGCTGTTGATTTCCGTGCAAGACTTCGCTTTCCTCGGGCGGGCGTTGAGCCAGGGTGAAGAGACTTTATGGGGTTTCAACTGTCCAGCTACAGGGCTTAGAGGCACATGTCATAAGCCAAATCGACCAAGAAGGCAAAAGAGCGCCTTCTAGGCCGATTCGTCTTATGCCACCCGCCTCTGAACAAAGCCCTTCCGCTTTTCTGATAGGAGTCTACGTCTTGCACTCCAACCAACAGCTGGAATGAGCTAATTCTCAATAAACATTCTTTGTCATAACTTTTGGAAAGCAAACAAAAAAGTCATCATGATTTCAACCATGATGACCTGATCTTATTTCTATTAATGCATTTTTCGTTTGTTTTGGATTTCTTTGACTTTCTTAGGGGTTACTTCGTTGCCCTCTGAGTCGAAGATCCGGGTGTTTTCTATCGTACCTTTCATTGATTGACGGAATGTCTCCAGGTACTCTTTTCTTAACTTCGTTTGTTCCTTTGCTTCACTTTCGGTCAGGCCACTGGCTTTTGCCTTCTTTGCCAGCTCATTTATTCTATTCATCTTATTCTTTGAAAGCATATTTAAAAACTCCTTTATAGCTATTATCCGGGTACTTGAAACTCTTTGAAATATACCGATATGTTACTAGATAATAGCCTATATGACAAGGGTCATGTTTCTCGCTGTGCTTCAGCTTCAGTATACTCTTTGAATCTTCTATGTACTGTCGCTTTTGATATATTATACCCAAACCCTCTCAAAGTAGCAGCAATTTCAGCAAACGTCAGCTCGTTCTTTCTCAGTCGCACAATTTCTTCAACCGGAACTTCAATTCGCTCCCTGCCTTCCAGATTCCCCTTGTTTTTTAAGTTTTGATGAGGACGGAATCCATTTTCAACCGCTCTTTTCATACCTCTTTTAATTTTTAGGTTATGGAGCTTTCTCTGATACTCTTCTACCATGCTGACAATATTGATGACCATCGAGTCTGATTCGGATAAATGCAGCTCCCCGCTATGAGTCTGACTAATGATCTTTACATCTTCCTTTAATATGCAATGTATTAATGCAATCTTTGCATTTCCTCTTCCAATTCTTGTTTCATCTTGAATCAGCACTGCATCAATGGACTTATCTTTTATTAAATCCAGCAGCATAAGGACTCCCGGGCGGTCCAATTCAAAGCCGCTTGCCTGATCCTTAATGACAGCTTCCACTTCAAATTGATGTTCCTCTGCAAGCTTCACCAATTCTGCTTCCTGTCTTTCCAGTGAGGTTTCCTGTGTGTCTTTCTTTGTGCTTACCCTGCAGTAAACTGCTGCTTTCATATACTCTCACCCTCTATTCGTTATTCATGGCAAGCTGTAAATCCGAGTGGGTCGGGAAAGTTGAAGATTCCACCGGTAAAACCAGGGACATTCCCGGTTCGATAGAGAAAGAAATAAGATTATTTTCTTCTCCGACCCATTTAATGAACTCTTCCCTGCTCATGGAATATTCCCCTTCAAATTTTTCTGCAATTGTCCAGAGAGTATCACCCTTACTCACAGTAACTGTTTCATAGTAAGGCTCGCTTCCTGTGGTTAAAAATAAATAGCCGGCTGATAAAAAAGATAATACAAAAAGAATGATTATGTAAGAGAAACGATTCCAAATTAGCGATAACATATAAAATGACCCCCATGCGAATGTTTGTTCTGTTCTTTGTAATTTGATTGTAATACGAACATTCGTTTGGTGTCAACCGAAAATTCGAACTTATGTTTGTATCATATGGAAAGACATGCTATAATGGGAACATAAGATCGATAATAGAGGTGCGTGAACATGACTAAATTGTCTAAACGACAGCAAGACATACTTCAATACATTAAAGTATCTGTGAAAGAAAAAGGCTATCCGCCTTCAGTCCGCGAAATCGGCGAAGCTGTCGGTTTGGCTTCCAGTTCCACGGTGCATGGCCATCTGGCAAGACTTGAAAGCAAAGGACTCATCCGCCGTGATCCCACCAAGCCAAGGGCAATTGAGATTCTTGATTTAGAAGAGGATACCATCCCTCGTCAAAAAGTGGTTAATGTCCCGTTGATTGGTAAAGTAACGGCAGGCCAACCTATTACGGCGGTCGAAAATGTCGAGGAATTCTTTCCGCTGCCTGAACGCCTGGCTCCTTCAGATGAACAGGTCTTCATGCTTGAAATCATGGGAGACAGTATGATTGAAGCTGGTATTCTGGATGGGGACTTCGTCATTGTGAGACAACAACAGACCGCTAACAATGGCGACATCGTAGTTGCAATGACTGAAGAGGATGAAGCAACAGTTAAACGTTTTTTCAAAGAAAAAGATTTTGTGAGACTTCAGCCGGAAAACTCAACAATGAGTCCGATCATCTTACGAAATGTATCTATTTTAGGTAAAGTCATCGGTGTCTATCGACAAGTTCATTAATTTTAAAAAACGCTATCTCATTAGCGTTTTTTATTTTCCCTTTATACAAAATTCATACAAAAACAAAAAGCCAGCGCCGGATTAGGCGCTGGCTTTTTGTTCGTTTCTTTAAAATGCTTCTTAGTACATTTGGATATATTGTTCTCTCTCCCAAGGATGTACTTGTGTACGGAACATATCCCATTCGATCTCTTTCGCTTCCACGAAGTGTTCGAAGATGTGTCCACCAAGGGATCCGATGATGACTTCATCTTTCTTCAGTTCTTCTAATGCAGCATGCAGAGTCGCTGGAAGATCGATGATTCCTGCTTCTTCACGCTCTTTTTTATCCATAACATAAATGTTTCTGTCAATTGGCTTAGGAGCCTCTAATTTATTCTTGATTCCATCTAAACCTGCAGCAAGCAGAACTGACATTGCCAAGTATGGGTTAGCCGCTGGATCGACACTACGCACCTCAACACGTGTACTGATTCCACGGGATGCAGGGATACGGATCAGCGGGCTGCGGTTTCGTGCAGACCATGCTACATAACAAGGAGCTTCATAGCCAGGTACAAGACGCTTGTATGAATTCACTGTTGGATTGGTGATGGCAGTGAATGCAGTAGCATGTTTAATGATACCTGCAAGGAATTGACGTGCAGTTTCACTTAACTGAAGATCTCCTTTTTCATCGAAGAATGAATTTTGACCTTCTTTGAACAGGGACATATTACAGTGCATACCTGAACCATTTACACCGAATAACGGTTTTGGCATGAATGTAGCGTGAAGACCGTGCTTGCGTGCAATTGTTTTTACAACAAGCTTGAATGTTTGGATGTCATCACATGATTTCAACGCGTTGGCGTATTTGAAATCGATTTCGTGCTGACCAGGAGCAACCTCATGGTGAGATGCTTCGATTTCAAAGCCCATTTCTTCTAATTCAAGCGCGATATCACGACGGCAGTTTTCACCTAAGTCTGTAGGTGCAAGGTCAAAATAACCGCCATTATCATTCAATTCAAGTGTAGGTTCACCATTTACATCTAATTTAAAGAGGAAGAATTCCGGTTCAGGCCCCAGATTGAAATCAGAAAATCCAAGCTCTTCCATTTCTTTAAGTACTCGCTTAAGGTTGTTACGCGGATCACCCTCAAATGGAGTTCCATCCGGATTATAGATATCACAGATTAAGCGTGCAACCTTCCCTTTTTCCGCTGTCCATGGGAATACAAGCCATGTGTCAAGGTCTGGGAAAAGGTACATATCAGACTCTTCGATGCGTACGAATCCTTCAATCGAAGATCCATCAAACATCATTTTGTTATCTAACGCTTTTTCTAACTGACTGAAAGGGATCTCTACATTCTTGATCGTCCCCAAAATGTCAGTGAATTGCAGACGAATGAACTTAACACCCTCTTCATTCGCTAATCTAATCACATCTTCACGAGTATACTTTGCCATTTACGTAATTCCTCCTCAGATTTAATTAAAGGTTATTTATTAATGAAAAAAGCGTGACATATCTCCCTGGCGCAAGGAAGCCCGATTTAACTTTCCGGAATGCATCAATTCATTTCGGAGTAATTTTCGCAGCTGTTCGTCGGAAAGATCCTGTCGTGCTTTTTCTTCCTCCTGCTTGCTTGTTTCAGATACTACTTTCTTTTCATCCATGGCAGACACAGAGAATATCTTTTTGATACCTGCCATATTCACCCCTTGATCTAACAAATCCTTAACTTCTAATAGTTTATCAATGTCATTCAAGGAAAAGAGTCTACGATTCCCCTCTGTTCTTGCAGGAGTAATCAACTCATGTTCTTCGTAGTATCGAATCTGACGAGCCGTTAAGTCCGTGAGCTGCATGACAATACTTATAGGAAACAATGCCATCGTTCGACGAATTTCACTTCCACTCATCCCGATTCCTCCTTTTCTTTTCCTTCATGTCTTCATTATATGTAATGTCAGATGTTCTGTCAATGAAATGTTAGAAATTCTTACATGAAAACTCAGAAGAAAAGGATAGTCGATTTTAGACTATCCAATTACTACTTTAATATCCGTTTTATATGGTTATTAAACCTTTATCAATCAATTTATCTATGGCAGTGCATACAGCTATTTTAACATGCGAATAGGTCAGCCCGCCTTGCACATACGCGGTGTATGGAGGCCTGATCGGTCCGTCTGCCGATAGTTCGATGCTTGATCCCTGGATGAATGTACCTGCAGCCATGATGACGTCATCCTCATATCCGGGCATATAATTCGGATAAGGAGTAAAATGAGAATTGATTGGTGATGCAAACTGGATGGCCTGGCAAAAAGCGACCATCTTTTCCTTATCATCGAATTGAACGGATTGTATGAGATCTGTCCGTTTGTCCCCGGGGGAAGGATTGGTATTCATCCCTAACTCAGTCAGCATGGCTGAAGTGAAAACAGCTCCTTTCAAGGACTGTGCCACTACATGGGGTGCAAGGAAAAATCCTTGGTACATCTCTTGCAGACTATAGAGGGAAGCACCCGCTTCCGCTCCGATGCCCGGAGACGTCATTCTGTATGAGCAGGCTTCCACCAATCCCTTTTTCCCTACAATATAACCGCCTGTCTTAGCCAGACCGCCACCCGGATTTTTTATTAATGAACCGGCCATAAGGTCAGCCCCGACATGACATGGCTCATGATCCTCCACGAATTCTCCGTAACAATTATCCACGAACACGACAATGTTCGGGTTGATCTCTTTGACAAAGTGAATCATTTCTTTTATTTCTTCAATTGTAAAAGAAGGACGGTTGGCATAACCTTTTGAACGTTGGATCCCAACCATTTTCGTTTTTGGGGAGATTGTTTTCTGAACTTGTGTAAAATCCACTTTTCCGGAAGGATCCAGGTCTACACATTCATATGATATGTTGAAATCTTTAAGTGAACCGGTCCCTTCTCCCCTAATACCTACTATTTCTTCAAGGGTATCATAAGGCTTACCAGTTATATATACTAACTCATCACCAGGTCTTAACACACCAAATAAAGCAATGGAGATGGCATGAGTTCCGGAAATGATCTGCGGCCTGACCAATCCTGCTTCCCCACCGAGTACATCTGCATAAATACTTTCGAGCGTGTCCCGGCCGATATCGTCGTACCCATATCCGGTAGACGGTATGAAATGCGAGTCACTTACTTTATGTTTCTGAAACGATCTGAGCACTTTAAACTGGTTCTGCTCAGCTTGTTCATCAATCAGTTTATGAATAGGGTGAATTGAATTTTCCACATTATTTGCTAGAGGTTTCAATACCTCTCCGTGTATTAGTTGTTCAAACATTACTTGCTTCCCTTCTGCTTTTGAAATTTCTTGATGCTTCCACTAATATGGTGATCTTCTAGATGATACCCGGCTATTTCATAAGATTGGGATTCCTCCATGAATTCAAGTTTCTTTAAGATGGTTTCATTCTTAAGCTGAGAGAGGATCCTCCCTTCACTTGCAGGTACAAAGACATGATAGGAATCCATTTGATCCTTAACCTTCTCCTCTACTTTTAACAATAGCTGTTTTCGATCGTCAGAGTCGATGGCACTGATCATGATCTGGTCTGTACCACTGACTGGCACAAACTCAGCATGACGTATATCCCTCTTATTGTAAACCGTCAGCACTGGCAGCCCTTCCATCCCAAGGTCTTTAAGAAGAGATTGAACGGTTTGTTCATGCTGATGATAATCCGGATTCGAACTGTCCACTACATGCAAAAGGAGATCCGCTTCTTTTACTTCTTCAAGAGTGGAGCGAAAGGCAGCTACCAGGGAGGTCGGCAGATCTTGAATGAATCCGACGGTGTCCGTCAGTAAGGTATGATAGCCGCTTGGTAAAACCATCTTCCTTGTCATTGGATCCAATGTGGCAAACAACTGGTTTTCTTCATAGGAATCAGCTATCGAAAGTCGGTTGAATAAGGTTGACTTACCTGCGTTCGTATAGCCTACCAGGGCAGCCTGAAAGGTTTTATTCTTCTTCCTTCTTTCCCGATATCTTTCCCGGTGTTCCACTATTGTCTGAAGCTGCTTTTTAATGTCATCGATTCTCCGATGGATATGCCTCCTGTCGCTTTCGAGCTTTGTTTCACCTGGGCCTCTTGTCCCGATACCCCCGCCCAGCCTCGATAAGGAGGTGCCTTGTCCGATTAAACGGGGGAGCAGATACTGCAGCTGCGCGAGTTCAACTTGCAGCTTTCCTTCACGGGACCTGGCCCGTTGAGCGAAAATATCCAAAATAAGCTGAGTGCGGTCGATGATCCTCGCATCCAGTTCCTTAGAAAGATTCCGTATCTGGCTGGGGGAAAGTTCATCATTGAAAATGATGATGTCAGGTTCAAACTGTTCTTCCAACGCCGCCAGTTCTTCTACCTTTCCTTTTCCTATATATGTACTGGGGTGAATCCGGTCCCTTTTTTGAGATAATACGGCGAGGACCTCCCCCTGAGCGGTCTGTGTCAATTCTTCAAGCTCTTTCATGCTATATCGAAAGCGGAGGTCATCTTCTTCTAACTGACAACCGACTAACAGGATTTTTTCCTTTACATCTTTTTTCAAAAAACACCCTTCTTTCGATTGATATTGTTATATAAATCCCATCTTATCAAAAGTAATTCACAAACTCTATGTTTAAAGTCATGAAAAATGGTTGCAATTGAATATTTTCGTGTTAAAATCAGTATGTTTGCATGACAGAGAGCAGTCTATAATCTACATAGATTACGTATAAAGGTTAGGAGGTATAGGTATGACCTGGGAAGTACTGAGCATCATCGGAACCATTGCATTTGCTGTATCCGGAGCCATCATTGCCATGGAAGAAGAATATGACATACTTGGAGTATATATATTAGGGATTGTTACCGCATTTGGCGGAGGGGCTATCAGGAATTTACTTATCGGTGTTCCGGTCTCTGCTTTATGGGAACAGGGAATGTTGTTTCAAATTGCCCTTTTAGCCATTACAGCTGTTTTTATGTTTCCGAATAACCTGTTAAAACATTGGAGGCGCTGGGGCAATTTCTTTGATGCTGTAGGTCTTTCTGCGTTTGCAATCCAAGGTGCTCTATATGCTTCTGAGATGAGCCATCCCCTTTCTGCAGTCATAGTGGCTGCGGTATTGACCGGAAGCGGCGGAGGGATTATCCGTGACCTTCTGGCGGGAAGAAAGCCGCTTGTTTTGCGCTCTGAAATATATGCGGTCTGGGCAGTCATGTGCGGGGCTGCAGTGGGGCTCGGCATCACAAGTTCTTCATTTGAATTGTATACGTTATTCATACTGACAACATCATTACGTGTTCTTTCTTATTTATATAAATGGCGATTACCGAATAGAAGTCTCCGTGCACAAGGGTGACAGAATAGAAGAGGCTGGGACAAAACTAAAAAACTACCACATAAAGACGAACAATTTGAGAGTAGGCTCTTAATACCGCTAATGATTTCCGTGCAAGACTTCGCTTTCCGCGGGTAGCCCGTGAGCCTCCTCGGGTGCGGGGTCTCACATGTCTAGCTACAGGGCTTAGAGGCACAGGTCATAAGCCTCTGAGCAAAGCCCTTCCGCTTTTCCGATAAGCTACTCTTCCTGCAGGAGTCTTCGTCTTGCACTCCAATCAACCGCTAGAAAGAGCTAAATCTAAATGTCCATTAGATCAAATTAATAACCCGAACTAATTTGTCTTTTATACCACAAATTAGTTCGGGTTTTACTTAGGCTAAAACACTTTTGTCCCAGCCTCTTTAGTATGAATGCATTTCGTTTGTTGTCTTCATCACTCTGTGGAACCCTTTGTAAATATCAAATCATTGCTCCTGATGGTGAGCAAATCGTTTCTTCCATAACTATTTTCCAAGAGTAGTCTCATTGCTTGGGCGCGGATTGATTTTTCCAGTATGTTTCTAACGTACCTGCCATTTGAAAATGCCATGGATGAAAGTGAATGTTTTGCAGAGTGCAAATGCTCCCGGATCTTTCGTTCAGCGTCCGAACTTAATAAGTATTGTTTTTCATCCAGCATCCTTTTCCCGATTTCCATCAATTGATCGACAGAATAATCCGGAAAATGAAACACGAGCGGAAACCTTGACTGCAGCCCTGGATTTAACGTAAGGAAATGATCCATCTCCTTTGAATAACCCGCAAGAATAAGGATGAAATCATGCTGTTTATCTTCCATATGTTTTACAAGTGTATCAATCGCTTCCTTCCCGAAATCCTTTTCTCCGCCTCTTCCCAGGGAATACGCTTCATCGATGAATAATATCCCTCCTAAAGACTTTTTGATCAGGTCCCTTGTCTTTTGGGCAGTATGACCAATATATTCCCCGACAAGATCTGCCCTTTCAGCTTCAATCAGATGACCTTTTGACAAGACGTTCATCTTCAAAAATAATCTGCCTATTATTCTTGCTACCGTCGTTTTTCCAGTACCCGGATTACCCTTGAACATCATATGAAGGGCTTGCTTTCCTGCTTTCAATCCCATTGATTCACGTTTTTTATTCACATATATCCATGCATAAATTTCTTTTACCATCTTTTTCATTTCTTCCATTCCGACAAGAGACCCTAACTCTTCTTCAATCTCCTTTAATGCCACATGCTCCTGAGGAAATGATGGGGGCAGGGTATCGGGCTTAAGTGTGTCCCTCACTGAATTGCGTTTCTGTGAATTAAGCACGATACTGATTTGTCCATTATTTTTCATTCTCATTGGTTGCTGTTCCAAAGATTTCACCTCACCATTCTACAGACAGTATACGCTTAGAGGCCTTTTGGGTGACAAACGCCTATTATTCCTTCTCTATTTCGACACGCAGATATTAATGAAAGAAAACGAATTGAAAAAAACGCAGAATCCTGTCATATCTTGCGCTTTCCCGAGAAATATACAGAAAACTGAACGTATTTAGAACGATTCCCAAGTTAGATCCCGGTCACATCTTCAACAGCAAAGTAAAAAAAGAAGATGAACTGAGATTCTCATATCATTCTATTCAAACGTTCCCCTTTTCATTATTTAAAAGTATAAATTTACGAGGAATATCGGTTAAAAAATAAAAAAGCTGCCCGATATTATCAGGCAGCCTTGTCAGTTACAATCGATTAGAACCAGAACTAAACGTTTAATTACTTTCTTCAAAATTTATTTGAACATTTCGCTGAGGTGCGAATGTTGAAATGGCATGCTTATAAACAAGCTGCTGTTTCCCTTCACATTCAAAAAGAACGGTAAAATTATCAAATCCCTTTACATGACCTCGGATTTGAAAGCCATTTAAAAGGAATACCGTACACATTGAATTATCTTTACGCAGTTGGTTGAGAAATTGATCTTGAATATTAATGGATTGTTTCATGTTTAGTCCTCCTCCTCTATCTCTACTTACTAATTCGACTTTAGTTCAAGCTTTCCTGCAATGAATTCAGAAATCTGCTTGATAATTTCAGGGTGGTGCTGCTCATCGGTCATGTCAAACCAGGATACATCCATCTTATTGCGGAACCAGGTTAACTGCCTCTTTGCATATCTCCGGGAATTCTGCTTGAGGTTTTCGATTGCATGCTCCAGACTTACATTCCCTTCCAGGTAATCATATATCTCTTTATAACCGATGGCTTGAACGGATTGAACCTCACGCACTCCACGATCAAAAAGGGTTTTCACCTCTTCTATGAGCCCTTCATCAATCATGAGATCAACTCTCATATTGATCCGGTTATAAAGCTTTTCCCTGTCCATGGTCAAGCCGACCAGAGCGATGTCATAAAGCAAATCATCCGATTGATCTTCCTGATAATCCGTCATCGTCTTCCCGGTACAATGATAGATTTCCAAAGCCCGAATGACCCTTCGTGTATTGTTTGGGTGGATATTTTTTGCAGCTTCGGGATCAACGCTCTGGAGATGATCATAAAGGGGTGCAATTCCGTTTTCCTTCACACTTTCTTCAAGTTTCGTTCGATACTCAGCATCACCTGGTACATCCGTAAACTGGTAGTCAAAAATGACAGATTGTATATATAAACCTGTCCCGCCTACAATCATAGGCGTTTTTCCCCGTGAATGGATTTCCGTGATCTTTTCTCTGACAAGCTGTTGAAACTCTGCAGCAGAAAAGGGCTCCAGGGGATCTTTAATATCAATCAGGTGATGCGGAACCCCTTCCATCTCTTTTTCAGTTATTTTCGCTGTACCGATGTCCATACCTTTATAAATTTGCATGGAATCGCCGCTGATGATTTCCGCATCAAAGGTTTTGGCAAGGTGAATGCTGGTATTGGTTTTCCCTACAGCAGTCGGGCCGATGAGTACGATCAGTTTTTGTTTGGTGGTGTGATCCATGCTTTCACTGCTTTCTATGTATATCTTCCTTTACATATTATCGTACCATAATAGTTTATAAAATCACATCTTGATAGTATAACCTTTTTCTATTTTTTTAATCATATTTTGTACCTAAATGAAAAAAATCCGTCTTATACCCTTAAAAAAAAAACTCATTCAAAGGTATAAGACGGCAATTCATTCAGCCTTTAACACTAATTTATTATCTTTTTTCACTTCGTTCATTGACGTTTTATGATAATCGCCCTGCACCCATGCATCGACTTGATTATCATACCATTCACTCTTGAAGTGGCCTGCCTGCCCTGGTCCTACAATATGATATCCTTCAGAAAGGTTTGCTGCGTCTATTACAAATCTCCATGAGGCACCGTGGTTAACGATCCCTTTCTGATTGTAACTAGCTGCCTGAACGGTGACCCTGCTTCCTCCGACAGGAGCGGGATCTTTCCTGTTAAAGAACCATTCTAAAACTGGTGAAGCACTTGAAATGGGATGCTCAAAATAAACTTTATGGTAATCCCCCCATTTCCATTCATCCATGGAAGGACCGTATTTATCCTCCAATTCTTTTATGGCTTTACCCAATGATTCTTGCAGATACGCTTGATAACCTCCGAAAGGTTCAAACCAGGGAGATACGTCCCCTATATGAGCTCTCCGCAGCATTTCATCTACAATACTTTGACGCCCTTCAAAAAGATCCATCATTTCCTCAGGTATCTCTTTTTTAAACATATCCATTGATAAAATGTTCATCCATGAATGAAATAACAGTGGTGCTGCCTGCGATTTATCATCTTTATAATCCCATACTTCAAGTATTTCAAGAGCTTGTTTTTGTTCTGATGACAATTCTTTCTCTTTCATATCCTTTAATAAATTCGGTAGAAACTCAGCAGCATGCAAATTGATTTGGTCCATTTGAAGATCTTTCATATCCTGTATCGTTAAGTCATCCTTTTGCTCCAAATACTGAGCAATTCTCATATATCTGTATGGCTGAGCCCAGTGATGACTGATGTGATAAGGGTAACTGTCATCAATGACTTTATTATTGGCAGTAGCTATATACCCTTTCTCCGGATTCACAACCGAAGGCAGTTCGTCAAATGGAATAAAACCCTTCCATTCATAGTCCGGATCCCACCCCGGAGCAGGCATCAAACCGTCACCCTTATTGCGAATAGGTATTTTACCATTCGCTTTATATGCAATCGTGCCATCCTTTGCGGCAAACACAAAGTTTTGGGTAGGAGTATGAAAGTCCTCCAGTGCTTTTTCAAATTCTTCCCAGTTACCCGCCTTATTCATATCTATTATGGCTTGCAGTTCCAGACCGGGATCTAAAGCGGTCCACCTCAGTGAAAGGGCATGTTCCTTATCCTTTTGATGAGTAAAATCTGAAATGATCGGTCCATGTCTCGTGATGACCACTTCATAAGGAATCATTTCTTTCCCTTTTACAGAGATCGGTTCCTCGATCACAGTCGCTTCTTCCCACTTGTTATCATACAGAAAAAGTGATGAATCCTGTTTGTGTCTTTTTTCTATATATAAATCTTGAACGTCCGGTCCCGTGTTTGTAACTCCCCAAGCGATTTCCTCATTGTGCCCAAGGATGATCCCTGGGATCCCGGCGAAGATCACACCACTTACATTCATTTCTGGGGCCTTCAAATGCATCTGATACCATATGGAAGGAGCCCCGAGTGATAAGTGCGGATCATCAGCCAATAAAGGCTTTCCGCTTTTGGTTTTTCCCCCGCTCACCACCCAGTTGTTGCTTCCGTTAAATTCGGGTGGGATGACCGCTCCGGCAAACGAGTCCTCTATGTCTATTGTAAACTCACCGATGGCAGAGAGAATTTCAGGAGCATCTTCCGGATACGATGGAAACAGGTCGTATGCTTTTTCCTCAGGGAGGTTTTTCAATGCCCAATACCGGAATGCCTGTCCGTGCCAATGTCCCCCCAGATCAAAAGCCATGTATTTTCCGATGGTCAATGAATCCACCGGTTTCCACTCTTCTGGCTTGTATCCCATGAGAGTAAATTCGACCGGCAGCCTGCCTTCTTCATCCGCTTCCTTTATGAACGCATTGACCCCTTCGGCATACCATTCCAGGATTTGCTTTGCTTCTTCCGGATAGGCTGTATAGGATACTTCAGCAGCCCTCCTCAGACCCAAAGTTCGAAAAAATTTATCCCTTTCCACCGTTTTTTCCCCAATGATTTCACTTAAACGACCCGATGCCTGCCTTCTGCTTAAATCCATTTGGAATAATCGGTCCTGCGCCTGGACATATCCCTGTGCTATGAATAAATCTTTTTCGTTTGTTGCCGATATATGCGGGACCCCTTGTTCATCCCTGATAACCTCCACATCTTGAGACAATCCGCTTAACGCGATAGTCCCTGTCGTTACGGGCAATGACCTTTCTATATAGACATTCACCCCAATGACACCTGCTCCCAAAAGAATAAACAATATTCCAAGCGCCCATAGTAAAATATCTGACCGTTTTTTCTTTTTTAGCGGTTGAAGTTCTACTCCACCATTCATCTTACTCCCCCTGTATGTTTTCGTTGAAAATTCAGAAATATCTTATTATTTATAATTGGCTCTTTATTCACTATTTCCTTCTTATTTTCAATAAAATGACAGAGTAGTAGAACGAAAGGCGATTCACCTTTCGTCCTACTTGTTCGCAGTTTGAATTTTACCACCATGACTAATGATAAGGCTTATACCGCTCACCAGGAAAAATATAGAGCACCCATAAAAGATATAGTGGATTGTAAAGTAATTTAATAACAGCCCGGTCCCCATGACGGCAAAACTTGAGCTTAGCGACGTCCAATAATGATAGTTTCCGATCATCCTGCCCCTGCTGCCATCATGTGGAATCTCACTGAGTACCAGCTTTTCACTCGTCTTTTGTACAGCTCCGAGAATCCCAAGGATAATCTGAATCATGTAAACCATTTCTATTGAATTGACAGAGGGTATGACAAGGAATATAAAACTCATACCAACAGCATAAAAGATTAAGAGTTTCAAACCTCCTGAATGATCTGCCAGCTTCCCTATCAGGCGGTGACAGATTGCTGCACTCAACGTGAATAATCCATATGCAAATCCAAATGAAGAAACTGACCTGCCTATATTCTGTATAAACAGCAAGTAGAACGGAAATGATACACTGGCTGCGGTCATGGCGAAACTTTGAGATAATATAAACCATCTCATAAGCCATACTCCTCATAAAATTGATTGATGAATCGTTCGTCAGGGTCGAGCCTTCTTTTCTCCTGAAAGAATTTCTCACTATTCGGATATGCCACTTTCATCTGTTCTTTCGAAGGATACTCATAATAGGGCAAATAGTAGCTGCCTCCGTGTTCTAACGTAATATCGATCATTCCCCTCACTGTTTCCCCTGTCTCGGACATATCCTCTTTAGTCATTCCTTGATTGATGAGGAGAACCAGTGCAAACATATCCTCTTTAGCAAAAGACATCACTGCTTCATTGTTCCTCTCAACATAGCGGACGGTAATGTTAATCAGGTTTAAATCTCTTTTCTGGAGATACGTCCTTAAGTCATTGATGTATTCTTCATATTCATCTACAGGCACAAAATATTCCTGTAAAATATCAGTATCATTGTTTGATTCATATTCAAGGAATTCAGATTCGGAACGCATTACGTTGTTTCTCGTCACCAATTTCTCATTTCGTTTTAGAAAAAATGCCTTCTGCATGTCCCAGAATGCATCTTTACCCCAATCGAAATCACGGGATAATCCGAGCAGGAACTTTGTTAAAAAAGTGAACCTTTCCTCTTTAAGTTTACTGTACATGCTGTATTCACTTTGGTTTTCTCCAGAATAATAATCTGTTACATACATTTCTTCCAAAAAAGAGTGCGGAGCTGTAGAAATCCTCGCTAGATGCATCTCAACCTTTTCATCAGCCAATACATGCTTCTTAAAATATTCCGTATACTCTTCGTGTGACAGTTCTTTCGTTCTCATCGTATATAATTTATCTTCTGTTAACTGAAGCTCCACATCAAGGATGACCCCGAATAGGCCATACCCACCTATCACCAAAGGAAAATACTCGCTGTTTTCAGTCCTGGATACCTTTATGATCTTCCCGTCCGGTTTCAATAACCTGAACCAGTTGACCGTCTCGATCAACGACCCGTTTCGTATATCCCTTCCATGAACATTAACAGACAGAGAACCTCCGATTGTAAATATGTTTTGTGACTGCATCACTTTTACCGCTAAACCATAAGGATTCACTGCCTGTTGAATATCATCCCATGTTGCCCCGCTTTGTACGTGTACGGTCTTATTCTCAGGATCAACATGAAGGATTTCATTATATTCCGTCATATCCAAGACGACCCCATCTGGATAATACGTATGCCCCCCTTGACTGTGCCGTTTCCCCGAGACCGATATCTTTAATTCGTTTTCATTCGCATTTTTGATTGTTTCAATCATACTTTCCTCTTCTTTGCCTTTTACCACTTGTTTAATTTTAGTCGGCATTAACCGGCCCACGTCAGTCATGACATTTTCTTCTTCTTTTTCTAACGAAATAAAAGTAAAGACTGAAGAGTATGCGAGTAAGAGAATGAGGATAATAAACATGCTCTTTTTCTTTATAGGATCTAAAAACATTTCCAACTCCCCCAACTAATTCCTTTTAGTGTAATTTTACACTAAAAATGAAATAATTCAATAATGCACTGAAAATATTTTACAGAACATAATGAGCATCGAAGTGGTTAACATAATAATATTATTGGGTGTAGTGGTAAAAAAAAGAAGCCTGGTTCTGCCAGGCTTCTTAAATCGCATTTACATGATTCGTTTGAACATTTTTTCCATTTCATAGGTAGAGTAATGAATGATGATGGGCCGGCCATGAGGACATGTGAAAGGATCGGTCGTTCTTCTCAATTCATCCAGTAACGCAAGGATTTCATCATTCCTCAGATGATGATTGGCCTTGATCGAACCTTTGCAGCTCATCATGATTGCTGCTTCTTCCCGCAGCTTCCTGATATCCACCCTGTTCATCTTAAGCACTTGTTGAATCATATCTTCGATCGTTTCTTTTTCTTCCCCTGGCGGAAACCATTGTGGATGAGCACGTACAATATAGCTGTTATGCCCAAACTCTTCAAGGAATACCCCGACCTCTTCAAGGGCTGACCTGTTTTCATTGATTTTTATATACTCATCCGTGGAATACTCCAAAGTCATCGGTACGAGCAGCTCTTGAAGCTCCTTCGCCACCTGTCCTACCTTTTCTTTGAAAAATTCATACTTGATGCGTTCTTGGGCAGCATGTTGATCGATGATATAAAGACCTTGGTCATTTTGAGCAAAAATATATGTGCCGTGCATCTGTCCTACTGGATAAAGAGGGGGAACCCTCGGTGATTCAATGATATCTTCATCCAGTCTGGTCTCTTCTGCATGATTCATTACCGTTTCATCTACCATGCTTTCTTTTGTGTCATGATCTGATGTCGTCATTTCACTGGCCAAAGGTACTTTCTCTTCTTTCACCAATTGTTGTGCATCATAGGCCTCTTTCTCATTCACATCCGCATTCGGAAGGTGTTTTTCGTTAACAGACCATGAAGAACGTGTTTCTTTGTTTACGGATGCATGGCTGTGATCCAGGTCCATATACGTTTGTTCAGACTTAGCTTTTACGGTTCTCGGAACAGGAGCTCCAGAAGGAATAAGTTCTTTCCGTTTAAAGATAGCCTTGATCCCATCTGTCACAAGCGCATTCAATTCACTTTCCTTGCTTAAGCGCACTTCCATTTTGGAAGGATGGACATTCACATCCACGAGAACAGGATCCATTTCAATATCCAGTAAGACAATCGGATGCCTTCCAATCGGAAGCAGTGTATGATACCCCTCGCCTATGGCTTTAGCCAAAGCATAATTCTTAATGAACCTCCCGTTGATCATCGTGGAAATATAATTTCTTGATGCACGGGTCACCTCAGGGAGAGAGACATAGCCATTTATGCGGAAATCAAGCGTACTCACATTGATAGGGACCATTTTTTTTGCAATTCCCACTCCGTAAATGGCCGCCAATACTTGAAGAACATCACCGTTTCCATTCGTGTGAAGAAGAGATTTGCCATTATGCAGCAGTTTAATAGATACATCCGGATGAGCCAGTGCAATACGATTCACCACATCACTTATGTTTCCCAGCTCTGTATGAATGGTCTTTAAGTACTTTAACCTGGCAGGAGTATTATAGAAGATCTGCGACACTGTAATATCGGTGCCTTTTCTTGAAGAAGTCTTCTCCAACTTTTGGATTTCTCCTCCATGAAGCTCTATGAATGTACCAGGGCCATCCCCTGTACTGGTCCTCATAGTGAAGTGAGAAACTGAAGCGATACTTGGCAGGGCTTCCCCTCTAAATCCCAGTGTACGGATCCGGAAAAGATCATTTTCATCTTTTATCTTAGAGGTTGCATGGCGGCTAAAAGCTGTCTCAACATCTTCTTCTTCGATTCCATCTCCATTATCGATGATTCGGATTGAATTTAGACCCGCCTCTTCAATGTGGATTTCTATTACGCTTCCATTTGCATCAATACTATTTTCCAAGAGCTCTTTTACGACCGAAGCGGGCCTTTCAACAACCTCGCCTGCGGCAATTTTGTTTGAAAGCGAGTCGTTTAGTTGAAAGATTTTTGCCACGTTTACACCGCCTTTAGTTTTTTAGCTTCTTTTGGATTCCATATAAAGTGTTCATCGCATCCAATGGGGTCATTTCAAGGATATCGAGTTTTTTTAGTTCATCCAGTAGTTTCTTTTCTTTCGATGTAATGGATGAATCCTTTGTTTCCCTCTTCTCTGTCTGGAAGAAGGATAGCTGAGCGTCATTGATCACAGAGCCTTCAGACTCTCTCTCTTTCGTGACCGCTGCTTCCTGATTTGATAAAGTCAGCCCATCTTCCTTTTGCTCAAGCTGCAATAAGATCTGGTTCGCTCGCTGGATCAGTTCCTTCGGCAGATCGGCAAGTTCCGCCACATGAATACCGTAACTTTTATCAGCAGCCCCATCTTTAATCTTGTGAAGGAATACAAGCTTTCCGTTTTGTTCCATTGCACTTACATGTACATTTTTCACTTTGCTTAATTCTTCTTCAAGAATGGTCAATTCATGATAATGAGTAGAAAACAGCGTTTTTGCACCGATGTTCTCATGAATATATTCAATGATTGCCTGCGCAAGTGCCATCCCGTCATATGTGGATGTTCCGCGGCCTATTTCATCAAATAGGATCAGACTCTGCTGCGTCGCATTGACGATTGCATTTTTTGCCTCAAGCATTTCAACCATGAATGTACTCTGGCCTGAGATCAAGTCATCCGCTGCACCGATACGCGTGAATACCTGGTCAAAAATCGGAAGATCTGCTTTCTCTGCAGGTACATAACAACCGATTTGGGCAAGGATGGATGTCAGCGCGATTTGACGCATGTACGTACTTTTACCAGACATATTGGGTCCTGTGATTAACAGCATTTCCCGCTCTGAATCCATAAAGCAGTCGTTTGGTACATATTCCTGTGCACCCATGACTTTTTCAACAACGGGATGACGTCCGTCATTAAGGATGATTTTACGTTCCTCATTAAATGAAGGCTTATGGTAGTGCCTTTTTTCACTTACCGTTGCAAAACATTGAAGAACATCCAGTTCACTGACAAGTCTCGCCAGTTTCTGAAGGCGTGGAATATATTCTTTCACCGTTTCGCGGATCCCGAGAAACAGTTCATACTCCAGCTCAACGGACTTTTCATCTGCCTGAAGAATAAGAGACTCTTTTTCTTTTAATTCAGGTGTGATGAAACGTTCAGCATTTGTTAATGTTTGTTTTCTTTCGTACCGTCCCTCTTCTAAATGCTGCAGGTTGGCTTTTGTCACTTCAATGTAATAACCGAATACACGATTAAAACCGACTTTCAGTGAACGGATTCCCGTACGCTCTCTCTCTTTACGCTCGAGCTCTGCAATCCAGCTTTTCCCGTTCTTACTTGCATCACGGTACTGATCCAGATCGTCATGGTAACCATCCCTTATGATGCTGCCTTCTTTTATTGAAAGAGGAGGATTGTCCACAAGTGCCAGTTCCAATATATCAGTCAGGTCTTCACACGGATCTAATTCCGAAACGAGTTGATCTGTTGCTTCATTGCCCATCGTCTCAACAAGATGCCTTAAAACAGGGACCTGCTGAAGTGATTTTTTCAACTGGATCAGATCGCGTGCATTTACGTTTCCGAAGGCTACCCTTCCTGCCAACCGCTCCAAATCATATACTTCTTTCAGACGTTCCCTCAGATCCTGTCTTTCAAAGAATCTTTCAAGGAGGACTTCCACTACTGTCTGACGTTTTTGGATGTCCTTTAATTGGATAAGTGGACGATCTATCCATTGCTTAAGGAGACGTGCCCCCATTGCGGTCATCGTTTCATCCAGCAGCCAGAGGAGTGAACCTTTCTTTCCTTTGGAACGGATCGTTTCGGTCAATTCGAGGTTCCTTTTTGAATAATAATCCATCTTCATATATTGATAGATATTGTACGTCTCTACCTCCTGCAAATGATCCAGGCTTCTCTTCTGGGTACGGAACAAATACTGAAAAAGTCTGGAGGCAGCCTCTTTCAGTTTATCCTGTTCGAGGGATGAAAGAAGATGAGAGAATGAAGGATCGGGTCCCGTTTCCCCTTCAAAGGAAAGTGTAAGCTCATTTCTTTCATTGATCTTTCTTTGGATCTCCTCATCCATATCAGGTGGAAGAACAACTTCTTTTGCCCCGATTGTCGATAGTTCATTTAATAATGATTGGACCCCTTCTGTTACAAGGGTCACTTTCGATTCACCTGTAGTGAGATCACTATATGAGAGACCGAAAGTACAGTCGTCAAAAGGTGTCACGGAAGCGATGTAATTGTTTTCCTTGTCATTCAATCCCTTGCCGTCCATTACCGTACCAGGAGTGATAAGCTGTACCACTTCCCTCTTTACGACTCCCTTTGCCTGCTTCGGATCCTCTGTCTGTTCGCATATGGCAACTTTGTACCCTTTATCAATCAACTGTTCTATGTAATTAGGTGCAGAGTGATAAGGGACCCCACACATGGGGATTCTTTCCTCGCCGCCGCCATCACGGCTTGTCAGCGTTATCTCAAGTTCTTGGGACGCAGCTATCGCATCATCAAAGAACATTTCATAAAAATCTCCAAGACGAAAAAATAAAAAGGCATCCTGATAATCTGCCTTCACCTGTAAATATTGCCTAATCATCGGCGTATATTGAGTCATGGTTCGAATCAAACCTTTCATGCTAATTCTACTAATCTCGACTATTCATTATATCATACTGACCAAAAAAGGAGCACGTAGCAGATTGAGGAAATGCGAAAAGCGGAAGGGCTTTGCTCAGAGGCGGGTGGCATAAGACGAACCGGCCATGAAGGCGCTCTTTGCCTTCTTGGACGGTTTGGCTTATGACATGTGCCTCTAAGCCCTGGAGCTGGACAGAAGAAAAGCGGAAGGGCTTAGAGGCGGGTGGCATAAGACGAACCGGCCATGAAGGCGCTCTTTGCCTTCTTGGACGGTTTGGCTTATGACATGTGCCTCTAAGCCCTGGAGCTGGACAGAAGAAAAGCGGAAGGGCTTTGCTCAGAGGCGGGTGGCATAAGACGAACTGGCCATGAAGGCGCTCTTTGCCTTCTTGGACGGTTTGGCTTATGACATGTGCCTCTAAGCCCTGGAGCTGGACAATCGAAATGCGGAGGCGGCTTGCTCAGAGGCGACAAGCATAAGGCGAAAACACCGGAAAGGCGTCTTTTGCCTTTTTGGTGTTTTTGACTTATGACCTCGAGCCTCTAGCCGCCGGAGCTGGACAAAACCGAAAAGCGGAGGCGGCTTGCTCAGCCCCGACAATCATAAGCTGATGCCAACCTGCAAACCCACATACAAAAAAACATCCCTCTTTATAAGGAGGGACGCTTCATTAATGAGCTTTTCTAGATAAACTGCTTGATCTATGAATCACCTTGCTTTGCCATCTTGGGAGAAAGCTTATTCTGAGAGGGGTCATCGTTTTTCTTCTTTTTGGCTGAATACATGAATTTGTATGCAATATAAAGGATGAGCAATACGGCTCCACCAATGAAGATATAGTTCTGAACACTGCTCATCAATGCCTGAACCGACTCCAAATGACCGTTTTTCCCTACAATGAGCATGATGAAGGTAACAGGAAAAATCCCCACAAACGTAAGAGTGCCAAACTTTATCTTGTTCACTTTACTTATCCCGGAGGCGTAGGAAATATAATTCCCGATCCCGAGTGGGCGTGAAAGAGCGATGCTCCATATACCATATTTCCTGAACCACTTCTGTGCTTTTTCAACTTTTCGCGTATTCTTATCATTCGTTTTATCCTTGATGGTATGCTTTAATTTAAACCCGATCACATACGGGATGTAGCTGAACAGGGTATAAATCAGACTGCTGAAAACAGCAAGACTGATCAGCTTTGCCCATGAAGGGTCAAGGAGATATCCGTATGTCAGTGTGACTAAAACCCCGGGAAAAGGCAGAGAAGAAGCTTCGAGTGCATTCCCGGCAAACAGTCCCCACATTCCCAATTCTTTAATGACATTTATAATAAATTCCAGCATGAGTCCTACCCTCCACAATTCATTTAATAACCTTTTCCCCTATCACAGAGAGAAGAAACTCAAACGCATCAATTTTTATATACATTATTTGAAATTAATGTAAGTATCTAATGCACCAATTTGATGAGTGCTTCGGAATCGATGGCCCATTGATCTTCAGGACTATTTTTCCGTAAGATCAATTCCCCTCTTTGCACATGAGTTTGTTCACTCGAAACCCATTTCAGCTTCGCTTTCACAATCAGCCCGAAGAAAGGATGTAAATCCTCGGATGGAAGCAATGAAAGCTCTGAAATGTCAATGTATTCAATCTCATTGATAAGCTTTTTTGCAGTTCCTTCCTTCCCTTTCGTCAGAACGAGTGAAAGAAGATTGTCATCATGCTGATTGATTGCCACTTCCATGATATGAAGGCTTTCATAAGGGTCCATATTGTATAAATATCGATGGAGTTCTCCTCCAGCTTTAAGAATCATCAATTTATGAGCTAAATCGGGTGTCGGGGTCTTATGTGTGGTACTTCCATAGAAATGAACACAAAAGTGTCCTGGAAATCCGTTCTGCAGGGCACCTGCTCCATGAGGCATCCCGTTCATTGAAGCAGGTATCAAACTGTCGTTGTATTGAACCAGAATGGCCCTTCTATCCCAGCTCCATTCACCTCCATATATCCTTTTCATGATTTTTGTATCTTCTCGTGTAAGGGGCTGTACATCTGCATGTTTACTTCCTGCCCTCCGCTGCACATTGAAACTGAGGCCAGTTTCCACGTCAATGATTGTGAAGAATGATTTATTCGGGATCATTTCATTTACTGTATGCCATGGCTGAATCTCAATCGAAAAAGAAGGAAACTGACTGCTTATGGCACTTTTCTTGTCTTTCATCATCTCAGCTTCTGCTTTACCTGTCACAATCATAAGGAAAAGTAGATAAATGAGGATTGCCCTTGCAAAATACATACTGAACCATACCTTTTTTTCTTTAGTTTCTGAATGAACCAAAAATGAATAAGCTGTAATTATTGGAAATCTTTATCTCACTCATTTCCTACATGAAAGTAAATAACTCACTTATACTACTGAAGAAGGGAATGATATTCGTGCAGCTATTAACGAAAATAACTTTGATCAGTCTTCTTTCATTTCCTGTTATGAAAGAACCCCCCACCAGTCATATTGATATTACCTTTCAGGAAAGCCATCTTTCTTCATATCAAAAGAGAGATTTAATTTATAAAGAAATTGATGAACCACTTCTAAACCCTAAAATCAGTGAAAAGATTATGGAAGACATCAATATGAAAGTGTCAGTTCCGCCTCGTGATGCCTATCTGGATGAACACAATCAAATTATCCATCATGAAAATGGATATGAATTACATCAAGGAAAGTTCAAGAACTTACTGTTGGAAGCTTTATTCTCTAAAGGATCCGCTTACATTGAAGTGCCTTTGGAAGTCATATATCCCAGAGTGGATAGTGAACTGCTTTCTTCGATCCGAACCCAGCAAATCGGAAGTTATGTCACTTATTTCAACCAACTTAATAACGAACGATCTCATAATATTGCACTTGCTGCAAATGAAATTAACAATACTGTTGTGTTTCCCGGTGAAGTATTCTCATTCAATAAAGTGGTGGGAAAACGGACAAAAGAGAAAGGGTATAAAAAAGCTCCCGTCATAGTGAGAGGGGAGCTTTCAGAAGATATCGGGGGCGGTATTTGTCAGGTCTCTTCAACGTTATTCAATGCGGTCGACCTTGCCGGTGTAAAAATCGTCGAACGATATCATCATAGTAAAAGGGTCCCTTATGTACCTCAAGGAAGAGATGCCACTGTAAGTTGGTATGGTCCGGATTTCATGTTTCGCAACATTTATAATCAGCCCCTTCTGATTCGTTCAAAAATATACGGCGGACAGCTGATTGTAACCATCCATTCATCGGATTCCATCAAAGTAAAAAAAAGAAATGTGCCTCCGTCATCCAAAGATTTGAAAGAAGAAATCCGAGAGTCATCTAATTAAACCATGCATCTCCAATCGTGGAGATGCATGTGATCAAACTGATAAAATCAATGATATTCTAAAAATTCTATCCGATTTCCGAATGGGTCCGAAACAAAGAAGCGGCTTCTTCCGTTTATTGGGGTATCTTCTTTTATTTCTATGCCTTTCTCGAGCAGGGTATTGCGAAAGTCATCCAACCCTTCAACCAGTAAGCCGGGATGAGCTTTTGTTGCTGGAATGAAATCTTTCTGAACGCCAACATGTATTTCCTGTGTGCCATACTGGAACCAGCATCCTCCCCTCCCCCGAAGGTTTTCAGGTTTTGGAATCTCCATCAGCCCTATTATTTCCCCATAAAATGTTCTTGCTTGTGTTTCACAATTTTCAGGTGCAGCCAATTGAATATGATCAATCCCTTTAAATGATACGGACATTGACAATCTCCTCTTTCTATATTTTGGATGATTTCATTTTATCACCATTTTCTGAAAAGTAGTGTGAAATGGAAAAAATAGCAGCTGCAAAAGTTTGCAGCTGCTATTTTTTCATTGTACATGATTTATGCCTTCGATGACTGTAGTGACTAATAATTCAAGATCTTCCACTTCAATATTAAGCGGCGGAGAAAGCGTCAGGACATTATTATATCCGGCGACTGTCGCCCCATTCTTTCCGATGATGACACCGTTTTGCTTGCAGTAGGAGATGACTTCATTCACTTTTTCCACTTCCAAAGGTTCTTTCGTTTGTTTATCTTTGACCATTTCGATACCAATCAGCAGTCCTTTACCTCTGATATCACCAACAAGTTTATGCTGCTGCAGCTGATTTTTGAGCGTATTGAGCGCCGTTTCACCCAGCTCGGCTGATCTGGTGAAGAGGTCTTCACTTTCCATGATTTCGAGATTTTTCAACGCAAGCGCACAAGCTGCAGGATTCCCTCCGAATGTGTTGATATGGCGGAAGTAATCATACTCTTCGATACCTTTAAAGGCCTCATATATCTCACGTTTGACTGCCGTAGCGGATAATGGCAGATACGCGGATGTGATCCCTTTAGCCATCGTGATGATATCAGGCTTGACGTCATAATTCATGAAGCCAAACGGCTTGCCTGTGCGGCCGAAACCGCATATCACTTCATCTACAATCATCAATGCACCGTGTTTCTCACACACTTCTTTGGCTGCTTTCATGTATTCTTCCTGAGGAATTAATATTCCTCCACCCGTTATAATCGGCTCCATGATGAGGGCAGCTACGGTTTCACTGAGCTCCCAAGTCATTGCCTGGTCAATCGCTTTTACACCAGGTAATTCATGTGGGGATTTCCCTGATGCTTCATCACGGTATGAGTCCGGCGGGGCAACATGGATGAACCCTGGAGCCAATGGTTCGTATTTATACTTTCTTTGTGCCTGCCCTGTAGCAGCCAATGCTCCCATTGAGTTTCCGTGATAGGCTCTATACCTTGAAACAATCTTATAGCGCTCTCCTTCACCTTTCTGCTGATGATATTGACGGGCTATTTTGAACGCAGTCTCATTTGCTTCCGAGCCGCTGTTAGAGAAAAATATTACATATTCATCCCCCAGTAAACCGTTCAGTTTCTCAGCCAGCTGAATTGCCGGCTGATGACTCTGTGTCAGAGGGAAGTAGGCCATTTTTTTCAGCTGCTCATATGCAGCTTCTGCCAGTTCCTGTCTCCCATAACCTACGTTTACACACCATAACCCGGCCATTCCATCCAAGTATTTCTTTCCTTCATGATCGGTTACCCATGAACCCTTTGACTCCGTCACAACCATCGTCCCTGAAGGATTATACGGCTTCATGGAATGCCATATGAATTGTTCATCCTGTTTCAGCCACAAATCCTGACCAGTTTTCACCATTGGGAACCCCTCCTTATTTCTTCCTAGAAATCGAATCTTGAGGTGATCATTTTCTTCCTTGTAAAGAAATTTACTCCATCTTTCCCGTTTACATGCATGTCTCCATAGAAAGAATCCTTCCACCCGGAAAATGGGAAGAATGCCATAGTCGCTGGAACTCCAACATTGATACCCAACATACCCGCATCAGCTTCTTCCCGGAACTGTCTTACCGCTTTAGCATCTTTTGTATAGAGGGTTGCTCCATTTCCGAAGCGGGATTTACGAATATATTCAAGCGCGTCATCTAAATCATCGGCACGCAGCAGGCTCAATACCGGGGCAAACATTTCTTCTTTTGCGATGGTCATCTCTGGAGTCACATGATCGAATATCGTTGCCCCCAAAAAGTTTCCTTCTTTTAACTCATCCATTTCCTTTCTTCCGTCACGAATAAGGGAAGCGCCTTCCTGCAGGCCTTTTTCAATATAATTCAGTGTCCGATCGCGATGTTCACTTCTGATTACCGGGGTCAGCAGCACTTCATCGTCCATTCCATTACCGATACAAAGTTCATCCGCTTTCTTCTTAAGTGTATTGACGAACGGTTCATTCTCCCCTACTACAACGACAGCACTGCATGCCATGCACCTCTGTCCTGCACTCCCAAATGCAGAGCTGATGATATGGTCCGCCGCTTTATCAATATCTGCATCCGGCATTACCACATGGTGATTTTTCGCTCCCGAAAGTGCCTGGACACGTTTTCCTTGAGAAGCGGATTTTTCATAAACATATTTGGCTACAGGCTGTGAACCGACAAAAGATACCGCTGCAATATCTTGATGTTCAATCAGCCCATTAACCACATCATGCGCCCCGTGCACCACATTCAGCACACCTTGAGGAATTCCGGCTTCGGTAAATAATTCTGCGAGTCTGTTTGCAAGGAGAGGGGTTCTTTCCGAAGGTTTCAGTACAAATGTATTCCCACATGCAACAGCCAGAGGGAACATCCAGAGCGGCACCATCATCGGAAAGTTGAAAGGTGTAATACCAGCGACCACTCCCAGCGGATAACGGAACATCTCCGAATCGATTTCCTCTGCAATGCCGCTAAGGGTTTCACCCATCATCAACGTCGGCGCCCCGCATGCAAATTCCACACATTCCAGCCCCCGCTGTACTTCACCATAAGCTTCTTTATATGACTTTCCGTTTTCCTGCACGACGAGCTTTGCTAATTCTTCATGATTATCAGATAAAAGTGTATGGTACTTATAGAGGATCCTCGCCCTTTTCGGAACCGGAGTTTTCTTCCATGTTTTCGAAGCTGCTTTAGCTGCCTGAACCGCACGATCGACATCTTCTTTAGTCGAAATAGGAACGTTTGCCAATTCTTCATTTGTGGCAGGATTTAAAACATTCATAGTCTGTGAACTTAGTGATTCGACCCATTTCCCATCAATGTAGTTTTTTAGGACAGCTACTTCTTTTTTAATAACCGACATATAAACTCCTCCTTGATTACGTTTCTGATAGCACTGATATTCACGTGATTTATGCTTTACGAAGTGTATAAGTACATTATGAAAGATAAAGTAAAGGCTTTCATTAGACAAAATGTAAAGTAACCGGTTCTCAACATTTGTCAATTCGTTTTTAACATTAGGCTCTAATTAGGAAAGAGCACCTAAAAAAATCACTGACCCTCTCATCTTGATACTGAACGTCTCATTACGGTCTTTAATGGGGCTAGATAATCATGAGATGCCAATAAAAACTCAATCGCTAATCTTTTATCGGAACTCATATAATCTTCACCAAGCAGTTCTTCTATTTTTTTCAGGCGATGATAAAGTGTTTGCCTGACGATGAATAATTTCTTTGCTGTCTCTTGTTTTGAACCTTGACAGCTTAAGAAAACTTTTAGCGTCAACAATAAACTTCCGTCATTCTCTTCATCATAAGAAATGAGTGGATTCAGATATTCTTCAATCATCTCCCATAGATTCACATTGTTGTTGACGATGGAAATCAGTCTGTAAAGGTGCAAGTCATCAAAGAAAAAGAATCGTTGATGCCCTTTGACTTTCGAACGGAACAATAAGCTTTCCCTAGCCGTCCTGAAACTCAAATGAATATTCATCATTTCTTCTTGATATTTACCTATGGAGATGACTGTGTCTTTGCCCTTTGAAAGGAAATGTGATTTCTCAATCTTCTCAAGTGCTGTCTTCATCCGATTCTTCCAATCATGCTGCTTACGAGTATCAAGAAGGATGAATAATAAATCATTTCCATCTTTCTCGGGTAAAGCATGAAATCCTTGCTGCTCAAATATACTTCTTGCGACCAGATTGAAATACGTGCAATCCTGTATTTCCTGTTCTTTCATGTCACTAAAGATACAAACGACACCGCCATGAAAATTCGTCTTTAATCCTCTTAGATAAGACTCAAGTCTTTCACTGGACTGCTCCCCTTTTAACCAGGACATGATCCATTTTGATTCTTCGATTCTCTTTTTCTCATTAAAATAGAGTTCCCTCATTAAAAATTGAGCCAATGCAGTGGAAGTCCTGTCCAGGAGCAGCGTTTCATATTCAGTAAATGGGGGATCATTCCTGAAAATAAAGAGCTCTGCGTATTCCCGATCGAACAGGATGACTTTTGCAGATGTAAAATCTTTTCTGGCAGTATTCAAGTGTTCTTCGTACTTCATTCGGACTTTCATTTCCTCAGAACGCCGCATTGAGGGATGAAAAAGCGGTTCTTGTTCCTTCAGTTGAAAAATGATTGGGACGTCCAATTCTTTATGTAAAACATTTAGTATTTCATGGGACTGATTAACAGTAAGCAATCTTTTATTAAGTACTTGAGCAAAATCATCTAATTTTTTCATCATTTCATATTGCTGATTGATAAGAACGGAATGAATATCCTGTGTAATACTGACGAACGGCACCTCTTTGTCGAACACGATAATGGGAAAATCGTGCTGTTCAGCCAATTGTATGACCGAGTGGGGAATGGCTGAGATATTCGTGTCAAGTTCGATGCATAGGGCGGCTGCTTCACTTTGTATGAGCTGATTCAGCAAGCAAATGAAAGAAGGCTCTTCCTTTAAGGCAAGCCCTGTAGTAAGGATTAATTCATTCCCGTTGAGTAAGTTCTTTATAGAGGTAACTTCAACTACATGGACCCATTTCACTTGGCGCTGAAGCCCTTTTTGACCGGCTATGACCCTTGAATGTTCAAAGTATCTTCTGGAAAGAATCGATTCCACTGAATGATAATAAAGACTCATCAACATATTCTCCTTCTTATAGGGTGATACGTTCTATAGACATAAATAGATAAAAAGGATTGGAATAACCCAACCCTTTACTCAACTGCAGGGATCAAAATGTGAACCTCTGAATGGTAAATCTTCATCCACTCTTCTTCCGACATTTCATTTGAAGACAGGAAGGATAACATCCATTCCACTAGTTCCTCTGATGTGTCCATGATTGTGAACAATTGAAGTTTTTTCATTTCATTTAACTTATCTATGTTCATTTCAGGCAGGTTCTCCATTTATATCCCCCTCACGTCTTAAGAATGGATCAAAAGATTTGAAAAGTACTTTCTTGCATTTGCCGTTTGTATATGAAGTGTTGCACTTCTCTTATTCTCTAAATGCTTAAAGACGACGAATGCCCCGCTTAAATTTTCTGTTACTTTTTCGATTTTAAATCCCTTTTGAATGAGGAAATCAATTTTATCCCGCTCACTTAAAAACTCTTGATATTCAGACATGTGCAAACCCCCAAATAAACTGTATTTAGTCAAACAAGTCGCTGCAGATCAAAGACTTACGATAACAAAAGGGAGGCTGATTTCAGACGGCGCGGGGGATAAAGCGTCTTATCCAATTTCTTTGCCGATGCTCTTCCCCACATGGGACGGATTCAATCCGCTATCCGCTTCAAACAACTCTCCCAATGTTCTACATCAAGCTTTGATATTACATGGCCCGCAAATTAAATAGTGGCACTTGTACCAGTCGGCGCCTTTTCCACTGACTTGTCAGCTTCAACATCTATTTCCCAATCCCGTCCTGCTGAAATCCCTAAATACTTATTGTCATCCGGGTCGAGTAATTCCGCCTGTTCGTATTTTTGGAACCACCAATACTTGGCCAGTACATAGTAACAAATCGCACCTGCACCAAAGCCTACCAGGAATGAAAAGCTTGGAACAAAATAAGATGCAACTGCACCGATCACCCAAGAGATAAAACCTGCAAGGTTGACACCATTCATATATTTATATTGGCCATGGTCTTCATATAGTGCAGGAACATTCACTCTTCGCTTTCTGATTAAATAATAATCTGCTACGAGAATGCCGACAATGGCGGATAAAATCCCCCCTACAAACAGTAGAACCGGAATGATGACTCCAAATAAGTTCCAAGGCTGTACAAGTGTACCGACGATACCCGCGGTAAATACACCGGCCCAGAAAGGAAACTTCGGTCCTCCGACGTTAGAGAAAATAGTCGCTGCGGGGACAACATTCGCTGCAATGTTTGTCGACCATTGTGCAAGAACAATCATGAGAAGCAGTATCCCAAGTACCAGACCGCCGGCTGCTTCCTGCAGTGCAATAACAGGATCATAATTTAAGACGGCTATATAGGATACAGCACCGATTAATACCATGAATGTCTGAGTAATCGGCAAAGTGATCAAATTTCCGATTAAAGAGCTCCTATTGCGTTTGAACCAATTCTTTTCATTTCGAGGTGCTTTCATATAACGTGAAATCGAAGGGATATCGGCTGCTAGGGTTGCCCAGAATCCCATATTACTGAAAATGACAACGAGAAATGCCGTAACAGCGGCTCCTCCCGTGACAGGGCTTTCCACCCAGTTCCAAATATCTCTTCCTTGTGCTGCTGCAGTGTCGGATAAAGATGAATACATCCATACAGATATAAGAATAATGACAGGAGCTGCGAGGTCGGCAAATCTTTCTACCGCTTTGATCCCCAATGCTGTGTTGACTAATTGCAATAGCGCAAAAATCATAAAACATACAAACCAATTATCAAAACCATAAAGGAGATTCAAGATCCCATTCATTGCAGTGGCTCCGAAATAGGTATTGATACCGAACCACATAGATGCTGCCACACCTCTTACAATTGAAGGAATATGAGTCCCTAACGTTCCGAATGGGGCCCGCATGTATACAGGAAAAGATAAGCCGTGTTCTACTCCGATATCACCTGTCAAGGTGATAAAAAGTCCAATTCCTATAGATCCTATCAGAGTGGCCAGGAGCACAAGGGGAAGCGGTAAAGACATCACTCCTGCTCCTCCGATAGCAAAGGTGGCAAGTACGACGACCATCCCGACCCACATGAATGAATATCCTAATTTCGTAATTTTTCTATCTTTCTCTTTTACCGGCAGTAAATCAGGTGACTTCAAATAGCTTGTTTTCAACATGAACACTCCTTTTTGTTTGCTTCAAATGGCAAAACCAAACGAATTAAAAGAGAGGCATGGGAGCAGAAAGAATCTTCTTTCCACTCTCTCATGCAGGAGCTGTTCTACAATTAAGCAAGAATCATAAGTCGTGTGATACTAGGATTTAGAAGGTTGTAAGGCTTCGCTCTCTTCTTGTGAAAGATGTTTACCGTATCTCGCTCTCTTAACATACTTTCCTTTCCCCAATTTGCCGACGAATTCTTTATCTTTAATGACATATTCGCCTCTTGATAAGACTGAAACAGGCTCACCTTTGATCTTCATGCCCTCAAACGGGTTATAGTCAGCTGCCATATGATGGTTCTCTGCGGATATGACACGTTCCGCGTTTGGATCGAAAATCACCACATCAGCATCGGAGCCTGCCGCAATGGTTCCTTTTTGCGGGTAAAGACCAAAAAGCTTCGCACTCCGTGTGGACATGATATCAACGAACTGATTCAGGGAAATCCTTCCTTTCTCAACTCCTTCTGAGAATAATATTGATACACGGTCCTCAATGATCGGTCCGCCATTTGGGATTTTTGTGAAGTCTCCCAGACCAAGATCTTTCTGTCCCTTAAAGTCGAAAGAACATTGATCTGAACCCAGCGTTTGGAGCTCTCCGCTTTTCAATGCATTCCATAATACTTCCTGATTCCACTTTTCACGCAGAGGCGGGGACCATACATACTTGGCACCCTCGAAATTCGGACGTTCCAAGTAAGATTGATCCAGGACTAAATATTGAGGGCAGGTTTCCCCCCATACATTAAGTCCTTTGCTTCTGGCTTCGGCGATTTGCTTTACAGCTTCAGAACAGGATACATGAACGACATACAATTGAGAATCAGCCAGCCCTGTTAACTTCGCCGCTCTTCCCGTTGCTTCTCCTTCAAGCTCAGGAGGTCTGGTCAACGCATGGAAAATAGGGTCTGTTTTTCCTTCAGCCAGAGCTTTTTCAGTTAAATATTCGATGACATCTCCATTTTCCGCATGCACCATGACCAGGGCACCAAGTTCCTTTGCAGCCACTAAGGTACGGAACAAGGTTTCATCATCAGCTTGAAAGACATTTTTATACGCCATGAAAACTTTGAAAGACGTAATGCCTTCGTTTTCAATCACTTCAGGCAGCTGCCCTAATACTTCCTGATTGATTTCCCCTATCATTAAATGAAAGCTGTAATCAATCACAGCCTTATCCTTTGACTTTGCATGCCATGTATCTATGGCATTTTGCAAAGGTTCACCTTTATTGGTCAAACAGAAATCGATTAGTGTCGTCGTTCCCCCGAAGGCTGCGGCTATTGTCCCGGTCTCGAAATCATCCTTCGAGACTGTACCGCCGAATGGCATCTCCAAATGGGTATGCGGATCGATTCCGCCTGGAAAAATATACTTCCCTTCCGCATCAATGACTTCTGCATCACTGATATCGAAACCTTTTCCTATACTGATGATTTTTTCATTTTCTATGAGAATATCGGCTTTATAAGTGTCCGCTGCTGTAACAATTGTTCCGTTTTGGATTATCTTTTTCATTGCTCACCCTCCTGATTATTTCACCGCATTCGTTTCACATTGTGCCAATTTACCGACTGCCGCCTGACGTTCATTCCACGTCATCGGCATATGTCCGCTCGGTACTTCCACCATATCGATCGCTCCGTCCACCGGACAGACGATCGAACATAGATTACATCCGACGCAGTCTTCTTCACGGACCTTTAAATAACTGTTTCCTTTCGGGTCTTTAAGCATGTCGATACATTGGTGGGAAGTGTCCTCGCAGGCTATATGGCATTTATTGCAATTGATGCACACATCGGTGTTTATTTTTGCTACCACACTATAGTTGAGGTCCAAATTCCCCCAATCGGAATATTTCGGTACTGATTTACCAACCAGTTCCTGAACGGATGCAATGCCTTTTTCATCAAGATAATTATTTAAGCCGTCCAGCATGTCTTCGACAATTCTGAACCCATGATGCATGGCTGCTGTACAAACCTGTACTCCCGATGCACCCATCAGCATATATTCAACGGCATCCTGCCAGTTTGAAACTCCCCCCATTCCCGAAATAGGGACATTGATACGCGGGTTGCGTGCACATTCAGCCACCATGTTCAGTGCAATTGGTTTAACCGCAGGTCCGCAATAGCCTCCGTGAGCACCTTTACCTGCTACATGGGGAATGGTGTTCCAGCTGTCAAGATCAACACCTGCAAGGCTATTAATTGTATTGATCATGCTTACTGCATCAGCCCCGCCTTTTACGGCTGATTCTGCTGTGACGGTGATATCTGTAATATTAGGAGTCAGTTTGACGATGACAGGCGTTTTGGCCACTTCCTTTGCCCAGTACGTCTGTTTTTCCACCAATTCCGGCACCTGTCCGGATGCGGCTCCCATTCCCCTTTCGGCCATACCATGAGGACAGCCGAAATTCAGCTCTAATCCGTCGACCCCGACATCTTCCACTTTTTTGACGATCTCATGCCATTTCTCCTGCTTAGGCTCCACCATTAATGATGCAATGATCGCATGATTCGGAAATCGTTTTTTCGTTTCATAAATTTCCTTAAGATTCACTTCCAATGGCCGATCCGTTATGAGTTCGATGTTATTAAAGCCTGCTACCCGCTGTCCGTTAAAGCTTACAGCAGCAAACCTTGACGATACGTTGATGATCGGTTCCCCCAGCGTTTTCCAGACAGCGCCTCCCCAACCTGCTTCGAACGCTCTCTGTACTTGATAACCCGAATTGGTCGGTGGAGCTGATGCCAGCCAAAAAGGATTTGGTGATTTAATTCCTGCTAAGTCGATATTTAAATTTGCCATGTGTTTCCCCCCTAGAACAAATCTTAATTCACCTGAAGCGACGTCAATTTTCTATGAAGGTGATAGGCTGCCTGCTTACCTTGTTCAGCAGCTGTCACTACCATCGCTTCCCCGATTCCTTTACCGAAAATCACATCCCCGCAAGCCAGCACTTTCGGATTGGACGTTTGAAGTGTATCCTTATCCACTTGAACGACCCCGTCATTATGTTCTAATTGGAATTGCTCGATCAATGACCGATGCCTTGTTTGGCCGATCGCTTTAATGACAGCATCAACGGGTAAGGTGAATTCGGACCCTTCTACCGGGACCGGACGGCGTCTTCCATCTTCGCCTGGTTCACCGAGCTCCATTTTCAAGCACTCAATTCCGATTACCTTACCATCTTCATTCCCAAGGATTCTCTTGGGAGCTGTAAGCCAGCGGAATTCAACTCCGTCCTGTTTAGCAAATTCATATTCAAAATCATAGGCCGTCATTTCTTCCAAAGTGCGGCGGTACAAGATCTTCACATTTTCAGCTCCTAACCGAACTGAACATGTCGCACCATCAATAGCTGTATTACCAGCTCCGATGACAACCACTTTCTTACCAACGTACTCTTTTGATATTTCACCGCTTTTCGTGGACTTTACAAACTCAATGGCATCATGAACACCTTCAAGGTGCTCACCTTCAATATTCAATGGAGGTACATGTGACATGCCCGCAGCCAGGATGACAAAGTCATGGCTATCGAGGATTTCTTCTGCAGAGATATCCTCGCCGACCTTCGTATTCGTCCGGATCTCTACGTTCAGCTTCTTGACTTGTTCTACTTCCCAATAGGAAATGCTTTGTGGAAGCCGGAAGGAAACAATTCCATATGTGTTCAATCCTCCAGCTTCCTTCGCCGCTTCGAAAATGGTTACTTCATAACCAAAACGTGCTAATTCCCTTGCTGCTGACAAGCCTGCAGGCCCTCCGCCGACAATCCCCACTTTTTTGCCGTTAGATTCACCTGCTTCAAATAATACCGCGTCATTATGACGGGCCCAATCGGTAGCATACCGCTGGAGATCACCAATCATGATCGGTTTCGTCGAATGATTAAGCACACAGGCACCTTCACACAATTCCTCTGTCGGACATACCCTTGAACAACTGGCACCGACCGGATTTGAACTCATGATTGTCTTTGCTGAACCTTTAAGGTTTCCTGATGCTATCTTCTTAATGAAGGAAGGAATGTCTATACCAGTGGGACATGCCTGAATGCAAGGTGCATCATAACAATACAAACATCGATTCGCTTCTTCCAAAGCATCTCTGTTGGATAATCCTTTATGGGCTTCCTGAAAATTCTCCTCAAGATGGAGTAGTGATAGTGTCTTGGACAAAATGGTTTCCCCCTTTTTCCCCAGTTAATAAATTCATAGAATCAAAGGCCGACAAAGAATGCATCCAAAGATCATTTCGATGTCAGCCCCTTTTATTCACACACCAGCGCTAAATAAATCAAGGCAGAAGCGCTGTCATATCGTTGTATGTTTCGGGTCTCCTGTCACGATAGAACTGCCATGTATCCCTTACTTCACGGATCAATTTCTTGTCCATTTCCCCAAGGATCACTTCATCTTTGTCTCTGCTGCCGATAGAGACAAACCCTCCGCGTGGATCTACCAGATAGGACTGCCCGTAAAATTCCCCCATGTTCCATGGTCCTTCATGACCGACACGGTTAATCGCCCCAAGATAATAGCCGTTTGCAACAGCATGGGCAGGCTGTTCAAGCTTCCATAAATATTCTGAGAGCCCCGCCACGGTTGCAGAAGGATTAAATACGATTTCCGCTCCTTTCAACCCCAATAACCTTGCTCCTTCAGGGAAATGTCGGTCGTAGCAGATGTATACCCCCACTTTTGCATAGGCCGTATCGAATACCGGATAACCAAGGTTACCTGGTTTAAAGTAATATTTCTCCCAGAAACCATACCCTTCACTCCCAACTGCGACATGAGGAATATGCTGCTTCCGGTATTTACCGAGATACGATCCATCAGCATCGATCACAGCCGCTGTATTGTAATATGTGGCTATGCCTTCTCTTTCATAGATCGGGAGAACGATTACGACATTCAGCTCTTTAGCTAATTCCTGAAACCGCTTTGTTGTCGGACCATTAGGTATTTCTTCTGCAGAATCATACCACTTAGGATTTTGTTCCGAGCAAAAATAGGGGCCGTAGAAAATCTCCTGTAAACAAATGATTTGAGCACCTTTCTTTGCCGCATCCCTTACCAATTCAATGTGTTTTTTAATGGATTGTTCTTTATGCACCTCTACCGGTTCGCTTCCATCCACATCGTGAGAAGCTTGAATAAGACCAATTTTCACCTTGTCTGACATCCCTATTCCTCCTAGACTAATAGATTCAATTAAATAGTAAGCGCTTTCATGTTTTTTTGCGCTTATTGAACACTTACTAAGTTTCACGGATTCAATGATGTCTGAATATTTTGTCTTTTCAACTCATTTTAACTTGTACAATATAAAATTGCACTATACACTATGTAAAATCAGCTCCTTTGACTTTTGGTCATTATGTATATTCTAAAATAGAATAGACTATTTATAGGAGTTGAATTAACGTTAGCATATGTATTCTGCGAAATTTGTAAAATAATTAGAGTAATTCTTTAGAATAGCTCGTTTTTTATCGACAAAATATTCAGAACTTTCACGATTGAAACTCAGCCTGATTCAACACTTAAAAGACCCTCCAAACGAAGGGCCTTTTAAGTTCTTATGAATTAACTGATTTTACATTTAGTGATTTTTGCCTTACAGGCTTATATTTCAGGATTTGTCGTATGAACCAAATCAGCACGGCTGTCCAGATGACAGCTCCAATGATCATGGATTCTGTGTATGGAAGGTGAAATCCTTCGGGAGCATAAAAGATATAAGAACTGACTACCGCTGTCATGAATAAAGCCGGGACACTGCAGATCCAATGGAATTTCCGGTTTTGCAGAAGATAAACAGCTGCAGTCCAAAGCATGACAGTTGCTACTACTTGATTTGACCAGCCTACGTATCTCCACAGGAAAGTATAATCTATCTGAGTCAGCAGGAAGGTCGGAAGCGCTACAGGGATAACCAGAAGTGCAGGCAGCCATTTCCCTTTCGGTTTTTCTTTTCTCCAATCAGACAATAAATCAACAAGCATCATCCTCGAGGAGCGTAAAGCAGTATCCCCGGTCGTGATTGGCAGGATGATGACACCGAGCACAGCAAGGATACCGCCAAGAGTTCCGAGTGTCGTTTTGCTGATTTCATTTACCACTCCTGCAGGACCGCCTGCAGCCAGTGCTTCCTGAAGCCCTCCAGTACCATTGAAGAATGCCATTCCCGCAGCAGCCCAGATCAATGCGATTATACCCTCAGCCACCATTGCTCCATAAAATACTTTCCTGCCCTCGCTTTCCTTCTTTATCGTCCTGGCAAGGATCGGGCTTTGTGTTGAATGGAAGCCTGATATCGCTCCGCATGAAACAGTCACCATTAATAACGGCCACAACGGAAGTTCCTGAGGATGTAAATTATTGAATGTCAGGTTAGGTACAGGATGCTCGAAGAAAAACAACCCAATCCCTATCGCCACTGCCATAAATACCAGGATCGCACCGAATATCGGGTAAACCTTCCCGATGATTTTATTGATCGGCAAAACGGTCGCAAGGATGAAATATGTAAAGATAATCAATAATGATGCCATGAAAGATAATGGCGTTACTTCGGCCATCAATTGAGCAGGTCCTGAAGTAAACGCCGCTGCAACCAGTATCATCAAGATGATAGAAAGAATATTCATTACAGACCTGACATGTCTCCCCAGGTATTTGCCAACTAATGAAGGAAATTGAGCTCCATTATGGCGAAGTGATAACATGCCTGAAAAATAATCATGTACAGCTCCTGCGAAGAGCGTGCCGACAACGATCCATATGAAGGCGACCGGTCCGTATAAAGCCCCCAATATGGCTCCGAAGATGGGACCGAGTCCTGCGATATTCAATAATTGTACCAGGCTTGCTTTCCACCAGCTCATTGGCATGTAATCAAAACCGTCTTCACTTTTGTAAGCAGGTGTTACATTCGAATCATCAATTCCGAAAATCTTCTCGATCACCTTTGAATAGATAATGTAACCTGCTACTAAAATACAGACTGATGCAAGAAATGTCAGCATCAAGATGTCCTCCCTCCAGATGAATTTATGATTCATTTTAATACGTCAAACGACAAATAACAACAGAATTTTCTAAAAATATTATTTTTTCTGATAAAAGGACAGGACCGTTTTACACCAATATTGCTTTGATATCAGCAATGTAAGTGTTTTCATTCATCAGGAAAATAATTTCTCATTCACACATAAACACAACAGGTGAATGGCAACGTTAAATTCCATAAAAAAAGAAGCTATCACATAAGATAAGCTTCTTTCAAAAAACAAACGATCATCTTGTTGAAAAACGTTCATATGCTTTTATAAAATCGATGTTTCCTCTATGTTCTGCAATATCATGAGGAGTTCTTTGATCGGCATCATTCCTGAACTCAGGGTCTGCACTGAATTCCAACAGCAGCGTGACGAGGTCTTCATCCCCTTCAAAAGCAGCGATATGAAGTGGTGTATAACCTGCAGAATCAATACCATGAATGTCTGCACCTTCTCTTAATAATAATTCAACCAATTCTTTAGGGGCTTTTCCTGCTATCGCTGCATGCAGGGCACTATTGGATGGTATATAAGATAATTTTGAACTTGATACCGAATTGATATCCGCACCGTAGTTCAATAAAAGCTGGACAATTCCCATATGTCCATAATGTGCAGCAACCCCGAGTGCGATCAATCCATTGTCATCCTCGGCATTACATAAATTAGTATCCGCTTGTAATGATTGTTCTACGGCTTCTATTTCCCCGTTTTGTATGGCCGCGAAAAATCCTTTTACAGTAACCGGCGTCATCCTTCTCACCTCATCTTCATGATTATTAAGAATATTCTATCAATATATCAGAAAAAAAGATAGGGAAGAGATCCCTATCTTTTTGCAATATTATTGATCAAGTTTTAATTTTGCCAGCGCATCAGCCAATGCCGTATTTGCGGGTTCATCTTTTTGCTGGGTCTTTAAGTATTTATTCACATCACGCTTACTTGCCTTATTGTGCTTCTCTTTCTTTCTTCGATCATTAAAGCTGGACAACTTCTCTTTATGTCCGCACACGCATACGAATAGCTGTCCTTCTCCTTCTCCTCGGAGCTCTAAGCGCTTATGGCAGTTCGGGCATCGTGCATTTGTCTTCTTGCTTATATTTTTCCGATGTCCGCATTCGCGGTCCTGACAAACTAATTTCTTTCCATTTTTATTCTTTATCTCTAACATCAGGTTCCCGCAATCCGGACATTTTGTTCCTGTGAGGTTATCATGGGAAAACTTTTTATCCGAATTTTTTATCTCGTGTACCGACTTATTTGTATAATCTTTAATTTCTTTCATAAATTCCCGTTTTTGCAGGGTGCCATTGGCTATTTTATCAAGCTTCAATTCCCACTCTGCCGTTAGGGAAGGGGAACGCAATTCATCTGGGGCAAGGTCTAATAATTGTTTCCCTTTGGAAGTAAGATGAATTTCTTTGCCTTTCGGTTCCATAGCCCCTGAGTTAAATAACTTCTCGATGATGTCAGCCCTGGTCGCGACGGTTCCAAGCCCGCCTGTCTCACCGATGGTTTCCAGTAGCTTCTTGCTGCTTTCTTTCATATATTTTACGGGATTTTCCATCGCTGCTAATAAAGTCCCTTCATTAAAACGGCCAGGCGGAGTGGTCATACCCTCGGTCTCCACAATAGAAAGGAGATTCAGTTCAGTACCTTCTTCCATTTTACCCAAGAACTGATCCTCATCTTCATCAAATCCGTAAACGTCTTTCCAACCGCTGTCTTTAACACGCTTTCCTTTTGTCTGGAAATGTTCGTTACCAATCGACAATTCAACTTTCGTCTGCTCATATTGATAAGGAGGTAAGAATATTGCCAGGAACCGTTTCACGATCAGGTCATATATTTTCACTTCCCTGTCTTGTAAACGCTGAAGGAAAGGCGTCTCCTCGGTCGGGATGATCGCATGGTGATCACTGACTTTGCGGTCATCGACATATGCTTTAGAAAGTGACATGGAGCTTTTCAACGCTTTATTTGCAGAAGCACGGTAAGGCTGAACATTAATTGCCAATAGACGGTCTTTTAACGTATCAGTGATGTCTGATGACAGGTGCTTACTGTCCGTACGGGGATACGTTACAAGCTTATGCTGTTCATAAAGCTTTTGCATGATAGAGAGTGTCTCTTTGGCACTGAATCCATACATCTTATGCGCATCCCGCTGTAATTCAGTGAGATCATAAAGGGACGGAGCATATTGTTTTTTTAAGGTGGTTTTCACTGACTTAACGATACCGGTTTTCACATTCTTTAATGAGGCCATGCGTCCATTGACCTCTTCTTTGGAAAATGTTTTCGTATCACCCTTGGCATTAGTCCAAAGGAAGGTCCCTTTTTCAGTCGCTGCTTTCATCCCATAATACGCTTTCGGTTTGAATTGCTTAATTTCCTCCTCCCTCTGAGCGATTATACTCAACGTAGGAGTTTGCACCCTTCCACAGGAAAGCTGTGCATTATACTTGGTCGTTAATGCTCTTGTTGCGTTCATTCCAACATACCAGTCCGCTTCGGACCTTGCTTGTGCTGCTTCGTATAAATTCTCATATTTCTTCGCGTCTTTCAGATTATTGAAGCCTTCTTTAATGGCTTTATCAGTCACAGAAGAAATCCATAGCCGTTTAAGAGGCTTATTGACCCTTGATTTTTCGATGATCCACCGTGCAACGAGTTCACCCTCGCGTCCTGCATCCGTCGCGATTACGATGGTACCGACATCCGTCCGATTCATCTGAGTCTTCACTGCATTAAACTGCTTTCCGGTTTTTTTGATGACGACCAGCTTTAAAGATGGAGGCATCATCGGGAGATCTTCCAGCTTCCATGATTTGTATTTATCATCATAGGATTCAGGATCTGCGAGTGTGACAAGGTGTCCAAGCGCCCACGTTACAATATATTCTTTCCCTTCCAAGAATCCATTTCCTTTATTCGTGCATTGAAGCACTCTTGCAATATCTCTGCCGACAGATGGTTTTTCTGCAAGCACTAATGTCTTTTTCATAATAAAATCCTTTCACAAAAAAAATCTTAGAGTATCTTTCCATTTTAACATACATTAGAAATTGGTCAGGGTTCCCCTTTACTCTAATAATATATTATACTTGAAAATAGATTTTTTAAAGAAGGAGCTACATGACCGTGCATCAGCATTCAACGAATATTCTTCCAAAGGAAACCATCGGATTGGTTTTCATATTATTGATCAGCATCATAGCAAAAGTTTTGGGCTCTTGGTTCCCATTGGCCGGCAGCCTTTTATTTGCCATTCTTATAGGAGTCATTCTCCGCAATACCATTGAACTGCCGAACTCTTGGCAGCCTGGCATTCAATTTACGATTAAAAAACTGCTGAAAGTGGCAATTGTCTTCTTAGGAGTGGGGTTAAGCCTTTTAGAAATAATGGAAATCGGCCAATCTGCACTCTGGATCATCTTTATTTCGGTGACTGCCGGAATCAGCGTTACTTATGCTGTCGGGAAAATGCTCGGTATCCAGACAAGACTGAGTTTATTGATTGGTATAGGAACAAGCATTTGCGGAGCTACAGCTATTTCTGCTGTGAAAGGGGTCATCGGTGCAAAAGAGAATGAAACGGCTTATGCATTGACCACCATTGTCTTTTTTAATCTGATTGCGTTTATTTCTTACCCTTTTATCGGACATTTGCTTGAATTGTCTCAGGCTGCGTTTGGTATATGGGCAGGCGTCTCTGTTCACGATACGTCTTCGGCTGTTGCCGTCGGTTACAGTTATGGTGATCGCTCGGGTGAAGTGGCCACGACAGTGAAACTTGCCCGTACTCTATTTCTGATCCCTGTCATGTTCTTATTACCTTTCATATTAAAGAATGAGACCCCTAGCGCTTCATCATTTAAACAGGCATTTCCATGGTTTGTTCTGATGTTCCTTGGAGTATCGGTCCTTCATACAATCGGTGTGATACCGGAGTTCATTGAAGGAATCCTAAGATCCCTTTCTAAATTTATGATCATCATGGTAATGGCAGCCGTTGGACTTCAGGTCAGCTTGAAAGACCTTTCAAACCTCGGTTTCAAACCCTTATTTACGGGTCTGATTGCTTCCATTACATGTGCGGTCATCAGTTTATTGTTCATTTTGTAATCAGATACATGAAGAAAGGCAGCTAATCCCATTAGCTGCCTTTCCCTTTATATAACAATAAAAAAGAGCATCAAGGAGACGCTCTTGTAAGATATTCACAAAATGTTAACTCATGTATAGTTGCCGTTTTCTAAAATGAGCCATCTCTTTGATCGTTATCATGCAGAAGAAAAAACTAGGAAGAGGCCTTCTTCCTAGCACAGGCTATTCTTCTACTCCTTCTAAGAAGTCTGGGTCGAGCTCTTCAAATTCTTCATCGTCTAAGTCGCAATCCCAGTCGTTATCATCGCAGCCATCTGGATTTACGAGTACACATACTTTCGTTTCTCCGATAACTTCTACCAGGATTTCACGTTCAACATGAACAATGATTCTGTTACCGTTTGGTGATATCACCGCTTCGCAGCAATTCGGCTGTTGGAGTACGCGCGCACATACTTCAATATCATCCAAGACGTCCGGATCACGGTATTTGAGTTTGATTTCATCACAGTATTCGACTCTTTCAGTTACAACGGATGTTTTCGTATTGTCACTGTGAGAGTACCATACGTTTACCTCAAATGAACCGTGAATCTCCACCTTCTTGCCTACTTTGTGTGCTTCATACCTATGATTGATGATCCAGCAGCCTAAAATGCTCGATGGATTATGCGGCGGGCTAATCGTATGATGAGACTGTGTGAATTTACGTCCCTTCGCTACGACCGCTTTCGTAATAATCTCTCTATATTCTGCCATTCGAGCGAACCTCCTCATTCATTTTCAATTCATCTTATGCGACTGTCTAGGTGTTTGTGCGAGAAAATTTTATTACATAATGGGATTGTTGCGAGATAATGTATTGTATGCGAATACCCATTGAATGTTCCCTAAAAGGTATTTTGGGAGTGAAATAATGGGGAGTTTAAATACACCTTTTTCACTGCTATTGATTTCCGTGTAAACGCTGGAAGTACTAACATCAACGTAATTTCTACATTAGCTAATAACAAAAAAATGCCATGAAGATGATCATCTTCATGGCATTGGTCTTGTTTAACATATATATAATGATTGTTTTTTAGGAGCAGCTGCCAGGAGTGGAGTTTTTCACCTGGGAACCTGTTTCTCCGCGAAGGAGGTCTCCGCCTGTTGATTCGATTATGTGGTCGGTTACGTTATTAGAGATAACGGATGCAACGATTTGAAGCAGGTCATTGACATCTGTCTGAGATTCCTTAAATTGCTGTACAACCGGGATTTCATCAATTTCCTTTTCAAGGTTCTCGATTTTTGCTTCCACCATTTTTAACGCCTCTGTTTTTCCATAGTGTTGGAAATTGACAGCTTGCTTTTGTAAACTCTTGATGCTTGCAATCATCTCACGTACTTTTTGGTTCTCATGGATCTGTGCTTCAGCACGCTTGAAGAAATCCACTTCTTCTGTTTCAGCGATCATTTCCGCCAACTCTTCTGCTCTTTTCATAATATCATCTTTTGTATACTTTGCCATTTCACTTCACCTCTGCCGCTTCTTGAAATTCTGACCCTATTCGGCCCACTTCTATCATTTCTCCATCTAGTGACCAGGACTTTGCATCCGTGATCTTCACTTTTACGATTTTACCAACCGCTGTTTTTGGCGCTTTAAAGTTCACCAATTTATTTCTGCGTGTATACCCTGCCAAGATATCAGGATTCTTCTTACTTTCCCCATCAACAAGGACCTCTACTGTTGTACCCGTATATTTCTCAAGTGCTTTTCGAGAGTATTCTTGAACGACTTCATTCAGACGTTGTAAACGCTCTTTCTTCACTTCCATCGGAACGTTATCTTTCATCTTCGCTGCAGGCGTACCCTCTCGAGGAGAGTAAATGTACGTATATGCAGATTCAAATCCTACTTCACGATAAAGTGAAAGTGTTTCTTCGAATTGCTCTTCTGTTTCATTCGGATATCCTACAATGATGTCAGTTGTCAGTGCGACATCAGGCATAGCCGCCTTTATTTTTCGGACCAATTCAAGGAACTGTTCGCGCGAATATTTACGTGCCATGATTTTCAATACTGGTGTTGAGCCTGATTGTACCGGCAAGTGGATATGTTCTACGAGATTCCCCTTTTTAGCGAGCACTTCGATTAAATGATCATCAAAGTCCCTTGGATGGCTCGTTGTGAAACGAATGCGCGGAATATCAATTTTTCGGAGTTCATCCATCAGATCACCAAGACCATAATTCTCAAGATCTTCAATATCTTTACCATACGCGTTTACATTTTGTCCAAGAAGGGTGATTTCCTGATAGCCCTGCGCTGCCAGATGGCGTACCTCGGCTATGATCTCTTCAGGACGTCTGCTGCGTTCTTTACCACGGGTATAAGGTACAATACAATACGTGCAGAACTTATCACAGCCGTACATGATGTTTACCCATGCCTTGATATTGCCTCTGCGGACTTTAGGGAGGTTCTCAATGACATCGCCCTCTTTAGACCACACTTCCACCACCATCGCTTTTGACATATAAGCGTCGGATAGAATTTGAGGAAGACGGTGAATATTATGAGTACCGAAAATCATATCCACCTGTTGATAGGTTTTTAGAATCTTATTTACTACCGCTTCTTCCTGGGACATACAGCCGCAAACCCCGATTAAGAGATCGGGCTTTTCTCGCTTCAAGTGTTTTAAATGACCTAATTCTCCGAATACCTTATTCTCAGCATTTTCACGGATGGCACATGTGTTCAAGAGAATCACATCCGCATCTTCGGTTGAATGGGTCGCTTCGTAACCAAGAGCCATGAAGATTCCTGCCATCACTTCCGTGTCGTGTTCGTTCATCTGACAGCCATAGGTACGAATATAGAACTTCTTGCCGTTCCCGAGCCCTCTATATTGATCATCAATTGTAAAATCATTATGGTATTTTACTTCTTCTTTACCTCTTTTTTTCGCATCTTTCAACGATGGCGGGATATAGACGCTTTGGAAGTACTTACTGTAATCCTTTTCGGATTTTTTGTCCGTTGGAATATCTGACTTCGCTTGCTGTCCATGTTTGCGTTGTTCTTCGTTCATGAAAATTCCCCTTTCTAACTCTATAACAAACGAATAATAAACCGATTTCTTCTATTATAAAATCCGTAATAGTAAAGTCGACGATTACACTTGCACATTATAACAGTATAAAGGTTTTTTAAGGCTTATACAATAGAGAGGCATAACTGTTGAAATTTGTTCTAAACTTCATTCGTCCCTTTAAAAATGGGCATCTGCTCCGGGAACTGTACACCTTATCAATGCATAACGTAAAGTAAGACAAATACCCAAGGAGGAGATTCTGATCGAGGAACATATTAAGTCTCCCATGTACACCATTGAGAACCAGGAAAAACACTATCTTCAGTCACAAATACATCAGTTAAAAAAAACCATCAAAGAAATCAAAGAAAGCTATCTTTATACAGAGGCCAAGCATTATAAAAGCATCATCAACGAGAAGGAAGAAGTGATTAAGGATTTATACACACATATCAAAATGAATGAGTCGATTGAAGAAGAACTGATCCTTGAAAGAAATAGATTTAAAGAAGCGAATGAAAAACTCGAAGAAGAGGTTTTGACTCTCCATCAAGCCCTGCATGACAAAGAATCAGTGATTGAAACTCAAAGTAAAGAAATTAACACGTTAGAAAAAGACATTCTTCAATTAGAAATGGAAAATAAGAACCAAGTCAGATCCCTGTCCCGACTTGAAGACATTAATATAAAACTATCGTCTCAAAATGATCAACTCCTGAAAGATAACAGGAACCTGGTGACCAGCTCAGAAAGATTGAAATCACAAATCAAAAGCCAGAAACTTCACATAAACGATTTAAATAATGCCTTGATACAATCTGAAGAAACCAAGAAAGGCGTGTTCTTTGATTTAGTATCGAAAACAGAAGAATTAGAAAAACTTATGGCGGAACGGAAACACGCAATTCAATCCTTGGAGGAAGCCAAAGAGCAGCTGATTCAGTCAGAGAAGCAAAAGATGCAATTTATTAAAGACATGCTGCATCAGTACCAGAAAACGATTGAAGAAAACGAATGGTGGTTCTCTGCACAATTTGCTGATATCGATACCCGGACCAAACAGCAAGAAGAACGACTCGATTTGATCGTACATGAGCATGAAGTTCAATTCAACGAGCAAAACGAGAGAATCTTATGTAAATTTGAAGATGTTGAAGGTAAGTTTCTCGAATTCATCGGAGAAATAGAATCAATTAAGGACTCAAATGATGAAATGTCTCAAAGTTTGTTTGACTTAAAGCGGCTTGTGGAAAATCAGAAGAGGATTCAAACGCATATCATTCAAAACCGCCCTAAACAGGCTCTTATTGAAAATAAGAATACGAATAACCCCTAATTTATCACAATAGAAAAGCCGGCTTCTATTTATATAGAAACCGGCTTTTTCATTACATAAATTCTTTTAACAACCCATCAAACGTCTCATCATCAAGTTTAAGATCATGTGTATTAAGTGGTTCTTCGGAGTAACCCGCGACTAACTCCTGATAAGATGGCTGCACAGTGTTCTGATAGATCAAACCTGTTACAAGTCCCTCTTTTTCCATGAGTGTATTCATTGCCTGCTCACGGTTAGAAGGATCATACCCCTCTAAATCTGCGAGCTTCGTCAAGTTTTCTTTAAACCAGTCATACGTATTTATCTTATTATAGGTAACACAAGGACTGAACACGTTGATCAGAGAAAATCCTTTATGATTCAATCCTGCTTCTATCAATGCAGTCAGCTCTTTCAAATCAGACGAGAAGCTTTGTGCCACAAAAGTTGCACCGGCAGTCAATGCCATTTCCATCGGTGCAAGTGCAGGTTCAATTGAACCTTGCGGTGTTGACTTCGTCTTAAATCCCGTTGATGAACGAGGGGACGTCTGTCCTTTGGTCAACCCATAGATCTGGTTATCCATGACAATGTATGTGATGTCAACATTACGTCGAATAGCATGAATTGTATGGCCAAGGCCAATTGCAAATCCGTCGCCGTCACCACCTGAGGCAATCACAGTCAAGTCTTTGTTTGCCATTTTTAATCCTTGAGCGATTGGTAGTGAACGGCCATGAATCCCATGGAAACCATATGAATTGATATATCCTGAAATACGCCCTGAACATCCGATGCCTGAAACGACTGCTAAATTCTCTGGATCGAGTCCTACGTTCGCTGCCGCACGCTGGATGGATGCTTGTACCGAGAAGTCTCCGCATCCAGGACACCAGTTAGGCTTCACATTATTACGAAAATCTTTAAAGGTAGCCATGGATTAGCTCAACTCCTTACACTTAGAGTGAATTTCATGAGGCAGGAATGGGGTGCCGTCATATTTCAACATATTTTTGATTTTATGCCCATATCCCACATTCATTTTAATGATATTTGATAATTGCCCCGTGGCATTATGTTCGATAACCACTACTTTCTTGGCTTTCTCCATAAGCGGTTGTAACTGTTCCGCAGGGAAAGGATGGATCAGGCGGACATGCGCATGATTCACTTTTACGCCTTCATCTTCCAAACGGGTCATTGCTTCTTCAATTACTCCGCGCGTAGAATTGAAGCCTACGAGAAGCAGATCAGCTTCATCGTGAGGAGCTGCAATATGAATTGGATGATTAAAATTGATATTCTCAATTTTTCGCATACGCTTGTCCATTTGAGCTTGGCGATTTACAGGCGATTCTGAAGGTTTTCCGGTTTCATCATGCTCCACTCCGGTCACATGGTGAATTCCATTCTTCATTCCCGGGGTAACACGAGGGGATACTCCGTCTTCTGTTACCTCAAACCGTTTGAAGTATTTTTTCGGTTCCAGCTCTTCAAGCAGAGCTTCATCATCGACAAGCTTCCCTCTGCGGATCTCTACTTTGCTGTAATCAAGCGGTTCTACCGTTTGTTTACCCAAAGAAAGCTGCAGATCAGAGAGGATAATGACCGGGCATTGATATTCTTCTGCAAGATTGAATGCTTCAACAGTGTCATAGAAGGCTTCCTGAACTGTACTTGGAGCCATGACGATCTTAGGTATTTCGCCGTGTGTACCGTAAATCATAGCCATTAGATCAGATTGTTCCTGTTTTGTAGGCAAACCTGTCGATGGACCACCCCGCTGTGTATCGACTACGACAAGAGGCTGCTCAGTCATTCCAGATAAGCCGATCGCTTCCATCATAAGAGACAGCCCTGGCCCTGCTGATGCCGTAAATGAACGGATACCTCCGTAATTCGCACCAATTGCCATTGTTGCTGCTGCGATTTCATCCTCTGTCTGGATAACGGTGCCGCCTACCATCGGCAGCTTCTTGATTAAGTATTCCATGATTTCCGATGCCGGGGTGATGGGATAAGCAGCCATTAAACGCACTCCGCCTGCCAAAGCACCCAGGGCAATCGCATCGTTACCGATCATAAACATACGCTTATGGCCGTCTGCTTCTTTCAACTGAAGGGAACCTGCTTTATCCCCAAGTTCAGCTTTCATGATTTCAGATCCCTGTCTGATTGCTTCCATGTTCTTCTCTACAACGGTTTCACCTTTGCGTCCAAAGATTTCTTCTACTACCTCTTTAAACACTTCAGGATTCAGATTTAAAACAGCACAAGTTGCACCGACAGCGACCATATTTTTCATAAGTGATGTCCCAAGCTCTGCTGCTAATTCAGAAAAAGGCACTATGTACAAAGAAGCCCCTGTATCTTCTGGTTTCTCAGGCTTGAACTTGGCATCTGCGATGATGACACCTTCCTTATGCAGCTCCTTATAGTTCACATCAATCGTTTCTTGATCGAAGGCTACTAAAATATCTAAGTCATCCGCAATCGCACGAACCTGAGTAGTACTGACGCGAATCTTATTATTTGTATGCCCCCCCTTGATACGGGAAGAGAAATGGCGGTAACCGTAAAGGTAATAACCAAGGCGGTTCAACGCCATGGAGAAAATTTCCCCCGTACTCTCGATCCCTTCACCCTGCTGTCCGCCAACCTTCCATGAAAGTTGTTCTTTCATATAGTAACACCCTTTCTTACAGGTCTATTATTTTCATCATCTCACCAGGAACAATCACCGGTAAAATGTATAGATAAATATCTCATTTAACTTGGCTCTATTAATCACGTACTTATCAAGTTTATCACTTTTCACTGTAAATCACTACTGTCTGAACCACTCGACATAAAAAAACTGATCTCCTAAGAAGATCAGCGTATACATCCGAATGGGAATCGTTTATAGAAGTTTTCAAATAAGAATTTTTTTATTTGTTTATCACTATAGTAGCGCTGCAGGGTCCCAATCAGATTGTCATATTGCTTATATGTTGACAGCCCTTTAACCGTTTGATCAATTCCATCGAAATCAGAACCGAAACCAATGTGATCTTCTCCCCCCAGGCTGCAAATGTGCTCAATATGCCTTACTACGTCCGTCAGTTCTGCACTTCCTTTTTTGTTTAAAAATGGAGGTACGAAGGTGACCCCCATTACACTATCTTTTTTGATCAGTGCTTCAATTTGCTCATTTTTTAGGTTCCGTGGATTAGGACAGATTGAATAGGCATTGGAATGGGAAGCAATAGGGTATTGAGCCGCTTCGACGGTGTCCCAGAAGGATTTTTCACACAAATGGGAAACATCGGTCCACATATTCTTTTCATTGAGGAAATCAATCATTTCAAACCCAAAGTTAGTAAGGCCTCCCCCCCGCGGTTCAAGTGCACCATCTCCTGCCGCATTCGCCCAATTCCAAGTCAACCCTACTGAACGTACACCAAGGCGGTACAGCGTTTCAAGCTTTTCAAGATCTTCTTCGATTGCTTCTGCCCCTTCAAGTGTCAGCACTGCCCCAATTTCATTCTGAGCAAGATTGTCGATATCTTCTTTGGAGGTTACGAATTTTACATCGGGGTGGGGTTCTATGATCCTCTTATGAAAAAGGTTCACCATTTCCAATGCTGCTTGAAATCGCTGCCCGGGCTTTAAGTATGAGGGTATATAAATCGCGAACAATTGTACTTTAGATCCGCATTCATTCAATTGCGGGTATGTAATATGCATATCTTCTTTGGATTGAAACGAAAGTTTATCCGGGTCCAGATAAAGCTTCATCAATACATCACAATGAGCGTCAAAGATCATGTGTCTAAAACTCCTCCCTTACATCATATAAGTACTATAAATGAAAAACAAAAAGGCTGTCCACTAAAGAAAAATCTTTAACGAACAGCCCTGCTTCATTAACTGCCGGGATACAAATCACCAATCATTCCCGCCCACGTATTTCTGCCGAAGTGCTATCGTGAGCTTCATCACACTATTTAAGAGGCAGTACTTTTAGTAGTTTATCTGGGCTCCACTATTAACTTTATGGCCGTACGTTCTTCTCCGTCAATCTGTATATCAGTAAATGCCGGGATACAAATCAAATCTAAACCACTAGGAGCAACAAATCCCCGGGCAATCGCAACTGCCTTCACAGCCTGGTTCAACGCTCCTGCTCCGATTGCCTGAATCTCAGCTCCTCCTCTCTCACGAAGAACACCGGCGAGTGCACCAGCTACAGAATTAGGATTAGATTTTGCTGAAACTTTTAATATTTCCATTCCTTTTCCTCCTTGTCATTTCCCCCATACCGTATGTCCGTGGTAAAGAACAAACTTGGTATAAATGATTCCACTGCTACTATATTCATGAAATGGACAATTCATTCCGGTATGACAGAAAAAGGAGTGAAAAAACATTAATATTCTGCTATGAATGGATGGTCCTCATTGATAAGGATCCTCTCAATCTTCTTCGCTCTTCCGCTTTTAGGATCGATATCTATCAGACACGCACTTAATATTTTCCTACCCTCTTTCGGGACTTCAAATCGTACTGGCAGACTCGTTTGAAACCTCTTAAGAACAGACTCTTTGTTCATTCCCAATATTTCATCATAAGGACCTGTCATTCCTACATCACACATAAAGGCCGTCCCATTGGGAAGGACTCGATTATCTGCTGTCTGAACATGGGTATGTGTTCCGATGACAGCTGAAACTCTTCCATCCAAAAACCATCCCATTGCCTGTTTTTCACTCGTAGCTTCTGCGTGAAAATCAACGAAAATGATGGAGGTTTTCTTTTTGGCTTCATCCACTAATTCATCGACTATCTTAAATGGATCATCAAGCGGGGGCATAAATGTTCTCCCTTGAGCATTTATCACCGCCACTGTCTTTCCACGGACTTCTCCAAAAACTAAACCGGAACCCGGTGTGCCTTCAGGAAAATTAGCAGGACGGACCATTTTTTTGGATGAATCGATAAATGCGAAGATTTCCCTATTGTCCCATGTATGATTTCCCATAGTAACCATGTCAGCGCCATCCTGAAGGAACTTTTTATAGATTTTCTCAGTAATCCCTCTTCCTGATGCAGCATTCTCACCATTCACGATGGTGAAATCAGGCTGATGTTTCTTTTTAAGCTTTGATAAGTATTCTGTAATCATTTCACGGCCCATTGAGCCGACTACGTCTCCAACAAATAGAATCCTCATGAAAATTCCCTTCTCTTTTATGTATTTGTGACAAATGACCAACTAGTTATGTAGTTTATTGTATCACATTTGACCTTAGCTCTATGCATGAAGAAAAGCTGTACAGTTTCAAATAAAAAAGCTGACTCCGAAAGGAATCATTCCTTTCGAGAGTCAACTTCATTATTTCGCATATTCCACGGCCCTCGTTTCACGGATGACCGTTACTTTGATATGGCCTGGGTAATCGAGTTCATCTTCAATCCGCTTACGGATATCCCTTGCTAATCGGTGGGATTCCAAATCGTCGATGGCTTCAGGTCTTACCATGATACGCACTTCACGTCCCGCTTGAATGGCGAAGGACTTCTCCACTCCTTCATAGGACTCAGAAATCTCTTCAAGCTTCTCAAGGCGGCGGATATAATTCTCAAGCGTCTCACTTCTGGCACCTGGTCGTGCTGCTGATAAGGCATCGGCAGCAGCTACCAGAACCGCAATGATTGATGTCGGTTCCGTATCACCGTGGTGAGAAGCAATACTGTTGATGACAACAGGATGTTCTTTGTATTTCGTTGCGAGTTCCACACCAATTTCAACATGGCTTCCTTCCACTTCATGGTCGATTGCTTTACCGATATCATGAAGTAATCCGGCACGTTTGGCAAGTCTTTCATCTTCTCCAAGCTCAGCTGCAAGCAATCCGGAAAGATAAGCCACTTCCATTGAATGTTTTAATACGTTCTGTCCGTAACTTGTACGATACTTCAAACGGCCCAGAATTTTGATTAAGTCCGGGTGAAGTCCGTGAACACCAACTTCGAAGGTTGTCTGTTCCCCGATCTCACGGATATATTCATCCACTTCACGACGGGATTTATCTACCATTTCTTCAATTCGTGCAGGGTGGATGCGCCCATCCTGTACTAATTTCTCTAATGCAATTCGAGCCGTTTCTCTACGAATCGGATCGAAACCAGAAAGAATAACCGCTTCAGGAGTATCATCAATTATGAGATCAATTCCTGTTAATGTTTCCAGCGTACGAATGTTACGTCCTTCTCGTCCAATAATTCGACCTTTCATCTCATCATTTGGCAAGTTCACAACGCTAACCGTTGTCTCTGCCACGTGTTCAGCAGCACAACGTTGAATGGCTAGTGAAAGGACTTCTTTCGCTTTCTTGTCAGCATCTTCTTTCGCACGTGTTTCATGTTCTCTGACCATGATCGCAATATCATGGGAAAGCTCATTTTCCACGCGGTCGAGAATGATTCCTTTCGCTTCATCACGAGTCAAGCTCGAGATACGTTCAAGTTCAGTCTGCTGTGATCGTACCATCTCGTCCACTTTGCTTTCCATCTCTTCAATATGTTGTTGTCTTTCGTTAAGAGTTGCCTCTTTTCTTTCCAGTAAAGCTTCACGCTTATCAAGCGTATCATCTTTACGGTCGAGGTTTTCCTCTTTTTGCATTAAACGATTTTCTTGTTTTTGCAATTCATTTCTTCGTTCACGAAGTTCGTTTTCCATTTCAGTGCGAAGTCTATGATTTTCGTCCTTTGCTTCCAGTAGTGCTTCTTTCTTCAGAGCATCTGCCTCGCGCTTAGCATCTTCTAAAATCTGCTCTGCTGAACCTCTGGCACCGGCAATCTTTGCTTCAGCAATGGACTTACGAATAAAGTATCCAACAACTACACCGACGATAAGGCCAAGCAAAATGGAGATGATTGTAATAGGTTGCATTATTTCACCTCCTCTTGCTATGAACTGTCATCATGTCTTTTACATGTCGGCTTGTACATTGCTCATTTGAACTCAATATACAGCGCTAGGCTTTCAAATATTCATTCGAAAAATTTGTAAAATATACATGTTAATTTTAAATCTCAGAAAATTTATTGTCAAGGGGTTGTCCGCTCTCTCACTGGATTTCTCGAGGATTTCTCGCTATTCGACATATTTCGATAAGGATAACTACTTTAATTTACATAATATTATTACGGACTACTCTTGTTTATCTTCGATGTATATGGAAATAAGCGGAAATACAAAGAGAAGCAAACATGAACATGCCTGCTTCTCCAGTGTCAGTCTTAATCTTCTACTAGATTTAGTTCTCCTTGATCTTCCGTATCCGCTGCACCTGTATCCAATCCGTAATGCTCACGGATCTTCAACATGATTTCATTTCTGAGTTCAGGGTTCTCTTTCAAGAAGATCTTCGCATTTTCACGTCCTTGACCCAGGCGCTCTTCGTTATAAGAGTACCATGCACCACTCTTCTGAACGATATCAAGCTCTGATCCAAGATCGACAATCTCTCCTTCTTTAGAAATTCCTTGTCCGTACATAATATCTACTTCCGCTACACGGAAAGGAGGAGCGACTTTGTTTTTAACGACTTTGATTTTCGTTTTGTTACCAACCATTTCATTGCCTTGCTTCAGGGTTTCCGCACGACGTACTTCCAAACGTACAGAAGAGTAGAATTTCAACGCGCGTCCACCAGGAGTCGTCTCTGGATTTCCGAACATGACTCCAACCTTTTCACGAATCTGGTTAATAAAGATCGCAATGGTCTTCGATTTGTTGATCGCACCTGATAATTTACGAAGTGCCTGGGACATCAAGCGGGCTTGAAGACCTACGTGTGAATCTCCCATTTCCCCTTCGATTTCGGCTTTAGGTACAAGTGCTGCTACCGAGTCGATCACGATGGCATCAACTGCACCGCTTCGTACCAATGCTTCAGCGATTTCGAGTGCCTGCTCACCTGTATCAGGCTGAGAAAGCAATAATTCATCTATGTTTACACCAAGTTTTTGTGCATATACAGGATCCAGTGCGTGCTCGGCATCGATGAATGCTGCCTGTCCGCCCTGCGCCTGTACTTCAGCGATTGCATGAAGTGCTACAGTTGTCTTACCTGAGGATTCCGGTCCATATACCTCAACAATTCTTCCGCGAGGATACCCGCCGACTCCAAGAGCCGCGTCAAGCGCAAGTGATCCACTCGGACAAGTCACTACTTTTCTGTCAGTTTGTTCCCCAAGCTTCATGATAGAGCCTTTTCCAAACTGTTTCTCTATTTGTTTCAACGCCATATCTAAGGCTGCTTTACGATCGCTCACAATTTTTCCTCCTTTGAATATAGAACTTAAAGACAACTTATAAGCTTGTCTCAAATCCAACCTATCTATACTATAAACCATGTCAAAGTAGAAAACAAGAAAAAAATCGAACATCCATTCGGTTTTTTGCGTTTGGTAATTTCTCATTAAGAACAACTATAAATGAGGCTCGAACAAGACGAAAAAACCGAACTAAATTGCCTCCAAAATGGCAAATTAGTTCGGGTATTATTTAGACTAAAACACTTATGTCACAGCCTCTTTCTAGTATATTCATGATAGTTCTTTCAATAGATAATGCCAGCCGTATTTTGCTGTTCTCTTTCGATTGGAATTCCTTCCGCCTGCAAGATTCAATAGGAATGCTTTAGTGCTCCGGCCGTTTATGGCCAGTCCAATCCATACTGTGCCAGCCTTCTTGCCATCATGGTCGTCAGGGCCTGCTACTCCAGTGAAGCTGATACCTATCTCCGAAGAAAAGAGAGTCCGGACATTTTCGGCCAGTTCTTTTGCACATTGTTCACTTACGGCTGAATACTGTTCGAGTGTCCTTTCCTGAATGGAGAGCACCTTTTTCTTTATTTCATCCTGGTAGCAGACAACCCCTCCCTTCAATACTGTCGATGCTCCGGATATAGAGGCTATTTCCGATTGAAACAACCCACCCGTAAGGCTCTCAGCACATGATAAGGTAAGACCCTTTTCTTTCAGTAACCTCATACCCACTTCGACAAGTGAATCATGATCGTACCCGTAGAAAAAATCCCCAGCCACATTCATTATTTTTTCTTCCAAAGCATCCAGCAGTGCAGCTGCCACTTCCCTCGACCCGTGCTTGGCTGTCAATCGCAAAGTGACCTCCCCATCGCCTGCCAGCGGCGCAATAGTCGGGTTCGTCTGTGCGTCGATCAGTTCTTCCAATTCTGATTCCAATTGAGCTTCACCGATTCCAAAAAACCGCAGCACCCGGGAATAAATGATTTCTTTCCTTTTTAATGTACCTAAAATGGCAGGGATTCCATACTTACTGAACATCGGCCGCATTTCAGACGGCGGTCCCGGGAGCAGCATGTATGAAGTAGCATCCTTTTTGAAAAACATACCAGGAGCCATTCCATTCTCATTCTTCAACACTTGTGAACCTTCTAGTATTAGAGCCTGCTTTTCATTATTCGGCGTCATTTGGCGTTTTGTTTTTTGAAAGTATGATTTAATCGATTCCAGAGCCTCTTCATCCATCGAAAGCCCTGTTCCCAATGCTTTTGCAATCGTTTCTTTCGTCAGGTCATCCTTAGTAGGTCCGAGCCCGCCTGTGAAGATAAGCAAATCGGCTCTTCCTTGTGCAACTTCTATTGCCTGAGTCAGTCGAAGGGGATTATCCCCTACACTAGTGTGATAATAAACATTCACACCGGCTTCAGCAAGCTGCCCTGATATGTATTGAGCGTTTGTGTTGGCAATCTGCCCCAATAATAATTCCGATCCCACTGCAATGATTTCAGCATTCACTTGTTTTTCCCCCTTAAGTAGACTCTTCCATATAAAGAAAGAGATGATTCAATCAAGAATCATCTCTTATAGATTATAATGGGAACGAACACACGTCCAGCATCCCGCCTGAAAACATCACTTCGAGTTAACAAACGCTTGCTTGTTGTGCTTGAAATAATCCCATCCCGACCAAACCGTAAAGAACATGGCAACCCATAAAGCGATTGTCGCGAATGGTAAATGGAATAGTTCAAAGATGGCATTATGAAGCAATAGAGCAGAAATAGCGATGATTTGTGCCCATGTCTTAATCTTCCCAAGCTGACCGGCTGCTACTACTTCACCTTCCCCGGCAAGTACCAACCGAAGACCTGTTACGGCAAATTCACGGCTGATGATGATGACGACGATCCAGGAAGGAGCAAGGCCAAGCTCAACCAGTACGATCAAAGCGGCAGACACGAGAAGCTTATCCGCCAACGGATCCAGGAATTTCCCCAGATTGGTTACCATATTATACTTTCTTGCATAATATCCGTCTATCCAATCAGTCGTCGAAGCAATAATGAAAATCATCGCTCCTACAAAATGCGTCACCGGCATCTCAGCCCCCAGGAAGGTCATATCTCCCCAGTTAAAAGGTGCCAGCATGATGATCAAAAATAATGGAATCAAAAAGATTCGCGAAATTGTTATCTTATTAGGTAAGTTCACCTTTCTACCTCCAATACTTAGAAACAAAATAATGACAGAATGTGAAGTGTGGAGTACGTTTGCTCCATTCAGCTTATTGTTGAGATTCTGCAGGCTGGTATTGGATGATGATATCCTGTCTGACCGTATCTGTAGGAATCTTATACTGGAGCAGTTTACCATTCACATTGATATCCGTATTTGCAGCGTTACCGATAACGAGATATGCCTGCTGATCAGATCCTAGATCAAAATCCTTCTTATCCCCATCATATAGCATCCCTTGGAACAACACTTCATCTTTGGAATTGTACACAGCTACCCAGGCGTCACCTTTAGCAGCTAACCCCAGCTTGAACTGATCTGTGTTTTTGAGCTCAAAGGTCGTTTTAGTACCTTCAGTCTTTACGGCTTTCAGTGATTGATCCGCACTCTCTTCAGGTTCTTTGGTTTCTTTCTTCTCATCAGATTCAGTTTCAGCGCCTGATTCTTTTTGATCCTTGTCTTCCTCTTCAGCAGGTTCTTCTTCAGGCAGATCCTGCTGGTCGACAGCGACAGGTTCTTTGTTGGCAGTGTCTGCATTGCTGGCATTATCAGCCACTTTGTTTTGCACGAATACCCACAGGGCAATTAACACGGCAATAACAAATACAGCGATCAAAAGTTTCGGGATTACATCAAGGGCCTTTGATGAGCTGCCTGAAACTCCCTTCCTTGTTTGCACGCGGGAAAGAGAGACTGGTATCTCATCTTCATACGTTGTCGGGATTTCACCTTTATATTCTTCAAAAATCACTTCGGGCTGCAAGCCCACTGCCTCACAATATTGCTTTATAAAAGCCCGGACGTAGAATTTCCCCGGCATGATATCATAATTTCCTTCTTCTATGCCGATGAGATATCGTTTTTGTATCTTCGTCACTCTTTGTAAGTCATCAAGACTGTAATCTTTTGCTTCGCGAGCTTCTTTCAGACGTTTTCCTAATTCCGTCACTATTTAACACCTTCCAATATTAAAAATCAAAACCTCCAAAATCAGAATTTTGAAAAAGGTTATTTTGTTCAACTAATTCGTATGTAATTTCTTCTTCAGGATTGTTTCTCAGCTCGATAATATAATCAAAATCATCTAATGAGTACTCTGAATTCTGAACAAACACATCCGGATGTTCAATGACTTTCACAGCCGACAGCCGCATGATTTCCCTAACCAGCTGCCAATGCTTTTCGCTTGCCCGCCGGGTTGAAACGATGCCATCAATGATGAATAAGTTATCGGATGAATATTCATCTTCAATGAGCTTGCTTCTGATCGTCTGCTTTAATAATGTGGATGACACAAATAACCATTTCTTATTGGCACACACACTAGAAGCGACAACTGACTCTGTCTTTCCTACCCGCGGCATTCCCCTGATTCCGACAAGCTTATGACCTTCCTGCTTAAAAAGCTCAGCCATGAAGTCGACCAACAATCCCAATTCATCACGTACGAACCGGAATGTTTTTTTATCATCTGCATCCCGCTGAATATACCGGCCATGCCTGACAGCGAGCCTGTCTCTTAGTTTAGGTTCCCTTAATTTCGTCACATTAATCGTATCCATTGTCTGCAGGATCGATTCCAGACGGGTTATTTGTTCTTCATTATTGGCAAGAAGGAGCATCCCTCTTCTTCCTTCGTCAACACCATTGATCGTCACAATATTTATAGAAAGCATCCCTAATAATGAGGAAATATCACCTAAGAGGCCAGGACGGTTTTTTTGAATTTCATATTCTAAATACCATTCTTTTCGTTCCATTGGTTACCTCCTGATATTCTATGCGACAACATAATCCGACAACATAGGGGGTTTTTCGATCATTGTACTTGAAACATCTAGCTTTTATAATAAATGATTTTCATCTAATAGAAAAGGAAAACCTAAAGAATTAATACAATTTCTGCATATTCCTTACATAAACAGTTCTTTAGGATGATTTAAGGGAAAGAATTGTTCATATTGATAAGATAAGAAGGCCTCATAATCACTTACAAAAGCGAGCCATAAGAAAAGGAGAGGAAAATTCCCTCTCCTTAACGAGTGCCGTTATTGTTCACTAGCTTTACCATCATGTTTGCAATAGCATGCTGTTCTTCAGGAGAAGCTACAGACCATAGATCCGCTAACACTTTTTCCTGGTCGTTCTTTGGCTCGACTTGCTTAGCCAGGTAATCTCCGATTTGATAAGCTAAATCTGAAACCGTTTCATTTTCCATTCCAGTATGCTGAGCTTGGTTAAGGCGATCCCCTAAAAAGTTTTTCCACTCTGACCAGTTATCTAATACAGACATCGTAATGAACCTCCTCTTAATTGAAATACAATGTTAGTTTGTATCACAGAGGGAAAAATATGCGCATGCAGATAAAATTAATTATGTATGCCAGCCTCCATTGACAGCCAAAGTCTGGCCGGTTATGTAGGATGACTCTTCAGATAATAAGAAATATATGGAGGAAGCGACCTCTTTACTTAAAGCCAGCCTTCCCATTGGAATTTCCTCACTTACTTGTTGAATTTCTTCCTCTGAAAAGGATTCCATCATATTTGTTGCCACTGCCCCAGGTGCTACCGCATTGATCCTGACCCCGCTTAAAGCCGTTTCTTTGGCAAGGGCCTTCACAAAGGAAAGCTGAGCCCCTTTAACTGTTGAATAGACCACTTCGCAAGCACCCCCGATTTGTCCCCAGATCGAGCTGACAATCACAATACTGCCTTTATTCTTCAATAGCTTAGGAAGCAATCCCTGTATTAGCAGCATCGGGCTTTTCACATGGATGTTGATCAATTTGTCCATCTCCTGTTCGGTTTGATCCTGAAAAAGCCCCCAGCCGGCTAAACCGCTTGAATAAACAATAGCATCGATACGAAAAATGGAGTCAACGACCTTCTTAACCTGGTGAGGCTTGGTTAGATCCGCTTGTATGGGGATCGCTTCTACTCCACTGCTTCTTATTTCAGCCATCAAGTTCTCGACACTATCCCGATCAGAATGATAATGAAGATAAAGGTTCCATCCCTTTTTCGCAAGAGCCAGGGCAGTGCTTCTCCCAATACCGCCTGAAGCCCCTGTAATCAAAGCAAATTTCATATTTCTCCCCCCAAACAAAGATAAGAACCACCCCGCTATAGAGGGCAGTTCCTATACTTCTTATGATTTTGGAACCACTTGACATACAGTGAATCGCTCTTCACTGATGATTGAGTCAGCCACTTTCTGAATATCTTTGTACGTCAATGATTCCAGCGTAGGTACCACATCAAATAAATCCATTTCATTGAATGCATATCTTGTGAACTGGTTGGCAATGAATTCAGGTGAATTCACTGCACGAAGGAAAGCACCGATTTTTTTCTTTTTGGTCCTTTCAAGGCCATCTTCGGTAAACAGCGATTCTGCTTTTGCTTTCAATAATAGTTCCTTCAGTTTTTCGGCAAGTAAGTCGGGCTTTTCTGTATCCCCTCCAACAGTTACAAAGCCGAATCCATTTTCCTGGGTGTAATCATAATGGAATGTCTCATCGATGAGCCCTTCATTGTAAAGGTCGAAATAATAGGAAGAACTCTTTCCGAACAATAAGTCGAGGAAGACATTCATCGAAAGTTCCTGCCTCAGCATTTCTTTTCCTTGTTGAGTCGGTTCTGGTGCCTTTAATCCCACCAGACATTTAGGAGACTGAACGTTCATTTCGAGCACCTGTTTTGTTTCGGCAACTTCATTTGGCTCATCATCGAATTGACGTTTTATCTCAGGCATTTTTTCATATGGCTTTTTTTCCTGGTTTGAGCGGACCTGATTCATGACCTGTTCTGGATCGACGGGACCAACCACAAAGAGAAGCATATTACTTGGGTGGTAGAAAGTATTGTAGCATTGATACAGCATATCTTTCGTAATTGGAGTGATCGAGTCGATTGTGCCTGCAATGTCAATCTTCACAGGATGATTTTTATACATGTTTTGGATGACTCCGAAGTATAAACGCCAATCCGGGTTATCATCATACATCGTGATTTCCTGTCCGATGATGCCTTTTTCTTTTTCAACTGTTTTCTCTGTGAAATAAGGATCTTGAACAAAATCGATCAGTGTTTCAAGATTTCTTTCTACATTATCTGTGCTTGAGAATAAATACGCCGTTCGCGTGAAAGAAGTAAAGGCATTCGCTGAAGCCCCTTGACGGCTGAATTGCTGAAAGACATCTCCATCCTCTTTTTCAAACAGCTTATGCTCGAGGAAGTGAGCGATGCCATCCGGCACTTTCACAAATTCCTCTTCATTCAATGGTACAAAATGATTGTCGATGCTTCCGTATTTCGTTGTAAAGGTTGCATACGTCTTATTGAATCCTTTTTTCGGAAGGATAAAAACATCAAGGCCGTTAGACATCTTCTCATAATATAAATTTTCTTGAATCTGATCGAAGGAAATTTTCTTCATCTTTATTCCTCCATTCCTGTTAAGAAATAAATGGTATCAAGCTCCACTTTGTTAGCTGCTGCGATAATTTCTTCTTTGGTCGTTTTGTCCACTTCTTCCAGCCAAGTCTTAAGATCGATTTGCTTATTGGATACAGCATTGTGATACAGAACTTCAATAAGCCCCCTCGATGTATCAACAGTTTCAAGCAGCTGGTTTTTTATGACTGCTTTTGTCTGTTCGATCTCGCCGTCGGTAAAATCACCATTCTTCATAGCTTCCAACTGTTCGTTTATGATACCGACTGCCTGATCATAATTTTTGAATTCAATACCCGACATGACCATCATGAGTCCTTTATGGCTTTCCAGGCGGCTGGCAGCATAATACGCGAGGCTGGCTTTTTCCCTTACATTGATAAACAGCTTGGAATGAGAGAATCCTCCGAATATCCCATTAAAGACCTGAAGTGCATAATAATCTTCATCACCATATTGAGTATTCGTACGATATCCCATATTCAGCTTCCCTTGCTTAACATCCTGCTTTTCTTTTACTACATTTTCCTTCTCTTTACGTTTCACTTCAGAAGAATCGACTTCAAGAGCGGATCGTTCCGGCAGTGAAAACAGCCTGTCACAGAAATTTTCGACCTGCTCTTCGTCGACATCCCCAATAACATACAGGTCCATTTGATCTTCACTGATGACCTTCTGGTAATAATCGTATAATTCACTTGAAGAAATCGAGTCGACGTTCTCTTTCATTCCGTTTACATGAAGTGCGAATCTCTCATCCTTACACATTTCTTCAACCAGTCTTGAGTTGGCATAACGCATTTTATCGTCATATACTGCCTGGATCCTCACCTTTTGATTCCGCTTCTCCTTCTCGACTGTACCCTCATCAAATTGATCGTTCTCAATATTAGGGTTCAATAACACATCTGAAAGGAATTCAAGCCCTTTCTCAAGCAGCGGCTCAGAATCCTTCAAAAATTTCTCGTTTGCTATTTCAACCGAGAAATTGACGATATGATATTCGCCTTTTTTTGCTAAGTCGGTAAAAAAGCTGGCACCATATAGTTCATCTAAATAAGTACGGAGTTTTGTTGTATTCGGATACGTCTTTGTGCTGCTTTGCATGACGTGAGGAAGAAGCCCGCGCAGCGTGACAGTTTCCTGATCTAAGGGGGCTTTCACTTTCATCACAAGGTTATTCGTTTTATACTTATCCGTTTTCACGATATGTAATGTGTAGCCTTGCTTCTTCTTAACGACTTCATTAATGTCCGTCATTGTACCATCCTCCTTGTCCATACTTGCATTTTTTATATACATAGAACTAAAAAAGATATAAACACCTTTATTGTGCGGTATTTTAGTTTAACTATACATGTTGTAATAGAAAGAATTCAAGCATCTTCCTCTGTTGGAAAAATCGACACATGATATTCATTATATGTTTAGAGATATTTGTTCAGACTATGGTTATTTGCTTTTGAACACCGCTTTTGATTTCCGTGCAAGACTTCGCTTTCCGCGGGCGGCCGGTGAGCCTCCTCGTCGCATTATCTTAAGAGGTGTCAAGTGTCCAGCTGCAGGGCTTAGAGGCACATGTCATAAGCCAAACCGCCTCTGAGCTAAGACCTTCCGCTTTTCTGTTAGGAGTCTTCGTCTTGCACTCCAATCAAAAGCTGGAACCACTAAGACCATCAAAGATTAAACATGAATTATTCTCTACTTCGTATTCATATTAACTTTGTTTCAAAGTATAAAAAAGAGTGCCCATGTTATAACATAGACACTCTCTTCTGTAATTAGCGGCTTCCTTTTACGTATGGTGTACCCAATGCTTTAGGTGCATCGGCGCGGCCGATGAAACCTGTCAATGCTAAGATTGTCAATACGTAAGGAGCGATTAGTAAATAGACGCTTGGAATATTTTCGAATAATGGAATACTGCTTCCGATGATGCTCAAACTTTGTGCAAAGCCGAAGAATAACGCTGCACCCATTGCACCAAGCGGATGCCATTTACCAAAGATCAATGCGGCTAGTGCCATGAACCCTTGTCCGCTGATCGTAGCATGACTGAAATCGGAAGAAATGGATTGAGCATAAACTCCACCGCCGACACCTGCGAATGCACCAGATAAGATTACTCCGATATAGCGCATCTTCGTCACATTGATCCCCATAGTATCCGCAGCCATCGGATGTTCACCCACAGAGCGGAGACGCAGTCCAAATGGTGTCTTGAACATGACGTACCACACGATGACCGATACAAGAATGGCTACAAAAGGAGGCCAGTACGTATTAGAGAAAAAGATGTCACCAATCACAGGGATCTTGTGTAACAGCGGAACATCCACTTTACCAAAACCTTCTGAAATGATATCTGTTTGACCCTTGCCATAAATCCGCTTCACAAGAAACAGTGTCAAACCAATTGCAAGAAGGTTGATCGCTACACCTGATACCACCTGATCTGCTCTGAATGTAATGGAGGCTACAGCATGCAGAACAGCCAATAATCCTCCCATCACCATCGCGACGAGAAGCGCTACCCAAGGAGTAGCAGAACCGAACGTCTCGGCAAACGTTATGTTGAAGACGATACTGGAAAATGCACCAATGACCATCAGGCCTTCAAGTCCAATATTGACAATACCGGATCGTTCCGAAAACGCTCCGCCTAAAGCAGTGAAAATAAGTGGCGAAGCCCATAGTAATGTAGACGGGATGAGTATTAATAAAATATCCATTAAACCCACTTATTTCACCCCCTTTTTACTGAATCGTTGAATAAGGTAACGGATCATGTAGCCTGAAGCCACAAAGAAAATGATAAGAGCGATAATGATATCGACCAGCTCATTCGGTATACCTGCTTCAAGCGGCATATTTAAGGCACCAACCTTGAGACCTCCGAACAAGAGGGCTGCAAACACTACACCTATTGCCACGTTACCGCCCAATAATGCTACGGCGATACCATCAAAACCTACACCTGTGAATCCGCCTTTGATCGATGCGTATCCAAATGTCCCAAGACCTTCCATCGCACCTGCCAAACCAGCAAATGCACCAGAAATGACCATTGAAAGAATGATGTTCCCATTGACATTCATACCTGCATATTGTGATGCATGCTGGTTGAACCCTACAGAACGGAGCTCATAACCGCGTGTCGTTTTCTCCAGTAAGAACCACATGATGAATACACAGGCAAGAGCAACGAAGATTCCCCAGTGTAACCGGGAATAATCCGTAATACTTTCAAAAAATGGTGATGTTAATGATGCTGAGTCAGCAATATAATCAGTACGATCCTTACGCTCCGTCAATACATCTCGAATGATGGAGTTTGTTACGTGTAAAGCGATATAGTTCATCATGATCGTAACGATAACCTCGTGCACCCGGTACTTCGCTTTCAATAATCCCGGAATGAACCCCCAGATTGCACCTGCTAACGCAGCCGCGATGATGGCCATCGGCAAGTGAATGATTTTCGGCAGGTCATCAAACGCGATACCGACCCAGACAGCAGCCATCCAGCCTACAATCAATTGCCCTTCTACACCAATGTTGAATAGTCCCGTTCTGAATGCAAAGGCCACAGCCAGTCCGGCTAAAATATATGGTGTTACCTGTCTGACCGTTTCACCTACATAGTAGATTTCACCAAATATCCCCTGCCATAATGCTGAATATCCCGCAACAGGATCATATCCGCTCACTAGCATGATAATCGTTCCAACAATGATACCTAAAAGGACAGAAATAACCGGGATTAATATATTTGTTACTCGATTAGACATTTGCGTTTTCCCCCGTTCCCTTTCCTTTTGAACCTGCCATCAACAGGCCAAGTTCCTGTTCGGTCGTTTCTTTAGGATCGACAATCGCAACGATTTGTCCCTCATAAATGACTGCAATACGATCGCTTACGTTCATGATTTCGTCCAGTTCAAAAGAAAGCAGCAATACAGCTTTTCCGTTGTCTCTTTGTTCGATCAGGCGCTTGTGGATGAATTCAATTGCACCCACGTCCAATCCGCGAGTAGGCTGTGCTGCAATCAATAAATCCGGATCACGGTCAATTTCCCTGCCGATGATCGCTTTTTGCTGATTACCTCCGGATAGAGCCCGTGCCAGAGTGAACTCGGATGGTGTTCTTACATCAAACTCAGATATGAGCTTTCTGGCTTGATCATAAATCTTCTTATAGTTTAAAATCCCTTTGCTGGAATACGGTTTTTGGTAATAGGTCTGGAGGACCATATTTTCACCTATCGGAAAATCCAATACCAATCCATGTTTATGACGGTCCTGGGGAATATGGCCCACTCCGGTTTCATAAATCTTACGAGGTTTCAAGTTTGCAATTTCTTTTCCATTCAACTTGATAGAGCCGCTTTCAGCTTTATGCAGTCCAGTGATTGCTTCGATCAGCTCGGTTTGCCCATTCCCATCGACACCGGCAATACCCAGGATTTCTCCTGCCCTCACCTCTAGGTTCAGCCCTTTGACAACTGGTACGTTTCGGTTATCCTTTACATTCAAGTCGTTTATTTCCAGCACGTTTCCTTCTGGTGTGGCTTCTGTTTTATCTGTTTTGAATGTCACTTCACGGCCGACCATCAAGCTTGCCAGATGGTTTGGATTTGTTTCAGAAACTTTTACGGTTCCAATGCCCTTACCTTTTCTGATAACGGTTACATTATCACACACTTCCATAATCTCCTTGAGCTTATGAGTGATGAGAATGATCGATTTACCTTCCTTGATGAGGGTTTTCATAATTTGAATGAGTTCTTTTATTTCTTGCGGGGTCAATACGGCGGTAGGTTCATCGAAGATCAAGATGTCCGCTCCGCGATAAAGGGTTTTAAGAATCTCTACACGCTGCTGCATGCCCACTGAAATGTCGGATATTTTTGCGGATGGATCCACTTTAAGGCCATACCTTTCAGAAATGTCCAAAATATCTTTTTCAGCTTTTTTGATATCTACAGATGCTCCGGATTTAGGCTCCCTGCCGAGAATGATATTCTCAGTGACGGTAAATGTATCAACAAGCATAAAATGCTGATGTACCATGCCGATTCCCAGATCATTTGCAATATTAGGGTTTGTGATGTTTACTTTCTTACCCTTTACGCGGATTTCACCTTGCTCCGGCTGATAAAGTCCAAATAAGACGTTCATTAACGTTGACTTACCTGCACCGTTCTCACCAAGAAGCGCATGAATCTCACCTTGTTTTAGCTGGAGGGTGATATTGTCATTTGCCACGATGCCCGGGAATTCCTTGCGGATATTCAGCATCTCGATTACATAATCCATTGCTTTCACTCCTTGCTTAGGCTAGGGATAAATAGTTTAGTAGTTAGAGGTCAGACCTTGGTCTGTTAGAAAAAAGGGTTTCCTCTATTAAAACTCTAAATGAAAGATAGAAGGGATGATTTCTATACTTCAATTAAAGTTTTAAACCGTAAAACCAGTTATTTTATACCAATCCGAAAGATTCGGTTAGTACTATATATCCAGTTGTTTTTAAAGAAAAAGGGATAAGAGACCGGCATTCCATGGCCCGCTTATCCCTGTCATCTTTTAGACTATTACTCTGCTGAGAAAGACTCCGCATCTTTAAGAGACTCAGGTACTTTGATATCTCCATTAGCGATTTTTTCTTTCCATTCGTTAACTTTCGTCATTACTTCATCTTTGTTTGATAGTTCATCGTTGAGTTCCGCAAGACCTACACCATCTTCATTAAGTCCGTATGAAATCATTTCTCCACCAGGGAAGTTTCCTTCTTTCGCCTTGTTTGCAAGGTCAAGGACAGCATTATCAACACGCTTTAGAGAAGAAGTCAGAACGATGTTGTGATCTCCTACTTTACCTTCGGCAGATTGATCAGAGTCAACACCGATTGCCCAGATTTCACGGGAAGGATCTTTTTCTTTCAAGTCACGTGCTTCTTTGAATAAACCGTTACCTGTTCCACCAGCTGCGTGGAAAACGACGTCTGCGTTTTGAGAATACATTTTAGAAGCGATTGTTTGACCAAGCTCTGCCTTATCGAAAGCACCAGCATAATCAGCCACTACTTCAGCATCAGGGTTAACCGCTTTAACACCAGCTAAGAAACCAGAGTGGAAACGCTCGATAACCGGGATTTCCATTCCGCCGATGAAACCGATTTTATTTGTTTTTGTTGTTAAACCTGCTACCACACCTGCAAGGAAAGAACCTTCTTGCTCTTTAAACGTGATGCTGGCAACGTTTGGCTGCTCAACAACTGCATCTACGATAGCAAAGTGAGAATCTTTCTGCTGCTGTGCGATATCATTGATTGCACCTTCCATCAGGAAGCCGATTCCGTATACTAAGTCAAAATCTTGACGAGCTAATGTGTTTAAGTTTGTAGCATAGTCTGCGTCAGATTGAGATTGAAGATAATCGTAACCGCTTTTACCTTTTTCCAATCCGTGCTCTTCACCGAAAGCCTTTAGGCCTTCCCAAGCAGATTGGTTGAATGATTTATCATCTACTCCACCAACATCTGTAACCATGGCTACTGTAAATTGATCTTCTTTACTCTTACCATCACCACTAGATGCACCTTCTTCCTTCTCGCTTGAACCACATGCACCTAAAATTGTACCTGCTGCAAGAACAAAAGACAGCGCTAAACCGAATTTACGCTTTTTCACCTAGAGTACCCCCCAAAATTTGTTTGTTGTAATAAATTAGTAGAAAGATTGTTTCCTATACCCGTTTTCTTAAAACATGGAAGCTGAATTTGTCTGATCTGAAATAGTTCACTGAGTATAATATCGGCTCATCGTTCTCATCAAAATGCATTTGTTTGAGTACGAGTAAAGCCGTCTCAGGCTCGCAATTCAGAATCGGGGAAATTTTATCATGATATCCCATCGGTTCGATTTGGGCGACTGCATGAGTTATTCTTCTATTCTCCCGTTTTTCCAATACAGAGAATATCGAATTATCTTCATGCGTAAAATTCCTTGTCAGAATCCTTTCAGGAATCTTGTCCACACAATAGACTACCGGCTCCCCGTTAGCTGTCCGAACACGTTCGACCAGAATAATGTTCTCCTCTTCCTCACTTTGAAACCTTTTGACATCATCCTCAGTTGCTTCTTGAGTCGTTGAGCTTAAGAAAATGGTTCCTGGCTCCATTCCAGCCTGTATAATCATGTTGGAAACACTGTTCAATTGCTCAATCCCTGAAGTGAACAAGGGTTTAGCGTTTACAAAAGTTCCTACACCATGCCGGCGTATTATGACACTTTCTTCCTCAAGGATCCTCAACGCTTCCCTGAGAGTCGCTCTAGAAACACCCAATTGTTTGGAAAGATCAAATTCAGAAGGAAGTTTTTCTTTTTCTTTATAAACTCCTGCATCAATATCCTTTTTCAAACGGTCAATAACTTGTAAGTATAAATGTCGATTGTCTGTTTTAATTGTCACTGGAACCACCACCAAATTTTCTCAAGACATCAGACCTCTGATGTATATCTTTCCTACTAATCGAAAATACTATAACACTTTTCTTTTAATAAATAAATAGCATTATGTGATTTTGTCGAAAAAAAAGACCAATAAGGCAATTCTGAAAATAATTATGGTAATTAATAGGAAAAATAACGGTATTTTTTCATGTTTTCGTGACATTTTTTACCTCTTATTTACATATTACAACTTTTATGTCCTTGTTATTACACAATTGAAATAATTAACTTCTTTTTGTAAACGCTTTTAATAGTATATCACATTAGTGGATAAACTATAAATCTATAAATTGAACCGCTTACAATACATGTATTCATGCTCTGATTCTTCAATTTTTTCAGCAATTACTCTAACGAGCCGCTGTTTATCGTTGGTACATTTTTCACCTTTGTTCAATCCTCCATGGAATGAACTGACCACTTGTGAAGAACACTTCAATTGTTTCGCTTAAAATTGTATAAAAAAAAGTGAAGCTGCCCATGCAGGCACAGCTTCACTTGAACTTACTCAGTCATTCATTTACGCATTTTGCTCCTCAGAAGGTTTACCGACCAGCACAGTCCTCGGCTTGCTTCCTTCATATGGACCGACTACTCCCCTTACTTCCATTTCGTCTATTAAACGTGCTGCCCTTGTGTACCCTATCCTGAATCTGCGCTGAAGCATCGATACAGATGCAGTCTGCATTTCTGCAATCAATTGGACAGCATCATTATACAATTCATCTTCAGCTTCCCCGCTGCCTGCTTCCTCAGGTATATCATCAGGGATCATCTCTTCCTGATATTGTGCTTTTTGTTGTGATATTACGAAATCCACCACTTCTTCCACTTCTTCATCGGATAAGAAAGCGCCCTGCACCCTTGTCGGCTTGGAAGCGCCGACGGGCATGAACAACATATCCCCCCGCCCTAACAACTTTTCTGCTCCACCGGAGTCCAATATCGTCCTTGAATCCGTTTGTGAAGACACAGCAAAGGCAATGCGGGAAGGTATATTCGCTTTGATCACGCCGGTAATGACATCCACTGATGGTCTCTGGGTGGCGATGATTAAATGGATTCCTGCTGCACGGGCCATTTGAGCAAGTCTGGTGATAGCATCCTCTACATCGTTCGAGGCTACCATCATCAAATCAGCCAATTCATCTACAATAACTACAATGTACGGAAGTAATGGCTGCTTATCTTCGTTCTCTATATTCTGCCTTTTTACATACTCATTGTAGCCTTCAATGTTTCTTGTTCCGGTGTGAGAAAATAATTCATAACGCCGCTCCATCTCACTGACCACTTTCTTTAATGCCTGTGAAGCTTTTTTCGCATCTGTGACGACCGGAGCGAGAAGATGCGGTACGCCATTGTACACATTTAACTCAACCATCTTCGGATCAATCATCATCAATTTAACTTCATGAGGTTTGGCACGCATCAAGATACTTGTAATGATTCCGTTGATGCATACACTCTTCCCGCTGCCTGTTGCACCGGCAACAAGTAAGTGAGGCATTTTATTAAGCTCAGCCAACACTGCTTCACCGGTAATATCCCTTCCCAGTCCGATCTGCAATTTCGAATCAGGCTTGTTATGCTGCTTAGACTCCAGTACCTCACGTAAAGAAACCATGGCGACTTCAGAATTCGGAACTTCGATACCGATAGCAGACTTCCCTGGGATGGGTGCCTCGATCCGGATGTCTTTAGCGGCTAATGCCAATGCCAAGTCATCACTCAGATTGACGATTCTGCTTACCTTGACCCCTACATCCGGATGAACTTCATATTTGGTAACAGCAGGTCCAAGGTGAACCTGGGTCACTTTTGCTTTTACACCGAAGCTTTGGAATGTTCTTTCCAGCTTGGCAGCATTTGCATGGATCAATTGGTACTCATTGCTTTGGTCTGTCTGTTTCGGGCTCTTTAATAAAGTCAGTGAAGGGAGCTTGTAATCTTTATTTTCCACTTCAGTAAATGTGATAGGAGGAGAAGAATCCGCTTCACCCTCCTCATCTTTCTTGTCAGGGGATGGAGCTGCCTTCTTTTCATTCTCGCCAACAGGTACATTGTTTTCCGTTTTGTCTTTATCTGCAGGCACTCCCCCATAAGCTCTTTCTGCAAAGTTTGAAATGATAGGCTCTATTTTTTCTTCTTCCTGTACAGCTTGTTGAACGACTGGTTCTTCTTTCTTATTATCTGTCTTAGCTTTTTGTTGTTTTTCTACTTTTTTCTTCCCTTTGGATTCTTTCCAATCACTCATATCACTCTTGAAAGCCGTCCATTGACCGCTTAAAAACACACGAAAACGAGATCCGATTTTGCCCAATACCTCGCCAAGTGATTTTCCCGTTACCAGTATGATCCCGATCAAGATGAAGGTGGCACTCACGATCCTTGCACCCTGTGAATCAAACAGGAAATACGACACGGCAAATAAGATACTGCCGATCATCCCTCCCCCGAGGTCTGAAGTACTGGTCTCACCATTTACATCCATCCAGTATAAATCCCATGTATTCATGATGACACTCGGATTTTCAAACATACCGTTATTAGATAACAAATCAAATAATTTCACATGACTCAGAAGTAAAAAACTTGCGATAATAATATAAACACCCAGTAATCTTCTGCTGAATAATAAAGGGACTTCCCTCTTGATCATCAGGTAGCCTGCAAGATACAAAACCCATAATAATGCAGCCATATACCATTCTCCAAGAAAAAACCGAAAGAAATACACGAATGCCTTTCCCACAGCTCCAAGCTCTATGATAGAGATTAAACTCAATGCCATCAGAGCCAGTCCGGTAATCTCATATTTGATCGTTTTTTTCAGAGAAGCACTTGTTGAAGAACGTTTCTTTCGTTTTTTTCGTTTTGCCAATATGTTTCACCTAAATTCTTTAAATTCTTTGTTGTTATGTAATTGAAGAAAGGGCTGATCACTTGGGGCATATCATGTGCCTAAGGTGTCAGACCCTTCCCGTTAAAATGGAGTATGATTTACTTTTTGGATATTTTTCTTCCACTTTTATTATAGCATATCCAATATTTTCAGAGAATCCTCTTTCGTTCTTAATTCGTGATAAATTCACCTGGACATATTGTACCGTTTAGATAATGTGCAGGGTCACTGCTCATGACCCGGACAATCCGGTACCGATCATCGACCCTCTGAACTAGCAAGGGTACACCCTGATGCTCTACCATCATCTGCCCGCTGTATTCTGCAGCATCGGTTGGATAGATCTGCTCTTGAGGAACGGTTGTGTATAATATCATTGTATCAACCCTTCTTTTTCATCAGTTTGTTTTTTGGTTTCGATCAATTCATTGATTTTGCGTATGGCTTCCCCTATGCCTCCGATACCATCTATCAATCCATAATCAACGGCATCATCTCCCACTACATTTGTACCTATATCTCGTGTAAGGTTACCTTTGGCAAACATGAGGTCCTTAAATGCTTCTTCTGTGATATTACTGTGCTTCGTGACAAAACTGACGACGCGGTCCTGCATTTTATCCAGGTACTCAAAGGTCTGCGGTACACCGATGACCAGTCCGGTCAGACGTACTGGATGGATTGTCATGGTGGCTGTGCTGGCAATGTATGAATGGTCACAGGAAACAGCAATCGGTACACCGATACTGTGTCCCCCACCCAATACAACAGAAACAGTGGGTTTTGATAGTGAGGCAAGCATTTCGGAAATAGCCAGTCCCGCTTCCACATCCCCGCCAACAGTATTCAGGATGACTACCACTCCTTCTATTTTCGGATTTTGCTCTATCGCTACTAATTGAGGAATCACATGTTCATATTTTGTAGTTTTGTTTTGCGGCGGCAGCTGCATATGACCTTCAATCTGACCTACGATTGTCAGGCAGTGGATATTTGAATCCTGTGAAAGCTGAGGTACATTTGTCTGCCCTAATTGCTGTATCTTTTCCATTAGTCCGGATGGCTTGTCTTTTCCATCCTCTTCCCCTTTATTTGGCTGCTGTCCTTGATTCATGTTCAAATCAGTCTCTTTCATAATGACATCTCCTTTTTCAATCCGCTTCTTTTGTTATTATTTTTATAAGAGACCTATTTCATACTACCTATCGTTATACTGAATAATGATGTGGTGCTATGTACACAAAGAAAAAAGCTATCCGCCAATGTTTAGACGGATAGCTCTCTTTTATAGGATTTGACTCACTTTTACACTTCCATGATGATTGGTAAGATCATCGGGCGTCTTCTTGTCTTATTGAACAGATAGTAATTAAGCTGATCACGGATGTCCTGCTTGATGGCAGACCATTCAAAAGAGCCCTTTTGGAGATACGTTTGAACGACATCATTGACGATACCGGATGCCCCTTCAATTAACTCCTCTGATTCCCTTACATAAACAAAGCCGCGAGAGATGATCTCTGGACCTGCCACGATTGTTTTAGATCTGCGGTTAATGGTCACCACAACAGTGAATACACCGTCTTCAGAGAGCAGTTTACGGTCACGCAGTACGATATTCCCTACATCCCCAACGCCGCTTCCATCGATGAGGACGTTGCCTGCCTGGACCCTTCCGCTCATTTTCATTTTGCCATCTTTGTATTCAAGCACATCGCCTTTGTCCAAGATAAAGATCTTTTTATATGGCAGGCCGATGTCATGTGCCAGCTTGGTATGTGCAACAAGCATCTTATATTCACCCTGGATGGGAATAAAATGTTTTGGTTTCATGACATTCAGCATAAACTTTAAATCCTCTTGACTGCCGTGTCCAGAAACATGGACTCTTTTATTCGCAGTCAGTACCTCTGCACCTGCCCTGAATAACATATCGACAGTACGGCCGATGATCACTTCCATGCCCGGCGATGGAGTAGCTGTAATAAGCACTGTATCACCTGACTCGATATTTACGAGGCGATGGGATTTCTTTGCCATGCGCTGTAATGCTTCAAAAGGCTCACCTTGTGTTCCAGTGGCAATGATGACAATTTCATCATTTGGATAATTTTCAATTTCATCAAGAGTGATGATGATTTCATCACGGATATGTAAATATCCTAGTTTTAAAGCAACATCGTATACCCGTTTCAAACTTTTCCCCACAACCGCCACTTTACGGTTATTTTGTTCCGCTGCATCAAAGACTTGCTGCAGGCGAATCAGATTGGAAGCAAAGCATGCGACAATGATTCTCCCTTTTGCAGTACGGAAAGTTTCAGTGAGCTGATTGGCAATAACAGCCTCCGATGTCGTATAACCCGGCCTCTCCGCTTCAGTACTGTCCGATAACAGGCATAGCACACCTTTATCGCCGATAGCAGCCATCTTACCTAAATCCGGCCTGTAAAGGTGTTTAGCAGACTGATCGAATTTAAATTCTCCTGTATGTACTATTACACCTTCGGAAGTATGGATACAAACCCCTACGGAATCCGGAATGCTATGAGTGGTCCTGAAAAAAGAAACTTGAACTCCATCGAAATTTAACAAACTGTCCGAATGAACATTGAAAAATTTCACACCCTGGTCAACCTGTGCGTCTTTTAAACGCGCTTTGACTAAAGCATTCGTCAATTTCGTTCCATAAACAGGTGCTTTGATCCTGTTTAATACATATGAAATAGCACCGATACTGTCTTCATGGCCATGAGTCAGGAATATTCCTTTCACCCGATCTTTATTTTCGATCAGATATTGGATATCAGGTATGACGATATCAATCCCGAGCATCTCGTTTTCCGGGAACATCAGACCTGCGTCTATGATGAAGATTTCATGGTCGACTTCCACAACGTACATATTCTTGCCGATTTCTCCTACTCCACCTAATGGAATTATGCGGATTACCTCATTTTTTGTATTACTCACAATTTGTGTCCTCCTATGCTGTGCTTCCCCGATCTATAATCAGTCAGATTCATTATACTTGATTACTTTTTTTAAGTACAACCAATTTTACCCTGCAAAGGAACGTTCAGGTACTGAGGTGTTCTACTGGATAAAGTCGAAGTATGCATAAATTTTCTACATAACTATTTCGATATCGGTTTAGTAAATCCTTTATTTTCATGATATATTTTTCACTCGTATAATGAGCCTGAGACGAAACTTCAAACCCAAAGACGAACATCTCTGTGTAGGCTTTTAATACCGCTATTGATTTCCGTGCAAGACTTCGCTTTCCGCGGGTAGCCCGTGAGCCTCCTCGGCTTTGCCTGCGGGGTCTCACATGTCTAGCTGCAGGACTTAGAGGCGGGGGGCATAAGCCAAACCGACCAAGAAGGCAAAGAACGCCTTCGTGGCCGATTCGTCTTATGCCCCCCGCCTCTCTTCAAAGCCCTTCCGCTTTTCTGATAAGCTACTCTTCCCGCAGGAGTCTTCGTCTTGCACTCCAATCAACCGCTGGAACAAACAAAAACTCAACTCACATTTGAACAATACTAAAAAAAACCGAACTATTAATGAATCCTAGAATTCATAGTATAGTTCGGGTTTTCCTTAGACTAAAACACTATTGTCCCAGCCTTTTTACATACTTATAACGAATTGATCAACTGGCTGAGCTTTGTTCTTTCTGCTTCAGTTAAAGGTATTAACGGCAGACGCACAGAGCCTACATCCAGGCCTTTTAATTGCAGTGCCGTCTTTACTGGCGTTGGACTTGGGCTGGTAAACAACCCTTTCATTACCGGTAACAGCTTTTGATGAGACTTTGCTGCAGCAGATACATTGCCTTCCACAAACTCTTTAATCATTTCCTGCATTTCGTTCCCGATGATATGAGAGGCCACAGAAACAATCCCGTTCCCTCCAATTGATAGGATTGGAAGCGTAAGGCCATCATCTCCGCTGTAAAGTGCAAAGTCTTCTGAAGTTTTAGAGATAATTTCAGTCATTGCATCCAAATCGCCGCTTGCTTCTTTGACTGCAACGACATTATCAATCTCAGATAACCTAATAATGGTTTCCGGTGCAATATTCACTGAAGATCTTCCCGGGATATTATAAAGCATAACTGGCAAAGAGGTTGACTCAGCGATCACTTTAAAGTGCTGAAACAACCCTTCCTGATTGGGCTTATTATAATATGGAGCTACCAGCATGATAGCGTCTACGCCCGCTTCTTCAGCTTTTTTCGTCAATTCGATTGAAGAATGGGTATTATTGCTGCCTGTTCCGGCAACCACAGGGATCCTGCCATCCACAACCTTTACCACATGACGAAATAAAGCAACCTTCTCTTCTTTTGTCAGTGTCGGGGACTCCCCAGTAGTACCAGCTACAACAAGAGAATCCGTTCCGTTATCAATCAAATAATTTATCAGCTGAGTAGTTTTTGTAAAATCAATATTTCCTTTATGATCAAATGGTGTGACCATAGCTGTTGAAACAAGGCCAAAATTCAAGACTTACACTCCCCTTTTTTTAAATCTATCCTGCTTTGAATGTACAGTGAGCCTTCTCTAACTGAAATGTATCATGGAGAGCATTCACTGCACGGATTAATTCACTTTCTTTCACAAGCACCCAAATCGTCGTGTGGCTGTCTGCCGATTGCAGAATCCGGATTCCGTTGTCGGACAAGGAAGTGACAATGGCTGAAGTGACTCCAGGCACTCCGGACATTCCGCCCCCAACAACTGAAATTTTAGCACAGTTTTCTTCTACAACAGGATCATGACCCTTCTCTTTCAATATCGTTATCGCTTTTTCAGCAAGTGTCGAAGCTACGGTGTAGACGACTCCCCGGGGAGAAATGTTAATGAAATCCACACTGATTCCTTCATTCGCCATTGCTTTGAACACTTCAGCCTGAAGATTATACTGATCCTTTTTTGCGAATACTTTTATTTGAGTCAGTTGACTGACGTGGGCAATCCCTGTGACCGGGTGGTTTCTGAATTCTTTATGTGCCTTCGTATTTTCTGCTGTCGTCACGAGTGTACCTTCACCCGTTGAGTAAGTGGATCGAATTCTGATCGGAATGTTAGAGTTCATCGCGATTTCTACTGCTCTCGGGTGGATCACTTTCGCTCCCTGATATGCCATGTTGCAAACTTCATTATACGAAACGACAGAAATTGGCCTTGCCTTCGCCGAGATGCGGGGATCTGCAGTCATGACGCCTTCGACATCTGTAAAAATATCAATGAACTCTGCTTTCAGTGCGGCTCCAAGTGCAGAAGCAGAAGTATCACTCCCCCCTCTTCCTATCGTTGTGATATCCCCTTCTTTTGTAGCTCCTTGGAAACCAGCTACTACTACAGCATCATGAGTTTCAAGTTCTTTGTATAGACGGCTGCACCGCATCTCAATGATTTTTGCATTATTAAAATCTCTGTTTGTGACAAAACCAGCCTGCGCACCAGTTAACGCTGCAGAACGGATGCCGTTTTCAAGCAGCATATTCGAGAAAACCAGACTGGAGATGATTTCCCCGCACGATAACAGTAAGTCCTGTTCTCTTTTACTGACGAGTGCATTTGTGCCCCCGATCAAGGATAATAAAGAGTCTGTGGCATAGGGCTCTCCCTTTCGTCCCATAGCAGAGACCACTACTACCACCTTATATCCCTTATCGATCGCCCCTTTAATATGAGCAAGCGCCTTTAGACGGCTTGCCTCATCACGTACAGATGTTCCACCAAATTTTTGAACGATCACTTTCATGACTACACCTCATTGTCATTGTTCAAGAGGCATGGAGGGAACGAACTAGTTCAACTTAGGGAACGAATAGTAGAATAATCCTCTTAATTTACTTAACCAATCCCAGTTTCACCAAGCTTTCTGCAATCTGCACCGAGTTCCACGCAGCACCTTTTAATAAATTGTCAGAGACAATCCACATATGGAATCCTTTATCTTCATCTAAATCCTTGCGAACTCTCCCTACGAATACATCAGGCTTTCCTACCGCGTAGGCAGGCATCGGATATACTTGTTCTTCAGGATTATCCTCAAGCGTTACGCCAGGTGCATGTTTGAGCAAGGATTGCAGCTCTTTAACTGAGACTGATTCCTTTTCTATTTCAATATATACACTTTCAGAGTGACCTGTTACAACCGGCAGCCTCACACATGTTGCGGATACCTTAAGAGACGGCATGTGCATGATTTTCTTCGTTTCATTAATCATTTTCATCTCTTCGAAGGTAAATCCATTGTCCTGGAACATATCAATTTGAGGAATGGCGTTAAAGGCAATCTGATAATGCTTCTTATCACCTTTTACAGGTAATACAGAAGGTTCGAATGAATCCCCATTTAAAATTGCCTGTGATTGTTCATGCATTTCGTCGATGGCAGCAGCACCAGCACCTGAAACTGCCTGATAAGTAGAGACAATCACTTTCGTTAAACCAACCTCTTTTCTGAGTGGTTCAAGAGCAGCTACCATTTGGATCGTTGAACAGTTTGGATTGGCAATGATGCCATTATGAAGTTTGATGTCCTCTTCATTGACTTCCGGAACCACAAGCGGAACATCCGGATCCATACGGAAGGCACTTGTATTGTCCACCACGATTGCACCGCGTTTAACAGCTTCGGGAGCAAGAAGTTTTGATACACTTCCCCCAGCACTAAATAACGCAATGTCAACACCTTCGAAGCTTTCCGGCTTAGCCTCTTCAACCGTCCATTCTTTCCCTTTGAACGTTACAGTCGAACCGGCTGAACGGGCAGACGATAATAATGTCAGCTGTTTTATCGGAAAATCCCTTTTTTCTAATGTATGAAGCATCTGTTGTCCTACAGCGCCTGTAGCACCGACAACCGCTACATGAAAACCACTTGTATTCAAAATTCTTCTCCCCTTCCAACCATTTATGTTTTGTCATAGTAGTATTAAACAATTTAGTCTTTTACTATAATAAAGGTTATTTTAACATAAACAATTATTTGACAATAGTGGTTTTTTGATGATTTATAAATCTGCATGAAAAGAAGGCCATCCAACCAACAGATGATAGCCTTCAAATCAATCAGTCTAAGAACTTCTCTATAATGACCGGCTGCAGTTGTTTCCCTTCAATAGCCGCTTCGACCGTCTCTTGAATGAGAGTCATCCTGGCAACCATTGATTTAGGTTTGCTTTCAGGAGCATCCTGGCCGAATGGGATGAAATAGATATCCTTGGTTGAAATCAACCTCATGAGATTCATGCCGTTCAACCCTAATGCATCATTTGTGGAAATGCCCAAAACGACTGGGCGATGATTACGGAGGGTAGCTTTTGCTGCCATCAGCACAGGTGAATCCGTCATGGCATTTGCAAATTTACTCATCGAGTTTCCAGTCAAAGGTGCTATTACCATACAATCCAAAGGAATTTTTGGCCCTAATGGCTCTGCTTTCACGATTGAATCAATCACCTTATGCCCTGTTACATTCTCGATCCTTTTGATCCAGTCTTCCCCTTTTCCAAAGCGCGTTTCTGTATTCATCACCGTAGAAGTCACGATCGGCATGACCTCCGCTCCGTTATTAACCAGCCTTTCGATCTCGGGGAATACGGCATCGTAAGTACAATGCGAGCCCGTTAATCCAAATCCGATTCGTTTTCCTTTAATACTCAAGATAAGCTCTCCTTTCCAGAATCAAAATCTTCTTCAAGAAGCTGTGCCAATACATTGGCTAATATTTGACCGGCAGTTTTTGGAGCTACAATGCCAGGAAGCCCCGGTGCCAACAATGCTTTTATCCCTCTCTTTTCTGCATATCGGAAGTCTGTGCCTCCCGGTTTTGATGCTAAATCGATAATCAGGGTATGCGGGGGCATCTTTGCAATAACATTTGCTTTAATAATGGAAGTAGGAATGGTATTAATGCAGATATCACAGTTCTCAACCTCTTTAGGCAAATGATCAAGATGGAACGGTTCCAGCCCCATTTCCGTGATTCTGGCAAGATGTTCGGTTTTGCGTGCTCCCACCTTCACTTTTGCACCAAGGTTATTGAATGTCCTGGCTACACTCATGCCCACTCTCCCCAATCCCAATACGACGATTGAAGAGCCATGTATAGTAAAATCCGTATGTTGAATAGCCATCATAATTGTACCTTCCACTGTAGGAATTGAATTATAGATGGCGACATCATCTCTCTCAAATAACTGAACCAGTTTCCGGTTTGTTGAATTGACTACATTATCCAAGTATTTATTGCTTATTCCTGAATAGATCGTACAGTGCTCTGGCGTTTGCGATACGATATCTTCACTCAGACATATTTTTTCATTAGAAAAGATAGTATCTATTTCTCCTTGTAGATTCGTGCCGGGTACAGGTAAGATGATGGCGTCTAAAATGGAGAAGTCCAACTCATCTAACTTTTCCTTCGTAGCCCCTGTAAAGGCATGATCTAACTGTTCAAAACCAACCAGAGAAATCTTCGCATCCAGCTCAGTAAGCTTGCGTATGATCTCCAGTTGACGAGCATCTCCGCCTAGAACTGCGATCTGCATTCCGGTCAACATCACTGCTTTCACCTTCTTTTAACATAATCGCTATTCTAAATCCCTTTTCACTTCAACAGTGTATGTTATGGATATGGAATGGGTGAAAAGAAAAGCGGAGGCGGCTCGCTCAGAGGCGAAAAGCATAAGACAGGGCAGCCATAAAGGCGCTCTTTGCCTTTTTGGATGGCATGGCTTATGTCTCGAGCCTCTAGCCGCCGGAGCTGGACAATAAGAAAAGCGGAGGGGCTTTGCTCAGAGGCGTGTGGCATAAGGCAAACAGGCCACGAAGGCGCTCTTTGCCTTCTTGGCCTGTTTGACTTTGACTTATGACATGTGCCTCTAAGCCCCGGAGCTAGACAATAAGAAAAGCGGAGGCGGCTCGCTCAGAGGCGAAAAGCATAAGACAGGGCAGCCATAAAGGCGCTCTTCGCCTTTTTGGATGGCATGGCTTATGTCTCGAGCCTCTAGCCGCCGGAGCTGGACAATAAGAAAAGCGGAGGGGCTATACTCAGAGGCGTGTGGCATAAGACGAACAGGCCACTAAGGTGTTCTTTGCCTTCCTGGCCTTTTAAACTTAAATAAAAAAAGAACGGGGCTTATCCCCGTTCTTCCTTTAAGTCAATATATAGGTTAATCGTTTGAAACCTCCAAGATGATCATATCCGTACCAATCGTTCTGATCTGATGCCAAGGGACCCTGATTTCTCCTCCTTGTTTACGCATCCATTTACCTGTCGGTATGACCAAGGCATGAATCTGGCCTGATTTATCATTAAACTCTAAATCGGTTTGACCAAGCACGCCCAGCCTTTCAGCTTTTCGATAGTCCACGATCTCTTTTCCGCTCAGCTCACTCAACCTCACTGTCATCAATCCTCCTATTTTGCTCTGTAGTACAATGTATACATTGTCTTGTACGTTTAGAAGGACTTTCTGTCCGAGGAAAAATAAAAAGCAGGCTTTCACCTGCTTTTCATTCAATGAAGTCATTGTTTAAAGTTTTTTGGAAGATTCCCATCAGGACTGATCAGTGCAGCTGCATAGTCATCTGTAAAAATGTCCTTTGCAACACGATTGACCTTATCCATAGTAACACCGTCGATTTCCTCTACTATCTCATCCAGCGTCCGATGACGCTTTAATAATAATTCGTTTTTACCGTTCCTGCTCATACGGCTGTTCGTACTTTCCAAGCTTAACATCAGGTTTCCTTTCAGTTGTTCCTTACTATTGGTCAACTCTTTGGAAGTGATGCCCTCAGCTTTTAATTCTTGAAGCGTGTGGTGAATGGTATCAAATAATTGATCTAACTGATTCGCTCCCGTACCGCCATAGATGGTTACCATACCGCTGTCTTGATACGCGGAGTGATAAGAAAATACAGAGTATGCCAAGCCCCTTTGTTCCCTGACTTCCTGGAAAAGACGGGAAGACATACTTCCTCCGACGATATTATTCAAGACAATCAGATTATAAATATCACTGTGGCCAATTTGAAGACCATCGAAGCCCAGGCATAGATGAGCTTGTTCCGTATCTTTTTTCCGGGCAAGTTTATTGTACTTGAATGAAGGCTGCGCCCTCTCCTCAGGTCCTTTACCGCCTTCGTACGAGCCAAAAAGTTTTTCAACTTCCTTGATGAAGCTTTCGTCCACATTTCCTGCTACCGATACGACTACTTGATCTGGAGTATACATATCATGCATGTATTGCTTTAATTTATCCTGATCAAACGTACTCAGAGTGCCTTCGGTACCGAGTATAGGATAACCCAGCGAGTGTTCTTCATAAATGGCCTTACTAAGTAAATCATGGACAATATCATCGGGTGTATCTTCATACATTTTTATCTCTTCATAAACCACATTTTTCTCTTTGCCCATTTCTTCCATATCAAATGCGGAATTGAAAAACATGTCTGATAATGTATGTAGTGCATATTCTGCATGATTATCAAGTACTTTCGCATAGTAGCATGTATATTCTTTAGAGGTAAAAGCGTTTACCTGCCCACCGATACTATCAAATGACTCTGCGATTTCTCTGGCAGACTTGGTTTTAGTTCCTTTGAAGAACATATGCTCAAGAAAATGCGAGATACCATTATTATCCTGTACTTCATTCCGAGAACCGGCAGCGATCCAAATACCGATTGCGACCGATCGTACAGTAGGGATTTCTTCTAATACGATTCTTAGTCCATTTTGGCAAGTATGTTTCTTTATCAAAGAGTGTTCCTCCTATTCATGGTGCAGCAAATTTATAAGTCTGTAGTGTCATTTCCTTCTTTTGACGAATGATCGGTCTCTTCTAGAATCCTTTCTTCTTTGAATAAACTCGAAATGGTTCCCAGGCGAAGCTCTTTGTCTTTTATTTGAACAATTAAGCTGTTTAATGAGTTTGCGGTTGAAGCGGTTGGATGCATAAGGATGATGGCTCCTTTGTGCACTTTTGACATCACTCGGTTGATGAGAACATCAGGCTGAGGTTTTTGCCAATCAATCGTATCGACACTCCACATGATGGTGCGCATATCCATCTGGTGAGCGATTTTCACTACTTCATCCCTGTAACTTCCGCTTGGCGGTGCAAACCATTTCACCTTTTCCCCAGTCGTCACTTCAATGATTTCATTTGTCTTTTTTAATTCCTCGATCACTTTTGATGTTTCGAGTGTCTCCATATTTGGATGGGAATAAGAATGATTTCCTATTTCATGACCTGCATCCACTATCATCTTAGCTAACTCCGGATTATTCTTTACCCACCTGCCCTCTAGAAAAAAGGTAGCATAAACGTGATGCTTTTTCAAAGTAGCAAGCATATCGGGAATATACTCATTTCCCCACGCAACATTAATGATAAAAGAAGCCATAGGCTTATCCGGATTTCCACGGTATACCGGGGAAGGTGGTAAATCGGACAAATGTGTTTGTGGTGGGATTTGTTTATAAACGAGTTTCTCTTCAGAAAAAACAGCGTTCTTCTTCATATTATGCAACGATTTATCAATATCTATTTTTACCCCGTTATAACCTGGAGTAGCCTTCCACACCGAATCAATCTTGGCATTTTGAGCGGGAAAAGAGTTTGTTTTTGCTGCTTCCTTTATTTTTTGTGCTAAATCTTCATTATTTATACTGCCGCTGACTGCCATGGTACTTACAGTGCCGTTTACGGCTGCTGTTTCCTGCTTTAAGCTGAGTACATACTGATCTGTTAATGGATTTTCAACAGCTAATATTGTCAGAATAGCAATTACACAAATTCCAATCAAGTATTTTTTTTCCACCTGCATTCACCTTCCTCTTTTTTAACATATGAGTTTAATGGACAAGGTAGAACGCAGTTTAAACACCATAGAAAAAGGCTGCCTGTCGGAAGAATGATCTCCTTACAGGACAGCCTGTCTGTACATTATGCTTGATTTTGTTCTTCTTTTTCGCGTTGTTCTTTAAGCACGGCTTTTCTGGATAGGTTGACTCTTCCTTGATTATCTACATCAAGGACTTTTACTAAGATTTCATCGCCGATTGCAACGACATCTTCGACTTTTCTGATGCGTTCTTCTGCAATCTCAGAAATATGAACCAATCCGTCTTTTCCGGCAAAGATTTCTACAAATGCACCGAATTTTTCAATTCGTTTCACTTTACCGAGATACATTTGCCCAGCTTCAACTTCTCTTACGATATCTTCAATCGTTTTCTTAGCTACTTTATTCATTTCTTCATCTGTTGAGGAAATGAAGATGGTTCCATCTTGTTCAATATCAATCTTGACACCAGTTTCATCAATGATCTTATTGATTTGCTTACCGCTCGGCCCAATAACATCACGGATTTTGTCAGGATTGATATGCATTGTAAGAATCTTTGGCGCATATTGAGAAAGGGAAGATCTTGACTCACCCAATGTTGCAAGCATGCTGTCAAGGATTTGCATTCTGCCAATCTTAGCTTGCTGAAGCGCTTCTTCAAGAATCTCTCTCGATAAACCTTCAATCTTGATATCCATTTGAAGGGCTGTTACACCTTTGGAAGTACCTGCTACCTTAAAGTCCATATCGCCAAGGAAATCTTCCATACCTTGAATATCAGTAAGAATGGAATAATGTTCACCGGATTTAACCAGACCCATTGCAATACCTGCTACAGGGGCTTTAATCGGTACACCTGCATCCATCATCGCTAGTGTACTTGCACAAATACTCGCTTGTGAAGTAGAACCATTCGATTCAAGGACTTCGGATACAAGTCTGATTGTATAAGGGAAATCTTTTTCATTTGGAATGATCGGCTCAAGTGCACGCTCACCTAGAGCACCATGTCCGATTTCACGACGGCCTGGTCCTCTGATAGGGCCTGTTTCCCCTACACTGAATTGAGGGAAATTGTAATGGTGCATGAAACGCTTGGACTCTTCAATTCCCAATCCATCAAGGATTTGCACATCGCCTAAGGCACCTAATGTACAAATGCTGAGTGCCTGAGTTTGTCCACGTGTAAATAATCCGGAACCATGCGTTCTTGGCAGAAGGCCCACTTCTGAAGAAAGCGGACGGATCTCATCTACTTTACGGCCATCAGGACGTACTTTATCTTGAGTGATCAGACGACGCACTTCATTTTTAACAAGTTTGTCCAGGATCTTTTTCACTTGCTTCAAGGTGTCTTCTTCTGCTTCTTTTTCTTCAAATGCTGCGATTACTTTATTTTTAACGGCACTGATTGCTTCTTCACGTGCGTGCTTTTCCTGAACTTGAATAGCAGGAATCAATTCTTCTTCACATAGTGAACGTACTTCTGCTTCCAGTTCCTGATCAAGTTCGAAGAGCTTTATTTCTAGTTTTTCTTTTCCGACTTTTGCAACGATTTCTTCTTGGAATGCTACTAATCGTTTGATTTCTTCATGACCGAACATAATGGCTTCGAGCATCGTTTCTTCAGGAACTTCATCTGCCCCTGCCTCAACCATGTTGATTGCATCCTTTGTTCCTGCCACTGAAAGGTGGATTTCACTCTTCTCAAGCTGCTCCACTGAAGGGTTAATGATGAACTCTCCATCAATAAGTCCTACTATCACACCGGCAATCGGACCTTCGAAAGGAATATCAGATACCGACAGGGCAAGTGAAGATCCAAACATAGCCGCCATTTCGGACGAACAATTCTGATCTACACTCATGACCATGCTGATGACCTGTACTTCATTACGGAATCCGTCTGCAAATAACGGGCGGATTGGGCGGTCGATTAAGCGGCTGGCTAAGATGGCTTTTTCACTTGGACGCCCTTCACGTTTGATAAATCCTCCAGGGATTTTACCAACTGCATATAATCTTTCTTCATAGTTAACTGTTAATGGAAAGAAATCCAGCGGTTTCGGTTCTTTAGACGCAGTTGCACTGCTAAGTACTGCTGTATCTCCGTAGCGCACCAATACTGCCCCATTGGCTTGTTTGGCCAATTGACCCACTTCCACCGTTAATTCTCTTCCAGCCCATTCGATGGAAAAGGTTTGTTTAGTTTGTTCCATATAGTGTACCCCTCTCTTTATACATCACTTAAAGGGTGTCGGTTTTACCTTACCCGTATTAATACATTTCAGTAATCTATATCATGCACTAGAGTGCCGTTATATTCAAATAAGTATGAATCTTAATGCCTTTTTGCTAAGCAGAGCAATTTAACTACGGCTTCTTATAACCAGACACAGCAAAAGCAGCCGTCTCCCACAAAAGCCAATCCGCTTTTCTTATTATGTATTGTAGACAAAAAAACGCTATATGAATACTTTTGAAATAAAATCTTTGAATGACGGATAAAAAAATGATGGTCAATCATACAAAGATTTCCACTTATAAAAACTAAAGAAAAAGCGGGAAATATTCCCGCTTCCTTGTGTCTGATTATCGACGTAAACCTAATTTGTTAATTAACTCACGGTAGCGTTGTACATCTTTCTTACGCAGGTAAGATAAAAGATTACGACGGTGACCTACCATTTTAAGAAGACCGCGACGAGAGTGGTGGTCTTTCTTATGAACGCGCAAGTGATCGTTCAGGTTGTTAATTTCTTCTGTTAGGACAGCAATTTGAACTTCTGGAGATCCAGTATCGTTCTCATGTGTTTTGTATTCACTGATAAGTTCGTTTTTACGCTCTTTAGTGATAGCCATCCTTTTCACCTCCTAATAATTTCTTTCAAATCCCCTGTTACCGAGCATACGTTGGTGATTCGTGATGCCAAGCAAAGGTTCATTTCATACGCTATTTAGAATACTACTTTTTTCTACAAAAATCAAGTGATAACATCAAATTCCTGAAAAGTATGAGATGGCGGTTTCTTTATCCTTCTGAATTTGGGAAATCAGCTCTTCAATACCCGAAAATTTCTGTTCATCCCTTATTCTCTCAAACCATTCCACATATACCTCTTCTCCATAGATGGAGGAATGGAAATCAAATAAATGAACTTCGATTGATAAAGAATATTCATCAGGATTTTTAAATGTAGGTTTAAAACCGACATTACACACCCCATCATACCATTGACCGTGGATCCCCATACGTACGGCGTATACCCCGTTTTTAGGAGTCAAATAGGCATGTGCCATTTCTATATTCGCTGTAGGAAAGCCGATTTTCCTGCCGCGTTTATCACCATGTATAACGGTGCCCTTCATTCTGTAAGGTCTGCCCAAAAGCTTAGAAACCCTTCTTACGTTCCCTTCCTTCAGACTTTCACGGATCAAGGTAGAACTGATTTTGTCTTCTTCCTCGGTTAGCTTCGGGACAGTAGTGGAAGTAAACCTCTCCCTCGAGTGAAAAGGCAGGGTTTCCATCGTTCCTTTTCCCATTCTTCCATAAGAATAGTCAAATCCCGCCACTACATGCAATACATTTAAATCGATGATATATTGATCCACAAATTCCTGCGGCAAAAGACTGGCAAATTCTGAAGTGAAGCGCACCACAAATAAATAGTCCACCCCTAAGTCACTTATGATTCCCTTTTTATCTTCAAGGGGGGTAATGAGATGTATATGTTTGTGCTTATGCCCCAGTACAACAGAAGGATGGGGATCAAACGTCATCACAGCACTATGTACATTTTGTTCCCTTGCCGTTTCAACAGCCGTTCTGATTACCCTCTGGTGCCCTTTGTGAACGCCGTCAAAATAACCCAGCGCCAGGACCATGGGGGGGAATTCATCTTTACTAAACGAATGAGGATGATGGACAGTAATTAATTTCACAGAATTTCACCTTTTTCACTAATCGTTGAATAGTACTTTAACAGGCTTAATGACCTCAGGTTTGTCAGGGTGGCGTTGATAAATAGCAATGGCGCGTCCGTTATGGTCCATCACCACTTCTGATTCACCAGGCCAATCACCAGGCTCATTTAAGCGTGCACCGTTCTTCACTTTCTCTGCTAATGTATCACTAATTGCCATTTTCGGCAAATGAGAAAGCCCCAATTCCAAAGGGAAAAGAAGGTCTCCGGCTCTTTCGCTTTGAACATATTCCTCGACCTCTTCCAACGTGAAGCACTCCGCTTGAGTAAAACTGGCTGATTTCGTACGGGTAAGCGAAGACATATGGGCAGGATAGCCAAGCTGCTTCCCGATTTCCACAGCAAGGGTCCTTACGTATGTCCCTTTACTGCAGGATACTTTAAATGAAAAGCGAGGATACCCCTCCTCCAATTCTGTCCAATCCTCCAAAAGCTCCAATTCATGAATCTGGACTTTTCTCGATGGCCTTTCCACTTCAATGCCTTTCCGCGCATATTCATAAAGCCTTTTACCATTCACTTTAACAGCAGAATACATCGGTGGTGTCTGAGTGATTTCACCCGTCAATTCTCTCAATATCCCCTCCACTCTGCTTCTGTCGATCGGTATTTCAACAGGCTTGGTTTCAACCGCTTCTCCCCAGGCATCTTCGGTAGTGGTAGAATAACCGAGTGTTACTTCTCCCTCGTATGTCTTCCCTGCTGAAGTGATATATTCAGCTATTTTCGTCGCTCTTCCGATGCAGATGGGAAGGACACCCGATACTTCAGGGTCAAGAGTGCCTGTGTGCCCCACTTTCTTCGTTCGTAGCAATTTCCTTAATTTAAATACACAGTCATGCGAAGTCATGCCCTTCGGTTTCCATAATGGTAATATTCCGTTCATATCCAAACCTCCGTTCCTTATCAAAAATCATAAGAAAAGACTGACCCCTACGAAAATGGTTCCCGCTTGGATCAGCCCTCTCTTCTTACTCGTCTTTATTCTGTGAATCTTCTTCCGGCTCATCTTGTACTTTACGAAGTAAAGTTTCAATATGATTACCATATTCGATCGATTCATCAAACTCAAAGATTATTTCCGGTGTTTTACGAAGACGGACTCGCTGTCCCACTTCGGAACGGATGAATCCTTTCGCCTTCGCCAGACCCTTCAATGTATTTTCTCTTTGGTCTTCTCCGCCAAGTACAGTGATGTATACTTTTGCCTGTTGAAGATCTCCGGAAACCTGTACATCCGTAACTGTTACAAAACCAATACGCGGGTCCTTAATTTTCCGTCCGATAATATCGCTGAGCTCTTTCTTCATTTGCTCGCCAACTCGATTTGCACGATGGCTCATCAATATCACCCCATATTTATATCATTAGTGTTAGCGTTGAAGCGTGAGTGTCATCCATTAAATCAATTCTCTTATCGTATCGACTCTTTCCCATTCAGGGAAAGAATCGATAAACTTCAATGCATTTTCCATTTCTTTTTCACTGGACGCCCTGGTAGAAGACACGGTGACAATGGCTATTCTCGTTCTTTGCCATACATCCTGGTGATCTATTTCAGAAACAGCTACATTATATTTCTGTTTTAATCGAGTAAGCACTCTCTGTAATACAGCTCTTTTCTCTTTTAAAGAGTGAGAATCATGAATCATGCACTCACATTCAACATATGTGATCATTTACGAGTGATTTCCTCCATAACATAGGCTTCGATAACATCGCCTTCTTTAACATCATTGAAGTTTTTGATCGTAATTCCACATTCATATCCTTTTGCAACTTCCTTCGCATCATCCTTGAAGCGTTTTAGAGCATCAAGCTCGCCTTCAAAGATTACGACGCCATCACGGATCAGACGTACGCCAGAGTCGCGAGAAATTTTACCTTCTGTTACATAGCTTCCCGCAATCGTACCAACTTTAGACACTTTAAATGTCTGGCGAACTTCTGCCTGACCAATAATCTTTTCTTCAAATTCAGGATCAAGCATCCCTTTCATTGCTGCTTCAATTTCTTCCATCACTTTATAAATGATGCGGTGTAAACGGATTTCTACACCTTCTGCATCAGCAGCACGCTTCGCATTTACATCCGGGCGCACATTAAATCCAATGACAATTGCATTCGATGCGGATGCAAGAGTGATGTCAGACTCATTGATAGCCCCTACACCAGTGTGAATGATGTTAATTTTTACACCTTCTACTTCAATTTTCAGCAATGAAGCAGCCAAGGCTTCTACAGAACCTTGTACGTCTGCCTTAAGTACAAGGTTAAGGTCCTTCATTTCACCTTGTTTCATTTGTTCAAATAAAGTCTCAAGGCTTACTTTGGATTTTTCGCCACGCTGGGCCTGAAGGGCTTGAGAAGCACGGGCTTCACCAACGGAACGTGCCGTTTTCTCGTCTTCAAATACGACAAAACGATCCCCTGCCTGAGGTACATCATTAAGACCAGTGATTTCAACCGGTGTAGATGGCCCCACTTCTTTAACACGGCGGCCAAGATCATTAACCATCGCTCGAACACGGCCGAATGTGTTTCCTACTACAATCGGATCTCCGACTTTAAGTGAACCATTTTGCACCAATAAAGTAGCTACAGATCCGCGGCCCTTATCCAACTGGGCCTCGATGACTGTACCAAGTGCAAGACGCTCTGGATTTGCTTTCAGCTCTTCCACTTCACTTACAAGGACAATCATCTCAAGAAGGTTATCAATACCTTCTCCCGATAACGCTGATAGTGGAACGAAAATGGTGTCTCCACCCCAAGCTTCAGGTACAAGCTCATATTCTGTCAGTTCCTGCATGACACGGTCCGGGTTAGCTGCTTCCTTGTCCATTTTATTCACAGCAATGATGATAGGCACTTCAGCAGCCTTTGCGTGATTGATTGCTTCCACAGTCTGAGGCATGACACCATCGTCTGCTGCAACCACAATGATTGCGATATCCGTTACTTGAGCACCGCGGGCACGCATTGTAGTGAAGGCAGCATGTCCAGGAGTATCAAGGAAAGTGATTTTCTTTCCTTCCACTTCTACTTGATAAGCACCGATATGCTGTGTAATCCCACCTGCTTCGCCTGCTGTCACCTTCGTATTACGGATTGAATCAAGAAGTGTCGTTTTACCATGGTCGACGTGACCCATGATCGTTACAACTGAAGGACGCTCCTTCAATTGATCTTCAGCATCTTCAGTGAAGTACACACCAAGGTCTGTCGTATCGATTTTGATTTCTTCTTCAACCTCTACTCCGTATTCACCGGCAATCAATTCGATTGAATCTTTATCAAGTTCCTGGTTGATCGTTGCCATAACGCCAAGCATGAATAGCTTCTTGATGATTTCAGAAGGCTCTTTATGAAGTTTCTTGGCAAGTTCAGCAACCGACAATGATTCAGAGAAAGTGATCTTTGAAGGAAGCTCCTTCTTCTTGGCAGGCTGCTGCTGTTGCTGCTGTGGAGCCTGCTTGAAGTTTTTATTAGGTTTATTGTTTCTGTTATTTTTATTTTTTTTGTTGTTGTTATTGTTATTATTATTGAAAACTTTCTTCTCCTTTGATTGGGACTGCTGTTCGTGTTTTTTCCCTTCACGGTTTTTAGGGGCAGACTTCACCTTGCCCATGTTAGGGGAATTTTCTTCTTTAGCAGAGTTTTGTTTTTGACCGGAATTTTTTTGAGCTGACTTGTTTCCCTGCTCTTTTGCATTTGAATTACCGGAAAACATCGAATCTAATTTTTTCACCGTGTCGTCTTCTATTGTTGCCATATGATTTGATACCTCAATATTCAATTGCTTTAATTTAGAAATAACATCTTTGCTTGAAACATTATATTTTTTTGCATATTCATAAACACGCGTCTTGCTCATATGTTCACCCCCATTGAGATTCAATCGAGCATTTCAGATAATTTATCGGCAAATCCTTTATCGGATAAAGCTACAACCACCCTGGCTTCTTTTCCTATCGAATTACCGAGGATATATCTGTCTTCCACAAACCTGACCGGCACGTGATAAGATTTGCATTTATCTGTGACCTTCTTGTGTGTGTTTGCGGAAGCATCTTTGGAAATCAGGACAAGCTTTGCTCTTCCGCTCCGGACTTCCTTTATCACCAATTCTTCACCTGATATAATCTTTCGTGCCCGATTCGCCAACCCTAAAAGTGACATCCAACGATCTTGTTTCATACGCTAAACGTTACTCCTTCTCTACAAGACTTATCAATTCATCATAAATGGAATCGTCTATCTTTGCTTGTAATTGATTGGCTAAAGTATTTTTCTTTTTCGCCTGTAAAATGACTTCTTTATCCTTTGAAAGGTAAGCACCGCGCCCTGACTTCTTGCCTGTTGGGTCAATCGATACTTCTCCTTCTTTTGAGCGGACAATCCGTATCATTTCTTTCTTTGGTTTCATTTCTCCAGTTGCTACACATTTGCGCAATGGAATCTTTTTACTGCTCATGATTTTCACCTCTTACTCTTGATCATCGAAATCAATATTCAAAGGTTCGTTATCATACTCTTCTTCTTCATCTTGAGGAAGGAATGCTTCTTCACGAGGATAGAGTCCAAGTTCACGTGCATCTGTTTCACTCTTGATATCAATCTTCCAATTTGTCAATTTAGCCGCGAGACGTGCATTCTGCCCTCGTTTACCTATGGCAAGTGAAAGTTGATAATCAGGTACGACCACTCTGGTTGCTTTGTCTTCTTCATTCACTTGGACATCCAGTACTTTTGATGGACTCAAAGCATTCGCGACAAATGTAACCGGATCTTCTGACCACTGTACAATATCTATCTTCTCGCCTTTTAATTCATTGACAATGGCCTGTACACGTGCTCCTTTTGTCCCGACACACGCTCCAACCGGATCGATCTCGGAATTTTCAGCATGGACGGAAATCTTGGATCGGTCGCCGGCTTCACGAGCTACCGATTTGATTTCTACCGTACCGTCGAAAATTTCAGGAACTTCAATCTCGAATAAACGTTTTAATAAGCCTGGGTGAGTACGGGATACAAAGATTTGAGGACCTTTTGTCGTTTTTTCGACCTTTGTGATAAATACTTTAATCCGGTCATGAGGTTTATACGTTTCATTAGGCATTTGTTCACTCACAGGAAGGAGCGCTTCAATCTTGCCCAAAGCTACATAAATGAATCGATTGTCCTGGCGCTGCACGATACCTGTCATGATATCCTCTTCACGATCGACAAACTCAGAATAAATGATCCCGCGTTCCGCTTCCCTTACACGTTGTGTAACAACTTGTTTGGCTGTTTGAGCAGCAATTCGTCCGAAATCTTTAGGTGTAACCTCTAATTCCACTACATCGCCGACTTCATAGCTTGGGTTGATTTCCCCGGCATCTTCAACTGAAATTTCAAGACGGGAATCAAAGACTTCCTCAACGACTTCTTTACGGGCGAATACCCGCATGGTGCCGGTTTCAAGGTTAAGGTCAACACGGACATTCTGTGCTTGATTAAAGTTTCTTTTATAAGCTGAAACCAAAGCTGCTTCAATTGCTTCAATGATCACATCTCTTGCGATGCCTTTTTCTTTCTCTAAAACAGTTAGAGCATCTAATAACTGAGTGCTCATGGTGGTGTCATCCCCCTTTATTATACGGTTGTATCCTTTTAGAAAGTAACAGCTAATCTTGCGATCGCAACTTTATCAGCAGGAATTTCAACCTTCTTTTTTCGTGTTTTGATTGTTACTTCCAATACAATTGTTTCTGAAGAATAGGATAGCAACGTTCCTTCAAAAGCTTTTTCCCCACCAATCGGTTCATACGTTTTTACGTAAACATTCTTTCCGATTGATTTTTGAAAATCCTTTTCATTTTTCAAAGGACGTTCTGCACCTGGTGAAGAGACTTCCAGGAAATAATTGTGTGTGATTGGATCGATTTCATCCAGCTTCTCACTTAATCGTTCGCTGACCATTCCGCATTCTTCAATGTCAACACCTGAATCCTTATCGATGAAAACACGGAGGAACCAATTGGAACCTTCCTTTACGTATTCCATATCAATGAGTTCTAATGACATGTCATCTAGAATAGGTGTGACAAGTTCTTCTACTAGTGTAATAATTTTGCTCATACTTACCTCCTGGTCTATATGAAAATCTTGCACCAAGACTAGAAATAATCGTTAAAAATCCCCATGTAATAACGAAAGAGTGGGGTGCGACCCCACTCTTTTGCTTTAGAGCTATCTTTAGTATTTCCAATAAAAATATACCATAATCCACATTTTTATGCAAACAATTCCCATCATACAGGGCTAGAAGAGGGATAATTGGTTTTTATCCGGCAAGCTTTCCAGGCACCCATGATTGTCCAGGTACTCAATAATGGTCTTGGAAACACGCCCTCTTTGCTGAAGATCCTCTTTTGAAAGGAACTCGCCATCTTCACGTGCTTTGACGATATTGATAGCCGCATTTGTACCCAAACCAGGTATGGAATTGAACGGAGGTATTAAAGAATCCCCATCGATAATGAATTCAGAAGCGTGGGAACGATAAAGATCGACTTTTTGAAATTTATAGCCACGCTCACACATCTCGAGTGCAAGCTCCAAAACAGTAAGTGTATTCTTTTCCTTAGGTGAAGCATCGAGGCCCTTGCTGTTGATCTCCTCTATCTTTGCTCGCACTGCCTGAGAACCCCTCACCATGGCTTCAATATCAAAGTCTTCCGCCCTGACTGTAAAGTATGCAGCATAATATAGCAGAGCATGATGGACTTTGAAATAAGCGATTCTGACTGCCATAAGTACGTAGGCTGCAGCATGGGCTTTCGGGAACATGTATTTAATTTTCAAACAGGAGTCGATATACCAATCAGGTACTCCATTATTCTTCATTTCATCTACCCATTCATCCTGAAGACCTTTCCCTTTACGCACGAATTCCATGATCTTAAACGCCAGGGATGGTTCCAGTCCCTGATAAATAAGATAAACCATAATATCATCACGACAGCCGATAACCTCACTCAGGTTACATATATTGTTGTGAATCAGCTCCTGCGCATTCCCCAGCCACACATCCGTACCATGTGAAAGTCCTGAAATTTGGACAAGCTCCGAGAATGTTGTCGGTTTTGTATCTTCAAGCATCTGCCGGACAAATCGAGTTCCGAACTCGGGAATACCAAGCGTTCCCGTCTTACACATGATTTGCTCCTCTGTAACTCCCAGGGACTCAGTTCCACTGAATATCTTCATCACTTCAGGGTCGTCAGTCGGGATCGTTTTCGGATCGACCCCGGATAAATCCTGGAGCATGCGGATGACAGTCGGGTCATCGTGACCAAGAATATCGAGCTTCAACAAGTTATCATGAATCGAATGGAAATCAAAGTGTGTCGTTCTCCATTCTGAGTTTTTGTCATCTGCAGGGAATTGGATCGGGGAAAAGTCAAAGATATCCATATAATCCGGTACAACGATGATCCCCCCCGGATGCTGACCCGTCGTACGCTTGACACCTGTACAGCCGCTGACCAGCCTGTCGATTTCAGCTCCCCTTATTTGGAGTGCATTGTCATTTGCATATCCCTTTACATATCCGTAGGCTGTTTTTTCAGCAACTGTACCGATCGTTCCTGCACGATAAACATTATCTTCCCCGAACAATACTTTCGTGTAATTATGTGCCTGAGGCTGGTATTCACCTGAAAAGTTCAAATCGATATCGGGAACTTTATCTCCTTTAAAACCAAGGAAGGTTTCAAAGGGAATATCATGCCCATCTTTTTTATATGCGTGTCCGCAATCCGGACAGTCTTTATTCGGAAGATCAAATCCGGAACCTACAGATCCGTCATCAAAGAACTCCGACTTCTTACATGCCGGGCAAACATAATGCGGCGGCAGCGGATTCACTTCGGTTATTTCCGTCATTGTCGCAACAAAGGAAGACCCGACAGATCCACGTGAACCTACAAGATAGCCATCATCCAGGGACTTCTTTACAAGTTTATGAGAGATCAAGTAGATCACGGCGAATCCATGTCCGATGATACTCTTTAACTCCTTTTCAAGCCTTGCTTCCACGATTTCAGGGAGTTCATCCCCATAAATGCTCTTTGCCATCGCATAACTCATCCGGCGCATTTCTTCGTCGGCACCTTCGATCTTAGGTGTATACAAATCGTCCTTGATCGGCTTGATTACTTCGACCATATCTGCGACCTTATTAGAATTCTCGACGACAATTTCTTTCGCCTTTTCCTTACCCAAGAAGGAAAAACAATCAAGCATCTCATTGGTTGTCCTGAAATGCACGTCAGGGAGGGTATGGCGGTTTAAAGGATTTGCCCCGCCCTGAGAACCAACAAGGATCTGCCGGTAAATTTTATCCGTTTCATTTAAATAATGGACATTTCCTGTTGCTACAACGGGCTTGTTGATCTTTTCTCCAAGCTCGACGATATTCTTGATGATGTCTTCAAGGTTCTTTTGGCTCTGCACAAGGTCAAGCTCGATTAAGTGCTGATAAACCTCTTTAGGGTGTACCTCTAAATAATCATAGAAATGAGCCGTCTCCTCCACTTCGGCTATCCCTTTCTGCATCATCCCTTCAAAGACTTCACCTTTATCACAGCCTGATCCCACCAAAATGCCGCTACGGTACTTCTGCAGCTGTGACCGGGGAATTCGCGGGACCCTGTAAAAGTAATGCATATGTGAAATGGATACCAATTTGTACAGGTTCTTAAGTCCTTCCTCATTTTGGGCAATCAACGTACAGTGATATGGCCTTGAGCGTTTATAGGCATCCCCCTTCCCCATATAATCATTTAATTGATTATGGTTGGTTATGCCTTTTTCAAACGCATCTTTCAGCATCTTTAGCAGAAGATATCCGGTAGCTTCCGCATCATAGATCGCACGGTGATGCTGGGTTAATTCCACATCGAATTTCTTGGCAAGCGTGTTCAACCGATGGTTTTTAAACTGCGGATACAATAATCTCGCAAGCTCTAACGTATCGATAACCGGATTGGCAGCTTTCGGGAGGCCTGCCTTTTGGTATCCTGCATTGAGGAAACCCATGTCAAAGGAGGCATTGTGAGCGACCAGAATATCGTCCCCCACCCATTTATGATAATCGTGAAGAACGTCATTGATTTCTGGTGCATTCTGGACCATATCATCCGTAATGCCTGTTAAATCGATCGTAGTGGCGGACAGCGGATGATGAGGATTTGCGAAAGATTCAAATCGATCGATGATTTCGCCATCTTTTATCTTCACGGCTGCAAGCTCGATGATGGTGTCATAAACTGCTGAAAGACCCGTCGTTTCAACATCGAAAACTACATAAACGGCATCTTCCAATGGGCGGTCGGTTTCGTTGTAACCGATCGGGACCCCATCGTCCACCAGATTAGCCTCAATCCCATATAAAACCTTAATATCATTTTTCTTACTCGCATTAAAAGCCTCCGGGAACGATTGAGCGACTGCATGGTCTGTAATCGCTATTGCTTTATGTCCCCATTTCTTTGCCTGTGCCACAAGACTGGAGACAGAACTCACCGCATCCATTTGACTCATAGGTGAATGCATATGAAGTTCCACTCTTTTCTCCTCAGAAGGTGCAGTATCAAGTCGGAGGACAGGTTTAATTTCGTTCACATCATTTGCAATCATGACCAGATCCCTGACAAAGGTATCGTTCTGGATACTTCCCCGGCAGCGGACCCACATTCCTTTTTTCATATTATTCATGACAGCCGCATCCTCTTTGTCCCTTGAAAACATCTTGACGAGAATCGAGCTGGTATAATCTGTCACTTTGAAGGTTAATAGAGTTCTGCCGCTTCTAAGTTCCCTCGTTTCACAGTCGAAAACGTAACCTTCGATTGCAATCCGTCTCTCTTCGTCATAAATTTCTTCAATCTTCCTGAAGTCTGCGTCATCCTTAATGGAAAGACCAAGCATGAATGGACCGCTTGGAGCATCAGATGCTTCTTCTTTTTCCGCTTTTTCCATTTCGATAAGAGCCTGCTTCGCTCTCTCTTGGTCTTCTTTCATCTTCTCTTCAAGGAATTTTTCATAATCATTATTCTGCTCCTCGATTTGAGCAACTTCAGCATCGAGAATCAATTTGGGAAAACCGAAATTCTCGAATGCAGAAGAAATGATTTCTCCATACTTTCGTTTCAATTGTGCCGCTTCCGTATCGTTAGATGCTTTAACGATAATTTTGTTTCCGATTATTTCAGGTTTTTGAGTATTGAGAAGTTTTAACAGCGGAGGAGAAATCCCCTGAATCTCTTTTACACATTCACTCCAATAATCGAGGATCGATTGTTCCGTTACATCCATATTAAGCACCTTCAAGCTGAAGGTGACATTGGCTATATGCTTGAACGACGTTTGAAGAGCCATTGAAAAGCGGCTCCACACTTTGCATGGGATCATTTCTTCCAACGTAAAATAGAAGTGCCATTTTCTCTCGCTTCGATAGACGGCAAGCTTTTCTATTTCTGCATTGTTGAAGTACTTTACGAATGCATCTTCTGTCAGCCCTAATTGCTGCAATAACAATTGAAATCTCTCTTTTTTGCCGAGGGGCTTTTCATCCATTTGTTTTTCCCCCATTTCTATATATTATTTGTTCCATTCAAAACCGAAGAAAAGGGCTGATACTAAGGATCATTGCTTCCCTAAAGGATCAGCCCTTTTTATTAAGATAGTGTTTCGAATAAACCGGTCAGGGTGGATAACAGTTCATCTTTGTGAACTTCCAGCATCTCGCCCGTTTTTCTTACCTTAATTTCCACGATGCCTTCAGACGCTTTCTTTCCGACCGTAATACGTACAGGGAGTCCAATCAAGTCAGAATCCGCAAATTTCACACCCGGACGTTCGGCACGATCATCCATAAGTACATCATAACGATTCTTTTTAAGCTCTTCATAAAGTTCATGAGCTACAGCTGATTGATGTTCGTCCTTAAGGTTGATCGGAATCAGGTGAAGATCGTAAGGGGACAGGTTAGATGGCCATACAAGACCATTATCATCGTTGAATTGCTCTGCCACCGCTGCAAGTGTACGTGAAACCCCGATACCATAGCAGCCCATGATGATTGATTGTGCACGTCCATTCTCATCCAGGAAGGTACTGTTCATGGCATCAGAATACCTTGTTCCCAGCTTAAATACATGTCCTACTTCTATACCTTTTGCAAAGACGATTGTTCCTTCGCCATCAGGTGAAGGGTCTCCCTCTTGAATGAAACGCAAGTCTCCGTATTCGGAAACCTGGAAGTCACGATCTGGGTTCACATTGATCAGATGATATCCTTCCACGTTAGCACCTGCTACACCATTACGAATATATTTCACAGCCTGGTCAGCTACAATCTTCACATTATCTGCCAGCGAACAAGGACCGATCGAACCGACCTCGCAGCCAAGAATTTCTTTTGTTTCTTCAGCCGTAGCCAGTTCTACCACATCTGCATTCATAAAGTTCTTTACCTTTATGTCATTTATTTCGTGATCACCGCGGGATAGAATAAGTACAAATTCTTCATCTACTTTAAATAGTAGTGATTTAATACAGTTCTCTTCACCGGACTCGAGGAAAGATGCTACTTCCGCTATTGTTTTTACATCAGGGGTAGATACTTTTTCCACGTCCTTCATTTCTTCTTCAGATTGTGAATATGAATCAATCACTTCAGCCATTTCAATATTTGCGGCATATGTGGATTGATTCGAATAAGCAATCGTGTCTTCACCAACTTCGGATAGAACCATGAATTCATGAGTATCTTTTCCGCCCATTGCTCCGGAATCGGCAATGACCGCCCTGAAATTCAGGCCGCACCGCTTAAAGATATTCGTATATGCTTGAAATATTTGTTCATACGTCTCGTCAAGGCTTTCTGCAGAAGAATGGAAAGAGTAAGCATCTTTCATCACAAATTCCCTTCCTCGCAGCAAACCAAAGCGCGGACGTTTTTCATCACGGTACTTCGTTTGGATTTGATAAAGGGTGAGCGGAAGCCGCTTGTAAGACTTAATTTCATCCCTGACAATACTTGTAATCATTTCTTCATGGGTGGCACCGAGCGCAAACTCCCGTTCATGACGATCATTCATACGCATCAACTCAGGACCATATGTGCCCCATCTCCTTGATTCTTTCCATAATTCAGAAGGTTGGAGAGCAGGCATCAGGAGCTCTGCTGCACCGACAGCATCCAATTCTTCACGTACGATTTCTTCTACTTTTTTCAGGACCTTTTTCCCTAAAGGGAGAAAACTGTATATCCCGCTAGCATTTTGTCTAATATAACCTGCCCGCAGCAAAAGCTGATGACTCTTGATTTCCGCGTCTGCCGGAGTCTCTCTAAGGGTAGGGATCAAAGTATTACGTTGCTTCATTTATTAGCACCTCGGTTACCAGATATTATTTATTAAAAAAGTTATATGTAAATCATAAGAAAAGAACGGAGATACACTCTCCATTCTCATCTCTATTTTAGCGTAAATGAACAGGCAGTACTACCCTCAGTTTTTAGTTGTTTGAGGTAGAAACTGCCTGAACATCCTTCTATAACCTTTCGATTGAAAAGTATATCTTATAAAAAGAATCGTTGTATATCGTTCCAAGTAACGACCAGCATCAGCACCATAAGAAGAGCAAATCCAACAAAATGGACCATCCCTTCCATCTGGCGGTCAACCGGCTTTCCACGTACGGCTTCTATGGCAAAGAAAAGGAGCCTTCCGCCGTCAAGAGCAGGTATAGGCAGTAAATTCATAATCCCTAAATTGATGCTCAAAATGGCTGCCCATCTCATCAAATAAAAGATTCCGGATTTAGCTACTACATCTGTCGACTGATAAATCCCTACCGGCCCTGATAAAGCATCAATGGAGAACTCACCTGATACAAGTTTACCCAGCAGGACAAAAATCATTTTGGTCCATTCATAGGTTTGCTCTGCACTATTCGTCACAACCTTCAATGGAGACTTTTCAACCGGGCTGTGAACCCCGATGATCCCAATTTCCTTGCCCTCTATTTCCTGAGGCTTAGGTGTGACAGAAATCTCCTCGGTGGTGCCTCCGCGTTCAACAGTGAACTTCAGTTCATCTCCAGGATGCTTCTGAATGACCGTCACGATGTCTTCCCACGTGGATATCTCCTTGCCATCAATGCTTTGAACGATATCGTTCTTTTGGAGTCCAGCTTCTTTGGCTGCACCGTCCTCTGTCAAATTCCCAAGGACAGGATCATTGGTTGGCACCCCTTGCAGCAGTCCTACCAGTAAAAAGATAAAGAATGCCAGAATGAAGTTGAACAGCGGACCGGCAAAAATGGCCATCGCCCGTTTAGGAAGTGACTTAGAAGCAAACTGTCGGTCCCATGGTGCTATTTGTGTTTCCACACCATCTTCAACAAATACCGCTTCACGTGAAATTTCAAATTTCTTAATAACTTCTTCATCTTCTTCGTATCCTCGAATGTAAAGCCGGTGCTCTAAATCTGCATCTTCGACTTCGATCACACGGATATTCGGATAGCGGTCTTTATTATTCAGGACGATCTTCTTTATCTTTTCATCCTGGTCCAGAATTAGACCGATTCTATGTCCAGCTTTCAGTTCTACCATTTCCGGGTCTTCCCCCGCCATCCGGACGAAACCGCCCAGGGGCAGAAGTCTAATCGTGTACGTCGTTTCGTCCTTCTTGAAAGAAAACACTTTAGGACCAAAGCCTATCGCAAATTCACGGCATAATATCCCGGCACGCTTAGCGAAGATTAAGTGGCCTAGTTCATGAAAAAATACTAATGCACCAAAAATAACGATAAAGGCAATTACTGTTTGCAAATAAAAAACCACCTTTTTATAAACCTGATATTCTCAGGCCTGATAAGTACAACTTTAACGGGAAAATATATCTCTTTAAATAATACTACGTCGATGTACATGCAATCATGCACAAGCCTGCTATTTAAATCCACTTGGAAACGGTTGATCTCGTCTTTCTATCGATCTCGCGAATGGTCTCTAAATCAGGATTCTGTATTACTTCATGTTCATTCAATGCTCTTTCTATGAACTCTTCTATTCCCAGGAATGAGACTTTGTTTTCCAGGAATAATGCCACCGCCGCTTCATTGGCTGCATTTAACACAGTTGTCATACTGCCCCCTGTGCGGCCAGCTTCATAAGCAAAACCAAGGCACTTGAAGCGCTCTAAATCCATTTTCTCAAAATGCAGTTGACCTATCTCCGCCAGATTCAATCGTTTTCCTTCAGGCCGGTGCAAGCGGTCGGGATATGTCAGTGCATATTGGATGGGCACTCGCATATCAGGTGTTCCAAGCTGAGCCATGACAGAAGTGTCATGGAATTGAATCATCGAATGGATAATACTCTCCCTGTGCTGTAAAACATCAATTTTATCGTAAGGGATATCGAATAGCCAATGTGCCTCAATTACTTCAAGCCCTTTATTCATCATGGATGCTGAATCAATTGTAATTTTGGCACCCATTGACCAATTGGGATGATTAAGAGCTTCTTTAACCGTTACCCCGACCAGTTCATGTCTTTTGCGGTCCCTGAAGCTTCCCCCGGATGCGGTAATGATCAGTTTTTCAATGTTTTTTTCTTGTTCCCCTTGCAGTGCCTGAAAAATGGCAGAATGCTCACTGTCGACAGGTAATAAGGCCACACCCTTTTTACTGGCTGCCTCCATTACAATGTGACCTGCAGTCACAAGTGTTTCTTTGTTGGCGATCGCTATTGTTTTCCCAGCTTCGATCGCCTGCAGCGTCGGGTAAAGACCTACGCTTCCAAGTACTGCATTCACAAGGACATCCGAGTCCTGATGGCATGCTACCTGTACTAATCCTTCTTCGCCGAAAAGAACCTTTACACTTGAAGGTATCTCTTTTCGCAGCATCTCAGCATCTTCTTTCCTTTGTACAGAAACAAGGGATGGATTGAATTCCGAAATCATCTTCCTTGCACCATCTATATTCATGCCTACCGAAAACGCAGTCAATTTAAACTCTTCGGGGTGTTCTCTGATTACGTCCAGAGTTTGGGTCCCTATTGAACCTGTGGCCCCCATTAAACTAATTTTCTTCAAAACTTACACTCCTCCCAAGGCGCCCCTCCATCGTTTTATAAAAGGAAATAAAGAAGGGGTAAAACAAATAAAAGACTGTCAAACCGATCCAGCATTCCTCCATGGCCCGGTAATAAATGACCCGAATCCTTCACTTTATAATGGCGCTTTAAAGCGGACTCAACCAAATCACCCATTTGTCCAAATATGGATAGTATGGCGGTTACGACGATAAGCTTAGGAATCGACATTTCCAGGTCGCTGAAGAATGTCATGATCACTCCCACGATAATCGCGCATACCACCCCGCCTAGAAACCCTTCAACTGTCTTATTGGGACTGATATGTGGCCAGAGTTTCTTCTTGCCGATGGCTTTACCAATGAAGTATGCACCTGAATCAGTCGCCCAGATGATGAACAGGGCATAAAAAACAAACTGCACGCCCTCTTCCAAACGAATTTCCATAAAGTAAAAGTAGCCGATTCCGACATAAAGTATGCTCAATAACGAAAAAGCTACATCGTCAAACGTAAAACGATTTTTCGTGATGACCGTATAGGTTAGAAAAATCAAGACGGCAAAAAATGACAGCTCAATCTTTGAATAGCCAATATAGCTGATGACTCCTATGTACATATCGGGTATTAAAAACACCCAAAGTATTGCCAGGGATATTAAACCTGGTATGGAATAGATTTTGTAACCTCTCATCTTCAATGCTTCATATAGACTCACTGAAGCGATCAAATACATCAATATGATAAAAGGGGATTTACCATAAAGAATAATAGGTAGAAAAACAGCTGCTGCAACAATTGCAGTAATGATTCTTTGTTTCATTATGATTCCTCACTTTGTATCCCGCCGAATCTTCTTGAACGACCTTGATATGCTTCGATTGCCTCAACTAGTTGTTCTTTACCGAAATCAGGCCATAAACATTCTGTAAACCAGAATTCAGTATAAGCTAACTGCCACAGCATAAAATTGCTCAATCGGATTTCACCGCTGGTACGGATCAGCAGATCTGGATCTTTCAATTCTTTCGTCATCAAATAATTTGAAAATACTTCCTCATTTAATTGTTTTTCATCTAGTATACCATTTTGCACGTCTTTTAAGACATGTTTGATGGAATCGAGTATTTCTGCACGGCTTCCATAATTCAAGGCGAAATTCAGGATAAGTCCGTCGTTTTCTTTCGTCGCTTCGATCGCTTTGTTAACTGCCCTTAAGGTATGTGGCGGGATTGCTTCTTTCGTTCCCATCATCTTCACCTGTACATTTTCTTCTATCAATTCAGGCAGGAAGGTACCAAGAAACTCCTCAGGAAGCTTCATCAGAAATTCTACTTCCATCTTTGGCCGTTTCCAGTTCTCTGTCGAAAATGCATATAAAGTCAAAGCTTCTATACCCAACTCATTAGCCAGTTTAGTTATTCTCCGAACACACTTCATCCCTTCATGGTGCCCTGCCACTCTCGGGAGAGCTCTTTTCTGGGCCCAGCGTCCATTTCCATCCATGATGATAGCAATATGCCCGGGTACGGGATGCTTTAATAATTCCTGGAAGCGCTCATCAACATCTTCATTATTTTGTTGTCGTTTCCATTGTTTAAGCTTGTTTAGCATAAAATTTCCTCCACCAACAATCCAAAAAATATTTACCTTTACTATCATATCAAAAAACAATGAAGATATCTTCAAGAAAATACGTGGTGCTTTATTCTTTACTTGAGGTACAAGGTTGAATATAAACTAAATCCCCTCTTAAACTCCGCAGTTGATTTCCGTGCAAGACTCCGCTTTCCGCGGGCGGCCGGTGAGCCTCCTCTACTTATTGGCGGGGGAGGAATTGTCCAGCTGCAGGGCTTAGACGCACATGTCATAAGCCAAACCGAACAAGAAGGCAAAGAGCTCCTTCCAGGCCGATTCGACTTATGCCACACGCCTCTCTTCAAAGCCCTTCCGCTTTTCTGATAGGAGTCTGCGTCTTGCACTCCAGTCAACTGCTGGATCCGGTTAATAACAACATTAACCTTAAACTGATCCTATTTAGGACTTCTATTTCTCCGATATGGAATCGGACATCTTCTCAATATGTTATAAGGAAATGATGGTTATGTATGGAAAAGAGGCTGTCCCATAAGGAATATGAGTTCACTTATAGGCCAGCCCCTTAAATTATGATAGTTGAATTAAACTTCTAAGATTTCTTTTTCTTTTTCCTTAGAGATACTATCGATTTTTGCGATGCTCTCATCAGTAGCTTTTTGAACATCGTCAGAGAAACCGCGAAGATCATCCTCTGTGATGTCCCCATTTTTCTCTTTTTTCTTTAAATCGTCATTTGCATCACGACGGATGTTTCGGATCGCAACTTTTGCATCTTCCGCTTCTTTCTTCACCAGTTTAACCAGATCTTTACGGCGCTCTTCTGTCAATGCAGGGATTACGATGCGAAGGATATTACCGTCACTTGTCGGCGTTATTCCCAAATCTGATTTTAGAATTGCTTTTTCGATATCACCCAAAGCGGATTTGTCATACGGCTGGATAACCAGCATTCTTGCTTCTGGTATAGAAATACCGGCCAGTTGATTAACAGGTGTTGGAGCACCGTAGTAATCTACTGTGATCTTATCAAGTAAAGATGCATTGGCTCTACCCGCACGGATACTCGCCAATTCACGAGAAAATGTTTGAATGGCTTTCGTCATTCTTTCGTTGGCATTTGCAATAATCGTATTTGGCATTATGCTTTCCCCCTAACTATTGTACCGATGTTTTCACCAGTAATGGCTCTCTTGATATTTCCGTCTTCCATTATTGAGAATACAATAAGTGGAATATCATTGTCCATACATAGTGATGAGGCAGTTGAATCCATAACTGCTAGGCCTTCCTTAAGAACATCAAGGTAAGACAATTCTTCGTACTTTACTGCCGATTCGTCTTTCTTAGGATCTGCAGAATAAACTCCGTCGACATTGTTTTTCGCCATCAGGATCACTTCAGCCTCAATTTCAGCCGCACGGAGAGCTGCTGTAGTATCTGTAGAGAAGTATGGATTACCCGTACCTGCAGCAAAGATGACAACTCGTTTTTTCTCTAAATGACGAATCGCTCTCCTTCTGATGTAAGGCTCTGCAACTTGACGCATATCAATCGAAGTCTGAACACGTGTTTCAATCCCGATTTGTTCCAGGCTGTCCTGTAGTGCAAGGGAATTCATGACGGTCGCAAGCATCCCCATATAGTCTGCTGATGCACGATCCATTCCCATTTCACTACCTATTTTACCACGCCAGATGTTACCTCCGCCAACAACAACGGCTACTTCCACGCCAAGCTCGGCGATTTCTTTCACTTCTTCTGCCACGTTTTTAATAACTGAAGGGTTGATTCCGAAGCCGTCATTTCCTGCCAAAGCCTCTCCACTCAGTTTAAGAACGACACGTTTGTATTTAGGAACGCTCATGGGAACCTCCATATGTAGTAGAATTTTTCTTGAAAAATAGGGAACACACTAGGTGTTCCCTACTAAAAATGTTATGACTTTCTTAATACGATTACTTCTTAACTTGGCTCATTACTTCTTCAGCGAAGTTATCTTGACGCTTTTCAAGACCTTCTCCTACTTCGTAACGGATGAAGTCAGTCAAAGTAGCTTTGTTAGACTCAAGATATTGACGTACCTTTTGATCTGGATTCTTAACGAACGCTTGATCAAGGATACAAACATCTTCAAAATACTTCCCTAGGCGGCCTTCGACCATTTTTTCAACGATATTTTCAGGCTTGCCTTCGTTAAGTGCTTGTTGTTTAAGGACTTCACGCTCACGCTCTACTTCTTCTGCAGATACTTGGTCACGTGAAACATATTTAGGGTTTAAAGCAGCTGCGTGCATTGCAACGTCTTTCGCTACATTTGCATCCGTTGTACCTTCAACAACAGAAAGAACAGCGATACGGCCGCCCATGTGCAGGTACTCACCAAATGCTGCATTATCGCCTTTAGTGCGGATTTCGAAACGGCGCAAAGTGATTTTTTCACCAATTTTTGCAATTGCAGTGTTGATGAATTCAGTAACTGTAGAACCGTTTTTCATCTTTTGATCCATCGCTTCTTCTACTGAAGCTGGTTTTTCAGCTAATAAATGCTCTGCAAGTTCGCTAACTAAGTTTTGGAAGTTTTCGTTTTTCGCAACGAAATCTGTTTCTGCATTCACTTCAAGGATGATAGCAGTGTTACCTTCACTTGTGATGAATGTAGTTCCTTCAGCCGCGATACGGTCAGCTTTTTTAGCTGCTTTCGCAATCCCTTTTTCACGAAGGAAATCAATTGCTTTGTCCATATCTCCGTCAGTTTCTGTTAACGCTTTTTTACAATCCATCATTCCAGCGCCAGTTTTTTCACGAAGTTCTTTAACCATTTGTGCAGTAATTGCCATAGTGGGTTTCCTCCTTAGATTAACTATGTAGACTAAAATCTCCTTATACAGTCAGTAGTCAGTATGGGCGATTGGGCCATATTTGATTCCATATCCCGCAAAGAGATCCGTCATAAAAACGATGTCCCTTGGATAAAGGGCACCGATTGGTCATACTCTTTAAAAAAAGGTGATAAGGGTAAGTCCCTCTTATCACCTTCTCTTTAAATTACTCAGCTGCTACCGCTGCTTCTTCACCTTGCTTAGCTTCTAAAATAGCATCTGCCATTTTACCTGTAAGAAGCTTGACTGCACGGATCGCATCGTCATTCGCAGGAATGACAACATCGATTTCATCCGGGTCACAGTTCGTATCAACGATACCCACGATAGGGATATTTAATTTACGAGCTTCTGCTACAGCAATGCGCTCTTTACGAGGGTCAATGATGAATAATGCATCAGGCAGTGTGTTCATATCTTTGATTCCGCCTAGGAATTTAACTAAGCGCTCATGTTCTTTCTTAAGTTGAACAACTTCCTTCTTAGGAAGTACTTCAAACGTTCCGTCTTCTTCCATCTTTTCGATTTGTTTAAGACGTGAAATACGCTTTTGGATTGTTTCGAAGTTAGTAAGTGTTCCACCCAACCAGCGTTGGTTGATGTAATACATACCAGCACGTTCTGCTTCTTCTTTAACAGACTCTTGTGCTTGCTTCTTAGTACCTACGAAAAGAACTTTACCGCCGTTACCAGCTAATTCTTTCACGAAGTTATAAGCTTCTTCTACCTTCTTAACAGTCTTTTGAAGGTCGATGATGTAGATGCCGTTACGCTCAGTGAAGATGTATCTCTTCATTTTTGGGTTCCAACGGCGAGTTTGGTGTCCGAAATGTACACCAGCTTCTAGTAATTGTTTCATAGAAATTACTGACATGTGTGTTTCCTCCTAATGGTTTTAAATTTTCTCCTCCGTTTCTGTCATCTTGGAGCGGAAACTATCGTTTTGAATAGCACCATCCACTCAATCGAGAAACGTGTGTAATCACACCATGAATACTATAGCATACCTCTTTTACCCAAGCAAGAACTTCTTATGTTTTTTGATTAAATTTTAATAGAAGTTCAATTTCTGTTTTCCCTTTTCCAAGTCTTTTTGCAATTTCTTCAATAGAAAGTCCATTTTTCTGAAGGGTGAGAACTTGAGCGATCAACGACTTCTCCTCATGCACACCATGATCATCGGGAACAAGCGGCGTCCATCCTCGATCGTCGTTTTCCTTTTCGAATGCCGGTCTCTTATACGCTTTAGAAGCATTCAGACGATTATTGGCCATTGAGGCCGGATGTGGTGTTTCAGAGGATTCATACTTTGTCTGGGGCTCTGAAATATTTTCTTGGACAGAAAATCCTTTTTTACTACTATGCATGCTTTTAATAAATGCTTCATTTTCTTCTTTCATTTCAATAAGGTACGTAGAGATCGTCTCTTCCATCTCCTGGATCATCTTCCCCTGCCGTTTTTCAAGATCGATGAATCTGTTCTGCCTTGTGTAAAGGATGATGACGGCAAGGAGGCAGACAATGTTGAGCAGAAACGATATAAAAAATAAAAAAGTGGTCATGAAATCACCCGTTCATTGGAATATGGCTTTGTTTTTGAATGAGAAATGTCTGTTACACGCACTAGCAAATTTTACAGACCAATTAAAAAGACTGCCCTCTACAATATTCTTACAGGAACAGCCTTACTGTTTTTATACAGCTAACCAGAGTAATCAATCTTTCTTCCTTTGTAAGGGTGGGGATCTGACTTTTTTTCATCTGAAATTGAATCCCGCTGCCGGTTGTCTTGATATGGTTCGTCACCCTTATCTTTGTCCCTATGAAGTCCGGCTTTCCCTTTTTGATCGATTCCTGTTGCGGTTTGTCTTTTCTTTTTCAATTCCTTTTCCATTTCAAGCCCTGCAGCACTCTGGGACACAAGATTGTGGACATTATGCTGTTCCGCTTTTTTAGACGCATCAAATGTCCTCGGAAGCGCGATTTGCATTTCAATGGCTTTTAAACTCATATATCGTCCCTCATTCCAGAAAAGGTTACGAGCTAAGCAAGTGACGCAATTTAAAAATGGCCTTAGAATGTATTTGTGAAATTCTGGAGGTGGAAAGTTTCATGATTTCCCCTATTTCTGTAAGGGTTAATTCTTCTTTATAGAATAAACTTAACACAAGTTGTTCCTTTTCTGAAAGCTTCCCGATGGTCTGTTCCAACTCTATCAGCCTCTCACCCTTTAAAACTTCCTCTTCCGGTGAAATTGTCTTATCATCCTTCAAGGAATACGTCCCAGTATCATGATCTTCATCCGTAAGCTGGTCATCCATGGATAGTACATTTGCAAAGAAGTGTTCATTCGTTGTCTTATATACATCCTCCGGAGACATCTCCAATTCCGTGGCAACTTCTTCTGCAGTGACATGCCGAAGAAACCTTTGTTCAAGTTCGACCATCTTCGCTTCAATTCTCTTAGCTTTATCCCTGGTGGATCTGGGGAGCCAATCTTCTTTCCTGAGTCCGTCAAGAATGGCCCCTCTTACCCGAAAAGAAGCATACGTATCAAACTTCAAATCTCTGGAAGGATCAAACTTTTGAAGGGCGTCGAGTAATCCCATCAACCCAAGACTTTTAATATCTTCTCTCGAGACGTTTTTCGGCAGTCCGACTGAAATTCGGGCAACATGATAGGATACTAAAGGCATATATTTCTTCACCAACAGATCACCAGCTTGTGTATCCCGGTTCGATATCCATCTATCCCAATAGTATTGTTCTTCGGTTCGAGCGGGTTGCTGAGACATAAGACTCCTCCTCCTGAAATTTTTTTGGGGTGATATTATAACTTTTTAGTTCCTTCATTCACGGTACGGACCTGAAGAGTACTATCAGGAACAAAAAATTCAATTGTTCTCCCTTTGTTGCCTCCTACATCTTCTCCAATGATCGGAATATTATTTTTCAGCAGTACTTCTCTCACTGCTTCTACATTTCGGGGACCTATTCTCATGATTTCACTCTTTGATGAAATCTGAAACATTTGCGCCCCACCTGCCATTTTACATTTCAGCCTAGGCAGAGCCGCCCCCATATCCCTCAACCTGCGTATCAGCTCTTCCACTCCTGAATCTGCATATTTAGCTGCATTCAGCGGTTTTTCTTTAGCAATCGCAGAACTTGGAAGCATGACATGTACCATTCCGGCTATTTTCATGTAATCGTCAAATAAAACGACACCCACACAAGAGCCTAGTCCCGAGGTGCGGATTGAACCACTTTCCCTCACTGTATTCATATCCGCGATACCGACTTTAACGACAGACTGAAATTCAATCATCCCTGAACACCGAGGGATTGAAAGATGATGTCCAGGGAATCGGGATCAGGCAGCAGGAAGAAGTGTCCATTCACACTGCCTGAATCTTCTGCCAAGTCTTTAATAGCAGTATCGATTACAATCGCATAATCACTCACCTGTGAGATCTCAATTAACCCGAAACCGATGATTGCCCCTGCCATATCAATTGACAGTGAAGGAACAGACGGATACAAGTTGAGTTGTGTAAAATCCGATAATGACGATAAATAAGATCCAGAGAGAATATTTCCTAATTCCTGCATTGCTGAAAGACCCAATTCGGATGGAGGCGACGCATGAAAAGAGAAGTTTTCGTCATGGGTCATAAATTTAATAAATGCTGTTGCCTGTTCAAGAGAAAGGATGAAAAACATGCTTCCGGGAGCATCTCCTTCAATCCGCAGAAAAACACTGACCACCACATTATCAGCCCCCCCTGCCATTTCCATTATTTGATCAAAAGAAACAATTTTCACGCGGGGTACTTTCATATCTATTTGTCTATCCAATAGTATAGAAAGGGCGGTGGCTGCATGGCCAGCACCGATATTACCAATCTCTTTTAAAATATCGAGATGCATAGAGTTGACTTTTTGTTCATATCCCATATGTTTTTCTCCTATAATGTCTGAAGGATCTTGTCCAAATGGAGTAAGATCAGCAACCTTCTGTCTTTCTTTACTACACCGCCTATATACTCATCCTCCACCGCACCGACTACTTCAGGAGGAGGTTCGATGGCATCTTTGGAGACATCCAGAACATCATTAGCTGCATCCACAATCAGACCGACTTCTTTATCTTGGTGACCTGCAATGATGACCCTTGTACTTTCGGAAGTATCAGCGGGCGTTAATCCGAACTTGGACCTTAAGTCGATGATGGGAGTCACAACTCCCCGCAAATTAATGACACCTCTCACATATGCCGGGGTTTTAGGGACTCTGGTAATATACTGCAGTTTCTCGATCGACCGCACTTGATTGACAGGAATGGCATATTCTTTATCCATCAATTGAAACACGATAAGTTTCATGTCTTCCGTTAAAACAGTCATCTCACTCATTCCATCTACCTCCTATTTAATTAATGCATTGCAATCAACAATCAATGCTACCTGTCCATCTCCAAGAATGGTGGCACCGGAAATGGCAAATACATCGGTTAAATAATTGCCTAATGATTTTAAGACGATTTCCTGCTGTCCGATAAATGAATCTACAACCAGCCCGGCCATCTTTTCCCCTTTTCGTACAATGACAGTGGAATAGAATTCCTCATCCGTTTTTTCTTTTGGTACATCAAAAACATCCTCAAGAAATACCAGAGGCACTACTTTCCCTCTGAAATCGATTACTCTTTGGTTATGCGCATTCATAATCTCATCTTTTTTCACAATGGCTGTTTCAATAATTGACGATAACGGTATTGCGTATTTTTCTTTCTCGATTTCTACAAGCATCACCGAAATGATAGAAAGTGTTAACGGCAGCTGAATGGAGAATAATGAACCATTCCCTTCCGTCGAATCGATTGTGATCGATCCTCCAAGCGACTCGATCGTTGCTTTCACTACATCAAGTCCAACTCCCCTGCCGGAAATATCAGAAATTTGTTCTGCCGTAGAAAAACCGGAGGCTAAAATCAGCTCATAGATTTGACGATCTGTCAGTGTTTGTGCAGTTTCTTCACTGACAATTCCTTTTTGGACCGCTTTTTCCAGAACCCGTTGTGTATTGATGCCAGCACCGTCATCTTCAAGTTCAATGAATACATGATTTCCGCTATGATAAGCTTTCAGCTTGACTGTTCCTTCTTCAGGTTTGCCATTTTTCATGCGGATTTCCGGCTTTTCTATCCCGTGGTCGATTGCATTGCGGATCAAGTGGACCAACGGGTCGCCAATTTCATCGATGACCGTACGATCCAATTCTGTCTCAGCCCCGATGATTTCAATGTTAATCTTTTTATTCAAATCTCTTGCAAGCTGACGCACCATACGTGGAAAGCGATTAAATACTGTTTCTACCGGAACCATCCGCATATTCAGGATGATATTTTGCAGGTCACCCGATATGCGCGTCATTCTTTCAACCGTTTCATTTAATTCAGGATTATCAAGGTCTTTTGATATCTGTTCCAGCCTGCCTCGGTCGATAACCAGCTCTTCGAATAGATTCATCAATATATCCAAACGCTCGATGTTCACACGAATCGTTTTATTGGATGTCGTTGACTTTGAGGATTCTTTGGGAGCATTTGAATCTTTCACAGGCTTTGCTGGTTTTACAGTGGCGTTCTCTGTATGGATCTCCTTCTTTTCCTCTTCTGTTGTATGCACCCTATTGCGGCTTTGCAGATTTTCAGGTGTTACTTCTGTTACGTCTACTTTTTCAACCTCCGACACCTTCATAATTTTCTTCTCGAGGTCATGGGAGTTTTCATTTGTAACGATTGTCACTGTAAAAGATTGATCGAACTGTTCTTCTTCAAGCTTATCTACTGTAGGCTCTGATTTAATTACTTCTCCGATTTTTTCCAATACTTCAAAAACCATAAATACTCTTGCTGCTTTCAAAAGGCAATCTTCTCTTAAAGACACGACAAGCTCATAACAATGCATTCCCAATTCATAAGATTGCTCAATGACAGTCTGTTCGTAAGCTTCATACTCAATTGCAGCCTTCTCTTCAACCAATGCAGATGCTGTCTCTTTATGGGCAATCGCCTGTGAAGATAAATCTTCCCCATTTTCGATTGCCTGCAGCATCGCTACTACTTCTGTTACATCTCTCTTTCCGTCCCCTCCACCTGAGATGGAAAGGACCATTTCTTCGAGATCATCCACGGATTTAAATACAACATCGAGAATTTCAGGAGTAACATTTATTTTTTCATTTCTGATCCCATCAAGGACATTCTCCATTTTGTGAGTAAGGTTTGCCAGATCTTCGTAACCCATCGTTGCAGACATGCCTTTCAACGTATGGGCTGCACGAAATATTTCATTTACGATTGATAAATCCTCAGGATTTTTTTCAAGTTCAAGCAATTGCTCGTTGCAGGTTTGCAAATTTTCTTTACTTTCCTCTATAAAGACTTCTAAATATTGACTCATTTCCATGTGCTCCACACCTCTCTACACCATGTACTTCATTATTGATTGAGCAATTCCCTCAACATTTACAACTTCATCTGCAAGATTCGAAGCTATGACTGATTTCGGCATCCCGTATACGATACACGTTTCATGTGACTCTGCGATCGTTTTTACAGACCCTGACACCTTAAGTTTTTTTAACCCCTGTGTTCCATCTGAGCCCATCCCCGTCATGATGACAGTAACTATATTACGATCCCTTATTGTTACCGCTGATTCAAAAAGGACATCAACGGACGGACGGTGTCCATTACGGGGGGATTCTTCTTTGTTTAATTCGACCTTAAGCTTTGTCTCTGATTGTTTTATTTTCATATGAAATCCACCGGGTGCTATATATGCAGTACCTTTATGAAGCTGTTCCCCATGCTCTGCTTCTTTCACCCTGATACTTGAAAGCGAGTCTAAGCGGTCAGCCAATGACTTAGTAAAGCCTGGAGGCATATGCTGAACGATGAGCACAGGTGCATCCAAAGTGGAAGGTAAGCCTGTCAGCACATGCTGCAATGCCCTTGGTCCCCCTGTAGAGGTCCCTATGAGAATGATCCCCGGTTTATTGTTGTCTTGTGTATAAGTAGCAGGACTTATCTGGGTAACGGCAGTTTCTTTATTTTCAGTCATGATCGTCTTGTTCTGAACAGAAGCTGATGAAGTCCGATTGTTCAATAGTTTAGTGATTGAAACTTGACTCGCCGCTAATACCTTTTGTACGATTTCATCCTGAATCTTATGTAAATCTAGTGAGATTGTACCTGATGGCTTTGCAATGAAATCTACCGCACCAAGTTGTATCGCTTTGAATGTTTCCTCCGCTCCCGCTTTGGTGGTCGATGAAAGCATGACGACTGGAACCGGGCATTCGGCCATTATCTTCTTTAATGCTTCAATACCGTTCATTATCGGCATTTCGACGTCCAGGGTGATTACATCAGGTGAAAGTCTTTTTATTTTCGCTATCGCATCCTCCCCATTACGGGCAATACCCACAACTTCCATTAGTTCTGAAGTTGATAGAAAATCACTAATAAGCTTTCTCATAAATGCAGAATCATCTACAACCAGTACTTTTTTCCTCATCATCTTACCTCCTGAAAAATAAATGTTTAATATTTTTCAAGAAAGAAGGTTTCTCACTTGGAATGTTCAACTTGTCAGTTTCTGAAAGTAAATTGTTTGCAAGTGAATGCAAGCTTGAAGAGATAGGTGATCGCGGGAAACTTTTAATCAGGGGGGTCTGCTGGCTGACCGCCTTTCTCACTGCTTGGTCTTCCGGCAAAACTCCCAATGAGATAATGTCTTTACTCAAAAACTTCCTGACAGTTTCCTGTAATCTTGAAATGGTCAACAACCCTTCCTGATTGTTCTCTGCCCGATTGCAGACAAGGAAAAATTCTTTCTCAGCATCCCTCAAATGAATATATTTCATCATGGAATATGCATCAGTGATAGAAGTCGGCTCGGGAGTCGTCACGACCAATATTTGTTCCATCGTCAATAGAAATTGGAGTGTTTCTTTTGTGGCTCCCGCTCCCATATCAAAGATAATATAGTCGTACTTCAGGACCAGATGACCCATAGCTTCAAAAAAGCGCTCTTTCTGCTCTTCCTTCCACTCTACTATACTTTTAAGTCCGTTCCCTGCACTGATATAGGAAATCCCATGAACGTTCTCACATATCACATCTTCTATCGCCAGTTCCTTGTCCTCAATATAGTCCATGATTGAATATCTATGATTACTGCCCATCAGTATATGGATATTCCCCATTCCAATGTCCATATCAAATAAAAGAACTTCCTTACCCGCCTCGCCTAATAGAATCGAAAGGTTAGTGGAAATGTTAGACTTCCCCACTCCTCCTTTTCCACTGACAATACCGATCGTTTTGGCTGGTGTTGTTGAATTCAACAGCATTTTCTGTCTTAAATTATAGGCTTGATCTTTCATAACTGAACCCTTTCAGAAGCAGCTCTCCGATATCCTCGGCCTTTACTTCAGTTATATCTTCAGGAACATCCTGACCTGTCGTTAGATAAGCAATACCTGTCTTTGATTCGGTGATGATATTCACCATCGAGCCATAGCTTGACGTTTCATCAAGCTTCGTGAAGATAAAGCGGTCGATTTCAATGGAAGAGAATTGTCTGATGATTTCTTTCATATCACTTTCTTTACTTGTCAGTGATAGCACAAGAAATGTTTCCATATCGCATTTGAAGTCAATGACCGTCTGGAGGTCCTCTACATATTTCTTCTCCCTGAAATTCCTGCCTGCCGTATCAATGAATACATGATCGAAATCCTTGAATTTTTCAATGGCTTTTTGGTAATCTTCAAGCTTATATACTACTTCCACCGGAACATTCAACAGCCCGGCGTACGTTTTTAATTGTTCAATGGCTGCTATCCTATAGGTATCCGTAGTGATGAAACCAACTTTCATTTTCTTTTCAATCACTGCTTCAGCAGCCATTTTCGCAAGAGTGGTCGTTTTCCCAACCCCTGTGGGTCCGATCACATTGATATATTTTTTCTTATAACTTATACCGCTCATCGGGAGATCACTTACCGTATTCTTCAAGAAATGTTTAGCATCCTTAAGTAATGAATCTCTCAACTCTTGGTGACCTTCCTTAACTGACTTCAATCCGTCTTCCAGGTAATCACCCGCTTGTAGTATCAAAGACTCATTAATCCCTTGACATTGCAGGTGGATCAATATTTCACGTATGGAAGAATCATATCTTTCGAATTCATTGCTTGATTTAAATGAAGATATCATCTTTTTTAGTTCTTTTAACTCTTTATGGACAGAGTCTTCATTGACCGGCTGTTTTATTCTGGGCTTATCTTCTTTTATAGGAGTCGTCTTCGGTATAACAGGCTGTGAACGTAGACGTTTCATCTCTGCTTTTTCTTTTTCAATACCAGGATCGACTGCTGCAATGACTTCGACCATTTTTTTCTTGAACAAACCGAAAACTCCGCCAGAATGGGTAACTTTTGAATTTAAGATAACCGCGTCTTCTCCAAGGTCGTTCCTGACTTTTTTCATGGCTTCATTCATAGTAGGTGCAACATATTTAATTACTTTCAATCTACATTCACCACCCCAACACTTTGTACTTCTACATTTGCTTCTAATTCGTTGTATGACAGGATCGGCACTTGCGGGAAGTATCTTTCAGTTAATTGTCTCACGTACATCCTGACTGCAGGTGAACATAAGATGATCGGTGATTCTTCCATCAAGGATAATTGTTCTATCTGGGACGCGATTGATTCGAGTATCCGCTGTGAATCATTTGGGTCCATTGATAAATAATTTCCATGTTCTGTTTGCTGGATGGAGTCTGCGATCATCTTTTCTGCCTTACCGGCCATGGTAACCACTTTAAGAGACCCGTTTTCCTGGACATATTGAGTTGTGATTTGACGTGCAAGTGCCTGTCTTGCGTACTCTGCCAGCAAATCTGTATCAGAACTCATTTTCGAAAAGTCGGCCAGTGTTTCAAAAATGATTGGTAGATTACGAATTGACACATTCTCTTTCAACAGCTTTGCCAGCACTTTCTGAACTTCCCCAACAGACAACGGATTGGGGGTAACCTCTTCGACCAAAATGGGATAAGACTCCTGGAGATGATCGATTAGTTGTTTTGTCTCTTGCCTTCCGAGAAGCTCATGGGCGTTCGTCTTGATCACTTCAGTGATATGAGTGGAAACAACAGATGGCGGATCTACGACTGTATAACCGAATATTTCCGCCTGTTCTTTCATTTCCTCAGAAATCCATTTTGCCGGCAGTCCGAATGATGGTTCGATCGTATCTATACCTTCAATTGAATCATCTTCAACTCCTGGACTCATGGCCAAATAATGATCGAGCAGCAATTCTCCGCGCGCCATTTCATTCCCCTTGATCTTCAAGCGGTACTCATTGGGCTGAAGCTGTATATTATCCCTAATTCTGACCACTGGAATCACCAGTCCCAACTCGATAGCCAACTGCCTTCTGATCATGACGATTCGATCAAGCAGATCTCCCCCCTGATTCGTATCAGCCAAGGGGATTAATCCGTAGCCGAACTCAAACTCAATCGGGTCGACGTTAAGAAGATTTACAACACTTTCCGGACTCTTCATCTCATCTGTTTCCACTTCTTCTTCCATCGCAGCTATTTCTGTTTCACTTTCAGCAGGGGTGCGTGAAAGCATGTATCCTCCAAACGCCATTGCTGCAGCAATAGGTATGGTTAAAATGTCGTCTATAGGTGTTGCCACTCCAAGCATGAAAATCGTAAATGCGGCAACATAGAGCATAAATGGATAAGCTAATAGCTGCTTCATGATATCCTGTCCAAGGTTTCCCTCCGAAGCGGCCCTTGTTACCACGATTCCCGTGGCGGTGGAAATCAATAAGGCAGGTATTTGACTGACGATCCCGTCTCCCACTGTGAGAAGGGAATAGCGTGTCGCTGCCTCCCCGATCGGAAGTCCCTGCTGGGTCATACCGATGATAATGCCGAAGATCAAGTTGATCATGACGATGACTATACCTGCGATCGCGTCACCTTTTACGAATTTGGAAGCACCATCCATGGCACCATAAAAGTCTGCTTCCCTGCTGATTTTATCTCTTCGGTGCCTGGCATCGTGTTCCGATATCATTCCAGCATTCAAGTCTGCATCGATACTCATTTGCTTCCCGGGCATTGCATCAAGAGTAAACCTTGCCGCTACTTCTGATACACGTTCAGATCCTTTCGTAATAACTATGAACTGAATGACAATCAGGATTACGAAGACAACCAGTCCCACTAAAACATTTCCACCCACAACAAATGTTCCAAATGTTTCCACAACACCCCCTGCTTCTCCTTTACTGAGAATCGATCTTGTTGTGGAAACATTTAGACCTAAGCGGAAAAGCGTAAGCAGCAGTAATAAAGACGGAAATATTGAAAATTGAAGGGGTTCATTCATATTCATGGACGTTAGGAGCACTAAAAGAGCTAGTGAAATATTAATGATGATCAGCACGCTCAACATCCATGACGGAAATGGGATGATCAGCATGGCTACAATCAATATGACACTGGCTAATACGGATAAATCTCTTGCTGACATACTATTACTCTCCTAACATTCTTACAGTTTGTTTTTGATCCGATACACATAGGCCAAAATTTCAGCTACCGCTTTGAAGAATTCTTCAGGGACCGTATCCCCGATTTCGGCTGAATCGTACAGGGATCGCGCTAATGGACGGTTCTCCACCATCACCACATCATTTTCTTTCGCGATGTATTTAATCTTTTGTGCCAGATAGTCAACTCCTTTGGCAACGACATAAGGAGCGTCTCGTTTATTTTCATCATATTTCAGCGCAATGGCAAAGTGAGTAGGGTTCGTAATCACCACATCGGCCTGCGGGACTTCCTGCATCATGCGGCGCATCGCCATTTCCCGCTGCCTTTGTTTGATTTTTGATTTGATCAACGGGTCACCTTCGATATTCTTATGCTCATCCTTCAAATCCTGTTTTGACATCCGGATATTCTTTTCAAAATCATATTTTTGATAAAGGTAATCGAATACCGATAGGAATAACAGCGCCAGTGAAGCGGCTATGCCCATCTGAACGGCTAACTTTGCCATCACGGCCAGCGAATCTCCCACCGACTTGAAAGATAGACTCAGCACTTCTTCTATATTCGTCCATAGGATGACAAATGTGATGGCACCAATAAAGGAGATTTTCAAAATGGATTTTAACAACTCGACAATCGCCCTCAGAGAAAAAATCCGCTTAAATCCCTTTATCGGGTCGATTTTTTCCAATTTTGGTTCCAAAGGTTTGGTGGTGAACATGACACCCACCTGAATGTAGTTGGAAACAACACCAGCCGCCAGTGCAACCAGCATGATCGGTCCGAGCAGCAGCGCCAGTTCTTTCATAAGATCCAATGTAATGACCTGTACAGTATTTTCAGTGACCTCCATCAGCATATATTCCTGAAAAGAATGACGAAACAGATCAAATACAATATTCCCGATATAAGAGGCACCGAAGGTTAAGAATAAGAAAACGGCCAGCAGGATGATCGCTGTGTTTACATCCTGACTTTTAGCAGTCTGCCCTTTCTTCCTGGCATCGTCCCTTTTTTTGGGTGTGGCCTTTTCTGTTTTTTCGCCGCTGAAAAACTGTAAATCTAATGATATCCACTGCACCTTACGATCCTCCAATTAACTTCATTAAATCCCTCATGGTCACGAACATCATTTCAAATAACTGCTGCATGACCGCGAACATTACCCCCATTACGATAAAAAGAACAATGAATGAGACCGCTATTTTTATCGGGAATCCCACTACGAATACATTCAGCTGCGGCACGGTCCTTGCAACAATCCCCAATGCGACATCCACCAGGAAGAGAGTGGCTACAACCGGGATGGACATCTGAAAAGCGATAATGAACATGGAATTGAATGTTTTGACAATATAGTCAATCAACATTTCATCACCCAACGGGATCCACGGGCTGTCAATCGGGATGAGCTGGTAACTGTAAAAAATACCGTCAAGAATTAAATGGTGGCCATTCAATGCCAGCAATAATAAAAGGGCAAACGTATATAAATACTGACCCATCAAAGGGCTTTGAGCACCAGTCTGGGGATCTATGACATTCGCGATGGCAAAGCCCATTTGAAAGTCGATAAACCCTCCGGCAATTTGAATCGCGGAAATAATCATATATGCAACAAACCCGATCAGAAGTCCGATCATCGCTTCTTTCATCACAAGCAGAAAGTATTGCCCGTTGATTTCAAAAGCCTTCGATTCAACCGTATAATACATCACCCAGGAAAGAACCAGCGAGAAGGCAAGCCGATGCTGAGCTGGTATATTACGATATGAAAACAAAGGCATGGTGACAAAAAATGCTGAAACCCTAACAAAAACCAGTAAGAATACCGATAATACAGGTACAAGCTCTGCCATTCTATTAACCTACAAACCTTGTCAAGTCGGAAAAGATCTGTGATGAATAAGTGACGATTTTAGTCAGCATCCACGGCCCGAAAAACACAATCCCGATCAATACAGCTACAATCTTAGGAATGAACGCAAGCGTTTGTTCCTGGATCTGGGTTGTCGCCTGGAATATGCTTACGATCAAACCTACAACAAGTGCAAGCACCAATAATGGCCCTGAAACGATCAAGGTTACATAAATCCCCCGCTCGGCTAATGCTATAACAGATTCGGCATTCATAAAACTCACCTACTTAAAAACTTTCTAATAGAGATTTAACGACCAAGTACCAGCCATCCACTAGTACAAAGAGCAATATCTTAAATGGTAATGAGATCATAACCGGCGGAAGCATCATCATTCCCATAGACATTAGAACACTGGCCACTACCATATCAATGACAAGAAACGGAATGAAAACCATGAAACCGATCTGAAAAGCTGTTTTGATTTCACTCAAGGCAAATGCCGGAACGAGTGATGTCATCGGGATATCAGCAATTGATTCCGGTCTCTCAGCACCTGAGTAGTTTAAGAAAAGCTCCAGATCCTTCTGCCTGGTATGTTTACTCATAAATTCTTTAAAAGGGACAGCTGCGTTCTCATACGCTTCTTCAAGGTTGATTTCTTCATTAAAGAGCGGAGTCAAAGCCTGATCGTTAACCTCCTGGAACGTCGGTGCCATAATAAAAAAGGTCAGGAATAGGGAAAGACCGATCAAGACCTGGTTAGGCGGCATTTGCTGTGTTGCCAGTGAAGTCCTTACAAAGGAAAGGACAATCATGATCCGTGTAAAAGACGTCATAAGGATGAGTATACTGGGAGCCAGGGAAAGAACCGTGAATAATAGTAGAAGCTTTACACTTGTTGAGACAGAATCTGCTGAGCTGCTATTAAAAAATTCCATGAATTCATTCATCTGAATGGTTCTCCTTATTCTTTAAATCCTTAAGCATCCTTTTTCTTCCTTTGCTCATTTCCTCCAGCTGTGTTTTGAGATGGGATTGGAAAGAGCTTGGTGAAGTATCGGATTCACCGCCTTTTACTTTCATCAGCAGATTTGTAACTAATGTTTTCGGGTCTTTCAATTGTTCAGACCCACTATTATAAAAAGCCAGAATCTCTTCTTTTTCTTTTTCGTCCTGAACCTCTTTCAAAAGCTGGATGTCTTCACCAACTCCTAGTACCAGTACCTGATTTCCCACTTTCACAATTTGCACGGAGCGGTTCCCTCCAAGAGGTGCACCGCCTAAATGGTTAATCATCTTTGTCTGCTGAAATGATCTTCCTTTTTGATTGATGAATTTCAGGAGGAAGTATATAAGTGCAACAACAAAAATCAACGCAAAAATCATTTTCACATAATCAAAAAAAGTGACCGTCGGGGTTTGCATCTCTGCAGGGGCTTCGTTGGTGGAAGCCGGAGCGTCTTTGTTTGCATCATTCTCCCCTTTAGGTTCTTCATACCAATCATCAACAGATTTCATGCTGGCAAGTGCCGTTGTGCCTCCAGCACTTGCCAAGATAAAGATACATACTACACTCACTATTAGTTGAAGCTTCTTCAATCAATACACCTTCTTACATAACTGTTAACTTAAAGCCTTTTGGATCGCTTCAATTACCCGGTCCGCCTGGAATGGCTTGACGATGAAGTCCTTAGCCCCTGCTTGAATTGCATCGATTACCATAGCCTGCTGTCCCATTGCCGAACACATGATGATTTTCGCACCGGGATCCATCGCTTTAATATCCTTCAGTGCTGCGATACCATCTTTTTCAGGCATTGTGATATCCATTGTCACCAAGTCAGGCTGCACTTCTTTGTACTTTTCAACTGCCTGGGCTCCATCTGCAGCCTCACCCACTACTTCAAATCCGTTTTTTGTCAAAATATCCTTAATCATCATTCGCATAAATGCAGCGTCATCCACTATCAAAATTTTATTCGCCATCGCCGTCATCCTCCATTTTTCACATAATTTATCCAGGTATTTCGCATTCTCTGTCACACATGATATTTTCCTTATAAATCCAATCAAGTCTCGGTTTTATAGAGTCGTGTACTCACTCCACTCAGGCCTTCAGGACAACGTGCGACATTCTTTTAGAAAAAAACCCTTATTTAAGTTTGTTCAACCGATCGCTCGGACTGACGATATCCGTGATCCGGACACCGAAATTTTCATCAATTACAACGACTTCTCCTTTGGCAATCAGCCTGCTGTTCACTAATATATCGACAGGTTCCCCAGCTAACTTATCCAGCTCAATGATCGACCCTGAAGACATTTCCAGTATGTCCTTCACTGAACGGTTTGTTCTTCCAAGCTCAACCGTCACCTGTAAAGGTATATCAAGAAGCATATTCAGATTCTTTGACTCCTGCTGTCCCAATCCGGCTGGTTCAAAGTTTGAAAATGTAGCCGGCTGCACATTCACTGGCTGCTGTCCGGAATAGCTTTGCCCTCCGTAATGCTGAGCCTGATGCTGTCCTGCGTGTGCTGAAGCAGCACCCACATTCGCATATTCCGGGGCCAAGTCGTTTTGAACCGTGCGGCCTTCGGGAGGCTGGGCATTTGATTCAAGCTGTATCCCTGGCGCTTCTGAAGGCAGATGTGTATCTTCTGCTATTTCTTCAGCACCACCATTCATCAGCTCATCAACAAGACTTTTGGCAAAACTTAATGGAAGGAGCTGCATGATATTTGAATCAATAAGATTACCGATCTTAAGTGAAAATGACACTTTGACAAGCAAGTCCTGATCCGGCAGGTTATCCTGTCCTTCCCCTTGGGGGATATACATCAAATCCACCGACGGAGGCGAAATATCGACCTTTTTACTGAACACGGTCGACATTGAGGTCGCTGCCGAACCCATCATTTGATTCATTGCTTCCTGAACTGCGCTAAGCTGGATTTCCCCGAGTTCCCCCGAAGGGTTCAACCCATCTCCTCCCAGCATTAGATCAGCTATGATGGAAGCATCCGATTGTTTGATCACTAACAGGTTTGCACCTGAAAAACCTTCAGTATATTGAACTTCTATCGCAACGTATGGATGAGGAAATTCTTCCTCTAAGGAATTTTTATTCACAATGGAAACTTTAGGGGTTGTAATTTCAACTTTTTGATTAAGTAAGGTTGATAAAGCTGTTGCGGAACTTCCAAAAGAGATATTCCCAATCTCACCTAAAGCATCTTGTTCCATGGAACTGATATATTCTTCTATGTTCATCTCGCTGGAATCCTGTTCTTCAGGTTCTGCAGAGCCTCTAAGAAGCGCATCGATTTCATCCTGTGATAACATATCATCACTCATCATCGTCGTCTCCCCCTTTCAATGATTCTAAAATTTGAATGGCCAGTCTGTTGTTGGATTTACCTGGCTGGGCAGTGAATTTTGGAATCTCACCGACTTTAATGGTTAGCGGGTCATCGATTCTTGTATTCAATTGGATGACATCCCCTCGATCGAGCATCAGGAAATCTTCAATCGATATTTCAGAGCCTCCAAGCTCTGCGACCACAGGTACATAAGCCTTCTTTATTCTTTTCTCCAGGTTTGCCGCTTCTTCGGGCTTGATGTCTTTTTTCTTTGATTCCATCCAATAACTTCCTGACAGCTTAGGGAGTATCGGTTCCAACACAACATGCGGAATGCAAATATTGATCATTCCACTTGTTTCCCCGATTGTCGTATTTAACGAAATGACAACGACTGTTTCATTTGGAGAAACCATCTGAAGGAATTGCGGATTGACTTCAAATTCCGCAAGTACCGGATCAACATCTACCACAGTGCTCCATGCTTCACTCAAGTTTTCAAAAGCACGCTCGAACAACTGCGACATGATGGTGGTTTCAATCTCAGTCAGATTCTCCACTTTATTTACACTGACTCCTTTTCCCCCCATCACACGGTCCATCATCGAATAAGCGATATTCGGATTGATTTCCATAAGGATTCTGCCGTCCAATGGAGGGAGTTCGTACACATTTAGAATCGTCATCTTTGGTACTGAACGGATAAACTCTTCATAAGGTATCTGATCAGCGGAGGCAACATTTATATGCACATATGTACGAAGCTGAGCTGAAAAATACGTCGTCAGGATCCTGGCAAAATTCTCATGTATGCGTGTCAAGCTTCGGATTTGATCTTTTGAAAATCGTAATGCCCGCTTGAAGTCATATACTTTTACTTTTCTCTCTTCTTCTTCTTTTTTAAAATCATCCGCACTCATCTCACCTGTGTTCAATGCAGATAACAGGGCATCGATTTCACTTTGCGATAAAACATCTGCCATTTCTTCACCCCCGGCCCTTGCATTTTATGATCATCACTGAATCATCATAGAGGTGATGTACACTTTTTCTACCATGCCTTCTTGCATCAGGGTATTCACCTTTTCCTTGACCTTGCCTTCAATCAATTCTTTTCCCTTTTTTCCCTGCAGGTCTTCTGCTTTCATCTCAGAAAGTTCTTCTATGATGATGTTATTCACTTGGAAATCTCTTTTCTCTAACTCTTCTTTTGCTTTTTCGCTGTCCGTTTGAATCTTGAATGAAATACGTATAAAATCATTGCTTAAGAGATTGGTTGTGATTTCGGGTATATCGACAGAGGCTTCAATGACCTCTTCAATGGAAGGCTCCTTTGTTTCTTCTTCATCCGAGAATTTTAATATGACAACCAATGCGATCACTCCTACCAGAGTGATGGTTACCAGTAAGATCATCATGATGGTTAAGAATTTGTTTTTCAATCTGCACTGCCTCCTTTGAACCCTGGATCGAGAAGGTTAACTTTACGAAAAAAATCAAGAGACTGAACATTCACCTCGTCAACCGATTCTTTCACTACATATCTTCGCCCATTGGTTAGTTGTATTGTCGTATCCGGGAATGCTTCAACGGTCTCTATGTAAAAAGCATTGAGGGTAAAGGATTTACCGTTCAATCTAGTTAACGTAATCATATTATGTAGAACTGACCCAAAACCTAAGCAGAAAAAAGCTTCATGTTTGAGTCAGCTCCTTACCTCCCTTAGTAACGAATTATCGTTTCAGATTAACCAGTTCCTGCAAGATTTCATCCGAGGTAGTGATGATTCTCGTGTTTGCCTGGAATCCGCGTTGTGCCGTGATCATTTCAGTGAATTCTTCAGATAGATCCACATTGGACATTTCAAGTGAACCGGATTGAAGGGAGCCTCTTCCTTCTCCAGCTAATCCCATGTTAGGGAGTCCCGAGTTGTTGGATGCCTGGAATAGATTATTCCCTGCCTTTGTAAGTCCTCCCGGATTTGAAAATGTCGCTAATGCGAGCTGGCTCAACACTCGTACTTCACCATTTGAAAATACACCGTTCACTTCACCGGAAGATCCGATATTGAAGCTTTCGAGGTAACCTTCTGAGTTACCGTTCACAGTATCTGTATTTGCGGATGAAGAGCTGTCGAACTGGGTGATCTTTGAGAAATCCATGTCAATTTCCAAATCATTTGCCCCATTCGTATTGGACAAATTCAATTCATGCGGCATAGCAGTGGTCAATTTACCATCCTGATCAAAATTAAATGATAAACTTCCGCCGCCGGCGACAGTTATTCCAGTTGTCAAGCTGGTTATATCCGCTGTCCATGCGTTGTTACCTGCACCTTTGGTCAGGGTGATGTTCAAGCTGATATCGTTCCCTTGGGAATCTTTTACTTTTGTTTCAATTTCTACTTCGGCACCTTCTTCAGCAGTCGCTTTTAAATTCCCATTGTAAGCTGCCTTGGTGGTCGCTTGCGGCGCCATTGTAGTATCCGTATCGATCTTGATATCTGTTACCCCTGATCGATTGACCACTCCATCTGCATCAACCGGATAACCTTGTACAAGAGCTCCCCCTCCCGTCACAAGACTACCATTTGAATCTAAATAGAAGTTTCCGGCTCTTGTATAAAGTTCATTGTTACCTTGTCTGACCATGAAGAATCCGTCGCCTGAAACTGCAACATCCAGTGATCTTCCTGTCGTTTGTAGACTTCCTTGAGTCTGGATACTGTCAATGGATGACAGAGTAGAACCTAATCCTACTTGCATTGCATTTTGACCGCCGCGGTTTTCAGTTGCCCGGCTTGCTCCCGACACTGTCTGGTTCATAAGATCCTGAAACGTTACACGTCCTTTCTTATACCCATAAGTATTAACATTCGCAATATTATTCCCAATGACGTCTAGTTTTGTTTGAAAGTTCTTCATCCCGCTGATACCTGAATACATTGAACGTAGCATGAATTTTTTCCCCTTTCGTGATTAGCTGCTTCTATCATTCCACAGCGTTTAGGCTTCCTTAAAGGTCCAGCCTATGAATCTATTAAGATCGTTCCATTAATATTTGTGAAAATTTGCGAATTAGCTTCCTGCCTGTCCAGTGCCGTTATGACCGTCTGATTTCTTGCACTGACGATTAATGCAGCATCTTTCAGTAAAACGAGTGATTCCTGAACACCCTTGGATTTTGCTTCTCTGACCTTTTCCCCTATTTCTTCCCATTTCTGCGGGGAAATTGATATTCCTCTTTGTTCCATCCTTGCCTTGGCATGTTTACTAATCTGCATTTCAGTTGAACGGGTCATCGCTTTATTTAACTCAGTTACAAATGAAGGGCTTCTATTAGTACTGGAATCAACTGCTTTCGGCTTTAAGGCAGTCGATAAAGGCTGCGGTGGAATGCGATGCAAGAAAGCTTTATCCATACAACCACTCCTTATTGAGACTCAATTTTTAACAGGTGATCGCTTAGGACCTTACCACCTGAATCAGTATGGATCCAAATTCGGGAATCTTTTGAAGACACAGACTGCACGATACCACTGACTTCCCCTTCTTCACCTTCCCACGTCACTTTTTTCCCTATCAACATTGAAGCATTGACCAGTGAAACGTCTGAAGAAGTCCCGTTATTCACTTGTGAGATATTTCCCGGATTAAGAATGGTGCCGTCCTCCATGATGAATTCAACGCTATCTGCTTTAAAGCGGACCCCTTTGACTAGTCCTTGACCTTCAGAAATTTCAGGTGCTTCATTTGAATCCGATTCCGAGATTTTATGCCAGGTTACCTGTTTTCCGACAAATTGATTGTACGCAATCAATTGAGATTGATTTTGGTTCTCCACAAATTTCTCCATTGTCTTTGTGAGATTTGTCATTTGTTCCAATGATGAAAATGTAGCCATTTGAGCAATAAAGTCCTTGTCCTGCATGGGATTCATCGGATCCTGATTCTGAAGCTGGGTCATCAGGATTTTGAGGAAATCATCTTTTCCTAAAATATCATTTCCACCTTCACGCTTCTTCGACTGCATGGTTGAATAAAGTAAACTTGGATCTATCTTTGTCATATCATCACCTATACTTCGCTATTCACGAGATATTCTTTAAAGGATACTGGATCCTGTTCCTCATTATTTTTCGAGTTATCCTGATGGTCTTTCTTTGTCTGGCCATTGGACTGCTGTTGGGATTGACCTTTCGATTGCCTTTCCGATTCTGTCAGTGCCTGTGAGATTTCAATCTTTTCGACCTGTAAATTCTGGGAAGCAAATGCATGCTTCAATCCTTGAATCTGCGAATCAAGCAATTCCTTAGCAGTTGCAGTGGTAGCCAGGATTTTCGCTGTCATCATCCCATTGTGCTGGAGTAGCTCGATACGTAATGATCCCAACTGTTCCGGATACAATTTAATCAACAGCTTACTCATGTTAGGCTGGGTTTGCATGTGAGATTTACTTAAAATGGATTGGAGATCTTTCACAAATTTTTCATAATGCATCTGGCCCTTTGCCTGTGACAAAGTCATTGAAAATTGTTCCGCTTTGGGAAGTACTATATGAAGATGATTTCCAGGGCCAGTCTGGAGGTTCTTGTTCTGTTCCGTTTTAATTCCTTCCGTTGCCGTCTCAGGCGGGATGTGACGGTTATAAGCAGCCTTCATGATTTCATTCCAGCTCTTCGGCTGATTCGTCATACCAGCCATGACAGTATCCGCTTTGTGGTGGAGCTGTTTCAGGAGATCCTTCACTTCAAACACTTTTTGAGCTTCCGTAATGGGAAGTTCTTTACGAGTGGCAAACCATTCAATTACTTTCGACAGCTTGACGAGTTCCTCCAGCCTGTGTAGATTCTTTGATTGAATCGCCTCTTTACTAAAGGACAACTGTAATAGCTGTAAAACTGAAACCAAAGATTCCAACGAGAGTTCTTCTTCTGCCTCTTTCTCTGAAAGGGAAGGTATCGCGTCTTGTAGCTGTGAATGGAGTTTATCGATTTCAGTTAAATCGATCCCCAGAATTTCGGCAATCATTCCGATATCCAGCTCACCCATCTGATTCAATGTCAGCATTTGTTCTTCAGAAAGTTCCATTCCTTCCAATCCTTCTGCACTCATCAACTGACTTAATACTGATAAGTCTGGAGTCATTTCAATATGCGTCGACGCACTGCTTTGGATCGAGCCATTTAAACTTCCAAGCAAATGATGAGAAAATGTTTCATTATTCACAGGTTTGGATGTCAGTGAATTAATTCCATGCCCTGCAGTCCCTTTATGCTGTACAGTTTTGATCACTCCGATATCCATCATTTCACCTCCTCTCAGCTCTTTAAGGTTTAGCTTTCATCTGCAGACAATAACCCCGTATACCTTGCAGCATCTTCAGGCGGCATTTTCTCCAAGATGTCAGCCAAATCATCGGGTTTGATGCTGGATAAAATTTTTATTGCCTCTTGATCTTCCATTTTCAAAAGTACCGGTGCCGCGCTTTTTGCCGACATTGATTCAAATGTGCTTACGACTTCTTTAAATGCCCGCTTATTTTCTTCACCAATCTGCCTCAGTTCTTCCAACTCGAGTTTCTGCTGTTCAATCGTTGCCTGGAGTTTCTCATTTTCTTTTTCCTTGCCGCCGATCTCACTTTGGAGCTGGGAGATTTTTGCCTCTTTGTCTTCAATGGATGCTTGCAAAGAAACGATCCTGCTCTTAAGCTGTTCTTGATCTTGCTCATTTTCAGCCGGTAGTATGTTTGATACGAAAGGAACGGACTGTGCTTTTTCAAATACATTAATCCCTGCCAGCGTCATCACAACCAAAGCGACGGTAATGGCAAATAAAAGAGGAATGAAGACAACAAAAACAATCCATTGAAAGCGACTATTAGATTTGGTATCTTTCTCTTCTTCGAACACTTTTGGCATTCAATCACCTAATTCCCCGATTCAAATATTGAACAACGGATACTTCATCCAATTGTTTATTTTCATTTTCTTTCATATTTCTCAAAAAGAGGCCGAAATCTTTTTCTCTAATCTTTTCATATTTCTTTACTTCCACGTTCATATCGACGAGTTTTTCTTCATACCAATTCATACGATTCCGTGCTTGGATAACCAGGTCCTGGTAATAAGCGATGGTCTTTTCCAAATTTGTTATGAATTGTTGATGATGCCGGATATCTTGTACAGAAAGGCCGGCCTGAAGTTTGTCAGCCTGGTGGAGTTCCAACTCTTCTTTCTTTTTAAGAAACTCATAGAGCTTTTCCGCCACTTTTTCAAATTTTGCGATGGCGCCTTTGTACTGCTCATTTACTTCATCTTTTTCTTTTTCCTTGAGAGTTAAGATCCGTTCAAATCGATATTGATAACTCATTGTCCGCCATCACCTTTTTCCGCCAACTGAATCAGCTGATTTATGCTGTCTGCCTGAGTGATTTGTTCATACACACCTTGTTTCAGAAATGAAATGATTTTTGGATAATAGTGAATCGCTTCATCAATTTCTCTGGAAGACCCTTTCTTATATGCGCCTATTTGAATTAGATCTTCAGAGTTTAAATAGGTGCTGAGCATTTCCCTGACTTTCACTGATGCATATAAATGCTGAGCGGAAGCAAGATGATTCATGAGACGGCTTACGCTTTTTAACACATTGATGGCAGGGTATTGCCCCCTGTTTGCTATTTGTCGATCCAGGACAATATGACCGTCCAATATCCCCCTGACCGTGTCTGATATCGGTTCATTAAGATCATCGCCATCCACCAGTACAGTATAAAATGCAGTGATACTGCCTTTTAAGTTGGTTCCCGTCCTTTCGAGCAGCTTAGGAAGAATGGCAAATACAGAAGGAGTATACCCTTTAGTCGTAGGCGGTTCACCTACAGCCAAGCCAATTTCCCTCTGTGCCATTGCTACGCGGGTTGCAGAATCCATCATCAACATGACATTCATTCCTTTATCGCGAAAATATTCCGCAATGGCAGTTGCGGTAAAAGCTCCCTTGATTCTCATGAGGGCGGGCTGGTCCGATGTAGCAGCGACGACAATCGTCCTCTTTAATCCTTCTTCCCCCAAGTCCCTCTCAATGAACTCCCTGACTTCCCTGCCGCGTTCTCCTATTAAAGCGATGACGTTCAGATCAGCTTTTGTGTTACGGGCTATCATTCCCAATAAGGTGCTTTTGCCGACTCCGCTTCCTGCAAAAATACCTACCCGCTGCCCTTTTCCTACAGTCAACATGCTGTCGATTGCTTTCACTCCCACTTCCATGGGTTCATCTATAGGAGGCCTTGAAAGAGGGTTTGGCGGTTCTTGATCGGTGTGAGTGGCAGTCAATCCACCAGGCAGCATACTTCCGTCCAATGGATTCCCCAATGAATCCACAACTTTTCCGATCAATGCCGGACCAATTTTAATTTCAAGCGGTTTTGAGGTTGCTTCGACCAGACTTCCGGGTGATATATCCTGCATATTTGAATAGGGCATAAGAATAACCAATTGACCGTTAAAACCCACGACTTCAGCCGGAATGATCCTCGGAACCCCTCGGCTCTGGATGTGAATATGGCATACCTCACCGACAGAACTTTCAGGACCTTGTGACTCGATCATCAGGCCGACTGCCCGTTTTACTTTCCCATACTTTTTAAACGTAGGGACCTGATTTATATGCGGAAGTAAGTCTTTTGCTTTCATGTTGCATCCCCCTGCAGAATCTCAAGCAGTTTGTGTTTTAATTCCTTTAACTGGGAATCGATACTGACGATGATTCTTCCTTGATTTGTTTCTATGTAACTTTCTTGAGGATTCAACTCTTCGTTCGCATAAATAAAACACTGTACATTTGCAGGAAATACCACTTCTATTTCATCTTTGTTCTCCATCAGGAGAGCGTACTTTGAAGGATGGCAATGAATTTGCACTTCAGGTAATTCCCTTACTTCCTTCAACCCCCGTTTTATGATCGAGATAAATGTCTCCGGGTCGTCATCTATCTTTTGTCCAATGATTTTTTCAGCACTTGCGATTGCTAGGGATACAATGACTTTTTCAGCATTTTCAAGATAGGCATAATATTGTTGCTTGTTGGTTTCGATGATCGTATCAGCTTCCTTGAGTCGTTGGGTATATTCCTGGTAGCCCTTTTTCATTCCTTCTTCTTCACCTTGCTGAAACCCGACATTATACGCTTCTTGAATATACTGCTCGCGTTCTTTCACCCAAATGTCTTTTTCCTGTTGAATTTGATCATGAATTCGCATTTGTTCTTCAAAAGCTTCTTCCATCATCTTTTCAGCTTTACCTTGTGCTTCTGAAATCAACTTATCTATTTCTCTATTTTGCATCTGTAAACGGATTGTTTCATCCGACTGAGAACCCTCTTTCATGGAAGAACGAATTTCTTTGAGCGCTATGACCTTTTCATTCTTCTCCCGGGACTGGGTCATGGTAGATTTGATGATCCTAGACAATAATATCGTCCCCTCCACCACGGGCAATAATGATTTCCCCGGCTTCTTCTAATCTTCTGATGATTGCAACGATCCTTGACTGTGCTTCCTCAACATCACGAAGTCTGACAGGACCCATAAACTCCATCTCTTCTTTTAACGTTTCCACCATACGGTTAGACATATTTTTAAATACGATTTCCTTCACTTCATCACTGGAGACCTTAAGTGATAGAAGGAGATCTTCATTGTCACAGTCTCTGATAACCCGTTGAATGGAACGGCCATCAAGAGTGACAATATCCTCGAATACAAACATTCTCTTTTTGATTTCTTCAGCCAATTCTGGATCCTGTATTTCCAGTGCATCGAGAATGGTTTTCTCTGTAGAGCGGTCTACTCCATTGAGGACTTCGACTACAGCTTCTACGCCGCCTGTTTGAGTATAATCCTGTGTAACTGTCGCAGATAACTTTCTTTCAAGGATGGCTTCAACTTCACTGATCACTTCCGGTGACGTACCATCCATTATGGCAATTCTTCTTGCAATATCTGCTTGAACCTCTTGAGGAAGCTCTGAAAGAATCTGACCCGACTGTTGCGGGTCTAAATAAGAGAGAATGAGGGCAATCGTTTGCGGGTGCTCATTTTGAATGAAATTCAGGATTTGGGCTGCATCCGCTTTACGTGCAAAGTCGAACGGCTTGACCTGTAACGACGACGTCAGCCGATTGATTATGGCTGCAGCCTGGTCTGAGCCGAGTGCCTTCTCCAAGACTGTTTTCGCATAGCCGATCCCGCCTTGAGATATATAGTCCTGAGCAATCGCGATATTGTGGAATTCTTCTAAAATATCCTCTTTTGCTTCAGTTTCGACCTTTCTCACTCCTGATATCTCCAAAGTCAGCTTCTCGATTTCTTCCTCAGATAAATGTTTATACACTGATGCTGACACATCGGGACCAAGTGAGATCAAGAGGATGGCCGCTTTTTGTTTGCCTGTTAATTCTTTCTCTCTTCTAACCATGTGCTCATCCTCCTAATCTTCCGCTAACCAAGTACGTAGTAACTTAGCAAACTCTTCCGGTTTTTCTTTAGCCATTCTTTCAAGCTGCTTTCGTCTGATTGAACCCTCTGTTTCTTCTTTCGGTTCGATATCCGGTATTTCTTCAGGAATGCGTTCCTCTTCATAGAACAACTCTTCTTCCTTTTTCTTATTACGCGATCTCAGAAGGAAGAATACAAGTAATAGGATGATCACAAGCAAAATACCGCCGACCACGTAAATCCACCAAGGCAGCACCTGCTTAGCGTCCCCTTCAAATTCCATTTTTCCGTTGAATTCCTGAACGGAAACAACCACTTTATCTTCTACAGCTTCATCTGTCAGCTCAGGGGCAGCTTCCTTATCAATGGAAGTTCTCACGATTGTCGATAATATCTGCTGGATATCATCTATGCGATTTTGCGGCAGCGAGTTTTCGTCCTCTGGATTCGGAGGTTCAACCATTACCTGGATCCCCAAATCACGGATCTTGTATGGGCTCTCTACAATCTCTGACCGTATCCGGTTCACTTCATTATTGATGGTTTCTTCAATTCTTTCATAATCTCCGTCCGTTCCTGTGCCTTCTTGATACGAATCAAGAGTATCATCAGTATCTCCCCCTGATGGTACTCCCCCAGGGCCGGCTCCTTCTCCGGAAAATGTCTCTGTAATTCGCTGTGCACTGACGGCAATGCCTTCCATGTTTTCTTCATCAACTGGGGTTACGAGGTTTTTTTCATGGTTTGCCTGAGTAAAGTCAATATCAGTCGATACTGATACAACCACTTTATTGAATCCCATCAATGTCCCGAGCATATTTTGAACCTGACGCTGTAAATCTCGTTCAATCTCCTTCTTCACATCCATTTGCTGGGCGATATCTCCACTTCCCATGAAATTATTTTGAGATTCCAAGTCAAAGTACTCAAAAAACTGGTTCATGATGACGATATTCTCAGTAGGAAGGTTTGGAACGCTCTTGGAAACTAAATGATAAAGTGATTTGATTTGGCGCTGGTCCATATTAAAACCAGGGTTTGTGTTAAGGACAATCGATGCGGTTGCATTCTGAACATCATCATTTAGGAAAACCTGTTCTTCTGGCAGATTGATCATGACCTTCGCATCTTTGACACCATCAATTCCTTTTATCAGATTTACAAGCTCTGTCTGCATGGCATCAAGCTTCATAACATTAAACTCATTATCTGTCATTCCGAAACCGGCATTCTTACTGAAAAAAGAGTAATCAATGCTGCCGGAATTAGGAATTCCTTCAGCAGCCAACTCTACTTTTAACGTATCTACTTGTTCTGTAGGAACCAATATGGCGGTTCCGCCTTCTGTAATTTGAGACGGAATGCCCCTGCCATCCAGATTTTCCTTAATCGTGCCTGTTTCTGAAGGCGACAGATTTTTATAAAGGGGAGCCATCGGGGTTCTTGTTGTAAGAAAGACTGCAATACTTATAAGAATAATGGCAGACAGCAAGATTGCTCCCATGCTGATTTTTTGTTTTTTCGTTCTGCTTGTCCAATAAGTCTTTATTTGTTCTGTATAGTTCTTAAACGATTCATTCATTACAATCCTCCGGTACTCGACTGCATGTATCTATTACATTGGCATTCTCATTATTTCCTGATATGCTTCGACAACCTTATTGCGCACTTCCATGGTTGTTTGAAGAGTAATGCTGGCTTTCTGTGATGCGATCATCACTTGGTGAAGGTCAACGTTTTCACCCCGTACCAGTTTTTCTGTCATGCGGTCAGATTGTATCTGTGTCTGATTTACTTCTTCAATTGTTTTCTTCAGCAATTGACCGAAATTCCCTGTTGCATCTGAAGGTGAAATTTGTTTTTTTGCTAAAGACGGACTTAAAACCCCGGGGGTCACCGAACTTATACTATGTATGGTCATAAGTGTGTACCTCCTTACTTACCTATTTCTAAAGATTTCATTAAAATTGATTTGTTTGCGTTAAATACAGTGACGTTCGCTTCATAAGAACGTGTAGCTGAAATAAGATCGACCATTTCACGAAGCGGATCGACGTTAGGCAGTTGTACGTACCCCTCTTCATTGGCGTCGGGGTGTACGGGGTCATATACCATTTTAAAAGGAGTATTTTCATCTTCCTGTATCTTTGAAACTTTGACTCCCTGCCCGGCTGCATGATTGCCCCTATTCACCGCTGCATTCAAGAAGGAAGAAAAACCTGCTTCCTTGGGTTCCATTACGATTGACTTTCTTCGATATGGCTCCCACTCTCCATTTTCATTCACTTTCGCCCGTGTGGTGTCGACATTGGCCATATTGGAAGAAATGATATCCATTCTTAACCGCTGAGCTGTCAATGCTGAAGATGTAGTGTTCATACTAGAGAAGATCGACAATGTTATTTACCTCCTGTAACGACTGACTTCAAAGAGTTAAATTTCCCATTAATCCGGTCTGTCAGAGCATTGAAATAGATTTGGTTCGATGCCATTTCTGACATTTCCCGATCCAAATCAACACCGTTCCCGTTATGGTTATATTGATACGCGCTTTTCGTTTTTACAGCTGGATGCTGGTTAGAGGACTGAAAAGAAAAATGCCTGGCATTCGTTCTTTTCGCTTCTAATTGATTGATTGAATCATTCAGGACTGTCTTAAACTCTACTTCTTTCGCTCTATAATTTGGGGTATCTACATTCGCAATATTTTGAGAGATCACTTTCTGATTTAAAGAGGCATAATCCAGTCCTCTTTCTAAGTTTGCAAAAGTGCTGGAAAATAATTTCATATCAAACACCTCTATCCATTTATTTAGTAAGATACGGTTTTTTTTACAAATATAACTTCTGTCCGTCCTTATTGTAATGTTTAGGTCGAATAGTGTCTATGAATATTCAGTATTTTTTAAAGAAAAACGTCGAAAAATGAAGAATTCATGACTTTAAACCTACATAAAGTCCTGTTTTTGGAAAATGGTTTTGTTGTTCTTTACTGAAGTGTTTCATTTATATGTTTAAATCATTACAAAGTTTTACACGACTAATTTTATCAACCTGGTGTAATTTCCACTAGCTGTATATTTTTCCAATTACATTATCGATTAGGAAATCATTTGAATATGATATTCCTTTTATTTGGATCAACTAACGAATTTTTCTATTTATTCTTATTGATTGTAATATTGTCGAAAAAAGTCGTAATAATAATGTAACATCTTAATTTTACTATCCCTATTATAGAAGACAAGACCCAGCACATTTCTACTTGTAGTTCTTTTGACTTATTTAATAGCAAGTAAATGCATTCATACACTACCTTTTCATGATTTCTGGTTTCTTCCATATCATGTTGATTCAGTCCTTTTTATTAACAAGCCTTCTCAGCCAAAAAAACCATTAACTGTTGCATAACCAATCATTTATATCGTCAGTGAATATTGGTTGAAATAAGCATAAATATGTACCTATTTTCTTTTACGAATCGAATTAAACTAAAAAAATCCGCTACTCCACAAAGGGAATAACGGATTTTGAATGATCACTTATTAATTTGTACGAAGTTTTTCAAGTTCAAGCAGGAATTTATTGTTTAGAACTTTGATGTATGTTCCTTTCATTCCAAGGGAACGGGATTCAATCACTCCAGCACTCTCCAATTTACGAAGGGCGTTCACGATTACCGAACGGGTGATACCCACTCTGTCAGCAATTTTAGAAGCTACTAACAAACCTTCATTCCCATTCAATTCTTCGAAAATATGTTCAATCGCTTCCAGCTCACTGTATGACAGGGAACTGATCGCCATTTGAACCACTGCCTTACTTCTGGCTTCCACTTCGATTTCTTCTGCTTTTTCACGCAGGATTTCCATACCAACCACTGTAGCACCGTATTCAGCAAGAATCAGATCATCATCTTCAAAACTTGCTTGAAGACGTGCAAGGATTAACGTACCAAGACGCTCTCCCCCACCGATGATCGGTACAATTGTCGTCAAACCGTTTTTGAATAACTCTCTGTTTTCAACTGGGAATGCTGTATATTCACTTTCAACATCCAGGTTTGGAGAAGTCTCTTGGATATTGAACAGATTTTGAGTATATTCTTCAGGGAACTGACGATCTTCAAGCATTTGTTTCATTCTTTCATTTTCGATTTGCTGGTTGATCGCAAATCCAAGCAGCTTGCCTCGGCGGCTTACTACAAATACATTTGCTTCAATTACACCGCTGAGGGTTTCAGACATTTCTTTAAAATTCACCGGTTTGCCTGCCGCCTTTTGCAGCATGGCGTTAATCGTTCTTGTTTTTCCTAATAGATTCATTTTCATTTCCTCCTAGTACAACTAAATTGTGTCTAATATTATATTTATTATTTTATCGAATTCACTAATCCTTTTCTTCTATACCCCGTTTAGCTATAGAAAAAACTTATAGGATGAATTGGCTTAAATCCTTGTTTTTTGATATGGCGCCTAACTTATCATCGACATACTGTGGAGTAATTTTAATGGTTTCCAATGTAATCTCCGGTGCCTCAAAAGATAAGTCTTCAAGCAGCTTCTCCAATATGGTATGAAGTCTCCTTGCACCAATGTTATCGGTATTCTGGTTAACATCATATGCAATTTCAGCCAGCCTACGAATAGCATCGTCAGAAAATTCAATTTGTATACCCTCTGTTTCCATTAATGCTATATATTGCTTGATGATCGCGTTATCAGGCTCAACTAAGATACGAACAAAATCCTCTGTAGAAAGCTTCTTAAGCTCCACCCTGATTGGAAATCGTCCTTGTAATTCCGGTATCAAATCAGAGGGCTTAGACATATGAAATGCTCCTGCTCCAATGAATAGCATATAATCCGTTTTGACAGAACCATATTTAGTCACGACTGTCGATCCTTCCACGATCGGCAGAATATCGCGCTGAACCCCTTCTCTCGATACATCAGCGGAAGATTGACCAGATCCTTTACTTGCAATCTTATCAATTTCATCAATGAATATGATCCCGGATTGTTCAGCCCTTATGATGGCTTCCTGTGTCACTTCATCCATATCAATCAGCTTTTGCGCTTCTTCATTGATGAGCACTGTTCGTGCTTCCTTCACTTTCAGCTTTCTCTTTTTCTTTTTCTTCGGCATAAAGTTACTGAGCGCATCCTGCATGTTCATGCCCATTTGTTCCATACCGGATCCTTGCAGCATATCAAACATAGAAGCTTGCTGTTCTTCCACTTCAATGGTAATGAATTCCTCTTCAAGTTCTCCGTTTCGTAATCGCTGCTCTGCTCTTTTTCTTTGTTCTCTTAAGGACAGCTCTTCTTGTTTTTCTTCGTCTTCATCCTGGCTTTGACCGTTGCCATTCCCGCCAAAGATCATTTCAAAAGGATTTTTATAGGACGATGATTTCTTCTTCGAAGGAACCAGCAGCTCGACAAGGCGCATTTCAGCATTTTCTGCTGCACGCTCGCGGACACCCGTCATTTTTTCCTCTTTGACCAGTCTTACAGCGGTTTCCACAAGGTCCCTCACCATCGATTCTACGTCACGGCCTACATAACCTACTTCTGTGAATTTTGTTGCTTCCACCTTGACGAACGGAGCACGTACAAGTTTCGCAATCCTTCTTGCGATTTCCGTTTTCCCTACCCCGGTAGGACCAAGCATCAATATATTCTTGGGTATTACTTCCTCTTTCATTCCTTCAGGAAGCCTGCTTCTGCGGTAACGATTTCTCAAAGCAACCGCTACCGCCCTTTTTGCATCCTTCTGTCCGACAATATATTGATCTAATCGTTCAACTATTTGTCTTGGGGTTAATTGCTCAGCATTTTTTTTCAATTGGCACACTCCTAACTTTTCTATAGTGTGAGAAAATCATATAATGAGCTATTACAATTCTTCTACAATGATCTGTTCATTGGTGTAGACGCAAATATCAGCTGCAATTTGCAATGATGCTTTGGCAATTTCTTTAGCCGAAAGATGGTCTCCGGAATATTGTTTCAATGCACGCCCTGCAGATAAAGCATAATTCCCGCCAGAACCAATGGCTAAAATGCCATCATCAGGTTCAATTACTTCTCCAGTTCCAGACACAAGAAGTAAATGATTTTCATCCATGACAATAAGCATCGCTTCAAGCTTCCTTAATACTTTATCACTGCGCCACTCTTTCGCAAGCTCCACGGCTGCCCGCTGAAGATTTCCATTAAATTCATGAAGCTTCCCTTCGAACTTTTCAGACAATGTGAAGGCATCCGCAACCGATCCCGCAAAGCCGGCCAGCACTTTGCCATTGAAAAGCTTGCGTACTTTTTTTGCAGTGTGTTTCATAACGACTGCATTTCCAAATGTGACCTGTCCGTCCCCGGACATGGCGCACTCCCCTTTATGTTGCACAGCAAAAATAGTGGTAGCATGGAATTGATCCATCGTATGACCTCCAATATTAAGCACGCGGATGATGTGCCAGATATGTTTTCCTTAACTGATCTTTTGTCACATGTGTATATACTTGGGTTGCAGACAAATCTGAGTGTCCCAACAGTTCTTGCACTGTTCTCAAGTCAGCTCCATTATTCAATAAGTGTGTTGCAAAAGTATGTCTTAATTTATGAGGGTTTATCTTGCCTGTCAATGAAGCCTTTTCAACGATCTTATTGAGGATAAGACGTATCCCGCGGGTTGTAAGAGGCCCGCCGCGATGATTGACGAATACGGCAGAATGACTTTGTTCTTTGATAAGAGAAGGCCGTGATTGATTTATGTATGCTGTCAATGCATCTTGAGCAAAGCTTCCGAAAGGGACATACCTTTCTTTGTTCCCCTTCCCCCTTACAAGAATGGTGGATAACGCCATATCTACATCTTTCAGCTTGAGGTCGGCACATTCACTTACACGAATTCCGGTGCCGTACAGAAGCTCAAAGATTGCTTTATTGCGGATATCCAATAAAGAATCCCCATTACAAGCCTCCAGCAGGACCTGTATTTCTTCCTCATAAAAAAACTTGGGAAGACGCTGTTCCTTCTTTGGAAGATTTACAAATGAAAAAGGATTTGTCTTTAGTTGTTCCTCCCGGTTTAGAAATCGGTAAAAACTTCTTAAGCTTGATATTTTTTTGGAAATGGATGCTCTCATTAACTTTCTTTCGTGAAGACCCGTTAAGTAGAGCCTCGCATCAAAATATTCCACTTCCCCTAATGAACGAAGGCCCTGTTCTTTCATAAATACGTAGAAATCTTCGATATCATGACGATATTGTTCAAAAGTATAAGTGGAATACTGTTTTTCTATTTGTAAATATTCTATAAAAGATTGTAATTGTTCGGATAATGTATTTGACATATCGTTAACACCTCACAAGGGCTACTAAATAGTAACACAACCATGCGGCCCATGCAATTGATTTTACATTTTTTTCACAAAGTTCTGAATTGTTTCCAATGCCCTGTTTGCATGCTGTTCATTCCGCTCTTTTTTCCCTCTTATTTTTTCGGGAAGGTCAGGGAATAGACCGAAATTAGCATTCATAGGCTGGAAATTCTTCTGATTAGCTTTCGTGATATATCTTGCCATACTTCCAATTGCCGTTTCATGAGGGAAGACCAGCGGTTCCGTACCTGATGCAAGTCTTGCCGCATTGATTCCTGCAACTAGTCCGCTTGCAGCAGATTCAACATACCCTTCTACCCCTGTCATTTGTCCGGCAAAGAACAGGTTCTCATTTCCCTTTATCTGATATGTATCCCTTAATACATTGGGCGAGTTGATGAAGGTGTTTCTATGCATCACTCCATACCGTACGATTTCTGCATTCTCAAGTCCCGGAATTAAGCGCAGCACTTCCTTTTGAGGACCCCATTTCAAATGAGTCTGAAATCCTACGATATTATATAACGTGCCGGCTGCATCGTCTTGTCTTAGTTGGACGACCGCATATGGGCGTTTTCCTGTCTTGGGATCTTCTAGTCCAACTGGTTTCAAAGGGCCGAACAACATTGTTTTCTTTCCTCTTGCAGCCATCACTTCGATCGGCATACAGCCTTCAAAGAATATTTCCTTTTCAAAATCCTTCAATGGTACGGTTTCAGCAGAAATAAGGGCTTCATAGAAGGTATTGAATTCTTCCTCTGTCATCGGACAGTTCAGATAGGCCGCTTCACCTTTATCATAACGGGATTTGAGATAGACTTTATCCATATCGATTGAATCTTTTTCGATAATTGGGGCTGCTGCATCATAAAAGTACAGGTGCTCTTCTCCGGTCATACTCTTAATCTTCCCTGAGAGGCTTTCACTGGTTAAGGGACCTGTAGCGATAATGGTGATACCTTCCGGGATGTCAGTGACTTCTTCATTGTATACGGTCACATTCGGATGGTTTTTCACATGATTTGTTACATGTCCTGCGAATTCATGGCGGTCCACCGCCAAGGCTCCCCCTGCAGGTACCGAACATGCATCAGCCGCTGATATGATGATGGAATCAAGACGTCTCATTTCCTCCTTTAAGACACCCACAGCATTCGTCAGTGTATTCGCTCTAAGGGAATTGCTGCAAACCAGCTCTGCGAATTTATCCGTATGATGTGCTGGTGTTTGACGGACCGGTCTCATTTCGTACAAATTAACCTTAATGCCCCTTTTTGCAATTTGCCAGGCTGCCTCGCTCCCTGCTAACCCGGCACCGATTACATTAACAACTGTCATTTATAAAGTCCTCCCATTACACCCTATAATCTTCATCTTATCCAATTTGCATTGTACAACAACGCATTTTATTTAAAAAGCTAAAAGCATCCGTGAATTTGCCATGGCTCATTTCCCATGATTCCCTCATAAAACAGAAGCTATTGATCTGTCGCCAGACGAATTTTTGTATAAATTCTACAAAAATGATAAATGTTTTACAATCATTCAAAAAACAGAAAAGAACTGACCCGGCAGGCAAGAATCATCACCTTTTGGGACAGTCCCTCGATACATTGTATAAGTACCGCAGCGAAGAAGCAATCGTTTTTTTTACGAATCACTCTTATTTCTGCGGTTCTTCTTTATAATCACAGTTCGTACATTGTACCTGATTACCTTTTTTCAGCTTCTTCTCTACAAGCAGCTCTGAACATTTCGGACATTTTCTTTCGATCGGCTTATCCCACGATAAGAAATCGCATTCCGGATATTGATCACAGCCATAAAAAATCCGTTTCTTTTTACTTTTTCTTTCTATTATATTTCCTTTTTCGCATTTAGGGCATTTGACTCCAATTTCTTTAACGATCGGTTTCGTGTTACGGCAGTCCGGGAAATTACTGCAAGCCATAAATTTACCGTAGCGTCCCATTTTGAATACCATAGGATGACCACATTGTTCACAGTCTTCACCAGCCGGTTCATCACGAATCTCGATTTTTTCCATTTCATTCTCTGCTATGACCAAACGCTTTTCGAATTCCCGATAGAATTCATCAATGATTCTTTCCCATTTCATTTTTCCATCTTCGATATCATCCAGACTTCTTTCCATGTTGGCAGTGAATTCCACATCGATGATTTCAGGAAAGAACTCTCTGACCAGCTCAAGGACGATCTCTCCCAGTTCCGTCGGAATGAACCTCTTATTATCAAGTGAGACATACCCTCTTCTTTGAATCGTATCAAGTGTCGGAGCGTACGTAGATGGACGGCCGATACCGAGCTCTTCAAGCGTCTTGACAAGTCTTGCCTCCGTATATCTTGGCGGCGGCTGAGTGAAGTGCTGTTTTGGATCAATCAATTCACTTTTCACTTTATCATTTTCTTTAAGCTCAGGCAGGAGGTTGTCTTTTTCCTCCTTCTGGTCGTCTGATCCTTCAACATATACCTTCATAAAACCTGGAAACTTGACTTTGGATCCATTCGCCCTGAAATAAACCGGACCATTAACTAAATCCACACTCATCGTGTCCATTATGGCAGGTGCCATCTGGCTGGCAACAAAGCGTTCCCAGACTAATTTATACAGGCGGTATTGGTCCCTTGAAAGGAACTCCTTCACCGAACCGGGATCCCTCAGTGTGCTTGTAGGACGGATCGCTTCATGCGCATCCTGGGCTTTCTGCTGTTTCTTTTCTTTTCTTTCAGATTGTCTTACAAAGTCATCACCATATTTTGTAGTGATGTAGTCGCTCGCTTCTTTTTGAGCGACTTCCGAAGTGCGTGTGGAATCGGTTCTCATATAGGTAATCAAACCGACTGTACCTTCTTTGCCTATAGCGATACCTTCATATAATTGCTGCGCAAGCATCATCGTTTTCTTCGCACGGAAGTTCAACTTCCTGGCAGCTTCCTGCTGTAGGGAAGAAGTTGTAAAAGGAAGCGCAGGGTTCCGTCTTCTTTCCTTTTTCGTCACTTTATTCACTTCAAAGGATTTCCCTTTTACTTTTTCAAGGACAGCCTTAACTTCCTCTTCTGTTTTTAAATCTACTTTTTTTCCATCAAGTCCATAAAAAGAAGCTTGGAAGTTTTCTTTATCTTTCTTGAATTCCGCTTCAATGGACCAATATTCTTCAGGTTGGAAATTTTTTATTTCGTTTTCACGGTCAATGATCAGCCTTACCGCAACAGACTGCACCCTGCCGGCACTTAGACCCTTTTTGACTTTCTTCCAAAGCAGCGGGCTAATGTTATAACCGACCAGCCTGTCTAAAATTCTTCGAGCCTGCTGAGCATCCACAAGGTCCATATTGATCGGACGCGGATGTTTAAAGGACTCTTTAATCGCATCTTTTGTGATTTCATTGAAAACGACCCGGCACTGGGAGTCCGTGTCCATATCCAAGCTGTGAGCCAGATGCCACGCAATCGCTTCCCCTTCCCTGTCGGGGTCGGCTGCGAGAAAGATTTTTTTCGCTTTTTTCGCGGCCGTTTTGAGCTCCTTCAACACAGGCCCTTTACCGCGTATTGTTATATACTTAGGTTCGAATTCCTTTTCCACATCGACACCCATTTGGCTTTTAGGTAAATCTCTTACGTGCCCCATGGAGGCCCGTACTTTATATTTTTTTCCTAAATAACGTTCAATTGTTTTCGCCTTAGCCGGCGATTCCACTATTACTAAATAATCTGCCATCCAATATGCCTCCTTGAAGAGGATAATAATCACTGTTTATTTTTACAATCTGTATTAAGGGGAACCGTGGTAAACGGTTTCACATCATTCTATACAGCATAAATTTATTTCATTCAGTGCGGAGCTTTCACCCCATTTATCTTGTTAACTTCTCTTCTATTGTTTTCGATACCTGTTGCAAAATGTATAACAGTTTACAAAGAATTGCAACCTTTTTGTATAAAATACTGCTATAAAATCTCTATTTGATGGGAAAAAAGCTGCTTTATTACATGATTTTATATAATTTTCTGGAACTTTATACATGGAGCTCAGAAAAAATATCTTCTATGGATAATACCATTTTAGCCCCTTCCTTGATCAAGCTATTTGTTCCTTCTGATAGCTTGTGATGGACAGCTCCCGGAATACAAAGGATTTCTCTTCCTTCATTTAAGGCATAGTCAGCCGTAATAAAGGTACCACTCTTTTTTTGAGCTTCCGTTACTAATATTGCAGCTGATAGACCGCTTATGATCCTGTTTCTGAAGGGGAATTGCCATTTCTGTGGTTTAAAATTGGGAGGGTATTCAGATATGAGCAGCTGATGCTTCATCATATATTCGGCAAGCTTTCTATTTTCACTAGGATAGATATGGTGGAATCCACCTGCAATTACAGCTATGGTAAGACCATTGCTGCGAATAGCCATTTTATGTGCCATCGTATCTGCACCTCGAGCCAGCCCGCTGACGATCACAATATCTTTTTCCGCTAGCCCCGGCATCATTTTGCGGAGATTATCTTCGGTATAAGAGGTGGCCTGCCTAGAACCGACAACGGCCAGCTTTCTCGGAAACTGGAGGAGTTCCCTTCTTCCTTTTAGAAAAATGATGAACGGGGGGTCGTACACTTCTTTTAGAAGTTTGGGGTAATCTTCATCAAAGCATGATAACCAATGAACGTCATCCCTGCGGTAGCGCTCTTCATACACATGAAATGGGATGGAGTGAAGGTCGTTGTGGAATAATTCAGAGTTTTTTGCGGTGGTTTGTGATAAATGCTGTATCGATGCCGGAGATAAATCGTAGATCACCGACGGCTTAGACAACCGTGATAATAGCAGCTTAGTCCCTTTCAGCCCAAGGCCTCTGCAATGCTGCATCTGAAATAGCAGGCGGGTTATTTCCTTCATTCGGACCTCCTGTAGATAGTTTAATAGGAAATAGATGAAAGAGGCTGGAAGTAAAATACCCAGCCTCTTAGCATCTGATTGATTAATGTGTTTTACACTTATCGAAGATTCCTTCTTCTTTTAATACCTTAATTAATGTTTCTCCCATATCTGAAGGAGTCGGAGCTACTTGAATTCCGCATTCGTTCATTACACGGATCTTCTCATCAGCTGTTCCTTTACCTCCTGAAATGATTGCACCGGCATGTCCCATGCGCTTCCCTGGAGGAGCTGTACGTCCACCGATGAAGCCTACAACAGGCTTGGACATATTGGCTTTGATCCACTCAGCCGCTTCTTCCTCAGCCGTACCTCCAATTTCACCGATCATGATGACTGCATACGTATCTTCGTCTTCATTGAAAGCTTTTAATACATCAATGAAGTCTGTACCATTTACAGGGTCTCCGCCGATACCTACAGCAGTTGACTGCCCGATTCCGGCTTGGGAAAGCTGATGCACAGCTTCGTATGTTAATGTCCCGGAACGGGATACAACGCCAACATGACCTTTTGTATGGATATATCCAGGCATGATACCAATCTTACATTCTTCAGGAGTGATGACTCCCGGACAGTTCGGTCCTACAAGACGAGTTTTCTTGCCTTCCATATAACGTTTCACTTTAACCATATCAAGTACCGGGATATGCTCTGTGATGCAAATAGCTAAATCAAGTTCAGCATCAACCGCTTCCATGATTGCATCTGCTGCAAATGGAGCAGGAACATAAATGACTGAAGCGTTGACTCCTGTAGCTTTTTTAGCTTCTTCTACCGTATTGAAGACAGGAACGCCTTCAACCTCAGTTCCACCTTTACCAGGTGTAACACCTGCCACGATTTGTGTGCCGTATTCAAGCATTTGCTTTGTATGGAAAAGAGCTGTTGATCCAGTGATCCCCTGTACAACAACCTTTGTATCCTTATTAATAAATACGCTCATTTGTCCCCCGCCTTTCTTAGCCTACTTGCTCAACGATTTTTTGTGCGCCGTCTGCCATTGATTCAGCTGCAATAATATTCAATCCGGACTTATTCAGGATCTCTTTACCTAAATCCACATTTGTCCCTTCAAGGCGAACAACTAATGGTACTTCCAGACCGATTTGCTTAGCTGCCTCAACGACACCTGTTGCGATGACATCACATTTCATGATTCCGCCAAAGATATTGACAAAGATACCTTTCACATTTTCATCAGAAAGAATGATTTTGAATGCTTCCGTTACTTTCTCAGCAGTCGCACCGCCCCCTACATCAAGGAAGTTAGCCGGATCTCCGCCGTAATGCTTGACGATATCCATTGTCGCCATGGCAAGGCCTGCACCATTTACCATGCAGCCGATGTTGCCGTCTAGTGAGATATAACTTAGATCGTACTTAGAAGCTTCGATTTCTTTTGCATCTTCTTCTTCAAGGTCACGTAATTCCATCACATTCTTTTGACGATATAATGCGTTTGAATCGAAGTTGAACTTCGCATCCAATGCCATTACGTCTCCATCACCTGTCACAACCAAAGGATTGATTTCAACGATTGAAGCATCCTTTTGGATATACACGTTGTAAAGTCCCAACATGAACTTTGCCGCTTTATTCACAAGCTCTTTCGGGATATTGATATTGAATGCGATACGGCGTGCCTGGAATCCAGTCAGCCCTACCACTGGATCGATATACTCTTTAAAGATTTTTTCTGGAGTCGCTTCCGCCACTTCTTCAATTTCAGTCCCGCCTTCTTCAGAAGCCATCAGGACAACCTGAGAAGTTGCACGGTCCAATACTAGTCCAACATAGTATTCTTTCTTGATATCACAGCCCTCTTCGATAAGTAAGCGCTTTACTTCCTTACCTTCAGGACCAGTTTGATGTGTTACCAGTGTCTTCCCTAGTAACTCTTCTGCATATGTACGCACTTCGTCAAGACTCTTCGCGATCTTGACACCGCCCGCTTTACCGCGGCCGCCTGCGTGAATTTGTGCTTTAACTACATAAACGCTTGAATCCAGCGTCTTCGCCGCTTCTACAGCTTCTTCAGCTGTGAAAGCCACTTTACCATTTGGTACGGACACCCCGTAATTTCTGAGGATTTCTTTACCTTGATATTCATGGATATTCATTTTCCATCCTCCTATCAAACTCTTCAAAAAATAGACTGCGCTTTCATTGTATAAAATGACAGTTTATCTGTCTACCATTATGCTAAAAATATTATATTAATTTAAAAATTCTGAACAATATTTACGCTATTTCACAATATTTAGCGGGTTGACAAGTCTTTTTTAGCCTCATTTTATTATTCTTATAAAATTATTTCGGTCCATATTCAAACTATTTCAGCTTATCGGCTCTTCCTTTTCTCCATTTCTTTATCCAGTCTGTATACAAAAGCAAATACTTCAGCTACAGCCCCATACAGCTCTTCCGGAATGGACTCCCCGACATCCAGCTTGCCCAGCAAAGCTAAAAGACTTTTATCCTCCTGAATGGAAACCCCGTGTTCGTTTGCTTTAGATATAATATTTTCGGCAATGAGTCCTTTCCCCTTAGCAAGAACCCGGGGTGCTGATTCTCCGGACTGTTCGTAGCCAAGGGCGATTGCTTCTTTTCTTGGCTGTGATTTCATATCTTCAAATCAACTCCTGTATAAGAACCGTTCTGCATTTCCTGCTCCCTTATCTGCTTTATGGTGTTTTGATTATCCGGTTTTTTTACTTTCACTGAAGAAAGTTGGTAATCCATCCTTTGAAGTGATTCTTTAAGGGCGGGAATGAGTGATTGAGAGTATTCATTCACAGAATCCTGTTCATTCCAGATCGAGAGCGAGATCACCCTGTTTTGAACGTGCATATCAACGAGCGTTTCTTTAAGTCTATCCAATTGGAGATAGAACAAAATTCTGCAATGATCACTGTCGATCTTTCCCTTTTCTTTTTCTTTTCCCATCCACTGCACGGTTATATCTGTATGTCGCCCGAATAAATAGAGCGGAAATTGTTGGACGATATTCATAATGGAAGATTGCTCCCATGACACTAAGGCAGGGTGGTTCATTTTCATGACCAGCCTTTCAGCAAGGTCCCTTATTTCCGCACCCGGGTGATGAAGGAATAATTGAGTCAGCTTCTCTTTAAGTGTAGTGGAAGCAGAGATTTGCGGCTGGCTGTGAAGCTGGGATTCTAAATTGAATCCGAAAGTGCGCAACATTTTTTTCATTGCCTGTCCCAAGTCTTCTCCTCTCAGATTAAACGTCAATTCTGCATCTATACCAGCGGTTAACATAGTGAAGATTTTCCCCTCATTTGATGTCGGAAGTCCGGTATCCCATTTTGAGAGAAGGTTCATGTAGTTTCTTTCAAGCAGCTGCTTTCTCCGATCTCCCATCAAGTCAATCAATTGTTCCGCCATTCTAGAAAAGGTCAACTGTTTTACACCTGATTCAAAGATGAATTTTACGACTTGTTCAATGCTTTTTTTGTCTACAGCAACTCCTTTGCTGAGTTCGGCAGCCAACTTAGACATGATAGGATCGATTTCCTGTAAACTTTTTGGATCCTTCTGAGCAATCATTTCCTTCATATTGGACATTAAATCTAGGAGTTGCTTGAGTGAGGTATTGTTTTGTATCAGGGCACTGGAAAACGAATTTTTTAACCCTTCATTCATCCGTTGAAAGGCAAGGTCTTCCGGAACTATCCCCAACGACTTCAACAGTTCAAAATTCCCAATACGATTTGAAAATGATTCCGACTGATTCATAGCATTGCCCATCGCTTTTACAGCCACTTGCTTAGATACGTGGAATTGAAGGGGGTTTTGAATCTTTTTAATGAGATTCACCGTATCATGGCCGGAACCAGAGGCTGTTAAGCGGTCTAGAAGGCTGTTCAGCAGTCCGCTGAATGTATCCTGCCCCTTTCCTGCTTCCAATGATAACAGCACCTTTTCTGACAAAGGCAGTTGGGCCTTCAGCATATCGACAAGAACGGGCAGGCGTGATTTCATGTTCCCTGTATTGATCTGTTCGGAGGCAAATTGAATCAGTTCCCTCGTGACAGGGATCTTATGATTGATCAATTCCATGACGGCATTAAGAAGTACTTTATCCCCAGGCTGATTATGTAAGTGCTGTATCAAGGCTTGTGCCACATTCTTACTGTTTCTTTCTCCCGAGATTTTATGGACGAGACTGAGGCTTATCATGTCATCCGATTGATTTACCCTCACCAGATAATGTTTTCCTGCCTCGAGAGGCGCATCGAGCTTTGCAATGAACTTTTGCCCCGAGGAGGATACCTCAGCCATGCCTTCCCCAACAAGCTTATTGACAGAAACAGCAAGTACTTTTCCGTTCTGCAGAGAGAACGGATTGCTCTTCATTTGATAAGAAGCATTTGAAAAGTTGGCCCCTTGAATGTCATTCATCTCTTATTACTCCCTTATCATTTCAGTTCGCAGTCTTTAACCGGGGCAAAACTCCTCCTGTGTATCGGTGTTACCCCTTTTTCCCTTAACCCATCCAAATGTTCTTTCGTCCCATAACCGGCATTTTGCCCAAATCCATATCCTGGATATTTCACAGCATATTCTTTCATCAGTCTATCACGTGTCACTTTGGCAATGATTGAGGCTGCAGCAATCGAAATACTTTTAGAATCTCCTTTTATGATCGATTCCTGCGGATATGGAGTTTGTAGTTTCATTGCATCGATCAATAGATAATCAGGATTACAATCAAGATCTGCAATGGCATGATGCATTGCTTTCTTGGTCGCTTCATAAATATTTATCGAGTCGATTTCTTCAGCTTCAATCATCCCTATCCCGATGGAGTGAGCGTTTTTCCTGATCACATCAAAATACTCATTTCTTTTTGATTCAGATAATTTTTTACTATCATTCAAGCCTGCAAGGTAAAAGTCTTTAGGCAATATGACCGCTGCAGCAACTACCGGTCCTGCCAGTGGCCCCCTCCCGACTTCATCTATACCTGCAATCAACGAAAAGCCTTCGCCATATAACTTCTGTTCAAAAACAGTCAGCTTCACGAATTCTTCTTTTTCTTTCTTCAGCCTTTGCTTATTCCGGTTATAGTTCTCTATGATTTTTTGTACACCTTTTCTCTTATCCTTATGTAATTGTTCAAAAAGCGGATCATCTTCTGACATCTGATCTACGAGCGACTTGATTTCCTTGATCGTCATGTTTTTCAGTTCCAATGAATTTGTTCTCCTTTTCTATATATATCGGATCAAACTTACAAAAATAAAGAGGCATCCATAAAGGGCGTTTACCTCTTTAAAGAGCCTCATTCAAACTATTATTCCTCTTCGCTGTCCAACTCTTCAATCATGTCGAAGGTCATTGGGCCGAGCTGCACACTTCTGATATCACGGATGATCACTTCTGAAGTCTTATCATAATCGACTTCGCCGCCAGCCATCAAGCATCCGCGTTTCTTTCCTACTGCATCGAATTTCGAAAGGACTTCTTCCGGTATCTCTTCAAGGCTGTAACGTGCTTTAAACCGTTCAGGATAATTCGCCTCGAGAAACTTCAAACCGTAGAGGGCGATGTCCTGCAAATTCAGGATGGTATCTTTGATCGCCCCGGTGAGGGCAAGTTTATAACCGACTTGTTCATCTTCGAACTTTGGCCAAAGGATCCCAGGAGTATCAAGAAGTTCAAGTTCTTTGCCCACTTTGATCCATTGCTGGGCTTTCGTTACACCTGGGGTATTTCCAGTCTTGGCGATATTCTTTTTTGCAAGCCGATTGATTAATGTAGATTTCCCGACATTCGGTATCCCCACAATCATCGCTCTTATAGCGCGGGGTCTCATTCCACGGGATTTCATACGGTCAAATTTCTCTTTTAGGATATCTTTCGCTGATTGAACGATCGAGTGGAGACCTTTTCCACCCTGCGCATTGACAGCAAGTGCTATGATACCCTGTTCTTCGAAATAAGAGATCCACTGATCGGTTCTCACCGGATCTGCCATATCTGCCTTGTTAAGCAGGACAAGCCGGGGCTTCTGGCCGATGATTTCCTCGATCATGGGATTCCTGGACGACAACGGGATGCGGGCATCCACCAATTCGATGACAATATCGACCAGTTTTAATTTTTCGGTTACCTGCCTGCGGGCTTTAGCCATATGTCCCGGAAACCATTGTATCGTCATATGACCACCTCCAAACTTACTTTTAACTATTATTCCACTATTCCCATATCTTTAACAGGCCAATAAATGAACTTCGTGTCACCGATTACTTCTTCAAATGGAACGGTTCCGATATGACGGCTGTCCTTGCTGAATCGGCGGTTGTCACCCATTACAAAAATTTCGCCTTCCGGTACGGTTTCTCTGTCTATGATATCTTTCAAGGAAAAATCTTCTGTTAACGGGCCTTCACTGACCTGGTCTTTATACTCTTGTAAATACGGCTCATCATATGCCTTGCCGTTTACGTATAATGTATCATTCTTATATTCTATCTTATCTCCGGGCAGACCTATCACCCGTTTTATATAATCCTTTTGCTCTGGAGCATGAAATACGACGATATCAAATCGGTCCGGCTCACCAAGCTTATTCACGATCATACGATCACCATTCTCAAGAGTAGGTGTCATAGATAAACCGTCAACCACGATCGGCGCAAATAAAAAATATCTGATAATAGCCGCAAGACCAACCGCGATTAGCAGAGCTTTCATCCACTCCCACCACTCGTTCTTCTCTTTCGCCAACACATCCACCACCCAATGAAATTTCCTATCTTTTTCTATTCTACTAGAAAATCCTTTTTTTCTCATTAAAAAAGGAGGAATTACTCCATTAGCCCCAACCACAATAGCCTTAGTAACTGTGGGAGTCCGCTCACTATAAAGATCTCTTCGTAAGCCTATGGAATCCACCATTATGAGCAGGTGTTTCACAGAGCCCTTTGATCGTGGACGCTTCCATTAAGAACAAATGAAACAAGAAGAAAAGGAGCTTGTCTCCAAGCTCCTTTTCATACGTTCTTGATTATCGAATTTCTTTAATACGAGCCGCTTTACCGCGAAGGTTACGCAAGTAGTAAAGTTTCGCACGACGTACTTTACCGCGACGGATAACTTCCAACTTAGCGATCTTAGGTGTGTGTACTGGGAAAGTACGCTCAACACCTACACCGTAAGAAATTTTACGAACAGTGAATGTTTCGCTGATTCCGCCACCACGGCGTTTGATTACTACACCTTCGTATACCTGAATACGTTCACGAGTACCCTCAACGATGTTAACGTGTACACGTACAGTATCACCAGGACGGAAAGATGGTAGATCAGAGCGAAGCTGTTCTTTAGTAATATCTTCGATTAATTTGTGCATCTTTTTCAACTCCTTCCAACAGATGCTCTTACAAAAGCGTTTGATTGCAGCGGAACATCGGGATCAGCAGCTAAGAGGATAACTCCTCGAGCCACAAAGAATATATTAACATACTGAATGTCAGGATGCAATAGATTATCTGGACTTTTCCCATTCCTCTATCCATTGTTTTTGTTTATCGGATAATTCGCGCTTGTCGAGTAAGTCCGGCCTTCTTTCATACGTTCTCCTAAAGCTTTCTCTTTCTCTCCATTCCTCGATTAAACGATGGTTGCCAGAGATAAGTTCAGGAGGTACTTTCATTCCTCTGAAGTCAGCGGGACGAGTGTAATGCGGATGTTCAAGGAGCCCCGACGAAAACGAATCCAGTATTGGTGAATCCACATTACCAAGTACGCCCGGAAGGAGTCTTACCACACTGTCGATGACGACCATCGCTCCAAGTTCTCCACCTGTCAGTACATAGTCTCCGATTGAAATTTCATCTGTGACCACGTGTTCCCTGATTCTCTCATCATAGCCTTCATAATGACCGCAAATGAATATTAAGTGCTCTTCCTTCGCTAACTCCTCAGCCTTGGCTTGAGAATAGCGCTCTCCCTGAGGGCACATCAAGATAACACGCGGCTTTGTATTATTTTCGCTTGTGAGGCTTTCTACCGCATCAAAAATCGGTTGAGGCTTGAGGACCATACCAGCTCCCCCGCCATATGGATAATCATCCACCTGACCGTGTTTGTTGTCAGCATACTCGCGGAAATTCACTACATTATAAGTGACAGCCTGCTTTTCGTTGGCTTTCTTCAGGATTGACTCTCCAAATACCCCATCAAACATAGAAGGGAACAAAGACAATACATCGATTTTCATCATGAAAGCAGCCCTTCGATCGGCTCGATTATGATCAAGCCTTTTTCTATATCGATTTCCTTCACAACATCCTCAATATAAGGGATCAAATGCTCTTTTCCTTTTTCACCCTTGACGACCCATACGTCGTTCGCACCAGGACTCAGGATTTCTTTCACCGTTCCTAACTCATCATCCTGAACGGTAACGACCTTACAGCCAATGATTTCGTGATAATAATATTCGCCTTCATCCAGATCCTGCAATTGATCTTCCTGAACCTTAAGAATCCCTTCTTTGAATACCTCCACCTGATTGATATCATGATATCCTTCAAATGTTAAGAGATCAAAATTCTTATGTTTTCTGTGAGATTCAATGATCAATGAAATAGGTTCTTTCGTTTTAGGAGTAAAAAGGTGAAGCGTATTCCCTTGTTGATAACGCTCTTCAGGAAAGTCTGTACTTGATACAACCTTCACTTCCCCTTTTACCCCATGGGTATTTACGATCTTACCTACATTAAACCATTTTTCCATACTTCCACCTCTTGTTGTCACCGAATTTCTTTTACAATTCCATCTTCTATTATGATTGTTCTTGACAATGCCTCTTCATCCCAATTGTCACCAACTTGAATATCTATCATACCTTGAACTTCCTTCTCTTTCAATTCACTGCCGATCGGCAGAATATCCAGCTGCTCCAACTGAAAATCCAACAGCTTGATTTTCTCAAGCTTTTCATCCATTTCCTTCTGAAAATGCTGACTTAGTTTATGAGAAGGATATTTCTTGGCACGTTCGATCTTTTTCCACTCGAATTGCAGCTGTTCATGCTCCCGCTTCAATTGGATCTTTTGATTCTCATATCGCTTTAACAGGATTTCCTTCGTACTCTCAGTCAGCACTTGCTTTACAGTGATCGTATGTAAAATATTCAACTTTTGGTTCCCTCCTTCTTTCACCCCCAGAGATGACTTATAAAAGGGTGTTTTCTTAGGGAGTTGTGGATTTCATATGTTTCAAGATATGAAAAAGGGGACTGACTTGATAAGGCTGTATGAACCTTTTTGGGTCAGTCCCCTACTCTCCAAGAGAAGATTGATTGCGATTACTCACCGCTGTTATTCAACAATCTCTAAGAAGATTTTCTTCTGTTGTGAAGATCCTGCTGCAGCGTATACCACAGTTCGAATCGATTTAGCTACTCTCCCTTGTTTCCCAATCACTTTTCCCATGTCCTCGGGATGAACGGACAACTTATAGGTTATTCCTTTTGATCCCTCTTCGATATCGATATGAACATCTTCAGGACGGTCGACCAAGGGTTTCACAATCGTTAGAATAAGATCTTTCATCGATTTAATCGATTACTTGCTGTTTTTAGCATTGTGGAATTTTTCCATAATGCCTTGTTTTGAGAATAAGTTACGAACTGTGTCAGATGGTTTCGCACCATTTGATAACCATTTAAGAGCAAGCTCTTCGTCGATTTTCACTTCAGCTGGCTTAGCAACCGGGTTGTAAGTTCCAACTGTTTCGATTTGACGTCCATCACGTGGTGAACGAGAATCTGCTACTACAATACGATAGAAAGGAGATTTTTTTGCTCCCATACGTTTTAATCTGATTTTTACTGCCATTATTAAAGCACCTCCGAATAGTTTCACACAAGTTAGTATGATATCAAATGTGTATTTTGTTTGTAAAGTGTTTTTTCTTAACAGTTCAATTTTTTTTAATAAAATTGAACTGATTAACCTACATGAATGGGAATTTCATCCCTTTTTTCTTACCTTTACCCTGCATGCCGCTCATTTGCTTCATCATTTTTTTCATGTCTTCAAACTGCTTCAGAAGACGGTTTACTTCCTGGATGGACGTTCCGCTTCCTTTCGCAATCCGTTTACGGCGGCTTGCATTGATTGTTTCCGGATGAATCTTTTCATTTTTAGTCATCGATTGAATGATCGCCTCGACATGACTGATCTGTTTTTCATCGACCTGAAGCTTATCCAGGCCTTTCATTTTGTTCGCACCCGGCATCATTTTCAATAATTCATCTAGTGGACCCATTTGCCTTACCTGTCCCAATTGCTCCAGGAAATCGTCAAATGTGAAAGACATGGTGCGCATTTTTTGTTCCAGTTCCTTGGCTTTTTCTTCATCGACATTGGCCTGCGCCTTCTCGATAAGAGACAGTACGTCCCCCATCCCGAGGATCCTGGAAGCCATTCGTTCCGGATGGAAAGGTTCAAGTGCATCCATCTTCTCACCCATACCGACGAACTTGATCGGTTTGCCGGTGACAGAACGTATCGATAAAGCCGCCCCGCCTCGTGTATCACCATCAAGCTTGGTTAATACAACACCAGTGATGCCAAGCGCCTCATTGAAGCTTTGAGCAACATTTACAGCGTCCTGACCTGTCATGGCATCCACAACGAGGAAAATCTCATCTGGATTCGAGAGTTCCTTGATATCTTTTAACTCTCCCATCAGGTTTTCATCAATGTGCAGCCGCCCTGCTGTATCAATCAGCACATAATCGTGATGTTCTTCTTTTGCTTTCTCGATCGCCTGCTTCGCAATTTCAACCGGGCTCACTTGATCCCCTAAAGAGAAGACAGGCAAGCTTAGCTGCTTTCCGACGGTCTCCAGCTGTTTGATTGCAGCGGGACGATAAATATCTGCCGCTACAAGCAAAGGTTTACGATTATGTTTCTTCCGGAGCAGATTTGCAAGTTTTCCAGTGGTCGTCGTTTTACCGGCCCCTTGCAGTCCAACCATCATAATGACGGTCGGAGGTCGTTTGGCCACAGCAATCTGACTTTGCTCACCGCCCATCAATTCAGTAAGCTCTTCCTGGACCACCTTGATGACCTGCTGTCCAGGTGTCAGGCTCTTCATGACTTCCTGACCGACAGCACGTTCGCTTACTTTCTTGACGAATTGCTTAACCACTTTAAAATTAACGTCCGCTTCAAGGAGAGCAAGACGAACTTCACGCATCATTTCTTTAACATCCGCTTCTGAAATCTTACCTTTACCGCGGATTTTCTGAATTGTACCTTGCAGTCGGTCGGCTAAACCTTCAAATGCCATTCATGCCGCCTCCTAATCCAATATTTCAAGATCATCAATGAGTTTCAGACAGACAGAAGAATCGATTGATGAATCTTCTATACTATTTCTTAATTGTGCAAGAATCTCGTTACGTTCTTGAAATTTCTTAAATAATAAAAGCTTTTCTTCGTATTCCTCGATCATTGCCTCTGTACGTTTGATGTTATCATAGACTGCTTGTCTTGACACATTGTACTCTTCTGCAATTTCACCCAGCGAAAAATCATCCAGGTAATAGAGGGACATATAGCTTCTTTGCTTTGGAGTTAACAAAGATTGATAAAAGTCGTAGAGATAGTTCATTCTCGTTGTTTTCTCTAACATGTTATCCCTCCTTGTTAAGTGAAAAACCTTTACATATGAAGAATACAGATTTTAAGAGGGATTGTCAAGGTTTCGTCCTATATTTTTGAATTGTTTTAGATTAACTTAGTCTTCTAAACACCGCCAATGATTTCCGTGCAAGACTTCGCTTTCCGCGGGTAGCCCGTTAGCCTCCTCGACACTTCGTTCCTGCGGGGTCTCACTTGTCCAGCTGCAGGGCTTAGAGGATATGTCATAAGCCAAACCGACCAAGAAGGCAAAGAACGCCTTCCAGGCCGATTCGTCTTATGCCACCCGCCTCTGAGCAAAGCCTTTCCGCTTTTCTAATTAACTACTCTTCCCGCAGGAGTCTTCGTCTTGCACTCCAATCAACCGCTGGAACGAGTTACTACAAAAAAGGGCAGATTAAATAACCACAAAAAAAGCAGCAATATTCTATGCTGCTTTTCTCTGTATATCATTCTTCTTCGTTGTCCACCAGGTTGGAGAATAATCCGTAGACATATTTCTCAGCATCAAATGGCTGCAGATCGTCCATTTTCTCTCCGAGGCCGACGTATTTGACGGGTACGTTCAGTTCGTTGCGGATAGCCAGTACGATTCCGCCTTTGGCTGTTCCGTCAAGCTTTGTAAGGACGATTCCTGATACATCTGTCGCCTCTTTAAAAGTCTTGGCCTGGATCATTGCATTCTGGCCTGTTGTTGCATCGAGTACAAGTAATACTTCATGAGGTGCTCCCGGGATCTCTCTTTCAATGACACGCTTAACCTTCTCCAATTCTTTCATCAGGTTAACCTTGTTTTGGAGGCGGCCCGCTGTATCACAGATGAGGATGTCCGCTTTCTTGGCTTTCGCTGATTGGACAGCATCGAACATGACCGCTGCAGGGTCACTGCCGGCAGCCTGCTTGATGACCGGTACCCCGACTCTTTCCCCCCAGACTTCCAATTGTTCGATTGCACCGGCACGGAAGGTGTCACCTGCTGCAAGGACGACATTCTTTCCTTCTTCCTTGAACATATGAGCCATCTTTCCAATTGTAGTGGTTTTCCCTACTCCATTCACTCCTACAAATAGAATGACAGTGAGCTCATCTTTCTTGATATTCAATGAACTGTCATCATCATTTTCTCCCTGATAGATCTCAACCAGCTTTTCAGATATAACCGGCTGGATTTCCTCAGTATCTTGGATGTTGCGTCGTTTCACTTCCATTTTCAATTCATCGATCAGTTCCATCACCGTATCAAAACCGACGTCTGCACCGATTAAAATTTCTTCAAGTTCTTCAAAGAAATCTTCATCCACTTTGCGATAACGAGCAACCAGGTCATTCACTCTGGAAGTGAAGTTATTTCGCGTTTTGCTCAACCCATCCTTGAATTTTTCCGTGACATTGTCACTGGATTGCGTGAATTTATCTTTAAGTTTTTTAAAAAAGCTCATCTATAACACCTCGCCTATTTAGTTTCAAGTAATTCGTTTGTTTCTTGCAGCCTTACAGAAACAAGCTTGGATACTCCTGATTCCTGCATCGTTACCCCGTACAATACATGCGCTTCTTCCATCGTCCCCTTACGATGGGTAATGACGATGAATTGGGTATCGTCGCTGAATTTCTTTAAGTATTGACTGAACCGCTGTACATTCGCTTCGTCCAGAGCAGCTTCAACCTCATCCAGGATACAAAATGGCACTGGACGTATTTTAAGAATCGAGAACAGGAGGGCAATCGCTGTCAACGCTCTTTCTCCACCCGACATCAGACCAAGGTTCTGAAGCTTCTTTCCCGGAGGCTGTGCCACAATATCCACACCTGTATGAAGCAGGTCTGACGGGTCCGTGAGTTTCAGCTCAGCCCGTCCGCCCCCGAAGAGTGCTTTAAAGACACCTTCGAATTCAACCTGAATCGCAGAAAATGTCTGATCGAACCGTCTGATCATTTCCGTATCCATTTCATTGATGACTTGATACAAAGTGTCTTTTGCTTCAGTCAAGTCATCCTTCTGCTCCAATAGGAACTCATATCGTTCTTTCACACGCTCGTACTCATCGATCGCTCCTATATTTACCGTTCCCAATTCTTCAAGCGCTAATTTGACAAGCTTAACTTTTCTTCTGGCTTCCTCCACTTCAATCGTAAGCGGATAATCACTCTTCGCAGCTTCAAATGAGAGCATGTACTCTTCTCTAAGGTGATCCAGACGATTTTCAAGCTCGACGTCAAGACGGTTGATCTTTACTTCTTCGTCTTTCAAGGCGGTTACAAGGCCTTTATGCTGACGCTTTAGTTCTTTCAGTTCTAGTTCTTCGTCTTCAACCGATTGCTGCAGCTTTAAGCGCTCATCACGACGCATGGAAATAAGCTCCGTCGTTTCAGCCTTTTGGCCGGCACATTTTTCTGCTTCTTCAATGAGCTGTTTCTCTCCTGAGAAATTGTCCTTCATCTCCGTTTGCAGCCATTGAAGATCTTCTTTTAATGTCATGACCTTTTTTTCGGTTTCTGAAAAATCTTCTTTTACTCGATCCAATTGATTTCTCGTGTTTACGAGCTGTTCATTCCGGGCTGCCAAGTTTGCTTTCATATCGCTTATTTCATCAGATAAGGCATCTTTGGAAGTTCGCTCAGAATTCTTTTGAAGAGTCAACTCTTCAATTTTCCTATCCAGCTCTTTTATTTCGCCTTGGATATGATTCAGCGATTCCTTCAGTTCAGTTGTACGTGAATCATGCTTTTCTTTGATGGATGTATAATCTTTCTTTTCCAAGTCGTACAAAGAAAGCCTTTCATCCATGTTTTGCTGAGACAATTCATTTTCACGCAATTGAGATAAAAGTTCCTGTTCTTTCAGGCGATGGCGCTCCCCGGATACTCTCATTTCCTCCAGTTTCTTCTCTCTGAAGGCACTCTCTTCTTTAAGGGATTTAACCTGGACCTGAAGCTGCTCCGTCTGTGTTTCCATGGCCGAAAGCTTTTCTTTCATTTCTTCCAACTCGCCTTTTCGGGAAAGCAATGAATTTTTCTTCTGCTTCACCGTACCACCACTCATTGAACCACCTGGATTGACAACGTCCCCGTCAAGAGTCACAAGACGGTACCGGTACTGGATAAGCTTGGCGATTTCATTTGCACCCTTCAAATCTTTAGTGATAAGGACGGTTCCAAGCAAATTCGACATGATCATTTTATATCGTGAATCATAACTGATCAGTTCAGATCCGACTCCTATGAAGGAAGGATGACCCTTTAGCATATTCAATTGACTTTCTGAAATGGACTTCCCTTTGATGATGTTCATCGGCAGGAATGTGGCACGTCCATATTGATTCTTTTTCAAATAACCGATTGCTTTACGGCCGTCTTCTTCAGTCGCAGTAACGATATGCTGCATGGACGCAGCCAGTGCCGTTTCCATTGCTGTTTCATATTGCTTTGGAACCTGGATCAGCTCCGCTACAGCTCCTTCAATCCCGGTAAGGACACTATCCCGCGCCTTTAGCACTTCTTTGACACCTTGGAAGAAACCGGAGTAATCCTCGTCCATCTCTTCAAGCATTTCTTTTCGGGATTTTGCCTGCTGTAAATATTGATAGGCCTGATAAAGGGTTTTTTCTTGTTTTTCATACTTCGCCCTTACCGATTCCAGGTTTTTCTTCTCTTCTCTGTACAAGTAAATATGCTCATCTATCTTTTCTTTTTGCAGCTGCAGGTCCTTGGAAAGTTCTTTATGTTTTTTTTGCAGTTCATCCCGCTGATGAACATATTTTTCGTTTTCAGCTTCTAAGCGCCCGCTCCTGTTGGACTGCTGTTCAAGCTGCTGCTGCAGATTTTGAATTTCATTCTTGGCAGCGGCCTGCTGATTCAACTTTTCAATATAATCACTCTTATAGGATTCAATGATTTCTTCGATATTTTCACTGTAGTGATTCAGCTGACCTTGCTTCAAGGACAGTTCGTGTTTAAGGGCACTCACTTCTGCTTCGATCTCTTTGAAGCTTGCCTGAAGTCTGTTTTTTTCAGACGATAATTGATCTAACCGTACCTCAGTCTCATCAATGGACTGTCTTAGTTGTGTTTCATTTGTGGATGAGTTTTTCTTACGTTCGATCAGTACCTGCTTTCTTCCTTCCAGCTTCTCCAGTTCTTCACTTGTAGAAAGCAATACTTCCTGCAGACCGGTGATTGATTCATCCAGGGCGGAAATCTTGTCGCGTGTTTGCGCAAGGACTGCTTCCTTCTTTTGAACACGGGAGGAAAGAGTGAGTTCCTCTTTTCCATGCTTTTCAAAATCGATACTCAAACTTTCCCACTGTTTATGTAGATCTTCAATATCATAGACGGTAAGAGCCACTTCGAACTTTTCGAGTTCTTCTTTTTTCTCAAGATAATCCTTTGCCATCGACGCCTGGATTTTGAGAGGCTCTACCTGGCCTTCAAGTTCATGAAGAATATCATTCACTCTATTCAGGTTTTCCTGTGTTTCAAACAGCTTGGATTCTGCTTTCTTTTTTCTTGATTTGTATTTCAAGACGCCGGCAGCTTCTTCAAATATGGTTCTTCTCTCTTCCGGCTTACTGTTTAATATTTCCTCCACTTTCCCCTGACTGATGATAGAAAAAGCTTCTTTCCCCAGCCCTGAATCCATAAATAACTCAATAATATCCTTCAGTCTGCAAGGCTGCTTATTCAAGAGATACTCGCTGTCCCCTGAACGGAACACGCGTCTCGTTACACTTATTTCACTATAATCGATCGGCAGAGCACCATCTTCATTGTCAAGGACCAATGTGACTTCTGCGATATTAAGAGCTTTTCTTGAGTCACTTCCTGCAAAAATGACATCCTCCATCTTCGAACCGCGCAGGCTTTTGGCAGATTGCTCGCCCAATACCCATCTTATCGCATCGATGATATTGCTTTTCCCGCTCCCATTCGGCCCCACTACAGCTGTGACACCAGGTACGAATTCCACCGATATTCTTTCTGCAAAAGATTTAAACCCCATTACTTCCAGTTGTTTGAGGAACATCTTCTTTCCCCCTATTTAACGTCTAACTTTTGTTTTAGCTTTTCAAGCGCTCTTTGCGCAGCCTGCTGCTCCGCTTCCTTTTTTGAGCGTCCTTTACCTATACCGAGTTCCTCGTCATTAAGACAGACACGAGAAATAAACTGACGATTGTGTGCAGGTCCGCTCTCTTCAAGGATTCCATATTCAATCGTACCTGCATTCCCTCTTTGAACGAACTCCTGCAATTGACTTTTATAATCCATCACATGAGAAAAAGCACCGATATTTATTTTAGGATAGACAACTTTTTCAAGAACGCTGATCACGGTATCAAGTCCCTGGTCAAGATAGACTGCTCCGATGAATGCCTCAAAGACATCCGCCAAAAGAGCCGGTCTTTCCCTTCCGCCAGTCATTTCTTCTCCCTTGCCTAAAAGGATCAGTTCCCCAAACTTCATCTCTGTGGAGAACTTGACCAAAGAAGGTTCGCATACAATTGCCGCTCTCAGCTTGGTCAATTCACCTTCCGACATCATTGGATATTTTTTGAAGAGAAATTGCGAAACAGTCAATTCCAGCACTGCATCGCCCAGAAATTCAAGGCGTTCGTTGTCTTCGTAAGGTTTTCTGCGATGCTCATTCACATAGGATGAATGAGTGAAAGCTTGTTTAAGAAGTTTTTCATCTTGAAACTTTATTCCGATTTCCTCCTGAAATTTCTTGAATTTCAGGTCATTCTTTTGTTTTGTTATTCCTTTGTTTCTACTATGCTTACGCATAAAGCACTCCACCTTGCTCTATAGGTTCTCAATATACACTAATCAAGTTTATGATAAATAAAACAAATAATCAAAAGTTTATTTAGATCAAACTAACAGGAATTGCTTCCTTGAATGCCGCTGTTGATTTCCATGCAAGACTCCGCTTTCCGCGGGCGGCCGGTGAGCCTCCTCGTCGCTTCGCTCCTGTGGGGTCTCACCTGTCTCGCTTTTCCCGCAGGAGTCTCCGTCTTGCATTCCAATCAACAGCTGGATACACTATTATACTTCCTTAACCTCTCACCTGGATATAAAATTTGAGACTGTTTTCATACATTGTTCCTTAAACATCAGTTGAAAAACACCTTATAGAAACAGTCTAGATAAAAGACAAAAAACTTGGCAGAGGAATTCTGCCAAGTTTGAAATGTTTGAGGTGCATGCGATCTTATTTGGAATAAGGGCGTGCATTCAAACGAACGATTATGCGTTTGCTTTTATGTAGTTCACAGCATCACCTACTGTGCCAATTTTCTCAGCATCATCGTCAGAAATTTCCATGTCGAATTCATCTTCAAGTTCCATTACAAGCTCAACTACATCAAGGGAGTCAGCTCCTAAGTCTTCTTTGAAAGAAGCTTCAAGAGTTACTTGAGATTCATCTACACCCAGACGATCTACAATGATTTTAGTTACACGATCTAAAACTTCTGCCATTTTTGTCACCTCCCCTCAAGTATTATAGAGTATTTTACCCCGGAATGAAAAGCATATGGGATGATTTTTAGAAATTTTCAGGTTCAGCCTCATTCCAGATCCTTTTTACATCACCATTCCGCCATCAACATGAAGGGTCTGCCCAGTCATATAAGAAGATGATTCTGAGGCGATGAAACTAACTACTTTTGCGATATCCTTTGGATCTCCGAAGCGACTCAAAGGGATTTGCTTTAACATTTCATTTCGCACATCTTCCGGAAGCTGATCTGTCATATCAGTAGAAATGAAGCCTGGTGCAATCGCATTTACTGTAATTCCGCGCGGTGCCAGCTCCTTTGCAGCCGTCTTCGTTAAACCGATGACACCTGACTTGGCTGCTACATAATTAGCCTGCCCTGGATTACCGCTCACACCAACGATGGATGAGATATTGATAATGCGTCCGCTTCTTTGTTTCATCATCTGTCGGGTTACTGCTTTCGTGCAAAGGAACACGCCTTTAAGGTTAATATTGATGACATCATCCCATTCGTTTTCCTTCATGCGCATCAATAAGTTGTCTTTTGTGATACCTGCATTATTGACAAGTACGTCCAATGCTCCGAACTGACTGATTGTTTCTTTTACCATCGATTGTACGGAGTCGCTGTCTGCCACATTGCATTGAATCGCGACCGCTTCCCTGCCGATGCTTTTGATTTCATCAACCACTTCATTGGCTTTTGCTTCACTGCCTGAATAATTCACGACTACTTTAGCACCTTCACGTGCAAGTTCCAAGGCAATCTCTCTGCCAATCCCCCTGGATGCCCCTGTTACCAGTGCCACTTTTCCATCTAGATTCATTTACGCTTCCTCCTTTAACTTTTCGATCACTTCAGTCAAGGAAGCCTCATCCTGAACTGCAAATGTTTTCACACGTCGATTCACTTTTTTAATGAGACCTGATAGTACTTTACCCGAACCTATTTCAACAAATGTATCTACTCCAAGGTCCAATAGTTTTTCAACGGTATCTTCCCATAATACAGGGGAATATAGCTGTTCAATCAGTAAACGCTTGATTTCCTCTGCATCAGTAACAGGTGAAGCCGTCACATTTGCGATGACAGGGACATCGGCATTCCTGATTTCAATTGAATCCAAAATCGTAACGAATTTCTCTGCTGCAGGCTTCATTAATTGTGAATGGAAAGGTCCGCTCACCTGGAGGGGAATCACTCTTTTTGCGCCAGCCTCTTTTGCACGCTCTGAAGCGGTCTCCACTCCCTTTACAGTACCAGAAATCACGATTTGTCCAGGACAGTTCAGGTTCGCCAGCCCGACCGGATGACCTTCTTCCGTTACTCCATCCGTGACCTCTTTTAACGATTCCCTTTCCATTCCAAGAACAGCTGCCATCGTCCCTTCGCCGCTTGGAACGGCTTCTTCCATGAATTCTCCCCTTTTCCTCACTGCATATACAGCGTCTTCAAAGGACAGTGAGCCGGCTGCAACCAACGCGGAATACTCACCCAAGCTATGACCCGCAGTGTAATCTGCTTGAATCCCTTCTGTTTTCAATCTCTCCAGGATCGCTATACTTGTCGTTAATAAAGCAGGCTGAGCATTCGTCGTTTGAGTCAACTCTTCCTGGGGTCCTTCAAAGATGATAGAGGATAATTCAGTGCCAAGTTTTTCGTCAGCTATGTTAAAATAGTTCCCGACTTCATTATACTTATCTGCCAGTTCCTTCCCCATTCCAACTGTTTGAGAACCCTGACCGGGAAAAACAAATGCAATTTTACTCATGTGCGTCTCCTCCTTTTACAGCTTCCTTGATGGTATTTGAAACGTCGTTCTTCACCATGTCTCTCGCTTGTCTCATCGCATTGTACAAAGCTACGTCATTGGATGAACCATGAGCTTTGATGACAGGCGCTTTCAATCCAAATAATCCCGCTCCACCATATTCAGTGTAATCAAGCATGCCTTTCAATTCCTTTAAGTCATTTTTAACAAGGCCTGCAGCGATTTTATTCTTCACAGAAGAAGTGAGCGTCTTTTTCAATAGTGAAAAGATTGACAGTGCGGTCCCTTCAATTGTTTTCAATACCATATTGCCCGTAAAACCGTCAGTGACCACGACATCCGCCACACCATTCAATAAATCACGTGACTCGACATTCCCCACAAAATTCACTGGAGAGTCTTTCATAAGGCTGAACGTTTTCTTTGTCAGCTCATTTCCCTTTTTGTCTTCTGTTCCGATATTTAACAAACCGACACGGGGCTGTTTGATCCCTCTTACTTTTTCGGCGTAAATACTGCCCATGATTGCATATTGTACCAAGTGTTCCGGTTTAGCATCCACATTTGCACCTAGATCCAGCATCAAGAAGCCGCTTCCGTCAAGGGTAGGAAGGGTGGGAGCAAGAGCAGGACGTTCAATCCCATCTATTCTTCCCACGATGAATAAGCCCGCTGTCATCAGCGCCCCTGTATTCCCTGCAGAGATGCAGGCATGGGCCTCACCATTTTTCACAGCTTGTGCCATCATTACCATGGAGGAATTCTTCTTTCGCTTGACTGCGCGAACAGGCTCATCCGTAGCTTCAATCACTTCATCTGTGTGGATGATGGTCAATCGTTCATGAGAAGGCAGCCATTCTTTGATTCTGTTTTCATCCCCATATAAAAGTACTTCTATATCATGAAATTCTTCCAGTGCTTTCTTTACACCAAGGACTATATCTTTAGGAGCATGATCTCCGCCCATTGCATCAACGGCTAACTTCATCTATGCTTCATCCTTTTCTGTTTTTTTGGAGCGGTACATCTCGAAGTCCCCTCTGAACACGAGCTCTCCCCCGACAAAACTATGTACCTCCACCATTGTTCGATCTTTTACCTCATTCATATGTATGACCTTTGCCTTCGCCACAACTCTCTCGCCTTCTTTCACAGGACGAGTGAAGCGGATCGTGGACTTGGCTGTTAAAGCCAGTTCATCATTTATTACAGCAACAGCAAGTGAATTTGCCTGCGCGAACAGATGATGTCCCCTTGCGATTCTATTTCTCATAAAAACATGCTCAGCTTTGACATCAAAAATAGAAATCGCACTTTCATCCAATTCTATATCAATAATTTCCCCGATGACCTCTTCAATGGGAAGCGATTTAACTTCATCTTCAAATGATTTTTCCGCTACATTTTTAATGCGCTCACGAAGCTCAGGAATCGAGAGCTCCATCCGGTCCAGTCGTATTGTTTGGACGCTCACGCGAAAGCGCTCTGCCAATTCTTCGTCCGTAATAAAAGGATTTTCTTTTATCGTTTCTAATAGGTTCGCTTGTCTTTCTTTTTTTGAAAGTCTCATTTTCAACACCGTCCACTATTAGTACTAGGTACTAATAGTAGTATATAATCTAAAAAAGCAGATTGCAAGAAATAATCTCACAACCTGCCTTTCTAGTCCAGCTTTTCACCTTCCATTACGCCTGTTTCGGATAAGTATGAACGCAGTCCTTCCCATTCCGCGTCTTTCCAGAAGCCTTCGGAGTTTATCAGTCCTGCGGCATCATCCCTTGCAACCTCCAACGCACGATAATCATGGACCATATCGGCTACCTTGAATTCAGGAAGCCCGCTTTGTTTTTTACCAAAGAAGTCACCCGGTCCGCGCAGTTCCAGGTCTTTCTCACTTAAAACAAAGCCGTCGTTGGTTTCGGTCATGATTTTCATCCGCTCTTTCCCTACCTCGGTCTTTGGTTCTGCCAATAAAATGCAATAAGACTGGTCCTCGCCGCGGCCGACACGTCCCCGTAATTGATGCAGCTGGGATAAACCGAACCTTTCAGCATCATAAATGAGCATAAATGTGGCATTTGGAACATTGACCCCAACTTCTACGACTGTAGTTGAAACCAGAACTTGGAGGTCATTTGAACTGAACTGTCTCATCACATCATCTTTTTCATCAGGATGGAGCCTGCCATGCATGAGTCCCACTTTATAACGTCCTTCAAAATAAACGAGAAGCTGATTGTAGACATCAATCGCATTTTGGACATCCAATTTATCAGATTCCTCGATTAACGGGCAAATGACATATGCCTGCCTTCCCTGATCGAGCTCCTTATCCATAAACGTCAGAACACGTGGAAGCATATCTGCTTTTGCCCAATAGGTTTCAATCGCCTTTCTTCCTGCCGGCATCTCATCAATGATACTTACATCCATTTCGCCGAAAACCGTGATGGCAAGAGTCCTCGGAATCGGAGTGGCCGTCATGAATAAAACATCCGGGCTTTTCCCTTTTTCTCTCAATACCCTTCTTTGGTTCACGCCAAAACGGTGCTGTTCATCTGTTACCACCAAGCCCAGCGATTTGAACTCGACATCTTCCTGGATCAGGGCATGAGTGCCGATCAAAATATCGATATCGCCTGCTTTTAACTTCTCTAAAAGAAGTTTCCGCCTCTTTCCTTTTACAGAACTGGTGAGAAGTGCAACGGATAATCCAGCGGGGGATAACAGTTCACTCATTGAATCTGCATGTTGTTCCGCCAAGATTTCAGTAGGAACCATAAGAGCCCCCTGATAACCAGCTGTTACAGATGAAAACAAGGCGATCGCTGCGACGACGGTCTTTCCTGAACCTACATCCCCTTGCAGCAGACGGTTCATCCGGTAGGGGGACTTCAGATCCGCAGAAATTTCATTCACTACTCTTTTTTGTGCCCCGGTTAACGGGAAAGGCAGAGAATCTGTGAATGCTTTTATTCTTTCGACATCATAATGCTGCTGAATCCCTGATGAGTGTTCCCTCTCGAATTTCCGGAGAGCCTGCATTTTCAGTTGAAACAATAAAAATTCTTCGTAAACAAACCTTCTCCGCGCCTGTTTCATATCAGATGGCGAAGCCGGGAAGTGCAACTGGTATAGTGCTTCCCCACGGCTCATCAATTTGTACTTATCCAAAAGGACTGCAGGCAGATTTTCCGAGATGACATTCGGATAATCTGCAAAAGCTTTTGTTATGAATTTTCTGAGGGTGTTATTTTTCACATTTCCCTTCAAAGAATATACCGGCTCGAAATCACCCTCTTTGTTGTGAGGACCGCCCTGGAAATGCTGGACGGTGATCACCTGCCTGTTCTTATCCCACTTACCAGTCACTGTGACTGTGTCGTGCAGATTGATTTTCTTTTTCAAATACGGCTGATTGAAAAAAACGGCTTGAATTAAATACCTTCCGACCAGTACCCTCACAGTCAGACGGGATTTCTTTCTTCCATAATACATCAGTGAAGGTTCGGAATGGACCTTCCCCTCGACAGTGACTCTCTCGTCATGTCCGACTTCCTCTAAATCTCTCAGTCTGTAATCCTCATATCTGTAAGGAAGATATTCCAACAAGTCCAGAACGCTGTATATCCCCATCTGGTTCAGCTGCAGTGCAGTTTCCTCACCAATCCCCTTTATGTTCTGGACTGTCAGTTCTTCATTATGAATCTTCACGTTTATTCAGTGAAACCCCGAAAATTTTTGCTTCTAATTCCCTGCCCGTAGGTGTTGCGGCTAATCCGCCTTGTGCAGTTTCCCTTAAGGCAACGGGCATTGTTTGACCGATTTTATACATAGCATCAATCACTTCATCACAAGGAATGCGGCTCGTGATCCCCGCAAGGGCCATATCGGCTGCAACCATTGCATTGGCAGCACCCATTGCATTCCGTTTGACACATGGGACTTCAACTAATCCTGCGACAGGGTCGCATACCAATCCGAGCATATTCTTCAAAGTAATGGCCATCGCTTCAGCTGATTGACTTGGGCTTCCGCCAGCCATTTCAACAATAGCAGCTGCCGCCATTCCGCTAGCCGATCCCACTTCAGCCTGACAACCGCCGGCAGCACCTGAAATAGAAGCATTATTTGCAACCACAAAGCCAAATGCACCAGACGTAAACAAGAATCTGATCATTTCATCTTTAGAAGGATTCAATTTATTTTTCACCGCAAATAAAGTCCCCGGAACGACCCCGGCGGAACCCGCTGTCGGCGTTGCGCAAATCGTCCCCATTGCTGCATTCACTTCATTTGTAGCTACAGCTTTACTGACAGCATCCAAGATGGTGTCTCCTGATAATGACTTACCTTTTTCAATATATTTCTGCAGGAGAACAGCGTCTCCGCCCGTCAAGCCGGAATGGGATTTTACACCTTCCAGCCCGCGAGCCACTGCCTGTTCCATCACTTCCAGATTCTTTTCCATCTGAGCATAAATCTCTTCATACGATTTACCTGTAAACTCGATCTCCTGCTCAATCATGATATCGGATATCTTTTTATTTTGGCTTTCAGCCAGTTCAATTAATTCGGCAACATTTCTAAACATGTAGAAACCCCCTTACAATGCTGATGTAAACGTTCTCATAAAAATAGTGGTTTAATCTGAAATCCTTGTTACCTGTGTAATATTTGGAAGTGCTGTGATTTCTTCAATTACTGCTTCATCAATCGGTTGATCCACTTCGATCGTCATCAGCGCCATTTTGCCTTTTTCTTTTCTTGAAACATCCATATGACCAATGTTCAACTGATGCTTGGCTAATATATTTGAAACAGAAGCAATCGCACCGAATCGGTCATCGTGGACGACCAAGATGGCAGGATGATGACCTGACAGTTTAAGTTCAAATCCATTCAATTCAATGATTTCAACTTTCCCCCCGCCAATGGATATACCGACAAGCTCCAACTCGCCTTGGTCGTCACCCATTTGGATCCGTGCAGTATTCGGATGATCTGTAATGGCATCTTCTTCCTGGAATTTCACTTTGATCCCTTTTTTCCTTGCTTGATCGATTGAATGAATGATTCGTTCATCATACGTGTCGTAATCAAGGACTCCTCCAACAATTGCTACGTCCGTCCCATGGCCCTTATACGTTTTAGCGAAAGATCCATAAAACGAAATCTTCACCCATTTTGGTTCCCGGCGGAAAAGGTTCCTCGCAATCCTACCGATTCGAGCTGCCCCTGCAGTATGGGAGCTTGATGGCCCAATCATCACGGGACCGATAATATCAAATACACTTTTGTATTTCATCGCAGATTTCCCCCTGTCTAAACAAGCAAACTACTTTCATTTTAACATAATATAAGGGGACAAGCGCTAGTATAGTGCCGTCCCCTTTTTTCCTTATTCGATTGAGAATATATAGGAGTAAAGTGGCTGTTTACCATTATGAACTTCCACTTCTACATCTTCATAATTACCTTCTACATATTCCTGTATTGAATTTACATCCTCTTCGGTTACACCTTCACCATAAAGGATGGTAAGAATTTCGGATTCTTCATCAAGCATTTCGTCCAATAGACTTTTTGCTGTCTGCCCGAGATCCTTCTCTGCAATCACGATTTTCCCTTCAGCGATCCCCATGAAATCATCCTTAGAAATCGTAATGCCATCGATGTTCGTGTCCCTTACAGCGTAGGTGATCTGACCTGTCTTAACATGCTGTGAGGCTTCACTCATCATTTTCTTGTTATCTTCGACAGAAGCGGTAGGGTTGAAAGCGAGTAATGCAGCCATCCCCTGCGGTACAGTCTTTGTAGGGACTACAGCAACTTCTGCTCCCAATACTTCCGCTGCCTGTTCCGCTGCCATGATAATATTTTTATTATTAGGCATGATGATGACTTTTTTGGCATTCACTTCTTCTACTGCCTTCACGATATCTTCGGTGCTTGGATTCATCGTCTGACCGCCTTCGATAACCGCAGTGGCTCCGATACTCTTGAAGAGGTCTGAGATGCCCTCACCCATGGCAACCGTCACGATGGCGAAGTCCACTTCCTTTTTAACAGGAGGGGCCTCTGCCTTGACAACAGGGGATTCACCTACGATACTGCTATGCTGTTGTCTCATATTTTCAATCTTTATATTAATGAGACTTCCGTACTTATGTCCATAAGATAAAACATTTCCCGGCTGTTCTGAGTGAATATGTACTTTTGCCAGTTCATCGTCACTGATCACTAGCAATGAGTCTCCAAATTCACTTAGATCATTGCGGAAGTCCTCTTCGTTAAATGCCTGCTTATCTTCTTCAAATTTGACCATAAATTCAGTACAATAGCCAAATTCAATGTCTTCGGTGCTCATGAAGTCCTGTGCCGCCTTATGATGTTCAGCACTGACAAGATCATTCATGGATGGCAATGAAGCTTGGTCTGAAACTTTTTCGCCTTTCAATTCAGCAAGGAACCCTTCATAGACGAATAACAGACCCTGTCCGCCGCTATCAACCACACCAACTTCCTTTAGTACCGGAAGCAGATCGGGTGTCCGGTCCAAAGAAGCCTTTGCTTCATCTACGATATCCTGCATCACCTTTACGAAATCACTCTCTTTTTGTGCAGAGCTCACACCTTTTTTGGCAGCATCTTTTGCCACCGTCAAGATCGTTCCTTCGACCGGTTTCATTACAGCCTTATAAGCCGTTTCCACTCCAGACTGCAAGGCATCCGCAAATTCTTTGCTTGTTAAGGAGCTTTTTCCTTCAATTGCTTTTCCAAATCCTCTAAACAACTGGGAAAGGATAACACCTGAGTTACCTCTCGCCCCCATCAATAACCCTTTTGAAAGTGCAGAAGCAACATTCCCAATATGATCTTGGGTATTTTGTTTAACTTCCTTAGCACCTGAAGTCATTGATAAATTCATGTTTGTTCCAGTATCACCATCAGGAACAGGAAAGACGTTCAGCGCATCAACCAGCTGGGCATTAGCAGACAGCTTAGCAGCGCCTTGAATCACCATTTCGGCAAAACGTTTTCCTTCCAAAGATGTAATCGACACAAATCTTCCTCCTCACTACGGGTTCGTAACTCGAACCCCCTGCACAAAAATATTTACTGAATCTACCGCCAAGCCGACGGTCTTATCAAGGGTATATTTAACCTTGGATTGTACGTTATGAGCAATCTCAGAAATTTTTGTACCATAGCTCACAATAATATACATATCAATATGTACTTCCTCTTCATCTTGACGAACAATCACTCCGCGAGTGAAGTTTTCTTTACGTAAGATATCTGTGAAACCGTCTTTAATTTGATTTTTTGAAGCCATTCCAACAATTCCGTAGCAATCCACCGCTGCACCTCCAGCAATCATTGCAATGACATCATTCGTAATATCAATTTGTCCGTACTGCGTTTTTAATTCGATGGACATGGAATGTTCTCCCCCTTTAAATACATGCTTGGCTAAAAACATTTTACTATAACTATGCGCTTATTGAAAGCTAAAGTATATTCTAACCACTATTTCTGCATCAATATTTATCATTTTTTCCAAATTATTTCGCTTTAGACTTATAAATAGAAAAAAGACGCCCTTCTAGAAAGACGTCTCCTCATTTTTAAGTATTATACACGCTCAACTTTACCTGATTTCAACGCTCTTGCAGAAACCCAAACTTTTTTAGGTTTACCGTCCACAAGAATACGAACTTTTTGCAGGTTAGCACCCCAAGTACGCTTGTTCGCATTCATAGCGTGAGAGCGAGCGTTACCAGCGCTAGCTTTACGGCCTGTTACTACGCATTTCTTTGCCATAATCTATTCCCTCCTCACTAACAAGAAGCTGAAGTTACATTTCAGTTCTACATTTCGCTTTTTTCATAAAGATACTTTAATAATTTATCACACAAGCCATCATAATGCAACAGTTCAATTAAAAGGTTTCAAGAAAAAATACTTTACAGGTTGAAATGCGGAAGTGGGCGTTTTGCTCCCTTTGAAAAATGTTCTTCGTCTTTAGAGGCGCTTTTTGCCTCAAAAGACGAAGGTTAATTTTCAAACGGGAGCAGACCACTGGAGCTGGACAGGTTGAAATGCGGAAGGGCTTTGCTCAGAGGCGGGTGGCATAAGACGAATCGGACGGGAAGGCGTTCTTTGCCTTCTTGGCCGATTTGGCTTATGACATGTGCCTCTAAGCCCTGGAGCTGGACATGTAGAAAAGCGGAGGCGGTAGACGACAAGCATAAGATCAACGGTTTGTACGAAGTGTATTTCGGCCAATACGCCTGAATCTTCGAGTTTTGGTCAATAATCTTTTAGTTTTAACCCTTAATCTTTCAAGTTCAACCAACATTCTTCGAGTTCCGCCCATTATTCTTTCGATTTTCAAATTAATTCCGTCACTTGGAAAATAAATCCATAAAACCACATCTTCTAGAATCCGTAAACGAACAAAAAGCCCCCAGCAAAAGAGCTCTCATTCTATCCACTAATCACATACCTAGGTGGCGGCCAAAACCTTCAAAGCAATCATCCTCTTATCAGTAAGAAATCCTACATAACATAAAAGGATACACCCCACACATCACCTAACCTCCAACCATAAAAAAAGAAGACAGCCCCCTGCTGCCTTCAATGCCATCATTATTCCTTTTTAAATGTTCCTAACATCGCTCGAACAAGCCCACCCAAGAACTTTGGTAATTTAATTGTATAAAATCGCATTTCAGTCCCTCCCCGCAATCTAAAGAACGTAATGTTTCGCTTGACATCATTTCAGTCTATTCAAGCAGGTGCATTTAAGTACGTCTTCTTTCTTCATTGGGTCAAGAAGCTCTGTCGCTGCTTCTTATCACCATTAATATGCCTTTTGTAAAAGAAAAAGTACCAGATGATTGTATAAGTTCATTACTAATACATAGTGTGGAACCGCGGAAAATATTCCGGTTTTTTAGCGGGTATTTGAAACCGGATAGGGTCAGATTCTCCACAGATCCTGTCATAGGGACAAACGAAATATACTTATGCGAAGGGCTATCAACAACCACATGCTCTCCTGTTTTTGCGACCCAGAGACGATTTTGGACATCGATCAGTTCACATTTTATTCCTGATTCCAGGAGGGCCGGCTGCATCAATAATTGCACATTCCCCATAAAGTGATCCATGCGTCCGCCCGTAGCCCCGAATATCTTGATGGAGTCAGGGTTTTGCGTGAGAACCCAGTTCAGGGCAAGTTCTAAATCCGTTTCATCTTTTTCGGGCTGATACGTGTTAACTGTATTTACTCTCTCCTTAATCAGTGACCATTCTTCTTCATTTACTGAATCAAAATCACCGAATGCCCCTACTGGTTCCAGTTCGTTTTGCAGGAGGGTAAATACTCCCCTGTCAACTCCTATCCATTTTACGTCATCTGAATGGAAAGACCGCAAATCCGGCAAATATCCTTCGGGTCCACCGGCAACAATACAGTATTTCAATCTGTTCACCTCTCTTATATAAAAGAGACTGATCCATAACTTTTACCTGGATCAGTCCGTGTAAATTATTTAGAAAGCGACTTTCTCAATTCTTCTATCGCTGCTCCCCGGTCTTCTTTGTTATAGATAGCCGACCCAGCGACAAACACATCTGCTCCAGCATCGGCACAGATCGCTGCCGTTTCAGGGTTGATTCCCCCGTCCACTTCGATTTCAAGCCCCGGATTGACTTCTTCTGCCCAGCTTCTGATCTGCTTGATTTTAGGTACGACCGATGAAATGAATGATTGTCCGCCAAATCCCGGATTAACCGTCATCAATAGGACCATATCAATATCTGTCAGAATTGGTTTTATCCAATCGGCAGGTGTAGCAGGATTCAATACGACTCCTGCTTTCACACCTTTACTCTTTATCAGCTGAATGGTCCTATGCAGGTGAGGTGCTGCCTCGACATGCACCGTGATGTAATCAGCTCCCGCATCAGCAAATTCCTCGATATATTGATCGGGGTTCTCGATCATAAGATGAACATCCAATGGCAATTCTGTAAGGGGACGAACCGCTTTCACCACCATCGGTCCCATCGTGATATTCGGGACAAAGTGTCCGTCCATCACATCAATATGGATATAATCCGCTCCCCCATTTTCGACATCCTTGATCTCTTTTCCCAATTCTGCAAAATTTGCAGATAGAATGGATGGTGCTATCTTCATTTCTTAATACCTCGGCTTTCTGTCTTTTATTTCTTGGTGGAATGTCAGATAGTGATCATATCGGTAACTTGGAATGTCACCTGTGTCAACAGCATTCTTCACCGCGCATTTCGGTTCGTTGATGTGGAGGCAGCCCCTGAATTTACATTGCTCGGACGCTTCCACCATCTCCGGGAAACATTGAGGCAGTTCTTCAACTTCGATATCTGTAAACTCCAATGAACTGAACCCCGGCGTATCCGCCACTAATCCATTATCGATATGAATCAGCTCAACATGGCGGGTGGTATGCTTCCCTCTGCCCAAATGAGTAGAAATCATGGCGGTTTTCAGGTCCAGTTCGGGGTTTATCACATTTAATAAGGTGGATTTGCCCACTCCGGATTGGCCTGCAAATACCGACGTTTTATCTTTCATGTATGGAGATAATTCTTCAATGCCCTGTTCGGTCTTCGATGATGTGACGACCACTTCATAGCCAAAAGAGCGGTAATGCTCCACATACTCTTCGATTTCTTTTACTTCATCGGGTTCCAGTAAGTCCATTTTGGTTATGCAAATGAGCGGGTCTATGTCTTTGCTTTCAACCAAAACAAGGAAACGGTCCAATAGCCCGGTACTGAAATCAGGTTCCCGAGCTGAAAAAACTAAAATGGCCTGATCCACATTTGCAATCGGGGGCCGCACCAGTTCATTCTTCCGGTCGAATACCTTTAGAATATAGCCGTCTGTTTCATTTTCCGCCTGGAATTCCACATAGTCGCCTACAAGTGGGGTCACTTTATTCTTACGGAATACCCCTCTGCCCCGGCATTGAGTGATTTTCCCGTCGGAAAGGACATAGTAAAACCCACTTAATGCTTTGATAATTTTCCCTTCTGCCATTCGGGACCTCCTTTTAATCTATAAACATTCACGTATGTATACTTCATTTTATATCACAATTTCATTATAAAGGAAAATAAGAGGACTGTCCCCTTAGGTTACTAAACCCGGGGTACAGTCCCGCTCATTTATTATTCGTCTTTAGGATACTCAACTGTTCCTTCTTTATACACTTGTCCGTCGATCATAATCTTATATTTCCCTTGTTTGCCTTCTTCGAGTAGTAGTGTCAGATTATATTTTTTGTCTTCTGTAATGCCATCAACTATTTCACTATCTTCATAGGTACTGTCTTTATCTTCAATGAAGATTTCGACCGATTGAGGACTTCCATCAGTTTTCTTATATGGAACTTCAAGCTCTAAAGGAACGTCTTTGTCTTTTGCGGGTTCTGGTCCCTTGGACATCACAACATACACTTCATCTCCTGGATATGTAGGAGTACCAGGTTTTGTGCTTTGTGAAATCACATGTCCTTCAGGTATAGAATCTGAGTATTTTTCTTCTGAAGTTACAATGGAAATACCGCGGGAATTCGCATAATCATCAAGCACCTTTTGACTCATGTCTGTCAGGTCAAGCAACTCAAATGATGATGGTCCGGAACTTACTGTAAGGGTGATAGTCGTTTCACCCGCAACGACTTCATTTCCTGGTGAAGGATCCTGATCGATGATCGTACCCTCTTCTACCTCGTTTGATGGTTCTTCTTCTTTCTTTACGGTAAAGCCCTGATCTTCAAGGTCAGATACTACATCTTCATAGCTCTTCCCTTTTACATCCTGTACCTCAACCTTTTCTTTGCCTGTGCTGACGTAAATATCAATTGAAGAGCCTTCATTTGCCATACGGCCTTCCTTAGGGTTTGTTCTGATCACCAGTCCTTCTTCAACCTCATCACTGGATACATTTTTAGTCTCTCCAACCACGAACCCTGCAGAAACAATGATGGAAACAGCCTCAGTAGGTTCCTTCCCTTCAACCCTTGGAACCTCTATTTCCTTTGGTCCAAGTAATTTTGGAACAAATGTTACCGCAGCAACCCCCAACAGGATCAGTAAAAAGAACAAGCTGATGATCAGCACCGGCCATTTTCTCTTGCTTTTCTTTTTGGTTTTATCCTTTTTCCCTTTTGCAGGCTTGGCATCTTGGGCAGCCTTGACCGGTTTCGCCGGCTTCGTCTCAGGGCTTGACTGGGTATGAATGATGGTGTCATCAAGATTCGATGAACCCTTGTCATCCGTTATGACGGGAATGGCTTTTGTCGCCTCATCATCCATCGGAACAGAAAACTTAGGCTCATCCACCCGGTCTGGATCGAGTGCCGTGGTCAGATCTTCATCCATTTCTTCGAGGCTGTCATACCTTCTGAAAGGATCCTTGGCAGTGGCTTTCAGGACGATATTCTCCACACTCTGCGGTATGTCCGGGTTCCATCTCCTCAATGATGGTGTTTCAGACTGCAAGTGCTTTAAAGCGATTGAAACGGCTGATTCACCGGAAAATGGAAGTCGACCTGTCAATAATTCGAACATGACGATTCCAAGTGAATAAATATCCGATTTCTTGGTCGCCATTCCTCCTCTCGCCTGTTCAGGAGACAAATAGTGTACAGAGCCCAGTACAGAGTTTGTCTGTGTGATGGAGGTGGCACTAAGTGCCATCGCGATTCCGAAATCGGTGATTTTTACCGTGCCTTCGTCATCTATCAATATGTTATGGGGCTTGATATCCCGATGGACGATATGATTCTGATGGGCATGTGAAATAGCCATGGTCAGCTGTTTCATGATGTCCAGTGCCGTATCGATGCCAACAGGTGAATGCTGCTGTATGTATTGTTTCAAGGTCATGCCTTGTACATATTCCATGACGATATAATAGAGATCATCTTCCTCCCCGACATCATATATGCTGACAATGTTCGGGTGAACAAGGCTTGTGGCAGATTGTGCCTCCCTTTGAAATCGTTTAATAAATTCTTCTTCATTAGCAAAATCCATACGGAGCATCTTAATGGCCACTTCACGATCCAGAATCATATCGTGAGCAAGATATACGTTGGCCATCCCTCCGCCGCCGATCAGTTTAATAATCCTGTATCGGTCACTGATGCGCTTTCCATTCATCATGTACTATCACCCGCTTTCCGTTTCAGCGGCATACTCAACAATCAGGACGGTGATATTGTCTTCCCCGCCGTAATCGTTAGCCAAATGAACGAGCTTCTCGCCTTTGTTCCCGAGAGAGTCATCATTTGATAAGATCTCTTTCATTTCTTGTTCTGAAACTTTATTTGATAAACCATCCGAGCATAAAAGCAAAACATCATCATCTTCGAACATGATCGTCTTGATGTCCATGGAAATCGTCGCTTCTGTCCCAATCGCTCTTAAGATCACGTTTTTCCTTGGATGATGCTCTGCATCTTCTTTGGTAATCTCACCGCTCCTGACAAGTTCGTTCACCAATGTATGGTCCTCTGTCAGCTGGTGAAACCCATTTTCATTTAATATATAACCCCTGCTGTCCCCTATATTTACAATGGTCGCAAACAGGGAGGTGCATATCGCACCGACCAGGGTTGTTCCCATACCCTCACATTCTGTATGGGATTGAGAATAACTATAAACTTCTTGGTTCACTTCGTTAATAGTCGTTTTTAACCAATTTTCAGCCTGGTCTGCAGTCTTAAACTTATCCGTATTTTCCCACATGCCCTTCAAAGTGGAAATCGCCAATTGGCTCGCTACATCGCCTGCACGATGTCCGCCCATACCATCAGCTACAACAGCGAGATAGTCTCCATGTGAGTTTTTGAATACATCGACACTGTCTTCGTTATGTTGACGCACTTTCCCTTTATCCGTATAAAAAACAGTTTTCACTCAGGTCACCTCTTCTCTTCTTTCCGCACCCCTATGTAGAACCCCATCATCCTAGACGGCCCTGTTTCCTCCTGTATGGTTCAAAATATCCAGAGTGAAACAGCAGCGTCACAAGCATGGATGGAACAAAACAATATAACTATCTTCATATAAGAGTTATGCTGTTCTTCTTGTTACATCTACGACTTAAATCGAGCATTTTCCTGCTTGCAAAGTACAAAATCATTCAAATTACGATATTTTCCATATGGAAACGGATCATGAACCCTTTTTGATGAAGCAGGAAATGAAAAATCCGTCTCCGCCAAAATCCTGTGGAAACACTTGCAGTTCATTTCCTTCGATAAACGGATGGACCGCTTCGGGAAGGTTTTTCAAATGATATTCATTAAATTCAGGGTGGTAACTTAGGAATGAACGCACTGTCCCTTCATTTTCATTCTTATCTACTGTGCAGGTACTGTATACTAAAATTCCGTCTTTTTTAAGCAGTGGTGCTACTGCTGACAATATGTCGAGCTGTATTTTTTGAAGAGAATGAAGATCAGCTTCTTTTTTCGCGTATTTGATATCCGGTTTTCTCCTGAGAACACCCAATCCCGAACACGGAGCGTCGACGAGTATACGATCGAAGCTTTCATTTTCGAACTTCTCACCGGCTTTCCTGCTGTCCAGAGTGGAGGTGAAAATATTTGAAAGGCCCAAGCGGGAAGCATTTTCATCAATCAGCTTGACTTTGTGCTTGTGCAAATCCAATGCATGTACCTCTCCCGTTCCTCCAAGCAGTTCAGCAATATGAGTCGTTTTACCGCCAGGGGCCGCACATGCATCCAAGACTTTCATGTTCTTTTCCAATTCAAGGGCATGTGCAACCAGCATGGAGCTCTCATCCTGAATGGTTAATTCACCGTTCCGGTAAGCGTCCGTCTTCACCAGGTTCCCCCGCAGGGTTTGAATAGCTTCTCCTGTAACAGGACTAGGTGTCACTTCTACACCAATACCGCTTAAGTTATGTATCAGTTCCTCCCTTGTCAGCTTAGTCGTATTCACACGGGCCGTTTGTTTCGGAGCCACCAGGTTCATCTCACACATCTCGCGGGTTTTCTCCAGCCCGAACTGCTCTTCCCAGCGCTTTACGAGCCAGAAAGGATGACTGGTTTCAATGGAAACTCTTTCGATGGGATCTTTTATTTCGGCAAGGTCAGGGACCCCTTTTCTCTGAATGGAACGAAGTACACCATTCACCAGGCCTGAGATTCCTTTATGCCCTCTTTTTTTAGCTATTTCCACCGCTTCATGTAATACGGCCCTGTCTGGAATCCGGTCAAGATAGACAATTTGATAAAGAGATAATCTTAACAAGTGCCGTACCCAGCCCTCCAGCTTTCCCTTGATGAATGGAGCAAGAAAATAGTCCAGTGTCAGTTTCCTCTGTATGGTCCCATAGGTGAGCTCGGTCAAGAGGCCTATGTCCTTGGAGGGAAGCTCATTCTTTTCAATCACCGAATTCAACAATAGATTGCTATAAGATTGGTTTTTTTCGACTGCTTCAATGACGTCCAGTGCAGCTTCCCTCACGCTTTTCTTATATTTACTCATATTAATCTCCTAACTTCATTCCTTCTTCTAAATGTGCGCCTGCTCCCCGGAGGTAATCCACTGCACTCATTCTTTTCTTTCCAGAAGGCTGCATGTCTGTTATCTTAATTGCTGTTTCGTTTCCAGTGGATACGACAAACCCGTCCTTATGCAACGCAATGATTTCCCCTGGGGTTGAAGAAGTACCGTTCACTTTTTCTCCCCACCAAACCTTCATCACTGTCCCATCCAACGTGGTGTATGCAACAGGCCAAGGGTGCATCCCCCTGATATGGTTATAGATTTCCTCGCCCGATTTCGTCCAATCGATCTTTTCTTGTTCTCTCTTGATATTTCTGGCGAAAGTCGCTTTGGAGTCATCTTGTTTTTTTGGTGTAAGTTTTCCGGATAATAAGTCAGGCAATGTGTCTATCAACAGTTTAGAGCCCGCAGCACTCAATTTGTCATGCAGTGTGCCAACATGATCTTTGTCTTCGATTTCCACTTCAACCTGGCTGATCATATCCCCTGCATCCAATTTTTCTACCATATACATGATGGTTACCCCTGTTTTCTTCTTTCCTTGAATAATGGAGTAGTGAATCGGGGCTCCCCCTCTAAGTTCGGGAAGCAAGGATGCATGAACATTAATGCAGCCGTGTTTTGGTGCTTCCAGTAATTCATTCGGGAGGATTTGCCCAAACGCAGCAGTGACGATAAGGTCCGGGTTCAGTGCCAGTATTTCATCCAAGTCCTCTTGGTTTCTGATTTTCTCCGGCTGATACACCGGGATTCCGTGCTTCATGGCCTCCGCTTTAACAGGAGGCGGAGTCATTACACGCTTTCTCCCTACAGGCCTGTCCGGCTGTGTAACCACCGCAATCACTTCGTATTCAGCATTTAATAAAGACTGTAATACCGGTACTGAAAAATCCGGTGTTCCCATAAAAACGATCTTTGTCATTCAACTTCATACCCTTCTAATTCTTCTTCACTAATGTATTTTTCTATTTTCGATGTAAAAAGAATGCCATGTAAATGATCTATTTCATGCTGTATTGCACGCGCCAAAAAATCCTTGGCTTGAAATTCTATGATTTTCCCTTTTCTGTTAAACGTACGCACTTTAATAGAGGATGGTCTCGATATTTCCCCATACAAACCGGGAAAACTAAGGCAGCCCTCAAGGTCTGTCTGGGTTCCATCACTCTCTATGATTTCAGGATTGATCAGTTCAATCGTACCGCTGTCATCCCCAATATCGACGATGGCAACTTGCAGGTCTACTCCTACTTGAGGTGCTGCCAAGCCCACTCCGTCTGCTTCAATCATCGTGTCATACATATTGTTCAAAAGCTTTTTCAGTTTCTTATCAAATGCAGTTACCTTTTCACAATCTTTTTCCAAGATCGGATTTGGATGCATTACAATTGGAAGTATCGCCATATATATCCTCGACTTTCTATAGTACTTTACATCATCATATAAGGGTTCACATCAATGGAGATGGATAACCCCCCCGATGCATGTTGCTGTTGAAATTGATCCAGCACCGTTTTTAGTGTTGCTGAAAGATTCGGTTCCCGCTTGTATTTTATCAAACATTGGTAACGATATCTATTTTTTATCCGGGGTATCGGAGAAGCAGCAGGTCCGAGAATGACAGTGGTGTCCGACAGGCGTGAACGTACAAAACCAGCCAGTTTCTCCGCGATGCCGACAACTTTCATGAGATCTTCATGACTAAGGGTGATCAATGTTATGAAATAAAATGGCGGATAAGCACCCATTTTCCTCATCATCATCTCCTGCATATAAAAGCGGTCATAATCGTGCTCCGACGCTAATTCGATTGAATAGTGTTCAGGGGTATAGGTTTGAATGACTACCTCCCCCGGCAGGGTGTGCCTTCCAGCACGTCCGCTCACCTGGGTCAACAGCTGAAAGGTCTTTTCTGCCGCCCGAAAATCCGGTAAGTGCAGCATCGTATCGGCACTTAATACGCCCACGAGTGTGATATTCGGAAAATCGAGACCTTTGGCGATCATTTGAGTGCCAAGCAAAATATCCGCTTTACCTTCCCCGAATGCTGTCAGTAGTTTTTCATGCGACCCCTTCCTGCTGGTGGTATCCACATCCATCCGGATGATTCGTGCACCTGGCAGAAGTTTATTCAGCTCCTCTTCCACCTTCTGGGTTCCGGTTCCAAAATAGCGGATATGCTCACTGGTACATTCAGGGCATGTATGTGGTACACCTTCTTCATAACCGCAATAATGGCATTTCATTCCATTGGAAAAGCGGTGGTACGTTAGTGAAATATCGCAATGAGGGCATTGCACGACGAAACCGCAATCGCGGCACATGATAAAAGATGAGTGGCCTCTCCTGTTTAAAAAAAGGACAGTCTGTTCACCCTTCTCCAGTCTGTTTTGCAGCTTGTCAAAGAGTTCTTGGGAGAACATCGAACGGTTCCCGCCTCTTAATTCTTCCCTCATATCTACGATGGATACTTTCGGAAGGTCTCCGTCATTCATCCTTTTATTTAACGTCAACAGTTGGTAGACCCCTTTTGAAGCCCGGGCGAATGACTCCAAAGAAGGAGTGGCGCTCCCCAGTATGACTGGGCACTGGTGGGTTTCGGCCCTGTGGACAGCTACATCCCTTGCATGGTATCGTGGATTTTCCTCTTGTTTATAGCTTGTCTCATGTTCTTCATCGATGATGATGATCCCGATATTTTCAAATGGGGCAAAAATGGCTGACCTTGCTCCCACGACCACTTTCACTTCTTTCCGTTGGATTTTTCTCCATTCGTCGTACTTTTCCCCTACCGATAACCCGCTGTGCAGCACAGCTACGTCATCTCCAAACCTCCCTTTGAAGCGATGCACCATTTGCGGTGTCAGGGAAATTTCAGGTACCAGGACAATCGCTTCTTTCCCCTTTTCTAACACCCGTTGGATCGATTGGAGATATATTTCGGTTTTTCCGCTGCCAGTCACTCCATATAAGAGAAACGTCTGATGAAGGGATCGATCTATTTTATCCATTATTGGCTTAATGGCTTCAGCTTGCTGCTCTGTCAAATGCAATGGTGAAGTCCTTTCAAACTTCCTGTTTTCAAAAGGATCACGGTATACCTCTTCATCTCTTTCAATCAGGAGTCCTTTTTTAACCAATGCTCTAATTGTAGAAGCTGTCGTTTCGGCTCCTTCAATGATTTCATTAAGAAGCAGACCGCCTCCCGACCGGGCGGAATGGCTGATATATTCCATGACCACCTTTTGTTTGTTCGCTTGAGGCGGGAGGCTTTCGAGTAACTCTTCAAGCTGATCTTCCGGGAAGTTTGGAAGGATTTTCTTGACTGTCTTTTTCTTCCCTTTGGCCTTGACTTTATATATGACGTCAACGAAACCTTTTTTGACCTGCTTCTGAATAAGCGGAAGACAGCCTCCCTCCTCGACCGACTTCCAGGAAACCTCGCTGCCTTTTATGAAAAAGCGGCTTAAGGACTCTGGTATGTCTTCCATTTGGGTCGTTTCTTCCAAACGAAAAAACTTCTCATATTTCGCTTTCATCGCTGCGGGCAGCATGGCTTGGAATGCTGATATTTTAAAGCACAAGGTTTTATCAGTCAGCCAGTCACCCAATGATAAAAGTTCTTCGTTCAGCACCGGGACTAAATCCATGGGCTCAGAGATAGCCTTTAACTTTGTAACTTCCCCTTTTTCTTTAAGCTCAATGACAAAACCCTGGATTTTCCTTGGACCAAAGGGCACCACCACCCTCATACCGGGTGAAATACTCCCCATCCATTCATCAGGAACAAGATAGTCATACACACGGTCTGTCTGCATTGCGGGAACATCCACGATGACACTAGCTACGTTCTTCATGTTTAGCCCTCATTTGCTTTATTGCTTCTTTGAAAATTTCCTTTGCAGCTTCCTGTTTAGTAAGCAGTGGCAAATGGCGCACAGCATCACCTGTGATAATGGATACTTTGTTCGTATCCGTACCAAAACCTGAACCTGATTCCTTCACGTTGTTCGCTATAATCATATCGGCATTTTTTTTATGAAGCTTTGCTTTTGCGTATTCCTCGACTTTCGTCGTTTCTGCAGCAAATCCGATTAAAAATTGTCCGTCTTTCTGTTCACCCAGACTTTTGAGGATGTCCCTGGTCCGTTCAAATTCAAGTACCAGATTACCGTCCTTTTTCTTTAATTTTTCATCCAGGACTTCTTTTGGGCGATAGTCTGCGACTGCAGCACTTTTCACAACAATATCTGCTGCATTGAACACTGAGTGTACCGCATTATACATCTCTTCTGCAGAATTCACCTCTACAACATGTGCGCCTGCAGGCGGGGATAAATTTGTTGGACCTGAGATCAATGTCACATCGGCCCCAAGGTCTATAGCGGCCTTTGCTAAAGCATATCCCATTTTACCGGTGGAACGGTTCGAGAAGAATCGGACAGGATCCACCATTTCTCTTGTTGGCCCTGCTGTAATGACAATCCGTTTACCTTTGAGTAGAGACTGTTCGTTCATTGCCTGTGTAAAGTGGTCGTGTATGATTTCTACGATTTTCTCAGGCTCCTCCAGTCTCCCTTTCCCAACATAACCGCAAGCTAAGTATCCTTCACTCGGTTCGATGAAGCGGCATCCGTCATCAAACAACGTTTGAATATTTCTCTGGACTGCAGGATGATCATACATATGTACATTCATCGCAGGGGCAACCCATACAGGAGCATTTGTCGCCAGCAGGGTTGTCGAAATCATATCATCCGCAATGCCATTCGCAAGCTTTCCTATTATATTTGCAGTGGCAGGCGCCACCAGAATGAGATCCGGCCAATCAGCCAAGTCGATATGTGCTATTTTAGAAGAATCCTTTTCGTCAAACGTATCCCAATAGACATCCTGTCTTGAAAGGGCCTGGAACGTAAGTGGTGCTACAAATTTCCGGGCAGATTCCGTCATGATGACTTTCACTTCCGCTCCGCTTTGCACGAGCTTACTTGTCAGAGCTGCAGCTTTATATACGGCTATTCCACCTGATACACATAATAGGATTTTTTTCCCCTGATTCATCGATCTTTCCCCCAGTACCTTTATACTTCCTTTTATTATGAAGGAATTTGAACTAAAAAGAAAATAGGGCTGTCCCATAAAGATTAATTAAAATCTCCTGGGTCAACCCTCTGATTTTTTCATAAAGTTGAAATGCTTTTTTTACTCATCAGAGTAAACAGCTTTTTCGTCTCTTTCTTTCATGGATAATTGACCTGCATGTATTTCTTCAAGCGCTTTTCCTACGAATTTCTGTGAAGAATACTTATCCAGACGGAAATCTCCAGTATCCTGAAGATTCCTTGCACGCTTTGCAGCGACACTTACTAAAGAATATTTAGAATCAATCTTTTTCATCAATGAGTCAATGGATGGGTATAACATCTATTCAACCTCCAGCATTTTAATATATCGTTGTTGGACTCTTTCTCTTTTGCAATGCTCAGCCTGCACGATCGAGTTGATTTTTTCTACAGCATTTTCGATCTTGTCATTCTCCACGATGTAATCGTAAAGATTCATCATTTCGATTTCTTTTCTGGCAGTGTTCAACCTTCCTTGAATGACTTCGTCTGTTTCAGTCCCTCTCGTCACAAGACGGTTCTGAAGTTCTGAAAGGCTAGGTGGTGCCAGGAAAATAAATAATCCTTCCGGGAATTTATCACGTACCTGCTGTGCACCCTGAACTTCAATTTCCAGGAAGACATCTTTGCCGTTATTGATCGTTTCACGGACATAGTCGACCGGAGTACCGTAATAGTTACCTACAAATTCAGCATACTCGAGCAGCTTCCCCTGATCGATCAATGCTTCGAATTCTTCTCTTGATTTAAAGAAATAGTCAATCCCATCTACTTCTCCCTCCCGCGGCTTACGGGTCGTCATCGAAATGGAATATTCAAATTTCGTATCTTCTTGGGAAAAAATCGCTTTACGCACTGTTCCTTTTCCAACTCCGGATGGACCAGAAAGTACGATCAGCAATCCTTTTTCATTCATTTATTTACCCTGCCCTTCTTCTTGCAAATCCTCTTTATCGGTTAAGCGGTGAGCAACGGTTTCGGGTTGAACAGCTGATAAAATCACATGGTCACTATCTGTAATGATTACAGCCCGCGTTCTTCTTCCGTATGTAGCATCCACTAAAGTACCCCGGTCCCTTGCATCTTGAATCAGTCGCTTGATCGGCGCAGATTCAGGACTGACAATTGAGATAATCCGGTTGGCTGATACAATATTTCCAAATCCTATATTGATGAGCTTAATAGACATGACGCTCCTCCTAATCAATAGCTTAGTTTCTCCGTATTCCGGCTAAACTAAACTTGTTATTCAACATTTTGTACTTGTTCCCGCAGCTTTTCAAGAGTAGATTTCAACTCTACCACCAAAGCCGTAATGTTTGAATCATTGGCTTTTGAACCAATGGTATTTACTTCCCGGTTCATCTCCTGGATCAAAAAATCAAGCTTTCGGCCAACAGGTTCACTCAGATTCAAAGTAGAATGATAATAATGGAGATGGCTCTTCAAGCGGGTCAACTCTTCCGTTATATCCGATTTATCTGCCATGATGGCAACCTCATTCAATAGCCGGGTATCATCGATTGCCCCTTCACTATACTCCATCATTTTCTTTTTTAATTTTTCCCTGTATTCATTGACGACGTGCGGTGCAAAACTGCTTAACTCGGAAACTTTTTGTTCAAAATGATTCAGATGGGTCAGGAAATCCTCTTTCAGTGCCTCTCCTTCCTTCACCCTCATCTCCTTCAATTCCTTGGCTGCCAGGATTACAGCATCAAGTACCAATCGTTCGAGTTCTTCATTTTCTTCTTCCATTTCTTCAATCGTGATGAACTCTTCTCTTGATAATAAGTGATTTAACTCAACTTCCCCCTTCAATGAGAAGCGATCTTTTACATCATGTACTAACTGATAATAATCTCGAATGAGCTTCCAGTCAATATGCAGGTTTCTATGAACGAGTCCTTCTCCGGCAATGGTAATGAAAACATCCACTTTCCCTCTTTTAATAAATTCAGAGACCTGCTTTTTTATTTTTTCTTCAACCTTCATCAACTGCCGCGGCAGTCTGATTGTACATTCATGAAATCGATGATTCACCGATTTCATTTCGACTGTTATTGTATGTAGTCCAGAATCCAGTTTGCTTCTTCCAAAGCCTGTCATGCTGACAACCATTACGATCACTTCCAATCCTTATGTGTATTAGTGTATGTAATGTTGTTCGTATATGTATAAAAGCCCCCAGCTATCATAGCGATTGCTGGCATCGGGAAATCTCCGAAGATGGACAGTCGGAATATATGAAAAAAGGTAATAGAGGACGAAACTCTATTACCTTTTGGATTATACCACAATTAACTATTTTTTTCTTGCAAAAAATGACCCGGCCAGCAAAAAGGTAGGAACAGAGCTCAGACCGATGATCAACATCCAATCCTTTACCTCTATCGGTACCGTATGGAAGATAGGTTGAAGGGACGGAATATAAATCACCAGAAGCATCAGGACAAGCGACGATATGACGGCCCAGACCAAATACATATTCCCGAACGGGTTCCTTGAAAATACCGAAACTTCACTCCGGCAGTCGAACACATGAATCAATTGAGCCATTACCAACGTGGCAAAGGCTACGGTCTGTGCGTAAGCAAGGTGGTCAGGGTGAGCTTTGTATGCCAGGATGAAAGCGAGCAATGTGACCAATCCGATCAAGAATCCCCTTGACACAACTTTCCACCCTAACCCTCTGGCAAATACACCTTCATTCATATTCCTCGGCTTTCTCTTCATCACATCATCTTCGGGCTTATCAAGTCCGAGTGCCATGGCAGGAAGCCCATCTGTGACCAGATTGACCCAAAGGATTTGAATGGGAACAAGCGGAAGCGGTAATGCCAGCAGCATCGCAAATAACATAACCAGGATTTCCCCAACATTTGACGCAAGCAGATACCTGAGGAATTTACGGATGTTTTCATATATATTACGGCCTTCCTGAATGGCAGATTTAATTGTTGCAAAATTATCATCGAGAAGGACCAGCGAAGAAGATTCCTTCGCAACATCGGTACCTGTAATACCCATTGCCACTCCGATATCGGCTGATTTGATTGCCGGGGCATCATTTACCCCGTCACCTGTCATTGCGACAACGTGACCCCTGTTTTGTAATGCCTTGACGATCTTTAATTTATGCTCAGGCGAAACCCGGGCAAATACAGAGACATCTTCAACCACTTCCTGAAGTTCTTCTACATCCATTTCATTCAACGCTTTTCCGTCAAGCACTTTGTCATTGCGTTTTAAAATCCCTAATTGACTAGCGATGGCTTTTGCGGTTAAGAGATGATCTCCGGTGATCATCACCGTTTTGATGCCTGCAGCCTTACACTCCCTGACAGCTTGTTTCACTTCGGGCCTTGGGGGATCGATCATTCCTTGAAGTCCGATGAATGTGATTCCTTCTTCCACGTCTTTTTCACTCAAAGATTCAGCCTTGACTCCATTTAATGGTTTATAGGCAATCGCAATATTCCTCAGTGCATTCGATGACATTTCACTGATTGCAGCCTCAACCCGATGAGCCAATTCACCTGTTTTGAACTGCAGCTTATCCTCCCACAGGATGGACTCACTATTGCCTACCAGCACGTCAGGTGCGCCTTTGGTTACCGAAAATTGTTTGCCATTCTGATCGACTACGATGACGCTCATCATTTTCCTGGTTGAATCGAACGGAAACTCTTTTACAATCTTAAACTTTTGTAATAAGGCTTCCCGATTCAATCCTGCCTTTATCCCTGCCACCAAAAGAGCCCCTTCAGTAGGATCACCATCTACTGCGAAGGTGTCTTCTCTCGTAACCAGCTCGGCATGATTGCACAGCATCCCAAACGTCAGCAATTGATTAAGCGCTTTTTGATTATGTGGTGAGACCCTTTCTTCCCCACTGTAAAATTGACCGTCTGGATCATATCCGGTACCCGTTACGGCCCAGTTCCTGCCCCCGCTCCAAAGATGAGTGACGGTCATCTTATTCTGAGTGAGTGTGCCGGTCTTATCTGAACAGATGACTGAGGCGCATCCCAATGTTTCTACAGCCGGCAATTTCCTTACAATCGCCTTCTTCTTTATCATTCTCTGTACGCCTAGTGAAAGAGCGACTGTCACGATGGCCGGAAGCCCTTCAGGAATGGCTGCTACAGCCAGTGACACCCCCGCCAGGAACATAGTGTAGATATCATGCCCTTGGATCACACCTACACCTACTACCAATGCTGTAAGGATCAAGGCTACCGTAATCAGGATTTTACCTAACTCTTCCAGTCTTCTTTGTAAAGGTGTGATCATCGATTCCGCTTTCTGAAGCATGTCAGCAATCTGCCCCATCGCGGTCTTCATTCCAATCGCTGTTACGACACCGATACCGTTCCCTCTTGTGACCATTGTTCCCATGAAAGCCATATTTTCTAAATCTCCAAGACTGATATGATCACCCGTGACTGGAGAGGTGGACTTCGTGACAGGTACGGATTCACCGGTCAACGCTGATTCTTCAATTTCTAAATTATTGGTCTCAATCAAGCGGACATCCGCTCCTATGCGGTCACCGCTTCCAAAGCGCATGATATCTCCTACAATCACTTCCTTGGAAAGGATTTTGACCCAGCTTCCTTCTCTAAGTACTGACACCTGTGGAGCTGACAGCTCTTTTAGTGCCTGAAGCGACCTTTCAGCTTTCCTTTCCTGGAAGAAACCCAGAAATCCATTAATAAGAACGATTGCAATAATGGCAATCGCATCAATATATTCTCCCAGCAGTCCCGATATAAGGGTGGCTGCGAGCAAAACCAACACCATGAAGTCTTTAAATTGGCTGAAGAACAATAATAAATTTGATTGTTTCTCTGCTTCTTCCAGCTGATTGTAGCCGAATTGTTTCCTTCTCTTAGACACATCTTCTTCTGATAGCCCATTGTTATAATCGGTGTTTAATGACTTTTCTATATCTTCCTGTCTCATCTCATGATATTTCATTCAACCAATTCACTCTCCTCCTACAATAACGAAAAGTTGTTCTTCTCTTAGCATTCTTATTCAGACTCGTCCTAAAAAATGATATGATTTAGATATGAATTTTAGGCTTGGTTGAATTAATCGTTATTGTTTCTAAAGAATGCATCAGTGCTGATCACCGCTGTTGGTTTCCGTGCGAAACTTCGCTTTCCGCGGGTGACCCGTGAGCCTCCTCGGCTATCGCCTCCGGGGTCTCACATTGGTCACTTCTCCCGCAGGAGTCTTCGTCTCGCACTCCAACCAACAGCTGGAGACGGTAAGATATTAAGAAAGAGCTAAACTTGGTGCAAAGCTGGTAAGTAATATAAAATTAGAAGCAATAATTAAAAATACAAATGGTTGATCCTCTCTATTGAAAAATACAGAGTGGATTGGAGCGGAAGGCACTTGACTCCGACGGGAATTAGAGGAAAAGTCGAGACCCCGCAGGCGGAACGCCGAGGAGGCTCGACTTCCTCCCCGCGGAAAGCAAGTGCCTGCAGCGGAAAGAAACGGACAGTGTTTTTTCTTGAAGTTCGATATTAAACAGCTGTAAATCAAGAAAATTAATAAGATACTTAAGAGAAAATATAAAATAAGTTATTTTGAAGAGGATGTTGGTTATGTCATTTGATGGATTGTTTACTAGAGCTATGACGTTGGAGTTGAAGGATGAGGTACTGAATGGGAGGATCAATAAGATTCACCAGCCGTATAAGAATGAAATCATCTTGATCGTAAGGGCGAATGGTAAGAATCATAAGCTTCTTTTATCCGCCCACCCGAGTTATTCAAGAGTTCAGATTACGAAAGAAGATTACGAGAACCCGGCAGTCCCTCCTATGTTCTGCATGCTTCTCCGCAAGCATTTGGAAGGATACATCATTGAAGATATCAGACAATCGGATCTGGACCGGATGATTGTCTTTGAAGTTAAAGGAAGAAATGAGATAGGTGACGTTTCTTATAAGCAGCTGATCATAGAAGTGATGGGAAGACACAGCAATATCATATTGGTCGATAAAGAAAGAAACATGATCCTGGACAGCATAAAGCATATCTCTCCAAGCATGAATACTCACCGTACCTTATTACCGGGGCATGAGTATGTCATGCCGCCTCAGCAGGACAAGGGAAATCCCCTGGAAGCAACGGCTGAAGATGTGCTGAGGGCACTTGACTTCAATGCAGGGAAACTGGATAAACAAATCGTCCAATCATTCGCCGGGATCTCTCCGTTGTTCGCCAAAGAAGTCATCCACCATGCCGGTCTGGGTAAACAGGCTGCAATCGCTCAGTCCTTCCTTGATTTAATAGGGAAATCCAAGGAAAATCAAGTGTCTCCAACGCTCATAATCGGGGAGAAAGAAGTATTCTACTGGACGGCCCTTGAACATGTGGAAGGGGAACAGCTCTCCTTTTCTTCATTAAGTGAATTACTTGATCGATTCTTTCATCAAAAAGCTGCCAGGGACCGTGTTAAGCAGCAAGGAAATGACCTGGAGCGGTTTATCCGGAATGAACGGGATAAGAACGTAAACAAAATTGAAAAATTGAAACAGACATTGAAAGATGCCGAGCAGGCTGACCGCTATCAGCTATTGGGAGAACTCCTTACTTCAAACCTTTATGCTGTGGAAAGAGGAATGACTGAAGTCAGCGTAGTGAATTATTATGACGAGGATGGCGGCAGCATCACCATCCCGCTTAATCCACAGAAATCGCCTTCTGAAAATGCTCAGCTTTATTTCTCCCGCTATCAAAAAGCCAAGAATGCGATTGAAATCGTTAACGAGCAAATCAAAAAAGCAGAGGATGAGATCATTTATCTGGAGCGGTTAATGCAGCAGCTGGAATCAGCATCAACCAAGGATGTTGAAGAAATCCGTGAAGAATTAGAAGAAGAAGGCTATCTTAGAGCCCGTAAACAGTCGAAAAAGAAGAAAGCAAATGTGAAGCCTGTACTCGAAAAATATATTTCAAGCGACGGCACACAAATCTTAGTCGGTAAAAATAATAAACAAAATGACTATTTAACGAATAAAGCCGCCGGCAAGGATGACATCTGGCTGCATACAAAAGATATACCAGGTTCACATGTTGTCATCAAAAGTACTGAACCTTCCGAACAAACAATCAAGGAAGCGGCAAATATCGCTGCCTATTTCAGCAAAGCAAGGGAGTCTGGTTCGGTTCCTGTCGATTTCACCGCCGTCAAACAGGTTAAGAAGCCAAAAGGGGCAAAACCTGGCTTTGTCATTTATGAAGGTCAGCAAACAGTGTATGTCACACCAGACCTGGACTTGGTGCGTTCACTCAAAGATTGATGCAAAAAGCGCTTTTACCACAGCCTTCGGTAAAAGCGCTTTTTTTGTTTCGCGTCGTCATTTGAAGAATCGGCGCTTGGATAAAATGGCTTAATATAATGGCGAGCTTCTTCCTTCTAATTACCCCACGCCTCTGGATTCTCTCTCCATTTATTCAATTCATCCAACTCTTCTTCTTGGATGATCGAGCGTTGAAGTGCGACTTGAAGCAAACTGGAGTAATCCGATAACGCATGAACATTTATTTGATGTTCCTCCAGCATCTCTTTGCCTTTATCAAGTTCATATGTGAAGATGGCAGCAACCCCCAATACCTCACATCCTGCTTCTCTTAGCGCTTCGACTGCAGTGATGCAGCTGCCGCCTGTTGAGATCAGGTCCTCCACCACTACTACTTTTTGTCCTGCCGCGACTTTACCTTCTATTTGATTTCCCTTTCCGTGTGCTTTCGCTTTGGAACGGACATAACACATCGGGAGATTTAATTTCTCACTTACCCAGGCTGCGTGCGGAATCCCTGCTGTTGCCGTACCGGCTATCACTTCTGCTTCAGGGAAGTGCTTTTTTATCATTTCTGAAAGGCCGCTCGAGATGGCATTCCGCACTTGGGGAAAGGACATCGTTAGACGGTTATCACAATAAATCGGCGACTTGATCCCGGATGACCATGTAAAAGGCTCTGCAGGGTTTAAAAAGACAGCTTCAATGTCTAATAGTTGTTTGGCAATTTCTTGTTTCATCTAAAAGCCCTCCCATTCATCTACCACTTGATTATAAGCACGCTGCGGATCCACTGCTTTCGTGATGCTTCTTCCGACAACGATTAACGAGGATCCCATTTCTTTTGCTTTTGCAGGGGTAGTCATTCTTTGCTGGTCTCCTTTATCATCGTCCACAAGTCTGATACCCGGTGTCACCGTTAAAAAGTCCTCCCCGCAATGTTCCCTGATCAGCAAAGCCTCATGGGGCGAACATACCACTCCATCAAGCCCTGACTGTTTTGCCAGATTGGCATAATGCAAGACTGAATCATTAATCGATTGATCAATCAACTGCTCTTCCCTCATCTGTTTTTCTGATGTGGATGTTAATTGAGTGACTGCAATCAGTTTTGTCCGGTTCCGATTTGATGAACATCCTGCCTGGAGGCCTTCTAAAGCTCTTTCCATCATGATACTCCCACCTGCAGCATGGACATTGAGCAGTTCCAGATCATATTGAGCAAGACCTTTCATTGCCCCGTAAACTGTGTTGGGGATATCATGAAGCTTCAAATCAAGGAATATCCGGTGATTTTTTTTTAATAACTTTTCGATGATGATCGGTCCGTTTTGAAGATATAATTCCATTCCAACTTTTACATTCAAACTCTCATTGAATAGTCCCAGAAATGATGAAGTATCTTCCCAAGTCGGAAAATCAAGAGCTATAAATGGTTTTTGATTCATTCTTTCCCCAGCTCCTTCCGGTAAGATCGGAAATATGCTCGACTCCTAGTTCATCGAGCAATCCAGGAAGTTCGTTAATGATCCTCTGACACACAAAAGGATCGACGAAGTTTGCAGTCCCGACTGCAACGGCACTTGCACCTGCGTAAAAATACTCGATGACGTCTTCAGCTGACTGAATACCGCCCATTCCAATAATCGGGAGGTCCACCGCCTGGCTTACTTCATAAATCATCCTGATCGCAACCGGTTTGATTGCCGGTCCGGATAGCCCTCCAGTTTTGTTAGCAAGAACAGGCTTTGCGGTTTTGATATCCAGTCTCATCCCCAGAAGCGTATTGATCATCGTCAATCCGTCTGCTCCGCCTGCCTCAACCGCTTTAGCCATCTCAACAATATTGGATACATTCGGTGATAGCTTCACATAAAGGGGGACTTCTGAAACATCTTTGACTCTTTCCGTTAATTCCTGTGCCACTTCCGGAATGGTCCCGAATGCAATTCCTCCCGTTTTAACATTGGGACAAGAGATATTCAGTTCCAATGCTTTTACATTGTGAGCTGTCGAAATTTCTTTTGCGACTTCCACATAATCTTCCATTTGTGATCCGGCAACATTTGCGATGACCGGAACGTCGAACCGGGATAGCCACGGCAGCTCATTTTCCATGACCCCTTTGAGACCCGGGTTCTGAAGCCCGATTGCATTTAACATCCCTGCATTAGTTTCCGCTACACGAGGAGTCGGGTTGCCAAAGCGCGGCTCTTCCGTTGTTGCCTTTATCATAATCGCACCAAGTTCGCTTAAATCATAGAATTGACTGTACTCGCGCCCAAATCCGAAACAGCCTGACGCTGGCATGATGGGATTCTTCAGCGATAATCCCGGTAATTCAACCTTCAGTCTTCTCATAATTGCACCACCCCTGCAGGAAATACCGGTCCATCACTGCATACCTTTACATAGCTGTGACCTTCGGGATCATCCTGTTTGTGACAGACGCATGCAAAACATGCGCCGATCCCGCAGCCCATTCTCTCCTCTAAGGATATGAAACCAGTTTTCGTTTGTAATTTGGATTCCAATGCTTTGAGCATCGGTGTCGGCCCGCATGAAAAATACTCATCAAAATCGGGTGCGTCAGTTTGGATGACATCCGTGACAAATCCTTTAGTACCCAATGATCCATCCACTGTGGCTATATACGTTTCACCGAGTTCCTGAAAGCGTTCCTCATAAAAGCTGACATACTGATCTTGAAAGCCTAATATATGTTTCACTTCCCAGCCTCTTGCGATCAGACTTTTGGACAGACCGTAAAGGGGAGGAACACCGATTCCCCCGCCTACCAATAATGCAGTCTTATTTTTACCCTCCACTACAGAGAATCCATTTCCAAGAGGTCCTAATACGTCGACTGTCCCCCCGATATCGACAAGGGAAAGAAGCTTTGTCCCCTTGCCTTCCGCACGGTAAATCAACGTCATCGTTTGTTCTTCCATGTTGTGTGCTGCGATGGAGATCGGCCTCCTTAACAGAGGGTCGATCCCGGTTCCGACTTTCACATGGACAAATTGTCCCGGAGCCTTGATTTCATTCACTAATTCCCCTTGAAGGATCAATTCGAAGATATTCTTTGCAATCTGTTCATGGGAAACCACCGTCATCTGGTCGTTTACGATCATTGATGGACCGCCTCTCTTTTCTCCGTCTGTGATGGCAGCGCCTCGGCAGAGAAGGTCATTGATTCAATCACCCTTAAGATCGCCTCAGCTGTGTCTAAAGAAGTGAGACAAGGAACCCCGTTTTCCACTGATTCCCGTCTAATCCTGAAACCGTCTCGGGCTGGCTGCTTCCCTTTCGTAAGCGTGTTGATGACAAGCTGTGTCTCACCGCTTTGAATGATATCAAGCAGGGTCGGACCCTCAGAACCGATTTTATCGACTTCCTTAACAGCGATACCTTCTTTTGTTAAATGCTCAGCGGTCCCTTTTGTCGCCAGGATCCCATAGCCGATATTGACGAAGCGTTTCGCTAATAACACCGCTTCTTCCTTGTCTTTATCTGCCACTGTCATCAGGACGGAACCGTACTCCTTCATTTCCATTCCCGCTGCGACCATTCCTTTATAAAGTGCTTTCTCTAACGTTGAGTCTTTCCCCATGACTTCCCCTGTCGATTTCATTTCAGGGCCCAGCGTGATATCGACTCTTCTCAGCTTTGCAAAAGAGAAAACCGGGACTTTTACATATACTCCTTGCTTTTCAGGTATTAAACCTGATTCGTACCCCTGCTCCTTCAAGGAAACTCCGAGTATCGCTTTCGTTGCCATATTGGCCATAGGCACATTCGTGATCTTACTGATGAATGGCACCGTCCTGCTCGAGCGCGGATTCACTTCCAGAACAAAAATCTCACCTTTGGAGATGACATATTGAATGTTAAGCAGGCCGACAATATTCAATCCTTTTGCCAGGCGGGTTGTGTAATCCACTAATGTTTGCTTTTGTTCCTCTGTCAGCTGCTGTGGTGGGTATACCGCAATGGAATCCCCTGAATGGACGCCTGCCCGTTCAATGTGTTCCATTATTCCAGGGACAACGACATCGACTCCGTCTGAAATCGCATCGACTTCAATCTCTTTCCCGATCAAATATCTGTCGATCAGTACCGGATGCTGCGGGTTTACCTTTACCGCATTTTCCATATAGTGGAGAAGTTCTTCTTTTCTGTACACTATTTCCATCGCTCTACCGCCAAGGACGTAAGAAGGTCTGACCAATACCGGATACCCGATGGATTCTGCTATTTCAAGCGCTCCTTCTACAGATACGGCTGTTTTGCCCTCTGGCTGCGGAATCCCTAATTCGTTAAGAGTCTGCTCGAATTTGTCGCGATTCTCGGCGCGGTCGAGATCCTCAAGTGAAGTCCCAAGAATCTTGACACCCCTTTTCACCAATTCCTCTGCCAGGTTAATCGCCGTCTGCCCACCAAATTGGACCACAACCCCTTTAGGCTTTTCCAAATCAATAATGTGCATCACATCTTCGACCGTAAGAGGCTCGAAGTATAACTTATCTGAGATACTGAAATCCGTTGATACCGTTTCAGGGTTATTATTTACGATGATCGCTTCATATCCTGCTTCCTTGATCGCCCAGACGGAGTGGACTGTCGCGTAATCAAATTCCACGCCCTGACCGATTCGGATCGGGCCTGAGCCCAGAACGATGACACTTTCTCTATCAGTGACTTTCGATTCGTTTTCATCCTCATATGTCCCATAGAAATATGGTGTTTCAGATTCAAACTCCGCTGCACAGGTATCGACCATCTTATACACCGGGAAAAGGCCATTTTCTTTTCTCCACTGATAGACTTCATTTTCTGTACTGCCCCAAAGCTTTGCGACAGTGATGTCAGAGAAGCCCATACGTTTCGCTTTTTGAGCAAGTTCGACGTTGAATGGATGATCCTTTAATTCTCTTTCGAACTCTACAATTCTATTCATTTTATAGAGGAAGAAGAGGTCGATCTTACTCCATTCATGAATCGTTTCCATCTTAACTCCTCTTCTGAGTGCTTCTCCTACATAGAAGAGACGTTCATCACCGGCTTTGCGGATCCTTTTCTCAATCCACTGATCAGTCATCTGTTCTGCATCGTTTAACTCGATGTGGTACGTATTGCTTTCGAGGGAGCGGACTGCCTTCAACAGTGATTCTTCGAAGGTTCTTCCGATCGCCATCACTTCGCCTGTTGCTTTCATTTGGGTGCCAAGATTTCGTTTGGCAGCTTCAAACTTGTCAAACGGCCAGCGCGGAATCTTCGTTACTACATAATCAAGGGCGGGTTCAAAGGCAGCGTACGTTTTACCGGTAACAGGGTTCATCATTTCATCCAGTGTCAATCCCACTGCAATCTTCGCAGCGAGCTTGGCAATCGGATAACCGGTGGCTTTTGAAGCAAGAGCGGATGAACGGCTGACCCTTGGGTTCACTTCGATGATGTAATACTGGAAGCTGTCGGGATCCAGTGCGAGCTGAACGTTACATCCTCCTTCTATCCCCAGAGCACGGATGATTTTCAAGCTGGTGTTTCTGAGCATTTGATATTCTCTGTCACTTAAGGTCTGACTAGGAGCAACTACGATTGAATCACCTGTGTGGATCCCAACAGGATCGATGTTTTCCATGTTACACACTACGATTGCGTTATCGGCAGCATCTCTCATAACCTCGTACTCTATTTCTTTAAATCCTGCAATGCTCTTCTCAAGAAGACATTGTGTCACAGGGCTATATTTTAATCCGGAACTTACGATTTCAATCAATTCTTCTTCGTTGTGGCAAATTCCTCCACCAGTGCCACCAAGAGTGTAAGCAGGTCTTACGATGACCGGGAAGCCGACCCCATCGACAAAATGGAACGCTTCTTCCACACTGCGGATGATTTCGCTCTCCGGTACCGGCTCATTGAGCTCATTCATCAGATTCCTGAATAAATCACGATCTTCCGCTTTTTCAATGGCAGATAGTTTTGTTCCGAGTATTTCAACGCCGCATTCGTCTAAAACCCCTGATTTAGAAAGCTCAACAGCCAGATTCAAGCCAGTCTGGCCCCCGAGTGTCGGAAGGAGGGCATCCGGGCGTTCCTTGCGGATGATCCTGCTCACAAATTCCAGTGTCAGCGGTTCAATATAGACTTTGTCAGCCATTTCAGCGTCTGTCATGATCGTTGCAGGGTTGGAATTGACCAATATGACACGGTAACCTTCTTCTTTAAGGGCTATACAGGCCTGGGTCCCCGCATAGTCGAATTCCGCCGCCTGTCCTATGATGATCGGTCCGCTTCCAATTACTAAAATGCTTTTAATGTCTGTACGTTTAGGCATGTTGAAGCTCCTTTCTTTTCTCATCTTCCATTAATTTCATGAAATCATCGAATAAGTAATTTGAATCCTCCGGCCCTGGAGATGCTTCCGGATGATATTGAACAGTAAATGCAGGATAATCAAGGTGTTTCAAACCTTCCACCGTACCGTCATTGATGGCTATATGAGTGACTTCGAGCCTAGTTCCTGCCAGCGATTTTTCTTCCACTGCATAACCGTGGTTTTGTGAAGTCAATGCCACTTTTCCAGTTTTCAAGTCTTTTACTGGATGATTGCCGCCGCGATGGCCAAACTTCATTTTGAAGGAATCCCCTCCGCAAGCCAGTGCGAACAACTGATGGCCAAGACAGATTCCGAATAGAGGTATATCACCAATCAATTCCCTGATCGTCTCGATAGCCTGAGGTACGTCTTTCGGATCTCCAGGTCCATTCGACAGCATGATTCCATCCGGCTGAAGCATGCGGATCTCTTCTGCTGATGTATTGTAAGGAACCACTATAACGTCGCAATTCCGTTTATTCAGTTCTCTTAATATGCCATGCTTCATCCCAAAATCCACCAGGACCACTCTGAACCCTCTACCCGGACTGGCATAAGCCGTTTTTGTCGATACTTGTTTCACTTGATCGCATCTTAATGAGGTTGAGTGCAGCTTTTCAAGCACTTCTTCTTTATCTAATTCAGCTGAACAAACGATTCCCTTCATCGCTCCATGCTGTCTGATGATCCTTGTCAATTTTCTGGTATCAATACCAGCTATACCTGGAATGCCTTTCACTTTCAATAACTCATCCAGCGTTGATTCATTTCTCCAGTTTGATGGGAAGTCGGCCACTTCCCTCACGATGAATGCTTTGATGGCAGGAGTGATCGATTCAAAGTCGTCCCGGTTGATTCCGTAGTTTCCAACTAAAGGATACGTTAATGTAACAATCTGTCCGCAATAGGAAGGATCCGAAAGAATTTCCTGATAGCCTGTCATGCTTGTGTTGAATACAACTTCTCCAACAGTTTCTTCATTCGCCCCAAAGCCTTCTCCTATGAATACTGTCCCGTCGTCTAATATAAGTTGTCTTTTCATCCTTCATTTCCTCCTTCTTCCCATACAAGGGAACCTTGATAAAAAGTAGCTGCAGGCCAGCCTTTGCACTCCCAGCCTTTGAATGGGGTGTTCTTACCTTTAGATAAAAACCTGTCAGGATCAATGGCTTCCTGTTTTGATAAATCGATTAGGGTGAAATCTGCATCTCCGCCCACTTCCAGCCTTCCATATGGAAGATTGAATGCCGAGCTCGGTTTAATCGTCATCCATTCGGTCAACTGTTTCAGTGTGAAAATCCCTTTTTCAACAAAATTGGTATAAAGCAGCGGGAATGCTGTTTCGAGTCCAACGATCCCGAATGGTGCAAGCTGCATACCTTCTGACTTTTCAGCTTCTGTGTGCGGTGCATGATCTGTAGCGATGAAATCTATCGTTCCATCCAATAATCCTTCGATTAAGGCATCTTGATCTTCTTTGCTTCTAAGCGGGGGATTCATCTTGAAGTTCGGATCAAGACCAGGGATATCATCTTCACATAAAAGAAGGTGATGCGGTGTTACTTCCGCAGTGACGTTGATTCCAGCTTTCTTTGCGTCCCTCACAACCCTTACCGACTCTTTCGTCGAAATATGACACACATGGTAATGAACGCCTGCTGCTTCAGCCAGTAACACATCCCGCGCAATATGTACGGCTTCACATACAGATGGGATTCCAGCGATATCGTGTTTTCTAGAAAATTCCCCTTCGTGTACCGCTCCCTTGTTGATTAATGTATTCTCTTCACAGTGAGCGACAATTGATGCACCGATGCTCGCCGCTTTTTTCATCGCTTGGAGCATCATTCCTGCCGATTGAACCCCTACCCCGTCATCCGTAAATGCAAATGCTCCATTTCCTTTCAGGGAAGATAAGTCATTCAGACTCTTCCCAGTCTGGCGTTCAGTAATCGCTGCGTATGGCAAGACCCGGATGCTGGCTGTTTCGGCAATCCTTTCATTCAGGGATCTCAGGGTTTCTTCTGAATCAGGTACAGGTCTCGTATTCGGCATGGCTGCGATTGTTGTGAAGCCCCCTCTTGCCGCTGCTTCAGTTCCGGTTTTGATCGTTTCTTTATGTTCTCCGCCTGGTTCCCTCAAATGAACATGCAGGTCGACAAACCCAGGTGAGATCAACAATCCTTCAGCTTGGTATTCTTGATGACCGCTGTTGTCGAGGTTCGCACCCATTGCAGTGATTTTATTTTCTTGAAGCTTAATATCAATTTTCTCAAGTTCACCGTTTTCTTTTATGATACTTGCATTTCGAATGATTCTGTTCATCTGACATTCCCCCTATTCGTTGTTATCCAGTGCCCTTTTCAACACAGCCATCCTTACAAATACTCCGTTTTCCATCTGCTTGAAAATTCTTGATTTATCGCATTCCACCAATGAATCGGCAATTTCCACACCTCGATTGACAGGGGCAGGATGAAGGATGATGCTGTTTTCTTTCATTCTTTCTTTTCTGCTTACCGTCAGCCCGAAGCTTTCGTGATATTCTTCTTTTGTAAGGTTTGACGTGCTTCCGTGGCGTTCATGCTGGATCCTTAGAAGCATGACTGCGTCTGATGTCGCCACACTTTCATCAACCGTCATATACTGATCTTGATATTCAGGCGGGAACCATTCGCGCGGCCCTGAGAAAACGACTTCGGCTCCCAATTTCTTCAACGCCTCGGCATTTGATCGTGCTACCCGGCTATGTGCAATATCCCCGATGATTGCCACTTGAAGATTTTCAAACCCTCCAAATTCCTGACGTATGGTCAAAAGATCCAATAAGCATTGGGTCGGATGATTCCCGCACCCGTCGCCCCCGTTGATCACCCTTGTTCTCAAACCTGAGAGTTCATCAAAGTAGCGCTCGAGTGTATGTCGGATGACGACCGTTTCAACCCCTATCGCTTCCAGGGTCCGTACTGTGTCGTATAGTGTTTCGCCTTTCTGTACACTCGAAGTATGTGCCTCGAAGGGAATGACCTCGAGCCCCAACTTCCTTTCTGCCATTTCAAAACTGCACTTGGTACGAGTACTTGCTTCAAAGAAAAGGTTCGCAACATATTTATCTGACCCTTTGTCCCAGGACTCACCTTCCTTGAATCGTTCAGCCTGATCAAGGATGTCGATGATTTCTTCTTTTGTTAATTCATTCATTGTCAATAAGCTCTTCACGATGAACCCCTCCTAAAAAAACCACCCTGCCATAGGTGCGACAGGGTGGTTTTGAACATACTTCTAAAGACATGGGAGTATACTGCTCCCTTGTCCCGTTCAAATTTCACCCTTGTAGACTCTCTGGACTTACTTAAAAGGTGTTTCTATGCAACTTCATTTTTTGAAGAGTGTTCTTCTTCAAAGAGATTATTATTTCCTTCACTTTCTTCTCTTCCAGGTAAGACCAGGTTCAGCACTACTCCTACAATCGCTGCCAGTGCCATGCCAGATAATGAAATCTCATCACTTACTTTTACGAAAGCCCCTCCGACCCCGATTACGAGGATAACCGAGGAGATTACCAGATTCCTCTTGTTTCCAAGATCTACTTTGTTATCGATCAGCATGCGCAGTCCGCTTGAAGCGATGATTCCGAACAGAAGGATTGATACACCGCCCATGACCGCTGATGGGATCGAGCCGATCAATGCTGTGATCTTTCCGATGAAACCGAAAGTGATGGCAAGCACCGCTGCTCCGGCTATGACGAACACGCTGAATACGCGTGTGATGGCCAAGACTCCAATGTTTTCACCGTAAGTTGTATTAGGCGGCCCTCCTATCAGGGAGGCAATCACCGTTGCGACCCCGTCACCTAGAATCGAACGATGAAGGCCTGGTTTTTCGATGAAGTTCCGTCCGACCACCTTGCTTAATACCATTTGGTCCCCAGTATGTTCTGCCAGCGTCACGAGTGCTACCGGCACCATGATTGAAACGATTTCCCAAGAAAAGCTTGGTGTATAGTCTACAAAAGGTATAAAGAAGTCAGGCATTTGTAAGATCGGCGCTTCGATCACTTTTTGAAAATCAACCAGCCCCGCAAACACCGCAATGATGTAGCCTCCGACGATTCCTGCAAGAATCGGTACCATGCCAAGGAACCCTTTGAAGTAAATCGAGCAAATGATGGTTATCGCTAATGTAGCGAGTGCTACCATGAAATGAGTGTTGCTATACACCAGATTTTCCGCTCCCGGATTTTCATACATCGCCATGTTGACTGCCGTACCTGCCAACCCCAGACCGATGACCATGATAACGGGACCGACCACGATTGGAGGCAGGATGCGGACCAGCCATTTCAGACCTAGCTTCGATATAAGCAGTGCGACGATACCGTAGACAATTCCGGCAAGGAAACTTCCCATCATGGCTGCTTGTGGTCCGCCAAAGCTTTTAGCAGCAAGAATCGGTGCGATGAATGCAAAGGATGAACCTAAGTACGCGGGGATTCTGCCTCTTGTTATGATCAGGTACGCCAATGTCCCCAAACCACTTGAAATCAATGCAACGCCGGGGCTCAAACCTACTAGGAAAGGAACCAGTACCGTTGCCCCGAACATTGCGAAAAGATGCTGTATGCTCAGTGTGAGCCATTTCCCTGGATTCGGTCTTTCTTCTACATCAAGTACTATTTTTTGATTTTCATTCATAACTTGTTCCTCCCTTGATTCTGTTTTTCTCCAAAAAAATACCCTCTTTGTCCTGCAAGAGGGTACAAAGAGGGTATAAGAAGGCCTGGAGCACTTCATTCCCATCCTTTGTCAGCCTCTCTGGACTAATCTTAAAAGGATTATGCTTTATTCATTTTCGTGTATGGTTACTTGTTCCTCACCGTCTACTTCAGAAAGCGAGACCATGATTTTTTCGGAACTTGAGGTTGGAATATTCTTTCCGACAAAATCAGCTCTGATCGGAAGTTCCCTATGACCTCTGTCCACAAGGACCGCTAATTGAATCTGGCTCGGACGCCCTCTGTCCATCAGTGCATCGAGTCCTGCTCTTACTGTTCTTCCCGTAAACAATACGTCATCTACAAGTATGACTTTTTTATTGGTGATATCCACAGGCAGATCCGATCCTTTGACCTCTGGTTCGTTATCTGCTGTTTTTTTGCTGAGATCATCTCTGTACAGTGTAATGTCAATTTCACCTACAGGGATTTCTTCTCCTTCGATATCGTGAATGCGTTCAGCCAAGCGGTTGGCAATGTGGATCCCTCTGGTTTTGATACCGACCAGTACACAATTTTCGATACCTTTATTTCGTTCGATGATTTCGTGTGCGATTCGCGTCAGTGCCCTTCTGATGGCTGGCTGATCTAACACCGTAGCTTTCTTTGTCATTACTGCACCTCTTTTCACATTCTTATCATTTTATAATCGGTGATGATTCAACTGCTCTATACACAGCTTCCCGATTTACTATTGATCGTAAACGCTGATTCAATAAAAAATCCCTCTCACCTTAGGGATGAGAGGGTACACTTATCGTATAAATCATTGCACGCCAAAAGTAATTGGTCGTACATGCTCCTTCTCAGCCTCACGGGACCGTATTAAAGGTGTTATTCAATTAACTAAATGGTACAGGTAGTTCGATGTTTTGTCAATCATTTATTTTTCAATTGCGTTAACAGCTCTTTGAATTCGTTTGGCAGCTCGGCCTGGAATTCCATATACTCATTTGTCCTTGGGTGGTTGAAACCCAATACGCCGGCATGGAGCGCCTGTCCATCAATATTCAATGTTTTACGCGGACCGTATTTAGGGTCACCTGCGAGCGGATATCCGATATACTTCATATGGACGCGGATTTGATGAGTTCTTCCTGTTTCCAATTCACACTGTACCAAAGTAAAATCCTTAAATCGCTCCAATACTTTAAAATGCGTGACCGCATTCTTCCCATTGTCAACGACGGCCATACTTTGACGGTCTTTGGGGTCGCGTCCGATAGGAGCATCGATCGTCCCGTATTCATGCGGGATCAGTCCATGTACGATAGCGGTATATTTTCTTGTGACTGTCTTTTCGACAAGCTGATTGACTAAGTGTTCATGTGCCAAATCATTTTTCGCGACCATCAATAAACCTGATGTATCTTTGTCGATACGATGCACGATCCCCGGTCTCAATACACCGTTGATGCCGGAGAGATCATTGCAATGATACATAAGACCATTCACCATCGTCCCAGAGTAATGGCCGGGTGCGGGATGTACAACCATACCTTTCGGCTTGTTCACTACAATCACATCTGAATCTTCATAAGTGATATCAAGATGAAGATTCTCGGGTTCTACATCTAATTCTTCCGGTTCGGGAATCGTAACAGTGATCCTCGATTCCAATGGACATTTAAAGTTTGGTTTTACCTTTTCATCATTCACTGTGATATGTCCTTCTTTAATCCATTGCTGAACTTGTGAACGTGACCATTCATTATTCAATCCACTGACAATTTTATCAATTCGTTCGCCCTGTTCGTTCTGTTGTATGATGTGCTGAATTACTTCCATTCTCTTTCTCCTTCTTTGCTTTTCGTTCGTCCAGATACATATAAATAATTAATAGCGCTACTCCAATCGTCAATGCTGCATCGGCAATATTAAAAATCGGGAAATCATAGGAAAAAATATATGTATTTAAAAAGTCGACAACTTCTTTTCGAAAGACACGGTCAATAAAGTTCCCTATTGCTCCACCAAGCATAAAAGCAAGGCTTAAACTAAATAAAGACTGTCCTTTTGCATGGACCTGCATATAATACACGATACCTACAATCACTACTAACGTAATAATGTAAAAAAACCACATTTGCCCCTGGAGTATTCCCCATGCTGCACCTTGATTTCGATGAGAAGTCAAATAGAAAAGATTTTCAATGATTTCTATGCTCTCCCCTTCTGTCATCTTTTTCACAACCAACCATTTCGTCAGCTGATCCAATCCAATTACAACCAAAGCCACTAAATAATAAAACACAAAGGCAACCTCCACATCGTATGAAATGATTACCTTTGCATTTTAGCACAAACAATAGAATAAAGACACTTAATCTAAGGCTTTTATAAAAAGATTGTTTTATGAATACCTGCCCATCTGAATTTTGCCGTACTGCCTCCAATCATTTGCTTCTGTTATCGAAGTGAGCGTTGGATTCACTTTGATTAAATCGAAAGGAATTTCTTCCCCGCTCATCTCACAAAGTCCGTAACGATTTTGTGAGGCCAGATGAAGGGCATGCTTCACATCTGAAATCTCCTGGTGTATATAATGTTGAATTAAAGGATGTTGAGATTGACTTGCCTCTAGCTCTTTCAAGGATGCTGTCAGTTCTTGAATGATGGATGTGTATCGGTCATATGTCATCTTGATCCCTCCACTCTTAGTATGGAGGTAAGTGTCATAAAATTTGTCTTGCAAGATATAGTAATTATGGAATTGGGTTCAGCAAAGACGATACAAAGCCATTTGATGAGAAATGTCAATGTTTTCATCCATATAATTTCTTCATTCGATAAGAGCATTTTATTTAATCCAAAAAAGTTCTGTTAAACACCGCTGTTGATTTCCGTGCAAGACTTCGCTTTCCGCGGGCGGCCGGTGAGCCTCCTCGTCGCTACGCTCCTGCGGGGTCTCACTTGTCTCGCTTTTCCCGCAGGAGTCTTCGTCTTGCACTCCAATCAACAGCTGGAACTGCCTAAAACTCAATAATGATCTTTATCATACCCCATAGAAAAAAGCTGATCCTATAACATAGGACCAGCTTTTTTTATATTTTATGCTAAGTGTGAATAATTTTCTTTGACTACGGACGCACATCTAGTGCATAGGGAAGGATGATCTTTGTCTTCTCCAACTGTTGGAGTGACTATCCAGCAGCGGTCACATGTTTCGCCTTCCGCTTTTTCAACGACAATGCTGTTCTGTCCGACAGTTAAGGCTTCTGCAGGCGCTTCACCCGATCCACCGCCAATTTCAATAGCTGACACGATGAACAATTGCTTTAGGTCTTCTGAAATTGAATTCAATAGTGATTTTGTTTCATCATTTACGTAAAGGGTTACTTTTGCCGTTAATGATTTACCGATAAGCTTTTGATTACGCGCTTCCTCAAGGGCTTTTAATACATCGTCGCGCAGCTCAAGGAACGCATTCCATTTTTTCTTAAGCTCTTCAGCATTAGGAAGTTCCTTCCATTCAGGCATATCCGTTAATTGTACACTTTCTTCCTCTACTCCAGGTACATGAGCCCAAACTTCGTCTGCTGTATGAGAAAGGATCGGAGACATTAATTTTGTAAGAACGACCAATGCTTCATACAATACAGTCTGCATCGCACGTCGTTCAAAATTGTCTTTTGCTTCGATGTACAGGACATCTTTCGCGAAATCAAGATAGAATGAACTCAAGTCCAGTGTACAGAAGTTATTCACTGCATGATAGATGCTTGCAAATTCATAGTTGTCATAAGAATTTTTCACATTTTTTACCAAGTCATTCAACTTGACCATCATGAACTGATCGACTTCACGGAGATTCTCATAGGATACCGCATCGGCTTTTGGATCGAAATCCGCTAAGTTACCTAGAAGGAATCGGTATGTGTTACGGATTTTTCTATATACCTCTGCTACCTGCTTTAAGATCGGATCAGATACGCGTACATCTGATTGATAGTCAACCGAAGCTACCCACAGACGAAGGATGTCTGCACCAAGCTGTTTCATGACTTTTTCAGGTACAACGACGTTTCCAAGTGATTTACTCATCTTTCTTCCTTCACCGTCCAGGGCGAAGCCGTGACTCAAGACACCTTTATACGGCGCTTTTCCCGTAACTGCAACACCTGTCGTCAAGGATGAATTGAACCATCCGCGATATTGATCGGATCCTTCGAGGTACAGATCTGCGGGACGCTGCAAATCTTCGCGTGCTTCAAGTACTGCCTGGTGAGAAGAACCTGAGTCAAACCATACATCCATGATGTCTTGTTCTTTCGTGAACTGGCCATTCGGGCTGCCCTCATGAGTAAAACCATCTGGAAGAAGATCTTTCGCTTCTCTTTCGAACCAAATATTTGAACCATGCTCACTGAATAAAGCAGATACATGATTGATTGTTTCATCTGTTATGATCTCTTCGCCGTTTTCCGCGTAGAATACAGGAATTGGGACACCCCATGCACGCTGTCTTGAAATACACCAGTCTCCGCGGTCTCTTACCATATTGAAGAGACGGGTTTCACCCCAGCTTGGAACCCATTTCGTGTCCTTGACAGCTTGCAGCAGCTCATCACGGAATTTATCGATGGACGCGAACCATTGAGCAGTCGCTCTGAAGATAACAGGTTTCTTTGTACGCCAGTCATGTGGATATGAATGCGTGATGAAGTTAAGCTTCAATAATGCTCCGGCTTCCTGCAGCTTTTCGGTGATCGGTTTGTTTGCTTTGTCATAGAAGAGCCCTTCGAAGCCCGGAGCTTCAGAAGTCATTACGCCTTTATCATCAACAGGGCACAATACTTCCAACCCATATTTCTTACCGACCAGGAAGTCATCTTCCCCGTGGCCAGGTGCAGTGTGAACACATCCTGTACCTGAGTCAGTTGTAACATGATCCCCAAGGATGACAAGGGATTCACGGTCATAGAGCGGATGTTTGGCTTTTAGGCGTTCAAGCTCCGAACCTTTGACCTTTTTCGTTACTTCAGCCCCTGCCCATTCAAGGTTCTCTGCAACATCTTCAAGCAGGTCTTCAGCCACAACATACGAGCTGCCATTGACAGATACAACTACGTATGTGAGGTCCTGATGAACCGCGATGCCAAGGTTTGCAGGAATTGTCCATGGGGTTGTCGTCCAGATGATGAACTGAGTGCCTTCCTCGAGGACCCCTTTTCCATCGGTCACTTTGAACCCTACATAAATGGATGGAGAGCGTTTATCTTGATACTCGATCTCAGCTTCTGCCAAGGCAGATTCACTTGAAGGAGACCAGTAGACAGGCTTTTTGCCCTTGTAGATATATCCCTTCTTCGCCATGTCACCGAATACTTTGATTTGTTGTGCTTCGTATTCAGGTTTTAAAGTGATATAAGGATTTTCCCAGTCACCGCGAACTCCTAATTGCTTAAATTGAGTACGCTGGATATCTACTTGTTCATAAGCGTATTCTTCGCATAATTTACGAAATTCTGCGACAGTCATTTCTTTACGCTTCACACCTTTATTCGTAAGTGCCTGCTCAATCGGAAGTCCGTGTGTATCCCAGCCCGGAACATATGGTGCGTGAAAACCGTTCATTGATTTAAATCGTACGATAAAATCTTTCAGGATTTTATTCAGTGCGTGCCCCATGTGGAGATTTCCATTTGCATATGGAGGCCCATCATGAAGGACAAATAGCGGGCGCCCTTCTGTACGATCCTGAACCTTTTTGTAGATGTCCATATCTTCCCATTTCTCTTGAGTTTCAGGTTCTCTTTTAGGCAAGTTCCCTCTCATCGGAAACTCAGTTTTCGGCATCAATAAAGTATCTTTATACTCCATTATTTAAAATCCTCCTTCAGCATGTATCTTAATTGCCATCTTTTCTACTTTCTTGTGTTCTTAATCAATCCGGATAACAAAAAAAGCTTTCTCATCCCTAAAAAGGGACGAGAAAGCTTTCCCGCGGTACCACCCTCATAAAAATATCCAAAAGGACATTTTCACTCGTTTCATTCGTAACGTGAATAAAACGCCAAACACTAATCATCACAAGTAACTTTTAGAGTTTCATGTTTGGAGCTCAAGGGTGATCTTCCGCTTCTATTTCCTCACCGGGCTCCCACCATCCCCGGTTCGCTATATAGGAATCAAAGTAGAAACGTACTGTCCCTATCTCAGCCTTTATTATGGCAAATCAGATTGTTTTACAATTATATGAAATGAAAGCAGCTTTCGTCAAGACAGAGTCTCTTCTTCTTTAAGAGTTTTTAATTCAGTGGCATCTAAATCAAATTCCATCAGCTGATCCCAATCGTCTGTATCCAGTAGATCAAGCTGCGCTTCGATCAGCATCTTGAAGCGGGTACGGAATACTTTCGACTGTTTCTTAAGCTCTTCGATCTCGATCGCGATCTTTCTGGCTTTTGAAAGTGATTCATTGACGATTCTGTCTGCATTTTTTTCCGCTTCTTTGATAATCAGCTTAGCTTCTTTCGTTGCATTTCTCTTTACTTCTTCCCCTGCTTCCTGAGCGATGACGATGGATTTGTTAAGCGTTTCTTCAATGGTTGTAAAATGACCCAAACGTTCATTAAGAGAATTCAAACGTTCTTCAGTTTCTTTCTTTTCACGGATAAGAATTTCGTAATCTTTTATGATTTGATCTAAAAATTCGTTAACCTCATCCTCATCATAACCGCGAAAGCCACGACTAAACTCCTTGTTATGTATGTCTAATGGCGTTAAAGGCATGGGAGCCACCTCCAGTACTTGGTGAATTACAAGTTTATTATAACTAAAATTTCGACAGCATGTGGGAAAAATCCTTTATTTTTCTATAAATTATTTAAGAATCCCCAAAGAAATTCGCCATTTTTCTCGTTTGGTTCTTCCTTCGATCGAAATAAGCTTACTTCTGCCGTAACCCCTTACCGATATTACATCCCCTGTTTCAACTTCGATCGATGGGTTTTCCGTGGTCTTCCAATTCAGTTTTACAAGATTACTTTTGATGTAAGTTTGAGTCTTCTGGCGTGAGATATTATAAATGGCTGCTATGACTGCATCCAGTCTCAAGGAACTCACAGTTGTTACTTTTTCCTGCCATTCCTCACGTGCTTGAATTAAATCTGTAAAAGGAACGGTTTGCAGTGTCACTTTTGCTTTGCCTATCTGGTTTAATTCCATTTTGACAAAATCAGATATTTCCTCTGCAACGATTAGTTGGAATCGCTGTTCATCAGTGAGGATGTCTCCAAACTTTTCACGCTTCAGTCCCAAAGACATGATACTTCCTAATACTTGCCTATGTTCTATTGTAACAAACTTGCTAGGGTACTCAATCTCAAATAACTTTATACCATAATCTTCTTCTTCAGGATGGAAATAGGCGGGATATAGCAAAGCCCTTTTCCTTTCTGTATGGTTTGGAAAAAAGGATAGAAGCACCTCTTCATTCTGCCCGATGATCGATTGGACAATATGCTGCTGCCTCGGATCCAGAAAATCCGTCCGCTTTGGTGCATATTGGCTTTCCACCTGTTCCCGCCACTGTAGCACATTATCTACAAACTCCTTTTCATCCTGCCTGAAATGCTGATAAATGGACACGGGACTCACCCCCTTAGATAATCTTAGATACATTAACGCCAAAATAAAAGAACTGAAACGGATTGAGATGTTTCAGTTCTTTACGGTAAACATGTTTATAGTGCATCCATTAGATGAACCACATGTATAGTTGATTGAGGCCCATTTGAGCCAAATTCAACACAATGAATGCAACGATTGGAGAAATATCGATCATTCCAAGCGGAGGCACGAACCGTCTGAATGGTTCCAGGTACGGTTCACATATCCTGGACAAAAATTGCCCAATTGAAGATTCCCTCGCATTCGGGAACCATGACATTAATATATAAATGATTAATGCCCATGAATAAAGCTGAATAAGTGTAGATAATACTTCAAAAACAAATCCCATAATTTACATTACCACCTTGAATCAGATATATCTTCTTCTTTAAGAAATTCAGAAATATTGCCGCTCACTTCCACATTATCAGGTGTGCAGAGGAAAATGTTCATGCCCACACGCTGGATGTCGCCGCCTATCGCGTATACTGTACCGCTAAGGAAATCGACGATACGTTTAGCTTGGTCATGCTGAATCCGCTGCAGGTTCACAAGCACTGACCGCCTATTCTTCAGGTGGTCTGCTATTTCCTGCGCTTCAGCATAAACTCTTGGTTCTACCAAAATCACCTTGGAAGATTTCTGTACGCTCTGAAGACTCACTACATTCTGCTTGGACCCAGACACTGGTTGTGTTTTCATTTTCTTTTTCTCCTCGAATTCCTCTTCGAACTTTTCATCTTCTTCATAATCATATTCTTCTTCATCTAATAGGAAGAACGTTTTCAATTTAGATTTAATGCCCATTTGCGTACATCCCCTCTCAGTCATTTCCAACTAACGCTGATCCAATACGGATAAAAGTAGCTCCTTCTTCAATTGCAATACTATAATCATTACTCATCCCCATTGATAGCTCTGTACATGGTGCATTAGATAATTCCAAGGAATGGATCTTTTCTTGAAGTTCTCTTAGTGTGCGGAAGCATTTTCTTAGAAATCCTTCATCATCTGTATAAGGCGCCATCGTCATTAGGCCGATGACCTTTACATTGGAGTAGTCTTTGAGGTTTTTAATGAAACCTTCGACATCCTGGGGAGACATACCATGTTTCGAATCCTCACCCGATACATTCACCTGAACGAAACAAGAGACAGGCTTGTCCGCTCTTTTATGAATTTCCTTGGCCAGGGATAACCGATCCAAGGAGTGTATGTACGATACTTTGTCAATGATATTCTTAACCTTCTTTGATTGAAGTGTACCGATAAAATGCCACTGCGGTTTGTCTTTTAATTCATCCCACTTGGACAAGAGACCGGAATCCCTGTTTTCTCCCAAGTGTATCAACCCGGCTTGGAGGGCTTCCTCCGCTCTTTTTGTTGAAACATATTTCGTTACAGCAACAATATTGATTTCTTCTGGCTTTCTTCCAGCACTGCTGCAAGCTTCGTAAATGTTATCCTGTATGATTTTCAGGTTTTCCTCAACTTTCATTTCACATCTCCTTCCAGCCAATAAAGCTCATCATTCTTCCTGTCTTCCCCTCATCTCTGCGGAAAGAGTAAAATTCATTGCTGCAGGAAGAACAATAACCAGAAGTATGGATTTGCTTTTCTGCTAAACCGCTTTGAAGCAGAAGGAGTCTGTTCACCTTCTTCAAATCCAAATGATATTGCCCCTCTTCCTTTAAATTATAGGGCAAGTCGTTACCATCTTCTAGTACTTTTTTTACTCGATCCAATACTCTATCGTCTACAACATAGCATGTCTCACAAATGGAAGGTCCTATTACGACTTCTATATCAGCCAGCCGGGAACCCCTGTCCATGAATGCTGATATCATGGCTGGTCCAATCTCCCCCACTGTTCCCTTCCAGCCGGCATGAGCGACCCCTATTTTCCCATCCTGCTTATCAAGGAAATATAAAGGGACACAGTCTGCATAACACATCGTCAACAAAGTATTGTGATGTTCTGTCAAAAAACCATCCGTGTCTTTGATACTCGTGGAATATGAGATGCTCCCTTTGCCGCGGTCAGCAGGAATTACTTCATGAATCCTGTTCCCATGGGTCTGCTCGGCACCTACCCAGTGTTCTAAAGGGAATTGAAGTGATTGAGCGATTCTTGTTCTGTTCTTTGCCACATGCTGGTTGTCATCTCCAACATGCAGGCCCATATTTAATGAATCATAACAGCCTTCACTTTCTCCCCCCAGCCTGGTAGTGATACCCGCTTTCAAACCGGGAAATTGTTCAGTCCATTTCTTTATTGTATAAAACGATTCAGTTTCTTTGTAAAAAGGCTCGGTAGACACGATTGAATCTCCTTCTTTTTTTATAAGTGTACCACAGAATCTGAATATTCGTCATTTATCAAGAAGATTCTTTCGGTTCTTCCAGCTGTCCCTGTATATAATGGCTTTCTTTATGTCGAACCAGTATGACATCTTCACCAATTTTCACTATACTTTTCCACGGGATGACAATATCCTCATCTTTCCCGAAGAAACCAAGTAACTTTCCGCCTCCTCCGATGACAATTGCTTCAATTCTGCCTGTATCCAAATTGATTTCGATATCTCCAATATTCCCCAACTTTCTTCCATCCGATATATTGACTACGTCTTTAATTTGGAATTCAGATATTCGAACCACAAGAGATCCCCTCCCTAAACGTTTGAATGCGACCCCGAATGCCCTTAGGTCAACATTGTGCCCTCATTATATTGTATGCAGCAAAAAAAAAGGCAGACCCGGGATTTAAGGATCTGCCTTTCTCGATTGATCAAGGGAAGAATATTTGCCTTCTTCCACGATGTCTTCTATTGAATATTTTTATTCATTTGTTTTATGGCTGCTTTTTCTAATCGAGATACTTGAGCTTGTGAAATCCCTATTTCGTCAGCTACTTCCATTTGAGTTTTTCCTTGAAAAAAGCGTTTACTGATAATCAGCTTTTCACGGTCATTCAGTCTTCGCATGCCCTCTTGCAACGCGATTTCTTCGATCCAATGGAAATCCCGGTTTCGTTCATCGCTTAGCTGGTCCATGACAAAGATCGGATCTCCTCCATCATTGTAAATGGGCTCGAACAATGAAACTGGATCTTGGATCGCATCCAATGCAAATACAATTTCTTCATGCGGGACGTCAAGAACCTTGGCAATCTCTTCTGCAGTAGGTTCTTTTGAAGTTTCACCCATCAGTTTTTCTCTTACTTGCAATGCCTTGTAAGCAATATCACGCAGAGAGCGCGATACACGGATGGGGTTATTGTCACGCAGGTAACGGCGTATCTCTCCTATAATCATCGGTACTGCATAGGTGGAGAACCGTACATTTTGGCCCAAGTCAAAATTGTCGATTGATTTCATTAAACCAATACATCCGACTTGAAACAAATCATCAACATACTCACCACGGTTGTTAAAGCGTTGAATTACACTTAAGACGAGGCGCAAATTCCCATTCACAAGCTTCTCTCTTGCGGAGATATCGCCTGCTTGCATTTGTTTGAATAGGACTCTCATTTCTTCATTCTTCAATACTGGTAATTTGGAAGTATCTACACCACAAATCTCAACTTTATTACGTGTCATTCTTTCCCCTCCTTGCAGGAGCTGTTGTACAAAATTCAGTATTTCCTTGAGGAGGAAAAATATGCATTTCATTCAGTTGAATGATGGATGTTCTCCGTTCAACCCCTTGCAAACACAAGAAATATCGAACGAAAATATTTTATGATACCCATTAAAAAAGCTGATCTTGTATAAAGATCAGCCGTCTGGATTTACACCATTTTATTAAATTCTTTCTTCAGTCTCTTTATGATCCTTTTCTCGAGCCTGGAGATATAAGATTGGGATATTCCCAGCATATCCGCTACATCTTTTTGAGTCTTCTCCTCTTCTCCCATAAGACCGAATCTCAGCTCCATGATTTGTTTTTCCCGATCGGAAAGCTGGTGAAGCGCATTGAAAAGCAATTTCTTATCCACAGTCGCTTCCAGGTCTTTCGTGATAATGTCTTCATCCGTACCAAGTACATCTGACAGCAGTAGCTCATTCCCATCCCAGTCAATGTTCAACGGTTCATCGAATGAGACTTCCGACCGGATTTTGTTATTTCTTCTGAGGTACATAAGTATTTCATTTTCTATACACCTGGATGCATACGTAGCAAGTTTTATCTTTTTTTCCGGATTGAAGGTGTTAACTGCTTTAATTAAACCGATTGTACCGATACTTATCAAATCTTCAATATTTATGCCTGTATTTTCAAATTTCCTTGCGATATAAACGACTAACCTCAGGTTCCGTTCAATGAGTAGAGACCGTGCCGCTTTATCACCACCTGGCAACTTGTTGAGAAGAACTTCTTCTTCTTCTTTCGTCAGGGGAGGAGGAAGCGCCTCACTTCCACCTATGTAATAAATCTCATCCGTCTTTATTCCAAGTTTGATTAATAATTTGTACCAAAAATATAAAAATTTCATTTTTAATTTTTTCATCGTTGTTCCCCCTTCTATTTCTTTAGAATGTGAGTATAGTAATAGTAATCGTACTATGAAACATTCTGTATCGGCTTTCCTGAAGCCATTCTGGGATGGACGATCGCTCCAAAGCTCTCATCAGCCGAAAGCGGTTCATGCCTGAAAACGATTAAGCCGCTGGATGACCAGGAGGATTCATGATCTTTTAATATGATGGAATCCGGCTTAATTGCTGCTAACAGCTGACTTTTCCTTCCAACCGACTGGGCAGGAACGATTCTTAATCGGTCTGACCATTCTACTTCAAGGTTCAGTTGACCCGAAAAGATGTCCTCTGCTTCTTCACATAACATGCTCACCTCTTCAGGAACTGAATCCTTTAAAGATGAAATGGACACAATTATGACAGGAGTCTTTGATATGGGATCCTGCAACTGGTTACCGCTGTCCACGAGCCCTTTTACGCTGAATTCGTAATCCCCGATTTTTATGGCGACATCCACTAGTTGATCATATTGGATCTTAACGTGTTCCACACTATCCATCCTGCCTTTCGAAAAATACCAAGCGATTGGAAGTGCAATCATGACGAATACCCAGCTGATTGGATCTCCAAATCCCTTGATGCTTGCCAAAAGCACAGTGGCTTCCGTACCTGGATTGAATGTAAGGAAGTAATGGGCACCTATGAGGATCCCACCTGTCAGGAACGTGACAAAATAAAACATAAGAAGATTCGTAAGGTAATAACGAAATCTTTTGAAACCAAATGCCGAATAAACCATAATCAGTGAAAATAGCAGCTTAACCAGAGGGTTTCCAACTACATAGGCATAGGGAGAAAAGGAAAGAATTATAATGGCAGAACCTATCAAACTTCCTATTGCGATTCTCCACAGAGCGAACTGCCTTTTGAGGAGCAAGCCTGTCAGCCAGAGCAATATAAAATCCACACATACATTCAACAACCAGATGACATCTAAATATAAGGTCAATCGCTACCCTCCTTAAACTTCATCTAGCTTGATACCCTTTTCCTGAAACTGAATGACTTATACGAAGTATATCGTACATACCCTCTAAAAGTTTGTCATTTTATGTATGCCAGGAAGGAAAACTTTTTAGAGAAAGTAACGAAATATGTCACCTCAAATTTTATATTGATCATTACATTAGGGAAGCATCGGCTGAAACACAAAAAAGACCCACTCATGGAGGGGTCTTTTTTGTGAAAGTTATTTAGCTGTATCTACCTTGTCCCTTAGCAGTGATTATCGTCTGCGGTTACGGTTACGCAGGAATGTCGGAATATCCAAAGTATCTTCCGCACCATGGTTATTAGAAGTAGAGCGTACAGGTTCCTGCTGTTGTGGTTCTTCGCGTTTAGGCTGTTCACGCTTGACCTGCTGCTGACTAGGAGCAGGGTTAGGCTTCACACCGCCAAATGTAGGACGAGTCTGTTTCGGAGCTTGAATGACTTCTTCGTTAAATCCAGTCGCGATGACAGTAACCACGATATCATCTTTTAAGTCTTCGTTGATGACTGATCCGAAAATCATATTTACATCCTGGTCAGATGCCGAAGCTACGATATCGGCAGCTTCCTGTACTTCATATAAGCTTAAGCTCGTTCCGCCTGTGATGTTCATCAATACACCTTGTGCTCCATCGATTGATGTTTCAAGCAATGGACTTGAAACGGCTTTTTTAGCAGCTTCTGCAGCACGATTTTCACCTGAAGCTGCGCCGATTCCCATTAAAGCGGAACCTTTGTTGGACATGATTGTTTTAACATCTGCAAAGTCAAGGTTGATTAACCCTGGAGTTGCGATAAGGTCAGAAATACCTTGTACACCTTGTCTCAATACGTTATCCGCTTCCCTGAAGGCTTCAAGCATCGGTGTACTCTTGTCAACGATTTCAAGAAGTCGATCATTAGGAATGACGATTAATGTATCCACGCCTTCTTTCATCGCTGCGATACCGCCGCTGGCCTGGTTCGAACGCTTACGGCCTTCAAAGGTAAATGGGCGGGTTACCACCCCAACCGTCAATGCACCGATTTCACGTGCAATCTGGGCGATTACAGGTGCAGCTCCAGTACCGGTACCGCCTCCCATTCCAGCTGTGACGAAGACCATGTCTGCTCCTCTTAAAGCTTCTTCGATCTGCTCTTTACTTTCTTCTGCAGCTTTCTTACCGACTTCAGGGTTGGCACCTGCGCCTAAACCTCTGGTCAATTTACCGCCGATTTGCATCTTAATTTCTGCTTTTGATAGATTAAGAGCTTGTGCATCTGTATTTACAGCGATGAATTCAACACCCTGTACACCGTGCTCAATCATTCGGTTTACAGCATTGTTTCCTCCTCCACCGACACCGATAACTTTTATTGTCGCTAATGAATCTAAATTTGTATCAAACTCCAACATGACAAATCCTCCTAACTCGTCGAATCAATGGATTCCTTATTTATTCAAAGAAGTATCCAAAGAACTTTTTCACTTTTGACATCGCCTTATCATCTTCATGTGTTTCTTCTGTTACTTTTGCTGGCTTTGGCTTCTTATTCGTTTGTTTCGACTGCTGCCTTTTTTCAGATGCATCAACCGGTACAGGTTCAGCGCTTACGCTTTTCCCTTGTAATCTGGCATTCTTCTGTGCGTACTTTATCAACCCGACAGCTGTCGTATACTGAGGCTCTCTTACTCCGATATAATCCGGAATAGCCACGCGAACTCGATTTTGGAATACAATTTGTGCTAATTCTAACACACCTGGCAGATTTACTACACCACCAGTTAATACATATCCACCAGGCAGGTCTCTGATACCCATTCTTTTCAGTTCATGACTGATTAGGTCAAGTATCTCTTCAAGCCTTGCTTCTATGATATCAGAAATTTCTAATTGATTAAATTGTTGATGTTGATCGCTTCCTATAATTGGAACACTGAATACTTCATCTTCTGATGCATGATCATAATAAGCATGTCCATATTTAGTCTTAATCTTCTCGGCATCTTCGGTTGATGTCCTTAATCCGATTGATAAATCCTTGGTAATATGTTCTCCGCCTACAGGTAAAACTGTTGTTGCCTTTAAATGGCCTTGTTCGAATACAGCAATCGTCGTGGAACCTCCACCGATGTCAATCAGTGCAGCCCCAAGATTTTTTTCGTCCTTAGAAAGGGCGACCGATCCTGCTGCCAGCGGCTGTAGAACAATATCGACAATTTCGAGCCCTGCTTTTTCTACACAACGCAGAGTATTATGTAATATCGTCTTAGATCCTGTAATGATGGTGCCTTCCATTTCGAGTCGGACACCGATCATACCTCTCGGGTCTGTGATTTCATCCAGTCCGTCAACGATGAACTGTCTCGGGATTACATTGATGATTTCTCTTTCAGGTGGAATGGAAACAACTTGAGCGGCATCCATCACCCTCAGGACATCTTCATCCCCAATTTCACGGTTATCGCTTGAAACGGCTACCACACCATGACAATTTTGAAGTGATACATGATTTCCTGTTATTCCAACAATGACGTGGTTTATGGATAAACCGACCATTCTTTCTGCTTGCTCAACTGCCTTTTTAATTGTATGAACAGTTTCGTCTATATCTACGATGGAACCCTTTCTGATTCCTTCTGATTCTACATGTCCTACACCGATAATGTTCAAGGAATCATTTGACATTTCACCAATGATCACTTTCACTGTGGATGTACCGATGTCTAGGCTAACGTAAATTTCATTGCTGTTCACTCTATGGCACCTCCTTAAAAAATGTTTATGGGAACAACAACCCTAGATAGTCTCAATCCTAAGTATATCTTAATTAAGATATTCGTCGTAACAAAAACGATTCCCTTTTAAAATTCTAATTTTTTTCTCTTTTTTCTTGATTAGTAGTCCAATTACTTATTAGTATCCGTCTGATGACTGCAATGTTTTGGAATAATCTGACTCCAAAAGCAAAAACAGCTGCCAAATATAAGTCTACACCAAGATGGACCCCTAGAAAAGCTAAACTTGCTGCTAGTAAAATATTAAAAAAGAACCCCGAAACAAAGACTTTATCATCGTATATATTTTGGAGGTGAGCACGGATTCCGCCAAATAGCGTATCCAAGGCTGCCAGAACTGCAATCGATAAATAATTCGAGTATTCATCTGGAATTCTTATATCTGTCAGAAGGCCAAGTATGACCCCTACTAGCAACCCTAAAACGGGAAGCCACATATTATCCGTTACCTCCTCTTTCACTGACCGGTTCCATATAACGGACGCGGATTGTATCATCATATGACGGCAAAATCACTTCTTCCAGCGGTTTGGATATGGATACCCGGAGATTATCGATAAAGAAATCCTCTACAGATTGTGACACTTGCATTCGGTTATACAATTTTTGTGCTGTTTCAAGATCCTTTGTCAATACTCTGACTTCAAACGGGATTTTGGTGATGGAGTATCCATCTACATTTGTTTCGCCGTTAATATCCCTGATGACCGAGGTATTGATCAGCCGGTGTCCGTCTATTGAAATATCCATTGCATCATATTGATTTAATTCATTCACTAACCTTTCAAGGAGCTGAGGGGAGACAGTATGTACTTTTTCACCCAGCAGAATTTCTTCCATGGCAGGTTCAATCGTAAGAATCAGGCCGGTACCTTTTTTCTCCGTCAAACCCGCTTCTGTTTTCAGTTCCTTTAACGTTTGTTTCAATGCCTGCTCGGGGCTTGCCTCTCTCTCTGTCTCATACGTTTCCAGCTTCTCCTCGACTGCTCTCATCTCCTCAAGCAGACTGGAGTTCAGTTCTTTCTCGTTAAGGAGTGCATCCCTTAATTCCCATATGTCTCTCGTATCACGGACAACAGGTTCCTTGACTGTCTGGAATTGTATGGCAATCATGAAACCGATGATAATGGTGATAACCGTAAAACTCGCTTTTAGCTTGTTGTCCATTCCCCTTCACCTTGCTTCCCAATCACTACCTTTTATTGGAGTGCAAACTTTATGATTCACCGATCAGTGGTTCCAGAACAATATCCGTTTTCTTTTCCATAGAGAATTCAATATTATCATTCACCAATTGATCTTTAACCCCACCTGTAATATTCATGGCGGAAGAGAGTACCTCAGGGTCTCCAATGGCTGTGATTTCAAATGGAGCAGGGTATTCAATCCCGTCTATCTGTATGACCGGTCCATGACACAATACATATGAATCATGCTTCAGCCTCTGTCCGTTAATGGCAACTGCAGAAGCTCCGGCAATATACAATTCATTGATTACCTTGAATATATGGTGCTCATGAACAATATAATTGTTTGCGTTATCTTCATTTGGTTTATAGTCAGCATCAGAAAGCGTCACTTTCACTCCCGGACCTTTGACTTTGGTTTTCCCTAAATACATGCGGTACTTTTCCGCTTCTTCAGCAAGATTAAAGTAAATTTGTTTTTCTTTAGAGAATTCCTTTTCGAGGTTGACTACTTTTTCCTGTTTCTCATAGAGCTGTTCCTGCAGACTATTATTCTTTTGCTGCTGCGCAAGGATTTGATCCCTAAGCTCTTCTTCCTGTTTCCATTGACCGTTGCTGCGCTTTCCCTGTCCAGCTTCTTCTGTATTAGCAAGGCTATAAGAAAAAGCAAGGATGAAACCCAGCACTAAACCTACGAGAGAGAGGATAACGTGTTTACCCTTCACTTTCATCCTCATCATCCCCTTCGCCTTGCTCTTCTGCGTCACTTCCTGCTTCTTCCGTTTCATATGCCCTGAAATACGAGCCTACTTCCAAATCGATGATCCCTTTCTTGGATGGGTCCAGTTGACTGACAATCGACGGGTAATGCTCCATCTTTTCTGAAAATGTACGAATTGTCGCGCTTACCTCATAACCGTCATTCATAAATAAGGTCAAATGGTATTGATCTGTTTTCTTCGGCACTAAATTTATCTCTGAAATCAGATGCTGAACCTCTTTTGGAAGCTCTCCCAGTTCTTGAATCATCTTTTTCAATGTATTATCCTCTTTGAACCCTCTCAGGAGAGGGGCGTCCACAGGAATGGACTCGGTTCCTTTATTCAGGACCTTGCCATTTTCCAGAATGATCAAAAACTTATTATCTTTAAGGAGATAAGCTTTTTTGCCTAATTCATTCACTTGAATCACAAAGGAATTTGGAAAAGACAACTTGACTTCTGTACTCTTAACTTCAGGTAGTTTATTTAACCGTTCAGCAGTTTCACTTTTATTGACGCTCCAGACATTCATTCCCGGTTTAAGTTTGCTTTCTGAAAGAATCGTTTCACTGGAAACCAGTTCATTTCCCTTCACCTCGATTGTTTTTACATGACTGAGAGGTGACTGAAAGTAAATGACAGACAGTATCATAAACAGGAAAAGTGCCAGTAAGAATAGCAGCCTTCTGTTTGCTTTCTTTTTTCTGTGCTGTTTCAGTTTGGGAATTCTTTCTTCAATGGAAACAACATTTTCTTTTCTCATTACGTTTTCCTCAATTTCATTTCGAATTTATGGGGCATGGTTCGTCACGCCTTAAAATGAAAGTACTCTTATATGAGTTACCTTCTTTGTCATTGTGAAGGCAATGTATGCGAAAGAGAATAGGACGGTTATCATTTAGAAAGGTCAATTTACATTCCCTTAACTACATTAAACATAATGAAAATCTCAAATGATCGTTATGTACATTCCATGGAATCGAAAAAGAGCACAACACCTTGTATAATTCACTCTTTCCCTCTATTCTAAACACGAATTCCATGTTATGAAAGGATGTCATTGAATTGTAAAAGTTTTGGTTAATAAAAGTAATATAACCTCCTATAATATTGAAAACCAAAACCCTTTCACACGTTGCATTTATGTAATTAATTGTAACATCTTACCTTCAAATATCCTATTGTTATTTCAATAAAATTTGCTTAATAGTGCTTTTTTCACTTTATGTAAAATTACCTCTTATTGCCGCTGCCCGATTCCGTGCAAGACTTCGCTTTCCGCGGGCGGCCGGTGAGCCTCCTCGCCGCTGCGCTCCTGCGGGTTAGAAAAGCGTAGGCGGCTTGCTCAGAGGCGAAAAGCATAAGACAGGGCAGCCACAAAGGCGTTCTTTGCCTTCTTGGACGAGTTGACTTATGACATGTGCCTCTAAGCCCTGGAGCTGGACAGGTCTCACCTGTCTCGCTTTTCCCGCAGGAGTCTTCGTCTTGCACTCCAATCAACAGCTGGAACAAGTTAAAATAGCAACACTTATTTTCTAAACCGAATAATAACAGCATAAAAAAGACAACAAAAAAGATTGACTTCCAATCATACATTCAGATCCTTCCCAACTCTGATTTGAGGGAAGTTATTATTGAATAAATGATGAAGCCAATCTTATTTGTTGTTAATGTCTTGAATACCGACTGATATTCAGCAGAACCCCTACGGCCATGAGCATGAGGGTCAATGAAGATCCTCCGTAGCTGAGGAATGGAAGGGTGATACCTGTTACAGGCATCAAACCTGTTACCACTCCTACATTGATCATTACCTGGATGGCGATCATCGATACGATTCCGACAGCCAGGAAACTTCCAAACAAATCGGGTGCACCGAGAGCAATACGCACCCCTCGCCACAAGATCAGTGAAAATAGCAGAAGTACAAATGTCCCGCCGATAAAACCCAATTCCTCGGCCAAAATCGCAAAAATGAAATCATTCTGAGGTTCAGGCAGATAGAAGAATTTCTGTCTGCTTTCACCCAACCCCAATCCAAACAGCCCCCCCGGACCGATTGCATACAGTGATTGAATGATTTGAAAACCGCTGTTCAATGGATCCTCCCAGGGATCAAGGAAGGAGGTGATTCGTTTTATCCGGTAGGGTGCTGAAAGGACCAATGCAGCGAACCCTGCCAATCCGGCTATACCAAGCCAAGCAAAATGCATGACCCTTGCACCGGAAATAAAGATCATCACAACACATGTGCCAACCATCACAGTACCTGTCCCTAAATCAGGCTGGAGCATGATCATGCCAAAGGCTGAAAAGACCAACAGCAGCGAAGGTAGTACCCCTTTACGGAAAGAAGTAATATATTTCTGGTTCTCTGAAAGGTATTTGGCAAGGAATGCAATCATGGCAAGTTTCATGAATTCTGAAGGCTGAATCGAAAATGCACCGACTCCGATCCAGCTTCTTGATCCGTTTCTCAAAACCCCGATCCCAGGAATCAATACCAGTACCAGGAGAACAAAACAAATGATGATAAGGACTTTCGCCCAGTTTTTCCAGGTCCAATATTCCACATTCATAATGAAAAACATGGCAAAGACTCCTACAGCTGCAAAGAGCATTTGTCTTTTTGCAAAGAAAAACGAATCATCGAATTTATAATCCGCCCAAACGGCACTTGCACTGTACACCATGATAAGCCCTACAGCCAAAAGTGTAAGGGTGACGATGATAAGGATAAAATCGGGAGTCGATTTTTTTAAAGGCAATCTTAACACCTCGAATAGACGTATTTGAGCCGCTGCAAGCAATACATACTGTTCAATTTCTCAGATTGCCTATCTTGTTGTCTAAGTAATGTTGCTTTTTAATGACAAGCCCTTATTAAAGGTTATGCACCGCTTTAATAAAAATGTCACCGCGTTCTTCAAAAGTTCGATATTGATCCCAGCTTGCACAGGCCGGAGATAACAGGATCACATCACCAGCTTGTGAATTTTCATAAGCGGCCGGCACTGCCTTCTCAACATTATCGACACGTATGATCGTTTGTATCCCTGCCTTTTGACCGGTTGTCTGTAATTTATCAGCTGTTTCACCAAATGTAATAAGTACCTTCACGTTTTTCAAATGAGGAATCAGATCATCAAAATCATTCCCTCTGTCCAATCCACCTGCTAATAGGATTGTCGGTCCATTGAAGGCATTCAGTGCACTTTTTGTCGCCAGGCTGTTTGTCGCTTTTGAATCGTTGTAAAATTTTCTATCATTCACTTCTTTTACAAATTGAGTGCGGTGCTTAACGCCTGTAAATGTTCCAAGCACATTCGTAATACTGTCATTTGCGACTCCATATAATTTTGAAGCGGCGACTGCGCAAAGGATATTTTCCAGGTTGTGAGCCCCGGGTAACACAACAGAGGCTAATTCACCGATGCGTTCATGCTTGAAATAGATTGCATCGTCCTTTATATAAGCCCCTTCTTTCACTACCTGTGTAGTGGAAAAAGGAATGATTGAAGCTTTCGTGAAACTGACGGAATCACGAAGATGCTCCTGGTCATGATTGATGATCAAATAATCTTCCTCGGTTTGATTCTTTGTAATATTGGCTTTAGCATTCCAATATTCCCCGATTGTACCGTGGTAATCCAGATGTGCATCATACAAATTGGTGATGATGGCGATATGAGGGGAAAATTCATCGATCCCCATCAATTGGAAGGATGATAATTCCACCACCATTTTTTCATCCTTTTTCGCTGTTTGTGCCACTTCAGAGGCCACTGTACCAATATTCCCGGCAATCAGGGGCTGCTGTCTGTCTTCATTCAGGATTTCATACAACAAAGTGGTCGTGGTCGTTTTACCATTCGTCCCGGTAATTCCGATCATTTCTGCCTCTGATACTAAGTAAGCAAGTTCCACCTCCGTAAGGACGGGTATGTCTTTTTCAAGAGCCCTTTTTATCAAAGGATTATGATAGGGAATGCCCGGGTTTTTAACGACATATTCAAAGCCTTCGTCCAACAACTCGATCGGATGGCTTCCGCAAATCACTTTGATTCCTTCCTGCAGCAGACCCTGGGCCTCGGGATTTTCCGCCAAAGGCTTCTGATCATTCACTGTGACAAAAGCTTCAAGCTTATGTAGTAATGAAGCGGCACTAACCCCGCTCTTGGCTAACCCCAATACAAGAACTTTTTTATGTTTGAACTTCGTAATTTTTTTCAATTATAACCACACCTCGATATAGATTCCTAAAACGGCAAAAAGCAGCCCAACCGTCCAAAAAGTAACGACGACTCTCCATTCAGACCAGCCGACCAATTCATAGTGGTGGTGAAGGGGACTCATTTTGAAGATTCGTTTTCCAGTCGTTTTAAAGGACGCAACTTGTAAAATGACCGACAATGTTTCGATGACAAAGACTCCGCCGATCAATATAAGGATAATCTCAAGTTTCGTTAAAATGGCAATCGTTGCAATCGCGCCACCTAGTGCCAGTGAACCTGTATCCCCCATAAATACTTTGGCAGGATGAGCATTAAACACTAAAAATCCAAGGACTGCTCCGACTACAGCTACTCCGAAAATCGCTACATCATATTGACCCTGATTCCAGGCAAGCACTGCCAAGGCTCCAAAAGCAATAGCTGATGTACCGGATACTAATCCATCCAATCCGTCTGTAAGATTGACGGCATTTGAAAAACCGACAAGCCAGATAATGATAAACAACACATAAAACCATCCAAGGTCGAATGATACGTCCGTCAATGGTATCGATACAGTCGTAGGGAAGTCGTTTTGCTTGAAGATGAAATAGAAAATAGCCGAAATCACGATTTGTCCCAACAGTTTCTGCTTGGAAGTCAACCCGAGGTTCCGCTTCATGACAACTTTAATGAAGTCATCCAGAAATCCAAGCAATCCAAATCCGACTGTAACGAGAAGCAATAAATATGTCTCAGCACCGGGTTCTGAATATTTCCCCGTCATGACAAATGTCGTAATGATGATTGAAAGCAGGAATACAATACCACCCATCGTTGGCGTCCCTGTTTTCTTTTGGTGTGACTCTGGCCCTTCATCTCGAATACTCTGGCCAAACTTCAATCTTCGTAAGAAAGGAATAAAGAGCGGTGCCAGAAGAACAGTGATCAGAAATGCCATGATGATTGTAAAAAAGATAACTTGTTCCAGCACTTTATTCCCCTCCTTTCTTCTCGTTCAAAACTTCCAAAAATTCTTCATCCATTGTTTTGATTAAATCAGATTCACTATTACATATAAACTTCGTCATAATTTCCCACTTTTCTTGATTGTTTTTTTGTTTGTAAAATTGTATAAGTTCACGATAAGCAGCATGGACATCCTCCACAATAAACAAAGGAAAATGATTCGGTACGAATAAGGGGATTTCTTCACTTCCATCCCATAAAGAAGCAATCGCACCATTATTGATGCTATCAAAAAGCTTCCGATGAGAATCCAAAGGAATGTATAAGCCCCTTTCCAATCTTACTTCCGGCAAGGAAGAAACCGTAAGGAATCCTATTCCTGGCAATCCGACTCCACGTGTAACTGGAAACAACTTCTTAACATCATCATAAAAGAGCATGGTTACATCTCCCTTATGATTTGTCTTGCAACTTCCCGGTCATCAAAATCAAAGACATCATGCCCGATTATTTGATAGGTTTCATGCCCTTTACCGGCAATAAGTACAATATCTCCTTCTTTTGCATGAAGGATTGCTTCTTTTATCGCATCTTTTCGATCGGGAATCAACTTATACTGTTTGCCGACAACCCCGGCTTCCATATCCTTCAGTATATCCATTGGATTTTCAGTACGCGGGTTATCAGAAGTGAAAATGGCAAAATCGCCGTAGTCACAAGCAATTTCAGCCATGATGGGGCGCTTTATTTTATCCCTGTCCCCTCCGCATCCGACTACAACGATAATGTCTCCATTTGTAATGGATTGAATGGTTTCCAAAACGTTCTTTAAACCGTCCGGTGTATGAGCATAGTCAACGATCACAGAGAAAGGCTGCCCTTCAGCGACTGATTCAAATCTACCTCTGACGCCTTGTGCTCTCTCAAGTGATTTAACACTTTGGTCAATGGGGATGCCGGCAGCAGAAGCGGCTGCTATAGCTGCTAATGCGTTGTAAACATTGAACCTTCCCGAAAAACTCAGGACCACATCCTTTTCCCCGAACGGACTCACCAGCCTGAAACAGGATTCCGTAGATTTCAACTGTAAGTTCTTTGCATAAAAATCTGCGTCTTCTGATAATCCATATGTGAAAACATGCGCGGCTGTTGATTTGATAAAATACTCAGCTGTATCGTCATCTTTATTGATGATGGCATATTTAGGCGATTTTTTAAAATAAGTATTTCCTAATTGTGAAAACAATAAGCCTTTTGCATTCCGGTACTCATCCATGGAGCGATGGTAGTCCAAATGATCCTGCGATAAATTTGTAAATACAGCAATATCGTAATCACAACCATGAACCCTTCCCTGATCAAGGGCATGAGAAGAAACTTCCATGATGGCAGAAGTAATCCCTTTCTGCAGGAATCGGTAGAACGTCTGATGCAGGGTCAAACTGTCCGGCGTCGTGTTATGGCTGACTTCAAGCTCATCGCCCGCTTTAATATGCATTGTGCCGATAAGGCCAGTCTTTATTCCATTACCTGTAAAGACCTGCTCGATCAGATGGGTGGTTGTCGTCTTACCGTTCGTGCCGGTTACACCCACTAAAAGTAATTGATGTGAAGGCTGTTTATAAAAATAATCCGAAAGCACAGCCATGGCTTTCTTTGTGTCAGGTACAAGTATGACGGGTATGTGAACATCCACTTTCCTTTCTGCAAGAATAGCAGCTGCACCATTCATCTCTGCAACTTGAGCCAGGGAGTGGCTATCAATCTCCAGGCCTTTGATACAGATAAATAAGTCACCATCCATTACTTTCTTATGGTGATTAGCGATGTTTGAAATAGCTGGATTTCCTTCACCATGTACTTTATAAAATGGAAGTACTTCCAGCAAAGTGTGCAATCTCATCATTTCAACTCCTCACAGGTAGAAAGCAACCTTTTTATATTTTACATAAAATCAGACTTGAAAGCTATCAACCTTTTAACTTAGTTCTAAATTTTCTCGGTTATGTCGTTTTTTCAAAAACGAGACAACCTAGAGAAAAAGGGGCTTTCTTTTCTGCATGCTAATGGACGATAAATCCATCAAAGAAAGCACCCCCTGTTCTTTATTCAGATAAATATACGCGTACGGTTGAACCCTGCTTTATTTTCACGCCCGGATCAGGCGACTGATTTACCACCTTTTCTCCGCTTCCGCTAATATCAAGGTTCAGGTTAACCAATTGCTGCTGAAGCTCTTTTTTAGACAAACCGATCAGATCCGGGGTTTCGATCATCGGGATGTCATCCCAATTCATTTTTTTCTCGATCTGTTCCTTTCTTTTAGGCACTCCCATCGCCTCTAAACTATCTCCAATGATACTGCCGGCAATGGGGGCAGCTACCACCCCACCAAATTGGACGGTGCCTTTAGGATTATCCACCGCTACATAAACGACGATCTCGGGGTCATCTGCAGGTGCTACACCCATAAATGAAACGATATGATTGTTCTCCAGGTACTTTCCATCTTTGGCTTTTTGGGCAGTCCCTGTTTTCCCGCCAATACGGTAGCCATCCACGAAAGCCTTCCCTCCTGTACCTTGTGCAACGACACTTTCGAGAGCTTCCCTTATTTGTTTGGATGTTTCTGCGGAAATCACCCTCTTCTTCACTTGAGGAGACTTTCTCATAACGACTTCATTCGTTTCAGGGTCGATCAACTCTTTCGCTATATATGGCTGATACAAGATTCCCCCATTGACTGCTGCCGAAACGGCAGCCACCTGCTGGATAGGGGTAACTGCAACACCCTGGCCAAAAGCAGTCGTCGCCTGCTCAACCGGTCCGACACGGTCCAGATTAAATAGAATCCCTTTTCCTTCACCCTGTAAATCGATTCCAGTTTTTTGACCGAATCCAAAGTCTTTAATGTATTTAAACAACGTTTCCTTGCCAAGGCGCTCGCCAAGTTCAACAAAACCCGGGTTGCAGGAGTTCTGGACAACCTCGAGGAAGGTTTGCGTTCCGTGCCCCCCTCTTTTCCAGCAGTGAAGCGTAGACCCTGCCACTTCTACATGACCGGAATCATGAAACTTTTCCTTATACAGATCAACCTTTTTTTCTTCAAGGGCAGCTGCCAAAGTGATAATCTTAAAGGTTGATCCCGGCTCATACGTACTCCAGATGGGAAGGTTGCGGTTATAGATTTCCTGCGGGACATTCCGGAAATTTGCAGGATCAAATGTAGGACGGCTTGCCATCGCTAATATTTCACCATTTTTTGGATTCATCGCAATAGCGATCATACCATCGGGGTTATAGGTGGCCTGAGCGATATCCAGCTCCCTTTCTACAATTGTCTGGACTTTCGTATCGATGGTCAGCTTCAGGTCAAGCCCGTTCTCAGGGTCATCAAAATCGTCCGCCATGTCACCCATCCTTTTCCCTTTGGCATCTGAAAAAAACTTGACGTATCCTTTATCACCTGTAAGTTCCTTATCGTATGACAGTTCAAGTCCCATCAGCCCCTGGTTATCGATTCCTGCGAATCCGAGCACATGTGACAGATAGCTTCCATATGGATAATACCTCTTGGAGTCTTCTCCAAGGTAAACACCTTTAAGATTTAGTTCTGTGACTTCCTTCGCTTTTTCATATGATATTTTTCTCGCTTCTTTTATCAGGACCATACTCGCCTGCTGTGTTACATATTTATATGCAGTTTCTACTGAAATATTAAGAACTGGTGCCAGTTTCTCCGCGGTCTCTTGAGGGTCGGTAATTTGTCTTGGCACGACAAAAATGGTCGGGGCACTTTGATTACCCGCTAACTCCACCCCGTTCCTGTCTACTATCTTCCCCCGTTCAGGCTGAAAAGGAATATTCCGGCTCCACGAATCTTTGGCACGGCTTGTCAACATATCCCCCATGAAAAACTGCACATACCCCAGCCTTAAATCAATGATAGAAAATATCAACACTCCCACAATCAGAGCAATCGCCAACCTTTTCCTAACTGTTACGTTCGATACTCTTTTCACAAATGGACCTCCCCTTCTATGGCTCGTTCCATTATATGCTTGGACACACAGTGGTATGATTTTCATTATCCGAAGACCTTCCGCCACAACAAAAAGAAAAGGACGACCCTTCATGTTCTGCTCCATACCCTTGGCAAAATCGCCAGGTAAGTATGGATTAACACATTGAAAAGTCCATCCTTCTTATTCCACTATCTAATTCAAAGGTCTTTCTTCTTCTGACCCTTCAGAGGCTTCCTCTTCTTTTTTCTTCTGCAGTTGTTCTTCTGGGGTTTTGAAGTTTACTACAAGAGGTTCGTCTTCATTCACAGGTGAATCAGGCTGTATATTTTGACTGACCGCAAATCCATTGCCAACCATATTGATTTTCAGACCGGCGATATTCGCAATCTTGAAAACATCTCTAATTGACCAGCCCTTCATATCCGGAATGGTAATGTCTCCGTCCGTTCTGAGAATCACTTTCCCTCCTTCAAGCATTTCACTGCCTTCATGAGGCAATTGCCTGATTACTTCTGAACCATTACCGACTACTACAGGTTCGCCCCCTGTTTTTTCTATTTCTGCCTTTGCTTTTTCAACGCTCATACCAGTAAGGTCAGGAATTTGCTCTTGTTTAAGATTCACTTTTTCCTGCGGTTTAATATTTAAGTATTTCAAACTGTTCTGCATGACTGGCTTAAAAACATCTGAAACAGGATCAGAACCGATTTCTGTCGGCTTCAATTCTGGTTCCTGCACTCCTACATAGACGATTAACTGCGGATTATCAGCAGGCGCCATTCCCATAAAGGAAAAGAGGTAGTTTTCCTTACCATACTTGTATCCCCCGGTCTCAGGATCCGGAATTTGTGCAGTTCCCGATTTTCCGGCTACACTATAGCCCTCAATCGCAAACCTGGTACCTGTGCCATGTTCGGATGTGACAGTCGTCTCTAAGTACTTCCTTGTTTTCTCAGCTGTTTCCTTTGTGATGGGGGTCCCCGCCACTTCAGGCTTTGTTTCTTTTACTACTTCTTTCGTATTGGGGTCTACCACTTTCGAAATGACATAAGGCTTCATCATTTTCCCGTCATTCGCAATCGCAGATTCCGCCTGGATCATTTGCAGCGGAGTGACCGTTGTTCCTTGTCCAAAAATGGTTGTGTATTTTTCAATAGGATAATGATAAAGGATCGAACCGGATGCCTCATGCGGCAGGCCGACGTTAGTCGGTTCCCCGAAACCAAAATCATGTAAATATCCTTCAAATGTTTCAAAGCCGATCTGGTCCAGCAGATAAGCGAAAGCCACATTGGATGACCGCTGAACTCCTTCAAGGAAAGAAATGGAGCCCCACCCCTCCCCGCCATTATGATCACGGATAGGATTAGGGACATTATCAACTTTATAAGTCCCTGATTGGTATGCTTCGTTTGGATTGAACTTCCCTTCATTTACTGCTGCTGCAAGCGAGAAGGATTTCATGGTAGATCCCGGTTCAATCGTTTCTTCTACAATCGTATTGGTCCAGTTATCCATCAGCCCTGCCCTGGTATCCGGGTGGAATGTCGGGCGCTGGGTCATAGCAAGGATTTTTCCTGTTTTGGGATCTGCCACAATTGCATACATCTTTTTAGGCTTATACTGCTTTTGAACTTGATTCATGGCTTCTTCCAGGAACGTCTGGATTTTCTTATCAATGGTGAGATAGATATCATTCCCATCCTGTGGAGGTGTGACGTGTTCTTCCGAATTAGGAAGAAGATATCCCCATACATCACTTTTATATTCCACTGAACCGTTCTTTCCGCTCAGGATGTCATTAAAGCTTTTTTCTATCCCCATTTTACCTGTTGTAACAGAATCTCCATCATCATTAGTCGTTTTCTGGGCAAAACCGATCAAATGGGAAGCAAATGTCCCATTTGGATAGAATCGTTTGGCTTCTTTCCGGAATGTGATACCTGGGAGTTTTTCTTCTTTGATATCAAGCATCAATTGATGCGAGAGGGCACGGCCGGCTGAGCCAAATTCCACCTGATAGGCTCCATCTGTCGTTAATTTTTTATAAATCTCACTTTCGTTCATATCTATGAACCCGGATAGTTCCCTAGCCGTCTTTTTTGGATCTGTTACATGCTTGGGATTCTCAGGATCACTTGTCACCGTCGGGCTTAGAATGGCCACTAAAGTGTAAGCGGAAGTGTCTTCTGCAATCACTTCCCCTTTTTGGTCATAGATGGTTCCCCTATGAGCTTCAAGGATCCGGCTCTTGATATATTTCTCTGCAGCCTGTGAAGCCAGGACTTTACCCTCAGCCTCGCCTGTAACTTGAATTGTAATAAACCGAACCATTAATACAAAAAAGAGCAAGCCGAAAATCCCGAAAAGGATGGCTGCCCCTATGTTCATACTTGGTCTTTTTTTCATTATTGTTCAACAACCTTCACATTCTTTTCTTTTAAGTTAAGTCCAAGTTCTTTGGCTTTTTCCAAAATACGCTCGTACGTGCTTAACTCGCTGATTTGAAGTTTAAGGTCGTTATTCGCCTTTTCCTGTTTTTCAACGGCTGTTTCCATCACTTGCACTTCTTTGTTTACGTCATAGATGGCTGCTTGAGTCTGTACAATCTGTACGGCTAAGAAGCAAAATACCACAGCAAAGATTGCGACCAGGATCTTTTCCCCTGGTGTGATGACAGAACGCTGCTCTTTTCTAAGCGGCTGGGGATTCACTTGAACAGATTGATTCGATTGATCAATTTGCTCCCTTTCAAACTTTTTGGCTAAATTACTCATCATTTCTCCCTCCCATTTCCTTTTTTAAAGGCTTTTTCTCATATATTTAGCCTCTTTATTTATTTTTTTCTGCAATTCTTAACTTTGCTGACCTGGCTCTATTATTTTCTGAGAGTTCTTCCTCACTTGGTAATATCGGCTTTCTCGTAATGAGTTTTAATTCAGGTTCATATTCCTTGGGAATGATCGGTAGCCCCGGTGGTAAATCAGGTCCGGATGCTTTCTCTTTAAACATCGTCTTGCACATGCGGTCTTCCAGCGAGTGGAAAGTGATCACACTGACCCTTCCGCCTTTTCCAAGCATGTCTATTGCTTGTTCGAGAGAATCTTCAAAGGCCCCCAGTTCATCGTTTACTGCAATACGGATAGCCTGAAATACTCTCTTGGCAGGGTGGCCTCCCTTTCTCCGGGCAGGTGCAGGAATCCCTTCTTTTATCAATTCAACAAGCTCTCCTGTTGTTTCAATCGGTTTCAACTCACGGGCGGCTTCGATCTTTCTAGCGATTTGCTTTGAGAATTTCTCTTCGCCGTACCGGTAGAAGATTCGTACAAGATCCTCATATGCCCAGTGGTTCACCACATCGAATGCAGAGATTTCAGCTTCTAGATCCATCCTCATATCGAGCGGTGCATCATGATGATAGCTGAAGCCCCTTTCAGGTGTATCAAGCTGGGGTGATGAAACTCCAAGATCGTAAAGTATGCCATCGACACTATGTACTCCAAGCTGCTCAAGTTCTTCTTTCAAATAACGGAAATTCGACTGAACGAAGGTAACCTTCCCTTGATAAGGTAAAAGCTTTTCTCTTGCGTGGTTAATTGCGGTTTCATCTTGATCGAAGCAATATAAATGCCCCTTTTCAGACAATTGGCTAAGCAGATACTCACTATGTCCTGCACCGCCCAAAGTACAATCCACATATACCCCGTCTTCTTTAATATCCAATCCATCTACCGTTTCTTTCAATAAAACTGTTGTATGTTTAAACATGTTGACGTCACCTTTCCAATCGAACGTTTTTGATCTGCTAAATATCAAATCCTATCATATTCTCTGCAAGTTCTGCAAAAGAATCTTCAGACTCTGTGAAGTAGTCTTCCCATAAAGCCTTACTCCAAATCTCAATCCGATTGGAAACTCCAAGGATGATGCATTCTTTATCCAACTGTGCATAGCTGACAAGAGTCGAAGGGATATTTATTCTCCCTGTCTTGTCCAATTCACTTTCTGTAGCTCCTGAAAAGAAGAAGCGCGTAAAGGCTCGGGCATCTTTCTTTGTAAGTGGTAAAGCTTTCAGCTTTTCTTCGAGGGCCCGCCATTCATCCATGGGATAGCCAAATAAGCATTGGTCTAATCCACGTGTGATGACAAATGACTCGCCGAGTAGATCGCGGAACTTGGCAGGCACTATTAAACGGCCTTTATTATCAATGTTATGTTGATATTCGCCCATGAACATATGCACTGCCCCCACTTTCTATCACAAATGTACCACATCCCCCCACTTTTCTCCACTGTTTTATAAATTCTCTTTTTATAAAATATTTCCTTTAACTTTTATTAGCCTTTTTCTCCCTTTTCCTGACAGTGAAGAGAAGAAAATTTTGTCTTTTAAACACAAAAAAAGGACTTCTTTCGGCTTTTATTCCGAAAGAAGTCCTCTACTATTTACTAATTAAGTGTTGAACATTACAAGTAAACAACCTTATGTGTCCCATCAAAATCCATCGGGAGGGAGGTCAAGTCCTGAATAAAGCTTTCTCCGTATTTATTAAGGAAATAGAGAGTGTTCCAGGTTCTCTCCTGCGGTCCATTATTAGGACGGAGACAATTTTCCACTTTAGTGAAGTCTGAAAATGTTTTGTCATGTTTTTCCCTAAGAGCCTTATCTGCCCTCTTCCTCAAGTAATCAAATTGATAAAGATGGATGGATAAGTTCTTGTCCACGATCTGATTCAATCCCCGATCGATACGCTGAGATTTATCACGAATATGGCTGTATGTTTGTTGAAGCAATTGTTCGAGTTCGGCAATATCTCTTTCTAACGTTGGTACTTTTATTGAATTCCAGTATTTCTCTCTTTCTTCATTGACCCCTCCAATCAATACCTGCGGCAGCGACAGGCCGAGTTGGTTCAATTTCTTCTCTACTTCCCTTTCAAGGAGGGTGATGCTCAATCTAGGAACGACAGGGGGGATCTTCAATCCAGTATATTCAAATGCTTTCTTCAATTCACCCCAGTAGGCGATTTCGCCTGGTCCTCCAATAAAGGCAAGGGTCGGAAACAGCCATTCCTGCATCATCGGTCTAGTCACCACATTGTTGCTGAATATTTCAGGAGACTTTTCGAGCATCGCCAGTAATTCCCTGCCCGGGATTACACTTCCGCTATTTTTCTCTTTGAAATCGAAGCCTTGTCTTTCCAATAATGAACGCTCATCATTTATGTTGATAAATACATTCGCTGCTTCAGGAGAAATGTCCAGTTGTGTGGAGAACCCGTTCTTTTTAATTTCTTCCTGCTGCTGGAGTACTGCATCTGTAATGTTCTGACTGCTTTCGATCAAATGATGAAAATGATTCTTTTCGAGATTCCTTAAAGGAGGATACGCAGAATCTATCACCAATAAACCGGATTCCTTAAACAGATGCATCACAAAATGAGCGAAGAACCTGACAAGATCACCCTCAGCATCGATCATTTTGTTCAATTCAAAGGCAAGTTTGTTGGTGTGCCGGGTTTCACCAAGGGTCTGGACGATCTCCTTCACCCAATTCTTCATTACATGTTTATCGAAGGAAATATCTGAGGTCATTTTCTTTTCGAGTACTCGTTCCGGATAACCCGCCTTCTCGATTTTGTTGCCTTTTTCCAGGTAAATGTGATTCACTTCCTGATAATCATGATCTTCTCCGGCAATCCAGAATACAGGCACAACAGGATGATTCAAAGCTTCTTCCTGCTGCCGCGCCATTTTGATGATCGAAATAATTTTATGTATGGTGTATAAGGGCCCCGTCAGTAAACCCGCCTGCTGACCTGCTACGACAGTCACAGCACCCTTCTTGAATTTCTCTAAAGACTCCTCCACTTCAAATGCTGAAGGAAGCCCCGTCATATATGAAGCGATACATCCTGCAAGCTCTTCACGCGGAAACTCACGATGTTTCAAATCTTCCAATCTCCGTGTATAGACATCAGGCTGATTTATATTATAGTGAAAAAAAGAAGTCACAGGTTCTTTCTGATTTATATAAAGTGAAGCAAACTGGTTGATTGCCGGAATGTTCAGATTCTCCAATTCCATATGAACTACTACTCCTTTTCTAGCTCTTTATTTCCTAACGAAGAGTATAACATTTCACTAGCTGAAAAGGAAAAAAACTGCCTGTGTTTGCCAACTAGTTCAGTTCAATGATCCTAAGGATCAACCCCGTGATCATCAAAGTGATATACGCAGCGAAAAACAAAAGGAAATTTATCCTCCATACACCTCTTAGCAGCTTCGGGTAGTGAATCTCACCCTTTGCCCTCCAATATAAAATGGCGAATATCAAACCAACGCAGCAAACACATAAGAATATCAACCATAAATATGATGTATCCCATATCGCGAGAACAATAAAATGAACGGACACCATCAGTAAAAACGTTGTCACATCAATTGCAAGATGAAACGCTTTCCGGTGATTCTTCATTACTTCCTTCGCAATGATAAAACTGATGAAATACCCCAAAAATGGAATAATCACAAATATGGCAATGACCGTAGAAAAAATAGAAGCCATTTTACCCCCCCTGACTTTCTCTTTCTATTCCTTTAACTAATTCGTAAAGTGTTTTCATGATGGGTACAAAATGGTTTTCTTTTTCAGCCTTCATCAATAAGGACCCCAGAATGGTCTCGACTTCTGTCTTTCTGTGTTCTTCAATATCTTTCAGCATGGATGAACGATTAGCTGACGTGCTGTAACATATGTCCAATATCTCCTGGAAGTGAATGTGATCCTTCATGTGAGGAAAAAGGATTTGCAGTTCTTCAAATAACTTGTGTTGAATATGAAGGAAGTGTGGGTTTTCCGGTAATCTTCCATTTGCTACCCCAGCAATTGAGGTAAGGGGGTTGATCAAGACATTGACAAATAATTTTTTTATCAACATTTTTTCATAGTCGTCTTGAAGAACAAATGGAAAATTTTCTATTTGTTGTATTAATAATTCTTCTATACTACTTGATTCTCCTCTAATCAAAGCAAGATTTGTTCTTCCTATGCCCAGATGGGTCACAGAGTGATCATTTTCTTTCAATGCCCCATGTTCTACAGAACCGGCCAGCAGTGAAAAATGAGGGAGCTTTTTAACCCGTTCTATGTGACCTATACCATTCTGCAAGAAGAATAGAGGAATTTGAGCATCCGAATCAACCAGGTTCGATAGAATCGAATCGAGGCTATATTCCTTAACAGCGATAATGATTAAATCATATTCCATCCTGCTTTCAGACAATCTTTCGGTATGTAAGTATGCCGTGTCGGAATGGCCCCCCAAATTAACGGTGACACCAAGGCGGTTAACTTCTTCCAATTGCTCATTTCTTCTCACGAGAAGTGTGACATCAAACTTTTTACTTAAATAATGGGAGAATAGAAGCCCGATCGCTCCTCCTCCGATAATTCCAATCTTCATGACTTCTCCTTCATTAAATACGAATTGATAAGTACTTAATCATAGTTTAGCAAATTTTTCACCGGCAGAAAACAATGGGTATAAAGAATGATGCAGTTTAAAAAGACTTGTTCCCGTAAATACGCGGGAACAAGTCTACTTTCCTAAAATGATTACACCGGATATACCGGGTGCTTTCTCTCACTGAACTGGACTTCCTTCGTTTCATATAATTTAAAACGTTCGATCAAAACAGAACGCAGCTCATTAGGTGCCGTAATTTCATCAACGATCAACTCTGAAGCCAATTTATAGATATCGATATGTTCTTTATATTCTTGTTGTTTCTCTTGAACATATTTGATTCTCTCTTTTGGATCTTCAATAGCCTGAATTTTATTGGAATAGACTGCATTGACTGCTGCTTCAGGTCCCATCACGGCAATCTGTGCCGTCGGAAGGGCAATACAGACATCCGGATCGAATGCCGGTCCTGCCATGGCATATAATCCTGCTCCATATGCTTTTCTTACAATGACAGAAATTTTTGGCACAGTTGCTGAACTCATAGCCGCGATAAGCTTGGCTCCATGCCTGATTATCCCTGCTCTTTCCACTTTTGTTCCAATCATAAAGCCCGGAACATCAGCAAGGAATAATAAAGGAATATGGAAAGCATCACACAGCTGAATGAATTTAGCCCCTTTATCGGCAGAATCATGGAACAGAACGCCGCCTTTTACCTTTGGCTGGTTGGCAATGATCCCTACCACTTTCCCGTCCATCCGGCCAAACCCTGTGATTAGCTCCGGTGCAAACAATTTTTTCATTTCAAAGAAGCTGCCTTCGTCAATCAGTGTGTTAATTCCCTCGTACATATCAAATGGGGCATTTTGATGCTGAGGGATGATATCTTCAAGAAGCTTTTCAGTCTTTGGCGCCATCCCTTCTTCAACAGAAGGCTTCTCTTTATAGTTCGCCGGGAAATAACCCAGGTATCTTTTTGCCTCTTTGATCGCTTCTTCTTCAGATGCAGCCAACAGATCACCGCAGCCGCTTACTGAGCAGTGCATTCTTGCACCGCCCATCTCTTCAAGAGTGACTTTTTCCCCTATTACTTTTTCTGCCATACGAGGTGAGCCGAGGTACATGGAAGCATTCCCATCAACCATGATAACGATATCACAGAAAGCCGGTATATACGCTCCCCCTGCCGCAGACGGCCCGAAAAGGACACAAACCTGTGGGACCATGCCTGACATCTTTACTTGATTATGAAAAATTTTCCCCGCTCCTCTCCGATTAGGGAACATTTCAAGTTGATCAGTAATCCGCGCACCTGCAGAATCCACTAAATAAAAGATAGGAACCTGCAATCGCAAAGCGGTTTCTTGGATACGAATGATTTTTTCTACAGTCCTTGAACCCCAAGAGCCTGCTTTTACGGTAGAGTCATTAGCCATGACACAGACCGTTTGTCCGCCAACTTTCCCGATGGCCGTCACTACTCCATCCGCAGGCAGGTCATCCGCTTTATTGTTCGCGAACATCCCGTCTTCCTGGTAATCTCCATTATCAAATAATAGTTGAAGACGATCACGGACGAACATTTTGTTTTGTTCCTTTAATTTTTCATGGTATTTCGGCTGTCCGCCGGCACTTATTCTTTCTTTTGTTTCATTGAGTGTATCTATGAATGTTTTAGATGCAGTCATATGAATCCCCCTTTGTTCGTTATGTAGCGTTGGCTGTTAATTCCGCTGTTCGTTTCCGTGGAAGACTTCGCTTTCCGCGGGTAGCCCGTGAGCCTCCTCGGTCGTGCCTCCCTGCGGGAAGAAAAGCGGAGGCGGCTTGCTCAGAGGCGGCTAGCATAAGACAGGGCAGCCACAAAGGCGCTTTTTGCCCTTTTGGATGGCATTGCTTATGTCTCGAGCTTCTAGTCGCTAGAGCTGGACAGGTCTCACATTAGCTACTTTTCCCGCAGGAGTCTTCGTCTTCCACTACAACAAACAGCTGGAACAGTCACTTACCATAAAATCATTTTCCGTCGTTTTTTCAGAATATATCTTCCTCAATATTCGTCCGGAAATTAATACATTCCAATATGCAAAGCTCTCTTATCCTTCAAGGACGAGTAATACGTCGCCTTCGTTTACGAAGTCTCCGATGTTTACTTTGATTTCTGCGATTTTACCTTCTGCTTCGGCTTCTACAGGGATTTCCATTTTCATTGATTCAAGCATGAGTACCGTGTCCCCTGCAGCGACACTTCCGCCTTGTTCTACTAAAACATTTAATACTGTTCCTGCCATAGCTGCTGTAATTTCTTTCATTATCGTTTCCTCCAATTGTCTTAAATCTTCTTATGTTCGATTTGCAGTCAAATAATCCTGAAGCCATTTAGTCGTATATGTTCCATCCAGAAACTCTTTTTCGTCAATGATTTCCTTAAAGAGATTTACATTCGTTTTTAGCCCCTCGATTTTCACTCCTGCGAAGAATGTTCTGGCTTTTTCTATTGCTTCTGATCGATCTTTACCGTAAATGATACATTTGGAAATCATCGGATCATAAAAAGGAGTGACTTTATTCCCTTGCACATATCCTGAATCAATCCTCACATCTTCACTATTACCCCAATCCAGCGTATTGATTAATCCTGGGGAAGGATAGAACGTTTTTGGATCTTCAGCATATACCCTGAACTCCAATGCATGACCGTTAGATGTGATTTCATCTTGATTTATTAATGGGAGGGGCTCTCCAGACGCCACCAGGAGCTGCCATTTGACCAAATCAAGACCTGTAACAGATTCCGAAACCGGGTGCTCCACTTGTAATCTTGTATTCATTTCAAGGAAGTAGAAGTTTTCTTCTTCATCAACGATGAATTCAACCGTCCCGGCGTTGGTATAATCTACAGCCTTACCTGCCTTGACTGCAGCTTCATACATCGCTTGTCTTGTCTTCTCAGACAACATAGGAGATGGGGACTCCTCTATCACTTTTTGATTACGTCTTTGAACAGAGCAATTTCGTTCAAATAAATGGACGATATTCCCCTGCCCATCTCCAAATATCTGCACTTCAATGTGCCGCGCATTATCCACACATTTTTCAAGGAATACTTCATCTTTTCCAAAATATGCTTTTGCACGATTTCTTGTAGAGTCAAAGCTTTGAACGAGCGCTTGCTCATTTTCACAGCGAATCATACCGATTCCGCCGCCTCCGCCGCTCGCCTTAAGCATGACAGGGTAACCAATTTCCTTTGCAACCACCTTAGCGGACTCTATACTGTCCACTCCGCCGTCACTTCCCGGTACAACCGGAACCTGAGCCTCCTGCATCACCTTTCTTGCCTCTACTTTGTCTCCCATCTTTTGAATGATGCTGTGATGAGGTCCGATAAAGGTAAAGCCTTCTTCTGATACTCTCTTCGCAAATTCTCCATTCTCTGATAACAGACCGTAACCTGGATGAATGCCATCTACGTTTTCTTTTTTTGCCACTTCAAGAATAGTATCTATAACTAAATAAGATTTGTTAACTGGCGGTTCACCGATTCGATGAGCGATGTCAGCTTCCTTGACAAAAGGCATATCCTCATCTGCATCAGAATAGACAGCAACCGTCTGAATATTTAATTGTTTACAAGTTTTAATGATTCTTGAAGCGATCTCTCCCCTGTTTGCAATTAAGACTTTCTGCACATTATCTCCCCTTTCTTCAAAAAAACAGCAATTCATATAAAGATTTCTACAAAACTCGTCGAAATCCTCCTCTTTATTGTAAACGTTTTCTTAATTAAGTGCAGAATTTTTTGTTTATTTGTTATATAATAATAATAAATAACCACATGATTTTTCTCAGTGGTGTAAACGGATTCAAGTGATTCCGTTCCTTACAGAGTATCATGAAGCATTAGTAGGAGGTAAAAAAGATGGCAGTAAAAGTTGAAAAATTAAAAGTGAATTACAAGACTCTTGAAGAGTTTAAGAAGTTTAAAGAATATGGTGTTCAAGAGTTATCAATGCTTGAAGACCTGCAGGCGAACATCATTGAAAATGATAGTGAATCACCTTTTTACGGTATTTACTTTGGAGATACATTGATTGCAAGAATGAGCTTGTATCAGAGGGAGGCAAGATTCGACCAATACTTTGATCCGCCTCAAAATTATCTGGAATTATGGAAACTTGAGGTTCTTCCTAGATATCAAGGTAAAGGATACGGCAAACTGCTCGTTGAATTCGCAAAAGGATTTGGGCTTCCCATCAAGACGAATTCACGCATAAAATCCCAAGGTTTCTGGGAGAAAATGGGGTTTGAGGCTGTCACTTATGATGTAGAACGAGATTTGGGGCAGAATCCTATGGTCTGGTATCCACTTGGTGTCAAAGAACAAAAAATCAGCTAAATAACCGGAAAGGCTGGCTAGTGCAATGCTAGCCAGCCTTTCATTATGGATTCATTTATTGACCCTTTGAAGATTTCCGTTCTTATCCATTTGGAATTTGACTTTTTCTTCATTACCTTGCAAAAGAGCCATTTTTCTTGCCTTTTCAAAAATCGTCAAAAGCGATTTATGATCCTCTTCAAGTAAAGTAAACTTGCTTTTGTATTCTTTTAATTCTGTTTCAGCCTGCTCTAACTTACTTGTTAAATGAGAGATTTCCTCATGAAGCTTTGTATTTTCTTCTTTTACCTTTGCTTCATTTCTAACTGCTTCCTCCGCTTTTTGTAAGTACTGTATCATGCTGCTCATTGAGAAGGTATCTGGCATACTTTGCCCGGATTCTGCATGAACAGGAGGCAGTGCCTGATTTTCCCCCTGTAGAGACTTCTTTATTAGAGGAGTATGCTTCTTCGATTGTTTTCGTTGTTTTTTTGCCAACTCAATACCTGATTTATATTGTTTACGGACAAATGAATTCCATCTAAATCCGCATGCAGCGGAAGTCCTTGAAAGTTTCCTGCCCACTTCTTCAAAGGCCTTAAGCTGTGTACCGCCTTCACGGATATGGCGCAATACCACTTCAGCAAGTATTACATCCTCATCCTGATTCCAAGCATCCTGTCTATTTGAAGACATTTCCATCCCTCCTGTAAGATCCATTTATTCATGCATATGCACTTACTAGAGTAGATAGAATCAACAGAATAACAGACAACGAAATAATTACATAATCCCCAGGCTACTTTGCCAGGAAGCGGTCAACCGCCTGGTGGTGTTCATCCATTGCCCATAGTTTGGAGCACTGACGGATTTCACTTTCGATGTTTTTTTCCATGTTCTTACGGTCCCATCCGTTCAACTGCTGCTGTTTGTATGCCTGAAGGACATCGGTGGTTTTAGAGGATAAGGCATTTAGGAGAGGTAGATCCTTGAAATCTTCTGTCCTTCCCACTAGTTCATTTATAAAGCCCATTTCAACTAACGTTTCAGTTTCGTACAAACTTGCTGTCATCAAGAGAGATAATGCCCTCGGTGATGTAATGCGTTTATGCAGCAGTGTGCCGCCGCCCCAGCCTGTGGTGATGGCCAGATTCCCCTGCACAAATCCCATCTTTACCCCTTTTTTAGCGATCCTTAAGTCACAAGCTGCCGCAATCTCACAGCCGCCTCCAATCGCAGTACCATTAATAAATGCGAGCGTCGGCTTTGGAAGAAAAGCCAGTTCGATCAATATCCGTCCCATCTTGCTTAGCATCCCATAACTTTCTTCTTCTGTTTTCAGACGATGGAATTCAGATAAATCCCCTCCTGAACAAAATGCCTCTTCTCCACTGCCAGTAATGACAAATGCCTTAATGGACGGATTACCTTCACACTCTTTCAGAGCTTTTTCCAACCCGTCCATTATTTCATAATTGATGGCATTCCGCTTTTCAGGCCTGTTGATGATGAATTGAAGTACCCCATGTTGATTTTTATGTATGATATAATCTCCCATCTTATAATCCCTCCTTTTTCTATAGTGTAAATTGATTCAATATAAATGAACAGTATTGCAATAAAAAAAAGCGTGAAGAGCCATGGTCTCTTCACGCTTTTTTATTGGTTGTAAATGATATTTACAACTAGTTGTAAATCGATTATTTGTTTACAACTTCTTTTCCTTTATACGTTCCGCACTCTTTGCAAACACGGTGTGCTAGTTTCATTTCACCACAGTTTGGGCATTCTACCATACCAGGTACACGTAGTTTGAAGTGTGTACGACGTTGTCTTTTTGCTGTTTTAGATGTTCTTCTAAAAGGTACTGCCATTCTTCCCACCTCCTTAAAGAGATAAAAATATTATGAAGCCAGAACGAACTGGTACTTCGCTTTTAAGAGTTCTTGTTTTGATCAAGAAGCTTTGCTAAGTCAGCGAGTCGAGGATCAACCTTTTGCTCTTTTTCCTCTTCGACTTCATAAGCTTGTTCTTCCGTCAATACTTCCCAGTTCTTACCGGAAGGAAGCTTATCCTGTTCTCTCGCTTCATCACTGATTACCTGCAGTGGTATCTCAAGTAACAGCAACTCTCTGATTACTGGTTTTAAATCAATTACATCGCCTTCGATACGATGAACTTCCTCTTCTTCATACTGATCATACTCAGTGTTTGAAAGCAGGAATGTTTCGATCGTTTTAAGATCAATTGGCAAATCCACGTCCACAAGGGTTCTCGAACAAGGCAAGACCATTTTCCCTTCCAAGTGCAGATGAAAGGTGACACGGTTGGAACCTATGTCTGCTTTACCTGTAACATGAATCGGGGATACTTCTCTGACTTGGGGATCAATTTCCTTTGGGTCTTCGAAAGTGACCATTTCATCAAGAGCAAGTCCTTTATCCCTGAATTTTTGTAATTGTATAATTGACCATTTCAATGTCATCACCTCAAGGCAACAAAGGTAATTATAGACTTGATATTACCGTTTGTCAATATTTTTTCTTTACACTTATTACTGTACCAGTGTTGCAATTATAACGCTTTATTATAATCTGTTTCAAATATTTATTAATATCCGATATGATACTTATATAAATTATATATTTGAAGTGGATTTGAGATTAAGTTCAAATTAAAAGGAGTGAGATAAAATAATGAAAACAACTGGGGTTGTGGTTGAGTATAATCCGTTTCATAATGGACATTTGCATCATTTGAATGAGACAAAGAAAGCATCGGGGGCAGATGTTGTTGTCGCCTGTATGAGCGGGCACTTCTTGCAGCGCGGGGAACCTGCACTTGTATCGAAATGGGCTCGCACTAAGATGGCTTTGGCTGCAGGGGTTGATATGGTCATTGAACTGCCTTATTCCTTTGCTACACAGCATGCAGAAGTCTTTGCGAAGGGATCCATATCCCTTCTTCATGAAATAGGCTGTGAAAGCTTTTGCTTTGGCAGTGAAGACGGAGGGATTGCCTCATTTGAGGAAACCGTCGATTTGATTCATGATAATCAACATACATACAATACTTCCATTAAGCGCTTTGTCGATGAAGGCTTAAGTTATCCCACAGCATTATCAAAAGCTTTCAAGGAATTAAAAGGTAACGAAGACCTGATCGATTTGAGCAAGCCGAATAATATATTGGGCTATCATTACATCGAGGCACGGAATGCAGTTGCCCCGAGTTTAAATGCGTATACAATCACACGCGAATCAGCAGGTTATCATGATGAGCACTTCTCATCTCCATCGATTGCAAGTGCAACCAGTATCCGCAAAAACCTTTTTGATCCTGAACAAAAAGAAAACGTCATCAATCGATATATTCCTGGTGAGACCCTTAACGTACTTGAAGAATACAGGAAGGAGTTTGGGAATTATCATCGATGGGAGAATTATTGGCCATTACTGCAGTATAAAATAATAGCCTCTTCTCCTTCTCAGCTGCAAGAGATCTATGAAATCGAAGAAGGCATTGAGAATCGAATCATCGAGAGCGCAAGGGCAGCACTTTCTTTCGAGGACTTCATGAACAGGCTGAAAACCAAAAGATACACATGGACACGTTTACAGCGAATGTCTCTTCATATTCTGTCCAATACCACAAAGGATGAGATGAACAAAAGACATCATGCTCCCGCATATATCAGATTACTTGGAATGAATCGAAAAGGACAAGAATTCCTCCATACACGGAAGAAGTCGCTGGGTCTTCCACTTATAAGTAAACTTTCAAGTGCAGACAAAGAAGATATCTACTTGGATATAAAAGCTGCTGAAATTTATTCACTTGGACTTCCGTCGTCTGAAGCCAGGAAAAAGCTTCTTCGTCTGGAATGGTCTCAGCCACCGATTATGATGAAGTAGAATTCCTTTCATTTTAACAAAGAAGAGAGACTGCATTCAGGCAGTCTCTCTTCTTTAATTTTTCTCAGGGAGGGAATGTAAAAACGTAATGGCATCATCAAATGTTTTTACCGGTATGATTTTCATGTCTGTCCCTATATCCTCTGCTGTCTTTTTTGCCGCTGAGTAATTGGATTCAAGTTCAGGAAGTTTTTCCTGTATTTCTTCCGATATCGTATCGTTTGGGGCAAGGAAATAGGCTGCACCTGCTTTGTCAGCAGCGATGATTTTCTGCTCGATTCCCCCAATTCTCCCAACTTCCCCATTCTCTGAAATTGTTCCTGTACCTGCAATTTGATAACCCTTAGTCAAATCGTATTCAGTCAATTGATTGTAAATCTCAAGACTGAACATCAAACCGGCGGAAGGTCCGCCAATTTCATCTGTTTGCAGGGACACTTCAGGATCTGTCACAATTTCTTTATCATCACTTAATGAAATGCCTAGTCCTATTTTATCAGGCATATCGGGGAATTCCTTTAAGAGAAGCGTTTCTGACATTTCTTCATCATCTCTAATAAACTTAATCGTTACTTTGTCACCTTTCTTTTTCTTCCCCACATATTGAATGAACTCCTCGGATGATTCAAATTCCTGCTCATCTATCGCTGTGATACGGTCACCCGGTTTCAATATGTCCTCGGCAGGCATGGATGGATAGACATTCAGTACATAAATACCTTTATAATTATAGTGAAAAGGTTTATTCGCCGCTTTATAAGCAACTTCTATTGCGTAATTTTGTGAATTTTCCATCAGTTGCAGCTGCCTGATGTTGTATTCTTCATCACTTTCATGAGGGTTTCTAATTTCCTCAACAGGATAGATAAACTCATACTTTTTAATACTGGCTATAAGATATGCATAAATGTTTGCCTTTCCCATCCTGACAGTTGTCAGCATAAACTCACCTTCATCATCGTACCCATCCTTTACTTTTACAATGGGATCAAGCTCATGGGCACTGCCAGGCTTCGTTACATAATAGGGAAGATAATAAAAGGATGTTGCGACGATAAATACAGTCATCAGGACCAGGATCCGAATCAGCGTTCTGTTCTTCATAGAATTTACCCCTTCCACTCCTCCAACGCTTTTTTAATAGAAGGAATGACCTTCTTAGCCTCTTCTTCCCCCATATCGATAATTTCTTCAATATTCTTGAATGCCCGTGTACTGTACATTTCCACATGGGGCCTGATCATGAAATCTGAAGCAAATTCTCTATGAGCCACAATTTCAAGCTGGAGGATATCAATACTTTGCATAATGACATCATAAATTGTTGTGATTTCCGCATTTCGTTTGACGTGGGAAACGTCCACGCCAATGACGATATCAGCACCCATTTCCTTCACAACAGAAACAGGGACCCGATCGATGACTCCTCCATCAACCAGCAGGCGGCCATTGATTTTCTCAGGCACGAATATCCCTGGAATTGCTATACTTGCCCTGACTGCACTGGATACCGGCCCTGTTGTAAAGACCACTTTTTCACCATTGGTAATATCAGTGGCGACAACACTCACAGGTATATTTAAATCTTCAATATTTTTATTATGAGAAAATAACTGTATGAATTCTTTTATCCGCTTGCCAGCGATGAATCCCATTTTGGGGACGGTGAAATCCAAATAGTATTTTCTTCTGAAGGTGGTGGATAATTTATAGAGATCTTCCATACGATGACCCACTCCATACAAGCAGCCCACCAGTGCTCCCATACTGCTTCCGGCAATCATATCCACTGGGATTCCTTCATCATCAAATGCCTTTAAGACACCTAAATGTGCAAATCCTCTAGCTCCACCTGAACCAAGGGCTAATCCTATCTTTGGTCTATTCAACAATCTTCCCCCTTTACCCTTAGTTTGCGGTTCAATTCATCATATGGTCTATTTCTAATATGTATGAGTATATTGATTAATATGAGGACAAGTAGAAGTTACTCTCATTTTATCATTCTTTCTGTGTTTCACAAGAAATTGACATAGTATGGTTTGTGAGGAGGACATTGGGTTGTTGAAGTCGAAATTGAAAACTTTGGTCTTATCGGCAAGTGTGACAATATTTGCTGCAGCATTGATTCTTATGCCTGATGAATCCTTGGAGGCTTCGATCAGGGGGCTGGATATGTGGTGGGAAATTGTATTTCCATCTCTGCTGCCTTTTTTTATCGTTTCTGAAATGCTCATAGGATTTGGCGTTGTAAGATTCATAGGGGTGGTACTCGAACCAATGATGCGCCCTTTATTCCGTGTTCCTGGTGTAGGCGGGTTCGTATGGGCTATGGGGATGGCGTCCGGCTTTCCAGCAGGAGCAAAATTAACAGCGCGTCTTCGCCAGGAAAAGCAGCTGACCAGGATTGAAGCTGAGAGACTGGTTTCATTCACGAACTCTTCCAATCCCTTATTTATTTTCGGAGCTGTTTCAGTAGGGTTCTTTCAAAATGCGACACTCGGAATTGTACTTGCTTCCGCTCACTACTTAGGAAATTTTTGTGTGGGTCTTGCGATGAGGTTCTATGGGGGAAAAGACGACGAAACAATAATGAACCGATCAACTGTAAAGAAACGATTTTTTCTTAGGGAAGCGTTCTCAGCACTTCATCAAACCAGATTGAAAGATAAGCGGCCGATAGGAAAACTGCTAGGAGATGCCGTTACATCATCCATCCAGACATTATTAATGATAGGCGGCTTTATCATCCTATTCTCGGTCATTAACAAAATGTTGTATCACCTTCATATAACGACCTTTGTTGCTGCCGGATTTTCAACATTGTTCCACCTTGTTCATTTAACTGAACAATTAAGCATCCCTTTCATTTCAGGTTTATTTGAAATCACTCTTGGATCCAAAATGACAAGCGGAGTGACAGAAGCTACATTGCTGCATCAGGCTATCATCACCAGTTTTATCTTAGGCTTTTCAGGCTTCAGTGTTCAAGCACAGGTTGCCAGCATTCTTGCGCAGACGGATATTCGTTTTCAGCCCTTCTTTTACGCCAGGTTTCTTCATGGCGCTGCCGCATCGATAGCGACAATCATCATTTGGAAGCCTGTTTATGAGCGGTTTTCAGATGAACAGCTTTCGAATGCCATACCGGTATTCTCACAACAGAACGCCTATATCTGGAATGAAATCATCTATTGGCTGAAAACAGCCGGTCCCCTTATAACCATTGTAAGCTTGCTTGTTTATATTCTGATTTACAGCAGAAGAATGTTTAACCATTTCGATTAACCCAAAAGGGCTGCTCTGTGACAAAATGCACCAGAACAGCCCTTCTCTTATTCTTTCACTGTATATTTATCTTTCAGTGCTTCCTTTACCGGAAGAGGGACCAATTCAGAAATGTTCCCACCGTACTTTGCTACTTCCTTGACTATACTGGAGCTCAAGAAGGAATATTGATTATTCGTCATGATAAAGAACGTTTCAATGTCTTCTTCCAGTACTCTGTTCATGGATGTGATCTGCATTTCATATTCAAAATCCGACACAGCTCTTAAGCCTCTGATGATGGCACTTGCTTTTACGCTCTTGGCATAGTCCACAAGAAGACCTTGAAATGAATCGACAACAACATTTGGAATGTCTTTTGTGGATTCACGAATCAGTTCGATTCTTTCTTCAACTGAAAATAAAGGTTTTTTCGAAGAGTTATTCAGTACCACTACATAAATTTGATCAAAAACCTTAGCCCCTCTTGTAATGATATCTAGGTGTCCGTATGTAATGGGATCAAAACTCCCCGGACAAACTGCGATACTCGTCATGATCATCTTACCCCCAAGTGTCTGCATTTTTCGTTGTTTTGACTGGATTGTTTCTAGAAAATATGCTTTTAAATGCATTTCCGCTCCAATCAGGTTTTAACTAGCGGTTTATACTCTCATGTTGATATTTAAAGCAATCTTTAGAGTGCATCTTCCTGATATGTATAAATCGAAATACCGATAATCCCATAGCTTTCTTCTTTCACTTTATGCAGCCGGCCTATGACATTCACAGGTGTGCTTTCTGAGCTATATTCGCACATGACGTAACCGTTTTCATTTAAAAGGTTATTTTCGTCGATGTATGCCAGCAGTTCTTCCAGCTTTTTCTGTTTATAAGGAGGGTCCAAAAAGATATAGTCAAACGTAATCTCTCTTTTTACAATTGCTTTAAGTGCCCTGCCAGCGTCATTTCGATACACTTCACTGTGATCCATCAAGCCGCATTCTTTCAGATTGGCCTTAATGGTTTGCAGCGCCTTTGAATCTTTGTCGACAAAGATTACCTTATCGAGCCCCCGGCTTAATGATTCTATTCCCAGTCCGCCGCTGCCTGCAAATAGATCCAGACCGATCCCGCCCTCAAAAAAGGGTCCCAGCATGTTAAATATTGACTCTTTCACTTTATCTGTGGTCGGCCGTGTCCCGCTTCCCGGAACGGCTTTTAGCGGCCTTCCTTTTAAAGTTCCTGCTATTACTCTCATAATCATCCACCATATATGTATTTTTCCTCATTATCCTAACACAAATCTACAGCATCCGCCACTTCAGGAAATTATCCTTAAAATGTATAAAATCATATTGTTAGGTGATAATGGAAGTAACAACATCCTAATTGATGTTGTTGCCAACCGCGGAGAAGACTTACGTTTCCCCATAAGTTCTTCCTCCGGTTTCTCCTCTCCCTTTGCCTTCTTTCCAGAAATGGATATAGAAGGACCCTGCAGAAAATTCTGCAGGGCTTTTTATGTTTCGTTTGTTTGTATGTTGATATTGGTACTTGTCCGCTCAATTTCCATCTTAAACAGTTTTTCAAGCCATTCCACATCCATAAACACAGTGCCGCCTATTCTCTGGACCGGTTTTGTCAGCAGTCCGTAATTTTCTTCGTTAATGATAAAATAATCTTTATCGATAAAGAACCGATACGAATTACCCCCCTTAATCGAATATATGATGCCCTCCTGAAGGTACTTAAACTCTATACCAGCTGCCTGCAGCACCTCAGTCATAGAGATCAGTTCATCTCTTTTATATTGAATCAGGTCTGCACCATTTAATGGCTTACCATTCAGAATTACAGTCTGTGATGCCTTTAAGACAAACGGAATCTCTTTCCCTTTATGTTTGGTCATTTCAGTTATGTAGGATGACGTGAAATTAGTTGCCTGCTTCAACAGAACATCCATTCGTCCCGCCTGAATCATCGTGCTTCTCTCCTCCATCAAAAGTTGTCTAAAGGCGGCAAATTGATTTACTGTCAGTCCATTTTCCAATTCTTGATAAACCTTCAGTGCTTTTGGAGATCCTTGAGGAGATTTCATGATCATACTTGCCATAAACTCTTTTAGCCAGCTTTCCTGATAGGAGGCAGAATATTTCTGCTGTTTTAATCCCCAATTCACCTTTTGCATTAATATAGATTGGGATTGATCTTTGCCCATGATCAGAAGATTCTCCGTTTCATGGGCAGGTATACCGTCATCTATGACTACCGTAACGAAACCGGAATCACTATATTCAGCTTCCCCCATGTTGTAATTTGTTTTTTCCTTTGAATAGACTCTCACTCTCTCATCTTCATACAGATTCAGTTCACCTGAGTAAAGAAGTAAATCCGACGGAAGTCCAGATCCGTTAAAGGAATAATAATCGATAAAATCCATTTCTTCATGTTTACTGTCTTTATACCCTGATATCCAGGCAGCATGCCTGGCTGTTTCTTCAATGATGTTAATCGTTGTTTTCACAGGTATCGCAGAGGATAGTACAGGATACCAATCCCTTAATAGCAGGTTACCCTTAGCCAATTGTCTTTCAAGTTTATATGTGATTGTCAGCTTTTCGTTTTCTTCCTCTTTGACCTTTATAGAAAATTCTCCATGTTCTTTAGACAAACAACGATCACCGTCTTCATCCACGCACTCAAAATTCGTAGCATTTTCTGGCCAGCCAATTTTCATTTCCTTCTGATTGCCTGAAACGAAATGAACCTCTTGGGTAATAAAAAAACCGTTCCCCATATGTTTGATCGTAAATGTCTGGTTCACTTCAGATATTCGTGATACTTCGGCACTGCCTGATAAAAATCCGTTCCACTGAAAAAAAAGGATTCCTGCAATCGCCAACACCATGACGAAAGTAAATGAAAGAATGATTCGTCGCATCTTGGTACCCCTTTGATTGATCTTATTATTAAGATATCAGATTTTACAAAAGGGTTATATAGTAAGTACGTGAAAGTTTCAACATATTCGTTACAATCATCCCATGTCTAAATCCTTACTTTCAATAAAAGGACTGCCGCTTTCCAGATGATCACTAACCAATTCATCCCATTCCAGCTCTCCAATCCCATATGTGTCCAAAAGGTGCTCTTTTAAACCAATCAAGTTCTCAGCTTCAAGCTCCTTCTCTTCAAGGAATGAAATCACTCCATGAGCAGCCAAGGTTGAAAGGATGGCCGTTACGACAAATGCATCAACATTCTTCAAGACAACCTCTTTTTCTTTCTTCTTCATGGAAATGATATAAGAAACTGTTAAACAAACCACCATACATATGAATACCCATAACATATGATCACCCCTCATATCTTCTTTACTTCTCATACTATGTTTGAAATAATAAGGAATTGATAAAATACGTAAATAAAAGGAGTTAGAACATGATTCAGCGTTTTATCGAATTAGGTGAGGGATTATCCGATATTTATGAATTGATGGAACTGGCAAGATACAATAAAGAAAGAGTCCAGCACATGATGGCATTTCATACGATTGTAAAAGAACGGCCGGTTACGTCTCTTTGCGTCGTGATGAAGCCGACAGCAGAAGGTAAATTTCAGGCTATATACGTTTGCCGTGAAGGGGTTCCCAATCCAAATATGATGGAAAATAAGCGTTATTCCCTTTTCCAACAGACAGCAGAAGAAGTTGAAAAGACAATCATTCAACTTGATGTAAAACCATCCACATTATTTCCAGAAAAAGATTTGTATTATCAGCACTTAATTGCCATTTTAAGATTGAATCACTATATTTTACCCTTGCAATGACAAGCTAAAACATAAGAAAAAAGCTGCCAACAACAATCGTTTGGCAGCTTTTTTTAAAATCCCATCTTATAATCATATTCCTTCGCCTTATCAGGTCTGGAATTCTCAAACACTGATTTAATAAAAGGTTTATAGGAAGGATCCACTTTTTTAACATAAGAATAAGAATTGATTCGGTCCATGACTGAATCGATATCGTCCTGATTACAATACAATACAACGTATTTCATTTTTTTTGATACATAGTGTACATTCCCAAATCGTCTCAAAGACTTTGCATGCTTTAAACTATGTAACCAAACAACTAAACCTTGTCTTTGCGTCAACATACAGTTTCCCCTCTAGGAATCACTTTTTTTTAAGTCTAGCACAAAAATATGGGAATAAGCAATATGAAATGCGGAAGGGCTTTGCTCAGAGGCGGGTGGCATAAGGCGAACCGGCCATGAAGGCGCTCTTTGCCTTCTTGACCGGTTTGACTTATGACATGTGCCTCTAAGCCCTGCAGCTAGACAATACGAAATGCGGAGGCGGCTTGATCAGAGGCGACAAGCATATGACAGGGCAGCCATAAAGGCGCTCTTTGCCTTTTTGGATGGCATGGCTTATGTCTCGAGCCTCTAGCCGCCGGAGCTGGACAATACGAAAAGCGGAAGGGCTTTGCCCAGAGGCGGGTGGCATAAGGCGAATCGGCCATGAAGGCGTTCTTTGCCTTCTTGGCCGGTTTGACTTATGACATGTGCCTCTAAGCCCTGAAGCTGGACAATACGAAAAGCGGAGGCGGCTTGATCAGCCCCGACAAGCATAAGATGAATGGGCCGGGAAGGCGTTCTTTGCCTTCTTGGACCATTTAGCTTATGACCTCGAGGGGCTAGCCGCCGAAGCTGGACAATACGAAATGCAGAGGCGGCTTGATCATGCAACAATCACACAGCATCCACCTATAATCAAAATTCCACACAAAACCGAACTTTTTTCTCTTTTTTAGGGTATAGTACATAAGTAAATGCTATTTTAACGGCTGATTGGAGGGGTATGATGGATCTGAACGTCATATGGAACGATTTTATCGAGTATCTTCGTGCAGAACCGGATATTCAGGATGCATACGTTAAATGGATCACGGGAATCCCTTTTCTATATATAGATTCCGACCTTGATAAAAGCAAGGTTGAATATTTAATAAGGAAATGGTCAGCACGGGCCATGAGAGGAAAAAGACTGCATTCTGACACGATATTCTTCAGGACACAAGCATCCTTATACGTATACCGCCATCGTTTCTACGTACCGCAGGAAAAAATGTTCTGCTGCGGCAACTTATGTGTTGATTGTGTAAGGCTAAAACAGTAAATTCTCAAAAAAAAGAACCGACGAAAAATCGTCAGCTCTTGATATTTCGTATCAGGCTGAACAGCCGCAGCTTCCACCTGATCCGCAGCCTCCGCCGCATGAACTTCCACTAAAGAAAGGATTGCCTGAAGGTACCTTCACGCTTTTAGAAACGGAGTGCCCTATGATCAGACTCACTTTGTCCAATAAATCCTGAAGTTCATTTTCTGCCCGCCTGAATTCAGCTACATTGTCATCCATGTCCATGTCCCTTTTAAGTTCACGAATTTCCTTCATGACCGTTTTATAGTCAGGATGAAAGCGTCCAAATCGCTGTACTTCTTCGTAACGTTCTTTCATACGAGTGAACTTTTGTATCTTTGTCTGCGTATCGTTGTTGTTACGAAGTTTATATAGAGACTTCCGATAATTTTCTGCAACATCGGAATGTAAAATCCATTGAGATAGTTCATCTGCACTATCTAAAATTTCCATTCTTTCTATAGTAGCAAGCATAATGCCCACCTCCGTAACGCTATTTTAACACGTTTTACGACTGGAAGCGAATATGCTCTGTAAAAAAATGCCCGTTTGTTAGTTGATTTGTCTAGGGAATTGTCACATATAATTGTTTTTTGATTCCAAATGATTTATTCGATGGACTTACTACTTCGATCGTCAATATATGATTTCCCTTTGGCAGATTCTTTACGACAAATGCTGCAGTATGATACTCCTTGTAAAGGCCATTAGTATTTGAAGTAACAAGGATTTTCCCTTTCTTAGCTCCTTTTCTTGCGGATGAGAACGTTACATTGGGCACGATGCATTCAATGAACACTTGATTTCCTTGTACAATATGTTTAACAGAAAGGGATTCTTCAGCCTGAACCTTTTTCACAAAAGAGAAATTTTCTGGTTCCGGGATATCATCTTTACACCCGCATAAAACCATCAGCAGCGATAGGGACAAAACAATAAGCTTTTTCATAATCGAAACCACTCCTTTCCCATAGCCTTCCCCATCCTGCACATTGTTTACTCATAGATAACCATTGAAAATAAAGTTCTCGATTCCAGTACTGCCGGCTTGTACTGATATAAAAAAGGAAAACCAACCTGATGATTGATTTTCCCTTTTGTCTCCCTCTGTTTTCATCTATTCAGATTCATTCATACTTTGAAACATGCTGATCATCATCGATGCCATTTGGACGCCATTCGAAAATTTTTGTACACGATGCGGAATCGTTTTTTGAAAGTGGTTGATTGATGCGATTTCAAATTTCTCCAGTTCATTTGGATTTCTTGCCAGTCTTCTATACCATTCAGGTTTTTCCCTCAAAAACATTTTTAATTCTTCGTTTGAATGAATGTATTCAATAATATCTGCTCTCATAATCAAACCCCCTAGTCCTTTCTGAATGAAAAGGGATGAGAAGGTTTTGACCGTGTCTCATTTGTCACAGAGGAACTTTTTGGATTGGATTGAAATTGGCTGATGACACCCTGGACGGTTCCCAAGACTTCACTGATATTATTGATATGACTTTGTAATTGATTAGCATCCATATTTTTCACTAATTCACCAACGTGATCGAACCATCCATTTTTACTGCTTTCGCCCTTATCTGCACCAACTTTGTTTTCCTCGTCCCTATATATGTCCCAACGGGTATCCTCTTCCCCCAGCAAATACCAATCTTCATATAATTCCTGCCAATTAGCATTACCACTGCGGACATCTTTTACAATCTTCGGATGCTTCCTGACAAACTCTTTAAACTCTTTCACTTTAGGGTGTAATGATTTTCCCATTCCCAGCACCTCCTGCTCAGGACATTTACCTATTACAGATTATGATGGAATGATAAAATGGTGATACATTCCTTTTTATAGTAAAATTCATTTGTAGTATCTACCGTGAAAAACTAAACAGTCACGATCATACAGAATATAAGATGAGTGCTGTGTAAAGAAAAGGATGTTTGACATGCAAGAAGAAATGCACAAATTATTGGATGAGGTTTTAGAGGGGGCAGATGAAGAAGAAGTAATCAGTATCAGACAGCTTCTCAACGGAGTTAAACGGAAGCAGAATAAACTGAATGAATCTATCATCGGCGGCATTTTTGCCATGGACAAATGTTTAGATGCTGGAAACTTTACTATAAGTATTCCTATCACAACCGTTACTCATAATTCATTACATATTGTACATGGGGGAGTGACGGCTACCTTAGTGGATACAGCCATGGGTACACTGGCAAATATGATGCTTCCTGAAGGTTATGGTGCGGTCACAACGAACTTAAATGTTCATTACCTCGCTCCTGGTATCGGTGAAGGATTGACCGCAAGTGCGACCATCGTCCACCAAGGGTCAAAAACAATGGTGGTGGACGGCAAGGTTGTGGATTCTGCCGGTAAAGTGGTAGCCCACTCCACTGGATCATTTTTTATCATTAAGAAGGATTGACATAAAAAAGGTTGACTGTTTCGAGGACGCGGAATGTCCTTGAAGAGTCAACCTTTTTTTATTGTTCAATTGAAAACGTTTCAATAAAATTCTGGGTATAGTATTTTTTATAAACCCCGACTCCAAGATCGGTAAAATCTTTTTCCAGGAGGATTTTCCTGTGTCCTTCGGAATTCAGCCAGCCGTGGACAGCTTCAGGGGCATCCGTATATTGTGAAGCGATGTTTTCTCCTGCAGTCTTGAAGGTGATTTCTTGTTTTTCCAATCTGTCAGAAAGGCTCCCGAACACAGGTGACTCATGTGAAAAATATTCTTCTTTGTACATTTCTTCACTATGTCCCTTGGCTACTTCGGCAGTTTGTTCATTCCATTCTACCTCACCAATCCCAAATTGTGTACGCATCACGTTTGTAATATCGAATATCTGCTGCTCACTTGCCATATCGATTTTCTTCCATTCTTCATCTGTAGGAACCGTTTCTTCAACCAATTCTCCTCGGTACATCATTTCATAAGGGTGCATTTTTATTAGAGTTGAACTGTCCAAAAATCGGATACTCATCAGTTCACCAGTGAATTTATCTAAATAAAGCTGGGCATAAATATCCCCTAAAGAAACCAACAATCGTGTATTAAGGTCTTCTTCATTCAATTCAAATTGATAAGATCCTGATTCATCGTTTACGACAATTTCAGACTCGATTATGGTAAAGCGATAGATATCCTCCAGTTTTTGACCTAGCTTGTATGGAGTTACATCCACTTCGTTGCCGATCGTATATAGAGTCACTACTTTATTGTCGTGCACTCCCAGTTGGATATATTGTTTGGAGGAAATAGGATACACCCACCATTCATACCCATAAGAGCTTGGTTCGATTCTTTCAGGTTCCCCAAACGCTTCAATTACCTTTTCTGTACTTTTGCCTATCCATGTGGAGAGTCCGGTGACCGGCCGTTCCCCGGCTTTTTCCAGCGGTTGTTTCAGCTGATTATCGTGATCTTTTTTAAGAGTCTGTGTGTCCGGACCTTTTAGAGGTTCATTCTCATCATTAAGACTTTGATAAATACTTATTAAAAGGATAAATACAAGAATAATAGCAATACGAAAAACCGTCTTCAGAGATTTCCCTCCTCTCTGCCTTCTCTAGCAGAATATGCTTGAAATACTAGAATTATTATACCATTTAAAAGGTTTCTAAATATTATGTATTGTATAAAGCATAGCATATTTTATTTTTCACTAAAACTGATGGATATGTAAGAAAGTTAAATGGTAATCGTTTTATTTGAAATTATTTTATTGCACTCCTTCAAAACAGTCCCTTTCCCCTCCTGCAAGAATTCGCACCACAAATTTAACTCGTTCAAATCAAAATAACGTTTTTTCAGAGCATAAGAATCATCTCGAACAAAAAAGAGGCGATTTTTATGATTTTAAAATCGCCCCTTCAGTATTAACATGGCTTGTTGCTAAAGTGAGATTCTGAAATTTCTTCTAGCGCTACTGAGGCTTGTGCCTCCAAAGATTCCCTGATGGCGAAGTCACCTAGAGAAACCACACCGACAAGGCGGTCGCCTTCTACTACCGGCAGCCTTCTGATTTGTTTATCCGCCATCAACTGTGCTGCCTGGGCCGCATCTGCATCCGGACCTATGGTAATCAGTTCCTTACTCATAATATCCTCAACTTTTGAAGATGCCGGGTGCTTCTCTGCCACACAGCGAGTGACAATGTCCCTGTCTGTTATGACGCCTACGATTCTGTCACCGTCCAGGATCGGTATGGAACCCACATTATATTCTTTCATTTTCACTGCAACTTCATATACATTATCCAGGAGCGTGCAGGATTCTACATCTTTTGTCATGATCTCATTCAGCTTTGGCATTGTAGTCCTCCTCCAATATATAAATCAAGATTATTTTTCTCGTTCTTCCATAACTTATACACCGTTTAAAAATTTGACATATTCCCTTTCACCAAGACATTGCAAGAAAAAGGATTTTACACTATTATTAAGAAGGAGAAATACCGCATTTTGTATCAATGTACATATTAGCGATATAAATGCTTCTATCATGAAGAATGCAAACTGGCACCTGGGGACATGACTGTCAACCCGAGCCTTGCACCAGACAATATAGGAGGGAACTCATATGCGTTTTGAAGCAACTGGAATTGAAAACTTAAAAGTAGATCTTAACCGTCTTGATGACATCATGGAATCACACGGCCTGGTACGTGCCGGACAATGGGATTACGAAAGGGTAACATACGACCGTAAGTTTGAAATCAGAGAAGGCGTTTTCTATCTTCGTATCCAAGGTCTTGCTGTTGAAGGGGATATCGGCAAACACGATGCCATCATCCAGCTCATGACACCGCTATTAGGCAAACACTACTACCCGCACGGAGTGGAATACGGTGAAGGTGAAGACTTCCCTAAACATCTGCTGACATCATGTGAAAAACTCATCGCCGACGTAAAAAAAGAAGCAACAGAATTCGCTTGGTAATAACTAAAGCGGAGGCGGCTTGATCAGCCCCGACAAGTATAACTAAAATATCCCTGAAGGCGCTCTTTGCCTTTGGGGATTTTTTAGTTATGACCTCGAGGGGCTAGCCGCCGGAGCTGGATGATACCAAAAGCGGAGGCGGCTTGCCCAGAGGCGACAAGCATAAGATGAGCCACCCAAAAAGGCGCTTTTTGCCTTATTGGGTGGCTTAGCTTATGTCTCGAGACTCTAGCTGCCGGAGCTGGATGAACCAAAAGCGGAGGCGGCTCGCCCAGAGGCGACAAGCATAAGATGAGCCACCCAAAAAGGCGCTTTTTGCCTTATTGGGTGGCTTAGCTTATGTCTCGAGACTCTAGCCGCCGGAGCTGGATGATACCAATAGCCGATAAACATAATCGGAAACTTCACTAATACATTACTCAAATCCTCCAAGGATCCTACACTCCCTCCTCAAAAATATCAAAATTCACTTCTTCCCTACTGTTCAATCTTACTCTACTTTAATATAATAAATAGTAAGAGGAAACGTCAGAAAGGGGTTCTCAATTGTCCAAGTTCTTCACCAGAAAAGTTTTATTCATTATATTAAGTATTATTATATTGGCATTAGTATCTTTTTTTATTTTGCCGATATCAGTCCCCTTAATTACTGCTCTCATTACCGCGTTATTTCTAGAGCCTGCAGTTAAGTTCACTCAAAGAAGATTCTCCACCAACAGAAAAATAGCGGTCTTACCCGTTTTTATCATTTTCATGTTGCTAATTGGTTTATCCGCATTCTTCATTACGACAAAAGTGGTTGGAGAAGGAGTTAAATTAATAGAAGATACACCAAAATATATTAATCAACTAAGTGACATATGGCTGGATTACGAGGAAAGACTTTTGAGTGCAACTGAAGATCTGCCCAATGAAGTTGTGACCGGATTTAGTGAAGAAGTTCAGAATTTCTTAAACTCAGTAAAGACAAAGATACTAAATTCGTTAAATATAGAAAAGATCAGCGCCTTTTTATCTTATATTCCAAGCTACCTCGTGAGCTTTCTCGTTTATTTAATCGCCCTATTTTTGTTTATGCTGGATTTACCGGGTATTAAACAGAGCATTTTCAATCACCTGACTGAACGGACGGCAGAGAAAGTCAATTTCATGACATCCAGGCTTTCTTATGTTATCTTTGGCTTCTTTAAAGCACAGTTTCTAGTGAGTGTCATCATCTTTCTTGTCTCATTGATCGGATTGCTTTTTATCTCGCCTGAAGTGGCGATCGTGATGTCTCTCGTTATCTGGATCATTGATTTCATCCCTTTGATCGGTTCCATTGTCGTTCTTGGACCATGGGCGATGTTCCATCTAATCACCGGTAATATCGCCCTGGGTACACAGCTCGCTGTATTGGCAGCGATTCTTCTGATTATCAGGAGAACTGTGGAACCAAAAGTTATGGGTACACATATAGGACTTTCTCCGCTGGCTACTCTGATTGCCATGTATCTCGGCCTGAAGCTGTTTGGGGTCCTCGGTTTCATCATCGGCCCACTTTTATTAATCGTCTTTAATTCAGCAAAAGAAGCGGGCATTATCAAAACAAATTTCAAGGTGTAACGTAAAGAGGACTACCGGTAAACCGGTAGTCCTTTTCTATAAGGCTCAGAAGAAATCATAGAAAAACGGGCTTACCTTCTGTGTAAGCTTTTCGAGCTTAACGACATCCACCCGCTTCCCTTCAATCTGTCCCATTTCGAGAAGCGAAAGAGGCGTGTGCACTCCGAAAATGATTGCAGTAAATGTGTTTATGGTCATTTTTACATCATTCTCATATGCTTTACTTTCCGTTACGCCCCTGCTATCAACTTTAAATGTACGGTTGTTCCAGTCCGCGGTATGATCCGTAAGGGATATATGTACAGTGTCATTAAACTCAATATTCCTTAGATAATCCTCCAAAAATCGCCCTACGTCTACTATTCTACTCATAAAATACGGTTGTTTTTCAACTTTAACCCGGGGATCCTTGAGCAAAAATGGAAGTGGCTCTCTCGGATTTAAAACCAGTTCTGCCTCATTGATCATCGAATCATGCTGACAGATGAAGTTCCATAGCCCATATCTCGCCTCGGCAGTTAGTGGAACGAATTCTTCAACCTTCAATTTTTCATTTTTAACCTCATAGGTCAAATACCCCTGCGGAACCCGATCTTCATTATAATAAACTGCAATCCATAAGTCAGTGATGCTTCTTTCTTTCCACCATTCCTTTGTACGGGCAAGCATCCCATTGTGTCTATGAGCATATTTCTCATACAGGTCATGAAGTTCTTCCGGGTAAGAATCTTTAGAGAATCTCTTAACTTGGCCATTTGTCCCTGTCAAAGGCTGTAAATCCTTCTTTTTTAAATGAAGCTTATCAAAATAAGCAAATACCTCCCAACCGAATTTCCTATAGAATTCAATGTCAAAAGGATGAAGCATGGATAGAGATTGACCTTTATTCTTCATTTCTTCCAATGAATGAGACAGTAAGGATCTGACAAATCCTTTTCTTCTATATTCAGGATATGTTGCTACTCCTGCTATTCCGCCCATTGAAAATTTCGTCTTCCCTAACCAGATTTCCAAAGATAATAGATGAAGCTTCGCTGCCAGTGCATCATCATTGAATATACAGTAGACATCCTGTTTTTTTAACTGTTCAAGTCTATTTTCTCTTTTTTCAGCAGGTACTTTATATTGGAACGCATATTCAGATAACTGCAAAGAATCCTCATAATGAGACTGTTTCAACTTAGTTATAGTAGGCTGCACCTTTTGATCTCCCCTTTCTCAATTGTTTATTCGACAGGTAATGGGAGATTCCTTTCCCTAAACAAAAAAAGTCCGTATAAGAAATTTCTTATACGGACTCTTAATCTCAGTTCCCGAGTATTGCTTTTATGACAGATGTGGTTTCCCCGCCTTCATAAATCACGTACAGAAGCAGGTATACAGCCACTCCTGTAATGGCAGTGAAAAACCATATCATACTGGTGATGGGGCCAAGCTTTCTGTGTCTTGCCAACTTTTCTTTATATCCCGTCCATAAACTCATTAAACCGAATACTGCGCCTATTGTGGCAAGAGTGATATGGAAGATCAAGAATATCGTATAATAAATCTTAATATCATCAGGTCCGCCAAAAGATGTATTCCCGATGAAAATGGTTCTGCTTGCATAAATGATAAAGAAAATCAGTGCAAAAATTCCAGCCAGGGTCATCGTCCCCTGATGCTGTTCAATTTTTCTCTGTTTAATTTGCCACCAGCCAATTGCGACAGTAATAGCACTTAAGACAATGAAGCTGGTACTGATCGTAGGTAAAATTGGTACACCCATTACTAGTCCTCACTTTTCTGTAATTATTCTAGATACGGCAGGAATGGCAGCAAGCTATCCCTGCACGATTTATCTTCATTTTGTAGGAGATGGATCAACAGCCGGTTCATACGAAAGTTTTTCCTGCTTCTCCATATCCTTTCGATACCACTGAAAGAAAAGATTGAATAACATGACACCGAAAACAATTTCCTGGATGATTTTCATGATCACTCCGCCAAGCTGCTGATCATTTACCGTGGACATCGATGTGAATAACTCTGGACCTGTTAACGTCAGACCTTGCAAAGTATCAACCGGAACACAAAGAGCTAAGGCTTTCAGAAACTCCTCCGGATCATAGTAAGGTGCATACAAAGGGTTTTCTGCAAAGATAATCAATCCACATGCCGGAGTTAACAATACCGCACTCCCCAATATGTAGCCGATCCTTTTTAAGCCGCTTAAATCGATGTCTTCATCAGCTGGATTCAACAACGGCCACCACATGAAGACAGATAGCATGAACAGGATAACTGTAGCTAAACCATGAAGAGTTACATCCGTTCTTACATTATCGAATACCAATGGAATATGATAGATGGAAAAAACGATATTAAACGTTAGCAGCGAGATTAAAGGCATTGTCATAAATTTAAATAACGGTTTGACAACCGGCAGGTTGATCGCTGCCTTCCACACCCAATTGGGTATCCCCATGATGATAAGCGGTGTAACAACTAAATAGAGAAGAGCCATCTGAGTCATATGCGCAGAAAATAAGATCGTGCTCATTACTTCAACAGGCGAGCCTTTAATTGCGTATAAAAGGATCATTGCCAATATAAAATAAGCTGCTTCTTTTCGAGTCAGCGGAGAATTTTCCATGAAGCTGCTTCTCCACTTTACAGTAATCAAAAAATAAACAACTGTAATAAATACCAATGTCAAAATAAAAAACGGGCTCCACAAAGCCATAAAACCGAATATACCCAACGGCATTTCCTCACCTCATTTCACTTTTAAACCTATACCACCATTATACTGTCAACCATCCCCCACTTCAATGTAAGCTAATGACAAGTTCATGAACAATTAAGAAAAGCGGAGGGGCTTTGCTCAGAGGCGGGTGGCATAAGACGAGCCGGACTGGAAGGCGTTCTTTGCCTTCTTGGCCGGATTGGCTTATGACATGTGCCTCTAAGCCCTGGAGCTGGACAATAGAAAAGCGGAGGGCTTTGCCGAGAGGCGGCTCGCTCAAAGGCGAAAGCAAATGACCGGAACCGAAAAAAAAGCCAGCCAATTAAATTGGCTGACTTTCATTTTAGATCCATACGATTGTCAAGAATGTTAACACTGTGATGAACGCTACAAGTGCTCCAGAATACAAGAACAATGCAGGAGCTTCATGTCCTTTATGACTCATATGCATGAAGTAATATAATTGGAAAATCAATTGTACTACTGCCAGCAGCAGGATGAATGGTACTACGAAGTACTTATCAAAATCACCTGCAACAGCGATGAATGCAACTAGTGTTAAGAAAATCATGAACATGAATGAAGTAACCTGCATTCTCATGTCTTCTGCATTTTTCTTACGACGGTATTCGTAATCTACACTTGGGTTACCTGAATTTGATTGTTGATTCGCCATCAGTTTATCCCACCATTCCCATTAAGTATACTACTGTAAAGATAAATACCCATACAACGTCGATAAAGTGCCAGTATAGAGAAGCTAAGTAAAACTTCGGAGCGTTGTACAGATTTAAACCGCGTTTTGCATTACGGAGCATCAAACTGATGATCCAAAGGAGACCGAATGCAACGTGTCCTCCGTGGAAACCAACGAGTGCGTAAAATGCAGAACCAAACGCGCTGCTAGTAAAAGTATGCCCGTATTCATGTACGTAATGATTAAACTCATAAATTTCCAAACCTAGGAATCCTGCACCTAAAAGTACAGTGATTAATAACCAAGCCTGCATACGTTGGAAATTGTAATTCTTCATATGATACATTGCATAAACACTTGTTAATGAACTTGTTAAAAGCAGCATTGTAGCAACAAATGATAAAGGCAGATCAAAAATATCAGTAGTTAAAGCGTGGCTATCGCTTGGCACTTTATTTTTAAGTGCTAAATAAGTAGCAAAAAGTGATCCGAACAGAACTGTTTCTCCACCAAGGAAGAACCAGAAGCCCATAAACTTATTTTTCCCCTCAAGGGTTGCCTTTTCAGGGGAGGCTGGCCAGGTCTTCGGCGTGAATTTTTCTTCAGCATGCATTATGCCTTACCCCCTTTATCATCATCCATTAAATCTTCTTTGTGAATATGATAACCATGATCATCGATTACAGATCTCAGGAACATCGCTCCTAGAGTAATGAGCATACCAATGATTAATACAGGAATTGCCCATGGTTCTCCATCTGGACGATACATAGCTCCGAAAGCTGCAACAAACAATCCGAAGGAGATGATCACCGGCAGAATCGAGTTATTCGGCATGTGAATATCGCCAATAGGTTCAGCTGGCGTAAGTTCATTCTTACCTTCCATTTTCTCTAACCAATAAGCATCCAGCCCTCTGATCAGTGGTGTTTGCTTAAAGTTATAGAATGGAGGCGGTGATGGAATTGCCCATTCAATTGTACGTCCGTCTCCCCAAGGGTCATTACCTACTTTAACACCTTTTACTTGAGTGATGATGACATTGATCAGGATGACTATGACGGATACACCCATGAATCCTGCTCCAATAGAACTTACTAAGTTACCTGTCTCGAAACCTTGACCTGGAAGGAATTTCCATATACGACGCGGCATCCCCATCAGCCCTAAGAAATGCTGGATAAAGAATGTCAGGTGGAATCCGATAAAGAATAACCAGAAAGAAATTTTCCCAAGGAAATCATTTAACATCGTACCAAACATTTTTGGCCAGTAATAATGAGTACCAGCTAATAATGCAAATACTACACCACCAACGATAACATAGTGGAAGTGAGCTACTACGAAATACGTATCATGGAACTGGTAATCAGCTGCAGCAGATGCAAGCATGATACCTGTAACCCCACCGGCTACGAATGATGGAATGAAAGCTACCGCATACAACATTGGAGTCGTAAATTTCAAGCTTCCTCCCCACATTGTGAGAAGCCAGTTAAAGATCTTAATACCTGTTGGAACTGCAATCGCCATTGTTGCAACAGCGAAGATAGCGTTTGCGATAGGACCAAGGCCGACCGTGAACATGTGGTGGGCCCACACCATGAATCCTAAGAAACCGATCAATACGGTCGCAAATACCATCGAAGAGTATCCAAACAAACGTTTTCTTGAGAAATGTGGAATAATCTCAGAGAAAATACCGAATGCCGGCAATACAAGGATGTACACTTCAGGATGCCCAAAGATCCAGAAGAAATGTTCCCAGATGATTGTGTTACCGCCATTTGCTACATCGAAGAAATTCGATCCGAACATACGGTCAAACATCATTAAGAATAGTCCGACAGTCAATGCTGGGAATGCAAATAAGATAAGTGCTGATGTAACAAACGCTGTCCATGTGAACAATGGCATACGCATATAAGTCATTCCCGGAGCACGCATATTAATGATGGTAACAAGGAAGTTGATACCACCAATCAAAGTTCCTGCACCGGCAATCTGTAAACCTAAGACATAAAAGTCGATCCCATGACCTTCTGATGCAATTGATAAGGACGCGTAGGATGTCCACCCTGCATCAGGTGCTCCGCCCATGAACCATGAAAGATTCAGGAATACTCCTCCAAAGAAGAATAACCAGAATCCAAGTGAATTCACGAACGGGAATGCAACATCACGAGCACCAATTTGTAATGGCACGACGGCATTCATAAATGCAAATATAAGTGGCATGGCAGCCAAGAATATCATTGTTGTACCGTGCATTGTCAATACTTCATTGTATAAGCCTGCACTAATAAAGTCACTATTAGGCACTGCAAGCTGTATACGGATAATAAGAGCTTCCAAACCTCCCAGCAAGAAGAAGAATCCTCCTGACATGAGGTAAAGGATGGCGATCTTTTTATGGTCTACTGTTGTTAAGTAATCCCAAATTGTCGCACCGAAGCCTTTTTTCTGTGCTAAGCTACTCACGATTTAACCTCCCTTTTAACTTATCCCCTATTAATCTTGAACTTTGAGACCCATCAGGTATTCTGCAAGAGCATCCATTTCTTCATCCGATAACTCTCCGTATGTACCAGTCATTTTATTTCCTGGCTTATATTGTTCAGGGTCTTCCAGCCAGTTTTTCAGTTCTTCTTCATTGTGTTCCAAAATTCCAGCGATCCGGTTGCGCTCTCCAAATGTTGCTAAGTTCGGAGCAAGACGTGCAGACTCGGGACGGCCATCTTCTGGGGAAACAGCATGACAGCTTAAGCATTTTTGGTTGAAGATTTCTTGTCCTTGTTGAGCTAAATCAGAAGCAGGTTCAGGTTCTCCTGCATTTTGCATATCTTTTACCCAGCCATTGAATTCATCTTGAGGCAATGCTTTTACTTTAAAGTCCATTAAAGCGTGAGAAGGACCACAAAGCTCTGCACATTTACCATAGAATACTCCGCCGGCATCCTCGGATTTCTGTCCGTCAAACTCAAGGAAGAATGTGTTGACACCATCTACGTTGGTATCAATCTTTCCACCTGCAGCCGGGATCCAGAAAGAGTGTTTAACATCTGAAGCGGTTACATTAAAGTAAACCTTCTGATCTGTTGGAACAACTAAATCCTGGGATGTAATGATTTTTTGATCAGGATATTCGAATTCCCACCAATATAGGTTAGCACGAACATTTACGACCAGCGCTTCCCGATTTCCGTCAGCGTCTTTTTTGTCCATTGCTTTTGTATCAGCAAGCTGGAACGTTGCAGTAACAGTTGGAACTGCAAGGATAAGCAGAAGGATGATTGGAATGACAGTCCATAAAATCTCTAATGTATGGCTTCCTTCTACTTGTTTTGGAATTGCAGTGTCTCCTTTTTTCCTGCGGAAACGAATGATCGCCACTGCGTACACGATTACAACTACAATAATAACCAATACCATTATTAATGTAGCCAGAATCATAAGATCATATTGTGTCTGTGCTACTTCTCCAGCTGGCTGCAGTGTAGAAATAAACGGCTCACCGCAACCAGAAAGAATAAGTGCCATTATGGCTACAATGGAGAATAAGCGCCACTTAGTTAGCCTTGCTTTCATAGCTTAATCAAACCCCTCTTTCGTGTAATGTACTTCCTGAAATAAAACAAGGACTCAAAAAAATATCTATTTGGATTTCTTATCAGAAAGAATTCCCACTAATCTTATATAACGGTAACGATAACCATCGCTACAAACAAGATAGTCAAATAATTAAGTGAATATACAAACATCAGTTTAGACCACTTGATGTCATCCTTCATTTTATAGCCTGCAAGGCCAAGAGCCAGCCAGCCTATGTTGAAAGCTGTTGCAAGAATGAAGAAGAACATTCCCAGATCCATCAGAAAGAACGGAAGCGGCAGCAGGGCAGCCACCCAAGCGACGATATGGTGCTTGGTAACAGCAAAACCTTTTACGACAGGAAGCATTGGGATATTTGCTGCTCTGTATTCCTCCACACGTTTCATAGCCAGCGCGTAAAAATGCGGCGGCTGCCAGATAAACATCATCAGGAATAACATCCAAGCGATAATATCAAGATTAGCATCAACAGCTGCCCATCCAATTAATGGAGGTACGGCACCTGAAATGCTTCCTACAATCGTATTGCTTACATATTTTCTTTTGGACCACATTGTATATAATACAACGTAACTAAAAACCCCTATAATTCCGATAACACCTGCAGTTACTGTAGTCATGAACAGCATGATGATTCCGAATGCAATCATCAGAAGCCCAAGCAGCGATGCTTTCGTGCCATTTATCTTGCCCGTAACCGTAGGACGTTCCTTTGTACGCTCCATCAGATGATCAATGTCTCGGTCATACACATTATTAATCACACATGATCCTGCAATGATAAGGGAAGAACCTACTAAAGTAAGAAACATGATATCAAGAGAATTTAGAAAGTGTGTATTTGTAAAATAAAATGCTAACCACATCCCGGTAAAAGTTGTGATCAGATTTGAATTAACAATTCCGACTTTGATTAAAGCTAAGAAATCTTTCCACACAGTGGATGTGGGGATCTTAGATTCTTCAACATTTGTCATTACTCGACTGTTTGACATTTTACCCCTCCTCACATTAAAACCAAACAGAGGCAGATGATACCTCTTACTACTATAAAGTAAATGAACTACCATTTCTATATCGAATTCAATTTTTTAACAGAAATAAGAAATAGTAATTACGCTATCAATATTATATTAAACCATATATTTTTTCTTTTTTGGGATGGAAAAAAATAATATTGTGAAGAAATTGTGAAGAAAAATAAATTCAGAAAGTTACCACCCGATTCGACAAATGTTGATTTTATCATAACATACTTTCGACAGAAGCGCTTACACAATTAATATAATCATTTTTAGGATATTTTTACTACGAATTATCGTCCCCCAGCTCACCAATATTAATGCTCAATATTCTGTAACATTTTATATGTTGAGTTTTAGACGTAATTTCGTTATTATCGTAAAGGCAACAAACTATTTTTCTACTATATTTTTTTAGTCAATGAAGTCTTTATCTAAGAAGGTGAATAGATTGCATAAAGGATTAAAATGGCTTGCCGTCATCACGACATTGGGCATGCTATTTGTACTATTAGGTGGAGCCTTAGTGACCAAGACGGAATCAGGAATGGGATGCGGCCGCTCATGGCCGTTATGCAACGGCCAGTTGATTCCAACGGATATTACATTGGAGCTTGTGATCGAGTTAGCTCACAGAGTAGTCTCCGGTGGAGTGGGGCTTTTGGTTCTCGCCTTGTCAATATGGTCCTGGAAAGCCATAGGGTATAAGCGTGAAACGAAATTCTTATCAGCCCTGTCTTTCTTTTTCTTGCTGTTGCAAGGATTGATAGGAGCAGCTGCAGTGATGTGGGGTCAATCTGATTTCGTTCTTGCTTTACATTTCGGGATTTCCCTGATTTCATTTGCAGCAATATTACTTTTGACTCTACTCATTTTTGAAGTAGATCAAAAATTTGAAGCAAGTTCACTTGTCATCAACAAGCGTATGAGATTTCATATGATCGGTGTAACTTTATACAGTTACATTGTCGTGTATACAGGGGCGCTGGTAAGACATACGAACTCAAGTCTTGTCTGTAAAGACTGGCCGCTCTGTGTGAATTCAAGCCCTTCTCTCCCTACGAATATGTATGAATGGATACAGATGGGACATCGTTCTGCAGCCGGACTTATCTTTTTATGGATAGCTTATATTACGTATATCGCCATTAAAGAACACAAACATCAAAAAGTCATCTATTGGGGTTGGATCATCGCTTTCACTCTCGTGTCGCTGCAGGTAATTTCCGGAGCTTTGGTCGTATTCACTCGATTAAACTTAGGAATCGCCCTTCTTCATGCCTTGATCATCTCATGTCTATTCGGATTGTTGTGTTACTTCAATCTTCTCGCTTCAAGAAGTAAATTAAATCACGAATGATAAAAAAAGGATGCCGGTTACAAACCGGCATCCTTTTTACTATGTCTTTATGATTTTTGCATTTCGATCAATAAGTCTCCAGGACTGATTGCGTCTCCGCCCTCCACATAAATATCTTTTACCGTTCCGGAGAATGGAGCTTGAACCGTAGTCTCCATCTTCATGGCTTCTGTGATCATCAAGTGATCACCTTTTTCCACTTTCTCCCCTTTATCGACAATCACCTTAATGACTGTACCCGGCATTGAGGCACCGATATGTGTTTCGTCCTTTGGATCTACTTTTCTTTTCGAGGCAACCGTAGATTTGATATTTTCATCTTTGATGACAATCTCACGAGGCTGTCCATTCAATTCAAAATACACGATTCGTGTACCGTCTGCCTGCGCCTGGCCGATTGATACCAATTTAACAATCAATGTTTTTCCAGTTTCGATTTCAACTTCAATCTCTTCTCCAAGTCTCATTCCGAATAGGAATGTTGGGGTATCCAATACGGATATATCGCCAAATTGCTCAAGGGTTTGAGCGTATTCAGAGAACACTTTCGGATATAGCGCATATCCAAGGGCATCAAAACTCGTGACCGGACGATTGAGCTGTTCATAGAGCTTCTCTTTCAGTTTCGTGAAATCCACATCATCCAATAGTTCACCAGGACGAACTGTTAAAGGATTTCTTCCTTTCAGGATGACTTTTTGCAATTCTTCAGGAAATCCGCCATGCGGCTGTCCAAGATATCCTTCAAATAGCTCCACGACAGAATCAGGGAAATCTATTTTTTCACCTTTTTCAATGACATCTTGTTCTGATAGATCGTTCTGCACCATAAAGAGTGCCATGTCCCCCACCACTTTGGAGGAAGGAGTGACCTTGACGATATCACCAAATAGATGGTTGACTCGTGCATACATCTCTTTTACTTCTTCCCATCGATCCCCCAGACCGACAGCTTTTGCCTGCTGCTGAAGATTACTGTATTGGCCTCCCGGCATTTCATGTTTGTAAACTTCAGGATGCGGCGACATCATTCCGCTTTCAAAATCAGTATAATATTTACGTACATCTTCCCAATAATGGGACAGTGATTCAAGAGAATCGATATTTACATTAGGCTCCCTTTCGGTCCCCTTCAACGCATAATATAATGTGTTTGCACTCGGCTGGGAAGTAAGGCCAGACATCGTACTCAATGCAGTGTCTACAATATCCACTCCTGCATCTATCGCTCTTGCATACGTATAGATTCCATTTCCACTTGTATCATGAGTATGAAGGTGGATAGGCAGATTTACGGAATCTTTCAATTCAGAGATAAGTCTATAGGCAGACTGCGGTTTCAGAAGTCCAGCCATATCTTTAATCGCCAGTATGTGTGCACCGCTTGCTTCAAGCTCTTTTGCGAGATTCTTATAGTAATCAATATCGTATTTGGTACGTGTCGGGTCTTCGATATCACCTGTATAGCAAATGGCTGCTTCCGCGATTTTTCCGCTCTGTCTAACGGCATCGATTGCCACTTCCATTCCTTTGACCCAGTTCAGGCTGTCGAATATCCTGAAAACATCTATTCCGGCGAATGCAGATTTCTCAACAAACTCTTTGATGACATTATCAGGGTAATTCTTGTATCCTACTGCATTGGATGCCCTTAAAAGCATTTGGAATAACACATTCGGGATTCGTTCCCTTAACGTCAACAAACGGTTCCAAGGGTCTTCTTTCAAGAAGCGGTAGGCGACATCAAATGTAGCTCCTCCCCACATTTCAAGGGAAAACATATCCGGTAGAAGCTTCGATGTCGGCTCTGCAATTTGCTTTAAATCATTCGTCCTTACACGGGTAGCGAGCAAAGACTGATGAGCATCCCGGAATGTGGTATCAGTCAATAGGACGGACTTTTGATCCCTGACCCAGTTCACCAGACCTTCGGCACCATGCTGATCAAGGATTTGTTTCGTCCCCGGTTTCACTGGTTCGGTTAAGTCTATTAATGGAGTCCTAGGTTTTGAAAATACCGGTTTTTTCTTCTTTTCAACTCCCGGAAAACCATTTACCGTCACATTTCCGATATACGAGAGCATTTTTGTACCGCGGTCTTTTCGTTTAGGAAAAATGAATAATTCAGGGGTTGTATCGATGAATGAAGTATCATACTCCCCAGTAATGAATTTTTCATGCTTCACGACGTTTTCCAAGAATGGAATATTGGTCTTGATACCGCGAATTCTAAATTCTTGAAGATTTCTGACCATTTTGGATGCGGCTTGTTCAAATGTCAGGGCCCACGTAGAAAGCTTCACCAGCAGGGAATCATAATACGGTGTAACAATCGCTCCCTGATATCCATTTCCAGCGTCAAGACGGACACCGAAACCTCCTCCGGAACGGTATGCCATGATCTTCCCTGTATCGGGCATGAAGTTATTGAGTGGGTCCTCTGTCGTTACCCTTGACTGGATCGCAAATCCGTGCAATTGAACATCTTCCTGCAGGGGAATTCCTACTTTACTGCTGTGTAACGTATGTCCTTCAGCAATCAGCAGCTGAGACTGAACAATATCCACACCTGTTACCATCTCGGTGATCGTGTGCTCAACTTGTACACGGGGATTGACTTCTATGAAAAAGAATTCGTTGTTCGCCACAAGGAACTCAACCGTACCGGCATTCACATATTTCACATTGTCCATCAGGCGTACCGCCGCTTCACAAATATCCTCTCTCAGTTTATCCGGGAGGGATACGGATGGAGCGATTTCGACTACCTTCTGGTGACGTCTCTGAATGGAGCAGTCACGTTCGTAAAGATGCACAATATTCCCTTCGGCATCCCCAAGGATCTGCACCTCTATGTGCTTCGGATTTTCCACAAATTTCTCAACATAGATCTCGTCGTTCCCAAAAGCCGCCTTCGCTTCTGATTTTGCACGTTCGTATGCTTCCTTAAGACTTTCAAGGTTTCTGACGATACGCATTCCACGGCCACCGCCACCAAGGGAAGCTTTAATGATGATCGGGAACCCCGCTTCCTTTCCAAAGCTGATCACTTCCTCGAGGCTTGAGACAGGACCGTCGCTACCAGGAATGACAGGGATATCCGCAAGCTGTGCTTGTTTACGCGCTTTCACCTTATCTCCAAACATATCTAAATGAGTTGAATGCGGACCAACGAAGGTGATCCCCTCTTCTTCGCATCTTCTGGCGAAATGAATATTCTCAGATAGGAACCCATATCCAGGGTGGATTGCATCAACATCGGATTTCTTGGCTATTTTAATAATCCCTTCGATATCAAGGTAAGCATCTATAGGTTTCTTGTCCTCACCGACCAGATATGCTTCATCTGCTTTATATCGATGATAAGAACCGGAATCTTCTTTACTGTAGACAGCAACCGTTCTGATATTCAACTCCGTACATGCACGGAATACGCGGATGGCAATCTCTCCGCGGTTTGCGACTAATACCTTTTGAATTTTCTTCAATACAATCTCTCCTTTAAGTTAGTTCATGATTGAAAATCTTTCATTACTAGTCTATTAAAAAAGGGCTGACCCGAAAGATGGATACTAGCGTATCTTAGGGGGCAGACCCTAGACATAGAGTGTTTCATCCTCTATTAGAGACCTACATTTTTACACCATATATTTTTCTGTTTGTAGACATATTCTCCAAAGGTTCGCCATTTTCCTTCTTTGTCTTGTATTTTTCTTCATATTTCACAAACATGGAGACATTTACAAGTACTCCCAATGACAATGAAAGTACCAACAAAGACGATCCTCCATAACTGATGAAAGGGAGCGGAACCCCGGTAATAGGTATGAGTCCGGATACACCACCGAGATTGATGAATGCCTGAATACCAATCATACTTGAAATTCCGATGGCAAGCATCGTCCCGAATGGGTCCTGGCATTTAACGCCGATATAAATCCCTCTTAATACAATGTAGGATAATCCGAGAATGACAAAGCTGACACCGAATACACCCAATTCTTCTGCTATGATGGCCATGATGAAGTCTGTCTGAGGTTCAGGAATGTAACCGAGCTTCTGAATACTCTGTCCAAGTCCAAGCCCCTGGACACCACCGGAACCTATGGCAAGATAGGAGTTAACAAGTTGATATCCTTCACCCTGGGCATCCTGAAACGGAGACAGGTAGGCTTCAATCCTGCTCATTCTTTCTTCGGTAAAGATGAAACCCCTCGCCAAATAAATGAACGGAGAGACGATGACAAGTAACCCCGTACCGATTCCAGCAAGCTTAAAGATGGTACGGAAATTTATCCCGGAGCACATGATGACGATCGCACCGATCGCAAAGATGATAGCCGCTGTCCCAAAATCCGGTTCCAGGAAAACGATGAAGCAGATGAACCCTAGAAAAATCAGTGGTGGTGCAAGCCCGCGATTCAAGTCATCGATATATGCCTGTTTCTTCGAATAAACCGATCCCAAATAAATGACGACTGCAAGCTTGGCAAACTCAGAAGGCTGAATCCTCATGAAGCCAAGGTCAACCCAGCTTTTGGCATTATTCACTTCACTGCCAATAATATGTACTGAAATAAGCATTGCAATAATCAAGAACATGAGACTTTTGATGATTTTACCTATTTGAAAGGCTTTATAAGGAAACCATGCTGCAATCGTAAACGCAATGAATCCAATGATGACGTTAATCAGCTGCTTCTTATAAAAAAAGTCACTTTCCAGATCAAAACGTTCAACAGCCATTACCATGCTTGCACTATAGACCATCACCAGTCCAAAAAAACATAGGAATACATAAACAGCTATCAAAGAATAGTCGTAGGACTTCAGTATTTTTTTAATCATGACGATTCAACCCTTTTTCTTATATCATTTCTTTTTTGGCACCGTTATGTTTTATGTACCTCTACAAAAAAACTCAAACAACAGAGTGCAGTATTGTTTGAGTTGTCATGACTATTTTACTTTTTTGTAGACGCATCATGAAGGGCAGAAAGTTGTCTTTCTAAAGAATCAATCAATTCCTTGCCATCTCCATCGTCCACGAGCCCTAATCGGACTGCAAATTCTATTTCACGGGATAATCCGAACATTTGGGTATCCAATACTTCCTCATAAAGAGGACATTGGGGCATCGTTAAATTATCCATTTGTACTTTGATTAGCTGTAAAATCTTTTCTGCATCAGCCTTTAATAATTCATAGGCTTTCTCTCGATGATTAACTGTCATTTCTGACGCCACAGTGATCCCCCCATTCCGAACAAATAGCATTCCTGTCTTAAAATTTTATCGTTAAATTGCATAAATTGCAAGAACAATTAGCGTATTTATAAGGATTGAATTTGTGAAATAGACAGTTATCAGTCGATGATGAACAATGATCTTTTTATTAGAAAATACTCCATGAATACTTAGCACTGAGACCTTCAAGAAGTTTCACTCCGGCAATGCTGTTTCCCACCTCATCCAGAGCGGGACCGAATATTCCTATGCCGCACCGGCCAGGCACACTTCCCATTATCCCGCCGGACACTCCGCTCTTTGCAGGGATTCCCACCTTAATGGCAAATTCCCCTGAACTATTGTACATTCCGCACGTCACCATAAAGGTTTTACAAATCCTTGCAACATCCCTTGTGATAAGTTGTTTTCCACTCTCGGGATCCAGACCGTCATTAGCAAAGACAGCACCTATTTTCGCAAGGTCCATGCAGTTCATTTCCACAGCACATTGTTTGGTATACAGAACTAATAAGTCTTCTACATTCCCCGTAATGACACCATGCTGTTTCATAAAATAGCATAACGAACGGTTTAAATTGGCTGTCTGTAATTCTGAATAAGCCACATCTTCATTATATGTAACTTGCTGTCCTGTCAAATGACAAACGAACTCTATTAACCTTTCCCATTTTTCGAAAACCGTGTCTCCTTTAATCATATTCGTGACTGCTAAAGCACCTGCATTAATCATTGGGTTAAGCGGCTTGGAAGGTCTATTCGTTTCGAGCTTGGCAATTGAATTAAAGGGGTCCCCTGTCGGCTCCATCCCGACTTTGGAAAACACTTCCTCTTCTCCATTATCCATTAACACCAGCGCAAGTGTAATTACCTTCGAGATACTTTGAAGCGTGAATTTTTTCAAATGATCCCCTGCATAGAAGGACTCATTTTCGATGGAATAGATACAAATCGCTAAATCTTCAGGATTTTGGTCACTCAATGCGGGAATATAATCTGCTACCTTTCCATATGATGCAAAGGACCTCGCGATCTCTACTAATTCTCCCAATAGGTTTTGGTCTGACATTTATACCTCAGCCTCCTCCATTTTCTTTATACGTTTCCCTAATTCCAGTAAATGAAACAGTGAAAATGCTTACATGAAATCATGTGACAAACACTCTAATAACCGATATACTAGTACTATTGAAAGGGAGGAATCTGCAGTGGAAAGCATCGTACCGATCAAAGGTAAAGTAAAGTTTGTCATCACATTGGATTCCGGTGTATGGATTTTTGATGACAGAAAGATTGATTTAAACACATTTTTCGAAGAAGGAAGCATCATGAAAGACGAACTTGAAGAATATACAAAAGCTGTGTCAAAGCATTGGTCCCGTGAAATCCAGGAGGGTGCCACTTATCCTCCGACGTTAAAAACAGAAAAGAAGTATGAAAAGGAAAAAGTCCTCACAGGCACATTTGCCATGCCTCTTACTCCATTTCTAAAGAACGCGGAACCGCTTGAAGATGCTTCGAAAATCATCTTAGAAACAGCTGCCGGTGATTACAGCTTCGGTATCGATGAAGCAGATGACCTGCTGATGGGTTTTTCTAAGAATGGGAAACCGTTGAAGGAAGATGGTCCGATCCATATTCTCTTTAAAGACGGATCCAACCGGGAAAATCCGATAACGGATGTAAAAGCTTTTCGTCTTGAGTGATCAACTTCCGAATCATTTGCCTACATATATGAAAAAAAGCCGGTGAAGGAACCCCTTCACCGGCTTTTTCATATGGTATAAATGTATTTGTTTTCATGATACTTACACATTTTTTTATAAAAGATCTGCTGCGAGCTGGGCAAGTCCTGAACGCTCACCTTTCATCAATTTGACATGGCCGGCAATCGACTGATCTTTGAATTTTTCAACCACATACGTTAACCCGTTATTGTATTCATCAAGGTAAGGGTGGTCGATTTGGGCGGGATCCCCCATCAAGACAATCTTACTTCTTTCCCCAACCCTGGTCAGTATGGTTTTTACTTCGTGCTTCGTAAGGTTCTGTGCTTCATCAATGATGATGAACTGATCAGGTATGCTTCTGCCTCTTATATAGGTAAGGGCTTCTACTTCAATGGATGCCATGCCTGCTAATATGTCATCCAGTTCCCCAGGTTTTTTCACATTGAACAAATATTCAAGGTTATCGTAAATCGGCTGCATCCACGGTCTGAGCTTTTCTTGTTTCTCACCCGGGAGATAACCTATATCTTTTCCCACGGGTACGATCGGACGAGCCACCAGGAGCTTGTTGAATTTGTGAAAATCCTCTGTTTGCAGCAGACCGGCTGCGAGCGCCAACAGCGTCTTACCTGTCCCTGCTTTACCAATCATCGTCACGAGTGAAATATCGTCTCGAAGCAGAAGCTCAGTCGCCATTGTCTGCTGGACATTCCTTGCCTTTATCCCCCACATGTGGTCATGATCATATACTAACTTTTTCACTTTCGTTCCAGAGCCATCAACCATACCGAGGGCAGAAGCCGAGCTCCCCAGTGCATCTTTCATGATGATGAATTCATGCGAATAAAAGCGCTGATGCGTTATATCTTTAAGGGTCAATTCCCCTTTTTCATAAAATTTGTTCACCAATTCCTTATCAATATACAACTCATTGAAACCGCTATATATGTCATTGACCTCAACTACCCGGTCACTTAAAAAGTCTTCAGCCTGCAAACCCAGTGCATCTGCCTTCACCCTTACAAGCGTGTCCTTACTCACCAATATGACTGATTTCCCGTCCTCTTTTGCTTCTTCTTCCAAAGAAAGGTTTTTCGCGACAGCCAGAATCCGGTTATCATTTGTTTTCTCTACGAATATTTCTTGAAGTTCGTGAAAGGAACGGTGATTCAATTCAATTCTAAGCGATCCTCCTGTGTACAAAGGGATCTTTTCATGGAGCTTTCCTTCTTGCCTTAAATTATCGATCAGTTTTGATACATGTCTTGCGTTTCGTCCGATTTCATCCATGTAACGCTTCTTCGAGTCCACTTCTTCTAATACGACTGCTGGTATAACCACCTCATTGTCCTGAAACGAAAAGATGGCTTGTGGATCTTGTAATAAGACATTGGTATCTAATACATAAATTTTTTTCAAATCGATGCCTCCTGCTCCTCATTTCTTATTACTATTGTATGTAGCCAAAGTTCATCCGGTTATTCCCAGCTACTCAAATAGGACGGCCCGTTTCTTAAAATATATGAATAAACGTATAAAGATAGAAGAAAATTACACAATAAGAAAAGATATTGAAATTAATTCGGGAGGTACTGACATGAATAAAATCATCTCTCTGATTGGGATTGTCCTATTCCTATCGGCATGCGCCAATAATAATGAGGTAGGATACGAAAAGAATCCACAATCCGACAAGAATAAACCAATCACGGTTCAGGACAGCAATATCCAGCATGTTGAAAGAAAATCCGGTCAGCAAATATCAAAACATCTCGTTAACTTGACTACCAGTGTTCCGGATGTAAAAGACGCGACTGCAGTCGTCATAGGTAAATATGCGTTCGTAGGTATCGATATTGATTCCGATGTCGAACGTTCTCAAGTCGGATCCATTAAATATTCTGTAGCTGAAGCTTTAAAAGATGATCCATATGGTGCCCAGGCAATCGTAGTTGCTGATCCTGACGTCACTGCCCGGCTGAAAGAAATCAGTAAAGATATTCAGCGCGGGGAACCTGTTCAAGGTATCATGAACGAACTATCTGATATTTCCGGAAGGCTCATGCCTGAAATCCCGCGTTCACTGAAGCAGACCGATCCTGAGAACGCACCGAAGGAACCAAAGAAAAAAATGAATCAATCTAAAGAAAATCAATTAAATAAAGAACAAGAAGAGCAAAGCGAGCATCATATTGAATAAATAAACCACGTAAAAAGCCATGAAAAAGCTGGATTCAGACTTTTTTCATGGCTTCAATTACTTGGCGGTCCAATCGATCAGCAGCCGCTTTATCATATGTTTTTACATAGGTAGGCTCAGTTGAGATCTTAGAGCCGTAAAACATCACATCTCTCACTTCATTGATCTCCAACTTGATGAGAGTAAGTTTCAGAGGAACCCCTTCAAGGTGTTCCTGTTCGACTTCGGCCTTTCCGCTGATGGAATACGTGGACTCATTCGCAATCAGATTAATGACTGCAAGGGCGTTTTTCTTAATATTTTCAACGATCTTAGATTTTTGATTCACAGTGAAAAGCACCGTCTCTTCATCTTTGGCAAAAATCCATGAAACGGCATTGACATTTGGCCCGCCACTTTCATGGTCCACAGTGGACAGTGTCACAAAGCGCTCAGATTGAAGTTCTTCGAATAGTACCGGAATTAAGCCAGGTTCAACTTGGTTAGCCATACATTCCCTCCTCCATGTCCTTCACTGCACCTTCACGAGAATATAGACATGCTTCTCTTAGTATGCCTATATATATGACAATTCGTGAAGTCATTTTAATTGTCCTTCTTTTTTCTTTCGATATCATTATACATCAATTAATGAAGTATTAAACAAACAAAAGCGTAAAGTAAATGAAGGCATTAGCCCATACTACATGATATACTGAAGAAAGATATCTTATGAGAGAAAAAGCAATGGGGTGTTCAAATGCGTGTAAAATGTGCTTTATGTGAAGTTATAGAAAATATTGACGATTATTCTTTGGAAGCGAAAAGGCTGCGAAACAGGCCAATACACACTTACATGTGTGACTCCTGTCACAAAAGAATCACGAAAAAAACGGAAGAACGGGCCGCAACCGGCAATTTCAATTTATATCGTTCACCAAAAGTAGAAGATGACTTCTAAACATTCCATCGAGGGGGTAGGGATCGGGATAGCTTCCGGAATCGTTCTGGGGGTATTCCTTAAGCTCCTGCAGTCCCTGACTGGTATAAAAGTATACGTACTTCTTCTGAATGTTGATTTCATCCCTTATATAGGGGACATCCAATGGAATGAATGGGCTGAATTCATGTTCCACTTAATCATTTCCTGTTTGATCGGGTTTGTATTTGTCTTCCTGATTGATCAAATCCACCTTTCCGGCAAGGAGGTATGGGTTTTGGCATTTGCCCTGACCTTGCCCGCGTTCCTTTTGTATTTTCCACTTTCAACCCTTGCCATCAAGGATGTCCCGGAGGCGAATGACCCTTCAGGGATTTCACTATGGTTCATTGGTCATCTCGTATACGCAGTTTCACTGCCGCTTTTTTATGGTGCAGTACAGAGATCAAAAAGAAAATCTTCATAATGAAAAAGCTGCGGTCATCAAAAGACCGCAGCTTTTTATTATACATTTCCTTTTTTCTTTTCATTGTTCAGGCGGACCTTATAAATGATCAATATAAGAGCCGCTACCACAAGACCCTCGGCAACCGGTAAAAAGATCCCTAAAAACGTCAGAACCGTACATCCGACGATTAAGAATAAATAAATCACAATCGATTTACCCAGCGGCAGCTTTTTGGCAAAACCAAGTTTATAAACTAAAATCGAGAGTCCTACAATGGTTAAGTAAAGAAGCCACATTCCCAATTCCGCATTTTGATCGACACGGTAAAGGGATGCGAAAAAGGATAAACGTTCTGTTACATCCATCTCCAGCTCCCCCTTCACTTAGTTTATTGAGACACTTTGCTCTTTTTTTCCGCTCTTTCACGTTCATTCTTATCAAGAATTTTTTTACGGAGACGGATTGATTCAGGTGTTACTTCACAATACTCGTCATCGTTCAGATATTCAAGCGATTCTTCAAGCGTCATGATCCTTGCCTTCTTAATCGTAACGGTTTGATCCTTGTTTGCAGAACGAACGTTTGTCGCTTGTTTAACCTTCGTGATATTAACGGTAATATCATTTTCTCTTGTATGCTCACCAACGATCATACCGCCATAAATTTCAGTACCTGCTTCAACAAAGATGATTCCGCGGTCTTCCACTTGCATGATTCCGTATTGTGATGCTTTTCCTGTTTCCATTGAAACCAATACTCCTTGACGACGTCCGCCGACACGGCCTTTTTGAAGCGGCTGATAGCTGTCAAATGTGTGGTTGATGATACCATATCCACGTGTAAGGGTCATAAACTCTGTTGAATAACCGATTAATCCACGAGCAGGGACCATGAAGATTAAACGGACTTGACCATTACCATTGTTCACCATATCAAGCATTTCACCTTTACGCTGACCAAGTGATTCAATGACACCGCCCATATATTCTTCCGGAATATCGATTTGAACACGCTCTACAGGCTCACACTGAACACCATCAACTTCCTTGATGATTACTTGTGGCTTAGATACTTGTAACTCGTATCCTTCACGACGCATGTTTTCAATCAGGATGGAAAGATGGAGCTCTCCACGGCCTGAAACCGTCCACGCATCAGGTGAATCTGTCGGCTCAACGCGTAAGCTTACATCAGTTTGAAGCTGAGCAAGAAGCCTCTCTTCAATTTTTCTTGAAGTAACATATTTACCTTCTCTTCCTGCAAACGGGCTGTTGTTTACTAGGAATGTCATTTGGAGTGTTGGCTCGTCAATACGAAGGACCGGTAGTTGATCTTGATGTTCAACCGGACAAACCGTCTCACCAACGTTAATATCTTCCATTCCGGAAACTGCGATCAAATCACCGGCTTTTGCTTCTTGGATTTCTTCACGCTTTAATCCAAAGAAACCGAAGATTTTCGTAACACGGAACTGCTTCACAGAGCCGTCAAGCTTCATCAGGGCTACCTGTTGACCAACCTTCATCGTCCCTCTGAACACACGGCCGATCCCAATACGGCCGACATAATCATTATAGTCAAGAAGTGCTACCTGGAATTGAAGCGGTTCTTCGGAATTATCGACTGGTGCAGGGATGTGCTCGATGATTGAGTCATATAAACACTGCATGTTTTCGTCTTGTTTTTCCGGATCCGGGTCAACGCTTGCTGTACCATTGATAGCAGAAGCATATACAACCGGGAATTCGAGCTGTTCATCATTCGCATCCAATTCAATGAATAACTCTAATACTTCATCGATGACTTCTTCTGGACGTGCTGATGGCTTGTCAATTTTATTGACAACAACGATTGGTGTAAGATTTTGTTCAAGCGCTTTTTTAAGAACAAAACGAGTCTGAGGCATACACCCTTCATATGCGTCCACAACAAGTAAAACACCATCTACCATCTTCATGATACGTTCTACTTCGCCTCCGAAGTCTGCGTGTCCTGGTGTGTCAAGAATGTTGATGCGTGAATCTTTATATTGAATAGCAGTATTTTTCGCTAAGATCGTAATACCGCGTTCTCTTTCCAAATCATTTGAATCCATTGCACGTTCTGAAACCTGCTCATTTTCACGGAAGATTCCAGATTGCTTTAATAGCTCGTCCACTAAAGTTGTTTTTCCGTGGTCAACGTGAGCGATGATAGCAATATTTCTAAGATCATTTCTTAAGTTCATATTTCCACTCCTGAATATATTGGATTTCTTTCCTAGAAGGCTAAAGATAAGGATATTTCTGTTCAACTAGACCATTATAGCACAGCGCGGCTGAAATCCCTAATAAATATTGCATGGACACTCCCACTATAAACACAGCACTTTTCCATTCAGCACGGTACAGCTCATTAAATTTTGCCATTGCACATTTTTAAGCCTCTGGTAGAATTTAAGTAAGCAGTTTCATCAGCTAATTAGTTTTGGTATAACGATTGATGAAATACATATTACCGGAGGTGTTAAGATGGGTAATATCAAATGGATTTTCGTACTGTATTCTCTTTTGGCTGCCGTATCACTGATGGGCATCGCCATCTCAATAAGTCTGGCAAGCCCTCTGCTAGCAGCGGGCAGCTTAGTCGCACTCACCATTATCATGGGGTTCGGATTCACTACGAAAAAGAGATACCGTGAAGAAGGCAGGCTATAAATATTAAGCAAAAAAAGCTGAATGATAAGTTCATTCAGCTTTTTTGATTTCTGCTATTCATCCAACGGAATCAGCTCTTAAGATATTCGTTCAGGATCTTGCCGTGCAGGCCGGGTTTACCTACAAATAAAGAACTCTTTTTCAGCGGGTTCAAATCTTCCCCTTCTAAATCCGTTACAACCCCGCCCACTTCTTCAATCAGGATCTTGCCGGCCGCAAAATCCCAAGGTGCTAACCGCATACTGATGTATGCATCCAACCTTCCGGAAGCGATATATGCCATTTCAATCGCGGCTGATCCGTATGACCGGGTGCCTCTTACCTTTTGAACCAAAGGAGCTAACACTGTTGGATCGATGCGTTTATTAGTTGTCATCCACTGAGCATTTAAGGCAATGACAGAATCTTCGACTGGTACCTCGCTAAGCGACGGAAGCTTCACATCGTTCATATAAGCTCCACTGCCGCGCTCTGCATGATACAGCTCATCATGAACGACATCATAGATATACCCAAGCATCCCCGCCTGATTTTCATAAACACCTATTGAGATAGCAAAGTTCCTTTGTTGATGGACAAAATTCATCGTCCCGTCTATCGGGTCGATAATCCATGTCACCCCTGATAAATCCTTCAGTTCGTCTCCAAATCCTTCTTCACCGAGTATTTTGTGGTCTTGATATGTACCCCGGATTTTTTCTATGAAATAGCGCTCAGTCGCCTCATCCATGTCCGTTACCAAATCATTGCGGTTGGATTTTGTTTTAATATTCAATTCAGACTTAAAAGACTCTCGGATCGTCTTCCCTGCTTCCATGATCCAAGCTCTAACATTCTGGTCTACTTCTTTCCAATTTGTCACACTATTGACCTCCAATACTAAGTGAAAACATTCTGACAGTACTTATTTTATCGACTTATTTTTACCCTTAAACCGTTTTTTCATTACGAATCACTGATGTTCCTATAGCTCTTTAGCTTAATGGAAAAAAAGGGAGGATTCAAGTTATTCACTCTTATCGCACCTTTTAAAAGCTGACAAAAAAAGCGAACTCTACTTATGTAAATAGGAGTTCGCCTTCAATTTTGAAATTTTAATACACTCATCTTTATACCCTCTCTAAGGCAAAACGTTATAAAGCTTTCATTTTCATTAATTCTTCCCTAATATTCATCAGCTTTTCTTTAGACTTTGTCTGGTTTTCTTTGTTTTTTGTTTGAATAGCTTCGAACAATACAGCTAGCTCATAATCCATTTCGAGTCTTAATACATTTAAACGCTGTTGTTGAACATCACGTTTTTTTGACGTGTTCATTACTTGTTTCAAGGCCATGCACCCCTTCCGTGTTTTTCGATTTATCTGATTGTTCTGATAATATTTAATACATATTATGAAATTTCATCTCATCTTGTAACTAAAATGTGCAGACACCCAATGAACAAGCTCATTACTACATTTAACCTATATCCATGTGTTAAAATATGACCATTAGATAAGGAGGCTGCATAATGAAGTTCAACGGATTCAGCAACAAAGATTTTGATGTGTTCACAATTAATGGATTAGAAAATAGAATGGAAGCCATTCAAGAGCAAGTACGTCCCAAACTTGAATATTTGGGTGAGTACTTCTCACCTGTCCTCAGCACGTTAACCGGAAATGAGATGTTCTATCATGTGGCTAAGCACGCACGCCGGTCAGTTAACCCGCCAGATGATACCTGGGTGGCCTTTGCCGATAATAAACGCGGCTATAAAAAACACCCTCACTTTCAAATAGGTTTATGGGAAACCCATTTATTCATCTGGTTCGCAATGATTTATGAAGCTCCACACAAAGCAGAATTCGGTAAAAAAGCTGAAGAAAATGCTGATAAGATAAGAACGATTATTCCTCCAGGCTATGTATGGTCTGGTGATCATACAAAGCCTGAAGCTGTACCTTTTTCTTCCATGTCCCGGGACGAATTCATCTCATTATGTGAAAGAGTACAAAAAGTAAAGAAAGCTGAACTGCTGTGCGGTCTTCACTTGGATCGGGAAACAGTGACTGAACTAAGCGGTGATGAGCTGATCCATAAAATTGATAGTGTCTTTGAAACACTTTTACCCCTTTATAAAATGAACTAAACCCACTTTGTATGTTAAAAAAACGACAGCCTGCAGGCTGTCGTTTTACTTCATGGAGATCAAGTCGGCTTCACCGGCTTCTTTCATTTTTTTCACTACATGGTAAGAGGAGTATCCACTCGATTCTTCAAATTCACCGCAGACCTTTTTCTCCTCCGATTTACTCGGGACAATTTCCTTGAATTTTCGGTAACGAACCATCAGGTCCTCTTTTTTAATTCCTTTTTCATACGCTTTTTCAACCGCTTCAAAGAACGAAATGACATCGATAACTTCTTCGGTTGACCAATCTATGGATAAAGGATATTGATATTCCATTTGTACAACAACTCCTTGATTAATTCCATCTACTGCGGATTCTTTCTGCCTCGCTGACCATTCTCTGAATCAGGCAATCAACGGTCGGGATATCCGTTATCAACCCCATGACCTGACCGGCCCATCCAAACCCCTCTTCACTGGCTCCGTTATATATATAACGCTTATTAGCTTCCCCGCTGATCAGCGTCTTTAACCCTTCATATCCTGATCCGGTTTGTTCTTCCTGCAGGATTTTGTCGGTCCAGGAATTCGAAATGGCTCGTGCCGGTGCACCGAGAGGACGTTTAATCACTACTGTATCATTCTCGCTCCCCTCTAACAAGGCTCTTTTATAATCTTCAGATGCGTGCACACACTCCCTGGTCGCAATAAACCTTGTGCCCATTTCTATTCCCTCAGCCCCGAAACACAGTGCCGCCATCAATCCTCTTCCATCACCTATACCTCCCGAGGCAATGACTGGTATCGATACTGCGTCAACTACTCCAGGAATCAAGACAAACGTTCCTATATCGTCTTTGCCTAAATGGCCACCACCCTCATGGCCGACCGCCATGACAGCATCCGCACCAAGCTGTTCAGCTTTTATCGCCTGCCTTTTAGAAGCAACCAGTACCAGCTTGATGATTCCCGTCCCCTCCAATTGCTTAAATAACGGCGCAGGGTTCCCTCCAGTTATTGAGACAACGGGAACATCCTCTTCAATGGCTGCCTCAACGAATTTCTCGAATGGCCGTCCATGCTGCCCAATGGCAAAATTGACACCAAAAGGCTTATCAGTCAACTTCTTCACTTTCCTGATCTCTTCCCTCAACTCATCAGGATGATCAAGGGACATTGCAGTTATTTGCCCAAGTCCCCCGGCATTCGATACTGCAGCTGCAAGTTCTGCATATGCCAGGTGAGCAAGCCCTCCCTGAATGATGGGATATTTAATGTTTAATAATTCAGTTACTCGAGTCGTCCAATTCACTTTTATCCCTCCTACACTACACGTATTCTTTATAAAACAAATAATTTCCTTCAAGATGCTTAAAATGAATAAAGTATGGGCAAATACCACTATGCAAAGAAAAACCTAAATGCTATAATTCTTTTGTTTGAAAAAGACTATCATAGCTTTTTTCCGATATCAGTTGATCATTGTAAATATACACAAACATATCAAAGAGGTGTTGAATGAATTGTCTCAATATGAAACGCCGTTATTTACCGGCTTAATTGAACATAGCAAAAAGAATCCAGTACAGTTTCACATCCCCGGGCATAAGAAAGGCGCTGGAATGGATCCCGAATTCAAAGAATTCATCGGGGAAAATGCCTTGAGTATCGATTTGATTAACATCGGTCCCCTTGATGATTTGCATCAGCCAAAGGGAATGATCAAAAAAGCACAGGACCTTGCTGCAGAAGCTTTTGGTGCTGACCATACATTCTTCTCGGTACAAGGAACAAGCGGGGCCATCATGACCATGGTCATGAGCGTATGCGGACCTGGAGATAAAATCATCGTTCCAAGAAACGTGCACAAGTCTGTCATGTCCGCAATTGTTTTCTCAGGAGCAACTCCGATCTTCATTCATCCAGACATTGACGAAGATTTGGGGATTTCCCATGGAATTACTACAGATGCAGTTGCTAAGGCATTGGAGCAGCACCCTGATGCCAAGGGCGTTCTTGTCATCAATCCAACATATTTTGGTATTTCTGCCGATTTAAAGAAAATCGTTGAAATCGCTCATTCATACGATGTTCCCGTCCTGGTGGATGAAGCCCATGGGGTCCACATCCATTTTCACGATGATTTACCCCTCTCTGCCATGCAGGCGGGTGCAGACCTTGCCGCTACAAGCGTACACAAGCTTGGGGGATCGATGACACAAAGCTCCGTCCTGAACATGAAAGAGGGTCTTGTTTCCCCTAAAAGGGTCCAAACCATCTTAAGCATGCTGACGACAACATCCACTTCATACCTGCTGCTGGCTTCATTGGATGTAGCAAGAAAGCGCCTGGCGACCGAAGGACATGAGCTGATCAGTTCGACCATAAATCTGGCCGAAAGAATCAGGGATGAAATCAATACGATCGACGGCCTTTATTGTGTAGGTAAAGAGATTCTCGGCACTAAGGCTACACATGATTATGACCCTACAAAATTGATCGTATCGGTAAAAGAACTGGGTATCAGTGGGTTTGACGCTGAAAAATGGCTGAGGGAAGCTTATAACATAGAAGTCGAAATGTCCGACCTTTATAACATCCTCTGCATCATTACTCCTGGGGATACTGACATGGAAGGCAATCAATTAGTCAGCGCCTTACGGGAACTGGCGAATCAATTAAAAAAGCACGGAGATATCACTCCGGTAACCGTTATGCTGCCTGATATCCCTGTTCTGGCAATTACTCCACGCGATGCCTTCTATGCAGAAACAGAGGTCATCCCGATTGATGATTCTGCCGGACGAACGATCGCAGAGTTCATCATGGTTTATCCTCCAGGCATTCCTATTTTCATACCTGGAGAGATCATTACAAAAGAAAACATCCATTACATCAAGACCAATATCGAAGCAGGCTTGCCCGTTCAGGGGCCAGAGGATTATGATCTTAGACACTTAAGAGTAATAAAGGAACATCGTGCGATCAGATAATCCATCCCCTTCCCGGACCCCATCAATCAAGATGGGGTCTTTTCAATTGGTTTGAAACAAAATAAAAAGGTGAAGAAGATTGATCTTCTTCACCTTTCACTATATGTTTACCCCTTTAAGTCTGAACTGCCTCCGCAAACCCTGTAAAGATTAATCGTCTATTTCTACATCATCATTACATTCGCAGCAATTAGAGAATAAAACAGAAACCTTCTCATCTTCGTAATGTTCAATTGTGTTAAGGCATGATTGACAAACAATTGTTCCCATCTTTTTTCCTCTCCTTTAATGATGTTTTGTAAGCGTTTTATCTTAACTGACTCTATAATAATATAACACATTTAAAAAATCAACCTTAAATTGTATAACATATTTAAAATATTTTTCTTTTAATTAGTCATATTATTGAATGATATGCTCTTGTTGATCCTCTCATAACGGATATTATTACTTTTTATCAGTTAGTTTTTTCAAAATGCACCATTTACCTTTTAAACATAGACCGTTCCTTTCCGCTGCAGGCACTTGCTTTCCGCGGGGAGGAAGTCGAGCCTCCTCGACGTTCCGTCTGCGGGGTCTCGACTTTCCCTCAAATCCCGCAGGAGTCAAGTGCCTGCAGCTCCAATCCACTCTAGGTTTAAAAATTGCTACTACTAATCACAATATTTAGATTTAAAAGAGCAAACAAAAAAACCTGAACGATATACATTCAGGTTTTTACAATTACGGTGTTTGTATTTTATTTGGGTCGAGGGTTTCGTAGCCTTTTTCCCTGAGTCCTATTACGATGTCGGTCAAGCCTTCGCTGGTCCATGTGCGGTCGTGCATGAGGAGGTTTGCACCGTTATTTAGGTATGGATTGTTAATCATGATATCGGTGATTGCTTCCTTTGTTTGGTACTGTTTCTCCCAATCGTATCCGTATGTCCAATTCATAAGGGCCATTTTTTCTTCTGCGGCAATCTGTCTGCTGTAATCTGTATTCTGCCCAAAAGGAGCTCTAAAGAACTTAGGGCGTTCTCCGGTAATCGATTCAACCAGGTCACTCAATGAAATAATCTCTTCTTTTTGTTTTTCAGGTGAGAGGTCCGGCAGTGCACTATGACTGTACGTATGGTTGCCTATCACAAATCCCATGTCATGGATTTTTTTCAAGATCTCTTTTTCTTCTGGAGTATCAAGAAAATGCCCATTCACAAAGAAGATTGCAGGGGCATCTAATGCTTTCAAATCTTCAGCCATTTTCAGCGCGTGTTTATCAGGAGCATCATCGATCGTCAACAGGACGACTTTGGCATTTTGATCAGCAATCGGTTCAATGCTCCAATTGTTTTCATTTATTTTGTATTGCGGCTCCTGAACCACTTCTTCAGCCTCTTCAGAAACGGCTGCGTCTTCTTGATTATCTTCTGTTTCAGTACCACCTGTTTCTTCAATGTTCACTGTTTTGTCTTCTGAATCTTTAGCCGGTGCAGGTTCTTTTGAAACATTGGCAGGTTCATTTGAACAAGCAGTCAATAGAAACAATGTCAATCCTGCTGCGATAATCTTCTTCATTATTCTCACCCTTTATTATTCACTTTGAATATTTTAACATATTCTGTGCGTAACTGGATAAGAATTAAAAGATTTCCATTATATTCTCAAATATTAGTTTAAATGCAAAAAAACAAGACAAGCTGAACGATGTTATAAATAAGGTGAGCTTTCTGGATTGGACAATTTTTTTAGCTGCTATAAAAGCTAAATAGAAGAACAATACAAACATGATCCATTTATATTCCACATGATCTTTGACAGATATCCATTCTGCAATATAAAAAATACTCCATAAAATCATCTGTATAAGAAAAGCAACATAAAATTTCATGTAAAACACCCTTTTATCTTGAGTATGTTTACCATTGAATGTATTAACATAGTATATTCTTTCAATGTTACTTTCATTATTGATGTCTTTTCATTTCTGTAACATTTTAATGACTTATCCCTTTTCCATTTTGGCATATGATAAAATGTGACCAATGAATAGGTCTTTATTCGCATTAATCACTTAAGTTAATGGGCATCGCTAAGAAAAGAGGATGATGTATGAAACATTTACTTACCTTGATTATGTTAGCATCAACAGCGTTACTTCTCACTTCATGCAATGATATAGCAGCAGATAAGGTAGTTTTGGCAGAGGATAGATTCATAGAAAGACAAGTCATTTTTTTCACAGATGAACGAAATATTTCTAAAGAAGTTGCATATTATGATGCCATTATAGAACTTAAGAACAAATATCCTGAAGATCTCAAACACCTCGAAGTAGTAAATTACAGTTCAGATCAATCCAACCCAAAAGTCCAATCCCCTGTCTACCCTGCCATTGTCGTTGTAGATAACAATCAAGTTGTCACTAAAATCACAGGAAAAGCACATAAGGATACGATTGTAAAATCGGTTTCTAATGCTATAAAAAAATGGTGATCTCTCTCTTGCCCTGAACTTATTTTCTCAATATAAAAAAAGATGACCCTGAATATTTCAGGGTCATCTTTTTATTGATTGTTACTTCACGATATGGATAGGGCTTCCCATCGCAACTTCTGCTGCTTCCATTGAAATTTCTCCAAGTGTCGGGTGAGCATGAATTGTCATCGCAACATCTTCAGCAGTCATTCCGGATTCAATCGCAAGACCAAGTTCAGCGATCATGTCAGATGCGCCAGAACCGACGATTTGAGCTCCGATTATCAGACCGTCTTCTTTACGAGTCACAAGCTTCATGAAGCCTTCAGAAGAATTAAGAGCCAATGCACGGCCATTTGCAGCAAATGGGAATTTAGCTGCAACCACTTCAATTCCTTCTTCTTTTGCTTCAGCTTCAGAATAGCCTACTGTTGCAAGTTCCGGATCTGTGAAGCAAACCGCAGGAATTCCAAGGTAATCAATTTCAGCCGGCTCACCAGCGATTACCTCAGCAGCGATTTTTCCTTCATAAGATGCTTTATGAGCAAGTGGTGGTCCATCAACGATATCACCAATCGCAAAGATGTTAGGAATGTTCGTACGGCATTGCTTATCAATTTTGATAACACCGCGGTCTGACATTTCAATTCCCACTTCTTCAAGACCGATTTCATCCGTATTAGGACGACGCCCAACTGTTACCAGGACATAATCTGCTTCGACAGATTTCTCTTCACCTTTTACTTCATACTTAACAACTACTCCGCTGTCACTTTCTTCAACGCCTTTAGCCATTGCTTTTGTGACAACTTCAACACCTTTTTTCTTAAGACCTTTTTTCACGACTGTTGTCATCTGCTTTTCGAATCCACTTAGGATATCGTCAGCACCTTCAAGAATCGTTACTTCAGAACCTAAGTTAGCGTATGCCGTACCAAGCTCAGTACCGATGTAACCTCCTCCGATTACAACAAGCTTGCTTGGAATTTCCTCAAGTGCCAATGCACCAGTTGAATCAAGAACGCGTTTAGAGAACTTGAAGCTAGGAATTTCAATCGGACGTGAACCAGTTGCAAGGATCAGGTTTTTAAACTTATATGTTTGCGCAGAGTTATCGTCCATTACACGCAATGTGTTTTGGTCTACAAGGTAAGCTTCTCCGCGAACAATTTCAGCTTTGTTGCCTTTTAGAAGTCCTTCAACACCGCCGGTAAGCTTTTTAACAACGCCAGCTTTCCATTCTTGAACCTTATCAAAGTTAACTTTTACGTTCTCTGCAACGATCCCCATATCATCTGAATGCTGTGCTTGATGAAAACGGTGACCTGCAGTGATAAGTGCTTTTGATGGGATACAGCCAACGTTCAAGCAAACGCCGCCCATGTTTTCTTTTTCAATGATTGTTACCTTTTGTCCAAGCTGTGCTGCACGGATCGCTGCAACATATCCTCCAGGACCTGAACCAACTACTATAGTATCTGTTTCAATTGGGAAATCTCCTACTACCATCGCATTACGCCTCCATTAATAATAATTCTGGATCGTTCAACAAACGCTTAATATGGTTAAGTGCATGTTGAGCAGTAGCTCCATCAATCATACGGTGATCGAAGCTCAATGATAATGCTAACACAGGTGCTGCTACAATTTCACCATTTTTAACTACAGGTTTTTCAGCGATACGGCCTACTCCAAGAATAGCAACCTCTGGGTGGTTGATGACAGGAGTGAACCATTGACCGCCGGCAGAACCGATGTTCGTGATTGTGCATGATGCACCTTTCATTTCATCACCTGAAAGTTTACCGTCACGTGCTTTACCAGCGAGTTCATTGATTTCATTGGAAATCGAGAACATTGATTTTCGATCTGCATTTTTCACAACCGGTACTAATAGACCTTTGTCTGTGTCAGCTGCAATACCGATATTGTAGTAATGTTTTTGGACGATTTCGCTTGTAGAATCATCGATTGACGTATTTAATGCAGGGAACTCACGCAGTGCACTTGTCAGAGCTTTGACGATGTATGGTAAGAAAGTCAGTTTAACACCTTTTTCAGCTGCAACTTCTTTGAACTTCTTACGGTGAGCCCAAAGCTTAGTAACATCTACTTCGTCCATCAACGTCACGTGAGGAGCTGTGTGTTTAGAGTTAACCATCGCTTTTGCGATTGCTTTACGCATTCCACTCATCTTCTCGCGTGTTTCTGGGAAGTCGCCTTCTGGCGCTTTAGGCGCAGCTGCTTTTGCTTCCTCTTTAGCAGGCGCTTTTTCTTCTGCTTTTTCTTCTGCCGCTGGGGCTTCAGCTTTTGCTCCGCCTCCGCTTAAGAATGAATCGATATCTTCTTTCATTACACGGCCGTTTTTCCCGGAACCGGAAACTTGACGGATTTCAACGCCATTTTCCCTTGCATATTTACGGACTGACGGCATAGCAATGACGCGTTTGTTTGGATCAACTTCAACATCGGCCGTACCTTCAGCTTTTTCTTTTTCAGCTTCAGGAGAAGCGTTTTTGTCAACATCTTGACCTTGTTCTGCTGTGGCTTGAACCTGGCCTTCCGTTTTTTCTTCTGCTTTAGCTTCCTCTTTCTTACTGCTTTCGCTGTCGCTTCCTTTGAATTGAAGGTCTTCATAGCCAGGTGCATCGAATTTAATCAATGTATCTCCAACAACAGCTACAGTTCCTTCATCAACTAGAAGTTCCTCAACCGTTCCAGCAACTGGAGATGGAATTTCAACTACTGCTTTATCATTTTGGACTTCACATAGTACATCGTCTTCTTCTACTTTATCGCCAGGTTTAACAAACCACTTTACGATTTCACCTTCATGGATACCTTCACCAATGTCCGGTAATTTGAATTCGAAAGACATGGATTCTACCTCCTGTATTGAATAATAATATAGATGAATTTTTTTATATCTTTATCTGTCTAATTATCTGCTTAAACGGGAAAAGAGAAGGGAATGAACCCTTCTGTTTTCTCATGTAGATCAATTAAAATTCAAGTACTTTCTTAGCTGTTTCGATAACATCCTTATGGTTAGGAAGCCATACAGGCTCTGCTTGAGAGAAAGAGTAAACTGTATCTGGTGCTGCTACTCGAAGTACAGGAGCTTCAAGGCTCAGGATTGCACGGTCATTGATTTCAGCAACGACATTTGCAGCGATTCCCGCTTGCTTTTGTGCTTCCTGAACGACGATTGCACGGTTTGTCTTCTCAACAGAAGCCATGATTGTGTCGATATCAAGCGGGCTGACAGTACGCAGGTCTACAACCTCTACTGAATAACCCTCTTTTTCAAGTTCATCAGCAGCTTTGATCGATTCATGAACCATTGCACCGTAAGTGATGATGGATAAGTCTTTACCTTCACGCTTCACTTCAGCCTTGCCCAGTTCAATTGTGTACTCCTCTTCAGGTACCTCTTGACGGAAAGAACGGTATAATTTCATGTGCTCAAGGAAGATAACAGGGTCGTTATCACGGATAGATGAAATTAATAACCCCTTTGCATCATAAGGTGTTGAAGGAATGACCACTTTAAGACCTGGCTGTTGAGCCATTAGGCCTTCTAAGCTGTCCGCGTGAAGCTCAGGAGTATGTACCCCTCCACCAAATGGTGAACGAACTGTGATTGGTGCAGTATATGTTCCGCCTGAACGGTAACGCATACGTGCCATTTGTCCAGAGATGGAATCCATTACTTCGTATACGAAACCGAAGAATTGAATTTCAGGGACTGGACGAAACCCTTCCAATGCTAGTCCGATCGCTAAACCGCCGATTCCGGATTCTGCAAGAGGTGTATCGAATACGCGGTCTTCGCCGAATTCTTTTTGAAGTCCTTCCGTTGCACGGAATACACCGCCGTTTAGACCTACGTCTTCACCAAAAACTAATACGTCTTCGTTGTTACGCAGCTCTGTGCGCAGTGCATCAGTGATTGCTTGAATCATTGTCATTTGCGCCATGGCTTATTTCGACTCCTTTTCTGTGTAAATGTCTAATTGCTCTTTTAAGTTATATGGAAGCTCTTCAAACATGTTATTGATGAAATCAGTAACTTTTTGTTTTGGCTCTCCATCAGCTTTCTTAATCGCTTGTTTGATATCTTCTTTTGCTTCTTCAATGACTTCGTTTTCTTTCTCTTCGCTCCATAGCCCTTTTCCTTCAAGGAACTTACGGAAGCGTACCAATGGGTCTTTCTTTTCCCATTCAGTGTCCATTTCAGAAGTACGGTAACGGGTAGGGTCATCCCCAGCCATTGTATGCGGACCATAACGGTAGCACATTGTTTCAATCAGGGAAGGTCCTTCACCGTTCACTGCACGCTCTCTTGCTTCACGCGTAGCAACATAAACAGCCAATGGATCCATTCCATCCACTAGGATACCAGGGATTCCTGCAGCAACAGCTTTTTGAGCAATTGTTTTACCTGCAGTCTGCTTGTCACGAGGTGTAGAAATCGCGAACTGGTTGTTTTGGACAACGAAAATTGCCGGAGCAGCATAAGAACCTGCGAAGTTGATTCCTTCATAGAAGTCACCTTGTGAAGATCCGCCGTCACCTGTATAAGTGATAGCAACTGCTTTCTTTCCGCGCTTCTTAAGACCCAATGCAACACCTGCAGTCTGAATGTATTGAGCTCCGATGATGATTTGTGGAGATAATACATTTACGCCTTCAGGAGGCTGGTTGCCTTTGAAGTGTCCACGTGAGAATAAGAATGCCTGGTATAGTGGAAGACCATGCCATACGATTTGTGGTACATCACGGTATCCTGGAAGAATCCAGTCCTCTTTCTCAAGTGCAAAGTGAGAAGCAATCTGTGAAGCTTCCTGTCCTGCTGTTGGTGCGTAGAAACCTAAACGTCCTTGACGATTCAGGGAAATTGATCTTTGATCAAGAATACGAGTGTAAACCATGCGGCGCATTAATTCCTGAAGATCCTCATCGGAAATTTCCGGCATTGCGTCTTCGTTTACTACTTCGCCTTCTTCGTTTAAAATTTGAAACATTTCAAACTTGTCTTCAATCTGTTCGAGCGTTTTCACTGCATCGAATTGTGCCTTCTTTGATTTAGAAGCCATCGAAGTCACCTATCCTTTCTGTATACATTTATTTTGGTTTTTTACATACAAAGTTTAGAATACCCAAATTCAGTATGACCTACCACAATACTTGCGAATCACATTATAGATAGTTTTCCACAAATAATAAGAAAGAAAACCCATATTTGCATAATAGGTTATCTGTATTAGTCTGTATCATACTTTCACTAATACAACTTTAACTACCTTTCATAGTTTACAATATTAAAAAACATCTCGTCAACGACAAAGTATTATAATTTCAATATACTTCTAAAAGTCTATATCATATCAAAATCCATTTAGAAAAAACTGTATTAGTTAAACCTGAGCACCTGTTATATATAAACCACCCCTATTTTACGATCTGTTATAGAGTAAGGACAGAAACTTGGATAGGGGTGATAAGATGGCCGTTTTAGAGCACAAAAAAAGAAAGGCTTGAGATCAGTTGTCCCTAGCCTTTCTTCCTTATCTTTTTATTCTTTTTCTTCAACCTCTATACCTGCAGTTGAATAAAAGCCTTGTTTAAGTTTGTTGAATTGTTCCGTTTTTGTGTTATATTCCTCGTTCAGCTTAATTGTTTTATCATATGCGTCATTAATGGAAGTAATTTGTTTTTCTAGTTCTTCCATCGTCAATTCTTTCTTTTTGAATAATTCATATAGTTTTTTATCCTGAGACAGTGCATGTAAGTATGAATCGGTCAATTCTTCATGAAGCTTATATCGTTCTTTCATTGTCATTTCCAATTTTCCAGCTTCACTTTTGAGTTTGTCATCTTCCAACTCTGAAATAAATCCATCCAAATCAGAAAACGTTTCTTTTGCTTCCTTCATAGCTTTACGTTCTTTCTCAATATATTCTGTCCGCTCAGAAATATTTTTAAGAGCGTCATCAGATAGTTTTACAATTTTATCGAATTCTTTCATTCCAAGGTTCATGATTTCGCCATAGATTTCTTTTTCTTTCTTCTCTAAACCCTGGAGAGGTTTCTGTACCTCAACATACTGATCTTCCTTAGCTACTGTTTCTTCCAGAACATCATATATATTCTCCTGGGGCGAAGCGCCTCCTATACATCCCATGAGAATAAAAATGGCTGCACCTAAAACGAAAGCAAAACGAAATTTCGACACAACTAGATCCCCCTTAACTATATAACATCTTCTACTATATCTCCGTCTACATCATTTGACAATAGGGATTTACAACTGTGGAAAATTTTGTCGATTAGACTTTTATCCTATATCCATAACTATGTACAAGGACCATAAAGTATTCCTCCATTAATAAAACACGGCACTGTTAACTTTTTGATAAGAAAATGCTAGACTTATTTTATGCATATTGGTATATCTTATTAAGAGTCAATACATATATATTCTTATATAGAATGAACACTGTCTGAATATACAGCGCCGCTGATTGTTGTAAGGAGGAAGATTCATGATTACGATGAAAGACATCATCCGCGAAGGCCACCCTACCCTTCGCAAAGTGGCAGAAGAAGTACCCCTGCCTCCATCGACCGAGGATAAGGAAATATTAGAGAGTTTACTTGAATATGTAGTAAACAGCCAGGACCCTGAGGTTGCAAGCAAATATGGGCTCAGACCAGGAATCGGCCTGGCAGCCCCTCAAATCAATATTTCCAAGAAAATGCTTGCTGTTAACGTTGTAGATGAGAAAGGTACACTCTACAGCCATGCATTATTCAACCCTAAGATTATCAGTCATTCAGTTGAGAAAGCTTATCTGACTTCCGGGGAAGGGTGCCTTTCCGTTGATCGTCAGGTTCCCGGATTTGTTCCACGCTACAGAAGAGTAACGGTCAAGGGATGGAATATAGACGGGGAAGAAGTCAAACTCAGGCTGAAAGGACTTCCGGCTATCGTATTCCAGCATGAAATCGATCATTTGAACGGTATCATGTTTTACGATCATATTAACGAGGAAAGTCCTTTCGAACCTATCCCAGGTGCCCTTGCCATTGATAGATAGTCAAAACGAACGTTGCTAAATAAAAGGACGCATTCACATGAAGTGAATGCGTCCTTTTGACTTTTTAAGCCTTAAATTAATTGAAGTTCTTTTAACCCGCAGTAGATCCCGTCCTCATCGACCGGTTTTGTAATCATGTCGGCATGTTTCTGCACTTCCGTAACAGCGTTGCCCATCGCAACTCCTGTTCCTACTGATTGGAGCATTTCAATATCATTAAGGCCATCTCCAAATGCATACACATCCTTCATTTCAAATCCCAAGCGATCAATCATCTTCTTGATCCCTTCCGCTTTCGAACCGCCTCCGGGGAGGATATCCATCGAAAATTGATGCCAGCGGATAAAAGTGAACTCCTTGTATTTATCTCTATAGAAACCTTCTTCTTCTGCTGGGCAGAATAATAGCGACTGATAAATATCGCGATCTTTATAGAAGTCCGGAGAATATCCCGGATGAGGAAACTTCAGACTACCCATGCTTTCTTCAATATAACGATGGTGCTTATGGTTTGCCTTCATCGTTTCATGATTCAGATGCACGACAGGGTGTGCGTTTCTATGACTGTCTTCCAGCAGTTCCTCAAGCTTTTCAACGTTAAGCGGATTCGTATAGATGACCTGGTTTTCAAAGACGACATATTGCCCGTTGAAAGAGACAAATGAATCAATGCCCAGTTCTTCTCTTAATCCTTCATACATAAAAGGGGCTCTGCCTGTCGCAATCGCAACATACGTCCCGTTTGCCTGCAATGTTTTAATTGCTTCTTTTGTTGCATGGGGTAATTTTTTATCATGATCCAGTAGAGTTCCATCTATATCAAAGAAAACTATTTTTTTCATCGCTAATCTCCTTTTTCTTTCCTTTAAAAATTATCTGATTGATTCGTTTTATAACGTAAACCTTTCAATATTAATTGTCAAACAACATCGATTACCATACTTATCCATGTAAGAGAATCAATAAATTCCGTACACTATAAGTAAGACAATAGAGACGTTAGCATGATTGCACCTTTACTTCAGTGGACATTCTCGGTAAACTAATGATAAGGAGTGAGCCATATGTTAAAGAAGCTAAGAAAGAAGCTTTTAAAACAGTGGAAAGATATTCTCAAAAGAAAAACAATTGCTTAGACTGACTCCCTTTAACACTAGTTTCTTGCAGACAAAAAAGAATGTTATACGTTTAGGGACTGAGGCCATTAGCGAGCATTTTTTCGTCTCCTATGGTTTCGGTCCCTCTCTTATTTATATAATCAATTTTATAGGGAGTTCCTCGTAAAACTTTATTTACTGCCGGGAATCCTTTATAATCAAAACATACATAATCAATATTATCATGGTAGATTACATTTTATTATTGTTTATTAATAGAAGATTTAAGGGGCTTTCCCTTTTAAATAGGGCATGATCCTTTTATGAAAGGTAGGTTAACGCTTACCTGCTCGACATAGTTGATAACTTTTTTATCATAGATGAAAGTTAGATTTTTTGAAAACGGATAAGGAGAGAGAAAAAACATGATTTTCAAAGTATTTTATCAAGAAAGTAAAGCTGAAGTGCCTGTTCGCGAATGCACAAATTCACTTTACATGGAAGCAGAGTCTGAAAGGGAAGTACGCCTAAAACTTAAAGACCAACCTTATAACATTGAATTCGTACAGAAGCTAGAGGGCGCTTTTTTAGAGTATGAACAAAACCACCATTCTTTCGAGCTGGAGAAGTAATCAGATGAAATTTGTAAAGAATGACCAAACCGCAGTATTTGCCCTTGGCGGTTTAGGTGAAATCGGAAAGAACACATACGGCGTACAATTTCAAGACGAGATCATTTTGATCGATGCGGGAATTAAATTCCCAGAAGATGAATTGCTCGGTATCGACTATGTAATCCCGGATTACACATACCTTGTAAAAAATGCAGATAAAATTAAAGGTCTATTCGTCACTCATGGTCACGAAGACCATATCGGCGGAATTCCATACTTGCTTCGTGAGCTGAACATTCCTATTTATGGAGGCAAGCTTGCTCTTGGCCTCATAAAAAATAAACTAGAGGAACATGGTTTATTAAGAAATGCCAAGCTGAACGTCATTAAAGAAGATGATGTGATCAAGTTCCGCAAAACATCTGTGACATTCTTCAGAACGACACACAGTATTCCTGATTCTTATGGAATCGTGGTTAAGACACCACCTGGAAATGTCGTTCACACTGGAGACTTCAAATTCGATTTCACACCAGTCGGCGAGCCCGCGAACCTTGCCAAAATGGCTGAAATCGGTAAGGAAGGAGTTCTCTGCCTGCTTTCTGACAGTACAAATGCTGAAGTCCCTAACTTCACGATGTCTGAACGCAAAGTTGGTGAAAGCATCAATGATGTTTTCCGTAAAGTAGATGGTCGTGTCATCTTTGCAACCTTTGCTTCAAACATTCACCGTCTGCAGCAAGTAGTAGAATCAGCTGTTTATCATAACCGTAAAGTTGCAGTTTTCGGACGCAGCATGGAAGCAGCCATCACAATCGGTCAGGAGTTAGGTTATATTACTGCCCCTAAAGATACGTTTATCGACCATGGACAGATTAACCGCCTTCCTGCTAATGAAGTCGTCATCCTTTGTACCGGTTCACAAGGTGAACCAATGGCGGCGTTATCAAGAATAGCGAATGGTACTCACCGTCAGATTCAAATTCAGCCTGGAGATACTGTTGTATTCTCTTCTTCCCCTATTCCAGGGAACACGATCAGTGTTAACCGCACGATCAACCTGCTGTATCGTGCAGGTGCTGAAGTCATCCACGGTCCATTGAACGATATTCATACTTCTGGTCACGGCGGACAGGAAGAAATGAAACTGATGCTGCGCTTGATGAATCCAACGTTCTTCATGCCGATTCACGGTGAATTCCGTATGCAGAAGATGCATGCTCAGCTCGGCGTTGATTGCGGAGTGCAAGAAGGCAATTGCTTTATCATGGATAATGGTGAGGTTCTGGCTTTAAGCAGTGATTCTGCCCAGGTTGCAGGGAAAATCCCTTCCGGAAATGTCTACATTGATGGTAGCGGAATTGGAGATATCGGAAACATTGTATTGCGCGACCGCCGCATCCTTTCTGAAGAAGGACTTGTCATCGTTGTCGTAAGCATCGATATGAAAGAATTCAAGATCGCTTCTGGCCCGGACTTAATTTCAAGAGGATTCGTTTATATGCGTGAATCAGGTGATCTCATCAATGAAGCACAGAACCTAATCGCCAAGCATTTAAACAAAGTCCTTGAAAGAAGAACATCACAGTGGTCTGAAATCAAAAATGAAATCACCGATACATTGGCTCCATTCTTATATGAAAAAACAAAAAGACGTCCAATGATTTTACCAATCATCATGGAAGTATGATAAAAAGGCTCAGAGTTTAACTCTGAGCCTTTCTTATGTGCTATAGGGAAAAAACCTTCTTCTCAAATCGGTTGATATCTGTATCGGCACCAATGACAATCAAGATATCCCCCACTCTGATTTGTTCGTCGGCCTGAGGTGAAACAATAATGTCCCGCTGACGTTTAATGGCTACAATATTGATTCCATACTTGGCCCGGATATCGAGATCGATCAGCGTATTACCAGCCAAATGTTCATTTGCGACAATCTCCACGATGGAGTGCTCATCCGAAAGTTCAAGGTAATCCAGTACATTATTCGATATGATATTATGAGCGATCCTTCTCCCCATGTCCCGCTCTGGATGAACGACCTGATTAGCCCCGATTTTTCTAAGGACTTTTTCATGATAATCGTTCTGTGCTTTTACAGTAATCTTTTTCACACCAATTTCTTTTAACATGAGAGTGGTCAATACGCTTGCTTGAATATCATCCCCGATCGCAACGATCACGTGATCAAAGTTTCGAATCCCCAGGCTTTTCAAAACGGATTCATCCGTCGAATCCGCCATGACAGCATGAGATGCAATCGATGAGAATTCATTGACTTTATCTTCATCCTGATCAATGGCCATCACTTCCATTCCCTGGTCGGTCAGAGAACGGACGATGCTTCCGCCAAATCGGCCCAATCCTATTACTACAAATTCTTTTTTCATAATAAATTCCCCCAGATTTTCCAGTAACATTCCTACCTATATTTTAGCATGAAGTGTATCACGATATCGATTTTGTATGATAAAAAAGAGGAAAATCATGAAGGGGCACATGATTTCCCTCTTTCCTCCGGATCAAAGTATAATGTTCAACAAATAGGCGGGTTTTACATTTTATTAACGGCTCACTTTTTCCCTTTTACATAGTCTGCATCAAATAAAAACAATCTCATAAGTAAGATCAAAGACGGTATCAGGAGCAAAAGACCTGCAACAAATGCAATCACGAGGGCCATACCCATTGTCGGATTGGTTACACTGGATTCAATCGTAATGTACGGCTTCAAGATATAAGGTAAATGGGACGCGCCGTACCCGAAGAATGCAAAGAAGAACTGGAGCATGACCAGCACAAATGCCGTGCCGAATTTCTTTCGTCTGTAAATCAGGAAGGATGCCGCCAAAAAGCTCGCCAACGAAAGCCCGAACATCCACCAGATATCAAGGGCATTCATAAAATGTTCCTGATTATGCTCCCTGAGTCCGACAAACACCAAAAAACTCGCTAATATGGTAGGAGGGCTCCAAAACAATGAAAACTTCCTCAGCACTTCCCTTGAGTCCATGTCCCCTGCCCTATCCGCGTAATACGTCAAAAAGGCTGCACTGATAAACAACACAGAAACAATAGACAAAACTACCACACTCCAGGAGTAAGGGCTTGTAAACAATTCACCCGCCAGAAATATAACATTCCCGTCTGTCACTTCAAGAAATCCACCTTCAGAAATCGTCAGAGCTGTTGATAAAGATGCCGGAATCAGTAACCCTGTCGCTCCGTAAAGGAAAAGATAGACGATATTTTCCTTTGAACCGTAATTATTGAATGCATAAAAGCTTCCCCGGATAGCAAGCAGTATGATGGCAATACTCCCCGGTATCAGCAAAGCAGTCCCATAATAATAGGCTGCATCCGGAAAAAAACCGACAAGGCCAACAAAAAAGAAAACAAAGAAAACATTCGTCACTTCCCATACAGGGGATAAGTAGCGGCTGATTAGCACATTCAACGTATGCTCCTTATTTTTCAATCTTCCATAAAAAGCAAAGAAACCTGCTCCAAAATCAATGGAAGCCACAATAAGATAACCATAAAGGAAGATCCATAACACCGTAATCCCCACTATTTCCAAACTCATAGCCATTCCTCCCTCATTAAAGCTTGCGTTAGAGCAATCAGCCCCTTCTGTTAATGAAAGGGGCTGTCGGAGTTATTCAGTACGTTTAGGAAAACGCTGCTCCAGCTCAGCTTCTGCCGGTTTGTTCTTGAACATCTTGATTAACACGACCACACATAAGATCCCAAGCAGAACGTATAACGCAACAAACATCACAAACGTCAAGCCGACACCATCGGCTTTTGTGGCTGCATCCGCAACCTTCATATATCCTCTCAGAATCCATGGCTGGCGGCCTACCTCTGCATAGATCCAGCCGAATTCGATTGCCAGCATAGCCAGCGGGCCACTTGCCACGATCCCCCACAGCAGGGGCTTGTTCCATTCATTCCATTTCTTCCATTTCCAGAAAAGAATGAACAAACCAGAAATGAAGATACTGTAAAATCCGATCATTACCATCAGATCGAATAAATAATGAATCCACAATGGAGGTCTCTCATCCTCAGGTGTCTCATTCAATCCAATTACTTCATGATCGAATGAACTTCCGGCTAAAAAGCTCAGAAAACCTGGAAGCCTAATTTCATTATGAACCTCATTATTTTCATCCAGCGTGCCGAACAGAATCAGATCGGCGTTTTTCTCCGTTTCAAAATGCCACTCTGCTGCAGCCAGCTTTTCAGGCTGGTACTCAGCCAGGAACTTGGCAGATAAATCCCCTGCCAGTGCTGTCGCAAACGCAAAAATAAGCGCTGATATCATCGATAGACGAAGAGCTTTCCGATGATACTCGCTTCCCTTTTTCTTTAAAATCGCGAAAGCCGTAATACCTGCCAGTATTAAAGCCGAAGTCAAATATGCTGTCGTCAATACATGAAACACCTTTGTTGGTGTTGCAGGGTTCAGCATGGCTGCAATCGGATCGATATTAATGGCTTTTCCATCGCTGAGCTCAAATCCCTGCGGCGTATTCATGAATGCATTCACTGTCGTGATGAACAAAGCTGAAGCCGAAGACCCGATCATGACCGGAATCGTCAACAGCCAATGAATCCACTTATTTTTGAAGCGGTCCCACGTATATAAGTAAATTCCGAGAAAGATAGCCTCAAAGAAAAACGCAAATGTTTCCATAAACAAAGGCAGCGCGATTACCTGCCCGGCCACCTGCATGAAAGCCGGCCATAACATGGACAGCTGCAGCCCGATCGCTGTACCCGTAACAACCCCCACGGCCACGGTAATCGTAAACCCTCTCGCCCATCGTCTCGCCAATAAAATATAATGAGGATCGTTACGCTTAATCCCCACAAACTCAGCAATCGATATCATGATTGGGACACCCACACCAATCGTCGCAAAAATAATATGAAACGCAAGGGTCGTGGATGTCAGCATTCTACTTAATATCACACTATCTAATACCATTTCATGAATCCCCCTACCAGTTAATCCTAATACTTACTATTTATCACTTAATGGCTATTATAAAACCTTTCGTGAAGTTTGTGATGTGTTGAACATGAATGTTTTGTGACATTTTTCACAAAGTTTTGTTTGGGTATAGTTTATATGGTTGGGGTGGGTTGGGGCAAGGGATTTGTTTTGGGGGACCCTTGCCCAACAATGAGATGGAAAATTACTCTGGTGAAGAATATGTCGTCCCCTTCCCTGTGCCGAATTGAACCAAAGACATGGATTGTAGTAAATAATGAGCGAGGCGGGCCGATGATATATTCAGGAATTCCCTGGCTTGATGATTTGTAATAATGGGACCCATAAGCAGAAAATAATCATTTATTGCCTGGACATGAGCTTTTTTATCAAATGAACTGCATTTTACACAAAACCAGGAAGCCTGTTTTCTGATCATAGAAAACTCTTCACATCGGGTACACTGTATTCCTTTCACAAAATCTATCTGGAATTTTTTTAAGGGGAATGGTGTATGCTCTTTCAGAAGCATTTTTGAAATGCGTTTCAATTCTTTGTCTTCAAGATGGGGAGTATCGAAGAACTTTAACAAGTGATGTATTTTCGGGAGCAAATTTTCAATCCTTAACACTTTTTCAAGTACTACAGTGTCTAACGGAGAAGCTGTCAGAAGCGATGAAGAATTCGTAAAAACTACTAAATACTCTATCGGCATTTCAGGAAGCTTCATCTTCTTTAACCAGTTTATCAAATGAATCCTGTATTTTTCACACTGTGCTATCGGACTTGGAAAAGCCGTTATCTCACCATTTAGCGTTCTCTGTATTTGACCAAACTCCTGGGAAAATTCAACATGGCCAGATATATTCTTGATTTCGAGAATCAGAGCTAAATATTTCGTGAGAATTAATGTATCAATTTGAATATAGGTGCTGCCTGCTTTTAGACACAGATCATTAATGATATAAATCTCCTTGTTGTCGATTATGCTTAACAATCGATCTACTTTACATTCACCATGGTAGCCAGCCCATGCTTTTAAAAGGGATTCCTCAATTTTGGGGCGATAATCGGAAAGGGGTGGTGTTCTTTTTAAAGAAGCTTCATTATATTTGATTATTTCGGGGACGGGTCTTTCTCTCAGTATCAATTTTTCACTCCTTCGATTACTTTTATTATTTTTCACTTGTTTTCCATTCTACATTTACCAGATAAAACCCTTTATTTTTTCAGAAATGTTTTCATTCATGTTATTAAAGTTAAAAATCCGCCTGATTAAGGCGGCCAAATTATAAAATCTCCAGTTCTAAAATAGAATCTTATATTTTAACGAGTGTTTGAAACGATGGGCCGGGCGTTATCTACGAAAATTTTAGGTTTATCAACGTTTTTAGTGAGTTATCAACGAAAAAAATTTTATATCAACGTTTTTCCAAATTTATCAACAAAAACTTATCACTTACCGACAATTCTTCAATTTCACCACCCCCCTCCGCCCCTCTCCCAAAGAAAGCCATCGTCCCAGCATCGCCGTATCCCCTTCCAAAAACAAAAACCCCGCACACCAAGTGCAGGGTCCTTCCAAACTATCAATCCTCACATTGCCTCCAACATCTTAAACTGCGACTTTACCAATTCATAATAATCGCCTTCCTGGTCCATGAGTTCATCATGATTGCCGGATTCTTTGATCTTCCCGTGTTCGAGCACAAAGATGTTGTCAGATTCACGAATGGTCGAGAGCCGGTGTGCAATGATGATCGCTGTGCGTCCGGCCAGCAGTTTTTTCAAGGCGTTTTGAATCTTGACTTCGGTTTCTGTGTCGATGGATGCTGTGGCTTCATCTAAAATGATGATGCGCGGGTTGGCGAGCAGTGCGCGGGCAAAGGACAAGAGCTGCCTTTCCCCGACGGATAACACGTTTCCTCTTTCTTCAACTTCGGTGTCGTAGCCGTCCGAAAGCTTCTCGATGAATTCGTTGGCCCCAATTGCTTCGGCAGCCGCGCGGACTTCTTCATCCGAAGCATCCGGCCGTCCGAAACGAATGTTATCCTTGATGGTTCCTGAGAAAATGAATGTATCCTGCAGCACGATGCTGATTTGGCTTCGCAAGCTGGATACTGTCACATCACGTAAATTGACCCCGTCAATCTTCACTTCTCCCTTAGTGGGATCGTAGAAGCGGCTGATCAAGTTAGCGATGGTTGTTTTACCGGAGCCTGTGTGGCCGACCAATGCTACGGTCTGCCCTTCCTTCATTTCCAGATTGATGTTATTAAGCGCTTTTCTCTTATCATCGTAGGAGAATTCCACATTTTCAAATTGAATTCTTCCTTTGATATCAGACAACTCGATCGCATCCTTCTTTTCATTCACAATCGGCTCTTCATCAAGGAATTCAAAGATGCGCTCGGATGATGCCATACCGATCAGAAGCTGATTGTAAACCTGGCCAAGTCTTGAAATCGGTTCCCAGAACATCCCCAGGTAGAAGGCGAATGAAACGAATTCCCCGAGTTCAAGCGATCCACCTTGGATAAGGTGCGCCCCATACCAGATCAATACGGCTGTCCCTACAGCATTTGTCAATTCAACCATCGGTCTGAACATCGCATTTTTCTTGGTCGCTGTTTTCCAGCTGTCGAACGTTTCAGTGTTTACGCCATCGAAGAAAGCCATGTTTTCTTTCTCCTGGGTGAATGATTGAGTGACGCGGATCCCTTGGATACTCTCATTCAAATGAGAATTGAGTTTTGCCTGTTTTATCCGGACATCCTGCCAGGACCTGCGGATATTTTTTCTCAGGCTGGTGGAAATAAAGAACATGATTGGCAAAATGACCATGACGGCCAATGTCAGTTCCGGACTGAGTGTGAATAAGATGACAATGATCCCGGCAAGCAGGATGATGTCCATCAGCAGGTTGATGACTCCATTCGTGAATAGTTCCTGAAGGGAGTTGATGTCGTTCATGATGCGAACGAGGATCGAGCCTGCCGAGCGCTGGTCGAAGAAGCGATGCGAGAGCCACTGAACATGACTGAACAGATGCTTCCGCAAGTCATAAATGACTCCTTGCCCCAGCTCGTTCATCCAGCGTATCCGGAGAACATTCGCAACGTAATTAATGACATAGAGTCCTGCGATGATGCCCACTAATGTGAAAAGGAGCGATCCATCCTTCTGTCGTATCGCTTTATCTAATGTATATACCCCTATTAGGATAGGGATGATCAACCGTATTGCGGTTGTGATCAGGACGGTAACAATTGAAAGGGGGAGCAGTTTCTTTGAGTATGGCTTTAAATAGGTTAGTAAGCGCCAAAGCTGTTCCCAGTTAAAAGGCTTGTCGATTACCTGATCGGTTGAATAATGAAACCTGCTTAAGACATTCTTATTTACTTTGGATTTTTTACTCATTCCCCTCACCTACCTTCCTTGGGCTTGAAGTATCTTTTTTTGATCTTTGTATTGAATGTCGTAAATGCGCTGATACGGTCCATTATTTTTGAGAAGGAAGTTATGGACACCCCGCTCTACAATTTTTCCGTTTTCCATCACCAGAATTTCATCCGCATGTTTCAATGAAGAAATGCGATGCGCGATGATAAAGGTCGTGCGATCAGACATGACATTTTTCAGCGCTTTTTGAATCCTGAATTCAGTTTCCATATCCACCGCACTTGTTGCATCGTCCAGGATCAAGATTGATGGATCGGTGCATAGCGCGCGGGCGATTGCAATACGCTGCTTCTGGCCGCCTGAAAGACCAAGTCCCCTCTCTCCCAGCTTTGTATCATATCCGTCAGGAAGCTCGGTGATGAAGTCATGTGCCTGCGCCATCTTTGCTGCTTCGATAATCTCTTCCATCGTTGCTTCAGGGCGCCCGTAACAAATGTTGGCTTTGATCGTAGAAGAGAACAGGAAGGATTCTTGAAGAACAACCCCGATATTTTTTCGGAGGGATTTTAGTGAATAATCACTTAATGCTTTCCCGTCAATAAGGATTTCTCCTTGAGTTGGTTCATAAAAGCGTGTCAATAATTGAGTTATGCTCGTTTTCCCTGATCCCGTACTGCCGATCAGTCCGATGATTTTTCCGCTTTGTGCTTTAAAGGATATACCTTCCAGGGCAGCTTCATCGTGTGCTGTGTAGTTTAACGATACGTGATCGAATTTTACTTCACCATTCATCCGGTCAACGTCTACGACTGCATCATGATCCTTGATTTTTTCATCCACTTCAAGGATTTCCAACAATCGTTCTCCCGAAGCTTTTGATTGAGAGAATAAATTGATGGTGAATCCAAGGTTCATGATCGGCCAGATGATATACCAAACCAGGCTGTAAAATGCGACTAGTTCACCAGGCTGAAGATTCCCGTTCATCACCAGGTAGCCGCCATACGCAAGGAGCGTAACGACACTGGCGTTTCCGAGGAACTCCATTAACGGAAAATACTTAGCCCATATGTCGGATGTGAAAAGATACTTATCTTTATAATCCCCATTTGATGTGTTGAATTTATTGATTTGGAAATCTTCTCGTGAAAGTGATTTGACCGTATTGATACCGCTAATATTCTCCTGGACGTTCGTATTCAATTTACCGAACGATTTACGGATCCCCCTGAACGCAGGATGTACTGCTTTATCGAATTTATAGACGGTAATAGCCAGAAATGGCAGAGTTGCGAGTGTCACGAATGTCAGAGAAGGAGAATAATAAAACATGACTCCGAAGCTGACGGTGATTAATAGGAAGAAACGTAAAAGTTCAGTGAAACCGAATGATAAGAAAAAGCGGAATGCTTCTACATCGGCTGTCAAACGTGACATTAAGTCTCCTGTCTTGGCATTGTCATAATAGCTGAATGGCAGGAATTGAAGTTTTTCATACAGTTCATTTCTCAACCTGTAAACCGAAGTGATTCCAAATAGATCACCGCAATACTGCTGAACGAATGTGGTGATTCCTTTTAGTATCATGATGCCGACAAAACCAAATGCAAGATATGGAATCCATTGGTAATTACCTTGCAATATCACATCATCAATGGTTTTCTGAAGGATGATCGGGTACACCACTGTGATACCTGTTACAAACAACAGGAAAAACATTGAGATGAAAAAGTATTTCTTATAGGGCCAATAATAGGCTTTTAACTTTTTGAATGTTTCCATAATTCCTCTCCCTTCCCTGGGTGCGTAAAAACGACGTATTATTAAATATATCGGGTTTCGAAATATTTATCTACCCTTTTTTTAGAATTTTTTACTTTTTTGTGAATTGTTTTTTATTTTTTCTATTTATCCCTATATTAATAAGAAACAATTAAAAAAAGATCGGTCATAGGACCGATCCATTCTGGATAATTTGCAGGATTATTCGCTTTGTTCCATCTCGCCAAGTACTCTGTTTACACGTTTTTCAAGCATTTTCATACCACTTCCTCCCGCTTGGAAGTGACGAAGGTTTCCGTCTTTATCGAATACATAATACGCTGGTACATATTGATTTTCGAAAGCATCTGTCAGTTTGTGCTCACTGTCCACAAAAATAGGCTGTGTAATGTCATGTTCAGCTGCAACCTTTTTAATATCTTCCAAATTCAAATCATCTTCGGAACGAGGCATATGAACAGCCATTACATTCAGCTTGTTACTGTATTTATCACGGAATTCATTGACTTGGGGCATTGCCTCCTTACAAAGATGGCAGCTGACTGACCAGAAATGGATAAGTGTCGGTTTATCCCCGATAAGATCTTGCTTGGTCACTTCACCATTTAACCACTCAGTCGCACCGTTAAGTTCAGGCATTGGTTCACGAAGTTTCATGATTAAACCTCCAGTAATGTTTATTTTTTATTGAAAAGAGTTACTCCAGGATAGGAAAAAGGCCTAACTAACGGTTAGGCCTTATTTATTTGGGTTTTTTATAAAGTTTTTTGACCTGGCTTCCAGTTGGCTGGGCAAAGTCCGCCAGTTTGAAGCGCTTGAAGAACACGCAGTGTTTCTTCAACGTCACGGCCGATGTTGTTGTGGAATACTACCTGATATTGAAGCTCGCCCTCAGGGTTGATGATGTATAATCCGCGAAGAGCTATACCCTCATCTTCGATTAATACTCCGTATTCCTTGGATACACTGTGGTTCGTGTCCGCTGCAAGCGGGTATCTTAACTCACCGAGTCCGTTGTCTTTACGGTCAGTGTTGATCCAGGCTAAGTGTGTATGGATCGTGTCGGTGGAAACACCGATAACTTCTGCATCTAAATCTTCGAACTCATCGTAACGGTCTGACATTGCTGTAATTTCAGTAGGACACACGAATGTAAAATCCATTGGATAGAAGAATAATACTGTCCATTTGTCGTTTTTCATATTTTCTTCAAGTGAAACCTTACCAAATTCTTTGTTTGGCATTACAGCGTCCATTTCAAAACGTGGAGCTTGTTTGCCTACCATGCGTTCTGCCATGTGAAAATCCCTCCAATGAGTTATTTATATAGTGTTGAGAAAGACTTCGGCTAGTGCCTGTCCTTCCTGACTCACAATTTTCATTATAAGGCATTCATTTTTTTCAGTCAATGTTAGATTATAATTAATTTAAAATTATAATCATTATAATCTACAAATTCAATCCCTTATTTGTTATTCCCTATAAAATAGAAATTTACTCAATTTAAAAGAGAAAGGTTAAACGATTTCACTCCATTAAAGTTTATCATTTCTCAACTGGGGAATAAAACAATATGCATTTTCAGATTTCTCCTTTGACATAACCCTTACTGCAATGTATATACTATAAAGGTTCATTATTTTATTAGAAAGGATGTTGTACTTGGATTACATAGTTGGACTTAATGTATTAGGCGATAAGATTGCCAATTTCAATTGGGGCGGGTTACTTGTCACCATCGGGATCGGTGCTTTACAGATTCTTGCGATCTGGATTGCCTTTATAGTAGTAAAAGGGGCAGCTAACAAAGTGCTCGAAAGAATTTTTGATAAGTATAGCAAAAGAAATGATGTTTCTCCCGGCAGGGCTCAGACGCTACAAAGCCTTAGTAAGAATATAGTTGGTTATATCCTGATTTTCATCTTTTTTGTAACGATTTTGCAAATTTTCGGGATTCAGGTAACAGCTATCCTGGCTGGTGCCGGCATCGTTGGTCTCGCTGTCGGATTCGGTGCTCAGGGACTTGTCAGTGATGTTGTGACAGGCTTTTTCATTCTATTAGAAAAACAAGTGGATGTCGGCGACTATGTTTCCACCGGGAATTTCTCAGGTATCGTGGAAGAGGTCGGGCTCCGCACTACTCATATACGCGGATTTGACGGTACACTCCATTATGTCCCGAATAGGGAAATCACCTCTGTAAGTAATCATTCTAGAGGAAATATGCGTGCGCTTGTAGATATCGGAATTTCTTATGATGATGATATCGATAAAGCTATTGTTGTGCTCCAACAGGTCTGCGACCAGATTGCTCAGGAAGACGACAACATTGTTGACGGTCCCAATGTCATCGGGGTTCAGACGCTTGGTGCTTCTGACGTGGTCCTTCGCATTATCGGCAAGACAAAGAATATGGAACAGTGGGGAGTGGAAAGAAAGCTTCGTAAAGCCTTAAAAGAAGCCCTTGACCAAAACGGGATTGAAATTCCTTTCCCTCATCAAGTTTATATTGAGAAGAAAGATAAATAAATAAAGTGAAAAAGGGTCGGCTCCAAATTGATGGAGCCGACCCTTTTATCATGTTAATTATTTCAAAGTTTCAAAGTACTCAGTAATAAGAGCTATAGCAAAATCGATTGCTTCTTCCTGTGGGTTCAATTTAGAATGATGAAGCCCATAAGGGGAATCCACTCCCAGCCAAAACATGAATCCGGGTATCTTCTCCAGCATATAACCAAAATCTTCTCCTGTCATGGCTTCTTTGCATATAACAAGGTGACGATCCTCAGATTTCTCTACAAATGAAATGAAGTCTTTCGTCCATTCCGGATCGTTGTATACTTGTTGATACATACTGCCATAATCAACTTCAATGTCACAGTCGTAACTGATTATCATCCCATTGATCAGAGCTTCAAGGCGCGATTTTACACTCTCCATCGATTGGGGAGAGAGTGTGCGGATCGTTCCTTCCAAGGTCGCGGTCTCGGCGATGATATTTTGAACCGTACCGCTTTCCATCTTGCCAATCGTGATGACTGCGCTGTCGAGTGGATCCACATTCCTGGAAACAATGGACTGAAGCTGAGTCACAAAGTAGGATGCAGCTACAATCATATCTTTTGTTTGATGGGGGTATGCGGCATGGCCGCCTTTCCCTTTGAACTTGATAAACAGCTCGGATGTATTGGCAAACAGAAGACCTTCTTTTATCGCTACCGTCCCCACCTCATATTCAGGGGCTATATGCAGTGCGAATACGGCATCTGGCATCCATTCCTTCATTTCATCACTTTCAAGCATAGGCTTTGCTCCGCCAGGGCCTTCCTCTGCAGGCTGAAAGATAAACAACAGGTCATCTTCAATCGGCTGCTCTATAAAATTGGTCAATATCCCCAATGCAATCGACATATGAAAGTCATGACCGCAGGCATGCATGCGCCCACCATGATCGGAATGGAACTCCAACCCTGTCTCTTCACTTATAGGCAAACCGTCAATATCCGCACGGTAACCGATGATTCTCGAAGGATTTGTGCCTTTTACTTTTACAAACAGACCGGTATTCCATGCTTTCATTTCATATCTATGTGACGGAAGACTTGAGATGTAATCCATCAAATACTTTTGCGTCTTATATTCCTGAAATCCCAGTTCAGGAATTTTGTGAAGGTCTCTTCTGATTGTTTTGAAATCTGTTACAGGCATACTGCCACACCCTGCCTTTCTCTCTATCTCATATACAAAAAGAACAGACGAAAGGTTTTCTTTCCGTCCGTTCTTTCATAAGATTGTTATTTAAAAACGCTATTTTTTCAAAGCTGATTGTTCACCACCGATATATTACAGCTGGCGAAGTTCCTGCTTGATTTCGGTTTTGGATTTTGTTTTTTCATCGATGTCTTTAAGTTTCTTCGCAGGTGTACCTGCCACTACCGTGTATGGAGGTACGTCATCTACGACTACCGCCCCTGCTGCAACAACAGAACCTGTTCCAACTGTGACGCCTTCCAATACCACAGCGTTTGCACCAATCACGACATCGTCCTCGATGATGACCGGTTTTGCGGAAGGAGGCTCGATGACACCTGCAAGCACAGCTCCTGCACCAATATGACAGTTCTTCCCTACAGTTGCACGTCCGCCGAGCACCACGTTCATATCGATCATTGTGCCTGCACCTACGACTGATCCGATATTAATGACAGAACCCATCATGATGACGCAGTTTTCACCGATTTCCACCTGATCCCTGATGATTGCGCCTGGTTCGATGCGGGCCTTCACACCTTTCAGATCCAATAGAGGAATCGCAGAGTTTCTGCGGTCATTTTCCAGAACATAGTCTTCTATATTCCCGCTGTTCTCTTCCAGTACTTTTGAAAGTTCGTTCCACTCTCCGAAAACCACCCCTGTATTCCCTTCAATGAATGTTTGTGAAGAAGGACCAAAGTCGATCCCTTCCAGTTTTCCTTTTACATAAACCTTTACAGGTGTTGATTTTGTACTATTTTGAATAAAAGAGATAATCTCGTTCGCATCCATCATTTTCATGCAGTTCCCCTCCAAAATTATGTATAAATTCAGATTCTTTCTTGAATTACTTTATCAAATTAAAGGGTGGAAGACAACCCAAAAATCCTGATTATCCAGAATTTCCATCAAGGAATTCTTTTACAACCTCTACAAAAGCATCGACTTGCCTGAGTTGAAAGGCAGACTCGTACCCAAGCAGCCAAGTATCACGATGGATGAGTGTGTCATGTTCATCGATTAAAGGAAGCTTATAAATATTTTCTTCCATTCCATTAAGGGTGATTGCCGGCAGGATGGCATAGCCGATTCCATTCAGTGTCATTTGTTTGCACGTCTCGATTTGGTCAACGACGATTGTACGTTTAGGAGTGGTTTGGAATTGCCGGTGCCACCATTCCTGAATTTCCTGATAATAATTCGAGTCACTTTTGAATTGAATGAACGGCCTGTCTGTTTTCAACACTTCTTCAATCGACTGAATTTCACGGTCGACTAGATACAATGTATCTTGGAATAAATGGTGTTTAGGACCTTTCCAATCCGGTGTACCGCGGATGATCCCGATATGGACTTCATCTTCATAGATGGCTTTCAGGATTTCACTGCTCCACCCGGTCATAAGAGATATTTTGGCGTGGGGGTAGGTGTCGACAAAACGCTTCAGCACTTTTGGGAGCCAATTCTGTCCCACAATTGAAGCACATGCAATCTTTAAAGTTCCATGAACTTCATTTTCCAATGCCTGGATCTGTTCTTTTACCATCTCTTGCCTACTGAGCATTTCATCAGCCAATTTGACGACAAGCTCTCCTGCCGGTGTCAAAGACAGTCCCTTTTGTGAACGCAGAAAGAGTTTGGTACCCCATTCTTTTTCTATGTTTTGCAGCCGTTGTGACAATGCCGGCTGTGATACAAATAGCCTTTCAGCCGCTTTCCGCATATTCATTTCTTGAGCCAATACTTGTAATAACTGATATTCAGTAAAAGCCATAAACGCACCCTCATAAGTTTTTCTTATATTATATCTTAAAATAAATAATATTTCATTATCAGATCATTTTGAATACACTGGAAGTATCAACAATCAGCGAGGTGAATGAAAATGGAAGTCCTATTGTTTATTACAGGGATGATTGTCGCGTTTGTGGGTACTCTGGCAGGAAGCGGCGGGTTGATTGGAATGCCGGTGATGCTTCTCCTCGGCATCCCTGTTCATACAAGTATAGCTGCTGCTAAATTCTCAAATATCATCAGTTCATCTTCAAGCTTTATTTATTTGCTCAAAGATCGAAAAGTGACCTTTAAGGAATGTCTCCCCATCGTCCCGATCGCGTTGACAGGAGGCATACTCGGTGCGTTTCTTGCTGATAAAATCAGTCCTGCAGTCCTCGAATGGCTGGCTTTTTTCTTTTTAATACTGGCTCTTCTCTTAAGCTTAATAAAAGGAATCCAGCCTGAAAGAACAAATGGGGATTACAAGCTCCCTGCTGGAAAACTTGCCTTGATCAGCACGTATGACGGTTTATTCGGACCCGGCCAGGCGACGCTCCTCATGTACACACATCTGATGCACGGTCTGAGTTATTTAAAGACCGTTGCGTTGACAAGATTTCAAACCTTTGTCAGCTGCCTCGCCGCTTTCTCTGTGTATCTGAGCAATGGCCATGTCGACTGGATGACCGCGATCCCGTTTGCCTTGGGAGCGCTGATTGGGGCTCAGGTGTCTGTCAGGATAGCTGCCAAGGTTTCCATTAAACAAGCAGGTATATTATTGAATGTCATTACTTTCGTTTTAATTTTACAAGTAGGATTGCGCCTACTCCTTTAACCCTTTATCCTTGGGCAGAAACAATATCCCCATAAAACTTAAGGCGGCAAAAATGAACACTACCAGATAAACCGTATGAAGCGAGGATGTTAATCCATCCTGAAGGGTCTGAAGTAGCCCTGGTGACAGACTCGCCCTTTCTGACTCACTTAATAAAGCATTGACTTCATCAATGGAGAATTCATTGTCTGCTTCTGATCTTTGCAGATAATCCTTCAATCTGCTGTTGAGGATTCCTCCAAGAAGCGCGGCACCGATCGTGGTTCCAAGATTTCTCATAAACATATTGGCAGCAGTCGCTACCCCCCTTACCTTCCATTCAACGTTGGATTGAATGGAAACGATAAACGCTGTAGAGGATAATCCCATCCCGACTCCGATAAAGAAGGAACCACCCGCTGCCCATAATGGTCCAAAGGAAGGCTGCATAAATACAAAGAAAGCTGCTCCCACCATTAAAGAAATCCCACCGATCAGGGAAGTGAGGAAATAGCCGGCTTTTAATAACAGCCTGCCGGCGATCGTGGCGGATATCGGCCATCCGATCGACATGGCCGTAAGTGTAAATCCTGCAACTGTCGCGCTTCTTTCCATGACTCCCTGTACAAAAGCAGGGAGAAAGCTTGAGATCCCGATCAGCATAATTCCCGCAGTAAGTGAAACGGCATTCGCCACTAAAATGGAGCGGACCTTCCATAAGTCGAACGGCATCATAGGCTGCTCCGTCTTCACCTCATGATAGATAAACGCAGCAAGCCCCGCGGCTGTCAGACTGATGAGAAACATTGTCTGCCAGGAGTCCCACGGGAGGCGGACGCCTCCTTCTACTAACACAATCATCAAGGAAGAAACGGTTATTACAAGTAATAGAGCTCCCCCGTAATCAATGCTTGGTTTTTTCTTTTCAATATTCTCATGTAAGAATAGCCAAAGTCCTGCTATTGCAAGCAGCCCCAGGGGAATGTTCACCCAGAAAACATAACGCCAGCTCACATATTCAACAAGAATACCCCCGATAAGCGGTCCACTGATTGCCGAAATCCCCCAAACACTGGATAGATACCCTTGAATTTTGGCTCGTTCTTCTTTTGTATATATGTCCCCTACGATCGTCGTCGCCATTGGGAGAACCGCACCTGCTCCAAAGCCCTGGATGAATCTGAATAAGATAAGCTGGGTCATTGATTGTGAAAATCCGCAAAGGATGGATCCTATCAGGAAAATGACGATTCCGATTGTAATGATCGGCTTCCTCCCAAACAGATCAGATAACTTCCCATAAATCAGAACAGTGACGGCATTCATCAATAAATAGGCTGAAAATACCCAGCTATACAGCGAGAATCCTCCTAAGTCCCCTACAATCGCAGGCATCGCCGTTGATACAATCGTCGCTTCTATTGCTCCCATAAACATAGCAAGCATCACGGCTATTAATACATAAGGTTTTTTTGTCTTCTTTAAACCTTGCTTCCCCAAACTGCTCATTATTATCTCCTTAAATCTGATTTCACTGAAAGAGGATGACATAGAATGCCATCCTCCTTCTTCTACGGGGGAATTCCTCAATATGAATTCCCTATAGTATTCAATACGTGATAAAAGCTAATAGTGAATGATTATTTTCATGAGAATTAAGAATTATATATGTTTCGTCGAAGCTGCTTCAACATTACTCTTCTGGTCATGATCCCTTCAAAGTATTCATCGGCAGAAACTACACATAAGAAAGGATGATCAATCAAAAGTTCGATTACTTTCTTGAAATCCGCCTCGAGTGAAATTGTCGGGAAATCCTTGGTCATGACTTCCTCCACTTTCATCGATTCAAGCTTTTCAAATTCAAACCGCTCCAGTCCCAATACGGCTTCTGTTATCAGGGATGAGCTGATCAGCCCTTGAAACCGAAACGCAGAATCAAGTACCGGTATGGAAGAATATCCGCTTTTTGTTAATAACAGCAAAGCATGTTCAAGTGAATTTCCCATCTGTACGTGAGCGACCTTCTCTGATGGGATGATAAAATCTTTAATATTCGTTTCTAAAAATTCCTTACTACTTAATGAAATCATGTAAAACCCCTCATTTTTATGAATGTTTCATTTTGCATGTTTCTTAGTTCTGCTCGTTCCTGGTGCATAGATGTTTCAGGCAATAGGAGAGCTTACAAAAAAGTACCACACTAATTCTAACACAGGAGAAGAAAAATGTAGTAATAATCAGTTCAAAAATTACAGGATATGGAACTTATCGAGCAAAAAAATAACCAAATAAGAGTGAAATCTCATCTGGTTATCTTAACATTATTCTTGATTTGCTTCTTGCAGCAGTTCGTAGATTTCGATTGCTGTGATGTCAATGTTGTCAAAAGGAAAACTGCTTCCTTTTTCATTCATGACTTCAATTTCAAAAGTATCCTGTTTCGGTAAATACTTTACCTCACAGATCTTCTTTCCGTTGTATTCAAAAAAACGCTGTTGAGTTTCCCCTTGTTCACCTTGTTCTTGCAATGTCTTTAATCTTTGTATGATTCCAAGAAGCTGAGACATGAGCAGTCTCTCCTTTCCTGTTCTATTTCTTTTTTGATAGCTTTTGCATTGTACCAAATTCTATCCTGTTAAATCTAATGTTTTGCCCTAATCCAGATAAAAATCCTATATAATGAAGAGAGTATATCTGATTAAGAAAGGATTTGTTATGATGAGTATCGAACGTTTAGATTCAAGGATATCATTAGTGGACCTGATGGATTTGTCATTGAAAGAACGGACAGGAAGCTATATCATTCACGAAGAATCCCTTGCACTGATTGAAACATCTGCCAGTCCTTCAATCCCTCATTTAAAAAAAGGTCTCTCTAAGTTAAACATTAAATTAGAAGATATTCAATACATAATTCTGACTCATATCCATTTAGATCATGCCGGGGGTGCCGGACTGTTTCTGGAAGAGTGCCCTTCTGCAACCATCATCGTCCACCCAAAGGGATACAGGCACATGAATGACCCTTCAAGATTGATCGCTGGGGCAAAAGCGGTTTACGGTGACGAGTTTGAAACATTATTTGCCCCTATCAAACCGATTCCTGAAGAACGTATGATTGTTAAAGGTCATGAAGAAACCTTAAAACTTAGTGATGCATGCACTCTCACGTTTTATGATACCCCGGGGCATGCCAATCATCACTTTAGCATTTACGATCCCGTTTCAGGCGGTATGTTCACTGGTGATACATGTGGAATTCAATATCGTACAGATAAGAAATATTTCTACCTCCCCTCCACTTCACCTAACCAATTTAACCCCGATTCAATGAAAGAAGCGATCAATTTTATCAAAGAAAAGAAATTACATCGCATTTATTTCGGTCATTACGGGATGACAGAAGACGTGGATCACGCCCTTACTGAAGTGGTGATGTGGCTTGACCTGTTTATGGAGAAGGGACAAGAGATTTTTTCCCTCAAGGATTCAATGGAAGATAACGTAGAAAACCTCTCTGTTGAATTATTCGATGTGGTCAGAAACTCCTTCATCCAGCAAGGGCTTGATCCGCATCACTCTCTTTTTCAACTATTGAAGCTTGATATGAAGGTTTCAGCAATGGGAATAGTGGATTACTTATCAAAAAAAACAAAAGGGGAAATGAAATTTTGAAGAAAGTTACTATGTATACTCAGCCGGACTGCCCGCCTTGCGAGGTGGTAAAGCTTTTCCTGAAAGAACATCAGATCGACTACATTGAAAAAAACATTAAAGAAGACAATGAAGCAAGAAATCATTTGGTCAACCAATTGAAATCCTATTCAACTCCCACAATCACTGTCGATGATACAATCATCTCCGGATTTGATTTGGAATCACTCAAAACCGCATTGAACTTATAAATCAATTCAACAAAAAGATACCTCTGCCTCGAGGTATCTTTTTGTTCATCCTATTCACTGTCAGACTTGATGTTGTCAGGCAGTTCATTCATGATGGAAGATACTTTCCAATCACCTTTTTCTTTGATTAGTACAACTGCTTCCACACCTGGGGCTGTAGATACCGGACCTTCGTCCTCACCTGCCCGTTCTTCCCATATGTACCACTTTCCATCTGTATACTTCACTTGGGTGGACTCATCGTATTTGAAAAATGGAATATAGTATGGTGCAAAGTCTGAACCAAATGTTTGATAACCATCCTCAACTTTTACGACATTTTCGTCAATAAATGAGTCTGACACCCCCTCAGTAAAGAACCTGTGGAGCTGGTTCTCAATGGCATCGAGAGATTGAGGCTGTTGACTTAAGGACACTTGGGTGTGGAACGCTTCTTTAACTAAAGCCATTGCCTGCTTTTCCTTGAAAGTCGATGCCTGGGTCTGATTAACTTGTCCACAAGAAGCTGAAACCAATCCGATGATCATAAATAAGAGCAATAATCTTCTTTTTGCCATTTCATTCCCCTCCTTAATTAATTTAGGTGAATCTATTGTAGCAATTGAAATTTGTCGATTGGCTAAGTTTTGTTCGAAAAATCCCTACATGGATTGACATCATTTTCACTTATTTGTCAATTTCCCGGTGTTTTTGGAAGTTAAACACCACGACCACTGGAATATAAAACCAAAAAAGCTTGGAATACGTATTGTGTATTCCAAGCTTTTATATTATCGTGGCTTTGCTACGCATTCCTTCCTATACCGTACTGCAGATGAACAAGTGAAAATTGCCGACAGCATAAGCAGTGCAAAAATCAATATGCAAAATTAAAGGAAAGATACAAAATCATAACAACGACGAAAACAGTAAATACTAAAATGGCAAGAAACACCGGATTTCGAATATAGGGGTGCTGCTTTACAGCCTCCGGGATATCTGTATCAAAGTCCCCTTTCAGCCTCTTCTCCTGCCCTGCAACTCTAAATGTATAATAAAGTGAATATCCTGCTACTCCTATCGCAATCAATGAGAGCAGTATGATGAAAATACTCATTCAAGCCCCTCCTTTATTTATCCTTTACAGATAATTTCCCCTAATGGGAAAACCCTATTCAAGGAAAAGCGGATCGGCTTTGGCAGCGGCGGTGACTGGTGAAGATAGCCAGGAGTACCGTTATTGCATAGGGGCCTAATAAAGAAGGCTCTCTTCTCCAAACAAAAATTCATAAGATAAATCCATAAAAAGGTACAATCCATTTCCAAATGGGTAAGAGTATGTCCGTATGGGTTCCCCGGAATCAATATCACTGTAGATATCCGACAATAACCCTTTTTTATTTATCCTCATCCTGATGATATTTTCCAAGAAATAAGGACGCCAGCTCCAATTCTTCCCTTTGAATCGCTGATGCACCTCCCAATCCCCATCCACTTTCAGAATATTGCTCGTGACCTGGACACCATTTTCATCGCACATATACAATCGAAAGCACTTGTCTGTGAATGTGTCTGCGAGTCCCGTGAGCAGATTATCAAAGTCTTCAGTTTGTTTTTTCAGCTGTGATAACGTTAGCGTGATTTCTTTATGTAGATCATCAGCGAATTGATAACCTGCTTCTAAATGCTTTTTCTCATAACGGATGTAATCCTGACACTTTTCCTTTAATTTGTCTTTAAGGATGTCAGTTTCCAAAAAAGATTCGGATGGATACTTTAGGTAATAACCCTGATAATACCTGCCTCCATTCAGCCAAGCAAACTGCAGCTGATAATTAATTTCAATATTTTCGAACAGGAGTGAAGCACCAATTTTTCTGGCAAGCATGGAAAGACTGAATAAGATATCTTTATACATCTTGTTTCCTGCATCATTACGCAGTTGTGAGAGATCGACTTTCAGGATATCAGGAGAAAATTGTGACAGTCTGTCAAGTTCACCCATATTCCCGCCTACATTGTCGATAGCGACTTTGATCCCATACGTTTTATAGTAGAGAAGGACGTGTACAAGTTGTTCAAAGTCACCGTGGAACGTCTTCTCCGAAAGCTCTAATACTATACGATTCAACTGAAGCCCTTTATCATTATATCGCTGCAATAGTTCCAGGAAGGATTCCCCGTGATCAATCATGAGCAGCCTGGCATCCCGGTTGATAAAAATCAACCCTTCCTGTTTGGCTGAGATAAATTGATCAAGTGCCCTTTCCGTCACTCTCTCATCAACTTCAATCTTGTATTCATCAGGAATATCATTACCTGTAAAAAATGGACCAAGAGTCTCTGCCTCGCCGTTGTCCTGGAGCATCCTGCCCAGCACTTCATAACCGATTATTTTATGTTCATCCGCGCTGAAAACAGGTTGAAAATAGGGAATGACCTTCTCTATATTTGAAATGACATCTAAAGGATCCATCAGCACTCCTCCAACCCTAAACATTTTTTTGCATAATTATAACATATGAAGCCTTTTATTGCTTAAGCTCAGGATCGAAATGTTTTTAATGATTCATTGAGGATTTTTCCCATGCGGATGTTCAATACGTAAGAGTAATGTGACAACGCTTGTTTCCTTGGATGTCTTCACAAACGTCATTCACTACAAAAAATCGGCGAAAAAAAGAATGCAAAACTTAAAAGCATTCTACTCATCTAAAAATTTGACATTGTAGAATTTACTGACTTTAAGTATTTGCATTCTGTTGGTCACCGTTTTTATCTAATGATATGTTCCTTCTATCGCATAAATGACGGGTATTAAAATGGAAATTGATTCAGCCATTGTCCCCCATCCAATGTAATACATTCTCCATTCATGTATGCAGCCTGCTCTGAAGAAATAAAGAAAGCAAGACCTGCAATCTCTTCAGGGGTACCCAACCGTTTCAATGGTACACTTTGAATCGTACGTTTGGCAGCCTCCTCCGAGATCCACAATTTTTCTGCTCCACCTGTTCGTTCTATCGGTCCAGGTGCAATGGCATTGGTACGTATCCCATACTTGTGGCCCCATTCAACAGCAAGCGTTCTCGTCAAGGACAATACTCCGGCTTTTGCTGCAGCGGAGTGAGCTACCCCTGCTCCTGCACCCCATGCATATGTAGCCACCATATTGATAATCGAGCCTTTGTGATTTTCTGAAATCCAATGATTGCCCACTGCGTGCGAACATAGAAAAGTTCCATTCAGAACGATATCAATGACAGATTTCCATCCGTTAGCAGTTAGTTTTTCAACGGGACAAATAAAATTTCCAGCTGCATTGTTTATCAATACATCAATTTTACCGAACTTCTCTACAGTGAATTTAACCATTGCATCTGTATGCTCAGGCTGCCTCACATCCATTTGAAAAACTTCTATTTCCCCTTCAAGACTTGAGAATTCTTCTTTTACAGATTGAAGCCTCTCTTCATTCCGTCCAGTGATGACGACATTCGAACCTTTTTCAAGGAAAAACTTTGCCATGTATTTCCCCATGCCATTTGAACCTCCAGTGATGATCACCGATTGTTTCTCTCCCATAAATGACTCCCCCTTTTAAATGAATGAATATTCACTCATTATTTTATCACAAACCTTTTCCATACAGCCAGCTTTCTGGCATAAAAAAATCCGGCACATGATAATCATCACGTGCCGGATTTGTCATTTAACTATCTTGATTATTGACAATGGTTTCATGAAGCTCCGCCAAAGCTTTAATAATCGTCTTGTTTCTTCTATATCCTTTTGCTTCGACAGAAACATGATCGAATGTAACGATGACTTGACCTAGAGATCGAGGAGCAGTAAAGCCGTATGCATACACTTTGACCGTCCCTCTATCGGTAGGGAGAAATAGGATTTCCATTTGCTTCTTTTTCATTATAATCCCTCTCCTTTGTAAACATTGCTCTGTAATAAAGGGCTTTCGATTACTGTTTGAATCAATGTAGTGATCAATTGCTGCTTCAGAATGGAGCAATTGATCCGCCCCTCATTTTAACATAAGTCATCCCCGTTCACCTGTCAAACCATAAGAAGATATAAATTCCTATCAAGCATTGACATAGTGCTCTAATTCTTCCGGACCTTTAGGTTTACTGAAGTAAAATCCCTGCGCTTTCTGGCAATTTGCCTCTCTCAGGAAATGAACCTGCCCTTCTTTTTCTACTCCTTCAGCAATCACTTCAAGGCCGAGACTATGTGCGAGATGAATAATCGTGGTCGTGATTGCCGAATCTTTTTGACTGGATCCGATTTCCCTTACAAAAGATTGATCGATCTTCAGTATATCAATAGGAAACCTTTTTAAATAATGTAGAGAGGAATAACCCGTTCCAAAATCATCTACAGAAATATATACACCCAATTCTTTGAGCTTCTTGAGTACTTTTAGTGTCTGCTGGGTATCCTGCATGGCTCCTTCTGTAATTTCAATTTCCAGACAAGGAGCAGGAATGTCATACTTGGCAAGGTATCCTCGCATCGTATCCACTAACTGTTCCTGAAGAAATTGTTTAGGGGAGATGTTGATGGCTATACGCACATTTTTATACCCCTTATTTCTCCAATTCTTTAATTGGAGGCATACTTGCTCCAGCACCCACTCACCAATTCCATGAATGAGCCCCGTTTCTTCTGCCAGCGGGATGAACTGTCCCGGTGATACGAAACCGAATTTCCGATTATTCCATCGAATCAACGCTTCAAAGCTGTCTACGTGGCCAGTTGATAGATTCATCTGAGGTTGATAGTGAATATACAGTTCTTCTTTCTCTATTGCTTTTCTCAAGTGGGATTCCATAATGATATAATTCGGAAAGCTTGATTCCATGTGAGTTTGATAGAATCTGTAATGGGCCCTTCCTTTTTCTTTCACCTGAAATAGAGCCTGTGCCGCCTTTTGGATAAGTGAATTGGCATCATATCCATCTGCAGGGTACCGGCTGACCCCGATAGAAGGACTGATATAGAATTCCTGACCATCTATCGTAAATGACTGATGAAATAACGTTAATACTTCCCCTGCTTTTTTCTTCGTATCTTCAAGGCTGCTATTCTTCAACAAATAAATGAATTCATCGCCCCCCTGCCTGTATAGAAGGCAATGTTCATCAGTAAGAGTCACTAAACGTTCTGTAATTTTATTAAGAAAACGGTCTCCTCCTTTTAATCCAAGGGTATCATTCACAAATTTAAATCGATCTAAATCCAGGTATAATACAGATAACTCCTGTTCCGTGTCCTCCATTGATTGAATGAACAAAGGAAGATGCTCATCCAAGGCTTTCCGGTTCCAAAGTCCGGTCAATTGGTCATGAAGTGCCATATAATGTATCATTTCATTTTGCTCATAAGAAATTGTATTATCCTTGATGATGATATAACAACCGTCAAATTTCTCTTTTACTACAATCGGGACAGCTTTCAGACTTGTGACTTTATCCTTCCTGTTATTTGTTTTCATCAAACAATGTTCAAGGGTAGCCGGGGTACCACTCAGTGCCTTCAGCAAGGTCTGCTGAAGTTCCTCCTTGATCGAGGGGTGAAAAAGCTCAAAGATAGTTGAATTCACCAGTTGTCTTTTCGGATAACCCGTCAATTGACAGCTGGCAATATTTGATTCCTTTATTACTCCGTTAGCATCCAAAATAAAAATGGCATCCAGATTATGTTCAATGATCGATTTATATCTGTTTTTCGCATTTGTAAGCCTTTTCTTTTCCCTCATCAATAGGGTTACATCTCTGGTGATCGATACAACATATTCTATTTCATCCGACTTATTTTTAATAGGAGTCAAAATCGATTCATTTACTACCTGATCCCTGCCTGGAAGCTTTATCGTGTCCCTGAAGATGATCGTCTCTTCATTTTCTATCAATTGCACATACTTTTCCTTAAGACGTTCTGCCAACTCTCCCGTTAGCACCTCATCCAGAAGGCGCCCCATGTCTTCATTGTTAATTTCCGTCATTTTCTTTGCAGCTTCATTTATGTAAACATAACGAAAGGAAGGTCCTTTTTCGACCTTCATAATAAAGATCAAGTCATTTATATTTTCCAATACAACGTCTTTTAAAACAGTGTCTAACATATCATTATCTTCTTTCCTGTTTATTGCCTGCATGAATTTCATCCTCATCGCGTGAACTTGGTTGCATATATTTTCCTATATACATTGTACTAGTAAATGATCATATTTCCTATATGCATGTTTGAAAATTCAATATTTATTGCGTATCAAGTACTTTAGACCTACAAATCTCCCCTTTGGCTTTTTCATTCAAGACAGGCTCACAGTGAAGAACATGACCATACAATAATAAGACTAGAGAGGAGGTTATTCATGTATCATCGCTCGTTTATTCCTTATAATAACTACAACTATCCGGCCATGAGAGGATACGATCAGCGTTTCTTCCCTTTTTTTGGTCTTCCATTTATAGCTGGAGGTTTAGCTGGTTTGGCTATCAGTCCATTTTTGTTTAACAGACCATGCTGCCCGCCTTATTATCCGCCGTACCCGCCTTATGGAGGCTATGGTGGCGCACCTTATGGAGGCTATGGTGGCGCACCTTATGGAGGCAGCAATGCTCCTTCCCCATACAATGTTACGGAAAATATCAATATCTATCCGCAAAGGACCTACTAGCGGAGACACGGCTTGCTCAGCCCATAAACCATCAAACTTGCCAACAGAAAGAACTGATCATCTGACATGATGCAGTTCTTTTTTTGGTTTTATCTAAAATGTATCAGTTTTCTAACAATAAATTATTTTCATAACCTTTCCAACCATAGGAAAAGAATGTATAATAGTATGGAATAAACAGAAAGGAGCTAAAAACTTGAGAAATACTAGTAAAAATACCCCTTCCTCCACATCAGTAAATACCCTCTCTCAAGCTATATTCACTGTGAATCGACATGCCAAGACCGCCGGTAACCCAAAATACTTGTATGCGTTAAAAAAACGTGCATTGACGAAGATGATCCGTGAAGGTAAAGCCAAAAAGATAGGTCTCCATTTTTCAAAGAATCCTAAATTCAGCCAGCAGCAATCTGATGTCCTGGTTGATTGCGGTGAATACACCTTTCACATACCTCCCACTAAAGAAGATTTTAAACAATTGCCGCACCTGGGAACACTCGATCAATCCCTCAGGAACCCGAGAAGCAGGATGGGACTTCAGCAGGCAAAGAGCATCTTAGAAGACTATACCGGAATGTCTGACACGGATGATAAGCATAAAAAACAAGGAAAAAACAGTTATCAAAAACCTGTATTCAAAAAGCTGGGAGACAGCTTCTTTTAATACCTTGAAATTTTAGCGCATTAACGCATATCCCTTCTAAAGGGTAATAAATGGCTGTATGATTCAATGATCATACGGCCATTTTTTTATCAGAGTACGTATTGATCGATCTTCGTTATCAGCTCTGCTATTTCAGGCTTGCTGACTTGTTCCTCTGCACCAACCATTTCACCTTTGTGTCGTAAATCGTTCGTAATCAGTGAAGAAAAGATGATGACAGGCAGCTTCTTAAGCACAGGATGACTTTTAATTCTTTTTGTTAGATGATGGCCGTCCATTTGAGGCATTTCTATATCTGTAATGACCAGTCCCACGAATTCTTCAATTGGGCGGGTTTCGTTTGCAAGTGATTCAAGATACGCCAATGCATCAGCCCCATTCTCAAAATACTCGACTGATTCATAACCCGCCTCCGTCAATGTTTCATTGAGAAGTTTTCGGAGGAGCGGCGAATCTTCAGCTGCAACTATTTTTTTATTCCTCCTGTCCCTTGGTCCCAGCTTTTTCACTTGATCAATGTGGATTCCCGATTCAGGATTGATTTCAACCATGATACTTTCAAAATCCACCATTAATATCATCGAGTCTTCACGCTTCACGACCCCGATGATTCCCGATCTAATACCAGAGTACATCTCTGATGGTTTTTCAATCTGGTTCCATGAAATACGGTGAATCTGAGTAACATTATGTACATGGAAAACCACTTTTTGTTTATTGAACTCTGACACAATAAATTTTGACTGAGGTGAGACTTTTTCATCAAGTCCCAGTACTCTTGCCATATCCACTACGGGAAGTACTTCCCCACGTAATTGAATCAGACCTTTCACATGGGGATGAGAGTGTGGGATCGGTATGATTGTGGTTGGCTGAATGATTTCCTTCACCTTTATTACATTAATTCCGAATTTATTATCTTGAACTTCAAATACAACCATTTCAAGTTCATTTGTGCCGCTTTCCAGCAGGATCCCTTTTGAATCATTCATTTCAATACGTCCTTCCCTTCAATCATGCATTGTACATGCGCTCTTATTTACCTTACATATTTTATATCGAACAATCCCTGCAGTTGTTTACTCATTTTTGTATAATTCAAAAATACGCTTGTATGGTTCTAAGATTCACATACATACATCTATACCGATTCAGCAAACTAATGTAAGGAGGTGTATACAATGCCGGAAAGACGAGATGCGGATAATAGAAGGATTCTTGATTTTGAAGAAATAAATGGCCATATTTTACCTGCACAGTATTCAACCCCTCTATTTGCAATAAGCAAAAATAAAGATGGAAATGATGATTTTGATGAGGTCTTTTATGTAGAGGGAAAAAGCGGGATTGACCGTGATCAAGATGAAAATTCAAGGAAATAGTGGATGTTTCGTCATTTTAAAAAGCGACTGGACAAACGTCCAATCGCTTTTTCACTTCTATTTTACACGCCCCTCTTATTTCCCCAGACAAGCGTATGCAGCTGCGGTAAGACGCGGACATGATTTAATTCTTCATCTAGTGAGACCTTATCAATCAACGTTTCGTAATCATTCAGTAGATCAGAAACTAATTTTCGTGTGTTTTCTTCCGCTACTTCAGGATTTCCTGTTTGAATGTAGAAAGGAACGGATGGATACCGTTGATGCACTTTTTTGGCATACTGCAAATCTTCATCATTGAAGACGACCACTTTCAGGCTGAAGGCTGAACCATTTTCGACTAATCGTTGAATGATTTCATCCAGTTTTGTAAAGTCGGTTTTCATTAGAGAACTTGGAGGCTTCGGAGAGATGGTTAAATCATCAATGTCATAAAACCAGTCCTGCCATCGGCTTCCCTGTGTCTCTAAGGCTGACTGAATACCTTTTTCTTTAAAGATATGGAGCAGTTCAACCAGATTCGATAATAGTGCAGGGTTCCCTCCTGAAATGGTAACATGAGAGAAACGTTCCCCCCCTGCTTCCTTTAATTCATCCCATATTTCTTCTGCTGTCAACAGCCTGATATCTTCTTTTGCAGAACCGTCCCATGTAAAAGCTGAATCACACCATGCACAACTATAGTCACATCCTGCCGTTCTGACAAACATCGTTTTTTGGCCGATGACCATTCCTTCACCTTGAATCGTAGGTCCGAATATTTCTAAAACGGGGATTTTCTTCATGCATTTCTCCCCTTTTTAGGTCGGTAAATCACATAGGATGTTGGTGTTTCCCTTAGGAATACCTGTAAACATTGAGGCTGGTGCTCTAACGTGTCCAAGTGCTCCTGAACAATTTCCCATACCGCTTTCGCTACAGTTTCTGTGGTTGGAAAATTCATGGACTCTTTATCGGAAAAACGGGTATCATCATTTAATAGACTGTGGTCAAATCGTTTGTGAATCAACTTTTTAATCTGTTGAAAATTAATCAGGAAACCGGAGTCATCCAATTCATTTCCGCCAATCGTGATATTGGCAAAGTAGGTATGTCCATGTACCTTTTGGCAATCGCCTGCATCTTCGTGCGGTATATAGTGTGCCGCTGCGAAATGCATATCTTTATTCAGTTCGAATTCGTAATCATGATGAGGAGCCGGATAAATCTGCTGCAGCATTATTCCAATCCTCCTTTTTCACTCTCTAAATAATCTCTCAAGCCTCTCTGCCTCAATTCACATGCCGGACATTCACCACATCCATCACCTTTCACACCATTGTAGCAGGTCAATGTGTTCTCACGGATATAATGCAATGCATCGAGACGATCGGCCATTTCCCATGTCTGGGCTTTATTGATCCACATCAATGGGGTATGAATCACAAATTGTTCATCCATTGAGAGATTCAGGGATACATTCAATGACTTCACAAAAACATCCCGGCAATCTGGATAACCGCTGAAGTCTGTCTCACATACACCTGTTACGATATGTTTTGCTCCGATCTGCTTAGCTAACACGCCTGCAAATGATAGAAACAACAAGTTTCTTCCAGGAACAAATGTAGAAGGTAATTTTCCTTCCTCTTGCGTGATCGCTTCATCATTTCTCGTCAAAGCACTCGGTGCCAGCTGGTTCAATAAACTCATATCCAGGACATGATGCGGAACATGTAAATCGTCCGCTATCTCTTTCGCACAGTCCAGTTCCGCCACATGCCGCTGTCCATAGTTAAAGGTTACGGCTTCCACTTCTTTAAATTCTTTTTTTGCCCAGAACAGACAAGTAGTGCTGTCCTGACCGCCACTGAAGACGACTAATGCTTTTTCTTGTTTCATTGCCATTCTCCTCTCTTTCTTTAGGCTCTGATCCCGCCTTAAAAAGAAGAAAAAGATTCTCTATAACTCTATAATCATGCTCTTTCCTCTGAATATGTCTTTTGCCAGAGTGAAAGCTTTATATTGCAGCTCCTGAAAATACTGCATAAACAAAAACAAACGACACCTAAGGATGCCGTTTCCCTTAGTTTTTTATAGAGGGTTGTGCTAGAACCTCTCGGGAATCCCTTTCATCCCAATTCTTCTTTTATCCTCACTCAATATACCGCGTTTTCCGGTAAAAATCCACCGTTTAGAAGAATTTTTTATTTCCAGGATGCCGTATATAGATGAATTCACTTGAATGGTGCAGGCGATAGGGCTAATATATGGATGAATACAAAAGAAGGCGGGTATCCCAATGCTGACAAATGTAATGGAATTCATATTGGAAATAGACAAGTTGAAATCGATTGAACGCCGCACATATATAAGTGACACGAGCCGAAGGGAAAACAGCGGGGAGCACTCCTGGCATGTTGCCATAATGGCGATGACTTTGTTTGAAGCATATGAAAAAAAGGAAGAAACGGATTTGTTCGTTTCATTAAAGATGTTACTTTTGCATGATGTGGTTGAAATCGACGCAGGTGATACATATGCTTTTGATGCAGTCGGCTACAATGACAAATCAGAAAGGGAACAGCGTGCAGCAGACAGACTGTTTGGGATTCTTCCAGAACCAATCGGCATGGAATTTCGTGCATTGTGGGATGAGTATGAAGAAGGAACAAGCAATGAAGCAGTCTATGCTCACATGATTGATCACATTCAACCGCTCCTTTTGAATGTTGCAACAAAAGGAAAGTCATGGCAGGAACACCGTATTAAAGCTCAACAGGTCTTAAAAAGAAACGAATGGATAAAGGAGACATCCCCAAGCATTCATTCACAAGTTGAGAAGTGGGTGAATACAGCAGTCGAAAATGCGTGGCTTCTAAAAAGATAGAGACTAAAGAACAGGCGGATATTATCCGCCTGTTCTTTGAAACTCTCCATACCTTTACAGGGATTGTAAGGATGCTATTTCAACTTCAGAAGCCTTCTTTTCCGCCTTCTTTTTCTGCCACCGAATTTAAGCCACCCGATCTTCATAAACAAACCGAACATGATCAATGCAATCACAGCCATTACGCCAAGTACAATGAAATACCCATTATGTTCATTCAATTCAGGCATGTATACAAAGTTCATTCCGTAAAGGCCAGCAATGAACGTTAGAGGCATGAATATCGTAGTGATGACCGTTAACGTCATCATGATATTATTCATTTTATCGGAATTGATGGAGAGGTAATTATCCCGAATATCTGCAGAAAATTCACGATACGACTCCAGCATCTCAACTTGTTTGATCAAATGGTCATACACATCATTAAAGTATAATTGCTCTTCTTTCAAAGAATTCAACCTTCCCGAATTACTGATTCTGTACAACAGATCCCGCATCGGAATAAGTGTTCTTCTCAATTTGGACATTTCATGACGGATATCGAATAATTCATCCATCAGATTTGAATCTGATTCCTCATTCGTATGTTCTTCAATCGTATTCAATCGATCTTCGATGCTGTAAATCAAAGGGAAATATTCATCGACCAGCCTGTCCACAATTCCATGCATGATGGTGAAAGGACTCAATTGTCCGCCTTCCTCTTTCACTATATCCCATAAGTTATTTATTTCGTCTACTGGTTTTTTATGAAAGGTAACGATGAATCTTGAGTTCACAAATAGATTCACTTCATACGATTCCAGTGATTTACGATTGATCGCATGCATCAAGACAAATATGTACCCATCATAAAAATCAAGTTTAGGCCTTTCACTAAATTCATCCAGGCAGTCTTCAATGGCAAGAGGATGAAATTGAAAGAAACCTTTCAACATGCGAATATCCCTTTCAGTCGGCTCATTAAAATCAACCCAGTACCATTTCACATCACTTTCCTTTACTCTGGATACCGGCACATCCTGGAGGACATCCCCATTATTTAAAATTGCAGTCGTTCGAATCATTGTTGTAATCACCTTCTATGCCCAGCTTTACTTTTCTATCCATTCCCCTTTTCAATTCGTTTCAAACAAAAGCATTCCTTTACCACAGTAAAAAGTGATAAAATATGTAACAAATTAAGAAAAGTGCAAGCGCCTTGTTCAGTCCCGACAAACGCTCTTGATCCGGCCGGTGAAGTCGTTTTTTGACTTCATTGGCCGGACCGAAACGTCTCGAGGGGCTATGCGCTGGAGCTGGACAATTCTCAAAAAGTAGGTGTACATCTTGGAACAATACTTAAATCCAAATGTAAAGGACATCAAAATATCGGGTATCAGAAAGTTCTTTAACATGGTGGCTGACATTGAGGGTATGATTTCCCTTACTATAGGACAGCCTGACTTCCCCACTCCTTTACATATTAAAGAAGCTGCAAAGAGAGCAATCGATGAAGATTTCACTTCATATACGCATAATGCAGGATATCTCCAGTTAAGAGAAGCTGCATCCGATTATGTAGGTTCAAAATATAATGTGCATTATGATCCCGAATCCGAAGTCATTGTAACAAATGGTGCTTCCCAGGGAATAGATGTTGTGCTTCGTTCGATTTTAGAACCAGGAGATGAATGTCTTCTTCCCGGACCTGTGTATCCTGGATACGAACCCATCATCCATCTGTGCGGTGCGAAAGCAGTCCATATCGATACAACAGAAAACGACTTCAAGGTCAGTGCAGAATCAATCGAGAAGCATATTACAGATTCAACAAAATGCATCATCCTCCCATACCCTTCCAACCCTACAGGAGTCAGTCTGAACGCAGACGAACTAAGGGATATTGCCGCAGTCCTCGAGGGGCGGAAAATCTTTGTTGTGGCAGATGAGATCTATAGTGAATTGACCTTCGAAGGAACTCATCATTCAATAGCTGAATTCCTAAGGGATCAAACCATCATGATCAATGGCCTCTCGAAGTCCCACAGCATGACAGGCTGGAGAATAGGGATGATATTCGCTCCGGAATGCATCAGTAAACACTTGTTGAAGGTTCATCAATACAATGTATCTTGTGCATCTTCCATCTCTCAGAAAGCAGCGTATGAAGCCCTGACCGCTGGCATGAATGATGCTGCTGAGATGAAGCGTGAATACATGGCAAGAAGGGATTATGTATATAAGCGTTTAGGGGAAATCGGCTTTGAAAATGTAGTCAAGCCGGACGGCGCTTTTTATTTCTTTATTAAGATCCCAGACAATATGAATATGACATCTTTTGAGTTTGCGCTTGCGCTTGCACAGGAAGAAAAGGTGGCTGTGGTTCCCGGAGACGCTTTCTCAAAGTATGGTGAAGGATATGTACGACTTTCTTATGCATGCTCGATTGGACAGTTAGAAGAAGGGCTGTCACGGATTGAGAGGTTCATGACCAACCATATGTAAAAATGACAGACCTTGAAATAACATTCAAGGTCTGTTTTTCTGTTACTTTTTATATTCTCCGTTGTTTTTAGGTGCTTTTTCTTTTTTGGCTTTATCTTTGTGAATCTTATTCGCGGCTGCACTGCCAAATTCGTGTGCGAATTCCTGATTCAGTTGGGAAGAATCAAATCCCTTTTTATTTTTTTGCTGTGGATCATTTTTCTTCGTGCGCTTAGCCATTATTCCAGCCCCTTTTCTCTTCTTGTGTTCCCTCTCAGAAACACTACAGTTAGTATTGAACCGCCATTGAAGAAGTATTCCATTCAAAACCTGGCATTAGAAGGGCACAAAAAAAAAGACTGCTCAGAAATACACTGAGTCAGTCAAAAAAAAGGAAAAGGGGGTGTTAGTGAGAAATTAATCTCCAATTTCATGCTTGATTATAGATTACCCGCCTTTCAGAATAACTAAACCAAAAAATAAAACTTTTTTTAAATTTTTTTGGTTTGTTAATTTGAACTGAATATTACACTGATCCAGCTGTTGTTTGGAGTGCTAGATGAAGACTCCAAAGGCGTGTGGGATAAGAAGACTTGGCAGCGAAGGCGTTCTTTGCCTTATTGGTCCATTAAGCTTAAAATTGGATATTTTTGGTAAGTGACTGAATAAATCCTAAAATTCAAAGATTATCCCGCAGAATTCGAAGATTATTGCCCGGAATTGAAAGAAAAAGTCTAGTTTTCGAAAGATTATTGGCCAAAATCAAAAGATTCCCCCGATTCACCCCGTTGTGTAGGCTGCATTATACTGCTCATCGAGCAATAACGCTGATACACCTAATTCTGCGAGTGCAACCATTCGTATACTGCGTCAACAACGCCTATAACCTCCGTAAACCTCCATAAAAAACCGATCATGACCTCTATGGGCTAGGCGCAGGAGCTGGACATGATCTGCTGTAAGAATGCCAGGAGGTGCACGGGCAGCCCGCGGAAATCGAAGTCTTGCACGGAAATCAACAGCGTATAGAAAAGATGAATGTTTTTAAAAAATTATTTTTGTAAAATACCTTTAAAAAAGCGCTTTCATAAAGTATAATGAACAAGTAAATTCTGATAAATGAGGTTCTGTCATGTATCGAAAAGAACAGTTTGTTTTCAGAAAAGATCAGGTATATCAAGCCACTGTCCGAAATTATACGGAGAATGATTTCAACGAACTCATCGGGATCCAGCAGCGCGCTTTCCCTCCTCCATTCCCATCGGAGTTATGGTGGAATAAAGATCAACTAAAAAATCATGTAGAGCACTTCCCGTTAGGGGCACTTTGTGTCGAGATCGATGGTAGAATAGCCGGCAGCATAACCGGCCTGATCGTCGACTTCGATGAATCTCATCCTGATCATACTTGGGATGAAATAACAGATGAAGGATACATACGCACCCACAATCCGAATGGGAATACGCTATATGTAGTCGATTTGTGCATCGAACCTGACTTCCGGGGATTTAAACTAGCAAAAGTATTAATGAACGCCATGTATGAGATCGTGGTTCATATGCAGCTGGACCGCCTTTTAGGGGGTGGCCGCATTCCTACCTACCATACATTTTCTCATCTCTTTACGATAGAAGAGTATGTTAACAAATTGATCTCCGGCCAATATAAAGACCCTGTCATCACCTTCCTGCTTCAATGCGGAAGGACACCGATAAAAGCGGTAAAAGGCTATCTTGAAGATAAAGAATCCTGTGATTACGGATTATTGATGCAATGGAAAAACCCTTTTCAGCAAGAAAAGACATAAAAAAAAGGATTGAAAGAATATTCTTTCAATCCTAAGAAAAGGGGGAAATGAGAATGAAAAGGCCTTTGGGGTGCCTCAACTTCTTATTCATTATTACATTACCCCCATTCCGGGCCTTTAAAACATCTTTTTACACTTGAGAAACAGCTTTTTCGACAGCCTTGATGACTTCATCATTTGTGTCGAGCCCGAGTACTTCTTCAGCAAGCTTTTTCATATCATTCTGGTTCAAACGATGGATTTGAGAGCGTGCTCTTAAAATGGATGTAGCACTCATTGAGAATTCATCCAATCCTAAACCTAGCAGGATAGGCACGGCAATTTCATCGCCAGCCATCTCACCGCACATACCTGCCCATTTGCCTTCTTTGTGAGCGGCATCGATGACCATTTTCACAAGACGCAGGATAGCAGGATTATATGGCTGATACAAATAAGAAACGCGTTCGTTCATACGATCGGCTGCCATTGTATATTGAATCAAATCATTTGTACCGATTGAGAAGAAATCGACTTCCTTGGCGAATACATCGGCCATGACAGCAGTAGATGGGATTTCAACCATGATCCCCACCTCAATTTTGTCGGCTACTTCTGTACCGTTCTCTTGAAGCGATTTTTTCTCTTCTTCAAGGATCGCCTTTGCTTCCCTGAATTCTTGAAGATTTGAGATCATAGGGAACATGATCTTCAGATTGCCAAAAGGACTTGCCTTCAACAATGCTCTTAACTGGGTGCGGAATATTTCCTGCTCGTCAAGGCACAGTCGAATCGCACGATATCCAAGGAATGGATTCATTTCCTTAGGAAGATTTAAGTATGGAAGTTCTTTGTCGCCTCCGATATCAAGCGTACGGACGACTACAGGTTTACCCTTCATACCTTCCAATACTGCCTTATAGGCTTCGAACTGTTCTTCCTCAGTAGGAAGTTCGTCACGACCCATGTAAAGGAATTCTGTACGATATAGACCTACGCCTTCACCGCCATTATTCTTTACACCTTCTAAATCTTTTGGCGTACCGATATTTGCTGCCAGTTCTACGTGATGGCCATCTTTCGATACAGTCGGTTCGTTAACAAGCTTCGCCCACTCGGCTTTTTGCTCCTCGTAGCGTGCGTGCTCCTTCTTGTACTCTTCAATGACCTCAGGTGTAGGGTTGATATGTACTTCCCCATTTAACCCATCAACGATGATCATGTCACCATTTTCAACGGAGGAAGTAATAGACTTCGTTCCCACCACTGCAGGAATTTCCATTGAACGTGCCATGATAGCAGAGTGAGATGTTCTGCCACCGATGTCGGTTGTGAATCCTTTTACAAACTGACGGTTTAATTGTGCAGTGTCAGATGGAGTCAGATCCTCTGCAATGACAATCACCTCTTCAGTCACCATACTCGGGTTTGCAATTTGTACCCCAAGTAAATGTGAAAGGACGCGTTTCGTTACGTCTCTGATATCCGCTGCACGCTCTTTCATATACTCATTGTCCATTGATTCGAACATGGAAACGAACATGTCAGCAGTTTCTTTCAAAGCAAATTCAGCGTTTACATTTTCAGTCTTTACTTTATCTTCAATAGGTGTCAATAATTCTGGATCGCTTAATACTAAAAGATGTGCTTCAAAGATTTGGGCTTTATCTTCACCTAAATCTTCCCTTGCCTTATCCCGGATCGCTTCAAGCTCTGATTTAGAAGTTGATATCGCAGCCTGAAAACGAGCTGCTTCTTCGTCTGCATTTTCAACAGACTTCTTTTCGACGGTTAAATCAGGTTCTACCAGACGATAAGCTTTAGCAATGGCAATCCCGTTAGATGCCGCAATGCCCTTCAAGATGCTTGACATTACTCAGCTAGACCTTCTTTGTTTAACGTTTCTTCAAGGCTCTTCAGTGCTTCTTCTTCGTCGCTTCCTTCAGTAATGATCGTGATTTGTGCATCTTTACCAACACCTAATGACATAACACCCATGATTGATTTTAAGTTTACTTTCTTTTCTTTGTATTCAAGATGTACATCGCTGTCGAATTTGCTTGCCGTTTGTACCAATAGAGTTGCCGGACGAGCATGAATTCCTGTTTCAGCTGTAACTGTAAATGTTTTTTGTGCCATTATGAATCGACTCCTTATTCAACTTTGTTTTTGGTTGCTTCATAAAAGTAATGGATTATGAAGAAAACGTCAACTATTTCTAGCAATTAATCCATTCTTCCTATAAGCCTGCTCAATAAAAAAGAATAGCATGCAATGAAGATATACACAATTGTAAAGCTTTATTTTTTTAGTATTTCATATATTTGCCACTATTATGTTTTTCATTCTAAAGTTTATTTCTTAGCTTTCCTCGCTCTTCAGGGTGAGCCTACAGCAACTTTCCGACTGGAAATCTGCATGAATGAATAGTTGCAAATTAAATGAGGGGAAGTCCATTTACTGTTTAAATGGACTTCCCCTCAACAATTGTAGTAACCAGCGATCATTATTAATCAAATCTTCAGTACACGTCGCAGATGTTCCCAGAGCGGGGCGGCGGCTTTGTTGCTTGGTTCAACTGCCTGACGCATCTACAATCCATAAAGATCACTCTTTTGTCATCTCTGCGTTCTTTATTAATGCGTTATACCCGATTTTAGCTTTGGTGACCGTACCACGCAATGTCATTTCATGATCCTCTGAAATATTGGTATACACATTCACCAAATCACAAATGCAGCGTGCAAATAATTCTGCTACCTGCTTCAAATTTTTTTGATCATAATCGGGGCGATCTTTCATCAATTCTTCTATTACATCTATTGCCAGGCTTTTCACACGCAAGGCTTGCTCTGTTTCATATTTCATCACATACTCTCCTCCCCATTATTCTATTTCTATCATATGCAGTCAAATGGGGAATAGAACGAAAAGGACCTTGATTCTAGCAAATCGCATTCTATTAACAAGGACATTAATTTATATATTCAATTGAGCATGTTTAGTGAATAGAAACTTATATCCTACATAAATGAATAGGATAACCGTCAACGCGACACTTCCAATGATCCCCAGAAGGATGGCAATTTGATATTCGATGGCAACAAGCGGACTTACCCCTGATAGAATTTGTCCTGTCATCATACCAGGCAGAAAAATAATACCCATCCCTATCATATTGTTCAGTGTCGGGAGAATGGCAGAATCAAAAGCATTATCAACATACTTTTTGGATGCAGCTTTAGGGGTTGCTCCAAGCATCAGCGCTCCTTCCACCACTTCCCTTTGATCTTTTAAGCCACCAAGCAGTGTATTGAGGCCAAGGGTTATACCCGTCATCGAATTTCCGACTATCATACCGGCAATCGGAATGAAATAGCGAGGTTCGTACCAAGGAGTAAAATGAATGACAACGATATTGAAGTAGAACAGAGATGCAAGAGTTCCAATCACCATCGCTAAAGCAACGGTGCCTTTCAGCTGTTTACTTAACTCATGCTTAACCTGCTTAAACACGTTCCTTATCGCGAATGTTTCCATAACCAGGATGATCAACAGAGTAAGCCAGGGGCTTGGGTTCTCAAAGATATAGGTCAAGATATACCCGGCAATGACCAATTGAATCGTCATCCTGAACGACGCAATGATGATCTGCTTTTCTCTTGAAATCCCCCTGATTTTTACAATGAATAACAAAATCAGGATGAAGGCATAGGCAGCAATGAATCTCCACAGTTCGATATCAATGATTCCTTTTTCCATCTGTCAATCCCCCCTTATGATTTCGATATCCTTATGATTTCTTCCCCGTATTCTTCAGCGACATTCATTGAATGAGTGACCATGATGACGGTACCATCATGATCCTCAGAAGCTTGCATGAACCCGTTCATCACAGCTGACTCTGTTTCTTCATCTAATGCGGAGGTCGGTTCATCAAGCAGATACACTTCCGGTTTCATCAACAGGACCCTGCCAAGCGACAAACGCTGCCTTTCCCCGCCTGATAATTCCAAAGCATCAGCATTCAGATGCTTATCCAATTTCACTACGTTCAATATCCGTTCCAGTTCTTCCCGGCTTGCCTTGGGTTGATCAGAGAAGACAAGGCCTTTTTGTAGATTTTCTTCAACTGTATCTCCAAACAGAATAGGGGTCTGGGAGATCATCACCACTTTCCTTCGCAGGGCTACAGGGTCCATTTCATCTATGGATTCTCCTTTATAATGAATAGCCCCTTCATCAGGTATGTATATCATATTTAACATTTTCAGAAGAGTCGATTTCCCTGCACCGCTCTCCCCGATGATGCACGTCGTCTTGTCCTCCGGAATTTGCATCTCTTTTATTCTCAAAATATCCTTATAGGCCACATCTCTTAGCTCGAATGGCATTTTTTGCACCTCCCATAGATCGTCTTCCACTTTTATCTTACCCTACGTTGAAAAAAAATAAAAAAAGCTGATGCATGCAAGAAATTCACATTCCTGCATGTATCAGCTTCTTTGACCAATTTACTCTTTATCGTGCTGTCCTTTCAAAACGCTAATATGATTATCTACCTTTTGAGTAAAGGCAGCAACATCTTGTTTTTCAGGTATACGGGTTCCGTATCTTACACTTTCATATAAGATGAAAAAGGAATCTTCTTCGTGAATGCCGATCCTTGTAAACCAAGTCCTGATATTTTCACTATCTTCTCTCCCTTTATTGAAAGATGCTGCCTCTCTTTCCAACTCTCTAATGGCTTGGCGGATTGCATTTTCCGCATCAGTGTAAAGGATTCCGGCAGTTTTGTTATCCATTTTCTGAGTGCCCGTATTAATGAATTTTGTCATGATTGTTGCCGGTGCCTCTTCCCGTATTTCCCCATATGAAACCTTCCTCTTCATTACAAGGTATATGATAATGGCCGCAATGAATATCCCTATCAATAATTCATTTAGCCAAGGCACGGACATCCCATCATAGAATGCCTCTTGCTGTGAGGTATCGACTTTCTCATTCAGCTTCATCCCAAAACCTCCCAGGGTTTCACTGGACATTCTGCTTAGTATCCAATCCCTGACCTTGACAAGTAAGGCAAAAATCGGATCGACGAGAAAAGAAAATAACCAGAAAAGCTTGTTCAGGACCCAATAGACCCCGAGTCGTACAAATGAACTGAAATAAGTAAAGATTCCGCCTCCAGCCAGGACAATCAACATTATGCCGAAGGGTTTTATCAGGTTCTTACTGTTTCTGCCCTTGTGACCGATCTGTCCTTGCAGCATCCTTTGGACACTGGTTAATGTGGCTGAGAGGGAAAATAATAATACAATCACGCTTAAAACCACATACTTATTCTCCAGATCTCTTACATTTCCAATGATCAATGAAAAAGCAGACATACATAAAAAGAGTAAAATGACTCCGCTTTCCATCTCAATATGTTCGTCTTCACTTTCAAAATACGAACTGAATTTCCAATGAAGAAATAATAATATGGCCGCAATGATCCACCATGATAGGTTGAGGACTATATATCCGGCAGCAAACATGACGAAAAGGCACCCGTACAGCATAATAGGGTATGTATCCTCCTTTTTTATCCATACTGCCAGAAGTGAAAATAATGTAAGAAAAACAATCAACATGTACGGAACATAGCCCGAAATGATCTGTTTGTTATCCACCAGGAAAGTCGTCGAAAGTATGGCAAACAACACGTCAATTCCAAGGAATAAACTCATTTTCAACAGTAGCAGCTGCTGTCGTTTTGTCAGGAAGACATTTTCGATTTTCGTTTCCATATTGAGACGACTCCTTGTTTATCTTCTATATGCATTAAATATATGTTTTTTTGACTTGATCCCAGCTTACTCAGTCTATCCTTGTCAACCTCTGTCAGCACACCTGCCGCTATCAAAACAGAGGGTACAAGCTGCCGAATCGACAGGTGCTGCATGACGATGTGAAATGGAATGGTAGAGTCATCTGTGGATAAAGTCGACAGTACCTCAAGTGCTTTTTGCTGATGTTTCCTCCCTGTTCCAGCTGGCAAATAATAAAATGGGGTGATACCGAGACTTCTAATATTCAACACCAGCGAAAATGAGATATTTTGACTTACGGCCAGATGCATCAAGTACGCTGTATGTTTGATGATCGCTTCCAAATCCCTCGTAATGGAATACTTTTCTGAAAGATTCACCATGATCATCCATTCTTTCTTCACTGCCGGAGCAAAGACTTTCGTCTGTAATACTTGAGTTCTTGCGCTGGCTTTCCAATGAATATCCTGAAATCTGTCCCCTGGGACATACTCCCTCGTCCCCACCGGTTGAAAGACATCGAAAAAAAGAGAATTGAGTGCAGGTACTTCCCCAATGTGATGTGAATCAGGGCTCTTATCAAGCATGACAGGCGCTGGATTCGGGAAAACCATTATTGTCGACTTAACCGGTTCCATGAAGTCTAACAGTACTTTTCCGCTACCAAACAGGTGGGGGATGACGACCTGGACTTTTGTTAAACGGCATAGTCCCCTTCTTTTCCCTACAATCGGCAAAGAGATTTTTCCGCTTTCTCCTTTACCCATTGAAAATGGAACTGACACTTCGATATTCCCGCCATGATACGATTCAAATGGATGGTCAGATGGTTCCACAATATCCTTGAAAGTAAGTTTCAACACTGCTCCCCAAACCGGAATTCCTCCATTCGTAAAATGGACCTCCCAATTCCCTTTCTCTTCACAGTGTATCCTGACACGTTTCGGAGGCTGGTCCAGCCTTAAATCCTTTCCGATATTTTCAAGATACCATTTGTGAGCCCTGAAATAGAGCAAACAGAGCAAAAATAACCCTGCCCCTGTATAAAACTGAAAGAACAAACTGGTTCCTGTCAGAATGATCAAAAGAATTTCACTTAATGAGTTATATGGCCCCTCGATCACTTCACGTTTCCAAGTCACATCCGTTACCTCGTTTCAACAGGAAGATTGATCGTATCAATCAGATTTGTGATGACTTCATCCTCGGACTTGGTCAATGAGGCTTCTACAGTTAATTGGATTCTGTGTTGAAGGACATAAGGTGCTACTTGCAGAACATCTTCAGGACGTACAAAATCCCTTCCCTCGATGAATGCTTGTCCTTGTGAGGCTTTAAGCAGCGCCAAGCTCGCCCGTGGACTTGCCCCTACTTCTATCCATTCGTGTTCTCTAGTCCCCCTTGTCAATTGCAGGATGTAAGACTCTATATCACCTGTGACATGGACCTCCTTTACCGATTTGGATAGGAACTGAACGTCAGATAAACTCACGACTGGTTCTACTTCATCTAAAGGCTGTTCCGATCTAAAGCGACTGAGGATCATTCTTTCTTCCTCAAATTCAGGGTATGTAAAAGGGACCTTTAATAAAAAGCGATCGAGCTGCGCAGCCGGGAGAGGAAAGGTCCCTTGCTGTGATTCAATCGGATTTTGAGTGGCAACTACGATGAAAGGCGGGCTTAATGGTACTGTTTCGCCATCAATCGTAATTTGTTTTTCTTCCATCACTTCCAGTAAACTGGCCTGTGTCCTTGGTGTGGCACGGTTGATCTCGTCTGCCAGTAAAACATTTGTAACGACTGGACCGGTGCGAAGTTCAAATTCCTGTGTTTTAGGATTAAAAAACTGGACTCCGGTCACATCGCTTGGCAGGACATCCGGTGTGAATTGTATACGTTTAAACCTTCCCTCGATACAACGGGAGAATGTTTTCGCCAGTAATGTTTTGCCCGTCCCTGGAACACTTTCAAGCAAAACGTGACCTCCCTGAAGTAATGCAATCAAAAGTAAATCTATTTCTTTGTCTTTACCAACCAAAACTTTATTCATTTCTTTTTTTATATCTGTTAAACTCGTCATTCTCATCCCCCTCTTTCTAGCCTCTAATTATAATAAAATAGTAAAAATTTAGCAAATTTTCACATAATTTATTTTTATTTCCATAGGTTCTTGTAAGACAATTTCTATATAAAGTATGATATGAATATACTAAAAAAACAGGTGATGGGTATGCAGTACAAACGTCATGAATCTTTTCGCTATACTTTTAACGAACCCATAAATGCTACATACAGGCTGATAATAGAAAAAAACGGGGAGTTGGTTGAAACCAAACAGTCGGATGCGCTGCTGATCGACTTAAGCCCTAATGGAGCAAGAATGAAAACAGCACTTGATTTGCCGATTGAACATCACACCTATTTACTGGACCTTCATTTCACATTGAATCAATCTGTGATCACCATGCTCGGAAAGCCGGTTTGGAAACGAAAAGACATCGGTCAATATATGTATGGGATAGAAGCATTAGAGGATGAAAAAACAAAGCAAGTCATCATCAAAGAACTGAAACAGTATGTGAGTGAACACAAAGATGACAAACGCCAATAAGCCAGATCGTAAAACGATCTGGCTTATCTTATTAATACTCTGTGTTATTTTTTCTATTGCGTGTAGCAAGACTTAGCTGTTCTTTCGTTTGCCGTCATATCTTACGTCAAAGGCATCAAGACCTGGTTACAAATATTTACAAAATTTTAGCACAAATCGTATGTTGCTTTCATATTCCCTCTGTACACTTTACTAAAAGGACAGAGGGTGAATACGATGGTAGCATGTTTAGTGTTTATACTAGTAGTCGGAACTGGCAGTATCGCAATATTAAAAAAGGGGTAGCGGAAGAAGTGTTGTAAAATCAATGCTCGTATATCATTTTCCTCGTCATGCCGCCGTCAATAACAAGGTTTTCCCCGGTAATGAAATCGTTATGCGGATGAGCTAAAAACTGGCAGGCTCTTGCTATATCTTCCGGCTTGCCAACACGCTTGGACGGATGCTGACTGTGATCCACTTCCCGCAAGGCTGAGTAATCACCTGTTTCGATCCACCCCGGGCTGATGGAGTTGACACGGATTCCGTATTCCCCCAATGTAATCGCCAGTGAATGCGTCAAGCTTGCGATACCGCCTTTGGACGCTGAATAGGCCTCCGTATCAGCCTCGGACATCAGTGCCCTTGTAGAGGCCATATTGATTATCGATCCCCCCTTTTCCTTCATGAGTCCCGCCGCTTCTCTTGAACAATAAAATACACTGCTGAGGTTGGCAGAAATGATTGTATTCCACTCCTCCGGGGTCATATCCCAGAAGGATATGAATTTCGAGATTCCCGCATTATTTATAAGGACATCCAGTGAATCGTGCTTTTTTCGGATTGCTTGAAAACCATTCTTGATTTCTTCATAGGAAGCGACATCTATTTCATAAAATGCAGCGTCATATCCACCTTCCTTAAGATCGTTCTCCAGCTTTTCCCCGCCCTCACGATCTTTATCAAAAAAATGGACACTATCACCTTGTACTGCAAAACGTTCAACTAACGATTTCCCGATTCCATTTGCTCCCCCTGTAATACATACAATACGTTTGGCCAAAAAGCATCTCTCCTTCCAAGTTAGTAATAGACTACCCGTTTACGGCAGATTCAAAAACAGGTACAGGAAACAGCAGTTCACAAAAGCAAAAAAAGGATTAACCTTCCATACAATAGATGGACAGGTTAATCCTTTATAATCAAACCTTATTGAAATAGCTTCTGTCTATTATTTTGCAAACACGTGGTTCCCGATTGTCAATGTCGTATCGGTTGATGTAATCCATGAACTGCTTGACGTATCAGGGTTATAGAAGAACAGTGAACCCTGACCTTGACCTCTGAACGCCAACGCTTCATCAACAGCTTTTCTGGATTCATCAGATGGTGTATTATCGATTTCTCCATTTTGAACAGGAGAAAATGCATAATGCCCGTTTGCAACTTCATAAATTACATCTTTAATAGAATCAGGAAACTCATTTGAGTCGACTCTATTCAGCACAACAGTCGCGACAGCTACCTTGCCGGCATACGACTCACCTTTCGCCTCCGCTTCGACCAGCTTTGCAAGCAGATCTTTTTCTGCGTCAGACACCTCGGCTTCAGGCAGGCTTATCGCTTGTCCGGGATGAATCTCATGTGATTTCAAACCGTTCACTTCCATCAATTGAAGAACAGGAACAGAATGTTCTTTACCGATTTCCCACAGCGACTCACCCTTTTTTACTGTATGGGTCCCTTCTGCAGACACAGCTGAAGTAGTAAATGCAAGCATGCCAAGAGCTGCCAGTCCTGAAAGTAATTGTTTTCTCATCTTGAATTCCCCCTTAACGATGTTCACCCTATACAATAACAAGGCTGGTTAAGGATTTCATCCGGTAATGGTTACCTGCACTAACCATACTTACCTTTTCATCAAATGATTACAATAAGCCGTCTTTCCCTGGGCTGCATGTCAGCTTCTAGGAGTATCAATGTATTGATAGCGTATATGACCCCCATGCCCGGCAATCCCCCTGAAATGTTTGAAGTCTGGCTGTTTGACCAGGACTGCCCTGAATGATAGAAAATCATCTTTCTCAATTCGAACCTCTTCTACCTCTTTATTCCTTAATGCATCCATCATCTGGAAAACTTCACTTTCCTCCATGCTGGTAACCTCCTCAAAAATCGTCTACTACTATTTTATTTGAGTATAAAAAAACTACAAGTATTAGTTTTTTTATTAAATTGTTAGAAAACTCTTTACCTTTTCGTTTGTTTAAGTCAAAATATTAGTAATCGTTTGTAGAATTTTGCCAAAAAGGAGAGACCTCGAATGAAAAAAGCAGAAATCGGAAACGTGATCGAATTTAAAGAAGGACTAAAAGGGGTTGTGGAAAAAGTAAATGAGAATTCTGTAATTGTCGACCTTACGTACATGAAAAATTACAGAGAACTTGAACTTGAAGAAAAGACCGTCGTCAATCACAAAAACTATAAAATTATTGAGCAATAATCATTTCTACATACTTGATAACATAACGGCCGGTATATTCCCTCAGCATAGCGGGTGGGTCTGTCTCATCCATCAGTACTGAATGAATAAGTCCGGCCGCTCGTACATCTATAATTGAAGGTTCTCAGACTGAGCTGCTCATACCATTAGAAATAGGATGAATAGTTTCTTTTCTTTCGTTCAGGATATTCTTATAGCATATTATTTTAAAGGTGGCTCATGAAAGATGCATTTGAATGTCCATATCCTCAAAAAAGCTCAAAAAAGCTTTTGGTTTGTACCCCTTATTTTTTCACTTATTTCACTGGCACTCGCTCTCGCTACCTTTTCTTTCGATTGGTGGCTTAGTCAGCACAACTATCCTCTTCTGCCTAAAGTTTTATTTGCCAATTTCGACTTGAGCACGATGATCATCAGTACAATCGCCTCATCCATCATGACCATGACGACGATTACATTCTCCACGATCATGGTTGTCCTCACAACATTTTTATCACAGTATTCACCAAGGACACTTCAAAATTTCATCAATGACCGGCCCACTCAACGCGTTCTTGCCATATTCGTTTCAGGTGTGGTGTACTGTATCACCCTTCTCATTTTATTGAAAGATGAGTCGGGACAGGAACTGTTCATTTCTGCCGCATTCGCTGCTCTGGTCGCGATCATCTGCCTGTTCGTATTCGTATATTTTGTTCACCATGTTTCCAACTGGGTGAAAGTCAGCAAACTGATTCATAACATAACAATCAAAACCAATAACAAAATCGAGAACAGCCCACTTTACAGAAAAAAGGACAAAGTCGAATCTCAACGTGGAATTAATCCCCTATCATTTAAGGATACAAAACCATGTTACGTATACAGTCAAGAATCAGGCTATCTCCAGCACATAGAAATCGAAGGTCTTCTGCGAAGAGCGATAAGCGATGACTGCATTGTAAGGATGATTAAAACACCTGGGGAATATCTATTGGAAGGAACAGCGGCTATGACGGTTTGGTCCATTCATGATGATATCAAGCCAGAAGTATACTTGAACTACATTATTCTGGGCCCTGACAAGGAACCGATCGAAGATATCGATCTCGGAATACGTAAATTGGTCGAAATAGCGCTGAGAGCCATATCCCCGGCCATAAATGATCCAAATACCGCAAAGAATTGCATTGAAGAGATTGGTATTATCTTATCTAAATTAGCGAGGCACAAGCTTCCCGGTTCCTATATTACTGACAAAGAGGATACCATCCGCATCATATTGGAACAGCCCACTTTTGTGGATTATTTGTACAAAAGCTTTTATCAGCTAAGACATTATGGAAAACAGGATATATCGGTTACCACTGAAATACTCAGATCTCTCCGGATGATTGCTGAAAATAATAATGAAGACGTTAAGGAGATAATCTGGACGTTTAAAAATTACATCCTGGAAGGAATAGATTATGAAAGCTACCAAAACCTTGATATGCAGTATTTGATGCAGCACCTTGAAGAGCTGGCCTCAAGCTGTGATATGTCTGATTGGGACCGTGATGAAGTCAGAAATTCCTTTTTCCCCCAAAAATATCAGACGGAAGATGCATTGGGCCTTGAAAAAAAAGAATAGAATACCCACCTTAACAAGTAATGTTCACAAACTAAAGAGGGATGGCTGCATGCCATCCCTCTTTACTTACTTCTCTTTATTTTCCTGTGATAATTCTTTGAATGAAGGTACCTTTCCATGAGGCTTTTGATCCTCTTTACGTACCTGCCATTGTCTTTCTTTCTCATGCTTCGATTTTGTCATCATAGAGCCTCCTTTAAAAGCTACATTAATATGATGAGCTAAAAACGAAGAAATAATCATAGAATTGTGAATGTGGCCAGGGTTCATTTTGAATCGTGCTTCATCCATAGGAGCACTAAGAACAATAAACTCAAATATCCAAACAACGGATACAAATAGGATAACAACTCACTATATTCAAAAAAGCTCAGGGAGTAGATGATAGTGAAGATCCCTGTGAATGTTGCGATGGAAGAACCTTTCCAATAGCCCGCAAGCTGTTTTTCCAAACCAAATACACCACCGATGACAGATGTGAATATTTCACCATAAATGATCAAAATGTACAGATAATAAAAACCTGCCACAAAATGTTTCATCACGACAGCCATCGGAATTTCATACAAGGTCACATCAGGGATCATCACGAGGGTCATATGACTCGAAATGAGGATAAGTGTCAAAAAGCCCCCCCCTATGTAACCGCCATATTTTATTACCTTCCGATCCTTAATTTCACTTGCTACCGGTACAAGGACAGCTTGGGCCATCGCTAAATTGAAGGCTACATACGAAAACGGGGCCACAACCGATTTCCAGCCATCGTCCACAGGGGGGATAGTCAGGAAAGCCTCTAAAAATCGGGCATCCGTTACTGAATACATCATTAAGAATACGTTGAAGAGAATCATAATCGGTACTACAAATGTGTTGACTGCAAACAGACCTTTCATGCCGACCATCATCGTAATGAATCCGAGCAAAATCGTCAGCAGGACACCGAGCTGTTTTGGCATCATTAATTGTTCTTCGAATACAGCCCCTGCCCCGGATAACATAACGGCAGAAACCCCGATCAACATGACCATCATCATGATATTCATGAACTTTGAAAACCACTTTCCAAATAAGTATTCGTTGAATTGTTCAAATGATTTCGCCTTTAAATCATGTGATTTGAGCATAATCCTCGTTCCCATTGTGATAAACAAATATCCACTAAATAAGATGGCAATAAAGCCAACAAACCCAAACCGGGTGAAAAATTCAACAATCTCCCTGCCTGTAGCGAATCCTGCACCAATAACCGTTCCGACATATACGGCAGCGATTTGAAATGCCCCTGATAATCTTTTCATCCACTCACCTCATACCTCTTCTACTTCACTCTATGTACAAGCAGAAGAATTCAGAAGCAAATGATTATAAATCACCTTTTCCAACCGAACATGGACATCCTATGTTTGTAATCCCTAACATGATCCCCACTTAAAAAGCAGCCGGAATCCGGCTGCTTTTCCATTTATAATTTCTTATCTTCAATCTGATCTAACCACATTGCAATGGGCTCAATGACCCTTTCGACTGTACCTTCTTTAAAAGGTGATTCCAGCTTAGCTGATGCTGCAAGACCCGTAAAAGAAAGGCTCCCGCCCAACTTACAGAGATCTACATAATCTGCCCATGCTTCTTCACGATTTTCGTTCATTTTCACCCAGAATTGGAATGAACAAATTTGGGCAAGGGTGTAGTCGATATAATAGAATGGTGAGTTATAGATATGTGATTGCCGCTGCCAGAATCCCCCTGCTTCAAGGTACGCAATACCATCATAATCCCTTCCAGGTAAATATTCCTCTTCAATTTTTCTCCACGCTGCGTTTCTTTCGGCTGGGGATGCATCAGGATTCTCATATACAAAATGCTGAAATTCATCGACTGCGACTCCATACGGAAGGAACTGAAGAGCATCACTTAGATGCGAAAACTTATACTTATCCGTATCTTCCTTAAAGAAGAGCTCCATCCATGGCCATGTAAAGAACTCCATACTCATGGAATGGATCTCACACGCTTCATATGTCGGCCACTGGTACTCAGGAATATCAAATCCCCTGCTGCTATAAACTTGAAATGCATGACCGGCCTCGTGTGTCAGAACATCTATATCACCTGACGTCCCGTTGAAATTCGAAAAGATAAACGGAGATTCATAATTTGCGATATACGTGCAGTACCCTCCGCCCGCTTTCCCTTTTTTTGCTTCCAAGTCCATCAAATTGCGATCTATCATGAATTGAAAGAATTCCTTTGTTTCCTCTGACAATTCTTCATACATTCTCCTGCCATTATTAATGATGAACTGGGGATCTCCTTTTGGTGCAGCGTTCCCCGAAGTGAATTTAAACCCTTCATCATAAAATTTCATGGAACTTATGCCGATTCGTTCAGATTGTCTCTTTTTCAATTTTCTAACCAGCGGCACAACATGATTTTTGACCCCTTGGCGGAACACTTTCACCATTTCCGGGGTATAATCTGTTCTGGTCATTCGATAATATCCTAGTTCCACGAAATTTTCATACCCTAATGTAACGGCAATCTTATGCCGCACCTTGACGAGATCATCAAAGATACTGTCTAATTCCTTCTGATTCTCTTCAAAAAAGCCCACGGAAGCAAGTGAAGCATCCTTACGCGTTTCCCTGCTTACAGACTGAGTGAAAGGCCCCATTTGGGCAAGTGTTCGTTCTTCACCTTGGAAAGGTATTTTTGCTGAAGCCATTAACTTTGTGTATTGAGAGGAAAGTTTATTTTCTTCCTGAAGCAGTTTTACCACTTCTGGGGAGAAGGTTTTGATTTCACTCTCCGCGAGCGAGAACAACTGCTTACCCCAGCGCCGCTCCAGCTCCGCCCGGAAAGATGAATTCAGGAGTTCTTTATAATATTCAGTGACGAGTCCCTGAAAATCAGGCATGATTTCATCGAAATAATCCTGTTCCCCTTTATAGAAATCATCATTTGTGTCGATCGAATGACGGATATAGCAGATGTTCTGCATTGTATCAAAATGAAGGCGTATTTTATTCAATTCGTTCATAGCAGTAACCTGATCATCTGCTGTGGCTGCTTGCTTAAAATCTATCAATGCCTGTTTGAACTCATTCTGGATCTCTTTCAGATTTGGCCGTTCATATGTAAATTGTTCAAACTTCATATGTATTCCCCCTTTTTCAAAGTCATATATTGTATTCGACCCCTTCTTCTGTTTCTCCTGTAAGTTTGATTACTTTCCTTTTGTACGAAGAGAAAAAAGAGCCTTGCAAGGAAGGCTCTTACATGTATCAATATGATAAGTTCTTGATGGACAGTCCCAGTTTCTTCAAGAGCTCTATCACGTCTTTCTTTTCTTCAGGGGAGAGGGACGACATCAATTCGTGAATCCTCTCTTCATGGTTCGGAAAGATCTTGTCAATCAGGCTTCTGCCCTCCTCCGAAATCTGCGCATAGGTCACACGCCGGTCTTTAGGGCAGGCAACACGCTTAAGGTAGCCTTTTTGCTCCAGCTTATCCACTACGTATGTGATACTTCCGGAAGCCAAGAGAATTTTACCGCCTATTTGCTGAAGCGGCTGGTCCCCTTTATGATAGAGCAGCTCTAATACAGCAAATTCAGTTGGGTTCAAACCGTTTTCCTGAATATTCTTATTAATCTCTTCGTTCAATGCTTTAAAGGCTCGGGAAAGAACAATAAACAGCTTCAATGATTGTTTTGTATCCTGGTTTTCATTCATGATTTTCATTCCTTTAAACTAATATCTCAGTTTCAAAATATTATACTAGCCTTTAGAGTTAAAGTCAATGTCCCAAACATAAGACCAGAAAAACCTCCATTATCAGTCAATAGACTATACGGAGGTTTTCGATTGGAATATTATTCGATTGTAATTTATATAACGACAAATTGATGAATTCATTTTAAGTGGTTATTCTGTGAGGCTGCTTTCATTATAAAGGTATTTAGAGGATATCAATTCAATGATTAAGAAGCTGTCTTTTTCAGTAAATTTTTTATTACCTGACTCAATTCGTAGGGTACTTCTTGAATATTAATCGTATAAATGCTTTTATCACATTCCTGATATTGATTCAATAATCGATCCAATTGCTGACTGCAATCAATAGTTTCTTTTGCCCCCAGCCCCAGTCTATCTCCCAGGGAGATCATTTCAGCACGCTTTTGATTGATTTTCACCAGTAACCATTTCTTTTTAAGATATTGACCCATTCAAACTAACTCCTTTTTATTTTGTGTCTATCAGGCTGCAAATCCAACTGGGATTCAACAGATGAACCGTGCATAAGTCCACAGTGTTGTAGTCCCGGCAGGATCCTTTTGCCTCTGTTTCTATTCATGTAAATCTACTAATAAAAACGTTACTCAGTTAGTATCGCAACTATTAACAGAAAAGTAAATAGATTCGCAAAACAAGACAAAATAACTAGTTAAGTCTGTTTTTTTGACAAAAATCGTCAATATTTATTTTGGTTTCACAAATGTATGCGAAGGAGGAGGGGCTTCCCTTTGATACTATGATAGCTCAAGAAACGAATACAAAAAAAGAGAAAAAGACACCACGTCTTTTTCTCCTTTCTCTCTTAATATATTGGTACCCAGCCTTCTTGTGTAACGAATATACGAACAGCGACCACTTGTTTATCCTCACTCAATGTAAAGTAGTGTCGAATATTTTCAGGTACTGAAATTAAATCTCCCGGGTCCAGATGGACTTCAAAAAAGTTTCCATCTTTTCCTTGAATGATAAAAACTCCATGCCCGCTTACAATAAAACGGACTTCATCGTCTGTGTGATGATGCTCCTGTTGAAAATTCTTCAGCAGTTCTTCCAAATTAGGTGTGTTAGATGATAGAGAAATGACATCCCAGGCTTGGTAACCCCTTCTCTCAGAAATGTCTTCTATTTCTTCTCTGAAAGCTTCTATGATGCTTTCCTTATCTTGATCTGATAATACATACTTCCCCTGTAATTCTGCATCTAATTTTGATAGATTCCAATTCTCATATATAACCCCTTGTTCACCTAGAAAAGTACTAACCTCTTCTTGATTGTCCACTATTTCACTTGATCCTTGAACTTTAATCGTCGCCATTGTTTATCTTCCTCCTATAGTTGTTGAGTGGTCTTCTTTAATGATAGTAGTGACAATTGATATTGAAATAGAAACTCGCAAGCTTCCAGAAGCTTTTTAGCCTCAAAAGCGTTTCTCCCCCATACCGTGATGCCATGATTGCGGATCAAAACAGCTCCTTTATCATCAAGGACATGGCGGGAAAATTCTTCGGATAAAGAAGGAATATGGGCATAATTAGGAATGATGGGGATGGTCAGCGTATCATCTTGTTCCCACTTATCAAAAGCCTTAATCAATTCCTGATTCTTGAACGTAACTTCACCTCTGTCCCCATAAAGCTCACTCACAACATTATTCGGGACCGTATGGACATGAAGACTGCATCCTGCCTGGCTTTTTCGAAATATACTGCTATGCAGGAGCGTTTCAGCTGAAGGTCGTAATGTGGTTTCTTCAAGCGCCTCTCCATACTGATCCACAATCAGAAAATCTTCATCCGTTTGCCTCCTCTTATCCTTTCCGCTTGCTGTAACGAGAAAACTGGTTGGGGAAGAGCTGACCCTGATGGCGAGATTTCCACTTGTCCCCATGAACCAGTCCCGGTCTGCAAGCTCTTTCTTAACTTCTGCAAGTTCTTCCCATTCAGCACTATAGTCCTTCACGCCGGAACCTCCTTTTTCAGAAAAGCTATACAATCATGGAACGTTTCAAATTTCTCATACGGAATGGAATATTCCTCACATTTCTCGGCAAGATAATCTCTTGCAAAAACAGTATGGGCATATTTGGACATTTCAATATCTGTAACTGAATCGCCAATCACAATAATGTCATGTTTTTCAGTGATCTCGATGCTTCGAATGATGGACGGTTTACAACACCCGCATTCCCCGTTGTCACATTCAGCATCGCAAGGGAACGGCCAGTGTACTTTGATTGTCTGATCTTCAAACGTTGTTTGGTTACAAAATATGCCGTCAAAAGGACCATACTGCTTTAAAAGTGGATAGACGAAAAAGTCCATTCCTCCGCTTATGATATACAATGGAATGTCATTCTCTTTTGTATATGAAACAAATTCTTTAAATCCTTTTCTGATAACAGATGTCTCTTGTAAATAACTAAGAAGTTCCTCCTTTTTTGAAGAAGGAATCAGATCAAACAATTTTGTGACTCCCTCCCTGATTGACAGTTCACGTGAAAGTATTTGATTTTTAATACTTTCCCATTCCGGAGGAGCGAACTGCTTCATCAAGGAAATAATATTGTCAGTTTCAGTGATTGTCCCGTCAAAGTCACAAAAAATAATGGGCTTACCCACTCACTTTAACCTCCTGTCCCCATAACTGCAGAGCTTGATCAAGTTCAGCATGATTAATAGCTGCATCTGCCAGGGAAGTGCCTTTCAAGACAGCATCGATTGCTTGCAGGAAGGCTTTCCCGCCTCCAACCGCACCGCCGGGATGTCCATGCACTCCCCCACCAGCATTGATGACGCAATTATGCCCAAAGTCGGTCATCAACTGGGGAACCAACCCGGGATGGATACCTGCTGAAGGAACAGGAAATGTTTCCTTAAATTGATCTGATTTTATCAATTCATCCCTGATGGCCAACACTTGTTCTTTTTCTAATGCCACACTCCCATATGGAGATGGGAATAAAGAGAAATCCGCTCCTGTCATTCTTAAAAACTTACCAAGCCACAACGAATAACTTACTCCATATTGTGGAGAAGCAGCTGCAGCCCCCGAGAAAGAAGGATGAGCCATTATTGGGAGTCCGATTTCATGATCTTCCCTTAACTCTTGCAATACATCGAGTCCATAAGTAAATACATTGAATAATAGAGCATCCGCCCCGAGCTCTCTTGCCCTTCTCGCTTTTTCTTTTAAGTCAGTGGTCCTTCCAGACAAGTTGACTGCATACAGAGTTCGTTTTCCTGTTTCTTCATGAACCTCACGAAGTACTTTTTCACCCAATTTGATTCTGTCGACAAATGGTGTCAGTTCGTTATCAAAAAGAATTTCATCGTCCTTGACCAAATCCACTCCGCCCAGTGCCTGAGCTCTAAGCTGGGACTGTAAGTAATGTATGTCCCTGCCGATCACCCCTTTGAAAATGCTCATGACAAGAGGCCTATCTAAAACATTCACTTTTCCCCTGATTCCTTCAATCCCAAATCTGGGACCCGGATACCCTTTCTTTAAATCCCTTGAAAATTGAATATCCTTGAGTTTAACCTGACCATCAAGTGATAGTTTGCCAAAGACGGTTGTAAGGATCGCCGGTATATCATTGGAATAGTTCCCTGAAGGATAGGCGATTTGAATTTCCGCCGTACCTCCCTCTCTTCCTTCTTTTTCTTTCACCTCGACTACCCGGCCTTTGTACTTTCTTAATTGTTCTTTCTCCAGCAATGGAAGATCGGTCCATGAACCGACAGTGAGTCCAAGAGCGATTCCTTCCGCTTTTTTTTCAAAGGATCCGTTTTTTCCTGATAAGACATATGTAGCAATTACTTCTCCCACTCCAGTTGCCTCCCATCTTCATTGTTTTTTCGAAATCACTGATTGGCGTAAAATAAAAAAACCCCTTCGATAAGAAGAGGTTTGTCTATTACTCTGTCTTATCTCTCAGCAAATAAACTGCTGCAAGAATTAGCACCGTGCTTGGATAAGTCGGTTGCCGGGCTTCATAGGGCTGGTCCCTCCGCCTGCTCTTGATAAGAAAAATCATATGCTATTGTATTTTATTTCAGTTGGATTATGGCATCATTTTTCATTTCTGTCAATCTTTTTTATCAAACAATTTCAAATTTTCAATCCTTCCCACAGCTTCTTCAAGGCGTTCTACACTGGTCAATAATCCTACTCGGACATATCCTTCACCATGCTCCCCAAACCCTACACCTGGCGCTACAGCCACTTTAGCCTCTTCGAGGAGATAATCAGAAAACTCCACAGAAGAAAATCCTTCAGGAACCTTAAGCCAAGCAAAAAAGGAGCCAGCAGGCGCTTTTACGTCCCATCCGATTTTCTGTAAACCGTCTATCAATGTTTTTCTTCTTGATTCATAGGTATCAACCAATTCTTCAACGCATTTCTGAGGCCCGAGCAAAGCAGCCTCTGCGGCTTCCTGGACAGCCCCGAAAAGGCTGACATACAGATGATCCTGAAGAATGTTGAGGGCGTCGATCACACTTTTGTTCCCGACTGCGAAGCCCACTCTCCAACCTGCCATATTATAGGTTTTTGAAAGCGTATAAATTTCAATCCCTGTATCCTTTGCACCTTCTGCTTCTAAAAAGCTGACGGGCTTTTTCCCTTCGAAGCCGATTGCACCATATGCAAAGTCATGCACGACGCAAATGTCATGTTGTTTTGCAAATGATACTGTTTCATCGAAAAATGAACGGGAAGCAACCGCTCCTGTAGGATTATTGGGATAGTTCAAAAACATGAGTTTCGCTTTTTCAATGTCCTCCATTGGAATCGTGTCATACTCCGGAAGGAAATGATTCTCTTCTTTCAACGGCATCGTTACCATTCTCGCTTCTGCAAGAGATACCCCCGACAAGTAATCAGGATATCCCGGATCCGGGACCAATACCGTATCCCCGGGGTTCAACAGACACTGGGGCAGTTCGACCAGTCCTGCTTTCCCTCCAAACAGCACAGCCACTTCTTCTTCCGGATCAATATTCACACCATATTCCCTTTTATAAAAAACAGATATGGCTTCCCTGAAGGACTCCAATCCTCTGAAAGGGGAATATTTGTGATTACTTGGTGATTTCACTGCTTGCATCATCGTATTTACGATATGTGGAGGTGTTGGCTGATCGGGATTCCCCTGCCCTAAATTTATTACATCGTGACCTTCTTTCAGTACTTTCTGGACGTTTGCTGTCAATGATGCAAAAAATTGCTGCGGCAGCGAGTTTATGCGCTCTGCTTTTTTAAAGGTTGTCATCTCTTCACCTTCTACACTTTTTTGAAAATTATTTACTTTCAAATTCTAGTCACAAATGATATAACGTAAAGTAAAGATTGTAAAGTATATTTTTCATAGACTTATAAATGAGGTGTTAATTTGATAACGAATATCGGGCTCGCACAAATGGATATAACATTTGGCAATCCTTCTGAAAATAAGAAACGGGTTCAGCAATGGGTAAAGAAAGCGATGGAAGCAGGCTGTGATACCGTCGTATTTCCTGAATTGTGGACGACAGGTTATGATTTAACGAGAATCGGGGAAATCGCCGATGAAGAAGCACAAGATATTTCTGACTTTCTTTCAGAACTGGCCGCGCGCCACTCCATACATATTGTCGGCGGATCAATTGCAAAGAAAACAAAAGAAGGGATTTCCAATACTCTTCTCGTTTTTGATAACAAAGGGAATATGATAAAACAGTATGATAAACTCCATTTATTCAAACTGATGGATGAACATCATTACCTGCTTCCCGGTAAAGAAGATGGCTCATTCACACTGATGGACACTGAGATGGCCGGTATGATCTGCTATGATATCCGCTTCCCGGAATGGTTTAGAAAACATGCCATCGGAGGGGCTAAAGTTGTGTTCGTGGTTGCACAATGGCCAGCAGAAAGGATTACTCATTGGAAGACCCTTTTATTGGCAAGAGCCATTGAAAATCAATGTTTCGTCATTGCTTGTAATCGTGCAGGCAGTGATCCAAATAATGAATTTGGCGGAAATTCATTGATTATCAGTCCCTGGGGGGAAATCATTGCGGAAGGAACCCGCGAAGAAGAGTTAATCGTCTCTGATATCGATTTGAATGAAGTGGAAGAAGTAAGAAAGAAGATACCGATTTTTCAAGACCGGCGTCCTGAATTCTATTAATTTTAAATTTTCCCAAAAATCCATTGACTCTATGTTTCAAAAAATGGTACTATTCAAATCAAACAGCGTGAAGCCATTTAAACTAAATATCACTCTTATCAAGAGCTGGCTGAGGGATTTGGCCCTGTGAAGCCCAGCAACCGACCGTAATACCGTTGTGAAACGGGGCGCAATATGCGCCGGATTATTCCATAAGGCACGGTGCTAATTCCAACAGAAAGAACACCTTTCTGAGAGATAAGAGGCGAATAAGATCCGATCTTTAAGCCTCTTTCCATCAATGAAAGAGGCTTTTCTTATTACCCATATGAAAAGCCTCCAAAATCAATTTATCGATTTAGGGGGAACCATTATGTCAATCAGTCCTGTCACAGGTTATCAATCGTTAAATGAACAAACCGCACTGGATTTAGCAATCAGTCTGAACTTCTTTGAAAAAGGAGCGGAATTGACCTGCCGTGAAATCGGGGATGGAAACTTAAACCTGGTGTTTCAAATAAGTGAAAAAGGCAGAAAAGGAATCATCATGAAGCAGGCTTTGCCTTATGCAAAAGTGGTTGGCGAAAGCTGGCCATTGACGGTGGACCGCGCCAGAATTGAAGCAAATGCGTTGAAACTGCAGCAAACACATGCCCAAGATCATGTCCCCCAGGTATACTACAGTGATGACAAACTTGCTGTCACTGTTATGGAAGATCTAAGTTCCCTGACGATTGTACGTTCAGGACTGATGAGTGGAGTCACCTACCCACTTTTGTCTGAGCATATCGGGACCTTTCTGGCAAACACCCTTTATCATACATCTGACTATGCCCTGCATCCTTTTAAGAAAAAAGAATATGTCAAAACCTTTTCCAACCCTGAACTATGTAAGATTACAGAGGATCTTGTTTTGACCGATCCCTTCTTCAATAGTGAAACGAATGATTATGAGGAAGAACTGCTCCCTCTTCTCAAGGAACTGTGGAATGATTTCAGTCTGAAACTTGAAGTGGCGAAATTGAAGAAAAGTTTTATTACAGAGAGTGAGGCCCTGTTGCATGGTGATCTTCACACTGGAAGTATTTTTGCAGATGAAAATCATACGAAGGTGATTGATCCTGAATTTGCTTTTTATGGACCGATCGGCTTCGATGTCGGTCAATTCATTGCAAACCTGATCTTCCAGGTAATTGCGAGGGAGGACAGTAAAGGAAAAGATGAAATCCTCCAGCACATCACCATTACATGGAACGTTTTCTCAGAAACTTTTTCGAGACATTGGCAGGAAAGCGGAGATGCATACACCAAGGTGAATGGATACTTGGATTATGTATTGAATAAAGCCTTTCAAGACAGTGCAGGATTCAGCGGGTGTGAACTCATCAGGAGAACCGTGGGCCTTGCACATGTTGCAGATCTTGATTCCATTCCAGATAAAGATAAGAGATTACTGGCTAAAAGTACCTGTCTTTCTTTAGGAAGAGAATTGATTCTGAAAAGGCATACGTTCTCAACAATTGAAGAACTTACAGAATTCATACGAAATCATACAACATAAGGAGCCAATCATGACGCACACAACCACCATTCCGACATCATTCATTTTTCGAGATGATCATTTAGAACTATTAAACCAGCAAAAGCTGCCTCATAGAGTTGAATATCTTCAACTCTATTCGCTAAAGGAATTCTATGACGCAATCGTCACATTGAAGGTAAGAGGAGCGCCCGCGATCGGTATTACTGCCGCCTATGGGCTTGCTTTATCCATGAATCGATATGATACAGGATGCCTGGCTGAATTCATGGGAAAATTCAAAGAGGATAAAGATTATTTATTTTCCTCCCGGCCCACTGCAGTAAATTTGGGATGGGCACTGGATTCGTTACAGAATGCAATTGAACGGGCACAGTCTGTCAATGAAGCAAAAACAATCCTTCTGCACTCAGCCATTCACCTTCATGCCGAAGATGAAGTCACATGCAGGAAAATCGGAGAGTATGGCCTACAATTACTAAATGATAAAAGCACCATCATGACCATCTGCAATGCAGGATCAATCGCAACCAGCAAATACGGGACAGCATTGGCACCATTTCATTTAGGGTCTGAACAAGGTAAAACGTTCCATGTATATGCCTGTGAAACACGACCAGTTTTTCAAGGTTCACGTTTAACAACCTGGGAATTGCAGCAGTCAGGTGTAAACGTAACACTAATAGCAGACAGTATGGCCGCACATACGATAAAGGAGAAAAATGTAGAAGCTGTGATTGTAGGGGCAGACAGGATAGCTGCAAATGGAGATACAGCAAACAAGATCGGGACATCAATGCTCGCCATTTTGTGTAACCATTACGATATCCCATTTTACGTGGCAGCTCCTTCTTCTACATTTGATATTACCCTTCCTTCAGGCAGCAGCATCCCGATTGAAGAGCGTGCCCCGGAAGAGCTGACTGAAATAAATGGTCATAGGATTCCCCCTCGGGATACACTTGTATATAACCCTGCGTTTGATGTAACCCCGCATGAATTAATTACAGGAATCATCACCGAAAAAGGCATCCTTACCCCTTCCTATGATGAAAGCATCAGAAAAGTGATCTCTCAATCCTAACAAAAAAACCTTCCTTCACCGGAAGGTTTTTCACATCCAAACATCACTTATATAAGGGAGTGGATCCCCACATTTCCTTTGGATTCAGTTCATAAATACCATTTTCCCTGAACATGAACTGGTGGATGATGAACTCCCTCCTTAAGGTTGCAAAATCGTCATGAAATTGCTTGATGTACTCATTGATTTCTTTTTCACTGTATTTTGTCCCAACCTTCAATCCTTCTACCATGTGTTCAAGCAGGAAAAGTTTCTTCTTTTGTTGAGCAGGTATGGATTTCAATCTTCCATTCTTCTCCATGAAGTTATTCAACACTTTTTGTTTCTCTTTCAGTATTTTATCGTGCATTTCAGGATCCCCTTCCCCTTTATTCGTGAAGCGATCAAGGACACTTGCATGATGCGCCAGCACTTTTTTGTTTAAGAAATAGTAAATCGTATTCTTTTCCCTTCTGGAGTATACGAGATTGCATTCCTTCAGTTTGTTGAGATGATGTGAAATTGTAGGCGCTGTCAACCCCAGTTTTCCTGCGATAGCCCCGACATGCAGGGAGTCCGCTGACAGGAGATGCACAATTTTTATGCGCGTGGGGTCACCCATTGTTTTATGAAAAGCCACTTGTTTATCCAGCTGCAACTTTAATCCTCCTCACTAATTAGATTACCATCTAATTAGATAATAATCTAAATAGATAAAAATGACAATAGATATATGAATAACACCACCTTTTATACAAATAAAAAAAAGCATTTTTCCGTAGAAAAATGCTTTATACATTACTTCGCTTGTTCAAGGTTCAGCAGGATTCCTTTCTTATCTACTTGCTTTCCGGCATAGCCGGTCAATGTATTGTTCTTCCCTATCACCCTATGACAAGGTACGATGATGGGAAACTTATTGGCTTTATTGGCTTGTCCTATTGCCCTGACTGCTTTTGGCCTGTTAATACGTACCGCTACGTCCACGTATGAGCAAGTTGATCCGTATGGGATTTCACTTAACGTTTTCCAGACTTCCTGTTGAAACTCTGTTCCTTGTATTTTGAGAGGGAGGTTAAATTCTTTCCTCTCTCCTCTGAAGTACTCTTCCAATTGACGCTCAGCTTCTATTAATATTGGGTGCTCTGTCTCTGTGGCAGCTTGGTCTTCAGGGGCAAACTCCAACGATAACAACTTGTCGTGATCAGCCTGGATCTCCAAGACACCAATCGGACTTTCCACAAACAGCGAATAGACAGACATGAACGCTCATCTCCTTACATCTTTGGTAAATAGATATGAAAAACAGTGCCTTCTCCTATTTTACTTTCCACTTCTATTCTACCGTTATGTTCTTTTATTATATTAAAGCTTACCATCAGTCCCAGTCCAGTTCCACGTTCTTTCGTCGTATAAAAAGGTTCACCAAGCTTTTTGATCTTATCTCTTGAGATCCCGCTTCCTTGATCCCTTATTTCTATATGGATGAAGTCATTTTCCATTTCATGGATGCCAATAGTGATTTCCCCTCCCTGAGTCATCACTTCAATGGCATTCTTGATGATATTGATGAACACTTGCTTCAATTGGTTGGGTTCTGCGTAAATGGGCGGCAGTCCGTCCTGATACACTTCATTGTACTGAACGTTATGCATGGTGGCCTGTGCACTCAACAATTCAACGGTGTCTTTCATGATCTTTATGAGGTTTGTTTCCTGATACTGAACAGCCTGCGGTTTTGCCAGGACAAGGAATTCAGTAATGATCGACTCGATCCTCTGCAATTCTGATGTAATGACATTAAAGTACATTTCATGATCTTTGCCAACACTGTTTTCCAACAATTGAATAAACCCTTTTAGAGCAGTCATTGGATTACGTATTTCATGGGCAATGCCTGCTGCCAGCTCACCTACCACACTCAGGGTATCTGACTTTCTCAACTGTTCCTGCATCTCTATTTGCTCCGTGATGTCACGGATGATCGTTAAATTGAGATTGGACAGCAAGTTATATTTGGATGATAATTCGATATATTGCAGCCGGTCATCATGTGAACGGAACGTTTTTAAGAAGCTTGACTGCCCCTCTTCTTTTAACTGCACCAAATAATCATGATAAGTCTCGTCATCGGCTTTGATGCTTAATATTTCCCGCACGTCTTTCCCGATTAAATGATCTTTGTCGAGATGTAATATTTTGCTTGCCTCTGGATTTGCATCAACCACGACATAATTATGATTCGTCAGGAATAAACCATCCAATGATCCTTCGAATATTTTCCGGAACCTTTCTTCACTTTCCCTCAGTTCCTTTTCCATCTGGTATCTCTCGCTTACGTTCCTGAAGATCGTCATATTGTAGCCATCCACGGAATGAAGCTTGGAAGTGAACTCCAGATGCTTTAATTGGTTATTGGGCATCAGGAAGAGGACTTCATCCCTTACTGCACCGCTTTTGTACAGCTGCTCCATGACAAGCTCGAACTTTTGGATCTCCAGAGGATAGACGAAGTCTTTGATTCTTTTAGATAAAAGTTCGGATAAAGAGCATTCAAATATCTTGAGAGCTGAGGCATTCGCTTTTAACACTCTACCATCCTGGTCCCACAGGACGATTGCATCGATCGCCTCCTCAAATAACCCTTTGAATAGTTCTTCATTTCTTTTCACCTGAATTTCCATTTGCCTTTTTTCCGTTACATCCCTGAGGATCGCCATATGAAGCTTATGGTGAACAAATGGGCTTGTGGTAAACTCTACAATAGAAATTCCATTGTCCCTTTTGATCGGGATTTCCCCTCTTGCTTTTCTGTTTTTAGAAAGCAGTTCTTTAATTTTATCTATTTTATAATGGGAATTCTCAGGTATGAACGAGCGTACGTTACGTTTAATGATCTCCTTTTTATATAGACCTACTTGCTTAGAAAACGCCTGATTAACATCATTGATATTTCCCTCGAGGTCGAAAAGGATAATTCCTTCCGATGCATTCTGGAAAATATTCGAAAGGAGATGGACATTGAGATGATCTTTTCGTTCGATTTCTTTGGATTTGGTCACATCTTTAAAGTACAGGTACGCATTAGTAGAAACGGATGATTTTTTGAGAATCAATTCTATATGGATGATTTTATCGCATTTAGTATTCATAAGCGTCTCGTCTTCAAGAGACTTTCCTGACTCCATTACCTCTTGATAATGGGCGACGATCGGTGAGGGTACAGATGTAAAAAAGCTGTTGAACAGTTGGCCGGTCAACGATGCAGGTTCAGTTTTCAATATGCTGCATGCTTGATCATTGGCATAACAAATTTTCATTTCATTATTAATGACAAACATTGCCATAGGTGACGCTAAGCAAATCTCCCTATCGACAGGATGACATTCTTCCTTATATAACTGATTTTCCAACTTGCTGCTTTTAGTCATTTCTACATCCCCCTATATTGTTAAAAGACGACTTTCGGCTTAACTGCAATATTGTTTGAATAGTACCTTATGTTATTGGTGATAATTAACAGTGAAATTCAGGTTTCCCACGTTGTATCCTAGGGTAGAAATTTAATTAGCGTATATTTTTGACAAAAAGACGGTGATGATTTATGAAACAACGTGATTCTTATTTTGATAATGCAAAATTCATTTTAATCTTTTTAGTGGTCTTCGGCCACCTAATCCGGTCATATATAGAGAGCGATCCCGTTATCCTCTCACTTTACAAGACGATTTACACATTCCATATGCCTGCTTTCATATTAGTTGCAGGTTTATTCGCAAAAGGGTTCTATAAAAAAGGCTATATAGGAAAACTCGCTAAAAAGTTGATTCTGCCCTATATCGTGTTCCAGCTCATCTACACCATTTACTATTATTTCTTATATGACAAATCATCTTTTGAACTTGATCCATTGAACCCGCACTGGTCATTATGGTTCCTGATCAGCTTGTTCTGCTGGAATGCACTGCTGTACGTGTTTATTAAATGGTTTAAATTCAAGCCGGTGATGGGATTGTCAGCAGCATTTGCTCTCGGACTGCTGATCGGTTTTATCGACGAGGTCTCAACTTATTTAAGTTTATCGAGAACATTTGTCTTCTTTCCTTTTTTCCTATTGGGCTACTATATGAAGAAAGAGCATTTTGAATATTTTCAAACCACTAAAGCTCGTGTTTATGCAGGGATAATGTTCGTACTGGTATTCTTAGGAATGTACTTCGTTCCGGAGTTTTCAGACAAATGGCTGCTTGGATCAAAGCCATATGGAGATTTCGAATGGAATGATGTCATCAGCTTAGGAGTCAGGGCGATTGTATATACCCTGAATATCGTTATGATTTTCAGTTTCTATACGTTTGTACCAAGCAAAGAGCAATTCTTTACAAATTGGGGAAGAAATACACTCTACGTATACTTGCTTCACGGCTTTATTATCCGTTTGTTCAGGGTAAGTGAGATAAAGGATTACATCGACCCCACTGCAAGTCTATTGTTGCTGCTGGCTGTTTCGCTCGTTTTGACGATGATGTTTTCGACGAAGCTTTTTACATCCATTACCCAGCCGATCATTGAGCTGAAATCGACAAAACTTCAAAAGTTCCTCTCAAAAAGAGAGATGAAAACAAGGTAATACCAAAAGCGGAGGCGGCTCGTTCAGCCCCGACAAGCATAAGCTAAATGGGCCGGGAAGGCGTTCTTTGCCTTCTTGGACCATTTAGCTTATGACCCCGAGGGGCTAGCCGCCGCAGCTGGATGATACCAAAAGCGGAGGGGCTTTGACCAGAGGCGACAAGCTTAATGCGATTCCACCGGAAAGGCGTTCTTTGCCTTTTTGGTGGAATTGCCTTATGACCTCGAGCCTCTAAGCCCCGGAGCTGGATGACATTACCTCTACACCGATAAAGGGCTGACCACATATACAATGGGTCAGTCCCTTTTTTTAATATAAGAAAAGCAATATATACCAAAAGTTATGTCAAAACTTATGTTTACACTTTATATAATTCGGAATATTTCTCTAAAATCCTTCCTATTCAAACAATAATTTCGAATTACTTTTAGACAAATATTGAGCTTTTTCTCTCCCTCCGATAAAATGGGTAGAGCAGTCTTCCATACGTTGTTTCACCCATTTTATGAAAGAATGGTTTTATATGAAAAATCATCCAGCAAAAGATGGAATGATGAAATTAAAGAAGGAGTTATTCTTAATGAAGAAAGTCGTATTAAGTACGTTAAATGCAAAATATATTCATACCAATCTGGCCATTCGCTGTCTAAAGGCTTATATAGAGCCCGACTATGAAGCAGAGCTCGCGGAGTATACGATAAAGGACCCGATCCTGAACATTGCTACTGATCTGTTCTCAAAAAAGCCGGATGTCTTAGGATTCAGCTGCTATATTTGGAATATTGAAGAGACAATCAAAGTCATTCAAGTACTCAGAAAAATCCTCCCAGAGGTCAAGATCGTTCTTGGCGGTCCTGAAGTCACTTATGATGTCCCTTACTGGCTTGATCGTTTGAAAGGCGATGTGGATTTCATCGTACTTGGTGAAGGTGAAGAGACCTTTAAACAGCTCCTTGAGCAAGTCCATGGTCAGGAAGATTGGTCTATGGTTCATGGGATTGCCTATTTAGAAAATGATAAGCCTGTCGTAAAACCGCAGCAAAATAAAATTGATCTGCGCAATGTTCCTTCTCCCTTCAGATTTGAAGAAGACCTTCCTTACCTTTCCAAGAGGGTTACCTATATCGAAACGAGCAGGGGCTGTCCATTTCGCTGCCAGTTCTGCCTTTCTTCGATAGAAGTAGGCGTCAGGTACTTTGACCGAGAAAAGGTAAAGGATGATATCCGTTTCTTAATGAAGAACGGAGCAAAGACCATTAAGTTTGTTGACCGCACATTTAATATCAGCCGTAGTTATGCGATGGAAATGTTTCAATTCCTGATTGACGAGCATTTACCGGGCACTGTCTTTCAATTTGAAATCACGGCAGACATCATGAGGCCGGAAGTCATTGAATTCCTTAATCGAGAAGCACCTGCTGGTCTATTTAGATTTGAAATCGGTGTGCAGTCGACCAACGATGAAACCAACGATCTTGTCATGAGAAAACAAAATTATAAAAAGCTTACAAGAACGGTGACCATGGTTAAAGAGGGCGGAAAAATCGATCAGCACCTGGACCTGATTGCAGGGTTACCCGAAGAAGATTATCAATCATTCCGAAAAACCTTTAACGATGTATTTGAAATGCGCCCCGAAGAGCTTCAATTAGGTTTCTTGAAAATGCTGAGAGGGACGGGGCTGAGGATTCGGGCCAATGATCATCAATACACCTACATGGACCACTCCCCTTATGAAATACTTGGAAACAACGTATTATCATTTGATGATATCGTCAGAATCAAACAAGTGGAGGATGTACTTGAAAAATATTGGAATGATCACAGGATGGACCAGACGGTTGAATACCTTGTTACTCATTGTTTCGAAACTCCTTTTGACTTCTTTCAGCAGTTCGGATCGTATTGGGAAGGCCGCGGATGGTCAAGGATCGGCCACCAGCTTGAAGACCTTTTCAAAAGGTTATACGAATTCCTTTCATCTCAAGAAAAGCATGATATGAAAGTTATTGAAGGACACATGAAAGTCGATTACTTAAGTAACCAGAAGTACAAGCCGCGTAAACCTTGGTGGGAACATGAAATGACGAAGGAAGAGCGATCAGGCATTTATCAGGAACTCTTACATTCTCCTCAAATCGCAGGAAAGGACTTTATGCAGTTAAACCTGTCTGAAAAAGAAATGTATAAACACACGCTTCTGGAAACCGTCGTTTCAGGAGATGGCAGGAACCGGTATGTGTTGGCTTACTTCGAACCTGCAACCGGCCGTTCCTCTCTCTTTTTGTTTGATAAGGAATTGAAACCCAACAAATAAGATGCCGTGCTGCAATACCCAACTGAAAAAGTGCCAAGCGAACATTCGCCTAGCACTTTTTCTTTTTATCTTTTTGTTTTTTGTTGTCTTTTAAAGAAGCTTCTATAAGCTTTGCTGCATTGACATCTCCAAATTCCTGTCCAAATTCTTCGCGGACTGTTTCCTTTTTCTTGTCCATCAGCTTCTTCCTTCCATTCCTTTGGCGGAATTTCTGTTATTAGCCTTGCTGGCATCTTCGCCATGTGTGTATTCTGCAGCAAATTCAGTTTCTTGTTTATTCTTTAATGGAGTCTTATTATTTTTTTCAGCCGCATCATGCTGTGCTTTACGTTTAGCCATGATTATCATCTCCTTTATGTGCTTACTTTTCCCTCATGTATGTATACTCATTCAAAAAACGGTGTTGAAATTCAACACCGTTTTTATCATCCAATGATGATTCTTTCTTTTGGATAATGATAGTTCGCCGTTTTTTCCTTGCCTCCGATCATAAAGAGGAAGGACAAGATGCCTACACGCCCGATGAACATCAGGATCATGATGACGCATTTACCTATTGTTGAAAGCTCTGAAGTTATCCCCAATGATAATCCTGTCGTCCCGAAGGCTGAAGCCACTTCGAAGATGATTTCAATCAAAGAATGGCTTTCTGTCAAAGTTAAAATGATTATGGAATTAAAGCATAGGATGGTTGCTACAATCGTAACGACCAATGATTTAATGATATCCTGCTCATGGATTTCCCTTCTGAAAATTTTTATTGTTTGATTACCCCTTGCGAAATGGAAGAGAAATAAAAGATTCAGTGCAAAAGTAGTCGTCCTGATTCCACCGCCGACTGAACTCGGGGACGCCCCAATAAACATCAAGCCGCTCAGTAACATTAAAGTCGAAGTTGAGAATTCTGCAACATTCATCGTTGCAAGTCCACCACTTCTTGTAGAAGCAGATTGGAACAATGCATAAAAGAAGGATTCATGCCACACCATGCCCTTAAAGAAATGATTGTATTCAAGTAAGATAATCATCAATGTTCCGAACACTAATAAACACGCAAACGTCAGGGTCGTGATTTTCGTAAAAAGTGAAAAATGATGCTTGCTTCTTTTACTATTCATCAAAAAATCCTTTGTCTCAATAAGGACAGGAAATCCGATTGCTCCCATAGTAATGAGGATGATCGTAATAAATTGAACAAAATAATCATGTTTAAAAGGGATCATCGACTGTCCGGTGATATCGAAGCCTGCGTTCGTGGTGGCACTTACAGAAGCGAATATCCCATGTATGAATGCCTCTTGCCAGGTAGGGTAATAACTCAGGAAATATACCCCTAATGTGAGACCCCCGATGATTTCAATGATGATAATAAGAAGCAGGATTTGTTTTAAAAGATTTACCAAGCCTGATAAATTGGTTTGATTTTGATCTGTCATGATCAACTGACGCTCTTTTAAGCCGATTTTTTTCCCTACGAGCAGCCAAAAGAATGTTCCCACTGCCATGACGCCAATGCCTCCGAACTGAAGGACGAATATCAACAGAAACACCCCTGTTGTACTGAATGTATCTGCTGTACTCACAACTGTCAGTCCTGTGACGCTCACTGCACTTACAGAAGTAAATAAAGCATCTATGAAATTCCATTCGACTCCGGGTTTATGGGCAACAGGCAGACTTAAAAGGATGGTTGCTACTGTCACTGCCAGCAAATAATAGGTGACAATCACTTGCGCCGGCGTCAATCTGTTTAGTTTTGAGCGTAATATTAACCACATATGTACTTCCCTTTCAAAAACAATAATCGTTTACTTTATCTATCTTAAATAAAATGGACATGGAAAGAAAGGAAAAATGCATATTCCCATTTATTTTATTCTTTCTTTCAAGCTCTTTTCACATACTTTTCTGGCTTAGATAGTATACAATACCCCAACTTAATCATTCCTCTATTGCAAATGGGGAATCATGTTTAAGGTTAAATCGTTTTGTTTCTCAAGTGACTGGCATCCGAATCAAATATTACCACTAATGAAGAACAGTAATATACAAATACTACTGATACGGAAGCAATTTAAGCTTCACGTTTTTAAAAAGGAGGCTGCCCACTATGGCTAGAAGCAGTAACAAATTATTAGTGCCTGGTGTTGAACAATACCTTGATCAAGTGAAATATGAAATTGCTCAAGAATTTGGTGTGACCCTTGGGTCTGACACTGTTTCCCGTTCTAACGGTTCTGTTGGAGGAGAAATAACAAAGCGTCTTGTAAAACAAGCTCAATCCCAGCTTTCAGGCGGACAAACTAAATAATATGGCAAAGCTCAGCCGGCACACGCCGGCTGACTATTACATTACATAATAAAATAAAGCAAATGAAAGGCTCATTCCGGATGAATGAGCCTTTCGTTTAATCAATTTATCAGAGAGCGTGAGTCTTTAATTCATTAATCATTCTTATCTCTGTTATTGTTTTCATGATTTTTTTTGTTGTTGGAGTCAGAATGGCCGTTCCCCTGATTTTCATGTCGAATTGATTTACCCTGCTCCTCACCGTTCTTCTTTTGACGATCATCTGTTGAGCTATTATTGTCTCTTTTATGGTTCTGTGAGCGATGATCGGATTCACCACGTTCTTTTTGAGAAGAAGCATTTCGGCTAGAAGCGTCATTTCTTTCACTGCCTTTGTTTTGCCCGGAACCTTGATTCATTCCATTCCCGTTACTTTTTCCATTTGAGGCAGGATTGTTATTTTGTTTCGGTTTATTTTTCTCTTCTTTTTCAACGGACTGATTTGGAACAGACACTGCTGGATTTTCTGCCTTTTTGTCTTCCATTTCTTTTTTGGAAGGAGATTCTTCTTTACCTTCAACAGGATTGACGATGGTTTTTTTGTCTTTATCAACCGTTTCTTTAAGAAGTGTACCTGCAGTCATGCCTTTCTTTACAGCCTCTTCCCTGACATCATTTGTTGTTTCGTTTATGATGATTTCAGCACTATGCATATTGTTATAATTCTCAACGAAGTCATTCAAGTCTTTCAGAAATGCTGAATGTGATTCATCCTCCGATAAATCCGTAATTGTGGAGGTAATCCAAACATCTTGGCCATTTTTTAAATACCCAAGCTTTTCACTCAGACGAAGGATTTCTTCCGCGACATCACTTACCTCTTCATTCTTCCAATCCTCAAGTCTCTTTATGAGGACTTTTCCATCTTCATTATAAGGAGTAATGTCGATTACTTGCTGCTCTTTGTCTAAGGAAAGTTCAAGGCTCGGATTAATGTCCATTGAGACATATGCATATGCTTTATCACCCTGTAAGAAATTCGTGGCGAAGAGGGCAATCATAAGGATCGCTGCTGTCAGAATCGATGCAGCTGCCTTCCAATTCTTCTTCACTGCTACTCGCTTGTCTTTATTTACAGGGTAGAAAGGAATTTCTTCACCAATCGAATAATGCCTGTTTGGCGTTTTCTTTCCATTCATAAACCGTCCATCCGGCGTCATCACAATGAGTACATCATGTCTAATTTCCATAATGATCCCTTTTTTCATATATCTAACCGCCCTTTTAAGTAATCCTTTAAATACACATAATCTCCAATCATGATCAGAGAAATGGCAATTATGTATTTTCTATTTCTCTCTATTGTTTTTCTACTGACATTCACCTGTTTTTCTAATTTCTTTATTGGTAAACGCTTTTTCTCCATAAGGTAATTCATTAAGTCATTGGACGTGACGACTGTTCTTGCAATTTCGATGGCATTGAGTCTCGCATCTTCATGTTTCGGAGACTGAGCGACCAGGTCTGTAAACGACAAGTTATAATGGGAGAGCTGCTCTTGAAAATCGACTATCTCTTCTCTTCGTTTAAGGCTGTCTTCCTGCTTTTCGTATTCCTCAACCGATACTACCTGTTCGATGGTCAATCTTGGTGAGTCTTCTTCATCTTCAATTAGATTCTTATCAATACTGATATCCTGGAATTTCCCGTTTTTCCTGATGTAATCAATCACCTTACGTTTTATGATTACTTCTGCAAAACTGATAAAGGAAGATCCACGATCGTTATTATATTTAAAGATGGCATCGTGAAAAGCAATAAGACCGATGCTAAATTCATCATCACTTTCATAAATATACCGTTTACAAACAGAAGAAACGGTTTTTTTAATAAATGGTTTATAGTCATTGATGACCATATTAAGCAGCTGCTCGTCACCATCTTGAATGTCTATAGCCAACTCTTCAAGTGATGGCTTCTTCATTTTTTTCGTTAGTAAAAATAGTAATAAATTTAGCATCAGTCTCACCCCATCCTGCAAACTATTATACTAATAAGCTGCTTTTTTTCAATGGAAAATAGAGAGGAAGGGGTCCTCTAAGCCGTTCTTCAACCTCATATGCTTCCACTAAGTGTTCCTTAGTATACTGCATTATGATATAAAGCGCCTTAGTTTTCCCCTTCAGACTGATGGTTTAAAATCGTTCACCCTGCAAGATATTTCATCCTTTTCTTTACAGCCGCAAAATTAGTTATGTCCGTTCCCTTTTTGACCTTGCCCTTTTTCATGGTCATTCTTTTCATGCCCTTGACCTTTATTTTCATTCTTTTCAGCTTGGCCTCTCTCTTCTTTTTGGCCTTCTTTAGCTTGCTTTCTTTCTTCTTTCATCGTTTCGCGCTGCTCTTTTGCTTCCTGCTTTCTTTCTTCACGCTCTTCTTTCGCTTCTTGCTTAGCTGCTTTACGCTCTTCCTTCACTTCATTTTTCTCTGCCTTTACCGGTGCCGGTGCTGACTCAACTTTTTCTTCAGCTGGCTGTTCTTCTACAGAAGTTTCATCAGTTACAGTTTCTTCTGTTGTTTCAGTTGTTTCTTCAGTTGTTTCAGTTGTTTCTTCTTCTGTTGTTTCCTCTGTCTCTTCCTCTTCTTTTGCCCATTTTTCTTCAAACTTGGCAAGCTTCTCAGCTAATTTTGCATAGCTCTTTTCAATGTTTTTCTCTAATGCAGCTCTTGCTGTAGGATTTTTCACTTTTTCTAATGCAGCAGTTAAAGCGACAATATTTTGTGACATAAGTTCTTTCATTTCTTCAGTATCTTTATCTTCAGTTGTTGTTTCTTCTTCTGTTGCATCTTCTTCTGAATCAACAGCCCCATCTGTGTCTTCTATTTCATCGGCATTGTCTTCAGTTGTTGTATCTTCTTCTGTTGTATCAGTGTCTTCTGCAGGTTGCTCTTCAGATGCAGTGTCATCTTCCGTTACTTCATCTTTATCTTCAGAAGCAGTATCTTCCTCTTCAGCATCCTCATCTGACCACTTATCTTCAAATGAATTCATCATTTCAATTGCTTTGTTGATTGCTTCGATTGCTTCTTCCTCTTGTCCTGCTTGGAATAAAGCTTCTGCTTCTGCTAAACGCTCAGCCGCGTATTCAGCAAGTAACTTTGCTTCTTTACTGTCATCCATTGTGAAAGCAAGCTTTACTTTCTCTAAAGCAAGTTTTGCAAAGTAAAAGAAATCACCAGGAAGTAAAGAAGGAGCTTCAGTGGATTCTTCCAATTTCTCGACTTCTTCTTTGACTGAGTCGATAGTCGCCTCATCATTCACTTGTACGTTCGTGTTGGATTCCGTTTCTTTCTGCTCTACATTCACAGTGTCATAACTTTCACTATCCGAATTAGCAAATGCCGCCGTTCCTGAGAAAGTTACAGATCCTGCAAGCATTACAGCCAGTGTAGATTTCATGATTTTTAATTGTTTTTGTTTTGTCATATGTAGCACCTCTGAATTTTTTTGTAAGCGATCGCTCTATTACAGGAATTACGTTTATGTCATTTTTTTTGAGGGGGTAACTGGGAAAAAAAATAAAATTTCTCGTTTGAGTTGATTGATTTCATTCTTTCACAACACCTGATATAAAAAAAAAGCTGATGCTGCGAATGAAGGCAGCATCAGCTTTTTCAAGCGATTATTCAGTTCCAGTTCCTGCATCATGTACTTCTGTTTTCTGCGCTTTCCTTTTTGACAATAAATACCCTCCGGCTGCAAGCAGTAAGAGGACACTCCAGAAAACAGCTTTCCAGCCTTTGGATTCTGGAAAATGATGATCTAGGATCGCTACTTCAGGGTGAGCTAATGTGAACACCGCTAATTTCACACCTACCCATCCAACGATTAAAAAAGCAGTCGATTCCAGGGTCGGATATTTTTCAAGCAGTTTCACGAACCAGGTTGCCGCAAATCTCATGATGACAAGTCCAATGACGCCCCCAAGGAACATGACTGCAAATTGTCCGCCGTCGATTCCGCCTATTTTAAACCACCCAGCAGGCTGAAGAGTCACAGCAAGAGCCACTGCAGCCAGCATTGAATCCACAGCAAATGCAATATCTGCAAGTTCTACTTTCAGCACCGTGGTCCAAAAGCCTGACCCTTTAGCATTGGATGATTCTCCTTCAATTGCTCCAGTCTCTTTTTTCTTTTTGATGAAATGATGAATGGCAACATAGAAGAGGTATATTGCCCCTATTGCTTGAACCTGCCAAACATCCACAAGGAATGAAATCATGAAAAGAGCTAGAAATCTAAAGATAAATGCCCCCAACAACCCGTAAAACAGGGCTTTCTTCCGCTGTTCTAAAGGCAAATGTTTAACCATGACCGCCATGACTACAGCGTTATCGGCAGCCAGGATTCCTTCCAGGCCAACCAGGATAAGCAATACCCATCCATATTCCAATAACATCGACGCATCCATAATATAAAAGTCCCTCCTATTTTCGCTGTCCGATTTCCGTTTAGGCAAGGAATTTTTTTTGAAAATAAAAAAGACCCTTGCCTAAAAAAGGCAAAGGTCTTGCTTAGCATTGAACATAATGCCAACAAAGCCGATGGAAGAATCCATGAAATGACGACTTTGCTTAGGCCGAAGCCTATAGCTACTCCCCTTTGACAGGTAGAAAACGTATATTTTTTATATATTCATTTTATCTCAGAAATAGACCTTCGTAAAGAATGTTGCTTACCGAGCCCTCAGTAGTAGAAACCGAAGTGCTAAACCGACGAAGACGCCTGGAACGACACATATCATCGGAAAGAAAATGGGCCCTATGAATTTCCCGAGTATATATACTCGTGGAGAATACATTAGTCCGACAGTGACAAAGTAGGCTGAAAGTACAAAGGGTAAGTATGCATACTCCTGTTCTTCCATCAAGGCTAGTTTATATGCATCCCACATAGCAAACATATAAAGACATGGATAAAACATTAGCCACTGATAGTCGATTACCGCAGCAGCCTTATGTGTCTCTCCTAAAAAACTGTACATGATTGCCTGATTGAAATTGCTCTGTACATTGATAATGACTTCAAGCAGCACAAATAATGTTCCCTTAAACCATAGGCCAACCAATAATTGAGGAAACCCGGGAAGTGCGATACTCCAGAGAATCGCTTCTGCTTTCGTGATGGGTTTCTTCATGAATATCCCCTGTTATTCAGAGGAATCTTGAGGTTTATGATCACAAGGTATCGTTTATATAATCTCTTTAGCCGGCTGTTATGTAAGTTAAGGGAAAGTAACATCCTGAGAGTCCTCCTATAGATGTATCTCCGCTTATTTTTACCATTATTCTCCCAATTATTACGCGGATTCTTTTTATTATCAGTGTTTGTGTTAAACCGTGGTTCGTTTACTGGAAACCTTCGAATACCGATGTCCGATTCTACATATGATTTCCTTCTCGATTGCGGGGTTTAAGACGTCTATCAAACAGTCGGTAATCGAATATACCTAAACGAGCGCATATAAAAAAGCTTACCCTGGTCATTACTTGCTTCACTGTCAGACCAGGGTAAACCGTCTTAATATTTATATGTGTATCTGTTTTTTCGTTTCATCCGTCTTGTTTCTTTGTCGAAGAAACTGTAAACGACAGGGATGACATAAATGGTCAATAATGTACTGCTGACCAGTCCACCGATTACTGCAATTCCCATTGGCTGGTTGATTTCAGTCCCCTCACCGATTCCGAGCGCCAACGGCAGCAAACCAAGAATGGTGGTCAGGGCAGTCATGAGTATTGGTCGGGTACGGTCCTGGACAGCTTCGACTATCGCCTCGAAACTGTTGGGGGCCGTTTCTTTACGCTGATTGATGTAATCAACGATCACGATCGCATTATTAACGACTATCCCTGCTAATACAATGACTCCTATGATCGCCGATATACTGATAGGCGTTTGGGTGATCGTGAGAGCCAAAGCTACTCCTATTACCATCAGCGGTACAGTGAACATGATGACAAAAGGATACTTGAATGACTCGAATTGTGCTGCCATAACTAAATATACAAGCACAATCGCAAGTCCCAATGCAAGTGCCATATCGTCGATCGAGTCTTCCAGCAGCTCTCTGTCTCCACTGAATGAGACCTGTGTAGCATCAGGGAGGTTCAGCTTCTCGATCTTTTCATCCACTGCCTTTGATATGGCCCCAAGGTTGGTGGATGATGAATACTTCAGATCAAACTGAACTGCATGCTGCTGATCGATTCTTTGAATACTGACAGGTCCATCTTCAATGCTGAAGTCCACAACGGAATCAAGTGAAATGTATTCTCCCCTGCCATTTGGAATGAGAAGTTTTTTCAATGAGTCCAGATTCTCGGTGATATTCCTGTCATATTTAACAAAGACACTGAGCACATCCGATTCTTTGGTCACGATTTGAGTGGCCATGACCCCTCTTGTGATGTCTTGAACGGTACTTCCGATTTGTGCGGGAGCAAGACCTTGTTTCAAAGCCTCATCTTCATCAACATTCATCTGAATTTCTTTCACTGTTTCCATTTGATCTGTACTTAAAGCCGTTACGTCCTTCATATCCTTCAGGGAGTCGAATAATCGGTCTACGGATTTGTCCAAACGTTCCGGATCGGTGTCCCGGACATTGAACGTCAACGTTTGAGGACTTGTACCGGAAGTCGACTGCAGATTGAATGAGATCTCTGCCGAGTCATTGATGCTTTGTGCTGCTTTTTCTAGATCTGGTTTGATGTCATCAGCAAATTCGAAGATGGAGCGATTCCTCTCATCCAGAGGTTTCATCTTCACATATATCTCAGCTATATTGCCCTTCTCCGAACCCCTGAAGGATTCCTCCTGGGTAGTTCCTACTAGACTTACAAATACATCCACTTCTTTTTGTTTCTCTAAATTCTCTTCAATCGCCTTAACGGTTTTATTTGTTTCATTGATCGAGGAACCATTTTCCAACTCTACTCTCATATTGAAGAATCCCTCGTCTGTCGGCGGTAAAAACTGAGTGCCCACAGTCGTCAGCCCATAACCACCTGCCGCCAGAGTAATCACAGTGATGAATAATATGACGAACCTGTGGCGTAAGGACCATTTAATGCTTTGAATGAATCGCTTGCGGGTCTTTGAACGCCTGCGCCTTGCTTCCAGGTTTCCTTTCGGCTTCTTTAGAAGCCTGCTGGCAAGCATCGGAATGACAGTAAGTGCTACGACTAAAGAAGCAATCAAGCTAAATGAAATTGTAAGAGCGAACTCTGTAAATAACTCCCCTAATAACCCCGAAATAAACACGACCGGGAGGAAGACCGCCACTGTCGTTAAAGTAGATGCAGTGATGGCAGCCCCTACTTCCTTTGCACCTTCACTTGCCGCTGTCCTTGGATCCTTCCCTAACGAGAGATGTCTGTAAATATTTTCAATGACAACGATGGCATTATCTACAAGCATCCCGATCCCAAGTGCCAGGGCACCAAGCGTCATGATATTTAATGTAAAGTCCGCAAAGAACATAAGAACAAATGTGACAATGACGGAGTAAGGGATGGCCACTCCAATGATCAACGGACTTTTCACATTTCTCAGGAATAAGAATAGCACAAGCATGGCAAATGCCCCGCCAATCAATAACGAATTGGTTATGTTCCCAATTGCCTCAGATATATAATCTCCTTGATCAAACAGGATATTTGCTTTAATCGATTTATATTGATCCTGTTCCAATAATCGGTCCATTTCTTGTTGAAACGCTTTTGATACTGAGGCAGTATTAGCATCGGATTGTTGAAGGACGCTGAACAGAACGGCAGGCTCCTGATTTGCCCGTGTTGAAGTGTTCGTGCTCTCTTCCTTACGCTCTACACTTGCAACATCTTCCAAAGTGATGTTCTTTCCTGTTTGAGGATTCACCCCAACTACCAGTTTCTTTATTTCATCCACAGCTTTCAATTGACTGATGACGCGGGTCGTCAGAGTCTGTCCATCTGTTTCAATGGTGTCACCTGGTGATGTGATATTATTCGCTCTGAGCGTATTGACGATGTCGGACTGTTTTAGCCGATTCTCCTTTAACGTCTGCTGATTCAATTCAATGACAACTTCATCATTGAATGAACCGGACACATTCACATTTGCTACCCCTTCTACGCGGGTAAGTTCTAATTTTAGTTTTTCTGAAAGAGCTTTAAGATTATTGCCCTCTCCTTCTTCTCTAAGTGATACTTGAATGATTGGAAACTGTGCGGGATCAAATTTCAGGAACCTAGGTTCTTGGGCACCATCGGGTAAAGGTGATTGATCGATACGCTGCAGCACGTCATTTTCAATTTCATCTATTGAAGTAGTCCATGAAAATTCGAGGAGAATGAAATTAGAGCCTTCCCTTGAAGTGGACTGGATGTTTTTCATCCCAGGTAATGTAGAAAGGTTTTCTTCCAACGGTTTCGTCACTTTCTCCACTACTTCTTGGGGACTCGCACCCGGGTAGTTAGTCACAACCACCCCTACCGGAGGATTCAAATCCGGGATAAGTTTCAATGGTATCCTTAAGAGAGAAACTCCCCCTAATATCAATATTAACAACATCGTCACGATCGTAAATACAGGACGACGTATCGAAAAATCACTGATTCTCAATGATGCTGCTCCCCTTTCTAAGTCTTCTATGCAGGCTCTTTTCGTCATTTGCTGTTTTACAGATGGTCCTCTCAAACATTTAACATTTAACCTTAGTTCGAAATATGCAAACGACATGGAATGCATACTATATGTACGAAAAAAAACAAACTTCCAGAAAACAGCCCCTATGTATGACAAATTGCAGTTAGCTTAACTATAAGTCCTTCAACAATAACCTTCAATCATTAAGCGTTTTTGTTTTCAATTGTTCACACAATGGTCACCAATAAATATTTCGAGTCTTTTTGTGAAAACTAAATTTATACTTTAAAGAAGGAGTAAATTCATGCCAAACTGGATTCCGTTTGTATCCATAACGATCATCAGTGTTCTCCTGCTTACCTATACGTTGCTGACAAATCGCAATAGAACTCCACAGATCATTCTATTTTGGCTATTTATATGCGGGCTGGCCTTTTCGTTTGAATTTGTCATATTCATCCTTTTTAATAGTTATGAATATAATCCGGAAATTTTGCAGAATCAATACAATGACAGTATATTGGGGTCTATTAGTTCTCAAGCATTCGCAGTGCCGGTCGCCATCACATTCATCGTGATTTTTCATTTGAAAAATAGATGGATCATCTTTATTATTGGTCTATTCTTTATGATTGAAACACTATTCATATATCTTCATGTTTACGAACACAATTGGTGGAAATCGATTTACACTTCTGTTTTTTTGGTATTGACAGTCACCCTTTCTAAGATTTGGTGGAGATACATGATGAAAGGAAAGCATCACTTTATCAATTTTGCTACGCTTTTTTTTGCACTGCTTGCACTCACCCAAACAGGAGGATGGATTTTATCGGCGTTATTGGGTTTATATGAATTGCCTATTATACTTTTCAAGGAAGAAATGAGAGATATCATAACGGGTAACTTTATCTATCTGTCGTTTACCACCTATCTTTATTCACTTATCATTTACTTTCGGAACATTGAACTTCCCTTTACCATTATGACGGTCGCATTTTTGTTGTCTATCGAAATTTTGATGGTTGATCAGGGAATACTTCTTTTAAAGAATCCATCTTGCATCTTTGTTTTACCTGCTCTCCACATTGCTTTTATCCAGTTCGGTAAGCAGGCGTATACACGCCTCTTTCCATCCTACCTGCAAACCGCACAAAAAAGACTGCTCCAGCATGAATAGACAAGAATTTTTGAGAAATCTGGTCTTTTCCATGAGGAACAGTCTTTTTTATTTCTATTGTTTCAGGCTGAACAGATGAATGTTATTGATCTACTGCCGGTTTCATTTCCGTATTTTCCCTTTTGATTGTCCAGCCTGTAAATCCATAAAGGATCGTAATCAATGGTGAGACGATGCAAAAGACAGCAAACGGAAGGTATTCCAAGGTGGAAACTCCAAGTACATCAGTGAGAAAAATACCACACACGCTCCAAGGAACCAAGGGATTCACAACCGTTCCGGCATCTTCAAGCGTTCTAGATAAATTCTTAGGATGAAGGCCAAGCTTCTTGAATTGAGCCTGAAACGCTTCACCTGTCAAAAGGATGGACAGGTACTGTTCACCCACCACAACGTTTACTCCGATTGCAGAGAAAGCTGCGGCAAAAATGGTACGTTTCGCGGAACCAATCACGACAGACAATCTAGAAAGCAAAACAGGAATGATGCCAAGCTTAAATAATAATCCTCCAAGGCTCAATGAAAGAATGACTAAGGAAATCGTAAACATCATGCTTTCCACCCCGCCCCGGCTCAATAGTGAATCGACTGCTTCCACGCCGGTTTTTGAGCTGAATCCTGCGAAAAGGATGGTAAAAAGCTCTTTTGCATTCAGGGTAAAATGAAATAATGAAATCCCTATAGCGACCGCTACATTTATTGCAAGGGAGAGTAATGCAGGAACCTTAAATCCAATGAGAGCCAAGAGTACGATGACAGGTATGAAACTGTACCAGTGAATAAGTCCTGACTGAGTCAATCCATCCTGGATAGCTTGTAACTGTGATAAATCAACGTCCTGTTCCCCCGGTGATAATAAGAGGAAAACGACAAGAGTAATAATGAACGCAGGGACCGTTGTCCATGCCATATTTCGGATATGGGTAAACAAGTCCACTTTAACTATTGATGATGCAAGATTAGTCGTATCGGATAATGGTGACATCTTATCCCCAAAAAATGCACCTGATACGATTGCTCCTGCTGTGATGGCCATAGATAGACCCATTGCTTCTCCTATCCCGATCAAAGCAACACCGATTGTCGCTGCTGTCGTCAGGGAGCTCCCGATCATCACACCGCTTAAAGAAGTAAGGAGGAATGCAATGGCGTAAAAGAAATAAGGCGATACAAATTCAAAACCATAGAACATCAAGGTAGGGATCGTACCGCTGATCAACCAGCTGCTGATCAGGAGTCCGATAAATATAAATAATAGTACAGCCCCAAGTCCGCCTTGAGCTCCCAGGATCATCCCTTCTTCTATATCCTTAAACTTTATTTTACGAAGGAAACCATAAATCATCAGTATGAATAATGAAATGATAATCGGAATATGAGGAACGGCTTCCAGGTGTATGATACTGATACTGATTGTCGCAAGTATGATGAATAACATGAAAATTGCTTCTATTGATTTAGGCTTCTGAACAGGTTTGATATTTAACATTTGAATGTCACTTCCTTATAAGTTTGAGATTGCGGTACGCGTAAGATGGGATAAAAAGATAAGAAAAAGAAAAAAACCCTTCAATCCCCTGTATAGGGACGAAGAGTTCTCCGCGGTACCACCCTAATTGGAGTTTCAACTTCATCCTCTTTTTTCATGAGGACTGTAAGGTTGATCACTCCCGCTTCATAACGGTTTGTCCCTTGTGTAAAAGCTGCCGGCAAAAAACTTTTTTGAACAATGTAATTCAGATAATCCACGACCTAAGCTCTCACCTACCGCTTAGTCTCTGACTGCTGTCATGGGATATCCTACTGATTTGTTCGGGACATTTCAATATAATTTCGCACTTAAACGCTTTTAAGCTTTTATGCACTAAAGTAATTATTTATAGATATTATTTTAACATGTTGATAGAAGATGTCAATAAATTAATATAAAAAACTCCATGATTATCTTCATCACGGAGCAGGCATTATATGTTGGTTTATTATAGGTCATTGAGCTCTTAAGAATTAGTAGGAACCAAAGGTCGTTCTGCATGCAGACTAGGCTTTCCAATCAGGTAGCCTTGTGCATACTTCACCCCTATGGCTTTACAGAATGCCAATTCTTCTTTGCGCTCAATGCCTTCTGCTAAAACGGAAATACCCAATTCACGTGAAATATGGATTATTTCATTCAGAAAGTTTTGCTTCTCTTGACTTCGGTCGCATCCTGAAATATAGGAGCGATCGATTTTGACAAAATCAGGCTGAAGTAAAGAGAGCATTTCTATTGTTGAAAATCCCGAACCGACATCATCGAGTGCAACCTTCATTCCCTCGCGTTTATAGACTTCGAAAACGGACTTCAAATGGTTTACATCCTGTATTTTTTCCGTTTCTACGACTTCAAACACCAAGTCCTCAGGGTTCACCCCATATTGATCGACAATATCAAAAGTATGTTTCAGACAAAACTCAGGATTATAAATGGTTGAAGGAAGAAAATTGATAAAGCTCTTCACTCCTTTTTCAACCTTTCCTATCCTGCTTTCAATTGCCGCCCTTCTGGCCCTCTGATCAAGCAAGGAGTGAAAGCCTGTCAATAAGGCTGCTTCAAACAAAGCCCCTGGGTTTACCCTTAGTGAAGGGTCAGCGTTTCGAAGAAGACTTTCATATGCAAACAATTCATCGTTCCCAAGATCTATAATCGGCTGCAAATGGCTGACGAAATTCCCTTCCTGAATCATTTCTATCATTTCCCTGTACTTAATTTTGTTGAGGAACTCTGATGCTGGATAAAAATTTTCCGGTACACCTGAAGCTGAAATACTGCATTTCCAGCCATCTTCGGATAATTTAGAGGAGACTGCATCAAGAGACCCATAAAGGGATTCAAGATTATCATAAGGTAAAGCATAAGAATTCGTGCCAATGGACACACCCTCCCCAAGAGGATTAACCCTATGCTGCTCATTCAATAGATACAGAATGCCTGGTTCACAGAAATTCATGGTGATGCCGCAATTTGCACATAATGCATTCAAAAAAACACCTCTTCTTCAAATAAGTTGATATGTATCCATAATAGACCTTTTTACCTATATATTACTAGAGATAAACCTTGAGAAGTAAATAAACGAAAAACCCCTTCTCAGGCGTTTGCCTATCAAGGGGTTTTTTGATCTATTTTTCGTATTACATCAAGCTGTACAGCTTGATGTCAGGATGTTTATCAGAGAACCATCTCATTGCAAAATCATTTTCAAACAAGAAGACCAGATTCTCATGTCGATCTTTTACAAGCATACTGCGTGAGCTTGACATCGACTCTTTAACCTCTTCTTCATTCTCGATCCATCTGGCGATTTTAGAACCGATTGGCTCCATTCTGACATCGACATTGTATTCATTTTTCATTCTATGCTCGAATACTTCGAATTGAAGCTGACCGACTGCTCCGAGTATGACATCTTCTGTTCTCGTCTTATAATATTGAATCGCACCTTCCTGAACAAGCTGAAGAATGCCCTTTTGGAAATGTTTCTGTTTCATTACATTCTTAGCCGTTACCCTTACAAAGAGTTCAGGGGTAAATTGCGGCAGCTTTTCATACTGGAAGGATTTCTTCCCTTCAGTAAGGGTATCACCTATTTGATACGTACCTGTATCATAGATTCCGATAATATCCCCGCTGACGGCTTCGTTTACCGTACTGCGGTCATCTGCAAGAAATTGTGTGGATTGTGCCAGTTTGATATTCTTCCCGATACGGGGCAGATTTACCGACATCCCTCTTTCAAATTGCCCCGAACAAATTCGCAGAAAGGCAATTCGATCGCGGTGAGCGGGATTCATATTGGCTTGGATTTTAAAGATGAATCCTGAGAACTCTTCGCTTGCCGGATCTATTTCGCCTATGTCGGAATTTCTCGGCTGAGGTGAAGGTGCAAATTGCAAATAGGTCTCAAGGAAAGTCTGCACACCAAAGTTCGTCAAAGCACTTCCGAAAAATACAGGTGAAAGTTCTCCGGTCGCAATCCTTTCCCTTGAAAATTCATTTCCTGCTTCATTCAGAAGAAGCACATCTTCTAATGTTGAATTGTAGAGATTACTCTCCTTCATGGAATGGTCTCCATCTATTTCCCCATCTTCATTAAGAGGAATGAAACGGTCCTCATCTTCTACACGGAATTGTTCGATCCGGTTATGAAAACGGTCGTAGATCCCAAGAAATTCTTTCCCCATTCCGATTGGCCAGTTCATAGGGTAGGATTGAATCCCAAGCACTTCTTCAAGTTCTTCCAATAATTCAAGTGGTTCACGTCCCTGACGATCCAGCTTGTTTATGAAAGTGAAGATTGGAATCCCTCTCATCCGGCAAACTTTGAAAAGCTTTAAAGTCTGCGCTTCAATCCCTTTAGCGGAGTCGATGATCATGACAGCACTATCGACCGCCATCAACGTTCGATATGTATCTTCAGAGAAGTCCTGGTGCCCAGGTGTATCCAGGATGTTCACCCGATAGTCATCATAGTCAAAAGCCATCACCGAAGATGTAACCGAGATTCCTCTTTGTTTTTCGATTTCCATCCAGTCCGAAGTTGCAAACTTTCCGGACTTCTTACCTTTGACCGTCCCTGCAGCCCGGATTGCTCCACCAAACAATAGCAGCTGTTCCGTTAACGTTGTTTTCCCTGCATCAGGGTGAGATATAATGGCAAAGGTTCTTCGTGACTGAACCTCTTCTTTAAATTCTTTTTTCATTAAATAAATTCCTTTCTCGTCATTCTTCCCTTCTCATCATATTCTTTGTGAAATGAGAAATCAATAGTAAAAGCGGAGGCGGCACGCTCAAAGGCGGTGGCATAAAAGCGAGCCGGACGGAAAGGCGCACTTCCCCTTCTTGGCTGGTTTGGCTTATGACATGTGCCTCTAGCCGCCGGAGCTGGATTGAGTAAAAGCGGAGGCGGCTTGCTCAGAGGTGGGTGGCATAAGCCGAACCGGGCGGGAAGGCGCACTTTGCCTTCTTGGCCGGTTTGGCTTATGACATGTTCCGCTAGCCGCCGGAGCTGGATTGAGTAAAAGCGGAGGCGGCTTGCTCAGAGGTGGGTGGCATAAGCCGAACCGGACGGGAAGGCGCCCTTCCCCTTCTTGGCCGGTTTGGCTTATGACATGTGCCTCTAGCCGCCGGAGCTGGATAAGGCTAAAAAAGGATGGGCTTGATTATCACTGATATGTATTTGGGCTAATATACAGAGTGTAAGTTGCTGATAATTTAAAGATTATTCGACAATAGGCTCAATTATCACGAATTGTGGCGCAATTAATTGGGAACAGGGTGCAATTAATTGTAAAATGACGCAATTATTCAGAATCAGGGTGCAATTAATTGTAAAGTGGCACAATAATCCGGTCCATCCATGAAAATTCGTATTTCAATAGGCTGTTTACAGATATAAAGACAGGTATTTTTAACAAACAGTCTGATTTCTTTAAATATCAATCCAAAAAATGATAAAAAAAGACTCTTTTAGTCAACAAAAGAGTCTGACCCAACCAACTGTCCGTTATTCTCACTAATGGAGTACTTAAATCCGACTATACATTCAGTAAATAAGTCTCCCTTGAATTTACGATTATTACATTTTCACCCCACCAAGACTCAACAAACTCTTTTTACATTTCCCTCGTCCACTGCAAGATTCTCCCGCTGATCACTTCCGCATTCTCTTCAGAAACTCGTCTTTTCAATGATTCAAATAAATTCCTTTGAATATTATCATCTTCATACGTAAATGAATAAGACCATTGGATGTCAGGTATGGCTATCAAAATCAGTTCTTCCTTCTTATTTTCATGGATATATACTTTTTGTTCCAGACCTTCCATAAAATTTTTTCTTATTTTCATTTTTGTATCCCCTTTCATGAAAACGCTGTAATGGCGCATACTAAATACGAACTTGTCCGTACAACTTGAAAAAAAACGTGTAATTGTAGGTTGTCAGACTTCTGAAAGAATTGTAAAATAAAAAACCGAAAGCATCAAGTTTGTTACTTTATTATTATGAGGTGAAAAGAATGCAGTATTTATGGGGTATTTTAGGTATATTGGTTGTCCTTGGAATCGCTTTCCTGTTTTCTTCCAATAAAAAGAAGATCAATTTCAGAACGGTCTTAGGGGGCCTTGCGATTCAATTGTTATTCGCATTTTTAGTTCTGAAGACACCATGGGGGCAAAGTGGATTAGAAGGACTTACAATGGGAGTCAATCAGATCATTAACTACTCAAACGAAGGAATACAGTTCCTATTCGGAGGATTATACTCAGAGAAGTCAAATATCGCATTTGTATTTGCGTTTAATGTTCTTCCAGTAGTTATTTTCTTCTCAGCATTAATTTCAGTACTTTACTATCTAAAAGTTATGCAGTTCTTCATTAAAATTTTAGGTGGAGGGCTATCCAAGCTTCTTGGTACTAGAAAAGCAGAGTCAATGTCTGCTGCAGCAAATATTTTTGTTGGACAAACTGAAGCACCATTGGTTGTTCGTCCTTATCTTTCAAGAATGACAGAATCAGAATTGTTCGCTGTCATGACGGGTGGACTTGCGTCGGTTGCAGGTTCAGTGTTAATCGGTTATTCATTGCTTGGTGTACCGCTTGAATTCCTGCTAGCTGCAAGTTTCATGGCGGCTCCTGCCGGGCTTGTCATGGCAAAATTATTTGTTCCTGAAACAGATGATACGCCGGAACCTGCAGAATTCGATATGGAAGCTGATTCCGAATCTGCTAACGTCATTGATGCGGCAGCAAACGGTGCCAGCGTGGGTCTTACTCTTGCATTGAACATCGGTGCGATGTTACTTGCATTCATTGCATTAGTTGCTCTTATGAATGGGATCCTTGGAGGTATCGGCGGATTATTCGGTGCTGAAAACTTATCCCTTGAACTAATACTTGGGTATTTGTTTGCTCCGCTTGCCTTTGCTATTGGAGTTCCTTGGAGCGAAGCTGTAACGGCTGGTAACTTCATCGGTCAAAAGCTCGTCATCAACGAGTTCGTTGCTTACTCTGCTTTTGCACCTGAAATCGGTAATCTTTCTGAAAAGACTGTTGCCATCATCTCATTCGCTCTTTGCGGATTTGCCAATATCTCTTCATTGGGAATCTTACTTGGCGGCCTTGGTAAACTGGCTCCAAACCGCAGAGCCGACATTGCCCGTCTTGGACTTAAAGCAGTCATTGCCGGTGCGCTTGCATCATTATTAAGTGCTGCGATTGCAGGTATGTTTATTTAATTCTCTATAAGGTTTATTAAAAAAGAGAAGGCTGCGGCCTTCTCTTTTTTTTATTCTTCTTACACCTGATCATGAAAAAAAGGAACCAAAAATACAAACAATTTCGGTTCCTTTTATGACAAGAATTACTTTGCCGTTATATATTTTATTTTACTTTCTTCAATTGCGATATGTTTATCGCTATGAGGATATTTTGTGTTTTCGACTATTTGATAATCCTCATGGCCTTTACCAGCGAAGATGATGATATCTCCGGGCTCACTTACTTCAATGGCATGCTTAACGGCTTCAGCACGATCGCCGATAAGAGCGTATTGATCATGCTGCATTCCTTTCTCCAGATCACCAAGGATGCTGTCGTATTCCTCATAACGTGGATCATCGGTCGTCAGGATGACATAGTCCGCCAACGAGGCTTTCTCTGCCATTGTCGGTCGTTTGGACTTATCACGGTTCCCACCAGTACCCACGAGGAAGATGATTTTATTTTGTTTGAAAGGAAGCACTGATTCAATTGCCTTCTCAATCGCATCCGGCGTATGTGCATAGTCGATATAAACAGATAATGGTGCTTCCATTTCCACTTTTTCCATTCTTCCACTCACAGGAGGCAATTCCCTGATAATCCCCACTAGCTTCTCTACTTCCATCCCGCGGGCATACAAACACGCCATCGCAGTAAGGATATTATATACATTGAACTTACCAAGAAGCTTCATTTCAACTTCGAATGAACCTTCGGGAGAATGCAGGGTAAAGGTTGTTTTGTCATTATCATATTGGATACTTTCAGCTTTAAAGTCAGCGTTTGCTTCCAGTCCATAACTGATCACTTCATGAGGTGTCATATAGTGATAACGATCATACCATTCATCGTCTGCATTCAACACCACGTATTTAGGTGTCTCAAGGTCCTGGCCCAATTGTGAAAATAATAAGCCTTTGGCATATCCATAGTGCTCCATTGTTTCATGGTAATCCAGATGATCATGGCTAAGATTCGTGAATGCCACCACGTCGAAATCTATTCCCCATAACCTTCCAAGACTAAGCCCATGGGAAGAAACTTCAAGAATGAAATTTTGGATATCTCTCTCAACCGCCATGCTGAGCATTTGCTGATTGGTAAGGTTATCGCATGTTGTATTCTCACTCGGCAGCAGTTCCCCGTCTAAGTTGAAACCAATCGTTCCTGAAAGTGCCGCTTTTTGATGGTCCCTTTTCAAAATTGAGTGGATCAGATTCGTAACTGTCGTTTTCCCGTTCGTTCCAGTGACACCAAAGACGTTCAATTTTTTTGAAGGATAATCATAATATTTATTTGCAAGCTGTGCCAGCGCCTTGAAGGAATCTTTCACAACGACCAAAGCAGACTTCTCAAGATCGATATCAAGCTGTTTTTCTGCGATAATCAGGGCGGCTCCGCTTTCGACTGCTTTCCCTGCAAAATCATGGCCGTCCACCGTGTAGCCTCTCGTGCACACAAATACGCTTCCTTCCGTAACTTTTCTGGAATCAACGTAAATGTCTTTCACTTCGGAAGGCAATTCTCCATATACAGTTTTTAATTTAATACTTTCTAAAAGGTTGTATGTATTCATTATTTGTACCCTCACATTAGTTCTTAGTATGATATTGGTTCTATTTTACCTTATCAACCTGACTTTGATAAGAGAAATACCTCCTAAATTGCCCAAGAATCGTTCCCTGTCTATCTCAGTTGTTCCCGTTCAGGCACATGTTAAAACAAAAAGTCTTCCCCATGCTAAAAAACAGCTGGAAGGAAGACTTCTTTACCATTATTCTATTACCATTTTAGACTGTACATAATGCCATAAGAGATTTTCGGTATGAAGAATGGATGATTCATGTGTACGCTCGTATGCGTGAGAAGCATCGATTCCTGCCCCTACCAGGCCATGCACGATATCAAACCCTGCCCTGATTGCTGCCGATGCATCAGACCCATAATAAGGATAAATGTCCACTTTAAATTGGATTCCATTTTCTTCTGCCAGCTGAACAAGATGCTTTCTTAATCCATAATGATATGGGCCGCTCGAATCTTTGGCACATATCGACACTGTATATTCATCAGTGGATTGGCCATCCCCGATGGCACCCATATCCACCGCCAGATACTCAATCGTTTCCGGTGGGATGTTCGAATTGCCGCCATATCCGATTTCTTCATTATTGGAGATAAGAAAATGCGTTGTATATGGAAGAATGATGCCTTCGTTCTTGATTTGCCTGATCAATTGAAGCAGCATTCCGACACTTGCTTTATCATCAAGATGACGCGATTTAATGAACCCGCTTCCTGTAATTTCAGCCCGCGGATCAAATGAGACAAAGTCTCCCACTTCGATGCCAAGCTCCCTTACTTCTTTAGCATTTCCGACTTTTTCATCAATGCGGACTTCGATGTTTGTTTCATCACGCTTTGCTTCACCTGCATTTTTGTACACATGCACGGATGTTTGGTGCATGAGGATCGTCCCACTGTATGTTTTGCCGCTGGAAGTTTCGATTTGACAATATTCACCTTCAACAGCATTCCATCTGAACCCCCCGATCATTGAAAGCCTGAGGCGGCCGTCGCCTTTAATTTCCTTGACCATCGCTCCCAGGGCATCCACATGTGCAGTAAGCATTCGGTGGCTTTCCTTGTTCTCTCCCGGGATTGTAATGATAAGTGCCCCTTTACGGTTCCTTGTCATTTCAAGGTCCAAATCTGAAAGGTACTCTTCCACGAAATTCATGATTTTATCCGTGTTACCTGATGGACTTGGAATTTCTACCAGCTCTTTAATTAATTGAATCGTTTTCTTTGTATCTGGATATGTACTCATTTTGACTCCCCCTTATTTATCACATGCTTTTGTGACACTGCTGTTGTTTTCCTTGAATCACTAATAATCTAACCAATAACCATTATATCGTCTTTTCTGACTTTTCTACAAATAATGCTTATCGACTACAGCGTGGCATAACTATATTCCTTTGTGAGAGAGAGCATGCTGAAAAACCATTCTTTGAGAACATATTTTCACTGTTTAAGACAAACGATATAGTTTAGGATTTTGAATTTCAAATGAATGGAGTGATTCAAGATGAATTCTTCAACGCTGGATACCTTACCTCAAGGCAGGAAACATCCGAAAGGGCTGTACCTGTTGTTCTTCACTGAACTTTGGGAAAGGTACAGTTACTATGGAATGAGGGCACTGCTGGTTCTTTATTTAACCACTGCCTTTGTAAGCGGCGGTCTTGGAGTTGAGCCAGCACAAGCGCTGTCTATATACGGAATTTATACAGGATCTGTTTATTTCACACCGATATTGGGCGGATGGTTGACCGACAGGTATATCGGTCTAAGAAAAGCCATTACGATAGGCGGAATTACAATGGCGTGCGGGGACTTCACGATTTTCCTCACCCATTCACAGACAGGTCTCTATATCGGCTTGGCTTTATTGGTGATTGGTAATGGTTTTTTCAAACCCAATATTTCGACCCTGGTGGGAGAATTGTATCCTAGAAATGATAAGCGTAAAGATGCCGCTTTTACCATTTTTTATATGGGAATAAATTTGGGAGCCTTCTTTGCCCCGTTGATAGCCGGTTTCCTCGCTGAAGATCTATTTTTAAGGCCGCTTGGTGACGGAACGATGCACTATGGCTTCAAATGGGCATTCTTAGCCTCATCATTGGGGATGATTATAGGTCAGCTGATATTCAGTCTCTTCAGTAAGAGATATTTAGGAAAGGTCGGATTAAAACCGAATAAACAATTGGCACTGGAATCAAATGAAAATCAAAATGTGCCCCTATCCACGAAAGAAAAGCAGCGCACAAGGGCCATCCTGATCCTTGCCTGTTTCGTCGTATTCTTCTGGGCCGGATTTGAACAAGCAGGCAGTTCATTTACTCTCTATACAAAAAACTTTATCGACAGGGAGGTATTTGGTTATACGATACCGGTTGCCTGGTTTCAATCGGTCAACCCATTGTTCATTATCATTTTAGCCCCAATCCTTTCCGGGGTCTGGTTAAGACTCTCTCATTCAAAACGAGGAGACTTGAACATGACCACAAAGATGGCAATCGGAATGATTCTTCTTGGACTTGGATTCATGATATTAATTCCTGCCGTCCTGCAGACGGGTTCTGACGAACAGAACATCGTCACCCGCGCAAACATAATGTTCATCATATTCACCTATCTATTCCATACACTAGGTGAATTGTTCTTATCGCCTGTTGGCCTTTCTTTAGTCAGTAAGGTCGCTCCGGTAAAAATCGCCTCACTGCTAATGGGGGTCTGGATGGCTGCCATAGGAGTTGCGAGCCTCCTGGCCGGTCAATTGGCATCATTGACTGCGACCTTGGGATATTTGGAGATTTTCGCCACAATCGGAGCCGTTGCGATTATTTTGGGACTTATCCTTCTCGCTATTTCAAAAAAGCTCGTTTCATTGATGAAAGAAGAAAATAAGTGAGCTAAATGCAATGACCTGGAGACGTGAATCTCCAGGTCATTGCATTTTCATATTGGTTGTTCATGGTTAAAGCGTGACTTCAATTTCTTTCTGCCACACTTCCATTCAGCAATCCACCAATCAGCAAAATAGTGGAAGAAATATAAAACCAAACAACAAGGGTGATGACACTTCCCAGCTGTCCGTAAAATTGAGTATAATCATTCAGTTTCACATATGTCCCGTACAACCAGGATACCCCCTGCCATCCAAAAGTGGCAAGCAGAGCACCCGGGAGGACATGGAGCAATGATATCCGTCTGCTCGGAACCACCATATAAAGAAAAATAAATAATAACAGCATAAATATCGAACTCAAGCCCCATTTTCCGATCACCCACGCCTCGCTCCATTCCCCGTGCAGCTTCCCACTTGCAAATCTCGCGTGCCGTATGTATTCTTCCACAACCGGGACAACCAGGGAAAAAGCAATGAGAATCATGAATCCCATCGTTAATAATAAGTCGTAAAACAAAGCGATCAAAAATGGTTTCTTTCTTTCTATTTTGTAGGCTTGATTTAAAGAACGGACCATGGACTGAACGGCCATAGAAGCTAACCAGAAAGTGAAGAATATAGAAATGGACAATACGTCTCCACGCTGGTTATACAAAATTCTTTCAATATTGTCATGGATGATGGCATACGATTTCTCCGGGGCAAATGGCTTGATTAAAAGCAATACATTCGTCTCCGAAATAGGCAGATAACTTAACAACGAAAACACAAAAAGTAGAAATGGAAAAATCGATAATAGCAAATAGTAGGCTAACTGGGCTGATTGATCAAAGAATCGTTCTTTGAAGAATCGGACAATGACCTCTTTTGGATAATGCAATAGTCTCATGTCTCTTTTCTCCTTAATCAACAAGGATACTATTATTTTCCCCAAGTTCAGAAATTCAATCATCCATGTGCAGCATGAATTCTATAGAAATGAATGGAATGATAAAAAAAGGATTTTTCCTTATTATCTAGAAATGTTAATTAGTAAACGGTTCCACCCATAAATATTCAAGCTATACTGAAAGGAAGATGAAGGTGTCAAAGAAGGAAGAACAAAACCATTCTATAGGGAACGAAAGTGTTCATACAGATTTCCTCAACAACATGACCTATGGAGATTATCTGCATCTGGACACATTATTAACCAGCCAGAAAAGACTATCCGGGCATCACGATGAAATGCTATTCATTATCATCCACCAGGTGAGTGAATTGTGGATGAAGTTGATTCTTCATGAATTGAGAACGAGCATCGCTTCCATTAATTCAGGCGAATTATCACCTGCATTCAAAATGCTTTCCCGGGTTTCAAAAATCCAATCCCAGATCATTCACGCATGGGACGTATTGTCCACTCTCACCCCATCTGAATATATTCAATTTCGTGATGACCTCGGTCAGGCATCCGGGTTTCAATCCTACCAATATCGAATGATCGAATTTGCATTGGGATATAAAACTCCCCATGTTTTGAAGATCTATCAAAAGGATCCCGAATTATTATCCCATCTGCAAGAAGCATACAAATCACCTTCCTTGTACGATGTATCAATACAAGCTCTTTCAAAAGCTGGATTCAACATTGATGATGATGTATTGAATCGGGACTTTACAACTCCTTATAAAGAAAATGATTCTGTACTCTCTGCTTGGACGGAAGTGTACCTGAATACAGATCAATATTGGGATTTATATGAACTCGCAGAAAAACTCATCGATTTGGAGGACTGGCTCCAGCAATGGCGATTCCGTCATATGAAAACAGTAGAACGTATAATCGGCCATAAAACAGGCACCGGGGGATCAAGCGGTGTCAGCTACCTTAAGAAGGTGCTTGACCATCGATTCTTCCCGGAACTTTGGAATGTCAGAACCAGCTTATAACATGACAATTTAATACATGCTCATCCGGACTCTACTTTGTAGAGTCTTTTTTGAATTGCCCATTTACACTCGTTAGGATATTCTAATCACATATACTTAATCGATTTAAAAGGGGAATACTTAAATGCCAACACACTCATTCTTTGTAAAGACGGATTGGCCGGGATTGCGTAATGATATCGGAACGTTGAATTCAACGACCCTTCATACAAAAATCTCCATCCCGCCAGAAATGGAAGGTCCGGGAATCGGAACAAATCCGGATGAAATGCTCCTAGGGGCCGCATCCACCTGCTACATCATTACACTTGCGGCAATGCTTGAGAGAAGCAGGATACCAAAAGCATCATTGACAATGGACTCTGAAGGGATCGTTGAATATGAAAAAGGCATCATCACCTATAAGAAAATCATTCATCGTCCCATCCTTGTGTTAGCAAAAGAATGCACAGAAAAAAACTTGAATACGGCGAAGAAACTTGCTGTAAAAGCTGAACAATCGTGCATGATTACGAGAGCAATCAAAGGAAATGTATTAGTTGAGCTGGATGAAACAGTGTATATTCAGGGCAAAAACGAGTAATCTATTTAGTCGCCCAGGTCCATCTGCCTTCTATACATGTTAGAGATGGTTGTTTAATTGAACCATGAAAAAAAGGCGCTCCGTATTGAAGCGCCTTTTTCTGATCTTTCATTCATCAGGATTCTGAATCAACCAGCTTTACCAGCATGTGGGAAAGCATATGCTGTTCATCCTTGTTACCTGCTTTCCATAATTCATAAAGTAACTTTTCTTCCCTGTTTTTCGGTTCTTCATGTGCAGCCAGATAATCCCCGACTTTTTGCGCTGCTTTCGCCTGCTGTTCTTCGCTCATGCCAAGTTTATCGGCTAGGGATACTTTGCTTCCTAAGTATTCTTTGAAGTGATCGAAGTTTGATAGAATATCTTCCTTCTTGTCCTCGGACATGCGTGATAATGTGTCGTCTACTTTGTTTTCCATTCTGTCTGTGGATTGATTGGCCATTTGTAAAATCTCTCCTCTCTTAACTATAGTTTCTATATTCCCGGTAAAGGAATCTTTAAACTACCAATGAAGAGTTTGACCATCCAGGATGGTTCATCAGATGGAGGCAGCCGGTATTACAAGTCATCAAAGCCATTCACATCCGTCGTTTTCGTATACTGTCTTGATTTTTGTTCGAAGAAATCGGTTTTCCCCAAGTCCACTTCCTGATAGGCAATGATCCATTTTAACGGGTTATTCTGATGTCCCTCAAATGGCGATTGGAACCCAAGCTGCTTTGCCCTCTTGTTAGCCATGAATTTTATGTAACTCTCAAGTTCAGACATTAATAAACCGTCTATATCATTTCCGATGATTTCCTTCGCCCATTCGATTTCCAAATGTGCCGCATGCAAAAATGTTTTTTGTCCGAATTCCGATAATTCTTCTGTTTGATAGGATGGATATTCCGCGATGATTTCTTTGAAAATCTTTTCGAACAAGCCGACGTGGAGTTGTTCATCCCGATTAATGTAATTGATCATCGTACTTGTCGCCACCATTTTCTGATTTCTGGCAAGATTATAGAAGAACGCGAATCCGCTGTAAAAAAATAGCCCTTCCAAGATGACATCGTAAACAATCGACTTTAATAGGTTTTCCACTGTCGGTTTCTCAGCAAAGTCCTTGTACCCTTTCACGACGAACTCATTGCGTTTCTGCAGAATCGGTTCCGTTTTCCAATAATTGAACACTTCATCCTGTTTTTGTTTCGGCACGATGCTTGAGAGCACATAGCTATAGGAATGATTATGGACTACTTCCTGTTGAGCCAGAATGATCATCAAAGCATTCAAACTGGAATCTGTCAAAAAGTCTGCTACTTTTCCTGCATAATCTGTCTGCACACTGTCCAAAAGTGCCAATAACCCAATGATTTTAAGGAATGTGTCCTGTTCCTTCTGTGAAAGAGTCTCAAATTGATTAATGTCTTTAGACATATTTATTTCAAATGGAGTCCAGAAGTTCCCCAGCATCCTTTTATACTTTGGATATGCCCAAGAGAAGCGGACATCATCCCAGTTCAACACATTTGAGCTTTTCCCATTGATGATGGATGTAGATTTATTTGGAGCTGATGCGTCCATCAGATCCCTTTTTTTCAGAATGACCATTACCTTTTCCCCCTTTTAGCTGTGACAGCTTTCACACTCATCAATAACAGAATCCGATGTGGATCTCACATAATATGTCGTTTTCAAACCTGATTTCCAAGCGTCGAGATGAAGAAGCAGCAGTTCCTTGGCTTTGATATCGTTTCTGACATAGAGATTGAACGAAATCCCCTGGTCAATATGCCTTTGTCTCCTGCTGTTTTGTTTGATACTCCAGTGCTGATCGATATGGTACGCTGTTTTGTAGTACCATTTTGTGTCAGCAGATAAGTCCGGCGCTGTTACCGGTATTTTATAATCCTTTTTCTCTTCTGAATACAGATGCCTGAATAATGGATCGATACTCGCGGTTGAACCTGCTATTAAAGAAGTAGAGGAGTTAGGTGCCACTGCCATGAGATATCCGTTGCGCATTCCAGACGTTGTCACTGCCTGCCTCAATGCCTCCCATTCCGGACCTTCATAACCCTTATTCCCGAAATAATTCCCATTATCCCAATCCGAGCCGTTGAAATACGGGTACGCCCCTTTCTCCTTCGCAAGATCGGTACTTGCGCTGATCGTATGGAATGCAATTTCTTCGTATAGTTCATCACAATATTCCGCCGCTTCATCACTCTCCCATCTCAAGCCCTTCAAGGCAAGTAAATGATGCCATCCAAACGTCCCCAGGCCGATGCCTCTATACCTTTGATTTGTCAATTGCGCTTGCAGGACAGGTATATCATTCAGTTCGATGACATTATCCAGTAGTCTAACGGCGATCTTGATCGTCCGTGACAACACGTTGTGCTGAACAGCCCTGGCCAGGGAAAGTGATGCGAGATTACATACGACATAATCACCTGGATGTTTATAAGTAATGATTTTCCCGTCTTCAATCTTTTCTTGTTCCAAAACAGTAGGGCTCATATTTTGAGCGATTTCCGTACATAGATTACTGCAGTAAATCATCCCTTTATGAGCATTGGCATTCTGACGGTTTACAGTATCCCTATAGAACATAAACGGTGTTCCTGTTTCCAGCTGTGAGATCATGATCCGCTTGAAAATATCGATGGCCGGCACTGTTTTCTTAGACAGTTCCGGGTGATTCACACATTCCTGGTACTTTTTCCTGAATGATCCCTCACCTATATTCTCATCGTAATAGTCTTCCAGGGAATATCCCATAACTTTCCTTACTTCGTGGGGATCAAACAGGTGCCAGTCATCCCTTTCTTCAACGGCTTCCATAAATAAATCAGGAAGGCAAACACCTGTAAATAAATCATGAGTGCGCTGCCGTTCGTCTCCATTGTTCAACCGAACGTCAAGGAAGGAATGAATATCTTTATGCCATACATCCAGGTAGACAGCGATTGCGCCTTGACGCTGACCGAGCTGATCAACGGAAACAGCGGTATTATTTAGTTGTTTCATCCATGGAATGACTCCCGAGCCCACACCTTTAAATCCTTTGATATCACTTCCCCTGCTCCGGACTTTTCCTAAATAGATACCAAGCCCTCCGCCATTTTTACTCAGAGTCGAAACATCCGTGTTGCTGTCAAAGATGCCTCTCAAATCATCCTCTACCGTGTCGATAAAACAGCTGGAAAGCTGACCGTAGCTTTTACCTGCGTTCGCTAAAGTGGGTGTAGCAACAGTCATATACAGATTTGACAGGGCCCAGTAGGCTTCTTTAATCAGTGAGAGCCTGTGAGCCTTGTCTTCGTCCATCATGAGTGTCATTGCGATAATCATAAATCGCTCTTGCGGAAGCTCATATACGTTGCCATCATGTGATTTCGTTAAATAACGCTCAGCAAGTGTAACGATTCCAATATAGGTAAACAACTTGTCTTTAGAAGGGTTCAAAAGAGATTCCAACTGTTGGATTTCATCCCTTGTGTATGCCTCGAGCAGGCGCGGATTATATAGTTTTTTCTCAACAAGTTCTTGTATCAGATTAAAAAAATCACGATAAGGATTTGCGGGATCAAGCCTCCTGGACTGACTGCTGGAGTGATAAAGCTTCTCTAAGTACAGACATGCTGCTGCATATGTCCATTGCGGTTCTTCTGCTGAAATTCTTTCGACAGCTGTCAGGATAATCTGGTGAAAAAGCTGTTCTTCGGAGATATCCTTTTTCACTTGAAGAAGTCCGTCCACTTTCTCTTCAAATCCATCCGTGTTCAAGTCTGGGAAATCCGACTTTAGCTTCCGGCAAAGCTGCCAGGCAAGGTCTAATGTTTTTTCTGTTTCAATCAGTGTCATTTCTTCATTCCTCCCGAATCTGTTCAATTCATTCGTACTATACAAGCTGCGGGAGAGGATACAAAAAAGCCCATCCTCTCAATTGGACGGGCTTTCATGAATATAACGATGATATGATATAACAGACGTATGTATAGATATCTATTATTCTATCCTCGCACATCCTCCCAATTCCCGAAGAAGATCATACGTAATAAATATGGCAGGTCTCCTGACTCGTGCTTCATCCTACTTTAAGGCCTTCCCATCTTTATCAAGATAGTGGCAAATCCTTATTTCGTCATCACTTACAGTTGCGGGGACAGTTCCGGAATTTCACCAGATTCCCTATTAAGTCTTAATAGACACCGTATTTATAGATTTAATCGAACTAATCAATATATAGTTGTGAATATCTTTATGGACACAAAGTATTGTGTTCTCATCCATCATAATTTAATTACCATGATTTTTCAAGCAAAAATCACCCTCTTCTTCAAATCTCAATGATGGTACAAATATGCTTATAATTATCTTTTTGTTCAAAAATCCACGAACACCTCTGAATTGAGACCATTAATCAGTGGTAAAGGAAGATTACATCCGTATTTATCGTTTGAGAACCGATGGCATAATACTTATAATCCAAATAGAAGGTTGTTTGACAGTATTCTTTGGTCCCCAATATTTGACGGGCTGCTTACTTGGGATTTCCCATAGTAAGCAGCCTCTTTTTTTGAATGAAAGGGTACTCTGCAGGATAAAATAAAACGAATCTAGTGTTTCAGGGTAATTACAAAATGATTAAATAAGTCAAAAAGGTTTATTTATTCATAAGAATCATATACAATGCGCATTAAGTGATTTTTATAAATCCCCTCTTTTGAAAGGAGAACTAAAATGAAGAAGTTAATGAGTGCATTACTGATTACAATAATGGCGATTGCCTTAGCCGCTTGCGGAAATGGAGAAGAGGCAAAGAAGCAATCTGAAGATAAACCAAAAACAGAAGAGAAAAGTAAAGAACAGCAAGAGCAGGCCAAGCAAATGGAAGAAATGCAAAAGAAAATGGACAAACAAAAAGTGGACAAAGATAAAGTTGTTGCCGTGGTCAATGACGAGAAGCTGAAGGGTGAAGATTATAATAACATCCTTACTTCCTCTCAAATGCAGTTTCAGCAGATGGGACAAGATCCTACCAGCGAAAAGGCAGCAGAACAAATCAAAAAACAAACAATCGACAGTCTTGTAGGTCAGACCCTTCTCATGCAGCAAGCAGACGAAAAAGGGTATAAAGCAACTGACGAAGAAATCAACAAACAGCTTGACCAAGTGAAGAAGAAATACAAGAGTGATAAAGAATTCGAAAAAGCAATGAAAGAAGCCGGATTCTCGATGGAAGAACTAAAAACTCAAGTTGCTGAAAACATCAAGTACACAAATTATGTTGAAAAAGAGATAAAAGTGGATGAAGTAACAGAAGAAGAAATGAAGAAATTTTACGACCAATTTGCCAGCCAGCAAGGAAAAGATCAGAAAGCACCAAAGTTTGAAGAAGTGAAGCCTCAGATCAAGACTCAACTGGAACAGCAAAAGAAACAAGAAAAACTTGTACAGCACGTTGAAGAGTTAAAGGAAAATGCTAAAGTAGATGTAAAAATATAATTTATTTGAAACAACCTCCATTCTGGGGGTTGTTTTTTCTATTTGACATGTTTCTTCTTATATAAAAAGGGTACAGTCTACCAAACCATTACTTCAATGAGTAAAGGAGATGAATCCCATGAACAAACGTTCAAACGATAACCCTGAACAAGTGAATAAGGACAATGAGGGGATCCTGGATAAACATGAAAGTGAACAAAACGTAGATCCGATCCCTCTCGAAGATTTAAAGAAAGAACAGCGTGAAGAAAAAAAGAAACATCACACTAAAGATGATTCCTCCAGCGACGAATAAGACGTATAACCTGCAAAATAAACCGCAGTACAAAATTTGTACTGCGGCTTTCTTGTTCATTCATTTATTTACTTAACCAATCTGTATGGAAAGTTCCTTCTTTATCCGTACGTTGATAGGTGTGAGCTCCAAAATAATCACGCTGAGCCTGCAAAAGGTTTGCCGGCAGCGATTCAGAACGGTAGCTGTCGTAATAAGCAAGAGCACTTGCAAGCCCCGGGACGGGTATTCCCAACTTAATCGCGGTTGCCACTACTTCTCGAGCCTCTTCCTGATAATTCTCCACAATATCTTTAAAGTATGGATCCAACAGTAAATTCGTCAATTCCGCATCACGGTCATAAGCTTTCTTGATTTCTTGGAGGAACCCTGCGCGGATGATGCATCCCCCCCTGAAAATCATGGCGATCTCACCGGGCTTCAGATTCCAATTATACTCCTTGGATGCAGATTGCAGCTGTGCAAATCCTTGGGCATAGGAACAAATTTTACTTAAATACAGTGCTTTGCGGATCATTTCAATAAATTCTTCCTTATTACCGCTGAATTCACTGTTTTTAGGTCCTCTAAGAATCTTGCTTGCCTTGACCCGTTCTTCCTTCATTGCAGAAATAAAGCGTGCGAAAACAGACTCAGTAATAATAGACAGAGGCACCCCAAGTTCCAGCGAGGAGATGCTGGTCCATTTACCAGTGCCCTTTTGCCCTGCTGTATCCAGGATGACTTCTACGAGCGGCTTCCCCGTTTCTTCATCGACCTTAGTAAAGATATCAGCCGTAATTTCAATCAAGTAACTGTCGAGCTCTCCTTCGTTCCATTCTTTGAAGATCTCATGCATCTCCTGGGCTTCGATCCCCAATACATGCTTCATTAAATAATACGCTTCACAAATAAGCTGCATATCACTGTATTCAATTCCGTTGTGGACCATTTTCACGTAATGACCCGATCCATCCGGACCGATATATGTACTGCATGCCTCACCGTTTACTTTTGCTGAGATGGCTGTTAAAAACGGTTCAATCAAATCATAAGCTTCTTTCTGGCCACTTGGCATGATGGCAGGTCCGTATAACGCACCTTCTTCTCCACCGGACACGCCAGCCCCGATAAAATTGATCCCTTTTTCGTCCAAAGCTTTATTTCGGCGGATTGTGTCCTCAAAATAAGTGTTTCCTCCGTCAATCAGGATATCTCCTTTATCTAAATGAGGCAGCAGGGAATCGATTGCTTTATCGGTAATAACACCTGCAGGCACCATCATCAGTATTTTCCTTGGTGTCTCCAATGATGCTGCGAAAACTTCAACGCTGCTTGTACCTGTAAATTGCTTATCACTGTGCTCTTCTAATATTTCATTCACTTTTTCCTCAGTGACATCATAAATGGCGACAGAATACCCTCTGCTTTCAAAATTCAGAGCAAGGCTTTTCCCCATCACTCCAACACCAACAACACCAATTTGTTGTTTAGCCATACTATCATTCCTTTCCTTGCTTAAAAAACATTTTTTCACCGTAACTATTATAATACGAAAAATATTTTCATGCTGAACTTTCATGAAAAAACTTCTTTTTAAATGTAATTTTTATGATTCGCTCTGTTATAAACCGATTTTGATTTCCATGCAACGTTTAATAATAGGCTTTAGATAGTATTCATTCTTTCCTTTTGGATAATATTCAATTCAAAGTTGCAGAGCAATGCCGAAATGAAAAGGACGAACCTGTATATGGTCCGTCCTCGAAAATATAGAGAATAAAAGCTATGATTCCAATCGTTCTATTATGGTGGCATTTGCCATGCCGTGTCCTTCGCACATCGTCTGCAGCCCAAAACGGCCAGCTGTCCTTTCGAGCTCGTGCATCATTGTCACCATGATGCGTGCGCCGCTTGCACCTAGAGGATGCCCAAGAGCAATAGCACCACCATTCGGATTTAATTTGGCTGGGTCGGCTCCCACCTCTTTTAACCATGCCATGGCAACAGGCGCAAATGCTTCATTCACTTCAAATACATCGATATCTTCCAGTGATAAACCTGATTTCTTAAGCGCTTTCTTTGTCGCCGGGATTGGTCCTGTCAGCATTAAAGTCGGATCAGAGCCTGTTACCACCCTGGTGTGAACTTTGAATCTTGCTTTCAAACCAAGTTCATCCGCTTTTTCGCGGCTCATCAGTAGGAGCGCGGCCGCTCCGTCACTAATTTGGCTGGAATTCCCCGCATGAATGAATCCATCTTCTTTAAATGCAGGCTTCAACGCTGAGAGGACATCGACAGTAGTACCTTGCCTTGGTCCTTCATCCTTGTTAAAGACGACCGTCCTACTCTCCTCGACAGAGATCTCAATCGGATATATTTCTCCATCGAACCTGTGATCCTCTTGCGCTTTTAAGGCTTTTTGATGACTTTGACTGGCAAATCGATCTAATTCTTCCCGGCTGAATCCATATTTTTCTGCAATTCTTTCTGCCGATAATCCCTGATGGATGATTTCGTGCTGTTCTTTTAGCTTTTCACTGAAGCCTGCCTTCCCATAATTGGAAGCGATGGGCACCCTCGTCATATTTTCAACACCGCCAGCTATGACAATGTCCATGTCTCCGGAAAGAATGGCTTGTGATGCAAAATGAACAGCTTGCTGGCTGGACCCGCATTGACGGTCAATGGTCGTTCCAGGCACCTCGACTGGAAACCCTGCAATCAAAGCAGCTACCCTCGCAATGTCACCAGCCTGCTCCCCTGATTGAGTTACACATCCGAGAATGACATCATCTACACTCCCCGGCTCGATGCCTGATTTTTTCATTAATCCCTTAAGGATTTCACCAGCCAAATCATCTGGACGCATGTTTTTTAACGAACCGTTCCTCCTGCCTACTGCTGTCCTTATTCCTTCTACAATGACTACTTCCCTCATAATCTTCCTCCTTATAGACCCAAGTTCTTCGCAATGATTACTTTCATGATTTCGTTTGTTCCTGCATAAATACTTGCGACCGGCACATCTCTATACCTTCTGGCAATCTCATATTCCTCCATATATCCATATCCGCCATGAAGCTGCATGCATTCTGTAGCAATCCTCCTGGACATCTCAGTAAGTTTGAATTTCGCCATTGAAACTTTGGTTACTACATCTTTTCCTTGTATGTGCTCGGCAATCAAACCATCAAGAAATGCCCTGCCCATCTCAATATCTGCCGCCATTTCTGCCATTTTGAATTGAATGTGCTGAAATTGACTGATCGCTTTGCCGAAAGCTTCACGGCTTTTTATATAGTCCATGGTAATGGAAAACATATGTTCAGAGGATACCTGGGCTGCAATGGCCACGACTAGCCGTTCCTGCTGAAGCTTCTTCATAAGGTATTGAAAACCTTTGCCTTCCTCGCCGATTAGATTCTTCTTAGGCACTTTACAATCTTCAAAAATCAACTCAGCCGTGTCCTGGCAGTGAAGGCCGACTTTATCCAGCTTTCTTCCCCTTGAAAAACCCACTGTTCCTCTCTCAACCGCCAGGAGGCTGATTCCTTTATGTTGGGGGACAGTCCTCGTATCGGTTTTACATGCCACTATGATCAAGTCAGAATGAATTCCGTTGGTGATAAATGTTTTTTGCCCATTCAAAATGTAATGATCATCATTTAGGACGGCAGTCGTTTTGATTGCGGCCAAATCAGAGCCCGTTCCAGGTTCAGTCATCGCAATCGCTGTTACCATATCTCCCTTTGTACAGGAGGGCAGCCAGCGTTTCTTTTGTTCTTCAGTTCCATACTCGCTTATATACGGAACCACAATATCATTGTGTAAGCCAATTCCGATTAAACCAGATCCGACACGCTCGAGTTCCTCGTTGATGATGACAGAGAAACCCCAATCCACACCGCTTCCTCCGTATTGTTCATCGACGTCCGGACAGAGAAAGCCCTGCTTCCCCATCTTCTCCCAAAAAGACCTCGGCACAAGCCTGTCATTTTCCCATTGTTCATAGTAAGGGTAGGCTTCTTTCTGAAGAAACTTTCGTAGAGACCTCCTGAACATTTCATGATCTTCAGTAAGATATGGATGATCCACACTATCGTCCCCTTTCTTAGTGGTTGAACTTTACTAAATGAATGACTGTCCATTCATTTTTTCTGCAGATTCAGCTTATTTCGGCTGCATGCGAATAGCACCATCCAGTCTGATTGTCTCCCCGTTAAGCATCGGATTCTCTACAATCGCTTCCACAAGCTGTGCATATTCAGAAGGATAGCCCAGCCGATTGGGAAATGGAACGGTCTTTCCTAACGAAGCCCTAGCCTCTTCAGGCAGCGAGTCGAACATAGGTGTATGAAACAAACCTGGGGCGATTGTCATCACTCTGATTCCATCCCTTGCAAACTCACGCGCAATCGGAAGCGTCATACCCGCCACCCCTGCCTTAGAAGCACTGTAGGCTGCCTGACCGATTTGCCCATCGAAAGCAGCCACGGACGCTGTGTTAATGATGAGTCCCCGCTCACCATATTCGTTTTCTTTATTGCTCTGCATGTTTTGAGCAGCTAAGCGTATGACATTGAATGTACCGATTAAATTGATTTGAATCACTTTAGAAAACTGCTCTAGAGAGTGAACCCCATTCCTTCCAACCACTTTTGAGGGCGGTGCGATACCTGCACAATTCACAACCATATTGATACTTCCAAAAGACTCGATCGCATTCAATATTGCCGTTTCTACGGCTTCTTCACTGGTCACATCCGCAGGATAAAACCCGACCCCGCCGCCTAGTTCCTTTTGTAATTCCCTTCCCTTTTCCTCATCCATATCAACAATAAAAGCCTTTCCGCCCTTTTCAACCAGTTTTCGGACAGTGGCTTCACCCAGACCTGAGGCACCTCCTGATACAATCGCTATACATTCTTTCATTTTCATTTATTCATCCCCCAGTAAATGTACTATCTTCATTTTATCTTTCTATCAATGAAAAAGAAATAATTTTAGGAAGATTCTGTTTATTTATCTTGTTTCATATTCCTTTTACGTGTTGAACAATATATAAATGTACCGCAAATTTAATAATCGTATGGAGGAACAATCATGACAAATAAAAACGATAACCGCGAACGCAAAAATAAATATCCTAATAATAAGAAAACAGATGCAGAGTTCTCGAAGGAAACCGGCATCCGAAGTGAAATAACAAAAAATGATCTAAAAAAATAATTGCTGCTGCACTAAAAGGGTTCAAAGTTATGAACCCTTTTTACAATAAAAAAACAGACCCATCAAAAGATGAGCCTGTTTTGGAAGTTTAAATCAATTATTTCTTAACAACGTTAGCTGCTTGTGGTCCACGAGCACCTTGCTCGATGTCGAAAGAAACTTCTTGACCTTCGTCAAGTGATTTGAAACCTTCACCTTGGATCGCTGAGAAGTGTACGAATACATCGTCTCCACCTTCTACTTCGATGAATCCAAAACCTTTTTCTGCGTTAAACCATTTTACTTTACCATTTTCCATGAAAAATGCCTCCTAGTGTGTGCTTACCACACAATGTATTACTATTCTTGCGATATCAGGTGAAAACCAAATCTTGTTCTTCCCTCGTATACCGGACAAAAATAATTCTTCTATAGAATAACAGGATTCTCGGAAATAAGCAAGTAAACAAGAACTTACTTGATAAAGTCAGACGACTTACTATTGTAAATCAGTTCTAATTGCTAAATCATTGCAGGAATACTTCGATTATTTTTACAGCAATCCCTTGAAACTTTATATGGTATAATACAAGAAGCTGAAAGGAAGTGTCATATGAAATCCACTAAAAGTCTATTTAGTAATGGATCTGCTGTCACGATTAAAGAAACCGGCGAAACCGTCACTATCTTGAAATCCCAGTACGTTAAGAATATGAAACGCTACTCATATATCGTTAAAGAACATCCAGGTACATTTTTCTTTGAAGAGGAATTAACCAAAGATGAATAATAGACTAAGCTGCAGATCAATCGATCTGCAGCTTTTTCATTTTTACACTCTATAATGCATAAGTAACAAAAAGCCGCAGTCCAATTAAAGTTGGACTGCGGCTTTTCATTTATGACCTGTGAGGGACTTGAACCCCCGACCCCCACCCTGTCAAGGTGATGCTCTCCCAGCTGAGCTAACAGATCGATTTAAGCTACATTTACTATTATAGCGCGGATGGAAAGAATGTCAATAAGTTCTTATGGAAATTTTGTCGAAAAATATTTAGAGTGAATGTATAAGAGAACTAACGTTCGCATATACTGGTTATTACCCTGCCTGAAAGGATGATCAGGATGAACAAACTTTTTATCCGTTCGTTAACTGAACAGATACCAATTGAAATCATTTATATGGCTGAACATCATAATCCTACGAAAAGAAAAATCATTATTAAAAAAATGAATCTGGATACTGTCGTCGCCTATTGCTTCCTGCGAAAACAGTTCAGGACTTTTCGGATCGAATGTATTTTAGCTGCTTATCCACTAATCGATCTGCAGCATCGATCACTTAGCCAATAAAATAGAGGGTGCCTTGGACATGGACACCCTCTTTTTTCATTATGCAGTCGCTTCTTTTGGACGTTTGTCTTCTCTTTTAATGAAGAACTGAATAGCTAATAGAGCTGCAAATGAAACCAGACCGATGATGTCACTCATTCCTTCAGGATAGATCAGCATTAATCCTGCTCCTACACAAAGGAATCGTTCGATCACGTATAGTCTGCGGAACCAATAACCGATCATACCGGCACCGATGGCAATCATACCCGTTACCGCTGTAAATACAACCCATAACAATTGAGGAATGGTTGTATCGATCATAAGCAGTTCAGGTGACAAGACGAACATATACGGAATGATAAATGCCGCGATCGCCAGTTTTGCAGAATTGACGCCGGTCCGAATCGGTTCTCCCCCCGATACCCCGGCTGCCGCGAAGGCTGCAAGAGCAACAGGCGGTGTGATATCCGCAATAATTCCAAAATAAAATACAAATAAGTGAGCTGAAAGCTCAGGTGCACCCAGTAAGATGATTGCCGGGGCCGCAATTGTGGATGTGATGACATAGTTGGCAGTGGTAGGTGAACCCATTCCCAACACAATGGAAGCGATCATTGTAAACAACAGGGTCAGAAGAAGTTTCCCCTGAGCTGAGTTTGTTAAATCAGCTGCCAGGTCAACCAGACCATTTGCTAATGTCAACCCTAATCCAGTCTTCGTTACAACACCGACGATAATACCGGCAGCTGCTGTTGCGACCGCTACTGACAATGCAGTTCTGGCACCATCGACCAATGCATCGACAGCATCTTTAAACCCGATTCGGGTATCTTTACGGATCGCACTGATTGCGATCGTCGCCACGATGGACCAAAGTGCCGCTCTCATGACACTCATTCCGCTGACAAGAAGGATGATGACCGTCAATATAGGAAGCAGCAAATAAATCTTTTTCAGCACTTCCCTGCGATTCGGCATTTCCTCATCTGAAAGCCCCCGCAAACCGAGACGTTTTGCTTCAAAATGAGTCATAATCCAAATACCAGTGAAGTATAGAACGGCTGGAATAGCCGCAGCTTTAGCAATATCCCAGTAAGAAATGCCCCCGATAAATTCGACCATCAGGAAGGCTGCAGCTCCCATGATCGGCGGCATCAGCTGACCGCCAGTTGAAGCGGCGGCTTCAACCCCGCCCGCAAACTCTTTTCGATATCCGAGCTTTTTCATCATTGGTATCGTGAATGAACCTGATGTTACCACGTTTGCTACGGAACTTCCGCTGATTGTACCCTGCAATGCACTCGAGAAGATGGCAACCTTCGCCGGCCCCCCTGTACGTTTACCTGCAATCGAAACAGCTAAATCATTAAAATATTGGCCTACACCTGTTTTCACCAGAAACGCTCCGAATAACAGGAACAAGAAGATGAATGTAGCCGAAACATATAATGGCGTACCAAGTATCCCTTCAGAAGTGAAGAACATCGTCTTTACAATGTCATCCAAATCATATCCGCGGTGTGCTAAGAAGCCCGGCATCTGCCTTCCGTAATACATATACAAAAGGAATGCTGAGGAAATGATCGTGATCGGCAATCCTACGGCACGTCTTGTTGCTTCCAATACCAAAAGGATGGCCGCTAACCCGACATAAAAATCCAGGCTTGTCATTAGTCCGACCCGGCTGACGATATCATCCTGCATGATCGGCCAGTAAGCACCGATCCCTACAGAAATGGCGGCTAATACAATGTCATACCAAGCGAGTTTATTCATTCTAAGATTCTTTTTCCTGGCAGGAAAAAGAAGAAATACAAGAGATAAAGCAAATCCTAAATGTATGGATAGCAATAATTGCCTCGGTATGAATTGAAAGATGGATGCTGTTAATTGAAATAATGAGAATGCTAATAGACCAAAAAATATGATCCATTTAAACATGCCATGTTCCAATTTTCTCGTTGAAGATTCAGGATCGTATTTTTCTAATAATTCTTGTTGTTGTTCTGCAGTGAGAGATTCGAATTTTTTATCCTTTTCCAACAACAATCACTCCTTTCCATTTGCTGAATAGTGATACTTTTTTAACCTGTAGCCTTACAATGGAACCTTCTTTAAAGAGATTTTTTAATGGGTATACGTCATCTTCAAAGACAAGACGATGATTGGCAACCACTTGTCCGATGCGTATATCAATGTAAGGAAATTTCCTATTCATATTCGAAATGACATACCTTCCATCTTTTGTTCTTTCGAATATTTCTTCGCCTTCTGCATTCGAAGGCATTCCAATCGCTGTATCTTCATACAGTAGTTTAGTTTGCTGAATTTGATTAGTAGATGTCTGGCGATAGAACTCCTCTACCTCTGATAGGTGAATGGAATGAGTATAGCGGATAGAGAAGGTTTTATTTTTATTGATTGAGAAATAAGCGGGACTTCCAGCATCATCCCTTGGTTCTATTACCAGGAATGTTTGAATAGGAAGAAAGATGATTGCCAAGAGAATAAGTAAAAGGAGAGTCGGCCCCACTAAATATTTCTTCTTCATGAAGTGCTCTCCCCCTTCCATTTCTTCAAAACAAAAGAATAGACCGTGATTAGCGGCCTATCCTTTGTTCCATCTCGGGGTGAATCGATTATTCTGCTGAAATGCCTTTTTCATCAAAGTATTTCTTAGCACCCGGATGCAATTCTATACCCATACCCTTTAAGCCATTTTCTGCTTTGATAAGTTTTCCTTTAGCATGAGTGATCTGGTCTGTATTTTCAAAGATTGCTTTTGTTACATCGTAAATGACATCTTCTGAGATGTCTGCATTCGTTACCAACATTGCACGGACTGCAACGGTTGTTACTGCTTCATCTACTTTACTGTACGTACCAGCTGGAATTTCATCTTCAGCATAGTAAGGGTATTTTTCGATAAGCTCTGCAATTTTAGAAGATTCAACCGGAACGATGGCGATATCTTCAGTTGCAGCCAATCCTTCTACCGCTCCAGTTGGAGTACCTGAAGTGATGAATGCCGCATCGATTGTACCGTCTTGGATTCCTGTAGTTGAATCATCGAAGGATAAGTTGCGTGCTTCAAGATCTTCAAGTTTCATACCATGAATTTCAAGGATCTGTTCTGCATTCAAAAGCGTACCTGAGCCGGCTTCACCTACAGATACAACTTTTCCTTTAAGGTCTTCAACTGATTTGATACCTGAGTCTTTCGTTGTGACGATCTGGATCGTTTCAGGATATAAAGTGGCGATTCCGCGAGCGTTCTCCACTTTATTCTCAGAGAACATTTGAGAACCTTCAGAAGCATATGAAGCTATATCTGTTTGAGTAAATGCGATTTCAGTTTTACCATCTTTAATCGAAGCCATGTTTTCGGCTGATGCACCTGAAGTTGAAGCTGATGCTTTGATACCGGTTTCATCTTCAATAATCTTCGCGAAGGTACCTCCAAGCGGATAATATGTACCTCCCGTTCCACCCGTAGCGATTCCGATGAAGTCAACTTTCTCATCACCGTCGGAGCTTCCACCGCCGGCTCCGCCTCCACATGCTGCCAGCACGGCAGATAGAATGAGAAGAAGGGCAGTGCTTAAGAATAAACTGCGTTTTTTCATAATCTAATCCCCCTATTAAATTTTCTACTTTCCCGTAATCAATTGTATCACAAACTGTAATAATCTTGTCAAACGGGATACATAAACTTATAAATTTTTTCATAAAAAAACCTTTTGTCACACTACAAGTCTATAGAATATCTCATTTTCCGTACGTTTTCATCATGTCAACGTTTTGTAAAATGTATGCGAAATGCATAAACCGTTTTCATTTTACACTTTCACATTCACCCCAAACAGATGAATGTCCACATAAAAAAGACTGAAGAAACGTATCGTTCCTTCAGTCTTTCTGTTATACATCAGATTTATTCACCCGATCAACTCTTCATCTTCGAATTGCTTCTTATCTTCACTTGTTATATTTTCTTCCTTGTCCCTCAATCGGTGTGCAATCCTAGAGGAAGCGTTTGCCGCTATACTTGCAACGATGTCGTCGAGGAAGGTATGAATTCCCTTCCCCCTTTTTGTATCCAGGTCATGGATGATTCCTATCTTATTTTTATCCAAATGCCCGAACGTGGTAACGGCGATGCTTCCGTAACCCAGGGCTGCGCCTAGGGCGATGGTTTCATCCACTCCGAAAAGACCTTCGTCGGTTTCCACGATTGATTGCAGTGGTTCGGAAAGCATGTTCTTTTCAGCAAGCTGATCCAATTCCACCCCTACCAGGATGGCATGCTGTATTTCCCTTTTTAACAGCACTTTCTTTACACTTTCAATACAATCTTCCATTTCCAGCTCATTATGATAGGGAAACTGCATTTCATAAACGATTTCCGCAATATCTTCTATTGTAACCCCTCTATCCTGTAGTTTCTTCAGGGCGGCTTTGGTGACTTCCTTTGAATGAATTGGTTTATGCATTGTATGTACCCCTTTCTGACTTAATCTCTTTAGTGAATTATAACACTTTTTCGAATATTCGTATCCCAATCTGCTTAAGGGATTTACACGAAATATTATGATACAATCATTTTTGTAAACGTTATCTAGAGAATCAGGAGGGTTTTGTATGACTGTAAATAGAGGCACCGTTAACGAAATAAACCTCTACAGTAAAGAATTGAATGAGGAAATCAAAATGCTGGTCTATCTACCTGCAACTTTTTCTCCTCTTTATAAATATTCATTATTGATTGCCCAAGATGGCAAGGACTACTTTCAACTTGGAAGGCTTCCCCGCCTGGCCGATGAATTATTGGGCAGCAAAGAAATAGAAAACATGATCATCGTGGGCGTACCTTATAAAGATGTAGAAGATAGAAGAAGAAAGTATCATCCCCACGGAGAAGAAAACGATGCTTATATCCGTTTTTTGGCTCATGAACTGGTTCCTTACCTGGATGAGCATTATCCAACTTATCACATGGGTATGGGAAGGGCGCTCATCGGTGATTCGTTAGGGGCGACCGTTTCACTCATGACAGCATTGAAATATCCTAATACTTTCGGGAAAGTGATCCTTCAGTCACCTTTGGTGAATGAAAAAGTACTGGATGAAGTTGAAAACTTCTCACAGCCTCACCTTTTGAATATCTACCATATTATTGGAAACAAAGAAACTGAAGTAAAAACAACCGATGGAAAAGTAAAAGACTTTTTAACACCCAACCGTCAGCTTCACGAGCTATTCACCGAAAAGAAATTCTCGGCCTTCTACGAAGAATTCGACGGTGACCACACCTGGAAATACTGGCAGCCTGATTTGAAACGTGCATTAACCATGATGTTTGGTTGATTCATCCTTGAGCATAATATGGACCTCTCCCGCTTTTTGTCATTTGGCTGATGATTGTTAACAAATGGGTGGGAGAAGTTCCCTTCCGTTCGTCCTATATTAAATTTTTGAAAAATTTGCTATACTATAATATATATATAGTTTTTATTAGTGATATATAGAGGAGGATTGAAGAAAATGAATTATGGTGTTGTCATTTTCCCATCAAAAAAGCTTCAGGATTTAACAAATTCGTATCGTAAACGTTACGATCCTCATTATGCTTTGATTCCACCACATTTGACCCTCAAGAATGTGTTTTCAGCTGATGATGATCAAATTAAAGATATCGCCGATAAGCTGAGAAATGTTGCAAAAAACTATGATCCGTTCAACTTGAAGGTGTACAAAGTAAGCTCATTTCAGCCTGTAAATAATGTCATTTATTTCAAAGTTGAGCCTACTCCTGAATTAGAGGGCCTTCACCACGATATGCATAAGAGGGATGTATTGGACGATGAGCCCGAATATGCATTTGTGCCACATATCACTATTGCACAAAAACTTTCAAACGATGAACATTCGGATATTTACGGTTCACTTAGTATGCTGGGTGTAAACCATGAAGAAACGGTTGACCGTTTCCACCTACTTTATCAGTTGGAGAATGGTTCCTGGACAGTATATGAAACATTCCGCCTTGGAAAGGAATAATGTCAATTGAAAGTTGAAATCGCTAAATCAGAATCACAGCTTGAAGAAGTATTTCAAGTCAGGAAAACAGTTTTTGTAAATGAACAGCATGTACCTTTGGAAGAAGAAATCGATGAATTCGAAAATCAATCGACCCACTTCATTTTATATGATGGCGAACTGCCTTCAGGTGCCGGCAGGTTCAGAGTGTTGGATGGAGTTGGAAAAGTGGAAAGGATCTGTGTCCTTAAAGAACTCCGTGGAAAGGGTGCCGGCAGGGAAATCATGCTGGCCATTGAAGAGTTCGCGAACAATCATTCCATTTCCAATCTTAAATTAAACGCTCAAACCTATGCCATTCCTTTTTATGAAGGATTGGGCTATGGGATCGCCTCTGAGGAATTCATGGATGCCGGAATCCCTCATAAGACAATGGTAAAAACACTATCATAGACCATCGAATAAAAAAAGATCAATCACTGCTTTAGGCAGTAGATTGATCTTTTTTATATTGGCATGAAGAATACCGTACTGATTTGTATAAACACATGTTAACTGGACGATAATGAAGAAGTATATGGGGAGGGGGATACCTATGGAAATTATGTCAATAGCCGTAGAACTGGTAGTCGGCTATTTTGCCCTTTTGATTTTAACGAAAGTACTAGGAAAAACACAAATAACTCAAATATCCGCCTTTGACTTCATTTCTGCGTTAATATTGGGGGAACTGGTCGGGAATTCCCTTTATGATAAAAACATCAGCGTCTGGCCCATCCTTGCAGCTATCTTCATCTGGGGATCGCTGATATTCACCACCGAATACATCACCCAGAAATCGAGGCGTTTTCGCCACATCATGGAAGGCACTCCAGCAATCGTGATCAACAAAGGAAAAATCGATTTCAAACAATTAAAGAAAAACCATTTGGATTTAAATCAACTTCAGCATTTACTGAGGGCCAAAGACATTTTTTCTGTACGTGAATGTGAGTATGCCCTGCTTGAGTCCAATGGAACACTGAGTGTGCTGAAGAAACCTATGTTTGAAAATGTACAGCGGGCGGATTTAAACATTAAGCCCGATCATGTGAGCCTGCCATTATCATTGATTGTAGATGGAGAAATTGTATATGATAATCTGAAAATTGTGGATCAGCAGGAAGAATGGCTGCTGGCCGAAATAAACAGACACGGATTTCAATCACATAAAGAGGTTCTCTATGCTGAATGGAAAGAGGGTGAAAGCCTATTGGTACAAGGCTATTAATCAGGTAGCCACCACTCTTGGTTCATTATCCCTGATTATGAACTTCACCTGTTCTTTACGCTCCAGACTTACTACATAAGCAGTAACGGATGTGCGGAACAACAGCCATTGCCCCAAGCTTTTCACCTTTATGTTATGTAAGGTTAATAATTCTTTTGTAAGCATATCTAAGGATTCACCTTCCTCTTTCCTTTCAATCAGTTGATATAAGGAAGATATTAATTCATTGTGAACCTTCTGGTTGTCTCGTACGGCATCTTGAAAGGTCTCTTCAAATTGTCCGTGCCCCGGGATTGCTCCTTTACATTCTATGTGAAGGAGTTTTTCCAATGAAGATAAGGTTTGGTCCGCATCGATGATGAAAGGGATCACATGCTTTTTGAGGGCCTCCTTCCCAAAATAACCGTCTCCGGCATATAGGATATGATCGATCAGCAATCCAGTCTGAGCGTACGAGTGTCCTGGCAAGTCCAGAGCATGAATGTCAAATGGTCCAATTGAATTCTCCCCGATCTTCACATGGTGATCGACCTTGACTGAAGGTCCTTCAAGAAATTTATTCCTTAATTCCTCTATTGGGTTTGCTCCATTGAAAAGATATATCGGTTCCAGGATGGGGTTTGCCATAATAGATGATTCAAGTGCAGGTGCATACAGAGGGATATCCATCCTTTTCTTAAGGTAGGATGCACCGCCGAAATGATCTGTATGGGCATGGGTTATGATACAGTAGTCCAGTGGCAGCGAATGCTGATTTATTAGATTTAATACCTTCTTTATTGACGACTCATCCAGACCTGTATCAATGAGCAGCCCTTTTCCATCTTTCTGACAATAGCCGATGTTCACGGCACCGGTGAATGCATAGCAATGATCAGTAAATTGTTGAAGCTTCAAACTCTTCATTCCTTTCAGTACCATGCAGCAAGGATCGTTGTGGTTATCTTGCATGTGCAGGCAGTATTTCTTTATATGTATTCGTTAAAGTAAGTGCCTTTTCCTGTTACTTTGGCTATTAAATCTGGGTGGATGATGTGTTTAAATGGAGGGCTTTTGTGGAACTCATTTTCCTTCTGGCCGGTATTCTGGTGGGCGGACATTTTTTCGCGGCCGGTTTGCTTTGATTTGTTTTTCAAGGCCTTGACAGACTGTATCGGAATGAATCGAAATGGATATTTGTCGACTTTTATGTCCCTTTCCTGATACTGTTTATATTGATGGTGGGGAATTGGAGCAATATATCCCATATAGATAACCTCCTTATATTGGTTTTACCCTCATTTTCTTATATATAAAACGTGGCGGCTTTCAAAAATGGTTCATTTCTAAAGCTGGTTCATAAAATACCTTGCGGTTGATTAGGAAGGGAATGTTTATTTCTTCTGGTGTTGACGCCTGTCCATAATGGCAGCCCGGTGCAAAAATAAAAGAGAATTAACATAAAGTACGTGCCTGCACGCTCATTTATGTCCATTCTCTTTTAAAAAAATTATTTTTTCCCTTTGTTAAGCATATTGGATATGGTCCCGAAATCCAATTGCTTCCCATCGTTCACGATTGACTTTACAATTTTATCTTCCATTTCTTTATTCACAGGTTTGTTGGCAATTTTGGAAACACGCTTAATGACATTTCTCACAGTTGCTTCATCTTTGAAATTGGCATTTTGTAATGAGTTGGCAAGCTCGAACACTTCGTTCATATTGACGCCTGTCTTCTGTTCAAGATTCTTAAAAAAGTTGTTATTCATGAGTAAACCGCCTCCTTTTTAACTATAAGCATCATATGTAAAAAAACGGAGAGCGTGATAATTTTCATGAAAAAAGACAGGATCTCTCTATACGAGGATTCTGCCTTTTGCTTTTCGCTTCTGAATTAGCAGAAGCTAGCTCCAACGATAATCAACAAGATGAATAAGACGACGATTAAGACAAAAGTTGATCCATAACCTCCGCCATATCCACAGCCATAACCATATCCATATCCGTAAGGCATTCAGCTTCACCTCACTTTACCTTTAGTCACTTATAACATATGTAAGTGAGGTCTATTCCGTATGGGCTTTTATTAATTTTGTTGTGTGTTTGTCCAATTGAAGAGATCGAATGTCAGATTGCCCTCATGATCCAATTGGGCCAAAAAGACCGACTCTGCAGTGAGCTTTCTTCTTGAGAGTTCTTTTATTAACCATGATTTTGTATATCCGATTTCTGATAAGGCGGCTTCATCGATTTTTCCGTCTTCAATAACCGCCTGCGGAGGACTCGAGCGTTGGAATTCAGCCATTATGTCTTCCCTTACCAGCGGTTGTTTTCCCTTTTTCAGCATCACGCTCAAATCCCCGTTAGTATCTAACGTGGCGAATTCAACATCCGCAGCTCTGAAAACATCCTTCTTCCTTAACTGTTCAAGAAGTTCATCAATCGAGTAATGTTCCTTTCTAAGCGCATTTTCATCTATTTTCCCATCTTTAATAAAGACAGCAGGCTCCCCTTCCGTAAACCTTCTGAATTTACTGCTTTTAAGTGAAAGATATGAAAACAGAAATGGAAATAAGAACCACAGTAAGATGCTCATTAGTCCCTCACTCAAAGGCAGGCCAAGGTCCATTGAGAGTGTACCGGCAATGCTGCCTACAGTGATGCCGGTGATATACTCAAAAAACGATAATTTTGACAGCTGTTTTTTTCCGAGTAATTTTGTAATGAAAAACAAAGAAAGGAGAATGAACAAGCTTCTTAAAGCTACTTGCAAGTATTCAGGCATATTTCATTCCTCCCATTACCCCTTTGGTTTAAAAAGGAGCGCACCAATGAATCCAAAAACGATCGCTGCCGATATACCGGAACTTGTTACTTCGAACATGCCTGTTAATACTCCTACAAGGCCGTGTTCTTGTGATTCCTGCATCGCACCGTTTACCAGCGCATTCCCGAAGCTTGTAATCGGTATGGTCGCACCCGCCCCGGCAAAATCGATCAGTGGTTCATATAATCCAAACCCTGAAAGTACAGCGCCTGCCACCACTAAGAAACTTAAGGTATGTGCCGGTGTCATTTTTGCTACATCAAACATTAACTGTCCAATGACACAGATGATTCCTCCTATGACAAATGACCAAAAGAACATCGCTATCATATACTCTTCCTCCTTAACATTACAAAAATTCAATGGACACAGCATGGGCAATGCATGGAATCGTTTCACCCTGTTGAAAAGTAACTGGCGATAACAACGCACCGGTCGCCACCATTAAGATCCGTTTATACGTCCCTTTTTTCATTTCATTCAATAAGTGCCCATACAGTACGGTCGCCGAACAGCCCGGACCGCTTGCCCCCGACTGAACAGGCTGATCTTTTCCATATATAAGTAAACCGCAGTCCTGGTATTGCTTGTCGGTCAGGGAGTATCCTTTTTCCTTCAGCATTTCCATGGCTGTCTGTCTGCCGATTGCAGCAAGATCCCCTGTTACAATTAAATCGTAATAGGAAGGATCCCTTCCCAAATCCTGAAAGTGACCGGCTATCGTATCAACAGCTGCCGGTGCCATTGCTCCTCCCATATTAAAGGGATCTGATAAGCCCATATCAATCACTTTTCCGATTGTTGCGGATGTAACTCTCGGACAAGGAGTTGAAATCCCTGCACCATTTCCCACTACTGCGTAACCTGCCCCCGTGACTGTCCATTGAGCAGTAGGTGGTTTTTGACCGCCATATTCAGTCGGGTAACGGAACTGTTTTTCCGTGGCTGCATTATGACTGGAAGCTCCCGTTACCACTTTATCGGCACCTTGATAATTGACCATAAACCCCGCCAGGGCAAGACCCTCCATGGATGTGGAGCAAGCACCAAATAACCCGAAATAAGGAATGGCATATGAACGTGCAGCAAAGCTTGAAGGAGTAATCTGATTGATCAGGTCTCCGGTTAAAAAGAATTGAACATCATCTTTTTTAAGGGATTGCTTTTCAAGTGCAATCTCTACTGCATCTTCAATAAGGACCCGATTGGCTTTCTCATATGAGTCTTGTCCCAACCATAAATCATCGTAAAACCTGTCAAAATCAACTGCCAATTTGCCCTTTTTTTCGAAAGGCCCCCCGACCACTCCAGTAGAGAGGATCGCTGGCTGTGCAGGGAAGACCCATGATCTCGAACCCTTAAGCATTAAATCACTCCCCATTGAATTAATAACGTTTTAATTAAGGCAACCACAAATGCAGCAAATACACCAAAGACAATAACGGATCCAGCCAATTTAAAGATATTCCCACCTACACCAAGAACATAGCCTTCTGTTTTATGTTCGATCGCTGCAGAAATAACAGCATTCCCGAAACCTGTGACAGGTACTGCGCTCCCCGCTCCTCCAAACTGTCCTAAATGGTCATAAATGCCAAATCCGGTGAGAATCATCGCAAAGAACACCATGGTGGCGACTGTCGGGTTACCAGCGGTCTGCTCCGTGAAGTTAAAAAAGTATATATAAAAATAACTTACCGCCTGCCCTATCAGGCAAATTGCTCCCCCAACAAAAAATGCCTTAGTGACATTCTTTAAAAGGGGCCTTTTGGTTTCATATTGTTTTTCCAATTTTTCATATTTTTGCTGCTCTGGTGTTTTCGGTGTTTTTCCCACAAGTATCCCTCCTATGTCTTCTCCTTCTGAAGCTCGATAATATTCTTGAATTCTTTTTCAGCCTCTTTATCGGTTATCGACTTGTGCTGGACTTTTTCTTTTAAACGGACCGTTTCCAAAAAGATTTTATAATCGCTTGATAAGATGAAATCCTCCCCGGGATATTCATCCTCGAGATATTTTTCCATATCCTTTTCAATTTTCTTCATTTTGAAACGCTGTAAATGCTTCACTTTATAAACGACCAATGTTTCTTCTTTATTTTGAATGACAGCAACATCATACAGTTCCTTTTTTTTAGCCAGCTTCTTTTTTATTGCATGTCCAAAGCTATCCGTTTCAGGGTTATCGACCAGTTCAATCGGAGGCGGATCAGTCGCCTTAAGAAGAGCAATTTTACTGTCTTTTCCATCTTCTTTATTAGCACAACCAGCAACTAGCAAAAAGGATAGAACCCCTGTAATTACGTATTTTTTCATACTTCATCCCTCATTTTTGAATATACTCACCCCTTATTTTTTTCCTAAAGTCTAATTTTATGAAAAAAAAAAAGATCGCTCTATATGAGCAATCTATTTTTTCTTCGTATTCGATCCGCATCCGCAGTCTTTTTTCTTTTTATAATTTGATGTCGTTTTTGTTGGTTTAATCGGGTTATTGCCATTGTATTTAATCAATTTCATGCCCCCTTCTCTTGTTGATATTTCATTATATGTGAAAAGGGGTGTGCTTGTTTCCACTAATTACCTACTACTCGATTCATTCCAGTTCTGGACTGCGGCTTCAATTACAGCTGCAACACCTGCAACAGCAAGCAATGTTATAAATGGGCCAAAAATAAAAGGAATCCATAGGTAACCGCCGTATAAAAACACACTTACCCATATTCCTGTACACCAGTAACAGGATAACAAATTACCCACAAAGCCTTTTAAGCCTTCTGTCTTTGGAATCAGGTAAATCTCTTCCCCCCCATTCTCCTCTTCCACAACCTCATCAAAGAAAGGGGACCTTATAAACTCGGTTATTTTATCAAAAACGATCAAATGCGTCAGTCGAAAGATGGCAAAACCCAGGGATACGAGTTGTACGAAAGTGAACTCCAAATCGATCTTCCTTTCTCGGATGATAAATATATACAAGCCCAAATTTCCAAAAGAGGGCAGATGTCCGTTACCTAATCGCCTACACCACAATATGTTAGTAATGTAAATGAAATTTATTTTAAGGAGGAACTTTATATGGGTTGCGGAAGAGATAGAGATTTTGGTAAAAAAGATCTCAGCTGTGTATGTCAAGCAGTTCGCGCTATTAAGGATATTCAAGACGCTGGTGACGAATGCAACGAATGCCGTAATGACTGTTTCCTTGAGCCGCTGGGAACGATGGTTAGCCCTGCTAACCGTGTGAATACCCGTGTCTTTAAGTTATACCTGAAAAACGGTGATACTTTCAAAGCACATGTCAAAGGAAGCAAATGGAAATCACCATTTTTCCGTGTAAAAGATGTATTTGACAACTGCTGTGCTACTTTACAAGTACTGAAGCCAGATAAGGTCGAAGACACGGAAGATAATATGATTGAGTGGGAATTAACAGGCGACTGTGTAACAGTTGACCTGGATTGCTTCTGTGCGATTCAATGTATCAAAGATGTATTCGTTGACTTATGTGAAGATTGATAAGTCAGGTATCAGTGACTGAAACCTGTAAGAAAAAGCCAGCCGGGATACCCCGCCTGGCTTCTTTTAGTGTAAGCCTATCATCTTAATTGATTTCAATGAGTCTTTTGCAATCGACACTTCTTCTCCGCGGAATGTCTTTAGCTTAATGTCAGATTCGTCCATATCGATAAGCACGCCTTTATAAGCAGCTGAATCTGTGCTGAATTCACAAGGGAATGGCACTTTCCCGTTGATGCTGGCTGAAATATAATTCAGTTTTTCTTCAAGGTTCAGTTCTTTAAATGGTTTCAGCCTTTTGAAAGAGGTAATTGCAGACTTGGATTCTCCCGCGGCAAGCTGGGGATGAGCCTTGGTTTCCTCATTTAACTCCCTGTCAGGCTTTTTTGATTTTACTGGTTCTGCTTCATCATGCGTTTTTTCTATCTGGCTTTCGATTGGTTGAGTTGAACGTTTTTCTTTTCTCTCTTTTGATTTAGTGGAACGATACACTACTTGCATATTCCCTTTGACTTCCTGCAGTTTTGGCTGCTGAATATATAACAAAGGTTCCTTGCTCGATGCTTTGTCTTTTTTCATGAAGTACACCTCCCATTCATCTCCACTTTTATATGTATGCAAATGGTGCATGTCAGTTTCATTTTTGGGTGGAATTTTCTGTGTACAATAAAATCCGCTATTATCTTTGACATAGCTAAACAAAAATCCCGCTGACCATTGTAAGGCAGCGGGATTTTATGTTTATATCATTTTAACCAAGGATATGATACCCAGAATCAACATGAAGGTTTTCTCCAGTGATCCCTCTTGAGAGGTCGCTGAATAAGAACACGGCAGTGTCTCCGACTTCTTCTTGAGTTGTATTGCGGCGCAGTGGTGCACGCTCTTCAATTTCTTTAAGGATGGAGTTGAAGTCACCCACTCCCTTGGCGGAAAGTGTACGGATCGGACCTGCAGAGATGGCATTTACACGGATTCCGTGCTTACCTAAGTCGCTTGCGAGGTATTTGACACTTGCTTCAAGCGATGCCTTCGCCACTCCCATTACGTTATAATTCTGCATCACTCTCTCCCCGCCTAAATAGGTCATGGACACGATGCTTCCGCCTTCGGTCATTAGATCCTTGGCAGCTTTTGCAACTGCAGTCAACGAATAAGAACTGATGTTATGCGCAAGAAGGAATCCGTCTCTTGTCGTATTCATATAATCGCCGGCAAGCTCTTCTTTATTTGCGAAAGCGATACAGTGCGCCAGGCCGTGAATCACTCCGACTTCCTCTTTGATTGTAGAAAAGCATTTCTCTATGTCTTCATCACTCGTTACGTCACATGGAAGCACTAGAGATTCTTCTCCGCCTTCCAATGTTTCGGCTAGATCTCTAACACCTTTTTCAAAACGTTCCCCTGCGTATGTAAAAATTAATCTTGCACCTGATTGGTGAAGCGAGCGGGCAATCCCCCAAGCAATGCTTCGTTTATTGGCAACACCCATGACGACAAATGTTTTGCCTTCTAATGAAAGAGTCATTGTAATCCTCCTATTGTTACAAGTTATTAGTACCTGCTACTAATTCTACATGAAACATTAGAAAAAGAAAAGGTTCAATTCAATGATATCTTCGTTTTCGTCTCTTCTATTTGATCAATATGCCTCGCTTCATGTCTGCCCAGCAGCTCGAGGACCTGCCATACCGGCATGATTCCAAATCGATGATGATCCATCGTTTTTTCGGCAAGGTCATGTTCAGAATAGCTTTTTATAAACTCTTCTGTTAAGCTTCTTGACGTTTGCAAAGCGTCCATTAATTGTTCAATTGTTTGAGGTTCCTCAGCTGGGTCGATTGGTGCTTTAAGCTTCTTGCTTTTATCTTTAAACACGCTTAAGTCTACTGCTTCCCCGCCACCATCCGATTGCCCTTGGGCAGCTTCGAGTGCCAGGTTAATAAAACGCGTCTCTGCCCCTGAAAGGTGCAGGATGATTTGGGCGACGCTCCACTCATCCTTTGAAGGTTTTTTATTTAATTGTTCAAAGGACATTCCTTCCAGACTTTCCTCTAGCCTTTTTCTTATCTCTATCACTTTTGTTTCCCACATTATTCATCATCTCCTTCCTTCTATATAACTAATTAGGTACCAACGAGCGAAAATCCTCCATCTTGTCAAAAAGAAAACTCCCCGGGAGACCGGGGAGTTTCTTCAACAAACCATTAACAATACTCACAGAATTCAAGTTCGCGTTTCAGTTCATCGACATATTCTTTAGAGCCGGTCACGATCAACCGGTCATTCATATGGAGTTCTGTGTCGCCATGCGGAACGATGGAATCTTTGCCCCTGAAAATACGGACAAAGATGACATCCCCCGTAAATGGGAATTTTCTCAGGGTCATCCCTTCGAACTGACTGTTCTGCATTTTTATTTCGTACAGTGACATTTCTTGATTTGTAAGGATATTCATCACTGAAGGTGATTCTATCATAGCTCTCAACAGCGCTTTGGTCGAGAGGAACACGGAATAAACTTCGATACCCTGTTCTCTCAGGGTTTCGTGCATATCAGGGCTTTCAACCCTTGCAATGACGCGTTCTACTCCTCTATCTTTAGCAGCGATGGCAAGGGTTGCATTCGCCTCTTCATCCCCGGTCGAAATCACAAGGATATCTGCCTCGAACACGGTATATTCTTCTAATGTATCGAGATCATAATTCTCGATTTCATTGATTTTGAACAATGAATCTGCAAAGTTCTTATCCGATTTATCTTGAATGGTATGATAAAGGACAGATTCATATAGTGAAGATTGAAGTTCCCTTGACGCCGGCATGGTCATCTGGTTTGCCCCCAAGAACACTACTTTCAATTTCTTTTCATTTGCGCTTTCCCGCGGAAAGAGCTTTTTAAAGAGAATCGGTGTAATGATACATGCAATGACTGCCACCAGAATTAATGTTCCGCTCATTTGACTAGTGATGATATCCATTCTTTCAGCGATTTTTGCAGCAGCAATAACGAGTGAAAGAGTGGAAGTAAGCAAGAAAGCCGAAGCTAAGGTGGTTTTGGTATCATACCAAATCTTCAACAAGTAGACCGGCAGTATTTTTGAAATCAGGAATGCCAGCAGCAATAAAGGAATCAAGAGAAGCATTTTCTTATCGCTCAGCAATGTCTGAAGATCAAGTTCCACTCCCACCATGACGAAGAAAATCGGGATTAAAAACCCGTAACCGAATGAATCGAGCTTCTGTACCATTTCCTGATTAGGTGACAGTAGAGAAACCAACACCCCTGCCAAAAAAGCTCCGAGGATATTCTCGGCCCCAACTGTCTCCGACACAGCCACAAGCAAGATAATAAGTGTGAAGACAGCGCGTGTCCCAATCTGCACAGTGCCTGTCGACAGACTTTTAATGAAGTTATTATTTTTCATACGCTTGCCTAAAAGATAAAGGATGACTCCCACTCCAAACAGAATGAGAAGCAGCCACATATTACCGTGTCCTTCTCCATAAAGGGAGACGAATACAGCAAGAAGGATCATGGTCACCAAATCGGCGATAACAGCAATCAGCAAGATGATCTGACCAATTGCGGTCTGTGATATATGAGCCTCTTTCAATGTCGGGACGACTACCCCCAATGAGATGGTCGAAATGATCAAGGTCATCAAAAAGGCGTTTTCTATCAAACCAAAAAATACAAATAAGTAAGAAAGTCCGAGAGAAACGAAGAAAATCCCGATAAAAATAATGGTTGCCACTTTCAGACGGTTCGGTTCTTCCTTACCGCTCGGAAGAATATCTTTTTTATTCTTGCTGTTCGAGAATGCTTTGAAATCAATTTCCAGACCGCTCAAGAACATCAAGAAGATGAATCCGAATGTCGATAAAGTTTCTAGCCACATATCTTGATGAACGAGGTCGAATCCGCTCTTTCCAATCACCAAGCCCATGATGATTTCAGCAATCACCACAGGAATGAAATTCAGTTTAAAACGATGCAGTAAAATAGGTGTTAAAAAAGCGACAATGATAACGATCACCAGTGACGTTACAGAGGCATGCTGTTCCATGGTGTTCTCCCCCATTTCTTTTTATATAAGGTAATTTAAAAACATCGTAGCCAACCCCAAATAAATAAGGGTGCTGATGATATCATTTATGGTCGTGATAAATGGACCCGATGCTACTGCAGGGTCGACTTTCAATCGGTGCATGAAAAGGGGTACCAGTGTACCCGCCAATGTTGCAACAAATAAAGAAATGAATACCGAAATACCAACCAGCAATCCAAGAAAAAAAGTGCCTTTCCAAACGTAAACGATCAGACTGACGACGATTCCGCATGTCGTACCGGTAATAAGTCCGGTACCTGCTTCGCGAATGATGAGGGAAAGCTTGCTTTCTTTCTCCAAATCCCCTGTGGCAATTCCACGAACAGCCACAGCAAGTGCCTGTGTTCCAGTATTCCCTGCCATCCCCGCTATAAGCGGGATAAACACCGCAAGAATGGCTACTTTATCAAGGGTTGCTTCAAACCGCCCGATGAGATTCGCTGTAATCATTCCTAGGAATAGCAGCGCAATCAGCCACGGCAGTCGTTTTTTAGCTGCATTGAAAGGGTTCCTGTCAATCGAATCCAAATCGGCGATACCTGCGAGCTTGGAATAGTCATCCGATGCTTCTTCTTCCATGACATCCATGATGTCATCGACCGTTATGATCCCCAGCAGATGCTGTTGAAAATCAACAACCGGCAAGGCAAGGAAATCATAGTCCTTCATTTGTCTGGCGACGGCTTCCTGGTCCTCGCTAACACCGACTGACATGACCCTTTCACTCATGATTTCAGAAATCATGACGTCATCATGACTGATGATGAGATCCCTTAAAGAGATAACTCCCACAAGCTTCTTATCGTCGTCTACTACATAAATGTAATAAATCGTTTCTGCATTCGGAGCTTCATTCTTTAGAATATACATGGCTGATCGGACTGTTTGATTTTGTGAAATTGCCACAAACTCTGTAGTCATTATACTACCAGCGGTATATTCTTCATAATGAAGGAGTTCTTTTATTTCTCTGGCTGAATCATCATCCATGATGGTCAGGTAGCTGACAACCTGATCTTTATCAAGTTCATTCAATACATCTACCGCATCATCCGCATACATATTCGAAAGCATCTCAGCTGCATAGGATGGGTTCATTTCAGCGAGTAGTTCCTGATAATCTTCTTCATCTATATCAAGACTTTCGAACAATTCGGCCATTTCTTCCGGAGATAGATAATGGTAAAGGCGAATTCTCAGTTCATCCTCGATCTTTGAAAAGAATTTAGCCTGATCATAGGAGTGTAACTGAGTGAATTCCGATCTGAACAAATCCAAATCTTCCTGCAGAAGGGCTCTAATGAGAAGCTCTTCATCGTACATTTCTTTGTCCTGCTTTTCTTTCTCGTTGTTTTGTTCTTTGACTGCTTCACTCATTAAGGCACACCCTCCTTATGTTAATCCCGTTTAGTCGTATTAATACTAGCAAATCTTTTTGAAAATGTCGCCCGCTAACTTAGCACAACAACCTTCTTTTTGCTTCCGGCAATTTTTCAAACTAAAATGATGAATAAATGCTCCCGTTTTTTCACACACTGAACCATTAATATGTCATAAAACGAATGAAATGAAAAGAAAAAAGTTTCTCCAGGAATAGAAAGCAGGTGCAAAATGAAGATTGATGCAATAGGGGATATACATGGATGTTTCCAGGAATTTAGAAACCTGACTGAAAAACTTGGTTATGATTGGGATTCCGGGCTCCCTCGTCACCCTGAAGGAAGAAAGCTTGCATTTGTCGGTGACTTGACTGACCGGGGACCACACTCACTAAAAACGATAAGTGTAGTCGCTTCCCTTCAAGATGAAAAAGAAGCTTACTATGTCCCGGGTAATCATTGTAATAAGCTTTATCGATATTTCTTAGGAAACAATGTGAAGATCCTGCATGGTCTAGAAACGACCACAGCAGAATTAAGTGCTCTTACAGAGAAAGAAAGAAGCGTGTATAAGACTTTATTTATTAACTTATACGAAGGTTCGCCTCTCTATCAAATACTGGATGAGGGAAAATTAATCATTGCTCATGCAGGAATCAAGGAGGAATACATAGGAAAAAAGAATAAGCGAGTTAAAACATTTGTTCTTTATGGTGACATCACCGGTGAAGTAAATGAAGACGGTACACCCGTCAGAAGAGATTGGGCAAAGGACTACAAGGGTGATGCCTGGATCATTTATGGACATACTCCCGTACTCGAACCCAGAATGATGAATAAAACAGTCAATATCGATACGGGTGCTGTATTTGGTGGAAAGTTGACAGCTTTTCGTTATCCTGAATTGGAATTGATAAGCGTACCTTCAAGCATGCCATTTACAGAGGAAAAATTCCGTACCTTTCCATAAACATGTTATATTTCTTCATTGTCAGGAATCGTTGAACCTTCCTCCTGCACGATTAAACTGAACTAAAAAAAGAGATCCCCGTCGAAGATCAACACGGGAAATCTCTTTTTTCTTTCTGCGCTAAACGTATCAGAACGCTTCTCATATCACTTGCCAGCGGACTCTCAAATGTCATCCATTCATTATTCATGGGATGAAAAAAAGATAGGGTACTACAATGAAGTGCCTGCCGCTCCATAACCTTGATTTTTCCTCCGTACAAATCATCACCGAGAAGAGGATGTCCGATTGATGCCATATGTACCCGTATTTGATGCGTTCTTCCTGTAAATGGACGCAGGGATAAATGAACGGTATCTGAATACTGGCCAAGGACACGATATGCGGTTTTGGCATATTGCCCGTCATGACGGACTTCTCTTTCGATGATACTTGTATCTTTGCGGCCGATAGGCTGTTCGATGACTCCTTCAATGCTGTTCATGACTCCTTCAGCCAAAGCTTCATAAGTCCGTGAAATTTCTCTTTCCTGCTGCTGAAGACTAAATAAATGGTGCACGTGCCGGTGTTTGGCTACAAGGACTAATCCAGATGTGTCCCGGTCGAGCCTTGTGACGATATGAACCGCTGCTGCCAAGCTGCATGTCTCGTAATGACCTGCGAGTCTATTCGCCAGAGTGCCTGCACTGTGTTCTTTTGACGGGATTGAATACATGCCCCATGGTTTCTCGACAACCAGGACATCCCGATCTTCATATACAATCTTCAAAGGCAGATTTTCAGGCATTAATTTTTCACTGCCTATTTCAGGCGGAAAGACCAGTTTGAGAACATCGCCTGCCTCCAGGACGTGACGAACGTTCACTTCTGTGTCATTGACGGAAATTGATCCCCCATCGAATTTGACCGAGGTCAGTGTCCGTTTGGAAATCTTCTGGTCAATAAGGAATTCCCTCAGCAGCCTTCCTTCAAAAGCAGAGGGGATGACCCATTGAAGCGAATATCCTTTATTCATCTGCCACAAAAGAGTCATGTACTCTTTTCCAGAAAGGAAAAGGACGGAAGCGGGCAAATCGGATCTTCTCATCTGCGACACGATACTGAATCGATTTCACATCTTTGTGCAGAAGGGAAAGATGGTCGATCGTCACAAGAAAATCCGGGCCATTGACAGGCTTTAACATACAAGTATGGTGGGCCGGTAAGATAAGCGGGGATCCGATTGTACGAAAGACACGGTTATTGATGGATGCCATCTCCGCAAATTGGATAGCCGGCAATGACGGATGTATGATGGCTCCCCCGAGTGCCTTATTGTACGCTGTACTCCCTGAAGGAGTAGACAGACATAATCCATCTCCCCTGAAACGCTCGAAATGCTGTCCCCTGATTTCCACATCCATGACGAGGGTACCCTCTACGCTCTTCACTGTAGACTCATTCAGAGCTAAATACCGCGTTTCCTTCCCCCCGTGCTGATAACGGATGATCGTTTCCAACAACGGATATTCAATAATTTGATAAGGCGTTTTTGCAATGGCAATGACTAGCTTTTCGATTTCTTCTGGCACCCAGTCTGCATAAAAGCCGAGATGACCCGTATGTACTCCAACAAAGGCGGTCTTATCCAGCCTCGATCGATAACGGTGAAAGGCATAAAGCAGTGTCCCATCTCCCCCTACCGAGATGACAATGTCAGGCTGGTCTTCATCATATGTCAAATTGAAATCCTGTAAGTAGGTTCTCATCTTGTGCATCAGTGTATTGGACTTCGAATCACCTTTTGACGTAATAGCAAACTTCATTCGTTTTGACCCCCTTCGTCTCACTGTTTGTGGATTCTTTTATTGGTTGTGCCGCTGCCCCTCTTATCTTTTTCCATTTTGTTTGTGAAAATAGCTTGTGCTTCCTGGATTTCCTCACGAATCAGGCTCATTTCTTCATCCAGGCGAAAAGCCGCTTCCGCAGCACCTTGCAGCCTCATTCGAATTCTTTCGGGGAATTGGCCGCTGTACTTATAATTCAAAGAATGCTCAATTGTTGCCCAAAAATTCATCGACAGCGTCCGGATCTGAATTTCTACAAGGATGTTTTTCTCACCCTGGATCGTCTGGACAGGATAATCGACGACGACATGGTAGGATCTGTAGCCGCTTGGCTTTTTATTGGTGACATAGTCCCTTTCTTCAATCACGGTAAAATCCTTCCGTTGACGGAGATGCTCCACCACTACATGTATATCTTCCACGAATTGGCACATCATCCTGAGTCCCGCTATATCCTGCATCTCTGCCTCTATGTTTGAAAGAGAGATCCCTTTTTGGTTCGCTTTATCAAGGATGCTGGCAATCGGCTTTACACGTCCAGTCACAAATTCAATCGGAGAATGAGTTTGTTGAAATTCATATTCACCGCGCATTCCTTTCAGTTTCACTTTCAGCTCATCTACTGCTTGCTTATAGGGAGCCAGAAATTGTTCCCAATGATTCATTCCCTCACCTCTTTTGAAACATTACTCTGTTTCTTTCTTCAGGGTTTAAAAAGCTGGTAATGTTGAGAGTAATTAGTATGCCCTTATACCTGCTTAAGAGAATTAATCGATAAAAGCGGATTCGACCTTCTTAACCATTTCGTCGCCGTAATTCCCATTTCCTTCTATATTACTGATGAGATAGTTTAGTTCATCATGAAATTGGTCTAACTCCACTGTTTCCTCTGAGCTTTTCACCATAACTGGAGCATTCTCTTCCAGCGCTTTTCTCAACTCTCCCCAGATTCCTTCTTCTAAATACAGGTATACGTATTCCTCTTCATTTTCTGCCAGATAAACGAAGGCGAATCGGTCAGAGTCTGCAATGATTTGAGAAGCAGGCTTGATTCCTCTTAACAAGTCAGTTTGTTCCGTATGTAAGTTTAAAACACCATTTTCAAATGTTGCTTCGTTGAATTGAACGATTTTTCTCATGGCTATATTCATCCTTCCTTAAAACAATCAGTCTTATTTTATCATAAGACACGATTTACATCTAAACATTGAAGTTCCTTTCTATAAAAGAGATAATACAAGTATTAAGCAATGAAAGGATGCTATTCTTTGTCACAAGAAATTGAAATCGAATTTAAGAACCTGTTAGCAGAAGAAGAATTCATGCAATTACTCAAGAATTTCTCGATAAATGAAACAGATTTCAATATCCAGGTAAACCATTATTTCGATACCCCTGACTTCCTTTTGAAGAATAGGCAGTCTGCATTAAGAATCCGGCAAAAAAAGAAAACCTTCATGCTGACGTTGAAAACACCAATGGAAGAAGGGCTCCTTGAGACGAATCAACCCCTTTCTGAACAAGAAGCAGACGAGCTATTAAAACAAGGCATTTTTCCGGACGGGGAAGTAAGAGAATTCCTTCAAAGCCTTGGAGTAACCATCACTTCGATTCAACACTTTGGGTCTTTAACCACAAAGAGAGCTGAAATGAAGTTTGAAGGTGGTTTACTTGTTTTTGATGAAAGTTCCTATTTTGATAAAGTGGACTTTGAACTCGAATATGAAGTGAAAGATTATAAGCAGGGAGAAAAAATCTTTTCTGATCTGTTAAAGGAACATGGGATACCCAAAAGGGATACAGAGAATAAAATAAAACGTTTTTACCGGGAAAAAATAAGAAATCAAATGTAAAACTCATATCGCATTTTCCGATATAAAGGATGACCGCCCACTAAATAGACAGGAGCCATTAGTATGAATGTTCAACAATTAAAAGTGATGATGGAACTCCAGGCACTCAATAAACTGGGGTCCGTCTCCTCTATAAATGCAGGCAGCGGGAGCAATGACTTATTTCAGCAGATATTTACCCAGGCTTTAAATAACGATGGTAGCCACTCAACTCCAGGCAATACGCTTGGCGCTGTAAATCGCTTGCTTACAACGCACCCGGCCTTTACCGTTTCACAACCTCCAATATCCCTGTCAGCACTAAATAGATCCGAACTCCAGGTTCCGGCATCAATAGACGATATCATCTCCAGAGCGGCAGATACGTATCACCTCCCGAAAAAGCTGATACAGGCTGTGATCCAGCATGAATCAGGATTCGACCCTGATGCTGTCAGTCCTGCAGGGGCATCAGGATTGATGCAGTTGATGCCTTCCACTGCAAGGGGCCTGGGGGTGGAAAATATTTTTGATCCTGAAGAAAATGTCTTTGCAGGGACCAGATATTTAAAACAGATGCTGGATAAGTATAACGGGGACATCGAACTGGCACTTGCTGCTTACAATGCCGGTCCGGGGAATGTCGACAAGTACAATGGAATACCTCCTTTTAAAGAAACAAACTCATATGTAGAAAAAGTATCGAATACGTTCTATTCCTGATTGCCTGGATATGTTAAGTATGTCAGTGTCAGTATAAAAAAGAGCCCTTATTACAAGGCTCTTTTTTTGTTGCCGTTATTGGATCGTATGATTCCCAGAGTGTATCTCAATTCAAATGACAGGATAACCGACCCCAATCTGGCAACACTAACTTTACAGAATCGTGCCCTATCAAGGCTATTTGTTTGAGATAAACATGAATGCTTGCTAGAATAAACTTACATTCTAAGTAAAAAGGAGTCCTTCTTATGGTCGAGAAACCGAAAATGCCTTATAACTTAATCGGCGAAAAGAAACTCTCCATGCTAGTTGATGCATTTTATAATAGAGTGTCCAAACACGCTTTGCTGGCACCTATTTTTCCTGAAGACTTAACAGAGACGGCCCGCAAACAAAAACAATTCCTTACTCAGTATTTGGGCGGTCCCCCTCTTTATACCGAAGAACACGGCCACCCTATGCTGAGAGCCAGGCATCTGCCTTTCCCGATCACTGAAGAAAGAGCAAAAGCATGGTTGAGCTGTATGCATGACGCAATGGATGATGTGGAACTTGATGGCCAAGTGAGAGAAGACTTTTATCACAGACTTGTTTTGACTGCACATCATATGGTAAATACGGAGACACCGGAGAGAGCCAACATTGACTAGTTTAAATAACTCAAATCCGCTTAATTCTTGTGGAGCCGATAAGAAACCACTGGAGATATATATGTTTGTAGATCCTTTATGTCCGGAATGCTGGGCATTGGAACCCATATTGAAAAAGCTAAGGATCGAATACGGCCAATACTTTCGTATCCGGTATATCCTAAGCGGCCAGCTTTCTTCATTAAACATTACAACAAAGCGAAAGCAAGAGGATCTGGCACAGAAATGGGAGAAAACCGCCAGCCGTTCTGGAATGTCCTGCGATGGAAGTTTATGGATTGACAATCCCATCGATTCACCTTATATTGCTTCTTTTGCCATCAAAGCGGCAGAGCTTCAAGGTAAGCATTCGGGCATACGATTTTTACGCTTTTTACAGGAGCGGTTATTCCTTCAGAAACAGGATATATCAAATTTTGACGTACTCAAGGAGTGCGCAAAGGAAGCGAAACTTGATCTTAATGAGTTTATGAATGATATTCACTCATACTCAGCATCAAAAGCATTTCAATGTGATATAAAAATCACGACGGAAATGGAAGTCGATGAAATTCCAACTCTTGTCTTTTTTAATGAAAATATCGAAGATGAAGGTTTGAAGGTTACAGGTCTGTATTCCTACGAGGTTTACGTCCATATCATTGAAGAGATGCTGACAATGAAACCCGAGAAAAAACCATTGCCTGCACTTGAAGACTTTATGAAATATTACCGCCTGGTAGCATCAAAAGAAATTGCCGTTGTGTATGATTTGTCAATTGAAGAGGTAGAAAAGCAAATGAAGAAATGGACCCTGCAGCAGAAAGTAAAAAAAATACCTGCAAAGCATGGAACGTTTTGGAGATTTATCGCTGAATAGCTATTGTAAAATAATAAATTCCATGAAATACAGGAAAAGCCGATGTTGTTTCCAACATCGGCTTTTCAATACGAACAAAGGGGATGGGAGAAATTTTTCACGGTCAAACAAAGGGGTATATGTTTGCTTGTGATCAACTTCACACTGATACTATATCATGTCTAAACTTGTATTGGCAAGTTGTTTGTATGGTATTTCACAATATTGTCAAAATCCATGTATGAACCTCTTGAGCTTGTCATATAGTATATAAACCGCCCGCGGAGGGATCGACCATGAGAATAAGCGTTAAGTTTTTGATTCTGGTTTTATTAATCATCATCAGCTTTCTCATTCATATCCTGGGATTAATGAATCTTATCCCACTCTTTATCACAGCTCCGATTTTGTTTCTATCACTATTGATTTTTATTTATTCGTTTGGAAACAGGAACCGGTTTAAGGGATTTAAGTCATAGAGAAAGGGAGGAGCTCTTAAGGCCACCTCCCTTTCTCTATGTTTTATTGAAGCTTCTCCAATAATTCTTCCATTTCATTTAGTTTTTCTTCAAACACCTTGCAGGCTTCTTCCACCGGTCTAGAGGTAGTCATATCGACGCCAGCTTTCTTCAATACTTCTATCGGGTAATCCGAGCTTCCTGCTTTCAGGAATTCGACATAGCGTTCAACGGCAGGTTCCCCTTCTTCAAGGATTTGCTTGCTTAACGCAGTGGCTGCAGAGAACCCGGTCGCATATTGATATACATAGTAATTGTAATAGAAGTGAGGGATACGCGCCCACTCCAGTCCGATTTCCTGATCGATGGAGATATCATCACCAAAGTATTTCTTATTAAGGGCATAATATTCCTTAGTAAGAAAATCAGAAGTCAATGCTTCCCCTTCTTGTGCTTTTTTATGGATTAAATGTTCAAATTCTGCAAACATCGTTTGTCGGAACACCGTGCCTCTGAAACCTTCCAAATAATGATTTAACAGATACAGACGCTTCTTTTCATCATCGATCGTGTTCAACAAGTAATCATTCAGTAATGCTTCATTGCACGTTGAAGCGACTTCTGCCACAAAAATTGAATAATGGCCATACGTATAAGGCTGTGCAGATCTGGTGTAATAACTATGCACGCTATGCCCGAATTCGTGTGCCAGAGTGAATAAGTTATTGACATTGTCCTGCCAGTTCATAAGGATATACGGATTCGTGCCATAGGCCCCTGAAGAATAAGCCCCGCTCCTTTTTCCTTTGTTCTCCACAACGTCCACCCAGCGGTTATCAAACCCATCTTGAAGGACGTCTGCGTAATCCTGCCCAAGTGGTTCAAGTCCTTTAAGAATCATATCCTTTGCCTCTTCATAGCCGATTTCCATCTTTACTTCTTTTACAAGAGGGGTATATAAATCGTACATATGGACTTCATCTAGTCCCAGTACTTTCTTACGGAGCTTTACATAGCGCTGGAGCAGATGAAGATTCTTATTCACCGTTTCCACAAGGTTGTCATATACCTGTTCAGGAATATTGTTATTCGATAAGGCTGCATGACGGGCTGAATCGTAGTTCCTTACATTCGCCGTGAAATTATCCTTCTTCACAGCTCCACTTAGGGTAGAGGCGAACGTATTTTCAAATTTCCCATACGTTTCATATACTTTTTTAAACGCTTCTTCCCGCACACGTCTGTCACTGCTCTCAAGGAAACGAATGAAACGTCCGTGAGTGATATCCACTTCTTCCCCGTTTTCATCTTTGATACTTGGAAATTCCAGGTCTGCGTTATTCAACATCCCAAACGTATTGCTCGCTGCACTGAATACCTCAGAAGCTTGTGCCAACAGCGCCTCTTCTTCAGCTGACAATACATGTGGACGCTGAAGGTTTATTTCTTCTAAAGCATGCTGGTATTTCTTCAATTCTTCTTTTTCGTCAAGGAACTGTTGAAGCTTCCCTTCATCGATGGAAAGGATTTCAGGTACGAGATAAGCAAATTTGCTTCCCAGCTGAGTATATAAGCTTTTCGCACGGTCATCCAGACCCTGATAGTGTGAATTCGTTGTATCCTGGTCATAACGCATGTGAGAGTATGTATAGACCCTTCCCATTCTTTCCATGATCTCGTCCTGGAAGGTTAGCGCTTTATACAGCTGTTCAGCACTTTGATCCAACGTTCCTTTGAATTCCTCTGCTTTATCTGTCAAACCTTTGATTTCTTTATATTCTGTCTCCCAAGCTTCATCGCTTTCAAAAATATCTTCCAGACGCCATGTTAGACTTTCTTCTACCTCATCTCTTGCTGGCAGACTTTTTGTTACTGTGTCTTTTGACATATTCATCCTCCATTCTGAATCTACAGACTATTCCTTATAGTTACATTCTCTCTTATCCTGGATATTCCTGCAAGAAAACAAGCTTTATTAGTCCTTTTTTAATATATGCTTCCACTTTGGAAAAAAATCACGTTCATGCTGTTGAAATTCATTGAAGCTTTTTGGACAGATCCAATCGTTTGTTAAGCTGTGACTTATTCCCTCATGCTTTTTAATGACGTTTATTTCTTCCAATACATGAAGATAATCACTTATTAATTCATTTATGCCTGGGCCGGATGAAAGCGGGAAATCCCTCATCTCAATCTCTCCCTTTGAAAATCGCCGGTTAAAGGCTCGACTGATCATCTCCTTTGTAAAGGTACGATTCTTTTTGATCACATCTTTCCAGATATAATATTGCCATTCGACCGGATGGGTTTTGCAAATATTCATGTGCGGGATGACAGGCACGCCAATAAACAGAGGTAAATAAAGAAACGTATCACCTTCTTCGTATACTTCGATCAGGAATCTGTCCTTACGTGACCGGGGGAAGTTTATTTTATTCTGCATCCATTTTTTTCTGTAATGCATCCAGCTTTTTAAAAATTGGTAATCAAAATCTTTCTGAGGGGCAATCGAAATCGGCAGATTGAATCTATGCAGCGGGATGAATATCGGCTTTGATGAGAAAAATGAGTTTGCCGTTATCGGGATAAGATGGGGGAAAATCGTAAAGGATTTCTTCTCCGGGTCGAAGTGGAGAAGAAAATAGTGAAGGTCCTCAGAAAATCGAATGAACCCCTGTTGAAATCCTGTTAATCTGAGAGGATCCCTGGAAGTTAGCGGCTGGGTTAACATCCATAGGGGGTGAATTTTCTTTTTTCTATACCCTTGTGTCCTTTGGTTTATTTCTGACAGGGGGATGGTAGAGCATTGAATTTCAACTGCGACAAGCTCCCCTTTCATTGTGATGAGCAGGTCCGGGATCTGATTCAGCTCTTTTACATAACACTCAAGCTTCACGTCCTCAAAAAGCTGCAATAGCCTTTGATACAATAGCGCTTTACCTAAAACATGATTGGGTGTTTCTTTCTTTGATCCAAGAATACAAGGAGACTTTGAGGTGTGGGCAAAATGCGGAATTTTCATATTTCCGACTCGCAGGATTAAGGGAGATGAGCAATGGGGACAGAGGAACGGTGACATGGTATTTCTTATTTTCAGTAACTCTTCTTTTGTATGATGGATTGTGGTGAAGGGCTGACGATCTAGTAAAGCTGTTAACATGGAACACCTCCTCTATCTCCTATTCGGCAAAAACTTGTAAAATCCTGCAAAAATAAATGCCCAAAGGAAATGATCCTTTGAGCATTTTGGGTTTATCATCTGACCATTATAATAGCGGTGACATTAAGCGGGAGGTCGATTCCAGGATCCGATACCCCATGTGCCGTTTTTGAAACTCCTCGTGTGAAAGCTCGACTGAATGCTCCAAATCATTCAGATACTCTTCCACAAGCGATTTTGTACTGCTTGTTTTGTATAGGAAAGCATTCACTTCGAAGTTTAAATGAAAGCTTCTCATATCCATATTGGAAGTCCCGATTGATGCCAGTTCGTTGTCGACAATGACGATTTTACTGTGCATAAACCCTTTTTGATATTCGTATATCCTCACTCCCGCCTCCAATAGTTCCGGAAAATAAGAGCGTGAAGCATGAAAGACAATGCGCTTATCAGGTTTATGAGGAACAAGCAGTCTGACGTCGATTCCGCTTAAGGCAGCAATCTTCAAAGCGGAGAAAATATCTTCGTCCGGGATGAAATATGGCGATGCCACCCAAACGCTTTCCTGCGCGGATGTAATCATGGAGAAGAAGAGGTTCTTCAATACACTAAGTTCATTGTCAGGACCTCCGGCAATCATTTGTACCCCGCCGTCATTGATCTCACTTACAGGATCCGGGCTTAAATAACCCGGCGTAAGAAAATCATCATTGGTCATGTAATACCAATCTTGGAGAAAGATAAGCTGAAGTGTCCGGACTGCATCACCTTTTACAAATAAGTGTGTATCCCTCCAAAAACCGAAAGTTGGATTTTTCCCCAGGTATTCATCCCCGATATTTAAACCGCCGACAAAGCCGATGTTCCCATCAATCACAATGATTTTCCGGTGATTTCGGAAATTGAATTTATTATTGAGAAAAGGGATTTTCACTGGACCAAACGGGACAACCTCGATGCCTGCCACTTTCATTTCTTTAATGTACTGATTTGATAATTGCCATGCCCCCACAGCATCATAAAGGAAACGGACCTTTACACCCTCATTCGCTCGTTCGATTAATACATCTTTAATTTGATTTCCAATATCATCATGGCGCACGATATAATACTCCATGTGAATATGATGCTTCGCCGTTTTTAACCAGCGTAATATCTCTCCGAACGTTTCCTGTCCATTCGTCAATACCTTCGTTTCACTTGAAAAGGAAATGGCACTGTTGCCGATCCGTTGTGCAAGCTGAACATGCTTTTCCTGGTAAAATCCGAACATCTCCGGGTTCATATCTTTAGGCCCCGGTTCGTACTTATTGTACGTCTCCTTATCTAAAATGTACTTTTTCTTGTACATCTTCTCTTTTCGATAATTCCTTCCAAATAGCAAGTAAAAGATAAAACCAAGAAAAGGGAATGCTCCAAGGACAACCAGCCAGGTAAGCGTTTGGGTTGGATGACGATTTTCGATAAATATTAAAAACCCTATGATGATGACAGAAAACGTAAATACCAAACTAACGTACTTTAACATACCTGCTAAATATTGATCTAAAATGTAAAAATAACTGATTGCAATCACCGCGATGAACAAGAGTACTTTCACCGTATTCTTCATCCAATACACCATCCCATGAACTCAAGTTATGCAATTTTTTCTATCGTCTATTTATATTGAGCTGTATTCACTTCGTTATTAAGTAAAATAACAGAGACAAGTAATAAAAAAATACCGATTTCAGGATGAAACCGGTATTCGAACTTATGAAAAGTATGCACTTAGTGTTTCAAATACGTTTTGATCGACAACAATCTTCCCATACTCTTCAAGACGGTGAACAGTCATTCGTGACTCATCAGCGTATTCGAGAAAGATGCTTAGCATATTGTCAATCTCTTCTTCTGAGAAGTGCTCCTCTGAAAAATTAATGTAAAGATAATATTTATTTTCAAAAGCAAGTAACTTTGTGGTCAGATGTTCAACCGGCATCTCCTTGAGCCGCTGCGATAATGAAATGGCATCTTCAAAGTCTTTGAACTTTAATGTGAAATCCAACGCAACTTCTGTATCTTCCTCTTGATCCTGTTTAATTTGAAAATGTTGATCAAGCAGTTCCTCAATACGTTCATCCACTGGAAGCTCTTTTAACTTATCTTCAGGGATAGGCAATTCAAATCGTTGACCATCCTTTGAAACCTGTGCTCTTGTAACTAGGACTTCAAGTCCTTTGTCCAGTGCCTGGACCTGTATCCATAGAGGACCCTCGATACCGAAATCTTCTTCCTGGTGGACTTCATCCATCATTTCCCAAAAAAGTTCTTCACTTCGTTCGCGATTATACCAAATCTCTTCTCGATCAAAGCCTCTGTCCTCTATATCCCCATAAGAAATATAGAATTTCACTGTATTTTCGTTAATACGTTCGATTTCCATTTAACACCTCTCCCTTCTTGCATAAAGTTAGTGAAGGGACTACACCCTCTGAGCTGAATAAGCCCGACTGTCTGAGCAGGTGTGTCAGACTTGTTGGTGAAGATTAAGATACATTTAAATTAGTTTGTACCTTGTACTTCTATTTTATGTTATCAGCACTCTAAATGGAATAAAAATAACACCCATTTTTCACTTAAGCAGATTGGACTATTTTTATGTGTTTTTGACATTCTAGCTAATATTTGCAGAAAATTCAAGTGATAATACTTAGTGTAAAGTTTCATTTCCGCTTCCCGATTCCGTGCAAGACTTCGATTTCCACAAGTAACCAGGCTGGCTAAGGGGGAAAAAATAAAGAGACTAACCCGCAAGGAAACAGAACGTCCTTTCAGGGTTAGCCCCTATTAATTGTATATTCCCGGCATTGTGATAACATGCAGGGAACGTGAATGATTTATCAGTTAACCATTCTTTGAGCTTCAAGAAGCTGGAATGTGCGAACCTTTCTAGGAAGGAAACGTCTGATTTCATCTTCATTGTATCCTACCTGTAAACGCTTTTCATCCAGGATGATCGGACGTCTTAGTAATCCAGGATTTTTTTGAATAAGCTCAAATAATTCTTGCAGCGGTAATGTTTCTAAGTCGACATTAAGCTTCTGAAAAGTCTTTGAACGGGTAGAAATGATTTCATCCGTTCCATCCTCTGTCATGCGAAGGATTTCTTTAATTTCATCAATGCTTAAGGGTTCAGAGAAAACGTTACGCTCTGTATATGGAATCTCATGCTCTTCTAACCAAGCTTTTGCCTTGCGACAAGATGTACAACTAGGTGAAGTGAATAATGTAACCACGTCATTCACACTCCCTTAAATATTTTATAGTAGTAAGTATTATATAGAGTATTTTATATTTAAACAAAGTGCGTTATTTAAAATAAGTTTAAATAAGAAATCTCTATTATGTATTATACATGAATTGCGAGAAGTTGAACATACTTTTAATGAATTTGTCAAACTTCTTACACATTAGTTTAACATAAGCTATATAATCTGTTTATATAAATTTAACTACCCGTCTTTCCATGGGATTAAACATTATTTTCACGACTTCATATTTTCATTTAGAAAACCTTATTGCGAATCGCAATAAGGTTTTTACTGTTTACCTATTCATACACCTTTTAATACATCTTCATCGCGGTCTTCATCCAGTTTGAGTACTTCTTCTACTGGTTGATAAGATGCTCCGTAGAATTTCTCGTCTTTATAGGTGTGGATTAATTCATACGTCTTCTTCATGGACTCAAATATTAAATCTTCGGACTCTTCATTTGGTGCCCAATACAGGATTTCCATCTCGTTGATTTCATTGGTTGCCAATGAACGTCTGGCGTAGCCAATGCTTGCCGCATGATTGAAACCTTCACGTTTGTAGAACTTCAAGCGCTTTTCTGTGTCGGTATCTTCGTAGTCGACAGGTTCCACTTCCAATATGATCGGTTTATTCTTCTTCTTCAGCTTCTCAAGAAGTTTATGACCAAGTCCCTGTCCTCTTGCGTCCTTTGAAACAAAAAGATAATCAATAAATATAAAGTCATCCAGCTCAGCATACATCAATACATGATACTGTCCTTCATCTTTATGATAGATATCACTTCGTTCTTTAAGTAAAGTTTCAAGATGTTCTTTCGATTTCATTTCCTCTACCGGGAAATATTGATTCAGCTTTTCATACCAGTGCATGGACCTACTCCTTCAAATGATTTTTTTGATGACTAACGGACAAAACTACTTTTCTCATCATTGATTGGTTTACGTTAGTTGTTAGTCTTTTCTGTGGAAATGATTTAAATACGGTTTTGCAGGAAATGTTTCCTGCTAAGGGGGAATTGTGGTTTCAAGCGGTTAATGTTACCAATTTAATCATAACAATATGAGGTGATTTGTCAACCATCACCCCTCAATACACATTGCCAATATACGTATTAAATATGACAAGTCATAACTAAAAAGCTTACTTACAAAAATGTAAGTAAGCTTTTTACTGTTAAGGGGTATAATCCACACCTTCTGTATAAGAGTTTCCTGCATCCCACAACAGGAACTCTTTGATTCCTTGATCATTCAACGCCTTGATTTGTGCTTCGATTTCGGCTTTGCCATAAACTTTGTAATTTCCGCTGCCTAACCAGGAAGCAGTGAAGTCTTGAAGCCATGGCCTTGAAATTGGAGGATTCTTTAACTCAGCCAGTTTTTTATTTTCCAATTTAGCATACTCAGTCACTAATTTATATGGCTCGGTATCCGGTTTTGCAATTCCGAAGTATGGCGTCCAGTGACTTGGATAGATCATGGAAGAGATAACATCGACATGCTCAGAAATCTTTGTGAAGTTCTGTCCGATTCCAGGTGCCTCCGGCAGAGTTGCAGTATAACCGAAAATATCAACAGATACTTTAACACCATAAGGATCTAACTGCTCATGAGCGTATTCAACAAAATCCGTTACAGCCTGAACACGTTTTTGGACATTGTCTACTTCTTTATCTGTATAATCGCCGGTACCATACTCAAGTTCTTTGTCTCTCTTTTCAAAGCCTTCAGGGAATCGTACATAATCGAACTGGATTTCCTGGAATCCCATTTTTGCTGCTTCTATTGCAATTCCGACATTATAATCCCATACTTCTTTAAGGAATGGATTGACGAAAGATTCCCCCCGTCCGTTTTTCCACACCTTACCTCCATCTTTGTAGGAAAGCTCTGGTTTTTTATTTGCCAGAACAGTATCTTTGAATACAACGATCCGGGCAATCGGGTAAATTTGTTTTTCTTCCATTGTATTAAGCAGTGATTTAGGATCCTTAATATAAGGCTGCCCTACTTCTGCATATGGGGAAGACGCTTCCGGCTCATATGTAACATACCCATGATCATCCTTGATATCGATTACCATGGCATTTAAATCCGTTGAATCGATTAAGTCCGTCAATTTATTGAAGCGTTCTCCACCGGCTGAATGTCCGGTTACATATACTCCCCTGATGGCATCCGGATATTCGAACGAATAGCCTGAATCGTACACAAACCGGGGGGCCGAAGCAGGAACTTCCTTTTTACTCAATGAAAGAGTTCTCTTCTCATGATCGCTTTCTACTGGTGTTTCTCCAGTTTCTGCTTTCACCGATTGAATGGGCAATACGCACATTGTGAATAAACAGAAAGATGCCGCCAGCTTACTCCATTTCAACATTAACCTCTCCTCTATAAAAATAAATATCTACTAAAAATTGTAACACTTGCTACTATTTTAACAAGGAAATAACTTCAAAGAAAAGGGAATATCCACCTAAAATGTCGGAATTTCCGAGGAAATCAGAGTAACCCCAACCCTTTATGGTGATTGGGTTATAAAGTTCCCATTAATAATACGTATAAAAAAATGAAGCTGTTTATACCGGCCAATGAGTGGAATACATAAAAAGAAAAAGTCCCCTGTAAATCAGGGGACTTACTAAAAGCATCAACCTTTGTATTGCGCCTGGTATTGAGCAAATTCTTTTTCAGAGCAATAAACGAAATGGCCTGGTGCCACTTCACGCATCTCAAGTTGATCTTCTTCCGTATAATTATGAACGGCAGGATCGTACTCTTTTCTTCTGCGTGTACGCTCATATTCAGGGTCTGGAAGAGGTATGGCAGAAAGCAGTGATTGTGTATAAGGGTGAAGCGGGTTCTTATACAATGCATCACTAGGTGCCAGCTCTACTAATTTACCAAAATACATTACTCCGATACGGTCACTGATATATTTAACCATCGACAGATCATGCGCAATGAAAAGGTAAGTCAATCCTTTTTCTTTTTGCAGCTGCTGCATCAAGTTTACTACCTGTGCCTGGATGGATACATCCAATGCGGAAATCGGCTCATCCGCAATGATGAAATCCGGATCCACTGCAAGGGCACGCGCAATTCCTATACGCTGTCTTTGTCCGCCTGAGAATTCATGCGGGTAACGTCCTGCGTGCTCCTTATTTAAGCCAACCGTTTCAAGAAGTTCATGGACTTTTCTCAAACGTTCTTCTTTTGAAGAAGCCAGGCCATGGATATCAATGCCTTCTGCAATAATGTCAGCTACCTTCATACGAGGGTTCAGTGACGCATAAGGATCTTGGAAAATCATCTGCATTTTACGATTGAATTTCTTTAATTGGGAACGGCTTTTCTTACCATGTACATCATCCCCGTTAAATAACACCTGACCATCTGTTGCATCATACAGGCGAATGATTGTACGTCCGGTAGTGGATTTTCCGCAGCCGGATTCTCCAACAAGTCCAAGTGTTTCCCCTTTGTAAATATCAAATGATATATCATCAACCGCTTTAACCATATTAGGCTTTCCAGGGTTGAAATATTGTTTAAGGTTTTTGATTTCAAGTAATTTTTCTGCCATTATGAACGAACCTCCTCAACAAGTACCGGCTCAGCGTAGTTAGACGGCATTTTTCTATGTCTTAGTTTTACCGCTTCAGGAGGCTCTACCTGTGGAGCACTTGGATGCATCAACCATGATTTAACTATATGTGTATCAGACACCTTATAATATGGCGGTTCTTGTTCAAAATCAATCTTCATAGCATACTCACTTCTCAGTGCGAATGCATCTCCTTTTGGAGGATTCAACAAATCAGGAGGTGTTCCTGGAATGGCCACCAATTCCTGCTCACCTTCAGTGTCCGTTGTTGGCATTGACCCGATCAGACCCCAAGTATAAGGGTGACGAGGGTCATAGAAGATTTCATCCACTGTGCCGGATTCAACGATCTGTCCTCCGTACATGACCGCTACACGATCAGCAACGTTCGCAACAACACCAAGGTCATGGGTGATGAAGATAATGGATGTTTCGATTTTCGTCTGTAAATCCTTCATTAATTCAAGGATCTGTGCTTGGATTGTAACGTCAAGCGCGGTTGTCGGCTCATCTGCGATAAGAATCTTTGGATTGCATGCTAATGCGATGGCGATTACGACACGCTGGCGCTGACCACCTGAAAATTGGTGCGGATATTGTTTGAAGCGTGTCTCAGGACTAGGAAGCCCAACCAGCTTCAATAGCTCGATTGCGCGTTTTTTCGCATCATTTTTATTCATGTTCTGATGCTTGACAAGCGGTTCCATGATTTGCTTACCGATCGTCATCGTCGGATTCAATGAAGTCATCGGATCCTGGAAAATCATCGAGATATCTTTACCGCGAATTTTTTCCATTTGTTTCTCAGGCAGCGTTGCAAGATCTTTACCTTCAAACATGATCTTTCCGCCTTTGATAAAACCAGGAGGATTCGGAATCAATCTCATAAGCGCTTTTGTCGTTACTGATTTCCCGGAACCTGACTCCCCTACTATTGCAAGGGTTTCACCTTTATCTAAATGAAAATCTACACCGCGGACAGCTTTGACTTCCCCTCCATGCGTATTGAAGGAGACGTGTAGATCATTCACTTCTAAAATTCTTTTTGACATATTCTTTAATCTCCCTTCCATTACTTACGCATTTTCGGATCCAATGCATCTCGAAGTCCGTCAGCCATCAGGTTAAAGCTTAGAATGACTAATGATATTATTGCTGAAGGCACTAACATCATATGAGGATAAGACTGAATCGATCTGTACCCATCATTAACCAAGGAACCTAATGAAGCTTTCGGAGGTGAAATCCCCAATCCGATAAAGCTTAAGAATGCTTCAGTATATATAGCTGCAGGAACTGTGAACATCGTGGTGATGATTACTGGTCCCATTACGTTAGGCAGCAAGTGCTTAAAGATTAGGCGGTTGCTGCTCGCACCCAAGGTACGTGAAGCAAGCACGAATTCCTGATTCTTCAATTGAAGGACCTGACCACGGACAATCCTGGCCATACCGGTCCATCCTGTTATGACCATCGCCATGGTGATCGAGAATATCCCTGGCTCAAATATCAAGATGAAGAGAATGACAACGATCAAGTTTGGTATACCTACTAGGATTTCAATGATACGCTGCATGACATCATCGACTTTTCCGCCATAGTATGCAGAAATACCACCGTATGAAATACCGATGATGAAGTCGATGATCGCTGCCAATATACCGATATATAGCGATACTCTTGTACCCGTCCAAGTTCTTGTCCATAAATCGCGTCCAAGGTCATCTGTACCGAACCAGTAGTTTACTTCAACATTCCTGGCTTCATATACGTCAAATCCATCTGCATCTTTTCCGTCAAAGGGCAGCCAACCAATCCCTGAAAGCGCTTCAATTTTAGGAGGAAGCTTTGCATGTCTAATTTCCTGTTGCTTAAAGCTGAATTCATTCATTCCCGGTCCAAATATCGCAAAGAACAAGATTATTGCAGTAATAATCATTCCGACAATGGCACCTTTACTTTTTCTTAATCTAATCCAGGCATCTTGCCAGAAATTCAAACTCGGTCTTTCGATTCTTTCAGCTTCGCTTTCATTGATCTTTTGATGCTGGAAGAGATCTGGACTAAGTTGATCTAATTTTCTTTTGTTTGATTCCATTATTTCTTCCCTCCAGCCAAACGAATACGTGGGTCAATGATTCCGTACATGATATCAACAAGGAAAATAACTCCTATGAATAATACACTAAAGAACAATGTAATTCCCATGATAACCGTATAATCGTTCGTATTGATAGATAATACGAACTGCTCACCTAATCCTGGAACAGCAAAAATACGCTCAATAACTAGTGAACCAGTCATAACAGCGACTGTCATTGGGCCTAAGATTGTAACGATTGGAATCATCGCATTTCGCACTGCATGTTTTACTACAGTTCCAATCTTTGAAATACCTTTTGCTTTTGCCAGTAAAATATAATCAGAGTTTAATATCTCAAGCATTTCAGTACGCATGAAACGCGCAATCGTTGCCACAACACCTACCGTAAGAGCTAGTGTTGGAAGTATCGTGTGTTTATACTCTCCCCAAAGGGCAACTGGAAGCCACTCTAGTTTTACACCTACATAGTATTGCAATAATGCAGCAAAAACGAATGAAGGGATTGAGATCCCTAAAACCGCTAGTATAGTAGAGCCATAATCCCAGACAGTATTATGTTTGATTGCTGCAATGATTCCTACTAATAATCCTAAAAACGTTCCTAATACCATAGCTTGGAATCCTAGAAGTGCGGAAGGTCCAATACGATCTCCAATGATTTGTGTAACCGGGCGGTTATCGTATTGAAATGATAAACCTAAATCACCCTGAGCAAGTCCGGTCATGTAGTTCACATACTGAACCGGCAGCGGGTCATTCAGACCGTATTTATCCAAAATGATTTGTTGTTGTTCCGGAGACAGCCTTTCTTGATTTTGTAGTGGAGATCCAGGCAGGAGCTTCATCAGAAAGAAAGTAGCGGTAGCAATGATAAGCAAAGTGATGATCATATAAACGAGTCGTTGAATTGTATATTTGACCATTCTTTAGCCCCCCTTTATTGTCTATTTTTTCATTTCATAAATAATTATAAAGATATTCGACAAATTTTCAATCTATTTTTACTTTTTAGTTTTTTTTCGACAATCAGTGGAAAAGGAGAGCGTATGCCCGCGCATACACTCTCCCTTTTAAGGTTTGTCATTGAGCTATGAATTACTCAACAGATGCCCACTTGTAAGAGTTATCTGCACCAAATGAATGGCGAAGGATACCTTTAACATATGGACGCTCTAGGTAAGAACTACCTCTTTGGTACATTGGGCTGATTGCTTGATCTTCGAAAAGAATCTTCTCTGCGTCGATCATCGCTTGCCAACGAGCTTCTAAATCACTAGCTAGTTCACCTTTAGCTTGCTCAACTAACTTGTCATACTCTGGATTAGAGTAAGCCATTTGGTTATGAGCTCCATCAGTAACGAACATGTCAACGAACGTCATCGGATCTGGATAGTCAGGACCCCATCCAGCGAATGAGAAGTCATAGTCACCTTTAGATTCTAAATCAAGTTTTTGCTTGAATGGTTGTGCTTTGATTGAAACAGTAAGACCTTCAAGGTTAGTTTCTAATTGTTCTTTAATGAATTCTCCGACTTTCTTAGAGCTTTCAGAGTCATAGTTTAATAGTTCGATTTCGAACGTATCTTTACCTAACTCTTCTTTCGCTTTTGCCCAGTGTTCTTTAGCTTTTTCAGTATCGTATCCACCGAAATCGCCAACAGTTTCGCGGTATTCAGCTCCGTCTGGACCTGATACGAAATCTTTAGGTACTAGATAGTACGCAGGCATTGAACCATTGTTCATAAGTACGTCAACCATACCTTGCTTGTCATAAGCAGCATCGATTGCTTTACGAGCGTGTACGTTAGCCATTAATTCGTTCTTTTGGTTTAAACGAAGGAAGAATACAGCAGTATCCGCTAGAGTTTTGAAGTTTGGATCATCTTTGTACTTGTCAACGAATTCAGCTGAAAGACCAGTAATATCAGCCTTTTCTGTTTCATAAAGGTTAACTGCTGTTGCAGTATCCTTAACGATGTTGAAGTTGATTTCTTTCAACTTGACAGTTTCTGCATCCCAGTAACCATCGTTTTTAGTTAATTTGAAGCTTTGTTCGTGCTTCCACTCAGAAAGTGTGAATGGACCGTTGTAAACTGCTTTATCAGCTTCAAGACCAAATTGATCGCCTTGAGCTTCTACGAATTTTTGGTTTTGAGGATAGAAAGTTGCGAAAGAAAGTAATGCTTTGAAGTAAGGTACTTGACCTTCAAGCTGTACTTCTAACGTTTTGTCATCAATTGCTTTAACACCTAATTCTTCAACTGGAACTTCACCAGCATTTACTTTAGCAGCGTTTTTGATATCGTACATGATGTACGCATACTCTGCACCAGTATCAGGGTTTAAAGCTTTTTGCCAAGAGTAAACGAAGTCGTTAGCAGTAACGGGATCTCCGTTTGACCATTTAGCATCACGAAGCTTGAACGTGTAAGTAAGACCATCTTCACTTACTTGCGGCTCTTCAGCAGCCATACCTAGTACTGCTTCGTCGTTCTCACCTAGACGGTAAAGACCTTCGAATACGTTGTTCATTACGTTGAATGAAACAGAGTCAGTAGCTAGTGTAGAGTCCATTGATGGGATCTCTGAACTCTCGATCAAGTTAAGTACTTGTTCTTTTTGCTCAGCAGGCTTGTCGCCGCCGTTGTCGCCTGATTCTCCGCCTTCTGCACCTTCATTGCCGCCACAAGCAGCTAGGAAAGTACTTAGAGCCAGAAGAAGAACCAGCAAGAATGAAAACTTTTTCTTCATCTTGAAATTGACCTCCTCGTAAATCTCATATTTATTTATCTTCTAATTTTCAGAAGATTTGTTACTTATTATACATGATAGAGATATTTTTGCAATATTAATTTAACAGTTTTTTTGCAAAATTATCAGATTAATAGGTAATAGGATCGTAAAACGTTGATTTATAAGGGTTTTCACCTTTACTTTTAGGGTGTTTGTCCTATTACAATTGTTACAATTGTCCGTTTTCATTTATTTTCCTGCTTCATCTTCTTGTCATGATTCTAACTAAATTGAAAGTTTCCGCTATTATATTTATAAATTTCACTGATTCTTTATTACAAATGTAAACTCTAGTATTCCCTCTAAAGAATTCAAGAAACCTTTACAACCCCTTCACTGTACGCGGGCAATAGATGATTGTGTTTAACCAGGATACAGTCACTCAGTAAATGTATATATATGAAATCCAATTGAAATTCACTGTCCTCATCATGTATACTTCTTATTAAAAAAGGTATAAAGGAGTATTATGAAACGTATATTTACTATTTATGTAATGGCGGTTTTGATCTTGATCATCTCTATCGTCTTTTCACTTGTTCAGGGTGATCCGCTCGCTCTTTCCACTCTAAACAGCTTATTTATTACAGGGATGATTTATTTAATCACGGGTGCTTTCCTGTATATATTTCAAAAGGGTTTCTTTAATGGCATTGTTTATGCTTTAAAGAGATTCAGAAGAAGTACGACTCAGGGTAAGTTCCTTTCCCAGTTTGATGATATCGATTCAACAAAGGAAGCTCACGAAGAATTCACAGTCGTCCGTTCATATAAAATCACCCGCTCCCTTCTTATAATAGGAAGTTCCCTTCTTGTACTGTCCCTGGCACTGTCCTATCTCATATACACTTGAATTAACTTTGTTTTTTCACTATAATAGGGATACTAATATCAAGGCGTAGATGAAGAGTAGTAACTAAAATTGTGATTTCAAGAGAGCTTGTGTCAGGTGTAAACAAGTAATCACCTTTTAGCGAATGGACTTCTGAGCCTTATTTGTGAATTTTCAGTAGCGAATAACGGATTTACCTCACGTTACAGAGGTTCCATGCAAGCTGCATGGACTAAGCTGACTCATGTTCGTGAGTACTTAGGGTGGCACCGCGGATATAATCCCATTCGTCCCTATTTTTTTAGGATGAATGGGTTTTTATTTTGGGTAAATATAGGAGGAAAAGCAATGAAGACAATATTTAGCGGAATTCAGCCAAGCGGAACGATTACACTTGGTAATTATATCGGGGCAATGAAGCAGTTTACAGAATTGCAAAATGAGTATAACTGTTACTTCTGTGTAGTAGATCAGCATGCGATTACTGTTCAGCAGGATAAAATGGAGCTGCGTAAAAACATCAAAAGCCTCGCAGCGCTCTATATCGCATGTGGCATCGATCCTGAAAAATCGACATTATTCATCCAGTCGGAAGTCCCTGCCCATGCGCAGGCGGGATGGATCCTGCAATGTGTAACGTATATTGGCGAACTTGAGCGAATGACTCAGTTCAAGGATAAATCGCATGGCAAGGAAGCTGTATCTGCCGGCTTATTGACATACCCGCCATTGATGGCAGCCGATATCCTTCTGTACGGGACTGATTTAGTACCTGTCGGCGAAGACCAGAAACAGCATTTGGAATTAACCCGAAATCTGGCAGAGCGATTTAACAATAAATACAATGACATCTTTACCATTCCTGAGGTCCGCATCCCTAAAGTCGGGGCCCGCGTCATGTCCCTGCAGGACCCGTTAAAGAAAATGAGTAAATCAGATGCCAATCAGAAAGCATTCATCACTTTGCTCGATGATCCAAAACAAATCGAGAAGAAAATCAAAAGTGCTGTCACAGACTCGGACGGCGTCGTGAAATACGATAAGGAAAACAAACCTGGCGTTTCGAATTTATTATCGATTTACTCCATCCTGGAGGGTATTTCCGTAGAAGAGCTGGAACAAAAATATGACGGAAAAGGGTACGGAGAGTTTAAAAGTGACCTTGCTCAAGTTGTCGTCAACGCCATCAAACCGATCCAGGACCGCTATAATGAATTGATTGACTCGGAAGAATTGGATGACATCCTTGACCGCGGTGCTGAAAAAGCGAATCGAGCTGCAGGCAAGATGCTTAAGAAAATGGAAAAGGCCATGGGACTTGGCCGTAAAGAGAGAAAAAGAAGATAATGGGAAAAATGCTGGAGCTTACATGGCTCCAGCATTTTTTTTTAGGCTTTTTCTTCCCTCCGCGTAATTGTAGGTTCCGCGCTTTTCACTTATTCTAAACCACAAAAAACCTCAAGCCCTATCAGGCTTAAGGTTTCGAAGTTCAATTCACTTTTGGACGGTTTTCAACTTCCCACAGTTTCTCAAAGAATGGCTGCCCCTTAATAAGGTTCTCACAAAGAGTGAGATGCTTGTGCGACCAACCATATTTCGTTTCTTCATACAGCATATTCCAAACGTCTTCAAAATCCATATCCTGAATCACGCGGTACTGTTCAGGTGCCCACTCCGTATACCAGTAACGGATTTCAGCCGTATTCTTAGAACCGTGCAGCTGATCAAGCGCCATAAACAGCAGCTGCTTCAGCTGTCTTTCTTTCCTTGTCAAACCATTCATCATATGGGGACTGGGGGAAAGAATATGATAGGAATTCTCCTGTTTCGGGTCATGTTCCACGGAGTACTCGATTGAATCGTGCCCATCCACCATTTCATAAACAAGCTGTTCCTGCCTTGGAATGAGCCTGCTTTTTCGGATAGGGACGGTGTATCCTATCGTATCGACTGCCAATATGCCTGTCCCATCTGTGACAATAAAGCAGTAATCCAGCTGAATGCGTTCATGATTCTTTCTTAAATATGCTTTTTGGTATACATCATTCAGCAGTTGTTGAGGTAATTCTGATAAATCATTCTCGATGTAATGAAAAAGGCCGGTATCCACTTTTAACAAAGGTACTTGATCTAACAACTCAATGACATCTTCTTTTCTCCATTCGTGAAAATGGCACACATTGTAGCCATTTTCTTCGCCTTCAAACCAATTTACCCATACATCATGAAGATATAACATGATTGACCCCTCGCTTTGCTACAATCTTATTTGTCAATCAGTATAGGCAGAAAAGAGTAAAAATATTCCTGAATGCGCACCTTTTATAGATAGTTGTTATTTTTTCTGCGAGGCAAATAAATCGTCAGGGTAATGATGAGAATGCCAACAAGGAATAGATAACATTCTACTCGTGTGCTTACAAATAGCAAATATTCTAAAATGGTCATACCTGTTGTAAGAAGGTTCAAATAAATGATCAGACTCACTCCTCCGGAAACAGCCAGTCCAAATCCTATAAATAATATGAACATACGAAACACCATGCCTTCCGCCTCTACCCTCTTTTTGCTTGTCCTTTTATACTATAGTTTATGTGCAGCAGAGGGATATATGACGAAAACAGGTGTTTGCCTATTCCACTTCAATGGAGGTTGATGTTTTTTTGTTGGGTAAGAAGAAGGAAGATGGTTTCCCCATGAACAGATTTGTCACTGCTTGCTTATTTTTTCGTGCATGTTCCACCAGATAATAGCCTGCAGCATAACCAAGCATTCTAGGATAACTTTTTTGACCTAGAAGTAAATGATCATGGAGTGGATTCACCCGCGTAATGTTCAGGTTCGGTTGAATCCACTTTTCATAATATCGCGAGAGCTCTTTGTCATCGTATGCTTTTGTCCAGGCCGCTACGTACTCAGAACCGCAGTACTCGCGCACAGCATGCTCAGCGAGACCTTCAAATATGATTGAATCCAATAATGTGTAATCTTCATCTTTCTTTTTCAATCTGTCCATTCTCACGCAATGGTGATACTCATGAACAAATAACGCTTCATATTCTTTTATATCTTCCTGTTCCTTTAAAAATAAATAAATTTCATCTTTGAAGCACACGCCTGATTTTTTCATAGAAGTTTGAAAAAGCCCTCTTCTCTCCTGTACAGGAAGCAGATAAACAGGTACATTCGGACCATCCCATCTTCTTCTATAAAGCCTCTCAAGCTTCATAAAAACTTCCCATAGTTTGTTTTCCTTCATGGATTCATAAATTTTTTTCGCAGCGATTGCAGGACGGTACATTCCATGCTTCATGAGGTATTGATACAGGGATTCCACATCGTCAGATCTTCCCTGTTTTGTTTTCTTTAAGATCGCTAATGGATTGTCGAGCGATTCTGCCAGCCATTCATCGGTCGGAGCAATTGTCACATACATCCCTCTTTCACTTTTTTTAAATATATATGTAGAAAAAGAGATTTTAGTAACAGGTAAAGCCGCCCTATAAAACAAAAAAAGCGCACGAATATTGATTCGTACGCTCTTCAAACTCGTTATTTTGTATATTTCTTGAACACCAGTGTGGCATTGTGTCCGCCGAAGCCAAGTGAGTTGCTCATCGCCACATTCACTTCACGTTTTCTGGCTTCATTTGCCACATAGTCCAGGTCGCAATCCGCATCCGGAGTATCCAGGTTAATGGTTGGTGGAAGAATACTATCTTTCATTGCCAATACCGTGAAGATGGCCTCCACTCCTCCAGCAGCTCCCAATAGGTGGCCAGTCATTGATTTAGTGGAGCTCATGGCAAGCTTATATGCATGTTCACCAAATACTTCTTTGACTGCCATCGTTTCGTATTTATCATTATATGGAGTACTCGTACCGTGAGCGTTGATATAATCAAGTTCTTCCGGGCGCACTCCTCCATCCTCGAGGGCCATTCTCATAGCTCTTGCTCCGCCTTCCCCTGCAGGTGCAGGTGCTGTAATATGATAGGCATCTCCCGTGCTTCCGTATCCTGCAACTTCAGCATAAATGGTAGCTCCGCGTTTCAAAGCATGTTCCAGCTCCTCCAACACGACAACTCCAGCTCCTTCCCCCATTACGAATCCATCCCGGTTCGCATCGAATGGACGTGAAGCTTTCTCTGGATCGGTATTGGTTGAAAGTGCTGTGTTGGCACAGAATCCTGCGACGGACATTTTCGTGATAGGTGCTTCCGCTCCTCCTGAGATCATGACGTCGGCATCCCCGCGCTGAATGACCTTGAACGCATCACCGATTGAATTAGTACCTGTTGCACAAGCTGTTACTGTGCATGAGTTAACGCCTTTAGCGCCAAGCATGATCGACACTTGTCCGGTTGCCATATCCGGGATGATCATTGGCACGAAGAACGGACTTACACGGCGGTAACCGCGTTTTTGGAAGGTTTCATATTGGTTTTCGAATGTCTCCATTCCACCAATTCCCGAGCCGATCCATACCCCTACACGATGGGCGTTTTCATCGGTAATATCTAACTTCGAGTCCTTGACGGCCATCATGGAAGCTGCAACCGCATAGTGGGTGAAGCGGTCCATCTTTCTTGCTTCTTTACGCTCGACGTATTCTTCTATATCAAAATCTTTTAACTCAGCCGCCACTTTCGCAGGATACTCATCAGCATTAAGCCTCGTTAATGGGCCAATCCCCGTTTTCCCTTCCAAAATGCCGTTCCAGGTTGTTTCTACATTATTCCCTAATGGAGTCACAGCTCCTAAGCCAGTTATAACAACACGTTTATTGTTCATTCGATCCATCTCCTTTTAAACAAATTGTAGAAGAGTTACACTTTATTTACCCCAACGCATCACGATTGCGCCCCACGTCAGGCCGCCGCCGAAGCCTACCATGACAACGACATCATCTTCTTTTACTCTTCCCTCCTGCAGATCTTCTACCAGTGATACTGGAATGGAAGCTGCTGAAGTATTGCCGTATTTATTAACTGTTTTTGACATCTTTTCAACCGGAAGATCCAAACGCTGTCTGGCAGCTTCCATGATTCTAATATTGGCCTGATGAGGAATAAGGAAGTCTACATCCTCTTTTTTCAATCCGGCTTTTTCGATAACATTCACACTTGATTCACCCATTTGACGGACGGCAAACTTGAATACTTCCCTTCCGTTCATCACGATGTTTTCTTCTTGGTACAAATGTTTTGCTCCCGAACCGTCCGACCCAAGTTCGAATGCAAGAATCCCTTTTCCATCAGATACAGGTCCAAGGACTGCAGCACCTGCCGCGTCTCCAAATAGAACAGCTGTATTTCGATCATCCCAATCCGTTATCTTCGAGAGCTTCTCTACTCCAACGATCAGAACATTTTTATAAACACCATTGTCGATGAATTGTTTTGCAGTAATCATACCATACATGAACCCTGCACATGCCGCACTGATATCCATGGCAGCAGCTCTTTTTGCTCCCAGTCTATCCTGCAGCAAGCAGGCTACCGAAGGAAAAGGCCGGTCCGGTGTAACAGTGGCAACCAGTATCAGATCAATATCTTCAGGTGTGATCTCCGCATCAGCGATTGCTTTCTTTGCAGCCTCATAAGCCATATCCGAAGTTTCAATGTGCTCACCTGCTACACGTCTTTCTTCAATTCCAGTCCGTGTACGGATCCACTCATCAGAAGTATCGACCATTTTCTCTAAATCTGCATTTGTTAAAATCTTTTCAGGAAGGTAACGCCCAATTCCGATTATCCCTGTATTCATACTGGCATCCCCTGCTTTCTTATATTTTCGTTCTCCCAATACAATAAGTTTATTATCAATTATTATGACTTGGTACTAATTTTAACGAAAATCGTTTATTTGTGCAATGGTTTTATGATTCCCCTAAAACTCAACATACGTTCATACTCTTACAATCCCCCATTTTCCAGAATGAATGACCATTTACAAGGGGAACTAAAAAAGACTGCCATCTGTTGGGCAGTCTTTTTAACGATCAATCGTTATGTACGGCATCTTTCTTGCCTAATTCATATGCTTCCCCCATCACCTGGGTGAAAAGAGTCATAAATGGCTGAAGCATTTCCGGCGATAATTCAATGCCCGCTTCATCCAGCGTCTGTTTTGCCTGTGGTAAGTACTTCATTGCAATTTGCATAAATTCCATCGATTTGTCGTGATTCATTACTTTGCTTCCTTCCCGTTTGGTAATTTCCCTGTTTCGATATAGTTTCTGACATGCTTGTTGATAGCGGTTTGGAATTCCTCGGGGACCAATGGACTGAACTTACCCATAGAAATAACACCATCTTTAAAATCAAACTCAAGAACCCCTGATGATAACTCCCCTTCAGAAAATTTATCCGCCACTACTTCATATAGCTTATCAGCATGCTGGACGGTGCTTGTGAGGACCGTGGACTCTCCAAGATCTGACTGATCGGATACATACCCGATCGCAAACAACCCCCGCTCTTTTAGTTCTTCGATAACAGCTACATTATAGCCATCTCCGGCGGGATATACAACATCCGCATCCTGATTTACCAATGCATTCAATCGTTCCAACGCCCTTGGTTTGTCATCCCAATCCCTGGTATATTCAACAATTACCTCAATATCCTCATTCTGATACCTTGCTCCATCGACAAATCCCTTTACTTCAGGCTGCCAATCAAAAGCTGCAATCACGCCGATCTTATCTGTTTTGGTATGCTGAGCTGCTGTCATGCCGCCGAAGAAACCCATGGAATACCCTTTGAACTTCAAGCTGGTCGTGTTCTTTTCAGAAGCATCACCATTGAAACTTACAAACTGAATATCAGGATATTCATTGGATATACGATTAAAGACCTCTGCATATTCACTGCCATGCCCAAAAACCAAGTTAACGTCGCCTTTTTGATATTCCTTTATTGCCTGTTCGATTGATGTATCATTGTTCATGCTCTCTTTATAAAATACGTCTACATTGTGATTTGATTGGATTTTTAACAATCCTTTGTACCCTTTCGTCCCCCAGACCCCGTCATTTACTGTTTCCGGAACAAGTAAGCCTACATTTTCTAATTCTCCGGAGGCATTTCCGTTCATACATCCGTTTATTCCAAGCGCTAAAACCGCCAGAATGAGAAAGTATAGTTTCTTTTTCATGTGCAGCAACTCCTTTAAAGCTCATGCAGCGCCGATAAAAAGAATCAATAGAAAAATATTACACCAATATGTCTATTTTACCTTTATCGGTATTCATATAAAAGAGAAATTTTTCTTATTCATGTCATCACAGAATGTTCATTCTCTGTTTCTGTTCCCTCAAAATGGTTTCATGTGATTTAGAAGGATGTACAATGATGGATTCACCTTCATTGTTTCGTTCTTGTACGGGAGGGATGATGTCTTGATCGGTTATATAAGAAAGTGCTTCTTTCCAGCTGTTTTCCGAGAGTGATTTCAATGAGTAAGTTCCTCTGCCCCCTGAATGTTTAATGATGCTATTGGCAGCATCTTTCACATAGATGGCACCACTCGGATCATCTACATACTGAGGTTCTTCATCCTTCCCACACAATATTTGAGAAAAAAGAAATTGTGAAGGTTGATGCGAACCATAAAGTGTAGGCAGGTAAAAGGTGCTCGATGCAGCCTTAATGTGTCCCATTCCTTTATTTCTTTCAGAATGATTAGAAAAGATTTGAACAATTTCGGGCAGGTTTTCACGATGAGGATAATCTTGTTCTATCAATGCAATGCATTCAAACTCACTCCCGCCCAATTGGTCATAATAAGGGAGAAACAATCTGCATTCAAGCGGCAGTTCCCGATCCCAAGTATGTGTAGGAACGTATTGAATGTTAGCGTTTCTCCCTATTTCCAACCATTTATCTTTAGTTTCCCCATCGTCATCAACGGCTGTCACAGTCCATCCTCTTTCCAGCAGGGCATTACAGAGCTCAAATCCCAAATATTGCTGGGCCGCAAGCACAATCGCATGATTCAAATCACTCACTCCTAATCAAGACTATAATTCCTTCTCGTGTAATGAGAAGTAAGAGGCAAATTTCAATCCTAGTGAATTTCTTTTTTCCGGAAGCACATAAAAGAGATCGGTTGAAAAACCTCTCCCTAAACGACGTGTATATATATCTTTTATGAGAGGAAATTGATTTTTATAACGATTAACATGATAGGATTGAACAATATAAAGCGGAATAGGGATGTCCTTAAACACCTCATAATCATATTGTGATTGAATCAGAACCTGTTCATAGTCTTCTTTCTTTATCCCCCTGGATTCAGCCAATTCTTTCAGAAGCTTTTTATAGAAGAATTTTTGTTCTTTTTCCTGCTGGATCAGCTCATATAGGGAGAGACACGGTGTGAGCATCACCACTCCCCGTATATCGTTTTTCATCTTTGAATAGAGCTCTTTGAATACAAGTGCCCCCATCCCTTCTGTCAGGATGTGAATCTTGCCATTGATGATTTCTTTACGCTTCACATATTGAAATAGTCTGACCGCTAACTCCACTGCCTGACCACTACCCCAATTGGCTCCATATAGATTGCTGTAATAAACAATGTATCCTTTGGCCGTTAAATCATTAATCCACTTTTTCCTGGCTTCATGCTGCTCCCAAAAGCTTGTTTTATCGTCTACATAATGGTGATGGTCACCAAGGATCATGACAGCGAATCCATTAGGTCTTTCAGGATAATGAATCATGCACCACTCTTTATCTAATTGAAACAATCGCCGATTCATTAAAATTCTCCTTTTACATAGTGAGTCACTACAGTTTATGTACAGAAAGAATTTTTGAAAGGAAGTTTGCCTATTTAATGTAAAATTATGAACAAGTTATTACCTTCTGCAGAGCGAATGTTAAGGGTTACATTTTCACATATTCGCCATTTATTATTTAAAATAGGTGTGGTATGATTAAAAAGATTGGAAATGGTGGTAACCCATCTACATATGGATAAAATAGAGGAACGAGGTGACTGGCGTGAGATTTTTCTGGACATTTTTCTGGGCGTTTGTTTTAACACAGATGTTAACTTACGTTGTAAGTTCAATGAATGGATTAGCGTTTCATTTTGAAACAGGATTGATCTTATCAATTGCGATTACAATTTTACTTTTTGTCATTACATTGATCATTCCAAACGATCCTGTCGAGGATCATCATTAAAAAGCAGCCTGTTGCAGGCTGCTTTTTATTATGTGTACACTTGTTTACTCAATTACTGTAAGATACAGCCCTTCATCCCCGGCATCGATCATCACTTCTTTATTTGCTCCAATATTTCCTGCAATCAGTTCCCTTGCCAGCTTTGTTTCGATTTCCCTTTGGAGATACCTCTTTAAAGGGCGTGCTCCATAGACAGGATCGTAAGCGGCTTGTGCAATGAACTCTTTGCCTTTTTCAGACAGGTTTATGGATATTTGCTGTTCCTCTACCCGGGACTGTAATTGTGTTAGCAGCTTTTCGATGATTCCTTTGACATTTTCGATACTGAGCGGTTTGAATAGGATGATGTCATCCACTCGGTTCAGGAATTCAGGTCTGAATGAGCCCCTCAGCTGCTTCATCACAAGCTCTTTCGTTTCATCATCAATTTCTTTTTCATCTTTATTCCTCTCCAGTAAATAGGATGAGCCAATGTTGGAAGTCATGATGATGACCGTGTTTTTACAATCAACCGTTCTCCCTTGCGAATCAGTAATGCGTCCGTCGTCGAGCATTTGCAGTAATATATTGAACACTTCAGGATGAGCCTTTTCGATTTCATCGAGCAGGATCACGGAATACGGTTTCCTTCTGATGGCTTCTGTGAGCTGTCCGCCCTCTTCATAGCCGACGTAACCAGGAGGTGCCCCGACCAGTCTTGATACGGCATGCTTCTCCATATATTCAGACATATCCATTCTTATCATTTGTTCTTCACTGTCAAATAAAGTGTGGGCAAGCGTCTTGGCAAGCTCTGTCTTCCCAACTCCGGTGGGGCCAAGGAATATGAACGAACCGATTGGTCGATTCGGATCCTTGATCCCGGCCCTTGCCCGGATCACTGCATCGCTGACAAGATCTACTGCTTCATCCTGCCCGATGACACGTTCATGCAAAATCTTATCAAGCTTCAATAGTTTTTCCCTTTCACCCTCGACCAGCTTGGTTACAGGGATCCCGGTCCATCTGGCTACGATGTTTGCCACTTCTTCTTCCGTCACTTCTTCCCTTACAAGCCTTCCCTCTTGTTCCTTCATCATTTCCTGTTCAAGGGACTGAAGTTCTTTCTCCATTGCAGGAATCCTGCCGTGTCTAAGTTCTGCAGCTTTGTTTAAGTCATAGTCGCTTTCCGCTTCATCAAGCTGGCGTCTAAGCTTCTCCAACTCTTCCCGCTTCTCCTGGACAACCCCTATGCTTTCTTTCTCTTTTAGCCACTTGAGCTTCATCGCACCGGATTTTTCTTTCAGATTACTTAAATCTTCCATGATCCGGCTCAAACGTTCCTTACTTTGTTCATCTTTTTCTTTCGTCAATGCCGCTTCTTCGATTTCAAGCTGCATCACTTTACGGGTCACTTCATCCAGCTCGGAAGGCATTGAATCAATTTCTGTACGGATCATTGCGCATGCCTCATCAATCAGATCAATCGCTTTATCCGGCAGAAAACGATCTGAAATGTACCGATCTGACAGCCTAGCCGCAGCGACAATCGCGCGGTCGTGGATATTGACACCATGGTGGATTTCAAATCGTTCCTTCAACCCCCTTAGAATCGATACGGTATCTTCCACGTTCGGCTCCTGTACCAACACCTGTTGAAAGCGGCGCTCCAACGCCGGATCTTTTTCTATATATTTTCGGTATTCATTCAGCGTAGTGGCACCGATACAGTGAAGTTCACCCCTGGCAAGCATTGGTTTCAGTATGTTGCCGGCATCCATAGCACCTTCTGTTTTTCCAGCTCCGACAATCGTATGGAGTTCATCGATAAACAAAAGGATTTTCCCTTCGCTTTTTTTCACTTCTGTCAGGACAGCTTTTAATCTCTCTTCAAATTCCCCGCGAAACTTTGCCCCTGCAACGAGTGAACTCATGTCAAGTTCAAATATGGTTTTATCCTTAAGCCCCTCGGGAACGTCCTTTCTTACGATCCTCTGCGCCAACCCCTCCACGATTGCTGTTTTCCCCACTCCCGGTTCACCGATCAGTACTGGGTTATTCTTCGTTTTTCTCGAAAGGATGCGGATGACATGACGGATTTCACTGTCCCTGCCGATGACAGGATCGATTTTTCCTGATTTGACTTCAGCTACGAGATCCCTCCCATACTTCTCAAGTGCTTCGTATGTAACTTCTGGATTTTGCGTATTCACCTTTTTTCCCCCTCTTATGGAAGTAATGATCGTTGTCAGCTGCTCTTTTGTGATTCCTTTTTCCTTCATATATTTGCTGACGGGATGATCAGTTTGCTGAAATAAAGCAAGGATTAAGTGTTCGATTGATAAAAAATCATCCCCCCATTGTCTTTGGAGCTTTTCTCCTTCGATAAACAGGCGGTTTACATCATTGGATAAGTATTGTCCATACCGTACTCCAGAACCTTCAACCGCGGGAATTCCTTTCAGCTTTTGATGAATAAAATCATGGAGATCAGACGTATTTATCCCAGCTTTTTCATAGATGGATGTAAGAAGTCCATGCTGGTTTTGAATAAAAACCTTCCATAGGTGAAGTATCCGTATATCGGTATGCTTATGGTCTTTGGCAATCTGGCCTGCAGCGGCAAGTCCTTCTTGAATACTGTGTGTCATGGAATCAACATTCATGTGCTCAACACCTCTCCTTGACCTTTATTGACCTTTTCTTCATTATATCTCTTTATCATGATAATGAAAAAGAAAAAGAACAAGGAATGACCGTATCAATCAAGAAATTTTTTAATCCAATTCCCTGAATTCCTAAACGGTCATCCTTGTTCCAAAAAAACTCCATTATTAAGGTTTTCTCATGTATGTCCAGTGACGATTGTGGTTTGAATTTTCAGGGAACCGGTCTCCCGCTTTCATTTTAAGCTTTTGAGGATTGTTTACGTTGCTTCCGGTTTCACCAATTTCAATATAGATCCCATTGTTCGGCGCTTTTTCTCCGCCCCTGAAATGTCTTGGTTGTCCCATTGTGATACCTCCTCTGTTTGAAGCATGGCTTCTTTTTTATTTTCTTCTTCATGATGATGTTCATGCATGCCAGAAGAAGGTATCTTTCTTGAACATTAGATTACGGTTTGGTTAACATTCGGAAAAAGTCTTTACAGTCTGTCACTATTTGGTGTTAAATAAAAAAATGTGGAGAAATTACGCTTGGAGGAAATGCAATGGATTTTTATCTGATTTTGAAATACTTATTTTTAGGGATTTTCCAGGGTTTCACTGAACCTATTCCCATATCATCGAGCGGTCATCTCGTTCTTGCTCAGTACTTCCTGGGTATAGAAGAACCAGGATTGACCTTTGAAATATTAGTGAATACAGCTTCCTTATTTGCAGTATTATTAGTGTATCGTGAAGATATTTGGCGTCTTATTGTCAATGGATTAGGTTATTTCAAAGAAAAAACACCTGAGAACAAGCGCGATTTCCATTTTATTGTGTATTTGATCATAGGTACGATTCCAGCCGGGGTCATCGGCGTCTTATTTGGAGATTTTATTGAAGATAACCTTTCTTACGTCGTAACGATCGGAATTACACTTATTATCACAGGAACGGCTTTATGGCTTATCCGTAATCTTCGCGGCAGAAAAAACGATGGGGACCTTAACGTGAAGGATGCCCTCATCATCGGTCTCGCTCAGGCAGTCGCATTGATTCCGGGAATCAGTCGATCCGGTGCCACAATCGTTGCAGCCATGGCACGAGGTATGAAAGCAGAGACAGCATTACGCTATTCTTTCCTTCTATATATTCCGGTCAGTTTCGGAGTCATGCTTCTCGGTATCAAAGACTTGATTGAAACCCCGCCGGCAGCATCGATGACAATGCCTTATCTACTGGCATTTGCTGGATCATTGATTGCATCATACTTCTCTTTAAAATGGTTCATGAACATCATGGCCAATGGGAACCTGAAATATTTCGCTTTTTATTGCTTGATTGTCGGTATATTGGTTGTTATTTTTATTTGATTCCATGTAAAAAACCCCTTTTCAATTTGAAAAGGGGTTTTTTTGATCATGTGATGCCAAGTGCAATTTTTGCGTAGCGTGACATCTTGTCCTTGCTCCAAGGCGGATTCCATACGATATCCACTTCTGTTTCTTTTACTTCAGGGATGTCACTTAACGCGGCCTTGACTTGATCGACGATTGTCCCTGCCAGCGGGCAGCCCATAGATGTAAGCGTCATGGTGACAGTCGCTTTACCTTCTTCGTCAAGCTCTACGTCATATACCAATCCTAAATTCACGATGTCTATTCCTAATTCTGGGTCCACTACCTGTTCAAGTGCTCCCATCAAATTATCTTTAAGATCCTGATCCATTGTTACACTCTCCTTTTCTTATTTCACCTTGTCATTATCTTATCAAAGAAGGCCATTGAAGACAAAAGGTTAAGCCGAAAGATGCTTCTCGAACCATTCCACAAGCTTTATGACACCATCTCTAGAAACCTTATGGTCTGCTTTATCATCAGCGACAAATAAGATGTTTTCTTCATTCCCTTCATACGCAGGGAGGATACTTTTGTAAAATTCTTCTGTCAGGTGAAATGGAACGACCTTGTCTCTTTTCCCATGCCAGAACATGAGCGGACGTCCTTTCAGCTTTTCCGGCTGCAAGCTTAAATCGTAGTGGGATAACTCGTTAAGGATTGCCTTCACTTCTTCTTCACTGAATGGCAGCTGATAGCCAGCGGATTTCAGATGTGCCAACTGTGCTTTTGCAAACTTCACATAAGAAGGGTTGCCCATCAGTGATACAGCTGATGAAATCCAATCATATTGTGTCAAAGCTCCAAGGGTGACAATCCCCCCCATTGACGTACCTGCTACTCCTACTCCATTTTCCATCAGCAGGCCTTTTTTCTCGAAATGCCCTTTCAGGATGGAAAGTTCATGAATGCTATTCAATACAATCTTCCAGAAAACGCTGCCCAGTTCCTCTTCCGATTTTCCAGTCGCTCTTTCACCATGTTCGAGACAATCAGGGAGTACGACCCGAAAGCCTTTTTCAGCCAAATAATAGGCATAATGAAGATTATGCTCTTTCGCACTGGTGAATCCATGTATAAAAAAACAAATTGGCAAAGCCTGGCTTTTTTCTTCTTCTTTTACAAGGTGAAGATAAGGAATGTCTTCTATGTTCGATTTCTCGACTACGATCATGGTAACTTGCTCCCTCCTGTACGCTGATAACAGTAATATGATATCCTAGTTTTTACAGCATGTATAATATTTAAAATCGACTTTTGTAAAAATATCATTAAATTCAATTTCATGATATGGACAGCTTTCACGACCCCTTATACACTATTCTTACAGTGATGGTTTGCTGTTCACTACATATTAACACACTTGATCCGTTTCACTACACTACAAAGAATTGGAGAAATACGATATGAATTCAAACGAAAAGCACTTAATAGTCCTGGACTTGGATGGTACTTTACTGACAGACGAAAAGAAGATTTCCTCAAAAACCCTTCATACTTTGACTCAGGCAAGAAAGCAAGGCCACGAAGTAATGATCGCCACCGGACGTCCTTATCGTGCCAGTGAAATTTATTATAAGCAGTTACAATTACGTACGCCAATCGTCAACTTCAATGGTGCTTTTGTCCATCATCCGACAGACGAGAACTGGGGGACATATCACACCCCTATGGATTTACAAGTGTCAAAGCAGATCATTGAAGCCTGCCATGACTTTCCGTTTCGAAACATCATCGCTGAAGTAAAGGATGATGTGTACCTTCACTATCATGATGAAAAGCTCATTGATGTCTTCATGATGGGTAACCCATCGATCTCAACCGGTGATATCCGAGAAGTCCTCTCAGAGCATCCCACTTCCATGCTGATTCATGCGGAAGAAGATGATGTGAAAGATATCCGTGCTCACCTTGATGAAGTCCATGCAGAAGTGATCGATCACCGCAGATGGGCTGCTCCATGGCATGTCATCGAAATCGTTAAATCAGGGTTAAACAAAGCTGTCGGAATAGAGAAAGTCGCTTCATCCTTACAAATACCCCAGGAGCGCATCATAGCTTTCGGGGACGAAGACAACGACTTTGAAATGCTTCAATATGCAGGCACAGGCGTTGCAATGGGGAATGCCATAGATAAAGTAAAAGAAATCGCAAATGAAATTACGTTGACAAATGAAGAAGACGGGATAGGAAGATACCTGCAAAATCGCTTCAATCTTTAATGGCAGGAGTGGGAATTTTTTTTACTGTAAACACTTCTGATTTAAGCCATACTACAAGAGAACACATTCGTGTTCAAAGCTTGTAAAAGGGGTGGTTGCAGTGGGTAGAAATAAATCGAAACGATTTGTACAACAAGGTAAAGTTGCTGTAGCAAAACATGATGAACGTATTCCGTATCATTTAACCTATGCCGAGGCAGAGGCAAACAAGCTGTCATCTAAAGTGGAAGACTCCTCTTTAGGAGGGATTTAACATGAGCAACCCTTTATTCCGGCAGGCGCGGCAAGCCGTCAATTCTGCGAAACAGGCCGCAGCACAGGGTGGAAATACCGAAGCATCTGTAAGCAAAGCAAAAAATGCCTTATCTTCTGCATATGCAAATTGCAATGTAGAGGAACAACACCAATTACGCGCCCTTCAAGATGAGTTGAATACTCTCCAATAAACGAGCAAAAAGGTTGACCTTCCATCAGAAAGGTCAACCTTTTTTCAGTATTTTTACTCCATCAACATTTTTAATCTCTTCTAAAGAAACCGAAGATGCCTGTCGTTTGAACGATATTGGTAAAGGCATTGGGGTCGACCTCTTTAATTGTATGTTCCAGTTCATAAAGCTCATAGCGTGATATGACGATGATCATCATCTCTTTTGCCTCTCCTGAAAAAGCCCCTTTAGCAGGAACCGTTGTGATTCCTCTCATCAGCTTTGAGTGAATCGCTTCGCGAAGCTCTTGTGACTTCTTCGTAATGATCATTGCCGTCAATTTCTCGTGTCGTGTATGGATGGCATCAATGACACGGGTTGAGGCATATAGTGTAACGAGTGTATACAATGCTTTTTCCCATCCATATAAGAAACCTGCCGATATGATGATGACTGCATTCATTAAAAAGAAATACGACCCAACTGGCCTATCTTTCATCCGGGAAAGGATCATCGCAATGATATCCATCCCACCGGTAGACGCACCCCACTTCAAGGTCAGGCCCACGCCCACCGCGGCAATGACACCGCCAAAGACCGCATTCAACAAGATATCCGGTGATAAATGAATGACCGGGATGATTTCTAAGAAGAAAGAAGTCAGGAATACTGAGATAAAGCTGTAAACAGTAAAAGACTTTCCAACCTTAAACCAACCGATTATGGTTACAGGTATATTTAAGATGAATAATAAAATACCGGTGGATACATTAAACTGAGTAAATTCTTTAATGATACTTGATAATAATTGTGCCATTCCGGTAAATCCACTTGCGTAGACATTAGCGGGTATCAAGAAAAAGTTCATGGCAATCGCACCCAAAACCGCCCCGATGAGAACGACCACAAACTTCTTTGCTTCTAAATGAACGTTATCCCTGTTCATGCACAAACCTCCTGTTGTTATGTACTACTAAATATGTTCCACAAAATATCATACCTAAACTCCTGCAGCAGTTCACCTGATTGAATGAATTTTTATAAAAAAATAATCTTACAGTAACAAAATATTTGTAAGTTTATTAAAGCTGCATATTTTTCAAAATTATTATATCAAGAACTATCCAGCGGTTGATTGGAGTGCAAGACGTAGACTCCTATCCGAAAAGCGGAGGGGCTTTGCCCAGAAGCGTATGGCATAAGACGAATCGGCCATGAAGGCGTTCTTTGCCTTCTTGGTCGGTTTGGCTTATGACATGTGCTTCTAAGCCCTGGAGCTGGACAGTTTCACCCCTTGATCAGGAGGCTCACACGGGTCACCCGCGGTAAGCGAAGTCTTGCACGGAATGGGGCAGCGGTGATTACAGTCGTTCTTAATCAATGCAGAAATATGATAAACCGAATAAATTAACACAGGAATAGATTGTCATTTTACTGAAAAATAGCTAGACTAAAGCTATAAGTAAAGATAAAAGGATGAGAATAATGACAGTAAAATTATTTGCTGATAGTGCAAGCGATCTGCCAAAAGAATTTTTCGATCAGGACAACATAGAATTTTTCCCACTTAAAGTACATATTGAAGGACAGGACTACGAAGACCTCATCAGTATCGAACCGAAAGCCGTATTTGACAAAATCCGTGAAGGGCATATGCCGAAAACATCTCAAGTATCCCCGGAAACGTTCCTGAAGAAATTTACCGAGCTTGCCGAAAAGGATGAGAAAGGTATCTATGTCGCCTTCTCTTCTCAACTTTCAGGAACCTATCAAACAGCGGTAATGATCCGCGATCAGGTTAAAGAAGATTATCCAGGGCTAGACCTTACCATCATTGATTCCAAGTGTGCATCACTCGGCTATGGCCTTGTTGTGCAACATGCATTAAAGACCCTCCTGGATGGCGGTTCCCATGAAGAAATCATTGATGCCATCACCTATCATGCTGAACATGTGGAACATCTCTTTACCGTTGAAGACCTTGATTATCTTGCCAAAGGCGGACGTGTTTCAAAAGCATCTGCATTTTTAGGAGGATTGCTCAATATCAAACCTCTTCTTCATGTCGAGGACGGAAAGCTAGTCCCAATCGAGAAACACCGCGGCAAAAAGAAGCTCCTGAAGAGAATCCTTGAACTGATGGAAGAACGCGGTTCAAATCTTTCACAGCAGACAATCGCGATAAGTCATGGTGATGATGAAGAGCTTGCCCTGGAAATGAAAAAGATGATAGAAGAAAAGTTCTCCCCAAAAGATGTATACATCAATATTATTGGATGCGCTGTCGGTTCTCATACAGGAACAGGTACATTGGCAGTATTTTTCCTTCGTTGACACTCATAAACCTCCCTTCAATTTGTCATACTATTTGAGAAGCACTCTATATATTGAAGGGAGTTCGAACAATGCCTCACACTTCTGATAATGATAAAAAAGCAAAAGACAACCAGGCACTGCATGAAGAAAAAAACAAAATGAAAGAACTGAACCGTCAAGCCGGAAAGAATCAATATTCCAAAAAGACGGATCATATCTGACCTTCTCGGCCTAAATTCATGTTAAAAGAGAAACCATCTGGAGCTCCAGGTGGTTTCTTCTTTTAGTTCAACATTCCTCATAGTTGTGCATCCCAAGGACACTTGTCTATAATAATAGAAGAATATAGTAATTGGAGGGAACCTCTCATGGCAAAAGAAAGCTCATTTGATATCGTTTCAAAGGTGGAAATGTCTGAAGTAAGCAATGCCATTCAAATCGCCCTTAAAGAAATTCAAAATCGTTATGATTTCAAGGGAAGCAAGAGTGATATCAAACTGGATGGAGAAGAAATCGTGTTGATCTCGGATGATGAATTCAAGATGAATCAACTAAAAGATGTGTTATTAAGTAAATTGATCAAACGCAGTGTGCCTGTCAAAAACCTTGATTACAGCAAGCTTGAAGGCGCTTCGGGCGGAACGGTCCGGCAGCGCGCAAAGCTGGTGCAGGGAATCGATAAAGAAAATGCGAAAAAGATCAATATAATCATCAAAAATTCAAGTGTGAAAGTGAAAAGCCAGGTACAGGATGACCAGGTACGCGTGACAGGAAAAAGCAAGGATGACCTTCAAAAAATCATTTCAGCCGTAAGGGAAGCGGATTTATCCATCGATGTTCAATTTGTAAACTTCCGCTGATTTGTTATCTTACATAGTCTAATGGGTACAATATACTCATTAGACTTTTTTTATCCCATCTACCCATTAAATAACAATATAAGATACGTTTACGGAGGAGAAAAATGAGAAAAAAAATTATCGTGATAGGTGCTGTTGGCGGTGGTGCCACAACGGCATCTCAGCTAAGAAAATTAGACGACAAATCGGAAATCATCCTGCTTGAGAGGACTTCTTACCTTTCTTACGGTGCATGTGGAATGCCATATTATCTCGGGGATGTGATTAAAGAACGGGAAGATTTATTTGCCTATACCCCTGAAAAACTGCAGGCTAAAAAAAATATTGATGTCAGGATGCAGCATGAAGCCGTAGAGATTGATCGAGAGAAGAAATCCATTCGTATCAAAGACCTTTTAAACAACGAGGAATATCAAGAAAGCTATGACGCCCTGATCATAGCGACTGGCGCTTCACCATTCATTCCGGATATCAGTGGACTTGATCGAATTCCTTCATTCCCTCTTAGGACCGTTGAAGATATGGATAATTTAAAAAACTATCTGGAAACGAAGAAACCTTCTGCCGGTGCAATCATCGGGGGTGGATTTATCGGTGTGGAAATGGCAGAGAATCTGACACACCTCGGAATAGATACATGTATCGTAGAACGCTCCAATCATGTTCTCAGTGTCATAGATGAAGAAACCGCATTAAAGGTTCAACAACACCTGAAGGAAAAAGGCGTAAAAGTGTATTTGCAAAACGGACTTCACAAGATCATTTCAGAAACGGAAATCCAGCTGGATGACGGAGAATCCATCGAAACTGACTTCCTTCTTTTATCAGTCGGCATCAAACCAAATAATAAACTCGCCATTCAGGCTGATTTGACTGTGGGTGAATCCGGAGGGATAAAGGTAAACGAGTTCATGCAGACAGATGACCCTTCTATCTACGCTGTGGGTGATGCAGTCGAGTCATTCGACTTGATTGACGGCAGCCCGAAACAAGTCCCGCTTGCCTGGCCGGCACATCGCCAGTCCTATATCATTGCAAAACACGTCACTGGGCGTCCTGTGCCTTTTAAAGGCATGCTGGGAAGTGCAATCGCGAAAGTGTTTGATTTGACCATTGCCTCGACAGGATTAGGTGAAAAAGAACTTTCCAAACGCAAAACGAAGTACATGACGGCCACCCACGAAGGCAAATCTCATGCAGGATATTATCCGGACAGCAAGGATGTGTATGTAAGGGTCCATTTCTGTCCTGACTCCGGGAAAATCTTTGGAGGGAATGTCGTCGGAGGCGAAGGGGTCGATAAACAACTGGATGTACTCTCCACCGCCATTACCGGCGGTCTGACTGTCGTACAGCTCCAGGAGATTGAAACCTGTTATGCCCCTCCCTTCTCATCCCCAAAAGGCTTATTAAATATGATCGGCTATAAGGCAGAGAAGATGATGGGTTCATGATCATATGAGAGGCAGACTCCTATTGGGTCTGTTCTTTTTTTGAGCAGGATTATTCATTTATGATAAAAATCGGTTAATGATGTTAATAATTGTATCCATCGGGTAAACACTAATCAGAGAATAAGGTGTAAATAATTGACCATCCATTTTCATTAAAAGGAGTGTTTTAGTTTGTCACAGCAGCAAAATGGAAAACAAACATTTCCCCCTCAGCATCAGGACCATCAGCCAGGTACGATAGATGAAATGAATCCTCAGCCGATCCACACCGATCAAAATTACAAAGGAAGCGGTAAATTGGATGGAAAAGTTGCCCTCATTACAGGAGGCGACAGCGGAATCGGCCGTTCTGTCGCATGGTATTTCGCACGTGAGGGTGCCCATGTGGCCATTTCTTATTTAGATGAGCATGAGGATGCAAACAAAACAAAAGAACTTGTTGAAGCAGAAGGTGTTCAGTGCATGCTTCTTTCAGGCGATATCGGCAGCGCAACATTCTGTGAAGACATCATCAAAAAAGTGATATCACAGTTTGGAAAATTGGACATCCTCGTAAATAATGCAGCAGAACAGCATCCGCAGGATGGCCTTGAAAACATCAGCAATGAACAACTGGAGCGCACCTTCAGAACGAATGTCTTTTCAATGTTCTATTTGACCAGGGCTGCCCTGCCTCACTTAAAAAAAGGAGCTTCGATTATTAATACGGCTTCGATTACAGCTTACAAAGGAAATAAAGATCTTATCGATTACTCATCGACTAAAGGGGCGATCGTCAGCTTTACCCGCTCTTTGGCAGAAAACATCGCCTCTAAAGGTATACGGGTCAATGGCGTTGCACCGGGGCCGATATGGACACCACTCATCCCATCGACCTTCAGTGCAGAAAAAGTATCCCAGTTCGGTGCCAATACTCCAATGGGAAGAGCGGGACAGCCTTTTGAATTAGCTCCTGCTTATGTATATCTGGCAAGCGATGATTCAACCTATGTGTCCGGGCAGATGATCCATGTGAATGGCGGTGCGGTAGTGAACGGTTGATTTTGATAGTTTGACGCTCGATAATTAATATAGCCTGCAGTGTGGATTACGAGCAAAAAAAAGAGACCGGGGCATAACGTTAAGCCTTGGTCTCTCCTTTATGTTAGCTCTCTCTCTTGCTGCACGAAGCCCGCTTCACGATCTCATGGGGGATAATGATTCGTTTGATTGGGTCCTTTGGGTTTTCCACCTTTTGAATCAGGCTTTTAGCCGCTTCATTCCCAAGGTTGAATATATTAATATCCACCGAAGTCAATGGAGGGCGGGACATTTCTGCAAGCAGAACGTTATTGAAGCTGATGATGGAGATATCATCAGGTACAGATATATTCATTTCATCCAGCGTATTCAATACTCCTAAAGCCATCAAATCATCCGCTACGACCAGCGCTGTCGGAGGGTGTTCAAGCTGCATCAATTCATTGATCGCTTCCCTTCCACCTTCCCGGAGAAACTCTTCGTGTATGATGTATTCGTCTTTCAAGTCAAGACCTGCTTCTCTAAGCGATTTCTCGTAGCCCAATAAACGCTCGACTGTAACAACAAGATTCAGATCCCCTCCGATGAAACCGATACAGTCATGCCCGAGTTCGAGCAGGTAATCTGTTACTTCCCTGGCAGCCCTGAAATTATCGTTATCCACATGAGTGATTTCTTCGCAGTATTTATAAGGTTTCCCTATCATGACAAAAGGGAAGTTACGTTCTTTTAAATAGTTCATTACTTTATCTTCGACTTTTGAATAAAGCAGGATGATTCCGTCCACTCGTCCTCCTTGAACCATTTGAACGACACCTTCGTAAATTTCCTCATCAGATTGCCCAGTCGTCATTTGAAGTGCATATTGCTTCTCATGAGCCCCTTCACTCAACCCTCTCAAGACTGTAGGGAAGAAAGGGTTTTGCGAGAAGGTGCTTGCTGAGCCGGGCAATACAAGGCCTAATACTCTGGTTGACTGATTTGCCAGGCTTCGTGCGATGAAATTGGGATGATACCCTAAGTGATCCATCGCTTCCCTGACTTTTTGTTTTGTTTTTTCACTGATTCTCGGGTTGTTTGCGATTACGCGTGAAACGGTAGATGGTGCGACGTTTGCGAGTTTCGCAACATCTTTTATCGTAACAGCCATCGGTTCTCCCCCCTTCTGTTAAAAATGATTTGCTGAATTCTATGAGACAATTTCTTTTCGTCCGTTATGAAACATATCGAATAAGTCTGAAAACCTGCTCTTTTCAAGCTCCAACCAGGATTGAAGCGCTTCCAACTTTATAAATATAGTTACAGTTAAATATCTGATAAAAGGCTCAAAAAAGAGCCCATTTGTTTAAGAGTTTCCTTTTTTTCTTCCACGTTTCCATACGAGGTAAATAAATAATAAAAACAATACATAGACCGCTGCCAGTGCCGATAGGTATGGAATATTCAGTCCGCTTTTGGCTTTAAGCAAATAGATTTCCGCCTCTTCACGATCCAGCGCGATCTTATACGTTCCGCTTTCATCAACTCTCACCAGGTCATCCGAAAGTAACCCTTTAAGTTCATTGTTTTCAGCAAGATCTTCTTCTTCAAGTTCAGCGATTTGTGTTTCACTTGAATTATTGATCGCTACTACCAACGTTTGATCTTTGTATGTGCGTTTGTAAACACCCATTCCTTCTTTTTCATACAACGGTTCAATCGTACCTCTTGTCAAAGCAGGGTAATCTTGACGAACCTTACCGAGTGTTGTAATGTAATCGATCAGTTCTTTATCAGCCCTGAAATTCATCAGCCGCCGGTTATCCGGATCTTCCCCTCCATCTACGGCAATCTCAGACCCGTAATAAACAATCGGTATTCCGGGAGTCGTGTACATATACGTTAAGGCAAGCTTCCAACGCGTGCCTGGGAAAACATTTTCCTGTACCAATAAACGCGTAAAACGTTCCATATCATGGTTATCTATAAACGTACCCATTAGATAGGGATCTTCATAGAATGTTTCATTATACTTCCAGAAATTAAACAGTCTGTCCATTGAAGTATCTGGTTTGTTAAACACTGAACGTAATTCTTCAGCTTGAGGAAAATTAACGAATCCATCGATTCCAACGTCGTTATATTCCGCTATCTTCTGTGGGTCACGATCAAATACTTCACCAAGAAGATAAAAGTCGTCTTTCACTGATTTCACTTCTTTACTGAATTCACTCCAAAAATCTTGAGGGACATGGCGCACTGTGTCCAAACGATACCCGTCCACATCAGTTTCCTTAATCCACCATTTAGCTGCATCAAAGAGATACTCCCTTACTTCGGGATTCTCTGTGTTTAGATCTGGAAGATCATATAGCCATGCATTTTGAAGACTTTCTTTGTCAGAGAAGTTCATAGGCTGTTTCTCATGGAACCAGCTCTCTTTAGCAGGGTCATCAACCCAGGGATGCTCGGGCCCCACATGGTTGACGACAAAATCAAGTACGACCTTCAAATCTCGTTTATGCGCTTCATCCACAAGCTTTTTAAACGTTTCCATCGAACCGAAATGCTCGTCAGTCTTATAAAAGTCCGTGATCCAATATCCGTGATATCCTTTTGGCTGGTTGTCAAAGACCGGCGTCAGCCATATGGAAGTGAATCCCATATCCTTGATATAATCCAAACGATCGATAATCCCTTGAAAATCACCGCCCTGGTAAGCCTTTGGATCTTTCGTGTCCACTTCTTTATCATTTGTTGGATCACCATTGTTAAAGCGATCTACCATTAGGAAATAAATTGTTTCATCCTGCCACTTTCGTTCTTCTTTTTCAACTGCACCTACCGGAAGGGCGTAAAAAAGAAGAAACGGGACTAAAATGAGAGATAGTACTCTTCTTTTCATCTCCGCTCCTCCTCAATAGTTAGTAACGCCTATAAGATTATCCTTTTGTACCCCCTGCCGTCAATCCTGAAACGAAGTATTTCTGGAAGAACAGGAATAAAAATGCGATTGGAACAGCAATCAACACAGAACCTGCTGCAAACGTTGTAAATTCGGCACCGAATTGCTTTGCAACCATATCATAGAGAGCAACCGGCAGCGTGTACATTTTTTCAGAGCGAAGCAGGATACTTGCGAGTATGAAGTCTGCAAATGGTGCAATGAATGAGAACAAAGCGACAACCGCAATGATTGGCTTGGCAAGTGGCATGACGATTTGGAAAAAGATCCTGAGGTGTCCTGCACCGTCCATTTTTGCTGATTCATCCAGCTCTTTTGGAATTGTATCCAAATAACCTTTCATCAGCCAAGTGTTCATCGGTATCTGCCCGCCAACATATACAAGGATCAACCCGATATGAGTATCCAATAGATCCGTTAACAACGCCAGGACGAAAATGGCAATCAATGCAGCGAAGTTAGGAATCATTTGCAGAATCAGGAATGTCATTAACCCATTTTTCCGTCCCGCAAAACGATAACGGGAGAAGGAATAAGCCGTCAAGCTTACCAGGAGTACCGTAAGTGCCATCGTTGATAAACTTACTTTTAATGAATTCCAGTACCAGATCAGATAATTGCTACGTTCAAGATCAAATAATTCCTTATAATGAGCAAGCGTCGCATTTTTCGGAATGATTGATGATCCTGATAAACTCTGCCCTGGATTAAAGGAAGAACCGATGATCCAGGCTACAGGGTAAAGGATGATCGCAAACATAATACCAATGGCCAGATAAGAAAATGTTAAACGTATAAGTTTCTGTCTTTTCATATTCATCTTTACATCATATCCTCTTCTTGGAATGATTTCGTGCGTTTAAACTGCCAGATCGCTACAGTGATGACGATTACGGATAGCAGTAATGTAATGGCGGCTGCTTTGGAGTATTGAGCGGACGTCATAGTCAGGCTGTAAATCCATGAAATCAGGATGTCTGTTCCACCTGCGTTCTGTCCTGTTAAAGCCGGTCCCCCGCCATTGAATAAATAAATCACGTTAAAGTTGTTAAAGTTGAATGTATATTGTGTGATGATGATCGGTGCCGTCGCAAATAATACAAGCGGCAGAGTGATATTCTTGAACTTCTGGAATATCGACGCTCCGTCAACCGTCGCAGCCTCATACAATTCATCAGGAATTGATTGAAGTACGCCAGTGGTCATGGCAAAAATGAACGGGAACCCTAACCATGTTTGAATGAAGATCAAAGCCAGCCTTGTGAACATCGGCTCTGTCATCCACGGGATTTCACCAATTCCCAGAAAAGCGAGAATGTCCCGGTTGATTGTCCCGAACGATTCATTAAACATACCTGCAAAAACAAGAATGGAAACGAACGCCGGAATCGCCCATGGTAAAATGAATACTGTACGAATGATCGCTTTCCCTTTCAAGTCTTTTTGATTCACAAGGATTGCAAGGAAAATACCAAGCGATACCTGAAGTGTCGTCGCTCCAAATGTCCACACAAGCGTCCATGCTAGAACAGTGATGAATGTTTCTCTCCAAATATCAATCTTGAAGATATCAACAAAGTTCTGAATCCCGACCCAGTCTACCAGCTTTGCCGGCGGAGAATGATACAGGTCATAGTTTGTGAATGCCAGAAGGACAACGAAGATAATCGGGAAGATGACTACGAACACCAGCAGCAGGAAACCTGGTGACATGATAAGATAAGGGAACCCGTTATCTACCAAGTTTCTATATTGCTCTCTGATCGTACTAAGCTGTTCCCCTCTATCTCTTTTCTCTCCATTTACATATGCATCGCGCAGATTAAATAGATAAAAACCGATTCCGAATAATAAAACGATGATTGCAAGAATTCCATACACCATCAAAAAGATGGAGTGATCTCCGTAGGATACGTCCGTACCAAGTGTTGTGATCCCCCACAGACCGTAACTGATCAAATCTCTGAATACCAGGATAAAAGCGGCTGTCATGATCAGGAAAAATCCGCCTTTTACATATTGTTTATGATACAACTGACCGAGTCCCGGGATGATGGAAAGGGCCAGCGCTGTTTTTCTATGTTTTGATTGATAGGATTGTCGCTCCATCCTATAGTCCCCTTTCTATACTTCAACGTATTTGCTTAAGCTTCAAGAGCTTTAAGAGGCAGAAACGTATTTCTTCTTCTTAAAGCCCTTGAATGGGTCTTTAAAAGGATAGCAGTACCTCTCCACTAGGAGAAGGTACCGCTATGGTCTTGATTAATTAGAATGATTCGCTTCGATGTTTTGCTGGATTTGCTTCACAGCTGCGTCAAGAGCTGCTTTAGGCTCTTGCTTACCAGTTACAACCGTTTGAAGTGAATCAGCCATTGGTCCCCATACCTCTCCCATTTCTGGAATGTTAGGCATTGGAACTGCATATTGAGACTGTTCAGCAACCGCTTTGGCACCTGGGTTTTCAGCAATCGCAGGGTCGTCGATCAACCCTTGGTTCGTTGGAACTTCTTGTGTTTGTTCGAAACGTAATTTAGCATACTCGTCTTGAGTGATGAACTCGATGAATTTTTGAGCCCATTCTTTATTTTCAGAGTATCCGGATACATGCCATCCTTTAACACCCATGAATGTTTTCATTGGCTCTCCGTTTGGAAGTTTAGGCATAGCAGCAATACCGATGTCGATTCCAGCATCTTTGTAGCCTTGGAAAGACCATGGTCCATTCATAACGGAAGCAACTTTCCCTTCACCGAATAAACCATCCATTGCAGAACCGCCATTTTCTCCAATGATACCTTTAGGGAATAAACCTTCTGAGTACCATTTTTGAATATATTCAGTACCTTCTACAGCACCTTCATTGTTCAAGCCAAGGTCTTTTGAATCTAACGCTCCATCATTTTCAGCAAATACATATCCGCCGAATCCACCGATTGGAGCATGAGCGAAGTAGAAGTTATCCCATAGCGCTAAGAAGCCGTAGTTTCCACCTTTAGTGAAATCTTTAGCGAATGTATATACTTCATCCATTGTTTTTGGTGCTTCTTCCATTAATTCTTTGTTATAAACAAATACCGGTGTTTCAGAAGATTTTGGAAGACCATAAAGTTTTCCATCATAGCTTTGAGCTGTCATTGAAGATTCAGTGAAGCGGTCTTCAATTTCTCCATCAACCTCTAATGGTGCAATGTGACCTGCAAGAGCAAGTTCACCAATTTGATCGTGTGGTAGAGTCAATACGTCAGGACCTGTACCTGCTGGACCATCCAGACGTAATTGTTCTTTCATTTTAGTAGCCATTTCTACTTCTTTCACTTCTATTTCGATACCAGTTTCCTCTGTAAACTTGGCACCTACTTCATCCAGCCATCCAGTTTTCTCTTGATCTTCCCAGATAACCAGCTTTTCAGGCTTGTTTGCATCGTCAGCTTTTTTCTCGCTGTCTTTGTTTCCTGAAGACTGTTCTTCGCGGTTAGGACCACAAGCAGCCAACGCCCCTAAAACAAGCATAACTACCATTAATAATGATAATGCTTTCTTCATCTTGACCCCTCCTAAGTATAGGTAAAATAATATTTCCCCGATTGTACAACCGTTTGCACATATAACTAGATTCCGGTGCAATAGACACCGCTTACAATTATGTGTGAAAGCGATTGCACAACCTATTTCCTATTATACAAATTAACTGTGATTAAGCAATAGTTTTTTTAATATTTTTATGTTTTATAGAAAAATACTAAAACGCTTCCACATTGATGATATGTTTTATTGACAACACTATGAGAGTAGACTACTCTTTAAATGAAAATGCAAAAAGGAGGATACATGGATGTTATTAGAAGCGATTTATCATCGACCAAAAGATAATTATGCATACGCTTGCACTAATGAAGAGCTCCATATCAGAATCAGAACGAAGAAAAATGATATAAAAACCGCAGTTCTCCTCCATGGTGATCCGTATCATTGGGAAAACGGGGAGTGGGTTTATGATAAAAAAGAAATGGCCCTGACAGGCAGCGATCAACTATTTGATTACTGGTTCGCTTCATTGAAACCTCCTTTCAGACGCCTCCGTTACGGTTTTGTCCTTAATGATGGGAATGAGGAAATCTTTTATGGAGAAAAAGGTTTTTCCATTGATCCTTCATCGGACATTGGGGATTATTTTTGTTTTCCATTCTTACATTCTACTGATGTCTTCCAGGCTCCTTCGTGGGTAAAGGACACGGTCTGGTATCAAATCTTTCCTGAACGGTTCGCAAATGGCAATAGACAGAACGATCCGGATGGAACACTTGAATGGGGAAGCGCTGAACCTTCAAGAGAAAATTTCTTCGGTGGTGATCTCGAAGGGGTGATCGAAAACATTTCTTACCTCAAAGAATTAGGGATCTCAGGAATTTATTTCACTCCGATCTTCAAGGCTCATTCCAATCACAAATATGATACAATCGACTATTTTGAAATCGATCCGCAGTTCGGTACAAAAGAAACATTGAAGGAATTAGTGCGTACATGCCATGAAAACGGAATAAAAGTCATGCTGGATGCCGTTTTCAATCACAGCGGCTTTTATTTCTCACACTTTCAGGATGTTCTCAAGAATGGTGATAAATCGCCTTACCGCGACTGGTTTCACGTGAAGGAATTTCCATTGAATACCGAGAGCACACCGCCGAATTATGACACGTTTGCTTTTGAGGCTTCAATGCCTAAATTAAACACCGAAAACAGAGAAGTGCGCGATTATTTACTTGAAGTCGGACGCTACTGGGTGAAGGAGTTCGATATTGACGGCTGGCGCCTTGATGTTGCAAATGAGGTGGACCACCAGTTCTGGAGGGACTTCAGAAGAGAAGTCAAATCAATAAAACCTGATTTGTATATCCTGGGGGAAATTTGGCACGATTCCATGCCTTGGCTTCGCGGGGATCAGTTTGATGCCGTCATGAATTATCCGTTTACGACGAACATGATTAACCTGTTCGCTAAACAATCCATCTCTCCGTCCCAATTTGTTGAAAATTTAACAAGCGTCACCAACATGTATCCAAAGAACGTTAATGAAGTTAATTTTAATTTAGTGGGGAGTCATGATACCCCGAGGATATTGACAGAGTGTGGAGAGGATATTCGCAGGCTGAAACAAATATACAGCTTCATGCTGTCATTTACCGGAACACCTTGTATCTATTATGGAGATGAAATCGGCATGACTGGCGAACAGGACCCAGGCTGTCGAAAATGCTTCCCTTGGGAACGAGAGAAACATAACGAAGAGCTCTTTCGTCATGTTCAAAAGCACATCGAGCTCCGCCGCACCTATCCTTTACTAGCTAATGAAGGGAATCTCTCTTTCTTACCGGCCGAACCTCAAGATGGCTGCCTCGCTTTCACTAAATCAAATGGAGAAGATACAATCTTCATCCTTCTGAATTGCAAGGCTGAGGCAACTACTTACTCCCTGCCATTCGATTTAAAAGGCAAGAAGATTGTCAACCTTTGGAATGATGAAGAATTCGCTGCCGAAGCAGAAACCATTGAAGTTGAACTTGAAGAGTACGGATTTGCCATCCTTCACTTTTAACTCTTGATTCCTTGCAAATAGTGGGACTAACTTAGCATGATGAGTTAGTCCCCTTCTCTCTTTTATCGAACTTTTCTTAACAAGGAGTAACTTATGACCAACAAAACGCAAAAAAAGATGACCTTGTTTGCTCTCACATGGCCTATCTTCATCGAAATCTTCCTTCATATGCTCATGGGGAATGCCGATACATTGATGCTCAGCCAATACTCTGATGATTCCGTGGCTGCTGTCGGTGTATCCAATCAAATCCTGTCACTCATCATCGTCATGTTCGGCTTTGTTGCTACTGGTACTGCGATACTTGTGGCACAGCATTTAGGAGCCAAAGAGGAAACATTCGCAGGAGAGATTTCTCTCGTTTCACTCGCGGTGAATCTTCTATTCGGTCTTTTGCTAAGTTTTGCTTTGATTCTTTTCACCAGACCGATACTCTCTTCCATGGATCTGCCACAGTCTTTGATGAGCGAGGCATCCTCATATTTAAAAATCGTAGGCGGATTCGCATTTATTCAAGCATTGATTATGACTGCAGGGTCAATCATGAGAAGTTACGGCTTCACGAAGGACGCCATGTACATCACGATCGGAATGAATATCATTAACGTAATCGGCAACTACTTATTTATTTTTGGACCTTTCGGCGTTCCTGTTTTAGGGGTGGAAGGTGTAGCCATTTCAACAGTCACCTCCAGGCTGCTTGGACTTGTTGTAGCGATCATCGTCATCATGAAGAGAATCCCTGATGCTCTGCCGATCAGAAAGTTGTTCAAGCTTCCCCTTTCCCATGTTAAGAATTTATTGCGCATCGGAATCCCATCAGCAGGGGAACACCTTTCTTATAATGGTTCGCAAATGGTCATTACGTACTTCATCGCCAGCATCGGAACCCATGCACTGACGACAAAAGTGTACGCACAAAATCTAATGATGTTTATCTTTTTATTCAGTGTCGCCATCAGTCAGGGAACACAGATATTAATCGGCCACCTGGTGGGTGCGAGAGAATACGAAAATGCATACGAACGGTGTTTAAGAAGTTTAAAAATCGCCATTATCATTTCACTTGCAATGGCGGGGGTCTTTACGATTTTTGCAGACCCTCTTTTACGTATTTTCACTGATAATGAACAAATCATATCACTTGGAAAAATACTAATCTATTTAACCATCATCCTTGAGCCAGGAAGAAGTTTCAATCTGGTCGTCATCAATTCATTAAGGGCGACCGGAGATGTACGTTTCCCTGTTTATATGGGCATTCTTTCGATGTGGGGTGTCAGTGTCACATTGTCCTACATTCTTGGAATCTGGTTCGGTCTTGGACTTATCGGCATTTGGATATCCTTCATTGCAGATGAGTGGCTGAGAGGATTAATCATGTTGAAACGCTGGCGTTCTAAAGTTTGGATGAAAAAAGGGTTTGTCAGTCATAAAAATGTATAAAAGAAGCGATCACACAAATATCGTGAACGAGCTATTCAAATTGAATGGCTCGTTTTTTTATCATTTACCCCGTTCACGGAAAAATAATGTAAGGTTTTTTAACATTTAACCGCTTTCATATAAAATTAGTACTTGATATTTTGTTATTTTCTGAATATGATAAATAATATAACAAATTGATGTTATAAAACCTAACATCTAATAATCAAAAATTTTTAAAAGGAGGAAAATCATGAAAAAAGTGGAAGCGATTATCCGGGCAGAGGCTTTTATTTCTTTACGTGAAGCACTAAGTCAGCGAGGCTTCAGCGGATTAACTGTTTCAGAAGCAGCCGGATGCGGAAAGCAAAAAGGAAAACAGGGAATTTTTCGCGGCAATAAGTTTGAAATCAATCTGGTTCCGCGTGTGAAGGTTGAAATGGTTGTCGACGATGATCAGGTGGAAGGGATCATTGATCTGATCGTGGAACAGTGCAGTACCGAAACCGTCGGGGACGGGAAGATTTTTATTTATCCCGTCGAAGAAGTTGTCCGGATCCGCACAGGAGAACGAGGAAAACCAGCCGTTCTATAAATGTTCTCTAATTCACAATGTACGTAAAGTAACAACCTTTTAGAAAACGCCTATTATTTACTAATCGGAGGGATATCATTGATAAAAAAAATTACTGTATTGCTGTTTCTGTCACTAGGTATTAGTACTTCCGCTCTAGCCGCTGCCCCATCCGCAGAAACCGTTCAAGCTTCCGTGGACTCCATGTGGGTCATGATCGCCGCCTTTCTAGTATTCTTCATGCATGCCGGGTTTGCAATGGTCGAAACGGGATTCACCCGTGCAAAAAACGCGCTTAATATCTTGATGAAAAATTTCCTCACCGTTTCCATTGCATCTGTTCTTTATTTCCTCATTGGTTTTGGATTGATGTTTGGCAGCAGTGCCAGTGGAGTAGTCGGGATTGACAGCTTCTTTCTGTCAGGGCGGGAAGATATAGGCTTTTTCCTTTTTCAGTCCGTATTTGCCGCTACCTGTGCCACGATCATCTCTGGAGCCGTTGCTGAGCGCATGAAGCTGAAAAGTTATATTTTATTGACGATCGTCATGACAGGCGTCATTTATCCTGTAGTCGGCCATTGGGTATGGGGCGGCGGATGGATTTCGGAAATGGGGTTTGTTGACTTCGCCGGATCTACAGTCGTCCATTTAACAGGAGCAGTCGGAGCTCTCATTACGGTATTATTCTTAGGTGCCCGCATCGGAAAATACTCCAAAGGAAAAGCAAATGTCATTCCAGGTCATAATATCCCTATAGGAGCTCTCGGTGTATTCATCCTATGGTTTGGCTGGTTCGGTTTTAACGGAGGCAGCAGCTTGGCAGCTGACCCTGAACTAGTGCCTCACGTCATTACAACGACATTATTTTCCGCATCTGCAGCAATTCTTTCTTCAGCCCTATATACGTTAGTCAGATTCAAAAGGGTGGACCCTTCCCTGACCCTCAATGGGGCCCTGGGTGGATTGGTCGGAATCACAGCAGGATGTGCAAACGTATCATTGGCAGGCTCACTCATCATCGGTCTCATTGCCGGAGTCATCTTAGTGGAGGCTGTTACAATACTTGATTCGAAATTCAAGATCGACGACCCTGTAGGAGCAATTGCAGTTCATGGTATTTGCGGAATTTGGGGAACTGCAGCTGTCGGGTTATTCGATATCCAAAACGGATTATTTTACGGAGGCGGAGCATCGTTACTTGCGGCACAATCGTTGGGAATTGCCGCTGTCATCGCGTGGACGTCAGTCACAGTTGGCGGTTTCCTCTTCATCGTCACCCGATTCTCAAGCATCCGGGTATCCAGGGAAGAAGAATTATCCGGACTTGATTTCACAGAACACGGGTCGAATGCATATGAACTAAAAGATACGGTGCTTGAATCAAATGCAACTCCTTCCCCATTTGGAACCGATCTTGTGGAACGTCTAAACTCGATCGGTACCGGTAAGATGAGCAAGGTAGATCAGCGTAATACGGTTTGATGAATCATTGACAGAAGCCCCCCATCCGTTAATGCGGATGGGGCTTTCTTATGAACAGGAGGAGCTGCGTTGATGGATCGATGATCATTGTGTTATCCATACATCACAAAAGCCCGGAACGGTATACATCCGTTACGGGCTTCTCTCATTATCGCAATATCATTTTCTACTCGACTATTTGTATTCCATAATCCTCAAACCATACATGAATCTGCCCAAGATGAGCAAGAAGCTGCGGGCCTGTCATCAACTGCCCGTACCAAGGAACCTGGAACGCCGCTCCACCCGTTTTGACGATTTCCTTTAACTTTTGTTCGTTAAACAATTCGTACAGTACACTGGATTTATTTTCTAAAATTTCATTCAACCAGTCACTCACTAATTTTGTATAGACAGGGTGATGTGTTTTGGGATATGGGCTTTTCTTTCGGTAAAGGACTTCATTAGGCAAAATTCCTTCCAATGCTTTCCTGAGGATTCCCTTTTCCCTATTTTGATGCATTTTCATTTCCCACGGTATATTCCATACGTACTCTACCAATCTGTGATCGGCGAATGGAACCCGTACTTCGAGGCTCGCCCCCATACTCATCCGGTCTTTACGGTCCAGTAACGTCGTCATGAACCAGATTAAATTCAGATAGAATAATTGCCTCCTTTTCGTTTCCACTTCATTTTCTCCGTCCAATAAAGGCGTTTCAGCCACCGTTTTATCATATTGATAAAGTACATACTCCTGAAGGTTCAACTTTTTGTTCCAGTCATCCTTTAACAGCCCCTGCCTTTCGGCAACCGATCGCATCCACGGGAAGCCTCTGCGGTTAAAGTCATCCTCACGGTGGAACCACGGATAGCCCCCGAATATCTCATCCGCACACTCACCTGAAAGTCCGACGGTAAAATCTTTTTTGATTTCCTTACAGAACCATAACAGTGATGAGTCGACGTCTGCCATACCGGGCAGGTCCCTTACATGAACTGCTTCAATCAGATAGTTCTTCAGTACTTCCTGACTGATGACACAGCGATGGTGAATGGTATTGAATTCATTGGACATTTTTTCAATCCAAGGCGCATCGGAATTCGGCTGGAAATCACTCTTGGTAAAATACTGATCATTTTCTTCATAATCGATTGAATAGGTATGAAGATTCCCCTTACCTTCGTCGCGGTAAGTATTGGCAGCGATCGCAGTAATGGCACTTGAGTCCACTCCACCTGATAGAAATGTACAAAGGGGAACGTCTGATACAAGCTGGCGTTTAATGGCATCTGATAACAGGAATCTCACATTGGCGACGGTTTCCACAAACGACTCTTTATGCTGCTCACTCTTCACATTCCAGTATCTCCATATTTTCAACCCATCCTTCGAAAAAGTCAGTGCATGGGCAGGCCGCAGTTCCTTCATATCTTTGAATACACCTTCACCCGGTGTCCGGGAAGGTCCAAGGCCCAATACTTCCGCCAATCCCTGATGCGTCACTTGTGCTTTACTATCAGGATGAGCAAGCAAAGCCTTGATTTCAGAGCCAAACACGAGGCCCCCATCTTTTTCAAAATAAAATAAAGGCTTTACGCCCATTCGATCCCTTCCGATGAACACTTGCTCCTTTTGACTATCCCAAACGGCAAATGCAAAAATCCCATTTAAATGATTTACACATTCTTCACGCCATTCAATATAGGATGTCAAAAGCACTTCCGTATCTGAATGCCCTTTGAATGAGTACCCTTTCCCTTTTAACACGGCACGTAAATCCTCAGTATTATATAACTCGCCATTATAACAGATCGTATACGTCTGTTCCTGATGAGTGATGCTCATCGGCTGTCTTCCACCTTCTGGATCCACTACGATCAGACGTTTATGACCAAATGCCGCATGTTGATCAACCCATGTATTCGTTTCATCCGGACCCCTTTTAGACAGTGTCTCTGCCATTTTCTCCACTAATTTTTCCTGGTTTGAAAGATTTCGTTTATAATGTATCCAACCTGTAATTCCGCACATTGTGATCATCCTCACTTTCTGGTCAATCAAACTGGGCTCTCTGACACATAGATTATCTTATGCAATTCAAGATAAATGGTTAATTGCCTCACTCATTCTTTACATGAATGAAATATGATAATTATGATAAGAAATGTAGTTAAGGAGGGATATTCATTTGAGTAACATTTACCGATCAAACATCCTAAAATCCCAAAAGAGAGCATTTTCAGAAGGAACCGTCCTTTTTGATGAAGACATATGGCTTTTTTTTGAAATAGATGCAGATGAAGAATCAGAATTGGAATTTTATATCAATCACGAAATCAGGCTTTTCAGGGAAGATACGTGGATCACCGGTGTACTTCTGGAAAACGGGGTTATCGCCACTCCATATGAACGAATAAGAATGAATGATGGAGACAGGATCCAAATTAAGAAGAACATTCTCTTTTCTTTGGAAAACCTGATTGATGACATTTCCGATGATGCTTTCCTTCAATTTATATCTACCTTAAACAATTTAAACTATTCACTATATGATTGTATATTCTGTCACAATCATCTTGTTTTCCTGGGCAGCCAGAAAATGAAACAGGGCGTAAATTTTATCAACTTTGATAATGGTGAGGAAGTATGTGCAGTCCAGCATCACTTTACTTACTACAAAAAGAAGCGGGACCGCTTCGAATTTACTCTCAGTACGGGGAAACGGATCGTAATCGAGAACTTCAATATGTGACATGATGGTGTCCGTGAGGTGGCGGATGGCTTTATATGATCCGCCATTATTTACAAACAAAGCAAATTTTCGTGCTATCAAATTCTGCATGCAATAAATCGTTTTAAATAAAAAATCGCGCTTCACGACCGGCATCCGCGAAGCACGATTTTTTTATTTATCTGTATTGCCCTGTCATTGTCCCCTGAAGTGCAACTAAATTATATTCCCTTAAAAACTCATCCATCCTGCTGGAATCCATCGGTTTTTCAATGAGGAAACCTTGTGCATAATCACACCCCAGTTGTTTGAGCAGCTTCAGCTGATTCGGTGTTTCGACTCCCTCAGCCACCACTTTCAGGTTCAACCCCTGTCCCATCATTGATACGGATTGTACAATTGCAATATCCGGGGAATGATCATTCATATTGCGTATAAAAGACCTGTCAATTTTTAAAATATCGATCGGTAAGAGTTTCAGGTAGCTTAACGATGAATAACCTGTACCAAAGTCATCGATCGCGAGTCTCACTCCCAACTCCGAGAGCGCCTTCATGACCTGAACCGAATACGATGCATTATGTAGCATGATGGTTTCTGTCAGTTCCAGGCAGAGGTACTTCGCAGGCAGCCCCGAAACCCTTAAAGCTTCCTTAACATCACTTATAAATGAGGGATGCTGGAATTGAATGGCTGATACATTTACAGAAATATAGAAATCTCCAAGCTGTTTATCCAGCCATGTTTTCAGCTGCTCACACGCCTGGATCAGCACCCATCTCCCCACTTCCTGAATCAATCCGGTTTCTTCCGCCAGCGGGATGAATTCCCCCGGAGAAATAAGCCCCATCTCTTCATGCTGCCATCTAAGGAGTGCTTCACACCCGATCATCGACTCATTCGGAACTTCAATGATCGGCTGATAGGCGATGTATAATTCATTCTTTGCAACGGCTTTACGCAAGTGAGATTCCATTTCCACTTTACGCATTGTTTCCTCATTCATATCCCTAGAGAAGTAGACAGCATTGTCCCCCCCTCTGGCTTTTGCGTAATTTAAAGCGGCATCCGCATTGCGCAGTACTTCTGAGGATTTTTCACCATCCCTTGGGTATATTCCTACTCCTATACTTACGGTCATGTAGAATTCCTTCCCCTCATACGAAAAAGGTTCCCTGATAACCTTTAAAATAGCGTCAGTCAACGAAGAGATGCTTTCCTCATTCACGTTTTTCGATAAAAGAACAGTGAATGTATCCCCACTGAACCTGCCAAGGTACGCACCTTTGGGAAGTGTTTCCGCCAGACGCTGGGCAAGCTCTTTAATGATGAGGTCGCCTGCTCTGTGCCCGAGCGTATCATTGATGATTTTAAAGCGGTCGATATCCATGAAAAGTACCGCTAACTCCCGTTTTTTCTTTTTTGCCCGATGAGTATGTTCATCGATAATCTCCCTGAACTTTTGCTTGTTTGGTAAATCAGTATCTCCATCATAATATGCCAGCTGGGTAATCTTCTTTTCCGACTGTCTCTGCTCGGTGACGTCCTTCCCAATTCCAAATATACCTACACACTGACCATTTACCGTAATCGGTATATTTTTAATTTGGAAGTAATTGATTTTTCCATCCTTAGTGGCAATGGGAAGATCATAATACTGTTCCCTGCCGTCCATTGCACGATAAAAATGTCTCCTTACCCTTTGTTGATCCTGCTGCATGATATAATTCAATGCATTTTTACCGATGAGCTCTTTTTCATTGTAACCGAATGTTTTGATGAACGAAGGATTCAGTGAAGTGAAACGCCCCCTCAAATCGGTACTGTAAACAAAATCCGTATTGTTATCAAAAAGAGAACGATAATACTCTTCGGATATTTCAATATTTTGAGTAAGTTCTTTGATATCGGTGGAAGCAGTATTGATCAAATTTGTCAAAGACATCATCGCATTTGCTTCAGGAGCCAGCTGGAAATCTGTCTTAAAATCACCAAGAGGTTCCCTGACCTCTTCCGAAATCCCTATGTAGGTCAACGAATGGGCCAGGAGTTTGGGTTTCTTATTGTAATCATAACCAAACTCACCATAGGAGAAAAAGCCGTTTACACTTGCAATGGAATTCAATTTAGAAAGCTCTTGATTGGTAAAATCCCGAATATATCTTTTTCTTGCAACACAATTGTACACAAAATGGGACTCCACCGGACGCCGCTTTAGCTTGTTCAATTGCTTGGTGGTGGATTGCAGCAAATCCTGGACATTTACAAAGCCGAAGCTCACCATGTCCCCCTCGCTTAACTCCCTGCTTACTTCAATTGCACCGTGCGGCAAGATGTTAATAACATAAACAGCTGTTTTTTCGTTTCCCCGTTGATATAGAAACGGGAATTCAATGGAAGAGTCCGGCAGTTCTTTGACGAAAGCTTTTCCTAAATACCTTTCCAGCAGCTGAAGAGGTTTCTTATGATTTATTTCATAAATCATGTTCCCTTCCGATTTCGTGATTTCAAACGAGGGACCGACCTCCTGCCAATGTTCCAGCGCATACGTATGAACGTGTAAATCAGAATGATTCAAAGAAACGGCTGCCAATCCGTTACGGGTAATTCTATCGTTTGTGAATACAAATGAAGGCCGCACTTCCGGATCATCGGCACATACTCCCCCAACAATTTTGAATTCATCATTGTCCTTTGTCATCCCCTCGAGGATATCCGCTATATTCAATTTTAGATGACTGACAAAAAGAATCACTGCTTTTGTATCAAACCGGATCAGTTCGTTATACTGTCGTTCACCGGCATCAGGAGGGTTAAGGTCTGCTGCATCAAGCAGAATAGCATTGACCTCAGTCTTATCAAAAGCTGTAAAAGAAAGGACGATCTCGGAAGTGAGACATCCCTCAAATATTTGACTATTTGAACTGCAGCCGATAAGCGTTGCCTGGGGTAATAAATCACTTACTTCTTTTTGAAGCGAAGTGATGAACGTAATGGAAGAATGACCGACGAAGGCTTGAATGAGGAGAGAAGGAAATAGATGTAAATCATTCTCTTGAATAAACTGCTTTAAGGAGTTTTCGTCTTTGTATATGTACTGAAAGGACGTAATCATATTCCACACCTACTCTTAAAAGACATGATACTACAAAAATACCACAATTCGACAGTTTTGGATATTTATTTTTTATTCTTTGATCATGCCGCATCTGGTTTCCATGAAAGACTTCGCTTTCCACGGATAGTCAGTAAGCCTCTTCGGTCATACCTCATTAAAACCACACCAATAAAAAAAGCCTGCTGAAAGCAGACTCTTTTTCAAAACAGTATTAAAATCCGAGCGGCAGCTGGAATCCTAAGACGAGTACGATGATGAGGGCAATGATCAACTGAATCCAGAACATTTTCGTGCTTTTCCCTTTTTTCATGCGTACAAGGATCATTTCAAACATACCGATGACCCAAATCCCCACCAATGCCTTTATACCATACAGGGCAGGATTGATGCCTTGGTGTTTCCAGAACAATAATGCCCCTGTCAGGATGATGAGCAGATAGAACAGACGAAGAATCATCTGAACTACTTTCATGCCTTTCGCTTTGCCGGCATTATGTAATCTTACGGCTACGAAGAAAAGAATAATCGCGATCGCCCAGGTTGTAATATGGGCATGTGTGTTATCAAACATAGTGAACCTCCCACAGCAAGATTGTTTACGCTCATAATATATTACCACATCCCAATCAGCAACAGAAATGTAACCTCTCACTGTAACTGATTTGTCAAAATTCCAATACCCTCGACTTCAATATCTACCCTGTCTCCTGCTTTTAAGAAGCGGGGCGGATTAAAGCCTTTTCCAACACCGGCAGGAGTACCTGTCGCAATGATATCTCCCGGTTCGAGGGTCATCCCTTTCGATAGAATTGAAATGATATCAGGGATTTTAAATATCATCAGGTCCGTGCTTGAAGACTGGCGGACCTCCCCGTTGACACTTGTCCGGATATCGAGTTTGTGAGGATCCCCGACTTCATCTTTTGTCACGATATAGGGACCGATCGGGCAAGAGGAGTCCAAGCTCTTTCCAATGAAAAATTGGCCATGTTTTTTCTGCAGGTCCCGTGCTGTAAGGTCATTTACAATCGTGAATCCAAAAACATGATTCATTGCTTCATCAGGCTTGATGGCCTTACCTTTTTTGCCGATCACGACTGCAAGTTCCCCTTCGTAATCCAGCTCATCCGTCACACCCTCATGTACAGGGACCATTTGTTTGTGTCCGGTCACCGTTTGAGTCGCTTTAGTGAATATCATGATATGTTCAGGGATGTCTTTTTCACTGCCCATTTCAATGGCATGTTCCCGGTAGTTCTTGCCTACACACATGATATTTCTTTTAACAGAGGGTATCGGGGGCAGCCATTCGATTTCGTCCATAGAATGGCTATGATCACCGGTAGCACCCTCGCGTTGGGCACGCTTTAGAAGCTCGGCTGCCATTGGAAGGAACCCCTCACCGCTTTCGATGGCTTCCTGCACACCCGGCGGAAAATCTTCACCATAGACTTTCGATAAACTTACAAGATCAATCACATGTTCTCCTAGCGCAATCCCATATGTTTCTTTTCCATTCACATTAAAACTCGTCAGTTTCATCCGCCTTCCATCCCCTTCACTCAATCAATTAGATTCGTAAATTACCGTTCTCCCTTTTTCGCCACAGCACTTCGCCCATAACTGAGTACGCGCCAAAGCTTTTCCACAGGTCCATACTTAAATTTAGACAGCCAGATTTCAGAAAGGAGCATCTGGATGGCAAAGATGCCGACGGCTAAATACGTTCCTGTGGTCAAGGTCACTTCCCCATAAAGGCCAAATCCGTAAGAATAAAAAATCAATGTACCGATAATGGACTGCAAAAGATAATTCGTCATTGACATCCTTCCTGCTGATGCAAGGGGCTTGGTCCACTTTTTCATTTTTTTATTCTCTAATAATAAAGCCAGGATTACAGCATAAGATACTGATAAGAAAGGACCTCCCAAATAATCCTGTATGTAAGAATACGCAACATTCGTTTCTATCAGCAGAGGAAGCATCTTTATGCCTATGCTTGTGATGAACAGCCCTGCTCCAAGCAGCATCCAGCTCCTTTTATGCATTGCTGCTTTTTCAAGCAGTTTCAACTTTCCTGCTCCTGCCCCGATCATCATGACCGGCAGGATGGAAAGGGCAAGAAAAGGGAGATTCCCAGGTGAATTCACCGCAGACCAATCACTGAAACGCTGCTGCATGACGTCAGTGAAGCTGCCGGAACCATATGCTGCGACAGAATCCTGGACTGCACCTATATTCGTATAATGTGCAACACCTGCAGGATCTGAAAATGTCATCAATACTAATAAAATACTAAAAAACAATTGAGGCAATAGAAGCAGCAGACTTCCGAGCATCAACAGTCTTTTACCTGATAATCTCATAAACAATAACAGGAGGAGCCCGAAGACCGCATAATTCATCAGTATGTCCCCTGACCAAATCAAGAAAGCATGTATGGCGCCGATGCAAAGCAATATCAGCAATCTTTTAATTCCAAACGAATAAAAAGGCATTCCCTTATTGTGAGCCCGCTCTTGTTGAATTGACAGCCCGTAACCGAACATCATTGCAAACAAGGGGTAGAAGCTTGCCTGCACGAAAACATCGATCCAGGGATAAAGGGCAGCATCACCAGGTGTTTTCCACCAGGAATACGGATCCATATATAGAAACGGCGAATGAAAAGAAATCATATTAATGATGAATATTCCCATAAGGGAAATACCCCGTATAACATCCAAACTGACGATTCTTTCCGAGTGTTCAATCGGTGATAATGTATTCATTCATTTTTCCTCCAGCATATAGGTCTCTTTCATTGTACATGACAACGGCTATTTAGGCGATTATCACTCATTTCATCCTTTCACATAGAATAACAATAATTAACTTAGTCTTAAAGGTGTGAGTTACAATGCCCGCAATCGTAGGAATAGCTCAAGTTGTCAGCGTTGGTTCCAGCGGCGTCTTTCATATCGGAGACGTGTTTACCATCAGTCCGATTTCAACTGCCAAAACCTTTGCTGGTGCCGGTTCTTTCATAACAGGTAAAGGGATTTCCGTCTATAACGAAAGTTCTTTGACATACACGGTGGACGATGAAGTCATGGACCAAGGTATAAACTTTAATTTATGAGGGTGATGCCATATGAATTATTACCTTCAGCAAACCATTCAAATCCGTTTTATTAAAATAGGGGGAATGACGAATTCCTCTGTTCTTCAGATAGGTACTTGCGGTCAAATCAATTCGAACAGCTACCTTTACAATACAGGCGGGTTTACCGAACCTGCACCGGAAGCGAAGAAAAATGGAGGAGAAGGAGCACCCGGGGGCCCTACTGCATCTCCCCTTGTTCCTTTACAGACTCCCCGAGCATAATCCGCGGCGAAAGAAAGAGGTGTGAACATGAACCAATATTACTTGACGCCACAACAGCTCTATCAATACATCGAAAACCTGAATACGAAAATTGTCGCGCTGGAACAAAAGGTCAATAAACTTTCAGAAGAGCTCACCGCTGTCAAAGACTCACCAAAAATCAACGTTGAAAAAATCGAATATAAATTTGATCAACTTAAGGTTGAATCATTGGATGGAACCCTTAATATAGGACTGAATCCAGGGGGTCTCAATGAAGAAATCGAAGACATTGCCGTTGCCCCCAACGGAAAGAAAAAGTCGGTAAAGGATTTAACCCCGTATCGCGAAAAGATTACAGAAGAAGTGGCTGCATACATTCAAGATGAGCTTCCGGTGCTGATTTCGGATAATGAGGTTCAGCTTCAGCGTTCCATAGACACCTCCTATCACGAAATGATTCAACAGGATCTCCTGAATCAAATGCCGCAGCGGATTGAATTTTACATGAGTAATATTCCGTTTGTAGAAGGAAAGCACACAGAGGAAGAATGGATGCAAAAAATCATTTCTAAAATAAAACAAGATATTCATTCTGCACTATTTTCATTCATGTCACAAATGCCAGATAATATGAAAGGAATGAATAATGATGAATCTGCAAGTGATTAACAGGGAATTATCTGTCGGCAATATTGAAATCGCAGGTGTAGCCAGTGCCTCCCTGGTACTGATTGGGGATGCTGATGTCATCCAGCTTGCATCAGCCTTTGACACACCCCCTGAATCGTTATTGATCGGTCCCTTCGTCCCTCTCACTCCGAAGGGTTAATGGTTTTATGTTTAAAAGATATTCTATCGTGAATGAACTGTCGGGCATCACTCTCTCCTTCTCTTCCGTTTATCAGCTTGGGGACTCTCAATCCATTTTTTCTACAACAAAAGCATTCGCTGTTCAGCGCGAAAAAGAGTTCTTCCTGGGCAGTGAAGGACACTTTGATGCTGACGTATTCAATATAGACATCGAACTGCCGCCGATTAAACGTGGAATTTCTGTCAGCCGATTGAATCTTTCACCCATAAAGGTCAACTGCATGGATATAAGGGCAACGGCTTTCTCCTCTATTGTTCACATAGGAAATACGTGCGATGTTTACATGAGTTCAAGGGTTAAAAACATCCGTCAACTCGAAGGAGATATTGAATATGGAGAAGAAGAAATCGAAAAAATAGAAGAGGTGGAAATTCCTGCAGCGGAAGAAGGGGAAGTGATTGAGTTCGTTGAGTTCGAAGATTAAAATGAATGAACGCTCTCATCTTTATCACATAGATTAACAGTGTAGACTACAAATGAAGGATGTTTTATATGCCAGCGATCATAGGTCCGGTTTCCATTTTAAGTGTCGGCGGAGGAAATGTTCAATTTGGAGATACTGCCATCATCTCCCCGAAATCCGCCTCAAAAACGTTTGGCGGTTCAGGTGGATTCAATACAGGTCCATTCCAGTTGAGCTATAATGTCTTCAGCATCACCAACACATTTGATTGCAATGTTGTAGATCAGCCGATTACGGGAAATAATTAAGAAAGCAAAAAGTCAAATGGAGGGCTTTTTGCTTTTTGTTTTGCATGCTTTCAAGTACCCCTGCCCCTGTTCACCTCGAACAAGCGGCTCTGTTCAAGAATCAGCGCTTCCCCTTCCTTAGCTCATTGCTCTTTTTCGTTTTGACTAATTTGGTTGACGGCTGTTTCCGTATCCATTTAATGAATTTGCTTATCTTTTCATCTCTCCTTAAGTCATCGATGGTATTCAGCCTCGCTGCTAGTTCTTCATTTGTATATAGTGAGTGGATCTGTTTATGACATGGAATACATAATTCAGCGGTAGGCATGAAAGCACCGCCGACTTCTTTCGGAGTCAGATGATGGACCGTTGTAGCAACCTCTTGCCGCGCACAAAGCTCACATGTTCCCATAGCTTTATTGTTCATTTATCATCAGTTCCCTGTACTGTATTTTATTCTATCATTCCCTCATGCAGCTCAATTAAAAAGCCGCTTCTAAGATGTTTCCATCCTGAAGCGGCTTATTTCCTTACAATTCCAGTAAATGGCCTCCGTCAAAGAAATAGAGGTATTTTTCAGATACTGTCTCTTTCCAAATAGACTCCAAGGCTCTTGTGTAGAGCTCGATTTGGACTTTATAGCGGTTTTCGAGTATTTCTTTGGCCTCTTCAAACCCATTTTTATACCGGTCATGAATACCGTCTGTTTTATAATCTAAAAGTACCAGTCCCTTCTCATCCCTGAAAACACAGTCGATGACACCTTGAACAAGAATCGTTTCTTCAACCGCTTCGTCGCCTGTTTCTGAAATTTCTCTTAAGGGCACACTCATGCTGAATGGAATTTCCCTTTGTATATCCTTCGCGTTTACCATCCGCTTACCTAGCTCACTATCAAAGAAGCCAAGGATATTCAGGACGGAAATGGAGGTTCTCTGTTCTTCTGTCAGGATCTCTTTTCTGACAAGGTCTTCTAGCAGGGCAGAGACCGTCTGCTCGGTAGGCTTGCCTTTTGAAAAGGATATATGCTGCATGACAGTATGCATGGCCGTCCCTTTCTCAGCCGGGGACAGTTCCTTACTCTGCATGAATGAAGGTCGATTATATACGGGCTTCTGCTGGCGTCTGAGCAATTCTACACTAGAAGATTCATCCCTTATTTCATACATTCTCTTCAATTCCGAGACCGACTGTTTTGAACGCAGATTGGCAGCCCTCATATTTGGATACTTCCATAATAAACGTTCAAACACCTCTTCTTTATAGGGTGACTCAGCGTTCATTTCTTTTCCGTCTTTTACATTTTCTCTCCAGCCGTCAGTTCGATTATCGGAAGTTTCCTCTTCCTCCATCAGTTCTGACTTGTGGATCTTCGTTACATTCCAGCAGGATGGGTGATGATAGATTTCATCGTTACTTCCGATTCCTCCAAGCGCCCCTTCATGCAGTTCTTCACAGTGGGGATGACGGATGAGTGAAGGTCCAATCCAATCAAGGTAGGAAACAGCACCTGCACGGTCAAAATCAGGCAGCAGCCACTCACTTTCATTCATCGTTCCTTTCCATTTCTTCACTGATTTTTCGAAGCTTTTGACGGTACCGATTAGAAAAAGCTTCTCTTTTGCACGAGTAAGCGCAACGTATAATACCCTCATTTCCTCCGAGATGGCTTCCATACGCTTTTTCCGCTTGAATGCAAGCTGCGGAAGGGAAGGGTAGCTTATCCTTTTCTCCGGATCGGTAAACTTGCTTGCAAGCCCCAAGTCTTTATCCAATAAGTACGAAGCATTCAGGTCCATCAGGTTGAACTGTTTTGACGTACCGGCAACAAATACAACCGGAAATTCCAATCCTTTACTCGAATGGATCGTCATTAACCGCACAACATCCTCCTGCTCACTCAGCGCCCTTGCTACACCTAAATCATCCCCCCGTTCTCTCATACGGTCAATGAACCGCAGGAAACGGAATAATCCCCTGAAAGTAGTCGATTCATATTGACGGGCCCTGTCATAAAGTGCACGGAGATTCGCCTGCCGCTGTTTGCCTCCCGCCATTCCGCCGACGTAATCATAGAACCGTGTATCACGGTATAACTGCCAGATCAGTTCTGTGACTGACCCTTGACGAGCTCTAGTTCTCCATCGGTCAAGCTGATATAGAAATAACTTCACCTTTTCAAATGTCTCTTCCTCGTCTGGTCTTGAAGGCTTCTGTGCAGCGAACTTCTTCAATGCCTCATAATAGCTGCCTGCTTTCGAATGTATACGTATACTCGCTAACCCTTCTTCATCCAGCCCTGCAATCGGAGAGCGGAGAACCGAGGCAAGTGGGATATCCTGATAAGGGTTGTCGATTACTTTGAGGAGAGACAACATAATTGAAATTTCTGTTGCATCGAAATAGCCCGTGGACAAGTTCGCATAAATCGGGATCCCGTGCCGTTTGAACTCTTCCATGATTTCTGCTGCCCATGGCATGGAGCGAAGCAGTATCACGATGTCTTTGTATTGAACCGGCCGTTCTGTCTTTGTTTTTGCATCAAAAACAGGGGTTCTTTCTTCAATCATCGCTTTTACTTTCTGAGCCATATATCTTGCTTCCAGAACAGACTTTTCAATATCTTCTTCATCAAAAACGGAAAGTTCCTCTTCATCTGAGGATGGAGTTTTTTCAACTGCTTCCTGATCGATCAGGGCTACCTCGACCGGGTACTCCAAGTCTTCAGGATACGGTGCACCCTTCACTAGTTCAGCTTCCTTGTTGTACTCCATTTCTCCGACTGATATGCCCATGATCTGTTTGAATAGAAAATTTGTACCCTCCAGTACTTCTTTACGGCTTCGGAAGTTTTGGGACAAGTCAATCTTCAAACCCGATTCACCAGGCTCAGGCAGGAAACGGTTATACTTTGTCAAGAATAGATTAGGCTCTGCCAAACGGAAGCGGTAGATGGACTGTTTAACATCCCCTACCATGAACCGATTCCCTGTCTTCTCCTCTTCCCCTGTGATAAGGAGCAGTATGGATTCCTGCACCATATTCGTATCCTGGTACTCGTCCACCAGCACTTCTTTAAATGAATGTTTGTATTGCAGGGCGGCTTCGGACGGAATAAGCTCATCACCTTGAGCCGGCTCCCTAAGAATATCAAGACAGAAATGCTCCAGGTCGGCAAAATCCACGAGCCCCTTTTCTTCCTTGACGGCTTTGAAACGGCGTCCAAATTCAATGACGAGTTCTGCAAGGGTATGAATGGACTCTCTCATATTTTTCATATCCGCCAAGAATGATTGGGGCCTTCTCATGAAAAATTCTTCCTTGAGCTTCTCAAGCATCTTCTTTCCCTGATCCCGGAATTTCTTGGCCTCATCTGCAAGTTCTTTATCGAAGTCGTCCCCCCTGCACGGCTTTAATTTAGTGAAGTGAAGGCTCTGCATTCCCTCGTACAGAGTATTCCAAGATATCTTTTGGGCCTGAAGCAGCCCATCGACAACCGAAAGATCATCCAGGAAGTTTTCTGCTCTTGGTGATGGCCCCCCCGGAACCTTCGTTAAATCAAGCGCCTTTTGGAACAAGGTTCTGGCACCTTGCAGCTGCAGATTGATATCGACTTTCAGAGGTTCCATAAATGAAAGGGCATCAATCTCTGACTCCTCACTGATGTCATACATCTGTTCTAGATCCTGCAGCCATTTTTCCGGGTTCGGGTGTGAACGGGAGAAATCATATAATTTTCGAATCATTTCCTGAAGGGCACCGTCACTGCGATCGTTTGTATAGGTATCCACCAGCCTGAAGAAAGCAGTATTTTCTTCTTTTCCGTACTCGTCTTCAAATAATTCATCAAGCACTTCGTCACGGATCAGATCACCCTCTGTATCATCTGCGATCCTGAACCCGGGGTCGATATCGATGAGATAATAGTATTTTCGGATCACTTCTAGACAGAAAGAGTGCAATGTCGATATCGAAGCACGGTTCAATAAGCTGAGCTGTTTTCTGAGATGTGTCGAGTGCGGATCTTCATCGATTGCTTTTTCAATCGCCTGACCAATACGGTGCCTCATTTCAGCAGCAGATGCATTTGTGAAAGTAACAACCAGGAGTTCATCGACATCCAGCCTGTCTTCTTCTGAAAGGATGCGCTGGATGATGCGTTCGACCAGCACGGCCGTCTTTCCGGATCCGGCAGCGGCTGCAACCAGGATATCCCGGCCTTTTGCCCAGATGGCTTTCCACTGATCATCAGTCCATGTGACATCTTCCGGTTTAACGGGAATGGAACAATTACTCATTTTCATTGACCTCCTCTCTTACTTTTGCAAGCAGATCGTCTGCTTTTGCCGTTCCCAGGACCCTGTAGTCATTTTCTTCGAGTGACTGATCGAATTGACATACAGGACGGTAAGAACAGAATTGGCATGGAGTCCTGTCCTTCAGTTTATAAGGTGTAATATCAACGGCACCCGAAACAATTCGATTGCCTGCATTTTCATAAAGCTTTCTTACATGTTTTCGCATAAAATAAAAATCTTCTTTCGTAGCAGCCTTGGATCTTGATGAAAGAGTTCCGTCCTTTTTAATTCCCGCAGAAATGATATCCGAACTACCCGTATCGAGTGTCCGGTCCATCAAACGGATGATGTCCGCATCCCCCAGAACGAGCCCCTTCATCTTGAAGCTTTTGAATATTTCATTCTCGATTTGATCAAGTGTCAAAACCTTTTTGCTGTTGATCATCGGATTATGAACATGGAAATACAATACTCCTGCAGGTTGTGCCTCTTTACCTACGAATTGTTTCGAGTGGGATAAGACGATATCCAAATACGTCAGCATTTGCAGCGCAAGTCCATAGTAAACCTCTGTCACATCAAGGTCCCTCGCGCTGGATTTATAATCGACGATGCGCAGATATACCCCATTTTCATCTTCAGCCTTGTCCACCCGGTCAATCCTGCCTTGAAGTTCCATCTTCGTACCGTTTTTCAATTGAAATTGAAATGGCGGCAGTTCGGCATTCGGTCCGAATCCAAGTTCGACCCCGACAGGCACAAATCCGCTCGCTTTTGCATGCTCACTCAGTATGAGACTGGCACGGCCGATGATCTGTTCAAGCTTCTTCGCTATATAATGAAGTCGGTTTGAGCTTAGGAGAATCTGATGCTGCAGCTTCGGTGCCAGCATCGCCACCGCATCCTTTGCTAATTGCATGCATTGAGCCTTGGTTAATCCTGCCCAGGTAAGACCATGTTTCTCCACCTCATCAGATATCCATTTCAATGCGGAGTGGAACATCTCCCCGATATCAGGGGCTTCAAGTTTAAACATTTCCCTCTCCCTGAGCTTCAAGCCATGGCTGGCGAAGTGCGAAAAAGGACAGCTGTTGAACAATTCCATCCTGGATACACTGGCCAGGATATTCTCACCGTAAAGGTCCCTGCTCGTTTCTTCTGTAAGACTTCCGGCTTTATTTTCATAGAATAAGCTTGATAAGATATGCTGCGCCTGCCACTTCCATTCAGGAGAAGAAGCATAGAAGTTATAAACATCCCACCAGAAGTCGTAAATCGGATACTCGCGTTTCTTTAATTGCAGCTGTGAAGTCAAGTGCGAAATCGTGACATTCGGATGGCATACATAATGAAGCTGCTCTTCTTCAGGCAGCTCCGAAGGTTCATTGATCAACAGTTTCGTTTCCGCCTCCGGATACATTTCTTTCAGCCTCTTTATATACGAAGATGCAAGAAGTGCTTTTCCTTCTTCATTTGCAATCGGGTAGCTGATATACAATCTTTCACTAGGTGTTGTAAATGCTTTATAGGCAACGAAGTCTTCATCAAGTAGTTTTGTCCGGTTTGTCGGTGCTATCTTAAAGCCTTTTAGAAGCATTGCCTCCCTATCTTCGTCTGACAATACACCTTCTTCACTCATTTTTGCAGGAAGAACACCGTCATTGACTCCGATCATAAAGGCTGCCTTAATATCTGCCAGCCTGGACTTCTCGAGATCAGCAATAATCACCTGATCTATTGCCGGCGGGACAAGCGAGAACTTCATCGATTCTATACCTGCATCCAGAATCGCAGTGAATTTCTTCATCGTGGTTTCTTCATCCCCAAGCATTTCTACGTACTGGTCCAATAGTTCAATGACCGCACTCCAGGCTTGATCATGCTCCCTGGCAGCCACCAGATCGCCACGCTCCTCAGCCTGAATTCTTAATCGTTCAAGCTTTGCTGGAATATCCAATTCTTCTAAATAAAGATAAAGTGTTTCACAAAACTCCCTCCCGGTACTCTGCTTCTTCAATCGTTTACCCAGACGGACGATTGGAGCCGAAATGAATAGCCGAAGTTCATTGATTTCATGCTCAAGCTCCCTTTCTCTGTCGGTTTGGGGAGAATCAACATGTTCCAAGCCCCTGAAACGGCGGTACTTCCAGCGCTCCTTACCCGTCCAGCGTTCTCCCTTGATACCGTATGCCAGAACATAATTTTCCAGGCGATCCATCTGCTCCCGCAGGTCAGCAGCATCCTTTTGGTAAGGAAATAGCAGATCCGTTTTCACAGCCCTGAATACTGGTTCATATCTCCAGTTGGAATTCATGATTTCAAGAGTGGAACGAATCAGTTCAATCAGAGGGTGGTTCAGCATCGTTCTCTTTTGGTCAAGGAAAAAAGGAATCTCGAAGTCTTGGAAAATCGTTTCTATTTTATCCCGGTAATCCTGACTATTGCGCACCAGTACAGCGATATCCTTGTATCTATATCCTTCAAGCCGGGCAAGCTTTCTGATTTCTCTTGCAATCCCTTCTATTTCGGCCCGTCGATTGGATGCTTCCAGAAATTGAATTGAATCCCGTGCATCCACCCCTGTATAGGGAACAGCAGGACGGTCCTCAAAATATTTCTCGATGTGCCGCATTGTGCTGCTCTTAAATCGGATCGGTTTGACGAATACTTCCTCTTCAACAGGCTGATGCGATCTCTTGCAGATGTCCTGAAGCGTATCATACGTTTCATTCGTCATCCTGAACAGACTCAGCTCATTAAATGAACCAAACTGCTGATCGGAATCCGCTGTCAGGGCAATCGTGACATTCCTGCTATGCTGGATCAGCTGTTCAATGATGAGATATTCCTGCGGTGTGAAACTGTGAAATCCGTCTATGTATATCTCGGCATCTTTAAGAAGCCCGGAGTTTTTCACATTGTCAGCCAGAAGCTGAAAATAATCCTCAGAGTCTATATATTTCCCCAGCAGTCTCTCTTCGAATTTCTCATAGATAAGTTCAAGGTCATGAAGTTTATCCTTTAATGCCTTTGACTGTGCCTTTTCCTGTTTGAATTCCTCCAGCTCCTGAGGCTTTATGCAATACCGCTTGAATTCTGTCAGCATGGCTTCCACATGGTCGATGAATCCCGGCTTTTCGGAAGCTTTTGAAAAGATATGCAAGTCGTCTTTATTCTCTTCTATGATCTTTCGAATCATCATATTCAAACCAACGCTGGATAAGTGATAACGGCTCATCCCCCCTGTTTCCTGGAGGATCTTCCAAGCCAGTCTCGTAAAACTGAAAACCTGGGCGCGTATCATCCCGTTCAATCCCGGGGTATTCACTAATTCGTACTCCGATATAAACGACATCTGGTCAGGTACCAGATAAATGATCGGGGCACCATTCGGCTGCCCGAGCAGCTTCTCTTTTATTTCAGACAGCATTCCATAACTCTTCCCGGTACCTGCCCGTCCCAGTATAAATCTGACTGCCATACTCTCACTCCTTTAGATATGTATCTCTATGTTAACCAATAGGTTTTCTGTTTTTTTGTATAGGTCCATTATAAACCATTCTACTTCTGAGCAAATCCATCCTGCCTGATTCTTGCTTGAAAATATTTGGGAGCTTCTGCATACAGTAAAGAAGGCAGGTGATTGAAACAATGCATGTATCCTATAAATTGATTTCTGTCTTACTGGTCAGCATGGGGATCATGGTCGCAAGTAACATTTATACATTCATACCGATCTACGGGGAGATTGCCGCTTCAATGGATATTCCTTCGAAATCAGTGGTGATAGCAGGAAGTGCATTTACGTTTTTCTACGCATGCGGATTATTAACATTCGCCAACATTGCCGACCGGTTCGGAAAACGAGAAATATTGATTCTGGGCATGCTGGCTTCTGCCATTTCAACTGCCTTGGTCATGTTCTCTTTCAGTTCTTTGAGTTTGTTCATCACCAGGGGACTGCAGGGTTTTTGCCTGGGGAGCTTTGCACCTGTGGCTTTCTCCTATACGTACGACCTGTTTGAAGATAAAAAACGGACACTTCTCCTCGCCATGATTAATTCTGGGTTTCTGTTCGCGGGCATTCTCGGGCAGTTACTCAGCGCAGGGATCACTCTGATCAGTCATTGGACGATAGTCTTTTTATTTTTTTCCATCATGTATTTCATCCTATTCCTCACAGGGAAAAGAATCCTGCCGCATACGGCTGTCCGATACAATGGAGATGAAATGCGCGCAGCTGCCGTCCTTTACAGACTGTTGCAAAACAAACAACTGCTCTTGCTCTATGGCATCGTGTTTACTCTTCTCTCTTCTTTTGTCTTCTATTATGACAGTTTGACACGATTTCTTCATGGGGAAGATGAACTTCTGTTGCAATCAAGACTTCTCGGCCTGCTGGGTGTGAGTTTATCTCTATTTACTGGCACACTGCTTGAAAAAATCGGAGCCTATAAAACATTATTTATGGGCATTGCCATTGCTGTGTCGTCCTTTGGCCTCTCTTTTATTTACCTTACTGTATCTGCCCCCCTACTTTTAATGATGTCTTCCATTCTATTTGTTTCTTCCATTTCCCTTTTGATCCCTACGGTCATCACCCTGATAGGAGATATCAGCAACGGGGACAGAAGTCAGGCACTCAGTCTTTACTCGTTCATTTTATTGGGAGGAACCAGCCTTGCCCCTCTTCTCGCAATGAAGGTAAGTTATGCTCAGGCACTGTTATTGCTGACGGGCTTCTTTATGGTGAATGTTGTAATCGGGGTCCGATTGGCTTTCAGTGGAAATGTTGAAATGAAGAGTGACTAATTATCGTACTAAAACAAAAAAAGAAGGAGTTCATCCTTCTTTTCTGCGTGTGTTCCATTCTTCTGCGAGCAATCCATATAAATGCATATCATGACGTTGTCCGTCTCTCTGCAAAAATTCCCGGAAGCTTCCTTCTTTTGTGAAACCAAGACTTTCATATAAACGTATAGCTTGAATGTTATAAGAAAACACCGTTAATTGGAGTCGGTGTAAGTTGAGCTCCTCAAACGCAAAAGCCATTATGCATTCCATCGCTTCCCTGCCATATCCTTTTCCCAGACATTCTTCTTCCCCGATAATGATTGAGAGCCCTCCTACCCGGTGCGCCCAGAGAATCCCGTCAATCTCAACGTAGCCGATCAATCGGCTGCTTTCTTTTAAGCGGATGGCCAGCCGATAGGAATTATGCTCCCCTCCACCTATCCAATCCTTCACTTCATTTTCTGACTTCGGCTTGAACGGAAGAGCATCCAACAGCCGCTGAAGTTTTTCATTCTGACTCCATTTGACAAGAAGCTCTGCATCATCTTCATGTAAGCCTGACAGATAAAGATTCGTACCTGTAAGTAATTGTTTCATCTGTTTTCACCTCGAGTTTGTAGTATTCGAGGAACAGGTGGATTTTCCCTTTATTTTTAACGTATGATTTTCTACCAAAGCTTTTTTATTTACTTTCCCGACATCTGTTTTTGGTATTTCGTCGATAACGTGATAGTGTTTCGGAATCTTAAATGCACCGAATTTTTCAAGGCAGTAAGCCTTTGCTTCAGTGCCGGAAATACTCCTGCCATCACGTAACGTAACATATGCTGTGACCACTTCTCCCCACTTTTCATGCGGCAGCCCTACGACGGCACATTCTGAGATGGATGGATGCTCGCACAGCCAATGTTCGATTTCCTGAGGATATATGTTTTCTCCTCCTGAAATGATCATATCTTTTTTGCGTCCGACTATATAATAATCACCTTCATGATCCACCCTTGCTAAATCCCCCGTGTGGAGCCATCCGTCTTTAAGTGCTGCTGCCGTCTCCTCCGGCATTTGCCAATACCCTTTAAAAAGATGGTCTCCACCGAGAAGCAATTCACCTACATCGCCGGGTTTAACGCGCTGACCATTGTCATCGACGACCTTCACTTCATTGAGCATCATCGATTTTCCAATACATCCTTTCTTCATTCTTCCCGGATCGATATAGAAGTTATTTGGTCCGGCTTCGGTCAATCCATACCCTTCCTTAAACTGCAGACCTTTGGATTTGAAGACATCATACACTTTTCCGGGACAAGGCGCACCACCTGAGAGAAACACCTTCATCTTCGGAAAAGAGGCATGCTTGAATTCCTTCTCCTCCATCAGCCCGTGATACATCGTCGGTACCAACAACACGATCGTACATCCATGGTGATTCAGCATATCGATCGCTTGGAGAGGCTGGAATCGGTCAGCCGTCACCACCTTTCCCCCTATCATCAGAATCGGTAATGATAGTGCGTTCAGTCCGCCAGTGTGGAATGTCGGCAGGTACGTAATCGTACTGTCCTCTTCTGTTAAATTCCAGCTTATGACCGTATTCAGGGCATTTGCATTGATCGATTTATACGAAAGGACGACTCCCTTTGACTTGCCAGTTGTCCCGCCGGTATATACCATGACCCACGGATCATCTTTTGAAAGTGATGTTTGTGATGCCAGTTCAGTTCCACCGTACACCGCATTTGCAGTCTCTTCAATCTTTTCAGGTTTGTATCCTTTTTGCCGGCCATTGACCAAATGCCCAAATTCAGATTGGAAGAAGACCAGTTCAGGGGTGCAGTCACCTATCAGCGAATCGATCTCCGAAGACGACAAACGCCAGTTCAAAGGCACAAAAACAGCTCCAATTTTGCTGCAGGCAAACAGCAATTCAAAGCACACAGGATGATTTTTTGAAATTACAACAATCCGGTCGCCTTTTTGTATCCCTTTTTCCTTCATATAATAAGCCCACTTTGCCGCTCTCGCATCAAGTGAGCGGTACGTAATCATCTCATTACTGGATCCATTTACAAGTGCCACGCGATCAGGAGAGATGATCGATCGCTTCTGCAACCAATCTGTCACTCTTTCCATCTCATCTCCTCCTTGGATTGGATTAGTTTTATTTTAGTGAGGAGAAGTTACAAATGAGTTACAGGATTAGGCAGGTGCAGCTGGTTTAGTATTGGGCTTTTGAGGGCGATGCAGCGATTCGGAGTTTTCGACAAGTGGCGCAATTTCTAGGAAAGTGGCGCAATTATTCTAAATGTTGCGCAAAAATCCTGAAAGTGGCGTAATTATTCAAAATGTTGCGCAATAATCCTGAAAGTGGCTCGATTATTGAAAAACTGGCGCAATAAATCAAGATATGGCGTAATTATTTTACGCGAGCAGTCAACCCGGGTCGACTACATGTCTAGAACTAAACCCCCTAGTTATTCGTCCACAATTTTATAAATTTCTCTTAATTTCATTCAAAATTCTCATTTTGCACACGATTTCTAATAATTATCCATAAAAAAACGCCCGGGACATTGGTACGTCCCGGGCGTTCAGGCAATCCTATCACCAAATCATTTCTGCCCATTCAGGATGATCGATGAATGGGTTGCGGTTACCTTGATATTGTTCAAAAATAATATCATTCCGGCGAATTTCTCTTGAATCTACAGGGTCCTGTGCATGCCATTCAAGCAGGACGGACATTTTCCCGTGATACGGAGCACTTCCGTTATTCACAATATTATTCAACTCAAGGTCTATTTCACCGCTGTCGCCTTCATAGCGGACTGCCATATAGAAAATCATCCTTGCAACGTCCCCTTTCACTTCGTCGCGAGGCTCCCAGGAATCGCCGTCATAATAATTCCCCGGAGCTTCACTGTGTTCGCCTCCCCCATTGTCAAAATCGAGATTTCCCCTTGAGGAGTTAACCGTTACGTCAGTCGGGCGCAAATGATGCAGGTCTGTCCCCGGCCCCTGTGCCGTTCCGAAGTCACCATGTGATTTTGCCCAGACGTGTTCGCGGTTCCAGTCGTCCACTCCGCCGCCGTTGGTGAATTTCGATTGTGACCGGCCAGAGTATAATAAAAGAACGTTGTTTGAATTCCCAGGATCTTCGTCAGTATTTCTAAGCGCTTCCCATACTTCACTGTAGGAAAGTGTGATGTGATCATCAATGATGTTGTGCAGTGCAGATTTAAGGGTTGAACCTGTCTTTCCTTCAGCCGTAGAATAATATCCTTCATAGGTTGGGGGATCGTTCGGGTCAGCAGGGTCTGAATCCCCCTGTACCTCTTCAAAAGCAGATGTCGACTTCACTCCCGGATGAGAGAAATAATCTGTAAGGTTCCCCGTCACCTTAAGCTTTTGCCCCATCAACTCCGGATTACTTTGAAGACCATAACTTGAACGGAAAGAAGAAGGAATCTGTACATATACCATATCTGATGTATTTGTTTCCGAAGGTGAGTCAGCCAGTGCAAGGGCATAATCGTTCGGGAAGCTGCTCGTCACGACAGATGTCTGTGAGGTTGGCTGCCCTACTACATACCCCTCAACTGAATAGGCTGCACCGGTTTGGTTCGATATCGCCTGGCTTACTGAAAACGGCGAACTCCATGTACCGCTCCCCGCAGCGTTGATTTTGTCCAGTTGCATCCCACTGAAGATAAATAAAACCATTACAAATACTGTGATGATATTGACCAATTTTCCTGAGAACTGTTTCAAACGTAACGCCTCCTTAGTATTAATACTCATTTAGCGTACACCAGAAAATTTTCTAATAGGGTTAAATTAATGTAAATATTCTAAAATAAGTAAAATGTATGATTGGATTCATTTGGATGACTGGTAGAATAGACCATAAATATGGATAAAAATGGTCACTCGTGGACTTTCAGTCGCTATACTGAGAAGAAGACCCGCTCTTAAGGTTCAACTTCCTGAATGAACCCAGAGGAAATTCATCTTCCCGATCTTCCCTGCAACAAAAAAGTACCAGCCCCTTCCCGGAACTGGTACTCCTCCTTATCTATAAAACTTACATGCTTTCTATTAAAACAGAAGCCCCCATACCTCCGCCTACGCATAAAGAAGCAATTCCCTTCTTCAGGTTCTGCCTTTTCAATTCATGCACGAGACTGACGGCGATCCTTGCACCCGTGCACCCGACGGGATGTCCGATGCTGATGCCGCTTCCGTTTACATTCACCTTGTTACGATCAAGACCAAGCTCTTTTTCCACTGCGAGGTACTGTGCGGCAAAGGCCTCATTGATCTCGAACAAATCGATTTCATCCAATGTCCAGTTCCCCCTATGTATCCCCTTCTGGATGGCCGGCACCGGTCCGATTCCCATTATTTTTGGATCGACCCCTGCAACTGAGTATCCGGCGATTCGAGCAAGCGGCTGCAGTCCTCTTTTCTCTGCTTCCTCTTCGCTCATCAGGATAAGTGCCGCTCCTCCGTCATTCAAACTGGAAGAGTTACCTGCTGTTACGGTCCCACCCTCACGGAAAGCAGGCTTTAATTTTGCAAGCTTGTCTGCAGTCAAGCCAGGGCGCGGGCTTTCATCGGCGTCGATTACTTTTTCTCCTTTGCGTTCTTTTACTGTAACAGGAACGATTTGTGAATCAAAATAACCTTTCTCGATTGCATTTACCGCTCTTTGATGACTGAGCATAGCGAATTGGTCCTGTTCTTCACGGGAGATATCGTGGGTTTCCGCCAAGTTTTCGGCCGTTTCTCCCATCATGATACCGTGAATCGGATCCTCGAGTACTTCCCATACCGAATCACGGATTTCTCCGTGCTGCAGCCTTTGTCCGAAACGGTGCTGCTTTAAAATATAGGGACTTGAGCTCATCGCTTCCACTCCACCTGCCAAGATGATATCAGATAAGCCAGTTTGAATCTGCATGGCAGCCGAGATGATCGCCTGCATCCCGCTGGCACACTGTCTCTGTATTGTGAAACCTGTCGTACTATCATCAAAATCGGAAAGAAGTGCAGCCGTACGGGCGGTATTCGGCTGATCAGTACGCTGTATGCAATGTCCCAGGATGACTTCATCAATGTCACTCGAATTCAATTTGCTCTGCTTGGCTGCTTCCTTCATTACAGGTACAATCAAGTCTGTCGGCAGCAGGTCTTTGAATGCCCCTCCAAATGCTCCAACGGGTGTGCGAAGGGCTGATGTGATTACGACATTTCTCATATTGCTCTTCCCCTTTCATTCGTCTCGATTTTTAGAGTTCTTTTCTACATCATGATGCCGCCGTCTACATGGAGAACGGTGCCATTCACATAATCACTGTCATCAGATGCTAAGTATAAATACGCTTTTGCAATATCTTCGGGCTTCCCAAGCCTCCCCATCGGCACCATCGCTTTCATGCCCTCGATCACTTTTTCAGGAACACTTGCAACCATACCGGTTTCAGTGAAGCCGGGTGCCACCGCATTGACGTTGATTCCTTTGCGTCCCAGCTCTTTCGCCCATGTCTTTGTCATCCCGACGACTGCCGCTTTAGCCGCAGCATAATTTGTCTGCCCGACATTTCCATAGACACCGCTTACGGAAGAGGTATTGATGATTTTCCCCTTCCCGTTTTCAATCAGGTGAGGAAGGACAGCCTGTGTACAATTGAACACGCCCGTCAAATTGACATCGAGCACTTTTTGAAAGTTCTCTGCTGAAAGCTTATGAAGCATCCCATCCCTTGTAATTCCAGCATTATTGATGAGAATATCGATTTTCCCGAAATGTTCTTTGGCTCTTTTTACAAAACTGTCCACAGAAGAACGGTCAGCTACATCCCCTTGAAAGAATTCCGCTTTTCCAACACCAAGTTCATTCAAGGACTTTACTTTTTCTTTTCCTTTTTCCTCATCAAAATCAATAAGTGCGACATAGCACCCTTCTCTTACAAACACATCTGCTGCCGCATATCCAATTCCATTCGCAGCTCCCGTGATCAGGGCCACTTTACCTTCTAATCTCATGTTATTTCCTCCTTTTGCTGCAGAAACGACGTCATTCTCTCAACCAGCTGTTCCAAGTCATCAACCAGCGGGGAATGACCGCTATTCTTTAACTCTGTAAATCTTGCATTTTCACCGATATCATGCACAATTTCTTCGGTCATCTCTTTCGTCACGACATAATCCCTATCCCCCCTTAACACCAGGACGGGAATGGAAATGGAGCTTGCCTGCCCGGTACCTTCCACAAGTCCATTGTGACCGTCACTGATGTTAAAGGTATTTAACGCGTGATAGATTTCTGCCAGATTCCGCTGTGTTCTCATATCATCGATGTATTCTTCATACAGCCCGTGATCAGGCTTGGCATCCGTATAAATCAGCGCATTCCATAATGTACGCAGGAACTCCCTGTCATTCGTGTCATAGGCCGCTTGTACAGGAATGGTCTTTCCTTTATCCCTTTTCACTTCTTCCAACGTTTTCAATCGATTGGCATTATCTGGCGTTCCATCTTCTTTCGTGCCGAAAAAAGGATATCCCCTCGTTGAAGCTGAAGCTAAAAGAATCATCCTATCGCAATACCCCGGATGGTCAACGGCGAATTGCATGGCTGCAGCGCCCCCTGTAGACCACCCTACCAGGCAAAAATCCCTGAGCCCCACTTCATCTGCCCAGTCTTTTAAATCCAATGATAAATCTTTAATGCTCGTAATGGGTTGATGATTACTGGATCCTCCAAAACCCCTCATATCGATTGCATAGAGTTTGTAACGCTCATCCATCCGGTCAAGCAGTAAATCCCAATGTTTTGAAGAAGTCATATTCCCATGGACCAGCACCACTGGAAGATGGCCCCCGCTTCTTTCACGATAAGCCATTGTTTCACCATTCGAAAGCAGTATTTTTTTCAATTCAATCACTGCCATTTACAGTCCCCCTTGTGGATTCCCCCCAAATGATTGTCGACGCGCCCCAGGCATAGCCGATTCCGGCACTCACAAGGACAACGACATCCCCTTCTTTCAACCTGCCACTCTTGTCAGCAAGCTCAAGTGAAAGTATCTGATCAAATTGTCCTATATGACCATAGTCTTCAAGGTAAATCGATTGTTCTTCGCTTAATCCCAATTCTTTCAGCACATATAGATGAGCGGACTTCTTCATATGAAGAATCGCTGCATAAGCAATATCCTTCTCCTCAAAACCGCTTTTATAAAGAGACTCACGAATCACTTTCAGAAAATGATCCATTGATTTTTGTTCCAGCCTTTTCTTCATTCCATCGGGGTCCGGGACATCAAGATAATAACGGTCTTGCTGAAGAGCTTCTGAAGTCAGCGGTTCAACAGTTCCTCCTACAGGAACAATGACATCCTCTGAAAAAGAACCGTCCGTCACCAAAGACGTTTCCAGCAGAAGGTTTTTCTTCAGTCCTTTCTTCAGGATCATGGCGCCGCCCCCGGCAGCCAGATTAAACATGAAACGAGTGCTCTCATTTTTGTAATTGATGAAGTCACTGTTCCGGTAACCTCCCGCCAGAAGCACGGTGCTGATATCAGGATCGGTTTCCATGAGGCTTTTTGCCAGTTTCATAGCCATGATCGTCGTTCCGCACCTGAGGGCGGTGTCAAATGCCCACGCCCGGTACGCGCCTATCTCCTCCTGCAGCTTGATGGCCGCTGTCCAAAGAGGGTATTCCTTATGTTCTTCTCCGACATAAATGACGACATCTATGTCTTTCGGATCGATCCCCGCTTTTTCAATCGCGGATTTTGCGGCTTTGATACCCATGGCACATGTATGGTCCCCTGGTCCTGGAACCGTTTTCTTTCTTATTCCCATTTTATTTTCGACAACTTCTGTGGGAAGTCCTGCTTGCTCAGCAATTTCCAGTCCCGTCATGATTTTTTCAGGTAAATAAATTCCTGTACTCAGAATTCCAACTGTCATGGTGCTTCCCTCCTCAACCTGCTATTTTCTTTTCTTCTTCCCTGTGCTTTTTCACGGGTTTCTTTTTATTTCCTATTTTGCGGAGTGAACCGACTATGCCCGCAGGGAAGAACATGACAGCAAGGATATAGAGGATCCCGAAAAAGATGATCCACCTTTCAAAAATCGGAAAAGTGCCTGCAAGCTCTGTAAGCCAGTGATGGGCAAATTCAATCAATCCTGCACCAATGATTGCACCGATCAATGTCCCTACTCCTCCGATGATTGTCATAAGTAAAGCATCCAGCGTGATATCCATCGTAAAGACGCTCGTGTTCACAAAACGTAAAGAGATGGCATAAAGCGAACCTGCCAAACTGGCCAGTACCCCAGCTATGATACTCGCGATAATTTTATAATGAAGTACATGAAACCCGAGGGATTCAGCTCTCTGCTCATTTTCCCGAATGGCCTGAAGAACAGAGCCTGCAGGGGATTGCGTGAATCTTCTCAGCACAAAAAATACAACGGCCATCACAGCGAGACATATAAAATAAAAGGTCATCCTGTCTTTCATGAAGTCAGGAGTACGAAATGTAAATCCATCATTCCCAAATGTCAGCGATCTCCACTTTTCAGCACCAACGAGGAATAATCCGGCAAAAGCAAGGGTCAACATGGCATAAAAGTGACTCTTGAGACGAAGGGTCAAAAGTCCGACTAAATAACTGACGATCCCGGCAATCACGAAGCCTGCTAACAGAGATACAAAAAACCAGAACATGTTCGGCTCCATGCGGTCTAAAAATATTCCGGTCGAATAAGCCCCTATTCCAAAAAACATGGCATGACCGAACGATACGATTCCTGTATAACCAAGCAGGAGGTCATAGCTCATCGCGAAGATCCCGAATATGAATACCTGAGTCAATAAAATCATCATGCTTCTGGAATCATTAAACAAAGGAAATAACACCAATAAAACCAGTGCGGTCCCCATAAACAAATTTGAACGGCTCTGAAGGATTTTCATCGTCTCACCCCTTTACTGTAAATAATCCCTGCGGCCTGAAAATAAGTACGAGTGCCATCAGTATCATATTGACAGCCAACGACAGCTCCGGTACGTAATACGTCATGAACGAACCGGTCAACCCTACCAAAATGGCTGCGAACAGGGATCCCGGAAAGCTTCCCATCCCGCCAATCACCACTACGATGAAAGCAAGGATCGCAAACTCCATCCCCATTTCGGCATAAATCACACCCGAATAAGGAGCCAGCAAAATCCCCCCGAGCGCAGCAAGCGCCGAGCCGACCATAAATACATACATGAATACTTTCTTGATGTTGATCCCAAATGCCTCTACCATTTCCTTATTCATGACTCCTGCACGAACCACTAAACCGACTCTCGTCTTTCTCAAAATAAGCTGAACAAGTCCAAATACCAGAAATCCTACAGCAATAATAAACAGTCTGTATTTAATGATAATGACATCTCCGATCACCCAGCTCCCTGCAAGATAATCGGGAGCGGCCGTCGATAATTGATTTGGCCCCCAGACGACCTTCAACAGTTCTGAAAGAACAAGCATAAACCCGAGAGTGATCAAAATCTGTTGAACATGATTTCCATACACCGGCTGTATGATGAACTTTTCAGTGATCATCCCCAGAATCAGCCCCGTCACAATGGCTGCGATGATCCCCAGTACAAAGCTGTCTGTCAGAGCGTAGACCCACACCCCACTGTAGGCTCCCCAGGCAAATAAACCACCGTGGGCAAAATTCAAGACATCCATCAACCCAAAGATCAAGGTCAAACCCGCGGCCAACAGAAAAATCAGCATCCCTGTCGCCAGGCCGTTTAACGCTAAATTGATGATGAGGTCCATTTGATCCCCTCCCTTATGCAATCCCCAGATATTTCTTTTTCATGTTTTCATCCTTCACTAGCATCTCCATATGCCCATTGTGAACAGTGGTTCCATCATCGATGATATAGTAGCGGTCCCCTATTTTGCTCGCCATGATGAAATTTTGCTCAACCAGCAGAATCGTCGTCCTTTCTTTCATTTCCACGATTGATTCCATCACTTTTTCGACCACGATAGGAGCAAGCCCCTTACTTGGTTCATCAATCAGGACTAATTCATTGTTATTCAGATAAGCCCTTGCTATTGAAAGCATTTGCTTTTGTCCTCCACTGAGATTGCCCCCTGCTTTCTTCCAGAACTTCTTTAAATCAGGAAATAAATCGGTAATCCACTCCATCCGGTCTTTCGTTTCCCCATCCTGTTTTTTCATGGCTACCTTCATATTTTCCTCGACGGTCAGATCGCCGAATATCCCTTGATCTTCCGGAACATAACCGATTCCTTTATTAGCCGTTTTATAAGTAGGCAGCCCTTGGATTTCTTCGCCCTTATAAATGATCCTGCCGGATGAAGGAGGCGTAAGGCCCATGATACTCCTCAGGCTGGTCGTTTTTCCTGCTCCGTTTCTGCCGAGAAGGACGGTTACCTCCCCCTTTTTCACTTCAAAGGAGACCCCTTGAAGGATGTGATATTGCCCGATATAGGTTTCGATGTTCTCTACCTTAAGCAGTGTGCTCATCGTAAAGTCCCCCCAGGTAAGCCGATTGCACTTGTTCATTCTTCATGATTTCTTTCGGATGATCATCTGCCAATAACCGTCCATTGAATAACACCATGATTGAATCGGAAAGATCCATGATCATATCCATTTTGTGTTCAATCAGAACGATTGTTTTATTTCCTTGTTCTTTGATATTTCGGATCACGTCAAGAATCGCGGGTACTTCTTCTAATGACATGCCTGCAGTCGGTTCATCCAGCAGCAGGATATCTGTATCAAGTGCCAAAAGCATGGCAATCTCAAGCTTCCTTTTTTCTCCGTGCGCCAGATTAGCAGCAAGGAAATCCACCTTTTTTGTCAGCATCACCATTTCCAATAATTGATGGGATTCACTTACGATATCACTGAAGCCATTCTTATCACGATGCATGATATAACGGATTCCCCGTTTCGATTGCACTGCCAGCCTTACATTCTCTAAAACTGTCAGATTAGGAAACACATTGGTGATTTGAAAAGAACGACCTATCCCGAGACGCGTTCTTCTGGTAGGGGAAAGTTTCGTCACTTGCTTTCCTCTAAGGAAGACATCCCCGCTTGTCGGTTTCAATTGTCCGCTCAATAAATTAAATAGTGTCGTCTTCCCTGCCCCATTCGGACCGATGATCGATTTGAATTCCTTTTCCGGAACAGTGAACGATACGTTATCAACTGCAGTATGGCCGCCGAACTTAATCGTTAAATCTTTTGTTTCTAAAATATTCACATGCTTCACCTCATCTTTTCATCTGTTGTTATGAAAAAGGCCGACCGCCCCCATGCCCTCTGCTGATAGAGAGAGCAAAGGGCAAGCCGGACAACCCTGTCTGCCTTAATTCATGATCGGAGGAGCTGTTTCTTCAGGTGAAAGCTCCCTTATTAAAACTGGCACCGGATATGGAACGTCATCTTTCTTCTCGAGCCTGATGGCATAAAGGGTCTGCAGTGCCTGATGATCTTCTTCCCGGAATGTCATCTTCCCTTTAGGTGTCTCAAAGCTCATCCCTTCCATCGTTTTGATCAGAGTATCAGGGTCCAGATCGCCTTCAGTCTTCTTAAGTGCTTCCACGATTGAGATGGCCGCGCTCATCCCTCCTGGAGTAAATAAATCCGGAACCTCTCCGTCATATTTCTTCTTATGTTCTTCCACTAACCAGTCATTGATTTCGTTATCTGGAAGCTCATGATAGTAAACAGAGAATCCTTCCATCCCCACAAGAGGCTCCATTGCCGACAGTGCCGCGATATCAGGTGCTCCTGTTGAAATTTTTATTCCCTTCTCCTGCAGCTTCATATCAGCAATTTGATTCCAAGGTGAATTGGCACCAGCCCAGATGACAAATAGATAGTCAGGCTTACTTTCTATCACTTTTTGAATATTGGAAGTGAAGTCCGTTGCTGCAGGATCGGCATACTCTTCGTGGACAATTTCTGCACCAAGATTTTCTGCAGCTGTTTTAAAAGCAGCCACCCCATCGCGCCCAAACGAGTAATCAGGTGCCAAGGTAGCGATTTTCACTCCATCCTTTGCAATCGCAGCCGCTCCTGCTACCGCATCTTGTGAAGAGTTACGGGCCGTTCTGAAAATATACGGGTTAAACTCTGAACCTGTAATACTATCAGCGACTGCAGGTTCGACAATCATGATCTTTTCATATTCTTCTGCGAGTGGAAGCACCGCCAGAGTATCACCGGAGCTTGACGAACCGACAAGGAAATCGACTTCTTCTTCTTCCAATAATTTAGTGGCCTTTTGGACTGCCACTTCCGGTTTTGTCTCAGTATCTTCAAAAACAACTTCTATCTTCTTTCCGTTGACTTCCATCGTTCCGTCTGTCGCATATTCCAGCCCGAGCTCAAATCCTCTTTGCGTTTGCTTCCCATACGACTCCAAAGCACCCGTCAACGAAGCCAAAACCCCGATCTTCACAGTTTCTTTCTCTGAAGACTCACCACCGGATCCCCCACTGGATTCAGAATTACATGCCGTGGACACAACCAGCATACATGACAGCAGAATCATCAAAGCAGACCACTTCATCGATTTCTTCATCTTTTATCCCCCTTGTTTATGAACTAAAGCGAAAAATAGCTTTGACCATATGATAGGAAAAAGGAGTTACAAATGAGTTACAAGTAGAAAAGCGGAAGGGCTTTGCTCAGAGGCGGGTGGCATAAGACGAATCGGCCACGAAGGCGTTCTTTGCCTTCTTGGTCGGTTTGACTTATGACATGTGCCTCTAAGCCCTGGAGCTGGACAAGTAGAAAAGCAGAAGGGCTTTGCCCAAAGGCGGGTGGCATAAGACGAACCGGCCATGAAGGCGTTCTTTGCCTTCTTGGTTGGTTTGGCTTATGACATGTGCCTCTAAGCCCTGGAGCTGGACAAGTAGAAAAGCGGAAGGGCTTTGCCCAGAGGCGGGTGGCATAAGACGAATCGGCCATGAAGGCGCTTTTTGCCTTCTTGGTCGGTTTGGCTTATGACATGTGCCTCTAAGCCCTGGAGCTGGACAAGTAGAAAAGCGGAAGTGGGCGTTTTGCTCCCTTTGAAAAATGTTCTTGGGCTTTAGAGGCGCTTTTTGCCTCAAAAGCCTAAGGTTAATTTTCAAACGGGAGCAGACCACTGGAGCTGGACAACCGAAAAGCGGAGGCAGCTCGTTCAGAGGCGACAAGCATAAGACGGTGCATAAAATGACTTTCTTACTTATAAATGAAAAACAAAATTCCAAATGAAGAGTTGGAAGGGTATATATTTTTTCTGTTGACCATCATTTCATAGAAGTCTTTTTTCCTATATAATAAACCTACATATCAGTAAAATTGGAGGATTTATCCTTGGACGTATTTTCCCAATTTCAAAGAAAAATGATTTTCAGTTACTTGTTGGGCAGTTTTATAGCCGTTTTCGGGGTAGGGTCTGTCTTTATATTTCAAACCATTCCTATGAAAGACTCTGAATCAACCGCTATGGCAATGGTGATTTTGCTATCGATCTTTATCATGTTCTCATGTGAATTTTATGTTTACCGGAAGCATGTCGGGCCAATCAAAAATGTATACAGGAATGAAGGGTATGATTCGAGAGGATTAATAAAAGCGTATAGACAAGCAGAAATATTTCCTTTGTTGACGGTCAAAAGAATCATGATCCCGCATTTTTTAGGATTAGCCATCCCGGCTTCTTTGCTGACACTTATCTTTATCCGCTTTAGTTGGCTATCGATTCCAAATAAATATATCATTTATGCGTGGTGTGGGGCCTTCTTAGTCGCTGCACTTCATAGTCTGATAGAATATAACTTGACCTTTAAAGCTTGTCATCCTCTTCAAAAGGATATCATTCAAAAAAGTATCTTGCTGACAGGAAAAGACCCATCAATAAATTCGCAAGTTTTTGTAAGTTTAAAAAAGAAACTGCTTGCTGGTTCACTCTTTCTTGCTTTATTTCCTATTTTACTTTTTACACTTGCTTCACAAATCAAGTTATCAATTTCTCAATCTGATATACTGACAGATTATTGGAAATGGGCTGGGTTCCTGATTCTCATCATTACTTTGCTTGCATTTTACGGTGCCCTTCTTCTGTTCAAAAGTATTGACGAACCTGTTAGGGATCTTATGAATCGTTTTGAAGAAGTCGAGAGAGGAAAATTCGCACCACTATTAAATACATACACCGATGAGTTTTCTTACTTGTTTTCCGGCTTCAATCACATGGTCGAGGCAATCGATCTTCGTGATCAAAAAAATCAGCAGCTTTTAGATCAATTCTTCGCTGTAATCGCCGGAACCCTTGATGCAAGGGATCCATACACAGCTGGCCATTCTAAACGTGTGGCTGAATATTCTGTATTGATCGCTGCAGAATGCAGCTGGTCTTCACCTGAAATTGACCTATTAAGAAAATCTGCACTCTTGCATGACATTGGCAAAATAGGGATCCGGGACCATATTCTTTTGAAAGAAGGAAAACTCACCGATATGGAATTTGAACAAATCAAGAAACATCCAGTGATCGGGTCGGAGATTGTGGAAAGTGTCCGGTTGACTCCTGAACTTCTTCCTATCCTGCCAGGAATCAAGCATCATCATGAACGATTCGACGGCTTAGGGTACCCTGATAAATTAAAAGGAGAAGGAATACCTGTATTTGGGCGGTTAATGGCTGTAGCAGATGCATTTGATGCCATGACCTCAGACCGTCCGTATCGAAAGGGCATGCCCCACAGCAAGGCTTTTGATATCCTCGAAGAAGGGAAAGGCACTCAATGGGATCCGGTTTTTGTAGATGCGTTTTTCAGAGCCATGCGACATTCCGAATCAGATAGTCGAAAAGAAAAGGCCATTTAATTTTTCCTACAATAAAAACAGGTCCACACACTGGACCTGTTTTCTCTATCCACTCACTCCGATCACCATCTCATACATTCTTTTGGTTGCCTCCATGGGGGCAACACCCAGTTCGCTGTCCAATAATTCCTTGCACCTCTGATACCATTTCACTGCCTGGGGACGGTTATTTTTCTGATAGTAACAATACATCAGGATACGATACGCTTCCTCCCAGAGCGGATCATGTTCGATGATGATCAGGCAGCAATCGATGGCATCCTCATAGGTTTCTTTTCTTACCGCCAGCTGTGCCCTTTTCTCCAGTCCCCTCAAGTAGAGGTGCTTCAGTCTTTCTCTTTCTTTCTCTGTCCACCAAGTGCCTTTTCGATCAGGAAGGAAGCTCCCTTTGTAGTAAAGCATCCCCTTATCAAGATATTGAATTGATTTGTCAGCATCCCGCTCCTTTAAGCCCTGTGATATCCAGCTTGTGAATTGGTCATTGTCATACTCGATGCCTGCCTGCCCATTCAGCTTGTATCCATCCTGTACCCTGCTGATGAAGAATGCCTTTCCTCTTGCCGGACGGTTTGGTTCCAGCACATTATTCAATGTGTTCAGCGCCACCTTAAAGTCCCGGTCAGAGCCGCCCCCTTCCGGCCACAATTCTTCTATGATTTCTTCTTTCCGCCTAATGTGATTCCTTTGAATGAGGAAGTATTGAAATAACTCCTTGGCTTTTTCTCTTTGCCATTGTTTTTCGGTTACTCTCTCGTCTCCGAGCCATATTTCAAAGCTGCCCAGCGTATGGACTTTGAGAGTATATCCCGGGTGGGAAGAAAGTGATTCATACCCCATCTTCGTTAAGAGTTCCAGGCAATAAGAAGAATGAATTCCTTCCTTATTGGCCTTCACTAATAAAGGGATGATGCTCTGTAAATCTTTTGGGCCGAAAGTCGTCTGTTTAGAGAAAACAAACTCATAATTCCCTATCTGTACATCATTCAGACAAGCCGTCATATATTCTTGAAATTCCTCATCGTTCTCCCGTTTGTAGGCAACTGCGCTTTTCCACAGATTTGTAAGCATTTTTCCATAACCGTCCCCGCATGCATCAAATTGTCTGCCTGCCCTGGTGAACAGTTTAAAAGCTTCGTCTTCCTCTCCGCGATAATAATCATTTATCCCAGCACTCAGGAGGATTAATGATGAAAGCCAGGCATCTTCCACTTTCTCTGTTTCATGCAGTGCTTCCTCCGCATACTCTTTTGCCTTTTGATAGTCACCCCTTCTGCTGTACATGATCGATAAACCCATGAATGGTTCTGCTTTCCCCCTTGAAATATTGATTTGACTCATCAATTCCAGCGAGGTCTCATAACAGTTTTTCGCAAGCTCGCAATCATATTCATTTAATAATTGGACTGCATGCCCAATCCGTATCCATCCGCACGCTTCCACAAATGGTGATTTCGATTTAATGCCCTGGCTGATCCCCTGTTGAGCTAGTACTTTTGCTTCACTCCCATTCCCCATGAAGGATTCAATCAATGAGAGCAGTAACTCCTTTTCCCGGTGAGACTGAGGAAGCCCGTCATGATGTTCTTTGTCGAGGAGAAGTGCCTTCGCTTCCTGAAGCTTCCCTGTACGGAGAAGCATCCTTGCGCCAAGATTTCCTTCTTCCATCATGACCCCATTTTCCTTCCCTTTCTCGTACCACATTTTCGCCTGGACCGCTTTTCCTGAATTGACCAGGTTTTCTGAGATTAAATAGTAAAGCTGGTTTTTTTCCTGGAGGAAATGATCATGTTCATTCCCTAACGATTCAATCGCCCTCAACAAATAGCGCTGGGCTTTACCGGGCTGTATGGTATCAAGATAAATTCTTCCTATCCCTTCATACGCTCTGCTGAGGATTAATGCATCTTCTTTTTCAATCGCCTTTTGAATTCCTGTTGTGTACGCTTTTTCCGCTTTTTCATAGAAAGAGCGATAGCGGAAGAACTCCCCTTGATATACCCAAAGGGAATAATAGCGGTCTTTTATTTCATGAGGCAGCTGACGGAGATAGTCCCCAAGCGTCTCCAGGTGCCCTCTCTTGATCATGCCTTCCGATTCCCTCGATAATATGGAAGCAACAGCATCCAAGTTTCCCATTTTGAAATAATGCAGCACTGCTTTCTCCCACTGTCCATTTCTCTCAAAATAAAAAGCACATTTCAGTTGCAGCTCATTGTACAGCTGTGCATTATCCTCTGCCAGTTTCCTTTCCAGGAACGTTTGGAACAAGGCGTGCAAACGATAATAAGTGGCTCCTTCCATCTCCTGCAGAAGAGCATTTTTCTCTGAAAGCTGTTTTAGCATCTGGTGTGATCCGGGCACATCAAAAATCGCTTCACATGTTTCACCATTGATTTCCTGAAGAATGGAGATTTGCTTCAAGAATTGCTGAACAATGGGGGATTGCTTTGAAAAGACCTCATGGGCCAAATATTGAAAAAGTTCCGTTAATGAAGAATACTGCTTATCCACCATTAAGATGTCTGGATTCTCCTGCAGCTGTGAGTGAATCATGCTGACTGCGATCACCCAGCCTTCAGTCAATTTACAGATGGCTTGGATCTGCGCTTCAGGAATCACAGTATCATAGAAGTCAGTTAGAAGTATTTCTACTTCGTCGTCAGTCAGGCATAGATCGGCTTCTGTTATTTCCAGCAGCTGCCGGGAGATTTTCAGCTGAATGAAAGAAGCCCATGAAGGTTTGGTCCTGGTCGAGAGAAAGAAGTGTATATGATTCGGAAGGTGTTCCACCACTTTTTCCATCCACTGATTAATAAGAAAGGAATGATCGATCAGATGGTAGTCATCAAGTATGATGGTCAAAGGGTGTGGGATTTTCATGCACTCATTAATAAAGACAGCACTTAACTTATATAAATCTTCTTCTTTGATATACTGGCCGATTGAAGCGAGTGCCTCCTTCAACTCCCTGCCAAATTGAGGAACCTTCTTCTGTATGCTGTATAAGACATTTGTGATAAAAGGAACGATCCCGTCGTCATTGGCCGTTATGGAATACCAGCAATAGTCAAGGCTTTCGTCTTGTAAAAATTGACTGATGGCTGTACTTTTCCCATAACCTGCACCTGAATGAACAATGAGCAGTTTATAATCTGTAATCGTTCTCATTTTCTTCATTAACCCAGGTCGTCTTATGTATGTCTCTTTGACAACAGGCGGAACAAATTTCGTTTCAATAATAGGAATTTCTGCTGCCACACTATCACCCTCAAAACGAACGAATTTTCTTACTATTTTATCATATTTATAGTAGTCTATGGCGTCAGGGTCCTACTTAATAAAAAAAGACAAAAAAAAAAGAATTTCGTTCTTTACTCTGAACAAAATTCTTCCCCTGCATCAGTTCTTGAATTGCATATCCCATTCACTCAATGGCCAATATCTGAGATCCACTTTACCGACAACTTGCTCCTGTTCTATAAACCCGAAATATCTGCTGTCCATGCTTCCCCTGCGGTTGTCGCCGAGAACAAATACTTTCCCCTCGGGTACGGTCTGTTCCCCAGTGATTTCTTCAATCGTAAAGTCACCCGTCAGCTTATTGCCGATGTATTCCTGTTTGAATTTATCCAAATATGGCTCCGGATAATATTCTCCATTGACGTAAAGTTTATCGTCTTTATACTCTACCTTATCTCCCGGCAGTCCAATGATCCTTTTCACGTAGTCCTCGTTTTCGTTTGCATGGAAGACCACTACATCAAACCGATTCAATTCTCCCAATTGGTATCCGATTTTATTTACGACAAGCTTATTGCCATCTTCCAAAGTCGGCATCATCGACTCGCCTTCTACTACATAATTTGAGAAAAGAAAAGTTCGAATGACAATGAAAATGATTAACCCAATACCCAGAGCTTTGATCCATTCAAGACCTTCTCTTTTTACCTCTTCTCTCAATTCGATTCCTCCTGCTTTTTCCGTTCAATCCTCTGATCGATTTCCAGCTTTTTATTTAAACGTATTTCGATTTGTTTTCCAACTAACCACAACACAAAGATGATTACACCTACTATAACGGTACGTATAGGCTTTTGCACTAATGATATAATATCATATCCAATGAAGCTTATGGTAAAAATCATCACCATTTTTCCAGTTAAAACAGCAAGCATGTATTGAGCAATGCTGATGCTTGATAAGCCTGCCACGACGTTTACAAGGGCTGACGGCGTAAATGGGAAGCATAAAAGCAGAAATAATGGTCCAAATCCGTGCTTGTCTACCCATCTGGTCAGCCTGTTCACTTGACGATTATTTCGCAAAAAGCGAAACACCCTTGCATCCCCATATTTCCTTACAAGTAAAAAAACAAGCAATGCTCCGGCAGCTGCCCCTATCCAGGAAAAAAGAAACCCAAACCATAAACCAAAAGCATTGGCATTCGCCATTACAAATACAACTAATGGCAGGAAGGGAAGGAAGGCCTCCAGCATCGGCAGCAGAATTCCTGCAAAAGGCCCCAGGGCTCTATACTGCTGAATGATTTCCATTATATTTTCGAGGGTAAACCACTCTTTAATTGAATTAATATCCATAGTATATGTTTCCCCTTATACGACGATGAACAAATCTCATTCGTGTTCGCGTTATTGCTCACTTTATCATATCATACCACTTTCATATTTCCATACTCTTGTATTTAAACCTTTTCCTAAAGAAAGGAAATTTAAACAGGCAATCTAATAATATTGTTTCATCTATTTTGTATCGGTCATCGGATGGTCGATCAAACGTCAACTTCACTTAAATATCAGCAATAAATGGTTAAAACCGCCATATCGAATTCGAAATGGCGGCAGGGAACTTATAGATATTCTTCAAACCAATCGATGATTTCCTGTAGTCTTGCTTCCCGCAAGGAAGGGATACCGCTTCGGGATAGATTGTGATTCGATTCCGGGAACCGGACAAATCTTGCCTGTTTTCCATCCCTTTTCAATGCGATATACAATTGTTCAGCCTGTTCAACCGGACAGCGGTAATCCTTTTCGCTGTGCAGGATCAAGAGAGGCGTGTTGATATTCTTCACATATGCTAAAGGTGAATGCTTCCATAACGTTTCTATATCATGCAGCTCGCACTTCATTTGCCATTCAGAGAAGTAATACCCGATATCACTCACTCCATAGAAACTGATCCAATTACTGATTGACCTCTGGGCGACAGCCGCTTTAAATCTGTCACAGTGGCCGATGATCCAGTTGGTCATGAATCCACCATAACTCCCCCCGGTCACACCAAGCCGTGATTCATCAATCCATTCATACTCCTCCAGGACATAATCAACTGCTGCCATGATATCCCTGTAGTCTCCGCCCCCATAATCACCGCGTACTGCATCTGCAAATTCCTGTCCATACCCATGACTCCCCCGCGGGTTTACATATAATACGCCATATCCCTTACCCGCGAGCAGCTGCAGTTCATGAAAGAAGGTATTGCCATACAACGTATGGGGTCCTCCATGAATTTCTACGATCAGAGGATATTTCTTCCCTTTCTCGAAGTTTACGGGCTTCATGATCCACCCTTGAACGGGTATTCCATCTCCCCCGCCAAACATGATCATCTCAGGCGATGAACGCTTCCGGCTGTTCAACCATCCGCTGTTCTCATCCGTCTTTTTCTTTATCAGTCCTGTCGGGACATGGAGCGTATAGAGCTCACCGGGTTCTTCGGGCTTGCTCATGGCGAGCACCGCCTTTTGTTCTTCCGAGTGAAAGTCAAATCCATAGATATGCTGCTCTTCCTCAAACAGTGCTGGATAAATCGCTCCCTCTATATGCGCATAATAAAGGATCGTATTTCCGCGATCGGAAGCGATGAAATACAGGCTTTCGTTATCCTTTGACCAGACAATCCCCGTCTCTGAATCCCCTTGTATACTGTCACTGTTGAGATAGTCCCCCGCCGGGATATCCATCGCTTCAGTAAGCGGCAGTGTAAAGCCGGATTCCATGTTGTATAAATAAACTTTATTTTGAGTGGCATTCTCGAATTCACGATTATTGCCTATATAGGCGAGGTGTCTCCCGTCATGCGAAAAACTTGCTCCCCCATAGTACCCTTGCTCTTCTGTCACTCTGTGCGATTCCATTTTTTCTATATCCAGCAAATACAGGCATGATGCAAAAGAAAAATCTTTATCCTCTTCTAAATCTGCAGAATAAGCTATGTAGTTTCCGTTCCAGTCATGGAGCGCGTAATCGTGCTTATCATCCGTCAGCCTTTTCATCTCTTTGGACTCAATGTCGATCATCACTAATTGAGCATATCGATCATCATGGAGCCCCCGGTCATCAGATTTATATTTCATCGTTGAAACAGCATATGGCTTAATTTTCTCTTCTACTTTCTCTGTGTCCTGGAACCCTTCCCCTTTTTCCAAGCGGATCACACACACTATTTTCTTTCCGCATGGCGACCAGACAGGATTTGATATCCCTCTTTGGGTTTCTGTCAATTGTTCTGCTTCCCCGCCATATCGGTTCATCACATAAAGCTGTGTATTTCCAGTTCGATTCGATAAAAATGCAATCTGCCTTCCGTTCGGAGACCACCTTGGCGAAGAAACTTTCCCCTCCCCGAATGTCCATTGGGTCCTATGGCCGGCCGCCAGATCAAGACAGAATAAATGTGACAGATAATCATTCTTCTCTTCATCCATGACCGTCTGTACAAAGACCGCCACTTCGCCATCCGGTGAAATCCGCGGATCGGAAAGTGCTTTTATATGATAAAGATCTTTTATTTCGATTCCATTGGCTTCCATGATAAAAATTACTCCCTTTTCATTTTGTCCTAAATTGTAAATTCGACGGCAGAAGTTTAATTCCTTTAATGGATAGGAATGATCCCTCCCCTTCATACTAACAACAAATACCCAATTCTCCATTTTTCGCTATTGAAAGTCCAGTCATTTCACCTTAAAATAGAAATACGAACATAAGTTCGATAACTGAATGAAAAGGGGTCTTTTCATATGACACGAATCCCAGAGAATGACCGAAACATTTTAGAACAGGCCATTTACCTGCCTATGGTACTGACAATATTAAATCGAGACTTACAAATTGTAGACAAAAGCCCATTTAAACTCAAGCGTCCTTATTCAGAGTTGATTGAGGAAACCATGAAAGTCATCCAGGGCGAACTGGCATATGTAAAAAAGTATATGAGGACGAATAAGATGAAAGTAGAAAGGATTCAATCAGACGATGCATTCACGATGTATATGTTTTTGTATAAGGGATACGAGGAACATCACAATTATTTTAACCCCCGGCTCAGAAACAGGGTCGAAGACTTAATGCGCCATTATCTATTTCGCCGGTTCCTTGAAACCAAATCCGCTGCGGAGAGCCCGGACCGTCCCCGCCAGGCCTGATGTGTTCCATCAGCTTTCCCAAAGTAAAAAAGCGTGATACAAGGCTTCTCACGCATTTGTTTTGTTCTTAAGATAAAATGATTTCATGGTATACTTGCTTTCCATCTCTGAAACCCGCTGGGAATAGGCGATTCGAAGGTTTGACGTACGGAGCATCTGATTTTCAAACGAACTGTATGAAATGGGAACGAGATGAGATTCCCGATTTTGAAAGGTCACTGAGGTTTGACCGTTCTCGGCAGCAGAATAACTCGTTACATGGGAATGGGAGATCCACATACACTCACTTTTCACAGGAGAAGCAGTCGGAAATAAAAACATCGACATTTGGGGGTTTAACATGATTGGGGCCTTATATGAAATACCAATCAGCTCTTTCGTCCCATCCTTTCTTCCTTGATATGAAGAACCAAAGAATTCACAGCTTTTCTTCAGGATGTCCATTGGTTTGAACGGAGAAAGAATGACATCCTCCATCTCAATGATTTCTGTAAATGTCTTAGCACCATATTCAATGGGCTTTAACATCAATGTATGAGGATTCACTTCATATTCTTCCAAAATTCGAGATTTCCCCTTCATATTTTCTCCTCCTTTTACATATTTCTCCAAAATAATACCACAAATACCACCAGGTGTCTCCATTATAATTGAAAAATTCTGAAATTATTTACACGGCACTTATTTCCATTATAAAAATTATCAGAATATTTAATTTTTTGGTTGAATTTTTGGTTCTCCTTCCATATACTAATAAAAAGAATTCAGAGGTGATCGTATTGGAAAATAAAAAGTCCTATACCGAAATGATGAAAGCTTCTGCGATGACCCGGAAACGAAACGCTGAAAGAAGCGTGATGGAGATTTACATTGATATGCTTCTATACGAAAGCATACTGAAAACCCAAAAGACGAAACTGTTAAAAGACATTGATGCGGCCCTGGATCATAAAGATGAATCGTTATTTATGAAACTTACAGAAGAATTGAAGGAAATCAATATTTGTTATGGATAATAATGAAAGGCTGGCCCTGGGAACGGGCCAGCCTTCCTTTTTGTTCCGTCCCAAAGAATGACTTCGTTCCTAATGGTGAAAGCTAATCGCAAATCACACTATATGGAGCGAACTACATGATATTCATCAAGGTACTTGTCCTTTATTTAATTACGATTGCGGCAATGCGTCTCATGGGGAAATCAACCATTGTCCAAATGACACCTTACGATCTTGTGGCCATCATCATTGTAGGGACGATTGCTTCGGAACCACTCATCAGTACAGATTTCTGGCCAACCATCACGGCGCTTGTGATACTGGTAGGGCTTCATGTTTTATTCTCATACCTCACATTGAGTCAATGGGGGAACAAATTCTTCCTGGGTGAGCCGACGCTGTTAATCAAAAATGGCGAAATCCTGGAAGATAATCTTGAAAAATCAAAGATCTCCCTTATCCAGCTGACATCCATCCTGAGAGCGAATGGCTACCCAAAAATCTCTGATGTGGATTATGCCATGCTTGAACCAATCGGAGAAGTAAGTGTCATCCCTAAAGTGGAAAACACACCGGTAACGGTTCAGCATTTAGATTTAAAGATCGATGATGAAGGACTCCCGATTTCTGTTATTGTCGATGGAAAGATTCAAAAGCGAAACTTGCACCTCCTAGGCAAAAACAGGGATTGGCTGCTTGCTCAATTATCAAATCAAGGCGTCCACCCAAAAGAAGTCATCTTTGCCTATATGACGGAAAAGAAGAAAAACCTTATCATCAGTAAAAGGGAAAAAGCCTAGTCGGATGACCAGGCTTTTTCCTTTTTTCCTTTTTCGTTATTCCTTTTCCTCTTTTTCATATTGCTCAAGCATACTCAAACGTTCCATCATCGTTGGATGCCCGTATCGGAAAATCTTCACCAATATAGGTGGATTCACCTGAGAGAGACCGACTTTCGAGAGCTTCTGGAAAGAAGTGATCGCTGCCTGCTTATCTTCGGTCATTTCAATCGCGTACCGGTCTGCACGTGTTTCCTGATAACGGGAAATCCAATTTGAAAATGGACTGACCGTAAACATCAGCATGGACGTAATCAGGAGGAATAAAGGCAATGAACTGAGACTGGATACACTCGACACCTTGACCTCATCCTTATAATTCGCAACAATTCCCCTCATCAGCTTGCTTGCCAAAAATAATCCAAAAAACGAAAGCAGTAAATAAATCGCAATTCCGATATAGATATGTTTTTCAACATAATGAGCCATTTCATGGGCCATGACAAAGAGAATTTCTTTATCTGTCAGTTGCTTCAGTGTCGTATCCCAAAGAACGATCCGGGAATTCGAGCCCACACCATTGACATACGCATTAAGGGAATTCGTCTTTTCCGACATATTGACCTCGAACACATGGTCAGCCGGGATTTCTGCTTTTTCAGCCATAGTCAGGATCTTTTCCTCAAGCGCCTTATCCTTCAGCGGATAGAAATCATTATACAAAGGATCGATCACCACGGGCTGGATGAACATCATGAAAATCGTGAACGGCACGGACAACGCCCATGCTGCCAGCCACCATCTATTCTTGAACTTCTTCATCAGACCATACAGAACAGAGACAATAATGAACATGATCAGGTAATTCACCCAAAAATCCGTCAATTCATCCTTCATCCACATGGAAAAATTCTGTGTAGAGATATTGTACGTCCTTGAAATCTTATATGAAATGAACTGCAAAGGAAAAATGGCAATGAATGAAGCAAGAGATAACCAGAACAGGTAAACAGCCGTTTGAAGAAAGCGATTCTTGGCCGTACCTCTCGCCCACTTTTCAAAACCTCTTGATATTCCAAAAATGAGAATCAAAAAATAAAACAACCATTCATAAGGCGTCGACAGAAAGAACAAGAGATTCTTGATCTTCGAAAATTCCTCACTCAGCATGATCTCTCTTGCATTCATGAACGTAGCAGGATCTGCACTGCTCCCTTTAAAGCTGTCGGGTAACGAGGAGTCAGCCAGAAAAAACAAATACACATATAAAAATAATCCAAGCAGCAAATAACCCAATACCGCCCGGAAAGCCCACTTCCTTACCAAATTACTTCCTCCCTTCCTTCTCTCTTACTATATGTAATACCTTGTCCTTTTAAATAGAACAAGAAAAGCGGAGGCGGCTCGATTAGCCCCGACAAGCATAAGATGAATGGGCCATAAAGGCGCTCTTTGCCTTTTTGGACCATTTAGCTTATGACCTCGAGGGGCTAGCCGCCGGAGCTGGACATTAGAAAAGCGGAGGGGCTTTGGTCAGAGGCGGGTGGCATAAGACGAACCGGACATGAAGGCGTTCTTTGCCTTCTTGGCCGGTTTGGCTTATGACATATGCCTCTAAGCCCCGGAGCTGGACAATAGAAAAGCGAAGGCGGCTCTGTCAGAGGCGACAAGCATAAGACAGGGCAGCCATAAAGGCGCTCTTTGCCTTATTGGATGGCATGACTTATGTCTCGAGCCTCTAGCCGCCGGAGCTCGACACTAGAAAAGCGGAGGCGGACAACCCAAATAAAAAAGCCACGGGGAAACGTGACTTCATCCACTACATTAAGAATACCGAATAGAGAGATAAAATGGAAATGGCGCCGATGACTACCACGATCACATTCGCTCCCAGAAAAGCAATAAGGAATGCTGCAGCCGTCCCCACCACCCCAAATAAAAGATTTCCTTCCTGAATCAATAATATACTTGGAAAAATCAGTGCCCCCAATACAGCGAATGGGACATTTTTCAGGACCCCCTGCAGAAACGGGGGAAGTTCTTTCCCTTTAAAAACAAGAAAAGGAAGCATCCGAGGGATGTAAGTGACCACTGCCATCCCGATGATCATCCATATTACCATGCTATTCATCGCTTCCTCCCCCTTTCCGTTTCACCATGACAACTGCTTCGACAATGATGGCAGACACAAGCGTAGCCAGTACAATGGACCAGCCATTTGATAAGTTTGTAGTAAACAGAAGGACACTGTTTAAAGCTCCTGCCGTCACTGCAAGAAAGGCCACCTTAATGCTCTTTTTCATTGACGGGACAAGAAGGCCAACGAACATGGCATAAAGGGCGATGGTCATGCTTGCCTGCAGGAACTGGGGAAGAATTTCTCCAATAAAATATCCGATTCCTGAGTTGATCACCCAGCTCCCATACGAAATCAGGATGACTCCAAAGGCAAAGCCGGTCTTCACTTTCCCGTCCTTCACACTGATGACGGTAAACGTCTCATCCGTTATCCCGAAAGCATAGGTCAATTTTTTATACAACGCATCCTCTTCAAGCTTCTCACTCAATGAAGCAGACATTAAAAAATGACGGATATTCACGATGAACGTGGTGAGAATGATTTCAAGAATCCCTGTCCCCACTGCTATCAAGCTTAGGGATATGTACTGAGCGGCTCCTGCGAATACGAGCATACTCATCAAAATCGTTTCCGTGACAGTCAGCCCTGTGGTTCTTGCCAATAAACCAAAAGTAAGTGCTACCGGCATATAGCCAATCGCGATACTGATCCCACCCTGGAGCCCATGACGAAAATCACTTACTTTTTTTGTTGAAAGCAGTGCCTCCATCTCTTCACATCCTTTATAATAGAAGGGTATAAACTATTTTAATAATTTGATAATTTATTATATTATACATACAGACGTTATAGTATACAAGAGAGGTTTTGAGAATGGAAAATTTCCCGATACAAATTGGTGAGAACATCAGAAAGATTCGCAGGGAACGCGGAATGAGCCTTGAACAGATGGCTGAGGCCACCGGCGTGAGCAAAGCTATGATCGGACAGATTGAGCGGGGTGATTCAAATCCCACCGTCGCCATCCTGTGGAAGATTGCAAATGGCCTTAAGGTCTCCTTCTCTTCACTGATTGAAAAACCGCAGCATCAGGTATCGATCACTCACTATAAAGAAGTACAGCCTGTACTTGAAGATAACGGGAACTATATTGTTTACCCGATCTTCCCTTTCGACCCTTTTAAGAAATGGGAAAGCTACCGGGTGGAGATGAAACCCGGCTGCTCCTACAAGAATGATGGTCATCCCCCTGGTGTAGAGGAATATATCAGTGTGATTGCCGGTAAGATATCCTTAAAGATAGCAGATGAAACCTATGAATTAGACGAAGGAAGTTCAATCCGTTTTGCTGCGGATTCAGGTCATCAATATATGAATCCTTCCGAAGACAAGGCTGTATGCCAAATGATGATTTACTATGGGAATGAATAAAAAAACTCCTGCCGTTTGAACAGGCAGGAGTTTTTATCTGCAGTTAACAGAACGTATCCTTCGGTTTCGGTACTGAAAGGCCGAATAAAGGTCTGAGATATAAAGCCAGGAAGGTACCGGCTAATGCCAGTAAGCCCCAAATGTAGCCATGAAGGCTGAATGAAGCGATCCCTCCAAAATAAGCACCGATGTTGCAGCCGAATGCCAAACGTGCACCATATCCCATCAGCAGACCTCCAATGACGGATGCAGCTGCATTTTTACCAGTGATCTTATTGAATCGGAACAGTCCTCCTGCTGCTGATGCAAGGAACGCCCCGAGAATCACACCAAAGTTCAAGACAGTGGTGGAATCAGCGAAAATCGACGATTGCAGTGCTTCCGCATTCGCTCCACTCCAATAACCCCAGCTCGCTACATCCACTCCGAACATCGCTGCCGCTTTTGAACCCCAAAGCGCAAATGCTGAAGTGATCCCCCAAGGATTTCCTCTCGTCATGAGTGTCAGTGCATTCAACACAGCAAGAATAATCGCTGCTGCAAAAAGCGGCCAAGATCCTCGAAGGATTCGTTTCCACCCTTTCGTCGTTGGAAGAGCCGCCATTCTCGGCGGATTCTTCTTCTTTTCGATCCTTAAGGTAATCCAGGCAATGAAGCCAAACAGCAAGATGGAGACGGCCCATGCGCCGAAATACCCCAGCGGTGTCGAAGTCGCAAGTGAAATCGGTTCAAACGATGGCAATTCCTCTGTCCAGAACGGAAGATGTGCCGCCCCTACCGTCGCTCCAACAATAAAAAATAGCAGGGTAATGAACATCACGGAACGCCCTCCGCCGATGGCATAGAGAGTACCTGACGCGCAACCGCCGCCAAGCTGCATACCAATCCCGAACATGAATGCACCGACAACCAGACTCACACCGACCGGTGATACATATCCGGCAGCTTCACCGCCAAAGAATGTGTAACCTGTAGCGAGAATCGGCGCAAACAGCGTAACCGCCACAGCAAGCATCAGCATATGAGATCTGAGCGCCTGCCCATTCCCAACTGACACCACTCTCCGGAATGCGGAAGTAAAGCCGAATCTTGCGTGAAACAGAGTATATCCCAATAGCAGTCCAAGAATAAGCAGAACCGTTTGACCTATTTCCTGGGTAAATAACAGGTAAATGGCAAGAATAGCTGCCACCACTGTCCCCCCAGCCACTAAAGAAATCTGGGGAGGGTTCAACTCAGTACTCCCTTTCTTGGGTCCTTTTGTTTCATCTATAGGTTGAACATAGCTTCCCATGTTATATCCTCCTTAATCTTATTGATTTAGTTGGAATTTATTTAAATATAGTAATAGATTTGGAGTGTGATGTCAAAAGGGCTGTTTGGGTTGATGGTGATTGGTTAGTGGAATTCTTTATGGTAGGTGGTTGCTTTGGTGGTGCCGGTGGTTTTTAGGTTGAGGGAGTTTAATATTTTTTCTGCAGTTTTTCGGGATTCTAAATCAAGAAATTTCCTCAGTTCTTTGTTTGTAATGAAAGGCTTTATCAATAAGAAATAATCATTAATTTTTTGTTGATGTGCTCTTTTTGAGGAAAACTTGCAGCTACTACAGTACCAAGTTCCGTAGACACGTTCCATTTTTTTAGAACAAATCTCACAGAATACACCTCTTTGTATCTCATCCTCATTGATCCCATACGTATTCAATATGCTCGTAAAATTGGTGTCATGCTTATTAAGAAGTACTTTCTTAATCTTTCTGAGCTCTTTTTTAGTGACTTTCTCCTCGGTGTAAATACTATTCAATTTACTGATTTCCCTAATTAGGTTTTGGGCGTGGATGATTTTATCGTATGGGGGCTGGAGGGTCTGGCGATTGGCCATTTTAAGAATTGTATTGGGATTACTTATCACCACGAGGTATTCAATCGGAGGGATAATCAGATTATGATCATAAAAAAACCTTTGGAGGAACAGCTTCTGACGTTGTGCCTGCATTATAGGGTCTAGAAAACCTGTTTCTATTCCATTGAAACTCTTAGTCAGTTGATTAAATTCGGAATCGATTGTGAGGGTACCGGATATGTTTTTTATTTCAAGGATTAAAGTATAGTAAGGCGTAAATAGTAGCGAATCGATTTGAAAGTGGTGAGGGGTTAGTGGAAGTTTTAAATCATTGAATATCATATATTTTTTATCAGTTAAAAAACTTAATTGGTAGTCCACCGCTTTTTCTCCATTAAAACCTGCCTTTCTTTTCTTGAGATCTTGTTCAATGAGTGGAATCTTCGGATGGTTGTTATCCAACCCCCTCAACAAGGCTTCATTTTGGTCAATTTTTACCGGCTTCAATCTGTCTTTTGCAAACAATTGATCACTCCTTCATCATTTATCTATAAAATCTTCTCTTTAAATATAGAAAATCCTGCTCACTGATTGGAATATAAATATATTAATATTATTTGCGCCACTTTCCCGATAATTGCGCAGGTTTATGGATAATTGCGCCGCTTTATCATTTATTGAGCTACATTAAAAATAATTGCGCCACAATCCTGATAATTGCGCAACTAGTCGAATTTTCTTTATCTCATCCCACACCCCATTAACAAAATCTCAATTTGTCAAAACCCTTTTTCAAAAAAACCTCATCCCCCCCCCAATCCTCAATCATCCACCAACTCCCCCATCCACTACTATCCAGCCAAAACAGACAAATCTACCAATAACCTGCCCCCAGAACATGAAGGATGAACCTTCACACTCATACCAAGCCCTAATCCATCTCGAACACTCGAACCCTCCCCCCTATCCAATCCTAAAATAAAAAACCCGCCCCAAAAAACAGGCGAGCTTCCATATAAGATTATTTCCCCTTAAACTCCGGCTTTCTCTTCTCACTGAATGCGAGTAACGCTTCCACGCGGTCCTCTGTCGGTATCGTGATTTCGTATGCTTTTCTTTCGATTTGCAAACCGGTTTGAAGATCTACATTCATTCCGTTCTTCACGGCGAACTTAGCCTGCTGCAGGGCGATTGGACCGTTTGAGAGCATTGGTTCGACGAATGCACCAACTTCTTCGAGGAAGTGATCCTTGCTTACCACCTTTGTTACCAGGCCGATTTGATGAGCTTCCTCTGAAGTCAGCCTCTTGGCAGTAAGGATGAGTTCAAGCGCCTTCGATTCCCCGATCAATCTCGGCAGGCGCTGTGTCCCTCCCGCTCCAGGGATGATGGCAAGGCTTGTTTCAGTAAGTCCCATTGATGTGCCGGCTGCAGCCAGTCTGAAATCACAAGCGAGGGCAAGCTCCATTCCCCCGCCGAATGCGTAACCGTTCATTGCTGCAATCGTCGGCTGAGGAAGGGTGGCAACGGATTGAAAGACTTCTCCTATTTTATATACATTTCTAAGCACTTGCGCTTCGGTTAACGTTTTACGCTCCTTTAAATCAGCCCCCACGCTGAATGCTTTGTCACCGCTTCCTGTAAAAATCACAACTCGTACATCAGGATTGATGCGCAGTGAGTCCACTACCTGCTGTAATTCATTTAACGTATCATAATTAAAGGCATTCATCGCCTCTGGACGGTTGATCGTTACAATGGCAGTATGCCCCTTTTGTTCCAATAAGATAGATTCCAAGATGGTTCTCCCCTTTGTTTGTATAGTAGTTTCTCAGTATGTATCATTCGACAAAAAAAGAGAAAACCCTTTCATAAATGTTGGATGTGTGAGCAAAATAGCTAATCATATCAGTGGCAATGCTTTTAAAATAGGCACAACAGATACATGCCTACTCCATAAACTGACAATGATACTTATCTAATAAGGAGCTGCATTTAGTATGTACTATGGTTTTAACCATAACTATCATCCTCAGCATAATCAATATTCCCATGGAGGGACAGATTGGAATACTCATACTTTTAGAGAGGCTAAAAGTCTTCCAGATCAGTGGGTTGAGTACATCCAGCCTCTAGTGGACCGTGCTCTTACAGAGGTAGAAGAAGGAATTAACCTGACTCATCTATTTCAGGAATTTATTTTATCAGGAGTATTAGTAGGGCAGGGCTTTACCCCGGAACAAGCCATTGAACAGGTAGAAAAGTGGGAGAAAGGTGAATCAAAGCTTCTCCAGCAAAGTAAAGCAATGAAATAGCAGGAATAAAAAAGCTGCTCAGTTTACACTGAACAGCTTTTTATCAGTTTTTTTTTACAAACATTGATGATGCACTATACACAGGCAACTACCGTTACATGGGCATGTCCTTATCTCATTAAAGATTGTGTTCTAAAAGGGCACATCCCAACACTTCTGCACTTTGTACGAAAAGGAACAATCCTTTAGGAACAGTTTATTATTAAGATTGAAGCACTTGCTCTTTCAACGCTCTTCTCAATATCTTCCCAGTTGTATTTTTTGGTAGTTCGTCGAGGAATTCAATATGAGAAGGAAGCTTATACTTTGCCAAATGTTCTTTGCAATATTCCTTTACTGCGTCTTCCGTGAGTGATGGGTCATTTTTGACTACATAACAGCTTACTGCTTCTCCCATTTCAGGGTCAGGTACACCGATGACTGCAGCTTCCACAATTTGAGGATGATTATAGAGAACCTCTTCCACTTCACGCGGATAGACGTTGTAGCCGCCGACGATGATCAATTCTTTTTTGCGGTCTACGATATAGAAGTAGCCTTCTTCGTCCATCCGGGCCAGGTCCCCGGTATACAGCCAGCCGTCACGGATGGCTGCCGCTGTTTCCTCTTCCATTTTATAATAGCCTTTCATGACATTCGGACCCCTTACGATCAGTTCTCCCACCTGTCCGACAGGAACTTCATCTCCGAGTTCATCGACTACTTTATTTTCAATGTTCATGATGGAGGTTCCGATTGAACCAGGTTTTCTGGGACGGTCCAGTGGATTGAAGCATGTGACAGGAGATGCTTCTGATAATCCGTACCCTTCCGAAATCATAACATTGAATTTCTTTTCGAAGTTTTTAAGTAAGGCAACCGGTAAAGAGGCACCACCGGATATGCATAGTCGCAGCGAAGATAAATCTTCCGGATTGCCTTCAGGATATTGATAAAGAAAGTTGTACATCGTCGGAACACCGGCAAACACAGTCGGCTGATACTCTTTCGAAAGGGCAAAAATATCACTTGGACTGAAGCGCGGGACAATCAATAATGTCGCCCCGGTCATCAATGGTGCATTCAAGACGACGGTCAGACAGAAAACGTGGAACATCGGAAGAGCGGTGATGACTCTGTCTTCTTCATTCATCTTCAGGTAGCTTCCGACATCCATAGCATTTGAATAAATATTCTTATGTGTCAGCATCGCTCCTTTAGGCTTTCCGGTTGTGCCGGAAGTGTATAGGATGATGGCGACTTCCTCTTCATCGATTTGGGGTCCTTTAAAGCCCATCTCTCCATTTGTCAGGACCTCTGTAAACGATTTCAATTTTGGATTTACCGAAGAAAGTTTTTCTAGATCAATCCCTTTTGCCCGTTCATCACCAGATTCACAAAGAATGAAGTTCTGCACATCAAGCAAAAGATGCTGCATCTTCTCAATCAATGGGAGAAGCAGATCTAATGTAACGACGGCTTTAACATCCCCGTTCTTAAGGATATAGCCGATTTCGTCAGGTGTATAAATCGGATTAACGGGAATGACCTTTAGTCCGAGGCGAAGCGCCCCATACAACCCTATGACAAAATGTGGTGAGTTCCCAAGCACAAGTGCGATATGATCCCCTTTTTTCAACCCCAGCTGCTCCATGCCGCTTGCAAATTTGGACACAGCAGCATTTAATTCTCCGTATGTACTCGAGTGAGCCAGGAAATGATAAGCTGTCTTATCCGAATTTTCCAGAGCAATTTGTTCCAATCGTGATGAAATATTCATTGAAATCCCTCCCCTTTGTAAAATGAATGAATGGTCATTCATCTAATTATTAAAAGTATTCAAAATATATTTTATATAAAGAATACTATTAATACAAGTCCCCCGCTTCATAAAAAAGTTGATGGAAAATAGGAAAAGACTGCCCTTACCAGGACAGTCTTCCTCTGCATCATGATTAGTTCGATCCGGCAAAAATGGCGTTTGACACCAGTCGGAACAGGTAATCTGTATGATCGCGGAACGTTGGTTCCAAGCCGATGAACAGGACATTCCCGTCTTTCACCATGACCGGTTTGCCCTGAGCCTGCTCTCTGCCTTTCCAATGACCTGCCATGAAGAAATCTTCACTATCTTTATAGCTTGATAACACTTCTTTGTTTTCAGTATTTGAGTACCAGGTCGGCTGGTAGACAAACCCTAGATCCCCGGCATTATACCCGGCTGTATAAGTTGAATCCCCGTGTGTCAGCTGAACGATTCCATTGCTGTTTGAGCCGCCCGTTTTTACTTCTACATCACTGAGGCCAAGTTTAGTAGATGCTTGGGAAGCGCCTGCCCCGATGGCCAGATAGTTTCCACCTCGAGCAACAAAGCTTTCCACGTTTGCTTTAAACTCTTCATATTGAGCTTCGTCCTGTAAACCAAACTCCTTATTGGCAGTACTGTTTTCATAAGAAATCAAGTTTGACTTTCCATTATAAATGAAGACATCACTATCTCCCAATCCTTCTTCTGCTACCTGCACAGGAGTCTTTTCAACAACTTGGAATCCCATACGCTTAAGTGCCAGTTTGGTCCCGGAATGTGATTGAGCTTTATTGATTCCGCCATCTTTAAGGATTGTAACAGTCTGGGCGGTCATTTCTTTTGCATCCTCCGGGATGGCTTCGGTGGAGATTATGACAGCTGAATCTTTTACGAGCCCCTGAAGCTCTGATTTAGCTGAACTGTCAGCATATAATGTACCATCGCTGCCTCTGTATAAAGTGTGGCCATCATTTAATAACTGATTTGCCAGCGATACAGATTCCACTGAAGAATTTGGAATGGCGAATGGTCCGTCACCAATCACTTCACCTTTCGAATCAAGTACACGCACTTCATTGGACTTCACATTCAGTTGATCTTCACTGCTGACCTCAACTGCTTCGAATCCCCATAATTCCGGAAGGTTCCATGCGGAAATGTCATACATGCTCGGCGTATCTTCTGTGATATCTTCACCATCCCAAAGCATGGTGTTGGCAAGTCCTGCTTTCGCCTGATCCATCCGGACGATGTACGTTCCTTTCGGATAGTTCACACCCTCATACGTAAACTCTTTCTTTACTTCTTCCACGGTAATATCATTTTCTTGAAGGTGCTCTACAGCTTTTTGAGTGGCCGTTTGATCTTGTACGTCACTAGGTAAAATATACGCTGACGGGAAATGACCTTCTTTGTGGAAGGGATGATCAAATTGGACGCCGCGCTTGAACACTTCAATTTGATCTTTTACCATTTCCGTTTTATTTTCACTTGCAAAGTTCAACGCTCCCATTACAGCATCATACGTCCACTTGACTCCATCCCAATCATTTGTCGGTGCTTCAAGCGTAAATCCGTATGCCCCATGATACATAGCATACATCGGAGTGAAGATTGGCGGATAATCGTCCCATCCTGCCGAATCATCACGCTGCGGGATGTATGTACCCTCCATATTCTGATAATCTACTTTTGATGTCTCTGTATTGGTATTATCATAGTCAGCCTTATTTCCTACTATGCTTGCTTCCATTGCTTCCGCCTGACTCATGGCCCATTTTGAATACAGATCATATTCATAGTTTGGATTATGGGGAGGGGTGCACGGCTCAATTAAACCAGGTTTTGAAGGTCCGCCGTACCCCTTCACATATCCATGAAGATCAAGGAACACCATCGGATTCCATTCCGTGATCAAATCCACCATATGTTCCGTTTCAGGCTGGGACTGAGTGATGAAGTCACGATTGAGATCGATCCCATTCCCGTTGAAGCGGGTTGCACCGATACGCCCATCCGGATTGGCTGTCACGTTGAAAATGAGAATATGGTCTTCAAGAATCGTTTTTGTCTCCTCGTCATTGTCGGTTGCAAATCGTTCAATTAACTGAAGAACTGCGTCAGTGCCTACAAACTCGGTCCCGTGGATGGAACCGTTTATCATGACCGGTACTTTTAGATCGGGGTGCTTATCGATGAAATCCTGAGCTTTTTCAGGTGATTGGATCATTTTTTTCCGCAGACCTTTATAAAATCCGAATTTTCCTTTTGCAGAAGGATCGGACACTGTCACGACATACATATCCTGCCCAAGAGCAGACTTTGTTTCGCTCTTTTCAACGGTAATCCGGCTGCTCTCCTTGGCAAGAGCATCCAGTTTTCCTTCTATCTGTGAGTACTTCACAAAATCATAGTGCTCACTATTGAATAAGCTTTTCTCTTTTTCCTCTAGTTGGGTGTTTTGGATGACCGTTTGGGGAGATTCGGCCATTACGTTGAAAGGGGTCGAAGCCAGCAGCGTAAAACTAGCAATTCCTGCAATAAACTTGTTTTTCATGTATGTACCTCCAAATTATGTAATACTATAATGATAGAATAATAATTCAACTTGGTACATAAATATTTAGTTCTATATTTTTAGTGGTAGAATCCTACCAAATCCATTAAAAACTTCAATATGTGTTCACCCCTGAACTCTTAGAAATTAAGATTTCATTCACGGAGTAATCTACTCTGTGAAAATAAAAAAAGTGCTGCCCAAAACGGGAGCACTTTTCAACATCTTCCTGTATTAATACACCAAATCAACAAATTCTTCTTTTGTTATATTTCCAAAATAGTGTTGGATATCCACACCTTCCAAAGCTTGTGCGATCTCCTTCCGTTCATATCGTGTGCCAGTCAACTTATCTTCAACTTCATCAACGTTGCCGACTCCAAAAAAGTCTCCGTATATTTTACAATTTTCTATGGAGCCCTTATTCACTTCCAAGCGAACATCAATCTGGCCAACCGGGAAACGGTGTGAATGCTGCAGATTGAATTTCGGGGATTTTCCATAGTTCCATTCCCAATTCTGATAACGTTCTTTGGAAAGTTCATGGATGTTTTTCCAATCTTCTTCTGTCAGCACATATTCTTCTACATCGCTTCCATCAAAAATATAATCAAGAAGCGTGGAACGAAACTCTTCAATGGTCATTTTTTCAGGAAGGAACTCAGAGATATTTGCGACCCGGCTGCGGATGGATTTGATTCCCTTTGATTCAATTTTATCCTTTTTCACTTTAAGGGCAGATACAACGTTTTCCATTTCTGAATCAAACAATAACGTTCCGTGACTGAACATACGCCCCTTTGTAGAAAACTGGGCATTTCCTGATATTTTTCTTCCTTCTGCCAGCAAATCATTCCGTCCGCTCAGTTCAGCATTGACACCAAGCTTGTTTAAGGCTTGCACAACGGGTTCCGTGAATTTTTGGAAGTTATGAAAGCTTTCACCGTCATCTTTCGTGATGAAACTGAAGTTAAGGTTACCGAGGTCGTGGTATACGGCACCTCCGCCTGAAAGACGCCTCACTACGTGAAGCCCTTCTTTTTCCACATATTCTGTATTGATTTCTTCGATCGTATTTTGATTTTTACCGATGATGATTGAAGGTTCATTGATATAGAACAATAAGTAGCTTTCGTTGATGTCAAGATTCTTCAATGCATACTCTTCAATTGCCAGGTTGATTCTTGGATCTGTGATCCCTTTATTATCGATAAATAACATTGTAATCCTCCTAAATGACGATTTCCATACCCTGTTTGGCGAGCTGTACCTCACCTTTGTAGATTGTTTTCGATTCTGAGACTAATTGTTCAAGGTCACCAAAATGAGGAAGATGGGTCAGAATCAGCTTCTTCGCCCCAGATTCATGAGCAAGCCTTCCTGCATCCAGGCTTGTCATGTGACCTGCACCCGAAGCATCCATCCCGCCATAGAAATTACACTCACAAAGCAGCAGATCTGCATCCTGTCCAAACGTCACAAAGGAATGTTTGAAGGCTGAGTCCGCTGTGTAGAAAATGGATTTTCCATCCGCTTCAATTCGCATACCGTAACATGGGACCGGATGTTTGGTCTTCACAAATGTGACGGAGAATGGTCCGATCGTTAATTTGGAATTCTCATTGTACTCGTGAGCTTCCATGAATTGTTTATATGTAAGTGACCTGAAACCATGAGCATCTTCATTATGGCCATAAGCCGGCAACGTGCCTTTTGATTTTCCTAGAAAGTACTGTATTAATAAAGCATGCTGCAGTACGCCGATGTCAGCGATGTGATCCGGATGATAATGGGAAATTAGTACGGCATCCAATTCAGTTGGATCAATATATTTTTGCAAATGAGAGAGTACCCCGCTCCCGCAATCCACTAATAATGTAAAGCCATCGTGTTCGAGCAAATACCCTGTGCTGGCTTCGCCTGCCTTCGGATAGCCACCCCAATGACCGATGATGGTCAGTTTCATATTGAACCTCCCCGGCGAAATTTGTCATACAACCCTACTATACTGCATTCTGCCTATTTTTTCATTTTTTCCGCCCAATTTGAAATAAATCATTGACGGGATTCATACTGTTATAATACAATAAAATAAATTAACACACCAGTTATATAACACAAACAAATGACGGGTGAATAAAAATTACGGAGGGTGATGAACATGGTAAAAAATATTATGGAATTCTTTCGAAATTTGCCGCCTAAGTCTTGTGCACAATGTGGGGAAGTAATTGAAGAGCAGCATGAATGCTACGGTATTTACTGCGAGAAATGTACAACCGATTACGAATACTAGGAATCAAAGGTTGCTAGTTGCTAAAGGAAACGGATGTATCCATCCGAAGAGTGAAACCTGTCAGAAATGACGTTCTTTGACTTCTCAAGGGGACTGGCCGACGGAACTGGATAATAAAAAGGATGCTCTTTTAATTAAGAGCATCCTTTTTACTGTTAATTGACTTCTACTGTCTGCATGGTGTGTTCGTGAATTTCTTCCCCTTTGGTCACATGGACCTGAACGTTATACTTCCCCTTCTCAGGGAAGGCATAAGAACCATTATAAATACCTGCTTCATCAGCGGCAAGGTCCACCCATTCATGCTTTTCCTGGCCTTCTTTAAAGATTTCCAGACGCACTTCCGCATCTTCCAAAGCATTCCCTTCGTCTTCCACCTGCACGTTCCATTCAGCCTCTTCATTCGCTTTGATTGGGTCAGGCTTCATCAGATGAATAGTAACTGTATTCTCGTGGTGGCCATGGTGATCATCGCCCCCCTCACCTCCATGTCCTTCTTCATGAACTTCACCAATCGCTATTTCAGTTTTCGGCATGGTATGCATATCACGGGCCGTCACATGGACCTGAACCGTATACATTCCGTCTTCATCAAATGTTTTTTCGGCTTCATATATACCGCTCTTGTCATGCTTGGCCTCAATCATTTCACTTTCTTCTTTATGACCATTCTTCCATACTTCATATTTCACTTCATCTGCATCTTCCACATTTTCATCACCTTGAGTGACTTTTACGGAAAGTGAAACGGCTTTTCCTTTGTCACCTTTTTCAGGTACATCAAGTTCTGCCGCAAGCGGTTCCATCTTGTTCTCTTCCGTTGAGGAGTCATTAGCATTCGAGTTTCCGCATGCAGAAATAAATATAGCCAGAACACCCATCAATAAAAATAACAGTGTCTTCTTCATCATCATTCTCCTTTGATAAGCAATCTTATTCTCATTAACCATTTTGAACTTTCCATCACATAGTATACACCTTGATTTTCAAAAATGGTTTGTCCATTTGATGAACCTAAAAAGGAGATGCCTGGGCATCTCCTTTTGCAAATTAAGCATCGACTGTTTTTGAATATTGTTTCTTGAATAATCCCATAAAGAAAATTGACGTCAAGACGATAAAGACAAGGAAGTATCCGAGCAGAATGAATAGATTCTGCCACATGAAACCAAAGTCGCCGCTTGAGATGACAGCTTTGAAAGCTGATACAGAGTAAGTCATCGGCAGCAATGCACTGATTGGCTGCAGGGCACTTGGAATCAATTCTAACGGGAATGTCCCTGCACTTGTCGTCAATTGCAGGATCAAGATGATGATTGCAACGAATCGTCCAGGATCACCCAGGATTGTCACAAGCATTTGAATTAATGCAAGGAACGTAAGGCTGGTGATGATGGTAGAAAGCAGGAACAATGGTACACTTTCTACTTCCAGACCTAACCCAAACAATAAGATGGCGGCAGCAATCAGTGATTGTATGATTCCCACTGTCGTCAGCACTGTGAATTTACCCATGAACCAGCTCATTCCGCTGGATGGACGGTCTGCCGGCTCTTTCAATGGATAGACAATTGAAATCAATAATGCCCCGACAAACAGCCCCAGTGAAAGGAAGTATGGAGCAAAACCGGTTCCATAGTTCGGCACATGATTGATTTTTTCATTTTTCACATCGACTGGAGCAGCCATCATGTCATACGTTCCACCATTAGGCTCTACACTGTTTGCTTCTTTTGCAGCGTCTTTTAATTTGTTTTCATATTCGGTTGTTCCATCAGACAGTTTTGTCGACCCTTCCGCTAACTGAACCGAACCGTCTGCAAGCTGCTTCGATCCATCCGCCAATTGAGTCGATCCGGCATACACTCTATTAAGGCCTGAATTTAATTCATTGGCGCCTGATGCAAGACGAACGGTTCCATTGTAGACATCGCCCATCTTTTCAGTCAACAGGCCGAAGTTCTTGACAATTTCAGCCTGACCCGCCTGAAGCTGATTGGAACCCCGGTCAAGCTGAGCTGAGCCGGCAACGAGTTGGTCGACACCGCCTTGCAGTTTTTTCTGTCCTTCATTTAGCTGCCCGAGTCCGCCGGCAAGGCTTCCTGCGCCTTTTTGCAGCTCGGTAGCACCGGTGCTGAGAGAACCTGTTCCGGTTTCAAGACCGGATGCACCTTGTTTAATTTCATTTATTGCCGCCTTTAACTCTTCCTGTTTATCTTGGGGCAGGCTGCCCATGAAAGGTGCCAATTGCTCTTCAAGTTCAGCGGCTCCTGAGCCGATCGCCTTGGCTCCGGCCTGGGCACGATCCGCTCCTGTTTGGAGTTCTCCAATTTTTTCTGCCAATGTTTGAGAACCGGCATATAATTTGGCTGTGTTGTCGACTGCACTTTCAAGCCCGGCATCGACTTCTTCAAGGCCTGCCTTGCTCTTGTCGATACCACCGGCAAGTGTATCGATCCCGGTTTGTACATCCTGTGTGCCTTTGAACAATTGCTTGGTTTTATCCGTCATGACACCGACACCGTCAGATAATTCCTTTGAACCATCCGCAAGTTCGGCAGCACCCGCCTTCGTTTGTGCGACGCCGTCAGTCATTTCAACATTTTTCTCAGCCAGCACGGCTAAATTTTCTTTTAAAGTCTTTGCCCCTTTTGACAAGTCTATGGCACCATTGTTGATTTCCCCGGCCTTGTCACTAGCTGTCTGGAACCCATCCCCCATTTCCTGAATCTTATCAAACATGGTCTCCGCATATGTTTCAGAAACAGATTGTGAAAGGCTTGCCTTAATTTCTTTCATGGCTGTATCCCCGATTTGAGCTGACAAGAAGTTAAAACTTTCATTCGGAACATACTTCAGAGCCAGTTTTTGAGGCTTTTCATCAAGAAGGGTGGTTCCATTTTCGGAGAAATTCTCTGGAATTTCCACAAGCATATAGTAATCCTGCTTCTCCAGATTCTTATATCCTTCTTCTTTGTCTACAAAGTGAAAATCGAACTGATCACTTTCTTTCAACTTCTCAACAAGGTCGTCCCCGATGTGGAGATTTTCCCCATCAAACTCAGCCCCGCGGTCGCTGTTTACAACTGCCACGGGTAAATCATTCAGCTGTTCATATGGATCCCAAAACGCCCAAAGAAACATACCGCTGTATAAGACCGGGATGAATAATACAGCGAGAATCGGTATAAGCAGCTTTTTGTTGCGAAAAATCGCTTTAAATTCTGCGCCTGTAAATGAATTCTTCATATTTTCCTCCTAAATTAATCAGATTAGAACAATTGACCAATTTCCTCAAGTAGTCATATTGTCCCAAAAAATAATTGACCATTTTATTCGTTTGGTCATTTCCGGTCAAAAATGAAGGACTATCCTGCAGATAACCCTTTAATTAGATACAGTTCAAACAGATTGGAAATTTCGTCTTTGTCGAGTGGACCATGGGCCCGTTCCCAATCAAAGATCAATGAGACATATAGCTTCAACATAATAAAAGCAGTCATTTCTGGATTGCATGGCTTAATCGCCCCTGAGGCAATCGCCTTTTCAATACGGTGACTCAAAAACTCAATGACCGCTTTTTCCATCCGATCAATCACTTCTGAAACCGCAGGGGTTCCGATTTCTCTTGCTTCCTGATACAACTTGATCGTCAGCTTATGCTCTTTACGGAACTCAAGCAGGCGAAACAGTGCCCTGTGAACATTCTCCGAAAAAGATTCTTGAGGGTCAATCACAACCTCTGCTTCCTTTTTCATTTCATTGATCAATGATGTCACGATTTCATCAAACAATTCTTCCTTATTTTTAAAAAACGTATAAATTGTGCCTTTGCCTACGTTCGCGAGCTTCGCTACCTGATCCATAGTCGTAGCTTTATATCCGAATAAAGAAAATGATTTAGAAGCTGCCTCAACTATTTGTTGTTTCCGATTAACTGCCATTCCCTCACCTCTTTTGACTGTATGACCGAAAATGATTTTTAGTCATTAATACAACATTTAATTTATCATACCATTATAAAATAAACAACTATTTTATATTTTTCTTAATGTTATTCGATAATAGTGTGTCGTTCTCCGTACACTTTGAACAATACATAAGTGCGTACACATTATCATACTTGAACACAATCATGTTACAAATCACGGGCACCGAAATCCCCTATGTAAGCTGCAAAGTTTGCCAAAAGAGCCCTCATATTAGATAAGCCTTCAAGAATAAGCTATATAGAACACTTAGGCTAGGAGGTGCCTCGTGAATATCTATGTTGTAAAAAGCGGAGATACGCTTTGGTCCATTTCCAGGCAATTCAACGTTAACATGTCCCAGATTTCCTATGGCAATCAATTGAAAAATAATGACATACTCATTATCGGACAAAGCCTCATCATCCCCGAACCCTATAAAGAATATATCGTACAGCCGGGCGATACTCTAACTGAAATCAGCCAAAAAGTGAACATCGGCATGCAGGAACTAATTGACTTCAACCAAATCGCAAATCCTTCGCAGCTTTACATCGGACAGCTGATCGTATTTCCATATTTCAACCATACAGTCAAATCAGGAGACACTCTCTATACCATTTCCTACAACTATAAAGTTGGTTTGCAGGACATTTTAAATGTAAATCAGATCCCAAACCCTTCACTCATCTATCCAGACCAGAATATCCGAATCCCAAATAAAAAGAAATCAACTGAAATAAATGCATATATCACTCAAACCGGAAGTGAAGGGGTCGGTGAGGTAAGGGGATTGGGGAATTACTTCTCTTATCTATCTCCATTCACTTATTCCTTTAAGGAAGATGGGTCACTCACTTCTTTGAATGATGAGGGGTTAATATTCGCAGCTTATGACACAAATGTTGATCCACTGCTTGTACTGACCAATTATTCCGGCACAATGTTCGACTCGGATTTAGCTGCTTCCCTTTTCAGAAACGAAACACTTCAGACCACTTTACTATCAAACCTGATGAAAACAATGGAAACAAAAGGATATAGGGGTGTAAATTTCGACTTTGAATACGTCTATCCTGAAGATCGTGAAAATTACAACCGTTTCCTTCGAAAAGTTACAGCGGCATTTAAACCAAAAGGATATTCAATCTCCACTGCCCTCGCACCAAAAATCAAAGAAGATCAAAAAGGTCTGTTATATGAGGCTCATGACTATAAAGCTCACGGGGAGATCGTAGACTTTGTCGTGATCATGACCTATGAGTGGGGGTGGGCAGGCGGAAGGCCATGGGCGATTGCTCCCATCAACGAAGTAAAAAAAGTACTGGATTACGCTGTCACTGTAATCCCTCGCAATAAAATCCTTATGGGTGTGCCTTTATACGGCCGGGATTGGAAGGTTCCCTGGGTGGACGGAACTTTTGCAAAAACCGTTTCGCCGCTTGCCGCAGTTGAATTAGCAGGTAAATACGGTGTGCGGATTCAATATGACAATGAATATCAAGCTCCCTATTTTAAGTATTGGGATGAAACAGGACAGCAGCATGAAGTGTGGTTTGAAGATGCAAGAAGCATTGCAGCCAAACATAATACATTGGATGAATATAAACTGAGAGGGATTAGCTATTGGGTCCTCGGAAGTGCATTTCCACAGAACTGGGTGATGCAGCATGCGAGATATAGAGTGGTGAAATAGACTTTGAAACGATGAGAAAAAAGGACCTCCCGCCCGGGAGGTCCCTTCCATTCTATTGCATATAGCTGACTACTTTCCTTACCACTTTCTCCCCTTGCTCAATACATTCAGGGATGCCCAGACCTTCAAATGAACTGCCGGCAATGAAGACCCCGGGCAGCCTTTCTTCCAAGTTCTGATAAAGGGCTTTCGTACGCTTTTTATGACCTACAGTGTACTGAGGCATTGAATCCTTGTAACGGGTAACAACTGTAAATTCAGGCTTCCCTTCAAGGTCCACGATTTTCTCCAAGTCTTCCAGCACGATTTGTTCTATCTGATCGTCCGATAGATCAACAATGGTTTCATCCCCTGATTTCCCCAGATAACAACGCAGCAATACCTTTCCTTCAGGAGCGCTATGCGGCCATTTTTTATGAGTCCATGTGCATGCTGTTATTGAGTAATCACTATTTCTCGATACAATAAATTCATTTCCATCCACATTCTTTTTAATCGCTGAACGGTCAAAGCCCATAGCAACTGTTGCTACTGAAGTCGCCGGCATCTCCTTAAGATACTCCATGAATGAATAGGAAGGAAACATGGATTGCAGGGAATGATGAGGAGTCGTGATCACTACGCTGTCAGCATCAAGAACATGACCGTTTGTAAATTCAATCGTGTAACCTTGATCTTTCTCTTTGTGAATGTGTGAAACTTTCATCCCTTTATGAATCGTCTGGGGTTCGAGCGCCTGTTCCACTCCATCGACGAGTGATTGGAGTCCGTTTGAGAAAGTCATGAATCTGCCATTCTTTTGTTCTTTTTCAGTCTGGGAAGCAGCTTTTTTGATACCTGCGATCAGACTTCGATGCTTTTGTTCGATGTGATGAAGTTCAGGGAATGTCGACATGAGACTCATTTGATCGATATCTCCTGCATAGATACCTGTCAGCAAAGGTTCGATCAGATTGTCGACTACTTCATCCCCCATCCTTCTCCTGAAGAACCTTCCAAGTGACTGATCTTCGGTGACTGCGGAGCGGGGAAGGATAAAGTCAGCAGCAGCTCTCATTTTTCCAGTGATAGAAAATAGATTTGTCGTGATGAATGGGGCTATTTGGGTCGGGATCCCAATAATTGAACCTCCAGGCATAGGGTAAAGCTCCCCGCCTGCAATAACAAATGATTTTCCCCATGTGCTTTTGACAAGCGTATCCTGAATCCCGATTTCTTTTGCGAGAGTGAGCGGGCTTGAATTACGCGGTACAAATGAATCAGGACCTCTTTCTATGACATAACCGTCCTGACTGAGTGTTTGAATTTTGCCGCCCAGTCGGTGGGATGCCTCTACCAATTTCAGTTGGATGGGAAGATTCTTTTCTTTGATTTCTTTTTGCAAATAATAAGCGGTTGCCAGACCCGTGATACCTCCGCCAATGACCACAACCTTTTTCATTTGTTGTCCCCTCATAAACATCGCCTTCTTTATCTAATTATTAATCTTTTATGATCCTTATCTGGAGTTTGCTCATTATTCAGAAAACAGAGCTTGCAGACGGGCACGCTCCCTTATCAATAAAGAGAAGGACTGAGCTCCCTGAGAATGAACTCATCAGCCGCAGTCCTTCACATCCCCGTAATTTCAAAACGAGCGATGACTTACTTATTCAAGTGCTTTAAAATGACATCTGCCATTGCATCAATAAATTCAGGTTTTGCGTTCGGCATCTCAGGACGATAGTAGCTGGCACCAATTTCATCCGTTACCACTTTACATTCATAGTCATTATCATATAATACCTCTAAATGATCGGCAACAAAACCTACAGGAGTGTACACGAATGTTTTGTACCCTTTTTCCTCATGAAGATCGCGCGTCAAGTCCTGAACGTCCGGACCAAGCCACGGATCCGGGGTGTTCCCTTCACTCTGCCATCCAACGGCATAATGTTCCACGCCGGCACCTTCAGCAATCATTTTTGCCGTCTCTTCCAGCTGCTGGGGATACGGATCTCCAGACTTAAGGATACGTTCAGGAAGACTGTGTGCAGAAACAATCAGCACAGCATCCTCACGTTCTTCTTCGCTCATGCCCGCAAATGTATCTTTCACTTTTTCGACCCAGTACTTGATGAATTTTGGCTCATCATACCAGCTCTCCACTGATGTAATGGAAGGTCCGCCTAATTTCTCTGCTGTTTCTTTCGCTCTCCCATTATACGATTTCACACTGAAGGTGGAAAAATGAGGAGCAAGGACAATGGATACCGCTTCCTCAATTCCATCTTTATGCATTTGTTCAACTGCATCTTCGACAAAAGGTTCAATATGCTTCAAACCGAGGTACATGTTAAACTCAATCTCATCCTGCAGCGAATTCAAATGCTCTTCAAGGCTCTTTGCCTGATCCATCGTAATCTTCGCAAGCGGAGAGATGCCGCCGATCGCCTCATATCTTCCACGCAGGTCTTCAATCATTTCTTCAGAAGGTGTTCTTCCATGACGGATATGAGTATAATAGCGTTCTAAATCTTCTTCTTTATATGGAGTTCCATAGGCCATAACCAACAGGCCCATCTTCTTTTTTGCCATTTATATTCACCTCTTTTAGTGTCTGATCATCTTTTGTTACAGGATTCGCATTATCTCGCACTGTATTCATGGACAAATGCTGTCAAACGTTTCAAGGTGTCGGGATTAACGGATGGGAACACCCCATGTCCCAAGTTAAAAATGTAGCCCGGCAGTTCCATTCCCTGATCCAATATGGCTTTCGCTCTTTCCTCGATTACTTCCCAAGGAGCGAGAAGGATTGACGGGTCAAGATTCCCTTGAACGGTTTTTGAAATACCCATTTGACGTGCTTCCGTAATCGGCAGACGCCAGTCAAGTCCCACTACATCGAGGGGAAGGTCGTGCCACTCTTTCGCCAGATGACTGGCACCTACACCAAACATGATCAAAGGGACGTTCTCTTCTTTCAATGCGGTGAAGATTTTCTCCATGATCGGTTTGATGAATGTTCTGTAATCCTGTACATTTAATGCACCTACCCACGAATCAAAGATTTGAAAGGCCGATGCCCCTGCCTTGATTTGGGCTTTACCGTACGTAATCGTCATATCAGCCAGCTTGTCCATTAAAGCAAACCAGGCTTTTGGTTCAGCGTACATGAATGCTTTCGTTTTATTGTAGTTCTTGGAAGGACCGCCTTCGATCATGTAGCTTGCCATCGTAAATGGTGCTCCTGCAAATCCGATCAGCGGTACGGATAATTGTTCCTGAGTAAGTAGTTTAATGGTTTCAAGAACATAAGGAACATCATTTTCAGGATCGATTTCCCCAAGCTTTTCTACATCTGCCGCAGAACGGATCGGATTGTCGATAACCGGGCCGATTCCCGATTTGATTTCAACATCGACTCCGATCGCCGGAAGCGGCGACATGATATCTTTATAAAGAATGGCAGCATCCACATCATATTGTTCTACCGGAAGTCTGGTCACATACGCACAAAGCTCTGGCTGATGCGTAATTTCGAATAGTGAATACTGTTCCTTTATTTTTCTGTATTCAGGCTGTGAACGCCCAGCCTGTCTCATATACCATACCGGTGTATAGTCTGTTTTTTCACCTTTTGCAGCTCTTAAAAATGTGTCATTCATCTGTTTCATACCTTGTCGGCCACCTTTCAATCTTCCATTGGTTCTATTGTATAATAAATGAATAAAATTCTAAAATTGTTTAACCGTACAACTGTAACCCTTATAAACTATAGACTTTTATCCTCAAAATGTATAGTTTCCAACAGAAAATGTCATAAAATTGCCGATTTTACTAGGCTGAAATGCCGGTTGCTGAACCGGAATCCAGGAGCCTGCTTTCTCCTGCACTCAGCTTTATGTGTAAATTAATTGATAACATGATAAATAATCCTGGAAATCAGGTTACAGAGTGAGCAGATTAGGGAAGATTAATAGCGAGATTACTTTTACGAGGTGAATGAAGATGAAGTTGTATATGACGACAGGAACGCATGAGTTTTTAAGTAAGATTTTAAAACAGCATCCTGATGAGAAGATGGTTCTTATGCAGGGATCAGACGCACTCCTGGTCCATGAAACAGATGGTGACAGTATATTCGAATCCCCTAGAAGGTATGAAATTGTCGATCAATCAGGCTCCTTGGCAAAAAGGGGATATGCCGTTTTCAATAATATCCCCGTCACGGATGAAGGACGCCCGTTATTTGAATATCGATTCAAGAATCGTGCAGGCCTGATAGAAGAAGTTCCCGGCTTTATCGCCATACGTGTGCTGCGCCCATTGGACAGCGATACATATGTGATCATGACGCTATGGGAAGATCGTAAAAGTTTCTTAGGCTGGCAGGAATCCAAGCAATATCAGAAAGCACACGAAAAAAGGGGCACTGAAGAAGGGATCGATGCAAAAAAAGACATCTTCCCCCGGGCATCTTATGTAACGGAGTATGGGGTTACTGAAGATTGACCCACTGATCAATCAGGCCGCATCAAATCATGATGCTGACTTAAAAGGCTGGCAGGAATCCCTGCCAGCCTTTTGCAGCCGTTATTCTTTCTTATATAAGATTCCGTTCCTATTTGCATAGATCGCCGCCTGAGTCCGGTCCGCAACCCCCAGTTTACTTAAGATATTGCTGACGTGAGTTTTCACCGTTTTCACGCCTATGTATAAGGTTCCTGAGATTTCCTGATTGGTCATTCCTTCACCGAGGCACTTCAGAACTTCGAACTCCCGCGCAGTTAAATCTTCATGGGGCTTTCTTTCTTGGGGCCTGAACCTTGTCATCATTTTATCAGCGACTTTAGAGGCAATGACGGATTCTCCTTTTACCGCTTTATAAATAGCAGAAGTGACTTCTTCTGCACTCGCTGTTTTCAATAGATAGCTATGCGCCCCTGCTTCAATAGACGGAAATACTTTTTCATCATCATAATAGCTTGTGAGAATGATGATTTTACAGCTGCCATGATAGGTCAATATTTTTTCAGTGGCTTCTATTCCGTTGCCGTCATCCATCAAAAGATCCATCAATATAACATCAGGTTTATATACCTTTGCAAGCTGAACAGCTTCATTCCCACTCTTTGCTTCGCCAAGAAACTCGATTCGATCTTCAGTGAGCAGATAGGTTTTGATCCCTAGCCTCACCATCTCATGATCATCCACAATCATCACTTTTACTTTTCCCACACATAATCCTCCCCTTTCATCAGACCGGAATCCTCAAATCGATATACGTCCCTTCTTTTTCTTTTGAACGGATTTGAAAGTTTCCGCCGATTTCTTCAGCCCGTTCCCTCATCGTTTGTAGTCCATAAGACGTCATCTTGTTCTCTCTAATATTAAAACCTATCCCGTTATCACTGATATATAAGGTCACGAAACCTTCTTTTTTCTCGGTCATGATCTTCACTTTTGATGCTTCTGAATGACGGAGTATATTGGAAAGACTCTCCTGTATGATTCTGAACATATGAGTTTCCGTACCTTTTGAAAGATTCTCTATTCCATCGAGAGTCGCTTCGATTTCAAGCTGTGTCTTCTCCTTTAGTTCCTGGATAAGAATCGTCAACGCTTCACAAAGACCCTCCCCCTTTAAATCTATGGGTCTTAAATGAAGCAGCAGTGCCCTCATTTCCCCTTGAGCCTTAGCAGCTATATCTGCCACCTGCCGGATGATCCCTTCTGCTTTGTCAGGATGGTCGCCCATGCTTTTATATGCTGCTGAAGAAAGCATATTAAGTGCAAAAAGCTGCTGACTGACCGAATCATGCAGATCCCTTGCAAGTCTCTGGCGTTCCTCCATGACAGCAGCCCCGTGAGCCCGCTCGGCGAGTTCTGATTTCTCATCAGCTAAACGCTGTAATGACTTCACCTGTTCTTGAATGTATTTTGCAAGCTGGTTCAATTCATCTGCAAGCATCCCCAGCTCGTCATATTCATGCGACTCGATCCTTGCAGAAAACTTCCCGCTTCTTAACAAGGTCACGAAAGTGGAAATATCATCGATTCGTCCTTTGAATGTATAACTTGTCCGGAATCCAAAATTTACACTCATTGAAATTAGGATAAGAAATAGTGCAAGTGTCAAATAAATCGAAAGGCTAAGCGAAACACTCTCATTCTTTGAAACAAACAAGTAGATTTGAAGAAAAACGAATGAGATCAATGTCGTCATGATGGCCATCATAATAAAAGTTTTCAAAATCCAGTTCCTGATGGTAGATGAATGATTCACTGATTTCCCTCCTTCCGAAAGTTGATGATCACCGATTGCCGGATGTTTGCCTTTTATACTTCACTGACCCGGATCGAAGCTACTTTTACGTTTATGGACAGTTTTATTTTCCTGCTTGCTTCTGCATAGCCTGGTGACTGATACGCGAAAGCAGATCTGATTTCAGCAGATTTTTGATCAAATAATTTCACTTCCCCGACTTTGACATTGATGGTGATGTCCACCGGGATATTTTCCGGGATGATCACCTTCACATCCCCGACCCAGCCCTTTATTTCAATCAAAGTCTCATCTTCAGGGATAAACGCTTGACTAAAGTCGAAATAATAATCCCCCACCACATTTTGAAGCCTCATAGGTTCCAACGGCCAATTGGGCTCTGAAAATTTGATCTCCCCAATGATGGAACTTCTGTTGATTTTATTCTTTTTTGGCTTTACCTCAGCCTTCTTTTCGGTTTCGATTCCCACGATTGATGTTTTTTCATCGGGGGAGTCATGGGTAACGGTCACTTTAATCGATTTATTAAACGCCACTCTATTAATGGCGATGGCTATAATAAAGATCGGCCACAACTTCCACCAGTTCCCATAATTAAAATCGACTATATTCCATTCATCGAGAATGATGAGAGAACCAAGTACAAGGCTGAACAGGCCAAAAAATAATTTACCGAAGCTTTTACTCAAAAAACTGTCTATCACCCATTTCAATCCGATGAATATCAGCAAAATAGGAATTATATTGACAAAAATCAGGGTTATTTCCAAGGAAATGACTCCAATGTTCAACAGTAACAGCCATACACCGGCCATCAATAATAGTAATGAGAAGAACCATTGCTTCCTTCCTTTGTACCTCACTGCCACACCACCTTCACTTCTATTAGTTTCTAGAAAAGGTCCAAAATTCCTGTTTCTGCTTTCATTATAAATGGAAAGGATCATGATAATGAGCAGCACACGCCTGATTCCGTCTCCGTCTCCAGACTGAAATAAAAAAAAGCCTGCCCCTCACTGCGTTAATGCAATGAAGGACGGACCTTTTATGTTGGTCTTTTTTCATATAAAAAGGTTGTCAGCGTAAAGATGGAATAGCCGATAAGGAAGCCTGCCAATACATCTGAGGGATAATGGACTTGTTCGACGACCCTGCTCAGTCCAGTGAGGAAAACAATGACCAGTGCAAGTATGTACAAGCTCCATTTCACTTTGACAGAAGAGAATTCCCTGCTGATAAAATAGGCTGCTGTCAGTAAAAATACAATGCCCACCATTGCATGGCCGCTCGGGAAACTGAAACCATCCTCCCCGTGTGGGAACGGCGGTCTGTCCCTTTCCATCAGATTCTTAATTGTTTTATTCAGGACATTGCTTCCTGCAACAGCTACGACCACTGTCAAAATGCCCGGGAAATCTTTCTTTACCCACCATAGGTAAAGGATCAGCAGTATGGAACCTCCTCCGATGACCAGTTCAGTCCCTACCACAGAAAAAACCTTGATGAAGTGTAGATGATTCATTTTCTCCAATAAATAAGGGTCCCATGGCATAGAAAGTTTGTGATAAACGAAGTGGGCAATCGCCATAAATAAAATGAATGAGATAATTCCAAGTATGTAGTATGTCTTTTTCATTTCCATCCTCCTTTCCACTATTATTATCTCTTTATAACCTATTTGTTCCTCCAATTTAATGTTATAATATTCTAAATCTTCAACAATTCTAAGGAGGTTTCATCTTGCTGAATGAATTATATCAGAAATTAGAAGAGCGATGGGCAGAAATGGTAGAAATCCGAAGACACCTACATAAGCATCCGGAGCTTTCTTTTCAAGAAAAAAACACCGCAAAATATATTGCTGAATATTACCGCAGATTGGGAGTCGATGTGCGGGAAAACGTAGGTGGAAATGGTGTAGTGGCAACGATCAAAGGCCGGCTGCCTGGAAAAACTGTCGGCCTTCGTGCTGACTTTGACGCACTGCCCATTCAGGATGAGAAGGATGTGGAATACCGATCCACGGTGCCTGGAGTCATGCATGCGTGCGGACATGACGGCCATACAGCAACCCTGCTGGTCTTAGGGAAAACATTGCACGAACTAAGGGACCAGCTTCCTGGAACAGTCAAACTGATTCATCAGCACGCCGAAGAATATGCTCCCGGTGGAGCGAAGCCCATGATTGAGAATGGCTGCCTGGAAGGTGTCAATGTGATCTTCGGCACTCATTTATGGGCAACAGAAAAGCTTGGGAAAATCCTGTTCAAAACAGGACCTGTCATGGCAGCAGCCGACCGCTTTGAAATCGTGATAAAAGGCTCTGGCGGCCATGGTGCGCAGCCTCATAAAACAAAAGATGCAATCGTAGCCGGTGCACAACTTATTACCGATCTTCAGCAGATCGTTAGCAGAAGGGTGAACCCGATTGATCCTGCCGTCGTCACTGTGGGTTCCTTTGTGGCAGATAATGCCTTCAATGTCATTGCTGATCAAGCAAAGCTGATCGGCACCGTCCGCACCTTCAACCCGGAAGTAAGGGATTTCATCGAAACCGAGATCGAACAAATCATCAAAGGAGTCGCTTTATCCTTCAACTGCGATTATGAGTACCGTTTCGAAAGGGGATATCCAGCGGTTGTGAACCACTCCGAGGAAACACAGCTTCTCATTCAATCTGCAGCCGATATTGATGAAGTTCACAACGTGGAGGAAATCGAACTGCAAATGGGAGGGGAAGATTTTGCCTACTACTTGGAAAAAGTGAAAGGCACTTTCTTCTTTACAGGTGCGGCCCCTGAGAATGCAGAAACGCTTTACCCCCATCATCACCCCAGATTCGATATTAACGAAAAAGCGTTATTGATCGCTGCCAAGACATTGGCATCTGCCACTCTCAATTATCAGAAGAAGCATGCGGATGCAGGGATCACCGTTAAAAGGTAATACAAAAAAGATCGGCCGCCGGGGCCGATCTTTTTTGTATCAGTCATTCATTAAAGTATCGGATCCGATACGCAAATTTCGCCACTTCCCCGAGCTGATCCAGAAGCTGATAATTGGCGTATGCCCCAACAACTGCCCCCACTCCTGGGACAAGCTGAAGCATCTTTACGAAATCTATATAATCCCGGTACTCCTGTTGAAAGGAACGCCAGTCCAGTTCCTTAACCTTTTCCTTCTCCTGATTCCAGTTCTCGATGACCCTTAATGTTTCTTTTTTATGCTCATCGCTGGAAAAAGCCAGCTGAAACACGTACAAAAGAAACAACCTCTCCTCATACTTCCCGACTTCATAGCCATGTATAGCCGAACACTCGCTTAAGAACTTCATCTTGATGGAAAGAAGCAAGGGGAAATCCGCCAGGCCAAGAAAGATGCCTCCTGCTCCAGTACCTGCACCTTCAATGACCGCAGCTTTTCGGTGAAATTCGAGCCTCTCCCTCATCCGCTCTTCTCTTTCTTTTAAAGTAGGGAGTGCATCCAACGATGAAAGTTTGACCCATTCACTCCCTTTCAAGGTTATTTCGACCATTCTCTTTATACTTTCCGTGATCATATGATGGGCTTTTTCGGGGATAAACTGATTCACTTTCTTTTGAGCCTCTTTAGAAACCCTTTGAAAAACCGATGATTTCTTAATGAATTTTCTTTTCCAATAATCCAGTTCTTCTCTTTCCTGATTCATGTTCCATCCCACCTTTTGGCTTCATCATTCCTTTATACGAGAGGGACCTGCCAATAGTTTCACAAATAAAAACTGCTGTCCATTTTTTTCAAGCGCTGAATCAAATAGTATTGGCTGAAAAGTATGGAGAATACGAAGCCCGCTAAAAGAATGATGGCTCCTTCCATCCACATTCCTTTTATCAAAAGAGGAAGCGAAAAGAGGATTGATTGAACCATCATGGACTGATTCAACACCTTTTTAAATGATGATGTTTTCAATTCTTTTGACATGGGGTAGATAAGAACCCATATTTTGTAATCAAACCGTTTATAAAGAGGAACCAGCTGAAACCCTGTTAAATACAGGAATAACAGAGCCGTCAGGATGTTGACGATAAAAGACTGGTTCGTATAAATCAATACCGCCCCAATCAATGTCAACCTTATATACAATCCAGAATATTCACTTGTTCTCACCAAAGAGCGAAGATATAAATTCCGATAGGATTCACTTTGTGAAAAATCGGTTTTCACGATGAAATCGAGCCACTTCCTTCTATGCACCTTTCCTTTTAGCTTAGGTACATCCGTAAACATATTGGCGATCCGGTAAAACATCAGCATTCTCTGCTGCTCGAGATGAATCAGCAAATCCCATTTCAAATTCTTCTTTTTTGTTGTGTGATAAAAGTAAAAAAAGTAAACTGCCATGATAAGTGCCACTGCCATGATCATGACAATGGATGCTTCAGATAAGACCAGTAGCAGAAGGGTCCCGGATAATAAAAACCGGATGATGCCGTCGATCCAGTGTGCTTCTTTTTCCTGAAATCGCAGCATGAACCATCTGACATAAAGATTCCACACCTTGATTGCCAGAACGAGTGCAAGTAAAGGAAAGAAGCTTTTAAACCCATTACCTGACACTGCGACATACATAGGCATCAATGCCGCCAGGACAAGAAGCTGGATATAGGACTGGAACATGAAGCTGATCCAGATACTCTTCCTGAAATACCCGGACAGCCTATTCTCTAGCGGGAGCAAAAATACAGCGTCCGCTTCTTTCAGAAACGTATATACTGGACTCCACGCAAGGATCAACCCCAGTATCGCTGCCATTATGTACGCTGCCGGGAAAGTTGGGTCAAGTATTTTCACCCATTGGTTATATGTAAAAGCAGCACCACCCAGCGCAAAAATCAGTACAAAAAGAAGATGATCATTAAACATGTATTTCAGGTACTTCTGGAGTTCCTGATTGTATTCTATAACTCGCTTTTTCCAAATATTTTCCGCATTATTCATCATCGGACTCTTCCTTTGTCAACTGGATATATATATCGTCCAGTGTCGCTCCAGGCATGGAAAACTCTGATTGGAGCTCCTTCAATGTCCCCTTTGCCCTGATTCTCCCCTCATGAAGGATGACGAATGAATCGCAATATCTTTCCGCTGTGGCAAGAATATGAGTGGACATTAATATACCTGCCCCGCTTTGCTTCATTTCCTCCATCCAATCCAGTAATGATTGGATGCCCAGTGGATCCAATCCTACAAAAGGTTCATCTATAATATAGAGACTGGGTTGAATGAGAAATGCACACATGATCATCACCTTCTGCTTCATCCCTTTAGAAAAATGTGCAGGAAACCATCCGAGTTTCTTTTCCATTCGAAACGCTTTAAGGAGCTTTCCAACCCTTCCTTTATATTCATCTTCCGTCAAACCATATGCCATGGCCGTGAGCTTCAAGTGCTCTTCAAGAGTCAATTCATCGTAAAGGATAGGCGTTTCAGGTATGTATGAAAATTGCTTACGGTATTGATCAGCATTTTCCTTCAATGTATGTCCATTAATGGATATACCGCCTTGTTTCGGCTCCATCAAGCCAATGATATGTTTGATCGTCGTACTTTTCCCCGCTCCATTCAAGCCAATCAAGCCGACGATTTCACTGGAATTAATGGAAAAGCTGATGTCCTTTAACACAGGTTTCCTTGTGTAGCCTCCGACGAGGTGATTTATCTCTAATAATGCCATTGGCAGCAACGTCCTTTCTCTTCTACATGGTTTGACTCTATTCTAGCAAAATTTCTTACTAAAGGCACCGTACAATGAAGCCTCATTCCAATTTTTAGTATTCATAACATCCGTAAATCTGCACATTCTAATTATTGAAGGGGCCAGCAATAAGAAAAACGGGGTGGTTGTTAAAGACCAGTTAACCGATTTCACTATTGTTCACGGCTTAAAGGATAGTCGTCTTTCATAGTGAATGACACACTCACCGATTCATTTCATCACAAACTTGATAAATGAGGTGTTTGTTAAAGAACATTTTGACTGAATCAATTATCTTGAACAGCTTTACAGCTTTAAAAGATAAGGGGATGGTCACTTTGAACAAAGTCATTCATTTTCCAAGATTACACAAATCATGCTTATAGCCAAATGAGGTGTTTGTCGCAGACCACATACAGTTTCTATTGTCTTAAGCCAAAAGCTAAAAGATAAGGGGATGGTCGCATTGCAAAATAATCATTCTATTCAAGGATGGGATCTCTGATTACGCTACAAAGCAAATGAGGTGTTTATCAAAGAAAGAAAAATTGACGTTTAAACCTTTATGAATACCCCTTCAAAGAGAGGCAGGAAAACCGTTCCTGTCTCTTCTTTACTTTTCTTTCTATTTCTATTCATGATAAAATAAACTTCAACATCACATTACTGAAAGGTGGAAATTTCGTGAGCGAATGTATTTTTTGCAAGATTATCAATGGCGATATCCCTTCAATGAAAGTATATGAAGATGAACATGTTTTAGCTTTTTTGGATATCAGCCAGGTTACCAAGGGACATACCCTTCTGATTCCGAAAGTACATAAGGAAAACATCTATGAACTCACGCCTGAAACAGCAAGTCACCTTTTCTCCGTTGCGCCGAAAATCGCTAATGCCCTTAAAGCGGAATTTGAGCCAGTAGGATTCAATTTATTAAATAATACCGGTGAGCAGGCTGGTCAATCCGTCTTTCACTTCCACATGCACTTCATTCCACGCTATGGCTCTGGAGACGGCTTTGGAGCAGTTTGGAAAACACATAATGACGATTATAGCGGAGACGATCTGAAAGAAATCGCAGATGCCATCTCCAAGCATATCTCATAAAAGATGAAAGACACCCGGCATTTCCTTTTGCCGGGTGTCTTTTTGTCTAATAGGAATAAATAGTTGATTGGACGTGAATTGAACGAACCATGTTCAGAGAAAATTACATTTAAATTATTTGAAAATTAAATCTTTGACACTGTTTTTCGCTGTGTTATAATGTACCTATCTTTTCGCTGATGGCAATGAGTGCACATCAGGAGAGGGCAAAAAGTTAGAATAGTTGAGGAGAGATGAGAAATGAATACAAAAACACTTGTATCCCTATCACTATTAGTAGGGATCGGAGCCGTTCTGCATACGGTAATTCCGGGATTCTTTCTAGGAATGAAACCTGATATGATGCTTACGATGATGTTCTTGGGCATTATCCTATTTCCAGCAAAGAAGAATGTATTACTTCTTGGAGTGCTGACTGGAGTCATTTCCGGATTAACGACACAATTCCCAGGCGGTTTCTTACCCAATCTAATTGATAAACCAATTACAGCCTTTGTGTTCTATGGATTATTCCTGGCTACTCAAAAGGTCACACGCTCGGTCATAGGAGCTTCTGTGCTTACCGCGGCAGGTACTCTTGTATCCGGAAGTATATTTCTGCTTTCCGCTTACTTGATTGTCGGGCTACCGGGAGCATTCTTTGCACTGTTTGCGGCGGTCGTACTGCCTGCAACAATCGTCAATGCCGGAGCAATGTTTGTCGTTTATCCTATCATACACTCCATCTTGAAACGATCCAGCATGAAAGAAGCAGTGACTACTGAACAACTTTCTTGATTATTTAAAGGACTGTATAGCAGAAGCTATACAGTCCTTTTTTGTTTTTATAAGAAAGTATAAATTCAGAGAATTGTCCAGCTCCTGCGGCTAGCTAGATCCGCCTCCGCTTTTCTTCTTTTCAGGCAGCAAACCAAAACAAAACCCCAATCAAAAAAGTGATCACGCCACCTGTTCCCATAATCGACGCTCTTCTCTTCAACATATTTTTAGGAGGATACATACCGGGCCTTTGGATTTTGATAAAATTATAAACCATACACAAGAACAGCACACCGCTCAGAGCAAAAAAACCGAAAATGATCCCGTCCATCTCCTTACCCCTCCCCTACACACCTCTTATCTTTATTTTTATGCGAAAATGAATGAGGATATGAACTTACTTGTTTCCATTCCCTTTCAATAGGGAAAAGGAATATACATGTTTGTTGTAGAAGTAAGTATTATAGAATAACGAGGTGATGTAAATGAAAATAAAGTCTCTTACTTATGGGTTCATTATTGGAGGTGTGATCGCAGGTATCGGTTCACTCCTTTCGACTCCTTCATCCGGAAAAGAACTCAGAAGCCAAATCAAAAGCAAGAAAGAAGATTGGAGCCAGGTTTTTGAAGAAATGAAGGTGCACTTGGGAGAATTGAAGGATTCAATAAGCACCCTGTCACAAGAAGGAAAAGAAACCGTGCAGCAAATTTCTAAAGACCTGCAGGCATCCGTAAAACAATGGCAGGCATCAACCGAACCCAACAACCAGAAACTCCAGCAGGAAATCCAACTCATCCAATCCAAAATCGAAGAACTCGAAAGCTCATTAAACACAAATAACAACTCAAACTAAACGGAATTATGAAATGAATCAAAGAAGACCTTTAATGCCGCATTATGTGCAACAAATGCAAGCAGGGTCTTCTTTCTCATTACATAATATTTTCGGATTAAAAGAAAAAGAAAGTATTAGCCTTGATGAAGATAAGTACTACCTATAGATGCGAGTATGATTTTACCGAATCTAGCGGTTGATTGGAGTGCAGGACGAAGACTCCTGCGGGAAAAGTAGCTTATGTGAGACCCCGCAGGCGAAGCCGAGGAGGCTCACGGGCTACCCGCGGAAAGCGAAGTCCTGCACGGAAATCAATAGCGGTATAAGAAGTCCAACTATAAATAAATACACATACTTCGAAAAATTTTGTCAATTTATCCTTTATTAATTTTTATTTTATTGGCATAATAATATAAAAGCGCTTTCTTTTTATCGATAGCTGTTTAAGTAAGAATAATGGGCATGCGCATATAAAGAAAAGATTTTCTAACAAAGTGGGTGTAAGGGATGGAAGAAAGAGATTATTCATTGAAAGAGGCAATTATCTTCAGTCAACGTATGGCTCAGCTTAGCAAAGCGCTGTGGAAGGCCATCGAAAAAGACTGGCAGCAATGGATAAAGCCATATGATTTAAATATTAACGAGCATCATATCCTTTGGATTGCATATCACCTCAAAGGTGCGTCTATCTCAGATGTGGCAAAGTTTGGGGTCATGCATGTATCGACTGCTTTCAACTTTTCAAAAAAGCTTGAAGAGCGGGAATTACTCCAATTCTCAAAGCGCGATAATGATAAGAGGAATACGTATATCAAGCTCACAGATAAAGGGGAAAAAATCCTGCTTGAGCTCATGAAAAATTATAAACCAGAGACTCATTCAATTTTCCAAGGGGTGGCGCCATTAAAGGAACTGTATGGAAAATTCCCTGAAATGATCGAGATGATGTCGGTAGTCCGTAATATTTACGGTAATGATTTTATGGAGATTTTTGAAAAATCATTCCATAACATCGACAGTGAATTTGCTGAAGATAATTCAAAACTCAATGAGTTATTCGAAAATGAAGAAGAACTTGCTTGATTCATTTCACGCATTGTACATGAGCAGATGAATTTCATGCATCATATTAAGGAACTGATTTACGCTTCGGTCCATGCAGCTATCAATCACTTCCAGAACTCCATCATAGAGTTAAATCCATCAGCGAATTTTGTAAAAAGCGGAGTACTAAACTAACTGATCCGCTTTTTTGCTTTTCTTTATCTTTGTTCATCATCTCACAAGAAAGCATCTTCACCTCTTCCATCGATTCACTCCTCCTGGTTGTTAAACTCCACTGAATTTCATTGAGTTCAAATGTCAAAATCATTTGTATTTTCCAGGTCAGTTTCACCATTTCCCCAGTATAATCACTTTTTGCAGTTCAATACTTCCGTTGTCGATTTTCAACTCAAAAAAATCTCAAATTTTGTATTGATTTTTTCCTTCAATCATAATAAAGTATGTAAAGCGCTCATTTAAAACACTATCGTCTACGGAGGCGATTTTTTTATGCACTGTTGGAAAACAATCAATCTAGAACGACAATTTGGATTTTATCGAGTCTTTTTACTTTCATCTATAATCATGATGATGGTATTCTCTTTTATATACGTACCGATGAATTTAGTGTACTCTAGTTCGTTCTATGACAATCACTTACTAGGTTTTATCATTGGACTTCTAAGTATCTATCCGATGCATAAATTCATTCATCTGTTACCGATTTTTCCTTATGTGAAAAAGATGAGATGGAGATGGGACAGGAAGCTCCTCATACTTCCAATTGTTTCACTGAGGGTCGACCGGCCGATTTCAAAGTACCTGTATATGATTGCCCTTTTTGCACCGTTCCTGGTCATTAACAGCATCTTACTATACGGGTGCATACATTTTCCGCATTACTCTCATTATTTCGCTATATTATTAGCGTATCACTCAGGGATTTGTGCCATTGATTTCATTTATGCAAAACAATTAATGCACTCTCCAAAGAATGCATTAATTGAAGAGAATGATGACGGATATGAAATCCTCATTTATCAGTAAGGATGATAAAAAACCATTGGCTAGGTAACAGCAATGGCCAACTATCATCCTTCTGCTTTATTTACAAAGCCCGTCTCCTATACTTTAAATATTTCAATCAGGGAGACGGGAATTGAGTAGAGTTGAGGCTGCCACATTTGAATATAGGCATTTACCAATATTTCGGCAATACTCGCTCTACCATTATGTTTCATATTTTGGTATCGTATAGCTTATAGGAGATAACGGGGAGGGGTTAGAATGATCTCCATATTTTTAGTATTTGCAGTGTTTATTTTATTTTACATAAACAAAATGACCAACGCACTATGCTTACAAAAGGAAATACCTGAAGAACGCCAACCAAAGGTATTTAGAACCATCAACATTCTAATCACTATTCTTTTGGTATCTTCATACATAGAAATATTGTTTACGTAATAGAAAAGCGGAAGGGCTTTGCCCAGAGGCGACAAGCATAAGATGAGCCACCCAAAAAGGCGTTCTTTGCCTTATTGGGTGGCTTAGCTTATGTCTCGAGCCTCTAAGCCCTGGAGCTGGACAGTAGAAATGCGGAAGGGCTTTGCCTAGAGGCGGGTGGCATAAGACGAACCGGACGGGAAGGCGTTCTTTGCCTTCTTGGCCGGTTTGGCTTATGACATGTGCCTCTAAGCCCTGGAGCTGGACAATAGAAATGCGGAGGCGGCCCGTCCGGCCCCACGACCGAAAAAAACCAGCTCGATTCAAATCGAGACTGGTTTTTTAAATTTACATCAATTAGCAAACGTACGCTGCACCGATGATGATCAACAAGATAAATAACACAACGATTAACGCAAATCCTCCGCCGTAAGCACCAGACATAATGTGCTCCTCCTTTCATTTATGAAAAGCCACCGGAATAAGAATAGGCAAAAGGGGCTGCCTTTCTAAAGGTTTCGCCCCCCTCTCCAGTCCTTATCCGGTGAAACACTACACTATCCCGAGGCTAAATTATAGCCATGCTGCACCTACAATGATTAGCAAGATGAACAGTACTACGATTAACGCGAAACCTCCGCCGTATGCGTGACCCATAACTTTCCACCTCCTTTGAAGCGCTAATGTATCTTATTCAAGTTAGTCGCCTTTTGTTTTAGGCATTTGTCATATTTCTAATTTTTTAATATAGATACGCGGCACCAACGATGATTAATAAGATGAACAGTACTACGATTAACGCGAATCCGGAATTGTTTCCACAGCTCATATTTATTACCTCCTTTTCTCTATTCGTTTTTATCATATGAAGGAACCTGGGAAATGGGTGTGTAAAATGCCCATTTTTCTCATGTTATGTTTGGAAAATATTTTTTTTAATGGAAAAAGTGTGATATAGTATGGGTTGTAGAATTTTGACAAGCCATTAAGCGAATATATATTTTAGGAGATGTTCAGCATGAAAAAATGGATTATATCAGTGACACTTGCAACTGGGATGATAGGACTTGCAGGCTGCAGTGGAGACGGTGCAGAAAACAGTGATGTTGTTGCAACGACAAAAGCAGGGGATGTAACACAAGAAGAACTTTATAAGTCAATGAAGCAGAAGTTCACACCTCAAATGGAACAAGCTCTGCAAGAACTTGTTTATACAAAGGTTCTTTCTGATAAATATGAAGTTAGTGATAAAGAAGTGGAAGAAAAACTGAATGAAGCAAAAGACCAACTCGGACCCCAATTCGAAATGTTCCTGCAGCAGTATAATCTTGATGAAAAATCATTTAAGGATTATCTGAAGCTACAGCTGCTTCAAGAAAAAGCAGCGATTTCTGATGTAAAGGTATCTGAAGAGGAACTTAAAGAGTATTATGAAAAGTGGAAGCCTGACATTCAGGTCCGTCACATCCTTGTCGATGACGAAAAAACGGCTAAGGAAGTCAAGCAAAAATTAGCTGACGGCGCTAAATTTGAAGATCTTGCTAAAGAATACTCAAAAGATCCTGGTTCTGGTGAAAACGGCGGAAGCCTTGGATGGGTCGATTATGCCGGACGCCAAAACTTTGTGCCTGAATTCTCCAAAGCACTTGATACATTAGAAAAAGGTAAGGTAAGCGAGCCGATTAAAACCGAATACGGATTCCATATCATTGAAGTGACCGACAAGAAAGAAAAGAAATCGTTCGATGAAATGAAAAAGGAACTGGAAAAAGAACTAAAACTTTCCAAAGTTGATCCTCAAAAAATACAAGAAGCCATGAAGCGTGAAATTGAAAAGGCTGACTTGAATATTGAAGATAAAGACCTTAAAAAAGCGTTTGACCAAGTATTGAACCCGCCGGCTGCCCCGGAAAATGGAGAAACACCGGCACCTGCTGAGTAATGGCAAATGAAAAAACCTGAAGATCTGACACGATCTTCAGGTTTTTTATATCCATCTTTATCATCTAGGTGAATTGACGTCTTCGTTCTTTTTCCTCTTCCATTCGGGAAATATAGACGGCCCCTTCTTTCTCGATCCATTCATCTTCCAACTGCTTTTCTTCTTTTGCTGATTTAATGGTCATAAAGGCACTGGCGAAGATCCCTGCCACAACGAAGTACATCCAAATTGGTAGAGTCATTTACTTCATCTCCTTATAGTTTGTCCTCTCTTATTGACACTATATGAAATCATTCCAGGAAACATAACCTGTATTTGGAGATTTACTTTAACCTTTGATTCCACTAATGATTGACTAGCTAATTTGAAGACGCACTCTTAATACCGCTTTTGATTTCCGTGCAAGACTTCGCTTTCCGCGGGCGGTTGGTGAGCCTCCTCGTCGCTAAGTTTTATGGGATCTTCACTGTCCAGCTGCAGGGCTTAGAGGCACATGTCATAAGCCAAACCGGCCAAGAAGGCAAAGAGCGCCTTCCAGGCCGATCCGTCTTATGCCACCCGCCTCTGACCAAAGCCCTTCCGCTTTTCTGTTAGGAGTCTTCGTCTTGCACTCCAATCAAAAGCTGGTACCAGTTAATAACATAAATAGACTTTCATAGTAACAAAATATAAAAGCAGTTCAGTTTTGCGTACTGACGCCTAAACTAAACTGCTTTTCATATTCATTCAACCTCATTATTCATGAAAAGTCGGTTTATAGAATGTCCGATTATCGAGAGGGAAGATCCTTTCCGTGTATTCACCGGGATTCACACGCTCCAGTGCACGGTCGAGCATGTTCATTTTTGCATCGACATTGTCGATATAGTGAAGGATTTCAGCTTCACGGATCATTGGTGGTTTTGGACTTCCCCACTCAGCTTTACCGTGATGGCTTAATACCATGTGTTGAAGAATCATTACTTCTTCCCCTTCGATTCCCAGTTCCTCGGCTGTTTTTCCGATCTCATTGACCATGATTGAAATATGACCAATCAGATTTCCTTCGATCGTGTACGCTGTCGATGTTGGTCCAGATAACTCAATGACTTTTCCTAAATCGTGGAGTATCACACCTGCATACAAAAGATCGGTGTCCAGGGACGGATACAAGCTTGCGATTGCCTTGGAAAGGTCAAGCATCGAGACGACATGATAGGCAAGTCCCGAGACAAATTCATGGTGATTTTTAGTGGCAGCTGGATACTCTAGGAATGGTTTATGATATTTCTTGATCAGGTGCCTGGTGATGCGTTGGATATTCGGATTTCTCATTTCAAAGATATATTGAGTGATCTTGCTTGTCATTTCATCGATCGACAGTGGAGCCGTCTGTAAAAAATCCGAAATCGAGTGTCCATCTGATGGTGATGCAGGACGGATCTGTTTGATCTTAAGCTGATTTTTCCCACGATAGCTATGTACATCACCTACCACCTTTACAATTGTTTCGGGCTGGTATGCTTTTTCATCCTGTTCAGATGCGTCCCAAAGCTTAGCTTCCATCTCTCCGCTTTTATCCTGCAGTATTAGAGTCAAAAATGGCTTTCCGGTATTTGTCGTACCTTTGGTCATCTGTTTGATGAGAAGATGCAAATCAACCGTTTCCCCTACATTGAATGTCATGATTCCAGTCATCATTATCCTCCGTCCTCATTGGTATTAGTCTCAGTATAACATATTTCAATAGATTCATTGATTTACCGTTCATACCTCTTCTATTTGAGTTGAAGTACGTCATTTAATCGAGACCGAAACCGACTGCAGAAAAGTCGGTTTCGGTCTCCGGAGTTTATACAGTCACAGATGTTTCTAAAACGATGGCTTCTTTCTCATGGAAGTAACTTCTGATATGCGGATGACAGGTAAATAATATGATTTGCTGACTTTTTCCCATTTTTCTTAGAAGCTCTACAAAAGCTCCCGTTCTTCCTGAATCGAAATTCACCGCCCCATCATCGATTAAGAGAGGGAGCTTGTATGAGTCTTTAAAAGAACGTACGAGTGCGAATCTTATGGCAATGTATAGCTGTTCCTTCGTCCCCTGACTGAGCTCGACTGCCTGAAAACGCATGCCGTCCTTCCTCTCCACTTCGATCATTTCGTTTTCTGTCATATAAATGGAATGATAGTTCCCCTTGCTCAATATTGAAAAATATTCTTCCGCCAATATCATTACATTCGGCATTTTCGTTTGTTGATAGTGATGAATCGTTTTCTTGAGACTATCCTGTGCAAGAGTATATTTGGACCACTTCATGATGTATTCCTGCAGATCGGCCTTTTTATCCTGAAATTCCTGAAGGAGCTTGGAGTAGCTTGCGCCTTCCTCTAATAGCTTGATTTCATGTTCAATGGAAGCAAGTTTCTTTTGACTATGTGAAATGTCTCTATTCAACTCACTAATCTTCAGTACAATCCCTTTCAGCCTCTTGGTTACATCTTCTTTAAATTGGAATGTCGAGAATAACGCAAGAGTATTTTGATTGATTCTCGTTTTCATCCCTTCATGCCTTGCCAGTAGTTCTTTCTTCTCTTCAGCTTTCAGGGATAGCTGACGGAACTCATCTTCGCCCTTGCATCCTGCCTCTTTAAGCAGGGCATGAATTTCTTCCTCTATTTTTTTCAGGTGAAGAACGGATTGTTCTCTTTCAATGCGCAGTGGGTCCAAATCTGACTGTATCTGTTCAAAGATGAGCTTCTTTTTCTCCACTTCTTGTAAGATGTTTTTTAATTTAACAAATGCTTCCCCCATGGTTGTAAACACGTATGAATGCCGGATAAACCACTCTTCACACTCGTTAGCGAAAAGATCTATCTTTTCTTGGAGAAATATTTCATCTTCCCTTAACTGCTGATAGCTTTCGTATGACCGTACGAGCTCTTTCATTTTGCCGAACGCGTCTCGAAGCCATTTCCAAGGGAACTCTGATGGGAGATTCAGCTCTCCTTTTATCTCATCAAGCTTTTGATGTTCCCCGTTAAGTTTGAATGAGATTACTTCCTGCTGTTTTTTCAACTTTTCCAGCTTTGCCTTTTGCTCCTCCAATTGAAGGATTCGCTGTTTCCATTCACTTCGATACTCCATCTGTTCCCTCAAGAGCTGCTCTGAAGCATCCATGGACGCGGGATCATCTTTTAAAGTGAGTTCTTCAGAGAATTCATTGGCTTTTCCTCTCAGATGTTGAAGATGGTGTATTTTCTCATTTACATGTTGTCTTGACTTCCATCCATTGACGACAAGAAGGGCAATGATGAAAATCGACACGAAAGCCCCCAATGCGTAATCAGTTACGAGTGCCCATATCCCGAACCCTGCCAACAGTATCGCTGCTATCCCGCTGTAAACCATTTGATTATAGAAGGATTTACGCCTTACCTGTACTTCTTTATCCCCCTCATCAAGCTGGTCTTGAATCCACATTTTCTGCTGGAGTGAGGCCTGTCTTGAAGAGTTCTTTTTGGCTTTTTTTTGCAACGCATGATACTCTTCTTCTTTCATAAGGAGTTCCTCTAGTTCATCACATTTTCTTTCAATGCTCCTCCTGGCTTCATATTCGGCTTCAATTTGATCTTCAAGGCTTTCTCCTTCATTTTGCAGCTTGCTCTTGTCCTGAAGGACCTGTTCGATTCTTTCACCCATGAACAAGCTTGTATTGATGGATGGTATATCTTTTTCTGCTATGTTTAAATCAAGTTCTCTCATCGCTTCACTTACTTTATATTTTACCGCCTTCGTTTCCCGGCTGATTTCATCCAGGTCATCCATCCATTTCATAAAGATAGATTGCTGTGATATCAAGGACTCGGCTTGATGGATGTCTGCTGTAAATTCAGATGATCGCTGAACAGCTTCAAGCTTTTCTTTCAGCTTTTTTTGTTTTAAGTCAAGCGACTCCAAATAGGAGGACGCCTGTCGCCATTCCATTTTCAAACCGTTCAGTCTCTCTGCTCCATTTGGAGGATAAGAGATTTCTTCAAATGTTGACAGTTTTGTCGATGTGGAAACATATTCTGTAAGACTGTCCCAATGTTCTTCAATTACGAGGAGACCTTCTTTTTCTTGTATGAGAGATTCTTTTTCCACTTCCATGGAACTGATCGCAGACTCTCTCACATGCTTTTCTTTCAGCAGCGGGCCATACTGTTTATTTTTTTCCTTTGCTTCGCGCACCTGTTTTTCCAAACCCTTCAATTCATTTAGTTTGGTGTTTATGACAGGCTTTCTGCCAGACCTCTTAAATAACTGTTCCCTTTCCTTTTGCCACTGTTGTTCCATTTGCAAAAGAAGGTCGGTTCCTGTGGAACCAGCGCTGAATAAGAAGCGGTTTAAATCATCTTTTTTCAATTTATGTATGTCTTGCAGGCCGTCCAGATTAAACGAAAAGATGTTTTGATATGTTGTTTTATCCATATTCCCCATCAGTTCCAGCAGGGCCTCTTCCCCGCCTGTACTTCCATCGGCGAATTGAACCGAAACATCACCTGCTGCCTTGCCTTTTACCCGTTCGATGGTGACTTTGCCATGTTTCTCTGTCTCACATAGAATCCTCCCTCCATATTCTGAGGAATGTTTCGGCTCATAGCGAAGCTCGGTTTGCTGTCTAGTCGGAAATCCGAATAAAATACTATGTACAAAAGACATGATGGTGGATTTGCCTGCCTCATTCTCACCATAGATTAGTTGAAGGTCAGCAAGGCTGTAAACCTTGTTTATCATTTTTCCATATCCGTAAATGTGCAGCTGGATGATTCTCATCTTATTCACCTCTTTCTTACTGGCTCCTTGATGGATGAAGGATTAAATCTACCGTCTCCTCTACCAATTGAGACAGCTCATCTTCTTTTAAAGAATCTATATATCGATAGAGTGAAGGGTGTTCGTATAATTCCACCAAAGCCTCTTTTCCTTCCAAGACGTTCATATTTCTCAGGGTATGTATGACATCGGTGATAAAAGGATCTTTTACATCTATATCAACATGTTCAAACCTGCTCAATTTAATGGAATGAACCCATTTTATCGTCTCCCCTGCCGGCAAATCAGCTTGCAGAGCTTGAAGAAGATCACCATTATCTATTGCATGGATCATATCAGAGTTCAGATCTTTAAAATCTATCAGGTCCACCTGGAGCAGACAATCACCATTCACTTCAAATTCCTCTGCTGCTTTCTCGATCAACTGAAATACTTCCCCGAACCGCTCGACACCTTCAAGCGATACCACGACTTTTCCCCAAATGATATCCTGGGTCGGGATGAACTCAAGGACAGCATCTTGTTGGGATAATTCCACAAGATAACAGCCTTTTTCCCCCGTTTCTTTGCGGTGTCGGCCCTGAATATTGCCAGGGTAGACAATCGGAGGTTCTTGATGCAGGACCTGACGCTGATGAATATGCCCCAGTGCCCAATAATGATAATTTTTCTCTTTCAATTCATTGATTGAAAAAGGGGCGTAACTTTCATGTGTAGAATGTACGCTTCCTTCACTTCCATGCAGCAAACCGATGACGTAATCAGCCTCAATCTGCTTCGGATATTCTGATATTCTCCGTTCACGGATATGACGGGTTCCATAACTGAAACCTGCCAGCTTGACCAATGCACCGCTTTTGGTCACTAGCTCCTTCACTTCTGTTTCTTTATCGAAAATAAGGACATTTTCCGGCATATCGAGCTCCAGCCGAAATCCCCCGAGATGATCATGATTTCCATGAATGACGTAAACGGGTATTCCTTCTTCACCTAACAGGTTGAACTGATTCACCAGTTTGGCCTGAGCCCTGATACTTCTGTCTTCTTCATCAAACAGATCACCGCTTATGACCATAAAGTCGACCTGCCTCCGTATCGCTTCCTTCACCAGCTTCTCAAAAGCGGCAAATGTGCTGTTCTGAATCCGTTCAAATAATTCTGCAGGAAGATGCTTCAACCCGACAAACGGGCTGTCCAAGTGCAAATCGGCACAATGAATAAATCGTATCTTATCCATGAAATCCCCTCTCCATTACGAATGTACGTTCTGTATTCTCATTATATCCTAAACTAGCCTATTTTTTCAGCTGCTATCATGAAAAGTATCAGAAATTCCATATAAAAAGCTGCCTCCATTAACGGAGACAGCCAACTATTATTTATTATTCGTAAGATCCATTGCTTTCTTGATATCCTTGTAGGAGTTTGACTTCCCGTAAAGCAAGACACCTCCACGGTAAACCCGGGCTCCAAACACTCCTAGAAGAATGATGGTGCCAAGCAGTACCACGATTCCGATAATCGGTTCATATACCGGCAGATTCAGCATCCCCACTCTCAGGAACATGACCATAGGAGTGAAAAAAGGAATGTAAGAAGTGATTGTGACAAAGCTTGATTCAGGATTGCCAAGTCCGAACATCGAGATAAAGAATCCGATCATGATGAGGAACGTCATAGGCATGATCATCTGCTGTACATCTTCTATCCTGCTCACCAGGGATCCCAGCAGAGCCGCAAGCGTGGCATAAAGGAAATATCCCAGTAAGAAATATACGACTGCATACAAAATGACAGTTACCGACAAAGATTCAAATCCAAATGATTCAAAAAATCCCCCTGCAAGTTCATCTTTACGGCTGAGTAATGTAAAATACCCAACAGCGAGGATAACGGCTAATTGAGTCAACCCCACAAGACCGATCCCGATGATCTTTGCAAACATTTGCTTTACGGGTGATACACTTGAAATCAATATTTCCATCACTCTGGAACTTTTCTCGGTCGCTACTTCCATGGCCGTCATATTGGCATAAGCGATGACAGAGAAATAAATAAAGAACAATAGAACATAAACAACGCCTCTTGCCTGACTCAATTCTTCTTCGGATTTAGCCCCCTCTGACAGGGCTTCTTTCTCAAATGTCACCGGTCCGCTTAATGATGCCATTTCTTCACTGGTCAGTTCAAGCTTATTTGCAGCCAAGGATGATTTTATATTCTGCATGGCCAGCTGCAAATCTGACGTCACAGTTGTATCAGATAAAGAGGCTGATTTATAAAGAGCACTCGGCAGACCGTCTTTCCCCTCGGTCAATATAAGAAGTCCTTTGATTTCTTCCTCTTCTATTTTCTTCTCAATTTCCTCCTGAGAATCATTGGAGGCAGTTAGTGTTATATCATCATTTAAAACTGTCACCTGTGCTTTAAGCATCGAATAGAGATACCCTGTTTCATCCTGCACCGCGACTTTCTCTTCCTCATCACCCTTGAAAGTGGAAATGATCTGATCAAAATTCGTCAATAAAACCAATGCACCGGCAATGATGATAGTTGAGATGATAAAGGATTTGGCTTTAAGTTTCGAAAAATATGAATGTCCAAGCATAATAAAAAACTTATTCATAGGAAGTTCCCACCTTTTCTATGAAGATATCATTCAATGATGGGTCTTCCAATTCGAATTTTCGAAGGAACCCTTTTTGTGCCGTGTGATGAAATAATCCTTCTGCCGCCTCTTCCGACTCAACCTGCAGCATGACTCCTTCCGTTGTTTCCCTGAACTTGGTAACACCATTGAAATCCTGAAGATAAGTCAAATCGAAGTCAGCATGAATAACAACATTCTTTTTTCCAAAGGAGCGCTTGATATCTTTAAGTCCCCCATGTACGACCGGACGCCCATGGTGCATGATACATAAACTTTCACACAGTTCTTCCACATGCTCCATCCGGTGGCTCGAAAACACAATGGTTGTCCCTTCCTTTTTTATTTCCCTGACAGCATCTTTTAATAATTCGACATTTACAGGGTCAAGTCCGCTGAATGGTTCATCCAGAATCAACAGTTTCGGCTTATGAATCACCGAAGAAATGAATTGGATCTTCTGCTGATTCCCTTTCGAGAGCTCTTCTACTTTTTTATCTAAATATTGAGGAATATTGAATCGTTCAAGCCAATAGGAAAGTTCTTTAAGAATGTATTTTTTGTCCATTCCGCGCAGACGTGCCAGATAAACAATCTGATCCTTGACCTTCATTTTTGGATATAATCCGCGTTCTTCAGGGAGATAGCCGATTTCACCACTTGAGGCATAATCGATGCCCCTTCCATTCCAGTTGATTTCCCCTGCAGTAGGGTCCAATAACCCCAGCACCATCCTGAATGTGGTGGTCTTCCCCGCTCCATTTGCCCCAAGGAATCCGAACATCTCTCCACCTTCAATTGTAAGAGACAGTCTGTCGACGGCTGTGAAGCTGCCGAATTTCTTGGTGACCTGTTGAATAGATAAGCTCATTTGAAGTTTCTCCTCTCATCCTTTTCCTTCTCTTGTTACTCTACGATTGTCTAAGAAAAAAGTTTCATTTTCCTGTTTTGAATTTATTATCTATTAAGACTTTAAATTTTTTAAAAATTATGGAAAAATAATAAAGAATGAATTATTTTGGACAAAGGGGTATTGATGATGAAAACGTATAAGTTAACGGTATTTGAAAAAGACGGAGAGAAGATTCTTGACGAAACATTCGAAGCATCGTCTGACAACGAAGCAAAAAGAACAGGGGAATCACTGCTGGAGGAAAAGGGATATCTTGATCATACGCACCGCTGTACCTCCCCATTAGGCAAGCTTGTATTATTTCACGCCTAACCGGAAACCGATTAAAAGGCCCACCCTCAGTTTTAAGTGAGGGACGGGCCTTTTCTCATTTCAAAACGATGATTCTGTCTTGGATGTTCTTCTTTTGTTTCTCCATTTCAGCGAGGGTATGGTCCAAGTTTCTGCTGTATACACTTAATATACTCTGACCATAATTTGTTCCCGGGACTGCCCATTTCCCGTTCAATTGAGTCCAGTACTCCGCGCTGCCCCTGTTGACGAGTGAAAATCTCGTGTCCGCCAGCGGGTATGAAGGAGGCAGTTTTTCTTTGGAAGCATAGGCATAAAGATGCTGGATATGAGCAAGTACACCTTCTTCAGGTGTCTTAAATGATGCTCCGTCTACACCGGGTCCTGTAGTCCCCAGTCCCGCGTAATTGTTCTGTTTTGGTTTGACCTGTCCGGTAAACCGAAAATAATCCGTTTCATGGATGGCTTGTCCAAATGCTATATCCCCGCGAATACCATATTCTTGTCCATACTTGATATAATACTCCCCAAGTAAAGGAGCAGCCGGGTTGATTGATTTAACAAACTCATTCAATTGATGGGGTTTTAAGAGAGAATCTCCAAGGATGGTGATGTCTTTTTCGGGCGGTGAAGGAGGTGGTGTTGTCCCAATGCTTGCTCCATCCATCAGGATGAATGCTTCAATATTTTCCTTTTTTAAGTCAGCCACTAAATTTTCGGCGTTTGTCTTTTCTGTATATGCCCCTGCCTGCACTCTGTAATAAGTCTTTCCTGAAATCGATTCCGCATTAATAAAAGCATCAATAGATTTTCGTATTAGTTCTGCAACCCTTTCTTCGGCATTCTTCCGATTGGTGAAAGATCCGGCAATTACCTTATAAAGAGGGCCGCCTGAAACTTCTTGTTTCACAGGAAGCGACAATGCTTTGGCCACTCCTTCTGCCAAGTACTGTGCAGCGTCGCTCATGAAGCCTGTATTTTTCATGAGCGACAGATCCTTCTCATTATCGATGAATAATATTTCCACCAGTAATGACGGCATTTTGGTTTCTCTCAATACATGAAAGTTCTCCCTTTTCTTCCCTCTGTCAATGACCGGATATTTTCCCTTTATCTTCTTAACAAATTCTTCATGAATCACAGTTTGGTAAGTGAGTGTATTAGCAGGAACGCTGCCATTGAACGTATAACTTTCAAACCCGCTTCCCCCTCCTGCGTTATGGTGGATCGATAAATAAAAATCAGCGTTGATGCTATTGGCATACTTAGAACGTTCAGACAAAGAAATGGTATTATTATCACTCCTTGTCGTTTCTATCTGTACATTATAGTTATCTTGTAAATATTCCTTGACCCTCAAAGAAACCAAAAGATTGAACGTCTTCTCTTCATTCCCTTTATAAGTTGCACCAGGATCACTTCCTCCATGCCCTGGGTCTATAATAATCTTCTTCATTGTAAATCCCCCTTTGCTTTAGATACTATTGATAGTATGCCAAAAGTACCATTTTCGATTGGACAAACCCCCTTAGGTATAGTAAATTAATATGAAATTTCTTAAAAAATCCATACAAAAAGGTTTATTACAGCCAACTGCTCCTGTAATAAACCTTTCTATACCCAGATAAAATGGTCGGTTACTAGTAACCTCTTCGCACCTAAATTATTTTCCCTTGAACTCTGGCTTCCTCTTCTCTACAAAAGCCCGGATCCCCTCTTGATGATCGCCTGTCTGCCTCATGAGCCACTGTCCCTCTTTTTCAAGCTCTAAAGCGTGCTGCAATCTCTCTTTATTCAAGGAAACATATACTTCCTTCGTCTTGAGCATCGCTTTGGTAGGAGCCTTTAAGCATTGTGTAATATATCGCTCTATACCTTCCTCCAATTTCCCTGAAGGGAGAGCCTCATCGACAAGCCCTTTCATCAATGCTTCCTGGCCTTCAAGTACTTTTCCATTCCAGATCAGTCTCTTTGATTTATGGGTACCCAGTCTCTCTTGTAAAAGAAAATGGCTTCCCCCATCGGGAATCAATCCGATTCCGATAAAGTTCATGGCAAGCTTGCTGTCTTCCTCGCATAAAATATAGTCTGATGTAAGTGCCAAGCTGAATCCAAGACCGGCTGCTGCTCCATGAATGCCGGTGACCACCACTTTCGGCATCGTGTACAACGTCATGACAAGTTCACTGATCGTATCCATTATCCCAGAAAATTGTTCTTCACCGCTCAGCATGAGCATCGATTTAATATCACCGCCTGAGGAAAACCCCTTTCCTTCCCCAGTCAGGATCAATATCGCAACCTCCGGATCTGCTTTGACTTCTTTCAGGGCAGCCAGTAAATCCTTCATAAGCCCTGCATCCAAAGCATTTAAAGACTTCGGTCTATTCAGCTGAAGCCTTGCCACCCTTCCCTCTTTATGTAACTTGACCGTTTCATAATGATTTGACACTGTCAATGTAATCCCTCCCCTTATTTCTAGAATACCTCATAAAAAATGAATAGTGAATCATTTTTTGAATAGTTTAACTATTTAAGTGAAAACAGCTTTATTACCGCTGTTGATTTCCGTGGAAGACTTTGCTTTCCATCAGAAAAGCGGAAGGGCTTTGCTCAGAGGCGTGTGGCATAAGACGAATCGGCCACGAAGGCGTTCTTTGCCTTCTTGGTCGGTTTGGCTTATGACATGTGCCTCTAAGCCCTGTAGCTAGACACGTCTCTCCCGCAGGAGTCTTCGTCTTCCACTACAATCAACAGCTGGAACTGTCCAATACCCAAAATCACTTCTATTATAAGTGTACAAAAAGAGGTCAGCCTTGAAATAGGTTGACCTCTCTGGAATCAATGCTGTTTGATTTTATCCTGAACTTGATCCCGCAGTGTTCTCTTTAGGAATTTCCCTACAGATGTTTTCGGGATTTCATTCATGAATAGGACGTCATCCGGAATCCACCACTTTGCGAACTGAGGCTTCAAGAACTCTAATATATCCTCTTTTGTGACTTTTCCTTGAGAGGATTCTTTTAATACGACACAGGCAACCGGCCGCTCCTGCCATTGTTCATGAGGAACTGCCACGACGGCAGCTTCGAAAATATCTTCATGAGCCATGAGCGCATTTTCAAGATCTACTGAAGATATCCACTCACCTCCAGACTTAATCAAATCCTTCGTCCGGTCCACAATCTTGATGTAGCCTTCTTCGTCGATCGTGACGACATCACCTGTATAAAGCCAGCCGTCTCGGAAAGCGTCCTGACTCCGTTCATCCTGATAATATTCGGAAGCAATCCAAGGACCTCTCAGTACCAGCTCTCCCATTTCCTTACCGTCCCAAGCGACTTCCCCGTCTTTGCCGATGATCTTCATTTCCAATCCCGGAACAAGGATCCCTTGCTTCGCTTTCAAATCAAGCTTTTCGTCACTGGACAAGTCATCGTGATAACTCTTTGAAGCGGCTATGACGGCGAGAGGGCTGGTTTCTGTCATCCCGTATGCATGCATGAACGGAATGCCGAATTTTTCTTCAAAGGCTTTGATCATTCCCCTTGGCGCAGCAGAACCTCCGCACAATACAGAACGCAGACTGGAGAGATCATACGAATTCTGTTCCATCTCATTCAACAGCCCGAGCCAAATGGTTGGAACACCGGCCGTAATCGTCACCTTTTCATCCTGCATCAAGCTTGCAAGAATTCCCGGAGTAAAGTACGGACCAGGCAGTACCTGTTTGGTACCAAACCATACAGAAGCAAACGGCAGTCCCCAAGCATTTACATGGAACATCGGTACGACTGGAAGAGCCACATCCCTTTCACAGACTCCCGTTGTATCTGCAAGCCCCAGTGCCATGGCATGCAGCACGATTCCGCGGTGAGAGTAAATGACCCCTTTCGGATTACCTGTTGTTGCAGAAGTGTAACACATACCGGCAGGAGCATTCTCATCCAAATCTTTACGGAATGAAAAAGAAGGGTCGCCTTTCTCCAATAACTCTTCATAATGATACACATTTTCTAATGATGTCTCTGGCAAGGAACCATCTGTCATGACGATAAAGGCTTCGACACCTTGAATGCTGTCTTTTATCTTATCGACCAGCGGCAGAATATCCGAATCGATGAGGAGCACTTTATCCTCGGCATGGTTGATGATATAACTGATATGTTGTGGTGATAACCGTATATTAATCGTATGGAGCACGGCTCCGCTGCAAGGGATTGCGAAATATGCTTCAAGGTGGCGGTGATGATTCCAGGCAAGGGTCCCCACCTTGTCGCCTTCTTTCACCCCTAATTTGTTTAAGGCACTTGCAAGCCTTCTCGTCCGTTCTCCCCACTGTTTGTAGGTGAAACGTTGGATCCCCGATTCTGTGCGGGAAACAATCTCTTTCTTTGGAAAATACTTTTCAGCTCTTTCAATCATTTGTGTTAATAGCAGAGGTGTTTGCATCATATTCCATCTCTCCCCTCAAATAGTAAAGCGCTTTCATTTTCTGTCTATAGTTACTATTCTCTCTTTCTCTTATTTCTCCTTTAAGTTTATAGAAAATTTACACTAATCAACGTTCCTTGTTATACACCGTGCAAATCTTCGCTTTGTACGTTAATCCAGTTAAGGAATATAAAAAAAGCAGTTCATGAGACTTGCTCACGAACTGCTTTTTATTATGAGAATAATTCATTAAGAATCTTGATTTTCTTCTCCGTATACTCTTTGAATCCAAGATTATATGCGTTTGGTTCTTTTGGATTTGCAAAATGAGTGATTTTTCCTGTCTTCGGATCGATGAATTTACTTGCTGCCCCGCATCCGATGCCGATGATTGTCTGGACTTCTTCCATGATCATGATGTTGTAGATGCTGTCCTGCCCCGGAAGTGCATATCCGACATTTTCAAGGTTGCCCAGAATATTTTTCTGGCGATAGAGGTAGTATGGCTCATAGCCGTGTTCGCTAGTCCATTCCTCCGCCAGATTCATCATCCGTTCGATTTCAAGTCTGTCGGCCACCTTATACTTTTCTTTATTCCTGGTCATTTCGGATGCACGCTTAAAAGATAAAGTATGGACCGTCAGTGATTCTGGCATTAGTTTCTCGGTTTCATCCAACGAATGCCGAAGCTCCGGAAGTTCTTCATTTGGCAGTCCGATAATGAGGTCCATATTGATATTATTCATCCCCATATTACGGGCAAGATGAAATTTATCGATGGTTTCTTCAACTGTATGATGACGCCCGATCGCCTTCAGGGTTTCTTGTGTATATGATTGCGGGTTGATTGATATCCGGTCGATATTCCATTTATTCAACACCTCGAGCTTTTCCACAGAGATCGTATCGGGACGGCCTGCTTCCACTGTCACTTCCCTTACTTTATCCACATCCGGGAAGGATCGGTACATCTCCTCGTAAAGGGCATCCATTTCCTCCGCGGTAATCGAAGTCGGTGTGCCTCCACCATAATAAATGGTCGTGATTTTGATCCCATTTTCCTTCAGCCAGCGGCCCATCTCTTGTATTTCATAATGGAGACCTGCCAGGAAGGAATCAACACGGCCTTGTTTTCCGAGGATCGCATAAGCAGGAAATGTACAATAGGCACATTTCGTAGGACAGAAAGGGATACCAATATATATGCTGACCTCATCCTGCACCTCATACAAATCTGGTACGACGGATAGCTGGCGGTCGACGATATTCTGCATAAGCTGGATCTTCTCTTCAGTAATCAGATATTCTTCCTTCAGCTTTGCATGAACTTCTTCTTTCGGTGTGCCCAGCTGGTTCTGTTTATGAATCAGCTTAGTCGGACGGATCCCAGTAAGGATCCCCCATTTTTGTCTGATGCCTGTTAAATCCTGCAGCACATTGAGATACACATGGGACAGCGCGGTCTTCACCTGCCGGAATCGCTCTTTATCCGTTTCAAAGGGCTGCCAGTCCCTTGAATACGCTGAGTGGAACTCCTTCTCGCTTTCAAGATCAGTTAAAACCGCCTTTGCATCTATTCGGTCATCTGTATTGATTTCTATATGAACCTTTATTTCAAACTCTTCACAGTCTGAAAAATAAATCGTCGTCTCTTCAAAAAATAAATTCGCTATCAATCGAAGCGGCCGTTCGAAACGTTCGTCGTCCACTCCCGTTATTAAAACATTCACGATTGTAATCACCTTTCAATAAAACTAACTTTTATTAGTGTACAGAAAGGCTGGAAAATGGTCAATGAGCGATGGGGCTGTGTTGATACTGTAAAAAACTTCCCTACCATAAAAAAGCACCCTCTCTAATGAGAAGGTGCGGGGATACACGTTAAGATCTAATCACATTCATTTTTTTCAGAAATGGAATCGGGTGCTGCTTCCTGAAGAGCTCCATGATGAAGTAGGGAAGACCTTTCAGGTCCTGGCTTCTTGTTATCCAGTCAGCATGGGCCTTAACCTCCGGAGGTGCTTCACCCATTGCGACTCCAAGACCGCAGCATCTGAGGGCATCAACATCATCGACACCAGCACCGACCATGACAATCTGCTCTTTTTTGATTCCGAGCCTCTCTGATAAATACATGAGACCTCTCAGTTTCGAAACCCCTTTAGGAACAATATCGAGCGTATGATCGGATGTAGGAATTGCATCCACTTCCTCATACATTCCTTTTAATGCGGCAACGATATCCCATAAATCCTCTCTATGTTCCAGCAGCACAGAGATTTTCGGAACAGCCAGCGGATTTTCAAGCAGGTGTTCGCTAACCACATTCACATACTGCTTGCTGTATAAAAACCGGGAATCCCTTTCCCACGATAATGTGGATGACATCTTTGATTGATTGCTTGCTTTTCCTACAATGCTCTGTTTTTCATGGGATAACTGAATCTGGCTTGAGAATCCTTCCAGAAATTGCGTGATTTCATACGTGATATTTTCAGAGACTTTTCTTACATAAATCGGACGATCACGCTCTTCTGCAATATACGAGCCGCCATGGGTGATGATTGGCCCATCTATTTTAAGGGCTTTTGCTACTTTTCTGGCAGAAGCAAAGTTTCTGCTTGTGACAAGAGTTACCTGCACGCCTTTATTTTGAACGTACTCAATCGCTTCCTTTGTCTCCTTTGCGATTTTTCCATTTTCGTTTACTACAGAGCCATCGATATTAAGAGCCATCATTCTATAAATCATTGGTGTCCCCCCTAAAAGTTGTCTACTTCCTTTCTATACTCATATGAATGAATGGAGACAAATATGACAAGGAGGAAGGTTTTGAAGTGTGGTGTATTGCAGCTGGTCAATGAAAGAAGCTCCGCTGCCTTAACAAAACCATCGATCAGTACACGCACCGGACATCCGAAACGTCTACTCATAAAAAAAAGTACCCGGACATGATCCGGGTACTTTCAGTGTAACTGATTATTTCTGCATGGAACCGTACAGTTCTTCAAGCGGCTTCATGATGACTTTGTTAAGGTCGTTGATGACCATGCTCATACGCTGTTCAGCTTCCATAAGCTTGGCGATTTTATCATGCTGCTGCACGAGTTGTGCTGTTTTTTGAGCTTGTTCCACTTCTTCTTGTGTAATTTCTTCGCCGCTCATTTGTTTTTGCTGAAGAGTCATTTGAATGTTTCTGAAGTTTTCAAACATCTTGCTTGCTGATTCATCGTTGTTTACTTCGTCGTACATTTTTTTCAGTTCCAAGAATTCGTCGCTTTGTCTAAGCGCTCTTTCTAATTCATTTGCTTGATCATATAAATTAATAGCCAAAATACGTACCTCCTAATATTTTTCACTCTTTGTTTCCTCCACCACTATAACAAACTATGAGGCAGAATTCTAGGAAGTTCCCTTTTCGCCTGTTTCAATAGCCATTCATTCTCTTTCTAACCTAAGAGAATAACATGACGAATATACTTTGGATCAACCCGATGACCCCTCCAAGCAGGGCACCGAGATAGGTGATCATCTTGAATTCACGTCGTGAAATGCCAAGAACCAATTCTTCGAGTCTTGCAACCGAGAATGATTCAACCTGGTCCTGAACGATTCTCTGCAGATGAAGCTTGCCCATAAGGTTCGGCACCTTTTTTGCTAAAAGGTCCGTCCCTTTATCAACCCATTTAGGAAGCAAAGTGCCTGTGAATGTTTCCTGATGAGGGGCCAGCCAATGTGACAATGGTTTTGAAAAATGGCCTTCTATGTTGACCATCTTGATTAAAGATGCATGCAGCTGGGACCTGATATCTTCTTCAGGAAGCTTATCAATTACGTCTTCAATTTTCATGAGCTTGAGTTTTGCCCATTCCTTTCTCAGGAGGTTATGGAGTATTTCTTGGGTGCCTTCGTGCTTGATGAACTTGACGATCTCAGGCTGTACCTTATCGGCTACGGACGTGTTGCCGAGGAACATCCCGAGCATATTGCCAAGCATTCCTCTTTCTTTAAGAAAGTCGTCGATCATGACCTTCACCTTCGCTTTTCCTTCTGGGCTGGTAAAATAGCTTTCAGCCCGATCGGCGATCATGTCGACCAGTTTAGGGAGGGCCTCTTCGACTTTTCCTTGCCACTTTTCAGGCAGTGCTTCTTCTATTCGTTTTGAACTGTACTCCATTTTTGAGCGGGAGACTTTCTCTTCAACCCAATCCTTAAGCCACTGATTCAATACATCGGATGAAACAGGGATATGCAGCATTTCAAGCCATTCGTTTACCGTTTTTTCCGAGTGGAAAACGGGTTCAGTCTCTTCCTTGAGCCACTCTATGACATCTCTTTGAAATTCCTCATTCATGATCTTCTTCTGAAGACTTTCAGGAGTGATTAAATGATCGACCACCATATTACCGAGCTGTTCAGCCAATTCCCCTCTTCGTTTCGGGATCAGCCCCGGCGTGAATGGCACTTTGAATCTTCCAATATAGTAAGCCTTATAAGGCCTGAACAACATTTTGATTGCGAGTGAATTGGTTACGCCTCCGATAAGGGCTCCAATCACTACCATAAACATAATGAGGATGAAAGCATCCAGCATAATGGCACCTTCCTTTTCTGCTTTGAACATTTTGCCTATCTTTACATACAATGCTATATCAACATTAGCCCAATACACAATATTAAAGTGAACTCATCCCCATATGCAAACGAGGAATGTCTTATGATGTATAAATGCCCCTTCATCAGCCTTGAGAATCATAGAGATGAAAATGAATTGATTTTACCTCAATCCATCTATCGAAAATTTAACTTTTCAGGACAACCGATGCTGAAAGCCGGAGCTTCCTCTCTTCGAGTAAACTGCTCCCCATCCGCAGGCGGAAGTACTGAGGTTATGTTAAAAAGCAGGGACCCTTTATTCACCTCTATCCCCCAGATGGAAAATGTCTTAATGACGATCGATCAGGAACATCAGTGCATTTCCATTGGGCCGATAACAGCTTTACTGATTGATCATTGTGATGAAGATACGTTAAATACACACTCTTTAAAGAAATATTTTACAGAGTGTCGACGCTGGTTTCAAGAAAGAGGCGGATTCTTTTATCTGCTTCCGGTCACCTCTTTTCTAAAGAATGAGCCGGAAGGATTTGTGTTTGATCATGATGAATGGCAGAGGGTGTCTGTCCCCCTCCCCCATGTTATTTACAACCGGAGTCATTCACGTAAAGTAGAAAAACACACACTCTACGAATCTGCCCTGAGAAGAATCGAAGATCAATCAGTACATCTATTCAATTCTTCTTTTCTTTCAAAGGACATCGTCCATACTTACTTACAGAGTCATTCGCAACTTCAGTCCCACTTACCTGAAACGGGCCAAGGACTCGACCGCCTTGATGAGATGCTCTCCATCCATAAAGATATCTTTATCAAATCTGTCAACGGAAGCAAAGGGCGCTATATCATTCGCATTCAAAAGAGGGAAAAGGATTATCTCGTCTTCCAAAATTCCTTTTCTTCTAAACGTACTCTCACGTTTCCAACTTATTCATCTCTTTATAGACAACTTCAATCATGGTGCCGCTCTTCATGTTATATCGTGCAGCAGACGATTCCGTTCATGAAGGTCAAGGAGCAGCCGCTCGACTTCCGCTTTTTATGTCATAAGAACCGAAAAGGAAGCTGGACGGTGATTTCAACAGTTGCCCGGATTGCTTCTGAAAAGCAATTCGTCGCAAATATCGATCAGGGCGGCCGAATGGAACCTCCCCTTTCGATCCTTACATCACTTTTCCCACATGCAGACAGTGGGCTGATATTCTCAAATATGAAAGCATTATCCCTTTCAGCCTCTGCTTTCCTTTCAGAACACCTTAAAGGACATTATGCAGAGTTCGGCATCGATATCGGGGTGGATTCAGAAGGGAAACCCTGGATTATCGAAATCAATTCCAAACCATCTAAAAAGACGTTCGTTGACAACGAACGCATCAGACCTTCCGTAAAAGCTTTATATGAGTACAGCTACAACATTTGGAAAGAGAAGGAGAATGAACATGAATCTTCCACTTGGGATCATGACGCTTAAGCCTGACCCATCACATGCATATTTTAACGAAATCGGCAGACATTCAACTTCCTACAAAATCGATTTATACCTCTTTTCACCTCAAGATATCTGTCCGCACGAGGAAACTGTAGCAGGGTATGCATTCAATAAAGATAGTGGTAACTGGGAACAAGAAACGTTCGATATCCCCACATTTATTTATGACCGCACCTACTATGACAAAAGCCTGCAATCCAGACAAGCGAAGGCCGTCGTCCAATGGCTCAAAAACCAGGCAGACATCCGGTTCCTTGGATATGGACTTCCTCATAAATGGCACCTGTACGAAAAATTAAAAGATTCCCCCCTTTCTTCCTATATTCCTGAAACGTTCTTATTAAATGACCACTATCACTTATTTAACTTACTGATAAAGCATAAAGATATCATAATAAAACCAGTGGATGGAGCACATGGGTTCGCTGTATACCATTTATTGTTATCAAATAATGAACTGACCGTCCGTACTACCAAAAACCAACAGATCGCTGAACAATCTTTTTCTTCTAAGGATACTTTTCTTAAGTGGGCAGAGAGAATGCTTGAACAGTTCACATTCATCGCACAGCAAAGAGTCATTAACAGAACGCAGCTTGACACGCCCTTTGACTATAGGATCCTTTTGAACAAGGATAAAAACGGTGATTGGAGGGAATTTCAGAGAGCGGTCCGTGAAGGGCCGATAGGCGGGATATTGACAAATATAAGCAGAGGTGGTTCCTATTTTTCACAAGAAGAATGGGAAAACAGATATCCAGAAGCAAATTGGGATTTCATCAATGCCGAACTGAATGAAATCTTGAATGAACTTCCTCAACTGCTCGAAGACCAATTTTCACCATTGTTTGAATTAGGGGTGGATGTCCTGCTTGCAAGAGACGGCTCACTCTGGATATTAGACATCAATTCGAAACCGGGTCATAAAATCGTGGAAACCCTAAGCATCGAAATGCTTGATTCCCTTCATCAGTCTCCATTGGATTATTGTGAATACCTGCACTCGCTTTCTCTTTCATCCTTAAGACGAGGTGATTTTTAAATGTTGAAAACGTATAAAATAGAACAATTCAGAGAAAAAGAATACATCCTTTATCTCCCCTCACGCTGGGAACCGGAAAAAGCCGATTTTCCTAAAACGGCTGTACTGGGGACTAAAAGGCAGGGGGTCGTCTGTAAAAGACACCCGAATGGCAGGAATGTAATCGGCATCAGCTCTGCTCTTGCCAAGAGCATGAATCTTCCCGAGAAAGTAACCGCACTATCTCTATATACAAAGGACGATTGCCTTTACCTCGGAGTACTAATCGGGGTTTTCACTTCAGGATTTACAAACTTCAAACTCAGTCCGATCGGGGAACGATCCTACTTTTTCAGGAAACTATTATCGGTACAGTCCTCATTAGGCGTGATTCCGTTCATCTTCGGCGAGAAGCACATCGACTGGGAAAACGGTCTGGTCAATGGGTATTTTCATTTTGGAGATGGGTGGGTGACCGAAACGGTTCCATTTCCAAATGTGATATACGACCGTCTCCCAAACAGGCGCAGTGAAAAAAGGAAGACGTACAAAGAAATCAAAGACAGACTTCAAAGGGAATACGGAATCCCATGGTATAATCCTGGATTCTTTAATAAGCTTGACCTGTTTGAACGGCTGGAATCAGATGAATCCGTCTCTCAATACCTTCCTGAGACCCATTCTTTTCAATCATTTGAAGAAATCGAACGGATGCTTTCCCTTTACAAGCACGTCTTTATTAAACCGAAGAACGGAAGCTTGGGTAATGGGATCCACAAACTTACTTTCGATCGGCAGGCACAGGACTACTATTGCCGGTTCCGTGATACAGAAGGTAAAAATCGACTTGTCAGATTCTCTTCACTCGAACGTCTGATGAATTCCGTTTTTAAAAATCGGAGCCTGGATTCATTTCTTATCCAGCAGGGCATCTCGCTTCTGACGGAAGATAGCCGTCCGATCGACTTTCGCATCCATACAAATAAAGACGAAAAAGGCAGCTGGCAGGTTAGTGCAATGGCAGGTAAGGTAGCGGGCGTCGGAAGCGTCACGTCCCACGCCAATAATGGCGGCGTAGTAAAAAGTCTCGCAGAACTGTTTCCAGATCCGGTCAGAAACACAGAGGTGGAACGTTCACTGAAAGAAGCTGCATTAAGGCTTTCCCATGCGATTGAATGCAATATGGAGGGATACATCGGTGAAATAGGGTTTGATTTAGGCATCGATGAAGACGGCAGTATATGGATGTTCGAAGCAAATTCAAAGCCGGGAAGAGCCATCTTTTCTCACCCCCACTTAAGAAACTTCGACAAACTGACCAGGAAACTCGCTTTATCATTCGGGGTCTTCTTATCTCAACAGGCTCTTCATCATCCCGAGGAATTGATGCAATGAATATTATATACGACTTGTCCAAAAAGATATTTTTTCACAGGGAGGAATCACTCACAGCTTGCCCGTTCGCGAAGGATTCCTTCCTTCTTTCTTCCAGAGAAACAGAAGATACTTATACCTTTACGCTCAAGTCCAATAAAAACATTCTGTCTGTCCCGCTTGTCGGCATCGTTACAAGCAAAGACCAAAGTAAGTACAGGGGAAACTTCGAGCTGTTTCGGTCGATCCAACAGGAGTTTGAAGAGAATGGAGGCATGTGTTTTGTATTCTCTCCGGATGATGCTTCCGATCATTCCATTAACGGCATCATCTTTAACAGCAGCGTAAATAAGTGGGTGAAGTGTGTCTTCCCGATTCCGAACGTCATTTACAACAGAATTCCATCAAGGGAAGCGGAGCAGCATTGGGACTATAATAAATTCAAACAATTCATTAAGACATTCAATATTCCCTATTTCAACCCTCACTTCTTTAACAAATGGGAAGTTCACCAGATTCTCTCTCAGTGTGCTGAGCTGAAGGATTACTTACCTCCTACGTCACTCGTGGAAAATGAAGAAAACTTCACGAGTTTTTTAGAACAGCATAAAAAAATCTATGTCAAACCTACTTTTGCTTCCCAGGGCAGAGGAATCAGGCTTATTGAAATAGATGAAAACGGCATCATCATAAGTAAAAGTATAAAAAAAATCGAAAAGTACACCTCCCTGTCACGTTTTCTTTATTCATACCATGGGTGGTTCCACCCAGAGCAAAACCTCATCATGCAGAAAGCGATTCCCTGCAAGACACTTCGTGATCACCGGTATGATTACCGGATCCTTGTCCTGCACACAGGGGAGGATTTCAAACTGATGGGGATTGGAGTAAGGATTTCTCAACGTCAGGAAGTGACCACCCATGTACCGGCCGGCGGGAAGATCATTTCAATAGAGGAGGTCGCAACACCTCAGACAAAAAAAGAAATCCTCACGCTTGTGAAGGCCTGCGGCAAAGAGCTGGAACGGGCTTTTGGGTACGTAGGAGAGTTTTCCGTCGACCTTGCACCGCGGGAACAAGGAGGATTTGTCCTTTTTGAGGTCAATTCAAAACCGATGACATTCGACGAAGAAGACATTGAAACGAAGCGGCGGCGGCAGCTTGTCCGCACATTTCTTACACTTTCTGCACACAAAGAAGGTTGACCGTTTGCAAAGGGCACCAAGGTCAACCTTTTTATTAACGCAGTGAATTATAAATCGTGGAAAAGCGTGTAGCATGCTCCATCTCATCTGTCATCGCAATGAACAAGGGATTATAGGCCTGCTGATTAGGCATATCTAATAACAAATCCCGGTAGAACTCTGCTGCTTCCAATTCGTCCTTCAAAGCACGCAGAACCCCTTCCTTGAATGTGGTATACTCAATCTTTTCTTTTTTATGCTCATAATACTCACCAGTATATAAATAATGGAGATACTGAAACATCTCATAATGTTCCTTCTCATCCTTTTTGGCATGATCGATGAATTCTACATATAACGGATTATTCGTCCTGTTCTTTAAATCTTTATAAAAATAATAGGCTGTCCATTCATCACTGATCGCCTTTTCCAAATCACGAATAAACGAATTCATGCTTCGTCCCTCCTATGGTCTCTTCCCTAAATTCTATTACTCAAAAAAGAAAATTATGATTGGATAAAAGGAATTCCTACACAGCTTCTGATGAAACGTTTACAATGTTAGATGAGGTGATTAATTTGATACAGCACTTTCAATACAAAAGTATGTATGAAAACAAACAGCTGCCGGGATGGACATTCTCGTTCTATTACAGCGGGTTGAAATACGAAGGAAATTATCACAAAAACGGAAGCATTGAATGGACAAGCCATCTCCCGCCTGCAGATAAGGAAGAAGACCTAAAAAAACAACTGCATGAGCTTATGTTGTTTCATGTGTATGAATAGAAAAGCGGAAGGGCTTTGGTAGAGGCGGGTGGCATAAGACGAATCGGCCTGGAAGGCGCTCTTTGCCTTCTTGGTCGATTTGACTTATGACATGTGCCTCTAAGCCCTGCAGCTGGACAATAGAAAAGCGGAGGCGGCTCGTTCAGAGGCGACAAGCATAAGACAGGGCAGCCATAAAGGCGTTTTTTGCCTTTTTGGATGGCATGACTTATGTCTCGAGCCTCTAGCCGCCGGAGCTGGACAATAGAAAAGCGGAATGGCTTTGGTAGAGGCGGGTGGCATAAGACGAATCGGCCATGAAGGCGCTCTTTGCCCTCTTGGTCGGTTTGGCTTATGACATGTGCCTCTAAGCCATGCAGCTGGACAAATAGAAAAGCGGAGGCGGCTCGTTCAGAGGCGAAAAGCATAAGACAGGGCAGCCATAAAGGCGCTTTTTGCCTTTTTGGATGGCATGGCTTATGTCTCGAGCCTCTAGCCGCCGGAGCTGGACATTAGAAAAGCGGAGGCGGCTCGTTCAGAGGCGAAAAGCATATGATGATTGGGCCGGCATTTCGTACTTTGCCTTTTTAAGTTCCCTGCTTATGATACTGCCAAGATGGAGATGAAGAAAAAGGAAGAGTTTAGTTAGAATCATTCTAAGTGGCACGATTATCAGGAAAAGTGGAGCAATTATTTGAAATGTGGCACATAAATCTTGAAACCGGCGCAATTATTTTATTTCTGGCACGAAAAATCAAGAAAGTGGCGCAATTAGAATCATTGCTCATTAAATACCGGTTCGTTTCTCCTTAGGAAGGATATAGTTTTAGCTAAATAAAGCTGAAATCGGACTCTGTTCTTACAGAAATCTCTCAAAATAACTGTTTTTGGAACTATAATCGACATTTTTTCTTCCATCGTACTAAATTCAAGAAAATAATATTACTACTGACACTCCTTATTTGTTCAATAACCCTCCTGTTCTTAATTCAAACCTCTCCACACAAAAATCTGGAAAGATGAATGAACACATGCCTCTTTTCTAAAACTATACACAGGAGGCTGATAAGAATGGCGAAAGATAAAAATGACTATCAATTTCTTCCTGATACCAATTATGAAGGAAGAGGCAGTTTGTTCCTTGATGTGGACAGATTCATAAACGAAGGTATGTCGGGCGGGTCTGTTCATATGAGAGAGGATTCAGCGAATATCGGTGAATCGACTCTTATAACGGATCATGAGGAACCCCCAGCTCATTCTTAATCATCTTTCAGTTGAGGGATCTGTCTGACAGATCCCCTCTCCATTGAAGACCGAGTACTTTATTATGGAAAGAAGCAAATAAAAAAAGCTGCCCGACGGCAGCTTTCATCAATTATTATCGGCTTTTCACCAGCATGTTAACGGCTTCCTTGATTGCATCTTCCGCATTTCCGCCTTCAAGTTCAGATTCACGGATACAAGCTTCCAGATTTTTAGCCACGATCAGCCCGATTGTCCGGTCTACCGCTGTCCGCACAGCTGACAGCTGGGTAACGACATCCTTGCAGTGTTTTTCTTCTTCCATCATTTTAAGGACTCCACGGACTTGTCCTTCTAAACGTTTCAAACGGTTTGTTACTTCTTTATTATATTCCATATTGGACACCCCATAATGATTTATTCCTTACCCCATAGTATTAGAATTAGGAAGAATTTGCAATGCAGGACACTTTGATTCCCTAAATATTTTCAGTACAATGGTTTTAATACATATGGATTTGTTTCAAAGCCTTATAACAAACCCAATAAATAATTCATATACGAGGGATGAAATGTTAACTTCTTTACTTTTAAAATACCCCGATGCAACCTTTCAAAAACACTATCCGTCAGAGCTTACCCCAATGAAGATCTGGTTTACAAATGAAACCCAGGATGAATTCATTGGAATAAAGGCAAGTGATCTCACACAAGAAGAAATAGAATTGTTAAGATGCCTGTTTCAGGAATTGTCAGGAGACCAAAAACGTTTGAATGAGTCTCCGCGGTCAATTGAATGGTTCGAGTTTTTATTTAATAAAGGGCCTGCTCCTTCACATGACGGAGCTGAATATCGCGTCATCCAATTCAGTATGAAAGAGAAGACAGACATTCAGCTGATGAAAGAGGCATTCAATCATTTGCTCCCTCTTCTTACAGTATTGGTTCTGCTTGATGAGGATAAAGGATTAATTGTAGAAGAAAAAAGTGACTTCCAACTAGATGAAGAACAGCTTCGTTCCATTTCACACGTCATAGAATCTGATTTTTTTGTAAGCGTATCTTTTTTCATCGGTCAGTTCCAACCGGTGAATCGTGATTTTATCAGATCCTACAAGTACGAGTGTGAAATGCATTCATTTTCTGAAGACACTCTTCGTTCCAACTATATTCAGTCAGTCGTTACGGTCCTGCCACCGTTTATGCTGAAGCATCTCCCTGTTGAGTGGAAAGAACATATTTTCAATAAGACGAAACAGGTTTTTTCAGAAGACACCGAACTGATTCATACGGTAAAAGCTTTTCTGGAAAATCAATCAAACATCAGTCAAACTGCCAAGAAGTTATTCATGCACCGGAACAGCGTGCAGTATCGTATCGATAAATTCATTGAGAAAACAACGATCGATATAAAAACATTTCAAGGTGCACTGCTTGCTTATTTAGCTGTTCTTGATTATGAATCTGACAACCTGCCTAAAAAGTGAGAACGAACTTTGTGCAGGTTGACCATATCGTTTTGAATCCGCTTTCTTTAGAATGAAAGCATAGAATGAAACGTTTTCATAAACAGGAGGAGAAACGAAAATGGCTGAATTAAAGTTAGATAATATTTACAAAATCTATGATAATAAAGTAACGGCAGTAAATGATTTCAATCTTCATATCAATGACAAGGAATTCATCGTATTCGTCGGCCCATCAGGCTGCGGAAAATCAACGACCCTTCGTATGATCGCCGGACTGGAAGAAATCTCAAAAGGGGATTTCTCCATTGATGGTAAACGTGTAAATGATGTAGCTCCAAAAGATCGTGATATTGCGATGGTATTCCAGAACTATGCACTTTATCCGCATATGAGTGTATATGACAATATGGCATTCGGACTTAAACTTCGTAAGTTTGACAAGAAGGAAATCGACCGCCGTGTGCAGGAAGCTGCAAAAATCCTTGGGCTGGAAGCGTTATTGGACCGTAAACCTAAAGCACTTTCAGGCGGACAGCGTCAGCGTGTTGCCTTGGGGCGCGCAATCGTACGTGATGCAAAGGTATTCCTAATGGATGAGCCATTGTCCAACCTTGATGCAAAGCTGCGTGTACAGATGCGTGCAGAAATCGCCAAGCTTCATCAACGTCTTCAAACCACTACCGTTTATGTAACGCATGACCAGACTGAAGCGATGACGATGGCTACCCGCATTGTTGTCATGAAAGATGGTGTCATTCAACAAGTCGGTTCGCCTAAAGAAGTATATGATAAGCCTGAGAACGTATTCGTTGGCGGTTTCATCGGTTCTCCAGCAATGAACTTCTTCCACGGCAAAATCGAAGACGGCTCGTTCGTTGTCGGCAAGTCCAAAGTGGCAGTGCCGGAAGGAAAGATGAAAGTTCTTCGTGATCAAGGTTACGTTGGAAAAGAGATCATCTTGGGAGTAAGGCCGGAAGATATTCATGATGAGCCTATTTTCATCGATACAGCACAAGGTGCCAAGATCACTGCAAAAATCGAAGTATCTGAGTTAACGGGTGCTGAAACAATGCTGTATTCTCAAATCGAAGGCCAGGAATTTGTCGCTCGCGTCGATTCCCGTACAGATATCAGTGCCGGTCAAACAATCGACCTGGCATTTGACATGAACAAAGCTCATTTCTTCGATACTGAATCTGAGTCAAGAATCCGCTAATACCCATGAACAAGAAAGACCACGCTCATTGTGAGCGTGGTCTTTCTTGTTTTTTTGTTGAGTTCGAAAAGAGCACATGTAAGAATTTCATCAAGAATTCATAACAATGGTTCTTGTTATTAAAACTCCGTTAGATTTATGCTTTTTCCTTCTTCTTCCCCGCATCTTATACAAGTGAATAAATGCAGGCAAGTATCCGTACAACTGCTGTTCGGTATTCCATCTGCCAGCTGCACGTGATTTATATCCATATAGGCACTGTATTCATCATAATAATCATAATATCTTCCTTGATCTAATGTAGAATCTCCGCATTTTGGACATAAGCCTTTATATTCAACAATTCCATTACATAATGCACAAGCTTTCATGCGTGTCACCATTCTTTCAGCTTAAGTGTGTAATGTTATCCTTTTATGATTGATACTGTTTTATGTAGACAAAATACAGGGAATTGAGAAGGAATAAATTCCCTACATCTGTTTTTGCATATATTTTACCGGACGAACCATAATACCTAGTAACAACACATAATCAACTCATAACCTTGGGTTATACCATTATAGATGGTCGCTAATGGAATGCGTGCTGGTGCAACTCCGGCTGACCCAACCATAAAACACACTATATTTAAGGAGATGACAGATTATGCAACAACAATCACGCAACAATTCATCTAACCAATTAGTAGCTCCTGGAGCTCAACAAGCAATCGACCAAATGAAATACGAAATCGCTTCTGAATTTGGCGTACAATTAGGGCCAGATGCTACAGCTCGCGCTAACGGTTCTGTTGGTGGAGAAATCACTAAGCGTCTTGTTCAAATGGCTGAACAACAAATCGGCGGCGGACAATACTAATCAACAGCAAAATTTAATATGTATGGATAAACCCCTGGCTGATGTCGGGGGTTTTTTAATTGGAGCCACTATGACTCCGCTGTTGATCTGCGTGGAATCGTTAGAACCGGTTTTAAACTTCAATAAGCATTGAGCGGGACTAAAAAAAACTGACTCTTAATTGAGCCAGTTTTCTTGATTCATTTATTATTCACCATGTTCGCCGGATTGATCCATTCATCGTACTGTTCTTCTGTAAGATATCCTGACTTTATGGCAGCTTCCTTTAAAGTCGATCCGCTTCTGTGTGCATTCTTGGCAATTTCCGCTGCTTTCTCGTAGCCGATATGCGGATTAAGCGCCGTAACAAGCATCAGGGATCGCTGAACGAAGTCCTCAATGACGTCTTCATTTGCTTCCAGACCTTTTACACATTTATCATTGAACGAACGTATTCCGTCTGTCAGCAGTCGTACCGATTGGATGAGATTATAAATAATCACCGGTTTAAAGACGTTCAATTCAAAGTTTCCCTGGCTCGCTGCAAAGCCGATGGCAGCGTCGTTTCCAAATACCTGGGTGACAACCATCGTGACCGCTTCACTTTGAGTCGGATTCACTTTCCCCGGCATGATCGAACTGCCGGGTTCATTAGCAGGAATCGTGATTTCCCCGATTCCGCTGCGGGGGCCGCTTGACAGCCAGCGGACATCATTTGCGACTTTCATTAAGTCGGCAGCCAGCGCTTTTATAGCCCCGTGCACATAAACGATTTCATCGTGGGAAGTCAGTGCATGAAATTTATTGTCGGATGAAACAAATGCGATACCTGTCTGATTCTCAAGTTCATGAGCTACTTTATCCCCGAATGAAGGATGTGCATTGATGCCTGTCCCGACAGCTGTTCCGCCTATGGCCAATTGGACAAGCTGTCCCATGCTTTCTTCAATCATATGACGTGATTTTTCCATCATTGCCCTCCAGCCGCTTACCTCCTGCCCCAACGTCAGGGGTGTAGCATCCTGAAGATGTGTGCGCCCGATCTTAATGATATCCTTAAACTTCTCTTCTTTTTCACGGAGTGTCTTGATAAATTCATCGATGACCGGCAGCAGTTTCCCTCCTATTTCTTTGTATGCCGCGATGTGCATGGCGGTAGGAAAGGTATCATTTGAACTTTGTGACATATTCACATCATCATTGGGATGAACCTTTTCTTCACTCCCTGACTCCCTTAATAGTTCATTTGCGCGGTAAGCAACGACTTCATTTACATTCATATTTGATTGCGTACCGCTTCCCGTCTGCCAGACGACCAATGGAAAATGCCCATCCCATCTGCCTTCAAGAATTTCATCACATGACTGGCTGATCACCCTTTTTTTATCTTCAGACAGTTTTCCAAGCGAGTGATTCGCCACTGCTGCTGCTTTCTTCAGCTGAGCAAAGGCATATGTAACTTCTATCGGCATCCTTTCATGACCAATCTGAAAGTTTTCTTTACTTCTTTGAGTCTGGGCTCCCCAGTATTTTTCCCTCGGTACTTTCATTTCACCAATTGTATCCCGTTCAATTCGATAATCCATTTCGCTTCCTCCCTCAACAAATGTATTCACATTACCATATTTCCACTAAATGATCGGAACTAACCTTATTCATGTAAGATTATCAACCGTTCAGTGTGTGATCACGTTTGAAGGTAAATTGATCCTTTTCCACTTGGCCACTCATGATGGGATAATCGTGCTTCACATTTTTCCTGTTCTTTCGTTTCCTCGATACATTTCCCCCAAGAATCACACCCTGAAGGGAGTCTGCCATCATATTATACGCAAGCACAGTAAGGGACAGCGCTGCCAGGGGTGCAAAAATGATCCAGGGACCTGTCATGATTTCTATACGGGCATTCCCTATGTTTCCTGCCCACTCATTGGATAAAGAAAATAAGCGGGGTTCTCCTACCATAATTTCTTTTTCAACCCCCCCGCCAAGCAGAACACCAAAAAAGCCCAGATGAGCAAACAGGACCAGTACGCTTACATTTCTCTGAAAGAACAACAGCATGATGCGGGGCAATAGATTTTTCAGGATGTGGCGGCGGTATAAATACCATCCCCTTGCACCCAGGGTTTTGGAGCTCAGTACAAATTCTTCCTGAAGCGCCTTCTTGATTTCTTTAATAAGTACTACCATGATCTGGGGCATACCTATGATTGTCAGCAAGAAGATTTGAATCATCAGATATTTAGCAGGCTCAACCTCCGCGTCCACAACAAACCGAATAGGGAAGAGCAGCATAAATGCAATGACAGCCATCGGAATATAAATCATGGATTCGACTATTTCTTCGAAAACATGTACCATTCCCTTTGAAAACCTTGTCATGACAATTGAAAAAAGTAATGATAATACGATTTGAAGGAGGCTGATGATCAAACCCAGGAGAATCGTATATTTCGCTCCCTGTACGACATACGTCCATATCGGGGTGCCTACCCTGTCCGAACCAAGCGGTGGTAATTCCAAGGGAGTAAACGGCGGCCCAACCGTCGTTCCATCTATATGAAGGAAGCTGACCGTTTCGATCCCGTCTTTTAATAACGGCTCATACAAAAAACTGATGGTGAGGAGTCCGCTCAGAAAGATGAATCCTGTCAAAAATTTCGGCATTTTCCACAGTGGTCTAAGCATAAGTGCCGTCCTCCTTCATCCCAATGCTCTTTTTCAAACGCTGCTCAACGAATGTAAAGATCAGGAAGAATGGGAGAAATATCATTGAACTGATGATGACAAACGAGTATCCCGTCGACCACATCAAAAGATCCATCACCCCTCGCATGTTAAAAAGCCGCTCAAGGATGAATAGATTCGACAGCATGAATGAAAAGATCAACTTCGATCGATAGAAGAGGCTGTACAATACATTACGAAAACTATGGACCACTAAAATGTAGAGAGAACTTAACCCTTTTCCCCTTGCTAGTTCAATATAAAACTTCTGTTCCTCTTCTTTCAATAGCAACACGATCGTCTTTATTAAAAAGACGGCAGGTATCACGGTCAAGCACGTGACAGGCAATAAATAGATTTCTTCATCAAGCATCGCAATATCGCCTATCAATACCCCTGTCTTCCGGAAATACATGACGACAAGCAGCTGAACGCCAATGATGATGAAGATATCCGGCAGTGATTCCATTACATTCACAATTGAAAGAAGACGACGGTTCACCTTACGGGATGCCAGGGAAATCAGTATGCTGATCAAAAAAGCGATGATCATCGCCAGCGATAATGAAAAAAAGAATACCTTCATGGAATATGTAACCCTATCGGCCATCACATCAGTTAGCGCATACTCTTTGCCCATTACGACAAGTGACCACTGATCAGGTTGTGATAAATTCAAAAATACTTGATAAATAGCAACAGCATAGTCTAGCGGATAAAAACCAAACGACCCGCTTTTCCCAGTCATATTTACATATTGAAAATCATTATTAAAAAATAAAGTCGGCAGCACACTTATGAAGATTAACCCCATAAAAACAAGAAGCAGTCTTCTAATTAATTTCATGGTATCCCCCTTTCCTCATTTAATACCTTTTCTTTCCAATTAGTCAAAATCCTCCTTTTTTTACACAGACAACAAAAAAAGATGAATGGAGAATTCCATTCATCTTCTAACAATCATTGTATCAAGTTTAAAAATTGACGGGTCCGATCATGTTTCGGTTTTTCAAACACTTCCTGCGGGGTGCCTTCTTCCACGATTTGTCCGCCGTCCATGAAGATGACTCTATCTGCTGCTTCTTTCGCAAATCTCATTTCATGTGTGACAACCACCATCGTCATGCCTTCTTCGGCAAGGTCTTTCATGACTTTGAGGACTTCCCCGACTAATTCTGGATCGAGAGCCGAGGTCGGCTCATCGAACAGCATAACCTCAGGCTCGATAGCAAGTGCCCTTGCAATACCGACCCTTTGCTGCTGCCCACCTGATAGCTGATACGGATAATAGTCGATTTTATCCCCAAGTCCCACCTTTTCAAGAATGCGCCTTGCTTTTTCTTTCATTTCTGCTTTATTCTTCCCCTGAACGATGACCGGGCCTTCCATAACATTTTGGAGGGCAGTCATGTGAGGAAACAAATTATAAGTTTGAAAGACCATGCCTGTTCTTCTTCTCAATTTCAATAGTTCGGCAGTCGATACTTTTTTAGAAAAATCCACATTCAATTCACCGATTGATACACTGCCTTCATTTGGTGTTTCAAGTGCATTCAAACATCTGAGAAACGTTGTTTTTCCTGATCCCGATGGGCCGATCAGAACGATCACTTCACCTTTTCGGACTTCTACATCCATGCCCTTCAGTACTTCGAGGTCATCAAAGCGTTTCTTCAGTCCCCTAATTGAAATCATGTTTACCCTCCTTTCTATTTTGCTATATACCGATCCAGTCTTGCTTCAATTCGCCCTTGTATGATGGATAAGATAAAACAGATGATCCAGTACAGGAGTGCAGCTTCCATATACATGAGTAGAAACTCATAGTTCGTTGCCGCTATTTCCTGTGCCTTTCTGAACATTTCCGTTACAAAGATCAATGAGGCAAGCGACGTATCTTTAACAAGACTGATGAATGAATTCGATAAAGGCGGTATGGACACCCTTGTTGCCTGTGGCAGGATGATCCGTTTCAGCGTCTGTGAATAACTCATCCCAATAGAATATCCTGCTTCCCATTGTCCCTTTGGTATGGATTGAATAGCAGCTCTTACAATCTCAGAAGAATAGGCTCCCATGTTCAAAGAAAAAGCGATGACTGCAGCAGGGAAAGGTTCCAGTTTCAGAAATTCTATACCAAGTGAACCGAGTCCAAAGAAAATAATGAACAACTGCACCAATAGAGGGGTTCCCCTGATTGCTGACACATACACTCTGGCGATACCCCTTAAAATAGAGAAGCTTGATAGTCTTGCCAATGCAGTGAATACAGCGATCACCAATCCTAAAGTAAACGATATGAGCGTTAGAGGGATAGAATAATACAAAGCTCCCTTGATCATCGGAAGCAGGGAGCTTTGTAAAATATCAAACATTTCTTCAGGATTCTGAAAGATACTACTTAGGAGATACATTCTCACCGAACCATTTGTTAGAAATCTCTTCGTACGTACCGTCTTCCATCATATCCTCTAACGCTTTATTTACTTCTTCAACCAATTTGTCGTTTCCTTTACGGAACATCAAGCCGCTTTGTCCCGCATCTTCAGCTTCGGCAGCGATTTTGATATTGGCATTTTTTTGTTTATTCATATAATCAAGAATCGAAATTTTATCGTTTACAGTCACATCCACACGTCCCTGTTCAAGAAGCTGGATTGATTGAGCGAGTCCATCGACTCCTTGGATGACAGCACCATTTTCCTCTGCGATATCTCTGTAGTTGCTTGTCAGGGATTGAGCGGAAGTAAGTCCTTTGATGTCTTCGAAAGATTTTACATCATTGTTGTCTTTCGAAACGACTACCACTGCACTTGATTCAATATATGGTTTTGAAAAGTCATATTTCTTCTGTCTGTCTTCCCTGATTCCCACTTGGTTGGCAATCATGTCAAACCGTTCTGAGTTCAACCCTTCAAACATCGCATCCCATTGAGTTTCCTTGAATTCAGCTTCAACACCTAGGCGTTTTGCCACTTCGCGGGCGATTTCCACATCAAATCCAGTCAGCTTTCCTGATTCGTCGTGGAATGTGAAAGGAGGGTATGTTCCTTCTGTCCCGACTAATAATTTGCCTTCCTCTTTTACTTTATCGTAAAGGGATTGTTCAGAATCCCCGTTTGTTCCTTCTTTATCTTTGGATTGCCCGCATGCAGAAAGCACCATTGAAAGAGCAAGCAGCAGCACAACCGATAATTTCCATTTTTTCATCATTCAAACCCCCACTATTCTTATCGGAATTAATTAGTACGAATGTCATCATAAAACGATATGACATAAAAGTCAATGAAAACATCTTAATTTCAAGATTTTTTTCATGGTTGCTTTTTCATTTGATATACTTTTAATCTAACCAAATGTGTGAAAACGGATACCGCTTCATAGTGAAAGGAATGATAAGCCATGAAACTTGCTCTGTTTGGCAGTACCGGGAGAGTTGGTTCGGTCGTCTACGAAAATGCAAAACTTGAACATACGATCCATCGATTAACAAGGGATGCTGTTCAAAAAGACTCTTCAAGGGAGCATTTAGTTGCAGGAAATGTACTCAATGAAGAAGATGTGTTCAATACAATATCAGGCTGCGATGCTGTGGTCAGCTGCTTGAATACCGATAAGGAAGAAGTGTTATCGAGAAGCATGCCGTTGATATTAAGGGCAATGAGGCAAAATGGGATCACCCGCATCATAACGTGCGGAACGGCCGGGATACTGGATTCAAGGACAGAACCTCATTTATACCGTTTCCAATCCAGTGAAGCGAAAAGAAGGAGTACAACAGCAGCAGAGGATCATCTCAGGGCATTCATGATGCTTCAAGCTTCAGGGCTCAATTGGACAGTTGTTTGCCCTACTTATCTTCCCGACGGCGAGCGAAATGGCGATTACCGCATTCAGAGAAATACGCTCCCTGAGAACGGGAGAAGCATTTCAATATTTGATACAGGAGATTTTATATACAAGGAATTGATGCAGCCTAAATTTGTACGCAGTAGAGTTGGAATTTGTTATTAGCGCTAAAATGGAATGGTGGGTTTGGAAGGAATATAGAGGATTTGGGATGGGATACGTTTTCGTGAAATTTGTCTAATATTATCGAATTGTCGGTAAGTAAGAAAAAATTGTTGGTATCCTTGAATTTTTGTTGATAAAAATGAGTTTTCGTTGATAACTCCAAATTTTTGTAGATAAACACTCGAAAAACGTTGGTAATTCACTAACTTTGTTGTGCCAGGCACAATCTGCCACTATTGTGCCTGGCACTACTTGCATCCTTGCACACTGAACAATTCACCCAGCCGTACCCGCATCCACCATGAACCAGTCATCGCCAGGTGCTGGATTTCCATCACAAAACAATAAAAGAGAGCCAAAAACAGTGAAAATGTTTTTGGCTCTCTTCCTTTTTAAAACATACCGCTTGGAAAGCTGCATTCCCTCTTATTATCCTGCAAGACCTGATGATGAGCCTTGCTGAAGCTGATACATTTGATAATATCGTCCTCCCGCCTTCATGAGATCGTCATGATTGCCTTTTTCAACGATTTCTCCGCGGTCCAATACGAGGATTTGATCTGCATTTTTAATCGTAGATAGACGGTGTGCGATGATGAATGTCGTTCTTCCCTGTTTCAATACTTCCATTGCTTCCTGAATGACTGCCTCTGTTTCTGTGTCGATGCTCGAGGTTGCTTCATCGAGAATCAGGATTGCCGGGTTGAAGGCAAGTGCACGGGCAAAGGAAATTAACTGACGCTGACCGGATGAAAGGGTGCTTCCCTTTTCAATAACCGGTTCGTCATACCCTTTTTCAAGGTTTTTGAATACTTTTTCCGCCCCGACCGCCTTGAGGGCTTCCTCCACCGTCTCCCTTGAAATCCTTGGATCATCAAGGCTGACATTGGATGCGATCGTACCCGTAAATAAATACGGATCCTGCAGGACGATTCCCATATGCTCGCGGATCGTCTGATAGGGAATATCTTTAATGTCCTGACCGTCAATCATGATTTTTCCTTCGTTTGCATCATAGAAACGGAATAGTAGATTCATGATGGAACTTTTACCAGACCCCGTGTGTCCAACAAGAGCTACTGTTTCCCCTTTTTTCGCTTCGAACGTAATATCCTTTAGCACATATTCATTTTCTTTATACCCAAAGAACACATGATCAAAGTTGACGTTCCCCTGGTAACGGGGCATTTTATCATCCGCTACATTCGTCCCATCCTCATCAAGCAGCCTGAATACGCGTTCCCCTGCCACAAGTGCCTGTTCAAGGTTCGCAAGCTGATTGACAATTCCGGTTACAGGCTGGAATAATCGGTTGATGTAGTCTACGAACGCATAGAGGACACCAAGCGTCACGACAGAACCGACACCGATCGATCCACCTCCGAAGTACCAGATGAATGCCACAAACGTAATATTCCTCAAAACCCCTACAAGATTATGAGAAGTCATGGAGTTCAAGCTGAGCAGCTTATTTTGATATTTATAATGGGTGCCGTTCAATTCTTCAAATTCGCTGCTCGTTTGCTTTTCCCTGCTGAAAGCCTGGATGATGTTCATCCCCTGGATCGATTCATTGATCATTGCGTTGATGTCACTGACCTTCGACCGGATGATATGATTATATTTGGATGCATAGATCCGGTATAAATAAGTCCAGATAACAAGTATCGGAATCAAGATCAGACAGATTGCCGCGAGCTTCACATCCAGAATGAACAGTGCGATGTAAATCCCTATGATATAGATCGTACTTGTGAAAAACGTAGACAATACGGTCACATATAAGTCCCGTATAGCTTCCGTATCATTTGTAATCCGGGCAACGACCTTTCCAGCCGGCAGATTATCAAAGTAACGGATCGGCAGCTTCTGGATATGCTGAAAAATATCGTTCCGCATTTTCTGGATGACTCTGTTGGCAGCTTTTTGAAGAAAGAACCGCTGACCGTACTGGAAGAAGGACGCAATCACCAGAAGACCAAAATAAAAGGCGATCAGTTTGATGATCTTCGGAATTTCAGGATTATAAAAATCCAAAAGCTCATCACCGCTTAATTTTTGAGCAGGGTAGACTTCCGAGTCTTCTCCTTTTGTTATGATCATTGTGCCGTTTTTGACTTTACGCTCACCATCGAATGAAATGGCAGCAGGGATAAAGTAAAATTCCCTTCCCATTTGAAGGATTCTTACCTCATCCCCCTTTTGTTCACCACTGTTGAAATACTGTTCTCTTTTATACCATTCTCCTTTATAGAAAACGGCATCTTTTCCTTTTTCGGTTCCATACCATGCCGCTTCTATCCCAAGGATATGATCGTCAATCATTTTCTTGGCGATGAATGGTCCTGCAAGCTCTGCTGTCACTGAAACGGTCAGCATAAGCAGGGCTGCTATGATGATTTTTTTATATAAAAGCGCATAGTCTACGAGTCTTCTTCCGACTTTCATGCGCCCACCTCCTCAAGTGAGGAATCTTCAACCTGCTGACGGTCGAATTGCTCTTTATACCAGCCGCCATTTTCAAGAAGAGTCTCATGGACCCCTTCTTCCACCACTTTCCCATCCTCCATGACTATGATCCAATCAGCATGCTGGACAGCCGATAGACGGTGGGTCGTGATGATCGTTGTTTTTCCGTCACGTTCATTTCGAATATTTTCAATGATTTTTGCTTCTGTTTTGGCATCGACCGCTGATAGGGAGTCATCCAGAATAAGGATCTCCGGATTCTTGATGAGTGCCCTTGCGATGGAAATTCGCTGTTTCTGTCCCCCGGAGAGCGCAACTCCTTTTTCTCCCACAAGCGTGGATAAACCGTCTGGAAGCATTTCTAAGTCTTTCTTGAAATCGGCAAGCTCAATCGCTTTTTCCAGGTCTCTTTCATCTGCATCATGCCGGCCGAACATAATATTTTCTTTCACGGTCCTCGAAAACAGTACATGATCCTGAGGAACATAGCCGATCCAGCTTCTGACCTGCTGAAGGGTGAGGTCATTAATCTGAACTCCCGCAATCGAAAGGGAACCCGAGCCTGCAGGATATTCGCGAAGAAGCTGTTTAATGAAGGTCGTCTTTCCGCTTCCTGTCTTACCGACCACACCAAGTGTATCCCCCTGGCCAATTTTCACTATAAGATTGGCCAGATTCTTCACCTGTGAGGATGGATATTGGAAATCGACATCATCAAACGCGACATTTTCCGGTATACCGACAGATTGAGGACGCTCCGGGTCTTTTACATCCTGGACGTAATCCAGCGTTTCCTGTACACGGTCAAGCGATGCATTCCCCCGCTGCATGATGTTGATCAGTTCACCAATAGCAAACATCGGCCAGATCAACATACCAAGATAGACATTGAACGATACGAGCTGCCCCAGGGTGATGGACTGATGGAAGACGAGATACGCCCCATACCCAAGTCCGATCAGATAACTTAACCCGACAAGCACCTTAATGGTCGGATCGAACAGCGAATCAATTTTTGCCACTTCAATATTCTTTTTATAGACATCTTCTGTCATGTCAGAGAACCGGCCCTCATCCGCCCTTTCCTGAACATAAGCCCGGATCACCCTGACACCGGCAATCGACTCAAGCACCTTATCGTTAAGATCTCCGAATGAGTCCTGTGCTTCCGTGAAACGTTTATGGATCCTTGCCCCGTACACCTTCATCAATAACGCCATGACCGGCAGGGGCAGGATGGCCGCTATGGTTAATTTCCAGCTGATCAGAAATCCCATTGTAAACAAAATCGTGAGCATAAAGACACTTGAATCGATCAGTGTCAGCACACCGAATCCGGCAGTTACAGAAATCGCCTTGAGATCATTCGTTGCCCTTGCCATCAAGTCCCCGGTACGATTTTTCTCAAAGAAAGTAGGTGTCATTTTCAATAAATGACTCATGAAGTTGGACCGAAGCTTCCGTTCAACGAGGAACGCCCCTCCGAATAGTTGATACATCCATACGTAGGTCATCGAGTATGAGATGATTGTAATGCCCGCTAATAACCAAAGGTACTTACTTAATACATCCCAGGACATCGACCCGAGATGTATATCATCGATTGCATTTCCGACGAGTTTTGGAGGAATCACATCGAGAATCCCCACAATCGTCAAAAGGATGATCGCAACCGTATAACGCTTCCAGTTTTCTTTAAAAAACCATGATAATTTCTTAAAAATACTAAACATCCTTATCCCCCCCTTAAAATCCCTTTCACTATCCGCCTTCTGTCTCCACCAGTGTCATCATCTTTTTCTTTTGTACTTTGAGCATTTTTTCTTCCTCCCTGAATGTTTTTTTATGTGAACAGGTACTGAACCTGATAACACCAAATAAAAAAGGGCGTTAAAAAGGCTCTAAGGACAGGGCTGATTTGCATCAGAAGTCCTGCCGGTGCCTTGTTAACGCCCATAAATGGACATAAAAAAGCACAGATTATCAATCATAACCTGTGCCTGTTATCCGCTTGAATGTTGAATAAGGAGTTACTGGTTATGTGATGATATGAAATTAGTAGTAGCTGTAATTTCTCTGCGTTCAACTCTGTATACATTAATCATCACAAACCCTCCATTTCTTCAATAGTATTTATTCCATTAATAACCATACTATAGGTTTTGAATTGTGTCAATTTTATTTTAATTAGTAATTTTCTTTATACAGTATGTGCGTGTTTCAGATCGAGTGCACCCAATTCACTATATGTTTCAGGTGTATTGATTATTCCACTGTTACAGCTGTGCCGTAGGCAATGATCTCAGATGCATTCTGCATCACAGCAGACGTTTCCAACCTGACGGCGATCACTGCGTTGGCCCCTTTTCGTGAAGCTTCTTCTTTCATTCTTTCAATTGCCTGATGCCTTGCTTCTTCCATCAATTCACTATATTCGCTGATTTCTCCACCCAAAATCGTTTTTAAACCAGCAACAATATCTTTTCCAATATGCTTGGCTTGTACCGTGCTGCCTCTCACAAATCCTTTTAACTCCTTGATTTCCTTTCCCGGCACAAAATCAGTCGTTACGATGATCATTCGATTCTCTCCCTCTTCTTAAACTTCTTCCATATTTTCTTAGCGAAAAGCAGATAAAAAATCAGCGGCGTAGGTGTTTGGATCAATCCCCATATTCCCCAGAACCAATAGAGATGACCATTCTTTCTGGCATCGAGAAATAAGTAGATGCTTTGAGCAAGAAGGATGGGCGTGATGAGCAATAACAGATAAAGCTCTTCTTTCGTCATATCTTCTTCACCTGCTTGAAAAACGTAAGGCTGCTGAACATGACTGCCCCAACAAAAACGACACCTTGCAGCAGAAGGAACAGCGCTGGTAATTTTAAAAGTGTGAGTGAAAGGATGATCAGCAGACAGCTTGCAATGAACATAAATAGGAGGAGATCCCGTTTTAATCCCGCCTTTATTTCTTTTTGCTGCTGAAGAACGAATTGCTCAAACCATTCCTGTGAGACATGATCATCCACCTCTTCTTCCAAAGGCTTCATCCCTGCTTTAAGGATTTGCTCCAGTTCTTGATCTTTATTTGGCTGTTGTTTGTTGTTCATCCAGTTTCAACTCCTTTCGTAACCGGAGAATGCCGTGATGGGTCCTTGATTTAACAGTTCCGGGGGGAAGTCCGACAATATCTGAAATTTCTTCATAGGAATAGCCGTAATAATGTTTAAGGATAATCGGTATCCTCACCCCATCTTCCAAAGTCGTCAACGCCGCCAGCACATCATTCCACTCTTCGTTTCTTGACTCCATTCTCCATTTAAGACTGCGGTAATTGGCTTCTTCTTTCTGCCAGTCCTTCTCTTTCCCCGTTTTCCTTTGGATATCGATATAACGATTGGTTGCGATTGTGATCAGCCAGGAAGAAAACTTAGACTTACCATTGTAGAGATGAATTTTCTCTACTATCTTTGCCATGGTATCCTGCGCAAGCTCTTCTGCCTGGTCTTTGTTCATGGTTACTTTTATGAGGTACTTCACTAAAAAAGGATAATGTTGTTTGAATAAGATCGCGAAGGCTTCATGGTCCCCTTTTTTTGCGTGTTTGATTAATTCTCTCTCTTCCATCGCATGATTCCCTTCTATCCGCCAGTGCGTTCATTGATAATACGAATGATAAGAAAAAACGTTCAAATTTTTTTCTTCGTTAGATAAAACATAAAAAGACCTTCTATATACCGCATTGATTTCCATGGAAGACTTCGCTTTCCGCGGGCGGTTGGTGAGCCTCCTCGTCGCTTCGCTCCTGCGGGGTCTCACCTAACTCGCTTTTCCCGCAGGAGTCTTCGTCTTCCATTCCAATCAAAAGCTAGAATAAATTAGTTCTTAATAGATTATATTTAACATCTTCAATAAAAATAATCTCCATGAAAGACTATGGAGATTATTCTCGTTAACACTTATCCATTTACAACTGCAGGTTCGATTTCTTCTTCTTTCATTAACTTAGGCAAAATCACTGAATAAAATGCACCGACCACTAGTAAACACCCTCCAACGAGCCAATAGAGCATTTCCACAGAAACCACTCCTGGGAATGTAAGTGCGATGATGCCAAGGGTGATTGATTGGGACAGCATCATCAGTGGATTGATCCATCCCTGTACTCTCCCCATCATCTTTGGATCGATGATACTCGGCAGCCAGCCGCCGATTGCTATGTTTACAAGCGGAAGTCCCAATGCAGCGATAAATACAACCAGCATAAAGATCCAAGCTTCCGCCGCAAATGAAGCGGAAATGATGAACGTCCCTGAAATAACCAGCCCTGCGACAATCAATTGATTAAATTTGAATTTCTGTGTAAGCATCGAAGAAACAATACTTCCAATCAAGACCCCCGCTCCGAAAGCAATTCCCAGCACGATGGAATATTCTTCATACGTATCCGGAGCCAATTTGTATTTCAGGATGAAAATCGGAATAACGGAGAAACCTCCGTTTACAATCCCAAAGACGACAAAACCGCTGATCAACGAAAGAAGCAGTTTATGATTCAGGATATAGACAAGACCCGACTTGAAATCTTTCATGACGAACGAGACATTTAAATCTTTCCATGTATGCTTTCCGTTCGGCTGACGCACGTCTTCGGGAATAACGCAATTTTTGATCAAAAAGGCACTTACTACGAATGTAATGAAATCCACTAGAAGAGCACCATAAATGCCTGCATTCCAATAAACAAAAATCGCAATGGCGTTCCCCAGCAGCATGAACAGGCTCATAACCATCTGGTTCAACCCTGCTGCCGTGGAATAATCATCCTTCGATAGGACTCCCTGTAAAATGGCTTGCTCAGCAGGAAAAAAGAACTTCTGTACTCCGCTGCGCAGGAAGAGGACAGCAAAGATCAGAGGAAGCCAGCCGATATAGACGGCCAATAACAGGACAACTGTTAATACCGCACTAATCGTGTCACAATGGTAGGCGATTTTCTGCCGGTCCATTCGATCTGCCAATACCCCAACCAGGAAGAATACCGCCAGCGTCGGAAGTGAATACATCATTTCTGTAATAGAAGCGTACATCGGCTGGTCTGAAAATCGGTCTAAAAGGTAAAACATAAATGCCGTAAGACCGATGACACTTCCCATATGAGACGTCAAATTCGCCAGGAACAACTTCATAAAAATTGGATTTTTAAAGATTTCAATCATTTTTTTCATAGGAATCATCTCCACCACTTCTAATATATGTTAATTCTACCTCACCCTCCATGGAACGATGAGCGTCTCTTGGTGGTTTTTTCCTCCGTCTAAAGTCTGATGCCGCTTCATCCCTTCTTAAAAACGCAGGGAAATTTCTCTCATGATCCTATTATTCACTGCCTCCCATGATGATTGATCACGTTCGATATGAATCAAATCCAAATTGGCGTTTGCTAATATGGACTTTTCAAGGTTTACACGATGTTTCAGATAGCTCAATACCCCTTTCAGATCATTTGTGAGGCCGTGATTCACCCCATATGACTGTTTGGTGTAGTAGTCCCTTACAAATTGAAACCACTGCTCGGAACGTTCCGCCATAACATGTTGGAATGATTCTTTGATATCAATCGGCTCTATGTAGATAATCATAGGCTGATACTTCTTCACTTGATTTAAGAGAGCAAGCACAAATTCTTCAATGAAATCCTCCTGCATGTCATTCCTGGCACTCAGAAACGTAGTTGGGTTCTGCAGCAGACTGCAATCCAATATGTAAATATCATCTGTTTTGGTAAGTATTTGGTTGAATTGTTCCCATTTATATTTAATGAGAGCTGTATAAATCGCAGGTTCCTCGTTGTAGATATCAAAACTTGATATTTCATTTATTAAATCCTCAGGGAAACCTCTGCTTGCAGACATCTTTGTATAATGAACCAACATCCCATACTCAGTCGGCTCACAATAAAACTGTAAATCAATAGGTGACTCACTATAATTTTTTTCAAAATAAGTCAACTGCTCTTCAGACAGCAATGCGACTCCTTCATAATCAGCAGGCTGCTCCTCTTCCCCTTCAATACATGCTTTGACACGGAGACCTTTATCCTTTAATATTTCTGAAATCATTTGGACTGTCGAAGTTTTCCCTGCACCCGGGATCCCTTCTACAAAAATAACCCTTCCACTCATCCCCAACTCTCCCTCAACCAATATCTTCTATTTTATCACGGCTATCAAAAAACAATCATAATTTTTCGTTAAACGTTCACACTAATAATACAACTCACAATCAGAAGTTTATTCAAATGATATTCAGGAATGTTTCGAGTAGAAAGCAACCGGGTAACAGTACATTAACCGGTTGTAATGAATGCAAAAACACACTATTGATATCTATAAGTCGAGGTGAATCACATGTTACGTACAATCCTAATGGTCATTGGTGCAATTGTAGTAATTGGCTGGATTATCAGCATGCTATAATTATTAATTTAATTAATCAGCTATTATACGTTTTATATGTCAGTAACATAGAAAGAGCAGGATGGATCTTCCCCCTATCCTGCTCTTTCTTTTTGCTGAAAAAATGATTAAGCCTTTATTAAACGGGGTAAACAATGTACATCATACAAATGAGGTGATTACATGTATAAGCACTTACTAGTAGCTTATGATGAAACTGACGGAAGTAAAAAAGCGTTAGATGAAGCGTTGAAACTAACTAAATTATCACCAGATACAAAACTTACGATCCTTTATGTTTCAGACGAGAAAGGGACAACAGAAACACGTGATCATTATACTCCTACCCACGCAATTGCTGATACGGCGCCTGGGTTTGATAATCAGTATATGGGGAATTTATCAGGATCCCGTGATGAAAAAGTAAACTCTACTCAAGCAGTGGAGACAAACAAAGGAATCACGGCCCCATCTTCTTCTCATGCTATCTTGAGAAATGTAAAAGAAAAGTTAAGTCCTTACCAGCTCAACACGAACTATGTTCACCTATCAGGCTCAGAAGCGAAGCGGATTTGTGAGTATGCAAAAGAAAACAACGTAGATCTCGTACTAGTCGGCCATACTGGAAAGTCCAATCTAAAAAAATGGATGCTTGGAAGTGTCAGTGAAAAAGTTGCACATGATTGCGAATCAAGTGTCCTGCTGGTCAAATAACAGACAAAAAGTGAAGGAACCTGAATAGTCAGGTTCCTTCACTTTTATTGTCAGCCATTTGATGAGATTTCATCAAACCTGCTATGTGAATCATCTTCATCAAAGCTGCTGTATACCCGAAAGTCATCACTATCCAGTATCCGATAGTGTTTGCTGAAAAGATTCTGTTGAAGGACGTATCCTTCATTCTTCCTGATTTCTTTCCACCATACTTTCCCGCCAAGCGTCTTTTCTTTACGAAAGTCCATCCCTTCACGGGCAATCGTCTCAATTATTTCGAGCGGTTCCCCACCTACACTTGAAGTCAAAGTCTCATTGTCTCTGAACAAGGCACATACCGCAATAACCGCTGTCCAGCTAGCAGCTGCTCTTCCTTTTTCAATTTGAACAAGGGTCTTTTTAGACAGACCGATCACATTCGCCATTTTATCTTGTGTGTAACCCGCTTCCGTTCTGATTAATCGCAGCTTATTGGAAATAATTTGAATAATTTCTTCTTTGGTCATTGGAACACCTGCTTTTCTTGACTTAGTGTAATATTACACTAGTCCTCACTTCAAATTCAACTATAAAAATCGGCCTAAAAAAAGGAGATAATCGCTTTATCAAGCGATTATCTCCTTGGGACTAAACGTCGCCTCTTTGCTCCTTGATTGTACGTTTCTTCTCACTCTCGGAAACAAACAGGGCACATGCTGCATCTCCTGAAATATTGATTGATGTTCTGGCCATATCAAGTAAACGGTCGATTCCCAGAATCAAGCCGATTCCTTCGACAGGAAGGCCGACAGAACTTAGGACCATAGCAAGCAGGATCAATCCCACACCCGGAACACCTGCTGTACCGATACTTGCAAGGACCGCTGTCAGTACGACTGTCACTAGCTGTTCAAAGGTCAGGTCAATGCCATAAACCTGAGCAATGAAGACCGTAGCGACACCTTGCATGATCGCTGTTCCATCCATATTGATTGTAGCCCCTAAAGGCTGAACGAATGAACTTATTGGTTTTGAAACTTTCAATCTCTCCTGTGCGACTTCCATTGATATCGGCAATGTCGCATTACTGCTTGAAGTACTGAACGCAACACTCATGGCAGGGCTGAAACTTTTAAAGAACCAGAGTGGATTTTTCTTGGCAAGCAAGAATACGGTGCTGCCGTAGGTGATGATAGCATGGATGATCAATGCAGCTAAAACGACGACAAAGTACAGCCACATTGCTTTAAGGGCGCTCATCCCCTGACTGCCGATTGCTGAAGCGATAAGTCCAAATGTTCCATACGGAGCAAACTTCATTACAAGCGTCACAAGGTACATCATCAATTCATTACCCTGTTCGACTAATTTTAAGATTCCTTTCGTCTTTTCACCAAGAGCAGTCAGACCGAATCCGATGAAGATGGCAAATGCAATGATTTGCAGCATATTCCCTTCCGTCATGGCGGTCAAAGGATTTTTAGGAATAATATTCATGATTGTCTCCCCTACAGGAGGAGCTTTCTCGGATTTAAATTCCTCAGCTTGGGTGCGGTCGATTCCTTCAACTAATCCGGGATCAACAATGTTTGCTAATGACAGCCCGATCACAATGGCAATACATGTCGTTACCAAAAAGTAAACGATGGTTTTCAATCCGATTCTTCCAAGCTTCTTCGGATCACCAAGGCCTGCGGACCCCAAGACGATGGATAAGAACACGATCGGTACAACCAGCATGCTGATCAAGTTCAGGAATATCTTGCCCAGTGGAGTGAATAAGTAAGGATCTAATATATCGAATACATCTTTAGCAAATATATTCAGAGCCAGTCCTACCAGAGCCCCGAGAATCAAGGCAAGGATGATCTTTGTTGTTAAGTTGAATTTCATAGATGTACCTCCTTATATAAAACTAAAAATCAGGATTGCTTCAATTACACAAAATAATTTACAGATGTTTACCCTTTTATAAAATTTCTAAACCTTTTTTTACTTATACTATGCCATGCCAGCCTTTCGAGGTTTTCCCTTTATCATTATACTGATTTATTTAAAAATTAAATTAGTTTCTCCCTAATTTCAATCTTTTCTACCATGTAAAGAAAGTTTCATTACATAAAAAAAGGGATTTATTAATCACTTTTACCTATAAAGATTTTTCCAGAAACTTTCAATGAACTTATTGATTACATTACTCGGTATTGGGTAAATAGTAATAACAGCATGAAAACAGAAAGGAACATAGCTATGAATAAGACTGTATATTTTCTTTCAAGCAGCCAGCAGCGAAGTTTAATAGCTGAAGGCTGGGCCGAAAAACTTTCTGTTCCAAACTGGACTTTCAAAAGTGCCGGATGGGTTGATGCGAAGGATCAAGAGCTTTCTGTCCTTGCAATGAAGGAATTATGTATTGATATTAGTTCATTCCCGCGTACCCGAATAGAGATACCTGACTTAGATCAAGCTTCGGTGATCGTGAAGATTCAAGACAGTGAGTACGATGAAGACATCAGCCTGCCATCTGATTTAGAAAAGAAAGTGATTTATTGGCACCTTCCGAATCCAAGGAAAAGGTCCAGGAATCAAGTGGAAGAATGGGCAAGATATCAGGAAATCTGTGATGAAATAGCATTAAAAGTAAAGAGTCTTGAAACAATCCTTCCCGACTTCAATTGAGAGGACTGATCATCATTTCACTTCAAATGGTATCAGTCCTTTTTTTACACTTCTATTAAGTAAAATACTCCAGTTTTGCCTGGGGGAAATATTCCTCCATATAGGAATATAGCCGGTCCTTTAATTCTTGTTCTTCATCTTTTTGATAAATATATTTTCCAATACCATATTTCCCCCATTTGTATCGGCGCTCTTCTTCATTCAGTTCAAGCTTCGTCATCGGATAATTTTTTTCAATCACCCGTTTTGCAGGTTTGGTGAAACGGTGCTGAATGAATTCAAAGGTCAAATCTTTCTTGGCTTCGGGTGGAAGATGCTGATTCAGGTGTTCAAACATTTTCCTGTACCCTTCTTCCCAGCCCTCATGGATATAGATAGGGGCAACTATGAACCCCAACGGATATCCTGCCCTTGCAATTTTACCGGCAGCCTCCAATCGTTTATCGAGAGGTGATGTACCCGGCTCGAAATTCTTGATGACATAGTCTGCATTTATGCTGAACCTGAATCTAGTCTTACCATTATGCTTTGCATCCAGTAAATGGTCGACGTGGTGGAACTTTGTCACAAACCTTAATTTACCATGATCAGATTTACCAAAATGCTCGATCGCACGCTTTAGGGTATGGGTAAGGTGGTCCACACCTACGATATCCGAGGTACATGCAGCTTCGAACCTTGTAACCTCAGGGGCTCTTTCAGATATATAGTTATCCGCTGCCTCCAGGATTTCATCTACATTCACATATGTCCGAATATAGGGTTTGCTTCCCATTGTCGTCTGTAAGTAACAGTAATGACAGTGCCCCATGCAGCCCGTAGCGAACGGAATGGCATATTCAGCGGATGGTTTGGACGTATCGAACTTCAATGTTTTCCTTACCCCCACCACCAATGTGGACTTCGCGATCCTGTATTTCTGGAAGTGATTTTCCCCTGGTAGATTTCTCACCTGGTTATGAGAAGTGGTATATCGTATTTCGATGTCCATTTTCTCAAACTTTTCTTTAAGCACTTTCCCCAACGGATACTCCAATGCACCTGGTTCAAAGTAGACAAGCTGCGGTACGAATGGTTTAACCATATTTCATCCCCCCTATAAGTCCCCGAATGATTGATTATATACCTGCTCTGCTTCCGCTTCAGAAGAGTATACCGCCAGATCATCTGTCAGGGGATAATATGTTTCATATAGAAATAAAGCCAATTCTTCCGGATTTTCCGGATTATTAACGACTGCCGCTTCCTGAACATTCGCAACGCTTTGAGTATGAGGATTTCGGTATATTACGTACACCACGTCTCCGGCATGAAAGGGGTAACCCTGATTATTCACATCCATCATCTTCACCTTCTCATTTCATTTTTTATGCTCTCGTCACACACCGAATAATCTTTTCGTTGTGTCAACATCGAAAGTTGAGTCTCTTGTACGCACTCCATTCCAAGTGTACGTACATAAGTCACCTCTTTTTTTACGCTTTTTTTCGAGAACACATTTCTTTCATTTTTTCTCACGAGGTGAAGAATTATGATGGTAAAAGATGTTTTGCAGTTTCATCCCCCAACCCAATTCCGATTAGAAGTCAGTAAGTAATGCTAAATACTTCTTATCCGCTATCAAATCATCAACCTTTTTCACACACCATTCGACTGTCTGATCAAGCCCCTGTCGGGAGTAATACAATGTGTACTGAAGGAGGAACAGTATGACGAGCGGCGGAATGGATCGTATTTCTGTATCACTTAATGGCTGTTTTATGCTGTATCCCTTAAGAAACAAGTGTATTTTCTCAATAAAAAGGGAGGAGTCAACTTTTCTAGAAGTATCTCTCAGGATACTTGTGATCATATATGCGATATCCCCCACACGGGACGCTTCCCTTATTTTTTCAAAGTCAACCAGGCCGCTGATCACATTTTCATGCCATAAAAAATTACCCAAGTGCACGTCACTGTGTACAAGCTGCAGAGTCAGTTGATTGTAAACTCGTTCATACGGTTCAATCTCACCGTACACTCTCCCTGCCCAAGCATTCAAATCGGGATTGGGTATTGAAAGCCAGCTTTTCATATTCCCATATACATCCCAGAGAACTGTATCCTTTTTAAGAGGGTATTTTTCCAACGTTAGATGCAAACCAGCCAGATACTTTCCCAGCAAGAAAAATTGATCGGAGGTCATCATACTGCTTTTCGGGATTGAAGTCCCCTCCAAAGAAGCATATAAAGAATAACAGCTTCCTCCCTTGACGATGGACACTTCCCCTTGTTTGGTTAAAAGCGGCGTTTCCACCGGAATGCCTTCGCCTACCAAATATTGAGTGATGCGGTATTCTTCCAAACGTTCACCAAGGGAGGTTCGTTTTCTCCTTTTCAAATAGAATGCGTACCCTTCGGAGATGACTGTCAATATATTCGATTGATGGCTCATGATGTTGATTTTACCGAGATCCCAATTTTTCAGAAGGTCTTTCATTTTCATTTCATTCCACATCATAGTAAGATACATTTTAGTATTACTAATTGCTATTGACTACATACTGACATGAAATGGGGTATACATATGGAAAGAATCACTGTGCAAGAAGATTTATCATTTTCCAGGATCATACATGGATTATGGAGGCTTTCTGAGTGGGAGCAATCAAAGGAAGAAACATTGTCATTGATTCAATACAACCTGGAAAACGGCATCACTACTTTCGACCATGCAGATATTTATGGGTCCTACACTTGTGAAGAGATTTTCGGGGATGCCCTTTCATTGAAACCATCACTCAGGCAAGAGATGGAGATCGTGACGAAATGCGGCATCGTTCTTCCCTCAAAGAATCGTCCTGAGCATAAAACGCATCATTACAATACGAGTAAAAAGCATATAATGTCCTCAGTGGAGCAGTCTTTACAAAACCTGCGCACTGATTACATCGATGTACTGCTTATTCACCGCCCCGATCCATTCATGAATGGTGAAGAAGTAGCTGAAGCCTTCACCCAGCTTAAGGATCAAGGAAAGGTACGCCATTTCGGTGTATCCAATTTTAAAGATCATCAATGGAGCATGCTTCAATCATACCTGCCATTTCCATTAGTGACCAACCAGATTGAATTGTCCGCTTACCAACTTGAAAACTTTGAAGACGGCACTCTTAATCTTTGTCAGGAAAAAAGAGTGGCACCAATGGCATGGTCACCGCTTGCAGGTGGAAACATCTTCACCGGTAAAGATGAGAAAGCCGTTCGCCTGCGAGAAACATTAATGAAAATTCAGGGTGAGACCGGTGCAGAAGGAATCGATTCCATTCTTTATGCATGGTTGATGAATCATCCTGCAGGCATCATGCCGATTGTAGGTTCAGGAAAGAAAGAACGCATTCAGAGAGCAATAAACTCTTTGGAACTGAAGTTAAATCATGATCAGTGGTTTGAGATCCTGCAAAGTTCAATGGGTCACGACGTCCCATAAGAATCACAAAAAAGACGATCCTTCACAAAAGGTTCGTCTTTTTAACTGATTAGATCTTTGTTGCTTATATAATACTCAATGTATACTTCCTGAAGTTCGTTCATCGATAGTTCATAAAGTTGTTTGCCAACATATTTATATACGCCTATTCTCAGTAGTTGCTGTATATAAAAGTCTTTTTTCATTTCAGGTGAATTCGCATTGTTTGTTTTACTTTCATGGTGCAGCATTTTTCATCCCTCCAAAAGGGGATATACCCCAAAGGGAGATCAAGTTAAACCAGCGTACGCTTCTTTTCCAGCATTTACTTCCAGAAAACAGCTGCCTTTCAACTATTTATAACAAGAAGTCAGCGAAAAAAGCATGGAATAAAAAAAGCCCAGGTGTGTCTCCCTGAGCATTTATTCCTTAATTCTGCTGAAGCTGCTTTTTCTTATCACGCTTAATGAAGAAATCAAGCCCTGCCCAGAAGATAACCGATATGATGGCAAAATACGCAATGGCAAAATAAATGTCTTCCGCTTTCCACTGGAGCCTGGGAATCATAAGTCCTAACCCGCCTGATACCACATAATAAATACCAATTAACTGCAAAAACAACTTTCTTGGCGCTTCTATATTCTCCACATAGCCTTTACCTGCTTTTCCAAAAAAAATAGCGATTCCTCTTAAAATGATATAAGCGGAAAAAGCTATGATGATCGCTACAACAAACTCCTGATTGAATACGTTTGCCATACTCTTTCTCCTTTCCTGCTATCCATTTTGTCTTTTATCCGGTATGGTCTTTTATCTCAATGTCGTTTCTTATGAATCATACGTCCTGTACAAAAAATCCGTACGGAGACTGGAAATGGATTTGGTGTTGGTACTTTAAAAGGATAAACTCAATACGTTCTATTTTCAAGTGTTTTTCTTGTACCGCGTGTCCGAATAAAAAGATGGTTCCTTTCGTGTCTCAAGTGGACTTCGTTCATCTCATTGTATATTCCTTTGTTCCTTAACATTTAAACATTACGACATTCTTTGTTCATAGTTTCGTCATAATTGATGGATAAGCTATCACTATATCAGCAGATAAAGAAAGGATGAAATGGATTGACAAAATCAAAAAAGGCTTCCAGTGTACTACTCACCAGGTCTTTACACTTGGAAGAGTAATTGAGGTTGAGCGTGAAGAGTTAAACAAATAATTTTCTAGAGGGATAAAAAAAGAAAAAAGATCCCTATTAATCATGGATGGGAGAACAGGAGAATGAATTTTATTAAACGTGCCGTTTGGAGTGTAAAGGCCAGATTGGGTAAAAGTATGCTGTTACTTATTGTACTGACTGTCCTATCTGTTCTGGTGCTTTCGGGTCTGACGATCCAGACCGCTGCTGAGCAGTCGAGTGTTTTAGCCCGTGAAAAACTTGGAGGTGAAGTCACTTTAACGGTAGACAGGGAAAAGCTTATGGCCGAGCAGCAGGATGAAGCAGGGAGAAGAGCCCGGTTTGAACCGGTCCCCATTCCTGTGGATTCAGCAAATGACTTAACAGATTCCTCATATGTAAAGGGGTACAATTATTATTCCAGTACTTCTGCTCTTGCCAGCGGTTTTACACCTATAGGAAGCGATGAATCCGATGATGATCAGGAACAAAGCAATGGATTTCCGGGCGGCAGGATGGCTGGGGATGTTTCAATTCAAGGAGTATTATACTCAGACTCTGCAGACTCCTTCCTAAACGGGGATGCAACTTTAATAGATGGCCGCCACCTTACAGAGGAAGATGCAAACAAACAAGTCGCATTGATCGAGAAAAACCTTGCCAATGAAAATGAACTGCAGGCAGGCGACTCATTGACCGTCTCTAATGTGGATGGTCTGGAAATTGAATTAGAAATCGCCGGCATCTATGAAACAACCGCTGAGATCGATGAACGTGCTCAGAACTTCACGTTTCTAAACCCATATAACCAGCTATATGTTCCATATACTGCAGCAAATGCTTTAAAAGGCTCAAGCGGGACCATCGACCGGGCGGTATACTACATGGATGATCCTGAGAACATCCCAGCATTTTTGACCGATGCCAAAGCTTCATCATCCATTGATTTCGACACATTTAAACTTGATGCCAATGATCAATTGTATCAACAGATGATGGGACCGATTGAGAATGTTGCGTCCTTTTCAAACAACATCGTCATTCTTGTCACCATAGCCGGTGCGATCATATTGGCCCTCATCGTCATGATGACAATGAGGGAAAGAAAGTATGAAATGGGCGTATTGCTAGCGATCGGGGAAAAGAAAGGAAAACTCATCAGCCAATTCCTCATTGAAATATTGATTGTCGCTATCATAGCAATGGGAATATCGACTTTATCAGGAAATGTAATCGCAGAGCAAATGGGAAAACAATTACTTCAGCAAGAAATTTCCCAGTCCAGTGAGTCTGCTGATATGCCGGCCTCCTTTAACTCTGAACGCCGAAATCCGTTTCAGCAGCAGCCGGGTGCTCAAGATGTAGAAGTAGTGGATGAATTGTCTATTGATATTACGGGTGAAGACTTGATCCAATTGTTTTCAATCGGGATGATCGTTGTACTCCTTTCCACCCTGCTACCGTCGCTGACGGTTCTAAGACTGCATCCGAAAACAATATTGACGAAGGACTAAGGAGGTCACGCCCATGAGCCAGCTATTGAAATTTGAAAGCGTAAGCTACAGCTACAAACGAGGTACAGATGTACAACCTATTTTAAATAATGTAACGGCGGAGTTTGAAAGGGGCATATTTTATACGTGTGTAGGTCCATCAGGTTCGGGGAAAACAACGTTCCTCTCCCTGGCAAGCGCACTGGATGTCCCGACAGAAGGAAAAGTACTATTCGAGGGGAAAGACATTAAAGAAATAGGATTGTCGACATTCAGGAATCAGCATGTATCCATCGTCTTTCAATCCTATAACCTTCTCCCTTATATGACAGCCCTGCAAAATGTGATAACCGCAATGGAAATCACCAAGTCAAAAGTAGATAACAAATGGGCATATGCCTTGGAAATGCTTAAAAAAGTAGGCATTTCAGAAGAAAAAGCCCGGCAAAAAGTGCTGACTCTGAGCGGAGGGCAGCAGCAAAGAGTCTCTATTGCAAGAGCACTTTCTTGTCAATCGAACCTTATTCTCGCAGACGAACCAACCGGGAATCTGGATGAAGATACGGCAAGAGGAATTGTCGAACTTTTCAAGGACCTAGCCCATAACGATAACAAATGTGTGATTGTAGTCACCCATGACCAAGGCTTGGCACGTGAATCGGATACTGTCATCAGCCTTTCTAAAGGAAAGCTTTATTTTGACCATAAGAGAAAAACAGAGAAGCTGGTATAAACCAGGATGATCAAACGAGGCAGTCCCCGTTCGTCACAATCAGTGACGTGCGGGGCTGCCTTTTTATTTTCATATTTTCTTGTTTCACACGTGGAATCTGGATAAATCCATATGTTATTGGAAAAATAACATACAAACATGTATGAGAGGTGAATTATGACTAGCATTATTATTGGATTACTCCTGCTTATGTTATTAGCTTATTTGGGCTGGTCCATCATATGGATTGCCCCGTTGGTCGCAGGACTGGTTGCCCTCATGAGCGGCCTGGATCTCTTGCCTGCATATACAGACACTTATATGACCGGCTTTGTAGATTTCGCAAAAGAATGGTTTCCTGTCTTCCTGTTCGGGGCGATTTTTGGAAAACTCATGGAGGATGTGGGCGCCGCACAATCTGTAGCCTATAAAATTACGAGTATCATAGGTAAGGACCGTGCCATTCTTGGTGTGCTCATTGCGGCAGCTGTCTTGACTTATGGGGGTGTCAGCCTGTTCGTGGTGGTATTTGCCATCTATCCATTGGCCATCGCCATGTTCAGGGAGGCGGATATTACGAGGAAACTTCTCCCTCCTGTCTTTGTACTGGGGGCATTCACCTTCACAATGACCGCCATCCCCGGTACCCCTCAAATCCAGAACTTGATACCGATGGATTATTTTAAGACATCACCGACTGCCGCACCCATCATCGGGATTGTCGGCGGATTGATCATGGCGGCGGGTGGATATTTCTATCTAAGATGGCGTCAAAGCATGTTCACGAAAAAAGGGGATACGTTCACAGAGCCTAAAGAAGGTAACGAAGTAAAGGAAATCAACAAAGATGAGCTGCCTAATTTCTATTTGTCCTTTTTACCTTTAGTCATCGTGGTTGTAACATTGAATGTATTTGACTGGAATATCTTAACGTCCCTCTTGGTGGGGATCCTTTCCATACTTTTGATAAATGTGAAGCATTTCAAGAAATTCATCCCGTCTATAAACGGAGGTGCCAAAGGATCAGTCATGGCGGTCATCAATACAAGTGCCGCGGTTGGATTCGGAGCTGTCGTGACTGCCGCTCCGGGTTTCAAAACACTGACAAATCTTATTCTTGGCATTAAAGGAAACCCGGTCATATCAGAAGCCATCGCCGTACAGGTCCTGGCTGCCATCACCGGTTCCGCATCCGGAGGGATGGGCATTGCCCTGGAGGCATTGGGGGATAAGTATTATGAGTTGTCACAGACATCCGGAATCAGTGCAGAAGCCTTTCACAGAATCGCTTCCATCTCATCCGGTGCATCCATCCTGCCGCATAATGGAGCTTTGCTGACACTGTTTGCAGTCACTGGCCTGACCCATAAAGACTCCTATCTCGATGTGGCAGTCGTCGGTTTATTGATTCCGACTGTAGCTGAAATCGTGTCCATCATTTTAGCGAATATGGGGATTTATTAATTTGATTATTATGGTTGCTTTATAATAACCGGGGTATTTTTAATCGTACGCCCTGCCCATGGTTTTAGCTTTTACGGTATGCTTTGGCGTACGGACATAAGAAATTCCATCCTATGATTAAAAATCTATTTGATAAAATTGGAGGATCACTCATTATGGTAAATGAAAAAGTTGTATTCATTACTGGGGCTGCACGCGGCATCGGATTTGAAATCGGGGAACATTTTGCCCAAAACGGTGCCAAGGTTGTGTTATCTGATATCAATCAGGAAGGACTTGATGAAGCCGTTGATGATTTGAAAGACAGAGGGTTTGATGCGATTGGTATCAAGTGTGACGTTACGAATGAAGACGAAGTCAAAGCAGGTATCGATAAAACTGTCGAGCATTATGGAAGAATCGATGTATTGATCAATAATGCAGGAATCCAGCATGTGGCTCCGATCGAAGAATTCCCCATCGAGAAATTTGAGCTGCTCATTAAAATCATGCTGACTGCTCCATTCATCGCTACCAAATTTGCTTTTCCACATATGAAGAAGCAAAAGTTCGGGCGTATCATCAACATGGCTTCCATCAATGGTCTGATTGGATTCGCCGGGAAGGCAGCCTACAATAGCGCAAAGCATGGTGTCATCGGGCTGACAAAGGTATCTGCACTTGAAGGGGCTGAGCACGGAATAACCGTTAACGCAATGTGCCCAGGCTATGTGGACACGCCTCTTGTGCGTAACCAGCTTAAGGACATCTCCTCAACAAGAGGGGTACCGCTTGAAAAGGTGCTTGAAGAAGTCATTTATCCCTTAGTACCTCAAAAACGCCTGCTATCAGTCGAAGAAATCGCTGATTATACAATGTTCCTCGCAAGTGACAAGGCAAAAGGTGTCACAGGGCAGGCTGTTGTTCTGGATGGCGGATATACAACACAATAAGTGAAGGGGATTACCCGGTCAATAATAGCAGTAAATCGGATCAGAATTCTGATCCGATTTTTTTGTGTTCAACCAGGCACCTTAAAAAAACTAGGAAAACCGTCCGTTTCTAAATAATCGATTTCATTGTAAAATATTGTATAGTGCGATTGATTTCAGGAAAAGGAGAAGTTATGAAAATCTATTGGCAATTAGGTTTTTTCATCATCGGTTTACTCATTTTCAGTTATGGCATCAGTTTGTCGATCAGGGTGCAGTATTTAGGTATTCACCCGTGGGATGTATTGAATATTGCCTTATTCGAAAAGATCGGCCTGACGATTGGAACCTGGAATATCATCATAGGAGCCGCTATGATCGCTGGTACACTCCTCTTGAAGGGTAAATATGTCCGGGTGGGAACGGTCATAAATGGAGTGATGGTTGGTGTACTTGTAGATTTCATTCTCTACTTCAACCTGCTTCCGCCTCTGACGAATGCAGTCGGAGATGTGTTCATGCTCCTTGCTGCCATTGTCTTGATGGGGATTGGCGGAGGATTATACTCTGCTGCACACCTGGGGACGGGACCGAGGGATGGGTTCATGCTGACAATATCAGACAGGACCGGATTCTCTATCAGTTCCGTCAGGATCATTTGTGAATGCTGTGTACTTCTCTTCGGACTATTGCTTGGCGGCCCGGTGTTCATCTTTACATTTATCTATACGTTCATCCAAAGCCCTATTTTCCAGAAGACGTTTCTCTCTTTTACCCGCATGCTGGACAGACGCTTTCCGCAGTCTGACCGGAGTATGAAGGCAGGGTGACCTCCTTGATCACAATGAAAAAGAACAAGCTGCCGAGGCTTGTTCTTCCGTTTGATAGATCTATGTCATTTCGCATGCCACCAAACCATATTGCTGATATGGGTCGAGCTGTTTTATAAACTGGAACAGCTCCTGCACTTTAACGTCGCCCATGTCCTTTTTATAATAATCCTCAAGAAGAGCCAGGATTTCGTCAGGATACATGGGGCATGTATGGCTCCCCCAATCCGTCTGCCTTCCTTCGATCCGATTATAATAAATGTCATCCAACACCGAAAAAAACAAATCATATCCTTTAGGGAAAAATGCACTGATCCTTTTTGGATAATTATGATTCCAGTCGCCTCCCTCATAATGAAATGTCTCATCTGTAAGGTCCCCTATGAATACTTCAACATCTGCCATTTCGATTTCCCCCTCATCCCATAACGTATTTACTACTATATATAAGCCTGTCCATGTAATTTAGAACAGGAAATACTGGTTAAGCCATTTAGGAAGTAATTGAAAAAACCGATACCTTCAAAAAGGAATCGGTTTTCTTCGGGCATTATAGATACTTTCTTTGCACACTGCGTCCATCATACGTAAACAGCATATCCCGGTTCTCGACATGAGTTTCGATATGGACCGGTCTTCCCCAGAGACGATGTACATATGGGAGTACTTTCTCCAAATACTTGATATCCAGCTCCACATCTTCGTACCAATGCTTAAGATAGAGTTCCCCGCTCTTCATATAGTCGCCGTCATTCACCGTTATATAAGGAAACCCTCCATTGACCCTCATGCTTACAAGCTGATCACGTACCGCCGTCCATTCTTTATCCACAATCTTATAGTCTTTTCCTTGTTTCTGGAAGAGATACATATCTTCCCTCATCACTAGATCTTTCGTTAAATAATTGCGTAAAAAGGAAATATCGGATTCGATCTCCCGTACTTCGAACATTTTATCGCGGCCCGAATTCGGTTTCACGCCCCGCTTCTTCATTTCTTCCGTAGGGTTATTATACCGTTCTTCAATATCCTCAAAGATCTTCAATCCCAAATAGTATGGGTTGATCCCCGTACGCGACGGCTGTACGACGCCTGCATTCAGCTTGGCAAATTCAATCGCTTCACCGCTAGTCAGGTCCATCTCACGGATGATCCGCTGATGCCAATAGGATGCCCAGCCTTCATTCATGATCTTGGTTTCAAGCTGGGGCCAGAAATACAGCATCTCTTCCCTCATCATTGTCAGGATGTCCCTTTGCCAGTCTGTCAGTTCACGGCTGTATTGCTCGATGAAAAGAAGGATATCCTTCTCCGGCTGCGGCGGGAACTTCTTCTTCACTTTCTTGGTTTTCCGTTTCTTCGGTTTGTCATCCAGCGACCATAAATCATCATAAGGTGTGATTGGATTCACTTCTTCTTCCACCCATTCCACATCATCCATCGACCATGAAAGCTTCGGTCTCATCAATGATGGATCGATATGTTCATCAATCGCAAGAACCGCATCAAGGAAGTTTTCAACTTCCCTCTTTCCATGTTCAATTTCGTATCTCCTGACACGATCGGCTGTCGCCGCCATGCTTTCCACCATATCCCGCTTTGTATTTTGAAATCTCACATTGTTTTTAAAAAAGTCGCAGTGCGCCAGTACGTGCGCAACAATCAACTTATTTTGAATCAATGAGTTGGAATCCAACAGAAATGCGTAGCATGGATTTGAGTTGATGACAAGTTCATAGATCTTACTGAGACCCAGATCATATTGAAGCTTCATCTTATGGAATTGTTTCCCGAAGCTCCAGTGAGAGAAACGAGTCGGCATCCCATAGGCACCAAATGTATAAATAATGTCAGCAGGACAGATTTCATATCTCATCGGATAAAAGTCGAGGCCGAATCCGGCAGCTATTTCAGTAATTTCACCAATCGCATTCTGCAATTGCTTTTGTTCCTCTTGGTTCATGGTCATCCCCCTCTTTTTACTCTTATCACAATGTATGAGAAGAGGAGCTGATTCATGAGAAGAAATGGACTCTGTTTCTGCCGGATGATTTTTTCAGATTCCAGCTTCAAACAAATAAAAGGCCGTATCCATCAAAAATTGATGATACAGCCTTCATTACATCTAAGCTTTTCTCAATGACTGAATCGGAATCAGAGTGAGAATCAGCAGGATTGCTGAAATGGTAAAAATGATTTGTACACTCGTGATTTCCAAGAGAATTCCCACCCCTAAGGATGACAGTCCGAATAAAAGAGTGGTCAACGCCCCCTGCGCAGCATATATCTTCCCTATCTCTTCATAAGGCGAACTTTCCTGCAAATATGTCTGCAAAACGATGGTTTTAATCTGATCGAATGCACCGAAGATCAGTGATAGAACCAGTGCAAACAAGGCCGCTTTGTTCCAGGCAAAAGCCAGTGTTGCAAGGGATGTCATAATCATGCATACCGGAAGCCACTCATCCCGCCGCCGCGAAAAAAAGCCATGCAGCTTGAACACAAGAAATGAAGCAATCACCAAACCGATGAAAAAGCTGCTGTTGATGAATCCCCACCAAGCTTCACTTCGGTCCAGGACGAGGTCCACATAAAGATAAAGAACGGCTGCAATCCAAACGGCTCCAGCTGCAGCTTCTAAACCATAGATGAAGAAAATATTCCTTAGCCTTTCATTCTTTCTCACTTCAGACCAGCCTTCTCCAAATTGTTTCCACCAGTATTTCTTTTGCTGCAGCGTGGTGCCTGGAATGACCGGAAGCTTCAGCATATATAGCGTGCTCGCAAGAAACAGCAGAATGACAAGTATGAATAATAAGCTTTCATTCAATAATGTCAGCAATAATCCTCCAAGAGCCCAGCTCGAAAATTGAATGGTTTGATCGACGGTCGATAAAAAACCATTCGCACCCATCAATTCTTCCCTCTTTACGATAAAAGGAATATAGGCGTTTCTTGCCGGAAGCGCCCACCCATCCAAAAAGGAAATGACACTTGCAACCCCTAAATAGAGCCATACATTCCCCATTGAATATAAAATCATAACCAAAAACAGAATGAGCAGCAATGTCTTTGCGAGCTGAGAATATGCAATCAAGGATTTCATTTGTGAACGATTCAATAACAGCGGTGCCATCGCACTGCTGATAAATCTTGAAAATGTAATGACCAACGGCACTGCGGTCAAAAAAACCGGTGAACCTGTGACCGCATGAATCAGGGAAATCAACGCAACGATGTACAGGATATCCCCCATATTCGCCAGTGCCTGCCCGATCCAAAGATGTCGAAATGATTTAGAAGCCATGTCTCTTCCTCCCAATATTCAATTTATATTCAGGTAAAAGACATATCACATTGGACGATGGCTCCTCTCACATTTCATTTGATTTCATTTTATCAAACAATTCTGAAGGTGAACACCTGATATATATTAAATGATCATAGTTCGTCCCGCGTATTCAGATCCCGCCATTCCCTGACTGGCCAGTTCCTTGAAGAAGCGTGCAGAAAGTCGTAAAAAAACAGCCAAATAAAAAACTGACTCATTTCGCATCATACGATACTAAGCCAGTTCCCGGTTTTTTTGATTATTTTTGCTCTTCTACAGTAATATTCAATGTCTTCTCATTATCAAGATCGTGTATGACTTTCACGATTACTTTCTTCTCTGCATTATTCTCCTGTACCGTGAATTCAAAAGAATCCGCAAGCTTATTTTCATCAATTTTTTGACGGCCTTGATACTTATAATCCTTCAAAGGCTGTCCCGGATAATCTTCCTTTATGACAGCTGTTGCAATGCGGCCGAACTTTGCATAATCGGAAGGCTGCGGCTGCTGTGCCTGTACATTGCTCGAAAATAAAAGAAAAAATATGGCCATCAACAACATGAATGACTTTTTCATTTCATCACCTCTTATGTCTTCTCATTACATAGGATAATGAAAAAATGCAAAAATATTCACCCAATAGAAGGAAAGTCAGTGCAATCAGGAGTACCAAGTTTTTCAGAGAAAAAATGCTGAGTTTCTTCACACAATAAGATTACCCCCTTCAGAAGGAGGGAAACAAAAGTGAACAAAGTCGATTATGACCGGGCCTTGTACTACACCCACCGATCGGAATGGGATAACCTGCTCATCCTGATGGTAAGGACGAAAGATGACCTTCTTTCGAAAAGAATTGAACAATTCTTGCACGCCTATCACTTTTCAAAGGATTACACCGTTGTCGAACGGAACCTTTACACATTACTACGCTATATCGAGCATGCAAATTACACCTTCAGTGTCGAGCAACCACTTGAGGAAACATTTGCAGAAATGTAAAAAGAGAATTCCACCTAACCACGCTGATTCAGCAGCATGACTGTTGAATCAGCTTTTAGTATTTGCATACAGCCGACTTTTATGTAAAGATCAGCATTTTTTGATAAAGGATCGCTGCTAAAATGATTCGGACATTTTTGGGAATTTACGGTCGAAATTTTTTATTTTCGAACAATTTTTTGGATTTCCAGACGAAAAATTTGAAATACAGACAATTTTTATTGATTTACCGACGATCCTACAAAAATCGACATTACCCTGCATTTTACAACCTCTCCACAGCACACAGCATAAAAAAAGAAACCGACACCCAGCGTCAGTTTCCACACATATTATGAATTTCCCGCAGTTTCATTCTTCACAATCTCTGCTGCCTTCACATAGACCTTCAATTCCTTGACCATTTCATCAACAAGTTTTGCCGGATCTTCCAGCAAACCGTCATTGTCGTAATCAAAACAGTGCGGATCAAGTACCAGCTGCTTCGGGATGACATTTGCATAAACACCCCTCGCCACGATACGAAGGTTATTCAGACAGTTGATTCCGCCTTTCCCGCCTCCTGCACACGCAAGCAAAGCCACTGGTTTATGGGCAAATTGTTCACTGCTCAAGAAGTCCAGTGCATTCTTCAATGCTCCGCTCATGCCGCTGTGATATTCGGGGGAAGCCAATATGACCGCATCGGCATGTTTCACTTTTTGCTTGAGGGACTGTACGGATGGAAGCTCAGCCTGATCCTGTTCACCTGTATAAAGAGGCAGAGTTCCCTCACTTAGATCAATCAAACCTGCGTTATACGTCCTTGCCATGAAACGCGCTGCAATACCTGTGCGCCCTTTTTTTCTTGGGCTGCCATTGATGATTAAGATGTTCATTCAGTAAAACGTCCTTCCTGTATTCAAGCAAGATTATGTTTAACGGCATAAAGTGCCGCTTGTGTTCGATCGGATACTTCAAGCTTTGAGAATATATTCGAAATATGGGTCTTTACCGTTTTTTCCGTGATAAATAAGCTGGAAGCAATTTCTTTATTACTCTTCCCTTTCGTCAGCTCGACCAAAACATCTTTTTCCCTTTTTGTAAGAGCATGGATTCTATGAGGGGGATCTTGTTTTGAAATCCTTGTCAGCAGATGATTGGTTGCTTTCGGATGAAGGGAGTTCTCTCCTGATAACAGCTTTCGGATGCTCGCGACCAGCTCATCCGGTTCGATATCTTTCAATTGATAGCCAGCAGCACCCGCTTCGATTGCCGGGATCACATGGTTTTGATCGGAAAAGCTCGTCAGCATGAGCACTTGAACGGCACTGCCATGCTGCTTTTTGATTTCTTTGGTTGCTTCGATCCCGTCCATGACCGGCATCATCAGGTCCATCAAGATCAGGTCAGGCTTCAAGCTGTCTGCCAATTGAACGGCTTCTGCCCCATTTTTTGCTTCGCCTATGATTTCTATGTCCTTTTGCGTTTTCAAGAAGAAAACAAGACCCCTTCTCACAACATGATGATCGTCTGCAATCAAGATTCGAATCGTCATACCGATCCTCCTAATACGGTATTTTCACCGTTATTTTTGTTCCTTTTCCTAAAGCACTCTCCAGATGAAACGTTCCTCCCAGGGTACTCACCCGTTCTTTCATGCTTTCAATCCCGATGGAGGGCAATGGCTGGGCCTCATCGTATTGAAAACCGTAGCCTTTATCCTCAATCATCAGAGCGATCATATTGCCATCGTCCCTTAACAAATAGCTGATGGCATTCACTCCTGAATGCTTTTTACAGTTATTCAGCGCTTCCTGACTGACCCTCCAGAGGACTTCTTCCACTTTTGAGCTTAAGGAGATGACTCCTTCCACCTTTGCTTCCAGTGTCAATCCCAGCATGTCGGAATAACCCTTAGCCGCTTCAACTAACCCATTTTCCAGACCATGGGGACGCAGCTGCCAGATAAGGGCTCGCATTTCGGATAACGCTTCCTGGGCGAGGGTCTGCACTGTCTGAAACGTTTGTTTCACTTCTTCTTCACTGGTCATCTCTGCACCGCCCCTTGCAGTCAGTGTAAGAGAAAACAATAATTGATTCACAGAGTCATGAAGATCCCTGGCCAGCCTGTTTCTTTCCGCAAGCAATGCGATCTCCTGTTCTTTTTTTGTAAGGGCGATCCGTTTTATCGCTGAGCCTATTTGAAAGGCAACAGATTCCAGCAGTGCCAATTCATCTTTTGAAAAATGGGTTTTGTGGGGGGCAGCTACATTTAGCAATCCATAGGTTTCATCACCGGATTGCAGCGGGACTGTGGCATGGTAGGTGATACCATCAGTTCCCCCCCTGTTCTCTTCGATGGCTTTTTCTATTCTTTGGCATTCAATGATATTCGAGGCTCTCGTCAGCTTCCCTTTTCGAAAACGATTGACACACCAGCAACCACCGTCATGCATCAATTCACAGCCGTTGTTTTCCAGGGATTCCGGCAGATCTTCATAAGATGCCAGCTGATGCTTCCCGCCTTCTTCTATAAAAAAGATCCAGCCGGTCGTAAAGCTTGTGCCTTTGATCAATTTCTTCAGGGCGCCATGGAGCATATCACACTGCTCGGTCTCGTTATTCAGGAATTCGGCAATTTCTTTCAACAGCTCGATATTTGAAAGTGCCTCCTCATTCATTGTCATCGTCCTCTCTTCTCTCTTACTATTAGTATACAGTTCCAGAGTGGAATTCGATATTCTAAGAAAGAAGGAATTTTCCTACGACTTTTGACTGAAAACGTTTGTTCTTTTCAGTTTCTGGTTTACTGAGTGGATGCCTTTGTCCGATTTCACTGATAGTATTGACTTTCGTGGGTGAAGTCCATTTTATTTATATAGACTTAAACGAGCCGAGGGGGATATCTGCCATTATCTTGATTTTTCTGCCATTTATTCGTTTTATCTGCCAAAATCCTGATATATCTGCCATTTATTTATTTTATCTGCCAAAACCACGATATATCTGCCATTCTTCAAATTTCGACAAATTCCACACACACTTGTACTTTCTCCATCTCAACCCTGATATAAATAAATTCAAAAAAGAGATGAGTCCCCCCATCTCTTTAAAAACCATCTATGATATTGGATAATCCTGCGCAAATGGATGGATCTTGATTTCGTCGATCAACATGTGCTTTGGTGCTGAAGCCATGTATATGACAGATTTAGCGATGTCCTCTACCTTCAGCCAGTCTTCTTTCTCAGGAAGACCCTGCTTGGAGTCCGCAAAATAGGTATCGACCATTCCCGGATTGATCGTGCCGACCCTGATTCCATACTCCCTTACTTCCTGTGCAAGTGAACCACAGAAGCCCTGCACGGCATATTTGGTCGCCACATATGCCGACCCGTTAGGAATTGTATAGCGTGCTACATCGGAAGAGATGGTGATGATGGTCCCGAATTTTTGTTTTTTCATATGTGGCAGTACAGCTTTTGAACATAGGAAAACACCTTGGACATTCACATCAAAGATTTTCTTCCACTCATCTGCCGTCACTTCTTCTGTCGGTTTAAAGAATCCTACACCCGCATTATTAACCAGAATATCTATTTTCCCATAGGCAGACAGGGTTTCATCAACCACTTTTTGAACGTCCTGTTCTTTCGACACATCAGCTTGTATCGAAATCACATGTTCAAATCCGCTCGCCTTCAAATCTTCAGCTGCTTTATGTATTTCCTCAGAACTTCCTACCAGCGCAAGTTTCGTGCTTTCTTTTGAAAACTGCTGTGCAATTTCACGGCCGATCCCTCTTGACGCCCCTGTTATGATTGCTGCTTGATTTTTCAACATCCCTCATTCTCCTTTTCCATCTAAGTTGTCTTTTTCCACTTAATTTAACTCCAAAAGAGAAGTCCGTCCCTCACTGCTTACGGTAAGGGACGGACCATTCATTTACTGGATGATGCTTTCTACTTTGTTCATTAAATCTTCAGTCAGAGAAGCTAATTTCTTGTCACTTTCCTCCTGGGTCTTACCTATGACGCTGAAGTAGAACTTGATTTTCGGCTCGGTACCCGATGGACGAAGGCATACCCATGAACCATCTTCAAGGAAATACTTCAATACATTCGAAGCAGGAAGTGTGATGGCCGTTTCCGCTCCTGTGGAGAGTTCCACTTTTTTGCCTGATTTATAGTCTTCGGCCGATACGACTTTCAAGCCTGCCACTTCGTCAAGAGGCTCATCCCTGAACTTTTTAAGGATCCCCTGAATCTGCTCTGCCCCTTCTTTCCCTTTCAGAGTCAGGCTCTTTAATCCTTCCTGATAGTAGCCATGGCGCTCATATAATTCGTTCAATACATCATACAGGGTCTTGCCTTGCTTTTTGTAATATGCCGCTGCTTCTGCAGCCATCAGAACTGCTTGTACCGCATCTTTATCACGTGCAAAATCCCCGATCAGATAGCCGTAGCTTTCCTCATATCCGAACAGGAATGTAAATTCTCCGGATTCTTCATACTTCTTGATTTTTTCACCGATGAACTTGAAGCCTGTCAGGACGTCTTCAACCGATGCACCATAATGTTCAGCCACTTTCCTTCCTAACTCGGAGGTAACAATCGTTTTGAAGACACGGCCGTTAGCAGGGATCATGTCTTTCTCCTGCTTCCGGGAAAGAATGTAATTCATGAGCACGGCACCTGTCTGATTTCCGGTAAGAAGCACATACTCTCCGTCTTGTCCTTTAACGGCGACTCCTAAGCGGTCGGCATCTGGATCTGTAGCAATCAAGATATCGGCATCCATTTCTTTACCGTCACGGATTGCCAGTTCGAAAGCTTCTTTATCCTCTGGATTCGGAGATTTTACAGTCGAAAACTCAGGATCTGGTTTTGCTTGTTCTTTAACAACATGAACATGTTCATACCCCAGTGCATCCAATCCTCTTTCAGCCATCTTAAGGGCCGTTCCGTGTAAAGGTGAGAATACAATTTTTAAATCAACTTCTTTGCTGATTTGAGGAGTTTCTGAAATAGAAATCAGGTGATCAAGATAGGATTGGTGGATTTCTTCCCCAATCATCTTGATCAACCCTTGTGATTTCAATTCCTCTTCGGTTTTCACATCGATCTCAAGTTCGTTTTCCACTTCGTTTACTTTATCGATCACGGCGTCTGCAATATGCGGAGGCAATTGGGCTCCGTCTTCACCGTATACTTTATATCCGTTATACTCAGGAGGGTTATGACTTGCTGTCACCACAATACCTGAGAACGCGTTTAAATACCTGAGTGCAAAGGACAGCTCCGGTGTAGGGGCAAGTTCATCAAACACATAGGTTTGAATGCCATGAGTCGCAAGTGTTTTCGCTGCTTCCATTGCAAACTCCGGAGATTTATGGCGGGAATCATAAGCGATTGCCACACCTCTCCTTTTAGCTTCATCCCCTTCTTTCTCAATATAACGGGCCAAACCTTCCGATGCTTTGCGCACCGTGTATATGTTCATACGATTGGTTCCGGGACCGATTTCCCCTCTCATTCCGCCAGTTCCGAATTCGAGGTTCTTATAGAAAGCGTCTTCCAATGCTTTTTCATCATTCTTCATTGAAGCTAAATGATCGTTTATTTCACGATCGATATGTACATAATCATTCCACTTTGTCCAAGCTGTTTGCCAACTCAATACGATCCCCTCCTAATGCTGTATAATAATTAATTCTATCATAGTTACCCGTATTCCTTTTAAAACCTTTTCGTCACATTCCGACAGATGTAACCGTTCTTATTTTAGCATAATTTCTTGATTGGCAGGGGATGTATTATGTAGTTTTGTTTTTATGAGGGATACCTGGACAGAGAATCATCACCTTTGTCGAGCCAAGCCTGAAAACCATAAAGAATCATGGCAAATGTAACAAATAGAATGAACCTTTCGAAAGGTGTAATGGTAACGAGATCGTATATCCCAAGCACATTTTGCAATAAGTAATGAATAGGAAAGAAAGCAAACATAAAATCAGCTATCACATTGATCACTGTATATCTCCAAAAACGGCCGAAAGAAAAATGGAATATCCATAAAGTGATGACAGGAAATGTGCCAAAAACACCAGATACAAATGCAGGTTCCAAGGATGGGATGATCGAAACATTAATAACCCAATGGTTTTGATTTTCAGCAACGAGGTTATAAACGAGCATGAGGAACGATGCAAGCAGGGAAACTGGAATAAATCGCTTAATATCTTCTTTTTTCAAAAAGAACAATGAAAACCAGGGGGCAATAAGTATGAACCAAAGTATTAGTTTGTTGATCATCATAGACCCTCCTTAACCCTTGTGATTAATTTATTGTTTTTCAGTGATTCAAGAAATATTCATAATATGCTGCTATCCTTCACCAATACAAAACAAGATCCAAGGAACAGAGTTGCTCCTTGGATCTTGTTTCGAGTCTATTTCTTATAGTTTACTCCATATACGTCATGGCGGCGGTCCTTAAGCTGGCGGACCGTCCCTGACTGGCGCTGGCGTCGCAGTACTTCCAGATCGACATCCCCTATCATGACCATCTCGATGTTCGGGTTGGTTTCACCGACAATTCCATCGCGCGCAAATTCAAAGTCGGACGGGGCAAAGATTCCTGATTGAGCGTACTGGATATCCATATTCTCCGTCTGAGGAAGGTTTCCAACAGTTCCGGAAATAACCGTGTAAATCTGGTTTTCAACCGCACGTGCCTGAGCACAGTAACGGACACGCAGATAGCCTTGGCGGTCTTCCGTACAGAATGGGGTAAAGATGATTTTAGCACCTTTGTCTGTTGCAATCCGGGCAAGTTCAGGAAATTCGATATCGTAACAGATTTGAATGGCGATCTTTCCGCAGTCTGTATCAAATACCCTCACGGAATCGCCGGGACTGATTCCCCACCATTTTCGTTCATTTGGTGTGATATGGATCTTATATTGCTTCTCGATGGTTCCATCCCTGCGGAATAAATAGGCAATATTATAGATTTCATCATCCTCTTCCTTTACAAAGTGGGATCCCCCAATGATATTGACGTTGTAACGGACAGCCAAGTCTGTGAAGAGTTCAATGTATTCTTCTGTAAAGTCAGTCAGCTTCCTCACTGCAAGGCTAGGTGATTTGATGTTCAGGAATGACATCAGCTGAGTTGTGAAAATCTCCGGGAACACAACAAAATCAGATTTCGCATCAGATGCTACATCCGTAAAATATTCAACCTGATTCGCAAATTCTTCAAACGAGTTGATTTTGCGCATCATGTACTGCACTACGCAAATCCGGACAGGATAACTCGTTTTGAAATGACGTTTGCTTGAAGGACGATAATCAACATTGTTCCATTCCATCAATGTTGCATATTTTTGCGACCTTTTGTCATCCGGCAGGTAATTCGGATTGATACGCATCAGTGTAAATCCGTTCAGTAACTGGAACGACAGAACAGGATCATAGATTTTGTGGCGCCCTACCGCATCCACGTATTCCCTCGGGGACATTTCATCTGAATGTTTATAATAATTCGGGATGCGTCCCCCGATGATGATACTCTTTAAATTCCACTGACGTGCAAGATCTTTACGGGCTTCATACAGACGATGCCCCACTTTCATGCGGCGGTAATCCGGGTGGACCATCACTTCGATTCCATAAAGATTGTAGCCGTCCGGATTGTGGTTGGTTATGTATCCGTTGTCTGTGACATCATCCCAGGTATGTCGATCATCGTACTCGTCAAAGTTAATAATCAAACTTGAGCAGGATCCGATAATATCGCCATCAAGTTCTGCCACCAGCTGGCCGTCAGGGAATACATCCAAATGACTTTCCAGGTGTTCCACCTTCCACGGCTCCATGCCGGGAAAGCAGACCTCTTGCATGCTGATTATATGTTTGATGTCCTTATGTTCCATTGGACGTATGATCATTTTCTTCTCGAATTGAGATAAGTCCAGTTTTTCTGCCATATATAAATCACTCCTCTATACGCTGTTGTTATACCCTTATCATGCACTGGTGAAACGAAGTTCATGAGTGCATAGATACAAAGTTTGGTTAGTAATCTATATCATTTTACCAAAAGAAAGAATCATTTTTGAAGCATTTTGAACCCTGGGAAGGCGCAGATGATTTGCTCAAAAGTGCAATAATATATACTATATAGCAATGGGGTATGATAGCCTGAACAAAAAATGTTGAAAAACGATCACCTTTTCTTAACAGATTTGAACGGTTTACCTTTATAATAGTAAGAGAAAATAAGTCAAGAAAGGATTTCATTATGAATAAAAAAGCAGATTCCCTCCTGTTCACTGGATGGGCAGCCTCACTAATCGCTACTCTGGGCAGCTTGTTTTTTTCGGAAGTGATGAAATATGAACCATGCGAGTTATGCTGGTATCAGCGGATCCTGATGTATCCCATGGTCATCCTTTTAGGGGTTGCCTATGTACGAAAAGACTTTAAAGCGGCATTATACTCTTTGATTCTGTCCGGTATCGGACTTGCAGTGTCCCTTTATCATTATTCACTGCAAAAACTATCATTTTTATCTGAAGCCGCACCGTCATGCGGACGTGTACCGTGTACAGGCGAGTACATAAACTGGATGGGATTCATTACGATTCCATTCCTTGCACTATCAGGATTCATCATTATTTTCATTACAAGCCTGTTAACGCTTAAAGCAATAAAGGAGGACCATTAAGTTGAAGAAAATCATTATCTTTTTAGCCGTTGTGATCGGACTGTTTGCCGCAATCGCCATTGTAACCAACATGCAGAACAGTCAAAAAGCAGAAGGAAATAAGTTTAAAAAGGATAACTTGGACCCTGCAACTGTAGCCTTGTTGGACGATCCAAATTATCAAAATGTCATCCTTCCTGAAGAACTTGAAAAAAAGCTGGCAGATAAAGAAGATGTGACGGTCTATTTTTACAGCTCAACATGCCCTCACTGTAAAGAAACGACTCCGATTCTTGCACCGCTTGCTGAAGAAATGGGAGTAGACATGGTTCAATACAATGTACTGGAATTTGAGCAGGGATGGACTGACTATCAAATCGAAGCCACACCTACCCTTGTCCACTTCAAAGATGGTAAAGAAGTCGACCGCGTTGTCGGAAGCCAGCCTGAAGAAGAATTCAGAAGCTTTTTTGAGGAAAATGTGAAATAAAATAAATATTAAAAGCCTGTTCCTCAGTGCGATAAAGCATTGAGAAACGGGCTTTTATTATTTCATAAAAAAGAGGGACCGACGAATTCGTCAGCCCCTGTCAATGAGGAGGAATTTCAAGAGAAGATACGCTGTACCTTCAATATTAAAATTGATTACTTGGTATATTCCCCGCTGGATCAAAAATAAACGTATTCTTTTAATTTTCTAAACAATCACTAAATTAACAGCTGATTGGCAGCCTTTGAATAGACGCTTAGCGTGTGTTTGCATTCCGATTCATCCGTAAATTGATCAAAAGACAGTGGAAAGAAGAGTCCAAATCCTTGAAGAATTTGAACATTGTGATAGAACATATCCTCATAAACCTCATCTCTTACTCCGCATTCAACGATTGAAATCAGCGTCTGCAGACTGGATATCACTTGGAACGCTTCTTTCAATGTACCGCAATATTCAAAGTTTCTATTCGTCGTATGTAAAATTTCCATATCTTCAAATTGTTCTATTTCTTCGTCTGTGAAATAATCAGGGAAAATAGTACAATACATATGACTGATTAATTCCTGGATTTTATGATCCTGTTCATGTGTTGCAGCAAGTAAAACCTTCACCTTGATAACCCACCTTTGTAATGGTTGTAATCTCTCTGTAATAGATACATTTAGAATAACATAGATAAGAAGCCTCAAGTGTGGTAATTATACCCATGAATTTGGTAAAACAGGTGCTTAAATGGGATTAAATACCCATAAACGTATAAGATTTTTGTCATTTAAAGGAGCTTTTTGATGAAAACAATGAGAAAAGGTTCACTCTACCAAGTGGTGATACCAGAGAATTGGAAAAATGTAACGATAGATCACATCCTTAAGAATCATTGGCAAGCCCCGAAGAAACTTATTCACTCGATGCGAATGGAAAAAGATATCAAAGTAAACGGAGAACTGTTGCCATGGGATAAGCCGTTGTCACCCGGCGACCTTCTCCAAATTACCCTTTTCAAAGAAGTGGACTATGATGTCCCTCCATCATTTGGTGAATTGCATGTCCTGTATGAAGATGATCATCTGATTGTCGTAAATAAACCTGCCGGTATGGATACCCATCCCAACGAGCCGGGTGATACAGATACACTTGCGAACCTGGTTGCATTTCATTTTCAGTCAAAGGGAGAAAGCTGCCGGGTGATGCATATTCACAGACTCGACCGCGACACTTCAGGAGCAGTCATTTTCGCCAAACACCCGTTAAGCAAAGCGATTCTTGATCGGCTGCTTATCGAACGTAAAGTGAAAAGAACATATCTGGCACTTCTCCAGGGCAGGCTCAAGCAGAAGAAAGGGACCATTTCCGAGCCGATTGGCCGCGACCGTCATCACAACACAAGAAGAAGGGTCTCTCCATCCGGTCAGAAAGCAGTCACTCATTATAACGTATTAGAAGTGAGAGAAAATATGACTCTTACCGAAGTTGTACTGGATACAGGGCGGACCCACCAGATCCGCGTGCACATGAGTCATATCGGACATCCATTGGCAGGGGATACTTTATACGGGGGTAAACCTGTAGTCAGTCGCCAGGCTCTGCACGCTTCACGGATTAGTTTTCCACACCCCTTGAGCGGTGAGAGGATTGAGTGCGAGGCTGAATGCTTGGATGATGTTGGTCTGTCGAGAGGAACTTTTTGATGTGAGCCGCTGCTTTTGCAGCGGCTTCTTTTTAATGTAAAAAAAGAGCACCCTGACCACATCAGCCGGGTACTCCGATACATGATTATTTCAATCCGTTTTTGATCGCTTCCGCTACCTGGATCGTACGGCGGGTTTGATGTTTAACAGCAGGCTCAACGCCTTCTACCATATTTCCTTCCTGATCGACCGTTACACTTGTACCGTAAGGGTTTCCTCCGGTAGCAAATGATGATTCATCCGTGTAGCCAGGTGCAGCAATGATTGCACCCCAGTGCATCATAGTAGTGTAGAGTGCCAGAACAGTCTGCTCCTGACCGCCATGTGAGTTACTTGCAGAGGATGTAGCGCTCACGACTTTGTTAGCCAATTTACCTTGGAACCAGAGACCGCCTGTTGTATCCAGGAAGGATTTCACCTGGGACGGAACATTCCCGAAACGAGTCGGTACATTGAAAAGATATGCATCTGCCCACTCCAAATCATCCAGAGTGACTACCGGAACACTGTCTTTCGTTTCATTATAATGTTTTTCCCAAGCTGGATTAGAGGAAATCGCTGCTTCAGGAGCCGTTTCTTCAAAACGAAGTAATTTCACTTCTGCTCCAGCTTCTTTCGCGGCTTCTTCCGCCCACTTTGCCATTTGGTAGTTCGTTCCTGTAGAACTGTAGTACATGATTGCTAATTTTACGTTGGACATAATGTAAATCTCTCCTTTTTTCAAATAATGTATAGTAATGGGTAATGCACATAAAATAGTATGCCGGCAGTGCCGCCAGCATAAACCTTCGTCTTTCATTCCTTACTCAAGCACCTGATCATCCATTATTGGACCTTGCGCTAGAATAGTAAAGTTCTTCTTCATACACTAAAAACTTCCTCTTTACTGTGTTCCCAGTGAAATCCCAAACAAAACGTCTCAATTGCAATTATCCTTCAATTGAATATCTTGAAATTGAGATATAGAACCAAAAAAATATCTCAGTAATATTTATTTCGATTTCGAGATAATTGTATATCAACTCTCCCCCTCCTGTCAACAATAATAATAAATCCAAAAGACAGGCCATTCCCTCTCTGTTTAAAGAAGCGAGGGAATGGCCTTTACATTAAAATTAAAAGTCGAAGTTGTCCGGGTCCGGGCCGAAACGTTCGTCCTGGTTAAGGTCGTTGATTTGGTTCATTTCACTTGAGGAAAGTTCGAAATTGAATAAATCACCGTTTTCTTTGATGCGGTTTGAATGTACCGATTTTGGAATGATTACGACATCGTTCTGCAGGTGCCAGCGCAGGATGACTTGAGCCGAAGATTTCCCATGCTTTTCAGCGATTTGTTTTAATGCAGGCTCATCAAGAACCCTTCCTTGTGCGATCGGGGACCACGCTTCCACTGCAATATGTTCATCCTGACAAAAAGCTCTAAGCTTCTCCTGGTTCAGGCGGGGGTGGCATTCGATTTGGTTAATCACCGGTTTTTCATTACTGCTGCTCATCAAGTCTTCCAGATGATGCTGATGGAAATTGCTTACTCCGATTGATTTTACCAAGCCTTCACTGTAAAGTCTTTCAAGGGCTTTCCACGTATCCTTGTATTTCCCTTCAACAGGCCAGTGAATCAAATAAAGATCCATATAATCCATATCCAGTTTCTTTAGGCTCGTTTCGAATGCTTTCAACGTAGTATCATAGCCTTGGTCACTATTCCATACCTTTGAAGTAATGAATAGATCCTCTCTTCTTGCACCGCTTTCTCTTACACCTTGTCCGACGCTTTCTTCATTCTCATAAACAGCTGCCGTATCCACTGAAAGGTATCCTGCTTGGATAGCCGATTTGACAGCTTCAACCGTTTCACGGGGATCCTTCATTTGGAAGACTCCGAGTCCAACGTAAGGAATTTCTATACCGTTATGTAACGTCTTTTTACTTTGTAAATTCTTTAACACATTGCATCCCTCCTTCCTATATTTTACTAAACCTATAAGCAATAAGGCGAATATTATGATTGCAGCTTATCTCCTCGACTCTCTTTTTTTACATGTATGATAGACGTGAGTTATCAGAGATCATGGTCACTCTTCTCTGAGAAAAAATGCCTGTCCCTCACTTACCGTATGGAGGGACAGGCATTGTTGTGGTGATGTTTTTGACGGTACATCTGCTGATCTGCTTTTTTAAAGAGTTCTTCCATGCTGCCAAGAGATGATTCACAATAAGCAGGGCCGATCGACATGCTTATATTGAATTCGGTGCTGTTTTGATTATATCCATGTATCTCGAAATGAAGAAAATGAACCAGTTCATCGAGGAATTCCGGTGAACAGTACTCGATCAGTATGGCAAACTCATCTCCGCCGATTCTTGAGACAGAAGTATTTTCAGCAGCCACTTGTTTAAGGATGCTTGCTGCCTCTACAATTAACCGATCCCCCATTTTATGGCCATGGCGATCATTTATCATTTTAAGATGATCAAGATCACAGATGATCAAGCCTGCTGAAATATCTTCACAGTCGTTATACTTCTGCATACGGGATTCAAAGTATTCACGGTTGAATACATCCGTCAGCGAATCATGGGTCGCCTTGTATTCAAGTTCCCTCTGGAGGGCAGCCTTATCGTCCACATTCCGGATGATTCCCTGGACCGCGGTCAATTCACCATTTTCATAAACAGGTGTTACAAATTCCTCAAAGCAAATATAAGTTCCTTCATCATTTTTCCATCGCTGTCTCACAGGCTTCGTATAATCCAGCTTCCCGGAAATTTTTCTGAGCAGAATATTATAATCATCCGGGTGTATTCTATCAAATGCAATCAGAGGATTTTTCTTGCTTTCTTCTATTAAATTGGTCCCTAATACTTTTTCAATGGCAGGACTTAAGTATTTATATTCGAAATCCGGTTTAATTTCAAAATGATAGATAATGTCTTGAGAACGTTCCACCAGTTGAAAGATCTTCTCCAAACTTGCTATCTTTTGTTTATAATACATAACCATTTTCCAGACTATGGCCATCAGAATCAAGACGGTCACTGCAGATGCTGTAAGCAGCACGATTGGAATTGCAGAAAACATAGAAAGCAAGCTCCTTCTCTCAAAGTCATTTTCAACCAAATTCTTCTAAACCATTATACTACAAAACCATGACAAATTACCTATAATTTAAAAAGCCCGCCCATCAATGCTTTAAGCACCGATGAACGGACTTTGGGTTCTACCATCTTATCTGTTTATGAATTGGCTCAGGTCTTTTCCTATGAAGGAAAGTTGGTGCAGCGGACGCGTCATGGCAACATATTGCAGCTTGATATCCAGTTCGTTTTCACTGCTGAACACTTCGTCGATGACGGTAATCATGACCACATCGAATTCTAATCCTTTCGATAGATAAGAAGGCACAACGACGATCTTGTCTTTCGGGATCGACTCCTGTTCTTCCAATAGCTTTACTTTCCCAGGCATATGTTCTTCCAGGATGTTATAGATCATCTTACAATCCTTCATGCTCTTTCCGATGACCGCAAATGTTTGAAAGCCTTCTTCTTTACCTTGGGCAACGTTCTCCGCAATGATGCCGGCAAGCTCCTCATTCTCTGTATACGTATGTGAATCCGGCGCTTCGCCATGCCTTACCACCGGATTCACCTTTGGAAACTCATATGGCAGGAGGCTCAATAACTTATTTGCCTCTTCCATGATTTCAATTGTGGTACGATAGCTTTTTTGAAGCTCCGTATACGTGGCCCTCGGAAATACTTCCCTGAAAACGGGATCCCATGCTTGAAGGCCCCTGTAGGAATGGATTCCCTGGGCAAGATCCCCCACCAGGGTGAACATGTCTGTTTCCAAGGCCCTTTTCAACGCATAAAGCTGCATGTAACTGTAATCCTGGGCTTCATCAATCACGATGTTTTTCGCTTTATAGAACTTATCGATCCCAAATAGATGGGTCTGTAAGTAAAGAAGCGCGGCCAGGTCCTCCACCTCGTATTTCTTCTTCATCAAAAGGTTCAACGAATAAAAGCAAAGATCCTGTGCCTGAATCAAGTCCAGTTCCCCTTTTGAATACTTCACAAGCCGTTCCGGATCGGAAAAGAGCTCTGAATAGTACTGTTCAAGGTTTTTCTTTTCAAACTGTTTCATATATTGCGAGACACTTGTCCTTACAGCCTTCTTAACTTCCTCAAGCCGTTCAGCTTTCTTATCCAATGCTTTTGATATATATTCTTTACGGTTTCCGGCACCAGTACGCTGATAGAGGGCTTTTTCGATTTTGCCGTCAAAAAAAGTTTCTACCTTCTCGATCATTTGCTTCTTGTTTGTCCGCACATAGCTCTGCAATATTGTTTTCAGCTTTTCAAGACGGCGGTAGATCGGCATGTAGGTGTATTCTTCTTTAAAAAGATACGTGAATCTCTTTGCGGAGTATAGTTTGTATTTGTCGACATAGAAATCTTCAGATGGATAAAATCTTTTTTCAATTTCTTCAATATACTGATCCAGGATCTTTCTGAACGTCTTTGATCCCTTGAATCCCGAGATCCACGAAGCCTTTTTGACCTCAACATCATGATTTCGCTCAATCAGCCTGATCAGTTTGTCATCCTCAACGAGCTTCAATTTCTTTTCCAGGCATGTCATGACATAATCGGAAAAAGTCGTCTGCCTCACTCTTTCCACTCCGAGCTCGGGCAATGCTTCCGAAATGTAATCGATGAACAGATTACTCGGTGCAAGGATCATCAGCTGCCTAGGATCAAAATGCTGTTTGTAGTTATAAATAAAGTAGGAAATCCTGTGAAGCGCAATCGTCGTTTTTCCGCTTCCTGCCGCTCCCTGAACGATAATCGGCTTGTTCAGGTCGGCCCGGATGATTCTATTCTGTTCTTCTTGAATGGTGGAAATGATTTCAGTCAATCGATTGCTCGAACTCTTTGCCAAAGAATCCTGGAGGAGTTCGTCTGTGGTCGTCAAGTCGATGTCCCTGATTTCTTCAAGCAGACCGTCTTCAATCATATATTGACGCTTTAAGGATAGGTCACCCTCATACGTTTCACCCTCCGCCTCATACGAGACATCGCCAATCCTTCCTTCATAGTAGAGATTCGCGATCGGGGAACGCCAGTCAACAATGATTTGCTCCTGGTTTTCACGTTGATACAAAGAAGTCTTCCCGATGTAATGTTTTTCTGTTCTGTCCGAACCCTGATTCTTAAAATCAATCCGGGCAAAATACGGCTTATTCTTCGCTTTCAGGAGGGATTCCAATTCTTCTTTAGACATCTCGAAAAAGCTCGAGTTAGTGAGAATATCGATATAGGCCGCACTGGATTCTCCCCAGTCGACATCGCCAAAGGCTTTTTCCATATTCTCTTTGTACTTCTCTTTGCTTGACTGTGATGTTTCAATCACCACATCAATATACCTCTTTGTGAATTCCAGGCGCTCTGATTCATTTGAAAAATCGGGGTGCAATGCTGATTCCTTCGTCATAGCTTTCTCCTTTCAAGTGTGGTTGCCGCAATGGAGAAAAAAACGTCTTAATCACACCGACGGGGTAACGACGCCCGTGCGGTCTAACACGTTAAATGAGACACATCGAAATCTGTAAAAATTATGTAGGCGTTTGGGAGCAGAAATATATATTATCAGATAATTGGTAAAAGTTCAACAAGAAAAGCGGAAGGGCTTTGCTCAGAGGCGGGTGGCATAAGACGAACCGTCCATGAAGGCGTTCTTTGCGTTCTTGGCCGGTTTGGCTTATGACATGTGCCTCTAAGCCCCGCAGCTGGACACTAGAGATGCGGATGCGGCTTGTTCAGAGGCGACAAGCATAAGATGAATGGGCCGGAATAGGTGGCAATTTTGGTTACGACGCCTGAATCTTCGAGTTTTGGCCAATAATCTTTTAGTTTTTACCATTATTCTTTCGATTTCAACCAATATTCTTCGAGTTCCGCCCCTTATTCTTTCGATTTTCAAATTAATTCCGTCAACTGGAAAACAATTCCACAAAAGACAGAATCCCGAACAAACAAAAAACCCCTCCATCCAAGAGGGGCTCCCATACTATCTCATGATCACAGTTTTTCCAATTCACTACCCAAATACTTTGCAAGCTCCAGCATGCCATACTTACCGGCAGCTTCCTCGGCATCTTTGTTGTAGTTCGTATTGGTATTCACGTCATACGTGTAGATCGTTCCTTCTGCATCCTTGATAAATTCAATGCCGGCGACATCGATTTTGTTCTCGATGAGGAAGGTCCGATAGTCAGAAATGATTCCATCTTCGAAACCATCGATTACTTGAAACTTGGGTGCCTTTTCCTCTTCGCCGACCGGACAGAATAAGTCATCAATCTGACAGGCATCGGCAGGACATAGTTCAAAGCCTTCGGATGTATCCACTCGGACAGCATATAGAAACTGTCCACCGATGAATTCACAACGGATGATGGAAGAATCGGGTGACTGGATATATTCCTGTATTAACGTTGTACCGTCCAATGGTTCCTCAAAGGAATCACTGTAAACATAGTCCTTCAATGCTTCGACTGAATGGAATAATTGTACGCCCAACCCTTTACCGGCACGGTTATGTTTAGTGATAAACGATGTCTTTCCCAGTTTTTCTGCAGCTTCAACAATTTGCTTTTTCCCAACAGCAGCAATGGTCTTTGGGGTTTTGATGCCGGCCGCATTCAAAGCCATATATTGATTCACTTTGCTGACTTCCAGCCGGAGAGCACGAGTACCATTTAATACCTTTCGATCATGACGCTCAAGCCAGGATAGGACACTTTCTGTCAATTCCGGTGCATAGCGATGATCCCTTGTATGTGATGACGCGCTGATTCTATTATAGAATACGCCGTCTGGAGGGATTTCTGTCAAATCGACAACGCCTTGATCGAGAAACCATTCTTCGTACGGCAGCCCCAGTTCATTCAAACGAGCCGTCAAATGATCGGTCCATTCACTGTTTTCATGTATGACATAAATTTTTTTCATCATGATTACCCCATTTTAATAAAATTCAAAAAGAATAAGAGAATACAAAGTAATCCTACTATAAAAGTAGGATTACAGTCAAAATGGAGTGTTCATTTCACATTCCGTTTATTTTTAATGTGTATTTTCAAGCCGCTTTTGGAAGGGCTTTGCTGGGAAGGACCATTCAGCTGAATGGGCTCACTTCTTTCCTCCTTCAACAGGTCCCTTATTTCCTGAAGGACTTCGAGATTGGTCGTCTGTTTGACTTTATATTGCTCCTCTCCTCCCCTTAAGCGGTTGAAGAGCTTGATCATAAAAAATATACTTGCAGCAACCAGGAGAAAATCGACTGTCGTCTGAATGAACTTTCCTATTTCAATCACCTCAGCTTTCACTTTCAAGGTCAGTCCTTCAAAATTTATGCCACCGAATACTATGCCCACTATGGGTATCATGATATCTTGAACGAGAGATTCTACAATCTTCCCAAATGCTGCCCCGATCATCACTGCAATGGCAAGATCAAATACATTCCCCCTGGAAATGAACTGCTTAAATTCTCTCCACATCATCCCTTCACCTGCCGTTTCATTATTAAATCATATGGCAGGAACAAGCAAGGTATGAGGACAATCTTATGTTTATTAAGTTAGCTCGACTCTGCCGAAAAAGAGAATCCAGGGAGTCCATTCTGATTCATGATCAGCAGCAAGGTTCTGCCCTTCCCGCGCAGGCCCCTGACTTCGATGGCGCTCCCCTACAAAGAAAAAAAGCCGACCCGTTTCCGGATCTGCTTATCATATTCTACATGATATATTTTCTTACAATCGCAAAAAGAAGGAATAAGGCAACAACAAACATGACGATGACCAGGATTTTTTCTTCTTTATTACCAAGCATAATGATTCGCCTCCCTGTGATGTACCCTTCACCCAGTGTACTATCATTTTACCCTGAATTGAGCTTCCAACACGTATTACACCGTTTTCCGCTCGTGCAAAGTGGTTTCAAGAATGACCGGGGAAGATGGGTCATCCTTTAAGAACAGCTTAAATGCCTCCTCACCCAGCTGTCTGATGGGTACCTCAAATGAAGTAATATCAAAAACATCAGATATCGGATGATTATCAAAACTTAAGATTGCGAGTTCATCAGGAATGGCAATGCCCTTCCTCCCTGCTTGAGATACAATTCCTGCCGAAACTTGATCACTTGTGACGATAAGGGCAGAAGGCTTCTCATTCATAGCCTCCCATTGCCCTGCGACTTCCCTGCCATCCTTTAGGTCGATACAGTTGTTGAAAATCCAGTCTTCACGGACATCATAACCGGCCGCTTCGGCCCCATCATAGAATCCACGGACCCGCTCCTCACTATTGGTACCGAAAGTGCGGTGAATACATAACCCAATGTCGGTATGGCCTTTGGAATACAGATGATCGATTCCGGTACGAATCGCTTCATAATGGTTGATGAACACTTTTTTCTCCACACCCTGAAGGTTTTCACAGAAAACGACATTCAGCCCCTCCATTATAGGATGCAGCGTTTCGAGGGAGTTCGCCCTTGATGTGATGATAAGGCCATCTACCTCTTTCATCTGAAGACGGTGAAAGGCATCAAGTTCTGCCTCTTTTTCATAATCAGTCTGAAAAATCTGCAGATGGTACCCATGTTTCAAAGCTTCTGCGGCGATGCCCTGCAGCACTTCACCAAAGTAAGGAAGGTTTAGAAAGGGAAGTACCACGCCTATGCAATACGTTTTCCCCTTGGATAAATGAACGGCATTTGCATTTTTGATGTATTTCAATTCTTTGACGGCGTCCATTACTTTCCGTCTTTTTTCTTCTATAACATAAGGGTGATCATTCAATACCCTTGAAACGGTTGAAACCGATACACCGGCCAGCTGGGCTATTTTACGGATATTTGTCATGATAGCCCCCCCCTTTTTTATGGATGTTTTTTTCTGCAAAATGCTTGCTCTGAAACGCGTTTCACAGTTTATTGTCAAGATAAGGTTAACGCATTAAAAAAATAAAAGGCAAGGAGGATGCGGTATGCTGGGCATTTTATATCTCCCGATTCTTTGTATCATCATTGTCGGAGGCAGTTATCTTGCATTGGAGCCCATTGATTTTTTCACTGCAACAGATGTTGATGATCCTTTCGATTCACTGTTTAAGAGACATATGTAATACTAATAAGCTGCTTCCTCCAGGCGGGGAAGCGGTTTTTTATTCGTGTCCAGGTGGATTCATCCATTTTTCCGCCCATACATGTACCGCCTCAAGAACCGGTTGAAGATCTCTTCCTTTTTGTGTCAGCGTGTATGTGATTTTCAACGGCTTCTCTTCCACACACTCCCGCTGGACAAGTCCGCACCCTTCCAGTTCTTTCAGCCTGTCTGCCAGAACTTTTTGACTGAGATTCGGTATTTGATCATTTATATCTTTAAAACGGCAGCTTCCGTCAAATAATACTCTTATAATCACTCCGACCCAGCGTTTTCCCAATAGAGAAAAAGCTGCTTCGTATTTAGGACATATGGTTGAATTCATGATGGAACACACTTCCTTTAAGTCTGATTGCTTGACGCAAAAAAATACGTCCGTTATAGTGGTCATGTTATAAACTACTTACAAAAAGTAAGTGACATCCAGATATACCCTATATTATAGCACTATTTTCACATCAAGGAGGCATAATCATGACAAACTTCTTTCAAGTGGCAGAGGAACGCCGCTCAACGAAAGTATACAATCCAGAGGTGGAGATCCCGCGTGAAGAATTGGTAGAAATTCTTGAAATTGCAGGGAAAGCACCTTCTGCATGGAATCTGCAGCATTGGAATTTTCTTGTGTTTGACCAAAAAGAAGTTCAGGAGCGCCTGCTTCCGATTGCATATAATCAGCAGCAAGTCGTAGATGCATCTGCAGTCGTTGCCGTACTGGGAGATCTTGAGGCAGATAAAAATATCGACCCTGTACTCGATCCTTCAGTCGAAAAAGGTGAAATGACACCGGAATTAAAAGAAATCCTTTCAAAACAGATCAAAGGGGCCTACAGCCGAGACCAATACCCAAGGGATGCCGCATTCAGCAACGCTTCGCTCGCAGCCATGCAGTTAATGCTGGCAGCCAAAGCGAAAGGCTGGGACACTTGTCCGATCGGTGGCTTCAATCCGTCAGCCCTGATTTCAGAATTCAATATTTCCGGCCGTTACCTGCCGATCATGCTGATCACCATCGGTAAACCTCTTAAGGAAGCACGAAAAACAGACCGACTAGATATCCGCAATTTAATTGATTGGGCGGAATAATAGAAAGCCACATCGTTTTCAGCGATGTGGCTTTTGATTTGAATGAAGCATTAAATGTTCAATAAATCCTTTGTGACCCGTTGAATGATTTCCGGCAGTACTGAAAATGTATAGGGTTTATATACTCGTTCCGTCCACTGGTGACCGTCTTTTCCGTAAACACCGATATTAATGGAAGGAATATTGAGCTTCCGGATCGTGTCAATCGGTACCGGGTAAAGGTCGTCAATCATCGGGAGATTCTTTTTGATCACTTCGATGTCTTCATCTTCTTCATGAAGTGACAGAAAGCTTCCGTCTGCGAGATATGGAAAAAAGCGCTTTGTAACGAACTCTTCTCCTGTTTCCTCGGAAATTTCATTCAGACAGCTGTTAAGCACTTCCTTTACTTTCTTTCCGTATTCATTCTCTTCGTTTAAATAGTTATGAGGCAGAAACGGAGGTGCGAAGAAAATGATGACTCTTGGCGTTCGATCAGGGTCGAGATGCTGAAGGGCTTCTACCATTTTATAGGAAACAGTGCGTCTGTCCTCACCCTCATGATCACGTAGCACTTTTTCCATGACAGGCTCCGGATCCAGTCCCCTTTCTTTCAGCCAGAAGATATATTCCCTTAATGTGAGGACATCAACCTGCCACGACAATTCCCGCTCAGGAAAACCGTGATAATCACGGTAGCTTTCATACTGCTGTTTACTTCGTTCCTCGAGCTGTGCCACCGCCTTCATGGCGGCCTTCTTCATTACGTATAACACATCGCGGGCCGTCTTTTCATAAACAAAATAGTTAAAATAAATTGACGTGGAGAGCGGTGTCTGTACATTATACGCTGTCTTATCGTCTTTAAAATAAAGGCATGACGGAGGTAGAGTGAATTCACCTGGTATATTTTCCACAAAGTCAAGATTCTGATTGATCTCCAAATTGATTTTAGAAGCGATCGCGGTCGGGTCGATGGACGTCAATACGTCACCTACATGTGCTTCCCTCCCATAAATATAAAACCCGGGAAGAAATTTACCGGCTGCTCCTGTATAAATATATCTCTTACAGTCCCCGTCATAAATGGGGGAAATAAAATCGGTATTGATGGCCGCCAAGTAGTCCAATCCTCCGCGCTTCAAGCGGTCAAGCTCTGTTAAAGCTGCAATCAGCCCCGCGTGTTCACTTTCTTCATCTCCATTGAATAAAAACAAAAGATTCCCTTCCGGAGCCTTGCTTTGTTCGGAAAAATGAAGCAGATTTGCAAGGTGAACGGCAATTCCGCTTTGCATATCGAGGGATCCCCTGCCAAATAGCCAATTCCCTGACAGGGCATCTTCTCTTACTTTCTCTTCACCTTCATAGTCCATGAAGAATTTCTGAAGAAAATCAGGGTCATGTGCCATTTCCTGCAGGGCACCGTAATCATCTGTGCCTACCGTATCGTAATGGGCATGAAACAATAATGTTTTTGATGTTTCACCGTCAAGAAGAGCAAAGACATTCTGACGGCCGATCACGTCATTTGGGACTTCCTGCAACCACACTTTATCGGGATGTTTTTGAAAGTAAGGAAATGACCGGATGATTTCATATATATATTGCGCTTTTCGGCTTTCACCGTCTGTACCATTATAACTTTTAAGAGCGACTAAAGATCGTGTGATGAGTTCAATCTGCTCGGAGATCGATTTGTCTTTCAGCTGTAAATACACGTTAGTACCGCTCCTTTCCCTTAAATATATTCTCTATAATTGATAACATCTTAACGAAAAAGCACATCATTTGGAAGGGGTTTCAAAATTATTTTTTATAATTTTTTTGGATTACCTATTGAATTCCACCTTAATACCGAATAATATATTATTTGTGTGTTTTTAATGTTCGTTTTTTATGGAGGTATAACAATGTTTAAATTGAAAGAAAACGGCACTACTCCGAAAACTGAAATACTGGCTGGTTTGACAACGTTCCTGACGATGGTTTATATCGTGATCGTCAACCCGATTATTTTAGCGGATGCAGGTGTTCCGTTTGACCAGGTATTCATGGCAACGATTATATCAGCCGTTGTGGGTACATTATGGATGGCATTATTCGCAAACTATCCAATTGCAATCGCTCCAGGTATGGGTTTGAATGCGTATTTTACCTATTCTGTCGTCGGAGCGAATGAAGATATCTCATATGTTGTGGCATTTTCTGCTGTCTTTGTAGCAGGAATCATATTTGTCATTCTTTCTCTTACACCATTCCGTGCAAAATTGATTGAAGCGATTCCGCAAAATTTAAAACACGGGATCACGGCAGGAATCGGTCTGTTCATCGCATTCATCGGATTACGTTTGACCGGTTTGATTGAAGCCCACCCGACCAATTTGGTAAAGCTCGGGGATCTTCATTCACCTTCTGCACTTCTTGCCCTTACCGGATTGGCAGTGACGCTTGTTCTTATGGTGATGAATGTCCATGGGGCACTATTCATCGGAATGATCGTGACGGCACTGATTGCTTATTTTACAGGGGAGCTGTCTTTTGATAAAGGGATCTTTGCCATCCCTCATCTACCGGAAGGCATCATCATCAGCAATCCGATTACCGCATTTGCAGATGTAGTTCAATACGGACTCTATGCCGTCGTATTCTCCTTTTTGCTCGTGACGATTTTTGATACGACCGGTACGATGATCGGTGTTGCACAGCAGGCAGGATTGATGAAAGGCAACAAAATGCCGAGAGCACGTGAAGCACTTTTGGCAGACTCCGTTGCGACGACAATCGGGGCAATGTTCGGTACAAGCCCTACATCCGCCTACATCGAGTCCTCTGCTGGTGTGTCTGCAGGAGGCAGAACAGGATTAACGACTTTGACCGTGTCGATTCTATTTATTTCAGCCGCCTTTTTCGGTCCTCTGGTCAGTGCAGTTTCAGGGATTTCAGCAATCACGGCCCCTGCCCTGATCATTGTCGGCAGCTTGATGATGGGCAGCATCTCCCATATTAAATGGGATGAACTGGATGAAGCGTTCCCTGCATTCCTGATCATCCTGAGCATGCCTCTGACATCAAGCATCGCAACAGGAATTGCACTTGGATTCATCTCTTATCCGCTATTAAAAGTAGTCAAAGGACAATGGAAGCAGGTACATCCTCTTGTCTACATCTTTGCAGTATTATTCTTCTATCAGCTGGCATTTCTGCCTCATTAAAAAAATCGCCCGGAATGATTCCGGGCGATTTTTTTTATATATTCGATTCATAATCTTCCAATCGGGAGCTGCTCACTCCCATACCCTCTCAACTCCAGTCAGCGATTTCCCTTCAAAGGTCATTTTATAAATATCCGGCATCTCAAGCTTTTTCCAAAAATCAAAGCCATAGCGTTCATCAAAATGATTCATGATCAGGACCATGATATTTCCGTGAGTCCCGATGGCTACATTTTTACCTTCGTATTTTTCTAAGATACGTAGAAAGCTCCGAATCCCCCTATTCTGCGCTTCCTTATTCGATTCGCCTCCATCGAAAGAAAATTCAGGCTCAGTCCATACTTTCTTTATCGCATGGGAGAAGTCTTCGACTGGTTCCCCCGAGAGCTGTCTTTCCTTCATCTCTTCATAGATTTCAATTTCTTTATCGTAGTGTGAGGCAATTCCTTCTACCGTCTCAATCGCTCTTTTATATGGGCTTGAGCATACAGCGTGGATGTTCTTATCTTTTAAGAGGGATCTCACACGTTCTGCATCGCGTGTGCCCTTTTCTGATAGCGGCCTCTTCAACTCTTCAGGGGTATACACTGAATGTGCATGCCTCACAAAATAAATGTTGGTTTTCAATTCATTCACTTCTTTTCTTAAAAACTTGTATAATTTATTTACTTATAAGCATTAAAAAAGATCTCACTAATCCCAAATCATATCTAACTGACCAGCATAAAATTTTATAGCTTTGTGATAGGACTGAATCGTATGGTCACTAGATGTTTCTGCCAAGAGATTAAGAAGGATTTCCATAGCCTCACTATGCTCTTTAACATTATGTAATGTCATACTGTAAAAGAGTTTTAATGCATTATTCTCAGGGAACCTTTCCATCCCTTCATTTAGAATCTTTTTGGCATTTTCATATTGTCCCAACGTACGGAATGTGCTGCCAAGCCCTACATAGGCACCTTGAAGGTCACTCTCATTTAGTCCGAGTTCTAAAGCTTTTTTATAATATGGGATGGCTTCCGATTCTTTTCCGAGTGCATCATGACTCCATGCAGATTGATAATGTAGATGGCCATTAAGAGGGTCTTCTTCTATCATCTTTTTAAAGAGATCAATAGAAGCCTGGATATCTCCTTTTTTTCTCAGGTTAACCCCTTCTTCAATTCTCTCCTCAAGTAATCCAGGCTGACTTTTCCTCTGCTCAGGTCTATACTCAACCAGCCAGGCATCATGCCAGACTCCCTCATGTTTTTCATTTTTAGGCAGGCGTTTTATTTTTTTGTATCCGCATTTTTCATAGCACTTTATGGCTCTCTCATTCCATATCATGGGGTCCATGACAAGGCGGTCAACACCGGCTGTGTCGATAAGATATCCCTTCACAGAATTGATGATGCTGGTCCCGAGTCCTTGATTCCAATAGTCAGGCTCACCTATAAACTGATCGGTTCCGTAAATCACCTCATCGGAAGGACCGTATCCGTATTTATTTCTCTCTTCTTCATCAATGGGATAATATTGAAGATACCCGATTCCCTTGCCTTTATAAGTGATGATGCACCTGATAACCCCATCACTTGGTTTGAGAAATTTTTCTTCTACCATTTGGAGTGTAAAAGGACAGTCCCTTCCCTCATAGTATTGAAGCACCTTCGGGTCAGACAGCCACTTTGTTACCACATATTTATCTTCCTCTTTAATGGGCTGAATCCCTATATCTCCATTCCTGAATTCCATCTCTCACACCTCTTCCCTCTATATAATAGTTCACTGAACCCCAGCAAAAATCCTTCAGGCAAATCTACGGACCGGCCTAAATGCGTTGAGGGACGGGATTTTAATAATGGAATGCATTAAAGGAAAAAAGAGTTTTATTATATAAAAGCGGCATTTTATGACAATCATGTGAAAGTATAAAATTTTTACGTTGTTTAGGTATTTTTTTATATGCTCAGAAGTAGAATAAGCCAGGCATTCATGTTATGATTAGTTTGTGAATTGATTCACAATATAAAGTATACCCCAAGGGTACAATGAAAACTTCCTTAAAGTTAGGTGTGTGATGAAGAATGACAATCAAATGCACAAATAAAGTGGCGCTAATCGGAACTGGATTTGTAGGCTCTAGCTATGCCTTTTCCCTTTTAAATCAGGGAATTGCCCATGAACTGGTATTAATTGATATGAATAAAGAAAAAGCAGATGGAGATGCACGCGACCTCAATCATGGTCTGGCATTTGCTTCTCCGATGAAAATTCACGCCGGGGACTACGGTGATTGTCAGGACGCTGATATCGTGGTGATCACTGCCGGGGCGAATCAAAAGCCTGGTGAAACCCGTCTCGATTTGGTAGGTAAAAACATTAAAATCTTCAAGAGCATTGTCGAACAAGTCATGGCCAGCGGATTTAACGGCATATTTCTTGTCGCTACCAACCCTGTGGATATTTTGACGTATGCAACATGGAAATTCTCCGGATTACCGAAAGAAAGAGTCATCGGATCAGGTACTATTTTGGATACAGCAAGACTGCGCTATTTGGTCGGGGAGCATTTTGACATTGATACCCGTAACATTCATGCCTATATCATGGGTGAGCACGGTGATACAGAATTCCCTGTATGGAGCCATACGACCATCGGAGCCAGTCACTTAAGTGAATTAGTTGATATGAACAAAGAAGAGGTACAGGACAAACTGGATGAAATCTTTATCAATGTAAGGGATGCTGCTTATCAGATCATTGAACGGAAAGGAGCTACCTACTATGGGATCGCCATGGGGCTTGCCCGGATCACGAAAGCGATTTTCAACAATGAAAACAGTATTTTGACCGTTTCTTCAATGCTTGAAGGGGAATATGGACAGAATGATATTTATATCGGGGTTCCTGCAATCATTAACCGTGAAGGGATCCGCCAAGTGGTGGAGCTTCCTCTAAATGAGAAAGAACAAGGTCAATTCAACCATTCTGCCGCGACGTTAAAAGGGATAATGGATACAGCATTCGAGGAATAACCTGTGAGATTGTACTTGAGAATTGAATAGACACGCACGCCATTGCAGCCTCCTCATAAACTATTGAGAATTCGTTTATGAGGAGGTTCTTCTATGTACGATGAGAGACAATTATTCCCTGGAGGAGGTTTTCCAGGCGGAGGACCAGGCGGAGGGCCGCCAAGCTCGCCTCCTCCTGGAGGGCAGCAAGGCTCCGGTAGTCAGCAGCCGCCTGGGCCGCCGCCGAACTATACACCTCAAATGGCACCCATGCAAGCTGGACCGGGGGGACCGAGCACCTTCGCAGTAGACCCTGGTGCCATCAGACGCTGCATGTTCCGTTACACTTATATTTGGCTGAGAAGGGATTCGTTTTGGTTCTATCCAACATTCATTGGCCGCCGTTCGATTGCCGGCTGGAGATGGATCGGCTGGAGATGGGTATATTTCGGCATTGATTTAGATAAGATCCGATCCTTTACATGTGTATAGGCGATGAATATGTATTCGTACCCATCATATATTCGAACAACAGAAGTCCGGAGCGGAACGATCAAGGTTACCGGGGAACAAACACTCTACGTAGATCCGGATCAGGCAATTGTGTCTATTGGCGTCGTTACAAAGAATGAAGATCTTGAAGAAGCCCAGAGTCAGAACCGCCAGATTTCAAACAAAGTTGTGCAATCACTGATGAAGAATGATATTCCGAAAAAGGACATCCAAACGTCCACTTATCAAATCTTTCCTCAATATAATTATGAAGACGGAAAGCAGGTCTTTACCGGTTATGAGGTAAGGCATGTTTTCCGGGTTACTGTGAACGACATTGACTCTCTGGGAAAAATCATTGATGATGCCGTAAAGAGCGGAGCAAATCGTGTCGAGAATATTCAATTTGTCAATTCCGACCCTGCAAAGACCTACCAACAGGCCCTTGCTGCTGCTTATCAAAATTCATATGAAAAAGCTCTCACCCTTTCTAATCAATCCGGTCAGCAATTGAACCCGTATCCCAAATCCATTACTGAACATTCCGGTACTGCTGTGATACCGTATGCTCCGACTGCCTTTGTCAAAGCAGCCGAAGAGAGCACAACCCTTCAGCCCGGACAAATCGGCGTAACGGCTTCACTCACAGCGGAATTCCGAACGAAATAAGAAAGCGGAGGCGGCTCGTTCAGCCCCGACAAGCATAAGATGAATGGGACGGGAAGGCGCTTTTTGCCTTCTTGGCCCATTTAGCTTATGACCTCGAGGGGCTAGCCGCCGGAGCTGGACAATTCCCAAGGTAGAACTTAACCTTTCTATTCACAAAAAGGCCCGTCCCTCATCGGTTTAAAGCGATGAAGTGACAGGCCTTTAATATGTTTTATTTTCCCAATGATTTCGTTTTTCTCCCGCAGGCTTCCATGGCCGTTAAGATGGTACCTTTAAATCCATTTTTTTCAAGCGCTGCCACTGCTTCGATGGTGGCACCTCCCGGAGAGCAGACAGCGTCTTTCAGTTCTCCTGGGTGCTTACCTGTGTCGAGTACCATTTTGGCGGCACCCAGTACAGCTTGAGCCGCCATTTCATAAGCCTGGTTTCTTGGTACCCCCTGAAGCACAGCTCCGTCTGCGAGTGCTTCAATGAACATGAACACATAGGCAGGAGAAGACCCGCTCACTGCAGGGATCGCATCCATCAGGCTTTCTTCCACCTGTTGTGCTTTACCGAAGCTGCCGAGGATGACTGAAGCCTCTTCCAATTCCTCATCTGTTAAGTGTTGATTGACACAGTACGCCGTCATGCCTTCCCCCACCAATGAAGGTGTATTCGGCATCGTGCGGACGAGCTTTATCCTTTTACCAAATTGAGCTTCCATCCATTCCAGCGTGATTCCGGCAGCAATCGTCACGACAATCACATCTTCTTTCACTCTATCTTTCACTTCTGAAATGATCTGTTTATACTGATCCGGTTTAATGGAAAGGAACAGAATATCCGAGAATGCGGCAACAGCCAAGTTATCGCTTGTACATTCAACATGAAATTCTTCTGCCACTTTCTTTCGTGTTGCTTCTGATTTTGCGCTGGTCATGACTGCATGTTTATCCACAATCCCTGCCTTCAGTATTCCGCCTAAAATGGCCTGTGCCATATTTCCGCATCCAATAAATCCAATCGTTTTCCCCATAATGGTTCACCTCTGTCTTTGACTATCATCTTTAGAATCATATCAAACTTTTTCAACCCCGTAAAAAAGACCCTGCTGAGCGCAAGCTTCGCCAGGGTCCTCATTCACCTATCTGTTCTTTAACCTTTTACATCCCTTAGAATCGCCTTGTAATCAAGACTGACGATAGGTTCATCGCTCATCAGCCTTTCTTTCAAACCTGTGAGTAACGACTCTTCGACCTCAGATAAATTGTTCAAATCCCATTTTTTGTGGAAAACCGTATAAAGAGTCAGATCCCTTAATAATAAAAATGAAGGCATATGATCAATCCAGTTCTCTTCCAGCGGATATTCCTCCAAATATCCACTCAAAAACGCCGATAAAAAGGTTTCTCCAAATGCAGAACGTACCTCGAGCTTTTCCTTTCCGAGCTTCCACCACACAGAATAATAAAGTGGAATCGCAATATCACTCAAGAAGAAAAACTGCATGCTGTCATCAAAATCAAACACATGAATTTCCCCATCATGATAAAAAAAGTTGCCTGGATGAATATCAGAGTGGATAACTCCGAAGTGTTCAGCAGACTCCTCAAGTGCCTGAAGCTTCTTTTTATTTCGCTCTGCTTTTTCGATAATGACCGCATCATCTGAGGGCAGATATTTGGAATACTGCATGATATCATCTTCATCCCAGCGTTCCCTTACATATTCTGAAGCTTTATAATCCTTTGTGACCCGATGCATGTTGCCGGTGATCTTTCCCCATTTTTTAAACAGTTCTTCATCAAAAAGATCATCCTTAATGCTCACGGGCTTACCGGGAGCTTTATCAAATAAGCACACATAAAAGCAGGTGTCTCCCGCTTCCAATACCTCAACCAGTCTCCCGTCCTCTGATTGGTTCACCAGCGACACGTTCACCCCATTCTCATGCAGATAATTCACCCACCTGAGTTCGGCTTCGACATCTTTTTTAGAACGGTGTGAACTATGGGTCAACCTTAATATGTATGGTGCCTCTTCCTTATACACTTCATATACGTAGTTTTCAAAATCTCCAAGCTTCTTTGCACGGGAAGCGTCACAACCGAATCTCTTTGCCGCTGTTTCCAGGAGCGCGTCATTAAACAGGTTTTCTATCCATTTTTCCATCAATTATTCTCCTTATCTACTATGATTCCTTCAACAAAGCTACTCGGTATGGAAATAGCTCCGCCGTCATGATACCTTCCTTAACAGACGGATCTTCCCTCATGAATTCCTCTGCTGCAGCTTCGTTTTCCGCTTGGAATACGACGATTCCAAATGCATTTTCTTCTTCATTCAATGTTCTTCCCGCCAAGATCACCACACCGCGATCCCTATATTCCTTCAACCTCTTAAAATGGTCTGCAACGACCTTTTCATCTTCCCCAGTCCAATTTTCTTCTTTATGTAATCTCGGAATCAGTTTCAGTATGTAGATATATTCCATAATGCCAATACCCCCTCTTTCTTCATTCATTTCCCTCTTCATATATTCGCCTTTTCAGGCGGGGATTCCTTTATAAAAAAGATCAGCTGGCATTCAAGTTTGCAAGAATTATCAAAACCCAATAAAAAAAACCAACCCATTAAGGCTGGTCTATTATTCTTGGATATTCTGAAACTGTATCCCTCTTTGCTGCATTAAATATTGAAGAGCGGTTCTGAATGTAAGGAAGCTTTTCACTTCCAAGATCTGCTGTAAACCAGAATGGACGATGATCTGCGTAAGAGAAGGCGTAAAACCGACAAAGATAACTTCTACCCCCATCAATGAAATGGCTTTTGCCATATTATCGATATATGTGCCGAATACGTCCAATTCACAGATTTCTTTTTCTGAAATGGCCGAGAAATCTATGATGATAGTATGGATGTCTTCTTGATAAGAAACATTCAGGATTCTGGTGATGATCATCTCGAAACGCTCAGGAGAAAGCCGGCCTGTTATCGGGACAAGAATGGTTTCAGGAACGATGGAAGGGATGATCGGTGCTGAGATATCTTTAATTAATTCCTCAGACTCTGCCAGTTGTTTTTTTAGTTGAGCAATTTCCTCTTTCAGTTCAAGTATTTGCGTAGATTCGTGTGTCATTCTAAACCTCACCATATCAAATTATTTAGGCGCTGTTCGAAAACGTTGTTGTATTAACTCAAGATACCCTTTAAAGAAAGTGTAAGCTTGAGTTCGAAAAAAGCACGTGCACCCGCTCCATCCAGACTTGTTAAACAACGTGCGAAGACAACGATCGTTTAGAAAACAGCAAATATTTTTTAAGAAACACATGTCTCTTTATTTTAGCACCAAACCTCTTTGAAAGCGTACTATTTTTTAATGGTAATGGCACATTTCGGAAAAACAGAAAAAACCAGCCTTGATCGGCTGGTTTTTATCACGCATATGCTTTTTCTTCTTCTTTCTTGAAGAAGCTTCTCATGGCATGGAATACATCGGCTTTTTGCTTGAGGATATAGTAACGGAAGTCTTCATTCTTGATGTTTTTATAAGCGGACATGAGGGTTGAGTGACGGTTATACTGGTTTACTTCACCGTATCCAAACATGCTGGATACCTTCATTAATTCTTCAACAAGCTTAACACAGCGTACATTGTCTGACGTTAAATTGTCACCGTCAGAGAAATGGAACGGGTAAATATTGTATCGTGTCGGATTGTATTTCTCATCAATCAATTCGAGCGCTTTACGATAAGCAGATGAACAAATCGTCCCTCCGCTCTCTCCCTTTGAGAAGAAATGTTCTTCCGAAACGACTTTTGCTTCAGTATGGTGAGCGATGAATTCAATTTCAACAGTCTCATATTTAGTTCTTAAGAACCGTGTCATCCAGAAGAAGAAGCTTCTTGCCATATACTTCTCCCATACACCCATACTTCCGCTTGTATCCATCATCGCTAACACGACGGCTTTGGATTCAGGCTTTAATACTTCGTTCCACGTTCTGAACTTCAGATCTTCAGATATGATCGGATGAAAGCTCGGTGCTCCTTTCATGGCATTCCTCTTAAATGCAGACATCATCGTTTTCTTCTTATCGATATTTCCCATAAGTCCCGTTTTACGAATATCATTGAATTCAATGTGTTCCACTGTTTGGACATCCTGCTCTTTCTTTCTCAGGTTCGGAAGTTCCAACTGACTAAATAATGCCTCTTCAATTTCCATGAGAGACACTTCTGCTTCATAATAATCTTCGCCTGCTTTATCTCCTGCTCCTTGACCTTTTCCGGGACCTTTCTGCTGTTGAGAGCCATCTCTCGCAATTACATCTCCAACTTGACTGTCGCCGTCTCCTTGCCCTGCATGTTTATTTTTATCATAGTTGTATCGGATTTTATATTCATCTAAAGAGCGAATCGGGATTTTGACGACATCACGGCCATTGGACATAATGATGTTTTCTTCAGTGATCAGATCAGGTAAATTATTTCTTATCGCATCCTGTACTTTCTCTTGATGTCTTTGCTGATCATCGTGACCTTTGCGGTGGAGGGCCCAATCTTCCTTGGAAATGACAAACTGATGATTATCGATTTGACTCAAACTATTCCCCTCCTTAAATTATTTCACACTTTTCCTCTAAGCTGCATACACTATGTTGACTGCCTAATCTACTGTCTTCCCCCTAAAAGGAATGAATCGGGGATTACTCTATCCTATGCAGAAGTATTGATAAATTTACAAATAATTTCGACAATTAAACGTTCTTTTTAAAATTGGACGAGCCTGTTTTTTTTCGTGAAATGAATACTATGATATGTATACAGATATGCATGACAATATGTAAGTTTGGCAGAAGAATCTGTATGACATATTTGTGAATCTGATTGTTTTTACTATTTATTGGTCTATAAATCTGCCAGGGACTTCTACTCAGGCTGTGTTTTTTACCAGCAGTTGATTCCCCCTGGTGATTCCTGCTATTTTTCACCGGCAGCAATAGATGATTCATAATCAAACAGAGCAAAAAAAAACCAGGTGAATTCACCTGATTACTACTCTTCCTCATATTGAGCCGGATCTTGGACACGATTGTGGTTCTTTAATTCTCCGCTGGAACGCAGCTTATCCATTTGCTTGCCTAGCTTGACCAATTCCTCCATATTGGAGGCCATGCTTCCGTTAAAAGGTTCTGCTTCTTCTCGAGGCTGAGATTTAGAAGACATCCCCTTCACCCACTTTCATATGAGATATGGGCCCGGCTCTCTCTATCTATAGAGTATTATATTCTGATTTTTCCGTCAATATTTTCATTTTTTATCCCTTTCTTTATATTGAACGGGATCAGGCTGCTTTTTATCTTCTTTCAATTCCTCATTCGTACGGAGCCTGTCCATCTGCTTTCCGAGCTGCTCCATCTCTTCCATATCGTGTGCCATCGAGCCATTTTCAGGCTCATAGTTTTTATCCAGTTCAACGTTTTTATCAGGGTCATGTTTCTTTTTCATCATGTCATCACCTCTTTTTATTACTATTACATTTCCCCTCTCTTCCCATTAGTAAACCGTAAAAAGAACGGAATGTGTATCACATCCCGTTCTTGGCATCGACCTATTAACGATTCAACAAGCTTCCTACATAACGCAGCAGTTCATTTGCAGAAGTAGAATTATAACCATGCTCATCAATAAGGCGGGCTACTACTTCGTTGACCTTCTTAAGCTGTTGTTCATCCGGCGTTTTTGTAGATGTCGTGATCTTTACAACATCCTTCAGGTCGGCAAACAGCTTCTTCTGGATCGCTTCACGAAGGCGGTCATGAGAGTTGTAATCAAACCTCTTCCCTTTACGGGCATAAGCGGAAATACGGATAAGAATCTCTTCACGAAAAGCTTTCTTGGCATTTTCAGAAATGCCGATCTGTTCTTCAATCGAGCGCATCAGTTTTTCATCAGGATTGATTTCTTCACCTGTCAATGGATCATGCAGTTTTGCTTTGTTGCAATAGGCTTCTACATTATCCAGATAATTATCCATAAGCGTCTTAGCCGACTCTTCGTATGAATACACAAAGGCTTTTTGGACTTCTTTTTTCGCGATATCATCATATTCTTTACGGGCAAGCGAAATGAAATTCAAATATCTTTCGCGCAGCTCATTTGTGATCGATGGATGCTGGTCGAGTCCTTCCTTAAGGGCCCTGAGAACATCAAGCGCGTTAATGGTCGGTATCTCTTTACGAATGATCGTAGATGAAATCCGATTAATCACATAACGCGGATCGATACCGCTCATCCCCTCATCCTGGTACTCTTTCTTCATTTCATCCACATCGGCTGAGTTGAAGCCTTCCACACTTTCTCCGTCATACAGGCGCATCTTCTTGATCAGATCGATGTCGCCCCGCTTCGGTTCTTTCATACGGGTCAAGATGGTGAACATCGCTGCGACACGCAGTGTATGAGGCGCAACATGCACATTGGATACATCACTTTCCCCGATCATCTTTTCATAAATCTTCTCTTCCTGTGTCACTTTCAGATTATATGGAACCGGCATTACGATAATACGCGAGTGCAATGCCTCATTTTTCTTATTGGAAATAAAAGAGCGGTACTCCGTTTCATTCGTATGCGCTACAATCAACTCATCTGCCGAGATCAGCGCAAATCGTCCGGCTTTGAAATTTCCTTCCTGCGTGAGAGATAATAAATGCCATAAGAACTTCTCATCACATTTCAGCATCTCCTGGAATTCCATCAAGCCGCGGTTCGCTTTGTTCAGCTCGCCGTCAAAACGGTAAGCACGAGGATCGGATTCCGAACCATATTCGGCGATCGTCGAGAAGTCGATGCTTCCCGTCAAATCCGCAATATCCTGTGACTTCGGATCGGATGGACTGAATGTTCCGATTCCGACACGTTTATCTTCTGAGAAAAAGACTCTTTCTACCTGGACATCTTCAATTCTGCCCTGGTACTCTTTTTCAAGCCTCATCGTCGTTAACGGTGAAAGATTTCCTTCAATCCGGATTCCGTATTCCTGATGGAAATCCTCACGCAAATGCTGTGGAATCAAATGAAGCGGATCCTCATGCATCGGACAGCCTTTTATGGCAAAAATGGCTCCACGATCTGTGCGTGAATACTGTTCCAAACCGCGTTTCAGCATGGCCACAAGCGTCGATTTACCTCCACTGACCGGCCCCATCAACAAAAGGATTCTCTTTCTCACGTCTAATCGTTTAGCAGCAGGATGAAAATACTCTTCCACAAGTCTTTCAAGCGCCTCTTCCAAGCCAAATAATTGATTGCTGAAGAATTTATATCGTCGTTTCCCATCTACTTCTTCGACTCCAGCATCCTTGATCATATTATAGACTCTAGAGTGAGCCGACTGACCAATCCAAGGCTTCTCCTTCAATAACTCAAGATACTGAGCAAACGTCCCTTCCCATTTCAGTTTTACTTCTTCTTCGCGGTAATGTTCAACTTTTTTTAAAATATCCATATGGACCTCCCCCTGTCGCTTAATGAGAGACGATTAATATACTCTATGCGCTTGTTCACTCTAACATGTTAAGAAGATGTATTTCGTTCGTTTTTCCTTAAACATGACGTCTGGATTTACACCTGGTTCCTCCCATCTATTGCAGGCTGCATCAGCCCATATGGATGACATCCGCAATGGAAGTTAATGAATTTGTCACAAAATTATTCCGCTTTCATTCACAACTTTGATAAAATAGGCTATACTAAAGACAGACTGTGGAATATGAAACTGGAGGTTACCAACTATGGGTACTATCATGATTTTAGGTGTTACTGCGGCGTTCTTGACAGCAATCTTCACTGCTGGATATAACGACAAGCCAGGTTCAAACTAATAGTTGCGAAAACACCCCGGAAAGCAATTGCTTTCCGGGGTGTTTTGGCTTTTTTCCACTTAAACAGCAAGAATTAATGATAAAACATACATTTTAGTTACAACGAACCGGGTTAAACTTGATATATTATCAAAAAGGGACTGTTTATTATTAAAAATCTAGATATATTATCAAAAAAGACCATTTTATTATCAAAAACAACTTTTTATTATCAAAACCCCTTTTCAGAAGACATCCCTCAGCTAAAGTACCGGCGGAGTCCACAACCCTGAATCACAGATTACCGCTTATCAAACCCACGCCCCTCAACAAATTCCTTCATATACATCCTCTTCTTCCCGGACAGCATTTTCGCCATCTGTTCAGTCCAGCGGTCGGATCGTTTGCCGCCTGTACGCTCATGATAGTAGGCAGAAATCGTTTCATCATAGTGGTCCAATTCCGCCTTCATCCCTGCTTCATCAGACATATAGGCATCCTCATGATACACGGCATTCAGCGGAAGTCGCGGTTTGACGTCTGTATCAGCTTCCGGATATCCCACAGCCAGTCCGAATAACGGAATGACGCGATGCGGAAGTTGGAGGACTTCACTCACTGCTTCCAAGTCGTTCCTGATTCCTCCTATGTAGCAGATGCCCATCCCCATTGATTCGGCTGCAATCGAAGCGTTCTGGGCTGCCAATGAAGCATCGATGAGTGCGACCATGAATTTTTCCGTGCTTTCCAAAGAAGGAATCACATCAGCGTTCTCCCATTTACCAATATTCTCGTGACGATGCAAGTCAGCGCAGAACACGAAGAAGTGTCCATTTTCTTCAACATAGTTTTGATTCCCCGCTAATTCGGCAAGTTTTTTCTTTTTAACGGGATCCTTCACTCCGATGATGGTGTACGCCTGGATATAACTCGAAGTACTTGCTGCCTGTGCACTTTGAACAATGGTACGAATCTGTTCGCCAGTCAATGGTTCGTTTTTAAAATTTCGAATTGAACGGTGATTCAAGATGGTTTCAATCGTCTGGTTCATTATGTATTTCTCCTTTTCATTCGCTTTTCCTATAGTATAAGCCAAATGAAAAAAGGAATGAAAATCATATGATTCTCATTCCTTCTTTATTACTTCGGCAATTCTCGATGAAGCCCTGGATAGTTACGCTGTCTGAGCGCTTCGTAGATTAAAATGGCTGCCGTATTGGAAAGGTTCAATGAACGGACATTCTCATTCATCGGGATCCGAAGTGCTCGGTCCAGATTATTTTGGATCACATCATCCGGCAGACCTGTTGTTTCCCTGCCGAATATAAAGTAATAGTCTTTCTCCTCTACGCTGTAATCAAAATGTGAATGCGGAGTTTTTCCGTATTTAGTCAGGTAGAAAAATTCTCCGCCTTCGTTTTTCTCAAAGAATTCATCGAGTGAATCATAATACACGATGTTAACAAACTGCCAATAGTCAAGACCTGCCCTCTTCAGCATTTTATCGTCCGTGGAAAAACCCAGTGGACGGATCAAATGCAGGGTCGTATCAGTCGCTGCACACGTCCTCGCAATATTTCCTGTATTTGCTGGAATTTCTGGTTGATATAATACAACATGTACTCCCATGTATGTCACCTCATTCATAAAACTCTATGTGACATTATACCATTTATCTATGAGAGGACAATACTTATCGATCATCAACAACCGTATAAAACTTATACTTTATATTCGGGGTATAGGCAGTCGAGTCTTCATACTTCCAATATCTCATCCTGCTGTTGAAGGTGTGTGCATTCACCAAAGGCATCCCATCAGCATCTATTCCTGTCACAATCGTCGTATGGTCGAAGCGGCCGTCCCCTTCGAAATCATAGCAAATGACATCACCCAGCTTCAGCTTATGCGGACCTTCCACTTCTCTTGCACGAAGTCCGACGGTTGACGCAGGAAGATGCAGCCTCATGGCATTCGCTACCGTCCAGCTATAGCTCCAGCTGTTATTCTGCATCCACCAGCCCTGCCCCTGTGATGGGAATCCTCTCATCGGCGCATTCCCTGCATGAAGGCACTGTGAAATATAATTCGTGCAGTCATTCTCAAACTTCCGATATGCAGGGTTGAACGTGTTCCACCATTTCTCTGCGTATTGAACAGCCTTCAATCTATCATATCGATACGAAAGCCTTTCCTCACTGCTTCCGTTAGAATACTCTACCTTCGTGCTTGTGGCGTCAACTACAGAAGGAATTTCACCATCGTTATATAGTCTGCCGTCATAATAGACCGCTCTCCGATTTTCAACTTCTTCTTCTAAATATAGAAACGAGCCTTGTTTCACTAAGTATTTATAATGAACATCATAGAGGACTGCCTGGGTATCATCGGGCATCTTCTGTATATCATTCACTTTTCCGGCCGCTTCCACTTTGACGATTTCGGCATGCCGCTTCTCACAGGATTCTTTTTTCCTTTTTACTTTGTCATGCTGAAAGCGGGTCTGACCCCGGGTTGTATATTCACTGATCACATGATTGATATGATCCATCAGAAGTTTTCTGATCATCGCCTTCCCTCCTCTTTTCATGTCTATGAGGGAAACACTCTGTTCACAACAAAAAAGGATAAATCCAATACAAAATGGATTTATCCTTATCCCGCGTCTGCAGCCAGCAGCCGAAGACCTTTCTCGATTTCATTGAGCACGTCTTCGTCTTTTTCAATTGTTTTCTGTTTCAATAATGCTTTTTCTGCTTCGCTGCCACCGATTTTTCCCAGTGCCCAGGCAGAAGTCCCCCGAATCACTGGCCGCACATCGTTTTCCATTACTTCAATCAGATCTTCAATCGCTGTCTCGTCCTTGTAATGAGCGAGTGCTATGATTGCATTCCGCTGAATGGGCTTTTTGCCTCTCCATGAACCAGATACATGCCCATACTTCTCCTTAAATTCCCGGTTGCTGATCGTGAGGAGCGGTTTCAGCAATGGCTTTGCAATTTCCGGGTCAGGCTCCATTTCTTCATGAAAATGAAAGTCCTTCCCTTTATTTTCAGGACAGACTGTTTGACACGTATCACATCCGTATAAACGATTTCCGAGCTTCACCCGGTACTCATCGGCGAGGAAACCTTTTGTCTGTGTCAAAAATGCAATGCATTTCTGCGCATCCAGTTGGCCTCCATCAATCAATGCACCGGTCGGGCAGACGTCCACGCATTTATTGCATGTCCCGCATTGATCCTCCATCGGTTCGTCAGGTTCAAATGGCAGGTTTGTCACCATTTCACCCAGATACACATATGAACCAAACTCAGGAGTGATGATGGAACAATTTTTACCGCTCCAGCCGATGCCCGCACGCTCAGCAACCGCACGGTCAACAAGTTCACCTGTGTCCACCATCGATTTAAAACGTGCCTGTGGAATACGTGAAACAATATATTCCTCTAATTTAACAAGACGATCCCGCAGCACATCATGATAATCGGTCCCCCATGAAGCCCTGCAGAAAATGCCCCGTCTTTCACCCCGTTTGCTTTGCGGGGCATCCTTCATTCTGGATGGGTAGGCAAGGGCAATGGCGATGATCGATTTTGGCCCGTCGAATATCAGAGAGGGATCGACCCGTTTCTCGATGTCCTTTTCTTCAAAACCTGATTGATATCCAAGCATCTCCTGGCGAAGAAGCCTGTTTTTCATTTCGGAGAATGTATCGGCTGTTGTAAAGCCGATTTTATCAATTCCGATTTCTTTACTGTAGTCGATGATATCCTTTTTCAATTGATCAAAATCCAAAGCAGCCGCCTCCTTTCCATCTATATACTAACTCTTGAATACGTTAAAAATGATTACAACCGAGTATTATGATAAACTATTTCAAACGAAATGTGGAGGAAAAATAATGGAAATGACAATCAATTCTTCAATTACTTCAATGATTCCCGACTTTAAGATCGGCGTTATTCATTACCATGATATCGAAGTGGGGGAATCCCCTCAAATGCTGAAAGGCAGGCTTCAGTTATTTCAGGAGTCCATCTTCTTCGATCTTCAGGAAAAAAATGTGACGGACATCTCTGGGGTGAGAGAGTGGCGGGAAGTATTCAAGAAAACCGGTAAAGACCCGAACCGCTACCGTCATTCGGCTGAAGCCCTTTACCGTCGCGTGAAAAAGCAGAATTATCTTTCCACCATCAACTCGGCAATCGATCTGAATAACTTCTTCTCTTTACAATATGAGGTGCCGATCGGCATCTATGATCTGGATCAGCTCAAAGGGAATGATATCGAGTTGAGGATCGGGCATTCGGGAGAAACTTACACCGGACTGAACGGAAGGGAAAACTCATTGGAGAATTTGATCATTGCAGCCGATGAGGAAGGTCCTTTCGGCAGTCCCTTCGTCGATTCCAACCGTGCCCCTGTGGGAAATGGAACGAGCAACGCTGTACAAATCATTTTCATGAAGCCTTCCCTCCCTGCTGCAGAAGGTGAGAAGCTGACGAAATCTCTGATGGATATGTTTATCGGGATCCATGGTGGAGAAGGTAGTTATGAAGTGGTTGGAGGATGAATTGGGACTGAGTTTTGCAGAAATAGAATCATGCTTAACCCGGATCCCATACAGAAATAGAATATCATGTTTAACCCGGATCCCATACAGAAATAGAATATCATGTTTAACCCGGATCCCATAATGATGGGTTTCGGGTTATTTTTTATGGGTGAGTTGTATTTACGCTGCTGGAAGCGTCATTTAGATAAATGTCGTAGGGTTAACGGCTTTTATGATGACCTATATCATATATTATTGAGCATTAGGTGCTGATTAAATCGTGTATCTTTTAATTTTACCAATTAATCTTCGAAAAAAGGCTGTTATTCTTTCGAATTTGGGCCTTAATCTTCGAGAATTCACCAATAATCTTTGAGAAATCGAAATAATTCCGTCACTTACCAAATTATGTAAATACCATTGAAGACCCGCCCCTCATTCCAACGCCACAAAAAAACCTCCCTTCCATCCCTGCACAATAAAAAGCCCCAAACCTAAGCCGGGGCCCCACTCTCCAAAATATATACTTCTACACCCACCACATATCCGAAGGCTGTTCCTCGATCAGGATCGATTTTAGATTCTTGACTGCACGCCCGAATCCTTCCTCGATCGACATGATTGGATCTTCATGTTCAATACTCACCACATAATCGTAGCCGAAAGTACGCAGCGCACTCATCATGTCGGACCATTCCTGAAGGCTGTGACCGCATCCGACCGAACGGAACGACCATGCACGGGTCTGGATGTTTCCATAAGGCTGCATATCAGTCAAACCATACATGTTGACGTTATCCTGATCGATATACGTATCCTTTGCATGGAAGTGATGGATCGCATTTTCTTTTCCAAGGATCTTGATTGCAGCCACCGGGTCGATGCCCTGCCACCATAGGTGACTTGGATCGAGGTTGGCACCGATTGCGTCACATGTTTCCTCGCGAAGCTTTAACAGCGTGTACGGCGTGTGGACAAGGAACCCTCCGTGCAGCTCGAGGCCGATTTTGACACCATGTTCCTCAGCAAGCTGTCCCATCTTTTTCCAATAAGGAATCAACTTCTCTTCCCATTGCCATTTCAAGATGTCCCCGTATTCATTCGGCCAAGGCGAGACCGGCCAGTTAGGATGCTTGGCACCTTCATGATCTCCGGCTGTTCCCGAGAAGCAGTTTACAACAGGCACGTTCATCAAACCGGCAAGCTTGATCGTCTTCTCAAGAGCTGCATGCGATTCTTCAGCAAATGCTGCATCCGGAGAGATTGGGTTGCCGTGACAGCTGAAGGCACTGATTTCAAGGCCGCGCGAAGTCACTTTTTGCAGGTATTCATTTCGTTTTTCTTCACTTTCCAAAAGGGCATCGAGATCGCAATGAGCATTTCCCGGATAGCCGCCGGTTCCGATTTCGACCGCATTCAAGCCTGCTTCTTTTACATAATCAAGCATTTCATCAAGATTCTTCTGAGAAAATAATACTGTAAATACACCTAATTTCATCTGTGCTTCCTCCTATTTCAATGTGATGCTTTTACGTGTTTCACTGCTTTTATAAATCGCATCTACGATCACGGAAACAGCCATGGCTTCTTCCGGTTTTACAATCAGCTCTTCAAGCCCGAGACAGCTGTTGATGAAATTTTCGGCTTGTGGAAGACTGGGATCATCTTCACCGGGAATCCAGTCAGCTTCGCTGTTCAAAAGCATTCCATGCTTCATTTGATTGATGTGAAGGGGGAATAGATCGACACCACCCGTTTCACCGGATATGCTCAAGCTTTCCTCATCGCTTTTTACATTGGCGGACCAGGATGTTTCAAAAAGCATCGATGCACCGTTATCAAACTTGATATAAGCCGTCACATGGTCATCGACCTCAAAGTTTTCACGGTCGAAGTCTCCCCATTGGTTGACTTCTCCCGGCATTCTGCTCAGCTTGTTATAGGCAGTCCCAGTCACTTCTACAGGTTTCGGATTCCCGAGCAGCCAGAGTGCCAGGTCCAGGAAGTGGCAGCCGTAATCGATGAGACTTCCCCCTCCCTGCAGATCCTTGTTCGTGAATACGCCCCAGCCCGGCACCTTCCGTCTGCGGATTGCCCTTGCCCTTGCAACGATCGGCTCGCCGATTTCGTTAGCTGTGATGAATCGTTTCGCAGCACGGGAATCTTTCATGAATCGGTAGTGATAAGCAATTGCGAGTACTTTTCCCGATTCATCCGCAGCATCGATCATCGCCTGGCATTCTTCAGGCGTCATCGCCATCGGTTTTTCACAGAATACATGGAGACCCGCTTTAAGGGCCGCTATTGTAATTTCAGCATGAAATTTATTCGGGGTACAGATCGTGACGGCATCGACATGCCCGAACATGTCCCTGTAGTCGCTGAATACTCTCGGTATATTGAATTCATCGGCCACGGTTTGAGCCGTCAATGTGTTAATATCACTGACCGCTTCGAGCGCGACCGTTTCTGACAGTTTTTTAAAAGTAGGGATATGACGGCTTTGGGCGATACCGCCGACCCCAATCATCCCCATTCGAAGCTTTGACATGCTGCATTCACCTCAGATTACAGTTTTACGATTGTTTTCGTTTCATTTGACTCAAGCGCAGATAATACAACTTGCAGGGACTTCATTCCTTCATTTCCGCTTACAGGCGGTTCCGTGTCCCCGAGGATGGACTGTACAAACTGATCGATCACACGTGAATTCGTCTGGCCGCCGTCTTCATTCGTCTGGATGCCGCCAAGCTCATATCTGACCACTTCACCGGTGGCGTATTGAACAACCAACGAATGAACCGGATCATCCTCCAATCGGAGAATCGCTTTCTCCCCGTAAATAATCGTTGAGTTGTCTTCTTTTGACACGTAAGACCAGCTCGCTGCAAGGGTCCCGATCGTCCCGCTTTCTGTTTTCAGCACACATACCGCTGTATCGTCCACATCGGCATTTTCCTTAGCACTCGTTTCCACGAATGCCCCCACTTCGACGAACTCTTCGCCAAGCACATAGCGGAGCAAATCGGTCTTATGTACACCGAGATCTCCCATCGCACCGATGAACGCTTCTTCTTTCTTAAAGAACCAGCTGTCTTTACCATCGGCACTCCACCCTTCAGGTCCACCGTGACCGAATGCAGAGCGGAAACTGTAAATCTTGCCGGCTTCACCTTTTTCGATCAGTTCTTTTGCTTTTTGATGGGATGGAACAAAGCGCTGATTATGAGCAATCATCAGTTTCCTGCCGCTTTTTTCAGCTGCTGCAATCATGTTCTCCGCTTCTTCAGTCGATGTCGCCATCGGCTTCTCACATAGTACATGTTTACCTGCATTCAGTGCGGCAATCGAAATCGGCGCATGTAAGTAATTCGGCGTACACACACTTACTGCTTCCACTTCATGATTTGAAAGGAGTTCTTTATAGCTTGTATAAGCTTCAGCTCCGTATTTTTCCGCCGTCTTTTTGACACGTTCTTCCACTATGTCACACACCGCAACGATCTCCACGTCTTTGTTGCTTGCATATTCAGGCAGATGACGATGCTGGGCGATACTTCCACAACCGATGACACCAATTTTTAATTTGCTCATGTTACTTCCTCCTTTAGTTAGCTCCTTTAATTTCTTCCAGCGGTTTTGCATTCCCGTATACGGGTCTGTTGCGTTCTGTCGGCTTTGCCCATTCCACTGCATTGATAATCACTTTCTGGACTTCCCTGTTGTAATAAGTAGGGTATGTTTCATGTCCCGGCCGGAAGTAAAAGATCTTCCCGTTCCCGCGCTGATACGTACATCCGCTCCTGAACACTTCGCCCCCTTCAAACCAGCTCACCATCACCAATTGATCAGGTGCCGGTATGTCAAAATGCTCCCCATACATCTCTTCTCTTTCAAGTTCGATGTATTCCCCCAGACCTGCAGTGATTGGGTGACTCGGATCGACTATCCAGATACGTTCTTTTTCATCGGCTTCACGCCACTTCAAATCACAGGATGTCCCCATCAGCTCTTTGAAGATTTTTGAGAAATGACCGGAATGGAGGACGATCAGCCCCATGCCGTCAAGTACACGCTGTTTCACTTTTTCCACTACTTCATCCGAGACCTCATCATGAGCGATGTGCCCCCACCAAAGGAGGACATCCGTTGAATCTAAGACCTCATCTGTCAGCCCGTGTTGTTCTTCATCCAAAGTCGCGGTTCTGACGCTGAAGGATTCCTCCCCCAGGAAAGATGCAATCGTTCCATGGATTCCTTCAGGATATACCTCGCGCACCTTTTCGCTTTTCTGTTCATGACGATTTTCATTCCATACTGTAACGTTTACCATGATTTGACCTCCATCAGTTATGTTTTAAAAGTGACTGCCTGAATTCATTGGGAGAAATCCCGACTTGTTTCTTGAATACTTTGCTGAAGTATTTTTCATTTCCATATCCTACGCCATATGCTACTTCATATATTTTGAGATATGGATTTTCTAATAGCTTCATAGCTTTTTCCATCCGGATATTCGTTAAATAATCCGTGATTGTCAGGCTGTATTCCTGTTTGAATTTCCTTGAAATGTATTCTCTGCTCAGGAAAAATGTATCTGATATTTCCTGCAGGGTGACATCCTCCTGATAATGCTGCTGCAAATACTCTTCGATTCCCTGCATATTGTTTTTTTCTTTCTGAAACTTCTTCGTTGTTAAGGTTTCGACCAGTTCATTGAATTCTTTCCTCTTTTCTTCTTTGAATTTTTGCAGTGAAAATGCCCCTTCTTCACTCCAATAATCCACACCGCGGTAAAAAGAAAATGAACTCTCAATCTCATACTCTTTCAACCAATTATTCCGAAGCAGTTCAAATTGATTCTCCCAAATCTCAATTTGCTCCAGTGAAAGCGTATGCCTGCTTTCCAAAGCCTGAAAGATTTGCTGAAGTAAGGATTCCACTCCTGCAGGACTCCCCGTACGAATCGTCCATTTCAGGTCATTTGAATAGTCGAGCAGGTGCAGAAGGGGTTTAGATTGTCCACCGGAAGTAATGATCTTATCCTGCTTTCTTAAATCATGCTTCAAATACACTTCCAAGGAAGATGCATAAGCTTCCTGCATGTTCAATGACGTTTCCCCTAAAGAGATCGTGATGCAGATTTTGCTGAACTGATAAATCAGCGAATAAAGTTCATCCAGCAAAAACGTTACGTTCTTATCGTTCCAAAAGAGAATGACGAGTTCTTCATCTTTATGGATATTCCTGAAGCAAACCCCGGCATTTTGTTTTCTAAGCACTTCATTGCAAATATTCGTCAACGTAAAGAAGGCAAGGTCTTTATCCCCTTGAAATGATTTCATGACGATTGGCTTGATTGGAATGAGTGCAGCAGTCTTTTTCAGTTTGCTGAATACAACACCAAATTCATTTACAATCTTCTCTTCCGCTTCTTCCGGAATGATTTCAGCATTGCATAGATTGGAAAACAGACGGTCCCAATAAAGCGGCCTCACCTCATTTATTACTCTGCTTTCTTCCACCAGGTACTTTCTCGAACGAGCCTGCTCCTTCCACTCATTGACCGCTTTTTCCAATGTGTCATTCAAGACATCCGGTTCAATCGGCTTAAGGATATAATCAAAGCTTTTATAAAAGATCGCATTTCTCATATACTCAAAATCATCATACCCGCTCACTACAATTGTCTTGCTTTTGATATTGGAAGAATGCAGCCACTTTAAGAGACTGATTCCATCAAGCTTCGGCATCCTCATATCCGTAAAAATAATTTCCGGCCGGTGCTCTTCGATCAGCTTTTTTGCCTGCTCTCCATCCTCTGCCTCTAGGATGGTATGAATCCCATATTGATTCCACTCAGCTAATAAAAGTAACCCTTCGCGCACATGTTTTTCGTCGTCAATGATGATTGCTTTCATTCGCTTCACCTTCCATCTTTATTGGCAGCTTCATGGTAACCTTAAAACCTCCTTCTTCAGGATTTTCAAGGAGTAAAGCTGCGTTACCACCGTAATAAAGCTTCAAGCGTACATATACATTCTTCAATCCAATGTTCGTGGCATCACCGATTTTATTTAAAGCAGCAGCTTTGAAATGTTCATATACTTCGTCTAATCGTTCTTTTGTCACGCCTACGCCGTTGTCCCAGACGGTGATGACGAGATGATCATCTTCACTCGTACAAACCAGTTCGATTCTGCCGACCCCATCACGGATATCGAAACCATGCTTGAAGTAGTTTTCAATGATCGGCTGGAGGATCATCTTCGGTACCGAAACATCCATTACCTGTTCATCCACTTTTATCGTGTAATCGAGATTCTCCCCGAATCGCTCCTTTTGCAGAAGAAGGAATGCCTTTGTATAATTGATTTCTTTATCCAGCGGCACCATATCTTCTTCCATATTCATTCCATACCTCATGATCTTCGAGAGATATGTTATGAGGGTGTATACTTGCGGCACTTTATTCTTTAAAGCAACCGTACCGATGGATTGAAGTGCATTGTATAGAAAGTGAGGGTTTATTTGTGACTGCAGGACTTTTAATTGATTGTTCTTATTCTCAAGCTCAAGCTTGTATTCACGATTGATCAACGTATTGATCCGTTCGATCATCTGGTTAAATCTGAATCCCAGCAAACCGATTTCATCTGAACCAAATGACGGGAACTGTACATTCATATTCCCTTTTTCCACTTGTTGAATATTCTTTAGAAGGATACGGATCGGCGACGTGATTTTGAAAGATACGAACAGTGTGGCAAGGACGACCAGCGTCAATCCAAGGATTCCAAATAGAATGTTGATCTTCGCAACACTGAAGGCGCTTTCGTAAAGGTTCGAATAACTGACCCGCTTCGCAAGGATCCATCCCCCCGCTGATACCGGCAGCTGATCATACATGATCACTCCATTGAACTGATCTTCTTTCCATTCAAGCGTCCCCGCAACCTCTTTTCCCTCCACAATGCGTTTGATCCATTTCTGGTTATTCTGATCATCCGAAACATCAAGGTCAGAGCTGTATATCATATCTCCCTGAGGAGTCAGAAGATAAAACTCTTCTGTCTCGGCCGTATATAAATTTCTGCTCAAATCAATGATCTTCTCCGGGGATATCTCAAGGGATATGTAGGCAAGAACCTCATCATCAGGGATATTCCTGAATGCCCTGTGAACCGTTATGATATTTCTCGAACGCTTGATTTCACTCTCCTGCTGGGGAAATGTCGGTTCAATATACATATTGTATGGACTGCGCTCGGCTCTAAGGAAGGCTCCTTGATTTGTCTCGTCCTTTACACTTGAAAAAACGACATTAGAACGTTTTGTAGCTGAGATGACTCTGTCCTCTCCCTCAAACGAAATCCTCACCCCATTGATTGTGTCTGCAGTGTATAAAATCGTTTGCACAACGTTCTTCACAATTCCAATCGTCAGGTAATCATTCCCCTGACTCGGGTTTCTCATGTAGTTTATAAAATCAGGGTTATTATAGAGCGATAGGGTCAAATCATTTAATTCATTTATATAACTCTCTAAATTTATTTTCCCCTGATATAGCAAATTCCTGCTCTCTGCAACCACCTGATCTTCTATCGAATTCTTCGTGTACAAATATGTAATCACAATGGAGCTGCCAAAAGGGACAATGGTGGTAATCATCAGGAGCACAATCAGCTTATTCCGGATACTGTTCTTTAACATGAGGAAAGGTACCTCCACATTTTGCTTACCCCTAGTATAATACCTGCTTGTACATACATGAAGTGTTTTTTCAAAATAATGAAATATTTGTCTTTGAACACCGCTGTTGATTTCCGTGTAAGACTTCGCTTTCCGCGGGTGACCCGTGAGCCTCCTGGTCGTAGCTCCCGTAAAGTACTTATAGAATAAACAGAAAGCATGCCTTTTCAGACATGCTTCCGTTTATTCTGTTTTACTTTAAGTTATCCCAAGATTGCTGGAATCTCTCCAGTAAAGTATCATAGTCGATTTTTCCTGCAGCATATTCCTGGATGGCAGCAGCAAATTCTTTGTTTGCTCCATCCGGCCATTTGAACCAAGTCCAAGGGATTGTTTTCTCTTCTTTAGAGTAGTCAAGAATGGACGTACCAAGGTCACCAAGTCCTGCAGGCTCGATGTTATCGAATGCCGGGATGAACGCAAATTCTTCTGTGATATAACGTTTTCCTGTTTCAGAGGAAACCATCCAGTTCAAGAATGTTTTTGCTTCTTCAAGGTGCTCAGAGTTTTTGTTTAATACCCAGTTATTCGGTACACCGACTGGAAGACTGTTTGCACTTTCTTCATTGTTCAATGCAATCGGCAGGAAGCCCATATTCATGTCAGGGTTGATTTCAGTAATCATATTTTCTGTCCAGTTACCTTGCTGAAGCATCGCTGTTTCACCAGAAGCGAAAAGCGTTACCTGCGTGTTGTAATCAGTTGTTAGAGGATTATCATTTGCATATTTAAGCTCAGTATCTAGTACTTCCTTGAACTGCTTGAACTTTTCATTACCTACGATCTTTTCAGAACCATCGTATAATCCTGCGATGAAGGCTTCAGGATCATCCTGCTGAGCGAAAGGAATGTTCAGTAAATGCTGACCGATTACCCACCATTCTCCGTATCCAGCCGAGAATGGAGTGATTCCTGCTTTTTCAAGCTTCTTGGAAGCGTCTTTCAATTCATCAATTGTCTTTGGAGCTTCTTTGATGCCTGCTTTTTCAAACAGATCTTTATTGTACACAAATCCGTACCCTTCAAGGTTGACCGGCATACCATAAAGCTTGCCGTCTTCAGCTGTCATTGGAACTTTACCGATAGGCAGAACATGCTCCACCCATGGCTCACCTGAAAGATCCGCTAACTTCTCCTGCCAAAGTTCTAATTCTTTAAAACCACCGTTATTGAAGATGTCCGGCTCTTCCCCGGAAGCAAACTTCGCTTTAAGTGCAGCACCGTAATCAGCACCGCCTCCAACAGTTTCAAGTTTCACCTTGATGTTTGGATGTTCTGCTTCGAATTCCTTGATCATCTCTTGAAGCTGATCAGCAATTTCCACTTTAAATTGGAACAAGTTAAGAGTGACTACATCATCACCTGACTTGGAATCACCGTCGCCTCCTGATGACGATTCTTTTGAAGAACAACCTGCGATGATACCAAATACAAGAACGAAAGATGTAAGAAGTAAAAGAATGCGTTTCATAATTGGTTTGACCTCCCTGGATATAATTTTATTGTATATAAAGTCCTGCATGAATGACAGAACCTTTATATCTACTTGATGGAACCTGAAGCAATCCCTTTAATGATATGTTTCTGCAAGAACAGGAAGAATACGATGATCGGTGCAATGCCAAGCACCAATGCCGCAAGTCCCATATCCCACTGCTTTGTATACTGTGCAAAGAATGAACTTGCAGCAAGTGGAATCGTCCGCAGCTCAGAGTCCTGTAAAACAAGGAGCGGCAGCAGATAATCATTCCATATCCAAAGAGTATTCAAAATGATGACTGTAACAGTGATCGGCTTCAGGAGAGGAAATACAATTCTCCAAAACACGCCAAACTGGCTGCATCCGTCAATCATTGCTGATTCCTCGATTTCAACAGGCACTGTTTTTACAAAACCATGAAATAAGAACAGGGATAGTGGTACTCCAAATCCGAAGTACATGATGATCAGCCCGGGAATGCTATTTGTCAGATTCAATGCTCCTCCGAGTTTCATCAGAGGGATCATCACTGTCTGAAACGGAATGACCATCGCTGATACAAAAATAACAAACAGGATCTTACTGAACTTGCCCGGAGTCCGGACCATCTTCCATGCAGCCATCGAACTGATGATGACCAACCCAATATTGCTTGCCACAGTGATGACAAGTGAATTCCAGAATGCCCTTGGGAAGTTAATGATCTCCCATACCTTGGCATAATTCGAAAACATAAATTGCTCAGGCCATGCTGCAGCATCAATGAGGATGGCTGCAAACGGCTTTACAGAATTGATAAAAACAAAGTAAAAAGGAATCAAGAAGATGAGACCAAGTGCAATCCCGATAATTTCAAGTACAAATGTCTTCTTCGTATAGCGATTGCCCATTAAGCCTCAACCTCCTTCTTCTTCGTCAGCATTACCTGGAACGTTGTAAAGATTGCCACGACCACAAAGAATAAAATAGATTTCGCCGTTCCAAGGCCGTAACGGTTATTCTGGAATGCTTCCTGGTAAATATTAATCGCTACAGACTGAGTCGAATTGAATGGCCCTCCGCCTGTCAACGAGATATTCAAATCAAAGATCTTGAATGCCATCGAGATCGTAAGGAAGAAACAAATCGTGAATGCCGGAAGAATCAAAGGAATAATGATCTTTGTCAGCAGCGTCCAATTTGATGCACCGTCCATCTTGGCAGCTTCTAATAGGGAGTTATCCACCCCTTGCAAGGCTGCTACGTAGATGACCATCATATAACCGCTGATCTGCCAGGCAAATACGATGACAATCCCCCAGAATGCCGTCTTCTCATCACCAAGCCATGGCATTTTAAAGAATGCAATATCCGTCATATTCCCGACAGATGCAAATCCTTTAACAAAGATGAACTGCCAGATGAAACCTAATAATAACCCGCCGATGACATTCGGAATAAAAAACACCGTTCTCAGGATATTACGTGTTTTGAGTGCCGCATTTAATAGTAAAGCAAATCCAAAACCGATTAAATTACTGATGATAACAGCAGCAAACATAAATTTCGTCGTAAACATGAAAGAATTAAAGAACGTTTTGTCATTCGTGAAAATCTGCTTATAATTGTCAAAGCCTACCCACTCTACAACAGAACTGACTCCATTCCAGGAAGTGAAAGAATAATAGACTCCCATTAAAAAGGGCAGAATCTGAATCACTAGGAAGAAGAGTAATGCAGGTCCTACAAAGGCAGCGTACGTCAATAAGCTCTTATATTTAAACTTTCTCTTTGACACTGCCTTGATCTGTGCTTGGGTACTTACCGGTCCAGTCTTTATCTTTGGTTCCACACGCATCACCACCCCTTTGTTATGTAACCGCTTTCTTATAGTATAAAGGGAATGCTATTTTAAATAGGTCAACAAAATTGACAAAGAAGGTGCACTATTTTGACTATATGGTGGAGTGGCTCTATCTTGTCATTTTTTAACCACTTAACATTGAGTATTATGGTAGGAGGAATATTGTAGAAAAATTCTAGGAGTTAATAAGATGAGGAAGTGATTGCGGTACTTCCCATTTTGATAGAGGAGTTTTATTTAGTTGGTGATGCAGGTTTTATGAAGAGGATTGTTTAGGGGCATATTAAGCTGAGGATGAGGTTGAAATGGCTCAAAAATTGCCTTTAGAGGAGGTCAGAAGACGTTCTGATGCTTTTTCCTTCCGTGGATACTCGTATAGGGCGGAACAGGGAGACTCCTCAAAATTAATTGGCCCAATTACTAAAAAATTGATCCAATGTTTCATTAATTGCACCGGGTTCCAAATAATTGCACCAATTTCTCATTATTTGTTCCGAATTCACGATAATTGTACAACTTAGAATCATTCCAATTAAAGCAAGATCTATCTACTCCATTTTTCAGATACAAAGCATGATCCTCGAACCATTATCCTTCAGCTCCTTTCCTTAAAAACAAAAAAGACTCCCTCATCAAGAGAAAGTCTTAAGTATGTATGATTGGAGCGGGTGATGGGAATCGAACCCACGACATCAGCTTGGAAGGCTGAGGTTTTACCATTAAACTACACCCGCAATGGTACCGGTGGCCGGGGTCGAACCGGCACTCCGTGAGGAACACGATTTTGAGTCGTGCGCGTCTGCCTATTCCGCCACACCGGCATTCATATGGAGGCGCCAACCGGATTTGAACCGGTGATAAAGGTTTTGCAGACCTCTGCCTTACCACTTGGCTATGGCGCCATATGAATGGAGCGGAAGACGGGATTCGAACCCGCGACCCCCACCTTGGCAAGGTGGTGTTCTACCACTGAACTACTTCCGCAATACTACTGGGCTAGCTGGATTCGAACCAACGCATGTCGCAGTCAAAGTGCGATGCCTTACCGCTTGGCTATAGCCCACTGATAGTATATGTCACTATATTGTTAGTGTGACAATTATGGGGCGACTGATGGGAATCGAACCCACGAATGCCGGAACCACAATCCGGTGCGTTAACCACTTCGCCACAATCGCCATAATCGTATTGGCAGGGGCAGTAGGAATCGAACCCACACCAAAGGTTTTGGAGACCTTCGTTCTACCGTTAAACTATGCCCCTATGAAAATTTGTTTTTTCTTACTCTTCGCATATAAGCATAATGCTCCGCTTCGCTGCTCAAAGGTTAAAGAAGATTATTTTACTCCGCTGACGCTTCGTAAAAAATCATGGTGGAGGGGGGCAGATTCGAACTGCCGAACCCGAAGGAGCGGATTTACAGTCCGCCGCGTTTAGCCACTTCGCTACCCCTCCATCTGTTGAGTGGTGCCGGCAAGAGGACTTGAACCCCCAACCTACTGATTACAAGTCAGTTGCTCTACCAGTTGAGCTACACCGGCACGTAAAATGATGATCAAGTTTCGGCTAATAAACTTATCATTGTATACATGGTAAACATTAAAGACGTTTGTTTTACTCCGCTATGCTTCGTAAAAAAACATGGTGGCTCAGGACGGAATCGAACCGCCGACACATGGATTTTCAGTCCATTGCTCTACCAACTGAGCTACTGAGCCATAATATTATTTTCGTTCCTAATCTGAGTATCCGATTGTCCATCGTCCAGCTCTCAGAAGGATTATTCAAGTTGCTGCTCGAGCTGTACGCTGATGTTTACTCGGTGAAGCTTATTCACCGTGCTCTACCAACTGAGCTACTGAGCCGTATTTTTTGTTTATTACTTCTAACTATTCAAATAAAATGGCGGTCTGGACGGGACTCGAACCCGCGACCTCCTGCGTGACAGGCAGGCATTCTAACCAACTGAACTACCAGACCAATGGTATTGCGGGGACAGGATTTGAACCTGCGACCTTCGGGTTATGAGCCCGACGAGCTACCGAACTGCTCCACCCCGCGACGATATAAAATCTTCTTAAAGCGTTTTCCTTAAAGTAAGGAAAGGTATTTTCACTACTTTATGCTTCGTGAAAAAGCTATGGTGGAGGATGACGGGATCGAACCGCCGACCCTCTGCTTGTAAGGCAGATGCTCTCCCAGCTGAGCTAATCCTCCAATTTGTATGGTGAGTTCTTTTCGCTTAGGCGAAAAAACTTCTTTGGTGACCCGTACGGGATTCGAACCCGTGTTACCGCCGTGAAAGGGCGGTGTCTTAACCGCTTGACCAACGGGCCATATAAGTATGTTATGGCGGAGAGCAAGGGATTTGAACCCTTGAGACAGCGTTGACCGTCTACACGATTTCCAATCGTGCTCCTTCGACCACTCGGACAGCTCTCCATATGGCTCCGCAGGCAAGATTCGAACTTGCGACCGATCGGTTAACAGCCGATAGCTCTACCACTGAGCTACTGCGGAACGATGTGCCTGGCGATGTCCTACTCTCACAGGGGGAGATCCCCCAACTACCATCGGCGCTGAAGAGCTTAACTTCCGTGTTCGGCATGGGAACGGGTGTGACCTCTTCGCCATAATCACCAGACAAATTTATGATGTCTTTTTTAGGGACAAGTACTATTATATCGTCTTTCAAAGATTTTTCAAGACTTTTTTTGTACTTTTTAAGAGAAATTTATTCCCTGAAAACTAGATAAAGGATTGATGTCAAGAATACCGGTATTGCCGTTGTGTTCATTTAAAATGACTCTTTGTGGTTAAGTCCTCGATCGATTAGTATCAGTCAGCTCCACATGTCACCATGCTTCCACCTCTGACCTATCTACCTAGTCATCTTCTAGGGATCTTACTCACATAAAGTGATGGGAAATCTCATCTCGAGGGGGGCTTCATGCTTAGATGCTTTCAGCACTTATCCCTTCCGCACATAGCTACCCAGCGATGCCTTTGGCAAGACAACTGGTACACCAGCGGTGCGTCCATCCCGGTCCTCTCGTACTAAGGACAGCTCCTCTCAAATTTCCTGCGCCCACGACGGATAGGGACCGAACTGTCTCACGACGTTCTGAACCCAGCTCGCGTACCGCTTTAATGGGCGAACAGCCCAACCCTTGGGACCGACTACAGCCCCAGGATGCGATGAGCCGACATCGAGGTGCCAAACCTCCCCGTCGATGTGGACTCTTGGGGGAGATAAGCCTGTTATCCCCGGGGTAGCTTTTATCCGTTGAGCGATGGCCCTTCCATGCGGAACCACCGGATCACTAAGCCCGACTTTCGTCCCTGCTCGACTTGTAGGTCTCGCAGTCAAGCTCCCTTGTGCCTTTACACTCTGCGAATGATTTCCAACCATTCTGAGGGAACCTTTGGGCGCCTCCGTTACTCTTTAGGAGGCGACCGCCCCAGTCAAACTGCCCACCTGACACTGTCTCCCACCCCGATAAGGGGCGCGGGTTAGAATTTCAATACAGCCAGGGTAGTATCCCACCAACGCCTCCACCGAAGCTGGCGCTCCGGCTTCCAAGGCTCCTACCTATCCTGTACAAGCTGTACCAAAATTCAATATCAGGCTACAGTAAAGCTCCACGGGGTCTTTCCGTCCTGTCGCGGGTAACCTGCATCTTCACAGGTACTATAATTTCACCGAGTCTCTCGTTGAGACAGTGCCCAGATCGTTACGCCTTTCGTGCGGGTCGGAACTTACCCGACAAGGAATTTCGCTACCTTAGGACCGTTATAGTTACGGCCGCCGTTTACTGGGGCTTCGATTCGCACCTTCGCTTGCGCTAAGCACTCCTCTTAACCTTCCAGCACCGGGCAGGCGTCAGCCCCTATACTTCGCCTTACGGCTTCGCAGAGACCTGTGTTTTTGCTAAACAGTCGCCTGGGCCTATTCACTGCGGCTCTTCGAGGCTATGCACCTCAAAGAGCACCCCTTCTCCCGAAGTTACGGGGTCATTTTGCCGAGTTCCTTAACGAGAGTTCTCTCGCTCACCTTAGGATTCTCTCCTCGCCTACCTGTGTCGGTTTGCGGTACGGGCACCTTTTTCCTCGCTAGAGGCTTTTCTTGGCAGTGTGGAATCAGGAACTTCGCTACTATAATTCGCTCGCTATCACAGCTCATTTCGCGATGATGGGATTTGCCTCATCATCAGCCTAACTGCTTAGACGCACATATCCAGCAGTGCGCTTACCCTATCCTCCTGCGTCCCCCCATTGCTCAAACGGAAAAGAGGTGGTACAGGAATATCAACCTGTTGTCCATCGTCTACGCCTATCGGCCTCGACTTAGGTCCCGACTAACCCTGAGCGGACGAGCCTTCCTCAGGAAACCTTAGGCATTCGGTGGATGGGATTCTCACCCATCTTTCGCTACTCATACCGGCATTCTCACTTCTAAGCACTCCACCAGTCCTTACGGTCTGACTTCACTGTCCTTAGAACGCTCTCCTACCACTGACACCAAAAGGTGTCAATCCACAGCTTCGGTGATACGTTTAGCCCCGGTACATTTTCGGCGCAGAGTCACTCGACCAGTGAGCTATTACGCACTCTTTAAATGGTGGCTGCTTCTAAGCCAACATCCTGGTTGTCTAAGCAACTCCACATCCTTTTCCACTTAACGTATACTTTGGGACCTTAGCTGGTGGTCTGGGCTGTTTCCCTTTCGACTACGGATCTTATCACTCGCAGTCTGACTCCCATGGATAAGTCTTTGGCATTCGGAGTTTGTCTGAATTCGGTAACCCGATGAGGGCCCCTAGTCCAAACAGTGCTCTACCTCCAAGACTCTTACACATGAGGCTAGCCCTAAAGCTATTTCGGAGAGAACCAGCTATCTCCAAGTTCGATTGGAATTTCTCCGCTACCCACACCTCATCCCCGCACTTTTCAACGTGCGTGGGTTCGGACCTCCATCCAGTGTTACCTGGACTTCATCCTGGACATGGGTAGATCACCTGGTTTCGGGTCTACGACCACATACTCATTCGCCCTATTCAGACTCGCTTTCGCTGCGGCTCCGTCTCATCGACTTAACCTTGCATGGGATCGTAACTCGCCGGTTCATTCTACAAAAGGCACGCCATCACCCGTTAACGGGCTCTGACTACTTGTAGGCACACGGTTTCAGGTTCTCTTTCACTCCCCTTCCGGGGTGCTTTTCACCTTTCCCTCACGGTACTGGTTCACTATCGGTCACTAGGTAGTATTTAGCCTTGGGAGATGGTCCTCCCAGCTTCCGACGGGATTTCACGTGTCCCGCCGTACTCAGGATCCACTCAAGAGGGAACGAAGTTTCAACTACAGGGTTGTTACCTTCTTTGACGAGCCTTTCCAGACTTCTTCGTCTACTCCGTTCCTTTGTAACTCCGTATAGAGTGTCCTACAACCCCAAGAGGCAAGCCTCTTGGTTTGGGCTACATCCCGTTTCGCTCGCCGCTACTCAGGGAATCGCATTTGCTTTCTCTTCCTCCAGGTACTTAGATGTTTCAGTTCCCTGGGTCTGCCTTCCATACTCTATGTATTCAAATATGGATATTGTTCCATTACGAACAATGGGTTCCCCCATTCGGAAATCTCCGGATCAAAGCTCACTTACAGCTCCCCGAAGCATATCGGTGTTAGTCCCGTCCTTCATCGGCTCCTAGTGCCAAGGCATCCACCGTGCGCCCTTCATAACTTAACCGAATTGGTTGTTACATAAGGTTTAAAACCTAAAATGGCGATACTCGGTAATTTCTTGACTATCAATAAATCTTTATCTAGTTTTCAAAGAACAAATTCATTTCGTCTCGTAAGAGACAAAAGGTTTTGATAGTAATTAAACCATCAAAACTGAACAAAACTTCGACTGTCAAACGTTTCATATATATTCCTTAGAAAGGAGGTGATCCAGCCGCACCTTCCGATACGGCTACCTTGTTACGACTTCACCCCAATCATCTGTCCCACCTTAGGCGGCTGGCTCCAAAAGGTTACCTCACCGACTTCGGGTGTTACAAACTCTCGTGGTGTGACGGGCGGTGTGTACAAGGCCCGGGAACGTATTCACCGCGGCATGCTGATCCGCGATTACTAGCGATTCCAGCTTCATGCAGGCGAGTTGCAGCCTGCAATCCGAACTGAGAACGGTTTTATGGGATTGGCTAAACCTCGCGGTCTCGCTGCCCTTTGTACCGTCCATTGTAGCACGTGTGTAGCCCAGGTCATAAGGGGCATGATGATTTGACGTCATCCCCACCTTCCTCCGGTTTGTCACCGGCAGTCATCTTAGAGTGCCCAACTGAATGCTGGCAACTAAGATCAAGGGTTGCGCTCGTTGCGGGACTTAACCCAACATCTCACGACACGAGCTGACGACAACCATGCACCACCTGTCACTCTGTCCCCCGAAGGGGAAAGCCCTATCTCTAGGGTTGTCAGAGGATGTCAAGACCTGGTAAGGTTCTTCGCGTTGCTTCGAATTAAACCACATGCTCCACCGCTTGTGCGGGCCCCCGTCAATTCCTTTGAGTTTCAGTCTTGCGACCGTACTCCCCAGGCGGAGTGCTTAATGCGTTAGCTGCAGCACTAAAGGGCGGAAACCCTCTAACACTTAGCACTCATCGTTTACGGCGTGGACTACCAGGGTATCTAATCCTGTTTGCTCCCCACGCTTTCGCGCCTCAGTGTCAGTTACAGACCAGAAAGTCGCCTTCGCCACTGGTGTTCCTCCAAATATCTACGCATTTCACCGCTACACTTGGAATTCCACTTTCCTCTTCTGCACTCAAGTTCCCCAGTTTCCAATGACCCTCCACGGTTGAGCCGTGGGCTTTCACATCAGACTTAAGAAACCACCTGCGCGCGCTTTACGCCCAATAATTCCGGACAACGCTTGCCACCTACGTATTACCGCGGCTGCTGGCACGTAGTTAGCCGTGGCTTTCTGGTTAGGTACCGTCAAGGTGCCGCCCTATTCGAACGGCACTTGTTCTTCCCTAACAACAGAGTTTTACGATCCGAAAACCTTCTTCACTCACGCGGCGTTGCTCCGTCAGACTTTCGTCCATTGCGGAAGATTCCCTACTGCTGCCTCCCGTAGGAGTCTGGGCCGTGTCTCAGTCCCAGTGTGGCCGATCACCCTCTCAGGTCGGCTACGCATCGTCGCCTTGGTGAGCCGTTACCTCACCAACTAGCTAATGCGCCGCGGGTCCATCTGTAAGTGGTAGCTAAAAGCCACCTTTCAACAGTCCCTCATGCGAGGAACTGAGTTATCCGGTATTAGCCCCGGTTTCCCGGAGTTATCCCAGTCTTACAGGCAGGTTACCCACGTGTTACTCACCCGTCCGCCGCTGATCTCAGGGAGCAAGCTCCCTTTGATCCGCTCGACTTGCATGTATTAGGCACGCCGCCAGCGTTCGTCCTGAGCCAGGATCAAACTCTCCGATAAAAGTTTGAATAGCTCTTTTTTGCAACGATTACTCGTTGCGGTAAATCTAGAATTAACGTTGACGTATTGTCTTGTTTTGTTCAGTTTTCAAGGTTCAATTTGTTGTTGCGCTCCGTTTGAAGCGACCTTTTCATCTTATCAAGTTATGTACTCGGTGTCAACAACTTTTTTATTTTTTCTTGTCGCCACTGACCGGACTCGTTTGTCGTTCAGCAGCGACATGTACTAATATATCAAGGTTCCTAATTGAAGTCAACAAAAAAATGATATTTTACTATAGTTTTTTTGGAGCTCGATAATACCGGTGGTATACACCTTTCCCTTTTGTTTCTACATCTACTATTTCAACGAAGCCTTTATCCGTTAAATATTCGATCAGCATGCCAAGATCAACGGAGTAATGTTTGGCTTCTTCATGGTTAAGAAGCTCCTGAAAACTCCACTGTTCTTTTTGTTCCAGTATATTAATCAAATGCTCTGAGGCCACCTTGGTTCTAGAATGGATCAGAAACTCGCTGGCTAAGAATAATAGTTCAAGTCTTTTATCGATTTCTTCTTCGCTTGTGACGAGTTCTTCATATAACTTGTAAATCTCAGGTTCGATTTGCTTCACCTGATTCCAGACAGTCACTTCCGGATGAAATCCATTTTCGATGACAGCAAGCCTTGCCAAATGGTGCAGGGAATGGACGATATGATTATAGGCGTCAAGGTAATGCTTAGATTCAAAGAATACTTTTCCATCCATATATCGGCGAATCAACTTCCCGAATTCCATCCCCATTTTGATTTTCCTGCCATAAAACGGGAAATCCCTCAGTTCGGTTTTAAGGTTCTGTACGTATTCATTGCGATCGAATAAAACTTTCCCATTGAACAACCAATCGATTACCTTTCGATTGGAACCGAGCAGGATCCACTCCTTTAGCTTTTGCTCTGTGACAATATGTAAGGCGGCCTTGTGCTCTTTATAGGTATAGTGTTTAACAAATACCGGATCTTCTGATTCTTTTACAATAAGAAATAACACGATATCGAATGTATCTGTTACAGGACTGGATTTCTTGCTCTGCTCTATTAATAAGACACCTAATGTATTCGGGTGGCTGGTACGTTCCTGGTAAATCGGGCGTAAAATGTCTTCCATAAAAAACTCCTCCACATCAATCATTGGTTGGTAACTATTTCGACATTGAAACAGGATTTCCTTCTCTTAATATAGTCATTTTTCGACAAATGGTTTTCCTATCCACTCACTCCATCAAATATGGTATAGTATTTTTCTAGGAGGGACAATCATGGCGAAGAATTATTCCAGTAAGATCAATAAAATCCGTACATTTGCTTTAAGCTTGATTTTCATCGGATTTATCATCATGTATGTAGGTATATATTTTAAAGAGCATCCATGGGTCATGACGATCTTTATGCTGCTCGGTTTCCTTGGAATTATCGGAAGTACAGTCGTCTACTTTTGGATCGGGATGTTATCGACAAAGGCAGTCCAGGTCACATGTCCGAATTGCGGCAAGGTTACAAAGGTCCTGGGCCGTGTAGACATGTGCATGTATTGTAATGAACCGCTGACTCTGGACCCTGACTTAGAGGGCGAAGAATTTAATGAAGAGTATAATAAAAAGAAGTAGTTAAAATCAAACAAAGACCTGCCGGGTTGGCGGTCTTTTTGTTTTGCCCTTTTTCTAACGTGACTGGTCGGAGATGACAAGGGCAATAGAAAAAAGAATGGTTCTCTGTGAGAACCATTCTTCAATGAGTTTCTTTTGAGGAGCAATCCGTACATGTACCGTAAATCTCCATACGGTGATTGTTCACTTTAAATCCCGTTACGTGAGAAGCCAATTGTTCCACTTCATCCAATCCGGGATAATGGAAGTCTACGATTTTGCCGCACCCATCGCAAATGACATGGTAGTGATCTGTGGTTACAAAGTCAAAACGACTAGAAGCATCACCGTAAGTCAATTCTTTTACCAGACCGACTTCGCGGAACACTCGTAGGTTGTTGTATACCGTAGCCACACTCATATTGGGGAATTTACCCTCAAGTGCTTTATATATGTCATCAGCTGTAGGATGAGCCATTGAATCAATTAGATACTCTAAAATCGCATGACGTTGAGGCGTGATACGGACTCCAGTTTCTTTCAATGTTGAAATCGCTTCTTTTAATTGTCCTTCTTCAGACATCGTCATGCACCTCTTTTCATAAGAATTATTATTTTATAATCTTTATAAATAGTGTACTAATCCCGTGTGCCTTTTGTCAATCTTTCAGCTATTACTGGTGTAAGTTTCTCTCTTGCTCCCCCAGCTGTTGATTAATATACCGTGCCGCTACAAATAAGAAATCGGAAAGCCTGTTCAAATAGGAAAGGACTAAAGGATTTACTTCCTCTCCAATTCCTACCGCTTCACGTTCTGCTCTTCTCACAATCGTACGGGCAGTATGTAACGCAGCGCCGGCAGGATGGCCGCCTGGGAGGATGAAATTACTTAGAGGAGTCAATGTTCCATCAAGAAAGTCGATCTGTTCCTCGAGTTCTTTGATATTCGTATCTTCAAGTTTCCACTTCACTTCTTTTCCGGGCGGTGTAGCAAGTTCCGCACCCACATGAAACAGGACAGTCTGGATTTTGTGAAAGAAACCTTCAAACTGTTCCTTCCCATCAAAGTACTCTGCTTTTAAATAGCTTAACCCGAGACCGATCATTGAATTCGCTTCATCACATGTTCCATAGGCTTCCACCCTTTGATCTTTTTTGGAAACGCGTGAACCGTATACAAGTGAAGTTGTCCCTTTATCTCCTGACTTCGTATAAATCTTCATATTAATATCCCCTCTCTGAGTCGATCACATTTATTAACTCTTCACTTTTATTACTATATGCTATTAGATTCTTTTTAAAAATATCAAGTGCTCTCGGCATATACATTTTTGTGATACTCGATAAATGCGGTGTTACTGAAATCCTATTTTCCTGCCAGAATGGATGATCCGCAGGCAGTGGTTCCTGTTCGAACACGTCAAGAAATATATGAGCAACCTTCTCGGTTCTTGCAGCATCGAGAAGGATTGTTTCTTCTACAAGATCTCCTCGACCAATATTAATGAATACGGCTGTATCCTTCATCTTCACAAAATGCTCAGTTTGAAGAATATATGTTGTTTTCTCCGTGCTCGGAAGAACAGCAACGATATAGTCCGCCTGAGGCAGGAATCCTTCAAAATTCCCGAGGGTAAACATTTGGTCGAAGTGTTCCGCTTTTTTTCCAGATGAGTTCACCCCTGCCGTCTTCATGTTAAACGCTTTTCCTAACCGTGCTATTTCACTCCCGATTGCGCCTGCCCCCAAAACCAGCAGGGAGGCTCCATTCAATTCGGAGGTCGGAAGTCTTCTGCTCCATACTCCTTCCTCCTCTTGCTTCAGAACCGATTTCAGCTGTTTGGCATACTGAAGCATCAACCCCAAAGTGAATTCTGCCATAGGAATCTTATGTATTCCCCTTGCATTGGTGACGAGGATCCCTTTCCTCCTGATTGCTTCAAAAGGCATTTTTTCAAGTCCCGCAGATGTCACCATAATCCACTTCAGGCTCTGTGAAAGTTCTATATGTCTGTCGGTCAAGTCCTCGCCCATCGTGACGATGATCTCTGCATGGGGTAGTGCGTGTTCAGCTTCATGAATCTTTTTGTAAAACGAAAATTCAACCTCAGGAAAGTGTTCGCGTAAATCGGTCACGAACTCTTCCTTTGGCTGAAATGTTACAACCACCTTCATTGTTTTACCTCCCATCCCTGTTGAAGATAGTTTATCATAATTCACTTTAACCCATAAAAAAAGAGGACCGATAAATATCGGCCCTTTACACGGATGAGACTGACTTATTTGAGGAGGTTGCCCTACTCTTACTATATGTCCCTTCCTTGAATGTGAATGGACAAAAGCCTCATGCTTTACAAATTAGGCTTGAAAATAGGCTTACGAAAGATTTTCTTCTATATATTCTAGAGCTTCTTCGACATGCCCCTTCACCCTGACCTTTCTCCACTCTTTCGTCAGGTTTCCATCTTTATCAATAATAAAAGTGGAACGTTCGATTCCCATATACTCTTTACCGAAGTTTTTCTTAAGCTTCCAAACCCCATACTCTTCAGCCACTTTATGGTCCTCATCCACCAATAGCAGGAACGGCAGGCCGTGCTTGTCCACGAACTTTTCATGTTTCTCGACTGGGTCAGGACTCACTCCAAGGATCACAGCATCAAGCTTTTCAAAGTTTTCATGCTGATCTCTGAAATCACACGCTTCAGTCGTGCACCCTGGAGTCATATCTTTCGGGTAAAAATAAAGCACCACATGCTTGCCTCTGTAATCAGACAGCTTTACCTTTTCTCCATTACTTGCAGTCAATTCAAATTCTGGCGCTTTTTGACCTGTTTCAACTGTCATTTGCTGATCCCCTCCATTTTGTTTGTATCGTTAGCGTACCCAATAGGAAGGAAAAACTCAAATCATAAGGGATTACTTTTCATAATTCATAAACGATTTAACAACGAACGCAGCGGGAATCGTGTAGCCGAGCCAGGATTCAATGAGCGCGATCCCCCTGCCGATCCCTATGGGAGTCACATCCCCATATCCGACAGAAAACAGGGTAATGCCGCTGAAATACATCGTTGTAAAGATATGATCAAAAAAGTCTCCGGAAATCGGCTCCCCGTTTTCGACCAGTATTTGTATACCCTCAAGCTCCAATAAGGCAAAAAGCAGTCCAAACCCGAGCATAATTGTTACATAGCACATCCCTAAAAAGAAAAAGTGGTGAAATGATACATATTGAACCTTCCATTTGGACGGATAAAATAAGGATCTCAAACTCATGGTCATACAAATAAGGATCATAAAGGCAATCACATATATCATGTCTAATCCCTCTTTCCAGGCTTGTCTTTGTATATGTACGCTCAGTATTTACCAATCATTCCGTATTCTTTGTCCGTCCTTCAACGGTTTGTGTTCAATTTGCTAAAAAGCTCTCATGCATACTACAATAGAAAAGGTAAGTAGACATATAGGAATGATCCAGGAGGTAAGCCAATGAATTTCACTCAATCAGAATCATTACATAAAGAAGCATTGGAACATATCGTCGGCGGAGTAAACAGCCCATCCCGCTCTTATAAAGCAGTAGGAGGTGGCTCTCCCGTTGCGATGGAAAGGGGGCAAGGCGCATATTTCTGGGATGTTGACGGGAATAAATACATCGACTATCTGGCAGCATACGGTCCGATCATCACTGGTCACGCTCACCCTCATATTACAGAAGCAATCAAAAAAGCGGCTGAGAACGGGGTACTTTATGGAACCCCTACCCGCCATGAGGTGAAGTTTGCCAAAATGATCAAAGAAGCGATGCCATATATGGATAAGGTGCGTTTCGTCAACTCAGGTACTGAAGCCGTCATGACGACGATCCGTGTCGCACGCGCATACACTGGCAAGGACAAGATCATCAAATTCGCAGGCTGTTATCACGGGCACTCTGATTTAGTGCTTGTAGCAGCAGGATCTGGCCCTTCCACCCTGGGAACACCGGACTCTGCAGGCGTCCCGAAAAGTATCGCACAGGAAGTAATCACTGTCCCTTTCAATGACATTGAACCGTTTAAGGAAGCAATGGAAAAATGGGGAGATCAAATTGCGGGTGTACTAGTTGAGCCGATCGTCGGTAATTTCGGGATCGTTGAACCGAAAGAAGGATTTCTGGAGCAGGTGAATGAAATTGCACACAGCGCCGGAAGCCTCGTCATTTATGATGAAGTGATCACTGCCTTCCGCTTTATGTACGGCGGCGCTCAGGACATGTTAAAGGTCAAACCTGACCTGACCGCGCTTGGCAAAATCATTGGCGGTGGCCTTCCTATCGGTGCATACGGCGGTAAGCAGGAGATCATGGAACAGGTAGCGCCGCTGGGACCTGCCTATCAGGCTGGTACGATGGCTGGAAATCCTGCTTCCATCCTTTCTGGAATCGCCTGTCTCGAAGTTCTTAAACAAGATGGCGTATACGAGAAACTGGATGAACTTGGCCGTAAGCTTGAAGAAGGCATCCTGGCTGCAGCCGAAAAACATAACACGCCGATTTCAGTCAACCGGTTGAAAGGTGCGCTAACTCTTTACTTCACGAAAGAGAAAGTCGAAAACTACGAGCAAGCAGAAGCGACAGACGGAGAAATGTTCGCCAAGTTCTTCAAACTCATGCTGAACCAGGGAATAAACCTTGCCCCATCTAAATACGAAGCATGGTTCTTGACGACTGAACATACAGAAGAAGATATCAACGTAACACTAGAAGCAGTCGATAAAGCATTTGCACAGCTATAATATATTATAAAAAAATCCCTCCTTCATAATTGAAGCGGGGGATTTTTTATTTAATAATGGAGGTTTTTTTAAAATACTACTGCAACCTTTTAATAATGTGAATGGATTTCAGCTGAATTCGCCCACCCTAATTATGCTTGTCGGGGCTTGAGCAAACCGCCTCCGCTTTTCTAACGCGCATAGGGCACGTTGAGGAGGATAAACTTTGTTTCGAGGCTGCGAGTATGATAGTTTTTGGGTAATCTTTTAATTCTGGCCGTTAATCTTTCGAAACCTCGACTTAATCTTTCGTTTTCAGGCCGAAATCTTTGAAATCCAACCATAAATCTTCGAGTTTTACGAATAATTCCGTCACTTACCAAAAATACCCAAAAAAATCTCACAACAAACACTCCCCCCCTCCCAACTCTCCGCGGAAAGCGAAGTCTTCCACGGAAAACAACTGCGGATTTTAAGCGGGATATTACCTAATATTGTGTAAGCCCTCCCATTCCCTATAGATTAATCCCCCGTTTAACCCCTGTCGAAAAAGGTAATAAATTTGTATAAAACTATTTTCAAATGCCTATTGATATTGCTTGAAATTGCCTGTATAGTACAGTATTGTTTATCAAAAAGTCATTCAAGAAAGGACCTGTTTTCATGAAACTTGGTGCCCGCATCCTTAAAACGGGAATTGCGATTGTCATTGCATTACTTGTTTCACAATTGTTAGGTTTGCCGTCTCCTGTATTTGCAGGGATCGCAGCGATATTTGCTGTACAGCCGACCATTTACCGCTCTTATTTATCCATCATCGAACAAATCCAGGCAAACCTGATCGGTGCCGGGACAGCTGTATTATTCGTACTTTTATTCGGCAGCAATCCGCTCGTCGTTGGACTTGCAGCGATCATAGCCATTGCCATCATACTTAAATTAAAACTTGAAAATACGATCGGTCTTGCATTAGTGACCTTGATTGCCATTATGGAAGTCACTGATCAGGCATTTATCCAGTTTGCATTTATACGTTTTTCAACGATCATGATTGGGGTATTTTCCTCATTTCTCGTGAATCTGGTCTTTCTGCCGCCAAAATATGAAACAAAACTATATCACCGGATTTCGGATTCAAGCGAAGAGATCCTGAAGTGGATCAGATTGAGCATGAGGCATGCCACTGAGTTCCATTTACTTAAAAAGGACTTGGAACGCATGAAAGAAAAATTGATCAAGGTGGACCAGCTTTATCTTCTCTATAAAGAAGAAAGGGATTATTTTAAAAAGAATTCCATCTCAAAAAGCCGAAAGCTGGTCATATATAGACAGATGATTTCATCGGCAAACAGGAGTTTTGATATTCTAAAACGGATAAACCGTTATGAAAATGAAATCCTTCAATTGCCGGATGAATTGAAGAACAGCATCAAAGGACAGCTTGACTGCCTTCTTACTTATCATGAACAGCTATTATTGAAATTCATTGGGAAGATGCATCCTCAGACGGATTCAGAAGCATATCAGGATGTATGTCTTCACCGAAAAGAGCTATTGAAGAGAATGCTTGCTGAAATTCAAAACAACAGTGAAAACGACAATGTTCAAAACTTCCATATGCTTCATATCTTCTCAGCCATCTTTTTATATGATGAGCATCTGGAGCACTTGGAAAAGCTGATTACGAGTTTTCAGTCTTATCATACGGATGAGAATGAAGTCGAGATCGGTGAGGAGGAGGAATAAGATAAAAAAGCTTGCAGGGTTAACGTTATCCCTGCAAGCTTTTTTCATAAATTAATCAAGAGACCTTACATAATCGGCAATCTTTGAAATCTCTATTTCACTGAGGCCAGAATTCTCTTCATATTGGTGACGCTTGATTGATTCTTCTATCGTTTTGGCACTGCCATCATGAAGATACGGGGCAGTTGCCCATACCCCAACCAAACTTGGTGTATCAAAGCTTTTTCCATCACGCGGATTGGTCATATCTGCTCTGGCATCTCCTTCCGAAGAAATGTCAAGGTTGTTGGCAGTGCCGATATCATGAAGGTAGGTTGTATTGTCAGTTGTGAGATTTCCGTCTTCATCAACTGCTTTTACGCTATCCGTGAATTGATTTCCGCTGTGACAGGAAATACATGAGGCTTTTCCTTCAAATAAAGCCTTTCCTTCCTTGGCTGAGCTTGTCAATTTCCCGTCCACTTTATAAGGGCTTTCCGGTACCGGAAGTGAGGATGGATCCTTAAGATAGGCAAATAAATCATCGTACATCGCCTCGACTTCTGGCGGCAGCTCTTCTCCGGGCTTATATTTCATCATGCCGCCCATTTCATCCTGGACAGTCAACAGATAGTCAGTGAAGTCATCCCGGCTTCCATCCCACAGAAACACCCCTGTTTCAGATGCTCTTGTATTGGTCGGAACATTGCGGGGACCCTTCCCTGCCATCAGGGTCAATCCATTGACTTCACCATCACTGTGGCAAGATACACAGCTCATCCAATTGTTCCCTGTTATATCCGCGGCAAACTCATCACTATTCGCACTGTTAAAGATCGTTTTCCCTCTGCGGATCTGTGGATCAAGCGGGTCGTTTTTGATCAAACGGATATTGCCGCCCTCCATTTTCGCTCTTGAATGTGTAGAAGATCCCCCTGAACTGATTGAAGCTACATCATGGGTCATAGCATTATGAACGAATAAGGTTTCACCATCCTTGCTAAGTACCACTCCTCGCGGGTTGTCCCCTTTTATTCTTCTAAGGATCTGGGTGGCATTTCCTCCGCGCTTCAAGTCGAATACGACTAGATCTTCACTCCCTGACATAACGACGTATGCCTTTGAACCATCTTTTTGGAACGCAACATCATACGGATTGGACACAATGATCGTTTCATTCTTTGAATCCTGCACATTGATCTCTTCGAAGAGCTCTTTTCTCTCATCCACTATTTCTTGATCCTTCTCTAGATCGATGACAGAGACAGCAGGGAAAATGGTTTCTTCAAAATGTATCTTTGTATCTACATTCGTTACCAAGTGAGGAACCCAGGCTGTTTTACCATCAGGTGCAATGACAAATTGTTCAAGCGTGTTCGGTATTCCCTGGCTTGCCTTAGGATTTGAAACATCAGGGGAATCTGCCAATTTGATCGTTTTGACCACCTTTTCCCTGGATGTATCAAAAACCGAAATCTCACCGTTTAAGTAATGAGGAATGTAGAGTTTGTTGCCGCTTGCTGTCAGGGCAAGGGTTCTCGGACGGTCATGAACGGGAATGGTTTTCGTCACTTCCCCTTCCTCGACATCCACGGTCATCAGTGTACTTTCACGGAAGTTTGAAACATACAGTGTTTTGCCGTCCTGGCTTGTAATAAGGCCAAAAGGCTCCGAGCCAACTTTATACGAATCTATCACTTCGGCTTTATCCGTTGAAATAACATCGACTTTATTTTCATAGCGACAAGATACATAGAGCCTGTCTTCATCCGGAGACAAGGCAAGCTGAACCGGCTCTTTTCCGACAGAAACCTCATTTTCTACTTTTTTTGTTTTTGCATCTACTATAGAAACGGTATTGGCATCCAAATTCGCGACATACAGTTTGGTGCCTTCTTTATTCTTGAGAATATTGCTGCTGTTCACTGCACTTTTTCTCGTCGTATCAAAACTGGGACTATCTCCCATGACGTCTACGGAACATGCAACAAGCGTTCCTGCTATGAGAAACGCTGTTACATAACCTATTATTTTTTTCATAGAATCCCTTCTTTATCTTTTTTCTACTGTAACAGGCAGTAAAATCGGGGAAATTCCGTGCTTACCATGCCCTGCCTGAACCTGTGGAACATTGTCACCATCTGTGTTTCCAGAGGAATTCTTGCTGTCATAGTAATCTCCGGTATCCCAGAATTCACTTGCTTGCATCCCTTCATCCAGGGATGGTCCATCAATGACAGTATCATAAAAATCTGTGTAACGGGATGTGATTGTTTCAATTTCCAGGCTCTTTGGGGTTTCAGAATCCGAGCCGTTGTTGCTTAAGTTCAGTAAAGCAGTACGGAACGTTGCAGAAAGGGCTCCTGCTGTAAATGGAGTATAGTTCATTTTCCCTTCTGATGTTTCATATGCTTTCAATTCTTTATTCCATAATTTTTCGTCCATTGCTTTATAAATGGAACGCCCCGCTTCACGATACTTTTCATCATCAGTTGCTAAATAAGCAGCAGTCAATCCTCTGATTGCACCTAGTTGAGCATCCAATGTCACTTCTTCATCGGCACCTTTTTCAATGTCATAGCCATTTGCCACAAGTCCCGAATCCATTACAAGATTGTCGATGATGAAATCCGCTTGTTTTTCAATCATCTCCAGTGCACGTTTACCTTCTTTTGTCTTTAGACCTTCAGCAGATTCACCAGATGCATAGCCCACCGGAAGTCCGTCGATTGCACGCTGGAAGATTCTCATAGATTCCATTGTGTAACCCGCTTGGAATGTATCCATATACGTTCCTTGTTTTTTGCCGTCATGTTCTGTTACAAAAACACCTTTATCATTGTTAAAATGCATCGCATCCATATTCTTAAAGACATGAAGCATCACATTGTAGTTTGCAGTGAATGGGTCAGTTCCTTTAACGTCATTCCCTGCACTCCCATCAATGTTTTCTTTTGGTGCAGAAGGATACGGTGCCCCGTCAAATAGCGCTTGGAAAGAAGGCGTCTTATTTGGATTGCTTTCCCGCTGATCTGTCATCCCAAAGAACTCTGAACTTGGCCAAAGCATGAGCCATTGATCCTGAAGTAGACTGCGGGAATCCATTACTGATAAAGCCTTGGCGCCAGGAGCTTGTTCTGCGCCTCCTTCGGTTACTTCGATACTGTGAGGAAGATAAACAAATCCATCTGATGGATCATATTGACTTCCGATGCCTGCAGAAGATAATTTGCCCTCTGCTCCATTTACAAACAATTCATTAGATATGTAGTTCACTTTATTCCAAATTTCCTCTGTCAGGATCGCCCCTTGGAATCCATCTGCAGAACTCACACCAAGTGCCACATTCTTGTCGTCATCATCCTTAGGCGTTTCACCGGCAAGCTCTTCATCCCCATCAACCGTATGGAATCCTCCCATAAAGTCCCCGGCCCAAAGTGCCTGCTTTAAAAAAGTAGCGCCGTATGCGGATGGCACAAGCGTTTTCTCCATTTTATTGCGGTCCCATCTAAGAGTTTCGAAGTTTACTTGATAGACTGGAACATAACTTCCGTCGTCATTTGACGCATATTCGCTCGTGTTCACTTCTTCTTTGTAGTGAGGATCCCCTGAGGAATATTCAATGAATGTAGGGAACATATTCGAGAAGATTTCGTCCCTTGAATAACCGACAGCATCGGCTAATTCATAAAAGCGGTTTCCAAGCTTCTCTTCAGCGGAATTGCCGTTCTCAAGAGTTTCCACGGCAGGACCATTGATCAAGTGAAGTCCCAGACCGGATTTTTCCACCACTTCATACATCGCTTCCTCGGAATACTCGTATGATTCAACCCCTGCAGTATAATCGAACTTTGTAGGCTGATCCAATTTATTTATATCTAAGATATCTAAGTCTAACCCGAGGTTTTCAGCAAGCGGCTCCCCAGACAATTCGAATTCTGCATAAGCAAACATATTGCCTGCTGTATCAAATGTATAATCGGATACACTTACTTTACTCGCACTTTTTTCACTCTTTTTTGTTTCTTCAGAAGCTGCTCCTTCCGTATTCGAAGCCTCCTCTTTATCATTTATACAGCCTGCCAGTACTAAAGTTGAAGCCAGTACCGAAGCAGAAATTACTTTCCATGGCCTTTTCATATGATGTGACTCCTCTCAATGCAGTAATTAAACGATAATGATTCTCAATATTTATATTGTATAAGTATAGAGGAATTGAGAATTAATCTCAATAAGAATTTAAAATTTTAGAAATATAATGTAATAGATGTCTATAATAGATAAAGATAAGCTGAATTGTATAGGAGAGTAAAAATGAACACTTAGGATATAACAAAAAACAGCTTATCTCCCTGTGCAGTGAAAGAACTGCAACGATGGAAATAAACTGTTTTTTGATAGAATCTTTAGTTTTTCATTTTCGGATCGAGCGCATCACGCAGCCCGTCACCCATCAGGTTGAAACCTAGTACTGTCAACATGATTGCCAGCCCAGGGAAGACCATGGTCCATGGTGCCTGCAGCATGAAGGTACGTGCGTCTGCAAGCATTTTCCCCCATTCCGGCTGCGGTGCCTGTGCACCAAGCCCTAAGAATCCAAGTGCAGCAGCTTCAATGATGGCTGTGGCAATGGCAAGCGTTCCTTGTACGATGATAGGTGCCATACTATTCGGAAGGACATGACTGAATAGAATTCGGCTGTCCTTCATCCCGATGGCTTTGGCAGCCATGACATACTCTTCCTGCTTAACACTCAACACTCTCGATCGAATCAGACGTCCGAAATTCGGAATGTTGATGATGGCAATGGCAATCAATGCGTTTCTCAATGATGGCCCAAGGGCCGCCACTACTGCAATCGCCAGAAGGATACTTGGGAATGCAAGCATAATATCAAAGATACGCGAGATGATCGTGTCCACCCATCTTCCATAATAACCTGCAACGATTCCGAGCAGACTACCTACCACAGCAGATCCGACTACAGCGAAGAATCCGACCGTTAATGAAATTCTTGCCCCATGGATGATCCTCGACAAGATATCACGGCCGAAGTCATCGGTTCCCAGCCAATTCTCTGAAGATGGTGCCTGCAGCCTTTTTGATAAGTCCTGTTCATTGATTCCCTGCGGGGCAATGACCGGAGCCAAAACAGCTAGAAGTACGAAGAATAATACGATACAAAAACCGACAAGCGCGATTTTATTTTTAACAAAGCTTTTCCATGCTTCCTTCCAGGGAGATACCGTTTCCTCTTCTAGTCCTGGATTTAATTCCTTTTGCGGTTCTGCGATTTCTGCCATCAGAGTTCACCTCTTTCTTCTATTGATGTTAGTTATATTTAATTCGCGGATCGACGGCAGCGTATAGTAAATCTACAATTAAGTTAATCGTTACGAAAATTGTAGCCACTACCAGAATCCCGGATTGGATTACCGGATAATCACGATAACCTATCGCTTCATAAATATAACGGCCAATTCCCGGCCATCCAAAAATCGTTTCAGTAAGAATGGCTCCCCCCAATAACAGCCCCATCTGCAAACCTATGACTGTCAAAACTGGTATAATGGCATTCTTAAGTGAATGCTTGTACACGACCCAAAACATTTTCAATCCTTTTGCACGGGCTGTACGAATGTAGTCAGAACGCATGACTTCAAGCATACTGGATCTGGTCATACGTGCAATGATCGCCATGGGAATCGTAGCAAGAGCAATCCCAGGTAAAATCAAATGCTTAATAACTTCTCCCAGTTGATCGAAGCGCCCTTGAATGATCGTATCGATAATATACAGGTTAGTGATGGAATCAATCGGATTTCGAATATTCTCCCTGCCGGTTGTAGGCAGCCAGTCAAGCTGGATTCCAAAAATCCACTGTTCCATTAAACCTAACCAGAAGATTGGCAGTGATACCCCAACCAAGGCCAGGATCATTGCCGTGTAGTCAAACCACGAGTTTTGGAACCACGCACTGATAATACCCGCATTTACACCGATGACAACAGCAATCACGATGGCCACCAACGCCAGTTCAAAAGTAGCTGCCAGATAAGGCCAAATTTCTTGAGAAACTTCTACTTTTGTACGCAATGACTCACCTAAATCACCTGTAAATAAGCCGCCAAGGTAGTTGAAATATTGGACATACCATGGGTTGTCCAGACCCAATTGTGCCCGAAGTGCCTCAATCGCTTCTTTTGTGGCCTGCTGGCCTAAGATCACCTGGGCCGGGTCCCCCGGTATTGCCCGGATGATAAAAAATACGATCAGGGTCATACCCAGTAATACAGGTATCAACTGAAGTAATCTTCGAATGGTGTATTGAAACATCTTGTTCACCCCTCTTAATGGAGATTCTTAATCTAAGAAGCTAGTTCTTTTAACATTTACTCATAAGAGTGGATACACGTTTGATGGTGTATCCACTACTTTCTATTGTCAGGGCTGAGCAAAGCCCTTCCGCTTTTCTTCTGTCCAGCTCCAGGGCTTAGAGGCACATGTCATAAGTCAAATCGTCCAAGAAGGCAATGAACGCCTTCGTGGCCGATTCGCCTTATGCCACCCGCCTCTCTTCAAAGCCCTTCCGCTTTTCTATGTACCAAAAGGGAGAAATCAATGACATCTCCCCTTTGTGTTACGTATTATTGTTCGATATCAACTGCGCCTAAGAAGTCAGAACCTGTTGGATGCGGCTTGAAGTTCTTAAGTGCTGCACTTCCAGCCAATAATGGTGTGGAGTGAGCTAAAGGAACCCACGGAGCATCCGCATGGATGATTTCTTGAGCTTGTTTGTATAGTTCTTCACGCTTTGCTTCATCTGTTTCAGACTGTGCAGCGATCAGGTTTTCATGAAGCTCGTCATTGCTGTAATACGTGTAGTTGTTGCTTCCGATGTTGTCTTTGTCAAGAAGTACATATAAGAAGTTATCGGCGTCACCGTTATCACCAGTCCATCCTAGTAAGAACGCGTCAGCTTCACCTTTACGAGCTTTTTCCAGATAAGTTGCCCACTCGTAAGATACGATTTTTGCTTTAATGCCAACTTCGGCAAGGTCCGCCTGGATGGCTTCAGCCACTTTTTGTCCGTCCGGCATATATGGACGAGGAACAGGCATTGCCCATAGTTCCATTTCGAAACCATCTTTGTGTCCTGCTTCTGCAAGAAGTTCTTTTGCTTTTTCCGGATTATACTCATAGCCTTCGATAGCGTCGTTATAACCGCCGATTACCGGAGGCATTGGATTCTTTGCTACTTCCGCTCTTCCTTCGAAGAATGCGTCAACGATTTCCTGCTTATTGATAGCGTGGTTGATCGCTTGACGTACTTTAGGGTCGTCAAATGGTTTACGAGTAGAAGTTAAACCAAGGTACCCGACGTTCATAGATGGACGTTCGAATAACTGCAGTTGGTCATTGCTTTCTACTTGAGCAGCATCACTAGGATTCACACCATCAGCAAGATCGATTTCCCCGGAAACCAATGCGTTAAGACGTGCAGAGTTTTCTGGGATGGATTTAAATACAACTTGATCCAGCTTCGGATAATCTTTTTGCCAGTAGTTTTCATTTTTCACAAGGACAATCTTGTCGTTACGCTTCCACTCTTTGAACTTGAATGGTCCCGTTCCGGCATCTGTTGGAGCTTCACCAAGCTTATCTCCAAGCTCGTCAAGCGCTTTAGGACTTACGATCGCAAATGGACTCATTGCGATATTCTTTAAGAATGGCGCTTGAGGGCGCTTTAACATAAATTCGACTGTCTTATCATCTACAGCTTTTACTTCTTTGATAACGTGTCCTTCATCACCTTTAAATCCGCCAAACATAGATTTGTAGTAATAGAATGAGTCTTCATTCCCATTCATCCAGCGCTCGAAGTTTTTCACAACAGCATCAGCATTAAAGTCTGTACCGTCTTGGAACTTGACTCCTTCACGCAAAGTGAATGTATACGTTAAACCATCATCTGAAACCTTCCACTCTTCAGCAAGTCCAGGATTTACTTCAGTATCCTGCTCGCCAAATTCCACTAACGTTTCAAAAATATTCTTTGTTACCTTAAATGATTCACCGTCAGTAACGGCCGCCGGGTCTAGAGCAACTGAGTCTCCCCCGCGTCCGAAGATCAACACTTTAGGATCTCCGCTATCTTTACTGTCGCTGCCTTCGCCTGAAGAACCTTCAGAGCCTCCGCATCCGTATAATACGGATGATAGGACTAAGATTAGCAGCATTAAAATTGACCAGCCTTTCTTCCTCAATGAAATCCCCTCCTGAATAATGTTTATATACTTATGAGGCTTGCCGCCTAATATAGATGGCAAGCTACATAATGCCCTGGTTGGTGTTCCTTGAATTCCGGCACCTTCTGTTTACATACATCCGTTGCGAGAGGGCAGCGGGTATGGAAGGTACATCCGCTTGGCGGATTGGAAGGACTCGGGATATCTCCCTGCAACAGCTGTGTTTCTCTCTTAAAGTCCGGATCGGGGATCGGGACCGCCGAGAGAAGAGCCTGGGTATAAGGGTGCAATGGCTTTTCATATAAACTTTCACTATCACTCAGCTCTACCATTTTCCCTAAATACATAACGCCCACTCTGTCGCTTATATGTCTAACTACACCCAAATCATGAGCAATGAAGATATAGGTGAGTTCGAACTCTTTTTGCAGATCCTGCATCAGATTTAAAACCTGTGACTGGATGGATACGTCCAATGCAGAGACAGGTTCATCTGCTATAATCAGTTTCGGTTTTGTCATGAGTGCCCGGGCAATCCCGATCCGCTGTCTTTGTCCGCCGCTGAATTGATGCGGATAGCGTTTCGCGTGATAACTGCTCAAACCTACTATGTTCAAGAGTTCATGCACTCTCTTTTTACGTTCCTTTGCCGAGCCCATCCCATGGACCTTGAGCGGCTCTTCCAAAATTTTTTCCACGGTATGCCTCGGATTCAAAGAAGCGTATGGATCCTGGAAGACCATTTGGATTTCCCTGCGGATTTTTCTCATTTCAGAGTTTGATAGACTCGTAAGCTCGCGGTCTTCGAAAGTGACCCGTCCTTCGGATGGATCAATCAGCCTCATCAGCATCCGGCCGGTAGTGGATTTACCGCATCCGCTTTCTCCCACGATCCCCAAGGTTTCTCCTTTATTGACTGTAAAAGAGACTCCATCCACAGCTTTCACCGAGCTGACAGGTCGTCCAAGAACTCCTCCGGTAATGGGGAAATGTTTCTTAAGATTTTCAACCTTTAGCAATGGTTCCGTCATAAACTCCCTCCTCTGCTTCATCGAACAGGAAGCACCTTGTGCAATGTCCTGGTGTTGTTTCATATAGTTCCGGCGTTTCAATCAGACAGCGGTCAAACGCAAAATCGCATCGGGCTGCAAACCTGCAGCCTCTTTTGATAGACCCCGGCTTAGGGACACTTCCCTGAATCGAGTGAAGGCGCTGCTGTTTTACACGCATATCGGGTACGGACTGGATAAGTCCTTTAGTGTAAGGGTGCTGTGGATTTTTGAAGATTTCCTCCACTGTACCTTCTTCAACCACTTTTCCTGAGTACATCACGACGATTCTCTCGCACGTTTCTGCAACTACTCCTAAATCGTGAGTGATGAGCAGTACAGCTGTATTCAGTTCCTTATTTAGCTTTTTCATCAGTTTTAAAATCTGGGCCTGGATGGTTACATCAAGTGCTGTCGTAGGTTCATCGGCAATCAGCACCTGCGGGTCGCAGACCATTGCCATCGCAATCATGACCCTTTGCCTCATTCCACCTGATAACTGATGCGGGTACTCCTTGATCAGTTCATCTGCCCGCGGCAGTCCCACCATTCTCATTATTTCTACTGCTTTATCTCTCGCTTCTTTCTTTGTCGCCTTCGTATGTATGCGAATTGCTTCGGTCAATTGATCTCCTATTGTAAAAACAGGGTTTAACGATGTCATCGGTTCCTGGAAGATCATAGCTATGTCATTGCCCCGAATATCTCTCATTCTCTTTTCTGAAACTTTCGTCAGGTCTTCATCCTTATAAAGGATTTTACCGCCTGTTATTTTTCCCGGAGGGCTGGGCACGAGTCCCATAATGGAAAGCGAGGTTACACTCTTGCCGCATCCGCTTTCCCCGACCACTCCCAGAATCTCGCCTTCATTCACATGAAAACTAACGCCATCGACTGCAGGAACTTCTCCGTCATCTGTAAAAAAGGAGGTCCTTAAATCTTCTACAGTTAGTAAAGGACGTGCTTGACTCATTCAAATCCTCCCCTTAAGACAATTCTCTCTTTTCTCAATTGTGATACTTTTCTAAATTTTCATCTGTTTCTTATTATACAAGATGTTACAAATGTTGCAATCTATTTTCAGAATTTTCTTCCGAAACGATTTTTTCGTCTATGTTGCCTAATCCATTTCAATATATGTCCAAAAACCCGTTTCATTCCTCCTATACTTTTTATCAAAGTAAAGAATCCATCATATAATTTATGGGAAATCATGAGTGTTCCAATTACAATAATCAGGACTATTTTACCTGTAATAAAGGAAGGGCCCGTCCCTCACTAAAAAGTGAGGGACGGGCCCTTCTATCATTGATCCAGTTGCTGAACCTGGAAAAGCTTATAATAATGTCCCTGTCTTTCCATTAATTCCTGATGAGTCCCCATCTCAGTGATTTCACCATGCTCCATATGAATGATCCTGTCTGCATGGGTGATCGTCGATAAACGATGGGCTACTATGAATGTGGTCCGGTCTTTCGCCAGAACCTCCAATGCTTCCTGGATCAGATGCTCACTCTCGAGGTCCAGGGCAGATGTAGCTTCATCCAGAATGAGGATAGGAGGGTTCTTAAGGAATACCCGGGCGATTGCGACTCTTTGCTTCTGCCCGCCGGAAAGCTTTACACCTCTTTCCCCTACGCGTGTGTCATACCCCTGAGGCAGCTTCATGATGAAATCGTGGGCATTCGCTGCTTTGGCAGCCTTTATGACCTCTTCATCAGTTGCTTCCGGGTTGCCGAATTTAATATTCATTTTCACGGATTCACTGAAAAGAATATTATCCTGAAGGACCATTCCGATTTTATCTCTTAGGGATCTGACCTCAAATCTTCTGATGTCCGTACCGTCTAATTGAATTTCTCCCTTGGTTACATCGTAGAAGCGTGGAATCAGGCTGACAAGAGAGGATTTACCTCCTCCGCTCATTCCCACCAGTGCTACTGTTTCCCCTGATCGGATATCCAAATTGAGATTCCTCAGTACCTCTTCTTCCTCAGGATCATATTGAAAGGACACATTCTTGAACGTGATATCCCCTTTTACATTCCGGCATGGAACAGCACCAGGCTCATCATCCACATCATACTTTTCATCCATGAACTCGAAGACCCTGTCCATGGATGCGATCGATTGGGTCAAGGTGGTCGATGAGTTCACGAGCCTTCTTAAAGGACTATACAGCCGGTCAATGTAGGCAATGAATGCAGCCATGGTACCAATTGTCAGATCTTCTTGTATAACTTGAAGACCTGCATAACCGATGATGATTAATGGAGAAATATCCGTAATGGTATTCACGACCGCAAAAGCTTTCGCATTCCAGCTCGTTTGTTTTAATGCTTTGGTTAAGAAGTTTTTGTTCTGCCCTTCAAATTCCTTTTGTTCATAGTCTTCCACTGCAAAACTCTTGATAACAGACATCCCCTGCACTCTTTCATGCAGATGACTCTGAACTTCTGCAAGCGCCTGGGAACGCTCCCTGGTCAACCCCCTAAGTCTCCCAAAGAAATAACGTACGGATAAGGCATAGAACGGAAACGCGATCAGTGAAACCAGTGTCAATGTCACGTCCATCGTAAACATAATGGCAAGCGCAATGATGATAGTCGCTGCATCCAGCCATAGATTCATAAGACCAGTGATAACAAAGTTCTTCGTCTGCTCGACATCATTGATCACCCTCGATATCACTTCACCTGCGCGGGTATTGGAATAATATTTAAAGCTCAGTTTTTGAATGTGAGAGAATAGCGTATCCCTTAGATCAAATAGGATCTTATTCCCTGTCCATTGTGCGAAGTATTGTCTGTAATACTCGACTGGCGGCCTGATGATTAGAAAGAGCACAAGCATGACGCCCATGATCGTAAGTAAATTACTTGTTTTTTCTTGAGTTGTTATGTTCCCATTCCCCACAATATCATCGATGACGTATTTAATCAGAATCGGGATCAGCAGGGGAATTGCAAACTTAATGATACCTATGATAAGTGTACCTATAATCTGCCAGCGGTAAGGCTTTACAAATTGCAGGTAACGTTTGATACTATCCAAATTATTACTCCTTTCCAAGTAAGAGCGAATGACGTGCCGTTTTCGTATATTTAAACTGTAGTGCGAAAACAGCCTCCATTAAAAAGGGATGACCCAACAGGAACAAGTTGTTCCTTTTCTCCAGATGCCTGTGCAGGAAGAGAAAAGGAGGCTCCTTATTGGGTCAGCCCTTCATAAACTATACAGTTGTTCAGGTTGGTTACCCCCTATGTGTCAGGTAGCGTTCATACCAGATGTCAATGAAGTCAGGTGCAAAAGGACCTTTCCTTTGCCGAATCCACCGTACAAGCTTGTCTACATTTCTCTTCAGGATGTGATCGATCACATCCGGGTAACCGTACAATTTCCGATGAGCCTCATATTCATCCTCATCAAGCAAGGTATACGTCATATCAGGAAACACTTTAATATCCAAGTCATAATCAATGTACTTGATTGCTTCATGATCGTATACGAATGGTGAACTTAAATTACAATAATAATAAATCCCGTCCTCACGGATCATACAAATAATGTTGAACCATAGCTCAGAATGAAAATAGCAGATCGCAGGTTCCCGCGTCATCCATGTTCTTCCGTCTGATTCCGTTACAAGTGTCCGGTCGTTTCCACCGATGATAACATTACTTGTCCCTTTCAAAACAGTCGTCTCATTCCATATCCTGTGGATATTTCCATCATGCTTATAACTATGTATTTGTACAGATCGCCCTTCAGTGGGAACAGCCATTGTATCCCCTTCTTTCCTAACAAATTCCATGTATATATAAGTGTTTATTCTATTATTATAACGTTTCCACCGCAAATTTAAAACAAAAGGGCTGTCTTTAAAGAAATTCACCTTTAAAGACAGCCTGATTTCTTGCTTATCATTATGATGTCACTTCATTATATTCTTTCTGATAGGAACGGATGACATCCTCAGTCTGTTCCTGAAATATCCTGTGGATTTCTTTAAGCTCTCTTTTCTTTTTTGTGATTTCACTTTTTAATGAGTGGACCTTGGTCATCTCCTGCAATTCTATAAGTTCCTCTTCAAGCTTCTGACAGCGCTCTATCTCTGCCTGAAGAAACAACAGTTTATCCATCGTCGCCAACTGTTCGGATACCAACTGATTAAACCTTTGCTGCATCAAACCTACCATCCCTTCTAAACAAGCTCTCTTAAACATTCTCTTTCCACTCCCCAAACCCTTTGACAACATCTGTCACAATACCACCACTTTTGTCGACCAACTTCCTTTACCACTTTAAAGATCCAGGGAAGGGTCTTCAGCTCGTTTAAGGCCCTTTCCTGGATTTTCAACATGAAAAAGCACCCGCTGGGACAGCGGGTGCAGTCTGATCAAAGCAATTATTGTTGTTGACCAGAGTTTTGACCTTTTTTAGCTTGAGATTGAGCGTTTTGTTGACGCACCTCTTGAGCGTTTGTTTCAGAAGCGAACTCAGTACCGTATTGTTGCTGAGCAGCTCCAGGTTGAGCGTTTTGTTGTTTAACGTGTTGAACGCTAGTTCCAGCTTGAGTTTTGTTTGGTTGTTTTGCCATTGTAATCACCTCCACGCTAATTAAGATAACCAGGCGCGAGGGAGACTATCCAAAAAATATACGGAAAAACATTCCATAAAAAAGGCATTAAACGAGCAGTGAACGCCCGCCGTCAACGATGATCGTTTGCCCCCTTATCATCGATGAATCGTCAGAGACAAGGAATAATACAGACTTCACAAGGTCTTCGATTTCCACCATTCGTCCTGCAGGAGTATTTTTACGAGCGTCTTCCAGAAGCTCTTCACGATTAGGGAAATGTTTCAGGGCATCCGTATCAATCGCCCCTCCTGAAACCGCATTTACGATGATATTTCTTGGAGCAAGCTCTACTGCCAAGTAACGTGTCAGTGCTTCGACCGCTGCTTTTGAAACACCGACGGTCGTGTAATTATCAAGGTAACGAATCGATCCAAGCGAGCTGATGCTGACGATCTTTCCGCCTTTATCCATCAGTTTCGCCGCTTCCTGGGCACAGAATAATAAAGCTTTACTGTTGATGTTCATCGTCCAGTCCCAGTGTGACTCTTCAAGCTCCATCACAGGTCTTAGTACTCCTGAAGCCGCGTTGCTGACAAGTACATCAAGCCGTCCGAATTCTTCTTTGATCTGTTCGAACATCGCTTTGATTTTTTCCACATCACCTACGTTGGCACGGACAACAAATGCTTTACGGCCTAATTTCTCTACTGCCTCAGCCGTTTCGAGGGCTCCTTTTTTGCTGCGTGCATAGTTCACAACGATATCGTATCCCTGCTGTGCAAGTTGTATTGCGATTTCTCTTCCAAGCCCCCGGCTGCTTCCTGTTACTAATGCTACTTTTTCACTCATTCACAATCATCCTTTCAATTCTTTTTTCCATAATAAGCAATTGATTTTTTAAAGCATAATCAGCCTCCAATTACTGAAAACTAATGTAGTGTACATGAAATAACGGGAGGTCTGATCGAATGTATGTAGGTCGGGATATGACGGAGCTGTCCATGCTCCCCAAAAGTGAATGGAAGAAAAGTGAGCTTGCCTACTTTCATCATTCACTACAACAAATAGTACCCTATTTAAACACAGAAGGACAAACCATTCATCGTGAAATCGTCGAAGAGATTGAAAACAGGGGCGGATTAAGCCGCGGGGAAGCGGATTATACACATGGAACGAAAACAATATACGATTGATATGATCAAGGCCCGTCCCTGACTTCTTTAAAGTCAGGGACGGGCCTTGAATCAAATCTTTACAACTTGTTTTGCTTCTTTCCAGATCTTTTGGTGGGAAACAGGGAAGGCGTATTTCTCCAATTCTTCCTCAGTCACGGCCATCAGTTCTGAATCTTTCAATGCGTTACTTTCCACGCTTCCGGCATATACTTCTATATCCCAGATGATATGTGAAAATACATGTTGGATTTTTGTAATGACTCCCGCTTTTAAAGAGGCAGCCACACCGTAATCGGCTTCCAATCGTTCTTCCAGCTGCTTCCGGCCGCTTCTTGTCGTTGTCACCTCGAAATTGGGGAACTCCCAAAGATTCGCCAGCAGGCCGGTATTTGGGCGTTTATGGATCACGACCCGGTCATCTTCCGTAAAAAGGACAGCTGCGGACATATTCAACTTTCGTGCCGCCTTCTTTTTTGATTTAATGGGAAGTTCTGTCTGCACCCCTTCATGAAAAGCCTGACAATGTTCACGGACTGGACATAGCAGGCAGGAAGGAGAGGTTGGTGTACATATCAAAGCTCCAAGTTCCATTAAAGCCTGATTGAAATAAGATGGGTTTTCTTTTGAAATAAGGGATCTTACGGCTTCCTCGAACACTTTCCTTGACGCAGGCTTGGCTATATCAAGCCAGATCGAGAGGATCCTTGAGAACACCCTCATGACATTTCCGTCCACAGCAGGCTCCGGCTTACCATAGGCGATGCTGAGGATGGCTCCTGCAGTATATGGCCCGACTCCTTTCAGGGAGGAGATTTCCTTAGGCGTATCGGGCACGATCCCCTCATACTTTTCGTGGACTTCCTTTACTGCCGATTGCAGATTTCTGACCCGGGAATAATATCCGAGGCCTTCCCATGCCTTCAGTACTTCTTCCTCATCGGCAAGGGCAAGGGCATCAATTGTAGGAAATTTATCAAGGAATCGGTTAAAATAAGGAATAACAGTATCGACTCTGGTCTGCTGAAGCATGATTTCCGATACCCATACCTTGTATGGATCACGATCCTTTCTCCACGGCAGGTCACGCTGCTCCCTTGAAAACCAGGAGATTAAATCTTTCTGAAACTCCTCACGGTCAATGGTCTCTAAATGTCTTAATGTTTCTTCTTTCAATTTGTACCTCCAAAGATGTTAGATGTTGCGATGATTAGGGAATAAATAATGTATTATGAACTTTTTTTCAGCCCGATGCATTTCATTTCTTTCAATCCGCCGCATATACAATCATCCAATAAACCAAATAATAAATGACGGCGTGACGTTCGTAAACGCTTCAGGGCATAATAATGCGCCTCTGTCGGGACGACGAATGTTTCGATGTAACGATTGGAATCAGCATCGGATTTTTCCCAGCGGATGTTCATGGCGTCATACTGAGGCAGTGAATGAATGATATTTTTCATGATCTGACGGTACTTATGGTGGACACTCTGCTTAATTTCATATTCAAGATAAATGTGTAATGATTTTTTCATTTGAAATAAGCTCCTTTTAACCATATCATGAAGTGCAACGAAAACAAACGAATTCAGCCAAGGGAGGACTTTTTTTGGATACAGGTACTCATATCGTTATGGGGTTTGCTCTGGGGGGATTAGCCACGCTTGATCCCGCTGTTGCTGAAAGCAGCGCAACTTCTACGAGTGTCCTCATAGCTGCAGTCATCGGTTCTCAGATCCCTGACATTGATACTGTTCTCAAATTGCGAAATAATGCAGTATATATACGCCACCACCGGGGAATCACCCACAGCATCCCGGCTGTCCTGCTGTGGCCTCTGCTCATAGTTGGGTGTATCTATCCATTTTTTCCTGAGGCAAATCTGCTTCACTTATGGATTTGGACATTTACAGCCGTTTTCCTGCATGTATTTGTCGACATATTTAACGCTTACGGCACCCAGGCACTTAGGCCGATTTCGTCGAAATGGGTCGCTTTGGGTGTGATAAACACATTTGACCTGCCTATTTTCATCATCCATGTGATCGGCTTGATCCTATGGGGATTCGGCTTCCCGCCTGGACAGACGTTCCTGGTGATGTACATTGTCATTTTCGCCTATTATGTACTGAGGTTTCAGGTTCAAAAAGCAGTTAAGAACGCAGTTAAAAGAAGGATACCGGAAGCCGAGAAGATCATCGTCTCCCCTACCATGCGTTTTTTCCAATGGAGGCTGGCGGTAGTCACGAAGGACAAATATTATGTCGCCAGGGCGTTTAGGCGTTCGATCACGATTTTTGACGAATTCAAACGAATTCCCGTACCCGAACTGCCGGTCATTCAAGCGGCAAAAAAAGATAAGAACCTGTCGGCGTTCCTCTCCTTTTCTCCAGTTTACCGCTGGGAAGTGGACGAATACGACGACCATTTCGAGGTTCGCTTCATCGACCTCCGTTATCGAAATAACGGCCATTATCCATTCGTCGCACTCGTTCAGCTCGACAAAGACTTTACCATTGTAAGCTCCTACACCGGGTGGGTATTCAGCGAAGAAAAATTGCGTAAAAAAGTCGATATCGATATTTTAATCGATTAACACACCGAGGGACTGGCCATAAGCATACTAAGGCCAGTCCCTCACTAATTTAATGCACTAAACCATCGTCTTCATTGCTTTCTTTATGATGAAGCAAGTGTTTGTATTTTGGATTTCGTGCTGCGAATTCATGGATGCGGGAACCGTAGTTCGTGATCCATTGGCGCACCACTCTCTCGGTCATTTCTTTCCCCTGGTATTCGTAGCCTGCTTTGGCATATGTGGTTTCAAAATCTTCCCACACAAGCTCGACCCAGGTTCTTGCCCTCTCATATGAAAGTTCACCATTCTTCTCCAATAATAATTCTGTAAGTTCATGGAATGTAGACTCCATTTTGTCTCCTCCTTTTCCATTTGTTTTTATGATAAAGTACAGCGTTACATCCATACTATTAGTACGTGGTTAAGCTTAGTGGCAGGCTTTGCTTTTTCACGGTATGAAAGAATAAAACCTTTTAGGAGGCAGATTATGCGTAATAAAACAACCGGGTTCCCCAATATGAACAATAATAAATTCGAAGGAGAACCAAGAGCGAAAGCTGAATATGCATCTAAAAGGGCAAATGGCACCATCAATACCCATCCTCAAGAACGTATGGCGTCTTCAGGAAAAAGAAAGCAAGACTCGATTTAACGAAAGTTATTTTTAGGGGGTAGTCACGATGGCAAACATGAAAAATAATTTCTACCGAAATCAGTATAGCAGTCCATTTACTAAAGCATTCTACAACCCGAAACATGCTCATTCACAGGCAAATGGACAAACCACACAAACACAGAATATGATCATTCTGGAAGCTGAAACACGCAAGCGCTCATAAACCTGCCAAGGTCCGTCACTCATCGCTTCAAAGCGGCAGAGGACGGACCTTGGTTTTATTTTTTGTCAGGCTTCAGGAGGGAAATCGGCAATGCTTCTTCCTTTCCATCGCCGCCAAGACGGTATCCCCATGCGAACACGCCGTTCAGGTAGTCTACTTTAAAGAATACACCTGGATCCCCTTCAATCGGGTAAATAGCGCCTGGTTTATAATCATCCGGGTTCATCAGATAAGCTTGGGCCATCAACGCTTTGCGTTCGAGTACAGCGAACTCATTCACGATACCCAGCTGTTCAGCTTTTCTGGCTTTTTCCTTCAGGTTTGCGATTTCCTGTTGCAATTCATGCTGTGCCATCTCACTGTATCTTCTTTCTTGCTGTTCCATGTTCTCATCACCCCTACTACTGATTAGTATAGATAAAATGATACAATAAGGAAAGTGGATAGGCTGGATTCATTATGCTGTTGTGCAGGGAAATTTTGAAAACAGGCTACTTTAGATCAGAAAGGACGATTCATCATGAAAAAAGCGATCATTACAGGTGGAGGCACCGGCCTCGGAAAAGTACTAGGCAAGATGCTTTCAAATGAATATCACATCGTTTTGTTGGGACGTACAAAAGAAAAGCTGGAAGAAGCTGCAAATGAAATAAAGCAATCAGGCGGCGAAGTGTCGTATGCAGTTCTTGATGTGCGATCAAGAATCGATATCGAACAGGTCTGCTCAACAGAACTGCTTCAGGATGATATTGAATTATTGATACATAACGCTGGAGTGGGCTACTTTGGGCCATTGACGGAAGCGATGGATGAAGAACTTGAAGCCATGTTTGAAACCAATGTCCTCGGTCCCATCCGCTTAACGAAGGCCCTTATGCCGCAATTGGAAAAGGGGAATGCCACCATTCTCAATATCATTTCCACAGCAGGCTTAAGAGGTAAGAAGAATGAATCACTATACGTCGCAAGCAAGTTTGCACTGAGAGGCTTCGGAGAGAGTCTGCAGAAGGAATATGAAGATTCGGGCCTAAGGGTCGTCAATGCTTACATGGGCGGCATGGACACGCCGTTCTGGGATGAGACCGATCATATAAGCGACCGTTCACGCTTGCGCTCCCCTCTGGAAGTGGCGGAAATCATCATAGAACAATATAAGTCCAGCGACGAAATCGTAATCGAATCAAAAAAATGATACAAAAAGAGGCTGGGACAAAAGTGTTTTAGCCTAAGAAAAACCCGAACTAATTTGTGGTATAAAAGACAAATTAGTTCGGGTTTTTATTTCAACAAATGGACATTTAGATTTAGCTCTTTCTAGCGGTTGATTGGAGTGCAATACGAAGACTCCTGAGGGGAAGAGTAGCTGATGTGAGACGTGTCCAGCTCCAGGGCTTAGAGGCACATGACATAAGCCAAACCGACCAAGAAGGCAAAGAGCGCCTTCCAGGCCGATTCGTCTTATGCCACCCGCCTCTGAACAAAGCCCTTCCGCTTTTCTTCCCGCAGGCGAAGCCGAGGAGGCTCACGGGCTACCCGCGGAAAGCGAAGTCTTGCACGGAAATCATTAGCGGTATTAAGAGCCTACACTGGAATTGTTCGTCTTTATGCGGTAGTTTTTTAGTTTTGTCCCAGCCTCTTTTTACATCCGATTCTATGGAGCAAAAGGAAAAAACATAAAAGCCACGAAAAATATCAACAATGGAACGATAACAACAGCCGATAGATCGATAAGGATCAGCAGTACGATCCACACCCATCGGGGACCTTCAGTTTGTTTCTTATACTTCAGGATGCAGCGAATATTTAACAGAATTAAGAACATCAGAATTCCTATGAAAAAGAAAGGCACAACCCATTCACCTAGTGTTTCTGCATGCCCCTGATTCCTCCATTCAAGCTTTCCCAAAGAATAAAAATCGGTACGCAGTTTGATTATAATCTCACCGATTAAGAATAGTAGCCCCGTCGCTGCAACTATAGCCCCTGCAATCAACTTGAATCGTTTTTCCGTCCCGATCAGAAGTGACAGCATAATACCCGTAAAGATGACCGCAGCAATTTCCATCCCCATTTCCCCCATTCATCTAAACCGTCTAATTTCAACCTTCTTCCTTCAATTCATCCAGAAGACGTTCGATTTTTTCTACCGGAAACCCTTTTCGATACAGAGTCTGCTTCATTTTCTGTTCATATTCATAGCCCGCATATTTAGAAGACAGCCTTCTGTGCGCTTTCTTTCCCTGATGATAAAGGGCATCCCATTGTTCATCCGAATCCCGTTCGGTATCGACCGTCTCCCATACGAGTTTCATGACCGCCCCAGGATATCCTTTACGCTGCAGATTCTGTTCGATTTTCTGTTTTGCAATCATAAAGGAGTCTTTGCGGTACTTCTTCATCAGTTTCTCTGCTATCGCAACCGCTTTATCGATTTGCATATCAAATGAAAAAGCTTCCAGAGCTTCTTCTATCAATGGATCGTCGACACCTTTTCTGGATAATTCCCCGCGTATCCAGCTTGGTCCTTTGTCGGATGTATTGATTTGGGTTCCTGTAAAGGCATGTGCAAATTCTAAATCATTGATATACTTCATATCCTTTAGTTTATGAATGACTTCCCCGATGATGCCTTCTTCCAATTCATTGTCCTTCAAATGATCCCGGATTTCTTTCTCTGTCCTCATTCGGTATGACAAAAAATGGATCGCCTTATTTAACGCTTTTTTTACATCATCTTCATATTGCATTTCCGAAACCTCAAGTTCGTCGACTTCAAGTCCTTTTCGAAGCCCGAACTTGGCGAGCACCACTTCATCAACACTGAATGCGTACTTTCCATCTATGAATAAATTGTAGCGTTCATCGTTTTTCACTTGTTTCGTAATCTTCGTAATGACACCCATATTTTCCACCTCCTTACTAATGTAACACATCCGATTATGTTTTTTATTCTGCAAATAGGTAAAATAATAACTATAACTGGAGGGATGACCATGAAATTTGCCATTACTGGAGGAACAGGCTTTGTCGGGCAGGCAGTGACTCAGGAGCTATTGGACCACCAACATGAAGTCGTGATCCTGACACGGAGCCCTGATAAATACGAAAACCGCTCTGGAGTTACCTATGTTAAATGGATGACAGAAGATGCGGATCCACTCGAAGCACTCGAAGGAACCGATGTTTTCATCAATCTTGCGGGTGAATCCATTAACAGTGGCAGATGGACTGACGAACGGAAGAAGCGGATCATCAACAGCCGCATTTCGTCGACACAGGAAGTCATCAATATCATGAAAAACCTGTCACCGGCACCCTCATGTTTAATCAATGCAAGTGCTATCGGATTCTACCCCTCTTCAACCGAAAATACGTATACGGAAGCTTCTCATGAGAAGGCACATGATTTCCTGGGAGAAACCGTTCAAATATGGGAAAACGAAGCAGAAAAAGCTGAAAAAGCCGGCTTTCGGGTAGTCTACACGCGTTTTGGCATCATTCTTGGAGAAGATGATGGAGCGCTTCCACGAATCGCCCTGCCCTATAAATTGTTTGTAGGAGGAACCGTTTTACCCGGTAATCAGTGGATGTCATGGGTCCATATTGACGATGTTGCAAGGGCCATACGTTTCTCTTCTGAAAACGAAGCAATCTCAGGTCCTGTAAACGTCACTGCCCCGACTCCTGTCAGAATGAAGGAATTCGGGATCATCTTGAGCAGTGTATTAGGGAGACCCCATTGGATGCCGGTACCTCCCTTCGCTTTAAAAATCGCGATGGGTGAAATGAGCCAGCTCGTTTTAGAAGGTCAAAAAGTGCTGCCTAGCGTCCTTTCGGAAAACGGTTTTCAATTTAAATATGCCGAACTCCTAAACGCATTAGTGAATATTTATCATTCGAGATAGGTATGCCCCCTCCTTTTCAAGGTAAAAATGATACTAAATCTTGAAAAGAAGGGAAGTACATAGAATGGATAATAAGCGCAAAAAAGACAAAGACAAATCAAAACTTTCAAGCATGCAAGAGGTTACGTACTCAAAAGAATTCAAAAGGGCAGACCGTGCTGCTGGATTCAGCCCTAAACGGCATACGTAAGCAAATATTACCTAACTAAAAATCCCCCTTTTGATTAAAAATAAAGGTACAAGCTCACATCTGGAGAGTCTTGTACCTTTGTTTTTTAACCTAATGAAAAAGGGGATGTTCGTATTGGGCAGATCACGAGGACATAAAAAGCACGATAAAAACCTGAACAGCTTGCCACAGACACCAGCTGCATTAAAGTCAGACGGTGTTGACGAAGAGTTCTCAAGAGAACTTGCCGACCAGGCTGATATGGAAGCACAGGCTCGCGCAAACGCTGCGAACCAGCGTGCACGTGTGAAGAAAAACCAATAGCAGTCCCCCTCATGGTTAAAGAATTGGACCTGAGGAATTCAAAAGAGCCACCCGGTGTTTATAGGACCGGGTGGCTTTAAACTTTCCTACTCTCCCCTAAGAGAGTTTCTCATTCAAACGACTATCGCTTTTTTATGATGGTCTTTTTTGTGGAGAAGATTCTGTTTCAAATAAGGCATGATCCAATGATCAGCACCCCAGAAGTAAGCACCTCTACCTGTGAAAAGAAGGATTACTGCCACTGTAAGAAGAATTGGATTAGTGCTTACTGTACCCGCCATCAGGAAGTTCAGGTTCATGAATGCACCGGCAAGTAAAGCTGGTATTGTCATTAATCCTGTAATCAAACCGAGTCCGACCAGTACTTCCCCCCAAGGAATCAGGAAATTGAACAACTCTACGTTCGGTACAGCGAAATCTTTCAGAAATGCTGCATACCAGCCCTGAACAGCCGGATGCTCGCCTGTTGCCTTCGTAATTGCTCCTTGTAAAAAGCCGCTTGCATCAAAACCATCGTTCACCTTATGCCAGCCTGCCTCAAACCATTTGATGCCCAGCCAAATTCTAAATACTGTCCAAACCACGCTAACTTTTTCATTATGCCACCATTTCATGATGGTTCATCTCCTTGTTAAATATTGTGAAATACTTCACAAGTTATGGGATAATAAAATCGATGAATCAGCTGATTGATAAATCTTCGTTTGTGAAATGTTTCACATTTACCTTACACTTATAATATACTCCTCCCCCCCTGTTTATGCAATAGACATTGGCACAGTTCATAAAGCTGTCAAACTTTAGAAGGGATGCTGAACAATGGAATTCGTCTTCGTTTGAATCAAGCTGGTATTTTACTTGTTATTTAACATGTAACTGTAGTCCATTCCGTAAAACACAAGTAATTATAGAATTATATGGTAAAATATAGGTAATGTTTTTTTGGAATTCAGTTCTTCAAATACAGAGCAGGATAGTTAATTTAGGATTCACAGGAGAGATGAAGCAAGCCTGAGAAAAAGAGGGGGACAAATCTTTGAAAAAAATGAGTATCCTATTGGGTGTGGTCATTCTAATCGTCATATCGGCAAATATAACGACGATAGTGGCTCATATTAAACTTTATTCATTCAACAATAATAAAAAAGTTACAACCGAAACAAAAGTCTTAACGTTTGAAGAAATATTCGAGACTTTGCATCAACAAAGGAATTTGGCTAAAAAATTAGAGGGTTCAAAAGAATATTCATTGATAGGTGATAAAGTAAGAAAAGGTGCTGATGATGCTTCTGATTATGAAATATTTTTAAGGAAGCACCCTAACATTAATTCAATCAAAGTTAAGGTGCCGATAATCATATACAAAGACGACGATAAGACAATTGAATTTATATCGGGAAAAGGTGAAGTTTTAGAGATTTTAGAGAACGGTCAATGGAAAGAATTTAATGGTTCTTGGGATGAGTTATGGAAGGATTTAATTTAAAAAAATAACCAGAACGTTAATTAAAATCGAGAGCCGTTTCATCAGTTTCCCTGATCAACCCCACTCACCTGCCAGGGACAGCTACAACACCAGCCCCACAATCTCATTCACCCACTCCGTCCGTTCATCTTCACCGAGCTTTTCACACAGCCGGCTATGAATCCGATTGAATTCCGGTACGATCTGCTTCATCACCTCAAACATCATTTCAGGATCACGCCCAGCGTCCCAGCCTGCTAAAAGTTCCTGCTCCGACTGATCAAACTGAGAGCGCTCCCCTTCATATTTTGACCACTCCCCCGGGGCATTGGGCTGCCTGTCATTCACCATATCCCAGCCCGCAGCAACGCTCCATCTCATCATATCCAATGAATGGAGAGCATAGTATAGTTCTCCCCTTTTCGACCTTCTATACACTTCATGCATATGAGCAAAGAATTTGCTCCTCCATACCTCGAATTCACCGATGCTTACTTTATAATGGAAATGTTGTGATTGTTCTTTGACTCCCTGAACTATATCGTATGGATCATATGCGATATGTGCCTCTTCCCTCATGTAATGAGAAGGTTTGAGGTCTTCTTTCTTGTAGTAAAAAGCATCCACCTTTACAAAACTTTTATAGTGGGCCACTGTATGCTTCGCCCAAGGGAAATCTTCAAAATATAAGACGTCTCCCCAGCACATTGCCCTTTCTTTCTTATTCCTTCTGTAAGCTTCATAGACTTCATCTTTTACGACGATTCTTAAATCCAAATCAGAAAAACGATCGTGATTCCCCTTCGCCATCGATCCTCCGTAAAAAAAAGCCAATACATTGTCGTCACTTATCAAGTCCTTCTTTATGGCTTTCTTTAAATGATTCCGTTCATCGATCAAGTTCGCATCTCTTTCTTCATGTTTCATTCTTAAAGTCAAGCCTTGTCACCCTTTCTATTAAATGTATTCCTCTCTTTCACCACAGTGAAATCTTCCTCCCTGATCTCGCATCTTTCAGAAAGAAGGAGGGATTGAAACTCTTCGAATAAACGTTGGATATCATCATATTGATTGATCAACTCTATGCTTCTTTTGTATTCTTCTTCATTTCTATAACGTGTAATTTCCATCCACTTTGAAGGTTCGTGCATACTTTTAAGGTGCAGGGAATGGGAGTCAATATGACGGCTGTAGATATCTGCCGCTTTTTTCTGGATTCTTAAATACTCTTGTTCTTTGTCCGGCTTGATATGATATTCATATACTTTAATAAACATTGCATTCACCCCTTCATCTCTTATCACCTACAGATATTGAATAAATATTACCACATATTCCCTTTCCTGCTGCAGGATTTTCAGATAATCTAAGAATAAATATAGTAAACTTGAAATGAAGATAGTATTTAATCGATATAAACTGCCTGACGGGGGTTGAAATGTATGAAATCGAATAGAAAGCTTTGGAGGATGTGGAAGATTGTCTCGCTGGCAGTCTCCATCGTGATCAGGGTGTATTGGTATGAGCTCCGGAGGAAACCGGAAGCAGAAAAGGAGCGGCTGTGGGAGAGGATCGGCCAGGAATTCAAGCAAACGTTATTTGAATTGAACGGTGTCCTGATCAAGGTTGGGCAGCTGATGAGTATACGCGAAGACATGCTTCCGAAACGTTTTGTTGATCAGATTAAAGACCTAGTCGACCATGTTCCCCCTTCTCCATGGGAAGATATAGAGAAGGTGCTTGAATCGGAGTGGAAATCAGCTGTCAATACGAACCTGAAATCCATTGAGCGTGAAGCGGTTGCCTCTGCATCCATTGGCGAAGTGTATAAGGCTCGGCTGATGGATGGAACTCCAGTGGCAGTCAAGGTTCAGCGTCCGGAAATTCCTGACTTGGTGAAGACCGATTTCAGATCTCTTGCCATCATACTGTGGTTCGTTAGACATTTTGCTCCGATACCAAAAGGGTTTATCGATTTTAAGAAATTGTATCAGGAACTTAAGCAAGTCATCGAACAGGAACTTGATTTTTATAAAGAAATGAAGACGGCCATCGCCTTCAAAGAGAGATTCAAAGAACATACAGGTGTAAAAATACCGGGAGTTCATCCGGAACTTTGCACTGATAAAGTACTGGTCATGGAATGGGTGGATGGTGTCCGTCTTAACGATACGTCTGAGATCGCCCGTTTTGGATTGGATGGCGAGGAACTTGGACAGCGATTATTCCGTTTGTTCCTGCCGCAATGGCTGGAAGCTGGTACCTTCCATGCAGACCCGCATGCAGGAAACATCCTCATCCAGCCTGACGGCACATTCGTTTTATTAGACTTCGGGATGGTCGGAGACATTTCTAAACGTGATTCTGTATATTTCCAACAATTACTGGAAGGAATCCTTTTGAAGGATTACCAGAAAGCAGCGGAAGCTCTTTCACAATTGGACTTCTTGTTACCGGAAGCGAGCCTTAAGGGCATCGAGAGACTGCTGGAGGAATTTGTGACCATCGATATGGAGCAATTCAAACAAATGGATCTGATTGCTGTGAAAAAAGAAATGAATGAAATGATGAAATCTTTACCAATCCAGGTTCCGACCCGCTTTATTTTTCTTGGCCGTTCATTTGCCACAATCGAGGGGCTCGTCTATACGTTGTGTCCGGAAAAAGAGACTCTCGACGTCATGAAACCTGCGTTCCTGGATTGGGTTAAAAGCACAAATCTGAGCAAATGGGAGCTCCTGCTTAAATGGATTTCGTCTCAACCTCTATTCCAGAGTGTTCAAAAAGTACGTCAGCTTATCGGTATTCCCGGGCAATTGATTCAACAGAAGGATGACCACCAGAATCATTTGTTCCAATTCAAGCTGTATGAAAATCACAAGAAACACGCCTTTACACTTTTCATCCTTGGCACGGTCGGCTTCTTCTTAGGGTATCAATATGAGGCAGAGGTCGTTTGGCAAGGGGGGGCTGCCCTGTCATTAATAGGTTTATCAGGCTATCTCATCACGGGACTGAAGCAGAGAAAGTGGTTGAATAAAGTGAAAAATCGATAGAACCTACTAAAAAAAGCGTTGCTTCTCCAAAGAAGTAACGCTTCCATCATCTATAGGAACACTCCCAGCTCGTACATACGATGTTCCGGCCGTTTTGCTTGGCTTTGTATAAAGCTTCATCAGCCTCCTGAAAGAGAGAGTCGTGATCTTCAGAGACTGGATTAAAAGCAGAAACGCCCACGGATACAGACAGCTGGAGCTTCGTCTGATCCGGCAGTAGAAAACGATGCTCATATACAGCCTCCCTGACCCTTCCAGCAATTTCTTTTGCTTGTTCCACCGTACATTTAGGAAGCAGCAAGGAAAATTCCTCTCCCCCGTTCCGTGACAAAATGTCACCAGCCCTGGTTAATCTGCTTAATAATTCAGCAAGCTGTTTTAACACTTCGTCACCTGCAGTATGGCCATACGTATCATTGATCTGTTTAAAATGATCAACATCGATCAGACAGATGGCGCACGTTTCCTTCTCCTCGATCGCTTCTTTGATCATGCGATTATAATGGCTGTCAAACGAACGGACATTATAAAGACCAGTCAAAGCATCCCTTTGTGCATTTTCTTTATATTGATAATAACGCTCGCTTGTCTTTCTGATGTAATCGACAAAATACAAGGTCAAATAGCCGCCGATCAATGTACTGAGAATATGGAATAATGCAAAATCCAACACTTCTGCATACTTGTCCACAACGATGTAAAGAGCGATCGAAAAAATCAATTGGCTGTATAGCAGAAGAACAGTCCACCTTTTCCAAGGACTTCCTTTCATGTACCGTACAATCAACCCTGATCCAATCGCAATGGCAAGCATCATGAATAATGCCACGTAAGAGGAGAAATTCACCGCGATGAAGAAACGTCCTGCGATGATGACAACAGCGGAAATGATTGTCGGTAAGAAGCCGCCATAGAACGCTACAAGAATAACAGGGATATGCCTTAAATCAAGAATCGTCATATCATTTACTCCGATGCTGTAATGCATAAGGATAATCCCGAGAAATCCGGCTAGAATGCCATCCAGTACTTTTATGTGGACCGGCGATGTGACGGTCAGCCTCTTTTTCCTGAATAACTGATGCCAAACAAACGTGAAAGACATTAACAGCGAAATGTTTATTACTAAATCACTTATCATATCTGTATCTTTCCTCACATTTTATATAATAGGTAAATTATACCGTAATTCCGTATGCGATTTCACGTTTTCCTTAAACAAATTGAATCATTCATATTCTTCAGGTGGAACTTCTGGATGATATTGATAGTATTCCAGATCAATTTTACCTCTATTGTTCACGAATACTCCTTCTGATTCAAGGAATGTTTTTTGCCGTTTAAATTGTACTTCGTCTTGAAAGCCGATTTCTCCTTTGCTGTTGATCACCCGGTGCCAGGGAAGCTGAAACTTACCGCTCATCGAATGTAGAATTCTCACCACCTGCCTTGCTCCTCTTGGACTACCTGCGTATTTGGCAATTTGACCGTATGTCATGACTTTTCCATTAGGGATATTTTCTATTATGGTTATGGCTCTTTCTGTAAAACTTTTCAATTAAAATGACTCCTTTACCACTAATATGTTTAGTCTCCCTGATTATATGAAATAGTAATAGGGGATGAAACGAAAGATGCTGGTCAGCCGAACTTTTCAAAGCCTCTTTCCTACTATAATCTATTCTTTTATATTAAACTAAAGATTAGCTAAAGAGAGGACGTGATGGTAGAAATGACGATAAAACTGATTGCTCTTGATATGGATGGAACGCTTGTCAATCACGAAGGAGAGGTATCTCGTGAGAATGAAAAAGCCATCCAAAGGGCAAAGGAAAAGGGAATTCATGTTGTATTAAGTACAGGACGTTCTCTTCGTAATTGCAGGGAAATCTCAGATCAACTTGGACGTTCTTCCTATTTGATCACTGTCAATGGGGGGGAAATTTACGATCATGAATATAATCTGGTCGACAGTACGCCACTTGACAGGGAACTTGTGAAAATGCTCTGGTCGCTGAAGGAAGAACATGATATCTATTTCTGGTCCTCCACCACCCAGGGGATATTCAATACCCACAACCCCTTTGATCAGGAGATAGATGCTTATGACTGGTTAAAGTTTGGCTTCGATATCAAAGAAGAAGAAGTCCGTAAAGTGGTGATGGATGAATTGATGGAGAATAAAAAACTTGAAATCACCAACTCCAGTCCGACAAATATCGAAATCAATCCAGCCGGCGTGAACAAAGCCGCAGCTCTTGTAAAGGTATGCGAATGGCTCGATCTCTCCATGGAAGAAGTAATGGCTGTCGGCGACAGTATGAACGATATCGCCATGATCAGGGAATCAGGCTTTGGCGTGGCGATGGGGAACGCACAGGAAAAAGTGAAGAAAGCGGCCGATTGGGTAACGGGCATCCATACCGATCACGGAGTCGCACAGGCGATTGACCGGGTACTCACATCCAATGAGTTCAAATAATTAGAAATAGAGCGTGATCTCCGGGCAAAATAGTTAAAGATCACAAAAAAGGGAGCATCCGATAAATAGATGCTCCCTTTACTATTTATCTAACAACGATTTCGTCATTTTCCACTTTCACTGTTATTTCTTTAACGCCTTCTTCGTCGAGAAGTAAATCTGCAATTCTATCTTCCACCTGTTCCTGGATCACACGGCGCAGCGGGCGAGCTCCAAATTCAGGATGAAAGCCTAATTCAACCAGCTTATCCTTTGCTTCTTTCTCGACGGTCACTGTAATCTTTTGATCGTTAAGCTCTGCTTGCAGATCATTGATCATCAGATCGAGGATTTGAAGGAGCTCTTCTTTTTCGAGTGATTGAAATTCAATGATACTGTCAAAACGGTTCAGGAATTCAGGCTTGAAGTAAGCTCCCAATGACTGCAGGATAGTTGTTTCCTTCACTGCATCAGTGCCGCCTGTATCAAATCCTACGACCGCTTCCTTCTTATCTGTGACACCTGCATTACTTGTCATGATGATCACAGTGTCTTTAAAGCTTACGGTCCTGCCCTGACTATCAGTTAATCGTCCATCTTCAAGGATTTGAAGGAACATATGCTGTACATCAGGATGAGCTTTCTCAATTTCATCCAGCAGAATGATGGAATAAGGATTTCTTCTTACCTTTTCAGTCAGCTGTCCTGACTCTTCGTGCCCGACATATCCTGGAGGTGAACCAATCAGTTTAGACACTGAATGTTTCTCCATGTATTCACTCATATCTAAACGGAACATACTTTCCTTGGACCCGAATAATTCTTCAGCGAGCGTTTTCGTTAGTTCCGTTTTACCGACACCCGTCGGTCCTACGAATAAGAATGTGCCAATCGGACGGTGCTTTGCCTTTAATCCTGCACGGCTCCGTCTAATGGCTTTCGCTACCTTCTTCACAGCTTCTTCCTGACCAATCACTTTGTTTGAGAGATTTGATTCGAGCTCTTTCATGCGTTTCTTGTCATCGCTTTGAAGCTTTCCTACAGGAATGCCCGTCTTCGCTTCGATGATTGATTGAATAAGCTCCGGCTCTACCGTTGATTTTTTCTTTGAATCGCCTTTTTGAAGCTGCTCCTCGATTTCTTTTTCCTGATCACGGAGCTTAGCCGCTTCCTCGTAGCGCTCTTCCTTCGTTGCAAGATCCTTTTTTGCTTTCACATCATTCAACTTCTGATGAAGGGCTGATGTGTCCTTCCCTTCTGACTGGAGGTTCATTTTAGACCCTGCCTCATCCATTAAATCGATTGCTTTATCAGGTAAGAAACGATCCTGGATGTAACGGTGAGATAGCTTCACGCAAGCCTCGATGGTTTCATCGGTGAACGTTACACCATGGTAGTTCTCATACTTATCACGTAAACCTTTTAAGATGTCAACTGCCTCTTCAGGCGTTGGCTCTTTCACCATCACCGGCTGGAATCGACGTTCAAGAGCCGCATCTTTTTCGATTTGGCGATACTCTTTCAGCGTCGTCGCACCGATTACCTGCAACTCTCCACGAGCCAGTGCAGGCTTTAAGATGTTTCCTGCATCCATTGAACCTTCTGCAGACCCAGCACCAACTAGCTGGTGAATTTCATCTATAAATAACATGACATTCTTACGGCTTTGAAGCTCACCGATGATTGCCTTCAATCTTTCTTCAAAGGACCCGCGAACCCCGGTACCGGCAGTCAATGAAGCTACGTCCACCACATACACTTCTTTATTCAGAAGCTTTGATGGAACATCTTCCGCTGCAATTTTCAGTGCGAGCCCTTCCGCAATCGCCGTTTTACCGACACCAGGCTCCCCGATCAGAACCGGATTGTTTTTATTGCGTCGGTTCAGAATTTCTATTACACGCTCTACTTCTTTATCCCTGCCGATGACAGGGTCGATAAGGCCAGCTTTCGCGGCATGGGTTACATTTCGTCCGAATTGATCGAGAATGCCATTCCCTCCGCTTCCGCCGCCAGTCTGTGTCTCTGGACCTTGTGGCTGCGCACCGAAGGCTTGTGGTTGATATCCGCCCATATTCATCCCTTTTAACAATTCGTCAAACGGAAATCCTCCATTCAAACCGGAAGGCATTTTGGACTGTTGTTGTTGAAAACAATCTGAACACAACTGCATTCTTGTCTTATGGTTGTTGACTCTTCTGTAAACTTCCACTGTTGCATGATTTTGTTGACATACTTGACATTTCATACAGTATTACCTCCTTATGGATAGTTAAATATATTGGTAATGTATAGTTATTATTTTTAAGGTCAAATGAATCGAATGTGACTTTGACTTTCTTTGACCTTCTAACCTCATTATAATTTGACCTTTTTTGACTTTCAAGCTTTTCGCTTGTGGAATTTTATGTAAAGACGCTCACGAAGGTAGAGGTCCTGCTCAACACACCCTTTGATTTCCTCCCGGCTGCTCGAACTGATTTTAAGAATCAATTAGCTTTAACAGTCTATAATGAAAAAGGAAACTGCCTCAATCGACAGTTTCCTTTTTCTACTTTTTCCTATACCAGTTTGCGATCCCAGTGGCGGTGTGCGGTAACAGCATTGATGAATTCAGAGCTGAATGTTTTCATATCTTCGCCTGTCACAACTCCTGAAGCGTTATTGACTCCGATTTCTTCCAGCAGATGAGCTCCTTCATGAGTAGCTCCGATCGGCTTAAAGTGGGCAAAGGCTTCTTTTACAAAATAGGAAGTATCCTCTTTGAATTTCTTATCAATATCCTTGCCGCCTGCCACGTATAAACTGTCAAACAGGACTGAATCACACGTCAAGAAGGTATGGTCGACTTCAAGTTCCTCTCCCCCTGCACCTTTTAACACGCCAAGCTTATTGCTTATGATTTCCGGCTTCAGGCCATCTTCCTTTAATAGGTCGATGACTTTCATCACTTCGGCACCGTCAAACTGGCTGCTTACAATCACCCCTACTTTACGCGTATGGGGCTGTTTGATTGTATTTTCCTGACTCAGGGCAGGAGAGGATTTGGTTACACCAGAACCCGGTCCTTCTGGTACCTTGGCACCGATTGCTTCTGCAAATCCTTTGGCCAGATCCAGACTGACATGCGCGAACATATCAACAACCTGCTGGCGAACGGATTTGTTCATTACTTTTCCAAGTTCAAAGCTGAAAGCATTGATGATGTGTTCCTTTTCTGGTTCACTCATACTGTTCCAGAAAAGGGTGGCTTGAGAGAAGTGATCTTTGAAGCTTTCACTTCTGGCACGGACTTTGCGCCCTTCCATTTTCTCCTGGTAATGGGTGTACCCGCCTTCCTCCTCACTTGCAGGGGCAGGGGTGTTATTGGCTAGTGAATTTTTATGGTAGCTCACCTGACCCTTATTGATTGTATGGCGGCCGTATCCGTCACGCTGGTTGTTATGGAATGGACAGACAGGACGGTTGACCGGCAGCTCATGGAAGTTCGGTCCGCCAAGACGGATTAGCTGTGTATCCGTATAAGAGAATAACCGTCCCTGTAACAACGGATCATTTGAAAAGTCGATGCCCGGAACGACAGAACCAGGATGGAAAGCCGCCTGTTCGGTTTCTGCGAATACATTGTCCACATTTCGATTCAGTGTCATTTTCCCGATGATCTTCACAGGGACTTCTTCTTCAGGCCAAAGCTTTGTTGGATCAAGCACATCAAAGTCGAAATTGAATTCGTCTTCTTCTTTGATAAGCTGGACTCCCAGTTCAAATTCAGGATAATCCCCGTTTTCGATTGACTCATATAAATCACGGCGGTGGAAATCAGGGTCCTTCCCGTTTATTTTCTGTGCTTCATCCCAGACGAGGGAATGCGTCCCGAGAACCGGCTTCCAGTGGAACTTTACGAAATGTGCTTGTCCTTCCTCATTTACGAATCGGAATGTGTGTACCCCGAACCCTTCCATCATGCGCAAGCTGCGTGGTATTGCGCGATCTGACATGGCCCACATGACCATATGGGCGGACTCCTGGTTATTGGCGACAAAATCCCAGAACGTATCATGGGCGGAGGCAGCCTGCGGCATCTCATTATGAGGCTCCGGTTTCACGGCATGGATGAGGTCCGGGAACTTGATGGCATCCTGAATGAAGAAAACAGGGATATTATTCCCTACCAAATCATAGTTGCCTTCTTCTGTGTAGAATTTTGTTGCAAAACCACGGGCGTCACGGACTGTCTCGGCAGACCCCCTGCTCCCTGCTACCGTTGAAAAGCGGACGAAGACGGGTGTTTTCTTAGAAGGATCCTGTAAAAATCCAGCTTTCGTATATTCTTTCATCGACTCATAAACTTCGAACTCACCGTGGGCAGCAAATCCCCTGGCATGGACAATCCGCTCCGGAATGCGCTCATGGTCGAAATGAGTCATCTTTTCACGGAAGTGGAAATCTTCCATCAAAGTCGGACCGCGTTCACCTGCTTTTAAAGAAAATTCATCTTCTGAAACCTTCAATCCCTGATTGGTCGTCAGATGCTTTCCGCTGTCATCCACACGATACTCTTCAAGCTGTTCATTTTTACTGTTACCGTTCACGCTGCTCTTCTTCTCATTCCTCATTCTCTCATCCCTTTCATTTGCTATGTAATTTCTCTGTTGGTTTTCTACCCTTATCCTTTGGATGTAAACATAATTTGGATGCTCAATGGGCTGAAATCTTATGTTTAGGATCCCTTCCGAAAGTGTCGTATTTTGTAGAATTGTCGGTAATTCAAGAATTTTTGTCCGTAAATCCAAATATCTGTCCGTAAATTGAATGTTTCTTCCGTATTTCTTTGTCCGCAAATCATATTTTTCGTCCGCAACCCGATTTTCCTAGCACAATCACTTTCAAAACAATGCCGAAAAATCAGTTCTCCACACGACAAATCCATGCTATACTCTAAAAAGCAAAAAATTCCAACAATTAGGAGTGTCATGCATGAACTACGAAGAAACATGCCCCTTCTGCCATCCGCATGAAGATCCCGAACAAAACATCATTTTCGAAAATGATACATGTTATTTCCTTCAGCACAATCTTCAGCAGGACGTGCTGGAAGGATGCGGTGTCATCGTCCCCAAGAAACATCAACGGGATGCTTTCGCACTGACTAAAGAAGAATGGAACGATACATATGAACTGCTGCAAAAAGCAAAAACCTACCTTGATGAAACATTCGGGGCAGACGGTTATACGCTCGGCTGGAATGCAGGAAAAGTATCCAATCAATTCATCTTCCACAGCCACTTTCACATCATCCCGCGCTATAACGATGAACCCCTTGCCGGAAAAGGGCTCCGCTACTGGCTGAAGCAGCCTGAAAACAAACGACCGAATAAATAATTCAGGGCCTGTCCAGCATTGCATTAAATCAGTGCGGGACGGGCCTTCTCGTTCTGTCTGTCTGAAAAAAATTGGAAATGATCATTTACAAACGTAACATTGTTCTGCTATAGTACATATAAAGTAACGTAACAATGTTTTGTTACAAAGATAACCGAGGTGATGATCACTTGGATGGCGATCTTATATCTAAAAAAGAAGTTCTGGAATTGACAGGCATTTCTTACGGGCAGCTCTATCGCTGGAAGCGCAAGAATATCATTCCTGAAGATTGGTTTATTAAGAAGTCCAGTTTTACCGGCCAGGAAACCTTCTTTCCGAGAAAAAAGATGCTGGCAAGGATTGCAAAAGTGAAAGAATTGAAGGATACCCACTCCCTGGATGAATTATCCGATTTCTTTTCACCTAATCCATCGAAAATAGAAGTCACATTAGATTCATTACGGCTGCAGAAGATTCTGCAATCTGACATCATTTCGTTCTGCACCCCCCTTCTAAAAGATGTGACTGCAATTGAGTTTCCAGACATCCTGAATATGTTCATTATTGAAAACGTACGGTCACGTTGGAGTCAAGAAGAGGATTTAAAGACATTGTTTCTTTTTTTACAAGAAAACTTTGAGGCATTTAACAGTCCCTCATTCGAACTGAGAGGGCTGCGGAAACAAGATACTGTCATTTGGATGTTGATCCCGCTTCAGTCCACCACCTATATTGATCAGACAGCCGAGACGATTGCAAAGCTTGATTTACTCCAGATAGTTGAAGAAGTAAAAATCAATTTAACAAGTGAAATCAATTGATAAATGGGAGGAATACAGGATGAGTACAGTTGAGAAGAAGAAATTACATGACTTAAAAATCAGCGGGTCCGGTACGTCTGGAGGCGGTCAATTCAATAGTGTAAAAATAAGCGGCAGCGGAACGATACAAGGCGATATAGAATGTATGGACCTTAAAATCTCAGGTTCAGGAAAAATAAATGGGGATATTACGTCCGAAGAGTTTAAATGCAGCGGTTCTTCAAAAATCTCAGGTAACATCAGCGCCAAAGAGATCAGCATCAGTGGAAGCACAAAAATTGAAGGTTCTGTCACGGCTTCTGAAATGTCTGTGAGCGGATCAAGCAGAATCAGTGAGAACCTTACATGCAAGGACTTCAGTTCGAGCGGAGCAACAAAGATTGAAGGAAAGCTGCACGGTGGAAAGATTAAATCACACGGATCACTCAAAGTGGAGAAGGATTGTGAAGTGGAGACTTTTACTTCAAGGGGATCGGTGACAATCGACGGCCTCCTCAGTGCCGATAAAGTCGACATAAGAATAAGCCATGAATCTTCCATCAAGGAAATTGGCGGAGAAATCATTGAAGTGAAAAACGAGCATTCTGCTAAATTATTCAAGCAGGTCGTGAACTTCTTCATGCAGCGCGATGACCACCTTCGCTCCGATTTAATCGAAGGTGACGAAATCTATCTTGAGAACACGAAGGCAAAACTGGTAAGAGGAAAGAATGTAACGATCGGGGAAAATTGTGAAATCGAAACGGTTGAGTACTCCGGTTCCTTTGATGTTAAGGATGGCAGTAAAGTAGGTAAGACTGTGAAAAGTTAATTCACACCATTGAACCAAGCCGGGAGATCCTGTCCCGGCTTTCATCATGAGAACAGGCCCGTCCATCGCTGCTTAAAAGCAGCAATGGACGGGCCATATACTTAATTCAGTATTGTTTTTGAAACGTTTGCTTGTTTCATAGATGTATGGATCAACAGGTCTTCCCGATTTTTTTTCATCAGTGTGTACAAGCTTTCATCGACACTGGTTGAGATGGTAGAAAGATAGTGGTGCAGTCTTACAAGATGATCATTCATTTCCCGTTTATCATTAAGAATACTAGAGATGATTTCAAGTGGATGATCATTATTTAATAAATAGACCAATTTTTTTTCTTTCAGGAATTCCAGATTGACTTCTTCCTGACCCGGTAAATAATCATGGATGAAGATCGGTATCCGTTTATTTAATACTTCCGTTATCGTGACACCACCGGGTTTTGTAATGATTGCATCCACTGAATCGTAAATCGCATTCAGTTCTTCACGGTCATCAATATACATTAATGGCTTTATGTTCGGTTTACCCTCAAGCATTTCGAACAATTTCTTATTGTGTCCGCAAAGCACAGTGTACGTAAACTGTTGAGCCGGGGAAGGATTCATCATGAATTCCTGTAGCACGCATAATCCATTATTCCCTCCGGCAACCAGAAGATGTTTATGATCCGACTTTACTTTTGGACCCCTTGTCTTTCCATCTTTGAAGATATCTGAAACAGGCACCCCTGTGGAAAAGATTCGATCTGATGGAACGGCGTGTTCTTCGATTAATTCCTGTCTCGTTTCACCGCTCGGTACCATATGGAAATCGATATTCTCTTTATCCCATACGCCATTAATAAAGAAATCGGTATATACATTCACCGTTTTTGGAATGAAAGAGGGAGATTTTTTCTTCAGCTTCCCCAGGATCCTTGACGGAAATGAATGGGTACAAATGATATGGGATGGATTTTCTTCTTCCACTAAACGTTTCAGCTTCATTTCAAAATAGATGGAGAACATGGAAAGACTCTTCAACATTCCCGTATAGTCATCGCTCATCATCAACTGCGCATAAAACCGTTTATAACTTTCCGGAAATGCCTTGATCCACTTCAAGTAAAACTGAGACACCGCATTTTCCAGCAGCTGATTCGAGAAAGATAGGAAATCAACAATCTTTACTTCTGCATCCGGATGGTTGTCTTTGATCTTCTGCTGAATTACTTCTGCTACTTTGACATGTCCAGTCGGTACACTGAACATCGACAAAAGGATGATTTTCAAATCTTTCCCCTCGCTTTCCTCTTCTTCCTTACATAGCGTGCCAATGAAGTCACTACGAAAATGACCAAAAGCCCGATTCCTAAATAAGGAACATAATTCGGATTAATCGGAAACGAGCTTCCCAATCCCCATCCCAACACAATGTAAGAGATGGTCCAAAGAAGTGAGCCCGCACCTGAAATAACCAGATATCTTACTATATTAATTGAAAATATTCCAGAGAGATAAGGAGCGACCTGACGCAATCCAGGCATAAAAAACCCGATGATCAGCATTTTCGATGAGTTTTTTGTGAACTGTGCCTCAAATGTCTCTGCCTTTTCTTCCGAGATTCCAATCCATTTTCCATATTTATGAATGATAGGATACCCCACAAACTTTCCGGCGTAGTATCCGCTGACCATCCCCGCAAAAGTTCCAAGGAATGAAAACAGGATGGCCCATGACATGGATAATTGTCCATGTGCTGCTAAAACTCCGATCAAGAACAGCAGTGATTCTTCAGGAGATGGAATCCCCACAATCCCAAAGAATAAGAAAAGAAAAATAATAAAATAGCTGTACTCCTGTATATAATGAATGATTTGTTCGCTGCCCATGCCAAGACTCCTTACTAAGATGCATCATCCAAGGTAATAAACCGGATATTTCTGTTAAGTGCATCTTCAATGAATGTCTCTAGACTTTCTAACATATACCTTGGGGCTTCCTCATCTGCACCAAGCATTGCCCCGTTGTCATGAAGAACGAACACAGCCCCTTCAGAGTCTGCATGTTTCAAGCGGTGAAGCAAGTGTTCCTTGCACTCCTTCACTTTCCAATCCTTAAATATATGAGACCATATGACAATGCGGTAACGCTTGGTGAACCATAATGAAAACAGGTTCAGATGTCCCCAGGGAGGACGGTATAAATATGTCTCATCGCCGGTTATCCGTTTCAATACTGCATTCGTCCTCTCAAGCTGATTCTTTAATCCAATTGGACTTAAGAACCAGCTTGATACATGCCGATAATGGTGAAGACCCAATGCATGACCCTCAGCCTGCATCCTTTTGATCAATTCCGGGTTCCGCTCTGCATTCTCACCTACAACAAAGAAGGTTGCCTTGACACCGTGTTTTTTCAGTAAATCCAATAGAGCACGGGTATAGAAGGGATGAGGGCCGTCGTCGAACGTTAATGCGATGGTATGTTCATGAGGGACCCTTCTTGAGATCTTCACATTCAGCCATCGAATGATGACTGTACTTAAGATGGAATATATAAAAAAAACGACCATGATTAAAATCAATAAACCGACCAATGTACAGCTACACTCCCAGGGATAAAAATTGCCAGTCAATTCGATTGCACAGGGCTTGGCTAAATGAAAAATAATAACCTGATTTAATTGCCCTATGCCATCTTATAATGCTTTATTGATTTTATCAATGTTCATTACCCTTTTTCCCGGGACGATAACCCCAGATGCAATACGAAGGTTTCCCGTCCTTCCGCATTTTTTTCCACTTTTTCGTTGGCTTGTCCGGCAATCTCTTTCCCGCTCTGCAAAGAAAGCATATTTTTATTCTGAATGTTCTGCTATATTAATAGGTATATAGTACAAACTTATCAATCGTGATGGAGGACTTTATGACTCGTCTTACTGAGCACCTGATCGTCATTTCATTTGACTGTTTATCATCACAGGATCATTCCATACTGAAGGATCTCCCCCACTTCAACGAACTGCTGTCAAAAGGATCTCTCTGCAAAAACGTCGAAACGATTTATCCATCTGTCACCTATCCATGTCATGCCACAATCGTGACCGGAAATTTCCCAAACCGGCACGGCATCATAAATAATACATTCATCCAGCCTGGCAGGGTGTCACCCGACTGGTACTGGCATCGGCGCCATGTAAAGGGGACCACCCTATATGACGAAGCCAAGAAGGCCGGGTTGACGACTGCAGCACTGTTGTGGCCCGTTACTGCAAAAGCGGATATCGATTACAACATGCCTGAGATCTTTGCCAACCGCTCCTGGCATAACCAAATCGTTGTTTCCCTCTTTAACGGAACACCTCTTTACCAATTAAACATGAACCGCCGCTTCGGGCATATCAGAAAGGGGCTCAACCAGCCTGAGCTTGATGATTTCGTCTTGGAATCGACGGTTGCAACGATTAAAGAGAAAAAGCCGCATCTACTGCTTGTTCACTTTACCGACCTTGATACCCAAAGACATTATCATGGTTTTTCGTCAGAGGAAGCCCATGCCGCCATCCGCCGTCACGACAAACGGCTCGGTAAAATCATCGGGGCCCTGAAGGAAGCAGGCATATACGAAAACTCTGCTGTCGTCGCACTCGGAGATCATAGTGCACTCGATGAAACAAAGGCCGTCCAATTAAATACAGTATTCAAGGAAAAAGGCTTCATATCCCTTGATCATCGGGGCCGGGTAAAAAATTGGCGGGCTTACTGTAAAGGCTGTGACGGTTCTGCGTACGTGTATGTAAAAGATTCCTCTGTCATGAAAGAGGTTGAGAACCTTCTTTATGAACTGTCTGAAACTCCTTCGAACGGGATTCAACAGATCTACACCGGTGAAGAAGCTGGAAAAATGGGAGCCGACGACTCATGTGCCTTTATGCTGGAAGCGGAACTTGGTTATTACTTCAAAGATAAGCTTGACGGTGATTTTATCCACACCATCACCCCGGAAGACGTGAGGGAAAAACGCTACACTTGGGGCTCGCACGGTTACTCTCCAAAAAAAGACACATATACGACGATCTTCATGGCCGCAGGTAAAGGCATCGCCCCTCATAAAGAGCTTCATGGAATGCACCTTGTCGACGAAGGCACTACATTCGCGAGACTGCTCGGTCTCAACTTAGGAAACACAGACGGGAAAGTACTTCAAGAGCTCATAGATGAATAGATTTTTAAAAAGTGATTATGTTCCTGGGGAGGAATAGAATGATGAAGCGATTTTCCAAGGAAGAAAGCAGCTGGATCTTTTATGACTGGGCCAATTCAGCCTATTCGATCATTATTTCAACAGCAGTTTTTCCATTATTTTATAAAGCAGCAGCCACGAATGCCGGTGTCAGTGCAGCCGATTCCACTGCCTATTTAGGATATACCGTTGCAATCGCTACGTTCATCCTGGCGATGCTGAGTCCAATCTTAGGCACGATTGCCGATTATCAGGGCTATAAGAAGAAATTCTTTACCTTTTTCTTTGCGCTGGGGGTCATCTTTACTGCGATTCTCGCTTTTGTTCCAAGTGATCAATGGCTCCTGCTTCTTATCTTCTATACCGTTGCCGCCATTGGTTCGGCAGGCTCCAACGTTTTCTACGATGCTTTCCTGACAGATGTGACAACAGAGGAACGAATGAACAAAGTGTCTTCAAGAGGATTCGGTTTCGGTTATATCGGGAGTACCATCCCTTTCATCATCAGTATTGCAATCATTGTACTTTCTCAAAATAACGTCCTGCCGCTTTCAACCACTGTAGCCAGTAAAATCGCCTTTATCATCACTGCCATCTGGTGGGGAGTGTTCTCAATTCCCCTTATCAAAAATGTTCACCAGCGCTACTTTATTGAAAGGGAACAGAAGCTGGTGGTGAACAGTTTCAAGCGATTAGGCAAAACGCTTAAAGAAATCAGGCAGTATCGTGCCCTCTTCTTATTTCTTCTTGCCTACTTCTTCTATATTGATGGAGTCGGAACGATTATCACGATGTCTACAGCATATGGGACGGACCTCGGCATCACGGCAACCAACCTCTTGATCATCCTGTTCGTCACCCAGGTGGTTGCAGGCCCATTCGCGATTCTTTACGGCCGCCTTGCAGAACGATTCACGGGGAAAAAGATGCTTTATGTAGGAATCTGCATTTATATCATCGTTTGTATTTATGCCTATTTCCTTGAAACGACTTTGGATTTCTGGATCCTCGCGATGCTCGTCGCTTCTTCACAGGGTGGTATTCAGGCACTCAGCCGGGCTTACTTTGCGAAACTGATCCCTAAGAAAAACTCCAATGAGTTCTTCGGATTCTATAATATTTTCGGTAAATTTGCCTCCATCCTGGGTCCTCTCCTTGTCGGTGTGACCGCGCAGGTTACTGGGGATTCAAGCAGCGGGGTGTTCAGTTTGGTCATCCTCTTCATCGTCGGTCTGATCATTCTTGCATTTGTACCTGAACCAAAGGCAGGCGAAATGAATAAGCCTACCATCGTATAATCAAAGCGCCAGGCCCTTTACAAAAAGGGCCTGGCGCTTCACTTAGAAAGTATGTGCTAAATCCTTTGCCCGTGCAATAGCATCGGCTTTGATTTCATCCGCTTTGTCGGGCATGGCTGCATGCCCTTCCACAAATAATCCCTGAAACGACGGCACACCGAAAAACTGCATGATGATTTCCAGATAACGGTGACCCATTTCCATCGAAGCAGCAGGTCCTTCGGAATAAATTCCCCCACGAGCCTGGATATGAAGAGCCTTTTTATCAGTTAAGAGCCCTACAGGACCCTCGACCGTGTACTTGAAGCTTTTCCCGGCAACCGCCACAGAATCAATGTATGCCTTCATGAGCGGAGGGAAAGAAAAATTCCACATAGGGGTGACGAATACATATTTGTCCCCTGTCGTGAACTGATCGGAAAGCTCGTTCAAACGCTGTACTTTCTGTTTTTCATCCTGGGTCAATTCTTCAAATCCTTTACCCGACTGAAGTTTTCCCCAGCCGCTGAACACATCGGCATCAATATGGGGGATATGTTCCTTATATAAGTCGATATTTATGACCTCATGATCCGGATTAGCTCCTTTATATGTGTCGATGAAAGCTTTTGCCGCCGCCATACTAAAGGACATGGTGTCATCATGTGGATGAGCGGTGATGTATAATACTTTTGTCATATTTGATCCTTCCTCATCATTCAATTTGTTTTCTTATTCATTTTGTGAAGAAATCAAAATTCTATTCGCAGAATGGAGAATGGCGGCGTTAAACATCATTTGTGCTCAATCCTTTCATTCCATAAAAAAAGATGCTGCCATTTCTGACAACACCCTTCTTTCTACTCATCCTCTGCAACCGCTCCAAATGGGTTGGCCGCAATATTTTTTCTCATTTCTTCAGTCAATTCGAATGGCTCATTTTCAGTTGGTGCCCCGCTCGCCACGTGGTTGCTTCCATCGTAGTGAAATGGTTTATTATCCATCACTCAACACCTCCGTAATCGTATGTATAATGTGTCCTTCGTCCTTGGATTTTATTCTCGCGTGACATTAGTGCCTTACCACAGAATCCATTAGGCTAAAAGGCAGATGACTTTATCACTATACTATAAATGATTATATAATTCTTTACTCCTAAGGAAAAATCCTCTATTTTTTCAACAAATAAAAAGCCCACCCACTGCTTCGTGGATGGACATTCATTACATATGGTGCTTCTGTTGTTTTGCATAAAATCTTTGTCTTTTTCGCTTGATGATGAGTTCTTCCAGGGTACCTGCACCGCACACGACTCCGAGAATGATGAATAGGAGACCCAATAGATGCTGTGATGTGATGGTTTCACCCAAGAATATTGCTGCCCCTACCAACGAGAAGAACGTATTGAGGTTGAGGAAGATAGAGGTTTCCGCTGCCCCGAGCCGGCCGATCGACTGATTATACAGCATATGTCCGACCGCAGTCGCGAGCATGGCTGAAGCCAAAAACAACACCCAGATCCCCATTGAAGCATGATCAAGCTGTGTCAGTCCCTCAGGCTCGGTTATCAACCCGATGAAGAATAATATAATTGAGCCGAACACAAGCATATACCCTGTCAGTAATCGAGGGTCGAGAGTCTTAGCTGCCCGGCTGATGATGATGAAACTGAGTGCCTGTGAAAAGATCGAAATGAATACCATCGCGTCTCCGCTGTTCAGACTTCCGATGCCTTTCCCTCCTGATAACACAATAATCGATACTCCCATTCCGCCAAGTATAAATCCGATCAGCTTAATGACAGTTGGCCGATTCCTAAGAAGAATGGAAGCAAGCAGTGCCGTCAGCAATGGACCGGTGCCCAAAATGAGCCCCCCATTGGTGGAAGTGGTCTGTGTCAGACCCACAGAGAGAAAATAATGATGGCTCACTACATTCAGCAGCCCGCCGCCAATGATGAAGACGCTCTCCCGCCTGGTTGGTTTTCGTACTTGTTTCATGATTCCCAAGATGATAAATACCGTGAGACCGGCGGTAAAGATCCGTAGTGACGTGATCGTTACAGGGGTGAATTCTGTCACCAGCGTTTTCAAAGCCGGTACATTGAATCCCCAAATCATCATGATGAACACCAATACTAAGTATGTCTGCCACTTTTTCAATGCACTCAAGACCTTTTCTTTGGATTTTAATTCCTGCATTTGTTTCATTTCATCATATCACCCCTTTTACTTCTTTACTACGGTGAACCACCAAATTTTTGTAAAGAATGAGAAGATGAGTCCTTTTGACCTGAGATATTTTTTCTGTCATGCGAGACTTCTATCCCTCTGTATATGTGCTATAGTAAAGAGCGAAAGGAGCGGTTGATGATGAATAAACAAGAATTACCGCCTAAAACATGCAGCATCGAGCGCCTCGTAACGAAGGAAAGCGATGTGGAATTGGTACTTCAAGGTAAGAAGACGGCAACACGGCGCAACGGCCGATATGCCGATGTGGGGGAAATCATGGAACTTAAAGGCAAAAAATACATAGTGGATCATGTATATTCCCAATCCCTCGGGGAATTGACAGACGATCATGCCCGCCAGGAAGGCTTCCAAACTGTTGAAGAATATAAAGAAACTATTCTCTCTTATCATCCAGGAATGCCATGGCATCCAAACATGCGGGTATGGGTGCATGAATTCAGTGTCGTAAACGAATAGGACATGGAAATGGATTTATTTTATCGGTTCATTATTTATTTGCACGTACTGAGTGTAGTGGCTTCGATTGGTCCGTTTTTTATTTTGCTTCCGTTGATTAAGAAGCTCCGGTTAGCTTCAGGAGAAGAATTGACTCCTTATTTGGATACATTCCGTTTTACTGTGCGATTATCCAAACATGCAGGACATGTGCTGGTGGGTTCAGGCGTTCTTTTGGTTTTAATGGGACCTTGGACGTGGGGTACCCCGTGGATCCTCATGACCCTTTTTATCATGTTTTGTTCACTATTCTTCCTGGCACGTGCTTTTTCACCGACGCTCAGAAAGTTTGAGGACAATCAAGTAGAACACGGGCCATTGATAGATAAGCTGAAAAGAACCATTCTGACATACCTTACCCTTTTGCTTGCCATGCTTTGGTTTATGGTCGTTAAGCCTAATTTGTGGTGAATTGCAGAATTCAGTCAGGTTTAGCAGTATTGAGATAGTAAAGAACATACCCATGGCCCTTTGTGCCATGGGTATGTTTTTTTATATTCACCAGGGGCATTCTTTTCTAGTAAAATCCCCTTTATAAACAACTTGGGTTTAAGCAAAAAGACCGAATAATAGATTCATTCACCTATACCATTTTCTTTGTACTGAATATAGTAATTCTATAGGTGCGAAGGAGGTGGAAATATGAATGACTTCTCTAAGTGGCTTTATTGTTGTATCGGTGCGGGTATCGCCCTGTTAGGTTTTGGGGGTATTGGCTATGGGATTGGACTAGCCGGTGGGTATGCAGTCGAAGGGATCGCAAGACAGCCTGAAGCTGCAGGTATCATCTCCGAATTTATGTTGTGGTACGTGCTAGTACCTGAATTGATTCTTGCTTCAATATTAGCATATATCTCGTTGAAGATTCTTTGTAATAAGAGGCATGATCATGATTGCTAGTTTTATGGAGCGGACAGGCCAAAGGGGACCTATCCGCAGCTGACGTATTTTAAGGCCCGTCCTTCATTGCTTTAATGCAGTGGACGGGCCTTCATTTATTTGTCGACTTTCGAATTCAGCATCCTCATAAAGTAGGCTGATGGGAGAAGCAGGCCTATGGCTGCTTCGATAAGTGCAAAGAAGCGAAGATGACCAACCGGGAGAAAGTCTCCATATCCGACTGATAGAATCGTTACCCCGCTGAAATATAGATAGTTCGAGAACCTGTGCGGGACGGGCTTCCCGTCAGGTACACTGTATCGCAACACAGTCTCGCTCATGCCGAGGCCATAATAAAGGACGGCAAATGAAAAACCCACGCCCATCAGCACAAAGAATAGTTTGTAAAACATTTTCGTACTGAAGTAACTGTATTTGAATTCTTTATTTTTAAAGAAATAGAGTAAGTTAACGAGAATAAATATTATGGCTCCAAATACTAATAGATTACCCAAAACTGAACGTTCCTCCTTGATCGATTCGTGTTTCTTTTCATTTAACCACTTCAGGGACATCTAAAACTCCTGATTTCAATATCCGGCTGACAGTAGACCCTTCCTTTCTCAAAAACTTCCTTCTTTCATTATTCTTTTATGTTAAACTGATTAAGTTGTGTTTTATTTAGCAGATTACAAGATACAAGGAGGAACCACGATGGATTTTCTATTTCCACTGGGACTGGCCATTTCTTCAGGAGCGATCATTGCTCTATTAAAAATAATTGCAATAGATATCATCCTTTCTGGTGATAATGCGATTGTCATCGCAATGGCGACAAGGGGGCTGCCGAAAGAGCTCCAAAACAAAGCCATCTTCTGGGGAACGGCGGGAGCAGTCATTTTACGTATTTTCTTTGCTGCGATCATCGTTTACTTATTAAAGATTCCTTATGTGCATTTAATCGGGGGCGTCCTGCTTTTATGGATTGCTTATAAGGTGCTTGTTGAGGAAGAAGGAGAAGCCAATATTAAGTCTCACACCGGCATGAAACAGGCGATTACGACCATCATCCTTGCCGATGCTGTCATGAGCCTTGATAATGTAGTAGCCGTAGCAGGTGCTGCTCATGGTCATATCGGGATGATTGCACTCGGTGTATTCATTTCCATCCCAATCATGATCTTCGGTTCAAAAGCGATTGTAAAAGTTCTTGAGAAGTACCGCTGGATTGCCTATTTAGGTGCAGGTATCCTGGCTTATACAGCTGGTGAAATGATTGTCAGGGATCATCAATTCCTCGAACTTCTTGATATTCATCATGGTCCGGTCACGTATGCCATTACGATTGGTCTGACTGCTGCCGTCTTATTGATCGGTTACCTTGTAAACCGTCGACAATCGGGAGTTCAAGAAGAAGAAGAAAGACTGCGCCAAGCAAATTAATGACTTGAAAAAGATGCCTTTAGGGCATCTTTTTTTATACGCCTTGATAGAACTTATGAAAATATTTACTTGTGGAAAGACTATATCGTAGTTTATCAGCAATGAATTGCTAAGGGTGGGTTTGCTATGGATTTTTTCGCTAGCCAGGAGTCATTAACAGCTGTCCAATGGATGTTGAGAGCTGTAGTAGGGTTTTTCTTTTTAGTGATCATCGCTAAATTGATGGGACAGCGGTCCATCTCTCAGTTACGATTCCTTGATTTTGTTATGGCATTGCTATTAGGGAATATCATGGCTCACCCATTGTCAGATGAAGGACTTGGATTAAAAGGGTCAATGATTACCATGGGTACATTAGTTTCGTTATATCTCATTGGCGTTTTTATCAGTTTGAAGTTTACGTTCATCAAAAAAATGCTTGATCCTTCTCCCCTCCCACTGATTGAAAACGGAACAATCAATTATCATAACCTGAAGAAGGCTAGAATTCCGCTCGACAGCCTCCTATCAGAATTAAGAAAACAGCAGACCGAAGAGGTACATAAAGTAGCCCTGGCTCTATGGGAACCTGGCGGAGAAATCTCCATTTTCCAAAAGAGTGAGCATCAGCCGGTCACACTCAAGGATTTCGCGCCATCTCATAAACCTTTTGATCTGCCTATTCCAATTATTGAAGAAGGAAAGATCAATTATGGCGAATTACAGCATTTAAATAAAGATGAATCCTGGCTGAATAATCAGCTGAGAATTTCCTATAATACTTCCGTTCATGACGTTTTGCTGGCTACCATAGATAAGCAGGATCAAATTAGGATTTATTTATACAAATAAAGCCCTCTTAACATAGGAGAGGGCTTTAAGTTTATTTCATCATCTGTTTGACCAGCTCTTTATTTCGTTTTTTGAATACCTCATTATGAGAAGAGACCATCGCGATTCGGTCCGCTTCAGGCTGGATGAATTTCTTGGCCTTGTTGACCGCATTTGCTGCATCCTGGAAAGCCCCCGCGATTAAATTGACTTTTCCTTCATGCATCAGGATATCTCCTGCAGCATAAAGACCATCTATCGAAGACTCGCTGACAGAGTTGCCTTCAATATAAAAGTCACTCACCATCTTGATGTCAAGGGTGCTGTTTTTCAACAGCGAACCATCAATTTCATATCCGTGATTGATGATCACTTCATCAATATCAAGGTAAGAAACATCACCGGTCTGGTGATTCGTCAGCTGAACCTTTTCAATGCTCTCGTGATCCTCCCCCGCCATCAGCTTAGTGATGGACGTATGGAATATACAGGTAGCAGAGCTATTCATCAACTGGGCACATTGTGCTTCATGACCGTTCAGTGCCTCCTTGCGATAGGTAACGTACACCTTTTTCGCAACCGGCTCCAATTCATTTGCCCAGTCGACAGCAGAATTCCCCCCGCCGGAAATGATGACAGTCTTGTCTTTGAAACTCCTCAATGATTTCACCGTATAATGGAGATTGGAAATTTCGAACCGCTCTGCCCCGTCGATATCGAGTTTCTGAGGGTTGATGATCCCGCTCCCCACTGCCACGATCACGGTTTTGGAGTAATGCTTTTGTCCCGAAGACCCTTCTAAAATGAATAAGCCTTCCTCATTACGCGTAATGCTCTCGACTTTCTCATTAAGGACTACCTTAGGATCAAAGGTCACCCCCTGCTGAACGAGCTGTTTGATCAGCTCAGCCCCCGGTGTAGGTGTGAGCCCCCCTACATCCCAAATCATTTTCTCAGGATATACATGTACTTTTCCGCCTAACATCGGCTGATACTCGATGATTTTTGTTTTCATTTCCCTCAGACCGCTGTAAAAAGCAGAGTATAGCCCTGCAGGACCTCCTCCGATGATGGTGACATCATATAAATCGTAGTCTTTCATACCCGTTCACTCCCTGAAATCAATCGTTATTGATTATCATTCTCAATTACATACTACCTCTTTTCATTGGAAGTGGCAATGAAAAATTGTATTGACATTAGTAAAAAAGCATTATAGTATGAATTTGTTCGAGAATGAGAATCGTTATCATTCAATCTCAATATAAACGGAGGGTTTAAAATGGTTCGCCTCTATACAGATGAATTAAACATTGGCTATGGTGACCACCTGATTGTGAAAGATCTCAGCGTCCAGATCCCTGATAAAAAAATCACCACGATCATCGGGTCGAATGGCTGCGGCAAATCGACTTTGCTGAAAGCGATTACCCGTATCATCTCCCATCAATCCGGGAGTGTGCTGCTCGATGGTGAAAATATATCCAAAGGGAATACGAAGGAATTAGCAAAGAAAATGGCGATCCTTCCCCAGACACCTGAAAGTGCCAGTGGATTGACAGTCGGAGAATTGGTTTCCTACGGACGCTTCCCCCATCAAAAAGGCATGGGCCGTCTGTCCAAGAAAGATTACGAAGTCATCAATTGGGCACTTGAAGTGACAGGTACTGCCGATTTTAAGTACCGTCAAGTAGATGCTTTATCCGGCGGGCAGAGACAGCGTGTGTGGATTGCCATGGCCCTTGCACAGGAAACAGATATCATCTTCCTTGATGAACCTACTACATATCTCGATATGGCTCACCAGCTCGAAGTACTCGAGCTCCTCCAAAAGCTGAATATCGAACAGGAACGCACGATCGTCATGGTGCTTCATGACCTGAATCAGGCTGCACGCTTCGCGGACTACATCGTCGCCCTGAAAGAAGGGGAAATCGTCAAGGCCGGTGATTGCGAAGAAGTCATCACACATGACGTCCTTAAGAAAGTATTCCAAATTGACGCTGCGATCGGTAGAGACCCTCGAACAAATAAGCCAATGTGTATCACATACAATTTACTCAAAGGAGAAGATCAATATGAAAAAATGGATGCTTCCATTCACACTGCTGTTGGTGCTATTGGTTAGTGCATGCGGCAACGGCTCTACGTCTGAGAAAGAAGAAGGAAAAGAGTCAAAAGATAAAGAAACCATCACATACGAATCAGAAAACGGACCTGTTGAAGTTCCTGCAGACCCGAAGCGTGTCGTCGTCCTTTCCTCTTTTGCAGGAAATGTTATGGCGCTTGATGTCAACCTCGTTGGGGTTGATTCATGGTCCAAGATGAACCCTCGCTGGGAAGATGATTTAAAAGACGCAGAAGAAGTAACGGATGAAAGTCTGGAGAAAATCATTGAGCTTGAACCCGACCTGATCATAGGCTTATCCAATATCAAAAACGTCGACAAACTAAAAGAAATCGCCCCTACTGTTACGTTTACATATGGAAAAGTAGACTATCTTACGCAGCACATCGAAATTGGTAAACTATTAAACAAAGAAAAAGAAGCACAAGCCTGGGTAGATGACTTCAAAAATCGTGCCCAAACGGCTGGCGATGACATCAAAGCGAAAATCGGTGAAGATAAGACCGTTTCAGTCATTGAAAGCTTCAACAAGCAGCTTTACGTTTACGGAAACAACTGGGGACGCGGCACAGAGATCCTTTATCAGGAAATGAACTTGAATATGCCTGATAAAGTGAAAGAGGAAGCGCTGGAACCTGGATACTTTGCCCTTTCAACAGAAGTCCTTCCTGAATTTGCAGGTGATTATGTCATTCTGAGCAAAGACCCGAAAGCGGATAATTCATTCATGGAAACGGAAACGTATAAAAACATCCCTGCCGTGAAGAACAACCAGGTATTCGAAGTAAATATGATGGAATTCTATTTCAACGATCCACTAACACTGGATTATCAGCTTGACTTCTTTAAAGAAAAATTCCTGGGCAATTAAGAAAAGCGGAAGGGCTTTGCTCAGAGGCGGGTGGCATAAGACGAATCGGACAGGAAGGCGTTCTTTGCCTTCTTGGTCGATTTGGCTTATGACATGTGCCTCTAAGCCCTGCAGCTGGACAATAGAAAAGCGGAGGCGGCTTGCTCAACCCCGACAAGCATAAGCTAAATGGGCCGGGAAGGCGTTCTTTTCCTTCATGGACCATTTAGCTTATGACCTCGAGGGGCTAGGCGCCGGAGCTGGACAATTCTCTGATTAAAATTTACATTCTTTAATTTTATAAAAGAGGAATTCTTAACATAAGAATTCCTCTTCCTTTATACTCCAAAAAAGAGATGATGATTGAAAATGACCACTTCGAATCAACGATATATTCCATTTACAGCAAAACTAATAGCTTCAGTGGTGATCTTTGCTGCCTGCTTCCTCATTTCAATGGTTTTCGGGGCTGCGGATACCACTGTGAAAGACGTTTGGTTTGCTTTTTCTTCTTTTGATAAGAGTGAAAAAGCAACCATTCTTCAGGAAATCCGTTTTCCCCGTGCAGTCGCTGCCATCTTTGTAGGTGCAGCCTTATCTGTATCAGGGGCCATCATGCAGGGAATGACGAGGAATCCACTTGCAGACCCTGGACTCCTGGGGTTGACTGCCGGAGCAAACGCCGCACTTGCCATCACCCTTGCCTTCATCCCTTCTGTCACTTCCCTTGGGATCATGATTGCCTGTTTTATCGGGGCAGGTGCCGGAGCTCTTATGGTTTTCGGAATCAGCTCCTTGAAAAAAGGCGGTTTCTCCCCTCTTCGGATTGTATTGGCGGGTGCAGCCGTTTCTGCTTTTTTATTCGCAATAGCTGAAGGAACGGGCCTATTCTTTAAGATTTCAAAAGATGTATCCATGTGGACGGCCGGAGGTTTGATCGGGACAACATGGGGGCAGCTGCAAGTGATCGTCCCGTTCATTGCGGCCGGAATCATCGTATCTCTATTCCTGTCGAGACAGTTGACCATCCTCAGCCTGAATGAAGAAGTTGCCGTGGGGTTGGGTCAGCGAACGGCCTTCGTCAAAACGATTCTGTTCGTCGTCATTATTTTATTGGCAGGTGCCGCCGTTGCACTGGTTGGGAATATGGTCTTCATCGGTCTGATGATCCCTCATATCGTCCGTGTGATCACGGGGACTGACTACCGTTTCATCATACCTGTGTCCACCCTTCTGGGAGCATCATTCCTGCTCCTTGCAGATACTTTGGGGCGGACTATACACGCACCTTACGAAACTCCTGTAGCAGCTATCGTAGCAATGATGGGATTGCCTTTCTTCCTGTTCATCGTTCATAAAGGAGGGAAAGGGTTCTGATGATACATCCAGATTTAGTAAAAAAACAGAGATTGCTTATTATGGTACTGTCGATATTAATTCTTGTAACTGCTTTTATAAGTATTGGATTGGGGTATTCTTCGGTTTCTTATGATCGATTGATTCCCACACTTCTCGGGAATGGAAGCTTCAAAGAAGAATTCATCCTGTTTTCTATCAGACTCCCGCGGATCATCATTACCGTTCTTGCGGGTATGGCCCTTGCCCTGTCCGGTTCGATCCTTCAGGGAATCACCCGTAACGATTTAGCGGATCCGGGTATCATCGGCATCAATTCAGGAGCCGGGGTTTCGATTGCGATTTTCTTTTTATTTTTTCCAATCGATGCGGCTTCCTTTGCCTACCTGCTTCCGATCGTTGCATTCATTGGGGCTTTGATCACAGCCTGCTTCATCTATTTGTTCTCATATAGCAAAAGAAACGGCATACAGCCTGTGCGTCTTGTGCTGGTCGGAGTCGGTTTCTCGATGGCTTTCTCAGGGCTCATGATCATCCTGATCTCCGCTGCAGAGCGGCAAAAAGTCGATTTCATTGCTAAATGGCTGGCAGGAAGCATCTGGGGAACCGACTGGCCGTTCATTTGGGCGATTATCCCTTGGCTCGCAGTCCTTATTCCGCTCACACTCTATAAGTCTCAAATGTTGAATCTGCTGGGTTTGAGTGAACCTGTCTCCATCGGAGTGGGGATTTCGATCAACCGTGAACGTTTTCTCATGCTCATCGTTGCTGTGGCTTTGGCCGCTTCCGCTGTTTCTGTCACAGGCGGTATTGCCTTCATCGGGTTAATGGCCCCTCATATGGCAAAAGCTTTAGTCGGACCCCGCAATCAGATGTTCATACCGGTTGCCATTTTACTTGGCGGCTGGCTCTTGATGCTTGCCGACACAATCGGCAGAAATATATTGGAACCGGACGGGGTACCTGCCGGGATCATGATAGCATTGATAGGGGCGCCTTACTTTATGTATTTGTTGTTGAAGAAATGATAGGTGATTCGATTCCATATGAGACATATTATTGGTAGTAGCAGAATGCAAGAAGGTGGTACCTGGTTCAGGTACCACCTTCATTCAATATATGGCCCCAACCCTCTTGGTCAGTTCTCCCCTGATCTATTAAATAGAAATAGATACGGTATCCAATCGCTATTAGATAAAGATGTTTTGGCAGTGTTCTTCCAAAATTCCGCTGGAAAATGGGCAATACGGAGAACCCCAAAGTGTACAAGCTCATAAAATATGAAAAAGGGGGTTTTTCAATATGGCCTTGAAATGCGGCTGTTGTCCTGATGAAAATGGGGGAAACGTGGTAAGACCCATATTAACTGATAAATTCTGCGGTTTTTTCGAATTGGTCTGTAATAATCAAGCGAATGACGATCGATTTGTGTGGAGGTCCCGTCAGATGGGCACACCTTTTCCAGTAGCAGGAACGGTAACTATTAGTTATGAAGGTGGATGTGCAAATATTCTAACTGTAAACCTTCGATTAAATGGTGATGCAGGAGCGATAGTTGGTACACTGACCATACCTGACCAGCCAGGAAGCAATCCCAATAGCCAATCCATCACCGTCCAGCGATTTGATACATTGGAAATCATTTGTGCCGGCGCAGGGGCAAATACGTGTGAAGGTGAGTATTGTTTAAACATCCATTACCCTTCGCCGTTTGACCTATCATAGAATCTACTAGAATCTTTAAAATGTTTGCAATGCATCTTTCTTCATTTCCCGTTTACATTACCCACAAAGCTCTATATTAACAGAAAAGACCAGATAGGATGAAATTAGATCCTATCTGGTCTTTTCCTTCTCTTAAATTCAGTAACTTAAAAGCTTAAGCAAGTACGCGCTTATAAAGTGTAATGCAGAACTTACCGTTAACTCCTGCGGGAGCAGTTATCGTAAAATCAGTTGGATTTAGTACAGTCCGGGCTATAGAAAATCCAGGAGGTACTGGTCCTACTGTAACTCCCCCTGGATTTACAGTTCCTGTAGCATCCCCAGGACTGCTTGCGGAGTTAAAAATCTCAAATGTACCTTCAAAAAAATCTCCTACAGGTGCCTGCCAAACACTTACATCAGTTTCACCATCCGTACCGCCATAAAAGTTCCCACAAATCTGCTCCTGAAAAATTTGACCCGAAGGACAGCACGCATCATTAAAACCTTTTGATCCACACATGAAAATCTCTCCTTTATGAATGAAGTGGCTTGGATAAGCCCTTTATTCTAGTAAATGGAGATCCTTCTATTATTGACACCTTTAAATGCGGAAAAAGTACGTAATTGGTGAAAACATCCAGTATTTTTCATAGTTTTGGTGCAGGGGTTCAGGTAGAACAAGGAGATTTTGAGAAGGAATACGTTCTGGATATTATCACTAGAACAAGGGTGATACCTGGATTGCCGGTACCACCTTTGTATATTATCTCACCGACGCATGAGGTTCATAGCCTCTTTCATCTCCTGCCCTTTCATTCTCTTTTACTTCTTTTTTACTCCAGTAAGTTGCTATGATCGGTCCTGAGATGTTGTGCCAGACGGCCGCTATGACACTTGGAAGTGCTGCCAGCGGACCGAAATGGGCGGTTGCAAGCGCCACTCCAAGACCCGAGTTTTGCATACCCACTTCAATTGAAATAGCTCGCCGTTTGCTTTCATCCAGCTTCATCATGACGCCTGTTCCATACCCGAGCGCCAAGCCAAAGATATTATGCAGAATCACGGCTGAAAATACCATAAGACCTGATGTAGCGATATTCTCCACGTTGGCAGAAACGACCGCAGATACAATAATGATAATCGCTGCTACTGAAATCAAAGGAATTATATTTAAACTTTTTTCCACGGTACCCGGGAACACCCTTCGAATCACTAACCCGAAAGCGATCGGTATGATGATCACCTGTAAGATTGACAGGAACATGGCATAGGGGTCAACCGGGAGCCACTGTCCGGCCAATGCCAATAAAATAAGAGGAGTGGCCAACGGTGCAAGCAGTGTAGATAGCGACGTCATCGCAACCGATAATGCCAGATTCCCTTTTGCTAGATAGACCATGACATTCGAAGCTGTCCCACCTGGAACGGACCCTAACAGGACCAAACCTGCTGCGAGCTCATTCGGAAGCCCCATCAAATACGCAATAGCGAATGCCCCTAGCGGCATGATGATGAATTGAGCAAGGACCCCTGTTATGACAGGAAGCGGTTTTTGAAGGACGAGCTTGAAATCAACCGGCTGGAGCGTCAGCCCCATTCCGAACATGACGACACCGAGAAGGATCGTGATGTAGCTGCCTAACGGCAAAAACGGAGCAGGAAGGAAGTAGGCGGTCGCTGCCACTAAAATGACCCAGATGGCAAAATACCTTCCTGCCAGATTGCTGATGGTTTCTAATAGTCTCATTCTACTTCCTCCTTCGTTGTATGGATTAATTTATTAGGATTCAAGAGTCCTGAGGGATCAAGGGCAGCCTTGATGTTCTTCATGACCTCGAGAGCTCCTCCATGTTCCCTTTGCTGATACTTCATTTTCCCTACTCCTACCCCGTGTTCTCCGGTACACGTTCCGTTTCTCTCAAGGGCATACTCTACTATCTGTTCATTAAAAGCCTCGGCTTTTCTTAATTCTTCAGGGTCATTTAGGTCGAGCATCACGAGGGCATGATAATTCCCATCGCCTACATGACCCAGGATTCCTCCCGTAAGATTCAGCTCATCAAGCTTTTCGCGGGCGTTTTTAATGGCCCCGGACAACTCAGATATGGGTACGCACACATCGGATACCATCATCTTTTTACCTGGGTTACCATGGACATATGCATATGCAAGATTATGACGGGCATCCCACAGCTTATTCCTGGCTGCCTGGTCTTCCTCGAAATGAACCTCTTCACATCCATGGTCTGACACGATTTCCTGCATGAATGCCACATCCTGCTTCAGCCCGGCTTCATTTCCGTGAAACTCGAGAAACAAGGTTGGCTTTTCTATGTAATCTGTATCGCTGAACAGGTTCACCTGCCTCATCGAAGCTTCATCGACAAGCTCCACCCTGGCAACGGGGATTCCTGCCTGCAGAATGGAAACAACCGCTTCAACAGCATCATCAATATGCGGGAAAGAGGCCCTTGCAGCCAGGATGTATTCAGGTATTCCATATACTCTCAATGTCAATTCAGTAAAGCACCCGAGCGTCCCTTCAGACCCTACAAATAAACTGTTCAAGTTATAGCCTGATGAAGATTTCTGGGCAAGGTTTCCTGTATGGATGATTTCGCCCGATGCAAGAACCACTTCCAAATCCCTCACCTGATCTCTCATGACGCCATATTTAACGGAGGTTGTCCCACTGGCGTTCGTGGCGGCCATACCGCCCAGGGTCGCATCTGCTCCGGGGTCCACTGAGAAAAATAATCCGTATTTCTTTAATTCTTTATTCAACTGGGAACGGGTCACTCCCGGCTGCACTCTGACCAGGAAATCCTTCTCCCTTATTTCAAGGATCCTGTTCATTTGGGAAAAATCAATACTGATTCCATTGCTATATGGAATCACGTGACCTTCAAGGCTGGTACCTAATCCAAATGGAATGATCGGAGTGTCATAAGACTTTGCCAATTGAACGATTTTGCTTACTTCCGCTGCACACTCAGGGTACACGACGATATCAGGAGAGAACGGGTGATGATAGGATTCATCCTTCCCATGCTGTTCGAGAACCGTTTCATTTGTTGTTACTTGATGACTTTTCAGCACTTCTTTCAATTCATGAAGCAGCTCTTTATCTTTTACTGTCATCCTTCTCTCCTCCTCCGGGAAAAATTGTATAATGTATGCAATTATACATAATAATCTGAATTTTTCAACAGAATTCAAGTTATTTTTACAAAATAAAAAAAGGGCAAGGAATCAAACTATTCCTTGCCCTTTTTTTACTTATTGTTTCATAGCTTCCTCTATGAATCCCATCAGCCTGCGTTTGTATTCTTCTTCCTCATCTAAAAAGCCTTGCGTATGGCCAACGTCCGGTATGATCCATAACTCTTTCATACCTGATGTATTTTCATATAACTGCTCTGCCATCTCAGATGGCACGAGTTCGTCCTTATCACCGTGGATGATAAAGAGCGGCAGATTGTTTTTCTTTTTCTTGACCTGTTCGAGCGCTGAAGCTTCCTCAAATGAAAATCCAGCCCTTATTTCAGTGACCAGGCTCGTGATATCCATCAGCGGGAAAGAAGGCAGATTGTAAAGGTATTTCAATTGATGAGCCAATTCTTCTTCAACTGAGGTATATCCGCTGTCTGCTATGATTCCTTTCACTTCTCCCGGAAGGTCTTCTCCACTTGCCATCAGGACGGTAGATGCACCCATTGAAAAACCATGCAGAAAGATGAACTTTTCATTCTTTTCTTCTATTACATAATCAATCCATTTCCTCAGATCCTGGCGATCATGCCATCCATAGCCGATATACTCGCCTCCGCTCTTTCCATGCCCTCTGGCGTCAGGCTTTAATATGTCGTATCCCTTTTCATAATAAAATTTTGTCACTTCCGGCAATTGCTCGTTATTTCCTTTATAGCCGTGAGCCAATATCACCGTTTTGCCAATCGGAGCCTCGTTTTTCAGATAACGTGCACTCAGGGTCAAACCATCATCACTTTGAATTTCCACTTCTTCGAAATCCTGTTTCTCTGTCCAGCTTCTCAGCTCCTGCAATCTTTTCTGTTCTTCTTCCAGGGCACTGACCGCTTCAACCGCTTCCTCCGAGCCATAAAGCTTAATTGCTTCATCATTGCGGTTAATGGCCACGTCGTACACATAATTCGCAGCACCGACGAGTACGATCATTGTTATGATGAGCAGCCAACCTATCGTTAAGCTGATGCGTTTAATCATATGGATTACTCCTCCACTACTAAACTTGTATTCTTTAAAATGATACCCCGGAGTTTTTTACTAGAAACCTGTAATATTGAGGAAACTGACTCATAAAATTGAAAAGCGCCCAGGAACTCTGAGCGCTTTTCATAAACACATTATCTTTTCTCTAATTCTTTTACTCTCTTTTCAAGTTTGCCTGCAATCGACAAGGCACTGATCGCTACACCAAGGGAACCAACGGCAATGGAAAAAGCGAATATCATACCAGTTTCCACGCGACATCTCTCCTTTCCTAAATCGGTGTGTATCTTACTTTACATTGTCACATCGACCTTCTCTCTCCACCTGTTAACGCCAGCATTAATAAGGAAATCGCTTCTTTCACCATAGATCCTGATTACATCCTTGATTTCTTCTGCCAGATATTTCTCATTGCTATTGTTGGCCAGGGATGGATACCCGGAACCGCGCTGCAGATAGTCAGAAGAAGCGACTGTATACCAGTTTTCTTCATCCAGAGGCTCGCCTCCTATTAAAACTTTATGGACTCTCTTACCATCATGAACGATTTCTGCACCCGACACGTGCAGGCGCCCTACGAATCTTCCCCTGAATCCCGGTCCCCTTCCATCATTCATGCATACACCGGCATCCATCGATTGCTCAAGCGCTATCCGTAAATCCTTTCCTAGTATCTCGAATGAAGTCGGATTCAATGGGGAAGGACAAACTTCAATCAATTTTTTATTCGATACATATCCGAAGATCCCCGCATTCGCAATCCCGCTGTTCATCAGACCAATATCGCATTTCAGCATATCCCTTACTCCATCGGCGATTAAGTTGGTCAAAGGGTTTTCCTCTAACACATCATGCCAAAGTGGTTTTTCGATTGTGTACAGCGGCTTGCTCAGTACTTCTATCGCTTTTTCTTTATTTCTATTTAAAATGGCCAAGACTCCTTCGTCCCTTTGAGCATCTTTTGTGGCTGCATTCTCAGAAGTCAGTAGTGTCACACAGCCGTCAGTCACTTCTACTTCAATCATCCCGACATATTCCCCATAGCACCCGGCACTGTTCATAATCGTATTGTTCACGACTTTGGCCCGTGGATAGACTATATGGTCATGGGCAGATAAAATGATATCAACATCTTCTAATTCCTCCACGAGAATTTCATCCACAAACGTTCCGAGGTGATTGAGAAGGATGCATATGTCAAACTTCCCTTCATGACTTACGATTTCTTTTTCTATTGCTTCTTTATAATCCGTCATATGTACACCAAGGCCATCACTGAAATCCTGCATATCGGGAGATGCACCCGTAATGAGGATGCGTATACCCTTTTTCTCAATAATGATGCTTGAACAAACTCCATTGATCTTGGTTCTGTCCCTTTTAAGGAGATTATTGCTGATGAATGGTACAGGGCTGTTGGATGCCATGTGCTCAAGGGTATCGACCCCGTTAAACATTTCATTGTTTCCGATCGTCAAGGCGTCATATCCGGCATATTCCAAAAGTTCAATTGCAGCCATACCCCTTGTGCCCTGCAGTTCTATGCTTTTGAAATCTGCTAAATCCCCTCCATCGAGGACAAGTGTTTCCCCGTCTTTATTTTCGTTGATGATTGATACAGCTTGCGAGAATGCTTCAAAGTGACTGTGCAAGTCATTTGTATGGATTATTTTCAGTCTCATGATTTCCCCCAACGTCTTTTTTTCAGAAAACTCTATACTTTAATAGTAAATGAATTACTGGCAGTGTAAAGGATTTTTTTGGAAAAACTTTAGTTTACAGGGGCTGCCTAATTTGTTTACCTACACCTCCTCATCATCAGTTTCATAGCTGCTTCATTCAGCAAAATAGTTTTTAGCCTGAAAGGGTTTTTTCTTTATAAATCAGCATTGACAGCTTTGAACCGGTGCGTATAGAATGTTATCTAATATTTAAATACTAAATGCATGTTTGCACTCGTATAATCTTGGAAATATGGTCCATAAGTTTCTACCAAACTGCCGTAAATGGTTTGACTACGAGAGGAAAAAGAGCTTCTTTATGCCCTTTTCACAATGATTATTCCTCTTTTATGTCAAACCCTTGGTCTATCAAGGGTTTTTATTTTTGTTGGGATGTGCGGGGGAATTTGCGGAAAGCGAATTTCGCACACGGAATGACAGTGGTGTTTAACACGATAATAAAAATAAACATCAAATAGTAGAAGATTTGAAGGGGGAATAATCATATGAAACTCGAAAAACAATCCTTAAAGAAACGAATTGCTGCTGCGAATCACGAAGTACCAGCGGACATCGTGATAAAAAACGGGAAGATCATCGATGTATTTAATGGGGAAATCATCGAAGGTGACCTTGCCATATCAGAAGGAGTCATTGTCGGGATTGGAGAATTCGAAGGGAATCAAATCATCGATGCCCGGAATCGTTATATTTGTCCCTCCTTCATCGATGGCCACGTTCATATCGAGTCATCAATGGTGACCCCTGCAGAGTTCTGTAAAGTGGTTGTACCCCATGGAGTGACGACAGTCATTACAGACCCGCATGAAATTGCAAATGTGTCCGGCAAGAAAGGGATTGAATTTATGATTGAAAATTCAAAGGATATCCCGTTGGATGTTTTTTTCATGCTCCCATCCAGCGTCCCTGCTACTCCCTTTGAAAATTCAGGGGCAGAGCTGACCGCCAGCGACCTTGATTCTTTTTATTCCCATAAACGGGTATTGGGACTGGCAGAAGTGATGGATTTCCCTTCGCTTCAAAACGGAAAGGATTCCATTCTCGATAAGATTGTTGCGGCTTCTGAGAAAAAGGGGAAAATTGACGGACACTTGGCTGGTTTGGGCCCGGATGCAGTCAACATTTATAAATCTGCTGGAATTACGACAGATCATGAATGCCATACCCCTTCAGAAGCAAAAGAACGCCTGAAACGCGGAATGTATCTTTTGATCAGGGAAGGTTCAGCTGCCAAAGACTTAACGTCACTCATATCGGTCGTTACGGAGAGAAATGCCCGGCGGTGTTTATTCTGTACAGATGATAAGCACCTCGATGATTTAATCGGGGAAGGCAGCATTGATTACAATGTACGCCTGGCCATCCAGGAAGGTCTCGATCCCCTTATCGCAATCGGAATGGCGACGATCAATGCTGCTGAATGCTTTGGTTTGTCAAATAAAGGTGCCATCGCTCCCGGATATGACGCTGACTTTCTGCTTTTGGATGACCTGGACTCCATTGAAATATCGGAAGTCTATAAAAACGGGAATCTGGTGGCAAAGGCTGGAACATATGTAGGAGAGGACATCCACGCACCTGGACCGGATTCTTCACTGACCAACACAGTAAACATCCCCCCCATTTCAAAAGGGGATCTCGTGATTCCGGTTAATCATTCAGATAAAGCCTGTATTATTGAAATTATACCGAATCAGCTCCGTACGATAAAATCAGTTGAAACCATTGAGGTGAATGATGGCTCCTTTTCCCCGTCGGTTACAAAAGACCAACTTAAGATATGTGTAGTCGAAAGGCACAAACACACCGGTAATATCGGAAAAGGGATCGTGAAAGGATTCGGGATCAAGGAAGGCGCAATCGCTACTACGGTGGCTCACGACTCTCATAATATCGTCGCTGTCGGGACCTCTGATGGGGATATCTTAAAAGCGATACAATCTTTAAACGAAATAAACGGAGGGCTGGTTGTGGTTCAAAATGGGAAAGTGATCACTTCGCTTTCACTACCCATCGCCGGATTACTATCCAATCATGATTCGAGTACCGTTTACAACGGACTCATGAAGTTAAAATCCGCCTTATCGGAAGTAGGTTTTACAGGGACATTCAATCCTTTCCTTACCTTGTCGTTTCTGACTTTACCTGTAATTCCTTCATTAAAAATCACTGATCTTGGATTGTTTGATGTGGAGAGCTTCCGACATATTTCAGTTGAAGCAGAATAGTAATTTATAGATGAAAGCCCGGTGCTCCGTTAATTAACAGGGCACCGGGCTTGTTATTTACGATATTTTACTTTTCATTATCCTCACTGGTCTTTACTTTCGCTCCACCATTTGAACCTTCATGATCGCTGTCTAGAGCAGGCGCAGCCTCCTTTTCTGCCGTTGATTCAGAAATCGCCGGCTGTAAAGGTGCCTCTGGTCGTCTATTTGCATATGACCGCAATAATTCACCTACATCGATGCCGGTCATTTCCTTCAATGGTTCCTGCATATCCAGCATGGTCCTTGTAATGCTCTTACCAAATGACGGGACACCCTGCCCATTACCGGAATCAATGATTTTCACAGAATCGATATTGTTTAACGGCTGTGCAATCTTTTCTGCAAAAACAGGCAGCATTTCGATCAGCTTTTCAGTAATGATGACATCACCGTGTTTTTCCATTGCTTCAGCCAGAAGTTTACGTGCTTCCGCTTCTGCCTTACCGCGCTCTCTGATGACATCCGCTTCAGCAGATCCTTCTTCCCTGCGGATCTTCGCTTTTGCTTCTCCGTCTATTTCTGCTTTGCGCGCTTCGGCTTCCGCTTTACGAGTCGTTTCATAGTATTCAGCATCTGCCTTCGTTTGACGCACTTTCGATTCTTCCGCTTCGAGTTTAACCGCTCGCTCGCGCTCTAAGAACTGCAGCGTCAATTCTTCTTCTTTTACTTCCTTCGCAAGCTTCGCTTTTTCAAGTTCATACGATTGCTCGGATTTCGCGCGGGCACGCTCTGTTTCTTCTTTGAATGCCGCATCCTTGATGTCCTTTTCCTTTTTGGATTCAGCGATGGAAATTTGACGCTTATACTCTTCTTCCTTCGCTTCCTGGTCCGTCTGCGCGCGGTGAATACGCGTTTCACGTTCAGTGTTTGCCTCGGCAATTTCAGCCTGCTTGCGGACCTCCGCGATACGCGGGCGTCCCAGGTTCTTTAAGTATCCATTTTCTTCATCGGCATCACGTATGTCAGTCAATCCGAGAGAAGTGATTTTGAAGCCCATCAAATCAAGCTGTTTCTGGGCGATTTCAGATACGTCCGCGTTAAACTTCTCCCTGTTGCTGTTGATATCCTCAACGGTCATTTTGGATAAAATGGCACGCAGATTACTTCCTAAAACCTCAATGATTTCATCTTCAATCTCTTTCTGATCTTTTCCAAGGAACTGCTCCGCATAGTTAGCAATCCCGTTTAATGTATCGGCCACTTTGACCATCGCTACCGCATCGGCAACGATCGGCACCCCTCCGTTTGTATAGACACGCGGAGTCGACAGCTTCAATTGGAAAGACGTAAGATTGACAGGTGTGCTGGTCTGGAATCGTCTCAGACGGTATCCTCCACCCCTGATGATCTTCATGGAACGTCCTTCCTGATCGGTAAAGATATTCGTTTCTTTCTCTGGATCCCCGAGTTTCGGACCCGTGATGATCAAGGCCTGATTGGACTTTGCCGTGCGGTAACGGAATCGCATCCAGAAATAATACCCGATTCCCGCAATTGCCGCTACGATCAATACAGGAATAAGGATCATAATGACACCAATGACAGTTAAAGAACCCATTCTTACATACCCCCTATTATTTTTTTGCAGTAATATTTTTTCTGCTATTAAACTGGTTATATGACTATCTACGGGAGAGGATCTGTAAAGGTTTCATAAAATTGGTAAAAAAGTCAGCAGGTTCTCTTTTTTCTGACAAAATGAATGTTAATGACGTCGAATATGGTAGAATAAAAGCGTTCACAATTTCATTATTGCTCATTGGTGAAGAGGATGTCAGTAGACCCTCTTCTTAAAAGGGAAGCTGGTGAGAATCCAGCGCGGTCCCGCCACTGTAAGGCTGAGATTTCTTATGAAGCCCACTGTTTCGTCTTCGGAACGGGAAGGGATAAGAAGTTGACGAAGCTGAGCCAGGAGACCTGCCAATCGGGAAGAACACAGAGTTCCTACGGGAGATAGGAGGGTGTTGCGCTTTATGGAACGACAAACGAGATTTCAATGGATCCCAATCGTTCGATTGGAATAGCTGCATCTTCTTTCAAAAAGGAGATGCATTTTTAATTTTAAGACTTATGGGGAGATGAAAAAAGATGGAGCAAGCTTATCCAGTTGAACGTTCACGCACGATCCAAACAAAATTGGTGCTGCCGCCGGACACGAACCACATGCAAACGATCTTTGGAGGAAAGGTATTGGCTTTCATTGATGAAATTGCGGCACTGTCAGCCATGAAGCATTCCAGTTCCGTGGTGGTCACCGCTTCGATCGATTCGGTTGATTTCCTTTCTTCTGCAACTGTTGGAGACGCGCTGAGCCTCGAAGCGATTGTGACTTCTACAGGAAGGACTTCAATGGAGGTTTATGTAAAAGTGTACTCTACCAATCTATTGACTGGTATCAAGACGTTGACGACAGAATCATTCCTTACCATGGTTGCGGTAGATGAAGACGGGAAGCCAAAGCCTGTACCGAAAGTGATTCCTGAAACGGAGGAGGAAAAAAGGTTATTTAACACTGCGGTTCTGCGGAAGGAGCATAGAAAGAATCGGGCTTTGATTAAATAGGGATGGGGTATGAACAGATATCTGTTCATACCTTCTTTAACATCTTGATTGGTATCAGCCTTACCAATAAAGAAATACAGAGCATAAGATGACGGTTATCCATGCAATGGATGCAACCAGCCCTACTCGTAGCAGGTCCTTATCTGTAAAATAGCCATATGAGAAGCTAATCAAGTGTACAGGTGACTGGGTAACAAGGAAAAATCCAGGTACGCATGCAAGAAATACCGGCATTGCAATATGCATAGGTGATAAATCCGGAATCGTATGTCCAATCGTCACACTTAGGGGGAGCATGATTGTCAAAAAACCTAAGATATTCACGAATACGACTCGAATGACACTCGTGCATATAATTAAGACAAGTATGACAACCCAAGGTGGATGACCCGAAAGGATACCATTTAATCCAGCTGCCATCCAATCAATCGTATCTGTTCTAATTAACATCCCTGATACCATCAATGTAGAAGCGAAAAAGAGCATCAAATCCCAATCTATTGACTTTCTAGCTTCATCCCAATCCCATACCCCCACAAAAGGGAACACGGTAAAGCAAGCACCCATTAGGCCGACTTGAGGAATTGAGTACCCATGTACAGGCTGTGCAATCCATAAAATCAAGGTTCCCGCGATTATACACATAATTTTCTTTTCATTGATGCTCACTGGCCCCAACTCATCAATCTTCCCCTCAATTAACGTTAATAACAGCTTACGGTCTATTTTTTCTGGAGGAAAAACAATTAAAAATATTCCCCATAGGATCACAATAAACAGAAAAACAGGAATCCCAAATAGTTCAAACCACTTTAAGTAGTTCAGAGTGGGAGAAACTTCACTCATGATCCCGAAAGCATAAATAGTAGAACTGGCTCCAGTGGCAACAAAGGCACCTGAAATCGCAGCTAGATAGGCAACTCCTATGAACAGGGATTTGCCTAAATAACCGACATCCCCTATTTTTCTTAAACTTTTCATCAAACTATCCAGAACAGAGGACAATAAGCTCCCTTTCCCTACATTAGATGGGATAAGGACAGACAATACAACCATGAGTAAAAAAGAGATGAAAATCAATGCCTTCCCGGAACCCCTGGAGAGTTTTAACATATAGAGGGAAACCCTGCCCGCAAGACCTGTATTAATAAATGCCGTTGAGATAATAAACGTTGAAAACAAGAGCCAAACGATACCCGAACTAAAATAACTCAATGTTTGTTCGTAACTGAAAAAGTGAAATGAAAGAAGTAAAATCAGCAAAAGTGAGCTGAAGGCAAGCGGAAAGACTTTGCCAATCCATAATACCTGTATGATGATGAGGGCAGCGATTGCCTTCCATTTTTCATCCCAATCAAAAAGAGGTGAAAAAAACAAACCATATAAAAAGATTGAAATAACCAGTAAGAGTTGTTTTTTCATTTCCATTACTCCCATTCACCACTCAAAGGAAAAAGTCACCGAAAAACAGGTGACTTTCTTTCTTTTCAACCAATCAAGTTCAATTAATGATCTTTGAGTCCTGCTTATTGCTAAGTGCATAACGAGCAGCAGCGGAACCTGCCAATTTTCCATACACGGCACCTGACATCAATCCTGAGCCGCCAGGATAATTATGATAAAAGATTCCGCCAACCATTTCTCCTGCAGCGAAAAGCCCGGACAGTGGTTTATTATCTCTATTCAGAACTTCTCCGAATGAATTAACACGCAACCCGCCAAATGAAAACGTAATACCGCAAGTTACCGGGAATGCATAGAACGGTCCTTCTTCAATCTTTAATGCCCAGTTCGTCTTTTCTGGTGTTATACCAACGGTCTTCTTTCCATCTTTCTCAGTTGGATTGTATTCTCCATCTTGTACTGCCGCATTATAATCTTCGATTGTTTGAAGAAATTGCTTTTTATTTACTGACAACTGATTAACCAGTTCCTCCAAAGTCCCGCCTTTATAATAGGTCGCTTCTTCCAGATCATATTCCTTTCTTAGCAGTGGACGTACTTGGGAATCATAAATTTGATAAGCAACATGACCGGGCTGTTTCAGAATTTCCCGTCCGTACTTAGCGTACGTATAATTCCGGAAGTCTGCACCTTCATCTACAAACCGTTTTCCTTCATTATTCAACATGATACTAAGGGGATAGGAATGTTTCTTAAAGATATCTCCCGGCTTATTGAAGTCACCAACTTTTGGTGCATGATAATCCGTTCCGATTGAATGGCACCCGGAATATTCACCAAACTTCTCTGCTCCAACAGCTGCTGCCATTGAAATTCCATCACCTGTATTATATTCTGTGCCGCGAACGATTGCCGCTTCCCATTCTTTACCGATATATTCATTTCGAAGCTTTTTATTTGCTTCAAAACTCCCGCAAGCCAAAACAACCCCGGTTGATTCCACTGTCATCCTATTTTCACCCTGCTGGACGACGACACCGCTTATTTTTTCACCTTTTTTTAATAGCTCAACTGCAGCGGTCTCATACCAGATATCGATCCCCAGCTCCTCTGCACGGGAAAAAAGCTGCTTCATTAAACCAATACCTTTATTTTCGGTCTTAATCGGCAGTCCTCCCCAGAATTGTCGTTTGCCATCCTTTTCATAGGACTGATTATCATAGTTAAGTTCAAATTTCACTCCATGCCCTTTCATCCAGAGCAGCGTCTCAAACGAACGATCAACCAGCTGTTTTGCCAGGTCAGGCTGACTTTCTCCTTTCGTAACGCGCATGATATCTTGATAATAATCATCTTCATTGTACTCCGGCATGACGATAGCTTCGGCTTCCTCATCCGAGAGATCGGTTACAACTTTACGGATATCATCTAAATGATGATAGGCCACCCTGATCGCCCCATCCGTAAAGAATGAATTTCCGCCTCTTTTATGCTTGGGACCTTTTTCAAGAACCAACACTTCCGCTCCTTCTTCGCGGGCTGAAATGGCTGCACATAAAGCTGCGTTACCTGCCCCAACTACAACTAAATCAAATGATTTTTGGTTTGGCATCTATTTGTCCTCCTATTCATTACATATCTTTTGATATCGGGTTAACAGGATCTCTTCCCCTTTTTTTAAGGACCTTAATAAGCAATGGATAAAAGAGGGATAAAAGAGTTAATACAGTTAATCCAATTGCAATCGGTGTATCAAAGAAGATACCCAGACTTCCATTCGATGAGAGTACTGCCATCCTAAAGTTCTGCTCCATATCAGCTCCGACAATCAATGCCAGTACAAGCGGAGCGATAGGAAAGTCCATCACCTTCAGGAATAAACCGAATACTCCGAAAATTAATAACAGAAAGAAGTCCACTGCACTGTAACTGAGTGTGTAGGTTCCGATAAAAGCAAGAATCACAATAACCGGATATAAAACTTTCGCAGGAGTATCAAGAATCTTAACTAATAGACCAACTAGTAAGATATTAATTATAACTAACGCGATATTTCCAATGAACATACTGTTGATCAATGTCCACACAGTATTCGGGTCATTTTCAAATAATAAAGGACCTGGCTTCATACCAAGCATGACAAGGGCTCCGAGCATGACAGCTGTAGTCCCGGACCCGGGGATGCCCATTGTTAATAACGGGATCATGGCACCTACTGAAGCAGCATTATTTGCAGACTCCGGAGCCGCCAGCCCCTCCACTGCACCCTTGCCGAATTCCTCTGGCTTTTTGGAGATTTGCTTTTCTGTCGAATAACTGATCATAGAAGCAATCGATCCCCCGGCACCTGGAAGGACTCCAACCACGAATCCCAGCGGGCCGCTTCTCAGAATCGGCCATAATGACCGTCTCCACTGCGCTTTTGTAAACCAGATCTTACCGACTTTCTTTTTCTCTTTTTTCACTTGATCAATCGTCAAATAGTTGTAAAGTACTTCCCCCACTGCGTATACACCGATAATGACGATTAGGAAATCGATTCCTTCACTTAAATGAGAACTTCCGAAAGTGAAACGATAGACTCCGCTTTGAGTGTCAATACCAACGGTACTGAGCATCAACCCCAGAAACATGGCGATAAAGCCTTTGACCATTTTACCCACCGATAGAGCAACAATGGCTGAGAGAGTCAACAGCATTAATAAAAAGTATTCAGCAGGACCAAACTTCAATGCAAAACTAGCCAGCGGTTCGGCAAGGAAGATAAACCCGATTACAGCCATCATCCCGCCGATGAACGATGCGACTGCCGAGATGGCCATGGCCTGGCCTGCCTGACCTTTCTGGGCCATTGGATATCCATCAAATGTAGCCGCTATCGCCGATCCATCACCCGGGGTATTCAATAGAATCGAGCTCCTCGACCCACCGTACATCGCACCATAATAGATGGCTGCCATTAAAATGATTGCACTGACGGGCTCCATCCCAAATGTAATCGGGATTAATACGGCTACCGCAGTTGCCGGACCCAATCCAGGCAGCATTCCGACTATCGTTCCAAGAAATCCCCCGATTACAACCCACATAATATTAATAGGTTCTAAAGCAGTCGTTAATCCTTGCATAAAGTTGCTTAAATCCATTTTACTCACCTCCTAAGGAAGACTGACTCCTAATAAAACGCTGAATGCATACCATGATAGAAAGGAAAAACATATTGCTACAGCCAGATTCACAAAAACTTTCCTTCCATTTACCGTGAATAATAACGCTGTCAAGAATAGAATCGTAGAAAATAAGAACCCTATCCGTTCAAATATGAAAGCGTAGATACCTCCATATAAAACTGTCAGTCCAATCAATCTAGGTGTTCTGTCTTTAAGTAACAACTTAATTTCCTCATTATGGACATGTAAACTTCTCCACTCCTGATAGAAATAGAAGATGCTGAATATCAGCATAAACACACTTAAACCAATTGGAAAATAAAGCGGACCATTTGGGTTCCCAAGATTTGCCTTGGGTAAATTCATGGAACCTACTAAAAAAGAGAAGCTTAATAGGATTAAAAAGATCGGCATTCCCAGTTTGATTGCTCTCATTCACTTCAGCCTCCTTTCTAACATAAGGCGGGAGAAGACTAAGCCAGCCTTCCTCCCGACCTTCCAATCCTGTATTAGTTTAATTCGTTAACCCTGAGCTATTCACAAGTTCTGTATATAGTTCCTCTTGTTCCTTCATGAATTCCTTTGTTTCTTTACTGTCCTTGTAAAAGTCATCCCAATCATTGTTTTCAAGCATTTTCTTCCATTCATCTGTTTTCACCATTTCTCCGATTTTTTCATCCCAATATGCAACTTCTTCTTCCGTCATATCAGGAGGTCCCATGATGCCTCTCCAATGTGGGAATACCATGTCGACACCTTCTTCAGTCCAAGTAGGGACATCATCAAGTCCTTCCAATCGTTTATCAGAAGAAACCGCTAATATCTTCAGTTTCCCTGCTAAATGCTGCTCTTTCACTTCAGATAGAGAAGTTGTGACAGCATCTACATGCCCTCCAAGCAGAGCAGTCACTACATCTCCTCCGCCTTCATATACTAAAAAGTCCAGTTTAGTAGGATCAATTCCCTTCTCACTTGCAGCTTGTACTAATGATAGATGGTCATCGTTTCCGAGTCCTGGACCAACCCCGATTTTGATTGATTTTGGATCTTTTTTCATCTGCTCCAATAAATCTGATGCAGATTCATACTTTGAATCAACCGGGACTGCCAGCGCCTGCCATTCTGTTGCCAACGTAGCAATCGGCGTGAATTGTTCATGAGACAGATCACTTTGTCCCAGTAATTTATTCGTTAGTACTAAACTTGAGTTGATTGCCAGATAATGAGCGTCTTTTGTTTCGAGATATTTCCATCCCGCTTCGCCACCGCCGCCCGGTTTGTTAATTACATTGATGTTTTTATCTACAATGTCATTGTCACGTAAAACCTTTTGTACCGAACGAGCTGTTAAATCCCATCCTCCTCCTGGAGAGGCTGGAGCAATGATTTCAATATTCTTTGACGGAAACTCCTTCCCTCCTGAAGCAGAGCTTGAGCAGGCAGTCATCAAAACCATTACACAGATAATCATTAATAATCCATACTTTTTCATATTTTCCTGCACCCCTTTTTGTTGTTTGTACTCACCCGAATCATCCCCATGTCAAAAAGGTGAAATACGTTAATTTAATCCTAGTTGCCGAACGTCTTTATGTAAACGTTTTCAAAATATTGTGTTTTAAAAAATTTATGGGTATTTTGTTCATTTTGTTCACAACAAATCTACTTTACGGTCTCCTCTTTTAAACTAATAAGGTCTGCCACATATGATTAAAGGAAATTGCCTTTAACCTGTGCCAGACCTGCTATCAAACTATCTTCTCATTACTCAATCGATATCTTCTTTCAGGGCGGCCGACAATCCCATAAACGTGTTCTACTGAGGCATCCTTTGTTCCCACCAAATATTCGAGATATCTGCGAGCGGTCGTCCTGGATGCCCCCATCTTTTCGCCGACTCTTTCTGAGGTTATTCCTTCTTTCTCTTTTTGCAAAATGTCAGTCACTTTATGAAGAGTTAAATAATCTATTCCTGGGGGAAGATCATTTCTTTTTTCAGCTTCCTTTGATTTTTCCCCACCAAAGAATTGATCCAGTATTTGCTGGTTTACCTCGCCAGCAGAATCAAGCGTTACTTTTTTTTGAATATATGCATTCATTGCCTCTTGAAATTTCTCCAACGTAACCGGTTTAATTAAGTACTGTTCGACTCCATACCGAAGTGCCTTTTCTAAAAATGACTTATCTTTTGCAGCTGTAATCATCATAATGTCAACAAAAGGAAAGTCGGCCCTGATTCTATGCAATAATTCAGTCCCCAATTGGTCAGGCATATACACATCAAGCAAAAGCAAATCTACACTTTTTCCATGCAGAATTTCCAATGTTTCTTTAGCATTCATCGCTTTACCAACCAATTCCATCCTGTGGTTTTTCGCCAAAAATTCTTCATGTATTTGTGCAACTCGAAAGTCATCTTCCGCTATTACAACTTTAATCATATCTATCCCCCTTTTGTTCGTTTGATTTCGGTAAGATTACGGTGAAAACTGTCCCCTCTTCTTTTTGGGAATTCCATTCGATTGATCCCCCAAGTAAGGATAGTTCTTCTTTTACATTTGCAAGTCCGTATCCACGTTGATCGCCTTTAGTAGAAATTCCTTTTTGCAGTATCAGTTGGTCATCAACTCCTGATATCCCTCTTCCGCTGTCCGCTATTTCAAAAATGATATCGTTCCCAATATCGGTCACAAAAAAAGAAACGAACTTGACCTTTTGATCGATTACCGCTTCGAATGCATTATCGATCAAATTTCCAAGTATGATGATAAGAGGTGAAAACCCTATGAAATCAGGAAGTGGAGCAAGCGAACTTTCACCATCTATCTGAAAATCTATTTTCTTTTCCGATGCTTTCGCGATTTTCCCTAATAGAATGGCTTGAACCTTCTCATCTAAAATGCTTTGAAAAAAGATGGTAGATTGGTATTCTTGCAGATCAGATTCTTCCTTGATGAATGTAATCGCCTCTTCATGTTTACCCAATTGGATCAACCCAAGAAGAACATATAGTTTGTTTTTAAATTCATGTGTCTGAGCCCTTAAGTCTTGCGAATACTGTTGGACTTCCGAAAGGGCATCAACCATTTTTTTTATTTCTGTCCTGTCTCTGAAACTGAAAACCGTACCTACCTTCACTTTATTTTCCAAAAGAGGCTGCGCATTTACAATCATCATCTTTTCCTTATATTGAAGCTCAATGTTAGAGAATTCAAGAGAAGTATTGAGCATATCTGACATTGCCTGAGAGGAAATAACCTCAGTCACCATTTTTCCTTCAACGGCTTCCTGAGTATCCAGCAATTCCCGGGCAGATTGATTCATCATGGTAATGATTCCTTGTTGATCGATTGCCAAAATCCCTTCTCTGACAGATTGAAGAACCGCATTTCTTTCTCTGAACAGGGCACTTATCTGATAAGGTTCCAAGCCAAATGTATCCTTACGTATACTTCTCGCTAAAAAAAGGCTCCCGAAAACACCCAGGATCAGGACAATACCGGAAAGGGCAAGCATCGTACGGATTTCGTACGCAATCTTATTACGAATGGTCTCCATATCAAATTCCACTGTTACGGTACCTTCCACTTTTTTAAAATTATCGTAGCGGATCATGACAGGTACGATCCCTTTTAATACCTCATCCTTCCCTTTCCCAGAATGAATAAGGTCATTACTTCCATACACAAGCGCACGGTAACGGTCCTTACTATCATCACCACCGCTTCCTTGTCCTACAAAACTGACAATCTGTCCATCCCTGTTTTCAATTAGGATAGCAGATGCGTCAACCTGATCGCGAATTTGTTCCGTAACCGCACTTAAGTTTTCTACTGGCTCCTTTTCCCGAAATGAATCCTGGATGACTGGCATATAAGAAAGTGTCTTGGCGGTTTGCATTGCCAAGTTTTCCGCTTGCTCAACGTCCTCCTGGGATTCTCTATATGCAAACATCCAAGTAAGCAGCCCTATTACGATCAGTAAAAGTGAAATGACCAGTCCCAGTATTTTAATTTGGAGTGGTACCTCTAGAAGTTTCTTCATCCTAATACTCCTAATATACTGAATTTTCTATTTTATAAATATATCATATTATGGGAAGATAAATCCGCACTCATTTTATCTACCAAAAATCTACCAAAAATTATGTATTCATTTATTCTATATCAAGTATTAACCCCTTAGATCCAGCCCTGGACACACACGGAAGAATTGATCCATGTCTTTTCCTCTCTTCATCACTTAAAAACGAATCATAATGGTCAACCTTACCTCGAAGTACTTTCACCTCACACGTACCGCATCGACCAATCCGGCAAGAATATGGCGCTTTGATCCCCTCTTCAAGAAGGGCATCCAGCATAGTTTGACCTTTACCAACAGAAATGATCTTGCCTGAGGTAAGTTCCACATTAAAAGGATGGGATTCCTTTATCTCCGGTGCAGCAAAACGCTCAACATGAATACTCGAAGAGGGGTATCCATATTCCGTTGCCTCATCCCTGAAATGATCGATAAACTGCTGAGGCCCGCAGAAATAGACATGCGTACCGATGGGGTGCTGAAGCAGGCTTGTTTTATTGAGCCTTCTTCTTTCCTCAGAGAAATAAAATGAACATTGATATGGGTAGTTCTCTTTTAGATAGGAGTAAAAAGCACATGACTCTCTTGTTTTTGTAGCGTAGTGGAGTTCAAAGCTCGATCCTTTTTTTTCGAGTTCCTTCATCATGGAGAGAAACGGGGTGATACCGATACCGCCTGCATAAAAAACATGGTGCTTGGCTTTGAAGCTCAGGGGAAAGTAATTTCGGGGATGACTGATCCATAAGGTGTCGCCTGCCTTTATTTGATTATGCCAGTAGGTTGATCCCCCTTTGGACTTTTCATTCAACCGGATGGCAATACGGTACTCATGATTTTCACCATGATTCGTCAACGAATAGGATCTGGCGATGACTTCCTTCCCCGTTTCGATATAGGTGGTAATATGAGACCCGCTACTGAAAAAAGGTAAAACCGCCCCTTCTTCCGGAGCGAGTGCAAACACTTTTACACCTGTGCTTTCTTGTTTGATCGATGCAACTGAAACGGGTATCCTATTGAGACTTTTCATTTTCCTTCAACCCTTTCATATCTTCGCAGCATAACCCAGATACGCATTCCGTAGCGAGGAATAGTGATCAGAAATGGTAAGCATTAACTGGCAATGTGAACAATGTATCGAATGAGCGGAAACCGGAACCGGTGTCAAACCATGGCACCTGCAGCAAAAAATGCTCACGATTCTCTCTCCGTGTCCTATGTACTGGGCTTCTTCCTCTGTAAAGCCGATATCTTCTGCCAATACCTTTAGTTCCCGTAACCGGTTCCAAGATACTGATACATATAGATAACTTCCCATCTTTTGACGGCTCAGCCATGAAGCTAATTCCGCAGAATCGACTTCACACATTTCAAACGGAACATTATATTGGCTCACTTTTTCAATGAGGGGCTGCATCTTTTTCAGTCCTTGTTTATCGCCGCAGAATAAATACTTCCTTCTTCCGGGCATAAATGTGAAGTGATGATTTTCATCCAACATGGTTCACCCACTTTCTATCATTCTAGCCTTCAAGTAATGCAGGACCGGTTCTTTAAAAAATTCGATCCCCTTGTACTCAGAGATGGACTCAGGCAGTTCCCCGAGTATCTGATAAAACTGATGTAGCCATTCAGGATTCGAGGCGAATGCTTCAAGCGGCAGCAAGTGAGTATGAATGGTAAAAAGAATCCCATTCGATCCCGGCATTCTGAAAAGTTTTTGGACTTCGACTCTGAAGTGAACAAATTCCCCTGCATTGTCTTTTGTGACCTTTCTTCTATCGACACCCCATTGATCAAAGGTCTCGAGTGAAGTATCCAAACGGTTCCCCGCCATCAGTGACCAGTTTCTGCGTACCCACGGGTCCCCAGCTTCCATCCTCAGCAAAAAGGTAAGGATCCGCTCATCCAGTCCTTCCTCTTTGAAACCCGGGATCGGTCTATGAATTTCTTTAAACGTCATACCTGCATTAAATGCAAGCGACCAATTTGCAGGAAAACACAGCTGACCTGCGTCCAGATAAAGGTTACCGTCCCTTTGCATCATGAAGATCAGATCTTCCTGGACGTGCCTCCCGATAAAATCCAGCGGCTGATAAGGAAGGCTGGATTCGCCCCCAAATATGAAGGTGTGAGTATCGTTCAGAATATTGTTATGAAACGTCCAGTTCCGATTGTTTTTCTCAATAGAAAAATGCTGTGGATAGTATGTGACCAAATGATCGATGACCGTGCTTAGAACCTCCCACTGAGATTGAAGAGTATGGGGAAGGGATTGAAAACAGCGATCTGGATGGTTGGCGAGGAGTGTTCGTTTCAGACCCATTTCTTCTTTATACGTAGAAGTCACTTCAATGCAATTCGGTGTAGGTAATGGAATGGAGTTGTTGGAATAGCGGTAAACTGGATCTTTGAATGGATATGGAAAGTCTCTCATAGCTGAAGCTTTCTTCATACGATCATCCTTTTTCCGAAAATTCTTTCTTTTTATTTTATAGGAAAATGGTTCGTATTTGAAGGGGAATGCTAATAAAAAACCTTTCCCTTTATAAGAGAAAGGCATTCAGATTATTTAGCCGGGGCACCCGGGGGGATGTATGCAGGGGGCACTTTCAGCCAGCCGCGTTCTTTCATTTTTGTTTTCAATTCCATTCCCAATACAGACTTCTCCGATTGGAATCGGATCCACATCAAGCCGATATCATTCCGGACACTTTGGCTATTATTGGTCGCGCACATGACGATGTTTGTTGCAATCTTCGCTGAAATCAGATTGGCAATCTCGGAGTCTGTTGCTTTTACCCCGAGAGGAACACTATTTGGATCAGACACCGGTTTCTTTTCAGAAGTATCCGACAGGGGGATTCCTTCTTTCAGCATAAACTCTTCGATTGTCTGCATTTGATGAAGAGCGAGTTTTTTTGTATCATTCAAGAGTTCAACCAGGTCTTTATCCGTCGTTGTATTCAACGCTGCTTCAAGGATTGGTATTTCTTCGGCAATGGCTGTGTAATAGATCCAGCAGCCCATGGCTTCACCGACATGCGGACGAGGTTTGGGTTCGTCATCAAAACGTGTTTTCAAATAATCGAACAATGCTTCCAGTGTATTAGGCACAGGAGTTCACCTCATCGAAATCATTATTATGGATTAGGATATCCTGTATACGGGAAATTACTCATCATATTAAAAGGCAGAAAAGGCATATACATCGTTGAGGCATAGGCCTTTTACGTTATTGTAGAGGGATTTTGACATTTCCTTTTATCCAGGATGGATAGTCCTGGAGTTCGAGTGTGATCGGGGAAAGTCTTTCATTCTTGGAGTAAGGAAATCCGAATTCATCTTCTCCCGTCTTCACGAATCTTTGCAGATCATGTTTAGTTCCGTTAGCGTCCACGTAGGAATTAAAAGCATTCATATGATTGGCCTGTTCATAATCTTTATCCCAAGCGAACATCAGTAAGTCATCTTGAAATTTTACAGAAGCCAACCGCTCATCAGGAGCCTCAATGATCTTTTCTTCTACAGGATCGACAACCACTTCTAATCGATCCTTATCAAGCGCCCTGATGGAATTGAAAGCGAGATATAATTGTTCCGGATTCTCAAAGTAATTGCTTTGAAGATAATACGTGATCTTATCGAAATCACCAGTGGACACTGTACCGTTTGCAATTTTGGACCATGTATCTCCGTTCTCATCCACTAGTCTCAAGTCCTCGATATTGAATATCCTCATCGAATTCGACGATGGGAACTCGAACGAAACCGCTGTTCGAGTAGGAGCCACTCTTACTTGACCTACATGTATTTTCTGCCCCTCTATAATAAACGTCTTGTCTACATGAACGGTTTTTGTCTTCCCGACCCTACCTGGGTCAATCGTAAAAGGAATCCGCCATTCCCCGCTTATCTCATCTGTCCCATCTTTCAAGTGAAGGACGAACTCATAGTTTCGTTCTTTCAGGGGTTTTTCGAGCCCGATGGTTGAGGAAAACAACTCTTCTTTATCGTTTAAGTTTTCACCTCCATAAGATAAAGTAGTGAAAGGTATCGAATTCCCTTCTTTCGTTTGAATATCTATTTTGGAAGAATGTACTTCCTCCAATGTACGGCCTTTTGAATCAAAGGAATAAAACAACACAAGCTGTTCTTCATCCAAGATAAACGAGTCTAGTGTGACGGTAATTCCCCTATGTTCATCCGATCCCCCCGCCTTCTGAAGGTAATCGTTCTCGATCGTTGATAATAATCCTTTGTCCATTCTTACCAGCTCTACAATCTTATCCATACCTGGCATGCCGCTCACTAATCGCGCAAAGTCATTTGACATGCGAAGCGACCCAGCAAACACTCCAAGGATCAACACCACAGCTGCAGACGCAGCCCAAGCACGGGCAGCCTGATTCTTCCTCGAGGCACGCTTTCCTTTTTCTATGCCCGAAAGGATCGCTTCATCCAATCGATGGTGCGGCATTGACTGTTCCTCCAGCTTCTGTTTCTCTTCCGACAGCTTTTTTTCTTCGTGTTCATACATGGAAGTCACCCTCCTTATCATTCAACTGGCTGCGGAGCAGACCCAGCCCTTTGTGCAGCCATGTTTTCACAGTACCTTCTGGACATTCAAGGATTTCGGCAATTTCACTGATTTTTAGATCATGGAGATATTTGAGCATGATCACGTTCCTGTACGGCTGATTCAAAGATTGGATCGCTTCATCCGTTTCAAGAGAGGAACGCTTTGGCGGAGCTTCCATTGAGTGAAGGAGCTGATCGTTATAAATGACACGTTTCTTTTTCTTGCTTTCATCGTGGCAATAATTCAACAGGATCCGAATCAGCCATGTGGTGAAGTATTCATTCTTCCTCAGTTTCTTGATTCCTTTATAAGCCCGGTATGTTGTTTCCTGAATCGCCTCGATGGCGTCATCTTCGTTTTTTAAATATGAAATGGCCATTCGATAAAGCTGTTCTTTATGTGACAGGATTAATTGATACAACGCATCCTCATCACCCTTTTTTGCTTTCTTGACCATGGTGAGATCCAGCTCACTCATCAGGAATCCCCCCTTCCCTCTACTGATTAGACATCCCAGTGCCGAAAAAGTTTTGGTGAATTTGTATTTTTATCAAATATACAAAAAATGGGCTTCCACCTCACTTGATAATGAGATGAAAGCCCAGACTTTTTTTATGAACATAAACTAACTGCTATTCACCATTCTGACTGGCATTCATCTTCTCTTCATAGTAAGCCACCAATACAGGATAAGCCTCCAACTCTTTTTTGCCTGTCTCATTCAGTTGGTAGACACCTCGCTGCACCCTTTCGAACCATTTATAATAGTTCTTTTGCAAAATGGATGACGTTTTGTCCCCGGTCCCAAGTTCTTTTAATGCTTTTGGTGAAAGCGGTCCAAATCTCTCAAGACAGCAAGCGATTTGGATGCAGCTTTCTTTATAGGCCGTCATGATTTTCGTTTTATTGCTGCCGCCGGTATTATAATCAGCACTACGACCTTCAATTTCCTTTATCAGGGCAGTCCTTTTCCGTTTGCTGTATGTCATGACTTTCTTACGGTCGAACGGCTGGGGATGTGCTACAAATTCAATCTTCGGCCTTTTCGTCAATGATACTGTAATCAATCCCAGTTCCAGTCTTTTTACCAAGTGGCATATGTCGTTCCATCTTCTTGAACGGGTCCGTTTTGGTTTAGGAATCGCGATATAGACAAGGTCGGTCAGCCTCTGACGTTTTGCGGCCTGGATCAATAAATCGATTGTCAATGAAAGCTTTAGTTCAACGATGACCAGTTCTTCCCCATTCACTGCCGTCAGATCGCAATCGTTCACTTCCCCGTTCACCTTGTATCCGAGTTTTGTGAAATGTTTTTGGATCGGCTGATAGAGGTCGGCTTCTTTTCTTTTTTTCTCTGTCATATGTAAAACCTTCTTCATGAATAATCTGCTAATTAAAAGTATAGACCATTTGAGCTGGTTTGTAAGGGGATTTATACAATAAGAAAGTGACGGACCCTTATGCATGGCCCGTCACTTTAATTAATCATATTTCCGTAAAACTTCAAATAATATCCAGGCTGCTTCTCATCAAGTCATTTCTCAGTTCTTAAGCACTTTTATTCCGAAGCTTTTCAACCTCATCAGCAACAAATTGGACGGATGTGCCGACGACGACTTGGATGGAGTTCGAGCCTGTGACCTTGATTCCCGGAACACCGGTCGCTTTGATTCTTTGTTGATCGACGGCATCCATATTTTTCACTTCCACACGAAGGCGGGTGATGCAGTTTTCGACGGATGTGACATTCATATCCCCGCCCAGACCGGCATAAATCTCTGCTGCCATTGCCGCAAATTTGTCTTTCTGGGAGACGGGATCTGCGATGGCACCCTCCTCTGCATCTTCTTCACGTCCCGGTGTCATCAGATTGAACTTGGCAATCAGGAATCGGAACAGGAAGTAATAAATAAGCGCAAAAACGATCCCTTGTAAAAGGAGCATATATGGCATATTTGCAAGTGGAAGTCTCGAGCTGAGTAAAAAGTCGACGAAACCTGCACTGAAGCCGAACCCGGCTGTCCATTGGAAGAATGACGCAATGGCAAGGGATAAACCGGTCAGCGCGGCATGTGCTACATAAAGCGCTGGAGCTACAAACATAAATGCGAATTCAAGAGGTTCTGTCACCCCTGTAAAAAATGAAGCAAAACCGGCGGCCAGCATGAGTGAAGCGACCTGCTTCTTCTTCGCTGGCTTCGCTGCATGATACATGGCAAGCCCGGCTGCTGGAAGCCCGAACATCATGACTGGGAAGAACCCAGCTTGATACATCCCGGTGACACCTTTCTCCCCATTGCCGGACCAGAAGTTCCCTATATCATTGATTCCAGCCACATCGAACCAGAAGACGGAATTCAATGCATGGTGAAGCCCGGTCGGAATCAGAAGACGGTTGAAGAACCCATAAAGACCTGCTCCCGTGAAGCTTAATGCACTGATTTCTTTACCAAACGACACAAGTGCAGTATAAATGACCGGCCAAACAAATAGCATGACTCCGGATACGACTAGCATCGCTACAGCCGACATGATCGGAACTAATCGTTTGCCGCTGAAGAACGCAAGCGCATCCGGCAGTTTCACATGACTGAAGCGGTTATACATGCTTGCTGCTACTAGTCCTGAGAGGATTCCGACGAATTGATTTTCTATTTTAATAAATGCAGGGTTCACACTTTCGGGATCCACTCCTTGAAGCAATGCTACTGCATTTGTAGACAGCAGTGTGGTAATGACCAGAAATGCGACCAATCCACTAAGTGCAGCGGACCCATCTTTTGTTTTCGCCATACCCAAGGCAACACCTACAGCAAATAAAACAGACATATTATCAATGATAGACGCACCGGCCTTGATCAAGAAAGCCGCTACGGGGCTATCTGCTCCCCAGCCTGTCGGATCGATCCAATAGCCGATCCCCATCAGGATCGCCGCTGCCGGCAGGACGGCAACCGGCAGCATCAATGACCGTCCGATCCTTTGTAAATAATTCATCATTTTCTTTTCCCCCTATCTTGTCAGTTCTCGGTTGATTCCTCTTTGACCCACTCATGGATAGTCGTGACATCACTTCCTGTCGTTCTGGATGCTGGAGGTTTAGTCCGGTTATGGACAAAACTCCTCTAGTAGAAACTATTCAAAAGTGGACCAGTTTAGAATCATTTGTATATACCAATGGAAACCCTTTCATTTATTTTCTCCTTAATGGACAACGGAGAAAAGAGACTTATGACTTAGTAAAATAGTTGTGGAAAATAATTGAAGGGTTGGTTGGTTTTTTCCTTGTGAATATGTCGATACATTGATCAGTTCAATGAGTTCAAAAACCTCATCAGCAGAATGCCAAGGAGGCCTATTTCCCGTTATTTATCCACTATTGTTCCGTTAGGCCTCAAGTTCTCTTCCATCCCATTCACCACCATATTCAACGTCATAATCAACAATGAGTAAGCTAAGACAGGAAAGGCAATAATGGCAGGCTCCAGCAACAACTCTTCATAGCGGGTGCCGATGATGCCCGCCCATTCAAACACAGGGGTATAGTAGACAACGAACTGATCGTGCTCCTGCCCCGGCCGGATATTCGTTCCTCCTATAAAAATATGAAAAATGGCGAGATGCAGAATGAGGGTCAGCACTTGTACAAACTGTCTTCCAAATAGAATCAAAAGCCGGGGAAACAAATGAGGGAAGACATGCACTCTTGATATATGCCATCGATTTCCCCCGAGAACTCGGGCACTTTCCATAAATTCAAATGTATGGATATGATCGGCCGTTTCAGCGACCACCTTCACAAGGGTGGGAATACCGACAATCGTCAGTACAACGAGTTGCAAAACAACTGTCTCCCCGAATGACAAAGGAGGTGTACTTCTCAAATTATATAAAATATAGGGAGCCAGCCAAATGATGGCCAAAAGAGACTGAGGGATATAATGAAAAGCTTGAAAAAATCCGGTCATCCACCCGGATGCGACCATCCTCCTCGCCATCAATCCAAGAATACCGGCAGTCAGTACCCTTATCGCTGTTACCAACAATGCAAACATTACGGTCCATTTAGCACCGGAAATGATTAAATGAAAGAGATCATTTCCTTCTCGATCAGCTCCCAGCCAGTGAGTCTTGGAAATCGGATATGGCGGCGTATCAATCAATGCACCATTCTCATCATACATAAACCTCTCCACTTCAGGTGCTTCCCGAAAGATCGTCCAGCCAAAGCTGAGAAGCAGTATGACCATGAGTACGATCAAACCCATATAATAGGATTTTATCCTTCCTTTCTTCATCATTTTCCAGTGCCCCCAATCGTTTTCCCATAGAATTTCGCCCGATAATGTATAGTTCCTTTTATGCCTGCAAAAAAAGGTGTCATGAGCATGATGATAAGGAAGGCGCGTGAAGAGGCAGGCTGATCTCCTATGATGAAGCTCATGACACCTTCACTATGAAACAACAACTCCAATACGATCAGGTTCGTGAAAACGAGAAGAATCAGTGCAGGCACATGTGCGATTGCTTCCATCACTGTATTCCTGAACAGATGATGTAACGAGATATACCCGTTACTGAGCCCTTTTGACTTTGCAAATAAGACATATTCCTTTTCCTTCTCTTCATCAATCAATAGCGTCTGCAGCCGGAATAAATAGATGGCCGGGACGATGCTCAATGTAAATAGAGGAAGGAAGAAAAGTCGATGCTGCGGCGTGGAATAGGCTGCTGCAATTTCCCAGCCGGTTTGCTTATAGATCCATACTAACGCTAACTGTATACTGAAAATAAAAAACACATCAGGGAGAGCCTCCATAACCTGCGCCAGCTTAACGACATATCTCCTTATTGAAGAGCTGCAGCATGATACCAACACACTTGCTGAAGAAGCCGTCGCCACTGCAATCAACAGACTGCCTGCCAACAGGAGGAAGCTGTAAGAATAAAGGTCTAACATGTACGGAAATAACGGCTTTTCCGTCATCTGCTGGTGAAATACTACGGAGCGTGCTTCCGGCATCTTCGGAAAAGATCTGGTTTCAGAATGAGAATAATAAGAAAGTTCTCCCGGCCTGGAGATTTCTTCTGCAATGGTATAAACAGAGCCGGCAAAGCTGTTCACCCCTGTAACCAGCGAGGGTGAAGCAAGTAAGAAAATGATTCCAAAACAAGTCAGCACATACTCAAAAAAACCCTTCTTTGCACCTATATAAATACTCTTCATGTCAGATCCGGCTCATAAATGAATTGTTCTAATAAAGGAAGGGATATAAATTGGCTGAGATCGGCTCTTAAAGACTCCATCCTTTTCCTGTTTCCGCTATAAAAAATGTAGTAGCCCCTTCTCTCACTCTTCACCAGCCCCGCTCTTTGAAGAATCTTGATATGATTGGAAACAGTGGCATCCGCCAACCGATGCTTTTCTGCCAGCTGCTTTGTACTGTATGGGTGGGTCAATACATCACGTAAAATCTTTAATCGGCTGGCTTCTCCCAACGCTTTGAACAAGTCTATCAAATCATCTGGCGGCTCATCGTCTCCTGCCTCCATTTCAGGCACTGCGACATGGAGCCCCAAACAGATCCTTGCAGGATAGACTCCAAGCATGACGTGAGGCGTGATGAAGGTAGAAGGCTGAAGGGTGATCCTGCTATATTCCTTCAAACGAAATTCATATGTTTCTCCCTTTTGAACCTTGAGACTCTCTGAATCTACAGAAACATCCGGATGTACTTCATTTAAAGCCGTCAGCAGGTGGTGATCAAGCTTTTGCTGGAACACAGAGGATGCTTTAGCTATCCATGGTTGAATCCGAAATAACTCCCGTGCAAACAGTTTCTCGTTATATTCATAGAACAAATGATGAAGTCTTTCTTTCCATTTCCCTGGGTATGAAACTAGCTCCTTCTGCTCAATCGTCAATGGCGACATGGGATGATCCCTTCTCCATGCCCTGATATCAGCCATCGAATACTGCTCCCCCAACAGATAGAATACAAATGCATCGTCCGTCATGCTGCAAATAAATTCAATCGCTTCCTCCGGTGTTTTTTCATTCAATTCATATTCATTCCGTATATTGATCAAATAAAACCAATCATATGATAGGGCTCCCACTCTGCGGATTTCCTCAAGCATCCAGCCAGGCAGCATCGCTGCCGCCTCTTCAGCCCATTTCTTCCTGTAAGGATGGTGAACCGGATTACTAAGCACATGCATACTCGCCATCATTTCATTAAAAGGTGAAAAAGCAATGTCTATATTCATCAACAGCCTCCACAACTGATTAGGTGATCACCTAATCAAATTTGACAATTCTGTAAATTAAGAATAATTTACAGAATCAGGGTGTTGTTGTCAATAAAAAATATAATCTCCCTTCACTTCGACCATTTCTGAACACAAAAACAGACCTCCAGGGAAAGGGTCCCATGGAGGTCTATCAATAAGTTTATGGAAGTTCAGTTGTTCCCATCAAGAAGCGGTCGCATTCACGTGCCGCCCCGCGTCCTTCGTTGATCGCCCAGACGATCAGACTTTGACCGCGGCGCATATCTCCGGCTGCAAAGACGCCTTCGACATTTGTCATGTACTTATCATATTCGGCATCGACAGTCGAGTTGCTTTTCGTTTCGATTTCAAGCTCCTTCAACAAGCCTTGTTCAGGACCGCTGAAGCCGATCGCAAGCAGCACTAGGTCAGCAGGCCATACTTTTTCCGTGCCTGGAAGCTCTTCACGGATACGATTGCCGTTTTCATCAATCTTCAATGAAACGTTCACCGTGTGAACTTCTTTGATATGCCCTTCTTCATCGCCGACGAATTTCTTCGTCATGACCGCATAGGCACGCGGATCATGACCGAATACTTCTTCCGCTTCCTTCTGCCCGTATTCCACACGATGGATGATCGGATACTGCGGCCAAGGATTCCCCACTTCATCGCGGATCGCTCCTTTTTTCGCATAGATATCGAATTGTGTCAGGCTCTTGCAGTTATGTCTGATGGAAGTCGCCAGGCAATCAGTACCTGTATCCCCACCGCCGATGACAATCACGTTTTTACCTGCTGCAGAAAGGTAGTTTCCATCTTCAAAATTGGAATCCAATAAGCTTTTTGTGTTCGCATGAAGGAAATCCATTGCATAATGCACGCCTTTTAAGTTTCTTCCTTCAACTTCTAAATTACGATGAACGGTCGCACCTCCACAAAGGATGACTGCATCAAATTCACTTTTTAGTTCTGAAGAGGAAATATCCTTTCCTACTTCTGTATTTGTAACAAACTTGATGCCCTCTTTTTCAAGAATATCCACACGTCGCTTAACGATAGAATATGGAAGTTTCATTTCAGGAATCCCATAGGTCAACAGTCCGCCAACGCGGTCATTCCGTTCAAATACCGTCACCAGATGACCTGCTTTGTTGAGCTGGGCAGCGGCCGCTAACCCGGCAGGACCGGAGCCGACCACTGCCACCCTTTTACCAGTACGGATTTCAGGCGGCTGAGGAACGACCCAGCCTTCTTCAAACCCTTTCTCGATAATGGACCTTTCCACCGTTCGGATTGCGACAGGAGGTTCATTGATACCAAGGACACATGCCCCTTCACAAGGTGCCGGGCAGGCAAAGCCTGTGAACTCCGGGAAGTTATTCATTTCATGCTCCCGCTTCAATGCTTCCTTCCATTGTCCTTGATACACCAGATCATTCCACTCTGGAATCAAATGATAAACAGGACAGCCAGTCGTGACCCCCTCAAGTTCCATGCCGGACTGGCAGGTAGGAACGCCGCAGTCCATGCAGCGCGCTCCTTGTTTCCTGACCTCTTCCTCAGAAAGAGGAATCGTATAGTCATGCCAGTCTTTTGTACGATCGGCAGGACTCCTTTCATCTAGTGGTTTTCGCTTATATTCCATGAAACCAGTTGGTTTTCCCATTCATATCCCCCTTCTTTTTTTATAGGAAATTAGAAATTCAACTTTGAGAATTGTCCAGCTCCGGCGGCTAGCCCCTCGAGACGTTTCGGTCCGCCCAATGAAGTCAAAGAACGACTTCACCGGTCGGTCCTCCAACGCTTGTCGGGGCTGATCAAGGCGCTTCCGCTTTATTTATTTAGCCGGCTCTAAAATTTTTGTACTTTCTTCGAAGGCAGTCATTTCAGCTTCGTATTTCTCTAATCCACTGTCTTCCAGTTCTGAAATTCGCTCTTTCATTTTCAGATAGGATTTCGGGATCACTCGTACAAATTTGGATACATACGCATCCCAATTAGCCAATATCTTTTTACCATTCGCACTGTTTGTATAGTTAACATAGTTTTGAATCAAGTCATAGACTTCCTTTGTTTCTTCCGGGTCGAATAATGGCTGCAGAAGGACAAGCTCCCTATTGCAGCGGGAAGTGAACGACCCGTCTTCATCCAATACATAAGCGGTTCCGCCGGACATTCCAGCAGCAAAATTCCGCCCTGTGCGGCCAAGAATGACAACCTTTCCGCCAGTCATGTATTCACAGCCATGGTCACCGACACCTTCCACGACTACATTCGCACCGCTGTTCCTTACGCAGAAACGTTCCCCGGCAATTCCATAGATGTATGCTTCACCAGCTGAAGCTCCGTAAAATGATACGTTACCGATGATTGTATTGCGTTCGGGGATGAACGTTGATGTCGGGTCAGGATGAACGATGATTTTACCTCCGGACAACCCTTTACCTACGAAGTCATTCGCGTCCCCTACCAGGCGTAACGTCAATCCTTTCGGGATATACGCCCCAAAACTTTGACCTGCAGATCCCGTAAACTTCAGGCGGATTGTGTCTTCCGGAAGTCCTTCAGCCCCGTAGCGCTTCGTTATTTCGCTTCCAAGCATCGTACCCGTCACACGGTTGATGTTCCGGATGGCAGTCGAGACTTCGATCGGCTCCTTGTTTTCGATCGCTTTGCGGCATCTCGGGATCAGCTCTTGGTAATCGAATGTCTTCTCAAGCTCATGATCCTGTTTTCTGACGGCGTATCTGCTTACTTTCTCAGGTACATCCGGCTGATAAAGAAGCGCGGACAAATCAAGCCCTTTCGCTTTCCAATGGTCGATTGCTTCATTTGTTTCCAGTACATCGGTCCTTCCGATCATTTCATTGATCGTTCTGAAACCAAGCTCTGCCATCAGCTCTCTCGCTTCCTGTGCAACAAATCGCATGAAGTTTGCCACATGTTCGGGGTCACCCATGTATTTCTTGCGAAGCTCAGGGTCCTGTGTCGCAATGCCGACAGGACATGTGTTCATATGGCACACACGCATCATGACGCAGCCAAGGACAACAAGCGGTGCAGTCGAGAAACCGAATTCTTCCGCTCCCAATAAGGAAGCTACAACCACATCACGGCCAGTCATCATTTTCCCGTCTGTCTCGACGACAATACGATCACGCAGGCGGTTTAAGAGCAGGGTTTGATGGGCTTCTGCGAGTCCGATTTCCCAAGGCAGTCCGGTATGTTTCAAGCTTGTTCTTGGTGCAGCCCCTGTTCCTCCGTCGTATCCTGAGATGAGCACTACATCGGCACGGCCTTTTGCCACACCTGCAGCAATCGTCCCAACGCCGACAGCCGATACCAGTTTCACACTGATACGTGCCTGTGGGTTTGCATTTTTTAAGTTATGAATCAATTCTGCAAGATCCTCGATCGAATAGATGTCATGGTGAGGCGGAGGAGATATAAGTTCCACGCCAGGAGTGGATCCGCGCACCTCTGCCACCCATGGATAAACCTTCTTGCCAGGCAGATGTCCGCCTTCCCCCGGCTTCGCACCTTGAGCGACTTTGATCTGGATTTCGTCCGCATTGACAAGGTAGTGGCTCGTCACACCGAATCGTCCGGAAGCAACCTGCTTGATGGAACTGCGTCGAAGGTCTCCATTTTCATCCCGTGTGAAACGGTTTGGATGCTCGCCGCCTTCACCGGAGTTGCTTCGCCCGCCGATGCGGTTCATGGCAATCGCCAGAGCTTCATGGGCTTCCTGACTGATTGAACCGAATGACATCGCACCTGTCTTGAATCTCTTACAGATTTCTTCCACCGATTCAACTTCCTCGATCGGAACCGGCTGTCTTTCCTTGAAGGTAAGCAGTCCACGCAGGGATTGCAGATTTTGTTTCTCATCTGTCAGCATTTTTGAATATGTCTTGAACGTATCATAATTGTTCGTTCTGCATGCATGCTGCAGGGTATGGATGGTACTTGGATTATATTGGTGATCTTCACCGTTTTTACGGTACTGAAATTCATCACCGGATTCCAGCGTACGGTTAGTGTCTTTTCTGTGCACAAATGCCTTACGGTGTCTCATCAACACTTCTTTTTCAATGATATCGAGTTTGATTCCGCCCAATCTTGAGGCAGTGCGCGTGAAGTATTTATCGATTACTTCCTTGTGAATGCCAATCGCTTCAAAGATTTGGGCACCTCGGTAACTCTGGATTGTTGATATCCCCATTTTAGAGAGCACCTTCATGACTCCATCCGTAGCAGCCTTCACATATGTCTTGACTGCTTCTCTGTGTGTCGTTTGCTTAAGCTCCCCTTTATTGACAAGGTCACGCAGGGATTCATAGGCCAAGTAAGGAGTGATGGCTTCCGCACCATATCCGAGAAGTGTAGCGAAATGATGGACTTCCCTTGGCTCTCCGGATTCAACCAGCAGGCTGACCTTGGTTCGTGTTCGCTGACGGATCAAGTGCTGATGCAGACCGGAAACCGCAAGCAAGGCCGGGATGGCTGCACGCTCTTTCGTCACCCCTCTGTCAGACAAGATTAGAAGGGTGGCTCCCTCTTCGATGGCACTGTCGGCTCTGGCAAATAATTTATCCAGTGCGCCTTCGAGCTGGTCCTCTTCTTCCGTTACGTTAAACAAGGTGGATAATGTGACCGCCTTGAAGCCTTCTTCGTTCTGATAACGCAGTCTTTCCAGCTCTTCCGTTGTAAGGACAGGCGTCTCCAGGCGGATATGCCTGCAGCTTTCAGGACCTGGATCGACAAGGTTTCCTTCCGCTCCGATCGTTGTGCCTACAGACGTGACGATCTGTTCACGTATTGCATCGATCGGTGGATTGGTTACCTGGGCAAACAGCTGCTTGAAATAGTTATAAAGAAGCTGCGGCTTTTTCGATAAGACAGCAAGAGGAGAATCGTACCCCATCGAACCTACCGGATCTTTACCATCCGTCACCATCGGTTTGATGATTTTATTGATTTCCTCTGTTGTATAACCAAATGCCTGCTGCTGGACCAATACTTCCTCAGAGGTATAGATTTCTGATCCGTATGGTGCTTCAGGCAGATCCTTCAATTCTTTTTTGTGATTGTTCAGCCAATGTCTATACGGCTGCTCATTTGCCACTCTGAGTTTGATCTCTTCATCCGGGATCATTCTTCCTTTCTCCAAATCGACCAGGAGCATTTTCCCGGGCTGAAGGCGATCTTTGTAGACGATATCATCAGCAAAGATATCGAGTGCCCCTACTTCAGATCCAAGGACAATCATCCCATTCTTCGTGACATAGTATCTTGCAGGCCGGAGTCCGTTACGGTCAAGGCATGCCCCGATTTGCTTACCATCTGTAAATACAAGTGCCGCCGGTCCGTCCCACGGCTCCATCAGGCAGCTGTGATATTCGTAGAAATCCTTCTTCTTAGGATGGATGGTATCATCATTTTCCCAAGGCTCCGGCACCATCATCATTGCTGTATGAGCAAGCGATCTTCCTGACAGATGAAGAAACTCAAATGCATTATCGAACATGGATGAGTCACTGCCCGTCTCATCGATGACCGGAAGGATCTTCTCTAGATCTTCTTCACTGAATGCAGACGAGTGGCACAGCTGTTCACGCGCTCTCATCCAATTGACGTTTCCTCTTAATGTATTAAATTCTCCATTGTGGATGGTATATCGGTTAGGGTGTGATCGCTGCCAGCTTGGAAATGTATTCGTACTGAAGCGGGAATGCACCAGTGCCAGTGCGGATTGGAACTCAGGGTGATTGAGGTCGATGTAAAAGGAATCCAGCTGTTCGGGAATGAGCATCCCTTTGTATACAATGGTTGTGGAAGATAAGCTGCACAAGTATACATCCTTTAGTTCCTCAATCTGTGATGTTTCTTTCTCGATTCGTTTTCGGATGACATAGAGCTTTCTTTCAAAGTCCATCCTTGTTTTCATGTCATCAGAAGCACCGATGAACACTTGCCGGATAAACGGCTTCGATTTTGAAGCGACTTTCCCAACGAATGAATCATTGATCGGTACAGGTCTCCATCCGAGCGTCTTCTGTCCTTCTTCTTCTATGATGCGTTCAAATAATTCTTTACTCTGCATCCGAGAGTCATAATGTTCTGGAAGGAACACCATACCTACTCCGTATTCACCTTCACCAGGTAAATGGATATCTTCTTTTTCACATTGCTTTTTGAAAAATCTGTGAGGAATTTGGGTAAGGATACCTGCACCGTCACCAGTGCTTGTATCGGCGGATTGTCCTCCGCGGTGTTCAAGGTTACAAAGGATATTAATCGCGTTTTGAACGATGTTGTGTGACTTTCTGCCATCTATATTGGCAATCATTCCAATACCGCATGCTTCATGTTCATGCGCCGGATCATACAACCCCTGCGCCACAGGAAGATTATTTTTCATTCATAATGTCCCCCTCTTCATAACTACTATTATTGAAAGATAATAAAATCTTTTAATCGAATTTTCTTAATTTTTGTTAGTATATCATGAAATTTAGAAAAAACGAAAAATTTAGTTAATGGTTTTAGCCCTTTTACCACCTTTATTTGGGGAATATTGTGAGGAAAATAAGGAGGAAAATTTATCATTTGACTAAATTTTCAAAAACTTTAAAACCTTGCTATTTCAATAAAGAAATCGTTTACAAAAATCTGTTTTCCTAGAGATACATAGTTATAAATTTTTTTGAATTTTTATGTGAATTTTTCTTACAAAAAATTTTTTTGGGGAGGCGAAATTCCATGGTTATTCTTTACGTTTCTTAGTAAGAAACAGAGTTTTTTATTTCAAATTATATAGCCGGTTTTGGTATTGATTAAACGTTTATAAATAAAAAAATAACCCCAGTGAAGATGAGGTTATTTTTTGCTGTTTTCCAATCGAGCTTCGCTTTCTACCCGGTCCATGAAGTCAGTGACCACTTTGTTGTTGTTTTTCTCCCCGCCGAGTTTGAGGAGGACTTTTCCGAGGAAGTTCAGCCCTTTGTTCTGGCCGGTGTAGATGAAGTTTGTTTCTTCTTCATTTAGTTTAACAAGGGTAAAGCTTGCTTCGACTTCGAATGCTTTTGCCAATGTGAAGCCGATTTTATTGTGTTTTCTTTCAGGCGAATTTTCAAATTCCAGATCTTCCACTATATATGTCTCGATCCGCTTCCCTTCTTTGTATTTCTGTTGATACTTAGACCCGACCACGCCTTCTTTTCTTTCCAACACCTTGTTTTCAATTACATTCGGCATGATGCGCTGAATGTTTTCAAGTTCGAACAAGCCCCAGATCACTTCGATGTTCACAGGAATGACCCGTTCTTCGTGCCATTTAATCATCCATATCCTCTCCTATTCCAAGTTCAAAGAAATCATCCATATCTTCTATGATTTCCTGCAGTCTTGCCACTTCTTCTTCTAAAGCTTTTTTCTTTTCCCTGATCAATCCTTCCAGATTTTCAAATGACTCATCGTTGACTACACGCATCATTTCCTGAATGCTGAAATTGAACCTCCTCAAATACACCAGTAATCTCGCGACAAGATAGGAACCGTTGTCATAGTATCGGTATTTGTTGTTCGGATCGATATAAACCGGCTCCAATAATCCAATATCAGCATAATAGCGGAGGGTCTCTTTGCTTAGTCCGGTCATCTTTGAAAACTCACTAACTTTGTACATTCTGGCCACCTCTCACTACGATGATAAACTATGTAGTGCACTACATGGTCAATGGTTTTTTATAAAGTATCGCTGCTAAACACCGCTGCCCGATTCCGTGCAAGACTTCGCTTTCCGCGGGCGGCCGGTGAGCCTCCTCGTCGCTATGATCCTGCGGGTTAGAAAAGCGGAGGCGGCTTGCTTAGAGGCGAAAAGCATAAGACAGGGCAGCCATAAAGGCGCTATTTGCCTTTTTGGATGGCATGGCTTATGTCTCGAGCCTCTAGCCGCTGGAGCTGGACAAAAAGAAAAGCGGAGGGGCTTAGGCGGGTGGCATAAGGAGAATCGACCACGAAGGTGTTCTTTGCCTTCTTGGTCGGTTTGACTTATGACATGTGCCTCTAAGCCCCGCAGCTGGACAAAAAGAAAAGCGGAGGGGCTTTGCCCAGAGGCGGGTGGCATAAGGCGAATCGGCCACGAAGGCGTTCTTTGCCTTCTTGGACGAGTTGACTTATGACATGTGCCTCTAAGCCCTGGAGCTGGACAAGTCTCACCTGTCTCGCTTTTCCCGCAGGAGTCTTCGTCTTGCACTCCAATCAACAGCTGAAGTCAACTTCACAAAAAAACTACCTCTTCAACATGTGAAAAGGCAAGCATATTCACCACGACATTTTCCGGGAAATATTGACTATATTTCGACAAGAACCTGCTAAGGGATAGTGCGCGTGTGTCAGTTACTTGTAACAAGTCTTTGTCTGCCAGCAACCACACCTTTTACTGCTTCTACCGCTTCTACAATCGTGTTCACCTTCAGGATGATTTTTTGGTCTTCGCTATACATTTCTGCTGTATGTAAATATCTTGGGTCATAATAGTATTCGAGAAGCAATTCCAGTACCGCTTCATAATTTAGCCTTTTCAGTTCTTCTTCGATCGTATTGGCGACCGGGCTGTGAATGCGGCGTTTGATCTTTCTGAATGCTTCTACAAATTCTTCGTGATGTTCATATAGCTTGTATTCTTTCAGAATATGGGCGATTCTTTCCTCGATTGGCAGTTCGATGAAGATGTGGGTGGCTTCCTCTTTTTTATTCAATAGGAAAGGAGGAAGCAGAATTTTTCCGATTCGTTTACTTTCAGCTTCGAACATAACAAACGGTGCTTGCTGAAGTCCCTTCACTTCTTTTATTAGAAGGGAATCGAATGTCTTCTGATTAACAGGGGACATGCCGATAGCACCGAACACTGAGCCGCGGTGATCAGCCAGTCCCTCAATATCAAGGATCGGCAGTCCCTGGTTTTTCAACTCGTGAAGGATAGCCGTTTTCCCAGTTCCGGTTCCCCCATTCAGCACATATGCTTTCGGTTTCATTTCAAGAGATTCAAGCTGCTTCATCACCCAATGACGATAAGCGCGCACTCCCCCTTGGATCCTGTATGGTTTGATTCCCATCAAATCCAGGAACGTTGCGGCTGCTTTACTCCTCATTCCGCCGCGCCAGCAGAAGACCACTTTTTCACCTGGCAGCTCTTTAAATTGTTTTATAAAGGCAGGAAGCTTTGCTGAGAAAATTTCAAGGCCCCTGTCTGTGGCCGCCTCTTTACTCACTTGCTTGTAAAGTGTTCCGACCTCCGCTCTTTCTTCGTCATCGAAGACCGGGATATTGATGCTTCCCGGTATTGTCATATCTTCATATTCTGAGGGGGAACGAACATCGACAAAAACAAGGTCTTCTTGGCAGAGTTCCAATAATTCATTAATCGAAATGTCGTTGAACAAACTGCTTCACCTCTTTTTAATACCTGATTCCATTATGGTCAAAATGAAAGCAAGTTATGATGTGAATAACTTACTTTTATAGTAATCTATTCACCAGTCGTTTACTATCACCTGACGGAAATAAAAAGGGGCTGGGACAAAACTAAAAAACTACCACATAAAGACGAACAATTTCAGTGTAGGCTCTTAATACCGCTAATGATTTCCGTGCAAGACTTCGCTTTCCGCGGGTAGCCCGTGAGCCTCCTCGGCTTCGCCTGCGGGGTCTCACATGTCTAGCTACAGGGCTTAGAGGCACAGGTCATAAGCCAAACCGACCAAGAAGGCAAAGAACGCCTTCGTGGCCGGTTCGTCTTATGCCCCCCGCCTCTGAGCAAAGCCCTTCCGCTTTTCTGATAAGCTACTCTTCCCGCAGGAGTCTTCGTCTTGCACTCCAATCAACCGCTAGAGAGAGCTAAATCTAAATGTTCATTTGATCAAATTAAAAACCCGAACTAATTTGTCTTTTATACCACAAATTAGTTCGGGTTTTACTTAGGTTAAAACACTTTTGTCCCAGCCTCTTAAATCAATTTCAAGGCGTCCGTGTCTGCAATGATCGTTACATTGGGATGTTCCTTTAGAATGGAAGCCGGGAAGTGTTCGCTCACTTCATTTTCCATCAGTTTCTTCAATGCTTCCTGTTTTGATTTCCCTGAAGCGAGAAGGAGGATTTCCCTGCTTTTCATAATGCTTGAGATGCCCATCGTGATTGCCTTCCGCGGTACTTCTTCAAGCGAAGAAAAATAACGGGCATTTGCTTCCCGGGTCGAGGGTGTCAGTTCCACAATATGGGTGCCTGATTGAAAGGAAGTACCGGGTTCGTTAAACCCGATATGCCCATTTGCTCCGATACCCAGGATTTGAAGGTCGATGCCTCCTGCTTCTTCCATCATATTTTCATAGCGATCGCATTCCTCCCCAAGGTCTGCTGCCGTGCCCGATGGGATGTGCGTGTTATCGGGGGAAATATCTATATGTGAGAAAAGATTCGTGTACATATATTGAAAATAGCTATTCGGATCCTTCTTCGATAGACCGATGTATTCGTCCAGATTAAAGGTTTTGACACCCTTGTAGGAAGTGCCGTTCACATGATGATCTTCTATGAGTTCCCCGTAAAGGCCTTGCGGTGTTCCTCCCGTCGCAAGCCCAAGTGTCATACAATCCAAGCTTCTGACTTTCCCGATCACATGTTGTGCCGCTTTTTCACTCATTTGTTTATAGTCAGACACTTCTATGATTCTCACGCTTCTCCATCTCCTCTTACATAAGCGATTTTTCCTTTACAAATGGTCATGAACACGTCCATCTGTTCATCAAGGATCACTAGATCGGCATCTTTTCCAGCAGCTATGCTTCCTTTCCTGTCGAAAACCCCCAGCTGTTTGGCCGGGTTTTCAGAAGTGATTTTCACGGCTTCCTGAACCGAACAGCCTGTATATCTTTGGATATTTTGAAATGCCGTTTTCATCTCAAGCACACTTCCTGCCAGTGTGTCTTCATCTAGAAGCGCCATGCCGTCTTTCACGGTCACCATCTGCCCGCCTAGATCATACTGACCATTTTTCAGGCATTTGGCCCGCATGGAATCAGTGATCAGTATCATCCGTTCCTCGGTGATTTGCTGAAAGGCAATATCGACTGCTTCCGGTCTGACATGAATGCCATCAGCAATCAGTTCCACCATCAATTCCTTGCGGTTGAGCGCAGCTCCGACAATCCCCGGTTCACGGTGGTGAAAACCTGACATCTGGTTAAATAAATGCGTCACATGACAAACACCTTTGTCGATTGCTTCTGACATTTCATCATACGTAGCATTGGAATGGCCGGCCGAAGCGACAATCCCATTATCCTTCAGGTGCCGAATCAATTCATGTCCTTCATCCATTTCAGGAGCGAGAGTAACGAGCTTGATATGATTCAGCGAATCCGTCTGCCACTTTTGAAATACCTCAACAGATGGGGGGACAATGTGGTCTAACGGCTGTGCCCCGGCTTTCCCGCTGTTGATAAATGGACCTTCCAGGTGGATCCCAAGAATTTCTGCCTTACCTGCTTCTTGCCCTGCCTGAATATACTCGCCCGTGTTGATTAACGCTTTTTCTATATTCTCTTTGGACTCCGTCATCGTTGTCGCGAGGAGGCTTGTCGTCCCTTCCTTTGGAAGTGTGGCGGTCATCGTGTCCAACGCCTCTTTCGTCGCATCCATCGTATCAGCACCATTCACACCGTGGATGTGGACATCGATCATGCCCGGGATGACCGATGCGTTCCGCGGCAGGGAAACGCCAACGGACTCTCCATCGTCCTGCAGCTCGCTCATTTCGCCGATTTCCGATATGATTCCACTTTCTATCTTGATAAATCCATTTTCAATGATCCCATTTTCAGCATATATTTTCTGATTGCGAATGATATAGTTCACAGGGCTGTTCATCGTTTTCTCCCCTTCCGCTTAAACATGTTCTACTGTGACTTTACCACCTTAACGCTATAGTTGTCTATACCAATTATTATTCATCCGTAATAACCTCTTATTATTCTTAAGAAAATTAACAGCCCACTCCACACTGGTATAGACATCATATAGTTTTGAATGGTAAGATGTTTGTGATTACGAACAACTCTGTAACTTCCATACGTGATTCAACTACATTTTTCAGGACGGTGACAATGAAATTGGTCAATAAAAAGTCTCCATTACCTCTGTATTACCAAATAGAAGAACATATAAAAGGAATGATCGATTCTGGTGAGCTAAAACCGGGGGACGTGCTCCCTTCTGAAAGAGAGCTTGCAGAATCCTTTACCATCAGCCGCATGACCGTTCGCCAAGCGATAACCAACCTCGTGAACAAAAACCTTCTCTACCGGAAAAAAGGGAGCGGTACATACGTTTCTCACAATAAGTTTGAACAGTCCCTCCATGGACTGACATCATTCAGTGAGGATATGAGAAGGCGCGGTCTTGTCCCTGGCAACAAGCTCATCCACTTCGAACTTTCCAGCGCAACAGAAGAATTGATTCATCATTTCTCCTTGGGGGAAGATGACCTTGTTTATAAAATCAAACGGATCCGTCTAGCGAGCGGAGAACCAATGGCCATCGAAACATCCTACATTCCCGTGAAGCTGATCCCGGGACTCAGCCAGGAAATACTGGCCCACTCACTCTATCGATACGTTGAGGAAGAAATCGGATTGAAGCTCGGCCATGCTTCCCAATCAATAGAGGCTGCCGCTGCCTCGGAAGACGATGCCAAGCATTTGAAACTAGAAATCGGAGAACCTGTTTTATTTATCCAGCGGGAGACATTCCTGGATGATGGCGCACCTTTTGAACTGGTGAAATCAACATATCGCGGCGACAAATATAAATACAAAATGAATATTGAACGGTTAAGATAAAAACTCACCCATGGGACGATGATCCCAGGGTGAGTTTTTTTTATTCTACCATTCTAACATTAGAGTTCTTTTCTTAGTTAAAATGGTATAGACATCTATACTAATAGTTGATATGATACTCTGTAAGCGAATTCATTAATTGTTATCACATTTTTATTAAAAAGGGGAGAATTTTATGCGGAAGGAAGAAAGATTGGCCAAAGAAATAACCGAGCTTCTCGGCGGTCCGAGTAATATCGGCGCGCTGGAATCGTGCATGACGCGCCTTCGTGTCAAACCGGTCGATGAGAGCAAGGTTGATTTAGCAGGCATCAAAAAAATAGACGGGGTATTAGGAGTCGTCGAAGCAGAAACCATCCAGATCATCCTTGGACCTGGTATTGTGACGAAAGTTGCTTCTGAAGTTTCTGCCTTAACCGGAAAATCTGTTTCATCTGTGGACGAGGATGATGTCGAGGACTTTTCTTTTGAAGGACTTGCCGACCGGACGAAAGCAGACCTGAAGAAAAAGAATGCCACTCCATTCAAATTATTTTTAAGAAAAATTGCCAGTATCTTCATTCCACTTATCCCGGCAATCGTTGCCTCCGGATTGATCGCAGGAATCACAAACGTCATCATTCGTTCTGGTGTAAACCCGGAATCGACATTGATCGAAATCCTTAACTTGATTGGATGGGGTCTGTTCGGTTACTTGGGAGTGTTCGTCGGTATCAATACCGCGAAGGAATTTGGCGGCTCCCCTGCTCTCGGCGGGGCGGCAGGTATCCTGATCATCAATCCTGGTCTTGCCAACATCACATTATTCGGTGAAGATCTCGTCCCTGGGCGAGGCGGTCTGATCGGCGTTATGCTGGCTGCCGTATTCATCGCTTTCCTTGAGAAGAGAATCCGTAAAGTGGTGCCTTCTGCCTTGGATATCATCATTACCCCGACGCTGTCCTTGTTGATTACAGGGTTTGCGACGCTGGTCGTCCTGCAGCCTGTCGGAGGATTCATTTCAGATTTAATCACTGAAGGTTTACTTGGCCTGATTGATATGGGCGGTTTCTTTGCAGGACTGATCCTTGCCGGGACATTCCTTCCGCTGGTTGTTACGGGGCTTCATCAAGGCCTTACACCAGTGCATATGGAACTGATCAACACAATCGGTAATGACCCGCTGCTTCCGATCCTTGCCATGGGTGGTGCAGGTCAAGTGGGTGCTGCATTTGCGATTTACTTCAAAACGAAGAATCAAAGATTGAGAAAAGTCATTAAGGGCGGACTTCCTGTTGGAATCCTTGGAATCGGCGAACCGCTTATTTTCGGTGTAACGCTTCCGCTTGGTCGCCCGTTCATCACAGCATGTCTGGGTGCAGCCGTCGGAGGAGCTTTCCAGGCAGTCTTTAAAACGGCAACCATCGCAATCGGTGTATCCGGTATCCCGCTTGCTTTCCTTATGGATGACGGTCAGATCCTTCTGTATCTTGCCGGCGTATTGATCGCCTATGTATTCGGCTTCATCTTCACTTGGATGTTCGGCTTCAAGGAAGAAATGGCAAAGGATATTTAAGTAGATTCATATAATAGTAAAGAAGGAGGATCTTCCTCCTTCTTTACGTTTTTTCATGTAAGGAGTGAGAATTCACCATGCTCGGTATATCAATCTATCTAAAAGAAGAACACAGGGAAAAGAATGCGGAATGGATCAGGAAAACCTCCGCGTATGGATTTCGGTCCATCTTCACTTCCCTTCATATTCCTGAAGATGATCCAGACACCTATAAACACCTGCTTCAAGAACTTGGGAGTCTGGCGAAGACGCATAATATGGAGCTGTTGGCCGATGTATCGCCTACGTCACTGGGACACCTGGGACTTGATTGGGGAACGCTTCCCCATCTACTCGATTGGGGACTGGCAGGAATCAGGGTGGACTATGGCTTTACCCCAGACGAAATCGTGAAACTTTCGAAGCTGATGAAGACAGGGATCAATGCCAGTACCGTTTCCGAATCGGAGCTTGACAGCCTGATTGAAAAAGGATTAAATGTGGAAAACGTCGAAGCCTGGCATAATTTTTACCCGCGTCCTGAAACAGGGCTGGATCTCGATTTTTTAATCCAACGAAATACCATGCTTAAATCGAAAGGGATCACTACAATGGCCTTTGTGCCGGGAGATGACATATTTCGCGGTCCGATTTTTGCAGGACTGCCGACACTTGAACTGCATCGCAATGTGTCCCCTTCCCTTGCAGCAGCACAATTGAAGCACTCAGGGTACACCGATAAAATTCTAATCGGCGATCCTTCTGCTACGGAGGAAACACTGAAGAAACTAAGCATGATCGATGAAGGCGTCATTCCTTTAAGGATTGAACTGCTTACGGGTGCTGATCACTCAGGGCTCCTGACCGGAATTCATACCAATCGGATGGATCCCGCACGAGATGTCATCCGGTCTGTGGAATCCCGTTCGTATGCGGGGATCGGTAAGACCATCGAACCCTCCAATCAAGTCCGGCGCAGCGTGGGAATGGTCACCGTCGATAACGAGTTATACGGGAGATACTCCGGTGAAATGCAGATTGTCAAAAAAGAATTACCGAAAGATGATAAGGTCAATGTCATCGCGAAAGTCGTAAACGAAGACCTCCCTCTCATCCATGAGATAAAAGCGGGAGGAAAATTCCAATTACTAGTGAGGGATAAGAAATGAATCTAACGAAACTAAATACAGAGCAGCAGAACCTCAAAACACTAAACATTGATCTGATGGAAACAGAAGAAATCATCTCGATCATCAATCAGGAAGACCTCCTCGTACCGAATGCGATTGCAAAGGAAATCCCATCAATCAGTTCAGTGGTCGATCGGATCGTACAAGCCTTCAAAGAAGGCGGCCGGTTAATCTATACTGGTGCAGGAACGTCAGGACGCCTCGGCATTCTCGATGCCTCTGAATGCCCGCCTACATACGGGACGGACCCCGAGATGGTGATCGGAATCATTGCCGGCGGTAAAGAAGCAACGACAGAAGCCATTGAAGGTGCAGAAGATGACAATGAACAAGGCAGACAGGATTTAGTCGATATCGGACTGACTGAAAAAGATGTCGTAGTCGGGATCGCGGCAAGCGGAAGGACCCCTTATACGATCGGAGCCCTGCAATATGCGAACGAAATCGGTGCTGCATCTGTATCCGTTGTATGCAGCAAAGACTCTGAAATGGAGAAAATCTCTGCCTATACGATTGCACCGATTGTCGGTCCTGAAGTGGTGACCGGTTCCACCCGGATGAAGGCAGGCACTGCACAGAAGCTTGTACTGAACATGCTGACCACTGCTTCCATGATCAAAATCGGAAAAGTATACGGCAACCTCATGGTCGATGTACAAATGACGAATGAAAAACTTCGCAAACGGGCAGAAAACATCGTCAAGACAGCCACCGGCGCATCAGACGAAGAAGCAAGTACTGCGCTTGCCGAACAAAACAACAATACGAAAGCGGCCATCCTGCAAATCATGACCGGCCTGAAAGGGAATGACGTGATCCAGCTGCTCGAAAAGCATTCCGGACACTTGCGGGATGCAGTGTCAGCTTTTCATTCCTCCAAATAATCCAGATCAGAAGGGACGGACCTCTTATTTTTTAAGGGTCGTCCTTTCTTTCATCAACACAGACATCATTCTTATGTAAAGGCGGTATAACCATGATTTCATCCTCATTAAAAAAACAATTCATTGATCTGGTCGGTGAAGAGAATTATCGCGACAGCTCTGCTGAGAGACTCGTCTATTCCTATGATGCAACGCCTAATTTCCAATCGATGCCCGATGCCGTCATTGTCCCGCGCAGCACCGGGGAAGTCTCCGAAATTGTGAAACTATGCAATGAGCACCGTGTCCCCATCGTCCCAAGGGGATCCGGCACCAATCTATGCGCAGGCACCTGCCCGACGGAAGGCGGACTGGTCCTGCTTTTCACAGAAATGAACCGGATTATGGAGGTCGATGAAGAGAACTTGACCGTCACTGTTCAGCCGGGGGTCGTGACGCTCGATCTGATCCATGAGGTCGAAGCGAAAGGGCTGTTTTACCCTCCTGACCCGAGCTCTATGAAAATATCAACGATCGGCGGCAACATCAATGAAAATTCCGGCGGGTTAAGAGGATTGAAGTATGGTGTCACCCGGGATTATGTCCTAGCATTGGAAGCCGTACTTCCTAATGGTGACATTGTGCGGACAGGAGGAAAACTCGCAAAAGACGTCGCTGGTTATGACCTGACCCGCTTGTTCGTCGGCTCTGAAGGGACACTGTGTGTCATTACGGAAGCAACATTGAAGCTCGTCCCCATGCCTGAAACAAAACAGACCATGCTTGCCCTTTATCAGGATATCGAAGCGGCTGCGCAAAGCGTTTCAAGCATCATTTCGAACCGGATCATCCCTGCCACTCTCGAGTTTTTGGACCAGCCGACATTAGAAGTCGTCGAGGACTTTGCGAAAATCGGACTGCCTACCGACGTAAAGGCAGTTCTCCTGATCGAACAGGACGGATCTCCCGAAGTGGTGGCACGTGATATGAAGCGGATGGAAGAAATTTGTCTGGAGAACGAGGCGATATCCGTCCAATTGGCAGCAACAGAAGTGGAAGCAGAAGCTCTTCGCACCGCCCGCCGTTCCGCCCTGTCAGCGCTGGCACGCCTGAAGCCGACAACCATCCTGGAAGACGCGACGGTTCCCCGTTCTGAAATTGCCAAAATGGTCAAAGCGATCAATGAAATCGCAGATCGCCACGACTTGAAAATCTGTACGTTCGGCCATGCCGGCGATGGTAACCTCCACCCTACCGTCGCAACGGATGCCAGGGACCATGATGAAATGGAACGTGTCGAAGCCGCGTTTGAAGAAATCTTCGCCCACGCCATCGAACTCGGCGGCACGATCACTGGCGAACATGGGGTCGGGATGATGAAAGCACCATACCTTGAGTGGAAGCTGGGACCCGAGGGGATCCTCGCGATGAAAATGATCAAGCAGTCGTTCGACCCGAATAATATCATGAATCCAAATAAAGTATTTGCCAAAGAATCTAGAAAACGCGTGGTGATTTCACGATGACGACAACCAAGGAAAGAAAACAGATACAGCAGGAGTTCAAGGACCGCATGGATCAGGACGAGCTTTTGAATTGTATGAGATGCGGATTCTGCCTGCCCTCATGCCCCACCTATATCGAATCGGGCTTCAAGGAATCCCACTCCCCGCGCGGCCGGATCGCTTTGATGAAGGCAGTTGTGGACGGGGTGATCGAACCGGATGAAGATGTGGAAAGGACGCTTGATCTTTGCCTTGGATGCAGGGCATGTGAGCCCGTATGCCCTTCTGGCGTAAACTATGGACATCTATTGGAAGAGGCACGGGATATCATCAATCAGAATAAAAAGCATTCCCTTCCCGTTCGCGTACTGAGGAAGACCGTCTTCGAAGGATTATTCCCCCACCCTGGGAGAATGAGAATGGTCACTCATCTACTCGGAATCTATCAGCGCTCAGGGATGCAGAAGGCCGCCCATGCCACTGGCGTCATGAAACTGTTCCCGGAAAGCATGGCCGTGATGGAAAGGGTGCTGCCAAAGGTTCCCAGATTAAAAGACATGAAGAAACGCCCTACTTCCCTATCCTCCATCGGTGAAGTGAAGAAAAAGGTCGCTTTCTTCTCCGGTTGCCTGATGGATACGATGTTTATGGAAACCAACAACGCCACGACGAAGCTTCTGCAGCTGGCCGGCTGCGACATCGTGATCCCTGATCAGCAGACTTGCTGCGGCGCCCTGCATGGCCACAGCGGGGAAAAAGACACCGCCAAAGAATTGGCGAAAAGGAATATAGAAGCATTTGAAGAGGCTGGTGCCGATTATATCATCACCAATGCCGGCGGATGCGGTGCATTTCTAGTCGATTATGACCATCTGCTGAAGGACGACCCGGAGTGGAAAGAACGGGCAGTGCAGTTCAAACATAAAATCAAAGATATTTCCTCTATTTTAGTAGAGCTTGAGTTTCATAAAAAGGTGAAGCTGCGGACGGGTGCGGAAAGAATTACGTACCAGGATTCATGTCATCTGCGGAACGTTCAGCGCACCTTTGTTGAGCCGCGCCTTCTCCTTCAATCCGTTGAAGGTGCAGAATATACGGAAATGAAACAAGCCGACCACTGCTGTGGATCGGCCGGCATCTACAATATCGTCGAATCGGAAATGTCCATGAAGATACTCGATCACAAGATGGAACACGCGGTGGCCACCCGTGCGGTGACGATTGTCACGGCAAACCCGGGATGCCTGCTGCAAATGAAGCTTGGAATCGAGAGAGAAGGACTGTCTGAAAGAATTCGGGCGGTTCATATTGTGGACTATTTGCTGGAGGCTGTTGAGGAATGATAGTGGACCGCCCTTGTTGGGTGGTCTTTTTTATGTTGAGGGGTGTGCCGGATTAATGGTGCCAGGCACAATTCGGGGTTTTGTGCCTGGCTCAATTTCAGGGTTCTGTGCCTGGCACAATTTCGGGGTTTTGTGCCTGGCACAAATTCAGGGTTCTGTGCCTGGCACCATTTCGGGGTTTTGTGCCTGGCTCAATTCCGGGGTTCTGTGCCTGGCACCATTTCGGGGTTCTGTTCCTGGCTCAAATCCAACGTTCTGTGCCTGGCACAAATCCAGCCAATTGTACCAGGTACACCACCGCACTCACTTTGTACCTGGTACACTTCCCTCACTAAAATAACGAATCCTGCCCGCACCAAAGAATCAGACCGCTTTTTCCCCGGCGTATTTCTTCGTAGTGATTTCAATCGCTTCACTCATGATTTCCACCATCTGCGCAAGCTCCTCTTCACTCGCTGCAAGCGGAGGCATGAATACGATTGTGTCCCCGATTGGACGAGTGAGCATGCCGAGTTCCCTCATTTTGAGCGTGGTGTGGTATCCAACCCTATCTTCCCAAAGAAAAGACTTTTTCGTTTCTTTGTCCAATACCAATTCGATTCCGCAGATCATCCCAAGCTGGCGTATGCTCCCGACGTGGGGATGATTCTTTAACGGTTCGAGCAGATTTTCTATCACTTCCGTCTTCTCCTGAGTCTTCCCGACCAGATTGTCCCTTTCATAAATTTCAAGGTTGGCCAGGGCTGCCGCACAGCCAAGCTGGTTTCCTGTGTAGGAATGGCCGTGGAAGAATGTTTTTAAAGACGTATAGTCATCGTAAAAGGCTTCATAGATTTCTTCCGTTGTCAGTGTCGCTGCGATCGGGAGGTATCCGCCTGTGATCCCTTTGGCAATCGTCATGATATCCGGCTGAACACCTTCATGCTCGACCGCGAACATTTTACCTGTCCTGCCAAACCCGGTCGCCACTTCGTCGACGATCAGAAGGACATTGTATTTTTTGCACAGCTGCTCTACCCCTTTGAAATAGCCCTTTGGCATAATGTTCATTCCGCCGGCTCCCTGGATGAGGGATTCAACGGTCATCCCGGCAATTTCATGATGATGTTCTTCCAAGATCGACTCCAGCTCTTGAAGGCACTGATCACGGATTTCATCCGCATCATCCAGTTCAGGATGGTGATAGACATCGGGAAACGGGGCAACCAGGGAATGGAACATGAGAGATTTATAGACGCGGTGGAAGATATCAACTTTCCCCACACTGATCGCTCCGACAGTATCGCCATGGTAGGCATTTTTAAGCGTGATGAATTTCTGTTTTTCCGGTCTCCCGATGTTCTGCCAATATTGATAGGCCATTTTGATCGCGATTTCGACCGAAGTCGCTCCGCTGTCTGAATAGAATACCCGTTTCAATTTTTCAGGAGCAAGGTCGATCAGTTTTTCTGCCAACAGGATCGATGGGATATTGGACGCGCCAAGCAAGGTGGAGTGGGCGATTTTATCCAGCTGATCTTTGATGGCTTGATTGATTTCTTCATTTTTATGTCCATGTACGTTCAGCCATAGTGAAGAATAACCGTCGAGGTACTCGTTTCCGTAAATATCACGGAGGTATACTCCTTCTCCGCTTTCGATTACTAATGGATCTGCATCATAATCTTTCATTTGTGTAAATGGCAGCCATAGATATTGACTGCTTTTTTCAATAAGCTTTTCTTGATTCATGCTGCATTGCCTCCTCTAAAACATTGATGTTCCATTTATCCAGAATCTGTTCTACATTCAGTTCTTCTATTTCATCTACGTTTATGTATGGGAAGGAACCCACAATCGGAATGCCTGTTAATTTCTCCAGCATTATTCTATTGTCTTCTTCGATCTCAGGCATTTCATGGGGTGTTACACGATTAAGGATGATCCCTGCAATCTTAATCTTTCTCTGTTTCAACGCCATCACCGACAGAACCGTGTGATTGATTGTTCCAAGCCCCGCCCTTGCTACAAGAATGACAGGCAGTGACAGTCGATCGATCAGGTCGATCATCGTTTCTTCCTCATTTAAAGGGACGATTAATCCGCCTGCCCCTTCTACAAAAATAAGTTCATGAGAGTTTATTAGTTTCTGAGTTTGATCGATTATAGGCTGAGTCTCAATCTTCTCCCCTTCCATCGCCGCAGCCAAATGAGGAGAGCTTGGTGTTTTCAGCAGATATGTATTGGTTTCGTCTCCAAATCGCCGGTTCGCGAACCTTTCATAAAAAACGGTATCTGGTGCTACCAGTCTGTCTCCATCCCACTCTGCCCCGCTTTGTACAGGTTTGTAAGGAAAAACGTCGACGCCCTTGTCAAGAAAATAGCGGGTTAACACGGCAGTTATCATCGTCTTGCCAATCTCCGTGTCAGTTCCTGTTATGAAAAAACCACTCACCACTTCTCCCCCTTTTTATTTATGTTAACTATATTTACTTTTAAGTTAACATATTTGATAATAGGTATCATACCACACTTTTTGAAAGGATGAAATGGACATGAGTAAAACAAAGGAAATTGTCTTATGCGGTCTTTTTGCCGCGTTGATGGCTGTCGGGGCGAATGTTTCGCCGTTTTTGATGATCGGCGGTGTCCCCGTCACGCTTCAATTGATGTTTGCCATTCTGGCAGGAGGGATGCTCGGCAGCAGGACAGGCGCTAAGGCAATGACGGTCTACTTGGTTCTCGGACTGGTCGGGGCTCCGGTCTTTGCACAGTTCAAAGGAGGACCTTCAAGTTTATTGAGCCCCACATTCGGTTTTGTAGTTTCTTTCATCGCTGTCGCTTTTGCTGTAGGAATGGTGCTGGAACGAAAGCGTACGTACGCTGGATTTGTTGGCGCGGGGATCCTTGCTTTGTTGTTGAATTACATAATCGGTACGAACTTCATGTATGCCGCACTTTCATTCTGGGCCGAAGCTCCGAGCGGTTTCAGCTATACAGTCGCCTGGGGATGGATGGCGGCCTATCTGCCTCTGGACCTTGGAGTCACGGCAGTTTCAATGGTGATCTTACAGCGATTGTATAAAGCCGTCCCTTCCGTGAAGCCACAGTACGCTTCTAAATAAACAGAATAGGGTGGAGAAAACAATAAAAAAACTCAGCAGCTGATTCTCTCTAAATCAGCTGCTGAGTCAATAAACCAGCCCATAAACCATAAACCGCTCGTACACATTATGCTCATACTGCCCCGAAAGATTGATTTCCTTCTTCAATTCAAACAGCGGATGGTTTTCAAGATAATGCACGTAATCATCCGAGCTGTAGTACAAGACGATTTCGATGTCGCGGGGAGAGTATTCCAGTGAATATAAAATGTTATTGATGATTTTCATGAAAATCTGTACAGAAAACGGATTAAAGAAATAGAAGACATTGTCGCCGGGATGGATTTCATACTCCTCAGCGAGGCAGCAATGGAATTCGATTGCGCTCCTTTTGCCCTTCTTCTTTTTCAAATAATTCTCCCGGTTCTCGAGCGCTTCCTGATAGAATTTTTGGTTCATCTCAATTCCGATGACAATGGACCCGAATAAATAATGAATAAAGAAATTGAGGCGTCCTTTCCCGCACCCGAAATCCACGACACGGTCACTCTTCTTTAACTCGTACACCTGAAACAAGTCCTGAAGGGCCCCGTATGGAGTCGGTTCGTAGCGGTGATAATGAATCGACCTCGGCATCCCCATTTGATCCTTCCCCGTCTTTATATTCAGCAGCTCATCAAAATAATGTTCTTTCATGTAAATCTCCCTGCCTTCCTTCATCCCTTTAAAGCATCGAGGGACGAACCTTTACTTCTTGATTGGTTGAAGGATGGTCCTTTGCATGGGGACTCCGCCCATGTTGATGTTCCGCTCGATGAACAGATATGGTTTACCATTTATGATAAAACGGCGGTTACCTTGATAGTGAACATCTTTCCCTTGTTTTTCAAGCTCCGCCCTGATGGCTTCAATATATTCTTTCTCCTTGAAATACCGTTCATCAAAATCGATTTGGATATGCCCTTTCCGATAGCCCATGAGCCAATTGAATAAAAAGAGCAGTACGACACCGATCAGGATGACCAAGATGAATTCCATGATGAACATCCCACCTTCCATTACCTTATATACGAAACAAACAGGAAATGGTTTCAGGCGAGAGCCATTCACCCGATCAAATGATGTGAATCCTCAGATAACTTATGATATTTTTAAAGAGTCAATGATTTTATTTCAAATAAGGAGCGAATGTTTACATGCGGGATAAAGAAGCACTCAAGCAGGAAATCCTGGATGCCTATCATTCCAGGCATGCCACAAAGCAATTTGATCCGAATAAAAAAGTGACGGACGATGATTTCCGATTCATCATGGAAACGGGGCGCTTGTCTCCGAGTTCCTTCGGCTTCGAGCCATGGAGATTCCTTGTGATCAAGGATCCGGGCCTACGAGAAAAAATAAAGAACACGGCATGGGGAGCTTACGGCAAACTGCCTGAGGCAAGTCATTTTGTCATCATTCTGGCACGTACGAAACTGGATACGCGATATGATTCAGCCTATCTACTCGATCATTTCAAAAACGTCAAAAACATGCCGGAAGATCATATGAGTAAATACCTCGAGAAAATCGAACAGTTCCAAAAAGTGGACTTTGATCTTCTTGATGGGGAGCGTCCATTATTTGATTGGGCAGGTAAACAGACGTATTTAGCTCTTGGAAACATGATGACGGCAGCCGCTCAGATCGGAGTGGACTCCTGTCCGATCGAAGGGTTTGACATCAATAAAATGAATGATCTGTTAGCTGAAGAAAGCTTGCTTGATGACGGTCATTTCAGCATTTCAGTCATGTGTGCGTTCGGATATCGGGTAAATGATCCGGCTCCGAAGACGCGCAGACCGTTTGATGATGTTGTGAAGTTTATATAATTCCTAAAAAAGGAATCCGGCTAGAGGCCTGGATTCCTTTTTCTATTGGAACACCTTGGTCACTTCATTAAATTCCAAATACACCGTTGTCCCCCTGTTCAATTTGCTTTTCACCTGTATGTTCCCCTTCATGGACTTGACGATGATACTCGCAGCCATAATGCCGAGTCCCGTTCCTTCATTTTTTGTTGTGTAGAAGGGTTCACCAAAACGATCAACTTGCTCCCTGCTCATCCCGGAACCTGTATCGGAAATAGAAATAATCAGCTTTTCCTTAAGCTTCATAGTTAGTACAAGTTCTCCCCCAGCAGGCATCGATTCAATCGAGTTCTTCATGATATTCATTACGCATTGCTTGAAGCTGCGCATTTGCCCTTCCACAAAAATACCGTCCGTTAATTGAGGTTTTATTAATACGCCATGATAAGCAGCCATTGGCTCCATCAGCTCAACCAGTTCATCCAAGGATCCCTTCACATCGATTTTCTCCACCTTATCCGGTGCTGAATTGGCGAATGTAAGGTACTCTTCAATCACATGACTCGCCTGGTCGATGCCTTTCAATGAGAGGTCTATGAACTTTTGTTGACTGACTTGGTCTTTTTCATCCCGCACCAGCTGTAAAAAACCCTTTGAGGATGTCAACGGGTTACGGACCTCATGTGATATACTGGCTGCGAGTTGACCGACCACCTGAAGTTTCTCATTCTGGGTGGATAACCTTTTCATCGTCATCAGTTTGCACAACATCTCAGCCATGATTACGGAAACGATCGTGGCGGCCAACGGTATGAGCACGATGCAGGAATACTCATAAAATGAGATTTCAGATTCGTACAAATAGCCAAATAACACATTATAGAACGTTAAGAGTGAACAAAGCCCCACGGTATACATCAACTTCAGTTTTTTCCTTGCTCTCAGGAAACCTTTTGACAGCTTTGCTAAAATCAAAAATGCACTAAAATAATTCAGTGCGACAAGAAGGATGAATTCATTCCCGATAACAATTACCCTCAACAAGATGATGATAATCATAAGTACAAAGGACACCAATGGTCCGAAATACAGACTCGCCAAAAAGAACGGTATCCGCCTTAAATCAACAAATACTCCTGATGCCAGCTTTGAACTGAACAACACACATAATAAGATAGTCAAAGCAGAGATGAGTATGACTATTAACCTGGACGGGACCTTTTTTTTAACATCGAAATAAATTACGATAACCAAAAGACCGGTTATGATAAAGAAAAAGTTTAATAATAAGTTCGTCAAAACAGAATCCAGCACACCATCACCCCTATTCTTTCATTAATGTGAGGTTCTCAGATGAGTGATTACTGTCCGACAGTGCAGTTTTCTCCATTTTACTAAGCTCAGTGGATGCAGAACTTCCTCCAATCAGTTCCCCTTTCGCATTAAATAAAGGGTGGCACGACACATCATAGGTATAAAAGCCGTCAGACCTTGGAAATAGAATCGTTTTCCTGAGAGGCTTGCACTCAGCAATGACTTCTCTTTTCAATTCCATTAATTGTCTGGTTCCTGGATTATCTTTTAGTGCCACATCATTCATACCGATGACTGAAACGGCATCGAAATCAGGATGGGGATTAAAAATCCACGTATATTCTAGATGAAGGTTAAAGTGTGCAATGATCATCGGGGCATCTTGTAAAGCAAAATAAAACGGACCTTCCTCTAATTCAAAAATGGACACGTGAAAGTTCAGCAAATCTGCCAGGTCTTCTGCAAGTGCTGCACTTGGAATCCTGACGCCGCTTTCAATTTTAGAATAGTAAGACCTGTCTATGTGAACAAGATTCGCAATTTCTTCTTGGCTGAAACCCTTTATTTTCCTTAACTTTTCAAGCCAGACCCTTTTCTTTTGACCCATTGGCAACCCTCCTGCAAAACAACCTTTATAGTTCTATTATACTGACAGCGGATCCAAAAACTATGTGCCTATTTTGGCACGTTTACCAAATTAAGAGTAAAGTAATAGAGCTCTTCATAATAAAGGTATAATCAGTATGGAAATGGAAATGATTTTGCTTGATTTATCCAATGTAATCCTAAAAAATCCATTTAAAAAGTAATCCCTCAAATACTGGATTACCTTTTAAACCAGTCCGCCCCTTCATCCATGTGTACGAACGGGATATCCGTGTCCACTTCACCTGTTATTTTATCCAGATAAACATCTTCGCCCTTCAGCCAATCTGCAAAATCAAATACAACCGGATCCCGATCACCACCCAGAGCAAACCAAGCTTTCATCTCCTCTGGCAGATAAGCCGATGTATGGATCGTTCCTGCCCAGCTCCCGTAAAGGTCTGAAAAGACTCCTCCGTCACTGTCATTCAGGAGACGGAACGCATCTTCAATGCCGGCACGTTTCCCTCTTTCCTGTTCCATCACGGATAATCTTCGCTTTGAATCGACCAGGTGGTTCCTATTTTCTTCTTTCATGATTTCGAAATGGTTGGTACATGTGTTAGATTGTCTTACCTGAATCCCACGGGGAGAGGTTTCAACGATGAATGTTTGGCTGCTCTTATCATGGACGACATAACTGAATGAATGTCGGTGGGGAATTTCCTTCAGGAGATCCACCGCTTCCTCTACTGAAGCAGCCGATTCAAGTACAAGTCTGCCGATCATGCAGCATATGAACCCATCACCGGGATTCTTCCGATGCATGAAATTATAGCCTACCGAAAGGCCATGTTCGTTCATGCCATCCATACGTCCAGTCACCCTTTGACTCGGGCCGATCATCGCATACCCGGTATCCGTTGGCTGATAAAAAACATATCTTCCTTCGTACGTTTTTGGATGATAATCATAGTTTCTGACTAGATAATTTTCTCCCGTCAGAATCGAACAGCCTGAACGCACATAATCCACCCGATAGCCTCCAAATTCCTTTAATACCTTTTCAATAGGCCATTCGAGCGCTTCCTGAAGCCCGAGCAGTTCATCCCAAATCCCCGGAGCAAAACGGGTAATCACTTCCTTCGTTTCGTTCACATCAATCGAAAAACGCGGTTTCCTCACCTTCCATTGGTTGTCCCTGTTCCTTACAGTGATGGAATCCTTTATTCGTTCTCCCTGCATATATCCGAAATCATAATGATTTCCCCTGAATTGTATGATGTCGCTATGTATGGTTTTCACTGCGGTCCCTCATTTTTATGGCATTTTCTTTTTAGGATAATGGATTGAGGAACAGAAAGAAAGAAATTAAAATGTGCCTGGCTCAAACCAATGGAATTGAGCCAGGCACCACAAAACTAATTCGCAAATTGGCTTTTTGTAAAAACGATCATACTGAAGCAAGTAAGGAATGCCACACCGGTTACGACGATCCCGATCATGAAACCAAGCGCAGCCATGAATGTGTCATCTCCCGAAAACTGGGGCTCAACCGATACCCATTGGTAGCTGAAAAAGATGGTCAGTATCAAATAAAAGCTGCTGCCGATCCCCCCTGTCTTCAACCGGTCCCATTTTTGCCAGCTGCGGGACGATGCGATTGAATTCCATACGAGGATACTGATGATCACTGCTGCCACCATGATGAACAAGTGAATAAACGGGATCATCAAAAAGGAGAGCCCAAATAATATCAAACCGGTCAGTCCAAATAACAATACGTTCACACAGAATAAAAACAATCCCACAAGCCAAGGATTGCTGAACCACGAATACTTCCTCAGGGAGTTGATCCATCCCATTACATACAGTTTTCGATTTGTCCCGGCCATCGCCAATACGATGACTCCCAGAAGTAAAAGCAAGAAGGTAAGTGTCATCGAAACCTCCCCTTTCGTTTCCATTTCATTAACTTATATTACCATATATTACACATGTAATAATTGGAATTGGCAGGTTTTTCTCAACAAAAAAAGGAACAGTCACCTGTCCCTAAACGCATATTCCTATTTTTTCTTTTCAATGATTTCATCGATGATCCCGTATTCCTTCGCTTCATGGGCACTCATGAAATAATCCCGGTCCGTATCGAGGGAGACTTTATCCAAGGGCTGCCCCGTTTTTTCAGAAATGATTTCATTGATATGTTCTCTCAGCTTCAATATCCTTTTTGCCGAAATTTCGAGATCTGTGGCCTGGCCCCTTGCTCCTCCCAGCGGTTGATGAATCATGATTTCACTGTTGGGGAGCGCGAATCTTTTCCCTTTGGTTCCGGCGAGTAAGAGCATTGCTCCGAACGATGCTGCCATACCTGTGCAGATTGTGCGCACATCCGGGCTGATATACTCCATGGTGTCAAAGATGGCGAATCCTGCCGATGTAGAGCCGCCTGGACTGTTGATATAGAGGGATATATCCTTTTCAGGATCATCCGCAGCCAGAAATAACAGCTGAGCCACAATGCTGTTGGCCATATGATCATTGATTTCATCACTCACCATGATGATTCTGTCTTTTAATAACCTTGAGTAAATATCATAGGAACGTTCACCTTTGCTTGACTGTTCGATCACATATGGGATGGTACTCATTTTCATTCCTCCTCTTAGCTTATGCTGCCATTGAGAGGACGCTTGAAGGAGAGGAAGAGCTCCGCGAAATCGACGGGAATGAAACCATTTTTGGAGCGGACTGTGTTGAAAACCATTCAGGGAGCTGTTCGATCAAATGCGATGGATCCTGGGTCATGAAGCTTTCCTGAAGGGAAATCAACATATCTTCTTGATGGGTTTCTTCCCAATACTCCTGATTGGAACTGGATTCATCATGTTCAGATAGCGTTTCAAGCCTGGCTCTCGTCCGTTTAAGGATGGCCTTAACGGCGGTATCCGTCATATTTAAAAAGCCCGCGATTTCAGAGATTTTATATTGAAAAGCTTCTTTCAGAACGAGCGTGATGAGCTGCTTCGGTGTCAGGGTGTTTGTCAATTTTTCTAACGTCCCGTCATTCCCTTCACGCTTTTGCTCCACACGCTGCTCAGGTACATCGCCAAGCAACTCTTTACTTTGTTTGCGAATTTTATCGACCCAGGCATGATACGCCATTTTCTTCAACAGCGGGGAGCTCCATTTTTCCTGATCCGGATAATGTTTCAATGCTCTGCAGATGGATTCCTGACATAAGTCCTCCCCATCCCACTTATTCTTGGTCAGGAATATGCAGTAATGCTGCAGTTTTTCCACAAGATCATTTAATTCCAGTAGCTCCATTTCACTTTCTTTCCTCACAGACTCACGAACCATTTTCCTTCACTCCTTTATATCCTCTCATGCTAATAACGGATATAGAATAAAAAAAGATACCGGCAGATGAATTTTTTCTAGGATTCCAAATTTTTAGAAGCCCGCCCTTCTCCGCTTTCAAGGAGTGAGGCACTGCTCGTCAGCGATTCACGTTCATGGCAGAAGCTGTTTGAGTTTTTCGGGATGATCCACCTTCAATGCGATGCTTTCGACAGATCGTGTCCTGCCCATAAAGATGGTAGCATCCACGGGTTCTTTGAGGTGGAGGACCACCTGCGGCTCTGTTTGTTCGAGGTCCCTATACATAAACGTCATCGTCTTGTCTCCCGGTGTGCCCCCCCACTCCACTTTTTCAATGAAATCCAGAGGGATGGCGACTCGCTGCATCAAGCCTTGAGTGACATACATCTTCCCGTTCTTCACTTCCAGGGGGTGCATTCTCATCACCGCAATCTCAGCCAGAAACAGAAACACACCATAAACATTCAGGAGTAATAACACAGTTGAGAGGACTGGCCACTTTGAATGCAGCCACCAGTGCAGCCCGATCGACTCAATGACGATGGCATGGATGACCATGATATTCATGGCCAGAGCACTCGTCTTCTTATGCATCGTCACACAACCATCATGAGCCGGCGCTTTTTTTCGCCAAGAAAACATCATATAATAAAACATCAGAGCTTCTGACACAATGACTCGGATGAGAGTATGGCTTCCAACTGTTGTTTCAGCTGCAGGGAGCATTGAAAAGACAGCTCCCTCCCCTGATCTCTTCATTTCAGCACGTAGCGAGGGAATTTTCCACAGGAGGTAGGCGACCAGGCTCAATTCAGCCAGAAACAGCAGGGCTTCGAAACCAACACCTGCATACAGCAGCATCGTATACGGAGCAAAAAATTCTTCTGGAATCAAAAAACGTGCCAGGACGAGGCCCGCAATCATGAATCCGATAACCTGTTTCTTCGACACTCTAAAAGCTGCATAAATCAAAATGGGAGCAACGACGACCATATCCAGCAGGGAACCGAGGATGAGTCCGCTCTCCATTTCAATCATCAATGCCTCTTGAATGACTGGATGATATAACAGAACATTACTCATCAAAACAAAGCCTAATAGCAAGACAGCCCACTTGGAAAAAACTGTTTCACGCAGTACCATGATCCCTCTCCTTTATTGGAAAAGTTTTCTTATTTCCATTATAGTCTAACACTCCACGAAAGTTATCCACAAAAAATGGCAATTAGAGTACAAAACAAGGCCCGTCCCCCGCTGTGTTAATGCGGGGGACGGGCCATTTCTTTATGCTTCCCTGTTGTTTTTTAAGAACATGTAGAGCGATGCTCCGAAGATGATGATATAGCCAATGATGCTCCACAGATCAGGTATCTGCCCAAACAGGAAGATACTTATGAGAGCGGAGTATACAACGGTTGAGTAAAAGAAGATCGAGATTTCTTTTGCCGGGGCGAACTTGTAGGCAATGGTGATTCCGAACTGTCCGATGGTGGCAAAAAAACCGGCACCAAGCAGATAAACCCACTGCTTGACGCTCATCGGCTCATAGAAAGCGAGCACGAATGGCAGCAGGATCATCGTAGTGAAAAAGGAAAAATAAAACACGACGGTGTAGAATTTTTCTCTCGTGCCCAATACTCTCAGCACCGTATAAGCACCTGCGGCAAAAACAGCTGACAGGAGCCCAGCGAGATATGGAATCGTTTCGTAAGAAAATGATGGTTTGATGATGAACAGTGTCCCGATGAACGCGATGATGATTGCTGTAATCTGAAACATCCGCGCTCTCTCTTTAAGGAATATCGATGCAAAAATAATTGTTAGAAACGGGCTGAGTTTATTCAGCATATCTGCGTCTGACAGCACGAGATGATCAATCGCATAGAAGAACAATACGATTCCGGCAGCTCCGAGACTTGAGCGCAGCAAGAGCAATTTTTGGTTTTCCTTTTTACCAAACAGACGCTCACCATAGTATTTAACAAATCCGAATGCGATGATGGCTGAAACAAAATTCCTGAAGAACGTCTTCTGGACCGTCGGCACGTCCCCGGAAAGCTTCACAAGTGCGGCCATCATCGAAAACCCGAATGCGGATAATAATAAGAGTATGATTCCTTTATTTCGATTCGTCATAGCTTCCTCCAATACCCTTTCTTCTAGTATTCTCTAATGTATTTAAATAAATGAGATGGATTATGCAACTAGGTTAGTGTAACAAATTTTTGGTGTTTTATGGAGGAATAAGCTTGGCGGACAAAAAGACGAGGGTGGGACAAAACTTAAAAATCACTACATTAAGACGAACAATTTCAGTATAGGCTCTTAATACCGCTATTGATTTCCGTGCAAGACTTCGCTTTCCGCGGGTAGCCCGTGAGCCTCCTCGGTCGTACCTCCCTGCGGGGTCTCACATTAGCTACTCTTCCCGCAGGAGTCTTCGTCATGCACTCCAATCAACCGCTGGACCCAATTTGAAACAAAGATCAATTTAACCGATTGGCATACAAACAAGCACCTGGCTCATTATAAAGCCAGGTGCTTAGTTTATTACAAATCATCCACAATTACATAAGTCGCCTTGACTGGCCCATGCACACCGACAATCAGGTTCATTTCAATATCGGCTGAGTTGCTTGGACCGGAAATGAAGTTTACACAGGATGCTACTTGTTCTCCATTTTCGATCTTATCATGGATATGTTTCGCTGCTTGAGTCATTCTTGGGACGATGGTGCTCTTCGGGATGATGGCGATGTATACAACAGGAAGCAGGCTGACGGCTCGCCCTTTTCCCTTATCACTGTAAAGGACAACGGTACCGGATTCTGCGAGGGTCGTATCACTGAACGTAATGCCGACATCCGCGGTTGCAGAAAATGAGAGGTTTTCCTCTCCGCCTTCCGGGTCCCACACGTGATGGGTGATGTCTTCATCCCCAATTTCCTTTAGACCTGCCTCCTCAAAACGCGGATCGTCCCATGTGACGACGGATTTTCCGCCATATTGCTTGATGAGATGGGGAATCAATGTGGACAGCTCGCTCGTCACGGTCTCATGCACTTCCGTGTGAATCAGCTTGCATTGATTCTTCAATACCTCGACCAGTTCATCCTGTGAATAGCCCTTATATACTTCCCATTGCGGATTGTGCTGCCATTGAGGTTTTACAACTTCTGAACGACGCTCCCGTCCCAGGTTTTTTGCCAGGTTATCCAAAAAAGATCCACGGTTATGAATTTGTCCGATCGTCATGATTGTCCACCTTCTTTGCTTCTCTTCTTATACCAGTCCCTGAAACGCTCTTTTTTAGGTGCAGGGAATTCACGGATATCCGTCCAGTTCTTTAGCGGGCCAGGGCCTTTTGAAATGCTTCCGCCCTTTGTAAAAGCAGCCAGTGAAGACGGGGCAAGTTTAGAGCCGATGTTGTACATGGCCGGGGAAGCGGTTCCCATACTGAAGGCCTTCATCGATAGATTTTCAAAAACGGGTGCCTTGCCTTCACGTTCTACGATCTCCTGGCGATGGAGCAGGAGATGCTCGTGAAGCGGGATTTTCACCGGGCATGCTTCTGTACATGCCGCGCATAGCGTCGATGCATAAGGAAGCTCTTTATATTCCTCATATCCGCCAAGCAGCGGAGACAATACTGCCCCGACAGGTCCCGGATAGATCGATCCGTACGAATGACCCCCTACATGACGGTATACAGGACATACGTTGATACATGCCGCACAGCGGATACAATGGAGGATCGACTGAAAAGCGGTACCGAGGATCTTGGAACGTCCATTATCCACAATCACTAAATGAAACTCTTCGGGACCGTCCACTTCCCCTTCTTGTTTCGGTCCAGTCAGGGCCGTGATATAGCTCGTCAGCTTTTGGCCGACTGCCGCCCGTGTCAAGAGGCTGACGAGGACCTCCATCTCTTCCCATGTAGGCACGATCCGTTCCATTCCCATGACGGTGATTTGCGTCTTCGGGACAGTGGTCACCATCCGTGCGTTTCCTTCATTTGTAACGAGTGAAATCGTCCCGGATTCAGCAATGGCAAAGTTACATCCGGTGATGCCGATATCTGCCTGCAGGAATTCTTCTCTCAATTTTTCTCGGGCAAATAATGCAAGTTCTTCAGGCTTTTCCGTTTTGTCATATCCGAGTTTGTTTCTGAACACATCCCGGATTTGCTCTTTATTTTTATGAAGGGCCGGAGCGACGATATGGGAAGGAGGATCATGATCATCCACTTGCAGGATCCATTCGCCCAGGTCGGATTCGATGACCTCGCAGCCGGCTTTCTCAAGCGCTTCATTCATATTGATTTCTTCCGTGACCATGGATTTCGATTTGACGACTTTCTTCCCATCTTTTTTCTTGGCGACTTCGGTGATGTATTCGTTCGCTTCTTCAGCTGTCTCTGCGAAGAACACATGACCGCCGCGCTTTGCGACGTTCTCACTTAAAAGCTCGAGATAATAATCGAGGTTCTCGATGGTGTGGGACCTGATTTCCTCACCGAGCTTCCGCCATTCTTCCCAGTTGCCAAGTTCCTCTGCCGCATTCAGGCGCCCGCTTCGTAACCGTGCCTGCGCGGAAGAGACTGCCCCCCGCATGAAAGTATCGGCTATCCCGCTCGACACTCTGTCATTGAAGGGTTTATCCCCTATTTTCATAGCCATTTTGCTTCCCCCTTCACTTTATTATTGACTGTTCAAGACCGATGCGATGTGCATGACCTTGATCGGCTTGCCTTTCCGGTCGATCCGGCCGCCTATATTCATAAGGCACCCGCAATCGGCTCCGATTAATATGTCTGCTCCCGACTCTTCCACACTCGTAACCTTTTCATCTACCATCTGCTCGGAAATTGGAGACATCTTGACCGCAAATGTCCCCCCGAATCCGCAGCAGTTATAGTTATGTGGAAGCGGATTCATTTTTAGCCCGTCAACATGATTCAATAGTTTCATAGGCGCTTCCGTCACACCGAGCAGCCTGGTCATATGACAGGAAGTATGATAGGTTGCTTTGGCGTCCAGTCTTGCGCCAACGTCTTCGACCCCCAGGACTTCAACAATGAACTGAGTCAATTCATACGTTTTTTCAGCCAGGGATTTCGCCCGCTCTTCCCACTGCGGATCTCCCTTGAACACATGTGGATACTCCCTGAACATCGCACCGCAGGAACCCGATGGAGTGACGACATAATCCGATCCTTCAAATACAGTGATCATATGCTTCATGGATTCCTTTGCTTTCCCGACATGTCCGCTGTTATATGCAGGCTGCCCGCAGCAAGTCTGTTTCTCGGGAAAATCCACCTCGCAGCCGAGCCGCTCCAGTAATTCAACCGTGTCCCTGCCGACGTCCGTTTGAAAAATGTCGATTAAACATGTAACAAATAATGAAACTTTCATGATTTTTCCCCATTTCTTTCGGAAGAAACTCCGTTAGGTTCAAAGCATCCTTGATAAAGAATCGAATTCTAGTAGAATACTATCAATTTATGTTTGGAATTTTTCTGTCTATTCTATTAAGTATCAGTTTAAAGCTATCTGCGCCAATAGTCAACAGGTCATCAGATGACTTGAATCACTCTACCTGCGATAGAAAAATCGCAAGCAGGCCACTTATGCAAATGGCCTGCTTCGCTCTCTCGTTATGCGGTTTTTCTTATCTGTTTATCTTCACTTCTATTCTTTCTTTCACCTTTGATAATAAGGCTGATGATGAATCCTGCCACAATTCCAAGGATGACCGTACCGATATTAAGTCCGATGCCGTTAATCACGACATATCCGATTGCTCCGGCGAAAATCACGTAGAATGTCATTGGAATCAGGGTTTTCCTGATCAAATTTCCTTCCCGTCCGATCAGCCCTGCGGAAGAGGAAGCCGCCACTACGTTATGGACGCAAATCATATTGCCTGCTGCTCCTCCGACTGCCTGCAGGGCGACAATGGTGGCCGGGGCTGCCAGGATATTGTCCGCTACTCCGAACTGGAACAGGGAGAACATCATGTTACTGACCGTGTTGCTGCCTGCAGCAAACGCCCCGATTGCCCCAATGGTCGGGGCGGCAAGCGGCCAGTAGCTTCCGAAAATGTTGGAAATCCCTTCTGCCAGCGCGAGCGGCATGCTTGTGTAGTCCGCTGCATTGATACCTGAATTGATAAACACCTGAACCATTGGTACAGCAAAGATCAATGCGGCCATTGCACTCACAATCGTTTTAAATGAATCCTTCACTGCTCGTGAGTATTCTTTCATATTCATTTTATAAATGAATATGGATAGCAGTGAGACTAGAATGAAGATTGTTCCAGGCAGGTTCAAAGGTTTTGAAGCTACCGTAATTTCTGTGCCGAACAGCGTCTCCAGATTGATGACCCATGATTGCAGCCAGCCTGAGAATGGAAGGTAGCTGACTCGTGTGCCAACCAGCAATACGGCTACCAATAGATATGGCATCCAGGCTTTTACAAAAGACACATTCTGTTTCGACTTATCGGAATCATCCACTTGCAGCGTTCCTGTCCAGGCCGGGTCCCAGTTTGATTCTTTATCGAAATCCCAGGACTTCTTAGGAATGAACAACCCTTTTTTCGCGGCGGGAACAACAATGGCAAGTCCGATCAATCCGCCGAGGAGGGATGGAAATTCCGGTCCGAGAAGATTGGCCACCAATGCGTATGGGACCGTAAACGACAATCCTGCAAAAATAGCAAACTTCCAAATCGCAAGCCCTTCCGTAATCGATTTATTTTTACCAAAGAAATACGTCAGCATCGTCACCATAAAGAGCGGGATGAAGATCCCAATGACTCCATGAATGAGCGCAACCTGGCCTCCGATTCCATTTATGTAAGCGTCAAACGTGGTTCCCTGCTCAGCGATGTACTTCTGAACAAGCGGCGAGTCCTTCAACCCTGAGTTTACCCCAATCAGGATCGGTGTCCCGACCGCCCCGTAGGATACAGGCGTCGATTGAAGAATGAGCGCGACCATGACTGCTCCCATTGCCGGGAACCCGATTGCCACTAACAGCGGCCCTACGATTGTTGCAGGCGCACCCCAGCCTGCAGCACCTTCAAGAAACGATCCAAACAGCCAGCAAACGATGATGGTCTGCACCCGACGGTCCGGTGAAATATTCGTAAACCCTTTTCGAATCGTAAAAATGGCACCGCTTTCTTTCAGCGTGTTCAATAAGAGGATCGCACCAAACACGATCACACCTACTTCAAGGGCCGTCACCATCCCTTTCACACTTGCAGCGGCTACCTGGTTTCCAGGCACTTGCCATACAAACATCGCCATGATAATCGTAATCAACAGTGATACCGGCATCGCCTTTTTTGCCGGCCACCTTAAAATAACCAAGAACAAAAATACAGATACAATAGGCAAAGTGGCAATCCACGCCAACGTACCAATACTCATTCCCTCCATCTCCCTTCATTGCGTTAAATCATTTAAGATATCAAGTTAACAGGTCATCAGATGACCAGCTTCATAAATAACAGTATAATTAAAACGCTTTCATATCACAATGGTATTTTTGTAATTTTATAAAAATAAAGATTCACCTAAATAAAGAAGGCCCGTCCCTCATTGCTTTAAAGCAGTAAGGGACGGGCCTTCTAGCTTATTCTTTCATGTCTTCGAAATAGTTCATGAGGACTTCTTCGACGCTTTGCAGGTGATGAAGCATCACATTCTGGGCTTCCATTCCGTCCTGTGTCTCGATGGCCTGGTAGATTTGCTGATGGTCTTTCCACAGACGATCAAGTGTCGACTTTTCCGAGTAAAGCCACAATCTGCGTGTTTCACGCATCGTCGTGACCATCATTTCTGACACATTGTTCATCAGCCCGATCAACAGTTCATTCTGAGAAGCCTTGGCAATGGCCATGTGAAAGCGGAAATCAGCTTCTTCCCCCAGCTCCTGGTCATTGGCAGCTTCCATTTGATCGAGTGCTTCCTTTATTTCAGCGAGCTGCTCGTCCGTCCTTCTCTCAGCAGCCGCCAGAACGGCTCCCACTTCTAAGATCCGCCTCACTTCAAGCAGATTCTTCACATCATCTTTCTTCATCAATACAGCTATGTAAACCGGAAGCGACAGCATTTTGCTGTCAAATTCACGGACATACGTTCCTTCACCCTGGTGCATTTCCACTAATCCCATCGCACGCAGCGCACTTAATGCTTCGCGAACAGCGGAACGCCCAACCTGAAAGTTTTCAGCAAGCTGCTGAACCGATTCAAGCTTGTCCCCGCTCTTCAATTGTCCTGACTTGATCATATCGATCAGAGCCTCTGCCACTTCCTCATAAATCTTACGCGGTTTAATACGTTTATAATTCAACAATTCTCACCCCATCAATGTTCCTATGTTAGATTTTATAGTATTGTGTGGTTCGGGACAATATTTGCAGGCTTTATGAATGAACAATAAAGATATAAAGCCCCCTTCTTAAAAGAAAGGAGCTGCATAATGATTAGTTTTCGAGTATTTGTTTAATTTTCCTTAAATCTTTCTGATTTGCTTTTTTCATGAACATTGACATGAATGGGGTGAAGACTTTTGAAAAACCACTGGGTTCCCCCTGATTTCTTAACATCATCTTCGTACCATTTTCCCCAAGATCCTCCCAAGTATAAGTGGTTTTCATCGGGAATGGGCCGTTTGCCGTTTTCATGACCAATCTTTCACCTGGGATATATTCTTCAATTTCATAGACATATGCCAGCTCTCTTCCCAAAAACTTAGCTTTAAAGGCGATTTGGGAATCAAGGGCCAAAGGTTTTTCCGTCAGCCACTTCGCTGAATCGATGTTATCATACCATTCAGGGGCATAATCGGGATTGGAAGCATACGATGATACCTTTACAAGCGGGCATTGAATGGTGATTTCTGTTTTAATATCGACCATGTTAATTCCTCCGCATATCGTTAAACTTTTTCTACATAGTTCTTTAAGCGGGTGCCGAGAAGATACTTCCACCCTTCTGTGTGTTTCTCTTCCCAATCTTCCTGAATGATACCTGAAGCTGTGTGGGATAATCGAAGCAGCGTAGCACCGTCCTTTTCTTCAAGACGGTAAGTATACGAACTGTTGACAGCTCCCTGCATGCCTAAATGCCCTTCAATCCTGATTTCTTCAGGAGCATTGACATAATACACATTACCCCAGACTGCACCTTGATTGTCGCCCCATTTCTCTACGAATCGGCCGCCGGGGAAGGGTTCGAACGTAAACGTTGAAGTCTCCCCTTCTGGTGCCAGCCTGAATTCCCACCAATCCTCTGCATTGGTTGTCAGTGCCTGAAATACTTCTTTACGTGAAGCATTAATATTAACTTCTTGCTCGATTTTGAATGCACGGCTTTGTTCTGTTTTCATGTTTTCCTCTCCTTTTCTCTTCTCGGCGATTGAACGCAAATTCAGCAGTGAGCTTGCGTCAGCCTCCATGTATTTTCCTACCCAGCGGCGGTGCATGTCCTGTAGCGGAACAGCATTCAAATAGTTTTTTCTATATTTCCCTTCCCGTCTGACCAGTACCAAATGTCCTTCTTCCAGGATGTTCAGGTGCTTCATGATGGCGTAGCGGGTTACCTCCGGGAATTGTTCATTCAATTCACCAGTTGTTTTAGGCGATTGTTTCAGGATATCCAAGATGGCCCTTCTAATTGGATGGCCGAGTGCCTTAAACAGACTGGAAAGTTCCTCTTCATTCATAAAAGAAAATCCCCTCTTATGTGAACGAATGGTCACATGTAATATGTGACTAAATAGTAACATGTAGTCTTTATCCCAGTCAAGTCGATTTTCTGAAACTTTATGAAAGTCTGTCCGTAAATAGTAAGAACAAGATTTAACCATTCTTTTATAGGGTAACTTGTAAGTAACACAGCTGATGAAATTGTTTCAGCAATACGATGATAAGGTGGTTACAACATGTTCTGGGTTACCGCTCTGTTTGATGAAGAAACAGAAACCTTGATTAAAAATATATGGAAAGAATTACGTGACGAGTCGATATCGTATTACATCGATGAGGTTCAGGACGGGAGACCTCACCTTACACTGGCGAGCTATAAAGAGCTGGACAAGGAAAACTATATGAAGCAGATGGACATTTTTTATGATGATAAAAAAAGCTTCGACATCACGTTCAATCACATAGGATCGTTCTTGAATTACAATACTCTTTTTCTATCCCCCACGGCCACGAAGGAACTGCTCGACTTTCATACACAACATCATAAACACTTTAAAACGTTCAACACGGAGGCAAATAAGTTATATGAACCCGAACAGTGGATTCCCCACAGCACGCTTGCCAACAAGCTCGAGCCGGATCAATTATCGAAGGCCTTTCATTATTGTGTCGACCGGATCGGCCTCACTAAAGGCAGGATTGAGGAAGTGGGCCTGATTGAATTAATCGGGCAAGATGGCGATACGATGGACGCCCCCCTTATATATTCTAAAAAGCTGAAGTAAACTAAACAGAAGCTTTCGGTATTCCGCAAGCTTCTGTTTATGTTCATTATTTCTTTTTAATCCCAACCCACACTTCGCATCGATAATCTTCCCTATTAACGTTGCCTGGAGGATACAGCTCGAATTCAGGTACTCCCGCATGCTCATATCCTGTAGAAGGAAACCACTCGGAATAAATTTTCTGCCAGACTTGCTGGATGGCATGCGGCATAGGTCCGACCGATGTGAAAACCGCCCAGGTTGCTGCAGGAATGACAATCGAATCAAATTTTTCGCTTTCTTCAGCTGTTTCTGCTCCGATGAAATAAGTGAACGTTTCACTAGCATGATTGAATTCCATACACACACCCATTAAATCCCCATTTTCCGCATAACGACAAATCTCATCCCCCTCCCCGCTAGCCGTCACCTCACTCCAGAAAGTTGGAATCTCTTTATTATTTTCACCGTTTGATGTTTTTATCTCCGTTCCTTTTCCTATGACTTTGAATGACTCTCTCTCAACAATTCTATAGTCCATTTCCTTCTCCCCTTTCTTCAGGCAGTCCTTTTATACAAAAACTCGTCCCCTGTGTTAAAACCCATTTCTACTATTCGCCAACACCCTCCGTGATTCCTTTACCCAACTGCCTTATCCCTATCATTTCCTTCCCGTTCCCCATTGAAAAAATTGGAAATGATTTATCTTTAACGAAACTTTTCCATTTCTTCTATCGTATGTATAGCAAACAACTTCTCAATAGGACGTGATGATATGAACAAAACCGATATATATAAAGACGTTTATGCAAAATTGAAAAAAAGTCTCCGCTGGAAGGTGTCGGACGCCCGTTCAATCATGATGATCGCCTCCCTCTATGTGACAAACAATAAAACATATGCCCCTGTCCGTCTTGACGAAATCGCTGAACGGATCAGAAAGGAACTCGGGTTCTTCAACACACTTCAATCCCATCATCGATATACGTTTGCAGCCATGCTCGACACTCGGTTCCTTCATCCGGAGAAATCAATCAAAAGTTTTATTCAATCGTACAAAGCACTTGTGGACGAAGGGTTCACAATGGGTCCGTATACGTATATTTCCGCAATGGTATTAATCAGCGGGGAAGAAATAAGTGACGGGACTTCATCACGTGCGATGGAAGTCTATAAAAAAATGAGAAAGAAGCATTTTTTCTTGACCGGACAAAGTGACTATCCGCTTGCGATGCTGCTTGCCCGAAGAACGCAGGATACGGATATGCTGATCGAACAAATTGAATATTTTTATGAACAGTTGAATCAGTCGGGTTTCCACAAAGGAAATGACCTCCAGACGATGAGCCACATTCTATCGCTTAATGAAGATGTCGATTCAAATGTATTGGTGACTCGCTGCAAAGAGATTTTCGATATGTTAAAAGATGAAGGCATCCGGCCGAAATCGATGTTCTATCCGCAGATTGCCATGCTTTCCTTTATAACAAACGGCAGCGATCATATCGCTGCCGTAATGGAGATACTAGAATCATTAAACACTGATATCCGCTGGCAGAAGGATATGAACTTCATAATGGCCGTCACCCTTCACCTCAGCGATCAAATCGAGAATTCATCCATCTTTCAGACGAACCTGTCGACGACCATAGAAGCGCTCATCCAGGCCCAGCAGTCCTCAAGCGTTGCCGCAATCGCAGGTGCGACAGCTGCAACCAGCAGCGGGGAATGATTGAAGGGACGGTCCTTTAGTATGTAAATGGCCCGTCCCTCGTTGCGTTAAAGTGTGATAGTATGAAAAAAAAAGATTATGGTTTTGGACTCGGAGGTATTCAACATGCGGATTGGAATTTCAGATGATTTAGAACGTGCTGTTGAGTTGTTCTCTTCTTCCGAAGAAGAGTATTTGGAGATTCATGATGAGGAAGGTAAAGCGATTGGCGTCTTAACCCTTGATGACATGAAGGAGATGTTCCAGGAGGTACAATTGCATCAATCTGTCGGAGAAATCATCCATAAGCTTTCAGCCGGCCGGCATACCTCTCAAACAAGGTCAAGAGTCAAGAATGAATATAGCGAGCTGCTTGAGAATGATATTTTCACAGATATCATCAATTCCCTCTATGATGGGGTATTCATTACGGACGGCTATGGGATTACGGTAAAAATAAATAAAGCGTATGAACGGATCACAAACCTGAAACCCCAGCAGCTGATCGGTTATCATATGGAGGAAATCATTAAGGAAGGCTATATTTCGAAATCTGCTTCCATCCAAGTAATCAAAGAAAAAAAGCCCGTAACGCTGATGCAGACCATTCATAACGGTCGAAAGATTATTGTTTCGGGAACACCCATTTTTAATGAAAAAGACGAGATTCTTTATGTGATCAATAGCGTAAGGGATATCACTGAGCTTCTGAAACTCAAGCTCCGGATTGAAGAGCTGCAAGAATTAAAGAATCTCAGACAGAGCACAAATGCAACCTTTATGAACGATACAACAAATTCATCATTCTATCATAGTGAAAAAATGAAGATGACTCTCGACATCATTGACCGGGTGGCGAAAACAGATGCAAAAGTACTCCTGCAAGGTGAAACAGGCGTTGGTAAAACAATGATCGCGAAGTATATTCATGAACACTCAGACCGTACCTCTGGAAGCTTTTTGGAGCTGAATTGCAGTGCCCTCCCCTCAAGTCTAATCGAAGCGGAACTATTCGGGTATGAACCAGGGGCATTCACAGGAGCGCTCACAAAAGGGAAAAAAGGGCTGCTTGAGATTGCGGATAACGGCACCTTATTCCTTGATGAAATCGGGGACCTGCCTTTGGAGCTTCAAGTGAAATTACTCAAGGTTATCGAAGACCAGGCCTTCATCCCGATCGGAGCATCAAAACTTAAACAAATCAATGTACGAATCATTGCTGCCTCACACAAGAATATAAAAGAGCTCGTAAAGAATGGTGAGTTTCGGGAGGACCTTTATTATCGATTAAACGTAGTGCCCATTGAAATACCTTCCTTACGAGATCGACAAGAAGAAATCATCCCTCTCGCAGAGCAATTTCTTGAGGAATTTAATAATGAGTATGGAATGACCAAGAGATTAAGTATTGAAGCATTGAATATTCTTCATGAATATTCATGGCCCGGAAATATCCGGGAATTAAAGAATTGCATTGAACGCATAGTTGTCACATCCCCTATCGGAACCATTGATTCAGAACATCTCCCTAATGAACTCTCGGAGACAAGCAACACGCAAAAAGACTTCCCATATGAAACGGAGATCATTCCATTAAAAGAAGCGGTGGACAATGTAGAGAGAAATCTGATAACAAGAGCATTGAAGAAACATAAAACAACACGCAAAGCAGCCGAGGCTTTACAAGTCAGTCAATCAACAATCGTACAGAAAATGAAAAAATGGGAGATTTGATTATATTTTTAATCAAGTCTCCCTTTTTCGATTCATTTTACACTCAACATCACTCTACATAAATCAGGAACAAGCTACTATTTTAACTTTTCTGAAAGTTGGCACAGAACTTGCATTACTTTTTACAAAGAGTTTATGAAATAGTTTATAAACAAGAAAGGAGCTCGTCATCATGACAATATCAACTTTTAAGATTGCTAACAAACTAATTACCGGTAAAGGGGCTACAGAAGCAATACCTAAAGAAATACAACGCCTGGGCATGGAAAATCCTCTTATTGTGACGGACGAAATCTTACAGAAAGCAGGCGTCGTGAATCAAATCACCCCATTTTTGAAAGGGCTTTCTTTCGGTATGTTTACCGGGGTAAAGCCTGAACCTGAATTTTCTGTCGTACATGATTGTACAAATATGTTCATGGAAGGAGCTCACGATGGACTGATTGCCATTGGAGGAGGCAGTGCCATCGACATCGCCAAAAGTGTTTCTGCTTTTGCAGGCTATGATGGAAATCTCACGGATTTAATAGGGACAGACCTAGTGCCGAAGAAAGGCGCACCCATCATCGCTCTTCCCACTACGGCGGGTACAGGATCTGAAGTAACAAATATCTCCATCCTTTCTGATAAGGAGGCTCAACTGAAAAAAGGAATCGTCAGTGATTACCTGCTGCCTGATGTTGCGATTGTGGCACCTGAGATGACCTTGACGATGCCGCCTTCTGTGACGGCGGCAAGCGGTGTTGATGCACTTGTCCATGCAATCGAGGCCTATATCTCGGTGCACGCATCGCCAATCACTGATGCCCTTGCGATATATGCAATTAAAATGATTGCAGAAAATCTGCCGAAAGCATATGCCAACCCGTCCCATTTGGAGGCACGCGAAAACATGGCAACCGCAAGCTTGATGGCCGGAATGGCTTTTGGAAATGCCGGAGTTGGCGCTGTCCATGCCCTCGCCTATCCACTCGGGGGACGTTACCATATTCCACACGGTGTGAGCAATGCCCTGCTCCTTCCTTATGTGATGGAATGGAATAAGATCTCCTGCATGGAGCGCTTCCGGGATATCGGATCGGCTTTAGGTGAAAAAGTAAGTCACCTATCTGACGCTGATGCTGCAGAACAAACTGTTCATGCATTGAAACGGTTGTGCAGCATAGTGAATATTCCATCGGGATTGAGGGCCTTTTCCATTCCTGAAAGCGATATTCCGGAAATGGCTGAAGATGCAAGCAAGATTGAACGTCTCTTAAACAATAATCCACGCAAACTGACACTAGAAGATATCAAACAAATTTATCAAGCTGCCTACTAAGCTGTTTTTATCCGAAGGATGGGATGAAAAAATTAGAAAAGAGTCATATCTATTGTTGAAAAGGGGTATATAATATGTGGAAAAACCGTAAACATGGTGAGGAATCACCGTATATTCCATTGGGACCATTCAAATTAAGACTTCCATTTATCCATTATAAGTTTGAATGGCCGGACTATGTACAGGGACTGCTCATGTGTGCTGTCGACTTAGCCGCCATTCCATTGATGATCGAACTGCTCGGGATGCCATTTGAAGTTGCTTTGGCCGTCGTGTTATTGAACGGTCTTCTATACTTAACTCATCATTTACTTGGCGATCCCGTTGTTCCGGGTTGGATCACACCGGCCATCCCTTTGATCATGGCTTATGTATCAACGTTTCCAGAAGGTGAAGAACGGGTGCACGCACTGATCGCCTTCCAGCTTACACTCGGGCTCCTCTCCATATTCTTAGGAGTGACTGGCCTTGCAAAAAAAGTTGTATCGTTTGTACCACCGGCGATTAAATCCGGAGTCATTTTGGGAGCAGGCTTCGCTGCAGTCATTTCTGTTTTCCAGGTTGGGGGCCGTTTCGAGAGTTTCCCATGGACCATCTCGATTGCTGTAGGAATCGCATTCTACATCATTTTCTCGCAGCATTTCAATCAACTTAAAAACAAAAGCGCACTATGGGGACTAATTGGGAAACTCGGAATTTTTCCTATCATCATTTTAGCGGTCATCATTGCTCCATTATTCGGTGAAGCACCTTGGCCGACGATTGAATGGGGCCTGATCAATCCGGATTTCGGTACTCTTTGGAGTGAATATACTGTATTTGGGGTAGGGTTCCCATCCGCCATGTTATTTGTGTCTGCCCTGCCAACTGTATTAGCTGCATATATTGTCTTATTCGGTGACGTCCTGCAGAGTAAGGCGTTGATTGAAGAAGCGGATGATGTTCGCAGGGATGAAAAAATAGACTATAACCCAAACCGGGCTCATATGATTTTCGGAGGACGGAATACAATTATGAGTATTCTTGGCCCTGATGTTACGATGGCAGGTCCCCTGTGGGCCGCCATGCAGGTAGTCGTCATCGAACGATTCAAAGAAGGTAAAAAAGCGATGCATTCGCTCTTTGGAGGATCAGGATCCTTCAGATGGGGAACAAACACAGGTCTTCTATTGCTCCCGATCGTGAGTTTAGTAGAACCGATACTTGGAATTGCATTGGCACTCACTCTATTAATCCAAGGATACGTCAGTGTCCGGGTGGGCATCCTTGAAGCCCGCAGCCATAGAGACCTTGGGATTGCAGGGATCATCGGTGCAGTTTTAGCCACCAAAGGAGCAACCTGGGGCTTTGCAGTCGGGATCATTCTTTGTGTACTCATCTATGGAAAGAAGTTTTTCAAAGGAGAAAATGATAAAATATTCACTAAAGATCTAGATGAAGATGAAATGAAGCGAATTTCTTAACATGAAAGAGGAGGCTGAACATGCAACACTACAATATGCTCATCAACGGTGAAGAAATCGGAAGCAACTTACCTAAAGTGGAAGTGACCAACCCTGCGACTTCAGAGGTTGTGGCCACGATCTCCAAAGGCGGAAAAAGTGAAGCGGTTAGTGCAGTCGATGCTGCCTACAATGCGTTCCGCGACTGGTCACAGCATTCTGTCTATGAAAGAAGCGAGCTCATCCGAAAATGGTACGACCTCATTAATGAACATAAGGAAGACCTTGCACGGACAATGACGATGGAACAGGGTAAGCCATTGAAAGAAGCGCTTGGTGAAATCCAATATGCCAACGGCTTCATCTCCTGGTACGCGGAAGAAGGCAAACGGGTATACGGTGAACAGATCCCGGCCACACAGCGAAATAAGCGTTTATTTGTGTCGAAGCAGCCTGTCGGAGTGGTAGCCGTCATCACACCTTGGAACTTCCCTGCTGCGATGATAACAAGGAAAGTGGCCCCTGCCCTGGCGACTGGCTGTACCGTCGTCATCAAGCCTGCCAATCTTACCCCATTGACTGCGTTGAAAATGGCGGCCCTTGCTGAAAAGGCGGGCATCCCGAAAGGCGTCATCAACGTCGTGACCGGTGATTCGAAATCTATCGGTGAAGCATGGTTCGAGGACACACGCGTGCGCAAGCTGACCTTCACCGGGTCTACAGAAGTAGGCAGACAGCTGATGAAAGGATCAGCGGATACCATCAAGAAAGTTTCCCTGGAGCTTGGCGGACACGCCCCTTCCATCGTCATGGATGACTGTGACATCAATAAAGCAGTCGAAGGCGTCATCGCCTCGAAATTCCGGAACGCCGGGCAGACATGCGTATGCTCTAACCGTGTATATGTCCATGAGGATATAGCCGAAGAGTTCACACAGAGGCTTGTGAAAAAGGTCAAAGAACTGAAAGTCGGAAACGGACTTGAAGAAGGCGTCGACATCGGACCGCTCATCGATGAAGATGCAGTCAAAAAGGTCCAGAAGCATATTGACGACGCGGTCAGCAAAGGAGCGAAGGTGGCCGTCGGAGGAAAAGCCGGCACTGGGTTGTTCTTCGAGCCTACCGTCCTTACCGATGTGAGTGAAGACATGCTGTGCATGACGGATGAAACATTCGGACCGCTGGCACCTATCTCCACGTTCAAGACACAGGAAGAAGCGATCGAACGTGCAAATGACTCCATTTATGGACTTGCCGCTTATGTATTTACAGAAAATATCACGAAGGGCATCGAGATCTGCGAACAACTCGAGTATGGAATCGTCGGCCTGAATGACGGCGTCCCTTCCACCCCTCAGGCTCCGTTCGGCGGCTTCAAGCAGAGCGGTCTCGGGCGTGAAGGGGGACATCATGGAATCGAAGAGTATCTGGAAGTCAAATATATTTCAGTCGGCTTATAAAAAGCCCATACCAGTCTTGCAATAGAAACCAGAAAACCCCTGACACATTTTGGTGTCAGGGGTTCTTTCAATCCTTCAACAGCTCTTCACCTCTATTTTAGGCAGCCTACTTTTTCTTGTCTTCCTCTAAATCCAGCCAGGTCAACACCTCTTTCAGGATCGTGTTGACTTTTTTACTCACATATTCTTCACCATAAATCTGCTTCGCTTTCTCCAGATCCTTAAGGACCTCCTCCTCCAAGTCAATAAAAGGGGCGTCCTCTTCCATATCATTGTACAGCTCGATCATTGCCTCTAATCCTTCTTGCATCCTATCAATGGCATCACTGTATTTTTCGGTTTCATCGCTTTTCGCTCGCATTATATCACCCACCTCTAGTATGTGTGGGAATTGCTGGGATTATACTTTATGCAGCTAAAGGCCCGTCCCTCGATGCGTTAAAGCATAAAAGAACACCCGGCGTACCTTGGTAAAAGGTACGCCGGGTGTCAGGTTGTTACCTTATAGGTAGCTTCCGCCAAATTTAGGGTTCTGTCCCCATTTGTTGGACTGGCTTTCGCCCTCTAAGCACATGAATACAAGGATCACGATGGCTCCAACTAACGGGATGAGGGAGATGAGGATCCACCACCCGCTTCTTCCGGTATCATGCAGGCGGCGGATGGATACCGCAAGTGACGGCAGGAACACAAATAGTGAATACAGTCCATACAGCCATCCATCGATTCCCGCAACCATTTCAACCACGAAGATTCCCATGGCAATAAGGAAGTTGACAAGAGTGAACATCCAGTACTCTTTCCGTCTTGCTCTATCGCGAAAATTCACATAGTTCTTGATTACTTTCAAATACCAGCTCATGCTATTGCTCCTTTAATATGTAAGTTTACTATTCTTATAGTTGCTAGTATATCATACTCATGTCGATGATTGTCAGAAAAAGGCGGATTTGAGTATACCACCTCTTAACTCACAAGGATAGCACCGCGTGCCAGGCCCGACCCTCACTCCACTAAAGGGTAGTCCAAAAAACTCATTCTCTGGCAAACTTTCACATATTACTGGACAGCCAGGGGGTGGTACTATATATAATAGTAGAGGTCACAACCAGAAAACGCTTACATCATGAGGGGGATTTTATGTTAGATGTACTAAACAAGATCAATTCATTTCTTTGGGGTACACCAAGTTTAGTACTGTTATTCGGGACAGGCTTATTTTTAACCATCATGCTTAAAGGGCTGCAATTCAAGAAATTATTTTATGCCTTTAAGCTTGCATTCACAAAAGAACCGAAATCGGAATCTTCAGCGTCTGAAGGAGATATCAGCAACTTTAAAACGTTGATGACCGCTCTATCGGCCACAATAGGAAACGGTAATATTGCCGGTGTGGCAACCGCTTTGACAATCGGGGGACCCGGGGCGATCTTCTGGATGTGGATCGTCGGCCTCCTGGGCATGGCGACGAAATATGCAGAAGCATTGCTTGCGATGAAATACCGCGTGAAGAATAAAAACGGTGAGTACTCGGGCGGACCGATGTATTACGTTGAAAAGGGACTCGGCAGCAAGTGGAAATGGCTCGCTGTTGCTTTTGCCTTTTTCGGGGCATTCGCAGCCCTCGGTATCGGGAACAGCGTACAATCTAATACGATTGCCGATGTCATGACGACAAGCTTTTCAATCAATAATTGGGTGACCGGAATTGTGCTTGCTGTGCTTACAGCACTGATCATTTTTGGAGGTATTCAACGGATCAGTACGGTGGCTTCTTTCTTCGTACCAATCATGGCCTTCCTGTATATCGGCGGGTCACTTTTGATCATCGGGCTGAATTATGACATGATCATTCCAGCTTTCAAACTTATTTTCCATTACGCATGTAATCCTGTTGCAGCTGCAGGCGGATTTGCCGGGATTGTCATCAGTGAAGCCATCCGCAGCGGTGTTTCACGAGGAATCTTCTCGAATGAAGCCGGACTTGGTACGGCCGCGCTGATTGCAGGGAATGCGAAAACCGATCATCCAGTTAAACAGGCTCTGGTTGCGATGACCGGGACGTTCATCGTCACGATCATCGTGTGTACAATGACCGGACTGGTATTGATTATCACCGGTTTCTGGGATCCAACCGGCGGGGCCATCTCAGGTGTCCAGCATGCCGCTAACCTTGATGGCGGAGCATTGACGAGTGCCGCATTCGGACATGCCCTCGGAGTTGCCGGGGAATATATCGTCTCATTCTCGGTTATTTTCTTTGGCTTCTCCACGATCGTCGGCTGGTATATGTACGGGGAGAAATGCTTCGAATATCTTACCGGCTATCGCTATGTTGCTTCATACCGCTTGATTTATGTCGCGGCGACAGGAATGGGTGCCGTGGCGAACCTTGAGCTGGTATGGGCATTCGCTGACATGTCAAACGCACTGATGATGATTCCGAACCTGATCGCCCTGCTTCTTCTTTATAAGGTAATCGTAAAGGAAACGAATCATTACTTTAATGAGTATTTACCTGGACAGATGCAGTCCTATTCTAATAGAAAAGCAAGTTAATAAAAAACCGGCGTGAGACCAACACGCCGGTTTTTTCATGTTTAATCAATATCAGTTTGGGTATTTTTGTTAAAAAGGAGAATACCCATGTTTGATTCCACATTTGAACTCTTCATTGTAAACTTTTTATTCATTTATTCCATCACGGTTACCCTTTTATTCTACAAAATCAGTAAAAAGAATAAGTCCTGAAGGTTGGTTATTGCTGAAACTTACCCAGCCACTGTCTGATGATCTCCTTTACTTCCCCATCAAGGGGTTTCTTCATCAATTTCTTGTTGCCGTTAAGGATTTTACTCATGGAGTATTCTGTATCTGTCTTTCTCAGGATATGGGTGAGATCTTTTAATAGATGCGATTCACACTCACCTTTTACAAGCGTGCACGCTTTTTTGACATCATCCATTTTTACGTTTACGTCTTTGGTTCCCGAAACAGCGAGGACGGGACAGCTGACATGGATCAATGATTTGGATACGTCCACATCAGCATGCTCCCTGTTCCATTTTGCGTTCACTTTTTTTCCTTTATAGGTAATGACGGCTTCATCTGTACCGAGGATTTTTTCCGTGAGCTGCTCGTTCATCTTCATGATTTTCTGATCGACTTTCAACACGTTGAGAAGCCAGCCCTGAAATCCTTTCATTGAACGTATCTCGTTCACCATTTCTTCCCGCTGCCATTTCGTCGTCTCAGCAAGCTTCTCTGCACAAGGAGCCAGCAGGATCAAGCCGGCGACAGGATCGCGGTCATTCATGAGCGGGGTAAGTATGGTCCCTTCACTATGACCGAGGAGGATGATTCTCTCTCTATCGATTTCCGGTTGCTGTTTGGCAAAATCAATGACTGCCTGCAAATCATCAACCAAGTCATACACACCCGCTGCATGATAATCTCCTCCGCTCGCACCCACTCCCCGCTTGTCATATCGCAGCGAAGCAAAGCCTTCTTCCGCCGCCACGGCACTAAGCTCTTTAAAAATATTCATCGGCATCCGTTTTGCATTGGAGTCCCGGTCGACGGGTCCGCTTCCATGCACCATGATTATTACTGGATGCTTACTTGATGACCCTTCCGGTAAAGTGAGAGTCCCCCCTAACGCGTACTTCGCTTCAATAGTTACTTCCTTCTCCACAACTCCCATTCTTTCATCCCCTTTTAAAGGCCCGCCCCTCCAACGCGTTAAAGCAGTGAGGGACGGGCCTTCAAATACATGTTACTTTACAGCCTGATAGACAATCTGTTGGTTTGTTCCTGTCGGCTGCCTGCCTTCATGGAAATCTGCACAGATGTCAATTTGTGAGAAACCGATTTCCTTCAGGATCAGCCTCAGCTCCTCGACCCCATACCAGCGAAGGGCAAAACGTTGGAGTTCAGTGTCGATGAGACTTCCGTTTCTCCATTTTTCATATTTAAGGTGGGTCACTTTGCGCTGATGAAAAAAATCCGCTTCGACGAGCTTGCTCTCCATGGTGATGGTGTCCCCGTCCGGCAGTGGGAAAACGGATGTATTCACCTTCCCGGTTTCAAATTGTCCGTCAGGCAGAAATACATCCATGATGAGCCTTCCCCCAGGCTCAAGGTGGTCATGGAGTTTCCTTAAAGCCTGTATGGATTCACTGCGATCATCGATCAATAAAAAGGAACCGCCCGGGATGATGATGAATTCATACCGATGCGGCAAGTCCAGACTCTGCAAGTCGGATTCATACAATTCCGCATGGAGCCCCCTCTCTTCAAGACGGTGTCTGCATGAAGACAGCATGTTCTCTGAATCATCCACTCCATCCACCTTGAGACCGCTTTCCAGTAATGGGATGATGACCCTGCCGGAGCCGACCATCGCCTCCAATATCCTGCCATTGCAATCTTTTAACTTTTCCTTATAAAACTCTAAATCCCCACTGAATGATTGTCCGACTTCTTTTGTCAGATCATACACTTCCGTACAAAGCTTTCCATATTGACTGTACGACATGGTTGCTTCCTCCACTGTCTATAAATAACTCAGCAGAATGTCTGCTGAATCTTGTTTCTCTTGTGAACGAGGTCAGAATGCCCGCCCCGGTTATCCGACGCGGGCACCCCCGTTACTTGAATGAAATTTTTCTCAATTGCTTATATGACCCGGACAGGTCTTCCTCACCAAGGACGATCAAGGTCGGCTTGATCTTCAGAAATTCCCCTGAAGCAGCTGACCATTCCTCAGAAGAGGCAGCTACAAGCACTTCCTGGTTGATATACACCTCGGTCATTTTTGAAGAATCAGGGTAGACGAGCATGGCCATTTCTTTCCGTTCATCTGAACCTGCGTGGATGAATGGACTGCCGCCAAGGAGAAACTCTTCCACTCCTGCATAATACGTATCGAATTTCCCTTGGGTCGGCAGCTTCACATAGCAGGAGGATAATGCTTCACACGGCTTGAAAAATGCCTCAAGGTCCAGTGACTCTCCCGTAAACGTACGCCCGGAATCCTGCTCTATTTCGCAATAGAAGGCAAGAACGGGTACTTCAGGAAGGGTCAGGGCATATTGACGGAGTGTGACACCCTTCATCGTTTCATGCTCTTTGAATACCGTTGTGATGGAAAGCCCGCTCCAGCTGTTTCCGTGCTCATCCTGCTTTGTGACAGGCTCAACGGTTGTCGGTTCCTTCAGCATCGAGTAGGGACTGACATTCATGAAGGTATAACGCACCCCTCCACCCCATGGATTCCACCAGGCTTTCGGTCCCGGTTCAGGATATTGATGGTGAAGGAATTCTTTATTTTTATAAACCAATGAATAGATTCCAGGATAATAGCCCGCAGCAGCCTTAAAGGCAAACACACCATTGTCTACAGTCCATCCATCACCGTTCTCGACAATTCCGATTTCTTTATCTCCTGTTACCAGGGCAGCGGTTTCGAGTGATGCCCGTTGTCCTCGTGATTGAAATTGACCCCTTAAGCGCTTCACCCCAGGTGTCCGGTGACGCAGTTCTGCATTCACTTCTGTCACTTCATCCTTTTTCGTCACCGTTTGTTCTTCACTCTCAAAAGTCAGTTTCCCTTCCAGATATGGAGTAAGCATGGAACGGAATGAATAGCTCACTTTCTGGCCGGCTGATGAAATCAGATTCCCATCAGACGCTTCGAGGGAATAAAGCGGGCACTCTTCCATGCCCCCGGACTCTCCCCCGAGGACGAATGCTCTCCACTCTTTCCAGGATGGGGATGCATTGATTCCTACCTGAATCGGACCAAGGCATACTTCCTCCTGAGATGGGACATGGTCGATTTTATACTCAATCGCAAAATGCCAGTCATTTTTTCTCCCCAGCGCCTCTTCAGGCCAAGCAATACCCTTCGTTTCCCCATTCGCAGCTGAGGTGAACAGCCAGCGTTCTGACATTTCCTTATCACGGATATAATCCATGAACGGCATCATAGCCTCATCACCCACGACCACTCCCTCTTTTTGCGGGATGGCCATCCCTTTGAATTCAATCGGCAGCGGCTGGATGAGATAGAGCCGTTCTTTCGTTTCGTCGGATTTATTCACGACTTCATGTTTGATTTCCACGATTCCGGATCCATATATCTTCATGTACGTATTCAGGATCACCGATGAAAAAGCTTCCGATTCCAAAGTGGTCTTCACAACAAAGGCCTCGGGGGTTTCAATATACTCGACCGACGCTGCTTCTTTCTTTGAGAACTCTTCGCTGAATGGCTTACCCAGTTTTGGTGTAAAAAGTGTCACAGGGTTTTGTTTGGAATGCAGTGAACCGATCTTGACGAAATGATTTCTCTTTTCAATCTCGACAAAATAAGGGCCGTTATACGCTGCCCAGTGCTCCTCGGTTTCCCCTCCGAACCTTGCGCCGAGTCCCGGGAATGCTAGAGTAAGCGTTGATTGGAATTCGAAGCATTCTCCGTCCTGTTTCTTGACTTCGACCGTGACGTCTTCAGTATAAAAACCATTTTTAAGTAGCTCAGCCTTCATCGGCACGGAAACCCTGCGTTTCCCTTTTAATTCAGCTGTCACTTCTGATTGTTCCCATTTGACAACCTTGCTTCGAGGCAGCTTGATCGTCCATAATGCATCATCTTTAAGCTGGCTTTCGATATCTAAATAAAGAATCGCTTTTTGGTTCGGCAGCCAGCATTTTTTTACGGCGCGTAAATGCAGCTTACCTGCCTGCTTTGGAAAGACACCCATTTTAAGAGGGAATAACCTGCCGTCGACCTCGATGTTTGCCGACACCACCGGATGTGTTTTCCATGGGCTTGGCTCCCGTTCAGGCAGAGTGAGGACCGCAGGATATTCACCCGTCCACTCGTCTCCCACCGTTTCCTTCCCTATGAAACTATGATTCACGACTTCCGTTGACATGCCCCACAGCGACACCTCGACCGGTGCACCCGTTTTATTCACGACACGATAGGCGGCAGTGTGCTCTTCTTTTTCAAGAAGCTTAAAATCCGGCAGTTTCATTTCTACAAGCAGATCCTGTGTTTCAATCAGGCGGATTCCCCGTCCTGTCCGTTCAAATTGGACGCGGACAAACTCGTCGCCTGCTTCCCATTTGTATTCATAATAAGTGTGCTCACTATCCTTGATCCCGTCCGGCTTTACTTCAATGACACGCTGGCTCGACGTATACCAGTCATGTTTTTCAAAGAACGGCTTCAGCCAGTCGATTTGTAATACAGACGGGATGAAGTTCATCAAATGAGTGGTGTCATCCCGATCTTCCCAGAAGAATCCACACTTTTTATAAAGAGGAACAGCTTTGGTGTTGCCCGGCCACGTAAATAAGTCGAGACGGGGCCATCCCAGTTCGATCGTTTTTTCGAGGGCTTTCAGGACAAGCTGCTTCCCGATTTTTAAACCGTGATAGTTCGGGTGGACATTCAAGAGCGGGATATACAGCGCTCCTTCATCTTCACGGTATTGTGATAAACCGCAGTACCCGACCACTTCTTCATCGATCATAGCCAGATATAAATGCAGATTCGTAGAGTTCCCCTCTTTGTCTATGACGTCCTGCTCTGTCGTTACAGTGGAATCTCCGCCCCAGCTATCCCGGCTTTCGTTCCACATCTTCGCGATCCCTTTCGCAAGTCCTTCATGATATTCTACTATTCTTACTTTTTCCAACGTTGTTTTCATAACATCCTCCTGCGCTACGTTTTAATATGTCGAACCTCACACTTTTTTCCTGCATTCGCAACTCCATCGAAAATTTTAATCATCTTGATCTCCTCCTTTTTTATTTTGGAAAAAATTACTTCCCACCCACAGTTTAAGATGTTATGACTTATAAGTAAAGAATATTCTAACTCTTTACTCCACTGCCGTGATGATGGACGGGCTTTACATACGGTAGTGCAGTAAGGGAAAGTCCTTTAGCGATTTGAAGCGCTTCCTCATTCGTATTTGTTCAGGTAGTGGCTCATCGTCAGAAGCGGCCAGATCCATTTGTAGCTGTGGTAGTGGATATAGAACTTTCCCTTAAGGCCCGCACCTGTCGGGTAGGCATCTGCCAGGGAAGGCTGATCATTGTTGATGAGATCCAGAAGCTTTTTCATCCCTATTTCAATGGCATCGTCCGGCCGGTCGGATATACTGATGAGAGCATCGAGTGCCCAGGCTGTCTGAGAGGCTGTACTGAAGGAAAGCGGGACATACTTGTTTTTTTGATCACTGTAGCACGACTCCCCCCATCCACCGTCACGTCTTTGAATGCCTTCGAGCCACCGCTTTGCCATCATGATACTTTTGTCCGTTGACGGAACCCCTGCAGCCTTCATCCCGGTGACAGCTGCCCAAGTACCGTAAATATAATGAACTCCCCATCTGCCTGCCCATGAACCGTCTTCTTCCTGGCTCAGCTTTAACCACCCAATGCCTCTTTTCATTTTTGGATGATCCTTTGTCAGACCCGCCCTGCTGCCGAGGAATTCAAGTGTCCTGCCCGTCAGATCTGCCGTAGAAGGATCGATCGCCGCCGCTTCTGCCCCGTCCATCGGGAAAGAAGCTAGGATCCCTTTCGTCTTATTTTTTTCAAAAGCGGGCCATCCCCCGTCACGATTCTGCATTCCCAGTACCCATTTGATTCCCCTGTCCCAAGCCTGCCTGATGTCAGGATTTTCACTGGCGGAGTACGTGATAGCACGCAAGGCAGCAGTCGTATCATCCACGTCAGGGTGGATCGAATTACTTTCCGAAAATCCCCATCCCCCTGGAGCCACGGTCGGAATCTCGATTGCCCAATCCCCGTATTTATAATGCTGGTGCTTTAACAGGTAACCGACAGACCTTTCGATTGTTCCCTCTTCAAAGCCAGCACCCGACTCTTGAAGTGCATCACTGATCAAAGCGGTGTCCCAGACAAGCGAAGGGGAATTTTGGACATGAGGCCCGTTCTCGGTTTGGCAAATCATCGCCTTTAACCCATGCAGGGCATTTCTTATGACTGGTGAGTCTTCTTTATATCCGATCGATTTCAACGCATAAATCATAAAGAAAGTAGTCGTGAAATAACTTAAGTACGTGCCATCCGACTCAATCCGCTTCAGCATATATTCATGTGCGAATTGCCGTGCCTGGGAACGGATCGAATCCGGCAGACCGGCAAGCCCTTTGACCCCTTCCTTCAATGTTTCCAGGAGAAACACGCGGCTCTCGCTGTCCTGGTCACGGCTTCCATGCAGAAAAAGATGCCGGATGTTTGGCGTACGTGAAGTCTTCAAATGATACCGCCCATCCCTCAGTAATAAAAACGGAACGATATGCCCCCTTGCGTAACTGCTGAAATCCCAAAAGCTGATCGGAAAAGACCTTGGTATAAGCAGTACTTCAATCGGAACGGGCATCAGATACCGCCATTCATACTGTCCATGGGCCGCAAGCATAAGCTTCGTAAGAGTGTGAGCCTCCTCCAGTCCCCCTTTATCCTTGATGAATTGTTCCGCTTTCTTCAGACGGGGATCCTTTTCATCAAGGAGGCCGCTGAATCTCAATGCAAAATATGCCTCGATCGTGGCCGATAGGTTCCCTTCCCGCTCATCCTCGAACACTTTCCATGTCCCTTCTTCCGTCTGCATGTTCAAAAGCCTGTTGACCAACTGTAAAACGAGCTTATCTTCCATCAAATATAATGATCTGATCAAGATGATCATGTAAGCATCCGTTATCAGACTGTTTTCGAAACAAAACGACCAGGTACCGTCAGGATTTTGCCTTCTGCGAAGCTCTTCCACCATTTTATTGGCTGTTTCTTCAATTACCCCTTTCATACTGAAGCCTCCCGCTGTCTTGGTTGTTTGATATCTTTGATATGTATATGTTCCGACTGGGCTGGTTAGTAGCTTGAGAGAAAGTACGTCATGTAACGTTTCTAAACTCTTAGAAATCTATCCTCCGAATCCACTCCCAAAATCTTGTTGTAAACACATTACTAAAGTGGTACGTTTAAACTGAAAAGTCACATATGAGATACATGTTTTCTCAAGTATCTATTCGGATTCGAAATTAACTTTTTAAGGGGTGGTGCAACGATGGATATCATGAATAGAAAAAGTGATCTTTCCTCAGTATCAGAGGATTTATCTTACCTGTTACAGTCAATCGGAACCCCGCGTGCGGTAAAAAAAGGCTCATTCTTGTTTCAGGAAGGGGAAAAAGCGGATGAATTGTTCCTGATCAGATCCGGGATATTTCAAATTAGCAAGCTGAGCCTCGAAGGCAAGGAATTAAATATGCGCATTTGCAAAAAGGACGACTATATCGGGGAACTGACTCTCTTCTCCGATGACGCTACTTACATGTTAAGTGCCATCGCCATTCAAGACGGGGAAGTCTTGGCCATTCAGAGAGATAACCTTGAAAAGGCACTGATCAACGATGCGCCGCTGACCTTTGAATTTATGAAATGGATCTCCACCCATCTGAGAAAGAACCAATCAAAAATCAGGGACTTGGTCATGCACGGCAAAAAAGGAGCTCTTTATTCCACGTTGATCCGCATCTCCAATTCGTACGGAGTGAAAGTGGAGAATGGCATCCTACTCGACATCCATCTGACGAATCAGGAACTGGCAAAATTCTGTGCAGCGACAAGGGAAAGCATTAACAGGATGCTGAGCGACTTAAAAAAGAAGAAGGTCATTGAATACTCTTCAGATGGTGGGAAAATTATAATACTTGATTTGGAGTATCTGAGGGAAGAAATCGGTTGTGAAAATTGTTCGATTGAGATTTGTAATATTGATTAGTGTGAATTTTAGATAGATTGGGTACTTTTGGGGTGAGAAGTCAATTTTCGTGCGTAGTTTTAGGTGAAAAGTCAATTTAAATAATTTCACGTAGTTTAGGGGTTAGTATCTGTTGGGTTTTTGTCCCTTTTTTTGATGAACTATTATTAATAAAAAACATTCAACAACCGACAAAACTCACACTTTCTCAACATATTTCCCGGGCTATATTCGACATTTCCCCATAAAGAAAGCCTGCTGAAATCTCTCGGCAGGCTTTCTTTTATTTATTTCCCTAAGAACCCGCCATTGGATTCAATGACTTGTCCTGTCACCCATTGCGATTCACCGCTTGCAAGGAAGCGGATTAATTTCGCAGCATCCTCAGGTAGACCAAGACGTCCCATCGGGAACATTGGAAGGAAAGCTTTTGCCAGTTCTTCGTCAATCCATCCCGAGTCGGTCGGACCTGGGTCTACAGCATTAACGGTGATGCCAAGCGGTGCAAGTCCGGTGGCAAGCGGAGGCGTAATGGCTTTCAGCGCACCTTTGGTCGCGATATAAGCAAGATTGTCGGGATCCGGTCCCCCGGATACCATATGGATGATCCGTCCTTCTCCCCCTTCCGGATTCGCCTTCTCGAATTCTTTGGCAAATTCCAGTGAAAGCATGAGTGTACCGCGGTTGTTCACATTATAGTGCTTATCAAGAATGGCTGTGGTCATGGAACGGAAATTGGAAGGGGCACAGTATGTTGCATTGTTAACCAGGATGTCAGGCGTACCGAGAGATTCCTTAACGGCACAAAGAATCCTCAGGGGTGTTTGATCATCTTCAAGATCGGCTTCTATATGGGCGGCACGGACCCCCGCCTTGATCAATTTCTCTTTTAATATCTCCGGCCACTCCTTCTCCTGTCCGCTCCCCTCTGTTTCATCGAATGGTGTCCAGTGCGTGAAGAAGATGTCTGCCCCTGCATCGGCAAGCTCTAGACAGATGGCAGTCCCTATTCCGCTTGAACGGCTCGCTCCGGTTACGATGGCTGTTTTTCCTTTTAGTGTAGTCATATTGATTCCCTCCCCAATGTTTGGTTGATAGATTAATAATTGGTTTGTATTTATATTTGTTTATCTTTCAGCAAGGCGGGAAAAACAAACAAAGCTCTGAAAGAATACTTCACCCTCCAAGGAGGAGATTCAAATGAACCATGCAAAGGCATTCACCATAAAAGGCATCATGACACTGGCAGTTCTGTCACTCGTAATGGGTTTAGGTTTTCGTATCTCTGCAGAAAGCATTGCCATCGTAGCAGTTCTACTGGGTGCGATTTCTTATGGTGCCGGGGACATGGCAATCTTACATAAAACAAGCAATCTAACCACCTCTGCGGCCGAACTCGCCTTGACATTTATACTCGTCCTTTCAGTGGTGATTTGGTTTGAAGGATTGGATGGCGGAATAGCAGCACCTGCCGCACTCATTTCTGCTTTGATGATTGCAGTGGGGGAATATTTCTTTCACTTTTACATCATAAGAAAAAAGCTGGGAGCTGCTAATAAGAAATCCAGCCATCATTCATAAAAAAAGGACTTTACAATTTACTGCAAAGTCCTTTTCTCTTTGTAGCTGTATTACTGAACCACATACTCCCGATACTTCTCATAATCCGCACTTCTGCATTCCACGGTCAGCTTCGTACCATTTTCTTCGTATTCGGTATGAAGCACGTTGGCATGCTCATTGAAATAGGAGATCAGCTGACCCTCGCTGAACGGGATGAGCATGTCACATTTCTTATAATCCTTAAAAATATGACTAGTGATGACGGCGATCAGCTCATCAATGCCTTTTCGTTGTTTTGCAGATAGATAGATCCTGTCATTCACGGCGTGGCCGACCATCTCTTCATCGATCAGTTCCGCTTTGTTATAGGCATAGATCAGCGGGATGCCACCGACCCCGATATCGTCTAGCGTTTCGTTCGTGACCTTCATCAAAGTTTCATGATGGGGATCGGAATAATCGACGACGTGGATGATGAGATCTGCTTCTGCAACTTCCTCAAGCGTCGAGCGGAATGCCTTCACGAGGTGATGAGGCAGCTTGTTGACGAAACCGACTGTGTCGGTCAAGAGGAATGCCTTGTTGTCAGGGAGGGTGATGTTCCTGACGGATGTATCCAATGTGGCAAACAGCATATCTTTTTCAAACACCTGCTTGTTTTCGCCGGGATTGAATGTTTCAATCAATGCATTCATTGTCGTTGATTTGCCGGCGTTCGTGTAGCCGACAAGCGATACGATCGGAAGACCGCTTTTTTTCCGTTGTTTCCGCTGTGTTTTACGTAGCTCGACAAGCGCTTCAAGTTCTTTGTTCAGTGCCGTGATATTGTCTTCGATGCGTCGGCGGTCGAGCTCCAGCTTCGTTTCACCGGCACCCCTGTTCTTGAGACCCGATCCCCCGCCCTGGCGTCCGAGTGATTCCCGTCTTCCAACAAGCCTCGGCAGCATGTATTGGAGCTGGGCCACTTCTACTTGAAGCTGGGCTTCTCTTGTTTTGGCGCGCTCCGCGAAAATATCGAGGATCAGCATGGTCCGGTCCATCACCCGGATATCGAGTTTTTCTTCGAGGACCCTGATTTGGGAAGGAGAAAGCTCATCGTTTGCGATGAGTACATCGGCTTCCATTTCTTCGATCAGAGGCAGAAGCTCATCGATTTTTCCTTTTCCGATGTAGTGCACATGATTCCTCTTCGGCAGGTTCTGCGTCATTTCTGCCATGACATCGATGTGACGGGCTTCCGCAAGTCCCTTCAATTCAAGCATGCTGTATTCAAAATCTTCTCCCTGTTCCTTTGTGTTGACGCCCAGGGCGATGGCTTTTAATCTTTCTTCCATCATACAAATTCACTTCCCATTCTAGTAATATTGAAAAAACACAGGCAGCTGCCTGTGTTTTGGTGTAAATGGTTCCCTCAGCCGGTCACGTGAAGAACTATTTTCATAAGAAAACAGCGGTCCGCGTTCCTTTCTTGCATGGGGCCGGCTGACTATCAGAATACCCACCCGGAATGAAACCGTGGGTACTCTCTCAGTCCACTATTCAGTTCTATTTTTAAGACATAAAAAAAGAAGAGTCCTTCGTCCCCTCTTCTTCACCGTCAAATGAAGTTTCCCTTAAAAATAGGCAGACCAATTCCATTTACTCTGCACACAGACAGAGCCTCCGAACATATTCAATTATCTGTTCATAGCGCGGAATCGAAGTCTGATTAAGATCAAAGGGAAAACCTCCATTTCTTGTAAGTTATGAATATCTTATCACAGAATACCGGTGGTGGGAAGACCATTTTGAAGGTCCTTCCCCCGTCGTTATAAAACTAGTATATAATGATGAAGATACTGTGATGAGGAGATGAACGGGATGGGAATCAGGCAAGCGAAATGGGATGAAGGAAAAATCAATCTGATTGTCCGCAACGGCGCTGAGAGTCCTTCTTTGGATGTTACCATCACTCCTATTTATTGTGTGAATTGCGACCGGCAGCTTCCTCACCTATATGAGCATTTGGGTTCCCGTTATGGCCAGGTGGGAACGATTCATTGTGCATTCTGTGAAAGCGCGATTCATTGTACGGATGGGGATAATATTGTATTTGAACTGAAAACCTCCGGATGCGTATTAAATTATTATCACCTATACCGACTGGAAAAAGATATATGGATTAAGCTTAAAGAATCATATGGATATGATATTGTGGCAAGGCACAAAGGCAAAACGATTACCTTGAAAACAGTTGTAAAGGAACTTTCCAAGGAATTCAAGGTTCCTGTTACCGCAAGCCAGCAATTCACTTCACAAGATGGGAAGATAACAATGTTTCCTAAAGTGGTGGTGAAGTGGTTTTCAATCTTGGTTTACCTGGGTTTAGACAAATAGCAAGGTCAGCCTCTTTTCCCGATATCGGGATAGGAGGCTGACCTTCTTTTTTTACCAACGTGCAGTGAGCATCTTACGTCTTGTGTAGAATTCGACTCCATCCGGTCCGTTCGCGTGAAGATCTCCGTAGAAGGAGTTTTTCCACCCGGAGAATGGAAAGAATGCCATCGGTGCAGGGACGCCGATGTTGACGCCGAGCATGCCGACCTCGATGAATTCTCGGAAATAGCGGACATCACTTCCGTCTTTCGTGAACAGGCACGCTCCGTTTCCAAAGTCTGATTCATTCGTCAGTTTGATGGCATCTTCAAGGGTTTCCACACGCACAACGGACAAGACCGGTGCGAAGATTTCATCCTTCCAGATTTTCATGGAAGACGTGACATTGTCAAAAATGGTCGGGCCGATGAAGTAGCCGTTATCCTTGTATGCTTCATCATTACGGCCATCACGTACCAGCGTCGCTCCTTCTTCGACCCCGCTCTCGATATAGCCTTCGGTTTTCTTTTTATGATCATCACGGATCACCGGTCCGAGGAACACATCTTCATCCATTCCGTTGCCGATTTTGATGGCATCAGCCTGTTCGTTCAGTTTCTTGATCAGGGTATCCGCAACGTCACCTACCGCCACAACCACGGAGCAGGCCATGCAGCGTTCGCCGGCAGAGCCGTATGCTGCGGCGATAATTTCTTTCACGGCAGAGTCAAGATCGGCATTCGGCATCACGATGGAATGATTCTTCGCTCCGGCAAGTGCCTGAACGCGTTTGCCGTTCCCGGCAGCCGTTCTATAAATATACTCAGCCACCGGCTGCGAGCCTACGAAGGAAATCGCCGGAACATCCTTATGCTCAAGAAGGCCGTTTACCACATCATGCGCACCATGTACAATGTTCAGCACGCCGTCAGGTAGACCTGCTTCCTGGAAAAGCTCCGCCAGACGGTTGGCAAGAAGCGGCGTCCGCTCTGAAGGCTTCAGGACAAATGTGTTACCGCACGCAATCGCCAGCGGGAACATCCAGCAAGGCACCATCATCGGGAAGTTGAATGGGGTGATGCCTCCGACCACGCCGACAGGATAACGGTACATGCCCGATTCGATATTCGTCGCGATATCCGGAAGCTGCTTCCCCATCATCAGGGTCGGTGCACCAGCGGCAAACTCGACACATTCGATTCCGCGCTGCACCTCACCATATGCTTCTTTGAAACTTTTCCCGTTTTCCTCCGTGATCAGTTTTGCGAGTTCGTCCCAATTTTCAACAAGAAGCTGCTGATATTTGAAAAGAATGCGGGCCCGTTTAGGTACAGGCGTCCTGCTCCAGGATTGGAACGCTTCTTTTGCCGTAATGACCGCGTCATCCACGTCCTGTTTCGATGAAATTGGAACCTGTGCCAGTTCTTCACCTGTGGCTGGATTGGGTACAGATTGATAGAGTTCGGTTTTTGCATCCACCCATTTCCCGTTAATAAAGTTTTTCAATGTGTTCGTCGTTGCAGTCGCCATGAATGAATTCCCCTTTCAAGAGTTGTTTTCTGCTGAATATCGGTCCCGATCTTCCTTGTTTCTGCTAAACTGCTTGTCTATCATTTCACCTTTTCCTCTGACGCAAACTGATAATCGTAGCAGGCATGATACAAAGCCTCCAATTCCGCCCTTGCCGGCACCCGCGGGTTGTTGGCAGGGCTGCCGCTGATGAAGGCATCCTCCGTCATCTTGCTTACTGCACTACTGAACGCCTCTTCATCGATCCCCCATCCCTTCAGATTTGGGATGTTCAGCTGCATACAAAGCTTTTTGATCGATGCTACTGCGATTTCAGCACATTCTTCATTCGACAGATGACTGTTTTCCTTTTCAAAAATGCGGCCAACATCAGCGAGGCGGTCAATGCAGTGTTCTTTGCTGAATTCGAGCACTGCCGGCAGCAGCATCGCATTCGAATATCCGTGCGGCACATGGAATAATGCCCCGATCGGCCTCGACATCCCATGAACCAGACAGACCGAAGCATTTGAGAATGCCATTCCAGCCTGCATGGCAGCAAGGCTCATCGCCTCACGGGCATCCAAATTTCCGCCATCATGATATGCCGTTAGCAGATTGTCTGCAATCAGCCCCATGGCTGAAAGAGCAGCCGTATCGGTCATTGGATGGGAATTTTTCGACAGATACGCTTCCACTGCATGGCTTAACGCATCCACTCCCGTCGCAGCCGTGACACTTTTCGGCGAGGAAATGGTCAGGAGCGGGTCGACAATGGCGACATCCGGCATAAACGCCGGCTGCTTGATCATCATCTTTACGTCATTTGCTGTGTTTGTGATGACGGTCACATCGGTCGCTTCCGAACCCGTTCCCGCCGTTGTCGGTATGGCAATATGAGGAATCGGCGGTTTATCGGCGATTCGCCGGCCGCCCATAAATTCCCCGATATATCCGCCATTCGACGCCAGAACGGCGATCGCCTTGGCTGTATCGATGCAGCTTCCCCCACCGAGGGACACGATTAGATCACACCCTTCTTTTTCAAGCATCTCCAGTGATTCTGAGACATATTGATCTGTCGGTTCAGAATGAACACCGAGATAAACAGCACTTGCCACCTCTTGTTCCTGCAGGTACTGACGGCACTCACTGACATATCCCAGTTCCTCCATGATCCCATCACTTACGATCAGAGCTTTTCCTCCACGCTCAGCTGCTTCCCTGCCGACATTCGCAAAAGCCTTTCGACCGTAAAAAATGGATTGCGGTACACGAAAACATGCAAACTCCTCCACAGACTTGCACCCCTTTATCTTTTAATGCACTTGCCCGAAATCAAAGCATGCCAAAACAGATAGGGTCTCTATGTAGTCCAAACCTCTCGAATGTACACCCTCCACCAAAAATCAAAATATTTAAACTATTTCATAGTATAACAGAAAATAAGCGGCCCGTCCCCCGTCATGCAATAACGCCTGAGGGACGGGCCTTTAGCAAGTGCTCATTTTTCAATTTTCTTCATCAGTTCTTCAAAACTGTCCATATTCCCGGTCGTTTCTGCAATTTCTCTCAGGACATCGTTGAATCGATTGATGTCGAGGTCATATAGGAGGTCATGGTCGAAGCCAGTGGCCGTGTACTGAGTGAAATCCCAGACCTGCTGGTGGTCTTTTTCATCGATTGCATGCGCGATCGCATTCAGTACGGTTAACAGTTCACCTGTTATGACAGCGTCCTGTTTCGCGTAGTGCCTGATCGATGCAAAACCCCGGTAGAGATAGTCGGCATACGTCAAATTTTTAATGATGACGCGCAGATTTCCGTCCCGGTCTGTGAGGTAAGGTGAGAATACTTCCATTTCCGATAGTTGGATGAGCAGGTCACCGATTTGATAAATAATATTTGTCGCAGTTTTGGGATCATCATTCCCGAGCGCCCGGATCGCGATTTCCACAAATTTGTTGATGCTGAATTCGATGTCCTGAAGTTCGGTCTGATTCTTACCGACCTGAAACATGTGCAAGTAGCTGCCTTCGTCCATTTCAAAGTCAGGAGACGGTTTCCAGTATGTCAACAGGGGAGTCGCCCGGAAGACGAAGCTGCCTATGCGGTTCTCCAAGCGGATGATCAGGTCATCTTCAGTGGCTTTCCTGATCAGCTCGGCGAAGTCAATCTTCTGCAGATAACCTGACTGTTCGGCCTTAAGCGTATTCCCTTCAACGCCAGGCACCTGCATTTTTACATCATCGGGATTCTTTGCTTTATGGGGCTTCAGTTCATTGACGAGCGAGCTTTCGATGATATCCAATGATTCAAGCTTGATCTGCTCCGTTAGATTGGTCACTTGCAGCCAGGTGACGATATGATTGATGAAAACCGCGAACGTGCTGATCGTAAGCAGAGCGGTCAATACGGCAGTTGACGGGATCAAACTGTATGCCTGAGCGGTATCTTCGTTGATGAAAAATAAGCAAAACAGCACATAAAGGAAGCTGCCGCTGAAAATCCCTAATGTTCTCTGAGTCACTCTATTCATCATGAAATTCTTAAGGATCCTTGGGGAGAACTGACTTGAAAAGGTGGATAGTGCACCGAGGACCCCGTAAAAAGTAAAGGTTGTCAGCGATAAGATGCCTGCCGTCAATGTACTTAAGATCGTCTTTGTCAGTCCGTAATCGACTCTTAGGAAAGAAGGCATTTCTTGATAGATATTCATTTCCAAGTCTGTCCAAATGGTGATGAAGACCAGTAAGAGGGAGAGCATCGCATATATCATGGGTGTCATCCATAAGTTTGAATACAACTCATTCCACTTCTCGCGCTTCGTCATCCTTGCGTATCTTTTCGCAGCCGATGGAATTTTTTTTAGCATGTCGATCATCTCTTTCACACCCTGTATATCTGAAGTATCCAGCTGAAAATGTTCAACTTTCCCGTCCTCTTCCCTTGTGGGAAATGTCTTAAACACAGATTGAGGAACGAATGTAAAAAAATCGGAATGTCTTTCGCTTCTACGCATTAAAGTAACGAGGGACGGGCCTGCCATATGGGGCGTGATGCCTTTTCCACCTGATATGAAGACAAAAAGAACCCCCAGTAGAAGCCTGGGGGTTAAATCAAACGATACTTGATGAAAGGATAGACCTAAACAGGCCTTGCCTCAATCAGTAATTTTTTATAAATATCTGCAATCTCTTCTACCTTCATCCTTACAAGTCCGCTCGATGACGGAGCAACAAAGTCACGGACTCCATCGACTACCGATTCTTCCTGCCATCCCCATGGAACCTTCTTTTTCTTGGCAAACTGCTGATAGACACCCTTTCCGACAAAACAGGCTGTGCGGGGTCTATATGTTTCAAGCTTCTCTTTCAGGATGATTCTCCCCTCTTCATACTCGTCCTTCGTTATTTCGGAAGCATCTTTCGTTGGACGTGCTACGATATTCGTCATTCCGTATCCGAGCTTGATCAGGTCCCCATCTTCCTCAGCCCTGTATAAACGGGGCGTTACACCCGATTGATCGAGGATCTTCCAGAACCGGTTCGTGGGATTGGCGTAATGGTGTCCTGTTTCTCCTGACATGATGCTCGGATTGAACCCGATAAAAACAATATGGAGTCCTCCTTGCAAATGATCCGGGATTGAATTCAAATACTCACCTTCTTTCATTAAATACTGTTGTTATCTATTTTATCGAAAGAGCTTGTGAAATCCAAAAAGCCTGCCCCTCAACTTCAGGGCAGGCCTTTATGCGGATGACGCTATTAGATGTAGATATCAATCTGGTTGCTGTCTTCTTTCAGGAGCTGCTCGAGTTCTTCTTTTTTCACTCGCACTCCCCCGCTTCTGTATCGGTTGGAGACGGTTTCGCCAGCGGCTTTCTGTCCATTTATGGAAACATGTGTACCATCTCCGTTTCCTAGATGATAGACAAATGTGACCGGACGGTGGTTGATCATGAAGTCGAATGTCATGCCGTCGAGATGATCCGGGAGAACCGGATCAATCACAAGGTCCTCACCTTCCTGGCGAACACCGAGAGCGTTTGAAATCAGCTGATTCATATAGATTCCCGGCCCGCTTGAATAGATTCTCCAGCCGCCTTTGACCGGCACGGAACCGTCGCGCAGTTCACCGAATCGTTCCTGTGCTTCATAGCGAGTATTGAATTTCCCGTCAGAAGAGCTGAAATATGCATTGCTCTGGCGTCTTTCTGCGTTTGGCACGGCATCTTTCAGTCCGACAGGATTAATGATCTCCAAGCCTTTCCACACTTCATCCGTGTAGCCGAGCTTCGCCATCGCTTCCACGTATCGGATGTGGGCATGGACGTATTGCAGGCCGATTTCACGTCCGAAGTTCGATGCCTGTTCGGCACGCTTGAAATGCGTGCTGACTCCCCCTTCATACTTGGCGGGACGGTTCATCAACCGGACACCATCCGGACAGTATAAGTGCTCCTTCACTAATTCATAATGTGAAGCTGCCTGTTCAGGTGTGAACAGTTCTGAAATGATGCTCCGGTTCATCGGCAGCAGGCGGTAATGGATCCCTGTTTTCGTATCGGTCGGGTGTACCATGAATTCCGGTTTGCCCGCTTCTTCCATGTACACAAATCCAGGGATGACCTCATCTTGCAGGATATACTTATTGAAATCCTGCTGGACACCTTCCGCGAGGGCACGGAATTCCTGAGCTTCTTCTTCAAAGACCCCATCGAGCACAGAGGCCAGCTTCACGACCACTTGATAGGTCAATGCAACCGTCCAGCTGCTCGCCATGTATTTTTTCAGGTTGGCATTCGCAGGCTGCAGGGTATCATCCCAATCCCCGTCGCCATAAGAAGATAAGAACGTATCATGCAGGAAGTTATCCTTGATGTAGGAAAGTTCCTTCTTGATGTGGTGAAGCAGTGTTTCTTTCTCCTCTGTGAATCCAAAACCGTCACGTTCTGTATACGGGATTTCTTCCTGTAAAATCCCATAATCATTCGTTGCGGCAATATAATCGCTTACCACTTTCAGCGGCCAGACGATGATATCCCCGTGGCTTTCGTCCTGCTGGAACTTGAAGTATTTATCGAACATGAACCATTGCGGCCAGTTGCCGTCATCTTCGTATTGATGGGAGTAGACGGTCTTGATGATTTCTTTCACCGACTCATAATTCTGGGTTGCCATGAAGTATTCAGTCGGTCCCTGGCACACATCACGCGTACCCCAGGCAGCACCGCCATATTGCTCAAGCCCATGAGGAACGGAGTAATGAACTAGCATGTTGTGTGTATACCACCATGCAAGCGCATTTACTTTCTCAAGCTCCGCAGGTATTCCTTCCCCTTGTGAAAGCTTAAATCTGTTCATGACCCCTCTATAGTAATCGCGGTATTTCTCGATCTCTTCATTTACGTCGCGGTTTGAAAACTCAATTTCTTCACCGTTCAAAAGCCCTTGTACGGTCAGATTCCATTCCGCAGAAGCTGTGACATCCAGCACGACCAGGGAAGCTGAACCTTCTTCTACATTTTCTGCAAGCTTCTCTTCTCGGCCGACCTCGACCGTCGCACCGTCGACTTTCATCCGGTAACATAAATGAGGGAACGTGGAACTGCTGTCCGATTCCCGATCGGCAGTGATGGTAAGAACGTCACCTTCCTGCTTCAAGTGGAATCCTCTTTCATATTCATTGTTATTCATCGTCACCTGGTTCGTCACGAGATAACGATAGGCGTTGCCATTCTCTGATTTTACATTCAACTGCACTTCAGGTGAATCGACCACGGTATAATTCGTCACAATGATCGTATCGTCTTCTGTCTTGTAGTACCAGCGTGCATAATTGAAGCCAAGCTCGAACATCGAAGGCATCGTCAGTAAGCGGTACTCACCGTCCACCTCTACATAAATGCGCTGACCTGATGTCTTCATGACGTTCAAATGGCTGCGCTGGTTTGTCATCAATTTATTAAAAGAAGTATTCCCGACAACGAGCTGCGAGTTGAATAATCCGTACATGAATGAAGTGGTCGTGATTGTGTTTTCCTTCAGGCGGTGGTTTTCACCCGACATCAAAATATGCCCGTGAGGTCTTTCCACCATCAATTCCTTCTCTTTCAGAACAACATGCTCATGCGTATCCGTGAAGAACGATAGCAGACGGTCACCTTCACGCTCCAGATTATGACGTTCTGCAAACAGTTCCTCCACTTCGCTTTCGGTCATCGAAAGAGTGTTCAGCGGCCTGCCGATTTCAGGTTTTAAGCGAACGGTTTCAGCAGAACCTCTGAATGTGGAAACGATCCCGCGGGCTTCTTCCCATGCCGCTGCAATGTCTTCTTGATATTCCAACGCTTCGATTGCTTCCGCATGATTTTCTTTGAACACCCCATAGAACGTAAAGCGCTCTTCCCCATGCAGTACGACCTTCGGGGACTTGAGAGCGGTGTAGGCGAATTCATACTGATACACATCATTCGCCAGCGTCTCTTTTGTTAAAATTTCCGGCTCATCACTTTCTTTATAGGATAATCCGAAGAATTGGAAGCCGTCAGTGGAATAGCCTTCTGCTTTCCCCAGGGATCCCTGCTGCATATAAGGGAAACCGCTTGACTGCGGCTGATTTTGCCTGGAGCAGACGACATAGCCTTTCTCATTACTTTCAAAAACACGATGATCGACATACTGGGACATGTAGGCTTCGTTGGAGCGGACTGCTCCTTTATCTGCAAGACCCAGGTCCTGTCCGTAAATCACATCAACTTCAACCTCTTTCCCGTTGACCGCGATATCCCAGAACCAGACCCCTTTCTCAGTCAACGTGAAGATGACTTCATAAGAAACGCCTTCGAAGGAACCGCTCCACTTGACTTGTGATTCAGCCCACTCCACTTTGCTATCAGATTTTATCCCGACCATCGGTACGTACTTGATCCCGTCCGTCCCGTGGATTCGCAGAAATAGATTATTCAATGAACCATCGATCGGATTGGTGAACAGTCCGTTGATCATGATGCTCTTATGAGTAACAGCAAACAAGTCGCCGCGTGGTAAAAAGGTAAATGTCAGTTCTCCTGATGTCAGTACAACGTTTGAATTCATTTCTTTCCCCTCGATTCTCTATTTTTCTAGTGTGAATGATTTCTCCATGACTTCTTTACTGTTTCCACCGATATAGGCGATGAATGTTCCCGGATCGCTTGTAAACGAAAGATCGGAATGGTGATAACGCAGCTTTTCCTCTGTAAGGGTGAAGGTCACTTCCTTCGATTCTCCGGGCTGCAGGCTGATTTTTTCAAAACCTTTTAGTTCTTTCAGCGGACGGACCACTTCCCCGCTAACATCCCGCACATACAATTGAACGACCTCTTCACCGGCAACTCTTCCAGTGTTGGTCACTGTAACGGAGATCTCCAGTGAATCATCGCAGGTCATTTTTCCACTCGAGATTGTCATGCTGCTGTAAGTAAATTCTGTATAACTTAAACCGAATCCGAACGGAAACAGAGGACTGTTCGGAATATCCAGGTATTGCGATACATAGCGTTCCTGTGCATCAGGCGCCCCTTTGGGACGTCCTGTATTGAAGTGATTATAGTAAACCGGAATCTGACCTGAACTGTAGGGGAATGACATCGTCAGTCGCCCGGATGGATTTTGGTCTCCATATAAGATGTCGGCCACCGCCGCTCCGCCTTCCGTTCCCGGATACCATGCTTCGAGTACGGCATCCGTTTCGTCCCACACACCGTGAAGATCGAGCGGGCGTCCGTTGAATAAGACAGAGACGGTCTGCTTGCCAAGCTCTTTGATGCGCTGGATCAATTCGAGCTGCGCCCCGAGGAGTTTAATATCAGCGCGGCAGCCTGCTTCACCGCTCATTTCCGAATCCTCGCCGAGTGCGAGGACGATCACATCCGCGTCTTTTGCCGCTTCCAGCGCTTCCTGTATTTGTTCCTCAGTGATCGCTTCAGTGTCACTGCCTTTTGCAACGGTCAGCTGAGAAGGATCGATTTTTTGTAAAAATCCTTCCTTCACCGTTACGGCGTCTTCCTTTGAACCAAGCCACGACCACGGTCCGAGGATGTCCCCGTTTTCTGCAAAAGGACCGATCAGTGCGATTTTCTGTTCTTTCTTAAGTGGTAAAACGCCTTCATTTTTCAGCAATACTGCTGATTTAGCAGCCAGTTCCCTCGCAGCTTCACGGTGTGAAGCACTCATGACGACCTCTTTCTCAAGCTCCTCATCCGCTCCGCGATATGGATTTTCAAATAGTCCAAGTTTCTCTTTCAGAGTCAATATCCGTAAAACCGCTTCATCAATGAGTGACACATCGACTGCTTGTTCATCGATCAATGTTTTTAAGTATTTTACATAAGTGGAGGTCATCATTTCGATGTCAACTCCAGCTGTAAGGGCCTTTAATGCAGCTTCCTTTTCATCCTCGGCAACGCCGTGAGGAATCATTTCCTTCACTGCTCCCCAGTCTGAAATCAGAACGCCGTCAAATCCCATTTCTTCACGAAGAATTGAACGCATCAGCTTCTTATTCCCTGTTGCAGGGATTCCAAATACGGTATTGAACGCCGTCATTACCATTTCGCAGCCTTCATCAAGCGCCGCTTCATAAGCAGGCAGATAATTTTCACGAAGCTCCCGTTCAGACATGTCGACCGTGTTGTAATCACGCCCGCCTTCCGGTGCCCCGTATGCTGCGAAGTGCTTCACGCAGGCTGCGACCCGATCCGTTTCATTTGTCAGGTCATTTCCTTGGAAGCCTCGCACAAATGCTCTCGCAAACTGACTATTTAAATAAGGATCCTCCCCTGTCGATTCCATCACTCTTCCCCAGCGAGGATCACGGACAAGATCGACCATCGGGGCAAATGTAACATGTACACCGGATGCCGATGCTTCTTTTGCCGCTATTTGTGCACTTTTCTCTGCCAATTCCATATCCCAGGAACAGCCGATTGCCAGCGGTACAGGAAAAATCGTCTTATAACCGTGCACGATATCAGACATCACTAATAAAGGAATGCCCAACCTGTTATCTTCAATATGTTTTCGCTGGATGTTCTTCACTTCTTTCGCTCCGGATGCTCCGAGTACCGATCCGGTGTTTTCGATCATGTCATCGGTGATTCCCATATCGGCCATCGGACCGGTGATCTGCCCTCCATCACTTGCCCCTTTGAAAAATGGAGTGGCGAGCTGAGTCAGCTGTGCAATTTTTTCATCCAATGTCATTTCATTTACTAATGAAGTTAGATTGTGTTCATTCATACTGGAACCTCCAGGATTAGGATTTGATCGTGTCGTTTTTTTATTTAGTGAAACGTTTCAATTAACAGTTGAGTCGAATTATAAGGGTAATCCAGCTGATAGTCAACAAAGACTTCCATCCCGTAAAATTACCAAAATCATCTATTAATAAGGGTTTATGCATGTTCCAACGCCATAATAAAGGGATTGGATCTTACCAATGCACAATTTTTAAAAAAGTGGTTGAAAGCGGATTCATGTTTGATTATAATATAGTCATCGAAACGTTTCAATAACGTTTGAGTGATTTCTAAATTTTCATTTTTGGAATCATTCAGGCAACGCTTCACTATTTTTAAGGCTATGTTAAAGTTCAATGTTTATTTCGGGCAATTCCAGCGGTTGATTGGAGTGCAAGACGAAGACTCTTGCGGGAGAAGTGACTAATGTGAGACCCCGCAGGGAGGTACGACCGAGGAGGCTCACGGGTCACCCGCGGAAAGCGAAGTCTTGCACAGAAATCAATAGCGGCGTTTAACAGGCCACTTTTTAAAAAAACAATAAGAATAGAATGGAGATGGGAGAATGAGAAAGAAATCATGGACACTTTTATTAGTCGCTATGATGGCACTATCCACTGTTTTAGCAGCATGCGGTGGCGGCGGTGAATCAAAGGACGGTAAAAAAGAAATCACCGTCTGGGCAATGGGGGAAGAAGGTAAAAAGCTGAAAGAAATGGCATCAAAATTTGAAGAAGAAAACAAAGACATCACCGTTAAAGTACAAGCAATCCCTTGGGGCAACGCCCATGATAAACTACTGACAGCAGTCGCTTCTGGAAACGGCCCGGACGTCCTTCAATTAGGGACAACCTGGGTGCCTGAATTCGCAGATGCCGGAGCATTGCTTGACCTGAAACCATATTTAGAAGATTATCCTGAATTCAAACCTGAGAATTTCTTCGAAGGTTCTGTTACATCCATGAAGTATGACGACAAAATAGTCGGTGTCCCTTGGTACATCGATACACGCGTCCTTTACTATCGCACAGATTTATTGAAAGAAGCCGGATACGATAAAGCTCCTGCTACATGGGATGAATTGAAAGATGCAGCTGAAAAGCTGAACGCACGCGGAGACGACATGTACGGTCTTGATATCGACCGCAACGACCAAATCACTCCATTCATCTTTGCTTGGCAAAATGGATACGAGTTCGAAGGCAAGGACAAAATGAATTTTGACAGCCCTGAATTCAAGGGAGCGATCGAGTACTATGCAAGCTTCTTCAAAGAAGGATTAAGCCCGACTGCTGAAGGAATCGATATCGTACAGGCATTCAAGAGCGGTTCGAAACCTATGTTCTTCAGTGGTCCATGGATGATTAACATCATCAACGACCAGGCACCTGACCTTGAAGGCAAATGGGCGGTAGCAGAAATGCCGAAGAAAGAAACAAATGCATCAAGCATGGGTGGATCGAACCTATCGATCTTCCACAACTCTGAAAATGTCGATGAATCACTCAAATTCATCTCATATATGAATAAAGTGGAAACACAAATGGAATGGCTGGAAGTTTCCAATACACTTCCTTCACGTACAGAAGCTTGGGAAGAGCCTAAGCTGAAAGAAGATCCATTACTATCTGTTTTCGGTAAACAGCTTGAAAACACGAAAGCATCACCGCAAATCAAAGAATTTGAAAAAATCGCTCAGGAATTCCTTTCTTCCATTGAAAGAATCACTGTCGGCGATGCAGATATCGATAAAGAACTAGAGCAGTTCAATAAAAAAGCAAATGAGATTGTTGAATAGATTAAATACTAGAAAAGCATTCGCTATTATAAGGAAGTAAGTTGGAGTTACAGGCAATCCTCTAAACGAGGATTGCCTGAACTCCATTTTTAAAATAACCCTTACGCGGTGTTTAGTTAGGTGGGATATCATGAGCAATGGATTAAAAAGCCTCAAATCAAATAAACATCCTTACGTGTTTATTGCTCCTGCAGTTATCATTTTAGCTGTCTTCAGTATTGTTCCAATCATAGTGGCCTTCCTGATCAGCTTTACGGATCTGGATTTGGCGGGACTGGCCAATTGGTCAAACGTGAACTTCGTCGGACTGGAAAACTACTCTGCATTGGTTTCGGATGAACTGTTTCACAAATCGATTTTTAATACGTTTTTTTATGTCCTCATCGGGGTTCCCCTCGTCATTGTTTTCTCATTAGGGATTGCGCTTCTCCTTAATTACGGGACAAGCAAGCTGTTCACTGTCTTCCGCGGTGTGTATTACATGCCTTCGATCACGAACATCATCGCAGTGGCAGTCATCTGGGGATTCCTTTATAACACGGAGTATGGATTATTCAATTACTTACTATCTTTACTGGATGTCGAGAAAATTCCTTGGTTAGGAGAGCCAACGATCGCCAAGCTATCGTTGATTGTTTTAGCTGTATGGAAGGGGATCGGGATCAACATGATCATCTTTCTCGCTGCACTTCAGGGCATCCCTAAATCGTATTATGAAGCGGCAGAAATGGACGGGGCCAATCGCTGGCAGGTACTGTGGAATGTCACGATCCCATTACTGCGCTATGCTACCTTCTTCGTAACCGTCACGACGCTGATCGGCTGGCTCCAATTCTTCGAAGAGCCATTCGTCATGACAAATGGCGGACCGCTGGATGGAACGATTTCCATGGCACTGTTCATCTATCAGCGCGGATTCCAGTTCAGTGAATTCGGTTACGCAGCTGCAGGTTCATTCATCCTGTTCGTGTTCATAATCGTCATTACATTGGTTCAATTTAAGATAAGAAAATCTGATACAGAATACTAAGTTATCAAATATACCAGTATCGGGGTTGAAACTATGAAAACATTTAAAATGGAACGGCTCTTTGTGATCATCCTGCTGATCCTTGGCGGAATCATCGTATCCGTCCCCTTCATCTGGATGATCTCAAGCTCATTCAAGCCGGAAAGCGAAGTGCTTCAGATACCGCCTACGCTGATTCCTGAGAATCCAACGCTCGAAAACTACGTCAATCTGTTTGAAAGCATGAACTTCGGCGTCTATCTGCGCAATACCTTAATCATTGTCCTCTTCTCCTTTGTCGGGTTGTTCTTCAATGCAATGGCCGGCTATGGATTTGCAAAGTATCAATTTAAGGGAAGAGAAAAAATCTTTTACATCGTGCTGGCAACTATGATGATCCCTGCACAGGTAACGATGATTCCCGTTTACTTGATTTTGAATGAAATGGGTCTTACGAATACGATGACAGGGATCGTATTGCCTGGACTGGCAGCTGCTTTCAGCATCTTCCTGTTCAGACAGTTCATGACGACGATTCCGACAGATCTTATTGAGGCTGCACGTCTTGATGGCGCCGGGGAATTCTATATCTTCTTCCGATTGATCGTACCGATTGCGAAACCGATCTTCGCCGTCCAGGGGATCCTGACCTTCATCGGAGCATGGAACAGCTTCTTATGGCCGCTGATCATCGCGAATGATGAGAGCCTATATACGTTGTCAGTCGGGCTTTCATTGTTACAAGGGCAGTATGCGAATAACTTCGGCCTTCAGATGGCCGGAGCTGCATTCATGGTAATACCGATCATCATCATCTTCTCCTTCTTCCAGAAGTATATTGTGGAAGGATTTACGATGTCGGGGATTAAATAAGGATTTGGTTTGTGGGGGTTTGAGGTTTTGTGTACCTGGTACAGGCTTTAGGATTTGTACCTGGTACAGAATCAACAGGTTGTACCTGGTACATCAGCCTTGATTTGTACCTGGTACACACACTTTCGGGATGGTGGCGGGCTTCTTTTCGTTGAGATGAGCCTGGCACCATTTGGTGTATTCTGAGCCTGGCTCGATCGGGGGATTTGAGCCTGGCTCGATCCCACCTGTTTGTGCCTAGCACCGCAGAACTGGTTTGTGTCTGGCACAATCAGAGGTTTTTGTGCCTGGCACCGCAGAACTAGTTTGTGCCAGGCACAATCAGAGGTTTTTGTGCCTGGCACCGCAGAACTAGTTTGTGCCAGGCACAATCAGAGGTTTTTGTGCCTGGCACCGCAGAACTAGTTTGTGCCAGGCACAATCAGAGGTTTTTGTGCCTGGCACCGCAGAACTAGTTTGTGCCAGGCACAATCAGAGGTTTTTGTGCCTGGCACCGCAGAACTAGTTTGTGCCAGGCACAATCAGAGGTTTTTGTGCCTGGCACGCGCTGGCTTACCACCCTCACTCCCCTCCCCCATCAGTCAACCAAAAGCCAAAGCATATCAGGAGGTCATATGAAAAATAAATGGTGGCACCGCTCAACGGTGTATCAAATCTATCCGCGCAGTTTCAATGATCACAACGGAGACGGAATTGGGGATATCCCCGGTATCATTGAAAAGCTTGATTATCTCGCATTTTTAGGGATTGATATCATCTGGCTCAGTCCAGTATATCAATCACCGAATGACGATAACGGTTATGATATCAGTGATTACTATGAAATCATGAGTGATTTCGGTACGATGGAAGACATGGTAAAGCTGATTGAAGAAGCAGGCAAACGGGACATCCGCATCATGATGGACCTTGTCATCAACCATACATCCGATGAACATTCCTGGTTCATCGAATCTCGGAAATCGAAGGACAATCCGTATCGTGACTATTATGTTTGGAGGGAAAGCAAGGACGGTCCACCAAGTGATATCACATCCGTATTCAGCGGGCCAGCCTGGGAATATGATGAGGCGACCGGTGAGTACTACTTCCATCTTTTCAGTAAAAAGCAACCCGATCTGAACCTTCACAACAAGGAAGTCCGCGATCATCTCTATAACATGATGAACTTTTGGCTCGATAAAGGAGTGAGCGGCTTCCGGATGGATGTCATCGATTTGATAGGAAAAGAGATCGATGAGAAGATTCTGACTGATGGACCAAAGCTTCATGATTATCTTCAGGAAATGAATAGAGAGGTTCTCTCTAACTATCCGACCATAACCGTCGGTGAAACGCCTTCCGCCACTCCGGAAACGGCCAAGTTGTATACTGGTGACGGGCGGGACGAACTTGATATGGTCTTCACCTTTCAGCATATGTCACTGGATGAAGTGGATGGAAAAGGGAAATGGGCATTGAAACCACTAGATCTGCGCGATTTAAAAGAAACACTCAGTAAGTGGCAGACGGATTTATTCGGACAAGGCTGGAACAGTTTGTATTGGAATAATCATGATCAGCCAAGAATCGTTTCGAGATGGGGAGATGACCGCGAATACCGCGTAGAATCGGCCAAGATGCTCGCCACCATCCTTCACATGATGCAGGGAACCCCTTATATCTATCAAGGTGAAGAAATCGGGATGACCAATATTGTATTCGATGATATCCGGGACTACCGCGATATCGAAACAATCAATTTTTATAACGAGAAGATTTCAGAAGGCACTCCCCACGAAGACGTCATGAAATCAATCCATGTAAAAGGGAGGGACAATGCACGTACGCCTTTCCAATGGAATCCGAGTCTTCACGGCGGTTTCACAACCGGAACACCATGGCTCGAAGTAAATGAGAATCACAAGAACATTAACGCTGAAGATGCGCTGAAAGATGAAGATTCCATCTTCCATCACTATAAAAAATTGATTCGCTTAAGAAAAGAACACGACATCATCGTGTATGGGGAGTATGAACTGATCTTGGAAGATCATTCTGAAATATTCGCCTATACGAGAAAGCTGGGGAATGAAACGCTTCTAGTCATTACGAATTTCAATGCGCATCAACCGGAATTCAAACTGCCAACAGGTCTTGATGACGGGAATTGCGAAATACTGATCAGCAACTATTCCGGCACAGCGAGCCGTCCTTCTGAGTTAACAAAATTACGCCCATACGAGGCGACTGTATATTTGATCAGCAACTAAAACGCTTTCAAACCACACCAATAAATGTATAATGAAACGTATAAGACAACGATAACGATAAGGGTTTGCCCTATTTAAGAGGATGTGAACACATGGCAACCATAAAAGACGTAGCTAAACTTTCCGGCGTCGCGGTATCCACCGCTTCCTACGCGCTGAACAACAGCACAAAGGTCAGCGAGGAAACCCGGCAGAAAGTATTGGCCGCAGCAAAAGAATTGAATTACCAGAAAAACGGACTCGCTTCCGACCTTAAACGGACAAGCACGAATACGATCGCACTGATTCTGAGCGACTTGTCGGGTCCTTACTATTCCGAACTGATCAAAGGCGTTCAGGATGTGGCTTCGACGAACGGATATGATCTCATCGCCTGCAGTTCAATTGGAGGTGCTCAATCCACCGCCATAAAATTCCTGAGGGAAAAACGTGTGGACGGCGTCATCATCCTTGCTCATAACATCGATGACAAAACAATTCTTGACTCTGCACGGGAAGGTTTCCCGATTGTAGTTCTTGACCGCAGCGTACAAAGTGAACACGTCGTCCAAATAGAAGTCGATAACGAGCACGGTGCATTCATGGCGACCGAGCACCTGATAGAAAAAGGCAGCCGTGAAATCGCGTACGTCAGCGGACCTTACAACTCTCACGACAATGAACTCAGATTCAAAGGCTATCAGTCCGCACTTGAAAAGCATGGAATCGAATACCGTTCAAAATGGAAGGTATCAGGCGGATTCACAAGGGAAGGCGGCTATCAGGCAACGAAGATGATCATCGCCCAAAAGGATGTCCCGCAAGCCATCTTCTATGCGAATGACGAAATGGCGATAGGCGGTCTACAGGCGCTGAATGAAAAGAAACTCTCTGTCCCTGATGATATTTCCATCATCGGATTCGATGATATCCAGCTTTCAGAATACGTCTCTCCCCCGCTTACCACCATGCGCCAGCCAAAGTACGAAGCAGGTGCCCTTGCCGTACACTTGATCTTCCAGGTGCTGTCAAAGGAAAAAGTGGATCCGAATTATAAATTGACGACAGAACTCATCGAACGTAAATCCGTCAAGGGGTCATGACATCAGACGGAACATCTGACCACACATGAAGGTCCGTCCCAGACCCCATGAACGTACTAAAGGCCCGTTCCTCATCGCTTTAACGCGATGGAGGACAGGCCTTTGTACGTTTATAGGATATGTTGAAAATCCTTTGCCTGCTGATCAAGCTGGCGGGCAGCACTTCCGATCTCTTTAAAAGCCGCCACTGCTTGTTCATTGATGGCCTGGTTGTTTGAAATCCCTGACTGCGAGCGGATCGTGCCTTCGCTGATTTTGTTGATTTCGCCAGTGATCCCCTCGATACGGGCATTGACTTCCCCGATGGAGTCCTGCACCCGGGTGGCAAGCTTCCTTACTTCTCCGGCAACAACATTGAATCCTCTCCCATGCTCCCCTGCTCGGGCCGCTTCGATGGCTGCATTCAATGCCAGGAGATTCGTTTGCGTTGCGATTTCCCTGATCGTTTTCACAATGCTTTCGATCGATTTTGCCTGGGATTTAAGAGTTTCCATGATTTCAAGATTTTCTTCTGACTCCTTCACGAGCCTTCCTATGGCAAGGCTTGCCTCTTCACTTCTCGCTATCCCAGCTTCTGCTTTTTCACTGAGCTCCGCAGACATTTTCTGCAATCCAGAGGCCACCTTGAAGGCAGCATTCTCACGCTCTGTTATGTCCGTTGCTACTTTCACCACGCCGATGACCTTCCCCCCATCATCATAAACCGGGGTGTATGTAGCTTCAAGCCATATGAGTTTCCCCTGTTTTGTCACACGCTGAATCTTTTCCTGAAAACTTTTTCCGTTCCGCAGGTTTCTCCAAAGCTGCTGATACTCCCGGCTTTCTGCGAAACCGGGTGTACAGAATTGCCTGTGCATCATCCCCGGCATCTCATCTACTCTATATACAACGGTATTGGCAAAATTCTCATTCGCCCATAAGACGTTCCCGTTTGGGTCGAATTGAATCATCGCGAGTGATCGTTCAATCGCGGCCACTACCTGTGCTGGTTCCATTCCCAGTTTACATCCTGATTTTTCAGTTCTTAGCATTGTATTCATCCTCTTTTCATATTAAGATGCCTTTACCTTCAATCCAGGCACCAGCCAAACTTCTCATAACTTCTATTTATAAGACTATCGTACTAGCTTTATCGTTGTATCACAAATTGGAACTCTCGATTTCGAAATATATTTTTTTATAAAAATAGCGTGTGGATCTCCACACGCCATTCAGCCATTATTCACTCTGCAATGCTGACTCATCAATTTCAACAGCACTCTCTTTTACGTCCGCAGGAATTTTGATTTCATCAATCTCATTGATTTTCGAGTAGCTTCCCTTCATCTTCTGAAGTGATTGTATCTTCTCGCCTTCGATCTCCATATTAAAATCCATATCGACTGTAAAATTCATGGGGTGATATGTCTTCTTGTCGATTTCATAGGTATAGCTCAATTTGTTCACTTTCAAGCCTTCCAGCAGTTCTTTCGGCATGATTCCTTCTGGCATCGTAGATTCTACCGTCTCTTCTACTAAACGTTGATATTCTTCACCGGAAGCTGAGAAAGAGATCAGGTAATGATCCTCTTTTTCTTCTACTTTCACATCTTTGGTATATTCCTTTAATTGCTTGAGCTGCTCAGTTACATCCGCTTGATTCTTGCTCATTTCCACGAAGGAATCCGACAGTTCCTTCGGTGCAGACTGCCATTGTTTACTCATTGAATCCTTCGTGTAAAGCCCCTCTTCTGTAAAATAGGTTTCCGCTTCAATCGGCATCCCCATCATGGTCATCTCTGTCGTCTGATACATGCCGAGCGGATCCGTCACATAATCCATTTCAATAATGGACGACTGTGTCACTTTTCCCGCATCCTCAGCCTCCGGAATGATATCCTGCTCCATCTCCATCTTCACGTGAAAGCTTTTCAGCTTTTCTGACGCAGAAATAGAAGAATTGATGATTTCTTCCACATCTTTTCCGCTCGTTGTCGTTCCGCATGCAGTCAGTCCGATTGTCAGAAGTACCGCTGATCCAAGTCCAAGTAATTTCTTCATGAGATCCTCCTCGTTAGTGTGTTCTACCTACTTATACGGATGAGTATGGAGAATAGTTTCATAATAAGAGAAAAAGAGTTGTGGAGTCCGGATGCAGATAACCTTGTTGAATGAGGGCAAATCGCTCCTTTATTCGCCTGGTAAGGATTGAATTGCAGTATTTTAGTCTTCAGTATGCCATATAAAGGCATTTTGAGGTTAATTAAAGCTTGTTTTCGCAGTACAATTCACTTCTCGTTTAATTTATAAGCCAGATTTCCATATATTCGTTCCACTTTCTAAATATACGTGCCACTTTTAAAATTTACGTTCCACTTTTTCGAAATTCAAGCCACTTTCCTAAAAATACGTGCCTCTTGTCGAATTTCCACTATTCCAATGACACTTCCATCAGCAGGAAGCTATTTTGCATAGAAGCCCAGAATGGCATTAGTAACTCCCCATTAAAAAAATGGCCTCCAATCCAGTTGGAGGCCACCTCTCATTCCTTGATATCGGCTACTAATTGTTCAATTTCTTCCCTATTATTCTCAAACCCGATCAAATTTTTCACTAGCTTTTTCTTACCAAGCAGTCCTTTTTTATAAAAAGCAAAAGATGGGACGATGCGGGAGCCGGCTAGTTCTTTCAGTTCTTCTTCTATTGATTCATCATCAGCGACGTCTTTATGAACGTAATCGATGTTGTGCTCCGCCAAATATTCTTTAGCAGCCTGGCAGTCGGAGCAGGTAGGCCGTGTATATAGTTCCAAGATCAAGTCCTTATTCATCGTCTTCATCACTCCTTACGTGCTGGATGGTTTGAATCCTTTCAGACGGAGGGCATTGAGCAATACCGATACGGAACTGAAACTCATCGCAGCACCTGCGATCATCGGATTCAAAAGCGGCCCTCCGAATAGGTAGAGTACGCCCATTGCAATCGGGATCCCCAGGATGTTATAGGCGAATGCCCAGAATAGATTCTGTTTGATGTTCCGGATCGTCGCTTTACTTAGCTCGACAGCCGTGGGGACATCCATCAGGTCGCTTCTCATGAGGACGATATCGGCTGATTCCATTGCCACATCCGTCCCGGAGCCGATGGCGATCCCGATATCGGCCTGTGCAAGGGCAGGTGCGTCGTTGATGCCGTCACCGACCATGGCGACTTTTCTGCCTTCTTCCTGAAGCTTTTTGACTTCATTCGCTTTATCTTCAGGCAGCACTTCACTGAGGACGCGGTCGATTCCGACCTGTTCCGCGATTGCTTCTGCCGTACGTTTGTTGTCTCCTGTGATCATGGCAACTTCGATACCCATTTTATGAAGCTTTTCAATCGCTTTGAAGCTTGTTTCCTTGACCGTGTCTGCAACCGCGATGATGCCTGCGATTTCTTCTTCGATCGCAATATACATCGGCGTTTTACCTTCTGATGCCAGGCGGTCTGAAGTATCCTCCAAGTCTCCCATCTCAACATCATTTTCTTCCATGAGTTTGCGGTTACCAAGCAGCAGGTCTTTCCCATCGATCGTCACTTCGAGTCCCTGACCTGTGATGGCGTCAAAGAATTCTGTTTTTAGAAGGGAAAGTTCCTTTTCCTCCGCAGCCCTGACGATCGCTTCACCTAGTGGATGCTCAGATCCTTTTTCTGCTGAAGCGGCAAGGATCAGGAGTTCTTCTTCGGAGATGCCGTCAACCGTCACAATATCGGTCACGACCGGCTTCCCTTCCGTGATCGTACCCGTTTTATCAAACACGATTGTATCTATTTTATGCGTCGTTTCGAGTGCTCCTCCGCTTTTGATCAAGACGCCGTTTTCAGCACCCTTTCCGGTACCGACCATGATCGCGGTCGGTGTTGCAAGTCCGAGTGCGCAAGGGCAGGCGATGACCAATATCGATATGGCGATGGTGAATGCGAAGAGACCTGATTCCCCGCCGAAGTACCAGGCGAAACCTGAGAGGATCGCCAGCACAATCACGATTGGCACGAAATAACCGGAAATGACGTCCGCCATTTTTGCAATCGGGGCTTTGGAACCCTGTGCTTCCTCTACGAGCTTGATGATCTGGGATAAGGCGGTATCCTTTCCTACCTTTGTAGCTTCGTAACGAATCGTTCCGTTTTTATTGATACTGGCCCCGATGACAGATGCACCGGCTTCTTTTTCAACCGGGATGCTTTCACCTGTCAGCATCGATTCGTCCACGGAAGTCTTCCCTTCCACTACTACACCATCTACCGGCAGCTTTTCACCGGGTTTGACAATGATGATGTCGCCGACTTCCACTTCTTCAATCGAGATTTCAGCTTCTTTCCCGTCCCTGACGACGGTCGCTGTTTTAGGGGCAAGCCCCATCAGCTTCTTGATCGCTTCGGACGTTTTCCCTTTTGAAAGGGCTTCGAAATATTTACCCAATGTAATGAGTGTCAGGATGACCGCTGCGGACTCATAATAGAGGTCCTGCGCGTAGCTTTCATTTCCAAGTACGATGAATATGGAGGCAATCACGCTGTATACAAAAGCTGCACTAGTACCCAGCGCCACCAGGGAATCCATATTGGGATGCCGCTTGATCAGCGTCTTGAATCCCACAGTGAAAAATGGCTTCCCCATCACCATGACAGGAATGGTCAGGACGAGCTGAATGAGTGCAAATCCTGTCGGGTTCATCATCGGATCGATGGCATCCGGCAGCGGCATACCGAACATATGGCCCATTGAAACGAGCAGAAGCGGAACCGTGAAGATAGCTGATACCCAGAAACGTTTCCACATATGCTTGATATGCTGTTCTTTCTTTTCTCTGTCCTCATCGACCGTATCGCCTGCATCGACATCTTCCTCTGCTTCATATCCGGCATCGGATACCGCTTTTCTGATGTCGGACACTGTGACCATGGACGGATCATATTCGATTACCATTTTTTCCGTTGCCATGTTGACGTTTGATTCTTTCACTCCCTGGAGTTTTCCGGTCGCCTTTTCAACAGACTGTACACATGAAGCGCAGGTCATGCCGGAGACGGTGAATGTTTTCTTTTCCATTTCCGTGACGGCTTTATAGCCCGCATCATCCACAGCGTCCTTTATTTCTTTCAACGTGATTTGATTTTCATCAAATCTAACCTTCATTTTTTCAGTGGCCAGATTTACACTGGCTTCCTGAACGCCCATCAGTTTCCCGGTCGCTTTTTCCACTGCCTGCGAACACGACGCACATGTCATCCCTTCGATGCTTAATGTTTTTTCTGTCATCGTGTGAGACCACCTTTTCTTATTTGATTGGTTCTGATTCGTATCCAGCTTCAGTGACTGCTTTGCTTAAGCTTTCGGGGGATTGCTTCGTTTCGTCATACTTCACTTTAGCCGATGCATTCTCAAGATCGACTTTTGCTTTTTCCACTCCATCCAGTCCATAAAGTGTCGTTTCTACTTTCTTCACGCAATTACCACAAGTCATTCCTGTTACTTTTAATAATGTTTTTTCCATGTTTGAACACTCCTTAATTTTGGTTGAATTTTGGACACCGCTGTTGATTTCCGTGGAAGACTTCGCTTTCCGCGGGTGACCCGTGAGCCTCCTCGGCTTTGCCTGCGGGGTCTCACATTGGCCACTTCTCCCGCAGGAGTCTTCGTCTTCCACTCCAATCAACCGCTGGAACTAGCTAAAAATCAAACTAGCCAAATGTCAGTTTAGATTGATGGAACCTATCATTACTCAAAGAATCTTTTATTAATGCTGGCAGTTCATGCCGTGATCTTTCTTACAGGTGCACTGGCCAGGGACGCAATTGCATGCGACCTCGTCGACAGCGTCATTTTTCTTGGTTTGTAAAACTTCCTCGAGCATCGCGATATCGTCATGACTAAGGGTTGCATCTCCGATGAGATCGGCAATCATCTTGCCGACTGCACGGCTGCAAATATGATGAAACAGTCCTTCCTTCAATGTTTTAAGACTTTCTTCCTCACTGACAGCAGCGGTGTAGATAAACCGGTTGCCGACCTTTTTTGTATGAAGCATGCCTTTTTTGACCAGTCTCCCAATAAACGTCTTGGTCGTCGCCGGCTTCCAATCTCTTTTGTCTTCAAGGACTTTACTGATTTCCTTGCTGGTCACTTCTTCAAGAGCCCATACGACCCGCATCACTTCCCATTCGGAATCCGTAATCTCCGGCTTTTCTTCATTGGGCAAGGGTGTCACCTCCAATTTCGTTTACACTTGTAATCAACTTATACTTAGAGTTTACAACTGTAATCGATCATAGTCAATCATTTTGATTTATTTTTTTAAAAAAAGGGCTTGAGCCTGATTTGTTCTTATTATTGTGTACCACTGAGGCTATGATATAGACTCCATCAGTATTGACAAGGTGTCATATTTTAGCAAATAAAAAAAGGACCCTCGAATGAGAGTCCTTTTCCAGCAAAAGTTATTATGCTTTAACGACGTTAGTCGCTTGAAGTCCACGTTGACCTTGCTCAGTGTCAAATGTAACAGTTTGACCTTCTTCTAAAGTTTTGAAACCTTCGCCTTGGATAGCTGAGAAATGTACGAATACATCTTCTCCACCTTCGATTTCGATGAAACCGAAACCTTTTTCTGCGTTAAACCATTTTACTGTACCTTGTTGCATAATTGTTTCCTCCTGTGTGGATCGTTCCACAATTTATTACTATTATTGCTCAATTAGATATCAAAGGCGAAAAGTTTAAATACTTTCATTCCTTACAGACCGAACAAAAATAATTCTCCCTTAGACTAACAGGTATTGAATGAAATAGCAAACTTTATTTTACGGAAATTCGTTTTGGACGATAGGAAATCATTTAAATAATCAGCGACTCCCTGCAGTACACCGTTTAAACGGCTCTTTCTTTCCCATTATCTACCGATTCATCTTGTTTCGCCATCGGCTGGAATCGAAGGTACGTGAAAGATCTCCACAGCCACTCGAATGGACCGAACCTGAATTTCTTCAGCCACCATGTGCTGAAAACCATTTGGAGAGAGAAGATGACAAGACAAATCACCGTTCCAAGCCATAGGCTTACATCTCCATAAAAACCCAACCCTACAAATAGTCCAACTGACAGAATCGTCTGCATGAGATAATTGGTCAGCGCCATCTGACCAGTGTATCCAAGTGGACGAAGCGTATGCTGCCACTTCTCTTTTCTCAACAAAAGCGTGAGGGATGAAATGTAAAAGAAGCATAGAGTCAACCCGCTCAAGCTTGTGAACACCTGTACGACAAATTCCTGTTTCACCCCTAGATTCCATACCTTCGTCATGTACATGGCCAGAACGACAACCAAAGGAATACTGATCACGAGGGAAAGGGTGCGGACTTTCTTAATGAACGAGACATGCTTTTCCACGTCACGGAAAATGCCGGCTTTTCCAGCTGCCAATCCGAACAGGAACATCGCGAGCACCGGGAACATGGCAGGAATCAGATTTGCCAGCATGGCAGGCACTTCTGTTCCAAGCCGGTAGGATACCCACTCGATGTAATTGCCATGTTCATACACATGCAAATAATCTTCCATACTGCCGTACAGCATGCTTGCGGCCGATGCTGATTCCGTTTCTTCAAGAAAACTTGCCGGAATCAGGAGCATCAGGCTGAATAATGCATTGATGACAAACAAGAGACTGAACGCCCAGATGATCATCGTCTTGATCTTTCTTTTATAGAAGAAAAGAAGCAGTAAACCTGCGACGGCATACGTATGAAGGATATCCCCGAACCAAAGCAGAATCAGATGCGCCACTCCGAAAAGCAACAAGGCGAAGATCCTTCTCAGGTACAGCCTGTTCATACGGAGGCCCTTCTCCTCGGCTCTGGTCATGAAAATATAAAATCCGAGCCCGAACAGAAAAGAAAAGATCGTGAAAAATTTCATGTCGACAAACAAAGCAAAAAACACATCGATCCAATGGTCGACTCCACTGTAATCGAAAGGAATTCCATACATCGATTTCATGAAATCGGGTGAATGGAACGTCGGCATATTCACCAGGAATATCCCAAATAATGCAAAACCGCGGATGATATCGAGCGTAATCATCCGTTCTTTCCCTAATACCGGTGACGACTTCATTTAGTTTCTCCTCTTCAGTTGATTTTGTATATATTTTACAGTTCAATTCTATAAGATTATATAACAAAAGGAGAGGGAAAGAGTAGAAGTTTTTTAGAGCGAAAGTTATCTCTCTGCACTATCACGCTCTTTCCTGATTTCCTTTAGAGTCAAAATAAGACCGGTAAATCCTGCCGTAAACGAACCAGGCAGACTGTATAATAGATACTTCCAGTCACCAGTCGACACGGAAATGACGATGAAGATAATCGGAAAACCGACTAATACGAATAGTGCCGTAAAAAGAGCTATTTTCGTCCCTGTTTTCATACTGACCTTCCTTTCCCGACCATAAGGTGAACCGCGATACCACTCCCCGATCTACCCTTAATTTAAGACCCACTTATCCTTCATAAACAGAATCCGCCCGATGACAAAGATCACTAGCATTACAATCAAGTTGCTGGAAATCGTGATCGCCAGATGCTGATAATCGACAATTCCAAACAGCAGCTCTTTCATCTGGCTGAATAGATTCAAAATCGGGATGGCAAAGTGATGGATTTCTAGTTCGTTCACTCCCAGGCTGCTGATGATCATACCGGGAAAGATAGCCAGCATTGAAATCGGCGTATAGTAGCTTTGTGCTTCTTTTACGGTTTTCCCCATGATGCTGGTAATCATTAAAAGAGAAGAATTGAAGACCGCATAAACAAGGATGACGATTAAAGAAAGACCTGCAATCAAGTAAAGATTCTCCCCGAATGAAATCGCGCTCTTCAATTTCTCTGTGAATAAAGTGATTTCTACCATCATGACCAGTAAAGTGATGAAGCCCATGAGTGTGCTCAAGCTTGAGATGGCCAGCCACTTCGCCATCACGAGGGTCGACCGATTGACGGGTGTCATCAATAAGGCTTCCATCGTCTTCTTCTCTTTTTCCCCTGCAAAAAACTCCACTGCAGAAGGACTTGCCCCTATACCAATGGCGATCGACAGAATCAACGGAACAAGTAATGCCAGCATGTTCACACTGATATCTTCAGATAGTTCTTCCTGATTGATGGTAAAAGGCTGAATAAGGGAGATGTCGGTTCCCTCTGCTTCCAACCGCTGTGCAGTGACTTCCTTTTCAAGAGATGTCAGCTCATTTGTAACGATGGTGAGTAAGCTTGAGGACTTTTGACTGAATGAGTCTCCCATTAAAGTAACATCCGCCTTTTCGCCTCCATTCACTCTCACCATGAAATCCGGGCTTACAATCATAGCAGCAACGGCATCCCCGTCACTGACCATCTTTGCGGGATCGGACGTTTTATCGATTTCTACACTTTCATAAGATGCGAGTCTTGCAAGGACTTCTTCGTCGGCATCCTGATTGACCGCCAGCGTATACGTTTCACCGTTATCATCGTTCAGCATATTTTCATAGAAAAAAGTCAATCCGCTCATCATCAGAATCGGAAGGAGAACGATCAGGAATAATGTCCTCCTGTCCCGGAAACTGTCTTTCATTTCTTTCAAATAGATTCTACGAAGCATAGTGCTCATTCCCCCTGACAAGCTTACTCATAAAGATATAATTCAAATCCCGGCTTTTTTCATTTTTATAGAGCTCTTCGATATCCCCATCATAGATGAGCTCCCCTTTATGAATCATCGCCACCTTGCTGCAAAGCATCGCTACTTCCTCCATGATGTGACTCGAGAAGATGATCGTCCTCCCTTCCCTCTTCAGCTGATGAACAAGCTGCCTGAATACATTGGAAGAGGTGATATCAAGCCCTGTGGTGGGTTCATCGAACAGGATGATATCCGGATTATGAATCAGCGTCCTCGAGATGGCGACTTTTTGTCTCATCCCTTTTGAGAAGCCCCCCACTTTCCGGTCAAGATAGTCCCTCATCCCGAGCATTCGAGCGAGTTCATCGATCCTGACCTTCGTATCGTGTTTTCCCATCCCGTATAAGCTTGCGAAGTATTCCAGATTCTCACGTGCTGTCAACCGTTCATACAGACCGGTTTCACCGCCAAATAAAACACCGATCTGCTTTTTGATCTCGTTCGGGCTCTTGACAGTGTCATATCCAGAAACCGTCACCGTTCCTTCAGTCGGAGTCAGGAGAGTGGCAATCGTTCGGAGCAGCGTTGTTTTCCCGGCGCCATTTTCCCCGAGCAGGCCGACGACCTCCCCTTCCTTCACTGAAAAAGATACGTGTTTCAGTGCAGTTACATAATTCTTTTTATCTTTAAACTGCTTTGTCACTTCTTGAATTTCAATCATTCCATCCACCTCGTGTTTTTGTATTCTTGTCATTATCTTACAAACAATCTGTGGAGGAATCTGCCCTTTTGTCGTGAATATTCCATTTCATGTCGCGAAAAGGTCAAATCCGGCTGAAAACGTGGTAAGATAAATGTATCCTTAATTGGAATATTTTATCTTTATGTACATGAAAGGCTGAATGAAATGAAGATTGGATTGGTTGATGACCGGCTGATTGATTTGGATAAATTGAATGGAATCGTGTCAGGGATGCCAGGAGTTGAAATTATTTTTTCGACGACATCCGCGGAAGAAGCCTATGAACAGATCAAAAGGGAAACGGTGGACGTGTTGATCGCGGACATCGAGATGCCGAATCTTTCCGGTTATGAACTGGCTGATATCATCCATTCCCATGCATTGAATATTTCCGTTATCTTCGTAACCGCCAACAGCGGGTACGCGGTCCATGCGTTCGAGCTGAATGTTCACGATTATATTATGAAGCCTTATGGGAAGGATCGGCTGATCGGTTCGATTGAACGGCTGAAAGAGAAAACGAAATCAGCCGAAATGAAGGGAAGGTTATATCTTAAACAGAAAAACGACATCCACATCGTACAGAAAAAAGATATCGTCTTTATCGAACGGTCTGGAAGGTCGACCACCATACATACAAAAGACGGGGAAATCAAGACATACTTAACACTCAATGAACTCGAAGGCGAGCTGAGGGAACGTGATTTCATCCGCTCTCACCGTTCATTCATCATCAATATCCACTATGTAAAGAACTTTTCACTCTATACCAAGAACTCGTACATCATCAGGTTTGAAGGCATGGAGACACAAGCAATGATCACAAAGGAAAAGGTCGACTACCTGCAACAACATTACTTTTAAAAGGTGGTAGAGCGTTGAAGCATCAGAATCTTTGGTATTGGACTTATTTCGCCATATTCAGCTTTATTCATTTACATTTTTTCGTTAGGGGATTTCAGGTCGAGCTTCATTATTTGATTAGTATTCTCGTTATCTTGTCCGTCACATTTCTTCTTTATCGAAACATCCGGGTATCACTATCGGGGCTGGGTGCTCGGTGGAACTACAGTATTTTCATTTGGCAGTGTGTCATCGCAGCTGTTTATCTTGGGACGGAACCCGCACCCATATACGGTGCCCTTTTTACAATTTTTATAGGATTTGAAGTTATTAGATTAGCTGGATCCAAAAAGATTTCCGGGTTGACTCAGTCCGTCAAGCAGTTCGAAGAAGAACAAAAAAAGCTGAATGAAACCTTCAGGATGGTCCGCAGTGAACGGCATGACTTCCTCAAACATATCTCAGCTCTTCATTTCATGCTGGAACATTCCGAGGTAAAAGAAGCAAAAACATATCTGGATGATTTGGTGGACGGATATGAAGAAACGAACCTGTCCATAAAAGGAGAAAAAGGCAGCGTCGCCGGCATTCTTCATACCATGTACAAAAAAGGAAGGAAGTTGGGAATCGATATAATCTATGATCTTGATACGCCTATTTCCACTCTCCCGTTATCAGACAAGGATATCGTTAGCCTTCTCGGAAATCTCTTGTCAAACAGCCTGGATGGCTGTGAAGAGTATCAGCAAAGTAAAGGGAAGCAGGCAGGGCTCTCATTACAATTCTATAAGAGAAGCGGATTGTACATATTGATCTGTAAAAATGACTCATTGGTGATTCCGCCTCACATCCTAGATAAACTTTATGTGAGTCAGGGGCATACGACGAAAACAGGGAATCATGAAGGGCTCGGGACGATGATTATAGATGATGTTGTGAAGAAACATGGAGGCTATTTGGATTTTATCCATAAGGATGAGTCGTTCATGGTGAAAATCAAGTTTCCTTCGATTCATTAAATGGATAGTGGAAGTTTATCTTCCGGATGCAGCAGGAATTTTATTTCACAAAAATAGCAGACAGTAAGTTATGCGGCAGTGCGTTCTTTACTGTCTGCTTAATCGTTCAATATCTGTTTCGATTTTATAGACTCTTTTGTTCAGAGCTTCAGTTCTATTGTCTATGTGGTCGATTATTTTATCGGTATAGGAACCCAGACTTTTAATTTGAAAGGGGCACTACAAGGAGCCCTTGCACTTCCCCCTTATTTCTCTATTTCTTCATGCCTGTGTAAATATAGATCGCGTCTCTCAGGAATGCTGCCACTCCGTTCTGATCTTTATCATAGTAGGCTTTGAAGCGTTCATCCGCTACATACATATCTCCAAGGCCGGCGTGTGCTTCCTTGCTATATTGCGGCCAGTACAAGGAAATCCATTGTTTGTGCAGATCTGCTGCTTTCTGGGCAGCATCACTTGCTGGATCCCCGGTTTTGATGGCTTCTGCCAACGTTTTATGAATATCGTCGGCGAGTTTGTTCGCTTTCTCATACTCTGCCTGAGACATATTTTGAAGTTTGGCGTTCGATTGGTCAACGGTATCGCCGCCATACTTCTCTCTTATTTCTTTTCCATATTTACGTTCATTTTCATCGATCATGTCTTTCTTGAACCCTTCAAACTTTTCTTTATCAGACATCGTCGTTCTCCCTTCCTTTACGGCAATGGTTTTATCGACATTGGCTATCAGAAGATCGAGCTGTTTTCTCTTTGACAGTAATTGATCGCGGTGTTCAGCCAATGCGCTTGATACGTCAAAAGTGGGATCCTCAAGAATATCCTTTATTTGTTGAAGTTCAACGCCAAGTTCCTTGTAAAAGAGGATTTGCTGCAGCTTATCGACTTCCTCTTCCCCGTAAATCCGGTATCCGGATGAATTGATCCTGGCCGGCTTCAGGATCCCGATTTCATCGTAATACCGAAGGGTCCTGGTGCTGACTCCCGCTAATTTTCCGAGCTTATTCACGGTATATTCCAATGATCTCACCTCCTGACAATATAACTGTACACCTTGACGCCGCGTGAAGGTAAAGGGGTATTTTTAAAAAATTCACAAATTCCTTCATCTACATTGCAGTACAAGTGGTTCTCCAAATCGTTTCTCACCTTAGTCTATCCTTTTCTCTGACACCGCATCGCAAACCATGTCATACATCTTCACGACACCTTCATTGGAAGCCTCAAATGAGAATGCATCTTGTTTATGAATACCGAGTGATTCCGCTTCTTCTGCTGCATCTATGTTAGCACCCATGAAGATGAATTCCCAGCTGTATTTCTCCTTCTGATGTTGGATCATCCCTTTTACTTTCTCATAGGTATACTCCCGGCTGGCGTTTTCCATTCCATCAGTCGTTATGACAAAGATCACCTTGCCGGGCTTCACGCCGTCATTCGTCTGGGACAGCCTTCTCCCTGCTTCCGAAATCGTTTTACCAACGGCATCAAGCAATGCCGTGCATCCTCTTACAAAGTACTCCTCATCTGTCAATCTGGCATGATTGGCATCGATACCGTTCCAAAGGATCTCTGTCTGGTCATCGAAAAGTACGGCTGTAAGGCGCGTATCCCCATTCCCGCACTGCCTGTCGATAAATGCATTGAAACCCCCTATTGTATCGCTTTCCAGTCCCCCCATGGACCCGCTTCTGTCCAGCAAGAAAATAATTTCAGTCAAATTCTTATTCATCTTCATCTTCCTCCCTGTTGGTTCATGCTATAATCATAATGAAATTCATCCAATATTTGGTCGCCTGGAAAGCGACATTTTCAAAAGGGGGTCTTTTCCTTTGCTCCAAAAAGAATTGATAAATGAAATCGAAGTATACATTTCTCTTCATCTTCATAACAGCATTGACTTTTGCCTCGAAGCTCCACAGAATATCTATAAGGAAGAGCTTGTTCCCAATGAATTGGAGGATTTTATCACCATCAACCGTAAGCCGACGCTTAATCAGGTACTATTCCAATTCATTGATGAAAAAGGGGTCAGCGATTCTACGGTTTATAAGAAGGCGGGATTGGACCGCAGGCATTTCTCAAAGATCCGCTCAAATCCTGACTATCACCCTAAGAAATCCACCCTGATCTCCCTTGCCCTCGCCCTTGAGCTAGACAGGGACAACACAGAAGATCTGTTAAGTACAGCAGGATATTCCCTGTCCGAGAGTGAGACATTTGATTTGATCATCCAATTTTGCCTGAATAAAAAGATTCACGACCTCCACACTGTAAACGAGATCCTCCATTATTATGAATTGAAGCCATTGAATGCATAGAAAAAAGAGCAGGGTCGAATCCTGCTCTCTTTTCATCCATCATTTTTTCCGGATCGGTATCCAGATCTTACTTTTAAAATCAGGTGAACTGACATCCTTATGCTCATTCCAGAGGATCTCAGGGCCCACCGCCTGTTCATAATTCGAAGACGGAAACCACTCAGAGTAGATGCGTCCCCACACATTTTGAAGCGTATCCGGGAATGGTCCAACGGCTTCAAATACTGCCCAAGTCAATGACGGCACCTCCAGCTTTTCAAAGTGTCCCGGACATTCTTTTGTGGTGGCTGCACCGATGTAATGATCGAGTTCCCCTTTTTCCTCCATCCTCCCTTCCGAGAAGTTGACCGAGGCACTGATCAATCCGGAAGGTTCAATATCAGAAAGGCTCTTCATCTCGTTGATCATCCCCTCATTCAAACTTTTCCACATGGAAGCAATCTCCGGGTTGACCCCGTTGAATATGATCGGAACCCTTTTCTTTATTCCAGCAATGCGAAAGGCTTCCTTTTCTACAATACGATAATTCATTTCTTTCCCTCCATCTATGGTTAATTGGAAGGTCACTTTTGGAAAGGCTTTAAGGGAACTGCCGTTTTCCCTTGCTTCTGTCGGGGTACACCCATGAAATTCTTTGAAGGCCCTCGTAAATGAGTCAGGTGAACGGTATCCGAATGCAACCGCAGCATCGATCACTTTTACATTATGATCTCTCAGCTCTTGAGCAGCCAGAGTCAATCTTCTCCGCCTGATGTATTCCGACAGGCTGATGCCGGACAAATAAGAAAACATCCGCTGAAAGTGGTATTCGGAACAAACCGCACGCTTAGCGACTTCCTTCAAGTCAATTTCATCCGACAAATTCGCTTCAACATAGGTTAAAGCCTCATTCATTTTCTGAAGTGAATCCAAGTGAATGACCTCCTTTACACTCATAGAATAGCAGGAATTTTATAGGTGTATCCGACAGTTCCTGCCGGTTTTTGCAGGCTTAACGTGACCTGATTTCCTTAATCCATCGATCATGTTCCTGACAGTATAATTCTTATACTATTATGAATGCAACATTCAACGCCTGCAACGGAAGGAATTTTTTAGAATGGAATACTGATGATATATGCACTTTACAGACTACCATTTACATACGATAAGGTGACAAGAGAAATAGCAGGAGGATGTTTGTTTATGGATAGATTCCCTTACCAGTTTGGACCTATTTCCGCAAGTTCCTTTTCTTATTGGAATAGGCAAGGGGCAGAAAATCACGGGGCAAAGGGCGCCCTGAACGCTCCTACCCTCACCTTGCCTGAAATGCTTACTTATGCCATGCAAGATGAATATTTGGCTCAATCGAGATACAATGCAATTCTTGGAACATTCGGATCGATCCGTACATTCGAACGAATTAAAGAAGCGGAGCTAAGGCATATTTCTGCACTGGTACAACTATTTAACATGTACGGAATCCCTTTGCCTCCGGATGTATCACAGTCTTTCATTCAAACCCCGGCTTCGGTAAAAGCAGCATTTGCCCAAGGCGTTCAGGGAGAAATTGAAAATATCGCCATGTATGACAGGTTTTTAACCTATGACCTGCCCGCTGATGTCAGATTGGTGTTTACGAACCTGCGCAATGCGTCAGTGAATCACCTTGCTGCATTCGAAAGAGGTCTTGCCAGGAGGGCGAAATAAAAAATGGCCCGTCCAGCAATGCGTTAAAGCAGTGCGGGACGGGCCTTTTATTTATCCGGCTGGCAATTTCATTTTATCTTTTAGGGTTGAGAAGTAGGTTTTGACTGATTTCATTGCTGTCAATGGAGCCTGTGTATCCGGAATATCCTCTTGATCCATCAGTTCAGGGGTATAGATTTTGATTCCATTCATGATGCTTCTAATCGAGCCGGCAAGCTCTTCACCCGGACTGTCCTTCAACAGGTATCCCCTGATACCCGCGTCGATGACACGCTTATAACACCCGTTCCTTGCGAAGGTGGTTAAGATGATCACTTTGCATTCAAGGTGTTTCAATTCCTCCGCTGCTTCAATACCGGTCTTCTTTGGCATTTCCATGTCCATGATACAGACATCGGGATTCATTTGATTCACAAGCCAGACAGCCTCTTCCCCATTCTTCGCAAGACCCACTACTTCCATATCCTCTTCTAAATCGAGAAGGGATGCAATCGCTCCCAGCAGCAACTCTTGATCCTCTGCAATGACAATTCGAATCATGTAAGTCTCTCCTTCATTCCCGGCGTTTACAAAGATGACTCCCCTTTAGAGAAGGAGAGTCATTGTAATCTTATAGTTCAGGCTTCGCTTCAGTCGAGATCTTTGTTTTCGTTAAAGACTTGACGTCTTTAAAACTTACAAAGTTCTTTCGATCTTCGTCCCAAAGGCGGAAACGAAGGGATGTCAAACTTGTAGCTAGTGTGATCGTAGGTACATGCTGCAGTTCAGGAATGCTGTTGTGAGTCTCTTCAAGTCTGTAGTTCGGCACTCTCGGACTTAGATGGTGAATATGGTGATAGCCGATGTTTCCAGTCAGGAATTGAAGCAATTTCGGAAGAAAGATCTCTCTCTCTCTCTCTCTCTCTCTCTCTCTCTCTCTCTCTCTCTCTCTCTCTCTCTCTCTCTCTCTCTCTCTCTCTCTCTCTCTCTCTCTCTCTCTCTCTCTCTCTCTCTCTCTCTCTCTCTCTCTCTCTCTCTCTCTCTCTCTCTCTCTCTCTCTCTCTCTCTCTCTCTCTCTCTCTCTCTCTCTCTCTCTCTCTCTCTCTCTCTCTCTCTCTCTCTCTCTCTCTCTCTCTCTCTCTCTCTCTCTCTCTCTCTCTCTCTCTCTCTCTCTCTCTCTCTCTCTCTCTCTCTCTCTCTCTCTCTCTCTCTCTCTCTCTCTCTCTCTCTCTCTCTCTCTCTCTCTCTCTCTCTCTCTCTCTCTCTCTCTCTCTCTCTCTCTCTCTCTCTCTCTCTCTCTCTCTCTCTCTCTTCGCAAGACCCACTACTTCCATATCCTCTTCTAAATCGAGAAGGGATGCAATCGCTCCCAGCAGCAACTCTTGATCCTCTGCAATGACAATTCGAATCATGTAAGTCTCTCCTTCATTCCCGGCGTTTACAAAGATGACTCCCCTTTAGAGAAGGAGAGTCATTGTAATCTTATAGTTCAGGCTTCGCTTCAGTCGAGATCTTTGTTTTCGTTAAAGACTTGACGTCTTTAAAACTTACAAAGTTCTTTCGATCTTCGTCCCAAAGGCGGAAACGAAGGGATGTCAAACTTGTAGCTAGTGTGATCGTAGGTACATGCTGCAGTTCAGGAATGCTGTTGTGAGTCTCTTCAAGTCTGTAGTTCGGCACTCTCGGACTTAGATGGTGAATATGGTGATAGCCGATGTTTCCAGTCAGGAATTGAAGCAATTTCGGAAGCTTATAGTAAGAGCTCCCTTCTACCGCGGCTAATACATATTCCCACTCTTTGTCTTCTTCAAAATAAGAGTCTTCAAATGTATGCTGAACGTAGAACAGCCAGATGCCGGCTGCACCTGAGATCATGAAGATGGATCCCTGTACGATCAGGAACTGCTGCCATCCTACTGTCACACAGAGAAGAACAGTGACAGCAGCGATCAGAATATTTACAAGATACGTATTCATACGTTCTTTCTTTCTTGCACCTTTGCGGTTAAACCTATTTTTAATAAGGAAAACCCATATCGGCCCTAATACAAACATGACGATCGGGTTACGGTAGAAACGATAAGCAAGGCGCAATTTAAGAGGCGCAGCTTTATATTCATCTACCGTCAGCGTCCAGATATCCCCGGTCCCGCGTTTATCCAAGTTACCGCTTGTTGCATGGTGAACAGTATGGTCATGCCCCCATTGATCGAACGGGAACACGGTGATGACACCCAGTGCAGTCCCCACAATCCGGTTCGTACGTCGGCTTTTGAAGAAGTTATAGTGTGTGCAATCATGGAAGATGATGAAGATCCTTGTCAAGAATCCCGCCGCAATCACCATAGGCACCAGCGCTAACCAATAAGAAACGGAAAGACTTTGATAGGCAAGAACCCATAAGATAATAAACGGAATCACCGTGTTAATCAGCTGCCAAATACTTTCTTTTGTTGTCCCTTTTTCAAAGGGTGCTACTTGTTTTTTTAGTGTTTTAAGGTTTGTCATTTGTCCAGATCCCCTTTTCGTTGGGTTGTAAGAACAACTATATAGGAAGAAGAAACATATTTTTAGTAGTAGGTGTCATAGCTTGGATATGACAAGTGTCATATTTTGATAGGAAATTCATAAAAAAACGCCTGATTCCGGTTATAATCTTGCTTTAGCGTGCCCGGAATCAAGCGAATACATTTGTATTTTATTTAATTTGTTTGAGATTCCTGATATTCATCAATAATTCACGTAAATCTGCTGCTTCATCAAACTTAAATGAATAACCATAGCTGATTGGGGTTTTCCTGTTTTCCTGGTTCTTAGGAAAGCGTTTCAGTGCAGTACTGTAGCTTGGTTTTTCAGGAAGGTCAAAATGACTGGCAGCCGTTTCCGGATGCAGTACGACCGTCGTTTGCTTATTTGGAAGCAGATAAACAATTTCATTATTCACCTTATGCTCAAACTCTGCAGCTTTTTTTGTTTTATTCACTAATACAAATCCCGCATCAGTAAAAGCACTATGCACGTCATTGTTTATTTGAATCGTATTGACCGCCTTTTTCTCAACAAGGACAAGTTCGGTGCCAGTCATTTGAATAAGCTGCTCCCAGAACTTTTCCATTGAATGTGTACCAATGCCGATCAAATTCATATGCAAAGTGTCGAGGGAAGCTGGAAGTTTTTCCAGGGAATCCATTCCAACTCTTGACAATTCCGATAGCAGATACTTGCATCCGGTTATCGGAAGCTCATTGACCGGTGTATTGACAATCTCTTCAGGGATGGAAAGAGTATCACTTCCAAAGCGCAGCAGTAGGACTGGTTTCTTTTTTTGAACAGGGACAATCGAATCTGCTTCCTTTTCGGCTCTTGCTTCTTCAAGCTGTCGTTGAATTTCTGACCACATGCTGTCGAGTTTCTGGTCTACATAAGGTTTGATGAACTCCTCCAACTCCTCGACATTCACTGCTTTCGAACGAGAAGGGACCGGAACTTTATAGAGGGGTTCCTTAAACGTATGAGACACATAGACCTGCATGTACCAAACACTGATATCATATAAAAAGCGATGGGCTTGGAGCATGTCCGTCACATTTGCTTTCGTCACTTCATGCACCGCTTTATTCCCTTTCTTTCGAATCCACTCAAACTTCATGTAAAGTTCTTCATCAATCGCATTCTCACGAAATAATCTATGTATGCGCTCTGAGTGCTTCAGCCCGTAACCCGTTTCGATCTCTTCTGCTTCACTGATAAATTTCACAATCTCTTCATTATATAAACGGGCCTGCATCAACGCAGCCTGAGGCTCATCAAACATCTTCTCCTCAATGCGTGAGGCAAGGTCCGCTAATTCTATTGAAAAATCCTTTACAAATTCAAATAAAGACGCCACCATCATCTCTCCTGACTACTATTTTTTCCAGAAAATACATTACTAGTTTATCAGAAATAATGGGGGCTTGAGGATTATTTTCGTTTAGTTCCAGCAGAACATGGAATGATTTCCTTCCAATGTTCCGTCCGCTCCAGCTCCCCCGCCAATTGCAACAGCAAATCTTCACGCCCTTTTGCGGCAGTCACTTGGACGCCCACGGGAAGGCCGTCTGGCGTTTGATGCACCGGGATTGACATGGCCGGCTGTCCTGTCAAATTGGCAAGCTGGGTGAACGGTGTGCGCATCAAGTTCTTCTCAGCGAGGCCGTCCACGATTCCAACCTTTTTTAAAAGCCCTCCTAGCCCCAATTTACCGATGGTGCTGATCATGAACTTTTCGGTGGAGCTTGGTTCCAGATCCCCTATTTTTGCCGGGGGGAATGCAGTTGTTGGAGTTAGATAATAATCATAGGTTTCATGGAATATTTCCATCTGATAGGCCGCTTTGTCCCATTCCCGGATGCCGAGGACAAATTCTTCGGCAGAGGTCGCTTTCCCTAGCAGCCCCAAGAGCCATGTCGTGGGCTCAACATCGGCAGGAGACGCTTTTCGTCCAAGGACAGCCTCGAGAGAAGCTAACATAGCAGCCGTCTCTCCGAAATACATGGTCAAGTAACTTTTTGCTATTTTCAGACCGTCCACCGGTGCCTCTATCTCTTCTACTTCATGACCCATCTCCTCTAACCATTTTGCTGTATTCAGGACAGCAGCTTTACACTCCGGATCCACTTTCGTCCCGATCGGCGATGTTGTTGAGAAGGCGATTCTCATTTTTTTGTTCAAGGGCGTTTTTGCTGCCTGTACATAACTCCCCTCATATGGAGGGGCGTGGTAAGCTGCAGCTTTTTCATAGGTCTTTAATTCTTCAAGCATGGCTGCGCTGTCCCGCACCGACCGAGTCAACACATGTTCAACCGACGCCCCCTGCCAAAACCTTCCGTAGCTAGGACCGACCGGCGTCCTCCCCCTTGTAGGCTTCAATCCAAACAGACCACAATACGCCGCAGGAATGCGAATGGAACCCCCGCCATCATTGGCCCCTGCAATCGGGACCATCCCTGAAGCCACCGCAGCAGCAGATCCTCCACTTGAACCGCCTGGCGTATGCAAGTGGTTCCATGGATTTTTTGTTGCCCCGTAGTGAACAGGTTCGGTGACAGCCACCAGGGCAAACTCGGGTACATTGGTCTGCCCGAGAAAAATCACTCCAGCATTCCTCAATTTTTTCACATATTCCGAATCCGTTTTGGCGCGATAGTTTTGAAACGCTCTTGATCCGGCAGTAATCGGCTCGCCTTTGATTTCCTGAGTGATGTCCTTCAACAACATCGGTACACCGGCAAATGTCCCCTTTAGCTCCGTTGCGGCAGCATCTTTCGCCTGTTCGTACATTTTATGGATAACGGCATTCAATGCCGGGTTGAGTGACTCAACGGCGTTTATCGCCTCCTCCACCAGCTCCTTTGGATGAACCTCTTTTTGTTTCACTAATTCTGCAAGACCTAACCCGTCATATTGCTTATAATCAAAACCATTCAACCGAATCCCTCCCTGATTCTATATACCTAAATCTTTCTCCATTCCACGTTCATATCCTCTATTTACCAAAAATCATTATGCTGCAAGATTGACCTGTTGCTATAACGTCAATCATTTTTGGGATTTCCCCGCGCCGTCCCGCATGACGAAAAAGACGCCCCACTGTAAAACAGTGAAGCGCCTTGATATATGTTTCATTCTTTCCTGAACGAAGTAAATTTCAGTACAATTTTCATGAATTCCTCATATGAAGAATTCCACTGGTTATACCATTTCCGGACTGTTTCGACCAGCCAGAACGGGACTGCCTTCCCGTCGATCAGATGGTAATAGTCCTCATACCCCTTTTTTAAATGCTCCCAACGAAAATCATTGCCGGGAAGCACATATTCAGAGACATCGATGATTTTGGCCCGGCCTTCTTTCATCAGGATATTTTTCAGGTGAATGTCCCTTGGATTCAAGCCCTTTTCCCGAACATATTCCCGTGCATCCTCAACGTCTTTCACCACCTGCTCCGGTATGTGGACGCCTTGCAGGATGCAGTCAAAAAGCGTAATCCCTTCTTCATAACTCAAGACGAGGAATGTATCATAGGCAGCATAGCATGTGGAGAAGTATGGTGAATCCCCGATCATGCTGTATACTTTTTCTTCGATTTTTATTTTAGATGCTTTTTCTTCCGCATATAGTTTAAAGGCAAATTGCGGGACATCGAGATGCTGGAAAACGGCTGCATCTGTGCCCACACCGATACAACGAAGACGATCATGCCCTCCCGTGATGGTGACAGGTTCATTGTTGGGATTAGAAGTAACCGTCACCTGGGAGAGAGAATGGATTGCAGCTTCCCAATCAGTATTCATGTGATTCTCCCTTCGATTGAGTAAATGCTCTGTTTTATGATTAGCTCTTTCGCATACTATTTGGTTTGCACTAAAGTGTTATCTGAGGTTGGACAACTCGAGTTGGATAAAGCACGTGCAGCCACCTCATTCAATCTTCTCAAACGTACAACTAAAGCTATTCATATATATGTTATTCGCAACAATATAGCATTTATCACTCAGGGAGTTCAACTTTGGACCCTTTAGTAATTTCTATCAGTACTCCCTTTTTCAAGGGGGTCTACTCGCAAACGATAACCTGACGGACAAACCGTCCTTTTGTGACCTCACACCGGTCCGTGATCGTGAAGCCTGCTTCATTGATGACCGTATCGACATCCTCGACGGTTACGATGACAACCCTGGAAGCAAAGCCCCTTGCACTTTGAAGCATTTCCAGCTGCTCCTCCACTGTGATCACCGAACATAGATTATAAGGAAGGTCGATGATGGCTGCATCATAATGGCCGGTCACTTCGCGGATATCCCTCAATGTCACTTCGCCCTCGAGCCCGAAATGAGCGATGTTCTCCCTTACACCTGAAAGAATCAGGGGGTTACGATCGCTCCCCACGATATCGATTCCCATCGATAATGCCTCGACAAGTACCGTTCCGATGCCGCAGCATGGATCGATCAGCTTTAGGCCTTCCGGGTTTGGGGCAGCAATGTTCACGACTGCTCTTGCAACGCGTGTGCCGAGGGCAGTTGAGTAACTATTCGGCTTCCACTGATGCTTTAACCAGATCGCTTCGTTTTTTGAGTATTCCCCCAGTACCCATTTCTCACCCGTGTTCAGGATGCCAAGCCAGATGGATGGGTCGACCAGTTCCGCTTCGCCTTTCATATGAAGGCCGACTTCCTTCTCGATGCTGCGCAGCTTTTTAAAGCCGACTTTTTCGAGATCGGGATTTTGTATAAAAACGATTTTAAAGCCATCAAATGACTCTAGTTTTTTCACTTCTTCTATTAGTTCTTCTAAACTGGCACCCTCGCAGACGACGCCGAGCCTCTCTTTTATGAACGGGCTTCTGCTTGGATCAATTTCAGAAGAGCTTTCAAGAATATCGGATTGGGAGTCCACACCAAATAAAGCTCTCCTCTCCAATGCACATAAGCCTTCCTCATTTGGTTCCCAGGTAAAAGTATATAGATACGAACTTGGTTCGATTGCTATTGTTTTCATCGTTTCATCTCCGTGTGATCGTTTATTTCTTCGAAAGCTGTTATTTCTCCATTGTACCACTAGTGTAAACTGCCGTCTTATCGTCTTAAAGGCCCGTCCCTCGATGCGTTAATGCGTTACTGAATCAAGGGACGGGCCTTCAGGGATTACATTGGGTTTAATCAGGGAACATCTATATTAAAAAGGAGGGGAATTCATGCCGGAAGGTCCAGAAATCAGAAGGGCGGCCGATAAAGTGGAACGTGCCCTTCAGCACAAACAGGTGGCGGATGTTTATTTTGCTTTTCCGGAACTGCAGGCTTATGAGGAGATTTTGCAGGGTGCTATTGTGACGAGGGTCGACACCAAAGGGAAAGCTATGCTGATCCGTTTCGATAATGGCTACACCATCTATTCTCATAATCAGCTTTATGGGAAATGGTATGTCAGAAACGTATACAATTACCCCAAAACGAACAGGCAGCTCCGCTTGGCGTTACATAATGAAAAGAAGTCTGCACTGTTGTACAGTGCTTCTGATATCGAAGTGCTGCGTGACGAGGAGGTCAGCGATCATCCTTTCATTGCGAAGGTCGGCCCTGATATTTTGAGTGAAAAGGTTACCGCTCGGGATCTGCTGCTGAGGATAAAAGATAAGAAGTTTTTCAGAAGAAAGTGGGCGATCCTTCTGTTGGATCAAGGCTTTGCAGCAGGGATCGGGAATTATTTGAGATCTGAAATACTATTTGCTGCAGGTATCCATCCTTCGCTCCGTCCTGTTGACTGCAGTGAAGAACAACTTGTAAAAGCTGCAGGAGCCATCATCCGATTGATGAAACAATCTTACCGGACAGGAGGAATCACAAATGATCTTAAGCTCGCAGAAAAATTGAAGGCTGAAGGAGTCAAACGCTCCAGCTATCGTCACTGGGTTTTCAACCGGGAAGGCACATCATGTTTTATATGCGGCACCGAAATCGAAAAAACACAAGCTGCTTCCAGGAGACTTTACTACTGTCCTGAATGCCAAAATGCAAAAGCCCGTCCCTTGGCGCGTTAATGCGTCAGCGTGCCGCGGGACGGGCTTCTTTAGTTTCTTGCCTCGTGGACTTTTAGTTTTTTCCCTTTAACGGTAGTGATTTTCATGGCTTGGAGGACGAGCGGACCTTTTCCGTTAAGGATATCGACATAGGTCAGGTTTTCCTGGATGGTGATGATGCCGATGTCGTCTGCGGTCACGCCTTCGATTTTGGCGATAGTTCCGACAAAGTCTACTGCCCTGAGCTTCTTTTTCTTCCCGCCATTGAAATAAAGCTTCATGATTTCTTTGTTTAATCGTTCGCTTTTATCCGATTTGATATCCGGCATTTGATTCAGTTTTTCTTCAAAAGCACTTGCCGCCCTCACAACCTCGTCTTTTGAAGGCGCCTGAACTTTCGCGATCGTAAATCCAATATACGCTTCAATCTCCTCCAGGAATTTTTCTTCATAAGGAGTAATGAACGTGATCGCTTTTCCAGCGTTCCCCGCCCTGCCGGTTCTCCCGGTTCGATGGACGTAGCTTTCTTTTTCAAGTGGAAGATCATAATTGATAACGTGTGAAATCCGCTCGACATCAATCCCTCTTGCCGCCACATCTGTTGCGACCAGGTAACGGAATTCTCCCCGTTTAAATTCATCCATCACCTCAAAACGGGCTTCCTGATTCATTCCTCCATGAATCTTATCGACAGGATATCCTTTATCAAACAGCTCGTCACAGACCTTATCCACATTCTCTTTGGTCCGGCAAAAAATGATGCAGCTATCCGGATTTTCAACGGTTGTCACACCCGTCAGCAGTGAAAACTTATCTTTCTCCTCCACTTGTATGACAGAGTGGTCAATTTTATCAGTGGTGATGCCTTTGGCTTTCACCTCGATGTTCACGGGGTCTTTCATGTATTTGTGGCAGAGCGATTCGACATCCTCCGGCAGCGTGGCTGAGAATGTCAATGTAACTCTATCGGCAGGGAGTTCCTGAATGATCGCTTCAACCTGTTCGATAAAGCCCATGTTGAGCATCTCGTCCGCTTCATCGATGACAAGATAGTTCAGCTTGTCCAGCGGAAATGTCCCTTTTTCGATATGATCAAGTACACGGCCGGGTGTACCTGCGACCACGTGCGTTTTTTGGTTCAATTCAAGCTTTTGACGGTGAAAAGGGGATTTCCCGTATACGGCAGCGGCTTTGATCCGCTTAAATCTTCCTATATTGGTGATGTCTTCTTTCACCTGGACCGCCAGTTCGCGGGTAGGTGTGAGAACCAGTGCCTGTGGCTTGTTCTCTTCCCACTCCACCATTTCACAAAGCGGAATCCCGAATGACGCCGTCTTTCCGCTTCCGGTTTGCGATTTCACGACAAGATCTTTCTTTTCCAACGCCACAGGCAGTACCTTTGACTGCACTTCAGTCGGAGTTTCATACCCTAATTCCGTTAAGGCCCTGGTAATTTCCACGCTAAGTCCGAAATCGGCAAATCGTTTCGTATTCATATAACACCCTCATTTTAATTTTTATTACAAAATATTCGCATAAAAAAAGGACTCTGCGAGAGAGTCCTTCGTTTAAAGCTGTTACGCTTTGTTTACGTTAGCCGCTTGAAGTCCGCGTTGACCTTGTTCAGTGTCAAACGTTACTTTTTGACCTTCGTCTAAAGATTTAAATCCTTCGCCTTGGATAGCTGAGAAATGTACGAATACATCTTCTCCACCTTCGATTTCGATGAAACCGAAACCTTTTTCTGCGTTAAACCATTTTACTGTACCTTGTTGCATAATTGTTTCCTCCTGCGTGGATTCGAGTCCACATGTTATTACTATTGTTGCTCAAGTTAGATATCAAAGGCGAAAAGTTTAAATACTTTCATTCCTTACAGACCGAACAAAAATAATTCTTCCTAACCTTAACAGGTAATGAAGCTAAAAGCAAATCATTTTGAAAATAGTTGGCTGCAGCCTGTTGTTCGAGCTGCACTTATTTCTCTGCATCCGATTTATTTCCGTGCTTGACACCTTTACTCTTATAAGGTTTGTTGCTCTTTGCCTTATTGGCTCCCGCCTGCCAGCGATTCCAGCCTTTCTTGCCCGTCCCTTGACCCGTGCCGCTTTTTTTCTTCGGTTTGCTCATACGTTCCCTCCTCCTTATCTGCTGCATGTCTTTAAGTTCATCATCATACCATAAGAACCACTGAAAAAACAGGGCCCGTCCCCCGGCGCGCTGATGCGTCAGCGCAGCGAGGGACGGGCCTTTAGCGTGATGAAGGATGAAGGGTCAGTCTTTCACATTCAAACCCCATCTGAGGTATTCGATCAGTAATTCGGTTTGTTCTTTCAATTTTATGCTTTCGGAATCGAGGATGGCGTGATCCACGGCGAGGCCGTCGACATAGGAAATGATGTATCTGGCAATGACCTGTGGATCGAACCGTGGGACGAATTCGCCTGCCTCTATCCCTTTTTCAATGATGTTCGCGGTGATTTGATAAGCATGATGATACCTTTCTCGCGCATGCTCCCGCCTTCTCTTCTCATTTCTGCCTGTAATGAAATACTCGAGCTTTGAAGGGGCTAACGGGTCCATATCATCATTGGCTTTCTTTTCTTCTCCCAAAAAGGTCATCAACAAGGCGTCCCAACAGGAGCCCTGCTCCTCGATCATGGACTGCAGGGACTCATCAATTATTTCTTTCTGCTGCTCCCCGATCACCGCTTCAAAGAGGTCTTCCTTATTATCAAAATACTGATACAAACCTCCCCTGCTCACTCCGGCTTTATCCATCACATGTTTCATCGTGGTATGTTCATATCCATGTTCAATGAAAACTTCCTCGGCAGCCTGCAATAATTGATTACGTCGCTGCTCCTTGTGTTCCTGGCTGACTTTCGGTGACATGTTTCTCCTCCTCTGCTACTTTTTTTCGAATGACGATCGATACAATGAAAAGCACGATCAACAACGAACCCGTCACGATAAAGGAAGGGATGATGCCAATCAGCGTGGCAAGAGCTCCCCCGGCCAATGGCCCGATGATCGTGGCTGTCGTCGTGGTGCTGTTGATGACTCCGAACACCCGTCCCGTCATATGGACAGGCGTTTTTTCTTGAACCGCTGCCTGAAATGGTATGAACACGAGGGCTGCGGTACCGCCGGCGAACAACCCGAGTGCAGGGAACCATACTACTGAAAGACCCACATCAAAATTAGTCAAGATCCCCATCAATCCAAATCCGAGTCCGATCCCAAATACTCCTATACACATATAGATGAATGCATTATAATCTGTTTTTTTAGATAGATAAATCCCCGTCAACAGCATCCCGACACCAGATCCCGTCACGGTATACCCGAACAAATCCGGTGATGCATCCGTCAGCTGCCGAAGCAGGACGATGATTTGGGAATCCGATAATTGGAGGATCAGAAGGCTGATTCCCAACAGGAATAACCCATACATCAAAAAGGTGCTTTTCTTCAGGAACTGAAACCCGACTTTTAATTCCTGTTTAAATGAAGATCCCTTTTCCTTCTTATCATCCTCGACAACGTTTTCAACTGCCTTCACTGCCTTAGGCAACAAGAGAATCAAGAGGGCTGAAATGAAAAATGTGGCTGAATCGATATAAAAGACATTCTGAGTACCCACCGTTGTAACAAGAATTCCACTTACAAGCGGACCGATCACCTTCGTACTTGAATCGATCATGGAGGTGAGGGACATCGCTCCCTTAATTTGTTCATCCGGAACGATTTCCTTCAGCTTCCCATTCTTCGCCGGAACAAAGACGGATGAAAAGATTCCGATGAGAAACAGACAAACGTAAACCATCCATACATTCGAGGCAATGGTCAATAGAAGAATGAGCCCCCCTCTGATCACATCCGATAGGATCATTAGCGTTTTCCGTTCCATCCTGTCTGCAATGGTCCCTGAAATCGGCCCCAATAAAGCCATAGGCAATGCCAGGCTGAGGATGATGAACGACATCTGCATCGGTGTTGCTTCCCATTTTAACCCGACCAGCGTAATGATCGCCACTATACTCAGCCAATCCCCCAAACTTGAAATGGCCTGTGCCGTCATCAATGTAATGAAATGTTTATTTTTTCTCAATGTTGTTGAATCCATATGATTATTGCCCCCTTTCACAAAATAGACAACAGTGTCGTTTTCTTATATTCATTATATCGACAACAATGTCACTTTTCAATCTATTTTTAAAAAAATCTGAAAATTAGGCTCTACTTAAGGAATGGATCTTTTCTCGACTTCCTCCCGTGAAAAGATCATACCTGCTTTAGAACGAATAGGTCATATTCAACAGAAATTGCCCTCCATATAGGCTATGCCAGCCGCTCCTAATTAAATTTAAAACTTCAGCTAAGGAGCATTCATTAAGCTTTTCCCAATGGGCATTTGCCTTTTTTTTTTGAAAAAATGATTAAAAAGGGTTCTAAAAGACACTAATGTCGTTTATAATAACGACACAGGTGTCACTTTTATTGAACCAACGGCATATGATTTAAAAACAACAAAATCAACTCCCTCGAAGAAAGGAGAATTCAAATGATCGTTGTTCTGTTCAGTTACATCTTTTCAAGTAACGAGGAAACAAAAAGGATCCATGATGAGATCCTGGACCGACGTGCAGATTTCAAGAACCGTATGTTTTGATTCCAAATAAAGAATGGAGGAGTTTTTATGTTAGCCATCATCAAACTATTTTTCTTCAGCAGTCACGATTCAGATGTGAAACGTATCAGTGATGAGATCCTGGACCGACGTGCAGATTTCAAGAACCGTATGTTTTGATTCCAAATAAAGAAAGGAGGAGTTTTTATGTTAGCCATCATCAAACTGTTTTTCTTCAGCAGTCACGATTCAGATGTGAAACGTATCAGTGATGAGATCCTGGACCGACGTGCCAGCCTGTACAATCACCTATTTTAAAGAACAACAGACGTTCACACATTATTGTTTTTAAGGAGACTGGTATGACGAAGTTTATATTGCTCAACCACTTTGCGTGCCCGTCATCATTCGTGTGTAGATTGCGGGCACACTGACCTACTCTTCACCTATATTTCCTCACTTATCAACCTTTGGACACATCCCAATAAGAAAAAGGCTCCGGGTCCAACTTGAACCGTGAAGCCTTTCAATGTTTTGAGATATTCCATCTGATGACTATGACTATGTCCATTGCCTTATAATCGGTTTGGTTTGTTGCTTCATTAAACGTCAAAATTGTGCCTGGGTTTAGAACGGTTTCCAAATCATGAGTAAAACGATGATGACATCGATGACGGAGGCTGTGATCATATATGGTTTAATGCCTCTTTTCATGTCAACATACGATTCTGGAATGTCGTCACCCTCTATTCCAGATACGTGATCGATTGCTTGCTTGAGCCCGGGTAAGATACGAAGGACATAGATCAGGACGGCGATCAGCAATAAGACGATGGCAGTGATATACCAGCCTTTCTGAAACAGTTCAGCATTCATTGCTCCCATTCCGAGGCCTGTCAAGAGTAATAAGATCGCTCCGAATTTTGGATAATCCGCCCCTTTATTCACGACACGCAATGCCAACTGCAGCTCTTTCAGTTTTTGCGGGAATGCGAGAATCAAAGGGAACAAGAACGTGGCACCGATTCCAACAATGGCAGAAAGAATGTGAATAGATAATAATACCTTATAAACCATACATACCACTCCCCATTTTCACAATTCGCAAGTCTTAGTACCTAAGCTAGTAATGTGTATGCTGGGCCAAAAGGTATTATTCCATCGTTTAATCCTTAATAAAGAAAGAAGGCCCGTCCCTCGATTTGGTAACGCGTTAACGCACCGAGGGACGGGCCTTCTAATGTCATTATGTTCCGCAAAATGTTCGGTAAGGAAGTGATGCCGGCGGAGCCGGTGCACAGTATTTTTCCTGCTCCGGAGAATGTTCGTATGGGTTGGATAGTGCCTCAAGCAGCTTCACCATCACGCTCATATCCCCTTTTTCAACGGCAGCTTCCAGGGCTTCTTCCACCCTGTGATTCCGCGGGATGACTGCCGGGTTGCTGTTTTTCATCAACGTCTGGACTGCTTCTTTGGACTCACGCTGCCGGCCGAGCCTCTCCTGCCAGCGCTCTTTCCACTGAGTAAATTCTTCTGAGGCAAATAGAGCGGAATTCCCTTGTGGATCAAACGTCAATGCCCGGAACGTATTGGTATAATCGGCCTTATGTTCATGCATCAGCCCCAGGAATTCTTCGATGAGAACCTTATCCTGCTCCTCTTCGCCGAAAATTCCCAATTTGGCCCTCATGCCCTTTAGCCAATTGGAATGATACAGCTTTGGAAACTCCGAAATCGCATCCTGGGCGAGTTGAAGGGATTTCTCCTCCTCTTCATGCAGCAGCGGAAGCAGTGTTTCTGCAAAACGTGCAAGATTCCAGCCGGCAATCGGCGGCTGATTGCCGTAAGCATAGCGCCCCTGTCGATCAATGGAACTGAAAACCGTCGCAGGGTCAAATGTGTCCATGAACGCACATGGTCCATAGTCGATCGTTTCTCCGCTGATCGTCATATTGTCGGTGTTCATCACCCCGTGTATGAAACCGGCCAGCTGCCATTTGGCGACCAGTGCCGCCTGACGCTTGATAACCGCCTGCAATAATGCGAGGTAACGATTCTCTGCATCTTCCGCTTCAGGATAATGGCGTTTGATCGCATAATCAGCCAAAGAGCGAAGGTCATCCTCTGACCCGAATCTTGAAGCATATTGAAACGTCCCGACACGCAGATGGCTGGCCGCCACCCGCGTAAGGATGGCGCCGGTCTGCTCGGTTTCACGGATGATCGATTCCCCTGTCGTCACCACAGCCAGGCTTCTCGTGGTCGGGATTCCAAGGGCATGCATCGCTTCACTGATGATATACTCTCGCAGCATCGGACCTAACCCGGCCCGACCATCGCCTCCACGTGAATAGGGAGTCCGCCCCGGTCCCTTCAGTTGGATATCCAGCCGTTCGCCTGCAGGCGTGATCTGCTCACCAAGCAGGATCGCGCGTCCATCGCCTAGCATGGTGAAATGCCCGAATTGATGCCCTGCATACGCTTGAGCAATGGGCTCGGCACCCTCAGGAGGCTCGTTTCCGGCAAACACCTCTACCCCGGATTCACTTTGCAGGATCTTTGCGTCGAGTCCCAGGGATTCAGCCAGCGAACCATTAAGGATGACCAGCTCCGGAGAACGCACGGGAGCAGGCAATTGTTTTTTGAAAAATGACTGCGGCAGTCCCGCATAGCTATTGTCAAAATTCCATCCCACTTCTGTTCGATTTTTTTCCTGCATCATCATGTCCCCTTCTTTACATTGATTTCTATAATTAATTTCATTTGCTTGTTCATCTTTATGTTAGTCATCTATCCCCATACTAACATAAGTACATCCACCATATAGTTTCCTCTGCCTGAGGATGGTTATACTTCCGCACAGGTACTGCTCCTTACTAATTTACTGCGTTAACGTATTGAGGGACTGTCCCTCAACCGAGTAAAGCGTTAATGCAACCGAAGGACTGTCCACAATTTCAGAAATGATTTAATATATGTTATAGAAAAAGTAAACGAGGTGCCCTCATGAAAATTGTAGAGACAGACCGGCTCATCCTTCGCTGGGTGGAAGAAAAAGACGCCGGGCTCATTTTTGCATTGCTGAATGAACCTGGTTGGCTAAAGTATATCGGTGACAAAGGTATCCGTACGCATGAGGATGCAGAAGCCTATATTCGATCCGGACCGAGGGCGATGTATGAGCGCGAAGGCTTCGGCCTTTTCTTGACGGAATTGAAGGAGGATCATACGCCGATTGGATTATGCGGATTGATAAAGCGGGAAGGTCTTGACGATGTCGATATCGGTTTTGCATTTCTCTCCGATTACCAATCCCAAGGATATGCATATGAGGCCGCAAGCGCTACATTGGAGTTTGCGGAGACGTGTGGGTTAAAGCGGATTGTGGCGATTACGACGAAGGATAACCACTCCTCCTCCAAACTTCTTGAAAAGCTTGGAATGAAGCTTGATGGCTTTGTAACTCTCCCGAACGATACAGAAGAATTGAAGAAGTATACACTCGTGCTGTAATCTGTACATTATGAAAGGCCCGTCCCAGACTGCGTTAACGCAGTCTGGGACGGGCGTCTATTTTTTATCGGTTTTAACCATATCCCCACCTTTTAATACCAGACAAAAATGTACGCTCTAAAAGAAAAAAGGGACATGAACTGTCCCCTCACCCCTTTTACTATTCAGCTCTAACATAATTGGTGTGGCCATCCACTTCCACATCTTTTGGCACTTTCAGCAGGATGAAATCACTGCCGAATCCCATGCTCGGACGCTCTGCATAAAACCAGCTTTTTGTATCGGAAAATTGTTGAAAAGGAAACCCCGACGCAAACTTGTTAACGTTCACGTAAACCATATCGGGCGCTTGAATGGAAAGAATCTTCCCTCTCAATTCCAATTTGGCTGATGATTTTTTTTCGGTCATGTCTATTCCATCGACGAATACATTCCCCGTGTAGTGTACGGCTTCAATGACCTCATCATCTGTATCCTTCTTTTGTACAAAGACCATAACGCGTTCCAATTCTTCATCTAAATGGGTAATGTCCAGTTTTTGATGAATGTATCTGAACGACCAGCTTTTTTTGTTGGTATAACCACGCTCAACATTTTCAAGCACTCCTGAATGAGCGGCATCCATGACTTTCATCTGCTCACTCTCAATCTCCTCCATCTCTTCCGCAGACACTATTTTGAACTCTGCTCCTTTGTCCGAGAGTACACTTAACGATAAAATGGCAGCCACCAGCAAGATGAGTGTATATCCAGTGATCATCCATCTGGTCTTCTTTGGACTGACCCTTCTCCTGCGGCTTGCCTTTACCACAAACGTTCCCACACCAGCTACAAGGAGGAGAATGATCAAGATAGGCAAAAACATCAACAACATACTCATTTTCTTACCTCCATTCGATTTGAAACTCCCATGCTTCCAAGAAGTAAGAGGAACGACACTCCAAGGATTTTTATAATAAAGACAAAAAAGGAGGTTTCCGAGCCAAAGAATGTTCCTGCATTCACGATTAAAGTCGGGTTCCCGGTCAACCCGTCAAGGATTAAGGCTCCAACGAACACTACCGGCAAGAGGATGGAGAAAATCTTGTTAAATTGGACCAACATCCCTACAAAATAACCTGTGCTTGAAAATAGAAAAATGTACAGGATCGATGCAGCAGTACCTGCCACTAATCCCGTCCCTGTCAAAGAATCAACAATAATCGTAGATTGATCTTTCACCATGAAGGTGATCCATTTGAAAAGATGGGTCGACAGATACACCGTGACACCCGCAAATACACTTGCTGAGAAGAGGAACAGAATATTGGAGTAATGACTGATCCTGCGGTTCGTCACGAATGCATAATCATCATACCGGTAAGCCTTGGTAGTAATGATAATCGCCGAAATGAAAGCCCAGATCATCATGAACACCTGGATGATATCACTTGTAATATAATGCACCTCATAATCGAGGGTCCCCGTTGATCCGCCGCTCATCCCGGTCCCGTTAAAAGAGAAGAAAATCCCGAGAAGCTGAATGACCATCAATGAAGAGAACACACCAAAATAGGATTTCAGTTTGTAGCGGTATTGTTTTTTCACGAGATTCCACGCATTAACCTCGGCTAAATACATCATCGATCCCCCCTTTTGATTGACTTGTCAAGTAACTGCAAGTATCTTCAGCCGATACTGCTGTCAGTTCTAGTCCCAGCGCTCTGGCTTCATCAAGCTCTGTTTGAGGACGGTCATTTTTTGTAACCGCATAGGTCATCCCTGCTCCCATGTCCTGCACATGAATCGGCTCGATCTCTCCCATCCATCCGATGACCTTTTCCGTTTTCCCCCGGACTCCTATCGCAAATTTCTTTAGCTCCTCAATCCCCATATGAAGATACTTCTCTCCCGCTTTAATCAGCAATATATCCTCCAGTAGGTCATCAACTTCGTCCAGCAGGTGGCTGGACAGAATGATCGTCCTCGGATGGGCGATATATTCTTTTAAGAGTGCCCGATAGAAATCTTTCCGTGTGGCAGCATCCATTCCGCTCGTCGGCTCATCGAAAATCGTAAGCGGGCAACGGGCAGCAAGGCCGATGATCATATTGAACGTACTCCTCATCCCTTTGGAGAGATTCCCATGATAATGATTAGGATTGAAAGAGAAGTAGGAAAAGAGTCGGTGAGCAAGTTCGCTGTCCCAATTTGGATAAAAGCTTCCTGCCGCTTCAAGCAATTCAAACAGCGTCAATCCACTGGAAAAACTCAATTCATTATCGATAAAGATGGTATTGGCGGATACTTTCAAGTTATTAAAAGGACTTTCTGAAAACACCCGTATGTCCCCTGAACTATGATGCAGATATCCTGCAATGATCTTGAGCAGAGTCGTTTTTCCCGCTCCGTTCCTTCCGATCAAACCTGTAATCTTATTTTCCGGTAATGTAAAAGTCAGATCGTTCAGGGCTTTATAACTCCCATATTGCTTTGATAATCCGTTACAAACTACTACACTCATGATTTTTCCCCCTTTTCCTTCCTGAGCATTTCCCTGATCATGGCGATCAGTTCCTCCTCTTCAACGTTCAATTGAACTGCCTCTTTTGCAAGATCAGTCACCATTCCGATAAGCGTCGTATTCTTTCTGTTTTTAAGAATGATCGCTCTGGCATTCGGAGCCACAAACATCCCTAGACCCCTCTTTTTATAAAGGATCTGTTCATCCGCCAGCAAGTTGATCCCCTTTGCAGCCGTTGCCGGATTGATGTTAAACATCTCTGCCAATTGATACTGTGAGTGAACCTTCTGATCGCATTCAATGACACCGCCAAGTATCTCCGTCTCGAGCCACTCCGCGATCTGCACATAAATCGGCTTCATACTATCAGGATTTAACACCAATAACCCACCACCTTCACTAACCACATTAGTACATTACTCATGTAACGCACTATATATTACCATTATATACAAAAATTCCTTTTTGTCACTAAAAAAGACAATTTTCTCCAGCGGAAATTGTCTTCGGGCGGCTGAACAGTGCCGCTTCACCGTTAAATAGATATAACGAAAAAAGACACGGTTTCCCATGTCCTTCCTGAATCTATGCGCCACGTGGCTTATTTCTACTTTTATTAACAAACAGTGTCATGATCAACAACGCAATCCCGATCATGCCGCCGGCAAATTCAGCTATGTAGAAATCCCCGTCCCTTACCAGCCGGATCAGGAAACCTCCGCCGAAGATGACAGTCAGGGCCATGCCAAAAAGGAATAAACCTTGCTTCATGTCAGCTCCTCCTTTTATTGCAGAGGCATGATTGACAAACAATTTGTCAATCATGCCTGAAATCAAATGTATCCTCCGGGACATCCAATGTATGTCCATTTATGATGACTGTATCATCATCCTTCCAAGTAATATCCACACTCTCCTCACGGTAACTCCAGTAGATCGTTTTCACTTTATCGTCTTTCTCATTAAAAATCAGCTCGCCGCGGACGGCATAAGATACGGTTGCTCCTTCGTCCGTGACATAAGCTTTTACCGTGTATGTACCATTTGGTGATGTTTCTTCCGTAAGAAAATCTCCTTGCGGCAGCCGGTCCAAGTCATAAAACAACCAGTATATACCATATACGGCCACTACAGCCACAATCAAACCGACAATAAAGAGAATGGTCAGTGTTCCTTTGAGGATTCTTTTTTTCTCGTCTTTAATAGCTCTGTCTGAATCCATGGCTTGAACTCCTTATCCTATCCATAGTATTTAGTAAAGCTAAATAGTAATCTGATTTTTATAGGATAAAATCTTCTCCCTCAATCGGCCTATCCTTGTAAAAATGATATATGTTTAACTTCACACAAAAAAGAGGCTCATTCGCCTCCCCCTCCGCAGCCGCCGTCTCCACCGCCAAAGCCTCCATCAAAGCCTCCGCAGTGATCCGTGCTGTCAGCGTCGCCTCCGTAATAAGTCGTGTGACTTCCACCGCCGTTATAGGTTCCTTTGGATGGGTTGGTCACTAGGATAGAGATCAAAATGATGATAAAGGGTACTATAATGAGTAAAAAAATTCCTGACATTTCCATCACCTCTTACTTCTATTTACGGAATCGAAAAGGAAAAAGTTTCAATTTTTTGTAAATAAAAAAGCCCCTCTTAAAGGAGCTTTCAGCAAAAACCTATTTAAAGATGATCGAAATGATTTCATCCATGCTCATTCCGCTTTCAATCTGGAATGTACCCGGTCTTAATTCATTTTCGAGACCGCGATTTTCAACTTCTTTATAGAACTTCATGCCGTCATCGATGATCTTTGCTTCTTCCAGTGCATTTCCGATGTCGATGCTCGTCATTCCCATGGAAACGTTCAGGATGGTGCGGTACACGACGCCGTCATCATCTTTCTTTTCTGTTTTTTCTTCGTTTTTATCTTCTTTTGTTTCATTTACTGCGGCGACCTGCTTGTTCCATTCGTCTTCTGTATGGACAACGAAGCCTTTTGTTGTCAATTGCTTGATCATTTCGTCTTCTGTCAGTTTCTCGGCTTTAACTGTTTTGGACGATTTCTCCGTGCTCTCCGCTTCTGTAGGGCCAAAGAAATAGAAGCCGCCGATTACAGTCGCCGCAAGCAATAGACCTAAAGCAAAACTGCGCAGGGAATTTGGTATCATTGTGCAACCATGCCCCTTTCAGCGCTTCTGGCCATGTATGGAGTAAGCATGCGCTCCACCTCATGTGAAGGAAGCTGTTTTTTTGATGCAATGCTTTCAATCGAATACCCGCGTTTATGCATATCAAGCATATCACGAAGCAAGAGGCGCTCTTCAGCGGAAGCTTCCATCGCCCCTGACTGCTGTGCAGTAATTTCAGCATCCAGCTGCATATTCCGTATCTGCTTCTCAAGCTCATGGATCTCATTCCGAACTGAAATCGAAACATGCTCCATTTGCTGTTCGAGTTGTGATTTTGAATGTGTCGTTTTAATAAACGATAAAATGAGCAGCACGACGGCTGTACCAAACAAAATGGCGATTACCCATCCCATCATGTGTTCCTCCCTTATGTATGAATCTATCATCCGTACTAAATTATACCTTGATATCCAGCGAAATTCGATTTAAAACGACAAAACCCCACGATAGTCCTGTGTTTATGACAGAATATCGGATGTCGGTTTGTTACATAGGGTCTATTTAATGCGGAAAATTGTCGTTGTTTTAAAGAGAATAATATTCCGCTTTAAAACAAAACTAATGAAGAATAACGAACCGGGAGGGAAACGCATGTCAAAGCCTACTCAAAACCAGCAGCACGAAGCGGCGAAGAAGCTTGCTGAAAAGCAGATGAGCGAAAAAGTAGAAATCGCATCTGTACAAGCAGACGGTAGCCAAAAGAACAGGAAATAGCGGGAATACAACAAGGAACTCCAACCAAGGGTTCCTTTTCTATTTGATTGAATACAAAAAAGCACCCCGTAAAGAGGTACTTTTCCAAAACTGATTATTTCATTATATAAACCCGCGCCTCATAAGGGCGCAGTTCCACTTCCCGAATGTCTTCTTCAGCATTTGCATCATAGTTACTGATAAGCAATTCACCCTTGCTTTCAAAATCAGCAGGCAGCTTGAATACCGGTGTGTCACCTGAGAAGTTCAGCATGACGATCATCGTCTGTCCTTCATATTGCCTTCTGTACGCATAAATCTGGTCGTGATCCGGCATGATGAGGTCATAGGAGCCGTAAACCATGATCGGGTTTTCTTTGCGAAGTCCGATCAGCTTGCGGTAGTAATGGAAGACTGAGTCCGGATCCGCCATCGCTTGTTTCGCGTTGATTTCTTTGTAGTTAGGATTTACTTTCAGCCAAGGCTCACCGGTCGTGAAACCACCATGCTCCGTGTCATCCCACTGGATCGGCGTGCGGGCATTGTCGCGGCCTTTCACATAGATGGATTCCATCACTTTGTCATGGTCTTCTCCGTTTCCAATCACTTTCTCGCGGTACATATTCAGTGTTTCGATGTCTTGATAGTCATCGATGGAATCAAATTTCACGTTTGTCATTCCAAGCTCTTCACCCTGATAAATATACGGCGTCCCTTTCAGCGTATGAAGGAATGTTGCGAGCATTTTCGCGGATTCGACCCGGTATTCCTTGTCGTTTGCGAAGCGAGATACCATGCGCGGCTGGTCATGATTGTTCAGGTAGAGGCTGTTCCATCCTTCTTGTTCAAGCCCTTTTTGCCATTTTGTAAAGCTGTCGCGAAGCGCGCTCATCTTCATTGGGCGAAGATCCCATTTGCCCCCGGGGCCTGCGTCGAGGTCCACATGTTCGAATTGGAAGACCATATTCACTTCTTTGCGTTCCTCTGCTGTATATAGCTTGGCTTCTTCCACATTCACCCCCGGCATTTCGCCGACCGTCATGACATCGTAACCCGAAAGTGCCTTTTCATGCATTTCCTGAAGATAGTCATGGATTTTCGGACCGTTCATGAAATAGTCGCCGCCCGGCGCATATTGGCGGCCATCAGGCTGCTCGGCATCAGGCAGTCCGTTTACTTTGGAAATGAAATTGATAACGTCCATCCGAAAGCCGTCGATTCCTTTATCGAGCCAGAATTTCATCATGTCGTACACTTCTTCGCGGAGCTTCGGGTTTTCCCAGTTCAAATCCGGCTGCTTCTGGCTGAACAAGTGCAGGAAATATTGATCCGTTGTCTCATCGTACTTCCAGGCAGACCCGCTGAAGCACGATTCCCAGTTATTCGGCTCGCTTCCATCTTTTCCGTCTCTCCAAATATAGTAATCCCGGTATGGATTGTCCTTCGATTTTCTGGACTCGACGAACCACGCATGCTCATCCGAGCTGTGATTCACAACAAGATCCATGATCAGCTTCAAGCCGCGCTTGTGCATCTCCTCAAGGAGACGTTCCCAGTCGGTCATCGTGCCGAACTCATTCATGATGTTTCGGTAATCACTGATGTCATAGCCGTTATCGTCATTGGGAGATTGATAGACCGGTGACAGCCAGATGACATCGATCCCGAGCTCCTTCAGATAATCGAGCTTTGAAATGATCCCTTTGATATCGCCGATCCCGTCGCCGTTTGAATCCATGAAACTGCGTGGATAAATTTGATAGATAACCGCTTCTTTCCACCATTGTTCAGACATATTACCGCTCCTTTACATTGTTGAATCTAGTTGATCATCAATCATTCTTCAATAAAGTTAGTATACTATGAAACCGGTTGCATTAACAGATATAAATCCGATGGCCTATCCCCCGTTACGTTAAGGCTGCACCGTAGCGAGGGACGGGCCTTTATCATGAACCCTTCAAGATTTCTCCTCTTTTATTCTGTTCCTATTAAAGTGGTATTGGTATACTTTTACTAATAGATTTATAAATTCCTAACTAGAAAGCGGGCGAGGAAATGCAGAAGAAAACGATTGGATTCATCGGTACCGGGGTCATGGGAAAAAGCATGGCTCGTAATCTCATGAAAGCTGGCTTTGGACTGAATGTATATACTCGGACGAAAGAAAAGGCTTCGGACCTTCTGGAAGAAGGGGCACGCTGGCAGGATAGTGTGGCAGCGCTTGCGAAAGAATCGGACATCATCATTACAATCGTAGGCTATCCAAGTGACGTGGAAGAAGTCTATTTAAACGACAATGGCATTTTGGCCAACGCCAAGAGAGGATCATATGTGATTGACATGACCACGTCATCTCCCGAACTGGCAAAAGCGATTTATGATCAAGCAAGAGAAGCTGGCATCCATGCATACGATGCTCCTGTTTCAGGCGGTGATGTCGGCGCCAGAAACGCTGCCCTCACCATCATGGCCGGCGGTGACAAAGAGCACTTTGAAGGCATCCTCCCTGCCCTGGAAGCAATGGGGAAAAATATCGTACTGCAAGGAGACGCCGGAGCCGGCCAGCATACGAAAATGTGCAACCAGATCGCGATCGCTTCCGGGATGCTTGGCGTCTGCGAGGCAATCTTTTATGCTGAAAAAGCAGGACTCCATCCGAAAACCGTGCTGCAAAGCATCGAAGCCGGAGCAGCAGGAAGCTGGTCCTTGTCAAACCTCGGCACCCGCATGATTGACGGAAACTTTGAACCCGGATTCTATGTGAAACATTTTATCAAGGACATGAAAATCGCGATTGATTCTGCTGAAAACATGAGTGTACCTGTTCCTGGACTGAAGCTTGCGAAGGAACTGTATGATCAGCTGAGTCAATCAGGCGGAGAGAACAAAGGAACGCAGGCACTTTATCAGTATTATGAAATCATGAGTCAGGCTGACTGATTTGAACGCCCGTCCCAGACTGCGTTAATGTGTTAACGCGTCGTGGGACTGGCCTCAACATTCTATTGAAGGTGATGTATATGATGAACCGATCGATATGTATTTTCCCCCAATTTAATAATATTGAAGAAATCGAAGAGTTGAGAGAAAAATATGATCCCCTGTATTCCTTCATTCCACCACACATCACGCTGGTGCATCCATTCGGAAGCAGTCTCTCGCTGCATGAGTTAATTAATCATATCAATAGCAGCTTAGTGGGAATCAAGCCTTTTGAAATCAGGCTGCAAACTGTATCGGGGGCAGCGGAACATTATTTATTTTTGAATGTGAAGAGTGGAAATGATTCTATTATCGAGCTTCGGGATCGATTGTACAAAGGAACACTTGAAAAGTTCCTGGCACGGGATATCAGCTATATGCCTCATTTGACAGTCGGTAAGCTAAAAAACGAAACAGCTTTCAAAGAAGCATTGAACCAAACGGCAAGCTTCAATACTCCTTTCACAACAACAGTAAGAAAGATTGTCGTTGAACAAATAGCGGATGACGGGACTTCAGAGATTGAGTATGAATATAGAATTTCTGAGTGACAATCCCTTCGCAATATCCAGATTGCATATATAAATGAAAGACCGCTCCTCGTTCCATCGACTTATTAACGGGCTGAAGGGCGACCTTTTGTTCCATCAATACTACATTATATTGTCCATATTAGATTTACCGGCTCATACAACAGCAATACTATATCGCGGACTTCCGTTTATGTTTTTCATTGATTATTTTTTTGTTGAGGATCCTGACTTCCCCTACCATCAGCAGCCTCATATCCTTTACGATATACTCCTCTAACTCTTCATCAGTAATGTCATCTCCATCAATATCAAGACGAAAATCCTGCCCCTGTAATCCCCCGCCATTTGTAAACTTGATTTCAAAGTCGAATATCACTCTTTTATCCATATACAATCCACCTCAGATCAGTTTCAGGTCGATATTATATATATTCTTGTTGAATGAAACAGTAACCCCAGGAATAAAAAAAGCTGAACGTCAGTTGCCTGACATTCAGCTATCCCTCACCAATGATGGCGTTATACTTTCAGTTAAAAATAAGTAATAATCATTAAGACAAAACTTACAACGGTAAATAAAACTGAGCCATAAAACACTGCTCCTACATTTGCTTTCAGCTCATTGTCCTTTTGAATTTTCCACCCTGCCGCACTGGCTCCCAGAGTGGCTCCTTTAGATAAAGTCCCTCCACTACTGTTAAAAAAGAAAAGTACAACAGCGATCCCAAGACCGATAAAGAAGCTCCATTCACCATATGAAAAAGAAAAAATGACACTTGCACCCCAAATCAATAAAGCAATTGTGATTGCTGACAGTAATGATTTTCCAATTATTTTATTCAAATAATAGCCCCCTTACCTATTATTCCTACGATTGACCAATTAGAAGGTTTCAATTTTCAGTCATAATATTTATTCAAAAATTTTACCCCGTTGAAGCTTGCCGCTAGCTAGAGCATGCAGAGGATAGTGCTATCCACCTATAATGCAACAAGAAGAGTGTCATAAATCTATTCCCATCCGTCTCATTTTTGTCTTTAAATTCATTGATTCATAAAATTTTATAGCATTTTCGTTAAACTCCCACACGCCCAATTCTAATGAATCTGCTTCTATAGTCTTTGCGAACTCCACTATTTTTCCAAAGAATATTTTCCCCATTCCTTTTCCTCTGTACTGACGATCGACACCAAAATCGTCCATGTAGACAACTTTCTTTGGAATGAGAATGGGTCTTGCCTCTGTATGTTTAATCGTAATGATTGTATAAGCGATTGGTTGGTCTCCTTCTAATAAGAATACTTTCGTGTTTTCTCCATCTATCAAGTTATTGAAATATTCTTTGTCTAACGTGGCATCAGCCATTTTATAATGGTCCGGTCTTTCCTTGGTATGGAATTCGTGAACTTGTCTTTGTATGTGATGAACCACTTCATAATCACTCTTTGTGGCTTCTCTCATGTGCATATCCAATTTACATCCCCCTTGATGTTTGTTGTTAACGGATTACTGTTAATAAATATAGAGAAAATCCAACCCGAGAACAGCTAAAAAATCCTTGATACCAATTATTTCAAACTGTCAGAATTTCCACAAGACACTTGTTCCATTAAATGGGCCATTAAAGGCATGATTACAAAAAACCTAATGAAAAAAAATTATCATTAGGCGTACATTAGACATATTAAGTTACCCATTTAGATTTACTTCAAAAAACAGTGCTGTCTCTCTAGAATACTATTTTCTACAAATGAAGTATGGCCCTCTCCTGCCCTTAAGGCACGAGCTCTGCCAGATGATCCATTATCAAATTCAGACCATCAACAACCCGCGAAACCCTCTCGCAGCATAATACGACTCTGCCCCATTATGATACAAGAAGACATGACCGAAGCGGAAATCGCAGAAAAGGGCACCGCCGAGTTCCCTGATATCAGCCGGTGTCTGCACCCAGCTCGATGTTTTCTTATCGAATCGTTCCAGGTCCTGCAGCGCTCTGTATTGTTCTTCCGTCAAAAGTTCGATTCCCATGGATACGGCCATGTCGATCGCGCTATTTTCCGGTTTATGTTTTTTTCTTGACTCCAGTGCTTCACGGTCGTAGCACACACTTCTGCGGCCTTTTGGACTTTCCGCTGAACAATCACAGAACATGTACGCGTCCTTTTTTTCATCAAACCCGATAACGTCCGGTTCACCGCCGGTCCGTTCCATTTCATTGAGCGACCATAGTTTTTCAGGATTTCCATCAAGCTTTTCTTGGACTTTAGCCCACTCATGGCCTTCATGGCGGTGCATGTTTTTCACAAAACGTGCTTTCAAAACGTTCAGTAATTCGTTGGTTTGTTCTTTTGTCAATTTGTTATCGCTGATTTTATTTGTCATGGAAAAATCCCTCCATATTATGATTGATTTATGTACATTCAAGATGTGTCTCCCGGAAACCTCCGTTCCATAACGGGTTCGGGGCTTCCGGCAAAATGTGAATCTAGTCACTCAGTTCTTTTACCATCATGATATCCTTCGTCACGATCTCCAAACCTAAGTCGGATTGATTTATTGACGGAACATCACTCTCATACACACCGATCACCTTTCCGCCACGCAGGTACGTTTCCTTCATGATGAGCCGGAAGATCGTTTCGAAATCATCTGTATATCTATCAGAAATGGAAACAGCCAAAGCCTCGGCATACCCCGTATCCGGCCTGATTGTCACCCCGATAACGGCAGCCGGCTTCCCTTCTCCTTCTATGACAAAAGAAAAGTCAAAGTCCACCGAACCGTAATATTCCTTCATCATATCGAGTTGCTGCTGGGTTGCTTGTCCATTCTGTTCTGTTACCGTTCTCCACTTTTCAAAATCAAACCCTTCCTCGATCCGCCATGGCCCATCCATTTGCGGAGAAAATGCAGTCTGTTCTTCCAAAATGGTGGTTCCCAAAATCGGGGATGCATTGGTGATGTCGAAGCCTTTGGATGTAAAATAATCCACTTGCTCTGTCCATTGTTCCCTGAAACGCTGAGCGAACATGTTGGCACCGAATTCCTCACTTGAGGCAAAATCAAAAACACGTTGGAAGAGATCGTCACGGATCATCTGATAGCCTTCTTTCACCCATGGATAACCGAGTGAAACAAACTTCTTTGAGCCGGTGAAGCTCATGTATCCCACCAGTTCTTCCCCATCAAATGCAAAGCATCTTGATTGAGGATGAAAATGTTCCCCTTCCTTGAAGAGCGTTGGTGATTTTGTACTTTTCCAGGCATAAGGCAGGTCTGCTGTGGCTTTTTTCCAAAACTCATATTGCATATCCATATCTTGTTCATCTTCATAGAAGCGATAGTGTATATTCACTTTTTCCCCTCCCCTTCTAAAAAGTATTTCTCTATGTAGAGTCTGAATCCTCTAAATTCGCAATTGCAATTGTTTACAAATGATCATCATCTGCTTCTTCTAGAATAACATGAAAAAATAATCCACACTTCAAATGAAAAGAACCTAATGAAATCACTCTCATTAGGCACACGTATGTCTATCAAGTTATCATTCTTCTTTACCTCATTAACGTATCGAGGGACGGGCCTCTATAATGATGAAACCCTCTTACCTGCAACTTCTTCAATCGCGAGGGATTGTACTTCCCTGTATTCAAACTCGAGTTTTTTGAAAATGCTGTCCCAGGAGAGGTGCTCAGCTTTTTCTCTTGCTTGCCGGCTCATGGATTGATGCAATTCCTCGTTTTCTGTAATTCCTTTGATTGCCTCTATGAAGGATTGGTAGTGATGGGCTTTCGCAATCCTGCCGTTTATTCCGTCTTCCACTATGGTGGTGACTCCCCCTTTGTCAGCAACGATGGCCGGGAGTCCTGAGGCAAATGCCTCTAACACGACATTCCCGAATGTTTCAGAAGCGGACGGGAAAACGAAGAGATCAGAGGAAGCGTAGGTATCTGCCAGATCCTCTCCGTTCAGGTAACCGGTGAACAAGACGTTTTCACCGTGTAAATCACTTTCCATTTCTTTTTTCAGCGGCCCGTCACCGACGATGGTCCATTGAACCCTATCTTTGACAGCTTGGGGCATGAGCTTGATGATCTTCGTCAACGTATCCAGATCCTTTTCAGGAGCCAGTCTTCCTACGTATAACAAAGTAAGTTTATCGTGGAGCTGGCTGGCATCCCGCATTCCTTTGCTTCGTTTACTTGGAGAAAACATTTCACAGTCCACTCCCCTGCTCCAAATCGACAGATGCTCGAATCCTTTTGATTCAAGATGTTCTTTAGTATCAGTGGATGGGACGAAGATCCTGCGGGCAGTGGAATGAAACCACTTCATATATTTCCATAGCAATGGGGACAGCCAAGTCATCTTATAATAATCCAGGTAAAAATCAAAATGTGTATGATAGGAGGCAACTAGTGGGATATTCATTTTCTTTGCACAGCGGACACCGATCAGCCCCATCGTCAGTGGTGTGGTGACATGGATGAGCGTAGGAGAGAATTCTTTCAGCTGCTTTTCGATCGTATGGGGATTGGCGATAGCTGTCCGGCACTCAGGGTAAAAGATAAAAGGAAAGCTTGTAAACGAATGGACGTTGGGATACTGTTCCTTCCGATCATCGGTTTCAGGCACGAATACCTTGTATTCGATGCCCCTCTTTTCAAAATAATCGGTCAGCCTTTTCAATGTTTTCGCCACCCCATTTACTTGGGGGTGGTACGTATCGGAAAACAAAGCGATTCTCATCTTGAGCCCTCCTTTTTCGTGATTCCGTTTTTCTCTATGGGTCTTGCCTGTTGACACCTAGTACAAAAAGGAAACCAAAACCGCTGTGCCCAATGCCAGGAACGCACCCGCCATCACATCGGAAGGATAGTGCACGCCTAGTACGACTCTCGAGTAGGCAACCAGCGCACTGATGGGAAACAAGATCACGATGGCCGATGGATAGTGAAGCAAGAACGGGATCGTGATGGAAAAGATGGCCGTGGAGTGGCCTGACGGAAATGAGTGATCCTCAAATGGATGTCCGTGCAGCATCACATCAGGCAGTGAAAGATATGGACGGATCCTTTTCACTGAACGCTTAATGACATGCATGAAGAAATGACTGACACTCAAGACAAGGAAGGCTTGAAAGACGGCTGGTCTGATGGAAGGATAGAATACGCTTATAAGAGCCAATGCGAGGATGGAAAGAATGGAGAATCTGGCACCTCCCAAGTGTGTGATCAACCCAAAGAAGGAGCGGTACAATTGCTTGCTGCCGTTAATTTTGTAAAATAGCTGTTGATCCATCTTATGAAGTCCTGTAATCATTCGATCCATTGAAATCACCCCTTTGAATAGTCACCTCCATTATAATTCCGGATTGTTATGCCTCTTATAAGGAGTGGTAAAAAAGTGTAAATTTCAATGGGTTGAATTGTAAAAGTAGAAGTGAAAACAAAAAGGAGAACGAGGCTGACTGCTCGTTCTCCTTTTGTTTACCTGGATGCTTTTGAAGTCTCTTTTTCGATTTCCAGCCTGCTGCTCCCCATGCGATACACAAAGAACAGTGCAATGATCAGGGGAATCAAAGCATAGGAAAATGTCGTCGTGATCGAATCGGACGTGGCCGTCGTGATTTTTTCCAGGACAGGGGCAGGAATCATCTCACGCATTTCCGGTTCGAAGATGCTTCGCGGATCTCCGCCGCCCGGGAAGGATTGTCCCCCTCCCTGACCTTTGAATGCTTCTTCCAGATTGGAAGTGAAAAGCTTTGTCTGCAGCGTTCCATATACCGTGATCCCGATCGTCATCCCAAGCGAACGGAAGAACGCATTGGTTGAGTTGGCCGATCCCCTGAATCGCGGATCAAGCTTATGGATCGTCGCATTGGGAAGAAGCGAAAAGGAGAACCCGACACCAAAGCCGCTCAGGATCATATAGAGCGTCAAGAGGATCCTGCTCGTGTCCGGACCCATCGTTGTAAGAAGCAGCATCCCTGTGATGAAGGCGATGATAGACACCCACATGATGTTCCGGTAACTGGTCTTCGTCATCCGCATCCCGGCAATCGCACTACCGACCACAGATCCAAGCATTAACGGCGTCAATATCATCCCTGCATTCGTGGCAGAACCTCCATACACTGATTGAACGAAAATCGGGATCAGGATGGTCAGGATGATGAACGCCGCACCGTACAAAAAGGCAAGTGCCTGAGAGGATGCAAACAATGGACTCTTGAACATCCAGAACGAGATGATCGGCTCTGCTGCCTTTCGTTCAATGAATATGAAGCTTATGATGAACACAAAAAATGCCGCCAGCAATCCAATGATCTGCCAGGAAGCCCAGGCGAACTCCTTCCCGCCAAGTTCAAGGGCAAACATCAAGCTCACCACCGCAATGACAAGAGTGATGGCCCCTCCCCAATCGATTCGCTGATCGGACCGCTGCGGAGATTCTTTATACGCAGTGATGATGAAGAATAATGAAAGAAGCCCAATAGGCAGGTTCACGTAAAACACCCAGTGCCAGCTGAGATTGTCGGTCAGGAACGCACCAATCAGCGGCCCGAATACAGAAGCTGATCCGAATACAGCCCCAAGTATACCCGTCATCTTCCCTCTTTTCTCAGGAGGAAAAATATCAAATACGATCGTAAACGCTATCGGGAGTAGCGCTCCTCCCCCGATTCCCTGAATCGCCCTGAAAATACTCAGCTGCACGATATCCTGTGCAATCCCGCAAAGTGCCGAACCAATCAGGAAAATGGTAAGACCGAATATGTAAAACCGCTTCCTGCCATACATGTCGGACAGCTTTCCGAAAATCGGCATTCCGGCCATGACAGCCACCATATAAGCAGACGTCACCCAGACAAACTTGTCGAGCCCGCCAAGATCGGAAACAATCGATCCAAGCGCAGTCGCCACAATGGTATTATCCATCGCCGACATCAAGATCCCGAGCAAGAGACCTGCAAGCGCCAGCTTCATATTGCTTTCTTTTGCTACCATATATGTCACCCTTTTTATGTAAGAAATGTGCTAATGTCCCTTTCATTATAGACTTTTGGCAAGATATGTCTAGTTTAAAACGGCCTGATGAAAAGACGGTCATGCAAGTAAAATCAAGCAGTAGTTCATTTCCCATGAACATAATCCTGGTGAAATACTCTTTTAATTTGGAATAATTAGGAATATAGTAGAGGGAAGGGGGATGGTTAACATGTCAAAAAAACGTATATGGGGGTTCACTTTCGTCATCAGCCTTGGGTTCATGCTTGCCATTTATGGATTTGGCCTTGATTTTCAATTCCTGAAATATGACGTCAATGAAAAGAATCAACTGGTCATGTACGACGGTTTCAGCGGACCTCATCCCATTGGAGGCAGCGATGTCAGCAATGAACGGGAGAGCTTGGCGGTCATGGGAGAGTACATGAGTGAATTCAACAACTGGCTCCTCTTCGGAATTCTGATCACTCCTTTGTTTATTGCTTCTTACTCTGTCCTGCTCAGTGAAAAGTGGGAGGGGAACAAATCGAAAAGAAAAAAATTCCTTTTCTGGACCCTCGGAGCAAACAGTGTCGTGATTGCCTGCGCGGTCATCGTTTGGGTCCGGTATATCAATCTGGTTAACGATGCTTTTCATGATGTGTTATTTTAATAAGCATTAGATTGTATTGAAAATGGAAATGCCTATTTGGGGATTTCCTTTTTTCATGCCCAATCAGGTGCTCGATAAAGCACCTGAAAAGATCTTCAAAGGAAATGCCAACGACAATGAACGGGTGACTTATAAGTGTGTTACCTAACGTTGTAATGGTTCACCATGCAAATATTACTCATTATCTTCGGTATAAGTATGTTTGCTATTGGTCAGTTTCTGTAAGTCTCCTCTATAAAACGTATCTTTCAATTCCTGCATTTTAAAAGGAATGATAGGAGATAGATAAGGTACACCTACTGATTTTAGACTCACCATATACATGATCAGAATGGTCGTCGCAATGATGATACCGGTAAATCCAAAAAAATTAGCAACCAGCAAAAAAAGGATTCTTATTACGGTATCAGGTGCCGCAAGTCCCCTGTTAACACCTAAGAAGCTGGAAAGAGCTGTTATCCCGATAACGATTAGACTCACTGGGTGAATTAACTTTGCCGTAACCGCTGTTTCACCGATCACGATTGTCCCAATTAAAGAAATCAAAAGCACCGCACTTTGCGGAAGACGAAACGAAACATCCACTAACATTCTGATCAAAAATAAAAGAATAACCATTTCCCAAAAAGTTGGAAGTAATTCATCCTTGGAAATGATTGCTTTTGAAATCTTGTCTGGCAAATCATCTTTATGGAAATTTGCGATCGCAATATATATGGCAGGCAGATAAACCCCTATAAAAAAAGAGATCAATCGGATGATTCTGCTAGTGAACCTGCCCAGCGATATATGGTAATCATCAGGTGCCTGAGTAAAATCAATAAATAAAGCAGGAGCTATGATAGCAAAAGGGTACCCATCAACAATGATGACCACTCTTCCTTCAAATAAAGTGGATACTACCCCATCAATCCGTTCAGAATGTCTTACCCGTGGAAAGAAAGAACTCGGTTTTCCTTCTAATGCATCCTCTACTACTCTTTCAGTAAGGACATACTTTATCTTAAGACTCTTTACCCTTTTTTTTACTTCTTTTAATATTCCTTTATCGACAATACCTTCAATATATAAGATCGAAACAGATGTTGGTGAAATGGTGCCTACTTCCACTGTTTCCACACAAAAATCTGGAGTTTTTATTGACCCCCTTATCAAATTAATATTTGTTTTGATTTTTTCCGTTAATCCTATTTGTGGGCCTCGTACCGAACGCTCTCCTGTTGATGCTTCAACACTTCTTTCCGCCCACTTCGGGGATGGAATAATGATTACTTGCTGATACCCGTTTATCAGTAATACGGTACTTCCCCGTACGATCGCATTGATCATTTCTTTAAACTCAGCAGTCGTTTTCACATTTGCAGATTCAATCATTCTTTCAATTATTTGATCTACGATGGATACCTCGGAGCTATCAGTTTGGAAAGGTTCTAACAAAGGCTTAATCACATTTTCCTGAATAAGATCTGCATCAATAATTCCGTCCAGATAGACAACATTCATTTCCAGCGTATCGTTGAAACCCGCCCTTATTTTTCTTACGATAAGGTCAGATGAATCATGAAACGTATTCTTTATATGTTTAATATTTTCTTTAAGGCATTGTTGAATTTCTATGTTCGACATCCTTCATCCTCCCTTAAAGGTAGTATGAGGAAATGGCAAAATACTATACTTTTTCTGATACCCTGATCCTTTCAAAAAAGAAAAAGGCTGCTTTTTACGCAGCCTGATCTTTCAGGAAAAGCACTTCGGTACTCAGGTTTCCCTTAAACCCACTCTTTTCCATACTTACGAATGAATTCAATATCCTTTTTATAATGCTCCAGGTGTCCTTCTTCCATCATTTTTTGAAAAGCAAGATCGCCTTCATCTGCCTTTCTTTTAATCGTTGAACATAATCCTTCCAATCGCAGCAACACCATATCCACATAGTCTTCTTCCATTTCCTTACCGTAGGATTCAAGAAACAAGGCAACTCTTTGTCTTATACGGTCGGCATGCTGTGATGTTTGGTAATAAACGGCCTCACCTATTTCAGAATAATAAACCCTGCTTAATGGGACGCAAGTGTAAAGCGTATAGGCGATGTCCCACAGCCTTGGACCAGGGCCGGCCACATCAAAATCGATGATCCCGACTGGTTTCTCATGATGAAAGATAATATTGTAAACGGCAAAATCATTATGGCACAGTACCTCATATGGCTGGGGAGTCTTATCGATCGGCTTCCAGCCTTCCTCAGTAGAAAAATCACTGACCGCATCATGATAGTGACGGAGCATTTTGGCTATGTCTTTTAAAACTTCATTGGACCACATGTATTCTTTTAAAGGATAATTCCCTGCTTCTCCTTCAATGAATGTTAACGTTTCTCTGCCTTTTTCATCGATCCCCAGAAACTTCGGTGAATAAGGATATCCTTTGCTTTCAAGATGATTTAATAACGTATGTATCTTGGCACTCTCCGGCTTTAATTCCCGTCGGACAGTATCCCCTTTACGAACGACGTGTGAAACATTCCCGCCTGTCAGCGTTTCTTCGTTTGTCATGTGCACGACTCCTCCTTTCTGAATATCGTAATCTATAGTGAATTTTCATTTAGTAGAAATACTATTAATCTACTTCATTCTTTTTCATCAACACCTCTATCGTTCCATGATAATGCGGTTCTCCATGCGCTAAATCCAATAAGTATGTTTCGGCTAAGGTAATGGGAGTGTAGCCATGGAAATAATCCTTTAACTCGCTGCTAGTGAAATAATGCATATGGGAATCTGTTTTTGGACGATAAAATGTATTCTTGGAGACTTCTTTACATGTTTGTTTACTCTTTTCAAAACTTGGATCATTTACATCGAAAGCATTGATGTAAATCAATCCTCCCTCAATCAATCCGGCTTTCGCTTTTTGAATGATTTCTTCAATCTCCTCATCATGAAAAAAGGGTAGGACATTCGATAGGATGATCAAAGAATAAGAATTTTCTTCAATTTGATATTCTCTCAGATCACATACAGTCGTTTTCACTCTAAGTTCCGCTTTTTCAGCCCACTCATTGCAGCGCTGTATGGCACTCTCTGAAATATCCACTCCTTCTACCTCATATCCAAGGCTTGAAAAATAGAGGGCATTCCTTCCTTCTCCTATACCTAAATCAAGAACTTTCCCATTACTGGGAATTAGACTCTTATATTTGACGAGAGTACTTTTGGGGTGTACTCCCCATAACTGATCTACTTCTGAATACTTTCTGTCCCAAAATGTTTTCATTTGATTCAATTTGATCTCCTACTTTCCGGGGATTGAGTGGGATGGTTCCGACGCAATCTGTAGAAACAACCATACCAAAGTAACCTATTCTTTAGTAATGATGATCTTTTTTGCCATGTACTCTCCCTCAATTTCATCAATCCATACTTTTACGACTTGATCTTCTTTTAAATCCAGCATGCTTGTAGTTTCTCCTGAAATCTTCGTATCCTTAGAAAAGTAAATATCAGGGATAAACGGTTCTTCTTCCGGATTTATTTTCTCAGGATATAAGGTGAATTTATTCTCCTCTAACTCTCTTACAATACCGAGATGATCCGGTTTTATTCCATACCAAACTGATAGGAGAGCCAACACAATAACTAAAAAAACGGATAGTAAAAGTAATTCTTTCTTTACTCTATTTGTCACCGTATCCCCCTTCCTATTTCGGTTAAAGAATGACCTGGAGCTTAAATACTACTATTTATTATCGCAAAACCATATGCACCTCTAAAAATGGTTATCCATATACCAAATCAACAGTGTTCCCAAAATCGGCCCTGATAGTCCGCTTATGATGCCCATTACTATGAGATAAAGTCCGTGCCTGTTCTCCTCATAGTCCATTCTCAACACTGCACCAATGCAAACCGCTATGATCCCTAAAAAAACGGATGAAGAGATAAAAGCGCCTGCCACAGATAACCAGCCGATGCCTAACAGAATTTTTTCGCCTCGATTTTCCTTCAATTCATCATCACCCACCCTTACCATAAAACCCATTAAAGCCGGGGGTCAGAATCTGCACTTTCTTATAACAGAAGTAAATAAATCACCAATCCCTGCCTTCCCCTGATTGATAATTGCTGCTTTCCCCCGATTTCGCTGAAGGGTTCTTCCCTTGGGTATGTTTATTGTTGTTATTCTTTTTTCTTCTCCAATCAATCAACCATGCAAAAAGTAGAATCCCTGAAATCAGAATCACAAACCACCACATACGAACCATCCCCTTTCCCCTCTAGAAAAACAATGACTCTGCAGCACCCTATAAAATAATTCTAAAACGGATTTTCACCCTTTAGAAAAGGAACAAACACTACATAATTCGAACCTATGAATAAAAGCCAGAAAAAGACCGAAGAAATTCGCTGCTTATAGAGAATGCTTTCCTTAAATAAAAACAAACCACCAACTAAAGTGTATAAAACAAAAAATATATACGTCATCCCAAACCAATTCACCCATACATTTCCCATAAATTGAATTCCGGACATTTGGTAAACAGGTTTCAGTACGTAAAACGTGAAGAGAAAGCCAATGAGTAAGAATGTAATACTTTCGGTCATCTTAATTAAAAGCTTTTTTATTTCACTCAAAAAAATTCACCTCCATATTCAGTCCTCTTAGATGCACATTATTCATATTACTACATAAGTACCAATAATTGGGTATTTTAACAAAACAAGTTATGAATCATCATATTTAACCCAAAGAGTCTTGTACTCTGTTTTTTATAAAAAACAGAGTACAAGACTCCTATTAAAAAGGGCCGAGAACATGTTACTCGGCGCCCTTAGATTATATTTTTAGTTTTGCACTTGAAAACAGGCCGAATTCAAAGCATCGTCTTTATTTTCAAAAAAAAGGAACTGTAAATAATCACTCAACATCCTTACTAATCGCCCTGCCAGCCACCCTGCCGCTGAACAGGCATCCACCCACAAAGGTTCCTTCCAGTGCCCTGTAGCCATGCAGACCGCCTCCCCCAAATCCGGATGCCTCACCAGCGGCATAGAGACCTGGTATTACTTCACCATTTGCATCTAGGACCCTTCCGCTCAGATCCGTCTGCAGTCCGCCCAGTGTTTTGCGGCTGACAATGTTCAAGCGGACGGCAATGAGCGGTCCGTTTTTCGGATCGAGTATTTTATGAGGCGGAGCGACACGGATCAATTTGTCGCCAATGTAATGACGTGCACCACGCATGGCTGTGATTTGAAGATCTTTCGTAAACTTATTGTCTATTTCACGGTCCCTGGCTTCTATTTGTCTCTTTACCTCTGAAAAGTCCAACAGGTTTTCTCCAGCTAGTTTGTTCATTCGATCCACGAGATCTTCCAGACCATCTGATATGATGAAGTCTTCTCCTTTATCCATAAATGCCTGCACCGGTCCGGATGCTCCCGGGAGTGCACGTCCCAGGACTTTTCGGATGCTCTTTCCGGTGAGGTCTGGATTTTGCTCGGACCCTGAGAGGGCGAATTCCTTTTCAATGATTTTCTGTGTCAGGATGAACCAGGAATAGTCGTAGCCGGTTTTCTTAATGGCTTCCAGTGTTCCCAATGTATCAAACCCAGGAAAATTCGGAGCTTGGAATCTCTCACCTTTCGCGTCAAGCCAGATGGAAGACGGGCCTGGAAGGATCCTGATGCCATGATTGCTCCACACAGGATTCCAATTATGTATGCCTTCCGTGTAATGCCACATCCGGTCCCTGTTCACAATCCTGCCGCCTGCTTCTTCCGTAATGGCAAGCATTCGTCCGTCTACATGTGCCGGGACACCTGAAATCATTTTCTTTGGCGGCAGCCCCAGCCTGCTCGGCCAATTTTTCCTGATCAGATCGTGGTTAGCCCCGATGCCGCCGCTCGACACCAAGACCGCCTGGGCAGAATACTCGAAGCTTCCGATCACTTCCCTGCTGCTGTCTTCTCCCCTTTGTGCGATACTCTCCGCAAGAACCGATCCCGTCACTCCAGTAACAGTGCCGCTCTGGCTGATCAACTGGTCCACACGATGCCTTGGAAGATAAGTCACCAGTCCGTTCTTCATATGTTCACGGACTCTATTCTCAAACGGTTCGACTATCCCCGGTCCCGTTCCCCATACAATATGGAACCTTGGCACTGAGTTGCCGTGTCCATCCGCCAGGTGACCGCCCCTTTCCGCCCATCCTACAACCGGAAAGAACCGGATACCCATCTCATGCAGCCAGGCACGCTTTTGACCTGCTGCAAAATCGACATAGGCTTCAGCCCATTTCCGGGCCCAGTAATCTTCATCTGAACCCCTGTCAAAGCCAGCTGTCCCGAGCCAATCCTGCCAGGCCAATTCCTTAGAATCCTTTATCCCAAGTCTTCTCTGCTCCGGTGAATCCACCAGAAATAAACCGCCGAATGACCACCAGGCCTGTCCGCCAAGTGAAGCTTCAGGTTCTTGATCGAGAAGCAGTACTTTTTTGCCTGCATCAGCTATTTCTGCAACTGCAGTAAGTCCTGCAATCCCGGCACCAACAGCGATTACATCATAGTCCATTTCATCCCCACTTTTCTCGTGTTTCCTTTTTTTAAAAAGTTGCGCTGTGTTCATTAGTTTCAGTATAAACCCGGCTTTTGAAGAGGGTCAATTAATTATTAGAAAATTAAAACAATAACTATTAAAGACCCGTCCCTGACTGTTTTAAAGCTTAAAAGCAGTCAGGGACGGGTCTTCGGGTACTCTCTTTTTATAGAGATGGAGCCACAAACTCCACTTTAATCCGGTCCGGATCTTCGAAGAACACAGCATAATAATCTTCGCCGCCTGCAAATGGATGCAGATGTTCGTAAAGGATGGTTATCCCCTTCTGTTTTAATTTTTCAGTCATCTCATCCACTCGTTCACGGGAAGCAGCGTGAAAAGCCAAGTGGTTCAAACCGGTCCTGCATCTGTGATAAGGTTCATCCATATACCTTTCTTCCGTCTGGACGAACACGAGGTACGTCTCCCCAAGCTCCCAGCTTTCCCCTTTATCCCATTTTTGATAGGAGTGATAACCCAACTCCTGCAGGAACCAGCCCCAGAACTCCATTGACTTTTTCAAATCGGATACATAGATTTCTACGTGATGAAGCAGTCCTTCTGACAAAGCTGCCCCTCCTTCCTGTTTTTTAATGAAGAAAGTATTGTATTGGAAGAATTATTCTCTTAGACTCCAATATATTTCTGTACGGTCATTACAATAAAACCCTTCCAATTGACTAGCATCCACAAGTTTCTTGAGAGTCTCCTTATTTGAACACACCATCGAAAAATGGCTGTCCCAGTGCGTCGTTAATAGGATCGTTTGATCGTGGGTAAAAAGATTTTTTCGTTCATAGTTAAGCATATTACTATCATTAATTATATCATCCATGTACTCTAACTTTCTTTCCGTGCAGAATTCATCCCCACACCAGATCCAGTCATGTCCAAGCTTTTTTATCTGCTGCAGTAATTCATCCATGATAAACTCGGGGAAAAGTCCCTCTGTAGGCCGAACAATTTCATGTTGTTCACAGACATCCATGATCACCTTTGCAGTGTCGTCATCAGCATATTTTTTATTCAGACCGAGGATGATCGATCGAAGTCCAATATCCAATTGTCTGTAGTCGGAGACACCGGATATCTTCAGGAATTCCTTCCATCTAACCATTTCACAATGTTCCTTAATCTCACTTCTGGCAGGATAAGTGTCCGGCATAAATAATTCATAGTCGATTGTCTTAGGCTTGATAAATGGATGAAAAAAAATGAAGACTTCTTCAAAGATTCCTTTGTAAAACTCTTTTATTGACATATCCGCATGTGAACACACTGCATATCTGTGCGGATCGGGTAACACTCTTGCGTTAAGCATCTTTCCCTCACCCTCCTTATGGTTTTGTGTAAGTAAGGAATGACAATATAAATCAGCCTTTAATCATTTATGTTCTTCCACTAAACCTGATTTTGGTCTACATCATTCGCTCAAAAATCCATTTATGTTCTTTACAAAACCTTCTGTTTCCTCCAAATCGGGAAAGTGAGCACTTTTTTCAAATAATACCAGACTGCTATTTCTTAAGTTTTTATGGATGATCTTTGAAATGGGCAGCCCCGTATTCCGATCAAATACTCCTGTGATGATTAACGTTTGGTGATATATTTCTTCCAGGCGGAAGATTAATGGAATTTCTGCCGGATTGTTTTGAAGGCAGTTCATCATTAAACCTGTGTTCGTCAATTCACTTTCTTGCCACATCGCCCTGTTTTTTCTTGCAGTCTCCTTGTCCTCAAACAATAGTAAATCTACAGTACCGGGGTCGACCAGACTCCATATCCTGTTATACAGGTCATCAATTGATAACCCCTGTTGTTGAAGGTTTGAGATTTGACGATAAAGATTCTTGTCCGCTATCGTCATAAAGCCTGTTATTTGAATCATTTTCTGAAGGTCTGTATCTATTAAACTCGGAGCCGACAGGATCATCTGATTGATTTCATCAGGGAACCTATACGCTATTTCGAGTGACAGCTCCCCGCCAAATGAATAGCCAAGAAGATCAACTTTTTCTACTCCCAGCCATTTCTTTAATTCCATGAAATCTTGAATGAGCAAATCAATAGTATATTCATCATCCGATTCCGGCATTTCACTCCTGCCGCACCCGCGCTGTTCATAGTAAACAATCGTCCTTGTCTTAGATAGTGAATGACCAGCTGTTCTTTCAAATAGATAATGGTTTCCACCCGGTCCCCCGTGAATGATGACGATTGGAGTTGTTTCGTTCTCACTGCCTTCGATTTTCACCCAATGATTGATTCCATTTAACGTAACGGTAAATTCACCATTTGTAAGACCCATCATGACATCTCCTTTTATTTGTATCAGTGTAATAAGCAGGTGGAAAGGGGATTTAAGTTAGTTTTTCTTCAAATTAAGAGAATGAACCAAGTGTAATTTCCTTAATGAAACAAACTTGATTCTTCCTCAGTAACCCTTTTTATTTCACCTATCTTAAAATCTATGATTTCTTGAATTCTCTCTTTAGAAGTATAACCTTGAAAATACTTTTCTATCTCCCACGCTAACATCATGGTTGTATGGTCTATATACAGATAATGAAAATCTTGTTGGTAATCTCTGGAGGTAATTGTGAGGTTCTCTTTGTTTAAGTATTTTTGATAAGTATTACATATTAATTGAATCAATCGGGGGTCATATATATCTTGGCATAGTATCGTTATGTCCCTTAATGGTGAACCGAGAGCTGCCCACTCCCAATCAATAAACCAAATTTGTTCATCCATATAGAATATGTTTTCCAAATGAGGATCACCGTGAGTGATGACTTGTGCGCATCGTACCTTATAATCTCTTATATCTAATTTCTTATAAGCTTCTTCTATTGTCTTAATCCATTCAGTATCAGCCCAGTGGTTCAGTGAACTTAACTGCTCTAATTGGTCTAAGCACCACTCGAGCCACTCAGAGGTGAATTGGTGAGTTGGAATTTGGTTAATAATTTCACTATTCCTTGTACTATGCAGATCAGCTAACTTCTCCAAGATTCTTTCAATATAATTAGTCTTGTTCTCATAGGAAAGCAGATCAAATTCCTTTTTTAGAGGTGATTTCAAGTCACACATCAGTATAGCTTCAGGAGAAGATTCCCACACTGATACCACTTTACTAAACTGCTTAATATAGTTAGTTAAGTTCCTATAGATGGCGATTTCATTGTTTCTATTTGCTTCAAATTCTTTATAAATCAAACTGTGCTTTTGATGATCACCGTCAAGAACTTCAATTCTATAAATCTTTCCTGCGTGAACACCATTGATCACTTCTTTTTTAAGTAACTTCAAATTTATTTGAAGCAATCTATCCTCTAGATTAGTCACTAAACACCTCCCCTTTCGTTAAGAGCCTTTGACTTCTTTAGAAAATGTTTACTTTTTAATCATCTTATAGGGCTCTCGGATGTTGAAAATCTAATCTACCAACAACAATTTTACCATATAAATCCAATATTCAGCAGTTTTCCTCAAATAATTAAATAGTGTAATGAACACCTCAGCTCTAAAGGAGCTTTTAATAGTACAAACTAATCAACACAAAAAAGATGCCAAATCAGATTCGGCACCTTTCTTCCTTTTCATTTTGCTTTCTATACTAAAACCTATTACTGCACCTTGATCCGCCCCAACTCAGGCGGCGCGATGCTCCCGCCCGATTCAATGATATAGGTAATGAATGAGTCCAATGTCGGCGGTCCCTCTACTGTGTCCGTTCCTTTTTTGAAAGCTGTAAAGCCGTCGCCGCCGGTTGCGAGGTAATTGGTCATGGTGACGGTATAGGTTTGCTCAGGCTGAATGGCGTTTCCGTCTGCATCGGTCATTTCTACGACCTTTTGGCCTGGTGGGGCTTCCTTATCCCAGGTGTAGTGCAGCCCGGATGTCTGCATGATGGTTTGGAAATTCCCTGTCCACTGCTGTTCCAGTGCTTCTTTCAGCTCTGCTCCGGTCAAGGAAACTTTGACCAAGTTGGTGCCGAATGGGAGCATGGTGTACAGTTCGCCCCAGGTAAGTTCGCCTTCATCCAGGTTCGCACGGATCGACCCGGGATTCATAAATGCGATGTCGGTCCCCATGTTCTGCCGATGTGAATCAGCAATGAGATTTCCGATCGGGCGTTCGCCGCTATCGGTCTTTTCCTTCGTGATGGGCGCATCTGCCTTCCCCATCTTCTGGCCAAGCATCATCTGTTTGTCTGCCGAGTAGGCATCGACCATTTTTTTGACTTCTTGATCGGGCTCAATTCCATCATGATAAGTCGATATGATGTCAGCTTTTTTGTTCACAATCTCCTTTGTTTCGCGGTCGATGAAGAGATCGACGTCTGAAAAGGCCGTTCCGTACGAATAGGCTTGAATGATCATCTTCCCGTCCACTACCGTGTTGGCATAGCCGTGATTGTGGCCGCCAAAGATGATATCGACTTCATCGTCGATGCCGGGGGCAAATTCTGCAAAGTCCTGAGCCGGATTTGTTCCATCCTCGTTCGAAGAGGCAGAAACATGCCCGAGAACGACGATGGACTGAACCCCTTTTGCCTTCAATTGTTTTACACTTTGATTGATGGCGGTGACTTCATCAATGAATTCTACACGTTCAATCCCGCTCGGAAGCACGATATCCCTCGTTTCAGTCGTAACCACTCCGATAAATCCGATGGGCACACCATCGACTTCTTTGATCAAATAGGGAGGTAAGATGGATTTCCCTGTCCTTTTATCGATCACGTTGGCAGCTGTGTATGGAAAAGCCGCCCCTTCAAAATCGCCGGTCTTCTCATGTTTGCCTCCGTCAAGGAGCCGGAACATTTCGTCCGTCCCCTCGTCGAACTCATGATTCCCTAACGTCCCGATGTCGAATCCGACCATGTTCATCCATTCCACGGAAGGTTCATCCTGCATCAGCGATGACACGGGTGAACTCGCACCGACCATATCGCCGGCATGGACTAAGAGGGTGTTTTCATTTTCCTGACGGTGCTTCTTTAAATAGGCGGCCATATACTCGGCACCGCCGACCTGCTTTCCATCCCTTGTTCGAACCGTTTCCAGCTGGCCATGAAAATCATTGACCCCTAAGAGCTGCACTGAAATATACTCACCAGGGTCAGTGGAAGAAGATGCAAATGAAGATCCAATGAAGTAAACCGCTGTCACGATCGCTGCCAACATCAATTTCTTTACAGACATGGAAAACCTCCCTGAGTTTTGTCACCTTCAAGGTAGCACACCATTTTTGATGGATGTTTAATTGTAGATTATGGTTTTGTAAAGATTGTGCAGGAAACCTTACTTTTTTCCTAATTCCGACACAATACCCTTTGGTTCACGTCTTCCTTTTGTAAAAAAATGGTGTTTGACAGTGAGGATTGTGGTAAAATTCAACATTATACAGAGATAACATTGGGGGATGTTTATGAGAGAGAAATGGAAAGCATTCGGAATTCCGATCGGGATCACATTGATCTTTATCGCAACATTATTTATTCATCAGCTGCTGCTTGTAAAAGAGCTGCCGCACCCTGGCTGGAGCAGATCCATTCCGCTTCAAGCTTCATTTGAAGAGAAGCCGCAGGTGTTTGTGGACTCTGAAGATCGGGTCCATATCGCAGCGAACGGTCAGGTTCAGACGATGAAGTTGAACGATGGGTTAACCACCTCAGATGAAGAAATCATGAAAACAAAGATCACACGCGGATTTCCTTTTTGGAGCGATGGGGATCAATTCATCTATTATAAAGAAGGAAATCTCGTTTCGACGATCGATCGACAGGATCAAGTATTGGAAGAAGGAATCACTGGATTGGGGACAGGAAAACATGACGTCTATTTTTGGAATGACGGTACATTAAGTCTGTATGATACCGAGAAGAAGGTGTCTATTGATCTACATACATTCTCATCCGTGATTTCCGAGATGCATGTGGCCAACGATGGAAGTGCCATCATTCAGGTGGAGAAAGACAATACTCATGACCTTTTATACTACCTGGATGAAAAGAAGCAAGTCAGCGAACCTTTCCTGACTGTCGACAGTTCACCTAATAAGAAAATCGATGGATTGACGTTCAAGGTGAAGGATGGGAATCTGATTGTTTTTTATAATGAAAAATCAAGGACACAGGGTACCCTTGCCTACAATGTGTTTAAAATCATTGCACCCGTGCAGGACATCGGGAGCTCCATGCTGACTGGAGAGAAGGTGGAGTTCGTTCATTCCCAAACGGGACAGAAGCTTATGAGCCCGGGCGGCGCCCAGTTGATGACCATTGACGGTAAAGAAATGATTGTGCTGACGTCGGAAGGCACCCGTGTCGGGGACAACAACTCAATCAGCTTATATGCGGCGCCTTTTAAGAAAGGGTCAAGCTTCAGCGCAGCACCGGTCAGCACGACGAAACATGTGTCGTACCCGCCAGTGAAGATTTCAGATGAAGCGATGGTCTGGATGAATTATGATGGGGATACCTATAAACTGACAGGAAACTCAATGAATCCGGAGGTCATCGCGGAGAGCACCAACTGGTCAAAGAGTTCTGTAAAGGAAGCGTTCAACAATGGCGTGCTTATGATGTTCAGCAGCCTGGTCACCATCATGACCTCATTCTACTGGGTACTGCCATCACTCTTCTTACTGATACTCATGTACATCTTCAAGCCAAATGCATTCGAGAAAGACGGAATCAGCTGGGTGGAGTACCTCGCCATCATCATCTTTATGTTCATGCCGATCTCCTACACTCAGAATGCGATGAATGCGTACTTTCACGTGATGGCTCCCGGTTACCTCGTCTTCCCTGGCAGCGCCTATGCTGTAACCATCTTCCTCAGCGTGATCACACTTGTCATATGGAAATATGGAAGGGACCCGGACTGGGGTTCCATGAGCGGGGCGTTTTATTACATGGGCATGTATATGTTGTTCTATATCACATTTATCGGCCCTTATATCTTTAACTTGTATTGATCATATGCCTGCATCCGGTGTCCGGTTGCAGGTTTTTTTGTTGAGATTGCCGATGTCGGTCATTCCTGTTTGGTTGGGGAATCTACGTTTTTTATTTAAAAAGTCTCTCAAACTGCGATTTTTCTGGTTGAAAAGGGGAAAAGGGGATCATTTTTTAAACAAACCCTGAGCATTTCACCTTGTCACGGGTCTGTAAGGCAGGTTTATTATCAATAATCGGCGGTATTTTATCAAAAATAGAAATATATTATCAAAAATCCAATTATTTTATCAAAAACCAAGAACTTTTTATCAAATCCAGATAAAAAGCCATTTGCCAAGACCGAGTCCATTCTGGTTCATTCGATGGGAAATGTATATCATCAAACATCAGCCTCCATCATTGAAACAGCCAGGTTCCAGCTCATAAAAAAGAAGCCTATCCCTTTCGATAAGCTTCCAACTCCTTCACTCAAGATATTCATCGCTCAGTTCAGGACGAACATACCTCGCCATACCCGTCTTCACTTTCCTGAATCCGCACTTCCTGTAAAACTCCTCATTCCCGGTGGTCGAGATCAAGTGAACACAGGACACGTCTTTCAGCCTGTCCAATAGATTGCTAAGAATCTTCCTGGCGATACCTCTATTCTGCCATTCCTCATGAACGACAATGTCGTAAATAGCTGCGTTGAAGCACCCATCGGACATGGCTCTGCCGAACCCGATGATACGATTCCCCGATTGAACAATCACTTTCACATTGCTTGCCTCAAAGACCTGCCTGATGACATCAGTGGAATGTTTCTGCCATCCTGCAGATTGATAGACTTCCTTCATTCCTTGGAGGTCCTCATCACAGATATCTTCTTTTAGAATCAGCTCCACGCTTTGTCCCCTCCCAGCAGAAAATCCAGCAAATGCTTTTTCATGAGGTGTCATCAGCACCTCACCCCTCCCCGTAATACTCAGCAAAATAGAGAAAACCGACCTTCTTCACAAGGTAGTTCCTCAACTCACCCTGAGTCGCTTTTTCAACAGGCGGTTCTGTCAGAGTATAGGCTTTAGCATTCAAAGAAGAAAATTTTTCTTTATCGACTTCATTATGATATTCATCATCCACGATACCTGTGGTAAAGGCATCAGCAGGATATCCCATAAAGAACACTTTCGTCCGTACTGCCATATGCGGAGTTCTGTGCAGCACCATGAACAACAGCAGCAAGGCACTGACGATCCCGATCCATTTTTTCATCTCACTATCCCCTGACTAATATTTAGAAACGGCCAACACGGCCTCATCCCATCGACCCTCCGCCGCTTCCATTCTGATGGCTGTTATTCCTCAAGTGCGCAGCATGCTGGGTCGATTTTTGATAAGCATCATCTCTTGCATTGCTCGAATTCTCCTTGATGCTGTCACCATAAAACTCTATCTTTCTCGATCCGATCCACACCCTTATTCCGAAATAAAGGACGATGATTCCGATAAACATTAAGAAATACATCATGAAAGATCCTCCTTTAAGGTAGTCATGTTATCAAGCAGATTGATTCTACCTGTCTGAACGCTCGCCCGCCTAATTACCACGAAGCTTGCCCGCTCCTGGTTCACGGAATGCTGCCCGACAAAAAAACTTGCTATGAAACGCGTTTCATACATTATGCTGGAACAAGGATGTGAACCTCACATCCCAACTGCCATGATCGGCGTAACGCGAAGGGGCGGCGTGACAATCATGGTCAAAGGCAGAAGTGTTCATGGCATCATGAACACTTTTTCCGGTAAAAGGACTCGCCTACTTCACAAATACCCGTTCCTTCAGCCTTTCCTCGGCAAGCCCTACATTCGTTTTCAAATACTCCGGAATCTCTTCATTCGCCAAAATCTCTGCTGTAGACATCCACAGCACTTCATCCACCTCATCCGGACTTTTCGCGTAAGGATCACCAGATTCCACTCCGCAGAGAAACACGATATCTATCACGTTGAATCCTGGATCAGCGACAAAAGAGGAGCTATTCACGTAGGTGAGACCGCCGATCTTAACCCCCACTTCTTCATCCACTTCCCTGATCAGCGTCCGTTCCAGGATATCTCTGGAAACCCCTTCCAAATCACATTTTCCCCCGACAAGTGATAGCATGCCTGGCGCATGATCTTCTTTCTCACTTCTCCTGATCAAAAGCCACTTCCCATCGCGGTGAATGGCCGCTTCAACATTGACAATAAACATAGTAAACTCCTCCTTATGTACTAACACAATCCTTTAACTGTCCCGGCTCCACGCCAGCGCCTTTCCCTCCATCTCCGAAACAAAGGCCTTCTTTGCCGGGCTGTAATCCCGTGTGGACTCATATTTCTCAGCCAATTCTTCTTTGAACCGACTGTAACGGACAGCCTCTTCTCTGTGGGCACAGAGATAGTCCCGGAAGACCAGATGCCGTTCGACCTGCGGATTTCCGGCTTGATAGATATGGATATGATGCGTCCTGTCCTCCCCGCCTTTCCTGAGCAGGCGCCGGCCCTTGATCCCCCATTCACCAGCGGCATCGTAACCGAGTGCCTCCAGCTGTTCATTGTATGAATCAACAGCAGAAATATCCTTCACGATGCACATCATGTCGATCACAGGCTTCGCTTTCATCCCCGGCACAGCAGTACTGCCGAAATGCTCAAACGAAACGATTTCACCTCTGAACACCGTCCTCAAAAACGCTGCCTCATCTTCAAACATCGTTTTCCATTCTTCCCTGTATTCCGATAATCTCACTTTCATTGCCTTCACCTCTGGTTTCTATCCTTGAAGCCTATGCCTCATTCAGCATCCCTAACCCTTACTACTTCCATAAAAAGGGGGTAAATTCCTCCTTCACATACAATACCCGTCCCTCGATGCATTAACGTACTTCCGCACCCGAGGGACGGGCCTTCACCTTTCAATCAGAAAAATGAAACAATCCACGCACCCAATCCGTATAGTAAGTAAACGCCCTATGCAACATAGACAAGAACGGAGGAATTCATATGGGAAACATGAAAATCACTGTCACATCAGAAATCAACCTTTCAGCAGAGTACACGGATCAACCGGACAAGCTGCAAGAAGAGATCGATTTCATTTTGAACAAATTCGGGGAGATTGAAGAGTTCTCTAAGAAAACGGACGACCATGACATATTAACCTTGAAGACAAGATTGAACGCCCACGATTTACAGGTGAAATTATTCGAGAAATGGGGAGAATGGGAATACGCAAGAAACCTCGACCGCGATATGAAAATGAACTTCATCGGGTTTGGCGAGGTCAAAACGTGTACAAGCGCGGTCCGGGATTACGAACCAACCAAGAAAACGTTCAAGAATCCTTTGCGATCGCTTCTTTTCTTTGATAAATAAACATCCATGTAACGCTTGGCATTTCCAACAGAGACGAGCGTTTTTTACTTTCTTCAGGAATGGCTGCATGCTTCGAATGGAAGGAAATCGTCACTTACCTCCTCTATCAAAAAAATATTTTCTAAAAGTGTTTGAATATTTAGAAAATGGTTAGTATAATAGAAAAAAGGTCAAGGAGTTGATGATTCATGAAAAAGTATTTGCTAAATGCACCACAGCCTGAACTGATCAGCATGGACTCTCTAATCGCAGAAATGATTTTGGATAAGGCTTTGCTTACATTCCGTATAGAGCAAATTGAACAGAAAATTGACCAATCATTACGTGACGGGAATAAAGAAGAATTCCTGCGGCTGACCCAGGAATTGAAGAATTTGGGGTAAGAATTATTTGATCACAGGTAAATGAAGCCGATTGATTTTTGATATGGAATCATAAAAAATGGGACGACTCCCCTGGGAGATCGTCCCTTTGTTGTTTTTACTTTATTGAAAGGATACCAGTCCCTCTGCAGACATCCTTCCCAGCATAATCCTCCTGCAAAAGCCCGTAAACCGCACAGTCCTTATATTGATCCTTTGCATTCCGGATCATGTGCCTGATCACACCTTCCTGTACCATACCCGCTTTAAGCATGATTTTTCCGGATGCTGGATTGTCCGTGTTGTGGGCAGCGGAGATCTTGTGAATATTCATATGCCTCAATCCAAATTCCACGACCGCCTTTAACGCCTCCGTCCCATACCCACGGTTCCACCAGTCGTATCCCAGCGCATAACCAACCTTACAGTTGCCGGTTGAACGTTCAAAGTCATATAAATCGATTTCGCCAATCAGTTCACCACTTGATTTCAATTCAATTCCCCAATAAACAAACTCTTTATCGCCATATTGATTGACAATCCCTTCAATCCTTTCAACTGTCTGGGTAAGCGTTTTGTGTGCAGGGCTGATCTTATGGTCTGATACTCGCTCATCTGAAAGCCAATGATCAAAAGAACTCTGAGCATCTGGGAGTCTCAGTTTTCTTAGAAGCAGCCGTTCCGTTTCAATTTCCGGTGTACCTGAAAAGCGGATCATTTTGTCACCTTCCCTTTTTGATTTGACCGTGAAGTAGTCAGGGCGGTCCTCGAGTAACGTTTATTCTCAATAGAAATTAATAAAGATACCCTAATAAATCGACCTCACCATCTTCCCACTTTCTATCGCCAACTTCTTTTATCATCAGTTCACTAATCTTATCATGACCTATTCCATACGTTGTTTGATTAACATCGTTTATTTGCAGCCATTTACATTTACTTTGCGGGGATTTGAATTCTGCCTTAATGTACAAATCTTTTTTATCTGCAAACAACAGGAGAAAATCGACAGCCCTATTTTTACAAAAAGCCTCGATTTCGGATAGCAGGATTGACCCTATTCCCTGCGATCGATGATCTTTTGCCACACACAAATCAATGATACCCAGCACCTTTACCCTCTCTCCATTTACGTTCATGATTCGATAATCCAAGCCCGCTTGGCCTGCAAGCTGCCCATGATCATCATAAGCAATGAAACGGAAATGAGGTAATTGCTTGTAGTAAATCCTGTCCCGCGGATAGTCATCTTCGAAAGATTCTGTCAATAACCGCTGCAGCTCGGCTCTCAATTCTCGATCAATGTCATATTCATATACTTGTTTAATGTTCAATGCATGTTCCCCCTTTTGTTTGTTTCCAATCTGGCGAAATTCATAGGTAAATGTTATCGGAACAAATGGGCATACTAATAAAGTACGTTTAAGAAATAATAAACGAAGAGGACTTTTATTATGCTTGGACTGATGATAGCCGTCATTCTTTTTAATTTCATCGCCTTCAAAACAAATAAAATATTGACTGCCAAGCAAATTGCACATATTTTTGCTTTTACGATTGCCTTCCAGCTGTCTTTCGATCTCTATGTGGATTTGAAATATCATGGGTATTGGTATTTCACGAAAGCAGTGGATTGGGCTGCATTACCCGCGCATACCATTTTGCTTCCACCGGTCAATATGATGTTCCTAAATTGGTATCCATTCGATCAATCGAGATGGAGGAGAATCCTCTTTATCATTTGCTGGTCGGCTGCGTTATTGCTCTACGAGGTCATTGCCTTACTTCCTTCACCTTGGGGGTATTTTCATAATGGCTGGTGGAGCTTGGGGTATTCAGCTGTTTTAGATCCAATTCTTTTAATCATTTTATTAGTGTATTATAAATATTTTGTAAAATAAATACATATTTACAAAAGGTCGATTTGCACCGGATCGCCCACCTCCCACATACACTATCAATCAGGAGGTGGTGTTTCAGTTGAATCATATCGTAAAGACAGGCGAGACGCTGACGCAAATTTCACGGGATTACCGCGTACCGCTCCAAACCATCATCCGTGCCAACCCATCCATCAATCCAAATGTCATTTACCCAGGCCAGCCCATCGTGATACCCGGTTTCCCTTCGCCCGATACCCTCCCCTATCAGATTGACATATCGGTCAACAACCGGACGTTAAAGCTCTTGAGGAACGGAACACTGCAAAAGCAGTATCCAATCGCTGTCGGCAGAATGGTATCGGAAACGCCCGTGGGCAACTTCATCATCATCAATAAAGCTCCAAACCCCGGCGGACCATACGGCACGATGTGGATGAGCTTATCGAAACAGGGCTATGGCATTCACGGGACCAATGACCCAGGCTCGATCGGGAAAGCCGTTTCAAAAGGGTGCATCCGGATGTATAACAGGGATGTGGAGGAACTCTCACGGACCATTCCAATCGGGACGCCTGTTTACATTCATCAGTGATCATCCTTCATAAAAAAACAGCCTGACCCCGGGCACAAACATTGTTGTACCCGGGATCAGGCCCCCATACTTAATTCACTTTTTCCTTCAACCCTTCTTCCTCTGATTCAGGATGGAGGGTTTTGATCTTTTTTATAAAATAATAATGTTTGTACAAAGCCATCCCAATTAAAAGGATCTTGACGAACAGGATGTCCACGTACACCACAGAAATCAGGATGAAAAAATCAGCCGTTACATTGATCCTGATTTTCTCTTTCCGGGTCATACCCTTCTTTTGAAGGAAGGCTAAGACATACTTCTTATATATAGTTGTACTTTTAAACCAGTCTTCGATGCGCTTGGAACTTTTGGCAAAGCAGTAAGCGGCAAATAAGTAAAACGGACCGCCGGGGATGACAGGCAGCACTGTGCCTGCAAGCCCGAACGCCAATGATACCAGTCCAAGCAGCATGAACAGGATACTTTTTATTTTTTTTAGTGTCATGTGAATCATTCCCCTAAGATCTCAATATGATGATTGTTCTTCTGACATACCTGCCCAACATTCATTGTATTATTACTATAACAGGGATATGCCTGCACTTGTTTAGGGGATTTCTGTTAATTGTGGCTGGAAGGTGAACAAGGCAATAAATAGGTATCTGCTGATTCATGGAACACCGAATTCATCTGAACAGCTCATGTATGGCATGTTTTCTCGTTGTCCACCGTCAGTATATGCAAAAAGGGCTGACTCACGGAGCGTAAATCCGCTCATGAAGAAGTCTTTACTCCACTACACCCGTCCTGACAATTTGAAAGTCGATCTTTACGTTAACTTTTATATCCTTGTGCATCGAACGCCATTTCTTCTTCGTAAGATTTGAATGGGGGACAGCACTGCGATAGACTTCACCAAACCCCAGGACATCTGACTCAACAGTCTGGCAATACTTGATTAATTCCTTGATTTCTTTTTCCATTTCATGACTTATTTTTTTGTCGAGTATAGTAAGGTTTTCAGGATTCTTCAAGTCGACTTTCTGGTTGATCTCCTGTAATCGTGCATTCATCGAAATGTCCAAGTCAAACTCCAGGGCATCTTCATCTGCAAGCTCAATTTTGCTATTGCTTTTAATGGTGTCCAGTGCGACTGCAATCTTTTTGGAAGAGTCCTGGCCTTTCATTAATTTCGTGTCATCTCCGTTCTTGAGCGTCAATTCGTAATTCCCTGCATCATAATGATCGTTGATCAGTTTGACATAGAACGCCTCAATCGGAGTAATACTCCCCACCATTTTGTCATCTTTTAACAACGCCATCCCCGTGATCGTAATCATATCGTCCTCAAGTTTGATGAGCGGCAGCAGAGGGTCGGTTCCAACTGCGTAATAATCATGAAGGGTTTCATGAAGCGTTGGTGAGGGAATCGTTTCCCCTTTTATGTTCTGTTCGATCTCTTTATACACGTACTGCCCTGCATCGGAGAATTGTTCATATTTTTGCTCAAGGATCTCACTCGCTCTTCCATCGACTACAGCAAGATAAGTCAAATCACTGATCGCATGATCCCTGCTTAGTGTATCCGCCAGGTTGATGAACCCTTCTTCAGCCACTTCCCTCCCGTAGAGGGCTACCCTCAATTGACCCGACTCCAGTTTTTTCTGTGATTTGAGACTCCCCTTTATTCTTGCACCCTTGCTTGTCATTGCGTTACCAGAAATGACAATCGTACTGTCTATGGATTGCGGGTCGGTTTCAAGTATCAAGGAGGTTGTATGGATCTCATCACCATCCGTAGTGTCATAGCCCACCGTTGTGATCATGCCGATTTTCTCAAGCGTACTCGGGTCTGCGCAGGAAGTGAGTAAAGAAATTGAAATCAGCCCCAGCAGCAATCGATTCAGTTTATTCATACTTCTTCCCCTTTCCTGAATCTTTTTTTAATCATGACAAACAAATATAGGACAATGGGATAACAATAGACAATATAAAAAGAGACTTTTCCAAAATAATCACTGAGGGAGTTGATCTGTTCTCTTGTCACGAAAAACTGGAGAACAACAAACAGCATCAAAGCAAAAATCCAAATGAACGTTTTTTCTTTCCGCCGGAAGATGCGTGCCATTCCCCTTGAGGCAGACCATAGGTACAGCATGAGATTGGGAAGGATGATCAGCATCCAAAACGTGATGGCTACATATTCAAACCGTTCGATGAAAGGCAGGCGGACGATTTTAAATAATGACAGCGTAGCCCAGATTGTACGCTCCAGCTGCCCTCCACTGAAATAGCCAAGCGAAACCACCATGACGGCTGCATAAAGGAAGGTTGTGTACACCAAGCCGATTTGCACATACCTGTTTGTCTTCTGTTTTTCTTTTATATAAGGGTAGTAGGAATAAATTAGTTCAAACCCGATGACGGTAAAGGTCATGGCATATGTGCCTTTTAGAATATCCATTGCATTCGATTCGAACATGGGAATGATATTCTGCCAATTGATGAATTGCAGAGGGTAGCCCAGAAGACCCAGCAGCCAAAGTGCCAAAAATACACTGAAGAAGCTGACCCCGGCAATGATCCGGAATCCCCCCAATGTCCCGTATAAAACCAAGATGATCAGGGTAATAGCAAGAAACCAGGTCGGGACCTCAGGAAAGACCCACGCCTGCACCACTTCAATATAGTTCCGGATGATGACAAGAAATGCTCCAAGGCAATAAGAAACATACACGAGATTGAAGAGTGTCCCTATCCATTTGCCATAAACGTCCCGCTGTATCCCATACAAATCAGCACTTTCATAGGCCTGTAGGGTCTTCACCATGATCAACCCGATGATATTGGTGATGATACCGGAGAGGATGACCGACATCCAAGCATCATGTTTCGCTTCCATATAAATGATTCTCTGAAATCCCTGGACGCCCACTCCCAACTGCGCAGAATGAACGATGAACATAACAAGGAAGGCATTGACAAGATTTTGCTGTTTAGGGTGTACACTTACGTTCATTTGATCCCTCCTCTCCAATGCCTGGCATTATTTCTTTGGATCGTACTTTTTAGAATCATGTGGTCTCGCCTGATACGGACGTTTCCACGTTACGTTAAGCGGCAGCCGTACGACACTATTCGCCCAATCCCTTAAGCGGACTGGATAAAAAGGAGCCATGAACGGACTCCCCAGGCTCGATTGCCTCAAGAGGTGAATGAGCAGGAAGCAGAAGGCGAACATCGTGCCGTAGAATCCCCAGAATCCCGCTAATATAATGATCGGAAACCGCAGGATCCGGATGACATTCCCCATCATGAAGTTTGGCGTCGTGAAAGAAGCCAGCGCTCCAAGAGCGACGATGATGATGAGGATATTGCTCGTGAACCCCGCCTGCACCGCAGCCGTCCCGATGACAATACCCCCTACGATACCCATCGTCTGCCCTACTTTGGTCGGTAGCCTGGCCCCAGCTTCCCTCAACAGTTCAATGATGAATTCCAACAGCAGCGCCTCAATGATAGGAGGGAATGGGACCCTCGATCGCGACTCACTCAATGGAATGAGCAGCGGCTGCGGGATGATTTCATAATGAAAGGTCAAAGAAGCCACATAAATCGCTGTAAAAAAAACAGACAGCATCATCGCAATCATGCGCAAGATCCTGAAAAAAGAGGCAACCTGCCACTTTACGTTCTGGTCCTCCATGCTTTGGAAATATTCGATGAAACTTTGAGGACACCCTATGACAAGGGAACTCCCATCGACAAGGATGATGATTTTCCCATTAAGGAGCCATGAACAGGCACGATCCGGACGCTCCGTCAACACCATCAGCGGCAAGATGCTCATCGAGTTATCTTCGATCAGCTGCATAAGGACCGAACTGTCCATAATACCGTCTACGGAAATATTGGCGATTCGCTGTTTGACCGTTTCAACCATTTCATCTGATGCAATTCCATTTATGTACATGACAGAGATTGCTGTCCTGGTCTGCTCCCCCAGGGTTATGGACACATTCGTGAGATCGGGATTCACTAAATATCTCCGGATCAGTGAAACATTTGTCGCAAGACTTTCATTAAACCCAAGCTGGGGACCGATTACAATCGATTCATTCTCGGGCTTTGTCAACGAACGTCTGTCCGTGGTCGGAATCATGACTGATACGACAGATTTGAATCCCTCGGCATGAATCAGGACAGCCCCGCTCAACAGTGCAAAGACGGCTTCCTTCAATGATGTTACTTGCTTCACATCTCCTGAATTCATTTGGCTTTCCACTACTGAGGGGTCAACTGACCTTTCATCGAGCTGACTGATAATATCACGATTGAGCATCGTCGTTTCAATTAATGCTTCTATATAAATGATGGTGAGTTCCGGGCGTACCTTGATGACCACCACATCTGAGCTATTGTGCAAGCGGGTTTGTACCGCTTTTATGAACTCCTCTGAGGATGTTCCCAACTGTATATCGGGCTCTTCGAACTTCCGTTTCTCTACTTCGGGACTCTTGTCGTTTTTCTTAAAGAACATAATGGTCCCCCTTCTTGTCGTCAATGGTATCAGCTTTGTCCAGGGAGGGAAGAAATATACTTTTTCATTGGTGTCGGAGGTGTTTTTTTGTACTGGTTGTGGTCGGGAATGACGGGGTGTTTTGGCAGAGCTGGAGGAGTTGATCATTCAGTGTAGGGACAGGACTTGGTGTCCATTCCAGTGAAGGAGGAGTTAATCAATGCGAGTGTGCAGGAGTCAAGATATCCTCCATAATCATGACCATTTTCGCCGGCTGCGGTGTGGATCATTTTGACTTGATGTAAGATACGGGGGCTGACCTGGAATGATGAAGCGACTGTTCCGGAATGAAGCACCATGTGTGGAGAGTGAATCTAGTAAATATCCTCTATGTAATGAATCTGCCGTTCTCTATCATTTCCATTTTCCATAAAATATACGGAAAAGAAAGGAGGTGTTTAACTTGCCGACGATTCAAACCAAAGGACTCATCTACACGGTGAGGCCGGGGAACACACTCTATTCGATTGCTGCAACATACGGGAGTACGGTGGCTGCCATTGAAAGGGCCAACCATTTGTTTCCCCCTGTGACAGATAGGGGATTGATCTTTCCGGGTGATGTGCTGGTGATCCCGACGTCATCTGCGCCTCCCCTTATGAGTCACATTGTCACACCTGGTGATACCCTGACTGCCATCGCTCAAAGGTTCGCTGCACACGCTGATTTGCTGGCAGGGATCAATGACATTGAAAACCCTGATTTGATTCTAGTAGACCAGCGCCTGCTCGTCCCTGCTTTTTCTTATAAAATTGTCAGCGGAGACACACTTTATTCAATTTCCAGACGCTTCGGGGTTACCGTGTCTGCCATCGAAACAGCGAATGCGGACCGCCCGGGATTCCAAAGGGATGTCATCTGGCCGGATTATCACTTGATCATTCCGATTCCGACTTCAAGAAATATCTTTGTGTCCAATCCGTTGCCAGGTGCTTTCATCACCAGCGGACAGCGCTTGGAAGGCGATGCCAGGGTTTTTGAAGCTGTAGTCAACTATCAGCTAAGGGATCATAACGGTGTCATTGTAACCAATGAACGCTTCGCTATGACAGATGAAGGCGCACCGGCGTATGGTTCCTTCCGTGCAGCCCTTCCATTCGACCGCCAGCCAACCTCTGTTTCAGGAGATCTGTGGATGTACAGTCGAAGTGCTAAAGATGGAAGCATCCAGGACCTTGTTAAGATCAGGGTGTATTTTTAATAGGAAGAACAGATGGGGACAAGCCTAATGAAAATCTCAGAGCAATGGCTCTGGGGTTTTTTTGGTGTCTGGGTGTTTTGAAAAGGGGTTTTTACTCGGTTTGAGCAGAGGGTCAGTCATCGGTGAGGGATTTCCTTTTTCAGAGGTAAAACTGAGGATGATTTTGTTTTTTAGACGGGAATTAGGTTGTTTATGGTTCATTTGAACAAAAAGACCAAAGCAAAGGGGTCCAACCCCCTTTGCTTTGGTCAATATGAGAGAGTGTATCTGTTCATTCATGCGAGTTTAATAGATTTTCGAACCAAATCTGAGATTTACATTCCACTTTTTCGATATTCAAACCAGATTTCTATTTTTCAAACCACTTTTCACGAAATACGTGCAACTTGTCGAATTTTCATTACATCTAACCCCATGTGCCATGGGCAGGAGGCTCATTCTTCGTGGGATCATCCTTCCATACCGTCTCCTATGTCACAAGCTCCAACGGATCCAGAGCTGCCCCATGCTTCACGAGATCACTCTTCACCTTCCACACCCGTCTCCTCCGTCACCAGCTTCAACGGAACCGGAATCAATTCTTCAACCTTTTTCCCCTGCAGAACATCCGCTCCTGCCTGGACGGCAAGCTTGCCGATCTCGCCAGGCTGCTGAGCGATGGTAGCAGAAAGGTTTCCTTTTTTGATGCTGTTCAGTGCGTCGTCATTCCCGTCAAAACCGACGACGAGGACATCGCGGCCGGAGCTTTGAATCGCCTGGTATGCGCCGAGTGCCATTTCGTCGTTATGGGCGAATACGGCTTTGATATCCGGATTTCCCTGGATGATATTCTCCATCGTGTTCAGCCCTTCTGTACGGTCAAAGTTTGCCGTCTGTTTTGCGGCAACATCGAGTTTTTCATCGGCGATGTTGTGGAATCCGGCACCGCGTTCGCGCGTAGCCGATGCCCCTGGCACCCCTTCAAGCTCAGCCACTTTCGCACCTTCACCAAGCTGTTCTAAAATATACTCCGCTGCCATCTCTCCGCCTTTTTCATTATCGGACGTGACCAGTGTCTCGACATCCCCTTTTTCTGCGGAACGGTCGAGGGTGACGACCGGGATGCCGATGCTATTGGCCGATTGGACAGCGGTTGAAACCGCAGAAGAATCGGTTGGGTTGATCAGGAGAACATCGACTCCCTGCTGGATCAAGTCTTCCACATCATTGATTTGTTTGGCTGCATCATTCTGGGCATCGACGACGATGACGTCCATCCCCTGTGCAGCCGCTTCTTCTTCCACTCCATTTTTAATGGAAACGAAGAACGGGTTATTCAATGTCGAAACGGATAAACCAATTTTGATATCTTCCGGATTCTTCTTCTTCCCGTCCGGTTTCGCCCATTCCGGCGGCTGCAGCGAGCAGGCGCCCAGGAATACAAGAGACAAGCTCATCAGTAGTACGAGTAATTTTCTCATGATCATCCTCCTATGCTGCTTTCTTTCGATCGATCAGAACCGCGATGATGATGACGACACCCTTAACGACCATTTGGAAGAAGGATGATACGCCCAGTAAATTCAAGCCATTGTTCAATGTTCCGATGATCAATGCTCCGATCAGTGTCCCCAGGATCAGTCCGCGTCCTCCGGATAGACTTGTCCCCCCGAGGACAACAGCTGCGATTGCATCGAGTTCATATGATGTACCGGCTGTCGGCTGAGCAGAGTTCAAGCGTGATGTAAGGATCGCTCCGGCAAGGGCTGAAAGCAGACCTGCAAGAGAATACACCATCACTTTCACACGCGATACTTTGATACCGGAAATCAATGCTGCTTTTTCATTTCCGCCGATTGCATACGTTTTACGGCCGAACGGCGTTTTGTGCAGAATCACCCACAAGGCGGCGAATGTAAGAAACATCGTGACCGCCGGAACCGGGATCCCAAGGAAATATCCTCTTCCGAAAAGTTGGAATGCATAGCTGTCGCCGAGGCCGGTGATCGGATTTCCATCCGTGTACACGAGGGTCAGTCCGCGGAACATCGTCATCGTCGCCAGCGTGGCGATGAATGGTGCCATTTTCCCTTTCGTGATGAGCAGACCGTTGACCGCACCCATCACGGCCCCTAAGAGACATCCGATCAGAATAGCCAGGATAGGATCGATTCCTGACACCATCATGCCTGCCATCAATGCGCTCGATAAGGCAAGGATGGATCCGACTGACAAATCGATTCCCCCGGTCAAAATAACAAAAGTCATACCATACGCGATCAGTGCGTTAATGGCTACCTGTCTTAATAGATTCAATAAGTTCAAAGGTTCAAGAAAACTTGGGTTCATGACGGATACCGTCACAAACAGTACGAGCAGCCCCATGAATGGACCCAGTTTCTGCATCATACTTCCTACATGATTTGTACTCTTGAGTGCGTTATTCATTGATTCGACCTCCTGTTGCCAGTGTCATAATTTTTTCCTGATCGGCTTCTTCCCTTGATAGCTCCCCTGCTATCGCTCCTTCATGGACGACGAGTATCCGGTCGCTCATCCCCAAGACTTCAGGCAGCTCGGAAGAAACCATGATGATCGCCACCCCGCGGTCCGTCAGTTCATTCATCAATTGGTAGATTTCACGCTTCGCCCCGACATCCACACCCCGGGTCGGTTCATCGAGGATCAGGACTTTCGGGCCGATCCCGATCCATTTCGCGATGACGACTTTTTGCTGATTCCCCCCGGATAAATTTTTCGCTTTGGTCTCTCCGGATTCTGTCTTGATTGTCAAGCGCTTGATGAGAAGGTCGACAAATTCCCGCTCCTTCTTTTCCTGGATCAGGGCATTTTTTGTGAAACTGAACAGACTCGGAAGAACGATATTCTCTTTAATCGGGAAATCGATCACAAGCCCTTCTTCTTTCCGGTCTTCTGTGATGAAACCGAGTCCCAGCTCGACAGCCTGGCTCGGATTTTTGATCGTCACATTCTTTCCATTGATAAAGATTTCCCCGTCATACTTTCCATCCAGCCCGAAAATGGTGCGCATGATTTCCGTCCGGCCTGCGCCCATCAGTCCGGATACGCCGACAATCTCCCCTGACCGGACGTTGAAACTCACATTCTCGAAAACTCCTTTTCTTCCAAGGTTTTTCACCTCGAGCATCGAGTCTCCCGGTTTTGCGTCCCGTGCAGGAAAGCGGTCGGTGAGTGCTCGTCCCACCATCTTGCGGACGACTTCATCAAAGTTCGTCTCAGGAATCGGGGTCGTGTCGACCGTCCTGCCATCCCGCATCACGGTGATTGTATCGCATATCGTGAAAATCTCTTCCATCCGGTGAGAGATGTAAACGATGGAGACGCCCGATTTCTTTAATGAACGGATCACGTCGAACAGCTTTTCGATTTCCCTGTCCGTCAAAGCAGCGGTCGGCTCATCCATGATGATGACTTTTGCGTCTGTCATCAGCGCTTTTGCAATCTCGATCATCTGCTGTTCACCGACCGAACATTGCCCCGCCTCCTTGTTCAACGGTATGGAGATGGACAGCTTCTCGAACTGCTCATTCGCAATCGCTTTCATTTTTTTCGTTTTAATGAGACCGAAATGTGTAACCGGTTCCTTATTGATGAATAAATTCTCGAGCACCGTCAGTTCCGGCCAGATATTGAGCTCCTGGTGGATGAACGCGATGCCGAACTCTTCTGCCTCTTTCGGGTTGGCGAAGGTCTTTTCCCTGCCATCGATTTGAATGGTGCCTTCATCTTTTTTATGAAGTCCCGTCAGGATGTTCATGAGCGTCGATTTACCCGCTCCATTTTCACCCATCAAAGCATGGACTTCCCCGTCCTTGATCCTAATGTCGACACCTTCAAGCACCTTATTCTTGCCGAAAGCCTTATGGATATTTTCCATGTTAATCTGCATGTACTGTCACCCCTTTTAATTGAAAAATGCTCTGTTCCATCACCACTGACTGATTCCAAGTGGCGCCCCTTTTTAAAAAGTAACGCCAGCGTGAAGGATGCAGTTCGCATAAGGTGTGATTTCACCTGTGCGGATCACTGCTTTCGCATCCTTCAGTCGATCTTTCAATGATTCATGCGAAATATAATCAATATTGTTAAACATATCGTTCATTTCGCTGTTCACGATTTGGTTCTGACCGATTTCCTCTGCAACCGTCACACTTTCAACGACCATCTCTTCCTTCAGCACTTTCACCACATCAAGAAATGACGGCACCCCTTCCTTCAGGGACAGGTCGATCTTTTTCACACCTGCAGGAACCGGGAGTCCCGCGTCCGCGACCACGATCGTATCTGTGTGGCCGAGGTCTGCGAGCACTTTCGAGATATGACTATTCAGCATTCCGTTCCGCTTCATTCGGCGAGCCCCCTTTCCACTTCTTCCCGTGTCGGCATTCCGCCCTGCGCTCCGAATCCCGTGACCGATAAGGAAGCAGCACGATTTGCGAAGCGAAGGCTGTCTTTCAAGTCCCGTCCTTCTGCGACCGCCGTTCCGAATGCCGCGTTGAATGTATCACCTGCACCAGTCGTATCGACGACTTTTACAGGGAAAGATGGGACTAGGTGTTCACCGCTGCCATCATGATAGCGGACACCTGCCTCTCCTTCAGTGATGAACAATTTGTTCGGGTACTTGGCGAGCGCTTTCGAGAGCTCCAGTCCGGGGAACAGTAGACCTGCTTCATGTTCATTCGGTGTCAGGTACGCCGCTTTTTCAATAACTTCATGGGGAATCTCCCTGGCCGGGGCGGGGTTCAGTAAAAGAGGAACACCGATTTCATCGCATAAACGGGCTGTCTCAATCACCGTCTCCTCCGGCACTTCCTGCTGGATCATGACCAGATCGCATTCCTTTAAAAGAGACAGGGACTCCTTCACGTAGTCCGGGGTGACCAAATCATTTGCCCCTTTGACGACAACAATGCTGTTATCCCCTTCCGCTAAAATAATGTGAGCCGTCCCGCTCTTTTGATGTGTAACCGGTTTCACACGACCGGTATGGACACCATTGGCGTCTAGATTGTCGAGGATTTCCTTCCCGTAGGCATCATCTCCGACGCATCCGATCATATGGACTTCCGCTCCTAGGCGGGCAGCTGCCACCGCTTGATTCGCACCCTTTCCGCCGGGAACCGTTTCAAAGGACTCCCCAAGAACGGTCTCCCCTGCCTGCGGGCGTCTTTTAGATGTGACAACCAGGTCCATCGATGAACTGCCGATAACGGCAATCTTTGGTTTCTTCATGAACTTCATTCCTTTCGGGTTGTGTTTCTTTCTATCAGTTCAACAGGCATCTCTATCGTTTGGTCGATGCCTTTTTCTTTTTTGATGATGTTGATGAGCAGCCGAGCTGCCTCGCGCCCCATCTCGTAGGCGGGCTGCCTAATGGTTGAAAGGGTCGGATAGGACAGCTTGCTTTGCGGGATATCATCATATCCTATGATTTGCAGGTCCTCCGGGATCCTTTTTCCAAGCTTTAACGCTTCGTGGATGATCGCGATTCCGACGATATCATTACTCGCAATCACGCCGTCGGTATCAGGGAAATTCCCGAACAATTCCTCTGCCCATCCCTGCGCTTCCTCGAAAGAATAGGACGTCGTGGACAAGACTGAAAAATCAACGTCCGCCTGACTCAATTCCTCGATCGCGCCTTTATACCGGTCCTGCGCTGGTTTGATATGAGCTGGCCCTTTCACAAGTGTGATCCTCTTCGCTCCCTTATCGATGAGCGTCTTCGCTGCCAGGCGTCCCCCTTCCCTTCCATCCGCATAAACGGCCGGGTAATCTTCCGATGTTCGGTCCAACAGTACTAGAGGGAGTTTCATTTCATTATAAATCTGGTAGTCCAGGTGATTGGTAGCCGATATGATTCCCACCACATTGTTCTGTACGAACGTCTGGATGTAATCCAGTTCCTTCTGGACATTCTCATCACTGTTCCCCAGCAGCAGGCGGAAGCCAGATCGGCTCAGTTCATCCTCCACACCCCTCGCAAGCTGCGGGAAAAACGGATTCGTAATATCAGGGAGAAGCAGTCCGATCAGCCTCGATTCCCGTTTATAAAGAGATCGCGCCACCTCATTAGGACTGTAATTCAATTCAGCAATCGCATCCATTACTTTTTTTCTTGTATCGGCACCGACATAGCCGGTATCGTTCAGCACACGCGAAACCGTCGCTACAGAAACGCCCGCTTCCCGTGCAACATCTTTTATTGTTACCATTCTTTTCAACTCCCACGTTGTGTAACCGGTTACACATAAAATAGCATAGGTTTGTAATCGTTTGCAAGGATTGTTTTTTTAAAGTGAAATAGTCTGTGTTATGTCGGGGAACTGAGCGTTTCTTTCCATTGTCTTATTTCAGCTACTACCACAAGGAATATTTCTTTTTAATGTCTTTCAATTCTTATCACATGATCGGATGGAGTTATGTACCCCTTTTCTCCTGCTGAAAAGTCAGCTCCTTGACGTTTTATCTCAGCATATTGGACGACTTTATCTTTATGAAGGAAAACCAAAAGATATATATCATCTCTCATATCAATATTTGATGGGTCATTAAAATCAGTACCTAATTGTTCTTCTATACTTTCTTGTGTACTATATGGTGTGAACAGGAATGCTTCATACCAGTCAAAATCCGTCAATGACTTAATATTTATTTGACTCTGATTTTTATCCCCAACAACCGAATAAATGGATTCCTCTAAGGCTGTGTTATGTTGGACGTCATTTTGGCTGCATCCGACTAATAGAAGTAAAAGAAGAGCGCAAACAGATATTTTCTTCAAATGGAATCTCCTTTCAGCTTATAAAAATAAGCAGTCCAATTCACCTGCAAATTAGACTACTAAAAGGTTTGTTGTTAGATATTTTGTTTTGTAAAATAGAATCCGTTAGAAAGAACCCCATCCCTCTATTTTTCATGTCAGCCATTCAAATGTATAAATGGCCGCGATGAAGGTGATGAAGAATCCAAGCCCTAAGAGGGTAATCAGATATTCCCTTTCAGCTTTATTGTACTTCCATTCCATAAAAGCATCGAATGCCCAGATCATGATGATGATCGAGGCGGTGAAGAGTCCGCTGGAATCCGTTACAATACTGACAAAAAACACCGCCCAGCCGATGCGGAGTCCCCATTTATGAATGGAGTTGACGCCTTGGATGCCGGTTTTCCGGTTGTTCGGGATATTCCATTTTTTCCTGACAGCCCTTTCAACGATGAAGTAGACAGCGATGAAGGCAGCCAGGTAGATGATAAAGGATAACATATGAAGTCCCTCCGAAGATCTGCCTTGAGCAGATGATATACTACCAATTATTGCAAAAAACGGCGCTAATTTCTAACATTTTCTCGTTCTTCGGTGTCATGCAGGGTCCGGGATCTGCCCGCTTTACTTCCGCAAGATCATATCAATGTGAGGGATGCCATCATCCAAGTAGGTATCTGTTACCGCTTCGAATCCAAAAGATCCATAGAATTCCCTTAAATATTCCTGCGCTTGAATTTTGACGGTCTTCTCTTCCCATTCGTGTTGGATGAAGTCCAATCCTTTCTTCATCAGCTCGCCTGCCAGGCCCCTGCCCCTATACTCACGTTTTACGAAGACCCTGCCAATCGACGCTTCCTCATACGAAATACCTGCCGGCAAAATCCTTGAATAGGCAGCCACTTCACCATTTTCCTCTTTATACAGGTGGTAGGAATGAAGGTCCTTCCCATCGACCTCGAGGTAAGGACAATGTTGTTCGACCACGAAAACCTGCGTTCTTTCTTTTAAGATTCTGTACAGTTCGGTTGTTGATAACTCATTAAAACTTTTTAGTTTCCAGCTCATGATATCGTGCACCTCTTATGTATGTTTTTTTGTAGTCTGGATGTAAGTTTTGTCCGTAAACGCCCGCGTATATAAAAATAATACCGCGGGTGGGGGCAGACCTCCATACGCTGTCACTTTTTTGTGACCTGAATTGCCTCCGTGTCAACTTAGAAAAATGGCCCCTAATCTTCGAGATTTACTCATTATTCTTCGAGTTTCCTTCAATAATCTTCGAGTTCTGCCTATTAATCTTCCGTTTCTCTGTTTACATACAAAATCAATCTAGGAAACATTGGGCAGAGTGTTCAGCCGTCACACGAATATGGGAAATATGAAAACGAATCCCCATTCAGCTTAAACTGGATGGGGACTTTTTCTATGCATTTTTTTGCAGTTTAGTCCTGATGGCCTTCACAATTGCACCGGATAATAAAGCGACAAACGTATAAACAAATACCCACATCAAGAAGGTCTCATTGAATAGTAGATACATCGCAATCATACCGGAAATGAAGACAAGTGCCGGTGTGACGTAAATATTATTAAAAATAAAGAATCCCAGCACACCTAGAATAGCTGATACAAATGGAAAGAAAATCAGAATCATAAAAAAAACATTCATAAAATCCCCCCTATTACCCCCAGTAATTTTTCATGATGTCATGTGTCCACTCAGGCTGTATGATCGGCTCTTTAGGCAGAAATTCCTTCATTACTGGCTTTATGTCCAAAATGGGTGTCTCATTGATACAATCCAGGCCTGCTACAAATAAATTCCTTCCGTCTCTTCTGATCACCTTTACAGTTGTTAATCCTAATTGATTGGGTCTATTTTTTCCACGTTGACTAAAGATCCCGATTTTAGGAAGATTCTCCTCATTCCGAGGGTGTCTTGCACCTGTAATGATTTTTGTTTTTTCAACCTTATGAAAGTAAAAGATAATATCCAAATGGGAAAATGATTCGATTTCATTTAGTGATTCTTCTGGAAGAGAATCATCTAAAATAATTTTTGAAACCACTTTTCCCCAGTGATCATCTTCAATTTCATGTCTTTCATTATAAGCAGTCCCTATTGGAGATAATGTTATCAAGTGAATTCCCCCTTCCCATAATTTTCTATTATCAATTATACATTTAGTTGAATGATTCATTTCTCTTTTTTTATTTATATGCTTTTAAATTAACTATACACACGGTCTGTCTAGTGAAAAATCGAGCACTAAAAAACGCACGATGGATTTCATTTTGACATCCAGTGCGTTTTAGAAAAAGCTACAGTGATTTAGGTTCTATCAACAAGTCTTAAAGATTGGAAGACATACGTTGATCTTAGTACCAATCCCCGGCTCGCTATCGATCTGTATTGCTCCATTCATCGCTTCAATCACCCTGAATACCACCATCATACCGAGTCCGGTACCTTTCCCTTCTTTGGTGGAGAAATACGGTTCACCTAACCGAGTGACCTGAAGCGGCGTCATCCCGATTCCATCATCCTCAATCAGAATGTGGACTTTTTTGCTTTCAGCATGGGACGTCACACGAATTTCTCCTCCTTGAGGCATGGCTTCTATGCTGTTTTTCAATAGATTGATCAATGCCTGCAAGAAAAGGCTCTGGTTCCCTTCGACATGATGGGTGGACAAGCGTGAGTGAATGATGACGTTATTCATATTGGCCAGCGGTTGTATGACTCCAATGGCTTTTTCTATCGTTTCTTTTGTTGAAATGGTATCTATTTTATCAGGTGCCGGCTTGGCAAAGGTCAGATAATCGTGGATGATGGCTGTTGCTCTGTCCATCTCTTGTACCGCAATGTTCAGAAATTCTTTATCTTTATCCTGAAGGCCGGGCGACTCTTGTACCATCTGGACAAAACCTCTGGATGACGTCAGCGGATTCCTGATTTCGTGTGAGATACTGGCTGCAAGATGACTGACCACTTCGACTTTTTCCATCCGGATCAGCCTCGTCAGAATCAGATTCTGCGAACGGAAAAATTCAATGAGATAAATGGATAAGATCATGCCCAGAACATGAATGATGATGAATGAGTAAACAAACTCCCTGGGAAGAGGATGTTGAAAAATAACATAAATACATACTAATACCGCTATACAAGTCAGGAAGGTCAGGAAGGAAAGAATGGCTATCCGACTGTACATCTTGTTTCTGTTAAAGACAGGACGTAATTCCATGCACAGTGTGAATAAGATAGGCAGGATGATAATGGGAATCCAAGCCCCATCCCCTCCATGGATGCTCCTGATCACAGCAACCAGTACGCCTAATGCTGCTGCCGTTATAGGATGCGCATAAAAGCATGCAAGGATAAAGGAAATGAATCGCAGGTCAAAAATGAAACCTTCGCTGATTTTAAAAGGAAAGAGCATACATAAGATGATTGAAAAACCAAACGTAACAAACACTACATACTCATACTGCCTGCTGCTGATATCACGTTTATTCATCCAAAACTGCATAAAAAGAATCGAAATCACAATCACAAACAAGTTTATCAAAAAGCTGTGGATACTACCCAAAGAAATCCCCCTTGTCTACTTAAGGCAATTATAAACGAAGGAGTTTAGAAGTAATAGGGGAAGTAGGCGTATTTACCCTTTTAGACACAAGAAGGATGACAATATAAAGGAATGTAGAAAGCACAAGGACCGCTCTGTTACTTTACAAGTAAAAGAACCGTCCTTGTGCTTCAATGTGACGATATTCATATTTCTACATCAGCGAACTTCGAATCTCCCCCGAATCATACGTAAACACACCGAGATTATTCCCAGTCTCAATCAAAGAACCATCATTCAATGCCCGATACCGGATACTCTCCGACCATATATAATCAGAGTGCTTACCGTCTTTTCGCTGCCCGAGTAAGAGGTTGCACTCCCCATCACACCCGCGCTGAATCGATCGGTTGGTTCGTTTTCTGGCATTCATCCACATCATGAACTTCATCACCGAACCCCAAATACCAGTGTAGCTCATGTTCTTGATCGGGCTGCTTGTGAATTGATGAATAGTGAAGCTTCTTTTATCCTCATAAAAGGTAATATCGGATGTGACCGCTGACGCAGAGTGAAGGTCACCCGAGAGGATGATGCAGTCACTGGGTTTCAATGCCGACAACCTTTGGATACATTCATTAAACCCTTTCCCGTTGTATTTCCAAGCTTCCAAGTCGAAGCTGGTGTGAACAGGAATACCGATCGTGTGGAGGGGAAGCATGTATTTCTGCAGAAACGTTTCAATCAGACCGATACCGTAGAGCGGAGTGGGTGACACCATGATCAATGGCTCGCCCTGCCTCCAACCCGACGCACCAAGTGTGGCTATAATTTTATCCCAGGCCGCTTCCTTGATCAGGTTGGGGCTTTTCGGGACTTCTTCCATTCTCCCGAATAAGGTGACGGACTTTGGTTCAACGTCATAACCGCGCTGGGTCCGGATATCGAGAAAGACGGCAGCGGGATGAGTAGGGGCAGTGAAGTGCCAGGAATCATGTCTCCATAGACCATTGACCCACTGGGTATGGGCTGATGATCCCGGTTGAATAGAGTCAAGATGAGCTTGCATCATTTTTCCAAAAAGATTGAAGGAATCAGGCTCATTTCCCCACCCCTGGAACAACCAGTACGAAGCAAGGCCGTTACTGATCACATGCCTTCCGAGCGGCGCATTCCAGACATTTACTTTCCACTCGTGGGATAGATTCCAGTCATCGGTTATATCATGATCATCGAACATCATATACGTGGGTGTATTGGCGAGTACCCTTCTGACGGCGCTGAGCGCTTGGACTGTATTGGATACTTCTACCAACTGTTCATGGTAGCGTTTTTGCAGCCGTTTATACTCCCTCTTGTATTCTTTGGAACTTCTATCCTTACAGGCAAAATAAACCTCATCCACTTCAGCCAAGTCATGAAAAGACTCGAATAATCCATATGAAAGAGGCATTTTCCATAACTCGGGACTCCAGGACAATAAGTACATCGCCATATATTCTCCCAATGTAAATAGATGATTGGCGGCTTTTCTTGATGTGAACCTGCAAAAGGTATCACTTATATACTGTCTACCATTGATCTGGTTAAGCCCTTTTTGAAAAGAGGGATGGTTCAGCCGGGGCTCCACTGATCCGAGGTCTTCCTTACAGCCTGTCAGCTCTTCCCCTAACTTCATGATCGGAAGAATGAGAGAGTCTGCTACATCATCCGCATAGATTTGGTCTCCCATTAAAAAGAGGGAAGAAGGTCTTTCGCTGCCGGCAGGGTCCTCGGTAATCACCTGATCGGCTTTTAGGAACACATCCTTCCCTTTCCCATGCAGTTTTCGGCATGAGCCGTATAGAATCTTGCTTTTCGTCCCTCCATTAATCGTAAACGTCGGGAGGGCCAGGTATCCATAAACGATTGACTCGGGATGACTGGAGGTCAGTAATCCTAAATCCCCGAGATCGAGCGTTTCTCCCCTCTTGCCCGTGAATCTCAAGTTATATCCGATCAGTGTATCGACTGGAAACGTCCCGGACGAGGGAGATACTCTTATCAAACTGATATAAACATGCTTCCCTGCCCTGACCGTCCGGGTTTCCGTAGAACATCCGATGTCCGTGTAATCGAAGCCGGCAGGAGGGCCGTTCCTGGTAACCTCACACACCTCAGCCTGTATGCTGAAGGGCTTACTTAACGCAATCCAGATGAAAGCCTGTCCCTCATCAACCCGCCGCAAAATCGGCCCGCCCAAAATCACAGGCAGTTCTCTATCACCCATATTGATCAACCCCCGTTCGTAGAATTACTAGCATTGTATTCATATGAGAAGGGGGTGGTGTGGACATTGGGGAAGTGTGGATTTTGTGAGTGACAGAGTATTGTAAAAAAGCCTTGCCCCCGGTACGTTATCGCACCGGGGGCAAGGCACTAAAAGGAGGCTATTTAAAATATGATATCCAGCTCTTCTTTCATTGAATCGAATATGTCTTTATGAAGTTTTGTAGAAATGAGTGGCTTTTCTCTTATTTTCCCCACAGCACTATGAGTGAAGATAATGGTGCCATCCCCTAGGATAGTGAAGCCGTAAGGTACTTTTCCAGTGGTCATCTTATCCGTCTTTGACAAAGAGAACATGTATGTATCATTCGATTTCATCATTTCAGTTACTTTCTCACCACTTATTTCTCTCATTTCGATACCCTCTAACCGTTGGAACGTCTTCTCAATCTTGGCTGGTTCGGTGATTGTTTTTGTCAACGCTTCTGTAGAGGTGAAATCCTCTACTTTTTGTACAAAGAGGGACTCAGCAAATCCGACATTGTCTACCTTCAATTCTTCCACATGATGGACACAGGCTTCAAGAAGGGCTGCGATCAGCAGCGACATCATGATGAATGGTGTGTATTTTTTCAAGGTGATCCCTCCATGCAAGCACTCTTCAAACTAATTTATATCAGACGAACTACAACTGAAACTTTTCCATAATCCGGCTCGCAACCTCTTCCGGAGTCAAATATGTATTATTGATCTTCATATAATTCTCTTTGTCTATCTCCCCTTCGTTTGAATTCAATCGGAGTCTGTCCATAGAGGCGATCAAGCGTTTCTCCGAATCTTCGATGTTTCGCTTTGACGGTTTGTGCTTTAACCGGTTCGGTGTTTTATTTCGCTCGACCCGTACTTCCAGGTCGGATTCCAGCTCTACGAAATAAACCTCCGCCCCCTTCGATTCGAAGATATTCGTCACTTTCTCAACCCAGTCCCAGTCCTCTTGCTCATTAAAGGCCCACATGAAAGTAAAGATCATTCCTTCTCCATCACTTTTGGCATACGCTTCAAAGATTTCTTCCCTCATCATATTCGATAATCTCCACATTTCCTCGGTGAATCCGAAGAATGGCTGAAGCAATTCGATCGTCATATGATTGTGGAATAATTTCAGCCCCGTCACTTTCTCTAATTCCTGTCCCACCGTCATTTTACCGACGGCTTGCGGACCGAATAGTAATACTAGTTTCATCATTGTTCCCCCCGCCTAGACTAATTCGTAAAAAGATAAATAACAAAAACCGAAATATAAATGGAATCGGCGACCGCCAGGATCATTAAAAGATTCGATTTCCTCAACTTCTCCAATGTGTAGTTAAACAAGCAATCATATAAACTGACAATAAATAAAATGACTGAAATAATGAGAACGATCACATTCCCTGTCATCATGACGGCCAGGATGTAGATCAACCATCTTCGGAAAAAATTGAAGACCAATACGATAAAATCGAGGGACATCGAATAAGGGTTGATTTCAAGCTCATCCACAGAAGCTATTTCATCCAGCCCTCGTTTAATTTTCTTGTATTCTCTCAGGTAGCCGAGATTCAGCCACAAAATAATGAAGCAGTAGATGATGATGAGCATTTCTTCATTATTCCTTATATATTCCTCCAATAATAAACACCCCTTATCCAGTGACTCACCTTTCGCAAGGCTTCAACTAGGAAATAAGCTTCTCCATTAGCGTTTTCACGATCGCAAAATACTCCCTGATAAAATAGTTCACTTTGACAAAGAAAGGGGAATCCCCCGCCAGCCCCTGGCTGTCGATTCCCAGTTCAGCTGCAATCATCTTCGCCCTCACGACATGGTAATCGCTGGTAACGATCAGGACATCCGGGTTCTTCATTCCCGTCCCCTCAAGAACTTCCATTGAGTTACGAAGATTTTCATAGGTGGTCGTGGATTTCTTCTCATAAATGATTCGATCCCCGGAAATCCCGTGATTCACAAGATAGCGTCCCATCGCTTCTGCCTCCGGGATCGACTCCCCTTCCCCCTGGCCGCCTGAGACCACCACCGGCACATCCTTGTCCGTTTTCAAATAAGCCGCCCCGGCTTCCAATCTTGAAAGCAGGGTCTTCGACGGAATCTCACCTTTCAGCCCGGCACCCAAGATGATGACCACATCCACTTCTTCTCTATGAATCTCTTTCGACTTCTCCAGTTCATAAAAGATGTACCCTTCCACCGCGATGAACGAGAGCAGGAATACTCCGTACACCACCATGAAAAACCTTGCCATGTAGCGGAATGACTTCTTCATCGATGCCTCGGATTTTCTTAAAAGAATCAAAATGAGCAGAATGAACACGAAATTAGCCGTGATGAACAGGACACCGAATGTCCGGCCGAAAACGACCAGCAGGATCCCAATGAACAAAATCGGGAGTATGTAAATAGATTTCACATTCTTCATATACGCTCATTCCCCTGACGTTTTTACTCTTCTAAACTACGAAATCAATATCCTTATTTTACCACAATTAATGACAATAAAAAGAAGAAATGGGACAGGATAACCTCTGCCCCACTACTTTCCATATGATTGCATCCGCCAAATAAACAATGAAACTATGATAAGATGTGAGTAACTTCATACAACTTGGGAGGGTACAGCATGGTAAACAGAAGAGTAGTCGTTTTAGGGGTGCTGATGGTCATCTTGATCGTCGGGGTATCCTTGGTATCTTTCTAAATACATAAAAAATGGTCAAACCCGTTGAGTTACTCGCCGCGGGCTTGGCCATTTTCTTTTTTTACTATACGAACGATGCCATACACGAGAAATAATAGAGAAACCGGAAGTGTGTACAAGGCACTTACAGGCGTCAGGTACCCAAGAAGGAATAGAATGATGGCCGCAATGATCAAACTCACGCCTCTACATCCTTGTTCAGCTTATGGGCGATGTCCCATAGAAGCCCCATGATCACACCAAGAGTAATCGAGATGAAATAATAAGGTGTCATATCCACCTCGGTGAGCATGCTCAAAGACGTGTTCCCGGTCCAGCCGGCGACTCCTCCCGCGATAGCACTGAATGCCGTGAGACTTTCTTTTTTCTTTTCCGCTTTTTCCATGTTTGACTCCCCTTTTGGATATGTTGTTCACACGCTTGGCCCCTTATACTGACTGAGGTACGGGTGTATGTGTGTGATTTTTGATGTATTTCCAGCTAGAATTTAGTTTACCATAAAATGTTATTTTCAGGATAAAAAATAGCCAGATTCAATTTATGAACGCTGGCCAAGATGCGGTGTTTCTTTTATCTATTTTTATGAATATTTCCTTGATAAGGGATTCACCCGAAATATGCCAATTTGACCTTTGCTGCGCAAAAAACGTGAGGGTTAAGACCCTTTGACGGTTAAAAATGGAAAGTCGATAGGATTTGGATTCCTTCTGAAGATGAGCAAGCCCTTTTTAGCAGACAATCATGACGCTCATGGAGAATACATTCCACTTTCAGAAAATACATGCCATTTTTCCGAAATACATTCCACTTTTTTCATTTTCAAACCAGATTCGAGATTTTCATTCCACTTTTCAAAAATACATGCAACTTGTCGAATAATCTTTGAGTCGGGTGCCCTGATCGTGCAGCCCTAAATAACCCCGACAGCTTAATTTGAAGCATCACCCATTCCCCCCGGCCATTGTCAGGACCAGGATGCTGCCAGCTATGCAACCTGCATCCTGCCACGATAAGAAATCAGCACCATGCCTGCACCTAGTCCGGCACACACCATATACATTGTCGAGTACGACGTCAGATCGGCTATTGGCCCCATGATGACCCCTCCCAACGACACACCGAGATCGGCGGTTGCGATGAACAGCCCCAATAGGACATTCCGGTCCGCTTTAGGAAGGACGAAGGAGAGATAAGTTGTCAGTGTTGGATAAATCAATGCCTGAGAAACTCCGATGCCGACTGCAGCCGCATAGAAGAAGGCGGCGCCTCCCGTTGTTGAATAGCTGATGCTCTGCGCCGAGAGGGAAAGCAGGAGCAGTGTTCCCATCACAAATGAAGGGTGCCATTTTCCGTCTGAGGGGATATGTTTTCTCAAGGTGAATCTCGACAAGACAACGACCGCTGCCTGCAGCATGAGGAAGACTCCGGCACTGCCGCCATCCAGTTGAAGGGAGTAGAGCGGGATGAACGTGGTGACGGCACCGAATACGATCGACGATGTAAGCATAAGGACGCTGCATTTAAATAAGAAGGGGTTCTTTACTAATTGCCCGAATGACACCACTACATTCTCTCCTTCTGTCTGGTCTTGCTGTCCGGACGCATCCCCCTTGTCCATCTTCGCACTGAACCCGGCCAAACCGGTCACCACTGCGATTCCGATCATCACCCATCCGAAGGAATCCATTCCGTCATTCCAGATTCCAATGGCCGCCAACGGACCAAGGATGCCAGGGATATAGGAAAACAGGGAATATAGGGAAATTCCCTGAGAACGGTCTTTTGCAGGAAGCGCATCGATGATACCGATTTGGAGCGCCATTGAGAAGAAAGCTGTCGATACACCCTGAAGCATCCTGGCCAGGACGTATCCGCCAAGACCCGAGACTGCATAAATCGCCAGGGCAAACCCATTCACGACAAGGATGATACGGAGCACCTTTACCGGACCGTGCCTCTGGATGATCCGGCCGGCCCATGGCCTGAAGAACATCGTGGTAAACAAGTAGGCCCCCATCACCAGACCAATCGTCGTGTTGCTCGCCCCCCACCCTTTTCCCTGCAGCGGGATGAGCACATTCAAGATGGCGTTCGCGCTAAAATAAAATAGTACCAATATGTATAATCGTAAAAAGGGCCATGATAAAGCTCCCTTCATATTACTCCCTCCTTCTGTCAGATGGGGAGTGTTTTCGCTCCCCTAACAATCATAGAATTCTCTGCCTGCTGCCACTTCGGCTGACCCGGTCAGTACACCGAGCAGCTTTCTCGCATAATCAGACCGTACATCCTTCAGCAGCCCGGTTTCCGCTATTTCCTCGATCCGGCCGTTCCGGAAAAAGATGATCCGGTCGCAGATATAGGCGGCAGCCTGTATATCATGGGTGATGAACACGTAGCTGATGCCGCGCCGTTCCTTCATTTTTTTCAACAGATTCAAGATTTGCAATTGAACCGTCACATCCAGGGAACTGATGGCTTCATCAAGGAGAATGCAGCGTGGTTCGCTGGCGACCGCTCTTGCGATACAGACCCTCTGAACTTCCCCCCCTGATAGTTCGTGGGGATACTTTTTCCCGTAAGAAGACGGCAGCCCCACTTCTTTCATCAGCTCCACCACCCGGTTCTTGCTACTGCCTTTCTCAAGCGGCTCCATGATCGCTTGTTCCACTGTAAAGAAAGGGTTGATGGATGACTTGTAGTCCTGAAAGACCGCACTGACCTTTCCTATGCGGACTCTTCGTGCTGACACATCGGATCCTTCCAGTAAAACCGTCCCGCTGTCCGGTCTCTCGATTCCGATCAGAAGCCTTCCCAACGTCGACTTGCCGCTCCCGCTCTCCCCGATGATGCCCAGGCACTCCCCCGCCAAGCTTTGGAAGCTTACTCCTTTAATGACCTGCTTCCTCTCTTTGGAAAAGAGTCCGCCCCGCTTATACGATTTGAACACATTTTCCACCCTCAGCATATCAGCGCACCTCCATGATGTTCATGAAATGATCGCTCAGAACCTGTCTGGCTGAAAGAAGCAACCTTGTGTATTCCTGTTTCGGACTGCAGAAGACGGTTTCTGCAGTCCCTCTTTCCACTATTTCCCCGTCTTTCATGACCAGCAGTTCATCCGCGATTTTCCTGACGAGCCCAAGGTCATGGGAGACAAAAATCATGGAGCATCCGATCCTCTCCCGCAGACGGGAAAGTTCGTTGATGACTTCATCTTGGGTGATGGCATCCAGCGCCGTCGTCGGTTCGTCGGCAATGATGAGTTCAGGTTCAAGGACGAGAGCGAGAGCGATCATCACGCGCTGCAGCATACCGCCTGACAACTGATGGGGATACTGATTCATCACTTCACCGGGATTCTTCAGTAACACACTTTCAAGGGCCCTATGCAGGGTCCGTTCCGTTTCGGCTGCTGACCATCCCATATGTTGGGCTGCCGCCTGCTTCAAATGCACACCGATGACACTCGAAGGATCGAATGCGGTCATGCCGTTCTGCATGATCATATATATATCCTTTCCCCGCTTCTTTCTCATGGCTTCTTTTGAAATCGCTGTGATGTCCTCCCCTTTATAAAGAATGGTACCTGTCACACACACCCCTGATGGATTCAACCTCATCAGGGCGCGGCATGACAGCGACTTACCGCTTCCGCTTTCTCCAGCGATGGCAAGGCACGTCCCTTTTCCCACAAGAAAAGAGCTGTCTTTCACCAAGAGTTCATCCTTCTTCTTATCACGGATGGAAAGTCCGCTGACCTCAAGTACGTTCATTTCTATTCGACCACCTTATCCACGATAGTGATTTAGCGGGTTCATGTTGATTCCGCCGCCCTTTTACTTGGTAATTGAATATTTTCTTTCTTACTCCTCCCCTGCCTGGTCGGATCTAAAGCAATCTGAAGGGCATCTGAGAAAAAGTTAAAGGCCATGACGATCATGATGATCGAAAGGCCCGGTGCGAGCAGTAATTCCGGTCTGGTGAACATGACTTCGCGTGCTTCATTCAGCATCATTCCCCATTCGGCCGCAGGCGCCTGGACCCCAAGGCCCAGAAAGGAGAAACCTGAAATTTGAAGGATCATCGATGATATCGAACTGCTCGATATCACGGCGATGTCCGCGAAGGTCACCGGGATGATATGCCTGACCATGATGAAGACATGCCCCTTTCCAATCGTTTTTGCATATCTCACATAATCCGCTTCTGTAAATTGGTTCACGGAGGTGCGGATGATCCTGGCGAACCATGCCCATTTAATCGTGATGAAGGCGATTAGAATGTTTTCAAGGCCGACGCCCAATACGCCTATGACTGCAAGTGCCATCACATAACCCGGGAAGGACAGCATGATGTCGCAGCATCTCATGAGGAAGGCATCCACCTTCCCACCGAAATAACCAGCCAGGAAACCAATGACTGCCCCGATCATGACCGATACGGCAAGGGCCGCCAGCACCCACAGCACACTCGGCCGGATTCCATAGATGATGCGAGAGAGAATGTCACGCCCCAAATGATCATTCCCAAGAAGATATTCCACTGACGAATGGGCATAGCGCAGGCTCATGTTCACTTCCTCTGGATCATGCGGAGCGACGAGAGGGGCGAATACCCCGCAGATGACCGTCACGATGATGATCCCAATGGACACGACCGCCAACGGATCTTTGCATAAATTCTTTAACCGTCTCATTTATCAATCATTCCTTACCCTTGGATTCAACAGAGCATTCAACATATCCGATAGTACATTGAAGATGACGAACGCCGCGGCCACGATCAGAACGTACGCCTGGATGATCGGAAAATCACGGCTGACGATCGATTTGACACTGAGGCTCCCGACCCCGGGCCACGCAAACACATTCTCGATGACGACGGTGCTACCCAGGATGATGGGAATCGCCATGCAGAAAACGGAAATCGCCACTTGCAGGGAGTTGCGCAGGATTTTAATCGTGATCTGCCTTTCCTTAAGTCCGCAGGCACGGCCGTACAGCACATAATCTTTTTGAAGATTGCTGATCATCGAGCTCCGGACCACCCTGAAATAAATCCCTGCATAGCTGATGGTGATGGCGGTCACAGGAAGGAAATAACTTTCAAACGAACCTATTCCATTTGTCGGAAACAGATCCAGCTTGACAGAAAAATACCAGATCATCAGTGATGCAAGCAGATAAGAGGGCATCGCCGTCAAGAAAAAGGATATCCCCCGCACCGACCGGTCCACAGCCTTTCCTTCCCGTATGGCGCAGGTGACCCCGAGCAGGATGGAAAATAGGATGACGGTGAAGGAGGAGGCTAGAGTCAGCTTCAACGTATTGAAAAACGCCGGTCCGAGGAGTGACCATACAGGCTTCCCCGTCACAAAAGAAGTCCCAAAGTCCAGCTGCAGGCAGGACCATAGCCAATCTGCATATTGAATAAGAAACGGGCGATTCATCCCCAGCTCCTCCCTCGTCTGTTCGATCAGCTCCTCGGTGATGACCGGGACCCCCTGTGCCTGGATCACCACTTTTGCCGGGTCCATTGGCGATAGATTCATCAGCACAAAGGTGATGAAGGAAATGATGAAAAGAACCGGGATGGAAACCAACAGTCTCTTTTTCATGTAGTGAACCATATCAACACTCCCCTTTTCTGATACTCACCTGTACATGGGTTAGCCCCGCAATTATTTTAAGATGAGAAACAGGACCATTCACAATGAACAGGAACAGCTCCCTTAGTGATCATCCTCTTTGAATGTCATCTTCTCAAATGGAAGTTCGAACTGTGTCTGCTTGAACGATAACCCTTGTAACTCGGACGGTGCCACCACGGTCATGCTTCCATTCGAGATCGGGATGAAGACAGCTTCTTCGTGAACGATGGTGAGGATATCCTCATACAATGATCTCTTTGTTTCTTCTTCCGTCGCCCTCATCACATCGTCGATCTTCTCGTACAGTTCATTCGCCTGTTTAATGCCTTTTGTTGTATGAAGATACGAGGCTTCCGACGTGAAAGCAGCGATCGTGCTTTGCGGATCATAGGCAAGTCCCCATGTCTGGTTGAAAAGAAGATCATATTCCCCGGTGGATCGTCTATTGGCAATGGACGTAGATTCTTCCCCAACGATATCAAGCTGGACCCCGATTTTTTTTAATGAACTCTGAATGAATTCAGCCTGTGTCTTCTGTGAAGATGAATTGATGTCATAGAATAACTGCATGGCTAACGGTTCTCCGTCTTTCATGCGTACCTTTCCTTCTTTTGCACCCTTCCAGCCTGCAGCATCGAGAAGCTCTCCTGCTTTTTCTAAATCGAATCCTCGTTTTTCAAGCTCGACATCAGCATAGTTCACGTTTGATGAAAACAGGGTATGCGCTTCGGTTTCTGTCCCGTCCAGGATTCCTTCTGTGATGGTCTCACGGTCGATTGCATACCAGATGGCTTCACGGACGGCTTTCTCACTGACAGGATTGTCTGTTTTACTGCTGTTGGCAACGATCATTTTCGTATTCATCGGATCACTTTTCACCACTTGGTAACCACCGCTGCCGGCTAACTCATCCATCGCTTCCTTATTCAAAGTGTCAGCACCGCGGTCATCAGTGAAGGCGAAATTGATTTCCCCTTTTTGAAACGCAAGGAAAGTCGTCTCACCGGCAGGAAGCACTTTGGCTGTGATGTTCTTTATGGAGGGCTCTCCATCCCAATAGTGCTTATTCGCCTCGAATTTGGCATACTCATCGACTTTATGTTCCTTCAGTGTGTAGGGACCGGTTCCATGATAGCCATTGACGCCGTTCTTTGTTTCCCCTTCTTTGAAATCATTCGGTGACAGGAACACATAAGGCCTAGTCATCGATAGCTCGACAAGCGCAGGATCATACGGCTCTGATAAAACGAGCTCCACTGTATGCTCGTCTACCGCCCGGACCCCTTTAATCTTTGACGAAAGCTTGATCCAAGAGTGCTTTTCCGCATTGTGCTGAACGGCTTCGATATTCTTCTTCACCGCTTCGGCGTTGAACGGTTCCCCGTCGTGAAAAGTGACGCCTTTCCTCAGATGGAACGTATACACCTTGCCGTCTTCAGATAGTTCCCATGATTCGGCAAGCAGCGGTTGAATGCCATCTTCCGTATTTTCAACCAATGATTCGTACACTTTCCCCTGTGCGGGCATCGATCCCGCATACAGATGCGGATTCATGTCATTGATATCCTTTGCTGTCGCATATACCAGCTCATTTTTTCCGTTGTGCTCCCCGGCATCTCCTTCTGTTTTTGATGAGCAGCCAGCCAGTCCTGTCATGATCAGGAGTGCCATGGACAGCAAGGTAAATCGTACGTGAATGTTCATTCGTCTCTCCCCATTTCTTTATTTGAAAAATTTATTGTTATACTGCAGCCATCACGATTCATTCAGGAAAGTGTCCGGTTCTCCTTGAAGCTCCACACCAAGCCCTCCCGTGATCCGTTCGACATCTTCACGAAAATCACGGACCAGGAATGCTTCGGATTGTTTTTCGCCTTGATGTGATTCTGCCACTTGTTTCAATTTAGCCTCATAAGTCCCCATCAGTTTGTCGATCGTCGGGCACTCAACCTTTAAATACCTGGCAACTCCCTGGATGATCTTGAGCCGGTAGTAATCCTCTTTCGGCATCCTCGGGATATCGAGTTCCCCTTCCCCGTTGACGAACATCTGCCGGATTGGAACCGCAGAGAAATCAAAGTATCTTCCTTCCTTGTCCGGGGTCGAAAATGGATCGATCAACAAGGAGGTATACCGTATGTACAGTAAGTATTCCTGGTGGATCGGCTCAAGTTGCTCAAAGGTCTCGATGTCTTGACGCGGCAGACTTTCAAGCCTCACCGGATAAGTATCGTCCGTCATGAACCGGAGGAGGTTGAGAGGCGCGATGTCGAGCTTCTTCAGGATTTCCATTATTTCCTGCCATTGACAGCGCATATCACGGATCAATCGCTGAGTGATCGGACCCTCAGGAAAAAGTTTATACACATACGTATTGGGGCCGTCCCCTTCAAAGATGGCCCTCAGCGTGAAGTCATTCATGAACAGGGGCGGGTGGACGTACAGTGATATATTCCTCGTCTCCGCTTCAAATGGGGATCGCATCTTGACCATCTCAATGCCGAGTTCCCTTCCGGCTGTCATGATCGACGGAACGATAGCGGATGATGTCCGGCTGGAACCAATGTAGAGCTTCTTCTTGATCGCCGTCGTGATCACGTGAGGAGAGGGCTCCCCTTTTACCCAGCGTGTATCCCCCAGATACGTGGAAAAACTGATCACTTCCGTCTCCCCATTGATCTCCCTCATGAAATGTTTTACCAGACGGCTGGATCCGAACGTAGGAGAAACCAGGACAATGCTATGCACCTTTTTCAACACATCAGGTTTGATGGCTTTCAGGACATCCATATATGCATCGGTCGTGACTGACATAACGAGGATATCCCACCTGCCTTCAACCGTTTCAAATCCGCGAAACACACGGTCCACTGTGCATGAGCCTGTTATTCTCTCATTCTTCTTATTTTGTGCAGACACCGTTAAGCGCTCCTGCTGCACCCCGAGGTCCCGGAAAAAATCATGGGAACGGACGGACTCCCTTCCCGCCATCCCAACCTCACAGCCCAACCTGTTTTTCGCCAGCACGGCAAGCTGTACGGAAGCAGGTCCCGTCCCGGCAATCAAAACCCGCCTGTTCATCGAATCCCTCCCCCCGATCGCTTCTCATAAATGAAGATATCGAAAATCTGATCGGGGCGTAAAAAGTTCTGTGCTATGACCCATTTCCCTTCATCCACTTCCTCGGAAGGGTAATTGAACAATGATTTAAGCGCATTGCCGTACCGCATCGACACGACCACCCCGTCACCGGTCAGATCATACAGCTTGTCAAGAATGTCATACTTCACCTCAACCGTCGAACTGAAAATGATATGCGTTATATCACTCAAATCTTCAAGAGCTTCAACAGTCTTCTGTTCGAGTCTGATATCAAGACCCTCCCCAAGCTTCTCCACAACTTTGCGTCCCAATATGACCGCGTCTTCATCGATATCGATCCCGATGACCTTCGCACCCGTGCGTTTCGCAATGACAAGCGGCGTCATCGGAAATGAACCGGATCCGACCAGAAGGACAACCGATTCCTCCGTCACCCGAAAGCGGCCGAACTCTTTATCAATGCAAGATTCAATATTCTCAAAGTAATCCGTTTTTCCAGTCCCTCCCCTTAAAAGCATGAGTGCCCGGTGCTTTTCCAGGGTCGCAACAGCCAGAGAGGAAGCCTTCCGCAGCAGATGCACCACAGATTGAACACCAGACTTTTCGAGCTGTTCCCATCTTTCTATGTATTCAACGTTAAGTATGAAACGGGAATACTCATCCACCACCCGTTCCAAATCCCCGGCATCACCGCCTTCAGAAGAAAATCCCTGAACGGCATGCTCGAATCGTTCCAGAAAGAGATATAATTCACCTTCAAATGTTTTGAGTGCTTTCAATCTATTCCCTCCTGTATGTTTTTCTAGCTTGGCGTCTGTCCTTTTACAGGAAGTCGCGCTGCGTGATAATTGTCTTTTAGCGGTTTGGCTGGCGGATTGGGAGTGTGGTGCCTGGCTCAAATCACTGCTTTTGTGCCTGGCTCAAATCACTGCTTTTGTGCCTGGCTCAAATCACTGCTTTTGTGCCTGGCTCAAATCAACGCTTTTGTGCCTGGCACCAATCAACGCTTTTGTGCCTGGCACCAATCAACACTTTTGTGCCTGGCACCAATCAACACTTTTGTGCCTGGCACCAATCAGCACTTCTGTGCCTGGCACCAATCAACACTTTTGTGCCTGGCACCAATCAGCACTTTTGTGCCTGGCACCAATCAACACTTTTGTGCCTGGCACCAATCAACACTTTTGTGCCTGGCACCAATCAACACTTCTGTGCCTGGCACCAATCAACGCTTTTGTGCCTGGCACCAATCAGCACTTCTGTGCCTGGCACCAATCAGCACTTCTGTGCCTGGCACCAATCAGCACTTCTGTGCCTGGCACCACTCAGCACTTCTGTGCCTGGCACCACTCAGCACTTCTGTGCCTGGCACCACTATTCCCATGCCCCGCCCTATCTGTTGGCCTTGATTCTATGTAGTCACGCTAGTGAGGGAAGTGCCGGATCTATGAAGGCCTTTCCTTCTGCAACGATTTCAACGGTGCCTTCAATCTCAATCGACGAGATGGACCCTTCTTTCCAATCGCACGTCACGTTCATATCCCCGCCAGGCTGCTTCACCACTGCCGAGATGCTCCCCTTCTTTTTCCATGCAAGATACGCTCCGAGCGAAGCGGTTCCGGATCCGCACCCCCTTTCCCATATCATGCTGCCGAGTTCTGGGACATAAATGAGTGGGACAAGCTCCCCCGTTTGTGGTCTGTATATCAGCACGCCAACAAGCTTCCCATCATACCCGGCACTTGCCCTGCATGCTATCATTTCTGCCTGCTTTCGGATGACTCCATCCACTTCATCGACTTCCACCACGAGATGGACAGCTTCCTCATAGGTAATCACTGTTAACGACATCGGACACTCTGCAGTCCGCTCCCTCTTCTCGATTCGTTCGGGAAGAGGCATCTCTAAGCGGCAAAAGTACCGCTCCATTTCCCGTCTCACCCGGGACCGGACAAGTCGATCCGACCCCGAAGTCTGTATATTCACCGTCAATGTAAGACCTTCAGCCACCTCCTTTTTTGAAGCAGTGAATGCAGCCAGGGACATGCACGCATTTCCGCAAAACTCTCCTCCGGCCATCCATAACGAGGTATCCGCACACACATCACCGGGTTCCTTGATGAATCCGACCTGCTCTGCATGCACACAGTCATAAGACATAAGACGGGAAGCGATATGTCCGTAATCTTCATGAGAATGCTGCGTCCTCACAAGGATGGTCATATTCTCGGTCGGATTGAATTTGATAAAATCGACTTCCTGCTTCATTGGCACCCCTCTGTATTCTTTTAATTCGTAATCATTACGATTTATAACCTAAAAAAATGCAAGTGGATCATATCTTTATCCCAATGTGATCTCGCGTAAAATTTTCTCCGCATAAGCCAGGGCATCCGATTTGTCGGCTCCGGATCCCACCCGGCACCTGCGTTCTTTTACACTCACTTACCCACATAAAACGTAACGATTACGATTTACCTGTTTATACTATTCCTTTCCCCAACTCCTGTCAATTTATTTTTCAAGTAAATGAAAGCCAGCGGCATTCGTATTTACAGTGATCATAGGTAGAATGGCAGACCCTGGCAATCAAAAGAGGGCTGGTTGACTCAGGCGCTGCCCACAACTTCCTCCCTACTCGATTGATCGTTTATTTTCACAAAACGGAATAATTTCGATTTACAAATCGTAATCATTACGATAGACTACCAAATGAACAATTGAAAAGGAGAGTAACTCATGAACAGATTAGCCTTATTTATGATAATTGGTGCTTTAGTCATTTTATCTGCATGCCAGAATAATCCGTCTTCCACTTCTTCGGAAAAGGAGGATTTGACCATCACGACTTCCCTCTATCCACTTCAGTACTTTGGTGAAAGAATCGGAGGAGATGTTGTGGAAGTCAGCACACTACTGCCCCCCGGTGCAGATGCCCATACCTTCGAACCGACCCCGAAGGATATGATTGCCATCGCGGAATCCGATTTATTCATCTACAACGGACTTGGGATGGAATCCTATTCCAGCAAGATAGCAGCATCCCTCAAGGATGAAGAAACATTGATGTTGGAAGCGACAAATGGCGTCGATGTGATTTCTGCTTCACATGATCATGAAGATGAGCATGGGGCTGCTGAAACAGGGGAGAGCGACTCTGATAACAATCAACATGAAAACCGGGAAAAAGCAGAATTCAGTGGTGATTCCCCTGGGGATGATGCTCATGATGAACAAGGGGAAACTACTTCCGACGGTGAAGCTTCTCACGAAGAGGAGACCCATGACAGGCACAGCGAGGATTCTTCCGAAAGTGATGCCAATACCGGAGAGGATCACAGCGGCGATGAGGATAAAGAGCACAGCCATGGAGATTATGATCCCCACGTTTGGCTTGACCCCAAACGTTCTGAAAAGCTTGCAGCCAACATACGGGATGCACTGATTGAATTACGACCGGAAGAAAAAGAGACATTTGAGAAAAACTACAAGGATTTACAGAAAGATCTGGACACGCTTCATCACGACTTCAGTAAAGCTGTAGAAGGAAAAGAACATCCAGAAATCCTTGTCTCCCATGCAGCATACGGATACTGGGAAGATACTTACGGAATCGAACAGCTGGCTGTGGCCGGATTGTCCCCTACGGACGAACCATCTCAGAGGGAACTGAAAAACATAATCGTAAAAGCAAGAGAACACGGTTTCAACTATGTCATCTTCGAACAAAACGTCACACCTCGAATAGCGAAAATCATTCAAAACGAAATCAAGGCCAAACCACTCCATATTCACAATTTATCGGTATTGACCGAGGAGGACATCGAAGCGAATGATGATTATATGTCACTGATGAAAGAGAATATTGAAACCATCCGCAAAGCGGTGGAAGATCAATAAGGTTGATAGCATGATAGAAAGCCCTGCTGCAGTTTTGCTGTGCAGGGCTTTATTGATAAATGGAGGTAGGGAGATGGCAGGAAAGGAATAGATTCAGAGTGAGTTAGAAGTATAAGTGAATACGAGGTTCAATCAAAGGGTTTTTTCTAGTAAACCACTGAAAAATACATGAAATAATGACAATTCATACATTTTCCTCAAATCAATATCCTCCAGCGGTTTCTTCAGCATTTCTGGCGCAATGTATTAAACTTTTCATCCAGTCAACTGAGACAATGGGAACTTAATCGTGCCAGTTATTGAAAATACGATCCACTTTTTTAAAATACATGCAACTTGTCAGAAATACGTTCCCCTTTTCTCATTTTCAAACCAGATTCGAGATTTTCATTCCACTTTTCAAAAATACATGCAACTTGTCGAATAATCTTTGACTCTGGTGCTGGCAGTGCAGGTCCAAAAACCTTTTAATTTGTCAAAACCATTTTTATTTACAGGCATGATGTTTTTGCAACCAAAAAGGTGCCTGATCCCGATACGCTGAATCAAGCGTATCAACAATCAGGCACCTTTCCCTCATTCAGCCCCTCTTACAAGTTCCCTCATCGCATTCAGCTTCTTCGTCAGCGCAAGGAACCATTCTTCATCCCCTGTCGACAGGGCCAAGTCGATCAGGAATCGGATTTGTTCTTTATTGGCTATTTTGGAATTGGGCAGTTTCTTCACATCTTTTGTCATTAAAGGGATGGAACGGCCCTCGATTTCCCTGTTATCACTAGTGATGACTTTGGCGCTCACGGTGGCTCCCTGAAGATCGAGGTTCTCGACATACCCGATGATCAATTCGCCGTTGCGTGATGTGCCTTTTACCCAATCGCCGGTTGTCAGGATTGTGTTCATATTTACACCCTCTTTTTAAACTGAAATATTTTTCATTACATTTAGGACAGATGAAAGGCCTAAACCTTCCATGTCAATTCCCTTTTGAAATCAGATCAACGATGTCTTTAATGGTATACTGCTTTAAATATTCGCCAAGATGCTCCTCAGCACCGAGGAAGATGGTGAACAGTACCTTGTGCATATTCGCACCGACTACACATGCTTCATTCGATTCGGGGCACTTCGGCTGCAGGGCACCTTCCGAGGTGAGCGTGTAGATGTCCCAGAGGCTCACTTCACTTAATTCTTTTGCAAAAATGAATCCCCCGCCGGTCCCTTCCTTCGACTTGATGATCCCATGCTTTTTCAATATGCTCAGGACTTTACGGATACGGACGGCATGCACGCCTGCACTCTCTGCTATTGCGTCGCTTTTGGACATCCGGTCATGCTGCAGGGCAAGATACGTTAAACTGTGAATGGCCAGAGTAAAATTACTATTCATGGGCTGCCTCCTGTTTTCTATCTGCACGTAATGGTAAAGGTTACAGATCAGCCAGTCAAGTCTCCTAGTTCGCCTCTTTCATCAATTCTTGATAAGAAAACTCACGAAGCTTGCGTGGCAGGAAACTGCGGATCTCTTCGTCATTGTAGCCGACCTGGATCCGTTTTTCATCCAGCATGATCGGTCTTCTGAGCATTTTCGGATTGTCTATGATGAGCTGATACAGCTGCTTGAGCGGAAGCGCATCAAGATCGACGTCCAACTCTTTATACGTCTTGGAATTCTTCGAAATGATCTCCTCCGTCCCTTCCTCGGTAAGGCGCAGGATCGATTTGATCTCATCCACCGTCAGCGGTTCCGACAAGATGTTCCGTTCCGTATAGTCAATTCCATGCTCTTCAAACCATGCTTTCGCTTTCCGGCAGGAAGTACAGCTCGGTGTAAGGTATAGTGTGACCATTTTATTCACTCCTTCGAGGCTTTCGCCGTTATATATAGATTATTGTATGTTACGATAATTTAAATGTAACAATTTATTTTACAGTTATGTTTGATAAAAAAGGTTTCACTTCATTCAAGATGATGAATGACTGCAATACCTTTTATACTGTAATGATAATATTTACAGATAGAGAAGTCAACACCTTATTTGGTTCCTATCCAAATGATTGCAGGGGACGGTTCTTTTGATTTGGGTGTGGTGGGCCTTTTGTCGGCTCCAGGTAGCAAATCACACTTTCTCAATATCGCGTAAAAGCAATCCGCCTCATCCCGCTCCAAAACCAAATAATGAGGACCCCCGACAAACCAGGAGTCCCCTCTCATTCTACTCTCCCCCACTCGCACTCACCGTTCCGTCCACCTTGACGGCTGTCCAGTCCCGTGCAAACAGGCCAGTGTATACCAGAACCGTACCAAGCATAACAATGAAGCCGATGTAGACGCTCATCATCGTCGGCATGAGAAAGGCACCGATGATGATGGTGGAGCGTGCGACAAGGTCCGCTCCGCTGAAGGACAGGTTAGAGAACGCGGAGTAGGAGCCGCGTTTGTCGCTCGGGATCATGTTGGCTTGCTCGGCGTTTCTGATCGGGGAGTAAACGAGTTCCCCAAGCGTCGCAATCAGGTTGAACGCGATCAGTACATACCAGGTGTTGGCGGATGTAACCGTTGCATATCCGATGCCGTACAGGATGAGGCCGATCAAGAGCGCATTCTTTTTATTCATGCGGTCCGTATAGCGGTTGATAATGAACGTGAAGCATACGACGAGAAGCATGTTCTCGATGTTCAGGATACTGAGCATCCGGACCCCGGCGATTTCGAAATTCCCGATGTTCACCGACTTGAATGTCTCGGCAAGACGGATCCCGATATAGCTGTTGAGGGAGAATTCCGCTGCAAAGATGAAGGTGGAGCCCGCGACCACTTTTACAAAGGCAGAATCCTTGAAGGCAATCCGGTAATTGTTGATGAGGTCGATGAACACATTCTCGTGCTGTTTCTGAAGCTGGTCCTTGAACTTGTCCTGCAGCCAGATGCCATAAGCGATCGGGATGGTCGTCGAAGTGAAGGTCAGCAGCATGAACAGTTCTGTTTTATGGTTCAGGTAGAGCAGTCCTCCCAGTGCTGCACCGATCGCCATCGACAGGTTGACGAGCCAGTAATCGAGGGCGTAGACGGCTTTCCGGTTCTCCGGCGTCGTCGAATCGATGATGATCGCATGCATCGCCGGACGGCCGAGGCTGCTCGTGATGATGAACCCGATATAGGCTCCGGCAAACAGCATGATCATGTTATCTTCCGGAAGTAAGCTGACGGTCATGATGAGGAAGAACAATGCGTTCAGCCAGGATGTTGTCAGCAGCACCTTCTTCCTTGGAAATCGGTCAGATATGTAGCCGCCGACCAGGTTGATGAAAAATCCGATCACCACTGTGATGATCAGGAACGCCCCTGCCCAGATCTTATTCATCTCCTGGGCAAAGAACAGCGCCATGAACGGCATGACGGCGGATGATACAGCGCGATTAAAGAATGAGGTGATCATTCGTACTTTGATATTCTGAGGTAATTCCTTCCATTTCATGTTGTTCCCCTCCTCTATTTACTGTATAGTAAACTAGACGAATTTTTTAAAAAATAGACACTTTTCAAAACGATGTCCCCTTTTAGGAGGAGAAGGCAAATGGAGAATAAATTACTCACGCTTTGGAGGTACTACCCATCAGGAAGCATCCGAGTAGAAGAAATCTCTGAAACGCTTCAGTTAAGCCATAAACAGACGACCCGATATTTGAAAAAATGGAATGAAGAAGGCTGGATCAGCTTTACACCCGGCCGCGGACGGGGGAACGTATCGACACTTTCATGGAAGAAGGATGTCGAGGAAGTATTTGAGGAAGAGGCCGTGAAGCTCATCGATCAGGAGCCAGTCGAACGAAGCAGCAAGTATCTGATGTACGACTGGTCGACGGACAGCAAGATGAGACTGATGAACAAATTCCACACGAAACTCGGGTTTGTGCAGGAATCACAGGATAAGCTGATCGTACCGAAACGATATCCCTTCTTCTCCATCCATCCGTTGGAGGCGGCCGATGTGCTCAGCGCCCACTTGGTGGCAAACGTATTCAACCGGCTCGTCTCCATTACCGAGGAAGGAGACATCATCCCGGAACTCGCACACAGCTGGGACATCTCCTCTACTAAACTGCGACTTTATTTAAAAAAGGATATCAAATTTCATGACGGCTCCATGTTGACGGCAAAGGATGTCGCTGCCTGCCTCGAAAAACTCCGGACGTATCCGCACTACCGGGAACTATGGGCACCTGTTGAAACCATCGAGGTGAAGGCCCCACTCGTCATCGACATCGGCCACTCCGGGGGTTGTAGTTATATGCTTCCGATGCTCACCATGATGTGTGCGAGCATCTATAAGGATATTAAAGGACGGATGATCGGGACCGGCCCCTTTTCCATCGAGGAAAATAGCGATTCTAAGACGACCCTTGCGGCATTCAAGGAACACTTTCAAGAGCGTCCGCTGCTTGATACCGTCGAGTTTGTCCAGGTTCCCCGGGATTTCAAGGGAATCTATCATTCTCACATCGAGCGGAATCAGTCCTCATCTGTTGAAGTGGAGAGTGACTCCGGATTCGGCATTGTGATCATGAATGCTTGCCCGGGCCGGGACTCAGCGATTCAGAGGAAGGAAGTCCGCGATTATCTCCACTGGATCATTGCGAAGAACCGTCACACGATCGGGGAATGCGACCCGCGGATGAGACCGAATGCCAAGAGCATCCTCATCGGGCAGGATCATCAACTTACTATCACGGAGGCTGAAAGGCCATCATTCACAGAACCGATCGTGATCCGCTGTGCCAATCACACAGCGAAGACGACCCAGTGGCTTGTGGATCTGTTTGAAAAGGAGAAGATTCCCGTCAAACTACAGTGGTTTTCCTTTGCCGACACGTTGACGAAACAGCCGGAGACATTGAATGTCGACCTCTTTGTGCATGGGGAAATCTTCGAATCCAATCAGGACTTCTCGTTTTATCATTTTTTGAAAAATGGCTTTTCCCCTCTTTACCATCTATTTGAGGAAAATGGACAATGGAAGGATCAGCTGGATGCATACCTTCATACACCATTCGAGGATTGGACCGTCTTGAATTTAAAAATCGAGAAGATGCTTATCGAAGAATCGATCATGATCCCCCTCTACTACGAAAAACGATACATCCCGTTTTCAACGGACATCATGAATATCGATTTCAAGCATTTCGGGTATGTGGATTTCTCGAAACTGTGGGTGCGGCCGGAGGTGTAAGTCACCAACCCGAAGGCCCGTCCCGGCGCGCGTTAACGCATTAACGCATGCTGGGACGGGCCTTCACATTTACATGTAAAAGGGAGCCGCACCGGCAGCCCCCTTTCTTCATCTAGTTTCCTGCACCTGTATCCTTCACACGGAGCACCACGTTATCGATGGTGATCTCATGTGAGCCGGAAAATTTCCCCATGAGGAACTTCAGAGACACTAGATCATTCGCACTCATGACAAAGTCAAATGTATAGTTCTTCATGTTGTTTTCCACCGCAATCGACTCACTCAGGTATCGGTAGTAACCTGCATTCTCAAGCGTCACTTCCATATTACGGGCCACCGTCGAACGGGCGTCAAAGGACAATTCATAGGTAAGACCCTGCCCGAGTTCCAGTCCCGGCTGCTCCGCCAGCACACTCCAGGTTTCCTGCCCCGCGTTCTGAATATCCACATTCAGCATTTCATTATCCCCTGTTACGGACGCAACGGCATCTGTATGGATATAATGACCCCAAGATTCCAGACCGGAAACAAAATCACCATTCTTCAGAGGCTCCAGCTCCACATCAATCGACGTCTTCACAAGCCTCACATTATCCAGATACACATCGCCGCTCGCACCGCCAAGCTTGAACAGCAGCTGACCGAACTCATCGCTCTGACCTTCAGGCATCGTGAAACTTACCGTATGCGATGCCATCTCTTCGTTCAACTCAACCGGTACCGAATCCGAATAACTAACCGTCCCGTCTTCACTCAGGAACTCAACCTCGATTCCCCGAGGCGCAGAAGCACGAGCATCGAACGTCAATTCATAATCCGCATCCGCATCAAGCTGCAATCCAGTCTGCTTCACCTGGACGTCATCGGCTGAAGAACCTCCGTCTGAAATTCCCACATGCAGCTCCCGTGCTTCTTCCGACACATCCGCACTCGCTGCTGCAGTCCCGTTCACGACAACATCCCAATACTTCATCCGCGTCATGTCGCCCTGATCAAAGGTACCATTATAAATATGGTTCCCGTCAGGAAGCGGGTTTTTCGAAGCACCTTCCGGATCGACCGGCTCCATCTCTTCCACCCGGACGTTTCCGATCCATACCGGCGCATTCCCGTTCGCACCCATATTGAACTCGAGTCTTGCCGCAATATCCGTGTCCTGACGGTGCGTGAACGTATACTCATATGACTGAACCGTATTCGTCAGCTGAATCGTCTGCTCGCCTGAATAATTGGCGTATCCTCTCTCGGCTCCGCCCGACACTTTCGACATCATCGTACGATTGGTATCCGACTTCGCGTCAAAGCTAACCTTATACAAACCGCCTTCCGCGATCGACACGTTCTGGATCAGCTGCAGCGCCCATAACGCATTTCCGGGGTTCGTCACCGCTGTTTTGGCAAAAGAAACGCCGTCTATTGTTTCCTTCGTGATTGTCCCGCTTCCGCCGAAGTCCGGCAGCGTCACGAAATTCCAGTATGTCCCGTCCAGCGTTTCACCAGAAGCATCTACCACCGTGAACGGCTCTGAATAACCTGCATCATAAATGTAATTTCCATCTTCAAGCGGGAACTTGGCCCCTTCCGGCAGCTCTTCCTTCACCTGCTCAGGCTCGACCGGCTCCATATACTCTCTGCCCGTCAGCTCATACACACGAACATAATCCACTTCCATCTCCCCCGGGAAAGGAGTCGTCCGGTCAGGATCGCCGCCATACCAGCCGCCGACCGCCAGATTCAGGATGAGATAGAATTCCTGGTCGAACGGTGCAGGGAATGCGTACTTGTCCGCCTGATTCGTCCCTTGTGTAAACCAATCATTTAACGTCTGATAAAGCTTCCCGTCCACATACCATCGGATCTCGCCGGGTTCCCATTCAACTCCATACGTATGGTAGCCTGTCGCATCCTCACCTTCTGGAAAATGATAATCCTTCGCTGTATACGTATTATTCGGAAATTCCTCCCCGTAATGGATCGCCCCGCCGATCTTGCTCGTATCACCGCCGGCCGATTCCATAATGTCGATTTCCCCTGAAGTCGGCCATTTTCCATACACATCATCTTCAGGCATCATCCAAAATGCGGGCCAGAATCCCTGTCCTTCCGGCAGCTTCATCCGCGCCTCGAACTTCCCGTATTTTTTAGAAAACAAGTCCTTCGTCTTCAGCTTGGCAGAAGAATAATCATACGAACCGAACTGATCGGTGATCGGCCTTCTCTCCTTCTTCGCCTTGATCACAAGATTCCCGTCACGGATAAATGAATTCTCCGGTGAATCCGTATAGTACTCAAGCTCATTATTCCCCCACCCTGGAGAGATCCCCGTGCCGTTCTCATCCACAATCCAGTTCCCGATGTCATACGTCCACTTCTCTGGATCGATCTCATTCGAAATGAACTCATCCGACCACACAAGCGTCCAGTCAGACTCGGTCGTCCCCGCCTGATATACCGTGACCTGTCCAAGCTTTGATCCTTCCGATTTCACCTGATTCTGCACCTTCTCATCCATGTAGACTTTCCCGTCCACCTTCACATTCTTCAAAAGTACATTTCCTTTCTCAGCAGCGCCCCCGGTTACGTAAAGATCCCCCTTGATCCTCACATCTTCGAGCGTCACATCCCCATGATTCACCAGCGCATTCCCCGCAATGTCCTCACCGGAATACTCACCAGCTTTATGATAAAAACCATCCGCCTTCTCATTAAACAAACGGATCGCACCCAAAAGTTTCAGGGGCTCGCTGTCATTTTCACCTGCAGCTGTTTCCCTGCCTGGAAGCACATAATCAAGAACTTTCAGTGCTTCCTCTTTCATCACCGCAGCATTAGCATCGGCCCCTTCACCGAACACCTCATCCCAATATCCAATTTCTTTCGCCAGTTTCACTACATCCGCTTTTTTCGGCGAATTCCCTTCATTTCCTAAGCCAACAAACCTATGAATGAGTACAGCAAATTCAAACTTTGACAACGCCGCATGAGGATTCTTCTTCATCTTCCCTGCCCCGTTGAAGATTCCTCTTTGCTCCCAGCGTTTCAACATTGCCTCATCCGCACTGCTCGTCCCCTTTGCTCCAGCAGGCAGTACCACAGACAATGCCAGCACCAACACAAGCATGACCATCACCACTTTGTTTCTCATTTCTCTGTTTCCTCCTTTGTTTGTATATGTGAAGAAGGGGGATGCCCTTCGCAACACCAAGATACGGATTACGAAACCGGCTTCGAAATAGAGCAAAATGAATGTCTAACCGGTAGAATCAATGAAGTTTTGCAATCTAGAATCTGTAAATCTTACTAATTACTATCGTCGAAACCGGTTTCGATTTTGACTGAAAAATCAAACGCTTCTTTTTATCAATAAGCGGCTGCACAATTTCATTCAAGGCTACGTCAGTCCATGTAAGACTGCACCTTCCCCGGATGACCGTAACCTTCTGTGGGGAGTCTCACATTCACCGATTTTCCAGCAAAAGGCCGGACTGTCAACTCCAATCAACAGCTGGAACCGCATAAAAAGAAAACGCTTTCTCGCTTTTATAGATTACTATATTTCATCCATGAATTCCTCTTATTGTTAAAAAAATCAGAATAAACACGAAAATATACCCATTCCTTAGTTCGGATAGGCGGTGTTCCTAAGCCCCCCTCCTCCATATGTAAAGTTGTACTTCCCCCTAACTAAAAACAAGGCCCGCCCCTCGCACTGCTAAAGCGTTAACGCAGTGAGGGACGGGCTTCGGCTGTTCCGTTCATATTCCTTTCGCTTACCTCCCCCTCATGGATCGGGAAGGACAAGATCACGGAGGTTCCTTTGTTGGGCTTGCTCAGGACCTTGATAGTTCCTTTCATTCCTTCGATTAATTGAAAGACCGTCATCATCCCAAGACCAGTCCCATTCTTGCCTTTCATGGAGAAGTAAGGCTCCCCGAGGCGCATGAGCTGTTCCTTCGACATTCCGATTCCTGAATCGTTTATGACAATAAATACGTTTTTCCCGTCGAGATAGCTGAAGATCCGTAATGTTCCGCCCGTCCCCATGGCTTCCAGCCCGTTTTTCATGATGTTGATGAGGACTTGCTGCAGCTTGTTCGGATCGCCTTTTATTGAATGGTCATGGGTGATGTTCATCTTAAGATCGATGCCCTTTTTCATGGCAAGTGGCATGATGATTTCCTTCGACCGGTTGACTTCTTCCCTAATCTCTACTTCCACTTCAACTTCAGGGTGAGGCCTGGCAAAGTTCAAATATTGGTTGATCACCTCTGTGGCGCGGTCAATTTCACTGACGGCCACCTTCGAAAGTTCACTGTTGACGGTAAAATTGGAAGGGTCTTCATTGATCAGTTGCAGAAATCCCTTTACGGTTGTCAAAGGATTTCGCACCTCATGGCTCATGCTTGCTGCCAAATGACTGACCACCTGCATTTTTTCATATTTGATTGCTTCCATTTGAAGAGTGGAAATGGTCCGGATGATTTCAAATAAGTAAAATACAAAGAAAGTCGACGCTGTCAGGACGACCGAATAGATCAAGAACGAAACGATATGACCGAAATCAAAGATCATCGATGGAATCAACAAGGAAAGAATCGAGAAAACGAACGAAAAGAATGTATACCAATATACCCTCGCCTTCCATGGTCTTCGTTCCAATCTCGGACGCGCATAATAAATGACAAGTGTAAAGAGAACTGCCATGATCACCGTAATGATCAAGCCCGTCCCTAACAGCGGCACCCGGATCGCAATCATCGTGGCAGCGATCCAAGGCAAGACGCGGTTCCCGCCATATACCCCGCCTAATAGAAAAGGGATGAACCGTAAATCATAAACAAATCCATCTTCCAATTGAACGGACAGACCTACACTGACTAACATGAGAAGAGCACTGATTATATAGATCCAAAGTGGCTTAATGTGAGTTTTATGTACTTTATTTTTGGGAAGAAAATTAAAGTTTAACAGTAAAATGATGATCAAGATGACAAGGAGGTTGATCAGTAAACCCGTTAGCAGCTCAGAATGATTCATCGTATATCCTCCACAATCCTAAGTTCTGTATTTTCACTATTTTCAATAATCATTTCTTATTACCCATTATAAAGGATGTGGGTTGATTTTGTTTCACCATAAAAATGTCCCAAGTTTCTAGAACAAAAAGGGACGGATTATCTATTAGAAATAGAAGAAGCCGTCCTATTTTTTTCCCCGTGAATTCAGACATTTCTCTGTCCAGCCTATTACCCCTAACCTCTTTGTTCACGTCTGCCCTCGAAAGACCTGCATCTCCATTTGCGGCAAAGCATGCCAGATTGGCATTGTCAATCCGAATAACTTGGGAAAATTTCTATTCAAACGATTACCAGAAAAAATGATTATTTCCAATACGACCAATATATGAGAAGTCCCGTCCCGAACTGCATGAACACGTCACTGCAGTCCGGGACGGGACTTCTCTTTATTCTATGCTTCCAACGGCAGCCGGATCACAAATCTGGTCCCTCTCCCTTTTTCACTGAAAACATCAATCGTCCCGTCATGCATCAGCACCAACTGCTTCACGATCGATAACCCAAGCCCGAATTCACCGTATGGGTTATTGGTCCGCGACAGGTCCGCTTTATAGAACCTGCGCCAAATCGACTGGATTTCCTCGGGGTCCATGCCGATCCCTGTATCTTCGATTTCGATGACGGTTTCACCACTCGAAGACGTGCCGCTCAATGTGATCGTTCCGCCTGTGGTGAATTGGATGCTGTTTTTCGTAATGTTGATCAGGATCTGGATGAGACGGTCATAGTCGGCATGTACCTTGGCAGAAGGATCAGCAAGAATCTTGATGTCATTCCCCTGTTCTTCCGACTGAAAATCAAGCTGCTCCTTAATGACTTCAAGTACTTCCAAGAGCGGTACGGTTACTTTTGTGATGGCAATCTGGTTGGAACGGATTTTTTCATAGTCGAGGTTTTCATTGACCAGTTTGATCAGCCGTCTCGTTTCCTGGCTTACGAGACCGAAACTCTTCTCTTTCTGTTCTTCCGGGATCATGTCGTTTCTGATCCCCTCGATGACACCGCGGATTGTTGTCAGCGGTGTTCTCAGTTCGTGTGACACATCCGCCATGAACTGTCTTCTCCTGTTTTCGAGGGCATCGATTTCCTCTTTGGATGCCCGCAGTTTCGTCACCATTTCATTGAAGTCCCCGGCAAGGTCGCCGATTTCATCGAAATTGGAACTTGGGACATGAACATCGTATTGACCGGATGACACAAGAGAAGTGGCGTCCCTGATCCGCTGAATCCTCTTTACATGAAGCTTTGATAACAACAAGCTGATCAGCAGTGAAATCGCCAATGAAAGAAGGACGATATAAAGAAGATATTTATTGATTTCAGTCAGCATTTCCCTCGTTCCGCTGATCGGGGAAATGAGGATCAGTCCGCCGGCCAGTTGATCATTGATGATCCGCGGCATGATGACGAGTGATACCGCCTGGTCAAAGCGGCCGAAATCCTTTTTCAGCGGCACGGTCTCACCACGTTCGATCTTTTGCCACTCTTCTTTCGAAAGCTCGATCCGCGGGTACACCCCGCCCCGTGAAAAGGAGACTTCCCCTTCCCGGTTGAACGTGATCAAATCGATGTTCCGGGCCTGAAGCAGATTGCCGTATTGATCCAGATAGAGGGGCCTTCTCGGACTAGGCCTTTCGAGGTCCGATAGAATTTTCTCCCCATACGACCTGAGTTCCGTGACTTTATTTTCGTAGACAAGATTCTCGACATAATGGGAAAACAGGGTGCCGAGTATCAAGAACGCGATGATGAGCACGCTTGTATGGCTGAGCAGCAGTTGATAAAGATATCTAATTTTCATCGCCGGCCGCCGTTTCATCGAATTTATAGCCTACGCCCCAAACCGTATGCAGATAAGGCTTTTCCTTGCTGCCGATTTTGTTTCTGAGCCGCTTGATATGGACATCGACCGTCCGCTCATCTCCGTAAAAATCATATCCCCAGACCCGTTCGAGAAGCTGCTCCCTCGAGAACACCTGGCGCGGATGCCGTGACAGGTAATAGAGCAATTCAAATTCTTTAGGAGTCAGGTTTGTCAGGGGAACGCCATTCAGAAAGACCTCGCGGGTTTCTTTACTGATCTTGAAGTCGGACGTCGCCACATCCTGGGAACCGATGTTTCTATCCCCCTGATAGCGGCGCGCAACCGCCCGGATCCTAGCCATCAGTGCAAGCGGCGAAAAGGGCTTGGTCACATAATCGTCTGCACCGAGCTCGAGCCCGAGCACCTGATCGGACTCACTGTCTTTCGCCGTCAACATGATGACAGGGACCTGCGACCGCTCCTCCCTGATCTTCCTGCATATCGTCACCCCGTCCATCCCCGGCAGCATCCAGTCGAGGATGATGACATCCCAGTCACCTTCCTTATAACGCTTGTACCCTTCAGCCCCATCGTGGACAAACTCCCCGTGAATGCCCTCTTTTATAAAAAACATCTCAAGCATCGACGTGACACTCTCATTGTCTTCCACTACCAGCACGTTCATCCTCATCTTCCTTTCTCGGATTCTCTTCCTTCAATTATTGTCGTATTCTCGCTAGGATTAATCTCACTTCATGCACATTATCGTTGTATTCCCGCTCGGTTCAATTTCACTGTATCTTTAATATAGTCGTTTTCACCAATCGTTGAATGTCACTCTATCTTTGCAAAATTAGTTTTATCAAGCGTTTCAATGTTACTCTACCTTTGCTAAAGTCTTTTTACCAACGAACGTTTCAATATCACTCTACCTAAATTATAGTCGTTTTTATCCATCGATTCTATTGAAACAATGCCAAAAATCCCCGCGGCTTGGCGGGGATTTCCGTTAGGCTCGTCTTATAATGTGTCACTTTGGGATTCAGCTGCCGGGGCATCGCCCTGTTCTGCATCAGCCGCAGGTCCGTGATGAGGTCCTTTACCATGTCCCGGACCGTGGTGGCCTTTACCGCCCATTTTGAAAAACAAACCCTCTTCCTTATTGAACGGGAAGAAATCCAGTTTCTTCGCTTCATCAGCATGGTCGGTCATGATTTCTTCCATCAGTTCTTTTGTGGTTTTGCCTTCTGTTTCAATGCCCAGCTCTTTGGCCGCTTTTAAGATGGAAGCTTCGAGTACCTCATGTCTCAATTCATGATGTTCTTTTCCTTCCGTGTCAATTCCAAGGTCCTTTGCCTGCTTTGCCAAAGCTGCTTCTCTGACTTCTTTTGCAAGTTCATCTATTTCCTTGCCCTCGGTTTCCACTCCAAGTTCTTTGGCTTTCTGTTTCACCAGCGCTTCTCTTACCTCTTGAGCCAGTTCCTCTTGGTCTTTTCCATCAGTTGAGATTCCCAATTCCTTCGCTTTCTGGGCTAACTCTACTCCGCGGATTTCTTCCATCACAGTACGATGGTCTTTCCCATCCGTTTCAATCCCTAATTCCTTCGCTCTTTTTTCGAGTTCTGCATCCCTGATCTCTCTGGCCAGTTCCCGTGAATCCTTATCGGCTGTGTCGATTCCAAGCTCTTCTGCTTTTTCCTTCAACTGCTCCTCATCCATATGAAATTTTCCATGCCCGCCGCCGCGATGGCCGCCGAATGCTGACTCAGCCCCCTTGCTGACAACCGCCGAGTCGTTCGTCTTCGCAGAATCCTCTTCAGCAGCCAAGGCTGGAAGAGCCCCTAGGATCCCTACAGATAATGCACCTGCCATTACATACGTTAACTTTCTTTTCTTATTCATTTTTCGTACCTCCTATTTTTGATTGCAGTGATCGAATCCGCTTATGTAGCTGACAGTGAAGTCGGGACCCGAGCCCCTGCAGTGTCAGTATCTCCACAAGATATTGCCAAATTATGAACAAACCGTTTCCGGTTCATTAACTTTTCAATCGGTTTTCGATGTTATACTCCTCTTTCTTTTCCTCCAGCCAAGTCCCGTACTCCGTCTGAAGCGCCTGTTCAAACAGAATCTCCTTTATTTCTTCTTTATGATCGTCAAGAACCGCTTCTTCCGCTTCTTTTTTATCGGTCACCTTGATGATATGGTAGCCGAACTCCGTCTTCACGGGCTCGCTGATGTCCCCTGCCTTCATGGCAAACGCCTTCTCCTCGAACTCTTCAACCATTTCTCCTTTTCCAAAAAAGCCAAGCTCCCCGCCGGAATCAGCATTGGAAGTATCAGTGGAGTAGACCTTCGCAAGCTCAACGAAATCCCCTCCATCATCAAGCTTCTCCTTCACTTCCTGTGCCGTCGCCTCTTCTTCCACGAGAATATGACTGGCTTCTACCTGCTCCGATTGAGCGAACGAGTCTTTATTCGTCTCGAAATACTCCTTGATCTGATCATCCGAAATCGAGATCCTGTCCTCCAGCAATTTTTCCGTCAAAAGAAACGATTTGATATTCGCTTTGACACTGTCAAGACTCGCCCCGCTTGACGCCAACGCATCATTGAACGCCTCTTCGTCCCCATAGGAATCTTTGATGGACTGCAATTCCTCCTCAATCTCACTATCCTTCACCGTAATCTTTTTCTCGTCACTCTCAAGCTCCACAATCTTCTCCGCAATCAGCGTCTCCAGGGCCGCATCTCCGTACTGATCCACCAGCACTGAATACAAGTCATCCTTGCTGATCGACTGGCTGCCGACTTTCGCCACCACTTCCTCCTTCGAAAAACCAAACGCAGCAAGCAGTGCCCCGATGACAACAATGCCTCCTATTACACTCCAAAATGTGATCCTCTTTTGTTTATTCACTTATTCGCTCTCCTTTAGTATTGTTTTGGGTTGGGTTACCGGTTATGATTTGGTTGGTTTGTACCTGGTACATTGGGATTATTTGTACCTGGTACAATGCACTCGTTCTGTACCTGGTACATTCCCGGATTTTTGTACCAGATACGGTTCGTTAGAGCTGTGCCTGGCTCAATTCATCCGATTTGTGCCTGGCTCAATTCAATCGATCTGTGCCTGGCTCAATTCAATCGATCTGTTCCTGGCACCATTCATCCGGTTTGTGCCTGGCACCATTCACCCGGTCTGTGCCTGGCACCGCAACCCAGCACATCAATTTTATCCATTCACCATCGCATTACTAGTCAATGTCAAACTGATTGTCATTTCCTCAGCCCCCCGGTAGATGGTCAGATCGATCGTGTCTCCTACCTTCAGGTCAGCGTACAACAGCCTTCTCAAATCTGACGGACTCTCAACTTTTTGACCATTCAGCTCCGTAATCACATCGCCTTCTTTGATCCCGGCTTCGGCTGCCGCTGATGTCCGATCAATGCTTGCGACTACGACACCCGATTCCACTTCTTCCGGCAGATTCCCCAGATAGTTTCGCGGCACATCGGCAAGGTTTGTCATGCCGATCCCTATATACGGTCGTTCCACTTTTCCTGTCTCTATGATTTCATTGACAATCGGCATGAAATCTTTGCTCGGGATGGCAAAACCGAGCCCTTCGACACCTGAGTTGGAGATCTTCAGGCTGTTGATTCCGATCAGTTCACCCTTTGAATTCAAGAGCGCCCCGCCACTGTTACCCGGATTGATCGCCGCGTCGGTCTGGATGACATTCAACTCCGTTTCTCCAGCAGATGTCTCTACTGAAATGGTACGGTCGACCGCACTGACAATCCCTTGTGTCACGGTCCTTGATAAATCAAGTCCGAGCGGGTTCCCGATGGCGATGACCTGTTCACCGGCGCGCAATGTACCGGAATCCCCGACTTCCAACAGGTTGTCCGCATACTTCCCGTCGATTTTCAATACAGCAAGGTCTGTCAGCGGATCTGCCCCAATCAATTCCGCATTGGTTTTTTCACCATCATAAAGGGAAACTTCGATTGTTGAAGCCCCTTCAATGACATGGTTGTTGGTGATGATATACGCACTGTCCCCTTCTTTCTTAAAAAGGACCCCGGAACCTGTTCCTCCCTGTCCTTCTTGAGAATCACCGGCGTAGCCGTTACGTTGCTGCTGGTAATTCACGATCCCGACAATCGATTGGGAAGCATCTTCCACGATATTCGCCACATCACCCCCGGTCCCGGTCGAAACTGTTGTCGGAGTGATGTCTGAATCAGCCGAATTGCCTGCCTGTGCGGTTTCACCCGCCGGTTGTTCGATGCTTGGCTGGGCGAGATTTTCATAGTAATCCGTGTGCGGCAATACCGTCAGCGTCAGGACAGAACCGATGATCCCAGCACTCACTGAGGATAGGAAGCCCTTACCCTTGAATGGCTTTTTCGGCTTCGGGCTTCTTTGCATCTCCTCTTTGTGCATGGATTCTCTATTGTCTGTTTCTATATGTGTCATGTCTTCATTTTGGTTGTTAGGTTCAAACATGTTGATTCCTCCTCTATTTTTTTGTTCTGCTGATCTTTGCTGTTGATTTCATCTTAGAGGGAAAATATGACGAAACTATTAACAATCTATGTACAGGGTAGGAAGTTTTTTTGAAAAAAAGACAAAAAAGGGGCCAGCCCCCGGTACGTTCCACCAAAAATCGTACCAGGGAGCTGGCCCCACTATCCTATTCAATCCACTTTCTGAGATATTCATTCCAGATTTTTAAAATACAAACCACTTTTCCATTTTTCATTCCAAATCAACGAAATACAGACCACTTTTTAAAAATACGTTCCACTTGTCGAATAATCTCCATCTTCAACCGATAGAGATGGAAGCCAGGATCCTCAACTAAACCCTTTAATTTGTCAAAACCCTTTTCAGTAAAGAATCTGTGCCCCACCCGCAGGAAGAAACGCTGATTGCAACGTTCAGATCCGATCCACGGGCGGTTCACGGGTGGGTCACGGGGACAGGTACCATGGCCCATCCACAAAAAAACGGGACAATGAACCTGTCCCCCTGTCCCACAAAAAAACGGGACAACGAACCTGTCCCAGACCCATCATCCCATATACTCCTCAACCAATTCAAAGCATCTTTTTTCTGTCAGGTTGTTCTCGACCGCGACATATTCCAGTTGTTCCATTGTGCCGCCTTCGTATTTGAGCGATGCCTGTTTGGCGGTTTCATCACGGTGTTTGATCCATTCCCGTTGTTCAACTCTCAGTTGTTCCATTTCTTCCGGGGATAGCTGCTCTTTGAGGACCCCGTAAATGTCATTCAGCAGGCCATCCCATATGTCGAAGCGCTCCCCTTCTACGTATTTCAACGCATATGTGCTGTCATCGGTTGTCGCTTCCCGGAGCTCTTCCACTTCTACTTGAGCATCATGTAATTTCTCAAGATATTCTTCTTTCATCATCGAAGATTCATTTGCGGAGGATTCTTCATCCGTCCTTGGCGTCTCTTCTTTTTTATCAGGATCCTGTGTTCCTTGTTCTTGCTTCAGTTCACCGTCAGAGGAAGCATGTTCTGTTGAATCGTTATGTGTATCGGCTTGTGACTGTTTGTCTCCTTCAACACTGGTCCCTTCGGGTGATTGTCCGCAAGCCGCCAGGATCACGAACATTGCGACTACTATTCCCAATAGAGTTTTGCGATGATGATTCATATAAAAATTCCCCTTTCTATTTTTCTATCAAAAAATCGGTGCCCAACCGGCCGCATGAAACGCTTCATGCCAAGGTCAGACCCGATCCTATTAACCTCTTATTCACCCTCACTAGAGCATAGAGCCAAATGACCGACACCATTCACCCCTCCGAAAGAATCAATCCCCTCAACTTCTTTGTGATTTCAGGGGTTGCATGATAAACAGCATCATCACCTATATATACGAAGGTACTGTTGTGCCCTTCATCCCCGAGCCATAAATGAATGCCGTGTGCAGGGAGGTCTCCTTCATTATTCGGTTCATACTCAACCATCACGTCATAATCGGGTTCCGTGAAATCAACCTTTCCTGGTTGTTTCCGTGCGGTTGTGATGGCCGTTTCAAAGAAAGAAAGGGAGTCCTTGTCTTGGAAATATAACAGGACCTCCTCATTCATCCCACCCAGACCATTAGATGTGGATATCTCCACTTTTGAGATCTTTTCATCCAACAGGACCATCGTTTCCGACCGGTCGGATTGGCAGGCTGCCAGGATCATGGCAGCTGCTAAAATAAGCAATGTTGAACGTACAGTTTTCACATTTATCGCCTTCCTCTTTTTCTTTAAAACTCGCAGGGGGCGGAACTCATTTCCACAAACGGGCCGACGTACCTGGCCAGCTGTCCCAGCGGGGAACGGACTCTCATTCCGACAACCGGGTCAGTGTCCCTGTCCCCCTGTCCCACTCTCTTTTGAATTCCGCCAGCCTCTGCTGACGCTTTTTCCGGTCTTCGCTTACTGCTTTCAATGCCACTTGATAGGAGGCGTCATTCAACCGCCACTTATCCTTCGAACGGTCTTTTTCCCCTCCGAACAAAGCGAAGGCGGTGGCTCCCATCAGATACACGTTCGTTGCCTCATCGATCACCGCACCTTGTTGGAACTCTTCCGGCGACATGAAGCGTGATGAGCCCCACATCCTGCCCATCAAGTTGATATAAGGGCGTTTGGAATATAGATCGATATCGCAGATGAGGGTCTTCTCCTTTTGAAAATCATACAGGATACTGCCGTCGTAGAAATCGATGGCCACGTACCCCTGTCCGATCACGTGGATGTGAAAGTCGATGATATCCGTGAACACATCCAGCCTTTTGCTGTCCGGCAGCTGCAAGAACTTCTCTCTGGACAGCGGGTACATTTTGCCCATGCACTCTCCATCCGTCCATTCAAAGATGGCGGCAAACCCTCCTCCGGCTTCCTCAGCGCGTATCAACCTGATCAAATGAGGATGCGCTAAATCTTCATAAACCTGAACCGCATCTTTGAGCCCGGCTATAGCATCTTCCGCCCTGCCGGCATATCGTGCAGTCGGTGCGCCGGCAAATTTTATAAAATACCTTCCCTCGTCGTTCTTGACCCCGAAACAGATATTGCCCGAATCCTGATCGTCATACACCTTGAAAACCTCCCCGTACTTCTCGATGAATGAGAAGTCATAAGGTGACTTCAATTTGTATGGAATCTGATTGATGTACTGAATATAAAAGTCCTCCAAATACCAGGTCGGCACGGGATTATTCATACCGTCGAACCAGTTCATCACTTCCTTTGCCTGCTCCTTCATGACCTCAACCTCTTCTCCACCGAAATGAATGGCCCAAGGAATGGACGACAGCATATTGCTGCTTATGTAAAAGGCGAGGAGGTTGAAGAATTCCTGGGGCGGCCTGCCGTTGAAATAGCCATTGAGCTGCCCTGTGGCAAAATGCGGACTTGTAGAAGCACTCCACACAATACGGTTGAATTCTTCCCATGGATCACCGAAGTCATGGCGGTTGAAATCGATGACGGAAAGTTCCTTCTCAGACGAAATGACCATATTCCCCACGTGATAGTCTCCGTGATGAAACGATTGCGGCCTCCCTTGCAGAAGATGTCTGTTCGCCTCTATGTAGGCAATGACTCTTTCACCGCCCTCAATTTTGATCGGACAGTCCCTGTACTGCTTGATCTTGCCGTCCGCTTTGCGATTGAACTTCGTATTCCACTCTTCCTGATCAACCGGTGCAGGAATCGAATGGATCTCCCGGAGATAACGACCCGAATGCAGTCCGAGCTCATACTGCTCGGTTTCGGTCAATGTAGGCAACACCATGATGGCATCTTCGCCTTCGCACCATGTAAATAGCGTGTACACACTGTTGCCATTATCACACACCCCAAAATCAATCGGCCTCGACATGGAGATTCCTTTTCCGGTCAACTGCTTCATCATCTCGAACTCACTTTTCTTCATCTCATACTCTGAACGATCCGCTGTCCGAAGCAGCAGCTTTTCACCCGTCACTGTTTCAACAAAGTACTTTTTGTCGTTCGACCAGCCTTTGTTGATCAGTTCGACCGTCTTAAATGTATAATTCGTTTGTATATCAAGCATGGCAGCACCTCCAAAGGGACATGGGGACAGGTCCCTTTGCCCAATCATTAATGGCGTATCATCGGTTCCTGTTACACGCAGTGTTACTCGCGGTGGAAGATCCTTTTAATAGTTTACCATTTTAATAAACCTAATTTTACCAGTTGATGTTTCATAATGATATAGGTTGATCGTAAATCGCACCGTTTTTAAAGAGATGTTACGAACAAAAAACTCAGTTATTTGGACTGAGTCAAAGGGTGATAATAGTTAGCTAGAGTACCAACCAAAGCATTCATCTTGCTGAAACTCTTTGGAAATCACATTCAATATTTGGTGTCGACCATTCATCAGATCATTTTACCCCTCTGGGTGCCGGCAGTTGACTGTTCCCTTCATGAGATCACATAATAAGGTCGCATCATTTCATAATCCTCATGTTCAAGGATATGACAATGCCATACAAACAATCCCGAATAAGGGCCGAATGGAACGATGATGCGGGTGATTTCTTTCGGATTTGCCCGAACGGTATCTTTCCATCCCTGCTCATTTGGATCAGGGGGACGCCGTGGACCAGTCGGTACGATTTTCCCTTCTTCTTCATACTTTTCTTCATCAAAGGGCTGCCGATCAAGAACTTGGAACCTAACCATGTGTAAATGAATCGGGTGGGTTGCTTTTGTCACATTCACCAAACTCCACACTTCCACGCTCCACAGACGCGGATCTTCAGAAATGGGTTCTACCCACAAACGGTCATTCAATAAGTGGATGGAGCGCCCATAAGAATCTGATCGGGTATTCAGCAGCAGCTTTCTTGTCTTGTGACTCTGTTTTTCTTTTAATTTTGGAATATGGGTCAGCTGGTTGGGTATGCTGCAGGTAGCCAAAGCAGATGGTTTAGAACTGACACGAAATTGCATGACCGACCCTGCCGTTTCTGGATCCGGCTTTGTGCCTTGAGGGAATGGGGACTCGGCATCATTCATCATCGTAATGGTTTCCCCGTGGAAAGAACGTAAATCCACCAATACGTCCGCTCTCTCAGCAGGTGCAAGAAGGAGATGCGGGACTTCGACAGGCGAAGCCAACAGTCCTTGATCGGTTCCGATTTGTATGAAGGGGGCACCATTTGAAAGGGATAATCGATAAAATCGTGCATTCGAGCCATTCAATATTCTCAAGCGATACAGACGGGGATCCACTTCGATATATGGCCATACCTTCCCATTCACCACAATGGTTTCAGCAAAAAAATCCGGGATAACAGATGGATCAACACCTGGTACTGGTATTTCTGGTTGGGAAGGATAGAGGAGACTGCCATCTCGATGAAAAGAACGGTCTTGAATGATCAAAGGGATTTCGAATGGGAATTTTGGGAGGTCTAGGTTCATTTCTTCTTCATCATGGATGATATACAACCCGGCTAACCCGGCATAAATGTTCAGGCGGGTGATGCCCATTGCATGATCATGATACCAAAGAGAAGTGGCTTTCTGTTGGTTCGGATATGTGTAGATTTCATTTGTGAAATACGGACCGACTTCTTTGAACCCCCTCGTGAACCATGCCTCAGGGTATCCATCACTGGTATCCGGTGTCACTCCTCCGTGGAGATGGACGACGGTTCGCACTTCCGGTTTATCTTTTTCAGCACCGTGTACCGTCGTATCGATCGGAAGGAAGTGCTTTAGTGGAAGTTCATTTTTCCACAAGACGTGTATTGGTTGATTTCTCCACACTCGAAATGTCGGACCGGGATATTCACCGTTGTATCCCCAGATTTTCGTTGGCGGTAAATCCCGGTGAAGCTTTTTCATCGTCTGGATCATAGTCACTTCATAATAAGGCTGATTGTTCAGAAATGCAGTTGGTTGAATCTGTTTCATGATCGGCAGTGGATCTACAAATCTTTCAAGCACGCACATCCCTCCTTTGTAAAGTTCGATCACATGTTTACATCCTATTCTTTGGCTTCACCCGTTATCCCCACCATTTTGTTCGTGGCTCTGACCCCGGCTCATAAAAAAAACTGAAGACCAGCTTGCCTGTTCTTCAGCTATCACACCCATTCTGGGTAAGTCATTGATTAGCCGTTACACTGACTAAATCCCATAAATGGTCTTTAATCTCGCCTAATTGAGCCCCGATATATAAGCTCGAGCCGGCTATAATGGCTAAACAGATGACTTTTATTAATCTGTAAGTATTCACATTCATAATAGACCCCCTGATGTTTCCTTTAATGAATCATTTTTTTAAAAAGTCTCGTGATACTTCTACGAATCTCTCTCAGGCTTGATTTTCTGTTTGAATCGCCTTTTAGTTGAAATTGCCGCTTAAAGCATGTTCCCATTCTTCAACATCATGATGGTAATCGAAGTTTCCTAATTTCCACTTATTTTCTCTCGGGGCAAACCATAAACTAACGTTTTCTTTGATTTTCCTCTCCCCATTTTCCATGAAAACCAGATTAACATTTCCCCTTGGATACGTATCATCCAACCGAATACGCAATTGATCGTAATCCACAAGGTAAATGCCTTGTTCCCTTAAATCTATTAGCCGTTCAATCCATTTCTTTTTAGCATCTTCATAAGAAATTTCCGGCTCTGTATCAGATGCTCTATCAAAAAAATAAACATGTTCAAACGCTTTATCATAGTGTTGATTGATTACATGATCAAGAACCTCTTCAGCAGCATGTTTTGATTGATTTTTATCTATGAGGCCAGGTATATATAAAAACGCGGACAAACCGATGATACCCACTAAAATGAGGATAACCTTGCTAGTTTTCATTACATCACCCTTTTAGAATCTTACTAACTTCAACAGACGATGGGAAAGTTCCTCAATTGGCAGCTTCACTCGTCAGAAATTGAATGTATTCACCTGCACCTCTACCAGGGCGCTGGCGCCGAATGGTGCATTCGAGAGTCTACCCCTGGACCGGCAAATATACCTCAATTTCCTCCTCACCATTTTCCAACGGATGATACGTCTCAACAATATAAGCGTCCATCTTTTGCTTATACCCCTTGTCCACCGCCCACTTTATTAATCCGTTATGCAGGCTTCCGACCTCCTTGATGTTCCCTCTGGCCGTTGCATATTCCCCGTTTAATTCGATGAATTCCATTCCGCTTGGCACTTCTGAAAGAGGCTGGTTCACGATCATGCCTACATAATAGCTGCCTTCAAGATGACGCTCACCCCTTTTTGGCTCAAAAATGGCGATTTCCGTACCGGCACGATGCTCGATTTCATCAGCGCGCGCCATCAAGTTCTGGGCAGCTTTTGGAACATCCGTACCGAAATCTGCATAAGCCCCGCAGCCTTTCATGCCTGCCAATCTAAACTGTTTATGAACCCTTTTATATTCCATCTCTTCGACCTCCTGTCTGTTACCGTTCACTTTGTATTTCTCCTAACGCTGTCAAAATCCCTTTTATTGGATATTTTTTATATTAGAAAATGGCGGGGTGACCACGTTAAGCGAAATCCGTACCGGCTTTTGGAGCAGCAGATGAAGAGATGCCGTTCAGAAGCATAAGCGAAATGGGTTTATGCTGACTTTTTGGGATTTATGCTAAAAAAAATGAATATATGCTGAATGATTTCGTTTTATGCTGACTTTAATAAAAGATGGAAAACTAAACTACAAACCCAGCTGCATCCCCAGTCCCATCCACCATCGTCAATCAACCAACTCACTCATTCGCATGATTGTCCACCATCCATCTTAATGTGTATCCACCCTTACCTTCCCCACCTTAAAACCTTCCTCCAAACCCTGCCGCCATATTGAACACAATCTAATCCATCAACTGTTTCACGTACGGCGTGATGTAACTTCTATACTCATCGGTTAAACCAACTGGCAATTCATAAATGTTAAAATACCGTACTTCAACGGACTCTTTTTCATCCACCTCAATCGTCCCTCTTACTTCATTCGAGACATAAACAGCAGTGACCGAATAGAGCTCATCACCATTTGATACTTTAAAGAAATATTCGGGGCCAGAAAAAACATCCAATAACTTAAGCTCACCCAGCACAAGCCCTGTTTCTTCCTTTACTTCTCTCCTTGCCGTATCTTCCAGACTTTCCCCTAGCTCCATCAGTCCGCCGGGCAATCCCCAGCCGCCGTCCGTTCGGTGCTGCAACAGCAGTTCGTTGGATTCATTTAAAATTAAGACCACTGCCCCAGTTAAAATCAATGGCCTGTTCCCGACTAGTTTCCTTAAACCCTTCACATAGTCCATCTCTGTAAAAACCTCCATTTCAGGTTCGGATTCGGGCTCCACCCACCAAGCGAATTGAGAGGAAAGAATTTACAACCATTCAGAGGAAAAACAGTACGACCATCAGAAACAAAGAACCCCCTACACCAAGATAGCCGTAAACCACTTTTCCCCGTTGAAATTCTTCCAATGCCATCACCAGTAGATTCAAGCCCATTAAGAACAACAAGTATGGCAGCAGCCAATGTTGATCCGTGAGTAACCCATAACCTGCCATCGTGACGACGATGATTGCTAACACCATTCTTAATCCTTTCAACATCGATCTATCCCCTTATTTTGTATGGATTGGTTCCCTGTGCTTAGGCAGCAAAGAACCGTCTTTCAACAAACACTTTACATTTTCCCCTCTTTGATCCATGTCCAGATCCGGTAACTGCCGAAGATAGATACGGCGAATAGAAGGATCATCGCAAGTACCCATATCCCCAATCTGTGGATCTCTTGCAGACCTTCTGCATGGATGACTGTAAATGCCGATACCCCTGCGAACATCAGGTAACAAAAGACATTGGGAATCACCCATACTAGCCTTAGTTTAGTATTTTTCAAGAAAACAGCCCCTATTTAAACCCGTACTGGTTATTTAACTCATTCTTATCCGTAAAAAAGGTAGCACGAGATTCACCCCTGCGTTTTCATACGTCCGTCTTATCCTAGGAATCACTGAAAACATCAATGACCTTATCACAGATATCATGGTGAGTGGTCCCGTCATAATTGAGCAAAACAACCACCCCCAGATTGAGTTCCGGTACCATCGTCATCAAGGACCTGACAGCCATTTGACCGCCCCCATGTTCAACGATCCCGAGCCCTTTATACATGTCAGTGAACCATGCAAGTCCGTAACTCCTGACGTCACTTCCGAACCGCCATTCCTCACTGACAAGATGAACGGGACGCTGCATGTCTTCCTTTAAATCCGAACTGAGAATATCCGGCTTTTCATCTAAGTGAAATGCTATATATTTTGCCAGGTCATTTGCCGTCGAATACAGGTAGCCGATCGGAGCGGAAATTGTATTCTTTGGAAACGGGGTCTCTATTTTATCCTCGCCCATATAGTACTTTGCACTGTTTGGATCTTCTTCAACGATCATTGGGTCACTTGTCGTCCGGTCCATATTCAACGGGGTAAGAATTTTTTCTTGAAGATTGGCTTCCCACTCTGTCCCTGTCACCTTCTCGAACAAATCCGCAAGAATGACATACGCATCTGTGCAGTAATTCCATCCCTTCCCTGCCGGATACTCCAACTCTACTTTTTGAAACCACTTCGTTATATCCTCCCTGAACCTTATACTATTAATCTCTTCTTCTGTAAGATTGTAGTAGTCCAATGCTTCTTGAAATTCAGTTGGAGTATCAGAAAAGATTTCCCTTACATTCGGAGCCGTCATATTGGCAATCCCCACGTCCGAAGGGAAACCTGCCGTATGGGATAAAAGCTGGCGGATCGTGATCATATCGCTTTCTTGTTTATTTTTTGTCCTAAAGTATGGAAGATAGTGAACGACCGCATCATCCAATGACAGCAGGTCCTTCTCTACAAGCTGCATGATGGAAACGGCCATGAAATTCTTTGAGATACTTTGAATGCTCATCCGTGTATCCCCATCTATCGGCTGCATTTCAGGTTCAAGCTTTGAATACCCGAATCCTTTGGAATAGATGATCTCAGAATCTTTCACAATGGCAACGCTCAACCCGGTGCCCTGCTGATCATTCATGATCTGATTGATATAGTCTGTTATGTAATCCAGTTTGTCAGTAGTTGATTTCATCTTTGTCTCCTTTTTTAATCTGTCTGTTACTGTTAGTGATTGGTTATTTTTAGTGGAAGTTATTAAGGTACAGCGATCATTAGTTCCAGTGATGACGGTAAGGAATCGGAATAATCCTTTCAATACCAATTATTCCAAATTCATACTGTATGCTCAAGGCATATTTACAAAAAAGAACTTACCCTGTTTTGGGTAAGTTCCGATGCGGGGCCGGCGTGCAGATACAACACCGGGTATATATAAGCTGGGATTTGAGGTTATGATAATATATTTTGATTTTTGATAATAAGAGGATGGTTTTTGATAATATATCCTGATTTTTGATAATAAGTTGGCCGTTTTTGATAATAAAATCATTCCTGCAACCGTAATACCCCCGTCGAGGCGGTTGGACGGTTAGGAATTTTTATAAAATAACGATAGCTGCTAAGTAGAATGAAATTGGACGAAAAGAAATTGAAGGCGCATCTAAAAACGGGTCACGGGACCTGTCCCCCTGACCGGTACAACACTACCTCTTATTAGACACAACTCCCTTGCCAGGAGGAGTAAAATGATATAGTAAGGCGGCTGCTAGAATGAGTGCACCACTCGATAAGAAAACATAAGACAACACTTGCGTACCCGTGGTGACAGCGGAAGACATCAACCAACCTAAAGTAAGCTGAAGAACTGCTAGAAAAGGCAGGTAAAAGGTAAAGAATCGCTTTCTATTCATAAACAGATTTCCTGTCACCACCAACAAATACATGCTGCTTACGGCCATAACGATTGGAAAGGTTGGCTTAAACTTGATGGCATACACAAAATAATCAAGAGGTGAAATATCACCAGCGTTCTCTACTTCACCGGAAAAAGGGGTCGAATACTCCCATTCAAACGGGCTGTCGACTATTCCCGAACCCTCATATAAAGTGGCAAAAACCGAAAACAGAAGGAATCCCATACCCAGTCCGATTTGGATCACATAACGATTCACACTGTAGCCTCCTTTAAATAAACGTTTCTATATGCAGCCGGGGGACAGACTTTTTTGAGGCATCTCGTGGGACACCGTACCTGTCCCCATGGCCCACCCATGGCCAAATCGGCACTTCCTCGCCCCATTTGCAACTTTTCATCCAGGATTCTACCTCAAAAATGCATGTTGGCCATCTTCTTAACTGATTCATGACAGGTCATTCATCATATGCTGCAACCTTTCAGTTCATCATACAAAAATACAATCCACTTTCGAAAAACACGTGCAAGATTTCAACTTTACGAACCACTTTTCATATTTCCATTCCAAATCCACGAAATACAAACCACTTTTTAAAAATACCTTCCACTTGTCGAATAATCTTTGTTTGTAACACGGGAGTGCTACCTTGGCACAAGCTAAGAGTAAGGGAATCACCGCCTAAACTTTCCCTCGCCATTCCTCTTCCAACACGCCCATTTCCCACATACTCCAGTACTCATCGCCATTTTTCCTGGCATCGCGGAGCAGCCCTTCTTTCTTGAACCCCGCCTTTTCGTAACAGGCGATAGCGGATGTGTTGAAATCGAATACGCCAAGGCTGACTCTATGTAATCCCAGTTCATCAAAGGCAATATGAAGAATGTCCGTGATCATCTTCCGGCCGATGCCTTTTCCTCTTGTTTCCCGGTCACCGACCAATACTTTCCCGATTCGTGCCGACCTGTTCCGTCGATCGATTTTCCCTAGTGAAATATGCCCGATGGTGCGGCCGGTCCCTGTGTCAATCACTTTATAAATCAACCTGTCTGCCTGTTCATGATTGGCGTTTTCAATATACCTTTCCAGCTGCTGGTGATCCAGCGGATAGTGGAATCCGGGGCCTGCCCATTGCAATAAAAAGGAGGGCGAATCGCTCCACTCGATGAGCTGATCGAAATCAGTGCGCCCAAAGTACTCCAACTTGAACATATGTATCTCTCCCTCTTACAGTGTCTTCCTGAATGAATAGCACCACTTATCATAATGCAGCCGGTCTTCATAGAAACGATGCGCGTCCGTTCGGTGTACACCGGATTCCAACGCGACATACTCAGCTCCGTTCTCCCCAGCCCACTGATGGATGAAATCCAGCAATTTTTCACCATGGCCAGAAGAACGGTGAGCGGAATCCGTTACCAAGTCATAAATGAATACGTGACGTTTATTGTAGAAGTTGACCCTCCAACTTAATCCGGCCAGGCTCACTAGCCTCTTTTCATGATAATATCCGAATAAAACATACCCGTCTTTCCTCATTGCTTCCAGAAGTTCCAAATAAGTCTCTTCCGTCAAATCTGTCCGAAGCTGCTTCATGACGGGAAAAGCTTCGATCCAATCATTTCTTTCGGTTAATTCCCGGATTGCCTGTCTATTTGATGTGTCCAAGGGACCACTCCTCTACGATTCATCATATGTGTTATTCACCTTTTTCCAGCTGAATTCCTGCAAGTCCTGTACATGAATGGATAACTTTTCAGTATATGAACAACTCTCGTGCACTTGTTCCCATTCGCCACATATATAAATAGTGCGAGTCCGACTGTTAAAATACTAGGACCCGCACCAACCTCCAACACATCTGCACTGATTCAATGGTTGATATCCAACACAATCACATCAAATAATTCCCCATCCGCATAAAGTAAAATAGCCCATTCGCCCCTCTCTGGGATCGTGACGGATGAAGGTGCGTGAACATCGGCTCCATTATTTTCGCCCCCAAGTCCAATAGTCCAGCGATCCACGTTATTCAGAATAGGGTGGACGGTTTTGCTCTCTTTATGGTAACCGACCACGGTCAATTCCGAAGCATCCGTTCCCCATAAGTGCCACATCCATTTTTGAGGAGTCAAGCTCGGCATGTCGGCCCCGATGATGCCTGACTGATTTTCGTTTCCGATGACGTTCCTTCCAAAGGCTGCTGCTTTTCGATTCCAGTCAATTTTTTCAACGTCATGCTCCTGAACGTAGTCCGGGAGATCTTCTGGCAAACTGACATTCTTTGCCGCTTCCTTTTCAGACACCTTCACTACAGCATCACCGTACACTTTTCCATCCAGGTACACTTCATATCGCCATAAGCCGCTGTATGGAACTTGAAAACTTGTGGTGAATCGTTCCAGACTTGAGTATCCTTCTGATGGCTCGGTTATTTCTTGAGGGGGGACTGCCTGCATGCGCTGACCAGTTCCTTTGTGGACGGCAGATATGGAAAGTTCTTTTCCTTTGTATGTTGAAAATGGTTCGTTAAAATGAAAGATATATCCGTAAGGCTTACCCGCTTGTAACTCAGGATCAGGGAATATGCTAAAAACCGTCTCCCCCCCTTCCTTATATTCGTGATTCACCTTCCATTCCTTGACTGACGTTCCGTTCATCTGTTCGTTATCCTGCTTGATGAACACCTCAGTAGAGATGAAGAAACCCGCTAAGCAAATGGCTAAAGTGGTTACGATGATTAGAACAAATGAATGGGGTCTTCTAGGCTCGGCTTGCATATTCGTATTTACAGCGTTCCGAATCTTATTTTTTTGAAACTCTGTAAAGTGCTTACCTCTGTGAGTCGTAGAATCCATTGCTTTCCTCAACTGCTTAAGCCTTCTCTCCATCATCTTCCCACCTTTCCATCATCTTTTTCAGCTTTTCCCTTCCTCTTTTCAACCTCGTTTTGATTGTGTTTGAGTTGATTGCAAGCATTTCTTTCATTTCTTCAATCGAACATTCTTCATAATAATAGAGCGTGATCACTTCACGGTATTTTACAGGCAAGGACAGCACACACATGGAGAGACTCTCTTCCTCGCTGCGCTTCAACACACTCTTTTCAGGTAAAGATTCCTTTGATGTGAAGAGAGTAAAAAGACTGGAGTTCATTACCACTTTTCGAAAAGCTGAACTTTTTAGAACATCCTTTGATTGGTTAATCGTCATCCTATAAATCCAAGCCTTAAATGAATGAATTTTATCCCTCTCATCATAATTCCTGTAGCATTTTATAAATACATCCTGAACAATATCCTCTGCCAGATTCCAGTCCTTTACATAGTTATAGGCCATCTTGGTCAGACGCTCGCCATACTCATCCATGATCATTTCAAGCCAGGCATCGCGATGTTCCGAATAGCCCTCATCCTGAATCTTTCTCACACAAGTCTCACCCCATCCCGTTTAATGCTAAGACGATTCAGTTTGCAAATGGTTTCATTTTTTATTGATTGCGACAAAGTGGGTGCCAGCTTCGATTTGCTGTTTCCCTTGTACCTTGTTCCTATCATGATCGGTAAAGAAAAGAGCCCACCCCGGTCAGGATAAGCCCCATCAAAATACCTTACTCATTCACTTTTCAAGCTCCATAAAGTGGTGGATTTCGGATAAAGATCTCCTTTTGAAAATCCAATGGATCTATAAAATTGATCACCCTGCTCAGGATCGGTATATCCAATAATTTTTTATTTGCTTTAGCTCATATTTCACCAATACCAATGACCCAACTCCGACCCCTACATCGTTTCCTATTCTTTTCTATGTATGCTTAGGCAGCAAAATCGTAAATGTTGTCCCTGCGTTCAATTCACTTTTGACGCGTATGTCGCCATTCATCCGTTTGACGATCTGATAGCAGACCGTCAACCCGAGCCCCGTTCCTTTTTCTTTTGTGGAATAGTAGGGTGTTCCTAACACTTTGACTTGTTCGGGCGGCATGCCTGCCCCATTATCTCTGATGGTGATCATAATTTGGCCATCTTTAGTCCCGGCGGCCGCTGCCGTTATTTCGCCGTTTTCCTTTACTGCTTCGATCGCATTCTTAAGGATGTTGACGAATACTTGCTTGACCTCAAAACTCAATCCTTTTATCCTCAGGTTTTCTTCAATGTCTTTCTTGACTTCAATACTGTTCATGACCGCATAAGTCGACATCACTTCAACCGATTCGTCTAAGGCATCACTCACACTGAACACTTCATATTCTTCCGTTTGCGGCTTTGCGAGGGAGAGATATTGATTGATGACCTCTTGAGCCCGGTCTAATTCCTGGATCGAAATATTGATGAAGCTCTTTTGTTCCTTCGATAAGCTTTCACCCTGCAGCAGCTGCATGAACCCTCTTACGGTCGTCATCGGATTCCGGATTTCATGTGCGACGGATGCTGCCAGCTGACTGACCACATTGAATTTCTCCGCTTTGACAAGTTCTTTCTTGATCCTGATCTGTTCGAGCCCATTTTCAATCAAATAGATGGTGGATATGAGAGTCAACCAAATAATCACCGTGGAGCTTATCATCAATGGAAGCTGTCCGGTTTCATTTTTTTGAATTAAGAAAAGCGCCCTTGTAACCGGGATGAAGAAATAAAAAAGGGAAATCAGGAGGAGTTTGTTTTTCCACTTTAGCTTTCTGTACCAAGTAGACAGAGGGATAAGCAGCAAACAATAAATCGTATAATTTGCGATCAGTTTCAACATGACATGGTCGGTAAACAAGCCAATCGTGAGCATGGCCAAAAACACAGCGAACCCCACTCTGGTGCCGCCATAAATAAAAGCAATGATGATCGGGACCACTTTAAAATCGTACACATATCCGCTCGAGTAAACGACAGGAAATATCATCGTAAACACGAGTATCACGATATTCATGAAAAGAAACTTCAGGTCAAACCTTTTCTTGTCCCATTCCGATTCTCTTGTAAACATTTGAAACAGAAGGATCGAAAACAATATGAATACCACATGCAACACTAAATGATGAACGGTCTCTATCATATAAGAACTCCTTTAGGACAAAAGCAGGATTTTTTAATCATCTATTTACTTCTTCGACATTTTATTTGAATATCCTTTCCAGATTTAAAATCAGGGGATGGGCACTTATACATAACCGTTTTCTCCAACCTCTTCCTATTTCTAGCCTTGTTTCACCCTAACCCTTCGCTGACGCAAATTTGAGCATCTCTTAAAGGAACAAGGTTTCTATCGAGGGCCATCCATAATTAACGGTAGGGAAATCATCTCCATTAATATGGTCGATTTGTTCACTAATTTTCACACCCTCGATTCCTTCATAAAATGTTCTCGCTGCAACGTTTTCTTTAAATGTTCCTGCAAACATTGAATCAACATGGTTCACTACAAAATATTGTACGACCGACTTCACTAACTGCTTTCCAATCCCTCTTCCTTGATACTCTGGCAACACATAGAGCATTTTGAGTTCGCCTTTGAATCCTGGCGGTGGATGAATGGCAAATGAGCCGATTGCAAATCCAATGATGTTATTGTCTATAACCGCTACGAAACAAAAGGGTCTACGCGCTGTACTGGCAAAAATACTTTCTAATCGATGTTTCGCGTGTTGATAAGATATTGTGGCCATAAAGCTTTCTGGCAAGAAATCCTTATGTGTGGCAATAAAAGATTTTTCATAAACTTGAGCAGCAATGGGTAACTCTTCAAGTTTCATTTCTCTGATCACTTTGACTCGTCCCCTACTTTAAGATTTTTGCACGTACCCTCCATAAAAGGCATGCTTCTTATATATTCTTCGCTTGCAACCTATTGCCCATTTTCTGAAAAAAAAAAAGCATTTACCTTATAATTTGTTCTTTATCGACAGAAAGATTTTATATCCCAAAAAGATGATGATATACATGCCTGTTAATAAACAAAGGTATGAAATTGGATTTGTCTTCAATGCAATTAGAAAAACATCAATTGCATAAATATCACTGCAATATTGAACATCTTTTGGAGTGAAAATAAATTCAGGCTTACATTCTGATTGTGGTAAGTATGCAATTTTGCTTGCTATAAAAAAAGAATAAACATATGAGACCAGAAAAATCGGCAAACAAAGAATGAAATAAATCCAACCTACCATGCTTCCCCTCCTCTAACGAGTTACTAGATTGGAGGCAGGTAAGTCATTTTTTCTTATCAGCATACACTCCCTCCAAGTCCGATGGTGTGAACCTCACTTTATATGCGTCACCCAGCTCAAGCTTCACTTGCCGGGCCAAATGCTTCCCCTGTCTATTATGTTCGTCCTCCAGCTTGGCACCTTCTTGAAGCGGCGTATCGGATTCCCAATCCATCCATCTGCCATACTGAATTGCCCACTCCCATAATTCTCTTTCCAACTCTTTGGTGAGCGGCATATCACCGATCTCCAAGTTACATCCGCAATGACAGCACCACAAAGGATCGGCGCCGACATCACCTTCAACTTTTATATCAAACGTTTTTCCTTCTTCACAGCAACAATGCAAACCCTGACACACCTTTCTGAACTCATCACAAGCTGCCCTTTTTTGCGTGGCATAATCCAATCCCTACTACTTTACTTCTACAACAAAGCTGGTCAAAGGCTCTTCATCTACGGATACGTCAATCCTCCACATTCCCTCTCTCCCAAGGACGAATTTGGCCCCACTCTTGTAATTGCTTATCCCCGCTTCATAAAGGTAAATCGTCTCTTCTGTTTCTTTATGGGTGGCCGTCATGGTATACGTTTTGCCAGTGTAGTCAGCCGATTCATCCAAGAAATAAACCTCATAGTGCCGCCCTTCTCCGACTGGAAACGGCGGTTCAGAGGATTCACCGTTTACCTTAACAATGCCGAACTTGCCTTCTGTTCCATGCATTGGCAAACCGACATATTCAAAAGGTGCGGAAATATCCCAGACCGTTTCCCCCTCCTCTTCACTGCACCCAGACAAACAGATCGCAATAGATAGACCAATCAAAAAGAGCATCGTTTTTACGTACATACCTGCTCCTCCCCCTTACCCGAAAGTAATAATAGGTTTTAAGAATGAGTGTTTCTGTATAATGACGCAGCCTTTGGAATGAGAAGCTATATCTTCTGATCAATTAGAGGCATTTAACTCCCGTTCCCCTCCGTTACCGGATCCGATGATTCTTTCGAGCAACTCATCTTTCTGTGCCCGACCTGCTCACGTCAGGTCTATTTCTTCCGACGGGTAAACATCCGCAAACCACCTCAATACTCCATTATGATGATTGATGATTTGTTGAGCGGTAAGTTCACCGGAGTTCCACGTGCTGTGGACATCTGAAATCAGAGTCACTTTGTAACCTTTACTGAAAGCACTGCGGCAAGTGGTGTCCACACACGCTTCTGTTTGAATTCCTGCAATATATAGATGGTTTATGCCCCGTTTACTCAGTTCATCTTCCAATCTGGTATCCAAGAATGAATCAGGCGTCGTTTTTTGGATGATGGTATCTTCCTGCTGCGGTTTGATTTCAGCGTGTATTTCCCATCCTTCTTTCCCGTATTCCAGTGGTTTTCCTGCTGGTGCATTATGCTGCACATAAAGGATAGGCGTATTGGAAGCACGGGCACTCTCTATCATTGTTTTTATGATAGAAATCAGTTTATCTCCCTTATATACCGCTGCACCCTCCTGGAACATACCTTTCTGTACATCGATGATGATCAGTGCCTTACTCATAACCTTGGATTCCCCCTTTTACTAGTTTGGTATAAATCAATCGAAATAAACGGCTTCCCCCGGATTATGTAAATGTTTAAAAGCCATCCGTATTTGCGATTCAGTATTCCTTTCGACCGACAATGATGGCAGTTCATTTTCTGCAAAGAACTCCACAGCGCTCGTTTCGATTCCTTCATTCGCCTCTCCACCGATGATTTCACAGAGGATGAACATCTTATAGACATGATAAGGAGACGGCGGGTGCGGATGGCACTTCTTATCAAGCACCCCCAGTAAGTTGACGGCTTTCACGTCAAACCCTGATTCTTCCTTCACTTCTTTGACCGCCACTTCGCCCGGTGTCAGTCCTATATCTCCCCAACCGCCAGGCAGCGACCAGCCGCCGTCTGTCGTTTCTCTCACCATCAATATTTTTTCATCCTTGAATACAACAGCCCGGATATCTACCTTGGGTGTGGCATACCCTGTTTCATTTGCAAACAAATCCCTTATGACTGACGGCTCCATATCTGTATGCTTCGACATGATGTCGACACTGATCTCCCGTATCATTTCGAACCGCTCCAGGTCATACACATCTTTGGAATAAGTCAACCCTGCCTGCGCAATCGACTGCAGCTCTTTTGCCCACTCAAGCCATTTCGTTTCCATTTTTATCACCTCTCATTAATTGTACCAAATATTACCTGATGAATTGTGGAATTTCATGCAATTGGGGCTGAAGTGGGAAGGGGGAGCCTCTATAGACACTGCCGCCTAACAAAAAAAGTGCCCGCCCCCGACGTACCGGGTGGCAGACACCATACCTCTGACAAAAACTATGCCTTTTTAAAAAGAGCGAAGAAATCACTGTATTTCTCCAGATGATAATCAGCTATGTCTGATTGACCTTGGAACATACACGTTGCAATCCCTAGCTCCTTTGCCGGCAATAGATCCAAATCCCTGTCCCCGATTGCGAGGTCGATGGGGTTCCTGTTATGCAAGTGACTGTAAGCAGCCGAATGGGGTTTGCGCGGGAAGCCATCATCGATCGTGACGATATCGGCAAAATAGTCCCTCCAGCCATAATGGTCCAGTATGGCCAGAACCCCCTCCCTGTCCTTATGGGTCATGATCACATTTTTATCGGCAAATGTTAATACTTCTTCGACTCCATTAAAGGGCCTCATATCCTCAGGGGAAATGTTCATCTTTAACCGATCGATTTCTTCTACCTGTTCTTCGGAAATCCCATAAAACTGAATGGCGTGCGAAAATGACACTTTTAACTTATCATAGACTTCCTGTTTATCGGCCTCATCCCCAATTACTTGAGAGAGGATGCGGGTATACGCTGGATATGTATCAAACAATGTTCCATCGAAATCCCATAAAATATTCATTCGGATCACCCTTTTCATTTTGCTTCTATCAGTCTATCATTGACTTTTTCTTTTTTAAATCCTGGCACTGGCCTTAATGGGTTGCAAACAAATCAAGAGTAACATTCCCTTTTATCCCTAAACGTTGTCACCGATTCCGACGATAAGATTCTATGATTTCAATGTATTGGGTATCTCCCAATCCGTAGTCCTTGAAATGTTCAATCATTAGCGTCACAAGTTCTTTTGTCGGGACGGCTTCGTGCTTTTGAATGTACAGCATAAGGTCACTATCTTCCATGAGGTAATTCAAATATAGGTCAATTCCCTTTTTTAATGGAGCTGGATGAACTTCCTTCGGAGCCGTTTTTTCAATCAATACTTGCTTATAGAGTGAATCAAACCCTTTTGCCGTCAGGCTGTAATGACTTACGGGTTGAAAATGGTCATTGACAAGATGGAGATCAATCCCACCTTTAAAACCCGTTTGGTCTAACCAAGCAAGCACGGTGAGAAGATTGATTTGGCAGAACATATCCTCATCAAACCAAAGTTCTATACGATCCACGTATTCACTAAAGAGAGGCTGCAGTGGCTGCAGGGTGATTTCAGCATATTCTGCCGTCGTTACATGATGCACGCTTGCACGTATTGCGGTAAATTCATCGGAAAATATGTCCTCGCAGGTATTCCCATAGCACATGGCCTCGTTAAAGGGAATCATAGAGTCCAGTTCTAGAAATTGTTTTTCTTTGAACTTCTTATACATTTCTGTTCCATTTAAAATATGTACTGTTTTTGTTTGAATCACATGGGTCCCTCCTGATCTTAGACTTCGTTTCACATAGATGTTAATACGACCGAACCGGCGAAATGAGGTGCAGACAAGATGAATGGTCAACAGGCTCGATCAAAACGGGTTTCATCGAACCACCGAAACTCAATTTGATTTCGTCCTCCTTTATTGCCTTTAAAGCATCCATCAGGAAATTCCCATCCAGCGAGATGCTTAATTCCCTCTCACCCTCGATGCCCTTTATGGTTTGCGCTTCTTCTATCCGGCCGATTTCTGAAGAGTTGGAAGAAATCTTCAGTTTCGTACCGCCATTGATTTCTAAGTGCACATTGTTGTTCTTCCATTCACTTGCGAAAAGGCAGGCACGATCGATCCCTTTTAGAAGTCTCTTTGTCTCAAGGGTCATGATTGTCTTCGCGTCCCTGGGGATCAAGCCTGAAACGTTTGGATAATTCCCCTCGATCAACCGTGAATAGAGAGAGGCAGTATCTGATTTGAATACCATATAACGGTCACTTACAAAGATATGGATGAATCCCGTTTCATGCTGGATCAATTTCAGCAGTTCATTCAGGCTTGTACTGGGAACGATGAATGAACCTTTTGCATTCGAGTCGAATGTCATTTTTCTTAATGCGAGGCGATGGGAATTCGTTGCAACACATGTCAGACGGCCATCTTCAAATGACATATGGACCCCTGTTAAGACAGGTCTGGATTCACTTTTTGATACGGCGAAAGCAGTCTGTTTGATCAATTCCATTAATTCAGTACAGGGGATTTTTATGTGACTGGCTTCATCTATTTGAGGAAGACTCGGATATTCTGCCGAATCAAAACCGTTGAGTCTGGTAACGATTTCATCTGATTTCAGGGTGACTACTTGTTTCTCGTCTACTTTTATATCTATCGGGCCAGGTAACTTCTTTACGATGTCACTTATATATTTTGCAGGTACTACCACACTGCCCGTCTGCTTTACCTCTAATACCCTCACGCCGTCGATCATGAAGGGGATCACTTTTTCAATGATGATATCGGAGTTGCTTCCGATAAGGGTTAAGCCATCTTCCGCTGCCGTCATCTTGATCCCTGTCAAAATGGGAAAAGGTGTTTTCAAAGACACGGCCTTATGAACATCTGTTATCGCTTTATTGAACCATTCACTATTAATCGTACATTCCATTTACAAGTCCACCTCATTTTCGTTGCTCCTTAAAACATTCGACAAAATTCCCTGATATCCCTTTACTGGGAAACTTCCCCCTGCTGTCTTTTGTGTTCTCTCCACCGCCTCACGTCCCTGACTTTTCCATTACGTTTTTCTATCAATCTGTTTACATAGGTTTCTTGTAAAGGAAAATGTGATAAAGTCATCCATATTCTTCTGGAAAGAAAGGATGTGCAGCCGTGAAGAAAATAACCCTGATTTTTGCAGCCGGAATCCTTATGCTTGGGGCGTGCTCGAATACTTCGACGTCAGAGAAGGCCGGGAAGGAAGTGACGTCTTCAGAAGAGGACAAGTCAAATCCGGAAATGAAGACCGGGGATAAGGAAAAAAAACCAGAACAGGATGAGGAAACGAAAAACGAAGAACTCAAGCAGCCTTTTAAAGCGTTGAAACCTTCTGAAGATGCAGTGCCCCTAAAGGAGCGCATGGCAAAAGAGGAACAGCAGAAAGCGCCTGATCAAGAGGGACAAGATGGGCAATCCGAGCGTAAAACCCCACTGGGTGAAACGCTGGCAAACGGGGTAGAAGATCTCTCCGATGGACCTTTGAAGGATCATCGGCTGGTCACCTATTACGGCACACCGCAGTCAGAAAATATGGGAATCCTCGGGACGATGGAGCCAGAAGAGTTCATGAAAAAGTTGAAGGAACAGACACAGGCCTACTCAGATCTCGATCCAGAACGTCCGGCGGTGCCGACGATTGAGTTAATCACCACAATGGCTCAGAATGATCCCGGCCCGGACGGGGATTATGTGCGGATGACCTCCGATGAGAATATTGAGACATATGTGGAGCTTGCGGAAAAGCATGATGCGCTCGTGATCCTCGATATCCAGCTGGGGACGGACACCGTCATGAACCAGGTAAAAATGGTCGAGAAATGGCTGAAGCACCCGCAGGTTCATCTGGCGATTGATACCGAATTCCACGTCGCTGAGGGGGAAAAACCTGGAGAGGATCTCGGACAGGTGGACGGAAGGAAGATCCAGGAAGCCGTCGAGTATGTATCCGAACTGACCGAAAAGAACAACCTGCCGGATAAACTGGTCCTCGTCCATCAGTTCACTGGTCACGTACTGACGCACAAAGACGCGATAAAGCCGACAGAAAACGTCCAAGTCGCCATCAACTTCGACGGCTGGGGACCTGCTGCGGACAAGCTGGCCCTGTACCGGAAGTACATACGTGATGAACCGAATCAGTATGGCGGGTTCAAGATTTTTTATGATAAAGACGTGCCCGTGTTGACGCCGGAAGAGGTATTGAAGATGGATCCGAGTCCGGCGATTGTTAATTATCAGTAATGGAAAAACACAGGGCCGTTTCGCATGAGCCGTCCCTGTGTTTTTTCAGTTTCACTTTATACAACTTCATATTTCTGAATCTGCACTGTCCTTATCAGAAATCTCATTCTTCAGATAAAATACATACAAAAAGGCAACAACGACCGCAATGATTGAAATGATGACAGAGTACCTGAAGATTTGAAAGAAATATTGTGGAAATGGCGTTATTTCATATGAGCTCATGCCCTCCACATCAGTGGTCAATTTTTCTCTTTTTAAGAAGGCGACAAACAAGAAAAACGAACTAATAAATGAATAAATCCCTGTTTTAACTAAAATCTTCTCCACTGCTACCCCTCCTCGGCGAAGCTGATTTTTTATAAACCCTTTAAAAAAGAAGTGTCCAGCTCTTCACTTTCGATCACAATCGCAGTCAGCCCCGTATCCGTATCCGTTTTCGTTTCATGCCATTCGCCTTTCTCCCAGTACACCGCATTTCCGCTGTGAACCTTAATGAATTCGTCCGTATTCCCTCTGACCCAGCCTTCCCCGCTGACAATCAGAAGAAGCTGGGGCACCACTGCCTCATGAAAACCAATCACACCGTTTTCATCAAGATGCATACATCCGATATGCGCCGCCTTCTCCGTTTTCGTGATGCGTGACATCACAAAATCAGAGTTGAATTTCGTGATTTTCTTTCCTGTTTCTTTTGTGAATTGGTAGATTTTCATTGATTCCTCCTGATAGGCTTGGCGTCATTTGACTCGCTGATCAATCTGATCAATTCTCCCTATGAATCCTTCCCATCACAATCGTATGATAGTAGTTCCCATCAGATAACCGCTTATCATCTTTTAAAATTCCTTCCACTTCAAAACCCAGTTTCTTATACAGCTGTATCGCTTTTTCATTTGTTTCTAGTACACTCAGCGTGATTTTTCTGATTTGATTGGAGTCAGCCCACTCGATGGATTCCTGTAAGAGATTCTTTCCTATTCCATGTCCCCAAAACTCCTTTAACACCCCGACTCCGAACTCCACTCTATGAGAAGTTCTTTTCAGGCTGTTCCCTTCACATCTGGAAAAACCAACAACTTCCCCATCTGCTTCTGCTACAAGAAATAGATTTGCAGGACTGGCAGAATCCGCTTCTATGATTTTCCCAAATCCTTCTCTATCTATATAGGCTTCTCCTTTTTCCCTATCCATGTTCTCCGTTTCTCCGTCGATCTGTATTCTTACCTGTGACAATGACTTCGCATCATCGGGTTTGGCAGATCTTATTATGTATCGTAATTCGGATGTGGTGTATGTTTTTTCTTTAATGATCAAGGTAGCATCCTCCTACTACTTATTAGATTGTACTTTGTTCAAACTGCACGTTCGATTCCACCTTGGTTTCAGCCACACACCTCATAACCTCATCACCAAACGACCTTACATCTTCCAAGTAATCATACCCCTCTGGGGAACCAAAACTATTAAACATCCGAACTGCAACCAGGTCTTCTTCAGGAACGACTAATAGAGTGACATTTGTAAAACCTAGAATTTGATAGGAACCTTTTGGGACAAGATGTCCAATCTCTGTTTTTTTAGCAGGTTCATCTTTTACGAACCATAAGAAACCATTTTGGGGCAGGTCTTTATGAAGAGTGGGCGGGCTTTGGAGAGCAGTGACCAATTCAATCATTTCTCTGGGCACGATTTGTTTGCCATTTATGTTCCCTTTTCTCAAATGGAAGTACCCCCAGTAAGCAAGTTCCCTGGTCGATACATACATGTTCATTTTGTCGCCTTCTGTGCTTTCACTTGTACTCCAGTCTTCATCCCCTTCATATCGCAGGATCACATCGACCAGCCTCTCGTGTTTTTCCGAATACCAATTGGACTCAGTGAAGCCTAAAGGGATAAAGAACGTTTCATGGACGATATCCGAAACTGTTTTACTTGTTGTACGTTTCACGATTTGAGTGAGCGCCTCGATGCCGATTTGCTTATACGACCAGTTTGAGCCGGGAGTAAACTCACGGACCGTTTTGTTCCCCTCTTTTTTCAATCCATGCGTATGGGTCAGTAAATGTCTGATCGTGGTTTCTTTCCAGAGGGTCTCATTAAGTTCGGGTAAATAAGATACAACCAGATCATCAATACTGCGAATGTATCCATAATACAATGCATATGAGACTGCGAAACCGATATAACTCTTCCTTACAGAAGCCACATGGAACTGAGTGTCTGCCTGAACGTTTCTAGCATCTTTTGCAGCTGATTGCTTTCCGATGTACTGTTCTAAAACGATGGAATCTTTATGAATGACAAGGGTGGAGGCACCTGTGCAAATAACCGTTTTAAAAGTGTTGTGGACATGATCTAATATGGGTTTGTAAGAAGGATCAATATTTTTATGATGTATCACAATCAGATTATTCCCTTCATTTTTATTTTTGGGATAAGGGTATCATTCATTCTTATTGTCACTAGTTATATACTCCAATACCTAAACTCGTTCACCCAACCCCTTTTTACTCTTAACAATTATTTCAAATCCCCCAAAAATGCACAATCATTTATTCCATTTTCTGGTCAAAACATTGAAGCCCTCCCCCTCCCTAACTTCCAACTGTTCAATTTTGCAAAAATACCACAACCAAACTCTACACACTGAAACCCCTTTCATTACTTGAAATCAGCCCTTATACTAGATTCATAAGATGATCATCAAACAATTCAAGAATATAAAAATGCAAAAATTATAAAGGAAGACAACTAGCAAGGAGGATCCTCATGGTATTGGATAAAAGACGTGCACACTTATTATCCATCATTCAACAGTCTTCTGAGCCCGTTCCGACGAAGGATCTGGTCGAAAGGATGAATTTGTCTCAACGGACTATTTATTATGACCTTGATCAGATCAATAGCTGGCTGCGGACTCAGAAGTTAGAACCCATTGATAGTAAGCATGGACAGGGATTGTTTTTGCCTCCTGAGTCGAAATCGAAGCTGATGCTGATGCAGGATGAGAGTTTCGAAGATTGGCAGTATCAATTGTCGAAGCAGGAGCGCGAAGTCCTGATCAAGGCAAAGATTTTATTGGAAGAGCAAGATGCGACGATGAAGAGTTTTATAGACTTGACGAGCATGAGCCGCGGGACAATTGCGAAGGTGATCAAAGAGATTAAGCAGGAGTTCAAACGAGCCGGTTTGGAATTGTTCTACAGGAAAGGTTCCGGATACCGGCTGCGGGGATCGGAGGATGCGAAGAGGACGATGCTGTCCACCATTCTCGCGACCATCTTCTCTCACCCTGAATGGCAGAACGTCAGGAATGAGGTATATAAGATGATCCATCCGGAAGCTGCCACCTGGTCAAGTGAAACCGATCAGCGGCGGGTGGTGAGGGAAATTCTTTTCGAAGCGGAAAGAGATCTGAAGTTGACGCTGACGGATGAAATGGTCGAGATTCTTTCCCTTCAGATCCTGATGATCATGAAGCGGATAGAGCTCAATGAATTCATCCAGGTGCCCGGGGCTGAAAAAGAGGTGCTCAAGCAAACGGAAGCCTTTAAGGCAGCCACCCACATCACCAATAAGCTTGAAACTTACAAGGGAGTCACATTCCCTGAAGATGAAATCTGCTTCATCACGATGAATTTGCTCGGCTCCAAGGTCCAGCACGATAATTTCGATCATTACACCGAGCAGGAACTTTCAGGGCTCAGAAAAGTCGTCCGCAATATGATCGACGACTTTCAACTCTATTCTTGTGTCGTGTTCGATGACCGGCGCGGCCTTGAAGAAAATCTGATATCCCACATCAAGCCGACCTATTACCGACTGAAATACGGTCTTCATATCGTCAATGATCTGACTGGCACGATCCAACAGACTTACCCGGACATCTTTCACCTGACCAAAAGGGTGATGAGGCATTTGGAACTGTATGTCGGGAAGAAGGTCCCGGAGGAAGAAGCGGCTTATATCACCCTTCACTTCGGCGGATGGCTGACAAAAGAAAAAAAGTCAGTGGAAACGAAGTTCAGGGCCATCATCGTCTGCGAGAACGGAATCGGGACGTCCAACATGCTCCGGACCCAGCTGGAGAACCTGATTGCCGGTCTGAATGTGACCGCCACGATCTCCATGAGGGAATACCAGACGAAGGAACACATGGCTGACGTCATTTTTTCAACCAATTATATAAAAGCCAAAGACATTCCCGTCATCCATGTTCCCGCTATCCTGACGAATGTGGAAAAGGAACGGGTCATGCAGCGGATGAATGAGCTATTCGATTCGAACGCACCCGGGAAAGCGATGACCGATCATCTCATGGATGTCATCAAACGCCATGCGACCGTCCATCAAGAAGACGAATTAAAGCATGAACTGGTCCGCTTCCTGGAACAAAAAACTCCCCAGATAAAGGAGCTAAGAAAACCTATGCTCAACGAATTATTGACAGAAGAAACGATACAGCTGAAAGAACGTGTAAGTGGCTGGGAAGAAGCCATCAAGGTCGCTGCCCAGCCGCTCATCGACCAGCATTCGATCAGACCGTCATACGTGGAGGCGATGATCGAGAACGTGAAGGATTTAGGACCTTACATCGTGATTGCACCGGGGATCGCCATCCCCCACGCACGTCCTGAGACGGGAGTCGAAGAGCTCGGAATGAGTTTCTTGCGCCTCGAAGAACCTGTTTATTTTTCAGAAAAAGAAAAACATCGTGCCCAGCTGATCATCGTGCTTGCAGCGATCGATAATCAAACCCACTTAAAAGCGTTGGCACAGCTCACAGAACTGTTGTCCAATGAAGAAAATGTAGAGAAATTGATCTCGGCTGAAGATGCAAGCAACGTAATCGAATTAATAAACCAAACAATCGAAGTGTAAATACAAGGAGGAAAACAACATGAAAAAAGTATTAGTAGTATGTGGAAATGGATTAGGAAGCAGCATGATCGTGGAGATGAACATCAAAGCGGCACTTAAAGACATGGGCAAAGAAGCAGAAGTATCCCACACGGATCTAACAACAGCGAAGACGGAGCAGGCAGACCTGTTCATTGGTTCAGAGGATATCGTGGAAAGCCTTGAAGACGGCCGCAAAAACATCGTTAAACTGAAGAACTTGATGGATAAAAATGAACTGAAGTCTGCGTTGGAACAAAATATCTAGTCCCACTTTCAAACGAAGGAGGAATATAAATGATTGATATCATTATGAAGGACATCCTTGGTACACCCGCAATCCTTGTCGGTCTATTCGCTTTGATCGGCCTGCTTGTGCAGCGGAAGAACTCCGGGGATGTCATATCCGGAACATTGAAGACGGTGATGGGCTTTGTCATCCTGGGAGCAGGTGCGAACGTGCTCGTCCAGTCACTCGGTCAATTCAGTAGTATGTTCAATGAAGCATTCGCGGTCGACGGGGTCATCCCCAACAACGAAGCGGTCGTAGCGCTGGCTCAGGAAAGCTTCGGTACGGAAACAGCGATGATCATGCTGTTCGGCATGGTCGTGAACATCTTGATTGCACGTTTCAGTCCTTTTAAATATATCTTTTTAACCGGTCACCATACCATGTTCATGGCCTGCTTGATCGCGGTCATCCTGACGACTGGAGGATTCTCCGGTGTGCCATTGATCATCCTCGGTTCGATCATACTTGGTTCACTGATGGTCCTGTCACCTGCGATGCTTCAGCCGTTCACACGCAAGGTCACAGGATCGGATGATTTTGCCGTCGGGCACTTCGGTTCTGTCGGATATCTGGCTTCGGCAGCAGTCGGGAAAGTCGTTGGAAAAGGTTCGAAATCAACAGAAGAAATCAAGGTTCCGAAATCACTCGGCTTCCTCAGGGATACATCCGTTTCCGTATCCTTGACGATGGTCATCCTGTTCTTCATCGTCGCTGGCGCGGCGGGTCCCGCTTTCGTTGAAAGTCAACTGAGCGAAGGACAGAACTTCCTGGTCTTCGCCTTCATGCAGGGGATCACATTCGCTGTGGGTGTGTACATCATCCTCGCCGGTGTGCGCATGCTCCTTGGTGAAATCGTCCCTGCCTTCAAAGGGATCGCGGACAAGGTCGTCCCGAATGCGAAACCGGCCCTGGATTGCCCGGCTATCTTCCCATTCGCAGGAAATGCCGTCATCATCGGCTTCCTGTTCAGTTTCATCGCAGGTCTTGTCAGCATGCTGTTCCTGCCATTACTCGGCTTGAAGGTCATCGTCCCGGGCCTTGTCCCTCACTTCTTCACTGGTGCAGCGGCAGGAGTCTTCGGGAACGCAACCGGCGGTCGCCGAGGCGCAATCATCGGTTCGATGACAAACGGCGTCATGATCAGCTTCCTGCCTGCGCTATTATTGCCAGTCCTGGGCTCTCTAGGATTCCAGGGAACCACATTTGGGGATGCTGACTTCGGTGTCATCGGAATCGTGCTTGGCAACCTGGTTAAACTATTTGATTCTGCTGGTGTTCTGTTTGCAGCTGTCATTGTGATTTTGGCGGTGTTGTTCTTTATCGGCTTTAGATCTAAAGCTGGTGAGGACAAGAATGGAACGGATGGATCGGAAGCCGCTTGATTTTGATTTGATGGAGTCCCGTGATTCCCTTTTTAGGGAGTTGCGGGGCTTTTTTTGATGATTGGGACAGGTTGATTGGTGTGGTTTGTTTGGTAAAAACGGGACAGGGTGCCTGTCCCCCCGTCCCGCGCTCTCGTCCCGCTTGCAGCAGTTGTTTTAACGATTTTTCGACAAGTTGGTTGATAAACAGGGAAAGTTGCACGTATTTTTAAGAAGTGGAACGTAAAATTGAAAAGTTGCACGTAAATTTGGAAAGTGGCATGTATTTTAAAAATGTGGCATGAAAATGGTGCGAAGTGGATTGTATTGATTGGTTGAAAGTGAGAAAACCGTCCCCTGCCCATGTTTTCTTCCTTGAGGACCGCGGCACCTATCAATTTGTGCTGACTTTTCACGAATTATGCTGAAAAATATGGATTTATGCTTACATTTTTCGATATATGCTGAATCATTTCATCTTACGCTGACTTCAACAGGAAATTCCATAACGAAATGGACCCTCGGCTCCCTCCATGCCTCATCCTACAAAATAGTGAACCACGGTACCTGTCACCGTGGTTTACTATTTTGTAGGAATTAAAGGAAATCAACCGTTTTCATAGAACTTATGTATAGATAATAAATTGAAAAGGAGAAATCTAGATGTGAGTGATCAAATAATACCTGCTGTCATTGCGTTTGTAATAGTCGCTGCTTTATCCCCGTTATTCATTGCTCTATTGAGAAAATTAAAGTTCCTTCAGCCGATAAGAAAAGAACTTCCTTCCAACCATCAATTAAAAAAGGGTACTCCGTTAATGTTTGGGATGATTCTTTTTGTAGGAATTATCGTATCCATATTTTTTTCACCTACGCCATTAACGTATTTCTTGTCTGTTACGTACATTCTATTTAGTTTCATTGGGTTTTTGGATGATTTTTGGAAAGCTTCGCGCCAGGATCCTTTAGGGGTATCGGGCAGGACCAAGCTCGTTTTGCAGTTTCTATTTACCGGTTCATTGCTTTTTTACGTGATCAACGAACTGGGTATAAACACCGTGATTCGTATTTCTGAAAGTTTCTCCTTCGAGCTTCCAATGGTGGTATATATCATTGTGATCGCCTTATTTGTTGTTGGTTCTGCAAATGCCATCAATTTTACGGACGGCTTGGACGGTCTGTTAGGCGTTGTGGCAATCCCTACATATTTTTTCTTTTTTGTGATTTCAGACACATCAGAGGTGAAGCTTTTTTGTTTAGTTATGATTGGGTGTTTACTCGGTTTTCTCATCTATAATTTATTTCCTGCCAAAGCTTTTATGGGGGATACGGGATCATTGGCGATCGGGGGATCCCTTTCATTTCTTGCCGTTATTGAGAAAGTGGAGATTCTCATTCCCCTTTTATTCTTTATCTATTTTGCTGAACAGCTTTCCGTTATCTTACAGGTTTCTTCATTTAAACTGACAGGGAAACGGATTTTCAGAATGACACCGATTCACTTTCACTACGGCTTGAAGTATGGGTGGTCTGAAAATACGATTGTCACGGTGTTTGGGTTTGTATCGTGGTTTTGCACGTTTATCTGTCTGGCTTATTGGAAATTTGTTCTGAACCTGTAATGTAAGTCATTCCGTCGAATGCTGCTTTAATGATTGAGAGGTTTATTTCCTGACAGCTGTGAATAATGACAGATTATTTTAGAGCCGATCTATTTTTCGCAACATCAATGAGCCTGCCTCCCGTTTCAAAATCCGCTTTGAAACGGGGGGGCAGGCTCATTTTCACGTATCAAACAATTCCCCATTAACCGCCTTTATATAACGATCGGCCGAATGTTGAACGGCAAGACTGGCATTCTCTTTTATCACTTTGTGAAAAGCATTATACAACTTATTAAAAGGAAGCCTATTCACTTTGTTTGCCATCTCCTCCACTTTCTTCGCCGGCAGAGGAATCAGATTCGGATAGCTGTACATAAAACTCACCCAGTTGGTATCGGAAACAACCTGAATGATATCCCCCGTCAGAAGGACCCCTTTCCCGCTATCCCCATTTTTCCAATGCAGCACAGCACCGCCTTTAAAATGACCTCCAAGACGATGCAGGTTCAAGCCTTCAGTCAACTCTAATTCTTCGCCTTCCCATAAACGGATGGACTCACTCGGTTCCATGATCCATTCCTCGTCATCCTGATGGATATAAATAGGCGCATCAAACACCTCTGCCCAATCCGCCTGCCTGGAATAGTAGTGTGGATGAGAAAGGGCGATGGCCTGGATCCCTCCCAATGAACGGATAAACGCAATCGTCTCATCATCCAGGTATGTGATACAGTCCCACAGGACATTGAATCCGTCATTCACGATAAGATAGGCTGTTTGCCCGATTCCCACTTTCGGTGTCGTCGTGATACTGTACAGCCCTTCTTCTTCCTTTTTAATGATATTTTGATAGTTTCCGCTCTCCACTAATTCATTGTGGGTGGTCCAGGATTGACCATCAGGATTCACGTACTGCCTTTCTTCCTCACAGATTGGGCAATGCTCAGGTTCACTGTTGCTTTCAGGGTATTGGACTCCGCATGTGGTACAGATATATTTTTTCATTGTTATTCCTCCAGAAATTTAATGTATTTTTAGCTTACATAAATTTCCGTCTATACCAATCATTCAAATAAATGAGGTTTTCTACAACTTTGGTTGTAGAAACTGACTATCGTGACTTTTAGTGTTGCTTTATACTAAGAAGTACTCATGACTGCAGAAAACGGGTAAAGGAAACTGTTCCCATTCACCATTTCTGATTTTGCACACTTCTTGAAAATGATCACCAATCCTTTTCCATAATGATAAACCTATAATTTTCACCCCTTATTACATTTTCAAATTCTCCTTTTCTTCTAAAACCAGCGTTCTCATAAACCTTTATTGCTCGCTTGTTAAAATCAACAACGGCCAACTCCAAATGGTTATAACCGATTTGTTCTCTCCCTTGTTCAATAATGGCCTGGATAAACGTTAATCCCGCACCGTTACCAGTCAATGAAGGTTTCATTTGAACCCCCACCGCCATTACCACCTCTGGTGAATCTCCCACATTAAAGAATTCACAATTCCCTATTAATCTATCTTGGTGATCGATTACTGAATATAGATGATCAGTATCTACACTTTGAAGGAATCCATCTATTTTTTTCTCTTGGATATTATTATCATAGAAAGAATACACTCCTTCATAAGTCCAGGTTATGAATTCATCCACATCTTTCTTTGTTCTTTTCCTGATTCTATAGCTCACCCTTCTTTATCCCCCTTATAATCTTTATACCTATTTTATAACAGTCCAGCTACCTGGGCTTCCTAAAAAACAAATATGTACTGAACGTAATACAGCAATTAAAAATGCCTTATGCAAAAATACACAAGACATTGATCAAAACTATTTTTCCCTTTGTTTATATATAACCCTTTCAACACTTTTAAGAGACAGATGGTACTCTTTTACAAGTTGTTCTTTTGTTACTCCATTGATGTAGTCTTGAAAAATTGCTTCATCCCTATATATAAGGGCTTGTCTCGTCCCATTTTTCTCTCCCCATGATAGCTCATTTCCTCTTTTTCTGGGAATACATATATAATCTCCATCAACATATTCCTGAATGACCTGCACCAATTCTTTTGGCAGCACATTAATAGCTTTTTTGTATCCCATAAACGTCCCTGCTTTCTTATAGAATGTAAATAAGAAACAGCAAAGACCGCTCACTCTCTCCATAGCAGCCTTTGCCACTAGCAAGAGAATATCTTTAGGTTACGAAATTTCCCCATTTGTGTATTCCTCCTAACAGTCGTTAAATGCGGACTAAGGACCTGTCCCCTCGGTTACTAAGAAATACTTAAATCACCGACTCTTTCTTCGCAAGCTTTCTATTCTCTAAATGAATATTGCCAATCCCCTCATAAAAAGCATATTTTTCACGGCAGTACTTCTCTAATGAGTCACCCTCATTTAAGAGGTTATTCAAGTAGAATTTCGAGTCATTTAGTCTATTATCAATCTCCTGCTTATCTTCCGTTATGCTTCCATGCCCTGGGATAAGCAGGTTGATATGGTGTGTTTTCAATATGTATTCAGCTTTATCCATGGTATTCAAGTAATCTTTAAAACTGCTAAATATAAAAGGAAACTCGACATCTGATAAATAGTCTCCCGATAAGAATATCCCCAACGGTTCTATGATAGTAAAAAGACAATCGCTGGTGTGTCCAGGTGCTTTGTAAAAGGTCAAAGAGATTTGCCCTAAATCCAGAATCTGCCCATCATGAGTGACTGGATAATCGACACGGGGATAATGAGGTTCATAATTTCTCTGCAAATAATAGCCTGAATCGAACGCATGAATCTTCTTGATGATTTCTTCTTTATGTTCATTACGCTGTAGTTCTTCAGTTGCAATCACCTTTGCATCCGGAAATGCTCCTGAACCGATGATATGGTCGAAGTCACTATGTGTATAGATAATATAAAGCTGCTTCGTCCCGATATGTTCATCCACGTACTTTCTAATTGCTGCTACTTCACTTGGCAGCCAATTAGGATCTGTCATGATCATGACATCTTCTGTCTCCACTATTGCAGTTGTTGTCATATATAAGGAGCTTTGAAAAACGGTGATATTTTCTATTTTGTAACTAATCATTTTTTTCTCCTTGAGAAGTTTCTTTTTTTCTTACCAATTAAATTAAACTCCAAATAGCATCAACAACTATCATGGGTTCATCGTACTGAATATAATGAGCACTATTTTCAGCAACGATATACCGACTATTTGTAGATATAGTAAGCAGCTCCTGTTGCATGTTGTTCCAAAGCTCTTGGGAGCGGACTGAATAATAAGCTTTCTTCCCTGCCGAAATGACAATCAACGGAATATCAAGTTGCCTTCTTGTTTCCTTCGCCAGTTTTAAACTTCCCATGAACTCTTGATAATTTCCTTCTAAAACGAACTGCTTTTTATATTTTTTTTGGAACTCAGCCGGCATAGTCGGCAGAAATCTTTCCTTATATTCCTCAGGAGTTGAGTCGACTAAGATCAACCCGCTGACTTCATCCGGGTACTTCGTTGCAAATAACCTCATATTCACACCACCAAATGAATGACCAACCAATAGATATGGCGGCTTTATGGTCATACTTGTGAGCATTTCTTTTAGTTCATCCACCATATGGTCGCTTGTTCGTGGATCTGAGCTCTTTTCACTGTTACCCAGACCAGCCCGATCATAGAGTACAACTTCAGTAAACGCAGCTATTTCAGGAGCAATATTTTTCCACGCTTTAGAGTGATCACCATAACCTGCATCCATCACAACCGTTGGTTTGTTGTCCTTATTGCCAAATAATTCTACATAGAGCTTAAAGTCTTTTACTTTCACCAACATCTCTTGAAAATGTTTATCTATTATCGTCATAGAAATCCATCCTTTATATTGCACATTCGAAAATTCGCTCAGCATGTATGGTTGTCGTTAGTAAACTCCAACAATTTAACGCCCAATATTCTAGATAACTCTTAACTAACACTAAACCTGTAAAACTTAACCCTCGTTATGACATTATGGAAAACTACTCAATAACCTATTCAAAGTATCGATCTCCGCATATGGTTTTATGTCTGTATCATTCATGATCTTATGAGGATTAAACCATACGCCCTTCATATTTGCATTCTGACACCCGCCAATATCCTTTTCTAAGTCATCTCCAACGAATAATGCCTCTTCAGGCTGGACACCAAGCTTATTTAAAGTTAATTCAAAAATGCGTTTGTCCGGTTTACTAAACCCTGCTTCTTCAGAAATGACGACTATATCAAAACAGCTATGTAAATTTGCGTTCATTATTTTGGCTTTTTGTCTATGAATCGACCCGTTGGTTATGATGGCCACCTTAGCATGATGCTTAATTGTATGTACGATATTCTTAGTTTCCTGGTTGATAGAAAAGCATTGAGGAAAATGATGATTCCAAAAATCTTGAAAGCGATTGGGCGGCAATTTATGCTTTGGTGAGTATTCATTAAAAAATGCTTCCAGAACTCTTGCTTTATTAAAATCACCATAGCTTCTCTTATCGTATTTTTTGAACTTCCGCAGCATGTCGTTAGCCACTGAATGTTCAACATCTTCATAGCATGTTTCTAGTAAAATCGAAAACAATTTATCTACTGCCTGATTTCTGTCTAGCAAGGTATCGTCTAAATCAAAAAGGACTGCTTTAAAACCGTTCAAATAATTTCACAGCCTTCCTTCAAATAATTATGATGAAGTCTTTTTATTCGTAACCATCTAACCGTTCGCTGGGTATTTTTTATACAAAATAGCACTAATCACCGGAAAACAGCCTATCTCTAACGTGATTCACCTGCTCAATCATATGACCAATATTCCCTTCTCCAGCATATAAAGACGTATCAAAAAAGTTATGATCCAACCCAGACCAATAGAGAATATTTTCATCACCCGAAACCGGCACATCCCGGTTTAGTCTGCCAGCATACACTTCCACATAGCAATTTTGATGATGATAGGTAAAATCCATTAAATGATGAAGAGTAATATCTTCTTTGGAAATAGTTGTTTCTTCCGCAAGCTCTCTATAGGCTGCCTCTGAACCCGTTTCACCTTTTTCAATTTTTCCGCCGACTAAATTACGTAGTCCCTTATAGGGATCTTTCAGCCGTTCACACATTAACAGCTTGTCCATCTCTTTGTTGTAAACCATCAGGACATTGTACCCTTTCATGTCGTCATCACTCCCCCGGTATCATCCAGCACCTTAAAGGTCCTTATGCATGCAAAAATGCGGCTTGTCCTCATAGATCACTTCTTTATACGTTGCAAAACCTAGGTTTGTCCAATACGCTTCTTTATGAACAGCCAACCGCAGTTTGCGTTTACCTTCACGTTTGATCAGGTTTTCAATAAGCATGTAAGCCTCGTGAGATTTCCCTGAACCTTGAAAGGATTTGTGAAAGACATACAAACTAATCCATGGTATGTGGTCTGATGGGTTTTCAAGACAATAGTCAACCAGCCCGATGTAGCTTTCATCTTCTTTTATGAACAGCCTTTTGGTATTCAGCCTTTTTGACTCTTCGAACTCAGACCTTATATCGTTGATATCAATTGAACGCTTATTTTTAGATAGCAGATTATACGATGGGTTCGAATTCATAATCTCCTGTTCGATTTTCCATTTACTCCATTCGTTTGTTTCAAATGTTATCATTTTCATCACCTTTATTTTTCTATACGCGAGATTCTGTGGATACAATCGATCACTAAATCAGGACGATCAAGGAACACAGAATGCCCCGATTCCTCCGCAATGATGAATTCTCCGCCTGAAGTTAACCTGCTCTGATTCATGATGAGCTCTCTCCACTTCTCTTCGAACACTCTCAACTCCCACTGGGGAATTCCATTAGTAGATTCTGCTGCCATGGTATAATCCTTATCCCGCCCGATCACGATTAGTGGAAGTTCAGGGAAATCTCCTAATCTCACAATCACTTCTGCATCCTTCGTCCATTCCTTAATTTCTGATGCCATCGCTTTATACAGAGAAGGATTCACCTGAAAGTCCAGCAAATGGTGCTGGACAGCTTTTGGGAAGTGTCGGTGTTTTTCATTTAATGAGGGTTGAATGATTTCAGCTAATTCCCCTTTATCTTTAGACGCATAATCCAGGCACCTTTCAATCCAGGACGCATCTGAATCTTCATTCATGACCGGTAAATGTAGCTTCTCCAATTCTTTTAACTCAACAGAAGTCGAGTCTACTAAAATTATCCCCGCAACACGTTCAGGATATAATTTTGCGAAGTGCTGTGCACATAAACCACCATATGAATGGCCCACCAAATAGACCGGCTCCTCTGTTTGAAAATAGTTGAGTATTCCAGTCAGATCATGGGCAGCTGATTCAGTATGATGGATCCCCTCTCCCAGTTCACTTCGTCCCAGCCCCCGACGGTGAAAGGTTAAGACTCTACTTGTTTTACTTACACTTTCGATTACTTCGTACCACTCTTCAAATGAGCAGCCCATCCCTGGAAGGATGATAATCAGAGGACCTTCATCTCCTTTGAAAAGTACCTCAAGTTTGTTGTCATTGATCGTAATCAGCTGGTTGATATCGCCCACCTCTTTGGCTAAATTAATGTAAAATTTGATTTTAAATGTCGCGTGCAGTTATATAATGTACATTCCCATTCGTCTTCTATATTGTTTAAAATAGTGATGGACGTATTATCTATATAAGTCTGTTGGAATGTATCTGGGAGTAACTTTTGCAAGGTTAATCCTATTAGCGCACCGTGGCTGACCACCAGTATTCGTTTCCCTTTATATGTACACACAAGTTCTTTTAAAAAATCCACTCCTCTATTTGATACCGATTCAAACTTTTCCATCCCAAGTTCTGCATCACGCCAATCACTGCCCCACCTTTCAACTCTCTGTTCTTCAGTCGTCCCTTCAATGGCCCCGCAATCTATTTCTCGTACCCTTTTATCAACAGTACATATGGGTAATTCTAGTTTGCGTCCAATGATTTCAGCAGTTTCGATGGCCCTTGATAAGTCACTCGAAAAAATCAAATCCCACTTCGCTTCCAATGATAGCCTCTCTCCAATATCAAAGGCTTGCTTTCTTCCCGTTTCATTTAAAGGAATATCACTGACTCCCTGAGCCTTCCCTAAGGAGTTCCACTCAGTTATTCCATGCCGGATCAGACCAATTGTGGTCATTCTACCACCCTTTCCATATCTCTGGTTCTTTTAGCTTTCTTAGGTAAATCCGCTATCGTAGTTGATACACAATGTGGTGTCGTCAGCCCCGTGGTCACTACGGCTGTGTTCACCCTTTTTCACTTAGTAATGCACACATTTGCACTAATATTCTGTCTTTATACACTACCAATTATTTCAAATCAATAGCATTACCTCAAGCAAAACTTAATAAAAAGGAGCCTATCCTCTTCGGATAAGCCCCATCACTCCAATCACTCCGCACAAACACGCCAAGCCTCTTCAACTTTACATTGTTCTCCTGTCAGCCCTATCACATCACGTTGAGGATCCGCCGTTTTCAATAAGTCAGGAAAGCGTTCTTCCATATAACCTCGATGATCAGCTTCACTCTTCCATCCGGTTAATACGAGGCAGAGGTTTCGTTGCTTTTGAGAGAAGGCGAATGTTCCACCAAGCATGCCTTCTGATTTCTGCATACCTGGATTCCAGACTTTCGCCTGCATATCTGTAAAGCGCTGGACTGCCTCCTCTTTCGCCTGCGGAAGGGTGGCCCGTATATAATTGGTTCGTGCAACAAATTCAGACATGCCCGCTTCCATCCCGGGGATTTCAAGTTTTTCCTGAAAAAAACTGACTTCAATTGATTCGTAGGTATCTATTTGCCCTGACCGATCAACGATTCCATCATGGACCTCTTCCATAAAGACATCATACTCTCTTTGAGTCTTCCAAAACGCATAGATACAAGCCGTCAATGGATCTGCAGTATTCCAGCCACCCAGTTGACCTAAGAACCCCTTTACTTCACTTAATGACCGCCACTGCTTTTGACTGTCAAAAAAGGCTTCTTTTTTACTTTCATTCACCTTGCAAATAATTCTTTTTATGATCATGAACGAACCCTCCTTTTGACCAGATAAGCATGGGGACTTGCTGCACCTAAATGCTCGGCCTAAAAGACTGGTCCCTCACCACTACTGTTTCTGGTGTGAATTTTATTAGGATATTGCTGTCGCCTAAGCCCTGGAATCTCGGATCCCAACGTTCTTCATCCGGTCCCAGATAACGCCCAAGTAAGCGGGTGGCAATCCCTTTATCAAAAGGTATCACTGCAGCTCGGCCCCTGAACCCCGCATGAAGCACTTTTCCTGTTGCAGGATCGAGTTCTACTATACCGATTGCACATGCTGGATTTTCTTCAATTCTTCCTGGAAAACTGTCCGAAGAAGGAGTTCCAATGATATAAATATGCTCATCTTCCCAGTAAAACCAAACAGGTGACTCCCTCGGGCCATCCTTTGACAAAGTGGAAAGGTGTGCAAATAGTGGTTTTTTAAGAAATTCATCTAGATCAAAGCCTTTATTGCCTGTGATAATTTTCAACATGCATTCATCCTTCCTGTTAATAGAACCACAGGGACAGTGGCTCATTTTGAATCGTGTCAAGGTCCCCTTGGCTTTCGTAAGTGTTTCCCTTTACCCAAAAACCTGGGCAGCAATCCCAAATAAGGTATGATTCCTTGAAAGCATCCGCTCTGAATTCTTCATCATCACGGGAGGCTGACTGACTTTTTTGAAGCCTCTCTCCTCCAAAAAACTCAGCCATTCGTCATTACCCGACGGTACATCAATCCTGCGTTTTCCTCGATGATCTATAGCAAGCCTGTCAACTATGATTGCGGCAGTATGTGAGGTCGGTGCCACTACGGGTCCGATGATTAGATTGACAGGCCCTTGTATGGAGAGGCCAAATCCAATCACACAACCTTTGTCATTTTTAGCAACCAGGCATTGTTCAGATTGTTTTATTCTCTGACGAAGCAACGTGCTTCTTTTATCTCTAAAAGCTGCCTCGTCCAACATTACTAATTCGATAAAATCATGTTCATTGAACGTTTCAATTGTCACCTTACTGTTGTGAGATTGTTCACCATTCAAAGGTGAGTAGTCATCACAAAGATACTTATGTACACAATCGACCGTTTGAAAGCCCATTTTTTCATAGAGTGGCTTTCCTTCTTCGGTTGCAATCAACATGACGGAAGTGCTGCTTGATACTGAATCTATACATTTCTGAGTGACAATTTTCCCCAGTCCCAATCCCCTGAAGTCTTTATGAACGATGACCATACCCAGTGAGGCGAACTCAGTTTCATAAGGAATGATGGCAGCGCTTGAAACGATTTTCCCCTCTGAATTTCTATGTCCGAATAGTTTACCGGATGATAAAACCGTCCCGATCTCACGTTCATCATAATCCCATCCGACAGAACCCGATAATTCGATTAAGCCCGGAATATCTCCTTGGTCGAATTGGACGAGTTCTACTTTTTGTTTATTGTATGTAGTCATTGGTGCTTCTCCTTTGTCTGACATTCGATTGGTTTTAAAAAGGTCACGATGTATTTTTAAGTTTCATGTCTTCCTCAAAATAATCCGATTTACTCGGCATCAGAATCAGCCTTATCAACAGAATGCTGATCACCGTCATAAGGACAGAGGCAGCGATGATGCTGTACCGAACCGGAATGAGATCACCTGTAAACCCGATCAATAGAATAAAGATGACCTGAAGAATACTCTGAAACAGTCCGTATACGCTCGAAATTCTCCCCATCATGTGCACCGGTACATTGTTTTGATAAAACGTCATAAAACCCGTACCTGAAAATGAGTTAAAGAATCCGAGTATCATAAATCCTATCGCCACGGTCCAAAAGGAAAAGGAAAAAGCATATACTAAATAGCCAGCCGATACCATGATATAACCGAGGGCCATCAGGGCCCGTATGGACAATTTTTTTGCCGCAGCAGAAACAGTCGCTGCCCCTAGGATTGCACCGACTCCAGTCAAACTGATGAGCAGGCCGTACTCCGTCTCAGACAGATTCAGCACTTTTTGTGTAAAGACAACCTCCTGCGCATCCATTCCAAGCGCAATTACCATAAGAAATTGAGACAGGAAGTACACGTTCACAATAAAAACGTGTTCCTTACTGAATCGGAAAACTTCTGACCAGTCTTTTTTAAGAAGGTTTATACTCATTTTCCACTCACGAACCTCTGAATCAGCATGAACATTCGGCAGCAAGTAGATCATGACGGCTGAAATTATAAAAGATAGGGCATTGATCCATATGGAGATTTTCACCGAAGTGATAAGGAGCAGCGCCCCGGAAATCGCCGGACCTATTAGAAAAGCACTTGATGTGATCATACTTCTGAAAGAGTTGAACTGTTTGCGTCCTTTCTCAGGTACAATACTTGTAATATAGCTAATGGCCGCAGGTTCGAAGAAAGCCTTTGATACTGCCAGAATAAATAAGCAAACATAAATAAGCCAAATCGAGCTTAAGAAAGGAATGGTGGCAACGAAAATCGCCCGGATGATATCCGTTCCAATCATGATCCTTCTAAGGTTAAAACGGTCAATCACACTTCCTGACCAAAACTTCGTCACCATGGAAGCAACAGGCCCGATAATCCACAACCCCGCCACCGCAGCAGCCGAACCCGTTAATTTCAAAACCAGCACGTTAATGGCAACGAGATAGATAAAGTCGCCCAACGTGGATATTCCTAAACCGAAAAGTAACAGCGCCGATTTCTTTTTTAGTGTAATAAAATCATCCCATTTCTTTATTCCAATCTCATTCTACGAGGTTCTTATCGTATACTTTGTTGCTTACACTCAAGCACATACCGGAACTTTGGTCTTTTCGATGCCAAGCCTGTATCTTGTTTCAAGCTTGAATGCGAAAAGAGCACGTCGATATGGTTCATTCGGATCCCAAGTCTATGTACGAAAAGCAACGATCTATAGAAACAACTTCTACAAAAATTGGAAAATACCCTCTCATTCTCTTTTGATGTCACAAAATATTCATGAGAAGAAAGGATTCTCAAAGTTAAAGGGATACTCTGCGGTAAATCGGTGCCTGCCCACAGTGCGGTGGATCTTCACCTTGCCGGTGGTTGCCACAAATAGCTAGGTGCCGGTATTCTTCTCATGTCACTCTATAATCTGGACTTTTGCTTGCAACCGTTTAAAGATTTTCGACAAGTTGGTTGTAAACTCTGGAAAGTGGTTTGAATAATGAAGAAGTGGCACGTAAATTTGGAAAGTGGTTTGTATTTTAGAAAAGTGGAATGAATATGGCTTAAAGTGGATTGAATCTTGGCTCCATTGAAAATAATTCAATGCCATGCCCCTGTAACGAAGGGGTTTAATTGTACATGGGGCCACGCATATTTTTCTTTATGCTGACTTTATCGGATATATGCTGAATAAATTCGTTTTATGCTGACTTTAACCAAAATATCCAATCATATCCCATCCACTTCCACAACCCACACCTGAAGCTGCCCCTCCCAGCCTCGCATTCTCCTAAACTTCGATCCGCCCCACCTACTTCGAACCTTTCTCCACAGCCGCGACCGCTTCAATTTCCACGAGTTGATTTTCATACCCCAACACCGTAACGCCGGATAAGGTGCTTGGGACATCATGTTCGCCAAACTCCTCTCGTATTGCCCTCCATGCGGTCACTAAATCCGAACGGTCCTGCGACGCAACTAGAACTCTCGTATAAACAACGTCTTTTAAAGAAGCACCACACTCTCTCAGAACTTCTTTCATATTCTCCACACACCATTTAGCCTGATTTTCATAATTCCCTGGATGCGCAACATTTCCGTCCTTATCCAGAGGGCAGGCGCCTGCTAAAAACAGCATATCCATGTCAGATGGGACCCTGCTTGCGTATGCATAATCTACTGATGCCAAGTTTGTAGAACGAATGAATGATAGTTTATCGCTCATTTTTCTTCCCCCTCATTGATGATTCTACCAATACCAAATTGCATGGATGCCTACCCGCCGGGGCTCAGGCACCATTAACGCCTTCAAACAGAACCGTGACTTCCTTCTAAAACGTCCCGAATTGTAAAACGATATTCCGACGGTAATTTATCGATATCACGGGAGATCTCTGCCCTGAAACTATCCCTGCCCTTGATCACCACTTCATTTTTCTTAATTTGGATCTTCCCAAAACTGTAAGGTGCATAAGTAATATCAAACGCATCGATTGCTACGATGCCAGTCCTATTCGTCTTGATTTCTGTCAGTCTCAGCCTGAATTCAGCCTTTGCCAGATGACTTCGCGGAACATGGTAGACGATTTCAACCAGGTAATCTTTATTTTGGGCAGTCGCATACGTCAATTCCATATCCATCCCGTGATTGGCTATATCCTCAATCACCGCTTCGATCTTCTCTTTTTCCAAATGGTCAAAATCAGCAATCAGTCTCAGACCTTCACACATAGACAGAAACACAAGCTCTGCTTTCCCTCCGTCATCTGCCTGGTTATACTGGGATAAATCCAAAGTCGAGTAAGTGTAGGCAAAGAATTCGTCGATCGAAATCGATTGTTTCGCTTGTTCCATCGTTTCACCAATACTGAAGTAAATCTCATCGTAGCCAGGCGACGTTAAACCGGCTCTTCTCAGAAGATTACTAAACAATTCAGAGTATATGTAATCGAATGGAGCCAATTCCCCTCGCTCAAAATGGTGATATAATCTGACACCTATGATTCGTTTCACCAAGGGTCTCGGATGAATCTTCCATGAATCGATCAAGCAGTCTACACGTTTGACGTTATTCATGTAGTTGATTTCTTGTTCCATTTGGGCATAAGCTTTTAATTCTTCATGGTTTTGCGGAGCAAGAGGGATGGTCGTGTTAAGGCTGTCCACTAATGAATCCCTGTCAAAATCCAGCTCCCCTTTTACCTCTATCTCCGGTACTATATTGACAGCTTCTTCAACCTTTGATAATCCATGTTGAAAATCGGCGATGTTCAACTTCGCGTTATCTTTGAAATCCCCCTCAATCTCAACTTCAGCAATGGTTTTATACAGCGATTTCAACTTGAATTTCTTCTTTTTCGGTGCATGGTTAATGAACCGGATCAAGATGCACTCAAAAGTCCCTCCATGAAAATCACGGATCAGATGTTCATTTAGAAATGTCTCCAGAATATGTAACGATGTATGCTGCTCCTCTTTGGACTTGAAATCTTTATATTCAATCAAAAACCGCATCGGCATCTCCCTCAAATAAAACCCTTTTTTTGTTATTTTATCAAGATTGTCTGGTAAACTGAATCACCTTGTAAAAAAAGAAGATTGTGGACTGAGCCCGATCCCCCCATCCCACGATGACAACGGGTCGAAAGCTTGACCTGCCACCCCACTCACTTCATCCCTCCATGGCCACTGGTCGGAAGTTCGCCCCCCTCTCCTCATCCATCGACTTCAACAAGTTCAGGCCAGCCCCCACTCCCCAAAAAAAGTTCAAAAATAGGTTGGGAAAATCCAGGACTATCACCCTATACAAAACGAGGAATCTCTCCCCATTCCATGAAAATTTTCCTCAAGCGCTTGTAATGAATCAATTCGACACGCAAAAATGTAAGTATATTCCACATTCGTGAAAATTCAATCTATTCTGTAAATTATAAAATTTTGTTACAATCCACTTAGTAAGAATCTCTACATAGTTTGACGACTGGGTGATTCTTGTCATTGTTTCTGAGTAAGGAGGGGAGCTTTTTTTAAAAAGAAAGTTAGAGAGATCAATTAAATTTGAGAGGATGTTGTAAATGAAAGTTGGAAAGATTCTTGGAACGGTCGCATTGAGTGCACTTCTGATCAGCCCTGCCTACACTAGTACGGTTGATGCCACAGAGAAGGCAGAAAAGGTACGTGTTCTGATTTCAGCCACGAATGAAAAGGCAGAAAACAGTGCCAAGCAGGATTATGGTGTGCGTTGGGACTTTGACCAGAACGGGTTCTCAACCGAAGTAACAGAAGCACAGTACAAAGCACTGCAAAAGAATAAAAACCTGTCCATCAAACTTGTCGATGAAGTATCATTGGCAGCCAAGCCTGGCTCGAATGCAGTATCAGCCCCGAGTGACCAGACACCATGGGGAATCGAGGCCATGTATGAGGATGCGAACATCAGCGCCACATCCGGCGGAAGCGGAGTGAGAGTGGCAGTCCTCGATACAGGCGCGAACACCAATCACACGGATCTCTCTAACAATGTGGAACAGTGCAACGATTTCTCCCAACGTAAATCAAGCCTTGTTACGAACTTCTGTGAAGATAAAAACGGCCACGGTACACACGTAGCAGGTACGGTCCTTGCCGACGGTGGTGCGGGAGACGGAATTTACGGTGTGGCACCTGATGCCAAGCTGTGGGCCTACAAAGTGTTGAATGACCGCGGATCAGGCTACTCTGATGACATTGCAGCCGCTATCCGTTATGCGGCTGATGAAGCTGACCGCTTAAATGTCAATACGGTCATTTCCATGTCACTCGGGGCAAGTTCCGAAAGTCCGCTGATCACAGATGCAGTCAACTATGCCTATAACAAAGGTGTACTCGTCGTGGCAGCAGCGGGTAATTCTGGTCCTAGTGCCAATACGATCGGATATCCGGGAGCATTAGTGAATGCGATTGCCGTAGCAGCCCTTGAAGACGTCCAGCAAAATGGAACATACCGAGTAGCTGACTTCTCTTCGCGCGGAAACCCAAACACTGATGGCGACTACGTGATCGGTGTGCGTGATGTGGAAGTATCTGCACCGGGTCGTGCGATTGAATCCACTTGGTACGATGGTACCTACCAAACAATCAGTGGTACATCCATGGCTACCCCTCACGTATCCGGACTTGCTGCAAAAATCTGGGCGGCAAACCCTGGTCTATCTGCATCTCAGCTTCGTGCAGAAATTCAGGACCGTGCTACTGGCAATGACATCCTCGGCGGCTCAGGTGCAGCAGCGGGAGATGACTATGCGTCCGGTTTTGGATTCCCTACTGTGAATCCTTAAGATCAGATTGGGAGTGTAGTATATGGGCATGACACATGAGTGATGTGTCATGTCTTTTTTTTCATTCGAAAATCGTGACACCTGTTTGCAACTATAAAGAGATTTTTCGACAAGTTGGTTGATAAACGAGGAAAGTGGTTTGAAAAATAAAAAAGTGGCATGTAAATCTGCAAAGTGGTTTGTATATTAAGAAAGTGGAATGAATATGGCGTAAAGTGGATTGAATCGTTTGTTTGGAAGGCAGCATCCCCTTCCCTAGCATACATCGACCCTTTAGGTTCCGGGCTCATTTCCATTTATGCTGATTTTTCACGATATATGCTGACTTTTTTCGATATATGCTGAATTATTTCATTTTATGCTGATTTTAACAAAATTAACCAAATTAAGCAGTATACGATTCCCCCAGCTCCTTTCCCGCTCCATCTTTCAAGCTATGAACCTTAGTACCTGTCCCCACTTCCCTGCCTCGGATCAGTCACTGCACATGCCCACGGCTCCCTTACCCACAATAAAAAAGATCCCGACATAAACAAGTCGGAATCTTTTCAATCCTATTTGGTCCATTCCATTATACCGGCCCACTCCCCGAACAAAAACGATGAACCACAGCTTCCATTCAATCCGCTCCCCATATCCCCTCCGGATCCTTCAGCGTCATGTACTGCCAGGCGGTTCCGGCAACGGATGGCCAGACATGGAATTCAAATGGTGCCTGGGCATGTCCTTCATGACCGTATACAAGGCCACCATCAGGGTCTGCATCCTGAAGTGCAAACATTGATTCCATCAACGAGTCTGCATTCATTCCTGTCCTGAGGAACAAATTGATGACACCCCAGGTCCCTTCCGACCAGACGACTTCCGGAGCCCCGTCATATCCATTCCCATATGGTTTATACCCTGAAAGGAGGACATGAGAGGAATACGATTGATTATAGGAAAACGGATTGTCACTCAATTCCATCCTGGCATCATTCACTTTAAAATGGTCCAGATAAGCTATGGCATGGCTGGATAAATCCGTCCGCCCGATGGCTTCCAGGAACATAGCGCCCCATGAATTAGTGTCAAGTGCTTCTGCAGGATCATTGATTCCCTGATTGAACCGCTTTTCCGCCTGATTCCAGTGAACCGTCAGCAGTGCCTTTTCAATGTCACTTGCTGCGTTCGTATAGCGTTCGTTTCCAGTTAACTTTCCAAGATTCCTGAAGAAGAAGTAGGCGTCGATATTATGCTCCGTCGAATACCAGGAAACATCTGGTCCCCCCTTGATACTCCCGGTGACAGTGTTCTGTTGTTTCAATAGAAATTCTGCTGCACGGATCGCCATGTTGCGGTAGGTCGGATCGCCAAAATGTTTCTCATACGTGATGGCAGCATCCCCTGCCCACGCGATTGACCCGCTTCTTTTTCTTTTATCCAAAGGGCCTGTGTAGATATGATAGGAAAAAGCGAACGACCCATCTTTATTTTGCAGGCCCGCCATCGCACTCAGGATCGATGATGCTCTGGCGCGGTCACCTGCCATCGAAAAGGCTGACACAGCTAAGGCGTTATCATAAATCCAGCTTCGGCCATCGACCCCTGTCCTGTTTGCCGGGTCTTCAATCGGGACATGATACGATCTGATCAGGGGCCATTTAGGTATTTCAGTTGTGCTGAAGATCTTTCCGTCCGATTTCCTGACTAGTCTCGCTTCTTTCTTTCCCGTTTTCAGACCATAATAGGTGTCCCCTGCATCTTCAGTAGAAAAATAGCCGTCCTCCCTGATCGGAAGTGTGGTTTGAAGATAAGGGATATCCGAGACGGCGTAAATCTTTACTTCATACTCCTCAATCACCGTCTTCACAGGATCCTGCGCCCCAACGGCAGCGACTCGACCGTTTTCATCAACTAATTCAAACACAGGGATTCCATGGATTATCATATTCCCCGATGACCAGCTGCCATCTTCTTCGAGCAGCGCACTCCCGACCAGATACTTGGCATCCGTCTTGTCGTAAATGACAATGGAATATCGTGATGGATCATCCACGTTCCCCCAGGTCCCTTTGAGTTCTCCGCTGAACCCGCCGATACCATACGCATCAGTCGTGATATAAGGGACATCCCTCAACGAATAATCCTGTAAAGCTGGCACATCAATCCTTCCCGATAGAAGGTCGATCGGTTCCACCGGGTATTCTTCACTCAATGAAATGTAAACGGGATAAACAGGGGCATCCAGCTGCTTTTGCAGCCATTTCAAAGACAGCTCCTGTCGACTTTCAGCGTATCCTTTTTCCGCCGTAAATCCATACGACACCAATGAACAGATGACCGTCAAACACACCACTCCATACAGCCATTCCTTCCTGCTTCTCATTCTGTATGTACCCTGCCTTCTATTGTAAATTTCTTCAATTATATAGTTGATCATGGAAATTTTCATTAGTATTTTTTCCTATTTTTGAAATCGTATAACGAAGTAGTGGTAGATTGCAGTGATGAACGGCCAATAAGGTGAGTGAGGATAAAATGAAGCGTGAATGAACATATAAAAAACCCCGCCTCCTTAAAGTAAGGGGTTCCGTTAAGGAAGAGAAAACCTTGAATCACATCCTAATTAGCAGCAGGAATAGCAGTGTAAATAACACTGTATTTAACAGTAAAAAGCCAGACCTAAAATCCTCTGGGTTTTTTACGTTTTTATTAACTTCTTATTCCGTTAAAGCCACCCGATTTTGAAGATCTGCCGAATCCATTTACTCCGTTAAACTCCCCTATTTTTAAATAAGACGTGCTAAAATCCTTATTGATTTATTTTAAATGGAATCCTCTTTCACGACATTTACTTTGATGCTTCTCCTATATGCATAGTTGAAATGGCAAATAAATAGGAATGAGTGCTTTTACTTTCTCCGTTAACAATTCTCCAATTGTTGTACAAATCGCTTTTCACTTCAGTGTTTTCTTCTTTTTCAATAGTTAATCCAACAAACTTCTTCAGCCTGTTAGCCATAAGGCTGAACTTCATGTTGAAGAAATTCCTCCATTAGTTAAAAGGATTAAATCACGTTGACGTTGAATTATATATTAAATAATCAAGGGCATTTTTTGGTTAAAATAAAAAACTAAAGGAGTATTCTAATGAATGATATTTTTGAAATCACGTATACAGATGAAATATTAAATCGTATCGAAAACTTAAATGTAAATTCACAACCGAAATGGGGAAAAATGGATGTATCTCAAATGTTAGCTCATTGCTCATCTTTCCAAGATATTGCTATGGGATATTCTTTACCCCCAAGAGGTTGGTTAGGGTTATTAGTAGGTAGATTTGCAAAACCCATCTTTTATAATGACAAACCTTTAGCCCACAATATGTCGACTATACCAACCATTTTAATTACGAATAAGAGAGATTTTGAAATAGAAAAAGAAAAACTGAAACAAAAAATAATAATATTTCAAAAGAATGGACCAGAAGCTTGTACAGAGCATCCACATCCTTTTTTCGGAAAACTTACTTCCGAACAATGGGGAAAAGGAATCTACAAGCATCTTGACCACCATTTAAAACAATTTGGTGTTTAGTGTCAGGAGTTTTAATATATCGTACCATCTTAAAGTAACCTGCTTTTTCAGTTAAATAGCTTAATGCCCTGATATCTCTTGTTCTTATGTAGTAAAGGGCTGAGGCTCTATTGAACAATCGCCCCCGTTACTTAACCAGTTCGTTACGTACAGTGCATATCTCACGTTATAAATTTCTCCTTCTATTCCAGCCAAAAACCTTTCCCCTTTATATATTTAAGTATTTGGTTTCTTATTCAACAATCCTACACGTTAATGGAATATCCATTATTTATCACACACTTCCTTACTAGAGGCTCATCTCTGCAAGAACAGGTTGCGAATTGACAAGTCATTTAGCACCCTAATTAGCACCTCATTTTTTAGTTGTACAATAATTATTGTACGCTTAATAATTAAGATTCTATTTGAAGTGTTAATTCACCACAAAATTGAATGAAAACATTGTTATAACAATAAATAAAGCAGGTCTAATTCATATACGAATTAGCCTGCTATTTGTAATGCTATTTGTCATTTTCTCTCCCAAAACGGAACCCCTTATCCTTAAAGGAGACGGGGTCCAATAACAGAAACGACCGGTCCCCATCAGTAGAGTAAGGTCATTTTCCTAAAACAAAAACACTCGTATATTCAAACAACGTTATGGAAGCATGGTCGCTACATTGTAATCATCATAGCCACCATAATATTGCCAGATTTGTGCCTGTTCGTCTGTTCCAGGAAACGTGATCCAATATGGGTTGCTTGTTGTCAACTCAGATTCTGACGGAAGGTCACCAGTGTAATAAGCGAGCCAGTACGCACCTGGTGTGTCAGGTGAGTAGCTGCCCATTGTTACGTCCCAGCTCCATGTAGAAGAGTATGTGCCAGGTGTGACACCTTCACCGTATTCATTCAAGTAATTGACGAATGCACTGTAGATCAATTGATTATTGATGTAGTCATATTCCCCCATCCCGGTAAGGGCAGGTTCAACGTCGATAAAGATGACAGGTCTGACTTTGGATCCATATACTTGTTTCATCTCTTCATAGGTTTCAAGAGCCAATTGTGCCTGCTCTTCCCCCCATTCAGTCGGTGACATACCATCAGGAGCGATCTGCATACCCGATAAGAACCAGTATCCGTACACATAGCTTGCCTCTTCGGCTCTGTCGCTGCTGAAGTAGATTCCGCTGCCTGCGTTTTCATCAAATTGGTCCAGGCTCCCATAGCCCAATTTCCCGATGTAGAAGTCCTGTCCTTCAGGATTCGCCGATGTAGCGGAGTCGGATCCGAAAAGGTAGTCTTCCAATACTTCTGTATGTAAGAAGATCGCTGAATTTTCGTTGGCATGCTTCAATGCTATTTCACTCGCATGGGTGCTTGCCTGTGATTTATTCGTTTTTTCTTCTTTACTCTGTTTGTTCGCTTTTTCATCCGCACTGGATCCATTCGAACGTTCAGCTTCTTCTGGTTTATTCCCAGTTTTGGTGTTTGCCTGTGCCTCTTGCTTTCTGTCTTCTGCCTTTTGCTTCAGTTCAGCACTCTTGTCGGCATTTGCCTTGGAAGGAGTCTCATGTTGTGAAGGCTTGACCGAATCAGCTTTTTTGGCTTCTGCCTGGGATTGACCCTTATTTTCTTCCTTCTGCTGAGCGTCCTTATTTTCTTTTGCGCTGGACTGAGCTTTCTCTTCTGCTTTGGACTGAACAGGAACTTCACGGTCTGCCGCTTCAGATTTCTTGTCCGACTGATTCATTTTGACACTGCCGGATTCGAGGGTGCTGGTACTGTCCACCTGACCTTTATCAAAACCTGAAGCAGCTGTCACACTGCCCCCTGTGATCAGTCCGAAAGACAATACGGCAGGGACAACAAAAGATTTTACTAGTTTCTTAGTGTTAAGATAATGTTTCATATTTTATTAACTCCTTTTATCTTTGTGATTTTAGATAGGTTCATATTTTATGAGATAAAAGGAGCTGCCTTGGGCGGCGGTGATGGTGGAGCATTCATCCATTGGTAACAGTATGTATCTTCGCGCGAGTGGTAGATGGTGCGAAGCTTCAATCCGATATTCCAAACGGCCGGATGGTGAAGGAAGCTGACCATGCCTGCACCATGACCCAAGTTTTCCTGGGATTGTCCCCCGGAAGATGGCAGACGCTGTGGAGTGCTGCTCACTGCCTCGACTTCACCCGGATTTTCCTTCTTTTCACGAGGGGTTTTGTTCCCTGCCTCATGGACCTGTTTTCGTTTAACCGGGCGTTTTTCTTTTGGTGATACGGAGTGTTGGTTTTCTTTCAATGCTTTTTCCTGCTGTATTTGAAAGATGGTCTCTCTCTCCCTCTGAGGTTTTACCATCGAAGGAGCAGCAGGTTTTTCAGTAGATTCAGAGACTTCGGTCCGTGTCTGTTTCTGGCCTGGCTGCCGGTTCTCCGCTTGCCGTTTTCCTTCCGGTTTAACGGACGACTTTGTTGAATGATCCTTTTTCGCTTCTTGAGCTTTAGGATTCGCAGCTTTGTCAGTACGGTGACTTCTTTCAGGCGGCTCGGGTTGAGGTCTATTTGCTTTACCTGGCTCTTGGTCCCGGCTCACTTCTGGTCTTTGGACCTCTTCTTTTTGCCCTTTCGTATCAGGAGCAGCAGGTTTGGTTTTTATCACAGAATCTTTCTTTTCGACTTTTTCAACTGCATTCGTATGTACTTCCGCAGTGTGGGCATGGGGGGACTGCCCTGATCCCTTGTTATTCTCTGCAAACGCATGATTCGGAAGGAAAGCAGCCGCTCCCACCAACACACCCATCAATATACAATGTCGGATGCGCATGAGTTCACCTCCTTTCAAAAAACGGAGTGGAAACACTTCCATAGACAACATTCGACATAATTAGCTCATATTTGTCGCAATTCATAAGATTAACAAAGAAAGGATTCTTTCCGCCTAGGAGGGAGTGTAGGGTATGAGGTAAAAGTATGGGATGTAGAGTTTTGAACTGATTCATCTGGTATCTTCAGGATGTGAACACAGAACTATGACCAAAACTAAAAAGCCGGTTTCAGATCGAAAACGGCTTTGGTTGGATTGTTTTGTTGTATGGAATTAGATACCTATTTTTATTCTCCCATTATCACTAAATCAAGAACCAGGCAGCGACACCAACCGCAACCATGATCAGTCCAGCCAACCGTTTCTTGAAGTTCAGTGTATATCCTATCATGATCAGAACAATGGCAGCCCACTTGACGTGATAGAGGTCCCGTATGTCTTCAGCAATGTAACCAATCCACGTAGAAAACATCAGGAACAACAGTAAAGCCGGAATTAATAGATTCACAGCAGCCCATAGATATTTCATATATATGTATCTCCCATCTCGTCAAACACCTTAATCGGCGTAAGTGTAGGTATCCGTCATCGCTTTGAGTTCACTGTCACTTTTCATCTTCACGTCCAACTCTTCATTGGACTGACAACCTGCAAGCAGAAGGATCGTCATGATAAAAAAATGAGGTTTGCCACATTTCAAGATTTTCGCCTCAATAAATGCAGTGAGCTTTTTCACAATATCCCCCTCACAGTTCTCTAACGTTAACTTAATACCAATTATTTCAAATCCACACTACTTTCTCAAGGAATATTTTCAAATAAAAAAGACACTTGCCTTATCACGCATACTCACTATTTACAGCCCACCTCTATTTAAGAACCACACACACTCACTGAAAAGAGCACCAATTCCCCAGCCAAAAAAGTCCCAAACAAAAATAATCAATGGTAATATTAGGATGTTATCAACATAAAGGAGGAAACCTTCCATGAACTTCGTCTTTGACCTCGACGGGACCATTTGCTTTAAAGGCGTGCCCGTCTCCAGCAGGATCAATGATGCCCTCAAAGATCTTGAGGCCGCAGGGCACTCCATCATCTTTGCCTCAGCCAGGCCGATACGGGACATGCTCCCCGTACTACATGAATATTTTCATCATCACACCTTGATCGGTGGAAACGGGGCATTGATTTCAGAAGAGGGAAACATTACGTTTGCCAGAAGTTTTTCACCAGAGCAAGTGGACTACATAAAAAAGCTAATCCACGATCACCATGCAACGTACCTTATCGACGGGGAGTGGGATTATTCCTACACCGGGAGTGACAGCCATCCGATCCTCAACAATCTCGACCTTGAGAAACGGGCATCCAATATCAGCCTGAGAGACCATGCATCGATCGTGAAAGTGCTGATTCTCAGTGCGGACAACAAAGACGAATTGTTGCAAAAATTGTCCGATTTGGATGTCGTCATCCACATGCACGGTCAGGAAGATGTCATCGATATCAGCCCAAAAGGCATCCATAAACTTGCCGCCATGCAGCAGCTCTCTGGTGACTACATCGCCTTTGGAAACGACGCAAACGACATCCAACTGTTCAAAGGAGCCAGACACTCCGTCATGATCGGCCATCATGACGAGCTGTCCGAGTACGCAGAAGAATCCATTTCCCTTAAAGGGGACTATGAAGGGGAAATCATTCGCAAGCTTCGTGAACTATGTGATTACGGTCGTGTCGAGAAAGTGTAACGTCTAAAAAGGGGCATGTCCCCCGGTGCTAAACGCTTACCGGGGGACAGGCCCCTCTTCTCATTCACACTAAACCGCCCCAGTCAGAAGCGGACTCCCTTTTTAAAACAACTCCCCAATCGACTGATAGTTCACCTTATCCTGATGGAGCTTTCTCAAGCTGCTGTCCAGGTGCTTCATGAGCAAGGTGTGGAGTTCTTCCTCTTCTCCATTTTCAATATGGTGAATCATCCGTTCATGTTCGAGCAGATCCCGTTCTTCATTTTCTTCATCGAACACATCATATAACACCATATAAATGGTGATCCGGTTGAATAATTCCTCCATGAATTCAACGAGATAGCGGTTGCCGCTCACCTCTCCGAAAATAAGGTGAAAGGCATTGTTTTTTTCCTGATATAAAAGAATTTCCCGTTGGTCGCAGGCCGTTCTCATTTCCTTAAGAAGTTGTTTCATCCGGGTGATTTCTTCCGCTCCGAGATGAGAGAATCCTTTCTGGACCGCCATTTCCTCTAGCTTTTTTCGCATTTCGAATGCCTCGACCATTTCACCGATCGTCGGCTGGACGATGAATGCTCCCCTATTTGGGATCACATTCACGAGTCCTTCCGACTCCAGTTTCGTGATGGCGTTCCTGATTGGTGTCCGGCTGGCGTTGACCTTTTCGGCAATCGCATTTTCGACCAGCTGGTTGCCAGGCGCAATCTGCCTGTTCAGGATGGCATTTTTGATAAGGTGGTACACTTTTTGCTCGACTGTTTCTTTTCGCATTAACATTAACCCGCCTATACGTGCTTTTTTCCTATTTTATCATAGGGTTTCGTCATTATCGAATAATATTGTAGAACAATCTTGTTCAAACATCTACCCCTGTGCTATAGTATCCTAGTATGTCAATAGAACGGAGTGATGAAATGAATACAACAACCGTGAAAGAAATGACGTTAATTATAGTCGGGTCGCTGTTTTTTGCGCTTGGCGTGAACTTGTTTGCGATTCCGAACGAACTGGGTGAAGGCGGAGTGACGGGGATCTCGATGACCCTTTATTATGTCCTTGGATGGTCGCCGGGTATCACGAACTTTGTCATGAACGGAGCGCTCCTTGCGATCGGATACAAGGTGCTCAATAAACGTGTGACGTGGTACACGATGCTGGCGATTTTCTTTACGTCCCTTTTTATCAAACTGACTGAAGGGATGGGAGAATCCGTCGACATCATGCTTGGGACGGTATTTGCCGGCGTGTTTATCGGTCTTGGGCTTGGGCTTGTGCTGCGCTCGGGAGGTACGACGGGAGGATCGACCATCATTGCCCGCATGCTCAATCAGCACTTCGGCTGGGCAGTCAGCACGACAATGTTTGTTTTCGATATTATAGTTGTTCTTGGGTCTTCCTTTGTGATCGGGATCGAGAATACGATGTATACCGGAATCTCGATCTATATCAGTACGAAAATCCTAGATTACTTGATTGATGGTTTTGATACACGAAAAGCTGTCACCATCATTTCTGCACAGACGGACGCCATCGCTGAAAAAGTGAGTGCGGAAATGGACCGCGGGGTGACCGTCATCAACGCAAGGGGGCACTATTCCCAAGAGTCAAAGGACATCTTATATGTCGTAATCAATAAGCAGGAGCTGTTCCTCTTAAAGAAAACGATCCAGCAAATCGACGAGAAAGCCTTTGTCGTCGTGCATGACGTGAGGGATGTGTTCGGGGAAGGGTTTACGTTTCCGAAGACATAGACATATGAAGAACAGGGCCTGTCCCCCTTAGTACGGGGGCAGGCCCCTTTTTTATGACCATCTTCCCATAAAGTATTCCCAAAAGAATATACCCATAATTCTCCATTATTCCAGTATATACAGTCCATACCCCCACCCCTTCCCGAACTACTATAAGGCTATCAAACTTACATGAATTAACATAAACAAGGACGAACGAACCCGTCTTCTCGAATCAAATATTCCCAACCCTTGAATCACCTCCTTCTCCTACAGGATAAATCACCTATATTCACCCACACCTTTATTTGTTAGTTTTTAACTGTAACAAAATTCAAACTTTTCCAATTGATAGAGAGGATGAAAAACGTGAAGAAGAAATCGAAATGGTTGGGTTCGCTCCTTCTTGGTGCCGCTTTAATGGTGCCATCCTTCGGGGTTCAGGCAGAAACACAGTCACAAACTGGTGACAAGGGACAGGAAACATTCAGGGTGTACATACAGTCGGAGAAAGAGGATGTCAAAAAACAGGCGAAAGCCAAATACGGAACGAGATGGGACCTGGATGAAGAGACGTTCTCAACAAGTGTCAATCAACGTCAGTATGAAGCTCTTCAAAACAACAAAAATCTAACCGTCGAAAAAGTGTCAGAGGTGAAGCTGGAACTGTTTGGCGGGTCGAATAATGCTGTATCCCCGGATGATCAGACACCTTGGGGAATCGAAGCGATCTATGAGGACGCGTCCATTCAAGCAACAGACGGCGGCGACAACATCCGGGTCGCAGTTCTTGATACAGGGGTAAAAATCAATCATCAGGACTTAGAGAATCGCGCAGAACAGTGCAAGGATTTCACCGGCCTTCTTTTTCCTTTGAAAGACGGAAGCTGTTATGACTTGCACGGTCATGGCACCCATGTTTCTGGCAGCGTGCTTGCTGACGGGGGCGATACAGGAACAGGCATTTATGGTGTGGCTCCGGACGCTAAACTCTGGGCTTATAAAGTTCTCGGCGATACGGGAATGGGATTCTCAGATGACATTGCTGCTGCCATTCGTCATGCGTCCGATGAAGGGAAACGCCTTGGCGTGAATCTCGTCATTTCCATGTCGCTCGGTTCTGATGGGAAGGACGAATTGATTTCCGAAGCCGTCTCCTATGCCTACAATAATGGCACGCTGGTTGTAGCGGCAGCAGGAAATTCCGGACCGGATGAAAACACGATCGGATACCCGGGCGGCCTTAAAGATGCAGTTGCAGTGGCAGCCCTTGAGAATACTTTAGAAAACGGAACCTACCGCATCGCAGATTTCTCTTCAAGAGGTAATCCTACTACAGACGGGGATTATGTGATTGGCGAACAGGATGTAGAAGTTTCTGCACCTGGAAGAGATATTTTATCCACGTGGAATGATGGAAGCTACAATACAATCAGCGGTACTTCGATGGCGACCCCGCATGTGTCTGGACTTGCAGCGAAGATTTGGGCAGAAAATCCGTCCTTTTCCAACGCAGACCTTAGAAATGAACTTCAAAACAGAGCCAAAGCGAAGGACATCCTTGGAGGATTACATGCCGCTCCAGGAGATGACATCGCTTCGGGATTCGGTTTCCCGACTGTGAAGTGATAAGAAATATAAGCCTCCTTTCCCTTATGACTTTGTGGGAAAGGAGGTTTTTTCTTGTGAAAAATGGCCTAACCCCCGGTGCACGTATGCTATAGTGCACCGGGGGTCAGGCCCCGTCCGTTTTATTCCTGTATATAAGGCTGATCCCTTAAATGGCTCGTACGCTCAACAATTGCATAATAAAAGTGGTCATACTCCACCCAGCGTACCGGAATCGTCAGTTGAAGAGCATTCTCCTTGTTGAAGATGCTGATTTTCTTTTTATCATAGGTGACTTTCTTGATCTCCTGAAGAGGGATGCTTTCCTTCTTATCCCCTTGCACCTTGATCAACTCCCTGCCGACGATGGATACGGCACTGCGCTTCTTCTTCCAAAGTTCATAGATGGTCAGGATACCGCCAAGAACGGTGAAACCGATGGAAATGAACACTTCTTCATCGATCCCGTTAATGAAGACCCGGATCCAGTGGCTGATCAGGAGCGCATAGAAGAACCATAAGCCTTTGGAGAGGCTTGGTGAACTTTCATAATATACCGCCTGTTCACTTTCCAGATGATCCTCTTCGCGCTTTTTCAGAAACAGCTGCTTGTGCTCTTCAACAGATTTGTCATGAAAAGGTTCGAAATCGGTGTAAGTGCCTTCCCATAAATCCGCACCGTCATCTTCTTCCTCCAGAATATATCCGCCTGTCCACGCCGCGAGCTCTTCTCCGTCCTGCGTGAAGCTCATGAGATAATAGCGGAGAGGCTGGCCGTATGAATTGACGGTGTCGACAGAATCAACGACCTGGATATTCTCCGGATAGATACCGAGATGCTCCCCTTCTTCATCACTCAGGAATACGAGATGGCTGAAAAGGTGTGACTTTGCCAGAACAGGCTGCTTAGGGCTTACCGGAAATAAGTGCTCTTTCTTGCTTTCCGCTAGCCCCCAATACATCATTTCTGCACTTTCCACATTGGAAGATAGCCTTTCAAGGATGTCCCCGCTCACATGGATATTCTTATTTATACAGACACCTGCCGCATTGCTGCTGATCCTCGGATCATTGAACAAAACAGCCTCTTTCAACCATTCCTCTGCCTCTTCGGAAAAATAATAATTCATCAATCCAATCACAATATTGATTCGATATCTCAGCAGGAAGTAGGAATCTTTCCACGATTTATATACAAATTTGGGCTGATATTCGGCATCGTACGATTGATACTCGTCCCTCAGCTGTTTATAGTCTACGAGGAGCACCGGCAAGATTTTTGATCGCTTATACCCGTGCTCAACCCCCGACTCATTAATGGCCGCAATGAATTCATAGATCATAAATTTATAATGTGATGATTCGATTTTGTCAAACGTCTTATCCACAATCCCACGCAGGAGCACCGGAAACTCACATAGCTCTTCGATCGGAAGCTCGACTTCCTCTTCAAGGATCAATTGGACCGTCTTGTCATGGATCTCTTGAAAAATCCCCTCATCCTTCGTCAATAACAGGCATTCGAGGGCCCGGACTTTCGCATGCGGATCCAACTGATCAAAGTGGAGAACAATCTCATCGATGATTTCCGGCATCGGATAATCACAGACAAAATCAATCAGGCAAAGAGAAGGATTATCCCAGCCGTCTACACGTTCAGGAAAAGAAGAACCGGCTGCCTTCACCATATCCTTCAACAGTTCAACCCGGATTTTCAGGTCATCATTCTCTTTCAATTCATAAAAACTTCCCATGGCATCAAACCGCTTTTCAGAATCAGGACTGTGCAGCTGCTTCATCAAATTTCGTAATGTAAGTTCGTTCATAGTTTCCCCTTCTCTAAACATATCAATAGGTTTCTTCATCATTTTATTAGGGGGAAACTTGGAATACATGTGTCTTTTTACCTACTAAACTAAAAAATCATAACAGAGATGGGGCCTCTCCTCCAGCATCTTCAGCTTGCCTCGGGACAGACCACCTCCCTCCTTATACCAATGTCATCTGTGCCCTTATATTACGCTATCACTCTTCCTTCGGCTTGGATTTCACCCATCCTACAATCCCGATCATGATCAGGACAGCCCAGAAAATCCCTTTCCACACCGGGCCCTTTGCAAATTCGTAGGCGATGATCCCAACGGATGGATGAGCGAGCGTGTACACGGCAAGTTTGACGCCAACCCAGCCGACGACCACGAAGGCAGCGGATTCAAGCCCGGGACGCTTCTCCAGGAGGCCGACAAACGCAGATGCCGCAAAACGCATGATGACGAGGCCGATGATGCCCCCCAGCAAGATCACGATGAAATGCCCTCCGTCCAGTCCTCCGATCGCGGGAAGATCTGTCTCAGGAAGCGTCACTGCCAAGGCAACGGCTGCCAGTATCGCATCAACGGCAAACGCGATATCCGCCGCTTCCACTTTGACCACTGTCCACCAGAAGCCGGACCCCTTTGGTTCTTTTCTTTCTTTCTCTTTTTCCACATGTTTCTTGAGTACGTGCTTTTTCACCAGATGGTATACGGCAACCCCGAGCAGATACGCCGCCCCGATTGCCTGCACCTGCCAGATGTCCACCAGATAGGAAATCAGGAACAGGGAACCGAATCGGAACAGGAATGCCCCCGCCAGACCATAAAACAATGCCTTCTTCCGTTTCTCCTCCGGCAAGTGCCGGACCATGGTGGCGATGACCAGCGCATTATCCGCAGCCAGCACCCCTTCCAGCGCAATCAGGATCATTAAGACCCATCCATATTCCAGTAATAATGACCATTCCAACGATCATCCCTCTTTTCATTTTTTTATGGCCAGTGACTTTAATGAACGTTTTACGACCTGCTTCAGCTCTCTACATCCCCATGGGGACACCTCTCCTTTTTCCAATAGAAAAAGACCTCTACCGGCTGGTAAAGGTCTTTTTTTCCTCGCACTATATATGCAAGAGATCCTTTACCTAACAAGGCAAAGGTCTCGCAAGCAACATTTTTGTTGCCAAGTGAGCCGGAGACGGGAACCCGTCACGGAATGACGACACACTTGAAAGCTACTCCCCTTTGGAGTCTTTACTATTCGTGTTTTCCACCGAAACGGTGGTGTTAAGATAACTATAGCAAGCGGCCAAATCTTTCGTCAAGTAGGCAGTTTGTTTATTTTTTTTACTGTTCACTTTTCCGCTGAAAAAAGACGGCCCCTCCCTGAAGGACCGTCCCTTGATTATAGTTTTTTAATGACAGCCATTTCCCTGCCGAACCGGTCTCCCTCGTCGACAAACCCAGAACTTTCATACAGGCTGTGAGCCCCTTTGTTATCCGGATGGTACCCCACAACAAGCTTGTCTGCATCAGGCAGCTTCGCCATTTCTTCGATCATCAATCTCGTTGCTTCTTTTCCAATTCCTTTGCCTTGATGGGCCCAATCCACCATAATCCGGTATATCCAGTATCCATCAAGCTCTTCCTTGACCGAATTGAACATCAGGAAGCCGGCGATTATTTCATCGCAATAAATGGCATACGGCTTAAGTGTCGGTTCGAATTTCGACTGCGCAATGGACACCGCATTAGGTTCCATGAACGCTTCTTGTTCTTTTGATAATGTTAGCTCGCAGCACTCATACCAGTTATCTGAATTGATTTCTTCTAATCTTACAATCATCTTATTTTCCCCTTTCATATTAGGGGAACGCTTCATCTTCATTAACGAGGCGCAATCCCCTTTTGTTCCTTCTTGTTCCATGCAGAATGTTTTTTCATCATGAACGCCTCCTTTAACAAAGAATGTTTTTTGAAAACAACATAATCATTATACCATATTTTTCTAGTATTTCACTCTATTATATTTGTACTTTTTTCCAAACAGAATGAACGTACAAACTCTTAGTATGGTAAACTGAAATTGTATGTATTTTCCAACCAAGAGGTGAATGGTGAATGTCAGACGGGTTAGGTTTGTTTTTGACGATCGTTCTGGAGGTACTCGTATTTGTCCTGCTCAACGTTGCTGCATTCAAGAAATCGGCTGGAAATATCAAAAGACGCCTGTGGGCAGGTGTCCTATTCCTCTTGCTCACTCCAGTCATCTTTTTCGGCACCTTATTCTTTGTACTCATATTTGATGAAGGCGGCTGGGGCGCCGGCATTTTAGCGGTGGTCTTTACAGCGCTCTATATCCTGAACGGGATCATCATTATGCTTTCGTCCCTGCATATCTACCTTACCAATAAAAGTACGACACCCTCATAAACATAACCCACTCGGCTGAGCCGGAGACAAAGCATATATGCAATTGAATTTGCAGACAGTTTTGAAATGGAAAAAGGATGAATGAGGGTAAATAAAGAGTAAAGAGGCACTGCAAAAAATAATATTGCAGTGCCTCTTTATTATGAGGTATTCATTAAAGTCCCCTATTGTTTAATAACAATAAAGAATTTACTTTTTCTCATTAATTCCTAATTTTCTATTACAATTTCTCCTTCACCTTTTGGTACTTCGAAACCATTAAGATATGATGTTAAACGTTCTTCTGAAATAGGGAAGGAATTTGCATCAAAACGTTTGTTACGCAGTTTTAGTCGTTCACGTAAATCTTTTGGATGTACTTTTAAATAAATCAGTTTCCATTTACCGCCTGAATCCTCAATAAGTTTTTTATACTGGTTCCTTCTAACACGGTCCCAAAAGCTAAAGTCAATCACCACTTGGTGTTTATCGTGGATTAGATTTACTAAACGGTTACGTAATTTACTTTCTGCATCTTTTCTGTATTCCTCAAATTTTCCCATTGGGAAATCAATCCCCCAACGACCATTAGTTGCCCATATTTCTTCATCAATAGAAAGACGTACAAAACCTTCTAGTTCTAATATTTGTGAGAAAGTAGTTTTTCCAGAACCAGCAACACCACACATCATCACCACTAAAGGGGTTAAATTATTTTTTTCCCGATAAATTAAGTCAAAATTAAACTTATCAAACATCTGCAATCCCCCGTTTTTTTGAGGTGAATTCCTTTTTTATCTTATATTTTTCTGAATCGATTGTTAGATTAACTTGCCCTTTACTTGAATATGAAAAAAAGCTTTACCATTGTTCCAGTAATGCACCCGATACTTTAAGAAAAAATCTTTAAAATTAGATATCTAAATCATTTAAAATCTCATTAAAACTTTATCTGATTTTCTCCGCCAACTCTAAAATGATCCCCTCTGGACCACGAACGTAGCATAACTTATAACTTTCTTCATATTGCTGTATATCACTAAAGATTTCCGTTCCCTTCTTTTTCAAATTTGCAACAATCGATTCAATATTTTCAACAGCAAAGCAGATATGTCGGATACCCAGCGTATTTGCAGAAGGCTGCTGAATATCTTTTTCATCTGAAGGTGTATAAAATTTGACCAGCTCTATCCATGCCTCACCATCTGGCATCCCCAATCCTACACATTCCGTTTTAACACCATTAAGCCCAACTATTCTGTCCAACTGTTCTCCATCCAATTCCCACTCCGCTTGCACTTCAAGTCCTAAATCAAGAAAAAACGCTTTTGCCTCTGAAAGATTATTTACGTTTATACTCACATGATCTATTCTATTGATCTTCATATCTCATCCCCCCTATCTTCCTGTTATTTTCAATACCTGTATTCGTGTAAGTTTTGTTTAAAATGATCATTCGTCTAAAATAGAAGGTATCATTCTTCCCGATAATTTGAGAAGGGCAATACCGGATCATATAGCTGATCTTCAGTTATTGCCCCCTTGAATCATGAAAGATATTATTTAATTACTTCGCAATTTTTAAATAATCTTCCTGAAGAAGCCCATATACAGCACAATCCTTATAATGATTCTTAGCATTGCGAATCATATGCTTAATCGTGCCTTCTTGTTCCATTCCAATCTTACGCATAATCTTTCCAGAGGCTGGATTGTCAAGATTATGTGCTGCTGATATTTTGTGAATGTTCATCTGTCTAAAGCCAAAATCAATGACAGCTCTCAGGGCCTCAGTGCCATACCCTTTGTTCCACCATTTGTAACCGATCGAATAACCTACTTCGCAATTCTCAGTGAGGCTATCAAAATTGAAGAGATCAATTGCTCCAATCAATTCACCACTTGTTTTTAGTTCTATACCCCAATAACAGAACTCTTGTGAATCATAATTACGTACGATTTCTGTTACCCTCTCAATTGTTTCCGATACGGACTTGTGTGCACCTTTTATAAGATTATCCATTACGCGATCATCACTAAGCCAATGGTCAAATACACGTTGAGCGTCTAAACGTTCAATCTTTCTTAGAACTAATCGATCCGTTTCTAGCATTGGCGTACCTAAAAAATGAATCATTTACTCACCTACCTTAACCATATCAATCTACTATTCTTTTCTTCACATTACTTAGAAAAACCTTCTTCAATCAACCTGACCTTTAATTAAATATTATCTGGGCGTAAGAGGGCCTGTCCCGGAGCGCATATCCACTTTCCATTCCGTTCATACTAAAAGCCTAAACCCACAATGGAAGGTGAACAATCATGAAACAGAATCAGAAGCCCAATCAAAAACTGGATTCAGCTATGAAGCCGGATTTTGCGGGAACGAATGCAGCGGAAGTGAAGAAACAGATCCAAAAAGATGTGGATGCCGGACAGGGTGCAATGACATCCCGTGAAGCAGGGGCGATGCGGGACTAGGTGAAGTTCCGAGGCAGTCGTGATTATATTAGAATCATTCTAAGTGGCTTGAATAAGCGGGAAAGTGGCTTAAAAAATTGAAATCTGGCTTATAATTTTCGAAAGTGGCTTAAAAAATTGAAATCTGGCTTGTATTTTTCCAAAGTGGCTGGATTACGGTCGCCAAGCAGGGTTTCACGTATAGCAGCTGTGGGATTTCCCCCGTATCTTAGCTTGTAAAAGACAAATTTGATATTTTTTAAGAAAAAACACAAAAAGAAAGGCTGATTTCCTGCTAAAACGACAGCCAGGAATCAGCCTTCCTTTTATTTCGTAAAGGACACACCCTACCATTTATCAGCAATAGACAAATCCGGGCTTGTTACCTATCATCATTTTTTATGATCAAACACGACAAAATACAATCAGTAATCCAATTTCATGAGAGCCACGGGACCTGTCCCCATGACCCACCTTACATCACAGCGGCGACTCGTCTTTCTCTCACCTTTGAGACGCCTTCCCTACCAACCGAGATGTATTCAATCTCAAGATTCGATAGGTCTTCGTTGGTATAACAATTTCGTCCGTCGAAAATGATTGGTTTTTCCATGAACAGATTGGAGAGGATGAGCGTTTTCTCCACGATTTCTTTCCACTCTGTCAAGATGAAGACGATGTCTGCTTGCTTGATCGCTTCTTCGATTTGATCCACATACTGAACTTCTTCAGGCAGGACTTGTTTGGCATTCTCTGTGGCGATTGGATCGTATCCGATCACCTCTGCTCCTTCTTCCATGAGTTCGCGGGCGACGGAGATGCTGGCTGCTTCTCTCATATCATCTGTTTCAGGTTTGAAGGAAAGTCCCAATAGGGCGATTTTTTTTCCAAGCAGGGTGCCGAAGCGCTCTTTTGCCTTTCTCACAAGAGAAGTTTTTTGATTTTCATTGACGGTGATGACCGACTTCAATAAGTGAAAATCATGATCTCTCTCCTCGGATATTTTCACAAGCGCCTGTGTATCTTTCGGGAAGCATGAACCTCCGTATCCAATACCGGCCTTGAGGAATTTGTTTCCGATTCTTGTGTCCATTCCGATTCCTTTGGCAACCTCTTCGATATTGGCGTTCGTCCGCTCAGAGAGATTGGCGATTTCATTGATGAACGAAATCTTTGTAGCCAGGAACGCATTCGCTGCATACTTGATCATTTCTGCACTGTGAAGGCTTGTCCGGATGATCGGCAGCCCGAATGGCTTGTTGATTTCTTCCACGATGTCCCCTGCTTCTAGATTGTCTGATCCGATCACGATGCGGTCTCCGTTAAACGAATCCTCGATGGCCGATCCTTCACGCAGGAATTCAGGATTGGAGACAACTTCTGCACAGACGTTGTCTTCAAGATTGGCCAATATCAATTGACGTATCTTTGCATTCGTCCCGATCGGCACCGTGCTCTTTGTCACGATGACCACATTTCTCGTGATGTTCTGGCCGATGTTCCGGGCAGCGCTGAACACATATTTCAGGTCGGCTGCACCGTCTTCACTTTGCGGGGTACCGACTGCAATATAGATCGCTTCTTTATCTTTCAGACCAATGATGTAATTGGTTGTGAATTCAAGGCGGCCGGCGTCACGATTCTTCTCCATCAGCTCTTCCAAGCCCGGTTCATAGATAGGGGAAATGCCTTTCTTCAGCTGGTCGATCTTATCTGGATTGATATCGATGCACGTGACCTCATGACCGATTTCCGCCAGACATACACCTGTCACAAGACCTACATATCCCGTTCCAATAATCGCAATTTTCATCATTATTCCTCCTCGAAAAAAGATGGTTCATTCTTGTATGCTAAAAGGTTTCAGTGAATACCCGGAGAGTTGGAGATTCCTTCTTGTTCGTTCATAAGCTCTTTCAGATAACCTCTCACATTCTCACTCAAGTCCGGACGGCGCAGGGAGAAATCGATCGTTGCTTTGATAAAGCCGAATTTATCTCCGACATCATATCTTTTTCCAGAGAAATTATACGCCAATACATGCTGTGTTTCATTCAGGATTTTGATAGCATCCGTCAACTGGATTTCATTGCCGGAACCAGGAGGCAGCGTCTCAAGGATCGGCAGGATGTCCGGCGTCAGCACGTAGCGTCCCATAATCGCATAATTGGACGGCGCCTCTTCCACTTTCGGCTTTTCCACAACAGAAGAGATGGCGACCAGGTTTTCATCAAGGGTCCGGTTATCGAGCGGCGCGATGATTCCATACTTGGATACATCTTCAACAGGGACCTCTTGTACGCCCAATACGGATGACTGGTATTTATCAAATACGTCGATCATTTGCTGCAAGCAAGGGGTTTCAGACTTGACGATGTCGTCCCCGAGTAATACGGCAAATGGTTCGTTGCCGATGAAATGACTCGCACAACCGATGGCATGCCCTAGTCCTTTCGGTTCCTTCTGACGGACATAATGGATGTTCGCCAAGCTGGAAATGCCTTGGATTTCTTCTAATCTGCTTAATTTCTCTTTCTTTAAGAGCGTTTCTTCTAATTCATAGGATTTGTCAAAATGATCTTCAATCGCACGTTTTCCCCTGCCACTGATAATCAGAATATCTTCAATGCCTGATTGCACCGCTTCCTCCACTATGTATTGGATGGTCGGTTTATCTACGATGGGAAGCATTTCCTTCGGCTGTGCTTTTGTAGCCGGAAGGAATCTTGTACCTAAACCAGCTGCAGGGATGATTGCTTTACGGACTCTCATTTAAAACATCTCCTTTAACATTCAAATATTTATGCATGCGGACTATTTTAGCCGCGGGTACCCCAGGAAGTGGAGCGAAGTGTTAATAGAGCCCAGAAGCGCATCGGGCAAAGGATCACAAGGAACAGAATTCCATAGATCGGCGCCAGCAGGAACGTGAACGGCCTTTTGTAAGCATAAAAAACATTTCGTGCATAAGCACTGATCACCACGTAGGCAATGTAATAAACGAGCATGATCAATCCCATCGTTGTCGATGTATAATAAATCGCAAAGATCAATGACACTCCAAAGGCTAGCCACAGGAACATTTCAAGCATGACCCATACAAACACATTTGGTTTCGTGAGTCCGATCTTAAGTGCGATCAAGCTTTCCCTGAAGAATGATTTGTTCCAGCGGTTTTGCTGCTTGATCAATGTTTTCAGACTTGTTGGTGCATCCGTGATACATCTGGCAGTAGATTGGTATAAAGTCTTGCCTTCCCGGATGGCATAGTTCGTGAGACAGCGATCGTCTCCGAGCTGCACTTGTTGTCCGAGGAATGTCTGACTTCCATAATGATCTAAATTCTTCATCACGACTTCGCGTCGGTATGCACTGAGTGGTCCGCTGCAAACCAATACGTTATTGGTAACGGAATGAGCGGCACGCTCAACCCGGAATGCATTGTCATATCGCATATCAATTAATCGGGTCAAGACATTATCCGTACGGTTCCGGATGTTCACATGTCCCGTCGTTGCCACGACTTCTTTGTCATTGAGGGGTTTCAATAGCTCTCTGACCGCATTCGGGAATACGGTACAATCTGAATCCACTGTAATGAATACATCCCCCGTCGCTCGTTCAAATGCCCAGATTTGTGCATGGCGCTTCCCCTGGTTCTTTGGCAGGCGGTGGACGATGAGATTCGGCATGTGGAAGGATGGGTTCTCCTTTTTCAATTGGGAGAAGGTCGCTCCCACCCCTGCTTGTAAATTTTGATGCAGTTTTTGAACAGCGTGATAGGCAGAAACATCCTTACTTCCATCATCGATGACAAAAATTTCATGAACCGGGTAGTCCTGCTTCAATATACTTTCGATTGTCCCTAAAACCGCTTGAGGCTCTTCGTTGTAAGAAGGAATGACAACAGAGACCTTCAAGTCAGGCGGATCACCCATGATCTCTTGGTATTTAAATGATAAAAGCATTTTTCCTAATAGGTAACTGATCATGACGGCTCCGTATAGTCCTATTGTTAAGTTCAACTTATCTGAAGCTGTCCAGTTAACATAGAATAGGGCTAAGACGGTAAATAGAAACAATGTAATAACGAATGTTTTCTCTTTCGAAGAAAGTTTCTTCTGTGTGTGCAGAACGGGATTCTCCTTTCTGCCTGGTAATTCTTGTTCCAGTTTGGCCATTCAAATTCTCCTCTCATATAGGTATTGTGTATCTGCTTTCGCTACTTTCCCCGTTTCCCTTTTCCGTAACAGGAGTTTCACACACCGATCGTAATAAAGCCGTCAAAGACTGACAATCTATCGATTTACCCCGTGACTTTTCTCACTATTCTTTCATTTCACAGAAGAAAAACAGGCGGGAATAACATTGGAAGCGATATCATTTTCCGTGTTCACGGTTCCTTTATATTGTGAAATGTTTGTAATATTTCAGCGAATGAGCCCGATCTTTTCCCACATACTTCATAAAAGACCTTAAGAGGTCAGACGTTCGTCCGTTCTTTTACAACTGACATACCCCTGTAATAATGCCAAGAAGATAAAATTTGATTTTTTTCTATTTTTTTCTTTTCATGTTTTTTTTAACAATTATTAAACAATTTTTGTCGAAAAATGAGACATGCGGGCTAACGTTCTTTTGTGAATGCGCTTTAAATACCATTTAAATCCAAATAAGAAGTATTTGGACTCCGTCTTTTATCATTCCAGCCCCCGTAATAAGTTAATATCTGTCAAGAAAGGGACGAAATCTTCGTGAAGAAAGTATCATGCTTCTCTTTCGGGTACTCCAAACCTCTGTTGCAGGATTCCGGAATGGGTGCTATATATGGGGAGAGTTCTTACCTGAAAGGGGTATTCAATGATAGAGGTGAAAAATGTATCAAAACAATTTCCTAACGGAGAACACCAGGAGTATGTATTGAAGGATGTTCAATTCGAGGCGAAAAGAGGAGAATTAGTCGGGATCTTCGGGAAATCTGGAAGCGGCAAATCTACCTTATTGAATATTCTTGCCGGCATCGAACCTGCCACATCCGGTACGGTTAAGATAGATGGGAAGGATATTGCCGGGTTTTCCAACAGGGCCCTGACAAAGTGGAGAGGAAAAAATGTCGGGATCGTGTTTCAATCCTTTCATCTTATTCCAACTCTGACTCTGATCGAAAATGTGATGCTCCCGATGGAATTCGCAGGCAACCGGAAGCGAAAGAGGCAGCGTGCATCGGAGCTGTTGGAGCAAATGGGCTTGGGCATGCAGGCGAATAAGTTTCCGGGATCGGTGTCAGGCGGGGAAAGACAACGAACCGCCTTTGCCAGGGCACTTGCCAATGACCCGCCGATGATTGCGGCAGACGAACCAACGGGTAACCTGGATTCCCAAACATCCAAGGACATATTCAATCTGTTTCAGGAGCTTGCCGATTCAGGAAAGACGGTCCTATTCGTCACGCACGATCTCGATTTTTATGAAAAGGTCACAAGAAGGTTGCATGTTCAAGACGGATCCGTCTATGAAACCCCTTAAAAGAGGGAGTGAATGAAATGCCGATTTATGTAAGACTCGCCCTGAGAAGCTTCTTTCAACAAAAAACAAAAGCGTTATTGATGTTGGGTTCTTTACTGTTCTGCCTCGTTTCCATTGGAACTCTCGTAAACTCGAAATATTTGTTTCAAGAGCTGCTGAAAACAAGTCAAAAAACATCGGCCATTGCCGATATCACCCTTTATACCGGCCTGTTTGAAAGAGAAATAGACTTTGTTTCTTCTATTGAGGGAGTGAAGCATGCGGAAGCGAAGACTCAGGTCAGAAGCCGGGCCAAATTGAATGGGAACTATATGAATCTTCAATTGCTGGTCGTCCCCCATTCCCTTTACGACATAAACAAAACGAAGCTCATCGACGGGAGTTCCTTGACGAAACAAACCATTTGGATCGAACAATCCACTGCCAAAGACACGGGTTTTGACATGCATGAAAAAATGGACATCATCCTTCCTGCTCATCCAGAAGGAACCACCCTGTCCATGGCCGGTGTCGTGCAAGATCATTCAAGGATTCCGACGAAATACAGCGGAATTGGTTATGGCTATATTTCAGAAGCGGCTGCTGAGGAACTGAACATCCCTCTATCCAGGAATTTGATCCAAATTACGGTCGAAGACGGCTATCCCGAGAAAGATGTGGTTCAATCACTGAAGAAGTCCCTTGAAGAGAACGGAATCACGGTCTATAGAAGTGAAACCTCTTCCGAGACGTTTTTCATCAGGGAAACGCTCGTTCAATCATTATTGAATCTCTTTATTCTTCTTGGGATGTTTGCACTGGTTCTTGGTTTCATTTTAATCGTACATATTTTCCAACGTATCATATCGGAGGATGTTTATTCCCTCAGTATTCAAAAGGTGATTGGTGCAGGATACTCACATCTTTGGAAGCAATATCTTCTATTGATCATCCTGATTGGGACGCTGATCAGTACGCTGTCCATCCCGATCATCAGTGTGGCATCACGTTATTTCGTTTCCTTTTTGGGAAGAGAATTGAATTTCGGCACTGAACTTACAGAATGGATATCACCGTCCCTTGCGATATGCTTGTTCATCCTATCGTTCACCATTCCGTTTCTCGGTGCGGTCGTACCTGTCAGGACCTTGATATCATCTCCCATCGTGGAAGGATTGCAGGGCTCGGGACAACTGCACATGAAGAAAGCGGGCAAGCGCCGGAAGCGTATCTTTCACCTGTCCCTTCTGTCCATTCGGAACATGTTAACGAAGAAATCCCAATCGATCATGAACATCATCATGCTCTCCTTTGGAGGAGCGGTCATCATTGCCTGCTTCACCATGCAGGAATCCCTGGAGCACATCATGAATGAGATGGACGGTTTTTGGCAGCACGATGTGGAATGGGCTGTCAGCAGTCCTCTACCCAAGAATGACATCACTTCCCTGGCGGAAGAAATGGATGGAGTCAAAAACGTGGAAGGCTGGACAAAAAGAAACACAGAGGTGATGGAACCTTCTTCCTCTGATCATATAAATGCGTTACTGTACTCACTTCCGGCATCATCAAGATTCATCCGGCCGGAACTCGTAAAAGGCCGATGGCTGAATCCGGAGCACCCTGATGAAATCGTGATGAACACGGAGCTGGCAGAGAAAATCGGGCCAATCTCCCCCGGTGACACCATTCCATTACAGATCGGAAAGGACCACAAGGAATGGCGGGTCGCCGGCATCATCAAGAGCTCACTTACAGGCCCGGCTGTTTACATGGAACAAACCTCCTACCAGCAATGGCTTGGCCAGCAGTCCATTAATCGCCTGCTGGTGGAAGGACAAAGACATAAAGATGTCCGTTCCCTTCTGAATGATGGGGAAGACACATTATCTTCTAACGGAGTGCTCGTAGAAGGATCCGAAACGGTCGCGGATATGAATGCACGTCCGAAGGAAATCATTGGACTCATCCTATTGACGATTGCCTGTATTGGCTGGGTGTTTTCCATCGCAGGAATTGCTAATCTCATGATTGCTGCGAGCATCAATATTTATGAGCGGACAAGAGAAATAGGGATCATGAGAAGCCTCGGAGGATCTAATGCAAAGATTTACAGATTGTTCATCGGGGAGAGCATCATCGTCGCGCTGATGGGTTGGGGATTAGCCTGCGCGATGTCCTACCCTCTTAGCTGGCTGCTCGGCTGGAAGCTCGGAGATTCCTTGCTCCATTTCTCGATAGAGCCCCGCGTCTCCCTGAATGGCAGCCTGATCTGGCTGTGCATCTCTATACTGATCGGGATAGCAGCCAGTGTTGTTCCCGTTAAGAAAACTCTTAAAAAGAAGCTGACCGAATTACTATAAACACGGTTTCCCTGGAGGAATGATTCATGAAACGCGTACTATTTCTGCCTCTCTTTCAGATGGAATCAGGTCACCATCGAACGGCCGATGCGTTAATCGAAGCCTTTCATAAACAAGACCTGGCAATCGAATGCAAGAAAATCGATTTTCTCAGTTATACGAGCTCATCACTCGAGAAGTTCATCTCTCAGCTGTACATACGGTGGATCACCAAATGGCCGGCAGCCTACAGCTGGATGTACACTTCTTTCTTTCAGAAAGACAAGTCCTTCATGCATTCTCTGTATGAAACACTATTCGTGGAAAAGATGGAGCAGCTCTTAGAGGAGGAACAGCCGGACGTCATCATCTGTACCCACAGCTTCTCTTCTTTGCTGATCGATAAGCTGAAAAGCTATGGAATCGAAACCGCTCCAGTCGTCAATGTCTATACAGACTTCTTCATTAATGGGGTCTGGGGTAAGAAACACGTTGATATGCACATCGTCCCCACTGCCGAGATGAAGCAGACGCTGGTGGACGAAGGCGTGGATCCGCAATCGATCCTCATTTCAGGGATCTTGACGAATGATACGTTTAAAAGGGGGAAGCCACCGAAGAAGGATGATAAGCTCCATGTTCTCGTGGGCGGCGGAAGTCTCGGATTGGGGGATTCCTTGCAATCCCTTGTCTCAAAGAGCGGGTCCAGCCGGATTGACTATACCATCCTTTGTGGTCATAATCAGGAACTGTTTGAGCATGTTCAACGTTTAAAGTGTCCGAATATAAAAGGAATTTCGTACGTTGCCGAAGCAGAGCAGATGAATCACCTATACAACTGGGCTGATGTCCTTATTACAAAGCCCGGTGGAATCACGATGGGAGAAGCCATCAAGAAAATGCTTCCGACCTTCGTTCATTCTGTACTGCCTGGCCAAGAGGAAAAGAATATGAAGTATTTAGAAGATGCAGGATTGGTACACAGGCTTGATCCGAACACTCCAATCGATCGGCAAGTGTTGACGGTCCTGAGTGATGAGAGCACTCAATTCTTGATGAAAAAGTCACGGCATCAATTTTTAAAGAACACCGATGTCTCATCCTGCAGTGAACTGGCAGGCTTGTTGAATGAAACCTTTTTACAAGATGATCAACATGAACATATTCAATTCATCGATGATATATTTTCTAAGTTATATCGAAGCCTTTAGTTTTTTCGTTTCTTAAACAATTGATAATAAATAAAAACGCAGCCGGTTAGCATGATGCCAATATAAATAAAATGGTAAACGTTTCGGAAGATATCAAAAAATGCAGACATGTTGATCACTCGCTTTTTCACCTTGTTATGATCCTTTTTACTCATTGTTTTCCACCAATGATAAAAGACCAGTTTTTCCTTGTACATCATATATCGGTATAAAAGAACCATTGTTTATAGCCTATTTTTCATCAAGGACAGAGGGATATTTATTTTCGATAATTAGAAACATTCTATCAATTTATCATCATTATTCCATTTGTCAATAAAAATTTGATCTTGAATAGATTCCTGACATCAAAGGAGGAAATCGAACATGGCTCCACAAACAGGAGGTCAACCATCACAGAAAACATATATTTTCGAAATCCACTTCTTACGCGCCTTTGCCTGTTTATTGGTGGTAGGCGTTCACGTATCCGCAACCAATTATGGAATGAATGATGAAACGTGGAACTCTTTCACCTATTTCATGAATCAATACGGCCGATTCGGTACAACGATCTTTGCCGTCATCGCTGGTTTTCTGCTCTTTTATCAGGTAAAGAGACGGGGGTTTCAACTGGGACGATTCCTGCAATCGAGATTTTCAAAGATTGTCATTCCGTTTCTCATCTGGAGTGCAGCGTATCGATACCTTCTCTACTATTATGATAAACAAACATTCGGGGACCCTGTCGATGAAATCACCAAGGTACTGACGGGAGATTCATTCTATCATCTCTATTTCGTCGCGATCGTTGTTCAATTCTATATACTCTTTCCATTCTTGCAGAAGATTTTTCGGACGCAGACATTATTGCTGATCTTCACATTCATCTCGTTATTGATCAGCTATCAGTTATATGGCTTCAATCCGGGAATCGATGGAAAGCTTGGAGAATTCCTTGCGAGCAAATCCTTTATGCCCATCTGGATTTTCTATTTCGCCTTTGGAGGCTTTATGGCGTACTTCTGGGAAGAGATTGTGGGCTTTGCCACGAAACGCTCGTGGAAAATGCTTGCTGTCATTCTGTTGATTTCAGCCGGAGCCGTTTTTGAATACCAAACGAAAGGATACGTATCCAACCGCAGATTGACGAATCTCGTGAACATTCCTGCCCTCTGCATCGCGGTTGTAGGAATATACCCTCTGCTGTCTAAACGAAACATCGTGAAAAAGACGTTAACCGTCATCGGTCAATATTCCATGGGAATCTACTTGATTCATCCGATGATCCTTTATTTATTTGCCCGCCATCTTCCGGAAACCTATTGGCAGGCAGAATATGTTCCACTGATGTTCCTGGCCGTCATGGTGATTGCATCGGTGTTTATTCGGATTCTTCAGATCATCCCGCTGAGCGGATTCATTATCCCGGTCCCGAAGATCAAGAATACGAAACGCCAGCCAGCCGTTCAGCCGGAGCAAAAAGCATCCGCATAATAGACCGGAAAGCAGTCTCTATGGCTGCTTTCTTTCTTCCATCACCATAGGCAAATATTAACAAATCCTTTCTTTCTGTGTAAAAAGGTTCATATCCGCCCGATACTATTGGAGGATATCATGCCTATTTTATTCAAAAAGAAAGGAAATGCGTCATGATCAAACGTAAAGGATTGATTGTTGCTGCCATGCTTATACTGTGTATCGCCGGAGCTTCCACCTACATGGCTGCGGACAATGAAATCATCAATGTAAAATCATATGGAGCAGTCGGTGATGGAAAAACAAATGACACGGCCGCCATCAAAAAAGCCCTCTATTACGGGCAGGACCGGTCTGTCTTTTTTCCAGAGGGCACCTACCTTATCACCGATACGCTGACCGTTAAACAGAATACGGAAGTTTATGGAGAAAAGGCTGTCATCAAAGCAAATGGACTAGGGGATACGATGGTTCGACTTTACGGGGAGAACATTAACGTCCACGACTTGACGATAGATGGCCATCATACGTTCCTGCGAGGGATGACGGTGATGAATGGGACAAGCAATCTGACGGTGACGGATGTGACTCTGGCCCATTTCAGTCAGCCCGATGACTCCCCGCTGTCAACGTCAACACCTATTGCCATCCGTGTTGAGGGCGGAGTTCAGGATGTGTTGTTCGATCATCTTACGATCAAGGATGTGTTTGCCAAAAATATTTCATCCAATGTGGGCTGGAACCATAAGGTTGCCAGAGGAATTCTCATCAGCCCTGCCCTGCCTACTCAACCGCCGAGCACGAACATCACGATCCAGCATTCGACGATATCGGAAATCGGACCTAAGGATGATGGAGACGGGATTGTCGTTCAAGGATTTCAAGACGACGTTGGGGTCACCATCCAGCATAATACATTCGAGAAAAACCATAAACGTGCCATCAAAATCCAGTCACCCGGTGTGACCATCGCAAACAACAGGATACACAACAGCTTTCATTTGGATAATCTCTATGACACGTATAAAGAAACCAACGAGTATGATATGTGGTCTGCCATATCGGTCTATAGCGACAATGTCCAGATTACCGAAAATACAATCGGCGGCATTGGCAGATATTCTGCAGCCATTGACATTGCCGGTGGAAACAACATAACTGTCAGCCGTAATTCCATAGCAAACCGGGAATCTTCCCCGGCATCGGATGTGATCCGGATCAACAAAGGCTTCGATGGCAGTAGTCAATTATCCACTATATCCATCGAGGATAATACACTCAAAAATGGCCGCTATGGAATCAACGTCGTTGCACAAGTCAACCCACTGACCCTCTCAGGTAATACATATGACCAAGTGGACCGGCTGACAAGCGATGGGATTGAGGCCAAATAATAAAAAAATAACTTCCTTCGTAAAGTTATTTTTTTATGAACGAAGCCTTTACTGCTCTTCCCAATTTGTAACAAACCTTTTTACATTGTCATATGCCAACGGTTATTTTACATCCGTTTGTCATTTTGGCCTGGAGTCCTATCGGCCCCTTTAAGTATGATAGCTTAGAACTAACCTTTTACCATGAATACATACTATCAGAATGACAGGTGAGACCAATGCACATGTTTACTAAGAGAACGTTCATATTACTTTCCGTCATTCTCATGGCGGTCATCACGATCCTCTTGACGCTTGACTCTGATCAGGAAAAGCCTCAAAAGGACCCTTTGCCGCAATTGAAACAACGATACACCTCCTACTTGACGGGTTCTGTCAGCGATCCAGACATACCTTCTCTAGAGAAGAAACTAGATAGTGAAGGCAAATTCTCTGATATTCAGTACACCAAGAAGGCTGAGAATCCAAGGGAAACCATCTCTCACCTGGAGCGTTTGGAAACCATGGCAAAAGCCTACCGCTCTGGCCGACATGATGAAAAATTAAAAAACGACATCGTGGCAGGGTTGGAGTATTGGAATCATCATCCTGTAAAAGCTGAAAATTGGTGGTGGAACAGGCTGAGAATTCCTATGCTCTTGAGTAATGTCCTCTTCCTGATGGATCAGGAACTGCCCAAAAGCACCGAGGTCGATTCTGTGGAATTACTTCAGACTTATACGGAATCCGACTCCCCTCCATTACGGGGGTTAAACTTGATCCAAGCGGAAAAAGTGAACTATATCACTGGATTATTGAAAGAAGATCCCGAGCGGATCAATCAAGCGATTTCGTCCATAGAAGATTCTTTAAAGGTAAGCAGTATCGGAATCCAGCCTGATATGACCTTTCATCAACATGAACAATCCGTTCAGACCGGAACGTATGGGATACGCTATGCCCTGGAGGCGGCCAGGATGTTTACCTTCGTGCACGGTACACCCTACTCTTTCTCCTCTGATGACTATAAATTGTTATCTCACTTTATACTGGATGGCATTCAATGGTTCATCACCGGGAATACATTCGACTACACGTCACTGGGAAGAGGGATTACACGGAAGGATCATGAACTGCACGATGTTGCGGCCGCCGCCAGGATGATGGAAAAGCTCCCGACCAACCGGAGTGATGATTTCAATCGTCTGATCGAACGACTGGAAGGCAAGCGTCCCCCATTCGCCGGCAATAGAGCGTACGAACAATCAGGATTGATGGTTCATCATCAAAAGGATTACTATAGCTCCGTGCGCGTTCTCCCTGAGGAAATGACGTCAAGCGAGCCGTATTATAACGGAGAAGGAATCAACAATCGTCATATGGCCGACGGTGCCGCTCTTTTCTATCTGAAAGGCAATGGATATGCAGGAATCTTCCCTGTCTGGGATTGGCGCAAGATCCCTGGGACCACCGTCGTCCACAGTGATGAAAAGAATGAGCCGCTTTCGGGCGAAAACAATGAAACGTTCATGTTCAGTGATGGGAAGAATGGGGTCTCTGCCATGAACATGAACTACAAAGAGTTATCAGCAAAGAAATCATGGTTCTTCTTCCAGGACACCATTGTGGCACTGGGAGCCGGGATCCAATCCAACAGCAGGCAGCCGATCGTCACGACCATCGATCAGCGGATCTGGAACCAGCACGTTGAAACATCCGAAACCTCCAAGCTGGAAAATCCGACTCACCAAACCATCGACAAACCAAGCTCGGTGTATCACGACGGCATCGGATACCTGTTTCCCGGAAACAACGACCGCATCCATCTGATGCTGAACAAACGGGAAGCGGGCTGGAATAAGATCAATCAACGATATAAAGAAGAACCCCCGATCAAAGAAAAGGTACTGGGGTTATGGATCAATCACGGGCACAAACCGGAGAATCAACGCTATCAATATATCGTCGTACCCGGTGCGACGAAAGAGGAATTCAACTCGATCAAAAACGATTCCCCCATTGATATCATTCGCAATGACTCCGATGTGCAAGCCGTTGAAAACACCGAACTTCACTATACAGAGGCAGTCTTTTGGAATGCCGATACGTTCAAAACGCCAGATGGCTTATTCATCAGCACGAACCAACCAGCCATCCTCCAGCTTAACCGGAACGGAAAAGAATGGACCATCAAAGCCAAAGCCGCAAAACGCTCTAAAAAAGAGCTGAAGGTAATCGTGAAAAAGAACGGAATCAACAGAATTGAGTGGGAGGCTGAGGATGGGATCATTAACCGGCAGTATAGTGGAAATGCCGGGTGATTCAGAGAGCATGAGCTAAAAAATGGGCTGATTCCCGGCTAAAACTACAGCGGGGAATCAGCCTTCTTTTATTTGAAAGGGACATACCTTACTTATTATCAAAAGCGGATATGATATTATCAAAAATCCTGTTTTATTATCAAAAACAAACTTTTTATTATCAAATTCCTAAAAAACTACATTCCCTGTGAAGTCGGGCGCACAATGATTTCGTTCACATCGACGTGCTCAGGCTGTTCAACCGCATACGAAATCGACTTCGCGATGTTCTCACTGTCCAGCGGCTTCAACTCCTGCTGCTTGAAGGCATCAAGGACATCCTCGTCCGTGATCGTTTCCGTCAGTTCCGTTGCCACGGCACCCGGAGATATAATGGTCGTGCGGATATTGTGAGACGCATTCATTTCCTGACGCAGCCCCTCGGTGATCGCACGGACCGCATACTTCGTCCCACTGTACACCGCGCTCCCCGGCATCACCTTGTGTCCCGCTACGGAAGAAATATTGATGATATGCCCCGATTTCTGCTCTTCCATATACGGAAGCACGGCCGCAATCCCGTAGAGGACACCCTTGATATTCACGTCCACCATCTGATCCCATTCCTTGATCTTTAATTTATTCATGAACGAAAGCGGCATCAATCCGGCATTATTGACCAGGATATCAATGCTTCCGCACTCATCCTTCGTCTTCTTGGCCAGCTGCTCCATTTCCTCGACATTTGTGACATCCGTCACGTGATAGAAGGCCTTGCCGCCGCTCTGCTGAATCTCCTGCTGAAGTTCCTTGAGGCGCTCTTCCCGTCTAGCCGCAAGCATGACCGTGATCCCTTTCGAAGCCAATTCCTTGGCCGTCGCCTGGCCGATCCCGCTGCTTGCTCCTGTGATGATTGCCGTTCTATTTGTACTCATATATAACTCCTCCTGTTTTCTTGTGTAATCTATTGCTCATATAGTTTTATCCACATATCTTGTTTTCACGAAAAAGGATGTTCTTAAACAGGAAACGGAGAGTTTGGGACATGGGGACAGGTTTGCTGTCCCGTTTTTTAGGTATCAATCACATACTTTTTAATTTTAAGGGTTGTTATGATGAAAAAAGGAGAACGATCAAACAATGCTGACACAAACTCCAAAGACAAATTCAGAGAGGGAACTCACTAACGTTCATTAAGAAATTCGATCACTTTTAACAATCATTCCACCACCCGCGGCCCCACCACATGGAGCACAAGATCCGCCGTAAAATGAGCAATCATCGCAAACTCGAGTCCCATGAATACAAAAAGCGCCCCAAAAACGAGTCCACCGATCCCGTTTATCACAAGCATGCTGAGAAAGATCCCGACGCTCATTTCTAAGTTGGCAGCGGCTACGCTGTAATGCATAACCCCGAATACCAGTGATGAAATGCAGATGGCGGTCCAGATTTTTGGTTTAGTCACCGCCCCTTTGGTGAATTTCAAGAACAGCCAAAGGATGAGTGTGATAAGGAACAACCGGAAGATTGACTCTTCATTCACGGCCGCACCGAATGATCCCAGGGTGCCGAGCCACCACGCCGGCTCATTCAATGAGGAATTGTCCACACCTAGTGGTTTTGAGACGATCAGGCTGAAGATGCTGATGGCCACACCGGCAAGGATTCCGTACATGGCGGACTGAACCATTTTTTTGTAAAAAGAATAAAGCGGCTTGCTTTTCGTGAAAAATGCTTCGATGACCGGGACGGAAAGCTTCACTTTCTTCATGAGCCACAAGGCGATGAACAACAGGATGCCCGCTTCCAATAAAACTTGCACAACGTAAAACAGGGTGAAGGACAGCTTCCCGAGTCCCATGACCTCGTGGAGATTTTCCCTGGCCATCGCATAAGGGGCAATCGCCAATGCGCCCAGTACATTGAGGAACAGTAGGCTGAAATATACCTTCCAGTTGATCAGTGGGGCCCTTTTCCCTTCGACAGCAGCAGCGGTTAACCGTTCCTCTTCCACTTCTTCACGTTCATCGTATCGGTCAGCCCTCTCTTGAAGATCCCTCACGAGAGAATCCGGTTCCTCCAAATAAATCAAGGCTTTATGCACCTCTTTTTTCTGGCCGAAATAGCCACGTGCGTAAACCGGTTCTTTAAAGACAATTTCATATTTCAGTTCATCGATCATGCCGAAGATCCGGGTCAACACCCTCGGCAGTGCGGTGACATGAAAGACATTCTTTTCATGAATGATACCGCCGTTATTACGATACTGGGTCCTTGCAGGCTGGATGGCTGCAACGTCTCCGATGTGGAAACGCAGTGACCTCCTTGCCCCGATTTTCATCAAAACATGGTTCCCTTTTAACAGGATGGGTGAATTTCTAACGAGATTGTAATCCCCAAGCATGTAGAGGATGCTGTAAACATGGAGCACAACGAGGATATTTGCGCGGAGAGGATCCACCTCTTTCAGGTAGATGTGGAAAACGATCGCTTCGATCACCTGCTCATGAAGGAGCGCGATGAACAGCCAGAAGTAGTTCGAACCTTTATGGTAATCATATGTACGGACGCCATTGACGTCGTCCTTTTTTATCTTCCACTTGAACAACGCATAATAAAAGACGACCCATTCTTTCTTCAAGATGGTGATGAGAGGATTTCCTTCGGTGGTGTCCCCCTTTTTGTATTTCACATACAGGATGACTGCACCGACTTCAGCGAGTGTAATTAAAATGATGAGTGAGATGATCATCTGTGTATCCATGTGACTCCCCCTTAGGATCCGTTTGGCCAGATGCATATTGAGAGCATCCCCATCTTAAATATAGGTAGTAAAGTGCAGGCTGTATAGATATTTTTCCTTTTTTTAGTAATACAGGCACAACATTGTGTCATTATTGTTAAAATATGTATTTTATATTGACAGTAGAGGGAAGCAGTGAGTGGTTATACCGAAATGGTTGCACAAAAAAAGCAGCCCCCACAACAAGGACTGCCCTTACAAACATTACTCTAAGACAATCGTTACAATCGAATGCCTCGGAAGATTCCACTTCACCGCTGCATCTCCACAGCCGACTGAAACTTCTTCCCCCTCATCATTCGCATTCATCACGACAACTGCAACCTTTCCGTCCTCATTTTCAAAAGCAGTGGCAGAAACACGCTCACTGGACACGCTGCTCCAGATCCGGCGGGCTCCAGGCAGGATGAATTTGCTGAAATGCCCGATATAATAGAAGGAACTATTATAATGGACCTCATCCTTTACGGTATCCACTATCACCGGTGCGTCGCAGTAGTTGCCAACGTGATTCGGCCCGCCTTTTTCATTCAGCACAAGATTCCAGTCGATCCATGCTTCGAGGTGGTTGTTCAGGTCACCCATGATATTCCTCGCGTAACGTTCGCCTGTATGCCAGGCGCCAAGCTGAACGCCGCCTTCGATGCATCCTTCTGTAAAAATGAGATGCTTATCCGGGAAGGCATCGTGTACCTTTGAAAGGTTCTCGAATTCTTCCGACACGTACCAGTGATTTCCAGTTCCCCACACGTACTTCGCAGCGTCGGGGTCTGACAATACCGCCTGTGCCCGCTCGAAAATGACATCGCGGTTATGGTCCCAGATGATCACCTTCACATCGCCGTGGCCGTTCCGCTCAAGGGAAGGCCCAAGATGATTCTTGATGAAGTCGCGTTCTTCTTCACCTGTGTACAGGCAGGAATCCCAGACCTGCTTCGCTTCGGGTTCGTTCTGGATCGTGAGTCCCCAGATCGCCACCCCTTCTTCTCTCATAGCGTCTATGTACTTCGAGTAATACTCTGCCCATACCGGCTGATACTCCGGCAGCAGCTTGCCGCCATGATTCATTTCACCGTTCGTTTTCATCCACGGCGGCGGGCTCCACGGGGATGCGACGATGGACAACTCTCTACCGGCAGCTTTCATCGCGTCATGGATGAATGGGAGGACGAGCTTTCTCTCGCGTTCGATCGAGAAGCTCTCGAGGGACGTGTCGCCTTCCTCCACATACGTGTAGTTCTCCAGTGAGAAGTCACAACTGTGGATATGCGTCCGGCCCATCCGGTAACCGAGGCCGTCAACAGGATCAAAGTAGCGCTTGATGACCTCACCCCTCTTCTCAGGACTGATCTTAGACAGACTGTAAGCCGCCGCTTCGGTGAACGCGCCCCCGAACCCGATCACCTCCTGATAGGTACGTCCGGGATCAAGCTCGATATGGGTGCCGGCAGGCTCCTGCCCTTTCGTAAAGGAAACCGGCTCCTTTCCAGAAAGCCGGTCTCCTGTATCTTTTGCAGTAAGGATCACTTCTGCTGTGTTAAATCTCATTGAACAATCTCCTCTTTCAACGAGTGGCTCTTTTTGTGATCGCGGATGATTTCCGCGTAGCGGTAAGCACTGTCTTTCCAGATTCGCTCCTGTGTATCAAAGTCGACGTACAGGATACCGAAGCGCTTATCGTATCCGAAGCTCCATTCGAAGTTATCCATCAGGGACCATAGGTAATATCCTGAAATGTTCATGCCTTCTTCATTCAGGTCGGAAACCGCTTGAATGTGCTTTTCAACATAGTCCGTACGTTCCTTGTCATGGACTCTTCCGTTTTCCAATACGTCATCGTATGCCGCGCCATTTTCCGTGATGATGATCGGAAGCTGCGTGTATTCCGCTCTCAGGCGGCGGATAAGATCCTTGAATTCATTCGGCGCGATGTCCCAGCCCATGCCTGTTTTCTCATAATCAGAAAAGGCTCCTCTGTGTAAAAAGTCAGTGGCTGCACTGAACTCGACGATTCCGCGGCTGTAGTAGTTGATGCCGAAGAAGTCGCATTCGACAGAAATGGCTTCCATGTCGCCTTCCTTGATGAAATCATAGGAGTGCACATATTTCGAGAACAAATTCATCATGTCCTTTGGATATTCCCCCTTGAAAACCGGATCCAGGAACCAGCGGTTGGAGTAGCCGTCCGCATTGTTCGCAGCGAGTTGATCGTTAATGGAACCCGTCTTCGGATAAACCGGTGACAGGTTCAGTGTGATGCCGATTTCCGTTTCGGATGCGAATTCTTTTTTCAGGATCTGGACTGCTTTCCCATGGGACACGAGCATATGGTGAACGGCTTTGACTGCTTCGTCCATGTTTGTGTGCCCAGGTGCGTGCACACCTTGATGGTAGCCGAGGAATCCGGCACACCATGGTTCATTGTGCGTGATCCAGGAGTCAACGATGGAATCAAGTTCTTTGAAGCAGACACGGGCATAATCAAGGAACCATTCTACTGACTCGCGGTTCACCCAGCCGCCTTCTTCATGGGCCCAGAGAGGCAGATCCCAGTGGTATAGTGTAACGGCAGGCTTGATTCCTTCTTCGCGCAGGCGCGCTGCCAATCTTTTATAAAAATCCATGCCTTCCTGATTGTACTTACCTTTCTCAGGAAAGATCCGGGGCCATGCGATCGAGAAGCGATAGGTGTCGACGCCGAGGCGTTTGATATGCTGAACGTCCTCTTCGAAACGGTGGTAGTGGTCGCAGGCAACGTCGCCGTTATGCTGCTTGTATACTCTTCCCGGGATGTCACAGAACATATCCCAGATGGACGGGGTCCTGCCCCCTTCTGCTGCCGCCCCTTCGATTTGATAGGAGGATGTTGCGGTTCCGAACGTAAAGTGTTTATCAAATTTCATCATGTCTTCTCCCCTTTAGTTGTTTATACAGGGTTCAGAGGGGCCGATTCTGCTGCTCAGGCAACATGGGAACCGGCCCCTCTTTTCCCCTCTTACGTAAGCACGTGAGTCTTCCACGTGCTTCCTCTTATTCTTTGATTGAACCAGCTGAAATGCTGTTGACGATATATTTTGACAGGAACAGGAAGGCGATCATGATCGGCACGACCGATATCGCGATTCCCAAGTACATACTTCCAAGATTCTGTGCCACCTGAGATCCTTTCAGGAATCCCATCAATACAGGTAAAGTGTATTTTTCAGGTGAGAACAGGATGACGAGCGGCATGATGTAGTTGTTCCATGATCCGATGAATGTGAAGATGGACATGGTCGCAACGGCCGGCATCATGATTGGGATCGCCACGGTATGGAAGATCTTGAATTCGCTAGCCCCGTCGATGCGGGCTGCTTCGATCAGACTCGGATGAAGCGTCGTCTGGATATACTGTCTCAGGAAGAACACGACAAACGGACTGGCGATCGTCGGTACGATCAATGGGATGTATGTATCAAGGATCCCAAGGTTCTTACTCAGTTCATAAAATCCGATCAAGCCGAGCTGCCCCGGCACCATCATCATGACGAGCATGAAGACGAACAGGAAGTTTTTCCCCTTGAATGTGTAAAAAGCGAATCCATACGCGGTCAGCGCCGAGAAGTATCCCGACAGGACCGTCACGAGCACGGAGATGATCAGACTGTTCTTGAAACCAGTCCAGATGTTGACGTATTCCATCATCGTCCGGTAGTTTTCCATCAGGGCAGTGCCCGGCAGCAGTGTAAAGCCGGACAAGATTGCCTCATTTGATCTCGTTGCATTGACGAGCATCATCAAGAACGGGATGAAGCAGACGATCGCCATCAAGGTCAGCACGATGTAGATGATGATTTTGATGATCTTGCTCTTATCTTTTTCCTTCGTTTCTTGAGGCAGGACACCCGGATTCGGATCCTTTACTTCCTCTTCGAACTGCACTTCTTTTTCAACGGCTGTTTTTCCCAGCATCTCTTACACCTGCCTTGCTTGTTTGCGTTCTTTTCCGTACATTCCTTTGAAGACCATCGCCGAGAAGATCAAGGTGATGACGAACAACCCATAGGCTACGGCAGAAGCATACCCGTAATTGTTATACTTGAATGCCTGGTTGTATAAATACAGCACCATCGTATTCAGTGATCCATCCGGTGAACCGATTCCGTCCGTCAATAGCATCGGAAGGTCGAACAATTGAAGTCCCCCGATCAGCGAAGTGATCATGATATACAGTAAAATCGGCTTCAACAGCGGAAGGGTGATTTTCGTAAATGTCTGCCAGCGGTTTGCCCCGTCGATGAGAGCCGCTTCATAGTAATCTTTCGAAATGCCGGATACCCCCGCCATCACGACGATGAAGGAGTGTCCGAACCACACCCATGTGAGGATGAGCGAGACGGAGAGCTGAGCCGTGGTTGGCTCGTTCAGCCAGTTTATCGGTTCTGATATAAGACCAATGTTTAATAGAATCATGTTTAACGAGCCATGCTGCCAATCTAGTAAAATACCGAACAGCAAGGCAACCGAGCTGATGGTGATTAAATTTGGCAGATAGAAGATCGACCTGAAGAAGGCGAGTCCCCTCATCTTCATTCTCATATCAGAAAAGATCAATGCCAAAATAAGAGCGAGTCCGATCTGCAGGGCAAAGTTGACTCCCCAGATCTTCCAAGTGTTGAAGAATGCTTCGACAAAATAGGTGTCGGTAAGTAAACGCTTATAATTCGCAAGGCCGACGACTTCCGCAACGCCGCTTCCGGTATAATTCGTAAAGCTGTAGTAGAATGTCAGTGCAACGGGATAAATACTGAAGATCAGGAAAATGATCCAAAACGGAGCAATGAAGAAATATCCGTATTTATTCACATTTTTCATTCCCCTAGCCCCCTTCATGATTTAAGATTTGGCAAGCAGCAGAGTAACCCCGCCGCTTGCCATCAAATAAAAATTAGTTTTTCGGTACCTTCAAGTCAGGGTACGCGTTCTGTGCTTTTTGATAGAATTCTTTGATTGCGTCTTCTTTCGACTTCTTGCCGTCTACATATTGCTGTACGGCATTTCCGTAGAATGTATCAAGCTGTTGATCATATTTCGTCACGATGCCTGGCTCGATTTCTTTTGCTTGCTCAAGGAAGAACTCATAGTTATTTTGTCCGCCAAGGAATTCACTGCTGAAGTCATCCTTGATTGCGTTTGTTACCGGGTTGTAAGCAAGGACATCTCCTGTTTCCTTTGCCCACTCTGTCAGGAATTCATCGTCTTGTGTCATCATTTTTACAAAATCATACGCAAGTTCTTTGTTCTCAGACTTGTTGTATACACCTAACCACGTTCCACCCCAGAAATACGGGCTTGGTCCGCTTGTGACAGCCCAGTCACCGGCTGTTTCTTTAACATTTGTCTTCAATACGCTGTGAAGTCCCCATGTTGGAAGGACATAAGAGAATACTTGAGTTTCTTTTTCTTTACCGCCTTCTTTTACCTTGATCGCCTTATCCATGCCTTCGAACCATGAAGGAGACCACTCGCCTGCAAGAGCCGTATAGCTGTTTTCACGAAGTGTTTTTGCATGGTCTAAAAACTCGATTTTTTCATCTGTCAGTTGTAATTCGTTTTTGTCATTCACCCACGGCTGAGGATTCTCTCCTTGCGCAAACCAGCGGATCGCCCCTTCATCCGGGAACATGCTGTATCCTTTTTCCTTCATCTTTTCAGCCACTTTGAACACTTCTTCCATGGAACCCATCATCTTGCCGACTTCCGCTGGATCATCCGTGCCAAGTACTTCTTTCGCGATGCTTCTTCTGTAGAAGACTCCACCAGGCGTCGTTTGCCATGATAGCGCTCTTACATTTCCATCTTTGTCTTTTCCTAAATCGAATACGTAAGGAACATATTTATCTTTGATTTCTTCAACGTTGTATGGATCTTCAGATAAGTTCTCCCAATAACCTGCATCCACCCACTGCTTAAGGAATGCGATTTCACCCGTGAATACGTCTGGTGCTCCGACACCGCTTTCAAGAACCGGCTTAAGTTTCGTCGGATAGTCCGCGATCGGAACGATTGTCAGTTCCACTTTAACCCCATTCTTTTCTTCAAACGTCGTGATCGGTTTCTTTAATTCATCCGTGAACGACCAAACCTTCAAATCAACATCCTTGTCTTTGTCTTTGCTGCCAGATGATTCGGAACTTCCGGAACAGCCGGCCAGTACTCCTCCAAGCAGAACTGCAGTCATAAATAATGCTAGAAACTTTTTCATTGTTATCCCCCTTTGTCCTTTGTGAATATATGTGGTCGAAATCGGTTTCGGTAATAATTGTAAAAAAATCATGGATGCCGCTGTTGATTTCCCTGCAAGACAGTGTAGTCTCACACGGAAATCAACAGCTGGAATATGTTTCCGAAACCGGTTTCGAAATCACCTAAAAAATTTTGTTGTGCCTGGATGCCAGGCACTATTTTATGGATGTACAAGACTCCCTGATGATGAGCTCCACCGGAATGATGTCCGTTGTCAGCATCTTCTTCTTTTCATTCATCTGTTCAATCAATAATTGCCCGGCACTGGCCCCGATACGGTCTGTATCCTGCCTGACAGTCGTCAGTTTCGGAGACACATACGCCGCCATATCGATATCATCGTAGCCGATGATGGAGATGTCTTCAGGAATCCTCAAGCCCTTCTCCTTGATGGCCTCCATGGCACCAATCGCCATATGGTCACCCGATACGAACACCGCAGTCGGCAAGTCTTCTAGTTCGAGCAGTTTGTTCATCGCCGTTCTTCCTTCATCGATGGAGAAAAATCCGCCATTCACGACGTATTCCTCCCGGATCGGCAGCTTCACGTTTTCCATGCCTTTCATAAAACCTTTTATCCTCTGGGCCCCTGCATCAATGTCGGGATCCCCCGAAATATGAGCAATCTTTGTATGACCCAATGAGTGAAGATAATTCACAGCGAGCATTCCACCCTCGATATTGTCCGAGTAGACGACACTGCAATTCTGATCTGTCATATCGATCACGACGATCGGCACATGACTGTTGATCATCTCCTGCACCTGAGGGTCCTGCGGATCGGAACAGATCACCACGATCCCATCAACCGCACGATAAAGGAAATGCTCCAGATAACTTGTATCCCGCTTGCGCAGATTCCTGGAAGCAAAGATCAAATCATACCCTTCCCGCTCCACAAACTTGCGGAAACTCTCGATGATCGCATTGAAGAAAGGATGCTTCATCCCCACCTCATTATCCTCTGCGAACATCACACCGATCGTCCACGACTTCTTCGTGGACAACGACTGCGCGTGGGCATTCGGAAGGTAGCCCATCTCAGCTGCCGTCTCGAGGATTTTCTTCTTCGTCTTCTCACTTACATCTGAATAATTGTTAAGAGCTTTAGAGACTGTCGTACTCGAAAAACCAGTCTTCTTCGCCAAATCATAAATCGTAACCATCGTTGTCTCCTCTTCATCGAAAGCGCTTTCGTTGATGTTATTATAGCCCAGGTTTTTTCTGGAATCAATAGAGTTTATAGAAAATTATCAAAATATTTTTTGAACGTGTGGGACATAGGGACAGGTTTGGTGTCCCACTTGGTTAGGAGCGGTGAAATGGCAACGGTTCAATGTCCCCGTTGCTTTACATCTGCTTGCTTGAGCAGGGATATGGAGACTGGATTCCTGTTGCCGAGAGAGGGACGCGGACTGGTTTCAAGAGTCATGGGGACAGGTCCCTTGGCTCTTTCAACCTATAGGCACTGACCACGGGGGACCTGTCCCCAGCTTCACATTTACCGTAAAAGTTCAGATCCCACCTCGTTTCGCGGTTTGCATTAGAATGATTCTAAGTGGCTCATATAATCGAAATGTGGCTTGAATATCAAGAATCTGGCTTGTATTTTTAAAATCTGGCTCGTAAACCTGAAATGTGGCTTATAAAATGAAAAAGTGGCTTGAATCCTGTCCCTCAACGAGGTTTTGCAGATTCCAGCCGCCAATTTTAATCCCTATATAAGCTTGTAAAAGATAAATTTGTCTTTTTTAAATTATTCAGAGAGAAATCGGATGGGTTTTCGGCTAAAAATAGACTACTAGATACATATTTCCTAATGCTTGAAGTTGAGTGGCGGGGAGAGACCCCACATGCAGAAGAGATGAAACGAAGAGAGGACGATCCGCTAGCCAAAGTAAACTCTGCCCCCACATTGGCGGGGGCAGACATCATAGAAACTTGCTTGGACGCTCTAAAGGAACCTTCCTATTATTCTTGATTGTTATAATCAGCAATGCTATGCCATTCAATGCCGACAGTGACGACACCCCAATGACCAAAAGCGCTGTATCCGGTGAAAATACCCTGATTGCATGCCATGGTGATTGTGTATAATAAATCAGCAGCGGAATGAGACACATAGAGATGCCAAGAAAAATGGATCCCATCAGCCCCCATATTCCTCTTTTTGTAAATCGCTCCGCCCTCAGGATTCTTATGAAATAAATGAATAACACTGCAAGTAAACCTGAAAATAAGAGAAGAATCGATTGAATGACAGGTGTATGATCTGGGATCTCAACTGGATCATGACCATTCAAGATATCAATGATCCCCATCTTCAGGTAGTAGAGACCCTCTTCCTCCAGGACATTATTCTTATTTGTAAGAATGACTCCTCCCCATCCGGTTTCCGGGAGAATGAACAGTTCTGAGTGTGAATCAGGTGTCGCACCGGAATGCCAGATCATTTCCTCCTCTGAGCCCGGGTTTGAGATACGGATTCCCAAACCATAATACCTGTCTTCACCCGTTTGAGTATGGGGAGTTACATAAAGATCCATATTTTCTTTATTTAACATATCATTGGATTGCCGCCCGCTGAGAAAAGTTACGAATTGGACCATATCCTTGGCACTAGCGGTCATGTATCCATAAGGAGAACCTCCATTATCGTATTCAACTGTGCTTTTCCTAGGTAGTCCGAACCATGACTGATACCCTCTTCTATACCCTTTTTCATACGCAGTATCTCGATCGGCGGCTGCATTCTTCATGCCCAATGTCTTCATCACGCTTTGTTCCACATTTTCTCCAAACCTTTGATCCGTCACTTCTTCAATGAGTGCCCCGAGAATTAAGAAATTCGCATTACTATATAGGTGCTTTTCCCCTTGAGCTGCACTCAGTTCAACGTCAGCGAGGGATTTTACATGATCGCGTATTGCACTGTCACTCACGGATTCTTGGTCAGATAAGGCTAGACCCGCATAGGTGCCAATACCGCTTGTTTGGGTAAGCAAATGTTTAATGGTGATGTGTGCTGCTTCATCTTTATCTTGCAGTGTAAACCAGGGAATATGTTTTTGGACGGGATCTTCTAATTCTATGAGATTTGCCTCCACCAATGTCATGACGGCCAATCCCGTTAAAGATTTACTTATGGAGCCGATTGTAAAAGGAGTTTCAGTGGTCACTTTTTGCTTTGACTCACCGGTGACACCCCACGATTTAGAATAAAAGATGTCCTTATCACGCACGATGGCGATCGATGCACCCGGGACCCGATATTCTTCCAAGTAATATTCAATATAACGATCGAGCTGACCCCTCACACCCCCAGCTGCCGGAACCTGACCTGCAGGCATCAAGACACTGTAAAGAACACATATGATTAGTGCTTTGATGAGAACTTTCTGCATACTCATCCCCCCGCCTGCCTGAGCTTCCGCTTATGTAAAAATAAAATCAGCGAGCCGGCAAACAAAGAAATCGTCAAACTTGTAAGGATGAGCAGGACATTCCACCATGAATGTTCTGTTACTCGATAAAGGATATTGTAATCATAATCTGAAGACCTCAAAGGGCTGAATGATTCTGTCAGGAATAGAGAGAAGATGAGCTGCGAAATGAGGTAGGCAGCCATAGACGCAAGGAGAGCAATCACAATCGGTCGTCTTGTTTCGATCTTTGAAGTTTGTATACTTTTGATGTGAGAATGGAGGTCGATCTCGTTGATCTCCATATAATCTTTCACAAATGTCTCTATGTCCCCTAATTCCCCTATTCCATCAAGTCCATGTTCGCGGGAGACCTGAATGTGTTCCATCAACTGCTGTTTTACTTTTTTTCTATCATTCGAACTGATGTGATACCGTTTTAACTCGTCTAACACTTCGTTTATATAGTTCTTTTCTTGAATCGTCATTCCGTTTATATTCACCCCAGCCCATCTCCTTCCGATCCGCTTTTAAGAAGCGTTTTGATATCGTTCTGTAAATCCAGCCACTCACTTATTTTCTGCCGCAAAACGATTTTCCCTTTCTCATTTATTTCATAATAAACTCTCACTTTCCCGCTTTCCGTCATTTCACGAGAATCATCAACCAAACCTGATTCTTTCAGCTTAGTCAGAATTGGATAAATACTTCCTACTCCTTTCAATTGTAAATGGTGTTCCTCCAACTCCTTCATGATTTCATACCCGTAGCTTTTCTTCGTTGACAGAATGGACAATACACACATATCTAAGTGACCTTTAATTAGACTCGTTCTATTCATAGGAAAAATTTAACATAATTATATATTTCTATCAAGTATATATTTTTATAAAGATTATCAGCATCTTTACATTCAATAAGAGTAATGAAAAAAAAACAGATCCCTTTTGAACAGGAATCTGCTAATAACTTATTCTTCATGATCTTAAGGTCTATCCATCAGTACGGGGAGAGGTACCCACTGATCCCCCCATCACTCAACCTCTTCCAAATTAAGTAGCGTCATATGCTCTTCCCTAAGGTTCCCATTCTGAAAACTCGATCCATTTACCGCACCTTCAGGAAACGTCTCCTCCCCGTTTTCATCAAGCGGAATCCAGCCTAAACTCAAGTGAGGCTGTAGGATAAAATCATCAAACAAGGGTGACGCTCTACCCGAACTCCCGTTGTTCATTGCTTTCATCACGGCAATCCAATCATCCGGAATCTTCATGACCCCGTACGGATGCTCTTGAAAAGAGACTTCCTTTTTCATCTGGATACTTGGATCATATTGATGCTTATCGTATGAAATGGACCAGTGCCTCTCCCTAATAAAATAGAAATCCAGCGTATGGAGACTTTTTTCTGAAGAATCAATATTCCATACGATCCGATAAGTCGACGGATCATCGGGATCTATTTTCCATATCTTCGGTTCACCTGCCGTCCGTACTGTGCCAAGCTTCCATTCGTGCTGCTTCCAAATCCAATTGCTGACACCATAGGTTCCTTCTTTTGATATAAAAGGAGCGACAGCATGCCTGTCGCCGACGAGGATCGTCTCCTGGATTTCCCCAGCATCCGCCTCAGGCAGCAATTCATTGATTTCCGTGATCATCTGTTCCTCACCCGGAAGAGGAGCAGGTTCTGAAAAATTAAACCAGTAGATTGCAAGAATCCCTGCCAGTAAAAAGAGGGAACCTCCTATCACGAATCCTTTCTTTTTCCCTGTCATCTCGCCGCCCCCTCCTTTATAATCGATTCATCGAACCTGAAATAATATTGTTCGCGGGAAGTGGAAATAAGGACTCCCTTCCCGTCCCCTTCCACATAAATGACCGGTTCCATCCCGCTCCCCCACTTCGATGAAACTCCGACAACCTGATAAGGAAAACGCTCATTCTTGTTCTTATAGCCATCTGATTTCAAATACATCTGTTCGTACCATACATCACTTTCGACTTTCTCCCGATTCATCGACGGCACCTGTTCTACTAATCTATCCCTATCTAGAATCTGCCCTTCTTCCCCTGACGGATGAACGCGTACGATGAAAGCCTGATCCGCATCTGCTATGTGCGTAGCTGCATCACTCTCGGGATACACCATTGCATAAAGAGGCATCGATACGAGGGCAGCCGCCAGAAAAATGAAATTGCCTGCAAACCCTAGCCAGGCAAACGACCGGTATCGGTCCCACCTTCCTTCCTCCCTCTTCAAAACCCCATACAACACCCACACACCTAACGGTAAAACAGGAAACTTCAACAGAGTCCCCGACAGCTCCCAGTTGAACGAGAATGAGAACAGCCCTGCCAGTATGACCACGACCACCTTCCACACCCTCGGTTTCACCTGCTGTCTTTTATAGAGAATAAATGCTGCCAACCCGATGAGCCCCCATACAGCGGCATCCAACCCTATGGATACAGCATCGGCTGAATAATTAAAATTGAACATGCTCCCCTTTCCTTTCTCTAAAAAAAATCAATGTCACTTCCATTATAATCCTTTATTTTAGCATTAAGTACCAATTACCAAAAGGCCCGTCCCTCACTGCGGTAATCCCTTACCGTGACGAGGGACGGGCCTTTAATGAGAGTGGGACAAGGGGCCTGTCCCCGTGGTTCCAGCTCCAAATTCTCGCCTTCCCTCTATACCCACTTGCGTATATAATGAAATAGACTTACATAAATTTTCAGGAGAATATAAGATTGATAATCTCTCACTAAAACCCTTGAATAGGATGAATAACAAATGAAGACGAATTCTAATTTAGCCATCAATGAAGAAGCCATCACAAGATGCCAGGACTCTTCGGAGCATCAACATGCACTTTATAAACGAACATTGATTATCATCATGATCGCCCAAGTCTTTGGAGGCGCCGGGCTTGCTGCTGGGATAACGGTCGGGGCCCTTCTCGCTCAGGATATGCTCGGGACAGACAGTTTCTCCGGAGTGCCGGTTGCCCTGTTCACCCTGGGTTCAGCCGGTGCCGCCCTCTTTGTCGGACGGCTGTCTCAGCGCCACGGAAGACGGATCGGTCTTTCCATCGGTTTCATCATCGGAGGCATAGGGGCAATCGGGGCCGTGGCTGCGGCTGTCACCAGTTCCATCACCCTGCTTTTCATATCGCTCCTGATCTATGGGGCGGGTTCTGCAACGAACCTGCAGACGCGCTATGCAGGGACAGACTTGGCCAAGCCTTCCCAAAGAGCGACTGCGGTCAGCTTCGCCATGGTCTCGACTACATTCGGGGCGGTTGCCGGACCCAACCTGGTTGATGTGATGGGCAGATTTGCCGGATCGATCGGCATCCCTCCTCTTGGAGGACCATTCATTTTGGCCTTCGCTGCCTACACCCTCGCAGGGATCGTCATATACGCCCTTATGCGCCCAGACCCATACCTTGTGGCAAAAGCACTTTCTGTTCCATTGAAGGCAGGGTATGACGGCACCGCAGCTGAAGCGACTACTTCTTCCACGCGAAACAAGCGGGGCATTATCCTGGGGGCGACCGTCATGATTTTGACTCAGATCGTCATGGTCGCCGTCATGACGATGACCCCCGTCCATATGGGGCATCATGGACACGGATTGACTGAGATCGGTCTGATCATTGGCATCCATATCGGTGCGATGTACCTGCCGTCACTTATCACCGGGATCCTGGTTGATAAAATCGGACGGATGCCTATGGTTCTCGCATCTGCCCTTACGCTTCTCGCTTCCGGGATCCTTGCTGCGATGGCACCGCCGGATTCGATCCTGGCTCTCGCCATTGCGCTTGCCCTTCTCGGCCTCGGCTGGAACCTTGGACTGATCAGCGGGACGGCAATCCTTGTCGACTCGACCGATCCCGCTACCCGCGCAAAGACCCAGGGATCCGTGGACGTCTTCGTCGCACTCGCCGGGGCTTCCGGCGGTGTGCTGTCAGGCGTCATCGTTGCGTTTTCCAGTTACCCCGCCCTATCCATAGGCGGAGGAATTGTTTCGCTTATCCTGATCCTGGCGATGATTTGGTTTCTTGTAGGATCGAAGCAAAAAAGTCATGAATGAAAAAAGGTCTGCCTCCCGGTTTCGCAGCGGCAGGCCTTTTTCCATACCCTTGCAGGAGTTCATGTTCCCCATGCAAAATAATATAGAGAACAAAATTGTTACACGGGGGGAGCAAGCTTGACAACATTCATAAAAGAAACGGAATTCTTTCAACTACACACACTATCCGACAGGGTATACGCCGCGATTTCAATCTCGGGCAGAGGTGCCTGGAGTAACGCAGGGATCGTGGACCTTGGTGATGAATTATTGATCTTCGATTCATTCACCACTCCTTCAGCCGGCCATGAGTTACGAAAACAAGCGGAATCCCTCACAGGTAAAAAGGTAAAGTATCTCATCAACAGCCACTACCACGGGGATCACGTATTCGGCAATCAGGCATTCAGTGATGCGGCTATCATTTCCACGTCCCTGACGAAGGAATGGTGCAAAGAAAAAAATAAATTGGAAGATGTCGAGAAAGAAATAAAAGAAACAAATGACTATCTGACTAACTTGAAAACCCGAATCCATTCCACCCAAGATCCCATCATCAAAGCCAGTCTGACGAATCAGCATAACGAAATGTCAAAGGTGCTGGATGACTTACCCCATTTGCAAATCGTCCTGCCATCCGTTCTTTTTGAAGACAGGCTGATCATTGAAGGATCAGAAAGAAAGGTGGAATTGCACTGCCTCGGCGGAGGGCATACCCCGAGTGATACATTCATGTATTTGCCCCAAGAGAACATTGCTTTCATGGGTGATCTAGTGAATGAAGAGCTGCACGTCCCCATTTTTAACCCTGATGATTTCATCAACATTCTGAAGCACGTAAAGGAAATGGAGATTGACATCTTAGTCCCTGGGCATGGGAATGTCGGAAATAAAGATTTGGCTGAGACAGTATCCGATTATGTATCTTTCTTGATGAAAAAATCAAAAGAAGCCTTGGAAAATAGGGTCCCGCTGGAATCATTCCTTTCTGACTTCGAACCCCCTTCCGAGTATCTGAATTGGAGAGGCGTGAATGGAATCAGAGACAATCTTTCAAGAATGTATCGTTTTTATGCTGAATGAAAAACCTGAAACCGGTTAAAACGTCCTTAAATTACACAAATCCTGCACAACATAAAAAAGCCAAATCCACTTGGACTTGGCTTTTCTTCAAATGCTTCCCGGGCTTCAAGTGATAAACTCCCACCATGGTCATTCCACATAGCCGATACACAAATCGATTTACTCTTCCGGAAGCAATAAAATCTTCCCTAACTTCCCCTTATTCTTGAAGTATACCTGTGCTTCTCTTGCTTCTTCCAATGGGAACGATTTATCGATGACAGGCTTTATTTTCCCATCCCCAATGGCCTTCAGCATTTCTTTGAACTCTGCCCTTGTCCCCAGCACAGATCCGTACATGGTGATATGTTTTAAATACAATGTCCTGAAATCCAGCGTGGTCTGCTGACCCCCGGCAGAGCCTGATGTACAGAACTTGCCCCCTTTTTTCAGAACCTGAAGAGAGGTGTGAAATAAAGCATCTCCCACAACATCCAGCACGGAGTCTACTGGCCCCCCATTTGCTTGAAGGATGTCTTCTGCCAGATGCTCGGAGCGATAGGATACGACATGGGCCGCGCCCAATTCCTTCAGTCGTTCCTCTCCATCCAAGTCACCAATGACAGCAATAACCTTCGCCCCAAATACATTGGACGCAATCTGTACATTTAACGATCCAACCCCTCCATTCGCACCTGTAACCAAGACGGTTTCCCCGGGTTGAATCCCAATCTGGCTGACCATATGCCATGCCGTCAATCCGCTCACTGAAAAAACAGCACTCTCGGAATAACTGGAGAGAGGCATATCAAAACAGAGTTCTGCCGGCCACACAACGTATTCAGCATATCCTCCGTCATACTCGGAACCGATGAAGGACATATCTTCTGAAATATGTTCAGACCCGTTTTCTCCACTGGACGTAAACGGAAAAAGCACAACATCCCTGCCTAGCATCGATTCAAGAGCCGAACCTCCGACCTTCACGATTTCCCCTGTAATGTCCGAGCCGGGTATCCGCGGGAATTGTACACCTTCCGGCCGCCACCCTGATTTGGTGCCTTTGCCGTAAGCCCCTTCCCTCATCCAGATTTCAGTATTATTAATTGCACAAGCCTTCACTTTTACAAGAACTTCATGTTCTTTTGGCTCAGGAATCGGAATATCCACTACCTCTAGCTTATCCACATCGCCATATCCTGTTACTTGTACCGCTTTCATCGTCATCTCTTTCTGATCAGTTCCCATTTTCAAAAACTCCTCATGGTGTATAGAATAAAAAGAATATCGAACTTATTATTTCTTTTATTCCTTTCTTTAGTCATTTTACCAACGTACAAGTTAACTGCACGCCTCTAGTAAAATATGAATAGTATATCATACAATTCATCGATGACAGGCGGTGTTAAAATGGCAAAAAAACGTCACTGTAAACCATCTAAATCTAGAACTTCATGTATTTGCGAAGAATTGAAAAACATTTGTGAAGGTTCTAGAATAAGAATCTTATATGCTGGAGGAGAAGAAACTTTTATCTTTAAAATGATTAAGAATAACTGCATTATTGGCGAAACTTTGGATCATTCACCTATTATTTTTGACTGTAATCAAGTAGTTGGGATTTCCGTTGTCCCCCTTATATGCCCTCAAGGATGGCTATATCCAGGCGACGAATATAGTATTCCTGTAGTACCAAACAGGGTAATTGATTCCATAGAAGTCATTTGGGAGAATGGTGGTAATCATGCGCAAGGAACTCTTTTGATTGATAATGTGCTTATTGATACTGTGGGTATACCAGACTCTCCAGGATCTTATCTCTTTGATGGACTTAATTATCCAACAACCGATTCAACCGATGTCAGAATCCTCATCTCTGGTGGGTGTGCAAACATTATAGAAAGCTCCGTTATTTATATACAACCTACTGAACCTGGGGCTAGTTAACCTTACCTTCAGATCCACCTGAAAGAAGCATGATCACATTTGAGCCAAAAACTTACTCAGGGGACGACTTCGGCGATTGGACTTTTCGTTAGCAACCCTGATTTTACTGACAATCAAACGATTATCAATGAATAAAACAAAGGGAAGGTTCCCGATTTAGTATCAGGAAACACCTCCCCATCCATCTAACACCTCACATACTTCCTCTTAAATCCAATCTTTCCCTTATCCACAAACTTCTGAATATCGTCTGAAGCCTTCAGAATACTGGTCTTTTTCTCATCCCGTTTCATTTCAACCGGCCCGATCTCGTTCGCGATTTCGACCGCCTTTTCATGAAGCGGCACATAGGAAATCCCTACTGTGTACACGAAATTATTCATCGCGGATTTCGTCCGTTCCGGTGCATCATGGATGGTCTCTTTCACTTTTTCAAGCATACCCGCAAGCTTTTCTGGGGAAAACTCCTCGTCTTTCCGGTTCCCCAGCAGCCAGCAGTAGCAGCTCCACCCCGCCGACATCCTCAGCTCTTCTCCGCTAGCGATCCATTTATCGGCAACGTCCTGTGCAATATGGGATTCAGCAAGCGTCACGGCAACCACATAATCCGACAGCATATAAAAATACGCATCGTCCATCCAGCGGTCATAATCCGCCTCGGTCATGGCGTTTGGATCGGCGATGATGCCCGCAAAGTACATGGCGTCGTAATTCCCGGTAGCGTAAAGTTCTTCCGCCAGCGGCTGATTGATCTTAATTTTCTTCGCAATCGGCTTCATCGCACCGGTCGCAACGCCAAATACCGGCTCCTTCGCCCCATTGGATATGTACATTTTCTTCGACCGTTCCTTGCCGAGCGCTTCCAGTTCCTCCATCACTGTTTCGGCATCCAGATTCTCTACTCCCTTGACTTCCTTCACCACTGCTTCTTCGATTTTCCCGTTCTTATTTCCCGCAAACGACAGCCCATTCTCACCGAGAGTCTCTTTCAAAATCCTCACCGCTTTCGGCCCTACCCCATGTATCTTCAAGAGATCGTTTTCCGTCACTTCCACAAACTGCTCCAGCCGGTAAAACCCAGCGTTATGAAGTCCGCGCTCAGCAGGCTTGCTTATCTTCGGCAATTCGCTTTCCTGTGTGATTTCCTTGTTCATATCCCAGTCCTCCTTATCAGTTTCCGTTTAGTATTAGTATTCTCTTTCGTTTCTTTTTTTCCTCCAACAAAAAAAGAGCTGCCATGATGACAGCCCTTTCCATACAATTTACGCTTCACTGCTCAACACAGGTTTCCCAGCTTCAATCAATACTTGATCGCGTCCAAGCATGACGGAGAGCAGGATGGTAAATACACCTGTTCCGATAAGGAGCCATTCAATGGCGATGATGTCTGCGATGGGGCCGAAGATCAGCATACCAATTGGCATCATCGATGTCGAGATCATCCCCATCACACCGAACACCCTTCCGAGATAGTTTTCTTCAATCTTCTCCTGAAGCAATACCATGGTCGGTGTATTAAAGATTGGCATAGCGATTCCGAATAGGACCATGAACACCAGGTACACCAAGAAAATCGGGGCGACACCAAGCGCAAAGGTGCAGAACCCCATGATCAGGCTTGCCAATGTCATGGTTGCAATCTTATTCTTGAATCCTCCCCATGAGGCAATGATTCCGCCGCCCGCCATCATACCGACAGAGAAGGCGATCTCAATTGCGGTCAGTCTCCAGATATCATTACCGAAGCTCCGTGTCACTTGCAGCGGCGTCAAAAAGGCAGCCGGGGCCATCAACACGAAGAAAATCGCGAAGAACAGGAAGAACTTCTTCAGGAACCCGTGGCTGTTGACGTATTGCAAGCCTTCCTTGAAGTCGTTGAAATAACTCGTCGTCTGTTTATCCGCTGCCTTTTGATGCACCGAAATCCTCAAGAAAACAAGCAGTGTGAAGATGGCAATCGCCGCCGTGATGACATCGATGAAAAAGATGATTTCAATCGAAGCCATCGCAAGCAATGCCGCACTGACCATCGGGGCCACGAACATAATGACGGCTTGGATACTCCCATTGATCCCGTTTACCTTCGTCAATTTATCCTTCGGAACGATCTGCGGTAAAATCGCCCCGACAGCAGGTGTCTGAATGCCGGTCCCAAGTGCGCGGACCGCCGCCATGACAAACAGCAGCCAGATCGAATCATATCCCATCAAAAAGAGAATCGCGAGAATCAACGTCGAAAATGCAATCAGCCCATCCGACAGCATGATCAACAGCTTCCGGTTATATCTGTCCGCCCACACACCCGCAACCGGTGACAAAAGGAACGTAGGGATGAACCCGCAAATGATGAACAGCGTCATCATCAATCCTGACTCCGTCGTCAACGTGATATGCCACATGATCGCATACTGCACCAGCGCCGATCCGAACAGCGAAATCGTCTGGCTGCTCAAAAAGAGAATGATATTCCTCAGCCAATTTTCCTTATCATTGCCATTACCCATATTCATTTATATCCACTCATTTCTATAAGGTTGATAAAAACAAGCCCAGCCTATATGAAGACACTAAAAAAGAAGGGAGACTCCTCCCCTCTTTTAAAAATAACCGTCATCAAACATTGGTTTTCTTAAAGACAGACAGATCCATCCCATCGCCCTGAACAAAGGCAGAGCCCCCAACCGTATTCAATTAGCAATTGAAATACCGGAACGCAATCTCATTGAAGCTGTCAAAAGAAAAACCCCCGTTTCTATTAAAGGTAAGATAATCGTAGCAGAGGAAAAGAGGGGTGGCAATGGTTTTTATCAACGCCTGCCTGTCCTTTTTCTGGGTATTCGCTATTTCCAGGGGGTATCCACATTTCACCCCCTATTTTCATTCATCCACCCAACTGCATACTCAACCATTTTCCTCATTGGAATCAAATAGCTCCTTGCTTCACCAATCTTCCCTTTTGTCACATCGTTTGTGTCCCGCTCAAAATCGATGAATAGTTTATCAAAATCATCTGATTCATTGTTGATGTCTTTATACGTTGTCCAACCCTCTCCATCACCCTGCTTCACTTTTACATCCCATATTTTTTCTTTAGCAAAGGTGTTGTCCTGCCTGTATTCGGCAAGGTGCAGTGAGGTATTCGAATCTGCTGGGGCACCAAGAAGTAAGATCGATCCATCCAACTCATACACCTTTCCCAGTGGCGACGACTCATTCAAGGCGAAATCCATTGCATGGTGTTCTGTTATGTATGCAGCGTCCTTCCCCCATGCCGCAAATGATGTGTGCGGATGGGCACTCCTGTATACCCTGTCTTGCTTCCTGAACGTCTCCGGGATGAAGCCCATATAGCACGTCGGTGTCAAATCCGGATGGTACGTCGGCATGTTGTCCCGAATGACCTTCATCTCTTCATCTGTATAACCGCTCTCATATTCAGCCGGATCACAAAGCTGTTCGGTCTGGGTAGGCATGACAATATTCCCGTCCCTTCCAACGGTTTCTTCCAATGCTAAAATAACAGAAACCGGACCGCCAACAACTCTTCCAATTGATTTTAAAGAAGAATGCACGATGACCGTCATTCCACTCTTCACACCTAATGTTTCCAAGTCTTTTATCATTTGATTTTTCGTTATGAGTTTCCCTTTTCCCATGAGCCTCTCAACCTCTCGAACCTGTATCAATTTAGTATCTATATGACAAGTACGACATGTTGAGAGGAATTCCTTGTTCTATTCAGCAGGTAAACATCCAGTGGTTTTTCTGCCTGCAGAACAGCAGTCAATACAAATAAAAAAAGGCCGACATTCATCAGCCAGCCTTCTCATCAAACCCCTTCATCCTGCTCCGTCCCCCACCTATGCATCGCGTCCAACACAGGCTTCAGCGTCATGCCTTTCTCAGTTATCGAATACTCAACCTTCGGAGGGATTTCGTTGTATTGCTTCCTGTTGATCAACCCATCTTCCTCCAATTCCTTCAGCTGCTGGCTAAGCACCTTATGGGCGACTCCAGGCAGAAGACGGCGCAGCTCATTGTAACGGTAGGTCCCCTCAACACCCAGATGCCACAGAATCACCGTTTTCCATTTACCGCCGATTTTGTTTAATGTATATTCAATTGAACACTTCAATTTGCCTTGATCATCGACTTGCACGTTCTTCTCCACGCTCACATTCACCCCTTACTTACTTTTAGGTTAGTTTCTCACAAAAAAGTGCACTCTTACATAATAAAAGCTTACGGATTTATAATAAGACTTGTCAAAAATAAAAGGAGGAATACAACATGCAACCATATCCAAGAACTTTTTCTCATATCGGCCTTTCCGTTCCAGACCTGGAACAAGCCGTGAATTTTTATAAAGAAGTATTCGGGTGGTACGTCATCATGGAACCATCCGATGTGAAAAATGACGACACACCGATCGGACAGATGTGCCGTGACGTATTCGGAAACGATTGGGAAAGCTTCCGCATCGCCCATCTGGCAACAGGTGATAAAATCGGGATTGAACTCTTTGAATTCCCTGAAAATGAACAGCCTGAAAACAATTTCGAATACTGGAAGACAGGCATCTTCCACTTCTGTATCCAGGACCCGGATATTGAAGGCATGGTCGAGAAGATCAAAGCCCACGGAGGCAAACAGCGCATGCCCATCCGCGAATACTATCCAGGGGAAAAACCATTTAAAATGGTCTACGTCGAAGACCCATTCGGAAATATTTTTGAAATCTACACGCACAGCTATGAGCTGACTTATTCACTGGGTGCCTATTAAGGAGCCCAAGTTTTAAGGCAAACACGTCGATGTGTTTGCCTTTTTGCATCCATTTCTATTCACCTTTTAGCTGCCTGTACAGTTCTTTTAGTGAAGACCATTCAAATCCTGATATAGACCCTCAAGAGGAACAATCTCACGTCCTTCCACAGTGTTTTGTCCACTTTCCATTCACTGTTGAACCGGAAAAATTACAAAACCATCCGATGGAATATTCTCCTGTTCCAATCGATACGTTATAGAAAACACCTCAAATAAAAATGCGAGGAGAATGAATTATGAAAAAGATCATTCTGTTTGCCGATCCCGGCATCGATGATTCCGTTGCGATCATGTATGCGCTGCTCAATCCTGAAATTGAAGTCCTTGCGATTGTATCGAGCTATGGCAACGTCGACAAAGAGCAGGCGACAGACAATATTGCTTATTTACTGCACCTTGCCGGCAGGGAAGATGTTCCGATCATAGGAGGCACAAATGCCCCTTCGTCAGGTGAGACACCAACATATTATCCGGAAATCCACGGTGAAGACGGACTCGGCCCCATTCGTCCACCGGAGGAAATTTCAATGGAACTCACTAACTTTTCAGAACTATACACCATTATCCGTGACAACAAGGGGCTTACGATTGTGGATGTTGGCAGAAATACGTCCCTTGCCTCCTTGTTCCTATTAGGGGAAGACCTGACGGAAGACGTGAAGGAGTTTTATATCATGGGAGGTGCCTTCTTCGTCCCGGGAAACGTCACCCCTTCAGCAGAAGCCAATTTTTATGGAGACCCAACCGCTTCACACCTTGTTATGAAGGAATTCAATGATATCTATCTTGCACCCCTGAACGTCACAAACAAAGCGATCATAACGATGGAACACGTTCAAACCATCTTAGAAATGACCGATCACCCCCTCGTCCAAATCTTGGACGATGTCATGAAGTACTATATAGACGCCTACAAGAAACTCGTACCCGGTATCAGCGGCGCCCCGATGCACGACGTCGTGACCCTTTCCCTGATGGTGAACCCGTCAATGGGCAAGACAATCAGAAGGGACGTCGACGTCCTGACCGCAGGCAGCGGAATGGGCACCTCTATCGCCGACTTCAGAGTCAGTTCCAAACCGGCTGAGAAAAACAGCAATATTTATTTGGAATTGGATTATGAGGCATTTTTAAAGGATTTTATAAAAGTCATGAGTTCTTCGGGGGAGAAGTAGGGACGTGGGGACAGGTCCCTTGTCCTGTTTCGAATAAATACCTAAAAGACAGTCCCCTTCCACCACGCATTAAGATTGTAACGAATCTCAAAGCAGTTCCCACCCAACACCCTCGCTCCTCCCTTTCATGTTACAATGATAAAAATCCAAGAATCATAGAATCTCTATATCCAATAAGGAAGGAGCCTTCAACCATGTTACCGTCAGACCTAAGAAAGAGCATCAGATACGGAGACCACAACACCCATACATCCGGCGTCTGCCAGAACTATGTACAGGCCAACCTGGTCGTCCTCCCCAAAGAATATGCTTTCGACTTCCTGCTGTTCACGATGAGGAATCCAAAGTCATGCCCGATCATCGAAGTACTCGAAGCAGGTCAATTCGAATCTAAATATGCGAGAGGATCAGATATCCGTACTGATATCCCCCTCTACCATGTATATGAACATGGCCAGTTGGTAGACAAGAAACATCGGATCGATGACTGCTGGAAAGGTGAATTCGTAAGCTTCCTGATCGGCTGCAGTTTTACGTTTGAAAGTCAGCTGATCAAAGGCGGGATTCCGCTCCGGCATATCGAAGAAAACAAAAATGTGGCCATGTACAAAACGTCCATCCCGACCGAGAAAGCGGGTGTGTTTGAAGGGTCCACCGTCGTATCGATGAGGCCGGTTCCCGATGCCCTGGTGCAAAAAGCATCCGACATCACCTCCTTATTTCCGGAAATGCACGGATCCCCGCTTCATATTGGAGATCCCGGTGAAATCGGCATAGAGGATATCACACAGCCCGACTTTGGCGACTACGTTGGAATCAAAGACGGAGAAACCCCGATGTTCTGGGCTTGCGGCGTCACCCCTCAAGCCGTCGCGCTTCAGGCCGGGATCCCATATATGATCACGCACGCCCCGGGGCATATGTTTGTGACCGATTGGAAGAATGACGAGTATTTGAATGGACATAAATAAAAAAGGCCCGTCCCTCATCACGGTAACGTGTTACCGTAACGAGGGACGGACCTTCTAAACTTCTAAACTCATGACCAAAAACGAATGACCCCCAGCGTCAGCAGGGCAAGGGTGGCCAATACGAACACAACGCTGAAGCTCCCCGGAATCTTACCCTTTTCCCGGTAAGAACGCACGGCAGTCTCGACGCCTGTGACCAGCCAAAAAAGCCCGATGATCAGCCAGGATTCACTGAGATATTCATTTGCGGCCAGAAAAAAGCCTATTCCAATCAGTATGATCTTAATTCCAAGAAAGAATCTTTTTAACACGTTAACACCCCTGTCACCTTTTCTATTAAAAGGAACGATGACCCTTTGTGATCAACCCATACAAAAATGGACCATGAATATACCTTCTACAACTTTGTCCCAAAACCCTCTTTCTTCAGAATACTCAAAACCCGTTCCACCTATAAAAAAGGAGAGCAGCAGCATCTCCTGGTTTCATGGCATATCATTATGAACTTACCTGTCACCGGGTTTTTAATTTCTAAAGTCCCTGCATCCCTCAATTGCTTGTAAGTGGTAAACCCCGTCCCCCATGAAAAAAGAAGTAGATCCAAACGGATCTACTTCCTTCCTAACCTATTAATTTATGCCTAATTCCTTCTTAATGCTCTCCAACGTCTCCCCTTTATATGTCTTTTTAGGAGTAGGAGCTTTGTCAACGCCCGGATCAGTTTCCAGGTAATTGTATTCGACAAGCTCAAAGTCTTCTTCATTGATGACTCCGTCGAAATTCAGATCCGCTTCCCTTTTATCTGATCCCCAGTGTTCTTTCATTGCGACTGCATCGAAGATATCGATTACGCTATCCTGATTAACATCGCCCGCATCTTGTCTTCTGAGGAACACATCATGCCACGTTCCGAGAATTCGATCGCCACGTTTTTCAAAGAGGGTAAACGAATTGTTCGCTGGGAAGTGACCAGGAATCTTGACCTCAATATCGAATGGTTGATCCGTTATAGGTAATCCCGGTACTTTGAATCGAGTATCTTTCACTTCACCTTCATATTCTTTCCCATCAGCATCGGTCACAGTTAAAGAAATTGGCGCATTGGAGAAATCTTTATCATAATCAAATGATCCGTCCGCCCCGTAAAACCCTTGTGGAATGATGCTGCCACGAGCTTCGGAATAACTGCGTAACAATTCAACATGATCCCCACTGTAATACCCCATGATATTTTTTGTCTCTTGTCCATCCGTGTTGACATAGGAACTTGTTACCAATGGTGTTTTCATTGTGTTCCGCTTACCATAATCAACTTCTTTCGCTTCCAATATAACATCAAAGATCGGTGTATCTCCTGTTACCTTGAGATCTGAATCTTCGTCAATGGAAACCGAGACATTCACATTATCTTGGTACGATGATTTTTGTTGAATCTCATATGTGATTGTCGAATCACTTTGAGGGCTGAATGCTGGATTGAAGACGACATCCTTCACGATCATTTCGTTTTTATCAAACGTAACCGTAAAGTTCCCTTTTTTGAATTGGTCCAGGTTATGAGCTGATACTGTAAATTTGAACTCGTCTCCCGCTTTCACTTCACTCTTATTGCTTGAAATGGTGGAATACTGTGTCCCTTCTGTCACAAAATGATTGATGATTGGCCCATTCACGGCGAAATTACCCACTGAATCATATCCGAACATCGCAAATGGATAACGATTCAAGCGAGGATGCATAGCAACTTCTTCATCTAAATTACCAGCAGCATCCGTAAATAACGGGATTGGACTCGGGAACGGTGAGGCCCAATAATACGTGATGAAATTGTTTGACTGATCAACATCGAAGCCCGCTTCTTTCATATCATCGATTTCTTTATCATATAGCTTCACAGAGAATGGTACTGTTTCTGTGCCTGGTGCATATTCGTATACACCAGTAGGTAAGCTGCCTTCAATTTCCGGTGCAGTATTATCGATGAACGTATCCGTTTCCTTAGTGAAGGTTTTTCCTTTTGCATTCACGCCCACCATTTTCAATTTATAATGGCCTTCCGGTGCAAGTGCAGGGTTGACAGAGAATGGATTGTTCTTATCCCCGGTGTACGGATAGTAGTGTCCTGAGAAAATGGGATTAAGAATGATTCTTTGTCCTTCTTTTATCCCTCTTGGATTAATGGACCCAACCAGTCCAAGGTCCTTATTCGTTTTAGGGTCCACCAATACAATGCTCAGTTTCTCCATTGGGGAACGCAATACAAATGATCCAGGTGTAAAGTTAAAAAGTGTACCAAATTGATTGTTTTGTTTCGTAGAGAAGTTAAATGCCTCAAGGTCTTCGATCCCTTCTTCTGATACCCTGATCCCAAATGGAATTTGATATTCTTCAGTTGGATCTTCACTATTCACATACTTGACGTATCCTTCGTAATAGCCCTTAGCAGCCGTTGCCGGTACATCCAGGAATACTTTTGTTTTCTTGGATTTCCCTGCATTGATTGTCAACTTGTCATCAAATGAAAGAGTAACGTCGTTTTCTGCTGCGTCAAGGGACTTACTTGTAAAATGGACACTTGCTTCGAACGTTTTATTCTCATCTCCAGTATTGAAGATTTCTAACGTACGTTGCTTATGCAATGGTTTTCCATCAACATAGTTCAGACCAAAACTCATGCCCCCAGTTCGTTCGTCAATCGTCACTTCTTCTCCGTTATAAATGGTTGCTGTTTCGTCGACAATCTGGAAGTTCATCCTTGAGTGAATGGCTTCATAAGGGTCAACCCTACCAGCCCCGACTTCAAATACACTGTAATCCCCATTCAGAGGGTCGGCTGTATTCATCAGGACTGATTTCACATCAGCAGGTGAATAGCTTTTATTAGACTGTAAAAGAAGCGCTGCGATCCCTGCGACATGCGGTGATGCCATTGACGTCCCGGATAATCGAGTATACGCATATTGATACGAACCATTTTCTTTATCATTGATATAGGACGGTACGGTAGATAGGACAGACACTCCAGGAGCCACGACTTCAGGTTTGATATCATAATTCATTTTTGAAGGACCTCTGGAGCTGAAGTTTGCCAGTTTATCTCCTTCAGTTTTGAATTCCCCTAAATCGCTGAACGTAATTGTTTTACCTTCCGCCAGGCTATTCTTTAAGCTTTCGCCTTCTTCTTTCGAAAGTGAGAAAGTTGGGATATAATCCATGCTTTCACCAAGATAATAAGGGATCTGACCTTCTTCTTCGATATTATTGTAGATGATGATGGCTTTGGCACCATTTTCTTTGGCGTACTTAACTTTGTCTACGAAAGAAAGTGAGCCGCGAGCCACAAGTGCGATATTTCCTTCAATCTCGTCCTGTATTCCCCTGTAACTAGTGCTTCCTCCAAGTCCTGCATCTACTAGTTGATAGCTTGTGCCTTCCAAGCCTGCAATATCATCACTGAAATTTCTTGCCATCAACTGAAGATGAACTTCATTTGAACCATACGTGCCGTTGAATGTAGGAATGCCGATTGGAACGTCGCTAGCCCCTACTGTAAGAGCAAGTGCAGACGTACCTGGTGAGCCGAGAGTGAAGGCATTACTTCCACTATTTCCAGCGGATACCACGGCAGTCACTCCACTAAGGACAGCATTATTGATCGCGACACTTGTTGGATAGAGAGGGTCATTCACCATCGCCCCCAATGATAGATTGATAACGTCCATTCCGTCTTCTACGGCTTTATCAATCCCCGCAATGACATTTTCACTTGATCCGCTTCCGTATGGACCCAAAACACGATACGCATGTAGATCCGCTTCAGGGGCTACCCCTTTCACACTGAATTCGGAGTCTGCGTTATCCCCTTCACCCGCGATCGTACCTGCAACATGAGTCCCATGCTCCGTATAATACGAGTTACCACCGTAAAACTCCGGTAGTTTCCCATCTGTAGCCTTCCAATCCTCATAAGTGGCTTCCATCGGGTCATCGTCATTATCGACAAAGTCATATCCGCCTTTGTAGACCCTATCTAGGTCCGGATGATTGTAATCGATCCCGGTATCAAGCACGCCCACTTTGATACCTTCACCAGTGAAACCTTCACTATGTAATTGGTCAATCTTTAAATGCGGCATACTTTCGACTACATACTTCTCTTCTTGTTCTTCAGAACCCGTTGTGACAGGCGGTTCCACCTGTACTTCAACATCACTCCATATCGACCTTACCACATCCAAGTCCAGCAATTCTTTCACTTTGTTGGCAGGAACCTCTAATGAAACACCATTCATGGCGTTTTCATACGACCTACCGATTTTATATCCTGATTGACTTTTATTCTTAAACATACGTTCCAGTTCATTCTTCAGCTTTTTTTGGTCATTCGCCACATTTTCTTTGGCTTCTTCCTTGGAAAGCTTTTTTCCTTCCAAGTTGGCCTTAAGCAGAGCCACTTTTTCAGGGTGATGGTCAAGCTGAACAATCACTTTAACACTATCATTACTGTCTAAATCTACATTCGGAGATAGAAAAAGTCCTTCTTTTTCGACACTTTGAAGCTGTTTGTAGTTTTCAAGCTGCTGGGGAGTTAAGTTTGAAAGAGCATCTTCGATGGAGGCTGGTTTTTCCGCTAAAACGTTCACGCCGGGTATATTTGCCGAACTCATGATCATGCCGGCCCCTAAGGCGTATATCAATACCTTCTTTTTGGTTTTCATCAAATGATTGCAACTCCTTTTTATCTAAATTTTCCAACAACTTCACGATACCACACGGAGTGGCACAGGATGTATTGGGAAAAACCCTGTGTTCTTCGCCAAACAAAAGAGAGACTATCGGCTGATTTTCAATGAATTTTCACAGATCCACCTAGTAAAAATATCCCAAAAAGAACCGAACAAGTTGGGAAAACTGTGGGACATGGGGACAGGTCCCTTGTCCCGTTTTTGCTAATGTCCCAGAGACCGGTCAACATCAGGTTGGAATACGGAAACAAGTCCCCTTCCAACATTACGTGGGAATCAAGGTCGGAGAAACCCCAATCGCTGAGCCTGCGGCTTCACACTGCATATTTGAATGGACATAAATAAAAAAAGGCCCGTCCCTCATCACGGTAATGTGTTACCGTAACGAGGGACGGGCCTTCAAGCGTTCTGCCACTCATGACCAAAAACGAATGGCCCCCAGCGTCAGCAGGGCAAGGGTGGCCAATACAAACACAGCGCTGAAACTCCCCGGAATCTTACACTTTTCCCGGTAAGAACGCACGGCAGTCTCGACGCCTGTTATTCATTAATAGCTCTTATAATCGGCTTCCCTTCTTTATCCAGCAATGGGGTTATTCCAGCGCCTTCTCCGTACCAGCTAAATAAATATTGAACTCCCGTTTCTTTATCCACCAACACTTTACAACCTGATAAAACGCCTATTTTTTCTTTATGTACAACGTCAAATCTGTTTTTGGAACCTTTACCAAACATCCCCGAAAACCTCCTTGAATCAATGGTTTATGGACCTGTACCACAAGAGATCTCATACTTTTCAAACTTTCTATCTCTATTGTATAGCATATAGCTGCAGTGTCTCCAGTATGGCTGTCGTAGTTATACCAATATACATTGGGTGTGCCAAGGGGACAGGTCCCTTGGATTATGATAAAAGCCCGTCCCTCACCGTGGTAATACATTACCAGTTGTTTTAATGGCCCGACCGTTTCTATAAATGTACTTTGACGGTTTCTATCTGCCGAAGCACCCCCACCTCTTTATCTCCACACACTAAAAAGCCCCTCCTCAGCACGTTATCTGAGGAAGGGACCTTTATCATGATCTTACAACCCAGGAAGAATCCCGGAGAACAAACTCAAAATCAAAACCGTCGTAATCGCCGTCAATCCGGCAATAAATCCACCAAGTGTCCACGCTTTAAGTGTCTGTGGAACAGTCAGTTTACCGAACCTGTTCACAACCCAGAATCCTGAATCATTCGGAAGGGATAGTCCGATTCCACCGGCACAAATGGCAAGCCCGAGTAAGATTGGTGAGACACCAAGATCTACTGCCATCGGCCCCATGATACTGGATGTAGTCACAAGGGCAACCGTTGCTGAACCGAGTGATGCACGAAGGATTTGTGAGAAAATAAACGCAAGCAATAGAACAGGGATGCTCCAGCTTTGCATCGTCGCGATGAGATAATCACCGATGCCGCTCTTATTGATAACGGCACCGAATGCGCCGCCGGCACCAGTCACCAGGATGATGATCCCCGCAGAGTTAATCGCTTCAGCATACAATCTGCTGTTTGGAACAGAGATATATGGTCTGAGCATGATTATGGCTGCGATCACACTTATGAACAGGGCAATGTTCTTATCGCCGATGAAACCTAGTACACTTGCAAGTCCTGTATCCGGGAACAGCAGCTGAGATAATGTGTTGAGCAAGATAAGCGCAATCGGCAGTGCCAGCATGAAGAAACTCAGTCCTGTGCTGATTTCTTTTTTCGGTGCATCTTCAAGACTTACTGCAACTTCTTCAACGGCACCTGAATGGTTCATGCGCTTACCGATGAATAATCCGTAGAAATATCCGCCGACAAGCGTTGCCGGGATGGCCACAAGAATTCCGTAAAGAATGAATAAGCCAAGGTCTGAACCCGTGTTCTCTGCAACGACAAGCGGGCCTGGCGTCGGAGCGATCATGTTATGTGAGACGATCAATCCGACACCGAGTGCTGTGACAAATGAGATAACGGAGATTCCCGTTTTCTTCGATAAGCTTTTAATCAATCCGCTTAAGATGACGAATGCCGCATCGAAGAATACCGGGATTGAAACGGCCGTACCCGTCAAGGCAAGACCAGCAGGTGATTTTTTCACACCGAATGCTTTTAATACAGCGGCTGCGATTTTTTCAATCGCACCTGATGCTCCGAGGAACTGGCCAAAGATGACACCGAGTCCGATCAGGATCCCGACGCCCGTCAATGTATTCCCGAATCCTTGGGTCACGGTGGACGCCACTTCATTCAGCGGCATCCCGATCACGACAGCCGTTGCAAATGCAACCCCGATCAGTGAAAGGAATGGTTCAACCTTCAATTTTAAAATCAAGAAGAAAAGTGCTGCTAACGCTAGTAAGAAAATCACAATCAACATATTCCCTGTAACCATGTTTGATTACCCCCTTGTTATATGAAACTCTTTTTTATGACAAGCGGAACCGCCCAGCATCCCCTTAGAAAGAGGCGGCCCTGCATTGATCCCTAAATACTCTCAAGTGTCGAAACGACATCTCTTAGCGTGGTGACAGCCCCTACATTCCCTGGAAAAATGACGTATGGGATGAATGGGAACGTACTCTCTTCGCCTGTTTGCCAGACCGGGATCCCCGGTGCTATTTGTCCCGCAACGGTCGCCCGTTTCACACATAACCCTTTTGTGCCGACATCACTGGAGGTGATCCCTCCCTTTGCAATCAGGTAATTCGGCCTTACGGAGAAATTACGGACGATGCTCGTGACCGCATTTGAAATCTCGACGGACAGCTGAAGCTCCTGCTCTTCCATCCCGTCACCGAGATCAAGCCGCTTCCTCTTCGTATAAATGACCGTACTGATTCCGCCGGCCACCTTCGTTTCCGCTTCAAGTCTCACCCGCTCAATTTCCTGACCGAACGCTTCTTTATCGAGTACCAGATGTGCGTCAAACTCAATGAAGTGCAGAGTGGACAGTTCCTTCAGCGCGTTCAATTGATCGGTCGTCTTTTTAACATGAGAGCCGACAATGACCAGGCCGCCGTTCTCCCTTTCCTCACTGATCAGCTCTTCCCTCGTTAACAATGGCCGTGAAGAAATATCCCCGATCACCTTGGTAAAGGCAGCCGCAGTCCGGAAGATGAATTGTTTCCCTTCCCCGATGGCGAGGATCAGTGCCGTCGCGAAAACTCTGACATCCGATTCTTCAACCGCATTGACAACGATCTTGCCGAAGTCCTTCACCTGACGCAACTGTGCAGTGATCCCGTCAATGTCCAGGCTCCGGATGGATTCCAGTGAAATGTACGTGACGCCTTCTTTAGGAAACACGCCTTTTGTCTTTTCTTCGACCCATTCCCCTAAATGACTTGACTTGTAGCCGAATGTCCGGTCCTTCGCGAATTCGGTTTCACCGGCTGGCACAAGTTCGTTTTCCTGCTGAACGAAATGAGTATTTTCCACCGTTAAACGGCCGCCTTCTTTGAAAAACGGAAGGATGACCTCTCCGTCCACACGTTCGCCGCTTTCTGCTTCCATTGTACGTCTCAGTACATCCGTCTCAAGGGGATAATGTCCTCTCAAAGTTGAATCCCCGCGGCTGATAATCAGATATGGAATGCCCAATTTCTTTGAGATGATCTCTGTTCGTTCCGCAATATCCCAGTGGACCTGCTCGGTTTCTTTTGCCGTAAAGGCTCTGGAGTTCGTCAGGATGAAGAACATCTGCCGGTCTTCCAGGAAGCCAAGCTCGATCGTTTCTTCCTCCCAGTCGGTATACACCGAAACGCCGTGGACAGTCTGGACACCAGTCGGATCGTCATCAAGGACAATGATCTTGTGCGTAAACCCGGGTCTGACTTTTTCCCACCATTCGTTTACTTTCTCTTCATTACTAGATTGATAGGATGATAGGATTTCATCGGAATGTCTTGTTTTCATCACTGGCTGACACCCTTTACTTCAAAATTCGCAAGCTTTTCATAGTGTTGGATGAGTCCACCGTGATCATCAGCTGCTTTGCCGTCTGCCATCAAGGAGTGATACATCTCCAGCACCTGGCTTGACAGTGGCAGCGGCACTCCGATCGAATGGGCTGTATCCATCACATTCGTCAAGTCTTTCGCATTGATGTCAATGCGCCCGCCTGCTACGAAGTTCCGCTCTAAGATCAACGGAACCTTCGCATCAAGCACCGCACTTCCAGCCAAACCTCCACGGATTGCTTCGTACATCTTCTTGATATCGATTCCTGCTTTTGCCGCCAGCGTCAGTGCCTCGGACATCGCAGCGATATGGACATTCACCAGAATCTGATTGGCAAGCTTCGCCGTCGTACCGCACCCATTGTCTCCAACAAGCGTGATATCCTGACCCATCACATCAAAGTATGGTTTCACCTTTTCATAGACGTTTTCTTTTCCTCCGACCATTATGGCAAGCGTTCCGTCGATCGCCTTCGGCTCACCGCCGCTCACGGGAGCATCAAGCATTTCCATCCCCCTTACGGCAAGGGCTTTGGCAATTGCCTTGGATTGGACGGGAGAGATCGAGCTCATATCAACGACGATCGCTCCATCATTCGCCCCGTAAATGACACCGCTTTCACCTAAGACAACACTTTCAACATGCTCTCCCTTAGGAAGCATCGTGAAAATGATGTCACTCATTTCCCCTATTTCTTTTGGTGAACGGGCTCCACGTGCTCCCAAACTCACTAACTCTTCTACTGCTGACTCATTAATATCAAACACGGTGACATCGAAGCCACTTTTCACTAGATTCAGTGACATCGGTTTCCCCATGATGCCAAGACCAATAAATCCTAGTCTCATCTAAAATCCCTCCTGATGATAAAGCGTTTTCATTTGTTGTCACCAATTGTACACAATAATTTATATTTTGTATACAAAATTATTTAAAATGTATACAAAATTATTTTCCGTTAGAACTTTCAAATCGTTCCAACTCGTTCTATACTTTTAGGAAGGGCATTATTTTAATAGCCGAATAAGTAAAAAAGACAAACAGGAAGTCTTTCATTGGAGTCGATTTAGTTGAAGAAGAAAACACAGCAGCACGCCTATCTGCAATCATATGAATATATACGGGATCAAATCTTGAACGGAGAACTCGAACGTGGCACAAAGCTGATCGAGGAAAAACTCGCGGAACAACTCGGAGTGAGCCGGACACCGATCCGCGAATCCATCCGAAAACTCGAACAGGAAGGGCTCGTCAAACAAAAGCGCGTCGTCAATCCAACCGACATGGACCTCCGTCACTACTTCCAGGTCCGCATCCTCCTAGAAGGATTCGCAGCCCGGTTGGCCGCTACCTATATGAACGAAACGGACCTTAACCAACTGAAAGAGTGTATCGATATCGGCCGTAACGGCACAAACGAAGAAATCATGGAAGCCAACAAACAATTCCACGACATCATCGTCAACGCCACCAACAACCCCGTCATGGTCGATACCATCGAACGCATGCAGTCAATCATCTATTTATTCAGGAAAACGGTCGTTTATCACAACCGTCCCTTCTTGATTGACGAGCATCAGGAGATTTATGATGCGATTGTTTCGCATAATGGAGACGAGGCAGAGCGGTTGATGAAGGAGCATATACAGGCGGATTTAGAGTTTTGTTTGCATGTGATGCGGGGGTAGTTTTTTTAGTTTATATAAGTTGGCTGTTCCCATTCTTGAGTCATATGTCAGCACGGAAAAAAGCACATTCATGCTAAAAGGGTCTGGCAGCCGGAGCTAAAGCTCTAACCTCCGGCACCAGCCCCTCGAATATCAACTCACTATCCTTACTTAGCCCGACCCTCCGTCAACAACTCCTCCATCCTCTTCCGCAGCACAAACTTCTGGATCTTCCCACTCGCATTCCGCGGCAGCTCCTCTACAAACTCATACCTTCTCGGCCGTTTATAGTTGGCAAGACTGTCACTCTCTTTACACCACTCATCAAGATCCTCTTCCGTGACACCCGGATCCTTCTTCACTACAAAAGCCGTCACACTCTCTCCCCAACGGTCATCTGGCATCCCGACAATCGCGACATCAAGCACACCCTCATGAGCATGCAGTACATCCTCCACCTCACGAGGATAAATATTCTCCCCGCCTGAGATGATCATGTCGTCGACCCTGTCTTTGACCCAAAGGAAGCCGTCTTCATCTAGGTAACCGATATCCCCTGAATGGTACCAGTCTTTATGCATCGCTTTTTCCGAAGCTTCCTCGCGGTTGAAGTAACCGGTCATCATGCACGGCCCCTGCACGATGATTTCCCCGCTTTCACCCGGTGCCATGATCGCGTCTGGATCACTCGGTCCGTCTTCATTCGGCTTCACGATTCTGATTTCATGGTTCAGGCACGCCTGCCCTGCAGCCCCTGCCTTCCGAAGCTGGTCTTCTTCTGATAAAAACGTGATGGCAGGTCCCATTTCCGTCATGCCATATGCCTGCACAAGCTTTATTCCAAGGCGGTCGTGGCACGCATGCACGAGCGACGGTGCCATCGGGGCTGCACCGTACAGTCCGATCTGCAGACTTTCAATGTTATAGTCTGATAGATTTTCCTGCAGGATCATATTCCACATCGTCGGAGCCGCAAAGAATTTGGTGATCTTTTCTGAGTCAATCAGCTCCAGCACTTTCTTCGGCTGGAACTGGTGGAGGATGACGTTGCTTCCGCCGGCATGGATCCTCGGCAGGAAGGCACAGTGAAGCTCCGCACAGTGGAACATCGGAGCGGTCACAAGACCGACGTCCCCTGCTCCAAGTTTCGTTGAACCAATAACGATCAAGCTCTGCTCCACCATATTCCGGTGCTTATGCATCACACCCTTTGGTCTTCCGGTCGTTCCGCTTGTATACATGATCGCATACAGATCATCCTCATCAATTTCTGCATCCACTGCTTTTGGTTCTGCAGCCTTCACTTTCTCATGATAGCTTACAGCATACTCCGGCGTCCCGTCGTCTATGAACCAGAACCCCGTCTGAGGAAATCTATTTTCAATCGAAGCAATGACAGGCTCCACCGCTTTTTCAAACAGGACGACCTTAGGGGCGGCATCATTCAGGATGAACGCCACCTCTTCGGCCTGCAGCCGGAAATTGATCGGATTGAACACCGCCCCTATTTTTGCGCATGCAAAGAAGGCGGTTCCGAGTTCCTCCGTATTGAACATGATGGTCGACACCCGGTCCCCTTTCCTCACACCCTCCGCCATCAGGGCATTCGCCAGCCGGTTCACCTCATCGTTCCACTCACTGTATGTAAAGCGGAGATCTTTTCGCACATCATAGAGGGCTTCCTTGTTCGAAAACTTCTTTACAGTCAGGTCAAAAATCTTGCCAATCGTCGTGCTCATTTTCATTCCTCCCAGAATAAGTTTGAACGCTCTATGCCTGCCAATGCTTCGTGTTGTTTGTTGGTTTGCATTGAGGTTATGAATAGACCAAAACCCCACTATTAGAATATTCTGCAAATTAACCCTAAACCCTTTTCATTTTTAAAGAAGGACAACAAATATAAAAAATCCGTCAGCCTTAGTTAGCTCACGGGCAACATGGGTCATGGTACCAGCCACCATGACCCGCTATCTAATTTTCCGCTGCCTTATAATTCCCACTATTATAGGAATGAGCACGGAAAGTAATATCACCGGCAGCAACCACACTCCAAACCCGTTCCCCCAGCCAAGTGCGAGCGAAATCGATTCAAATACAATCAAAGAAAAAATGAGTAAACAAATATTTTTAGAACTGTTAATCATTTTTCTGCTCAGCAAGTAAAACTGTTCGGCATTCTCTTCATTCAACCGGGCTGGATGGTTATGTGTCTCAGGAAATTTCTCAATAACTTGCATGAGCACTGCAACGAATGCACCTATTACCGGCAGGATGAGCAGCTCCATTTTTGACCCCCAACGATCCACTTCTCCCAGCGCATTGAAATGGGCTGGCACTTTGTCAGGTATCTCGTTCCACTTGTAGATCAAAAAGAGAATCGAACCTAAATAAATTGAGTAACCAATGATGTCCCATATCCACTCAATCTTCGTTTTTGATAATTCTATTTTAGGTCTATTTCTTGAGCTTAACACCTTCCACGCACCACCTATTCCTCATCAGGACTGCTGTAGACCTTTAGTCGATCAACGCCCCCGCAATCTCCATCTCCGCTCACCCAACGCATACACCACCATCATGATCACTCCTGCACCAACCGCAACCACTAATCCCAGAATCCCGGCAAGTCCAGCCCATCCAACAACTGTGACTTGAAAAAGAAGAAAGTACCAGAATCCACCGAGTATGATGGCGAGCGGTACATTATGCGGAAATAATCGCTTCCAGAGGATACCGAGTAATACAGTACACAGACCCAAGATCACAGCAAACACTAAAAGCTCCTGATCCCACCGGATCTCGATGCGTGACTGCATCCCATCATACGCATCCGGCGTTGCATTCATCATGCTGCCGAACGTGTTCCCTGCAAACACCATACCCGCCAGCACAAAAAGCGCGAGTACCGTCCAGTTAATCGTTTGGACTTCTTTTTTAGCGCTCAAAGATATTCCCCCTACAGATCCGTCTACCTACATCTTACAGTTAATTCCATATTAATCCAATACCATTCATCCAAATAAAAAAAAGAGCCCTAACCAGGCTCCAGACCATTCAAACTCTCAAATGCAGCACATGCTGAGGACCTTTTGGCCCCTCATAGATTTCATCCTCATCGACAAACCCCGTCTTTAAATACAGACTGATCGCCGCTTCATTCCGTTTATTCACACCAAGGACCACTTCATTGATGTCCGGCAGATTGTCCCTGATGAATCCCGGCAATAAAGTCAGGCCCTTCTTTGCAAGCCCTCTCCCCTGCTGCCTCGAATCGATCGAGAAGGAGGTCAATAAGCGTGCATGGGGATTATCACTATACTTATGTAATTTTGTTCCGTCTTCCAGAGCAAAGTAACCGACCGGTTCGTCGCCCTCAAGGATCATGACATGGACCGTGTTCCTCGAGATGGCGGGATGATGGATTTTCTCCATCGGCATGCTGGTGAATTCCAACTGTTGGTCAGGCAGTTGAAACGCGGCAAGCTGTTTCATGTATCTTTCGCTGTACTGTGCCAGCTTGACAGTCGGCTGAATAGATTTGATTTCCATCTTAAATCCTCCAATATTTGGTTTATAAATTCATAGTATCAATTATATCAGAGGGACAGCGTTTTCCTGTAAAAATAAAACAGTCACCTTTGACCTTCTATCGAAAAAACCTGAAACTCATGACTAGATCGTTCGATAAGAAAAATTTCATGATCCTCTTCAATACTGAATACAGCGGTACCCACCTTTAGTGTATTAGATGAATAATCCTCCACAGGCATCACATCAGAGTCGACCTTGGATTGAACCGTACCTATCTTCTCTTTTAACGTATATTCACCGGTTCGGACGGTTCCTTGACCATAGTATGGATTTCCGTTTATGACTACTACAGAAGCAGTCGATGCTTCTGATCCGGGCTGACACCCCATCATGAAGGCTATTAACAATGTAAATCCCATGAGGAGACTCCTCATCGTACTCACTCTTACTTCTCCTCCGTTCTCCTCAATATCCCCAGATACTCCTTCCAAGGCCCCACATCTTCCTTGTATCGATTCGAGAACACCCGCACAATCTGTGAGAGATGGGTCAAGTCATGGACCGCCCAGGTTGAGATCAATTCCTGTGCACTGACCTTGCCGAAAGCAGGGTGCATCCCCGTCTTGTCGAGGGAATGGCGCTGTTCAACTACTAACTCTTTCAACTCTCTCACATTCCCAGACCTGAGTGCAGCAAATTCCGCCAGCTTGTCTTCAAGGCTCATTCCTTCATCTTCTGCCAAGTGTGAAAAACGATCGAATACAGGGAACACCGTGCTTTCCCCTTCATGAAAAATCATCTTCAACCGTGGAATCCAATTTTGTTTCTCCCCTTCGATCAAATGCTCGACGACTTCAATCGCATTCCAGGTCCCCTCCCCTTCATGACATTCCAGCCAGTCCGCCGACAAACCCATGAGGAGAGATTGGAGGGTTTTCGGGGTATTTTCCAGGATCTCGATTGCTTGATTTAATTCAAAGTTCATAACCTTTTCCCCTTTTCAATAAAATCTTCTATAACATAGCTGCTGCCTGCCTCCGGTCCATCAACGCTCCAGCTTGCCCGGGGGCAGACTTATTTTTCACACAAACGATCAATCTCTTGACTTAAGTCAATGAGGACTTTATCAATCAACATTACAATTAATCTTGAAATCATCTTTGAGGAGGTTTTTTTATGAAAACAACCATCAACCAAAACAGACGACAAAAGGCTGCCATCCTTTCAGGCGCGGCTTTGCTGATCATGACGATCTCGGCATTTTTCTCTTATGGGTATGTGCACGGTTCGATCGCTAGCGGGGATGGTATCACTACACTAAAAAACATCCAATTATCCGGCTCATTGTTTGAACTAGGGATCATCGGATGGATCGTCATTATTCTGATGGACTTATTGGTGTCATGGGGATTCTATGTTTATTTGAAGCCGATCCATCAAGGATATGCAATAGCCGCTGGCTGGCTGCGCTTGCTTTACACCGTCATGCTTGCAACAGCCGTATCACATCTCGTTATGGCTAACAACACCGCCGGAGAAGCGTCTTTCAATGGATCGGTGGATATCACCGCATCAAAGGTTATGGCATCGTTTGCATCCTTTGAATCCATCTGGTCAGCGGCCTTGATCATTTTCGGGCTACATCTCATGGCTGTCGGTTTTGCCGCATGGAAATCAAAGCACATTCCCAAAATAATCAGCAGCTTGGTCATGGCAGCTGGAGTGAGCTACATACTGGTTCATCTCATGTATCGGGCCCTGCCTCAGTTTGAAGGTGTAACGATGCTGCTTGAAACGATCCTGATGGCACCGATGTTGATCGGTGAACTGGGTTTCGGTATTTGGCTGTTGGTGAAAGGAAGAAAAGTGACGTCTGCCGATTAATCTACCACTCTCAGGTGGCCCGACCGTTTTTTTATCCGGCTGAGGGACTCCGGCGTAATTCCAAGATAACTGGCCAACTGATACTGAGGCACCCTGTTAATGAGGCCAGGTCTCTTTTCAAGCAATGCATTGTATCTTTCTTCCGGTGACGAGGAGATAAAGGAAGCAAAATGGTCATGCATGGCCCCGATATCCTCTTCCATCATTTTTCTCGTCATCGCTTGTAACACCGGATGTTCATCATACATGTCCTGCTCTATAGACAAATCACCCACGACGAGGATACAGTCTTCCAGACAGCTCAGTGAATAATTGGAGGCTTTATCGATGGAATGCTGGTTGAAAATCGTAACGCTCTGTTCTTCCGTGAAAAAATTGAAGGTGGTCTCTTTACCATCTGCATCTACCGCATATTGGCGGACACAGCCTGTTAATACAAAATAACATCTATCGGGGACTTCACCTTGATGCAATAATACCGTACCTTTCTTAAAGGCAGCTACAGGAACGTTGTCCGTAAGTTTAACCAGCTCTTCTTCACTGAGGTTTGAAAAACGTTTCATGTACTGAATGAGGACATCTTTCATCGTTGAACCTCCCTCTCATATTTTTTTCTCTGTATTTTATTACATCAAGAAGCTGAACGGAAACTCGTACACCGGGGATCCCGCCCCTTTCAATGGCTGGCCACCTTCGTCTTTTCCAAATACTCTTTCAAACAATCCAAATCCTTCGCACATGCCTTCTTAAAAGTTCCCGCCATCAATTTGCCCAGCCATTTTGACAGACCGGCCAATCCTCTGATTTCACCAAGTAACGTAACCTCAGTTTGACTGCCTGATGAAGTCAACAGATATGTAAATACAAATTCCCCTTTGCCTGTCGTTCCTTTCGTACCGTCGCACCTGAGCACAATCTTATCCGGTTCTTTCAGCTCCACTACCTCAAAATATTCAGAGGCTTCTTTGCCGAACATCTTTCTTGTTTCCTTCCACTCGCTGCCTTCAAGCAACGGACCTTCATCCATGCGCTCGATTGCCACTACACCCTTCATCCATATCTTGGCTGCTTCGAGGTCCAGCAGGCTTGCATAGACTTCTTCTTTGGAAACCTGAAAGTTTTTTTTCACTTCGAATGGAATACTCAAATTGAACGACCTCCTAAGATTTCATGCTATTAAATAGTGTATTTGACAAGTTGGACTTCTTTCCTTCTTTTTTCATCATGATTTCAAAATAACGTTCTCGCGCTTCCGAAGAGGCAGAACCTCATCAAAGCTCAGGCACACTCTCTTCTCACTTAACCAACGCAGCCCTGAGATCCACTCCGAACTCCATGTATCCCTTTAAACAACTCAACATATAAACCCATCCTTCTTTGTTGTCCAATAGGCTCTCTATGAAGCCGTCATCATCCTCATCAAACCCTTCCTCCATGACTTCTACAATCGTCCCTTCATTTTCAGATGGAAGGAAGTTGATGGTGACGATATGTCCCCCTGCCCACTCGAAAACAATTTTTTCATTTTCGAGGATTTCTTTTATATGAATCTCGCCTTGGGCATCATATTCTTCGTATCTCAAGGTGATCGTCTTCCCCTCTGTCCAACGCTCTGAGCTCGTAGAAAACCAGAAATGCCCGATCTTCTCAGGATCAACAAAAGCCTCAAAGATGTCATTTGCCGGTTTCAGGATGTTCATTTTCGTTCGATTGTTCATTGATCTCAACCCGCTTTCATTTTTTTTATGGATGGGTCCGCTATGTTCCTATGAATATAAAAATAGTGCTCCATTCATCATTTCTAGAAGAAGTGATGAACTTCCTACTTGAAACTCGAATTTTGGAGGTGCACCTTGTACATAATAGGAAGCATGCAACAATGCTTCTCGCTTTCAATCTATGTGGCAGTCCAATATAATAGAAAGTAAGAATTTTCATAATTATCCTACTTCTACTTAAAACATTTCAATGGAAAAGAAGGGAGATTGGAAAATGGAAAACCATAACAGACCAGACCAAAAAGAACACAGTGCTGCATCAGGGGAGTGTCCTGTCACACACCATAAGGACAGCGCGATCACGACGACGACGGATCCGCGCGGGACGACGAATAAAGACTGGTGGCCGAATATGCTCAACCTGGGCATCCTCCGCCAGCATGACAGAAAATCGAATCCGATGGGGGAAGACTTCAACTACCGTGAAGAATTCTCGAAACTCGATTACGATGCGCTGAAGAAAGACCTTCATTCTTTGATGACAGACAGCCAGGATTGGTGGCCGGCCGACTACGGTCATTATGGTCCATTCTTCATCCGCATGTCCTGGCATGCAGCAGGTACATACCGCGAAGGCGACGGCCGCGGAGGAAGCTCATCCGGTTCACAGCGCTTCGCACCATTGAACAGCTGGCCAGACAACGTCAACCTGGATAAAGCACGCCGCCTGTTATGGCCTATCAAGCAAAAGTACGGGAACAAGATTTCCTGGGCGGACCTGCTTGTGTTGACAGGTAACGTAGCTCTTGAGTCGATGGGCTTGAAGACATTTGGATTCGGTGCGGGGCGTGAAGACATCTGGCATCCCGAAGAAGATGTGTATTGGGGCACAGAGAAGGAATGGCTGGCAGACAACCGCTACTCCGGCGACCGCGACCTTGAAAAACCGCTCGCTGCCGTACAGATGGGTCTGATCTATGTCAATCCGGAAGGTCCGAACGGAGAGCCTGATCCGCTAGGAAGTGCCCGCGACATCCGCGATACATTCGGCCGGATGGCGATGAATGACGAAGAAACGGTGGCACTCATCGCAGGCGGCCACACATTCGGGAAAGCCCACGGTGCCGGTGACGCTTCCCTTGTCGGCGATGATCCGGAAGCGGCGACGATGGATAAGCAAGGGCTCGGCTGGCACAGCTCACACGGCAGTGGAAAAGGGCGCGACACGATTTCAAGCGGTGTCGAAGGTGCCTGGACGACGAACCCGACGAAATGGGATAACGGCTACTTCGACCTCTTGTTCGGATACGAGTGGGAGTTGACGAAGAGTCCGGCGGGTGCTTCCCAATGGGCACCGGTCAATATGACGGAAGAGCATATGGCCCCTGACGCAGAGGACCCGTCCATCCGAGTGAAGACGATGATGACGACAGCCGATATGGCCTTGCGGATGGATCCTGATTATGAAAAAATTGCACGCCGATTCCACAAGAAACCGGACGAATTCGCCGATGCCTTCTCACGTGCATGGTTCAAACTGCTACACCGCGACATGGGGCCTAAAGACAGATACATGGGGCCTGAGGTGCCGGAAGAAGATTTGATCTGGCAAGACCCTGTTCCGGCAGTCGATTATGAACTATCCAATGCTGAAGTCGCTCAACTGAAAGAAAAAATCCTGAACTCCGGATTATCCGTGAGCGAACTCGTGAAAACAGCCTGGGCTTCAGCGAGCACATTCCGCGGCTCCGATATGCGCGGAGGCGCGAACGGTGGACGCATCCGTCTCTCCCCTGAGAAAGACTGGGAAGCCAACGAACCACAGCAGCTGGAGAAAGTCCTCGGTGTCTACGAAGACCTCCAAAGCGGACTGGACAAGAACGTCAGCCTGGCCGACCTGATCGTCCTCGGCGGAAACGCAGCCATCGAAAAAGCGGCAAAGGATGCAGGTTTCAATGTGACTGTCCCATTCACACCAGGACGCGGCGACGCCACACAGGAGCAGACGGATATCGACAGCTTCTCGGTATTGGAGCCGGTATCGGATGGATTCCGAAACTATCAGAAGCAAGAATACTCCATCAGCCCTGAAGAAATGCTCGTCGATAAATCCCAGCTATTAGGCCTGACTGCCCCTGAAATGACCGTCCTGCTAGGCGGCATGCGTGTCCTCGGCACCAATCATGGCGGAACGGACCACGGCGTATTCACCGACCGCGTCGGCACCCTTACCAACGACTTCTTCGTGAATCTGCTGGACATGGGCATCGAGTGGAAACCGGCAGGCTTCAACCAATACGAAGGTCGCGACCGCAAAACAGGCGAAGTCGTTCGCAAAGCCTCACGCTTCGACCTCGTCTTCGGTTCAAACTCGGTTCTCCGCGCCCTCGCCGAAGTCTATGCGCAGGATGACAACAAAGAAAAATTCGTCCACGATTTCGTGTCCGCCTGGGCGAAAGTAATGGATGCCGATCGATTTGATGTGAAATGCCAATAAACTGTTTTTAAAAAGCCTGGCCCCCGATATGAGAGCATAACGTTCGCTCTTTCCGGGGCCAGGCTCTTTTTTTGAAAATGACACTAATAATCGCTTCAAAACAAGTCAATTAGCCTCCTTCCCCCGCCCGATTCAAAGTATTCATAAAGATAACCGGCAAGACTCCACGATTATTATCAAAAACAACTCTTTTATTATCAAAAACCTTTTTCACTATCGCGCGGTAAGAGTCACATCTCAAAAACAAACAAAAAAAGACCCCGCTCCACCAACCAGGCAGGGCCCCGTACCCATTCACTTCTCTTCAAAGGGATGAACCACCGGCTTAAACCCACCCAGCTCAACCAATTCCTTCTTCCCATTCACAGTGACCACGAAGAAATCTTCCCGCTCCGTCCGTTCAATCTTCTCCACGGTCCACCCTTTTTCGGAATAAAACTCTTCTATTTCCATCCGCTCATACTTCGATACCTCGTGTGGATCCCGCTGCTTCCGTTGCACGGATGCCGCAGGAGCAGACGGCATCAATATCTGAGGTCCGGATGGTTCCCCTTGATTGAATATACCTTGCAAAAGCTTGATGATTTCTGCAAAACCCAAGAACACAATCCCCCATACCAATCCATTAATGAACACGCCAAACCCCAACAAGCCCTGTATATTCCCCCAACCCAAAGGAACAAACATATCGTTCATTCCGTAATACAAACCAGAGATGATCCCAATCGCGATGCAGGCCACACCCACAATGGTAAGCGCGGAAGCCACCTTATTTTCTTTACTGGTCAAAGCGTTTCCTCCCCATCCTCTTTTATAAAATTACTAGTTTCTGGTAACTTATTCTTCCTGAGGATGCGGATTTCCTTTATTTCAAAAAAGCATGTAATGAATTCCTGTGTAAAAAATAAGGGCCTGTCCCCGGTATGAACACATAGCATACCGGCAACAGGCTCCAAAACCTATTTCTTATCTATTCAAAAATTTCACACAAACCGGCTCTGGAACTTTGACTCCGGACTGCAGCAGTTGGAGCCTTCCCGTCTCTTGATCCCTGCCGAATAACGTCAGTGTGTTCGATTTCTGGTTGGATGCCACAAGGAATTCTCCCGTCGGATCCAGTACAAAATCACGCGGCCAATTGCCTTCAGTGGACGTCCATTCTACAAAGGTCAACTTCCCTGAATCCTGGTCGACATTATAGACCGCGATGCTGTTATGTCCGCGATTTCCAGCATAAACGAACTGCCCATCTTGTGAAACGTGAATGGCACTTCCATCATTCGTTTCATTGAAGTCTTCAGGAATCGCAGGAATGTATTGCTGTTCTGAAAAACGTCCATCCTTCTCATCATAGTGCAGCACAAGGACCTCTGAGCTAAGCTCCGTCATGACATAGGCGAATTTCCCATTCGGATGGAACGCAATATGTCTCGGACCACTCCCAGGCTTCGTTTCAAATACTGCTGCCTCCGTTAACTCACCATTCCTAACCCCGTACGTGTAAACACGGTCACTTCCGAGATCGACCGCGATCACATATTTGCCGTCCGGAGTGAAACCTGCATAATGCATATGTGGCTTCTCCTGTCTTTCATGCGGTCCAGATCCCCCATGCTCGATACTGGAGATCAGTGATTGAAGCGAACCATCCTCATTCGTCAGGTAGGATTCGATCATCGTTGTATGATAGTTGGCCGTCACCACCGTGCGGCTCTCGTGATCCACACTCACATGACATGGATTGGCGCCGGCAGTGCTGTGACTGTTCAATTTTGTCAGACCGCCAGTTGAAGAATCGAGTGAAAAGGCAGTGACCCCGCCATTTTCACCCTCTTTGGAGACGGCATACAGATTCTTGTTATCTCCACTCACCGTCACATATGTAGGATTGTCCACTTCAGCGGCAAGCGTCACATCCGTGAGTTCTTTTTTATCTGTATCAAGTGTGAACTGATACACTCCTTTACTTTCCTGCTTTGTGTATGTACCAACATATCCGATATAGTTTGTCATTGAAAAACACTCCTTATGAGCTTTAATAAAAATCCATCATTACTACTTATACCACTATAACAAAAAAATCAGGCAGCATAAAAACAGCACACCTGAATTTTCCCAACCTTTCAACTCACCATATACACAGTGGCTGTTCTCAAGCCACTTTTCATACAAATGCCAGAAGGAAACCCCGCCTGCCACTACTTCGGAATGACATCCTTATATAAAAAACGATCCCGCTTCGTCACATGATCCGGCGACACCCGCTCTTCCCCCAATTCATACTCAATCGGAAAGGAAAAGTTCGGACCGTCATACACAAACGAGTGAAACTCGCCATTCTCGCCGCAAATATCCTGGGTTTCCACAGGATAATCCCCGATAAACGACTCATCATAGACCCTCCCGGCGAAGGACCGATCGATTTGATCCATATCGACACATGTAATCACCGTCTTGAAGGAAAGATCGATAAATTCGCGGCTGATCTCCTCAACAGGCCGATTCCACAAGGGAAACACCGGGGTTATTCCCGTCCCTGTCATCATGGTTTCCCTGTATTCCCGGACATCCTTCAGGTGGATATCCCCGAAAACGATATGCGTGACCCCGTCATCCCTCATCTCGGAGACCGCTCTTTCCATCCGCTCCTGATACACTTCATTCGTGCATCCTTGCGGGATCCACACTTCTCTCAGCGGAATCCCCAGCGACTCAGACTGCTGCTTGAGCAGCTCATACCTGACTCCGTGAATCGAGACCCGGCCAAACCCTTCCGTCAGGGTGACCAGCAAAGAATCCACTTCATACTCAGGGTTTTGCTGTATTTTATATAATGCGAGGGTGGAATCCTTCCCACCGCTGAATCCGATCACTGTTTTCATGTTGACCTCCTGTGGTTGCTGGATTTTATGTAAATTAGACAGTGCATGTTATAAGTCGTCCTTTGTAACTGCCTTATTACTATTATTCTCTTAAAATAGTGAATTCCCTCTTATTGATCGGCTGATGTGTTCCAGTCCTCCGCAAGCGAATGTTTCGTATGACCTAACTTTTTCCAGAATTCCTGATCACTTTAAAAGATACACTCGATAGGATAAAAGCAGCAGCCACCAATGCTGGAATCACAACAAAGATACCAATAAGATCCGTTTTATAATTCCAAGGCACAAAAGCCTCCCAAAGCGCGGCCATTATATTCCATAAGATGATAAAGATAAAGACCGTAAAGGCAAAATAAATGATCTTTTCAAATAGTGTTTTCAACATATTAAGTCCCTTCCCCCATTAAATCCAACAACAGTTTAACATAAATTCCCTGTTTATTTTTTTAGAAATTCGGTTTCTTGCTAAAAAGTTGATGGCTGTTCCTGTAACACTAGCGTTTCAGTGTGCTTAAGGAAAGGCCATTTACGTTAGAAATCTGTGAACAAACTCAGCATCCAGTATAGGAAAACAAATTAGGGGACACTAAGACTGAGGTGTTCACTAATGAGAAGATCCTTGATCTTGATTCTTGCAATCCTGGCTGCAAGTTCTTGTAGTACAGCCATTGCCAAAGAGGAATATAAAAAGGTTGCAGAATCACCAAGTGAAAATATCAACGTTTATGCGAAAGAAATGAATGGTTTATATTATGATTTCAAAATCGACTTCAAAGGGACGATGTATTCAAGACCCCATTGGACAAGTGCTGCCAACAACCCTGCTTATGCTCCACAAATCATTTCCAATGACATCAACCAAGATAAAAAGAAAGAATTAGTCATCATTTTAAATAAAGGATATGGTACTGGTGTTTTGTTAGAGGATGTTTATGTTTTTCATCCTCGTTTCCGCGAGGTTCTTGTCGATAACCCCATTGCGGTCGTACTGAAGAAAGTAAAGACTACGTTATCAGCTGCCAAAGCTATGATTAAGATCGATGATAAGACCTCAACAGTTAATCTAAAACCTTTAGGAATTGATCCTGGTAACTTATTTGATGACATACGTTTTGGAAGTATCATTGATTTTGAAGTAAGGGACAATACTCTGACCGCAAAAATTGCAGGGCAAATTTCACCTGCAGGTTTTATAGGTGAAATCGTTATTGTCTATGAATATCGCGATAACATGTATCAAGCTAAATCAATTGAATTTCAACCAACAAGAACAGTAGAAAATGGAGGTTAAGAAATGTCTATCAGAAGACTGCATTTACTATTTTTTGTATCAACGATCACTTTATACACGATGCAGGGCATGATTCACAATCCCCCTAACCATGTTCAGGCAAAAGAAACCAGATATAATCACAACAGTATTAAAATTGAAGAACTCATAAATACAGTCGACTTTACCGTTCTCATCCCAGAACGATTGCCCCATAAGTACTCATTGGAAATTAAAACTTATCCTAAACGCATCAGATTACACTATATGAACAAAGATGATACTGCTCTATTGATTGGAATCGACCAAAGAAAAGCATCAAATACTCATACAGAACCTACGTTTCAAGATGTGGAAACAGTGATGATCAATGGAAACAAAGGATTTTTTAAAACCTTCAGTAACGCTCCGGGCGGTATACTTTCCTGGAGGCAGGACGGAACTTCACTTGTAATGGATAGTAACACTGCAACTAAAAAAGAAATGATTGACATTGCATGTTCAATGAAGGTTGCTAAATGAGATGTGATACTTTTTAGTTGGAAGCACTGCCATCTCAGGATCGTATGAACGTCTTCTTTTACCTCCTGAACTGTTGCATTTCATGAAAAATGCTACAAAACGTCCCCCGGAAAGCCCGGGGACGCTGCCTTATTTCTATTATTCTCTTAAAAATAGTGTTATTGATCTGCAGATGTGTGCCAGGTTACAACCATTAGAACAACCGGGCTGAAATGATGTTAGTATCAAACGCCTCTTATTCGTGAGAAATTCTGCTTCTTAAAACGTACATCTGTCCAAACGATCTCCAAGACATTTACATATACTGCTATAGATTTGAATAAATGTGTCGTTGTTAAAGGAGATAAGGATCATGTGTAAGAAAAAATCTAAAAAACCTTGCCGCAGACAAGCCCAGATCCTGCAAGAAAAGATTTGCGGCAATTTTAAAGGCATCAGCGATCCCCCAACCGTCATTCCCATATGGTTAGCCCCAACTGATGCCTATATTCACGGGACATTTGAGATCTTCAACTCCAGTTCGAGTTCTGGTCCTGTGACCGGTACGATCACCAGTCAGCCTCCATCAACTGAAATAGACGTCTCCCCCGGTAATTCACAAGCACAATCAGTAAGCAGCCCCACTTCTTTTACCATCACCGCAGCACTTGGGGATAGTGGTACATGGTGTATTCATCTTTATAAGCGCATACTTTTGTAGTAGGATTCAAAGATTAGTTGAGGCCCGTCCCTCGGTACGTTAACACTTTAGTGTACCGAGGGACGGGCCTGTTTTTATATGAAGAGATTTCACACTATGAAGTATTTTCCATAAATAAGGGTTCTAACCAGAAAACGAATAGTGTAAAATTACACTAAAAGAGTAAATGGAGGAATTGCTGTTGAAATCAATCATTAAACCCGCTCTTTGGCTTGTCCTGATCGGAAGCACTCTCACCTTTCTGTTTCACTTCTCTTTCGGGGTCATTCTTATCGGTATGAAAGGATGGGATTCATTCGGGGACTTTCTTCAATTCGTTTTATTCGAACACCACGGGCGTGCCTGGTGGCAGATATCATTCCTTTTATCGATATTGTCGGCTGCCTCTCTAGTGAGAATCCGGAAACAAGAGGAGAAATGAACGTAAAAGGGGACTTATCATGTTATTTTGGATTCTTATAGCACTTTTTATAATCGGACTAACACTGCTATTAATCGGATTCTTAATAGATAGCAATTCGATAAAGATAGCTGCAGTCATTCCACTTATCTTTGCACTAACCCAAACATTTAACCTGTTCATTGCCTGGGTGCAAGGTTAATAGCCAGTTTGATGTCCACAGGTACCGGTTAATTGACTCTCTTTGATAAAAAACCATTGATTTTCTTTCTAAAAACAAGATTCTACCAGCCGGACACACATTGAATGAGCGCTGAGGACCTCATTCAATGCCTCTCCCCTGATAATTGCACCGGTTTTAGATTTATTGCACCGCTTTCTCTAAAATTGTTCCGCATTTAAAATTATTGTTCCACTTTTCCGGTAATTGCACCGGTTTTCAATCAATTGTTCCCCTTGTCGAATTTTCTCCGCCTCACTCGGACCAGGACCCGTGCCCAAAGCCGATAGTCCAGGACCTGAACCCGGCCCCCATCATCAAACCGGTAACCCGTCCCTCTCTCTACTCAAAAACAATCAACAACATTTGATATAATTAAACTACCAAAACCAAACAACAAACGCCGACCCAAACATAGTCCAATAGAAAGGGGCTTAACCCATGATCATCCGCGAAACCAATGACTCCTTCATCATGATCAAACAGCACGACCACGCCTATTTATCCGGCGAAATCAGCAGGCATTTTAACACTGCCATCCTAAAATCGAATCACTATTTCAAAGAGATGACCGACGCAGCCTATCAGCACGACCGCAGCTGGATCGGGCTCGATGACACCCCGATCTGGAATGACGAGGCGGACATCCCCTACACCTTTTCAGATTACCCTCTGCTTCCTAAAATGGCATTCTACAAAATCGGGCTGGATGAAATCGAGCAGGTGAGTCCCTACTCGGCTCTTCTTTGCAGCCTGCATTTCTACTCATTCTTCACCCGTTCGAAAAAGAGAGAATGCATCGCGTTCATGGACGAGGAAGCGAAGCGGCAAGCCAGACTGAAAAAGGCCCTGCCCGACATGGATGAAGAATTGCTGCAGCAGCATTTCCGACTGCTCCAGTTTTCCGATGACCTGTCATTGTATATCTGTTTGAATGAACCCGGGGCCACGAAACAAGAAGAGCATCCGTGGTTCAGGGATGGATTCAAGCATACGGAATTGTTCAATGACCACCGCCAGCGGCTCGACGGAAAATGGCTAAATGAAAAGGAAATCAGGATTGAACGTTTTCCATTCAACCATGATTTCCCCCTGACGTTACACTATAAAAATGTTCCTAAAAGCTCGATCAAGGACTTGGGTATTGCCGCGGCCTATGAAACTACCGAGTTCCAAGATCAGACCGTTTTTGTACGAAAGTAACGGCCGGCTCTGCTTGCATCCGGCTTCTCCCCTTGACCCGCTTCAACGTCGCCACGATTAAAAAGCTTACAATCACAAGCAAGAGCCATGAGCTCACCTTCCCGAGATGAACAAGGCTCCACGCATCGGTCTGGTTCGGATATTCCCAGGCTCCGAAGAACGTAGCGATATTTTCAGCGATCCAGATGAAAAATCCGATGAGCACAAACGAAAGCACGATCGGCATCCGGTACTGGGTTCCGCCGACCTCATAGGTGACCCACGATTTCCAAAAGACGATGATGACAAGCCCTGACAGCCACCAGCGTATGTCGACCCAATAATGATGGGTGAAGAAATTCAAATAAATCGCAGCTGCCAGGGCCACCACGGCCCAAAACGGCGGCCACTGCACCAGTTCGACCTTCAGCCTCCGCCATGCCTGGCATAGATAGCTTGCCACGCTTGCGTACATGAATCCGCTGTACAACGGCACTCCGAATACTTTCGAATACCCTTCCTCCGGATAAGACCACGAGCCCATATGTACTTTGAAAAGCTCAAGCGCGAGGCCGATCAGGTGGAACAGGGTGATGACCTTCAATTCATCCCGTGTTTCAAGCCCTGACCGCAGCATCCCCCACTGCATCAACAGGCAGATGATGAGCAGCCAGTCATACCTCGGCAACAAAGGAAGCGGAATGATCTGTGTCAAAGCCAAAGAGGCAAAAATGACGACAGGAAACAAACATGACAGGGCCTGCTCCCAGCCAAAGCGGACGAGTTGTTTGAATACTCTCATGATTTTTACCTCCATGTTTTTTTTAAAAATAACCCGGCTGACCGAGCCGGCCACCCTCACGAATGTACAGTCTTACCTTGGTTAGTACTCTTTTTTTAAAAAGTTACCTTCTCCCCTCAACAACAAGGAGAACAAACCCCCGAATCATGTACCTTCCTTCTCTCCATCATCCCGATACTCCAAAATATCCCCCGGCTGGCAATCCAGTGCTTTACAAATCGCCTCAAGCGTCGAAAACCTGACCGCTTTTGCCTTTCCGTTTTTCAATATAGAGAGGTTTGCCATCGTGATGCCAACCCTCTCCGAAAGTTCTGTCACACTCATTTTCCTTTTCGCCAGCATCACGTCAATATTGATTATAATCGCCATTTCATTCACCTCAGACCGTTAAATCATTTTCAGATTTTATCTCGATGGCATTCTCCAAAAGCTTCTGCAGGACAGCGGCAAAGACTGCGATTACCATGCATCCGAAGATAATGACCATTCCGATCACGATCAGCCCCGGTGCATCGTCCGCCTCTGCCATAAGATAGATGAGCGGCATAAAGACCACATAGAAGGCGCCGATCGTGATGCCGCAGTTCCTGATATTCTTCAAAGACTTTACCGATAAGTCCGAGAACGCCTGGTTTTTGTCAATGTAGCTTAATAGCTTGAACGTCTGGTACAGAGCAGCGAAAAACACGACGGCCGTTATATACAACCCGATTAAGAATGGATATTGCAGATAATCCAGGGCCGGATTCAATTCGGCAAAAAATTCAGCGACCTCTGGCAGTACGAATATACACAATGCCAAAATCGGAAGCCCCATCAGAAAGACAGCGATTTTCAAAAAGAGTGTTTCCCGTTTCATAAAAAGCACCTCGCTTATTCAATGTCATTTTGAATGTACCACGAAATTTATTGTTTTACAATAAATACTTATTGATTTTAATTATATATTTATTGCTGAATTATTATTCTTTTTATTTTCGGTCCATAACTAATTCAACCAAACCGCCCGATTCCACGTGGAATAAACATGCAGACATAGCGCATACTACCATATTGAAAGTAAGGTTGTTTTCTAATGTCTAAAAAACAGAATGGGCGGGCGCATTTTCAACATTAAAGTGTCACCTGTCAATCGATTGTGCGGGCGAAAACATCAAGTAATGAACAATAAAGCCTAATCCAAAGGGTGAGCATTATGAACATAAATCGAGCTGCTGTCCTTGAGGACAGGGTTTCAGACATTCTTTCCTCATTGGGAGACAGCGCGGATGTGAAATCCCGGAAGCTTCAGCTGGCTGGGGGAGATCGGACCGCCTGTCTGATCTACATAGAGGGTATTGTCGATACGGAGTCCATTCAGGAACAAATCATTGAGCCGCTGCTTCATAAGCCGGTACCTGAGAATGAAGATCTCTTCATCCCTTACCTGATCCATTCTGTGCTTGAGATTGCGGACGTGGTCAAGATAACCCAACTGGAAAAGGTCATCACTAATCTGCTTGATGGCCACACCATCGTCCTGTTTGAAGGGATGAGTGACATCCTTTCAGCCGATACGGCCAAATGGCAGGAGAGGTCCCTGTCGAACCCAAAGGGCCAGCGGTCAGTCGAGGGGCCGGATATCGGTTTTACCGAGAGCAGGATCGGAAATATCGGCTTAATGAGAAAATACATCAAGAATCCCTCCCTGTTCATTGAAACGGAGTCTTATGGAAAAGAGACCAGCACGTCTGTGTCCCTGGTGTACTTAAACAATATGGTCGACAAGGACATACTCGATGAGATCAAACGGAAACTGGAACAGATCTCACTTGATTCAGTCTTGGGATCAAACTATATTGCCGAGTCCTTGACAAAGGAGTCCAAGACGATTTTCCCTTTGGTCCTGAATACGGACCGTCCGGATGTCGCAGCTGCGGAAGTACTTGAAGGACGTGTATGCATCTTGGTTGACGGGTCACCGTATTCCCTTATTGCCCCAGCTGTATTCAATCAATTCTTCCATGCATCTGATGACTATTACATCAAAAGTGAAGGGGGGGCGAAACTGCTGCGGCCGGCGCGCTTCTTCCTTTTTTGGTTGTCCTTGTACATACCTGCCTTGTATGTGGCATTCACGACTTTCCACAAGGGGCTTCTGCCGGTGAACCTATTGGTGGGTTTCTTGGCACAGCGTCAAGCCGTTCCTTTCCCGACTGTCTTCGAAGTGCTTCTTGTACATATTATGACTGAAGCCATTTACGAAGCCTCAAGCCGGCTGCCTCAAGGGGTGGTGATCACCATCTCCCTGTTCGGTGCAATCGTATTCGGCCAGGCTTCCGTTGAGGCGCAGCTAGTCCAGCCAATTACGCTGGTGGTCATCAGTACGGCATTCATTTTATCCAGCATCATCCCGATTGCCTCTATGGGTTATGCCACCAGGATTCTTAAGTTCAGTCTCATTTTGATCGCAGCTCTTCTCGGATTATATGGGATTGCCTTATTCACTTTATTGCTTCTCGTCCATCTTAGTTATTTACGTTCCTTCACGGTCCCTTATCTGGCACCCATCTCTCCATTTACGTGGCGTGATGTAGCCAAGGATGTATTTGTAAGGAACCCCATCCCTGACATTAACAAAAACATCCCATCCTTCCATAAGGAGGAACCGATGGAAGAGTACGAGAAAAAGGAGGAGGACTCTTGAATCTTTCCAGTTTCCGACACATGATTCTCCTCTTTGTTCTGCTGGGAGCGGTCATCGTCGGGTATATTAATTCAAACCGGCTAAATGAAGTGGAACTGGTATCAGGACTGGGGATCGATAAAGTGGATGAAGGGTATTCGATCACTTTGCAAGTCTACAATCCGGCTGCCAATCAAAAAAATGCTGTCGATCCGACAGGGGGCTTCACTTATAACCAAACCGGAAAAACCATTCCTGAAGCCCTCCTTAAAATCAGGAAGGATACCCTGAAGGAAGCCATTTTAGATACCATTCAAGTCGTCATCGTAAGTGAGAGACTCGTAAAGGAAGAAGGGCTGAATGAATCCCTGGACTTCCTTGTGAGGGATCCGAACATACCGGCACATATCAACACCTTGCTCATCAAAGAACAAAGTCCGGAAGTTTTTTTGACATTGTTCACCCCCCAGCAGAAGCTTTCCTCCCTATACACAAAAACGATGCTTGACAATTCGAAAGCTTCCTGGGGATATTTGGTGAACAGCTCTTCCGAAAGAATCAAAAGCCTGCTTGCGGACAAGACGTCAGACCTGGTGATCCCCTATGTCGAGATTCATGGTGATGTGAAGGAAGGGATGCTTAAAGGAAATATCGAAGATTTCTCACCTGCCGCCATTGTCTCCCTGGAGGGCTTCGCGGCCTTTAAAGACGAGAAGTTTCATTCCTATTTAACCTATGAAGAAAGCAATACACTGGCACTGATAAAAGGAATCGACCAAACCGTGTCCATTTCCACCACCTGCCCGGATGGGGAAAACGAGTTCACCTTCGACACGATCCGTACTTCTGCATCGCTTTCTTCAAAGAAGGATCCTGTATCTTACAAACTGAAGGTTTCCATCGACGGGAACCTGGAGGAGAGCACCTGCAGCAGTGACTTGACGAGGGTGTCCGTCAAAAAGGAGTTTGAAAAACAAGTTGAAACCAAAATCAAGTCCGACATCGAGGCTTTGATCAGGAAAGTTCAAGAAGGCGGAACGGATATCATCGGACTTAAGGATACCCTCTTCAGGCAGCATCCGTTCGAGTGGAAAGAAAAACAAAAAGAGGAAGACTTCCTTTCCACTGTTGACGTTAGGACCAGCGTCGATGTCCAATTCATCCGATTCGGCCATACCAAACAATGACTTTTGGAAGGAGGAAGACTGATATGAACAGAGTTTCCATATCCGTTCTCGAACTATGCTCGATGATGCTTCTGTTTTTAACGGGAAGCACCATCGTGGTGGGATTGAATTTCGGTGCCAGGGAAGACAGCGTCCTGGCAGTCGTCATAGAAATCTCATTCGGCATTGTATTGTTCTATTTCTACCTCCTTCTCGTAAAAAGGAGTTCGTGGAAAGAGTTCGTCCCCCTCCTGGAAATGGGATTCGGTTCCCTTCCTGCCAAACTCATCGCGATTGTGTTCAGCTTCTATTTTCTATACATCGCAGCCCGGGTGATGAATGACTTTGCTTTCTTCACCACACAGTTTCTTTATCCAAACGCCCCCAAATGGATTGCCTCCATTTCGTTTTTGATTGTGGTGGGATACTGCATCATGCTCGGTATTGAAGCAGTCGCAAGAAGTGCCTTCATCTTAATGGTTTTTTTATTGATGATCACGGGAGGCTTATGGCTGCTCGGCTTCTTTTCGGAAGAATTCCAGGCTACATACTTGCTCCCGTTGTTCTCTCAAGGCTGGGAGCCGATTAAAAAAATGATCTTCCCGACCGGCTTGACCTTTCCTTACGGGGAACTGGTCGTTTTCCTTGTGCTGCTTCCGTTGTGCAATAATAAAGATAAGCTCCACACATGCGTATGGATCCCGATTGTCACCGCCGGATTGATCATTATGGTCACGATGGAACTCATCATTGGCATCCTGCATGCCCCCTTCGCGAATACATACTACTTCCCTTTTGCAAAAGCAATGGAACTGGTCACGTATTTAGGGATTGTGGAACACTTGGAGATCTTCACCTACCTTCTATTACTGGGAGGCGGATTCATGAAGGTAGCGATTTTCATCTATGCGGCCCAGGCCGTCCTGACCCAGCTGTTCAAATTGAACCAAAAGAGCTGGCATGTCATCGTGTTGATGGCAGCCGTCTACCTGCTCTCCCTCCATCGAAGTGGCGACATCGCCGAGCATTTGCATGTGGGCCTGAAGCTCGTCCCTTACTATCTGCATATCCCGATTCAGTTCGTCCTCCCGCTTCTGTTGGGGATCGTTGTCTTTATTCGGACACGGAAGAACAAAGCCGCCGCTTAACATGAAAAAAACGTGCAGGTTGGCCTGCACGTTTTTGTATCGTCTTCTATTTATAACCCAAATCAGCACGAATATCACGATCCGACATGATCAAAGCATCGTCGAATGTTTTGATCCCCTTTTTAGCCCAATGGTTGTATAACTTTTTCAAATCATTCCTATTATATACCTGATCGGAAAACTCCCGGTAAAATGACACCAACAGAACGTTCACGACTTCCGGGGGAAGCAAATTCAGGCCGTTGATCGATTCAATCGAGATAATCTCCAAGCCGCGTAAGTTTTTCCTTAAAATTGATTTCGTCATATGGAAAGGATCAGCACTATGAATGAAAATCTTTTCTTCTTCACTTAACTGTTTCAAGTTCACTTGAAAACCTCCTTCCCAATGCATATTCCAATTATAATGGTAAAAAGAGGTGCATACAAGCTTAAATGCTCACCTTTACAAAATTGTTAAAAGGCCCGTCCCTCGTTACGGTAAAGTTTCACCGCACCGAGGGACGGGCTTTCAAATGTGACCTCTTCAAGAAAGTCACGCCCTCATTTTTTCCTCTTCAACCAGTATCTCAACGTTGTCTTCCGTCCGTTTCTCCAGCTTATAAACAAGCACGCCGCCAATCAGCAGCGCGATGCCGACGAGCTTCTGCCAGGATAGGGCTTCAGCTTCAAAACCGAACCAGCCTCCTGTATTGATGACGAACGCAATCACGATTTGCGATATAAGCGCAATAGAGATCGCATACGCCGGACCGATCAAGGTGACCCCCCTCATCAGGAAGAACACGATCCCTACGCCAAATACCCCGCTGAATAGAAAGATAGGGTTGATTTGGCCAAACTCAAATAGACTTCGCTGCTCGACCGTATAAAAAACCGGAAGTGAACAAACAAGACCTAGCCCAAGTACGAGGCTTGTCGTCGCCCATGGACCTGTCTTTTCACTTACCCGGGCATTGAATACATTTTGCAGGCTGATCAAGATGCCTGCGATCACCGCTAAAATCACACCAGCCATACGTCCACCTCCTTATTCATAGATGTTCCCTTTCGCAAGGGTGCTGAGTTTTTTCAGATCTTTTATTTTAATCGAACCATTCACCCGTTCGATGATATTTTCTGCTGTCATATTCTTTAAAACCCTGTTCAAGTGACGGTAGCTCGTTCCGATCCATTCTGCCAGCTCCATTAGATTGGTCGTCCGCATCTCCCCATGAAACACGGTCCCTTCACCGACCTCCGAGATCGACAAGAGATAACTCGCCAGCCGAACTTCGACCGGGTAAAGCATATGCATGCTCGTCGCATGCAGCTCTGTGTAAAACTTATGGGCCATCGTATCGAAGAGGAAACGGATAATCGCCGGATGTTCCCCCTCAAGCCTCGCCAAATCGTCAAAAGGCACTGCAAGGAACACCCCGTCCGTGACAGCTTCAACCGAATTGATGACCGCACTTCCCCTCGAATATTCCACATCCCCGATCAAAGCGGGCGGACGCTTGAACCGGTTGATCAACAGCTTCCCTTCAGGGGTATGCGTGAAGATTTTGATTTTCCCTTCCATGAGGAAATAGAGTTCGTCGAGCTGATCACCCGTCGAGAATAAGACATCCCCTTTTTCAAACTGGTAGACTTTGATGTGTTTTCTGAAATGTACCGGAAATAATTCATCCAGTTCGGTTCCTCTTATATACACTTCTGGTTCAGCTTGTCTTTCTTTCACTGTATGGACTCCTTCTTTTACAATTGGAAAAGGACCACTCCGGCAAGCATCATGATCAATCCGACACCCTGCCTAAGCGTAACGGGGATCTTCTTTTCCCCGAACCATCCTTTTGACTCAATCGCAAATGCCGTTCCGATCTGAGCCACGAGCAGGATGGCAATGGCCGAGGCGGGTCCGATCATATGGATCGCTGTCAGCTCTGAAAAAACAACAACGACGCCGAATGAACCACCGATCAAATAAAGGAATGGCACCTGCCTGAAGCTTTTCCCTTTTCCGTCTCTTTCTTTCATATAAATCGCCATCGCGATCGTAAACGCCACGATATGAACAATGGACGTCGTATGCCACCCTCCGATCGCGTCGCTCATCCTTGCATTGAAAATGCCCTGCATGGTGATGCACAGTCCTCCCAGCAGCGCAAATAAAGCACCTTTCATCCTACATCCTCCTATTCTGAAACTTATTAAATAGGAGAATGAGTTTTCGCGAAAGGACATATGTCCTTAGCATACCCAAAACCAGCCAACATTCAAAAGCCCGTCCCTCGGCGCGGTACAGCATTACCGCAGCGAGGGACGGGCCTTCCATTCAGGACCGCCATTTCGCGTCCATCACTTTTTATATTTTCTTGTCGACCTCCGACGTATCCACATTGTCACCAAACCAGTCTCGCAATTTCGCCTTGGCCTTCGCTTTCACATCGTCATCGATGTACATGGCCACCTGTAATAGCGCGACACCCAGTGCACCAAGGTCATCCGTGAATCCGACACCGACTGCAAAATCAGGGATCAAGTCCGTCGGCAGAATGAAATAGCCAAGAGCCCCGATGATCACCATTTTTGCTTTCTTCGGAACATCAGGCTTCTGCAAGACAAAATATAGGAGCAGCGCTGTGTAAACGACAGAATGGCCTGCTTTCACACCAACTCTTTTCAGCTTGTTCCAAAATTTATCGTCCGAAAAATGTTTCTCATGTTTCTCTGTATCATTCATTATTCCTTCCACCTCCACCATGTACATGACATGTTCTGACTAACTGAACTTTTCTTATTGGTTATTATTGTAGAAGCTTTGCCGAAAATAAACAACTATTTCAGAAGCGAACGCCGGTGGCAGTGAGAAAGTCAGGATACATGTATTGTACCTGAATGAAGCGAAAAACTAATGATGGTGATGCGGAGAAGATCCACGATGACCTTCACACATCAACGAATCCTCATGGGGATGTTCACGATTTTCCAGCTGAATCGTCACATGCCCAATTCCTTTATGCTCCAGATCGTGTTCGATCCTCCGCAGCAGTGCCTGACTCTCATGGATCGTCATATCCCCGTTTACGACCGCATGACAAGAAAGGGCATTCTGCCCGCTGGTGATGCTCCACACGTGGAGGTCATGGATGCTTTCGATCCCCTCGACACATTCGATGGCAGCAACCACTTCCTCAAGCTCCACATTCTTAGGCGTCCCTTCCATTAATACGTGGACCGCATCCTTCGTGACCCTCCATCCACTGATTATTACAAGGACTGCTACAATCACACTCGCAACCGGATCGGCCCATCCCCAGTCGAAGAACAGGATCAAGAGCGCTGCCGCAATCGCCCCGACAGAACCAAGCAAATCACCCAGCACATGAAGGAATGCCGCACGCATATTCAGGTTTTCTTCTGTATCACCGCGCATCAGAATCCATGCGACCATGATATTCACTAGCAAACCGATTGACGCGATCACGAGCATACCGGTCGATGCGACTTCCGGCGGCTCCATGAAACGGTGGTAAGCTTCGTAAAAAATATACAGCGAAATGAGTACCAGAGTCACCCCGTTAAAGACAGCAGCCAATATTTCAAATCGTTTATATCCATACGTCTTGCTATAGTCAGCCACTTTTTCACCCAGCGTAAAGGCTAATATTCCAATCCCCAATGACACCGAGTCACTCAGCATATGACCTGCATCAGACAATAAAGCCAGGCTGTTCGTAAGAAATCCCCCGACTGCTTCGACGATCATATACCCCGTAATGATGATGAAGCTGATCCATAATGCCTTTTTATTGGCTCCATGCGTATGGTTATGTCCGTGGTCGTGTCCCATGTTCGTTCCTCCCATTTATTTTTTAATCTTATATACATCATATATGAACATGTAATCATATATTCATATTATAGAAATAGTAAAATAGTGTGTCAACTAGTTACTCTATCTTTCCGTCTTAGATTCAGGGGACTTGTCCCCTTGGCTCATAAATTCCCATATTTCCCGAATGCTAAACAAAGAACCTCAGCTCCCCGCTGAGGTTCTTTCATTGCTGTCATTCTCTTCGTGATAAACGGTCGTCTGATTCCTGCCATTCACCTTTGAATGGTAAAGCGCCGTATCGGCTCTTTCGATGATGGTTTCCGGATGGTTATCTTTCTCTTCCTGAAATTCGGTGACCCCTAATGAAATGGTGATCGGTTTTCCAGTCGGGCTTATAGTACCTGCCAATTCCTTACGGAGCTCATCTGCCACGAGATACGATTGCTTGACCCCGTATCCCTTTAACAAAAGGCCAAACTCTTCTCCACCATAACGGAACCCCAAATGCTCCCCTTCCACGTATCGGGTGATGATGGAAGATAGGAATTTCAGCACTTCATCACCGGTTAAATGTCCGTACGTATCATTCACTTGTTTAAACCGGTCGATGTCCAGCATGATTAACGAAAAGGACTCTTTTCTGCCAATCCAGTCTTTTATGACCGAATCGAATGTTTTCCGGTTTGCGATCCCGGTCAATCCGTCGATTTGAATTTCTTCATTCAACTTATTGAAGTATTTGTTTACCTGATAATAGAGCTGACGCACTTCGTATATATTCGACTTCATTTCCACTTCTTTGAAGCTGACGGATAATTGCTTCGTATTGAAGCCTTCCTCCGAATATTGAGCGAGCACATTCAGCGGCTTGGAAATATTATTTGTCAGGATCCAGGCAATCAGCAAGATGATCAGTAAGATGGGAATGGACTGGATCGCCATCTTACTGAACAATTCTTGTAACGGGGATTGTATGACGGATACCGGTGTCTGACTGACAACTCCCCATCCTGTGCTTTCTATAGACGTGTAGCCTGCATAATACTCATTTCCTTTTGAATTGACTACGATGGATGAACCGCTTTTCCCCTCCATCAGCTGCTGCACCACTTTATTTTCTGAAACCATCTCATTCAGCCGTCCGGTTTCAGGATGGTAAATCAAACGGCCGTCGCGGTCGACCACATATACATACGAACCATCGCCATGGCCGTGGTTGATGAGGATATTCTTAAGCACATTCTCACTTTCGAGATATACTGTGCCGCCGATCAATCCCTTGTAAACCCCTTGATCATTGAAAATAGGGGCCGATACCAGCATGATCAATTGCCCGGATGTCGCACGGTAAGGCTTTGAAATAAACGGCTGTTTGATCGAAAGGGCTTTTTTCACCGTTTCCGATTGTATCTTCGTCCCGATTTTCACCTTTGCGCCATTTTTAAATTGAACGATGGAAGGACTCAATAATTGAATGACCCCATTTTCATCTGTCACAAATGTGGAATTGAAATAATCACCATTGGCATCATGCCATATATCCAGATCCTTCTGATTGAAATGATGGTTATCTACGATTTCTGCCATCGCAATGATATTTTTTTGCATATGACCCAGCAAGTCATTCGTGCTTTGAGCCAGTTTAGTAGAGTAGTTGTAATTGCTGTCTAAATATTTTTCTTCCAATGAACCTTTCAATCCATTCGTCGCCGCATACCAACTGACCAGCGTACTCGTGATGACTGTCATCATGATGAGGAGCCCGATGGCAATCCGCAGTTTAATCCCCCGTTTAAACATGAAGTATACCCCTTATAACGTAATCGATAGTACTATTTTACTATTGTTTATCTTATCAGGAAATTTTTTCTTTTGTAAGTATTGTAATGGTTATTAATAGTGAACGTTTCTTTACAGCATAAATATAAAGGGGAATCCTGTAAAGGACCTGTTATGGAGAGGTTATGTGCCATTGGACCCTGTCGTATCGGGCTGAAATATTGAATGGGAAGAATGTAAAACGGAATATAACAAGCACGAATTCACAAAAAATAGAGGTTGGGCATCAGGTATGCGAGGATTCCAAATCAGAAGGGTGAGCCTCCGTAACCCGTCCTTCGGCTCACCCTCTTCTCCCTAGATCAAATAAAACCCCATCTGCCTCTTCGCCATATATTCCACTTTTCCATCAAGCAGCGCAACCGGCTCCTCCAAATAAATCGGAACCTCCTGCCCCCATTCAGGCACGAACTGCCGGATGTTGAATTCCATCGCATAGCACGTATTCGCCGTCAGCGGCAAGTCACCCTTGACCGGCACATCCCCCTGCTGATCATAGAGGCCGATCAGAGCACCCGCTTCGTGGCAATGATGGCCGACCGGATGACAGTAGATCATGGCATCGATCTGCTCCTTTTCGGCCGAAGCCATCGCCGCGCGGAACACTTCATTTCCCGTCTTTCCTTCTTTCATATGAAAACTCAAAATGTCCTCGAGCCTTAATGCGGTGAAGAACGCGGACTGCAGCCCTTCAGGAGCCTCCGTTTCACCCGGCTTCAGCACGTAGGCGAGCTGCTGCGTATCCGTTGTGAGCCCGAGATACTCTATGCCGAAATCCAGGTGGACGATATCGCCGGGACGGATGATTTCCCCCTCGATCCGGTCCATCTCAGAGCCCTTTCGCTGAAGATCGACCGTTGGGTAAAAGGAGGTCTTCAGTCCAAGATCCAGCACCCTCTGCCGGATCCAGTCCACCACATCCTCCGTCGTCGTGATCCCCGGATGGATGACCTGTGACGATAGCGCCTCCTCTGCAATCTTCCTCGCCAGCTCAGCAATGGCAGGATAGGCCTTCATTTCCTTTCCGCTCCTGTTCGAAAGCCAGTCGACAATCAGATGCTGCGAACTCACAAACCGTTCACTGTAATGACTCAACACCATTTGTATATGTTCGAAATAAGAATGGCTCAATCCATCACTCACAGCGAACGAATGGGAATAATTCAGCCCGATCCTGTCCGGGTCACATGTTTCCACCGTCTTCTTCAGACAGTCCCACTGATCCCCTGCTGCCCGGTTCCAGATCCTTTCGTAAAAAGGCTCGAAGCCTGGGTTCGGATGGATGACCCAGCGCTTCAATTGCTCACCCTCATCCAGCCAAAAGACGAGGATGGTCAACCTCCTCGAACTGTCGATCGCAGACGGGTAAAGCGTTTTTAACACAGGATCTTCATGATATTCCCGGCCGATCACGATCCACATATCCAGTTCATGCTTCTTCATCAATTGGGGCAAGAGCGTATTCAGGCGGTGAAACAGCCAGCGGTTCTGGATTTCTTCTCTCTTCTTCAACGGCAGAATCAAGGAAAGTGAATCATTCTTTACGGTCATCAAAATCTCCTCCACGAATCTATTTCTATAATCCTTCGACAAAGTTCGGTGATATCCTCTTACCTGCCTAAAAAGGGATAACTTCTTTTTCAGCGGAGCGTCTAACTGTGTGAAGGAGTTTACGATTTTCCATCGAAACAAAGATACATAGGGGAATATCTTCCTGACTGGAGGGTTTATATGGACATAATCATTGATATGCTCGTTGGAGTGGGGGTTGTCTTTTTACTATTGTTATCGTTCTTGATTTTCACCATTTATAATAAAAAATAATACTGCTACGGGTCATGTAAAAGCCTGCTGGCTCAGACCTTGATTTAACAAAAAAAGAACATCGGTCCCTGCCCCGATGTTCTTCACGATGATTATTTCTTCTCAAAAGCCAGCTTCAACCCAAAGCCGATCAACACAACACCTGTTGCTTTCTCCATCCACCCTTGCACATTCGGCGTCATGAGCCAGTTGCGTAAATAGTTGATGAAGAAGACGTAAACAAAAAACCAGCCGATGGAAAGCAGACTATACACCACCCCCATCAGGACAAGCTGACCGACTGCCTGGCTTTCCGCCGTGACAAACTGCGGCAGGAACGTCAGGAAGAAGATGGCCACTTTCGGATTGAACACATTGGTAAACAGGCCCTGCTTGAACGCCGACCTTTTCAGCGCCGTCCCATCCTGCATTTCCGCATCTGCCTCTTTCTTCTTTTTAACAAAAGACGTCACACCAAGATAGATTAGATAAATGGCCCCGACATACTTAACGATTTCAAACGCCGCAGCCGACTTCATCAGGATGGCGGATAATCCGAACGCAGCCGCAACCGTATGAACCAGACACCCCGACGCGATTCCAAGGGCCATTTTAAACCCGTCGCCCTTCCCGTCCGAAATCGTCCTCTTCGTAAGCAGCGCCGTGTCAATCCCGGGACTCATGACAACAAATAAAGAAAGCAAAAAAAACGTAAGGAAATCATTCATTCCATCCAATCCCCCCGACAAGTTATGAAAAAAAGTTAATTCATTTTAACACAGTCTTCATACCTGCAAGCAATAAAATTCCAAACATTCAATAAATAAAAAAACACCTTCCTTCGTACGAGACCGTACAGAAGGAAGGCAGCTTTTTAATCAATCAATTATTTCGCATTCTCATCCGGCTGATGGACCCCGAAAATATTCCCCTCAGGATCAGTGTAGTACCCCTGCCAAGCCATTCCAGGCAGGGCATACTTAGGGAGGGCAACTTTGCCTCCAAGTTCAAGGATTTTCTTCTCCGTTGCATCATAATCCTCAACACCCATCGTACACGCATACCCATTCAACGGCTGTTTTGCTTCAGGAGGAGGACCCTGGCGCTTCATCAGCGCACCATTGATCCCGAGCACACTCTCATCACCCGTCACTGCCCCGAAATAAGGCATCCCCGCGTATTCACTCCAATCTTCAAACGTCCAGCCAAAGACCTCACCATAGAACGCCTTTCCACGTTCCATGTCATCCACATGAATTTCGAAATGCACTAATCGTCCCATCGTTTCCCTCCGCTTATTAAGTCGTTTCAACATTCTGATAAATTCTCGTTTGCCTCTTTATAGTAAACGATTTTGGCCAAAACACACAATGGTAGATTGGCAGCTTTTTCTTTTTTTATAGTAAACCGCCCCCACTTTTAGTAGAAATACCCTCCATAGAGGCCATGACTTTTGCTATACTCTAGATATCAAGCACGAGCAGGTGATTCAATGATAAAAAGAAAAGCAGCCAGTATTCTCATCTCGATTCCTACGGTCATTCTAGTAACCTCGTTATTATTTCCAATGGAATCCCCCCTGACAACCTTATCGTTGTATACCTTTTACGGAGGATTTTTAATGATCACCGCCGGAGCACCGGTATCCATCCTAGCCGGCATGATCACAACCAAGATCAAATGGCAGCCCCATCTGGTCAACTTCCTTATCCATATGGGACCTTCCATCGTCATCAGCTTTTTCATGTTCGGCGACATGGGATTCAGTCCATTCTTCGGGATTCCGCTGGTGGCAGCCTCCATCTTCTTTATCGTCGATGAGATCGTCTTTCACAAAGTCAGCCTCAAACGAAAAAAGGCAAAATGGATGTTCGCCATCCCGTTGGTCCTTTTTTCCGTATTTGGTGCTCCTTATTACTTTATTGGGTTAAAAGGGCAGTATACTTCTTCCCAAATTAATCAAAAAGGTCCGCCATCCGTTACCCTTCTGACCGGAGAGGAACCTGAATCCATCAGAAGTTCTTATTGCTGGACATCGGACGGCACCGGCTGTTCATACGACACGAACCCCTTCCCTCTCCCGCCGGAAGAAGGTGTCGACTTTGTCGATGAAATCGAGCTGAAAGAACCGACTGCCTTGAAGTTCCAATTCGATAACAGCAAAGGCGAACCGACCCTTCATGCCTACTACAACGACGGCAGCGGAAAGAAAATGATCAAAACAGAAGGATCGGAAATCACCATTCCATCCGATATCCCTGAGCAAGGAGTAAAAATCGTAGCTAAATGGGACAATCACGAAATTGTCTGGTTCTTCGTAGGAGTGAGGACGGGAATCCCGACGAATGGGCGGACTTTTTAACATACTTTTTTAGATGGTGACCGAATTGCAAAAAACACTGTGAATCAGAAACGACGGGGCTTCCCCGCCCCGTCGTTCAATTTAATCCTCAACTCCTTTCCACACGCTAAACTGTACTCCTGAGCCGATGCACTAGAAAAAACCAATTTTCATTACGAACTCATATGCATGAAACTTTCTCACAGCATCAAACGTATCTATAGTAGCTGCACAATACACAGTGTGAGGTGTTGACCATGTTCTTCAAGCTCTTTCACAAATCAAACCGCTTCACGAAATTCACATTATTGACTGTAACTGTCCTGCTGCTCCTCGGCGGGTTAACTTTGCTGCTCCGATAAACATTTTAGGAAAAATCACAAGTATGTCCAAGGAGGAAACGAAATATGGTGACATTAAGAAAAATGACCCCGGAGGAATACGAGCAATATCTTGGTACATCTGTTGAAGATTATGCAAAGGAAAAAGTATCAGCGGGGAACTGGGAAGAAAAAGACTCGCTGCAAAAAGCGAAAGAAGAATTCAGCACCCTCCTCCCGGATGGCGAGAATACCGAGAATAACTACTTATACACAATTTTGAACGAAAAAAATGAACATGCAGGGATCATATGGCTAGCGAAGAAATCTCCGGAAAAAGCATTCATCTATGACATCCGGATCCTGGAAGAGCACCAGGGAAAAGGGTACGGAAAAGACACAATGAATGAAATAGAAAAAGAAGCAAAACAAATGGATATAAACAAAATCGGACTCCACGTCTTCGGCCATAACAAGGTTGCCAGGGGCTTGTATGAAAAAATCGGATACACAACCACCAATATAGTGATGGAGAAGGAAATAAACTAAAGGGCTATTACTGCTGGTTGACCCCCAGTGAAATAACCCATTCATTGTTCGGAGGGAGAAACTTGGAATCATTACAAGAACAATATAAAGATTCATCCAACTTAAATACCCGGATCAACATCCACGAGAAATATAGTGAAAATAAAGAGGATTGGCATCTTTGGCTCTTTGATCAGTTAACCATCCCTCCTACTAGTAGAATCCTCGAAATCGGATGTGGCGACGGTACGTTTTGGCTGAAAAACAGCGAACGGATCGATGGCAGTTGGAACATCACCCTCGCTGATCAATCTGCAGGGATGGTCGAGGCCGCGAAAAAGAACCTGGCAGCGCTGCCTGACATTAAGTACTGCCAACTCGATATTGAGGAGATTCCTTTTGAAAAACACCGCTTTGATATCATCATCGCCAACCATATGCTGTATCACGTTCCCGATAGGCGAAAGGCATTGAAAGAGGTCCGGAGGGTGCTGCACCCTGAAGGAACTTTCTATTGTTCCACAATTGGGCTTGACCATATGAAAGAATTCGGCGAGCTGCTGAAACGGTTTGATCCGGATTTAGACTATCCTTCCGCCAGGAAGCACGCCTTGAATTTCGGAATAGAAAATGGACGCAATCAGCTCCAGGCCCAGTTCAATGAGATTACCTATAATGGGTTTCCGGGCGGATTGAACATCACGGACGAAAACGCAATCGCAGAATATCTGCTTTCCTCAGCATCAGAGTTAAATAAAATCCTGGTCAATGACACATTATCCTCTTTCATTGAATTTCTGGCATCAGAAAAAGAATCCAATGGAGGGGCGATCAAGATCACAAAGTCAACAGGGTTGTTTGCATCAAGGAACTAAACTGCAGAAAAAAAACGATCAGTAGATAGCCGCTGATCGTTTTTTACATATGGGTTTTACATAAAGGTCTGTACCGCCGCATCTGCGGAAGAACGGTAAAAGTTCCATCCGCTTACCGGTCCAGCCTCACCAAATCCGCATAGCTCTCCCGCTCAATCACCACACGAGACTCCCCGTCCTTCACAAATACAACGGCCGGACGCGGAATCCGGTTATAATTATTTGCCATCGAATACCCGTAAGCCCCTGTACTGAACACAGCGAGGGTATCACCGAAATTAACCGGCGGCAGCTTCAGATCCCAGATGAGCATGTCGCCTGATTCACAGCACTTACCGGCAATGCTGACAAGCTCCGTGCATTCCTCATTCGGACGGTTCGCCAGCACGGCATGATATTTCGCGCCATACAGTGCCGGACGCAGATTATCGGTCATGCCCCCATCAACCGACACATAGGTACGCACGTCCGGGATGATTTTCTTCGAACCGACCTTGTACAATGTGGTACCCGCTTCCGCCACGATACTGCGGCCAGGCTCGATCCACACTTCCGGCAGCGGATAACCGTTCTCACCAAAGCTTTCCTTTACGCTGTCCGTGATCGCCTTTACGTACTCGGAAATCGGCAGCGGCTTGTCATCTTCCGTATAGCGGACCCCGAATCCCCCTCCGATATTCAGGACAGGCAGCGTGACCTCACAATCCAGCCTTATTCCCTGAAGGAAATCCGAAAGCACGGTGATCGCCTGCTGGAATCCGTCCAATTCAAAGATTTGTGAGCCGATGTGGGAGTGGATCCCGAGCACCGTATAATTCGGCTTGCACAGGGCGATTTGCATCGCGCGGTCAGCCTGGCCGGTCGAAATTCCGAAGCCAAACTTCGAATCATCCTGACCTGTCATGATGTAATCATGGGTATGGGCTTCCACACCCGGCGTCACGCGAAGCAGGATATTCACCTGCTGCTCACGCTCCTTCGCCAGCTCATGCAAAAGCTCCAGCTCAAGGAAACTGTCAACCACAAAGCAGCCGATCTCAGCATCAAGCGCCATCTCGAGCTCTTCCTCGGACTTATTATTCCCGTGAAAATGTATCCGCCCTGCCGGGAATCCTGCTTGAAGCGCTGTGTACAATTCCCCTCCGGACACAACATCCAGCGACAGGTCCTCCTCTTCTGCAAGTCTTACCATTTCCTTGCACAAAAACGCCTTGCTCGCATACGCGACCTGGAACCCGAGTCCGCTCTCGATGAACGCCTCGCGGAACGCGCGCGCCTTCCCCCGGATCATTTCCTCATCATATACCATCAGCGGCGTGCCATACGCTGCGGTAAGCTCGCCCGTACTCATTCCGCCGATCTCCAACTGTCCCTGTACATTCGTTTCCATTGCTGTCATATCGAATCTCCTCCTGAAAATCCCTCCGAAAAAACACAAAAAAACCGTATGAAGCGATGCTCATACGGTTTCCTGATCAAAACGAAGAACGTTCTGAAGAATTCTGTATTAACATCTCTTCAATAGTTCTCCACAACGTGACCATTGTGACAGTCTGACACTTATTCAATGCCAGCCCAACAGGAAACCGATTGGCTATTTCCCGTTTCGGCGATCTGCCTTTCACTTCCCATCCCAGGATCCATCATCCTCAAGGTAGCTACTCCTCATTCTCGCGCCTCTATTATCAGAGAGTAAGTTTATAGTTTTGTATGGCAACTATACCATCAGGGTGGAAAAATTGTCAATCTATTAAAGCTATATTCTTATTTTGATCCTTATCAGGCGGCCACCCCTTCGATCGTAAAGTGAATACTCTCAACCATTCATCCAAGGAGCGCTTCCTTCACATATTCCGTTATTTCCTCTTTCACTTCTTCAATCGATTCATCTAACAATTCACCCGTAATTTTACTTCCCGGCAACGCTTTTGATATCGGCACACCAAATAAAGAACGTTCACACACCCATATTTTTATCACATGCAAATCAATGAGCTCCCCGCCCTTTTCAGCAATGCCGACTGAAAGCGACGAAGTGTATCCAGGCGTAAAAGGGTTTGTACCCTCCTTTTCGAACCGAGCCTCAAAGTCCAGATCCTTTTCTTCAATAACAGGTATGTACTGATCTGCCACTCTTTCAATGAAATCCATTAATACTCGTTCCGTCCGTTTGATCTTCACTCTAAGTCCTTCATTAAAATCCTTTTGCTGATATTTCATAAATGGATCTCTGCCCTTCCGATAGGAATACATGAATACATTCAACACATTTTGATAAAATCCTTCTTGGACTGAGGATTATAGCAGGTACAGTCTATGTGGTGCTAAGTCTCTGAAAAAAGTATGATACAAGCTAATTTATTTATCTATTGAGTTGGTTTGCACCTAATTGGGAAAGAATGCAGTAATTGAGTCTAGAAAAATGTCCCCAGCAAGCCTTAAATTGATTAATTGAACCGTAATCCTGTTTATTGTTCCGATATTAAAATTATTGCACCCAAATCCCGTTTATTGTACCAGTTCTTGAATAATTGTTCCGGAATCCAAATAATTGTTCCTCTTGTCCAATTTTCTCTATCTAGCCCCACATAAGAACAGTGGACGGTCCAACTCTCCCACTCATCCAAAGTGGCAGCTCCACCCTGCCAGATTACACGCAAAATGACATTTATCTACTCCACGTGCCGGCTGGACAACCCTCAATGTCGACCTTACCATGATCAATCACCAACCTGAATATTTTTCTGAAAATTCACTTTTCACAACCCAAAAACCATCATACAATAAACTTAACCAACAAAAAGGAGGCTGTTCAAATGAGAAACATGACTGCTGTTGTAACCGTACAAACATATAAGGGTGGAACGCCTTTTTAACGTTACGGTCTTCCCCCTTATATGTGTTCAGTGAAAAAACACAATAAAGGGGTACATTATGCATTTTCCAGTTAAGAAATTTCTTTCGTATTATAAGCCGTATATCAGAATGTTCATGGTGGTATTGGTCTGTGCGCTGATCACTTCTTCGCTCACCCTCGTCTTTCCATTGCTCGTCCGTTATGTGACGAAGGACGTGCTTCAAGCGGGGCTATCGACGGCTTTTGTTGATGTGCTGTGGGTAGGCGGATTGATGGTCATTCTGGTGATTGCGCAGAACATCGGAAATTATGTGGTCGATTACAAAGGGCATGAGATCGGGGCGCGGATGGAGAGCGATATGCGAAGCGAGTTGTTTTCCCATATGCAGAAGCTTTCTTTCAGTTTTTATGATAAACAAAAGACGGGCCAGCTGATGACCCGGGTGACGAATGATCTATTGATGGTATCCGAGCTTTACCATCACGGTCCGGAAGATTATGTGAAGTATCTTGTCCGGTTCATCGGCGCGTTTGTGATCCTGCTTTTCATCAATGCGCCTCTTACGCTACTCGTGTTTTGCTTTTTTCCGGTCCTCGGTTTCTTTTCGCTGTATTTCAATAAGAGACTGAACCGGGCGCTGACCGATAACAAAGAACGGATCGCAGATATCAATGCGCAGGTGGAAGATACGTTGTCAGGGATCCGCGTCGTCCAGTCATTCGCCAATGAACCGCTCGAAATCAATAAATTCAATAGGGAGAATCATCGTTTTCTCGAGAGCCGGAAAGGAACGTATAAAGCGGAGGCTTACTTCTATAACGGGACGGAAGCATTCATTCAAATGATCACCATCACGGTCGTCATTGCCGGGGCCATCCAAATCGTGAACGCATCGCTTGATCTGCCTGACCTCATTACGTTCCTGCTCTATATCGGCTTCATGGTCGAACCGATCCAGCGGCTCACGCACATGAGCACCCAGTTCCAGGAAGGGATCACAGGCTTTCAGCGGTTCATCGAAATCATCGACATGAAACCTGCCATCAGGAATGACCCTGGTGCGAAAGTGATTCCGCAGGTCGATGGACATATCCAATTCAGGGACGTCTCTTTTCATTACGACACTTCCATGAACCCTGTTTTCGAACATCTCTCTCTTGACATTCACCCGGGCGAATATGTAGCCTTCGTCGGCCCATCCGGGGTTGGAAAGACGACTTTGAGCTCCCTGATCCCCCGATTTTACGATGCAGCGGAGGGTGGTATTTTTATAGATGGCGAGAACGTCAAAGACTTGGATCTAAAGTTCCTCAGAACCAACATCGGCATCGTCCATCAGGATGTCTACCTTTTCTCAGGGACCGTCATGGAAAACATCCGCTACGGCCATCCGGAAGCGACCGATGAAGAAGTGTTGGCAGCTGCAAAACGGGCCAATGCCCACGAGTTCATTACACGCCTGCCTCAGGGATACCATTCAGAAATCGGGCAGCGCGGCGTCAGATTATCCGGCGGTCAGAAGCAGCGCCTCAGCATCGCCCGTGTGTTTCTGAAGAACCCGCCCATCCTCATTCTCGATGAAGCCACGAGTGCTTTAGACAACGAGAGTGAAAGCATCGTGAAGGAGTCCCTGGATACGCTGGCAAAAGGAAGAACGACACTCGTGATCGCCCATCGCTTATCCACGATCAGGAACGCCGGCAGAATCGTCGTCTTATCAGACGGAAGAATTGTAGAAGAGGGTACACACGAAGCTCTCCTTGAGAACGATGGCCCATATTCGCAGTTATATTCCAGACAGTTTGAAGTGCTGGGGTAAATGAAAAGGGCTCTCCGATTTTTTAATCGGAGAGCCCTTTCCTTCTTAATCCCTTCACCGACGGGACGGCCAGGAACCCTGCATTTTTCGAAGCTGTATGATTTGACCCGTATGGTAGGCATCATGAAGGAAGATATCCAGCAATTCCGCTTCAAGCGACTGTTGATCAAGCTCCTCCACTGTCATTTCACTGAGTCTCTCCCTTAACCGCAGATGAACGGCTTCAGCACGTTCAACGACCTTCCTCCAGTCTTCTTCCTCACGAGTTTGTTCAGTCAGATGGAAGTTTTCATCTCCGCTGAGATGCTGTGTCCATTCACGACCCTCCATCTTCGCGACAAGCCTCTCTTTGTAATAAATGAGATGGTTCACGTTCTCCCAGATTGATTTCGCGGCCTCACCCGCCGGCTTCCATCTTGCCTGCTCTGCCGTGATTCCTTCCATGCCATCTTTAAGCGGAGCAAACCAGCTCTCCTTCTCAAACGTCGAATCAAGCACATTAGTCAGTAATTCAATCCGATCCACAACCATCGCCTCCTTGATTTTTTCAAGACCTGCTCCGATTACGATTATTCGTATAACCAATTCGCCAGTCTGCCATAAAAATCCTGCCCGTGATAAAAAGCCCGTCCCCCACTACGGTAAAACTTTACCGTAACGCGGGACGGGCCTATAATTGGTCATTGAGCCCCTGGACGAATAATTCCACCCTTCGTCCGAAGGATTGTGCCCTTATTTTCACGGATTCTACCCTTCATTCAAATAATTGCTCCTCATAAAACATTTATTGTGCCCTTCATTCAAATAATTGCTCCTCATAAAACATTTATTGTGCCCTTCATGTCGAATAATCACTATCTCATTCCTCTTGAAAGATTCAACCTTTCGAAATCGGGTAAACTATCTTCACCAACTATTGAAGACTCTATAAATATGAAACGAAAGTGAAGATGCCCCTCCCTCTCCCACACTGAGAAACTACATAAAAAAATAATCCAATCTTCTTCCTTGACATTTTCACCAGCTTATATAATAATGAATATCGAATTAGAATTATTATAAACTATTAATAATTCTCAATCCCACATACTACATTTAGGAGGAATTTACATTATGTCTTTAATCGGATCAGAAGTAAAACCATTCACAGCACAAGCATACAAAGATGGTGAGTTCATCACTGTCACTGACGAAAGCCTGAAAGGTCAATGGAGCATTTTCTGCTTCTACCCTGCAGACTTCACATTCGTATGCCCTACAGAACTTGAAGACCTTCAAAATAACTACGAAGCTCTTAAAGAGCTTGGCGTAGAAGTATATTCCGTTTCTACAGATACTCACTTTACACATAAAGGCTGGCACGACAGCTCAGAAAAAATCGGTAAAATCAAATATGCAATGATCGGGGATCCATCTCAAACAATCTCCCGCAACTTCGAAGTACTTAACGAAGAAGAAGGTCTGGCTGACCGCGGTACATTCATCATCGATCCAGATGGTGTCATCCAAACAGTTGAAATCAATGCAGGCGGCATCGGCCGTGACGCAGATATCCTAATCGGCAAAATCAAGGCTGCACAATATGTGCGCAAGAACCCAGGTGAAGTTTGCCCGGCTAAATGGCAAGAAGGTTCTGAAACACTTAAACCAAGCCTTGACCTAGTTGGTAAATTATAAGAGGAGTGCAGTAAATCATGCTCGAAGCAGATATTAAGGCACAATTAGAACAGTACCTGCAAATGATGGAAGGCGATATCGTCCTGAAAGTCTCAGCAGGTGAAGATGATACTTCAAAGGACATGCTGGCTCTCGTCGAAGAGCTGGCTTCCATGTCCTCTAAAATTTCTGTTGAAAAAGCCGAACTTCCAAGAACGCCAAGCTTCAGCGTGAATCGTGCCGGAGAGGAAGATACCGGGGTCCATTTCGCCGGTATCCCGCTCGGACACGAATTCACATCATTGGTGCTGGCCCTTCTTCAAGTCAGCGGCAGACCGCCGAAAGTTGACCAAAGCGTCATCGATCAGATCAAGAGCATTAAAGGCGAACATCACTTTGAAACGTATGTCAGCCTGAGCTGCCACAACTGCCCTGACGTCGTACAGGCCCTGAACATCATGAGTGTGCTCAACCCGAACATCACTCACACGATGATCGACGGCGCCGCGTACAAAGAAGAAGCAGAATACAAGAACATCATGGCCGTTCCATCCGTTCACCTGAATGCTGAATTCTTCAGCGGGGGACGTACGACGCTTGAGGAAATCCTTTCAAAAATCGTGGAAGGTCCTGATGCCGATGAGCTTTCCGGCAAGGATCCATACGACGTCCTTGTTGTCGGAGGCGGACCGGCTGGTTCCAGTGCGGCAATCTATGCAGCACGTAAAGGAATCCGCACCGGTATCGTAGCTGAACGCTTCGGAGGACAGGTCCTCGACACGATGAGCATCGAGAACTTCATCAGCGTCAAGCAGACAGAAGGTCCTAAGCTTGTCGCAAGCCTTGAAGAACACGTGAAGGACTACGGCATCGACGTCATGAACCTTCAGCGTGCCAAGCGCTTGGAAAAGAAAGACCTGATCGAGCTTGAACTTGAAAACGGCGCAGTCCTTAAAAGTAAAAGCCTGATCATCTCGACAGGTGCCCGCTGGAGAAACATCGGCGTCCCTGGAGAGCAGGAATTCAAGAACAAAGGTGTGGCATACTGCCCTCACTGTGACGGACCATTATTCGAAGGAAAAGACGTGGCGGTCATCGGCGGCGGTAACTCCGGTGTCGAAGCAGCAATCGACCTTGCCGGTATCGTCAACCATGTAACGGTGCTTGAGTTCAACTCTGAACTGAAAGCCGACGACGTCCTGCAAAAACGTCTTCACAGCCTTCCAAATGTAACGGTCATCACGAACGCTCAGACAAAGGAGATCACCGGAACTGACAAAGTGAACGGGATCACCTATACTGATCGTGACACACACGAAGAACACCACATCGAGCTGCAAGGTGTATTCGTCCAGATTGGTCTTGTTCCAAACACAGACTGGCTTGACGAAACCATCGAACGCACACGCTTTGGTGAAATCGTGGTCGATAAGCACGGTTCTACAAGTCTTCCAGGAGTATTCGCTGCCGGAGACTGTACAGATAGTGCCTACAACCAAATCATCATTTCAATGGGATCAGGAGCGACAGCCGCTTTAGGCGCGTTTGATTATCTCATTCGGAATTAATGTAAAAGCCGCTATCCTGCAGTTATGCAGGATAGCGGCTTTTTTGCGGGTCATGGGGACAGGTCCCTTGTCCCATTTTCATCTGATGCACTGGGTTAACCACAAGTGAGCCACAGGGACAGGTCACTCGTCCCATTCCTCCTAGGAACCATGGGCTGAGATCCCACACCTTCTGACTACTGAACTATAACCCTCCACTATTTACAATCACAAGAAGGCTTCCCTGGCACCTCCCCGCTCGAAGGATAGATCCGTTTTTGGCGGCACTGCTCTTCAAGTGCAGAGATCAATAAGTTTTGAACGGCCATGGATTGCAGTGTTTCGAACTCTGGAAACGCCAGGTTTTTTTCTTCGAGAGGATCGGCCGTTAAGTTATAAAGCTCATACTGTTCCTGCACAGGTATCTTCTTTGTTTTGGTGATGCATAAGGAGCATTCTGTATCGGATGAGGCATTTGTTTGAGATACTTGGGTCGTCGTCACATCCTCACAGCCGGGATCACTCCAGAATTGAGGGTTATCAAAGTAGCGCGTGAGCTTCCATACTTCTGACGCTCCGTCTTTCCCTGTTGAAAGATTCGTGATGATTGCTTCCGTATGATTCGGCTGGACGACCGATGTATACGGTCTTCCTGTGGCACTGACTTGATTCAGTCCACGGGTGAAGTCATCATCACTCATAAAATAAATCGGTTCGTCAGACCGGAAGAACGTTTCCTTCCCTCTCAGTAAAGGAGTGAGATCCCTTCCGACCAGCGAGTGTACTTCGGTGTGGTCCTTCCGCATTTTCCTTTGTGCCCTAGCGGGGTCGATACCTGCAAGGCCCAGCATCGTTGGCAGGATGTCGACGTGACTCGTGATCATCTCTGTCTGCCTGCGTTCCGGAAACAGTTTTGGATTATGGATGATAAGCGGGACATGGATGGATTCCTCATAGGTGTTATACCATTTCTGGAACAGTCCCCCGTGTGCCCCCAGAAGTTCGCCATGATCGGATAGAAAAATCACGATGGTGTCTTCATAGAAAGAGGATTCCTGCAGCGCCTGAAATACCTTCAGCATATCTTGGTCGGCCTGCTTTTGCAGCGAGTAATACAATTGCCTGTAAAACAGGCTGTCCCGTAACGGCTGCAGCGCTTCTTGGTAGGTAATCCGATAGCTTTCCTGGGCGGATGGCTTCGTATGGAGGGACTCTTTGGCCGTTGGTGCAGGCGGGATATGGGGGACGGATGGATCGACTTTAAAATCAAACAACGGACTCAGCTCTGAAAAAGCACCGAACAACGCGATATCATGTGGATTGACAAACGAACACATCATCAGCCACGGGGATGGCTCGGAGCTTTCCGCCTCTTTTTCAAGAGAATGGATGAGATCAACTGCTTCCTCGGCATAAATGACATCACGCCCACTCACACCGATCGCTGCCGACGACCCCGAATTCCGCGGAGACGAACCATGGGGCTCCGGCCCGATCCATCCTGAAAACCCGAAACCACCCAGACGGTCGGCTTCTTGATACTTCTTTACACTATCAGGGTCCGGTACGCCAGTTGCTGTATAGCTCGGAAATGCATCATTGGTACCTGGGATGATGATATCTTCATCTGAGGCATGCCATTTCCCCTTCCAGAAAGTGCGGTACCCCGCTGTCCTGAAATAATCACCAAACGTCGGAACCGTATTCGGGTCAAGCCAAAACATATCCGGATCAAAGGCCGTTTTGGCAGCGCCGCTTGTCTGAGTGACACCATGAAGCGAAGGATACTGCCCTGTATAAAATGTGGCCCTGCTCGGTGAACACGCTGTACTTCCGGCATAATGCCTGGTAAACTCGAATCCATTCTGTTTCAATAACTCCTGGGCAACCAGGTTGGTTCTCTGCCACTCTTTCAATTCTTCGTTTTCATAGACAACCGGATAACGTTCCTGATCCACCATGAGAATCAGGAAATTGGGCTTTTTATGAAATGAACGGCTTTCCTTCTGCTCCGAACGATCCTTCTTCATATCAATACCTCCAATAGCCAAAGGGAGTCGGAGTAGCAAACATTGAGCTCTCCATTATCACTACTATGCGGAGGGTATGGACGGTATAACCAGCGGAAAGGCTATCCGGTGTAAAAGTGATACTCCCTTGGAAGCCAAGGGGACAGGTCCCCCGGCCCATTTTCACCGGCTACTTCCATCTCTCCAACTTATGAAGATTTCTCACAAACATCCCCGACAAAAACTTCGGAACACCCATTTCAATACATTTCCCTTTTACGAACTGCTTCATCTCATCTACAGAAATGTCTTTCTGTGTAAATTCCCCTTCTTGATAACAGTGTTTACAATACATCGAACTCTTTTCAAGATCCTTTTCCGTTCCGCGCTCCTCTTCCTTTTTCAATGGCATGGCGCAGCTCTGACATTTTTTATAAGCGTTCATGACTTCTCCTCCTCTTCTTTTCTAAAAGATACCACATATATCCAATTACCTTTATAGGTACATGGCACCCGCTCTGGAATACAACTGGTGCCTGACTCCGAAAATCATCGGGATCAGGCACCAAGCTTTACTATTTATTCTTCCTTCTATATAAATCCATCGACTTATAGCCTTCAGCCAGGACTGTCTCCATATCCTTCAATCGTTTTTCCTGCGTCTCTTTTCGTTTCGCACTATAGACATAGCGTGCCCAATCCTTCTGGTATCCCGGTGTGAGACCCGAATAAAGGGCTGAGACTTCATCATTATTGGCGAGATAGTGTTTGATATCCTCAATATGATCAATGTAATCATCGACACACTGACTCTTTTTTGTGCTGGCAGCCTTTTTCGCTTTCTTCGGCGCTGCCTTCATGCCTACCACCGTAAACACATCATTCAGGCTGATCATCCTTGAAAACTTCAGATTGCTTCCATGGACGTAACCTTCTTCATTATAATGCTTCTCATTGTAGATGCTGTCCCGGTCTATGTATTCATCATACTTCGGGTTGTTCTTTTTAGGATAAGCGAAGTATAGATATCCGTTGTCCTTTACTAATTGCTTATCGGCAACTTCCTTCAAACGAGCTGCAAAATCGTCTAGATTGAAGATAAAAATAAAGACGAGATCATAAGATTCTTTTTTTATAGAAGCATCATATTCAGTTGATTGAAAGTCATCGATGTCCTCAGGGAGGTTAAGAATGAGTTTCTCTGGATATTTGCTGAAATTCAATTTTTCGGAAACCGGTTTGGTTGAATTCATGACATAGCCCCTTTTCACCTTTTCTACTACTCTTTATTTCCAATTATAAAAGATATAGCCGTACCATGGGGACAGGTCCACTGGCTCATTGGGCCAAGGGACCTGTCCCCTCGGCTCCGTTCCGGGAAGCAGGCAAATACCTCTCTACTCCCACTTAAACACCCAGCTGGCCACCATAAACCCGCCAACCAGCCATATTCCTAAAATAAGCGTCTCTGTCCCCAATGCTAAAATCGAGGTCCCGAGATTCATCGTTTCCCGGAGTGCAGAGGTCAGGTGAGCGATCGGCAGCACCTTCACAACCGGCTGGATGAGGTCCGGCATATTGTTGATCGGGAAAAAGACTCCTCCGAGGAATAGAAGAGGGAACGACACAAAGCCCGCAATCGGCCCCGCACTTTCCGGATTCTTCGCCATCCCGGCAATGATGAAACCGAGTGCCATGAACGCAAGCGTCCCAAGGACGATAAAGAAAATCAATGCCAGCCACGATCCGGCGACATTTATATCAAAAATAAGATTGGCGATGAGCACGACGAGTAAAGCCTGTGTCCCATTCAGCAAAAGGCGCGCCGAAATCTGGGCCGCGATGAACGTCGACGCTTTCAGCCTCGTGCCCTGCATCCGTCGGAGGATCCCGCGTTCACGCCACGCCGAGATCTGCCCCGCGACACCGTTCATGTTGTTGCTCATGATCATCATCGCGACGATACCCGGGACGAGGAAGTCGATATAGCGGATGTTCAGCGCCTCGATCCCCACTTTTTCGATCGTCACCAGCGGCTTGTAATCGACAAGGTCCTTGCTGTATTGATCGATGATCCCGTTCACCACCGTGAGACCGAGCTCAGCAGTGGTCAGATTTTTCTCGTTGTAGTAGACAGGAACGGAGAAGGCCCCATCCCGATCCTTGAGGCTGTCCCCATAACCTTTCGGGATTTCAATCAAGAGCTGGATATCACCGTTTTCGACGGCTTCCTTCCCTTTTTTGGTCGTATCATAGTCAGCTGTTTCGATCCCCTCATTTTTATAAAATAAGTCTTTCAATTCCTTGGAGGCATCTGTTTTGTCCTTGTCGACCACCCCCGCCGTCAGAGAAAGGGAATTCCCTCCACCCACGAAGGATCCGAGCGCCACCATCAGGATGACCGGGAAGAGCAGCGTGAAGAACAGGACCTGCTTGTTCCGGGCAAAAATGCGTAATTGTGCCAGCGTCAATTGCCAGTAAGCTCTCATGATTCACGCAGCCTCCTTCCTGTCATATGGATGAACACATCCTCAAGTGTCGCCTGACGGGTTTGCAAATCACGGATTTCCAGCCCGTGCTCGGAAGACACTTCGATGAGCGACGTCAGCGCTATCTGTAAATCGTCTGTATACAGCTGGACGAACGTATCCTTGACCGCCGCTTCTTTGACTCCGTCCATTTTCATGAACCACTCCTGTTCAGGGGGATCATTCAGATAAAACTCTACGGTACTAGCAGACTGCAGAGTTTTCACAAGATTCGCCGGCGTATCGAGCGCGATCAGCTCTCCCTGATCCATGATGCCGATGCGGTCGCAGAGCACATGGGCCTCATCCATATAATGCGTGGAGAGGATCACCGTCTTCCCCCGCTCCTTCAAGCGAAGCACGATGTCCCACAGCGTCCGCCTTGCCTGCGGATCCAGTCCCGTCGTGGGCTCATCGAGAAACACAATCGCAGGATCATGAATCAGCGCGAGTGCAATCGCGAGCCTCTGTTTCTGGCCGCCCGACAGCCCCTTGATCCGGTCCTTCCGCTTCTCGGTCAGGAGCATGTCTCCGATCAGTCCGTCAATATCCACATGACTCGGATAAAAGCTCGCATATAAATGAACGATTTCCTCCACCTTCAACAATTCAAACAACGAGGTCGACTGAAGCTGAACCCCGATGACCTCTTTCACCTTATTCACGTCTTTCCTGACATCATGGCCAGAAAGGCTTGCCGTCCCCCCGTCAGGCTTCCGGAGGCCGACCAGCATCTCGATCGTCGTCGTCTTCCCGGCCCCATTCGGACCGAGCAAGCCGAAGATCTCCCCTTTTTCCACTTGGAATTCGACCCCATTCACCGCCGTGAACGTGCCGTATTTCTTCACAAGATTCTTTACATCAACCATTACTTCTTCAGGCATAACGAGCCTCCTTTTTTTAAAAATGCATAAGCGTCCCCCACACAGTTGCTTCCGGGCGTCCGGTGAAGCGCTCTTTGACTTCAGCGGACGAACCGAAACGCCTCGAGTTGGCAGGGCGCTGGAGCAGTACGATGAAAAAAGATACCGCCCAACAGCGAGCGGTCCCTTCTCAATTATCTATACCCGATGATGGTCCCCACGCCAATTCTGTACAGCCTTCTTAATATCTTTCGGTGATAAATTCTCAGTTATCGCACGTTCCACCAAACCAGGAAACTCTTCGTCCGGCGCAAAACGCAGCGCAACCACCTGCTTTACGGTCAGACCCCCATCAAGTGCTTTCCCCGTCAGACGATAATGACGGAAATTCTCCTCATTCCGGATCACCCGGTCCTGCAGCTGCAGTGCATATAATCTCAGTTTAGCCACGATCAATACGAACGTAACCGCAGCAAGCAGCACGATGAAACTAAGGAGTGTCTCAGTGCCGACATTCTTCACAAAAAACGTTATGGACAGAATTAAGATGAAGACTGTTAAAAGTGCAATCCCATAATGATAGACAGGATCGATCTTACTGTGATTTTCATAGTTTTGCTGTTTCATATGTACCTCCTGAAAGTGATAGTTTCATTATATACCAGTTGACCGGCGCTTGGAGAAAAGTGACAAAAAAAGAACACACTGGTTTGGTTCAAAACCTCTGATAAAGCGGCCATATGGGTTTGTTTTTTTATGAAAAATGGGTAAACCATGATGAATCCAGCTATGGATCCTGAATTCACTGGTGGAATCCGGACAGGCATAGGGATCAATAATTTATAATTGCGTCGGAATCCACATTATTGCGCCACTTCTGCGATCATTGCGCCAATATAGAATTTATTGCTCTGGTTTCCTGTTATTTGCGCCACTTCCCCAAATAATTGCGCCTATTGTCGAAAATTCCACAACACAATCTCATCAATAAAAGGCCTGTCCTTTATCACATTAAAATGATAAAAGACAGACCTTTAGACTTCTATACAAGCCCCTGTTTCTTAGTCGAAATCACTACCGGCTCTACACCGTAAACGGCGGGATATACCGCCCGTCGATATCGGTGAAACCGTATTCCTTGGCGAGGTCGCCTGCCTTTAGCACCTGTCCGCTTTTTTCCATCACATCGGGATCCATGGCGAGAGCGGTGATGGCACGTCCGATATAGTGAGGCGTCTCGGTTTGCTTCAAGTCCTCATACTCCATCCAATTCTCCTCATCCGCTCCAAAATGCTTCAATACAAGCTCTGTTCTCATGAATCCGGGGGAAACGGCAAGCACGGCAATGCCTTCCTCTCTTAATTCTTCTGAAAGACCATACGCCATGCGGACGAGTGCGTTCTTGGCCAGGTCGTAATAAAACTGACCGGAGTACTTTCCTTCGTCCCAAAATGTCGTGTGAACGATCAAAGCTTCAGGGTTCTCACTAAGCAGCGGGATCGCATAATGATTCGTCGCCAACTGAGCCCGTACACCCGCGGTGAACATCTTATCCCAAATCGCAAGGGGCAGCTCCCAAAAAGCACCCGGTTCGACTCCGATATCATGCGCTCCCCACACGTTATTCACAAGAATATCCAGTTTTCCCTGCTCGTCCCGAATCTGCTCTATGACAGCTTCCGTTTCCGCATCAATCGTATGATCACACCGGACCGCAACCGCTTTGCCGCCGGCCGCCTCGATTTCCGCAACCGTGTCATCGACCGTACCCGGCCAGTTATTCGTTGCGTTCCCTCTCGTGCTCCGTCCCGTCACATATACTGTCGCACCCGCTTTTCCAAGTTCAATGGCGATCCCCCGCCCGGCTCCCCTGCTTGCTCCGGTGACGAGTGCAATTTTTCCAGATAATGATGTCATGTCTTTCATTCCTTCCATATTCAAGATACTCTCATTATACTGATGTATTCTTGACAACAAGTGTCATATTTACTTAAATAAATGTCATGAATGACTTTTTTTATAAAAAGCCCTAACAAAGCGGATATACGTCTTATGCAACTCCATTCGAAAAAAGAAGAAAAAGGTGATATCAATGCGAGGCGACAGACTGATCTCCATCCTTCTATTATTGCAATCACACGGCAGAATGACCGCGGGAGAACTCTCAGAGAAACTTGAAGTATCAGAAAGAACCATCTACAGGGACATGGAAGCCTTGAGCGGGACAGGCATCCCTGTTGTTGCAGAGCGCGGAAAAAACGGCGGGTGGTCGTTATTGGAAGACTACAAGACCGACTTGACCGGTTTGAAGGAGTCTGAGATACGGACTCTGTTCCTTTCTCCATCAGCGCACTTACTCGAAGACCTGGGGCTGACCCGTACATCCGAAGAAGCCAGAAACAAACTGATCGCATCCCTCCCCTCCAGCTATCGCGAAAATGCTAAAGACGTCTGGAACCGCATCCACATCGACACGCGATCATGGCGCAGGCAAAAAGAAAAAGCGGCATCATTCGAAGTACTTAAAAGAGCCATTTGGAAAGAACACAAACTGAACATCACCTATCAGCGTGCAGACGGGCAAACCGACGACCGCATCGTGTCACCGCTCGGCCTCGTAGCCAAAGGAGACCTCTGGTACATGATCGCCGCCAAGGAAAATGGCGACATCCGGAATTACCGGGCTTCACGCATACACCATGCCGAGCCTGTCAATGAAACATTCGAACGACCGGAACACTTTGACCTCGCCGAATACTGGAATTCTTCAACCCAAGCCTTCATCAAAAATTTACCGAGCTACGAAGTGACGGTCGAAGCCGCTTCAACAATCGTATCGAGACTCACCTTCACAGGCCGTTTTGCACGGGTGATCAACATCGCAGCTGAGAACAAAGCCGGCTGGGTGCCCGTTACGCTTTCGTTCGATACGGAAAATGAAGCAGCCGCCTATCTGCTTGGTTTCGCTGACATGGTAAAGGTCATCGAACCGGCCGGACTGCGCAGCAAGATCCTGCAAATGGCTGAGAAGACGGTGGCGTTCTATAGGCGGGATGAGTGATGATTACTCCGGGAGAAAGGTTGAAGTTTTTAAAAATTTCGGCAAACTCCCCTCCCGGCACCATTATGGCAGCTAAAATAGAGTAAAAGTACTGATTTTGACTTGGACAGCAAATATGTGGCTGCCCCTTGGCTTCATGACAGTTTTTTTATAGGAATTTGCAATGTATCCCATATAATTGTTCCGGTATCCACATTATTGCACCGCTTTCTAAATAATAGATCCGAAATCCAATTTATTGCACCGCTATTTAAAAAATTGCACCTGAATCCAATTTATTGCACCGATTGTCGAATTTCCTCGTCCGTGCTCCCTCCATAGACTAAACCTTCTCGACTTAACCAACGAAAATAGCACCCCGAACCAAAATGGAAATATTATCTATATTCTTCCATATACTTAATGTTATGATAACACTAGAAACGCCACACACACGGCAAGACACACACCTGCTTTTACCTAAATCGGTTTAAAAAAGGAGGTCTTCACAATGGTTTGGTTATTCGTTCTCATTCCACTTTCCTTCATGGCCGGAGTCGTCATCATCGGCAGCATCAAAGAGCACTTCTTCTCCCAGGGCTATCTCTCCGGCGACTGCTACGACACTCACAAAAGCGAAAAGTACAACGCCGTTTGCCGCGGGGAGGGCAATCATTTGAAGTTCTGGACGGGCGGCCGGTAATAACCTCCCAAATGGTAAAGTGACTTTGATTAAAAAAGGGCATCGATAGTATGTGATGCCTTTTTTACATCCAACTTTCAACACCACCATCCAGATTGAACAGATAAGGTTACGGGTTGTTTACCGTATCCGTTATAATAGATAGATCAGACCAATGAAAGGAGCGAGTGAAATGACGTACGAAGAAATCATGCAAAGGCTTGAGGAGCTCGGGACGGAGCAGACAAAGCGGATTTACATGAATCATGGTGTAAAGGAACCGTTTTTCGGTGTGAAGATCGGGGATATGAAAAAGCTTGTAAAGTATGTGAAAAAGAATCATGAATTAGCTCTCCGCCTGTATGATTCAGGTAATCATGATGCAATGTATTTGGCAGGTCTGTCGGTGAATCCTAAGCTGATGTCGAAGGAGACGCTGAAGGATTGGGCAGGGAAGGCGTATTGGTATATGCCTGCGGAGTATACAGTGGCCGGGGTCGCAGCGGAGAGTGAGTATGCACTGGAGCTTGCGCGCGAATGGATCGAGTTGGATGAAGAGATGATGGCAGTGTGCGGCTGGAGTACATATGCGAATGTTTTATCGATTACCCCTGATGAGGAGCTTGATCTGGATGAGATCAGAGGACTGCTGAATCGGGTAAGGAATTCTGTCCATGATGAACGGAACCGCGTACGCTATGTGATGAACGGGTTCGTCATTTCAGTCGGAAGCTATGTCCCGGCATTGCATGAAGAGGCAATGGATATTGCAGAATCGATTGGAAAAGTTCATGTGGACGTGGGGAATACCGCATGTAAGGTGCCCCTTGCTGCGACTTATATCAAGAAGATGGCTGAGAAGGATCGAGTCGGGGTGAAACGAAAGACGGTTATATGCTGATACCATTCACTTCCTGACCTTATATAATAAAACACCTCCGCAATTGGAGGTGTTTTTTATCGATTAAACCTTAAAATCAATATGACTAGTTGAGGGATTTTGCCATTCCCTGAACCATGTCGTTCGTCAACAGTTCCGCGTTCATCAACGGTGACCACGCTTCGACCTTGAAATTGTGCTTCTTGCAAAACTTGCGTACTTCTGCATGACCTTGATCCAACCTCTAAAACAAAAACCCCCGCTTTAGTCACTTCAATCCATCAATCCGCTTCGTCAACGCCAGAAACCGAGCATCCAATTCCGCATACTCCGCATCCCCCGGCACCATAAAACTAAGCCGCCCCAACACTTCCTGCCTCTCCGTCTCTAGCTTCAACCGCAATTCCTCCACATCATCGCGCTCCGGAGCCGCCTCACTCAGCTGCTTACGGATCCGTCCATCCTCGATTACCAGCTTCATATTTGTCGTCTTCTCCACAAAATACCGGTCATGGGACACAACGATCAATGTACCGTTATATTGATCCAGCGTCTTCTCCAGCTGTTCGCGCGACGGCAGATCGAGATGGTTTGTCGGTTCATCGAGGATCAGCACGTCCCGTTCCTCCAAGATATATTTCATCAGCTTGCACTTCACGCGCTCGCCCATGCTCATATCCCTGATCGGTTCCCGCCACTGTGAAGCCATAAAGCCCAGGTGCTTCATGAGAGTCTGCACCCTGCCCCGCTCCTCGAATGTTTCCTGATGGAAAAGCTGCTCAGGCGTCTCATCAAGCGGCAGGTCGAACACCTCTTGCGTCAGATAGCCAATCTCGGCAGAAGGCGACATCCACACGTCACCGTCAGCCACTTCCTGACCCATGATCACCTTCAACAATGTCGTCTTCCCGCTCCCGTTCGGACCGGCTATCGACACCTTATCACCATGCCCGATCGTGAAATTGGCGTCACTGAACAATGCGCGCCCGTCAAACGACTTCGAGAGATCCTTCACTTCCAGGAACCGTTTCCCCATCTTGTGAACGGAATTGATCGAGAATCTCACCTGATGATCCTCTTCCACACGCTCGACCTTCGCCTTTTCAAGTTCCCTTTCTAGCCGTTTCTGCTTCGATTTCACCTGGCTGTCCGTCCGTTTCGCCTGCACACGGTAGTACTCCTTGTATCCTTCCTGCTTTGTCGACTGGGCATGTGCCTTCTGCGACCAGGAAGTGAGCTCCCTCATCTGATCCTCGATCCGCTTCACCATCTTCTGCTGCTTCTCGTATTCCCGCTGCTGGGTCAGCCGTTTCTGCTCCCTGGCCTCCATGTAGCTAGAATAATTCCCCTTATGCTCGATCATCCTGCCATGTTCGAGCGACCAAATTTTCGACACTGCTTCATCTAAAAAATACCGGTCATGCGATACGAGTATGATTGTCCCTCTGTATTCCTTGATCTGTTTCGTCAAAAGCTCTAAACTTTCCTGATCCAGGTGGTTCGTCGGCTCATCCAAGAGAAGAAGGTCTGCATTCCAGGCAAACCCTTTCGCTAGCCTCGCCTTCAGTTTCTCCCCGCCGCTCAGCTGCGAAAAGTCATGCGGGGGCACCTGCCACTTTTCCAGAAGCTTGACTTCAGCAGGCGTCACGACTCCAGAAGAATACTCCTCCATTTCCTGCACCACCATGTTTATCGTCAACCCACTCTGCAGCCAGCCTACCTGACCTTCCGTCGGTTTGATATCACCATGAATCAAGTTCAAGAGCGTCGACTTACCCGTCCCATTCCGGCCGATGACCCCGATGACATCACCTTCCTGAACACTTCCATTCACCCCTTCAAACAACTTCTGATCCACAATCTCATATCCCATACTCAATAATTTTAATAGTTCTCTCATACAATCTTCCCCTTTCCTAGAAAAGCGCAAGCGCCTTGTTCAGCCCCGAAAAGCGTTGGAGGGCCGACCGGTGAAGTCGCTTTTTGACTTCATTGGTCGGACCGAAACGTCTCGAGGGGCTAGGCGCTGGAGCTGGACAATTCTCTGAGTGCATTTAATTCTCTCTTATCAAAAAAAGGAGGACAAAAAAATCCTCCCAGAATATCTGGAAGGATTAGCCGTACCTGTTGCGTGCGCAAATAAAGCTATTCATCATCAATAGCTCAGGCTCTTTTCGCAGAACGCTGTTGTTTTCATAGGGGTAAGATCGATTACCCCATCGCCCCTCCGAATATTTATTCAGAAGTCAACGTTCGAAAAACAACAATGTTCAAGAAAACAGCCATATGAAAAAATGGGCAGACTAATCCTATTTTGGTTGAGTTGAAATCTTTTCTATTTCAATCGCCGCGAAAATAAGATTAGTTCTTCATCGTCCACCCATCACTCCTGTCATTTATTAGTAAATTCACTATACCATGGTTTCTCCAAAAGAGAAAGCCCATTGTTCCCGCGGTTTCCCCGTTCATTGCCTAATATCACTTTGCTCCACTATTTTTAAAATACAATCAAAAAAGGTAATGTTCAAAAAGGATTTGACGCACAATAAGTGGTAAGATAGACACTGGAGACTTGCATACAAAAAGTTTAGTATTTAAAAACATATGGATGAATAAGGACACGTACAGAAAAGACGGGACCATTCTTGGTTGGATGACTGTGTGTGACGTAAAACGAGACGCGTTTTATTCACTTCTTTCTCTGGCTTTTTGTAAAAAGGACCCACATTTCTTACTGCATATTCACTTGAGAGGAGAGTTACGTTTGGATTCAATTTGGTTAGAATACGGATGGACATTATTAATTCTTATCGGCCTTGAAGGCTTGTTATCAGCTGATAACGCCCTTGTACTCGCAGTCATCGCGAAACACCTGCCTGAAGATCAGAAGAAAAAAGCCATCAGCTATGGTATCTTCCTTGCCTTTGCCTTCCGGTTTGGTGCACTATTTGCCATTTCGTTCATCGCCAACGTCTGGCAGATTCAGGCGATCGGTGCTGCTTACCTGCTTTATCTGGGATTGAAGCATGTGATCAAGGCTAAGTTCGGTAAGAAGAATGAGAATATACGTGAAGACACGGAAGAAGAAGCAAAAGGAAAAGGCTTCTGGCCGACAGTCAGCAAGATCGCCCTCGCCGACCTTGCGTTTGCAATCGATTCAATCCTTGCTGCAGTGGCGCTTGCCCTCGGACTTCCGGATTCACCGCTTCCTGATTTCGGAGGCATGGACGGAGGAAAATTCTTGATCGTCGTCCTCGGCGGTATCGCAGGATTGATCTTGATCAAGTATGCCGCAACCTGGTTTGTGAAGCTGCTTGAAACACGCCCGGCACTCGAGACAACTGCTTATGCAATCGTTGCCTGGGTCGGTGTGAAACTTGCAGTTATCACCCTTGCACATGAAGACATTCATGTATTGGCCCATGACTTCCCGCACAGCACACTCTGGACCCTGATTTTCTACGGCGTCCTCGTGGCAATCGCCCTATTAGGATGGTTCGCACCAAGCAACAAGAACTTGAAGGATAAAGAACTGATGTAATCAAAGAAGTGCCTGCCCCGGAAGCATATGGGACAGGCACTTTTTTTATCGTAAAGCTCTTGCTTCGGGTTCCTCTTTTATAAAAACTTCCCTTACAAAAAGTAATCCTCCGCTTCGGGCAGTACCTTCCTCCCCTCGGCAAACAATCCCTTCACAGCTTCAAGTATCCCTTCCGTCCGTGCATACACATACATTTCCCTTTTAAAAGGAGTGGTGCGGATCGGCAGAAAAAGGACACCTCGGTATGCAATTTGCTGAACCATCATCCTGGGGAGATACGCGACCCCTGCGCCCAATGATACGAGCCCTGCCATCGCGTGATACTGCGTTTCAATCACCTGCCCATCAAAGTTATGTTCCTTCATGACCCTTCGGATTTTTTCAGAAAGCGCCCCCTTTGAAGGGATGATCTGCGGTTGAGTCAGACAATCCTCGATCGTTACTTTCTGTTTCAAAGCCAATGGGGAGTCGATCGGAACAGCCGCAAAAAACTCGTCGGTGAATAAGTAAACTGAAGGAAAGTTTTTATATGAGGCGAGGTCTTGTATAATGGCGGCATCTATTTCATCTGCCTCCAACAATGGGATCAGATCTTGACTATCGTCTTCGATCGCCGTTACATGAACGTTTGCATGCTGCAAGCGTTCATAATATTCATGCAAGAAATAAGAAGTCAGGTAAGGGGTTGAGCCGAAACGGATTTCTTCGAATGCTTGATAGCGCTCGACTGTTTGATGGATCCGTTCAAACATAGGGGATAGCTCCCTATACAGCCCTTCACCCTTTTTGGTCAGTTTCACTCCATAGGAGGATCTGTCAAAAAGGGTGAAACCGAGTTCTTCTTCAAGCCCTTTCATTTGTTTACTGAGGGCTGGCTGCGAAATATATAAACCCTTCGCCGCTTTCGTAAAACTCCGCTGCCTCGCCACTTCGATAAAAGCGTTCAATTTCTGTAACACACCTATGCCCTCCTTCGCTTTCATGTCTCTATTATAACCTAGGGTTATCATGTCATAACAAATCGATAGTACCGATTCTCCTCTCACTCCCTTTATCCTGAAAATAGAAAGAAAGTTGGAGGGATGAACATGAGAACCTATCTTCTTTTGATAATCTCAATTCTATGCGAGGTGACCGGGGCGACGTTCATGAAACATGCTGATGGCTTTTCGGATTACCGTGCCGGCATTATGGTCGTCATCTGTTATGCACTCGCGGTCACCCTGTATATTTTTATAGTAAAAGAAAACGAAATCGGCATCATCAACGCATTATGGTCAGGCGGCGGTACCATGCTTGTGACACTTCTCGGCATTGTGCTATTCAATGAATCCGTGACCCTGTCCAAGTTCCTAGGTCTTGCCATGATCTTAACCGGGATCACCGGTTTGACTCTGAAACCAGGAAAACACGCTGAAGAAAGGGGATTTTACTAGATGGGATACCTCATTCTCTCGCTCATTTTTGCAGCAATCGGGAACATCTGTGTGAAACTGTCATCGGGATTTCACAGATGGCTCCCGAGTACAGCAGCCTTCGTACTGATCGGCGCCTGCCTTTATTTCCTGACGCTCAGTGTACAAACCATGGAAGTAGGGGTTGCTTATGCCATTTGGTCCGGGGTTTCCATTGCGGCCACCACCTTGTTCGGAATCTTCTTTTTTAAAGAAAAAGCAGATGTAAGAAAATTCATCTTTGTCGGTTTGATCATTCTGGGAGTGCTCGTCCTTCAATCATGACCTTCTCTGAACAAGCCAATAAAAAACGACTTCCCATATGAAGTCGTTTTTTTGCCGGTCATGGCTGGTTCCAGAACAGGAGTGAAGCTAGGGGAATAACTGCCGACAGCACCAGTATCAAAGAATTCCCGATAATCCCGGCAGCTTTGAACCCGCCCCTGGATTTAAACGCCATCAAAAGCCCTGCCAAAGGAAGGATAACGACAAAAAGGATCATCACCTTTCCTGGCACCAGCTCATTCCCGGAAACCGAAAACATTGTGAAAACATAGAGCATAGCCGCTATGGCAAAGAAAATAACTGATATCAGACCGTATTTATTCATCTCGAGACCCCATTTCCACCGCTTGATATTTCCATTATATTACTTTTGTTGAATTTTCATCAATTGTTTTTAGCAGGGACAGCTTCAATTATTTGGTGCGCATTAGGGTCCGCACCAAAAGGGCCCCGTGCTCATACACGGGGCCTTTCCTGTCTTCTATCTTAAAGCAGTGCAAGCCTCAACTCCCACTGCCCATCTTTCTGCTATACCCCAGGGAACCATCCCGGCGTATTGGTAATCGCGTTCCACAGCGGATCCGGTACAACCAGTTCCTCCTGCTTCTCTTTATTGATCTCCGTCACGATTTCATCTTCTCTTCCTTCTGCAATCTTCTGAACCCAATCCGGGTCGATGATGAGCTCGCGGCCAAGCGCCAATAATGGGACATCTGTCTCGTCGAATGCTTTGCGCGCGTCCTCTGCAGAGTAAATCGAACCTACCCCGATCAACGGCGTGCGCCCTCCAATCGTTTCGAGCAGATACTCCATTCTTGGCTTCTCAGTATCTTCCACGCCTCTTCTTGGCTTTGAGAAGAAATCGAACAGGGATACATGCAGATAATCAAGTTCCTTATCTGACAGCGCATCCACCAGCGCAAGCGTATCGCCCATCGAGAATCCATTCTCTTCAGGCTCTTCAGGTGAAAAGCGGTATCCGACGAGGAAAGAAGAATCCGCATGCTCATCGACCACTTCCTTCACTTTATCGACGATCGCCAGCGGAAACGTCATGCGCTTCTCCAGGCTGCCGCCGAAACGGTCTTCCCGCTGATTCGTCATCGGAGAGAAGAACTGATGGATGAGGTAACCGTTCGCCCCGTGGATTTCGACACCGTCATAGCCTGCCTCGATCGCACGGCGTGTCGTCTCACCGAACGCTTCGATGATCTCCTTCACCTCACGCTCCGTTAAGGCCCTTGCTTTCTTGTCCCCATTTTCATCCTTCACGTCACTCGCACTAACTACGTCACCGTCAGGAACCAGATCCGGGGGACACTGCACACCGCCATGGAAAATCTGCAGGACTGCCTTCGCACCTTGATCCTTGATCGCCTTTGCCAGTCTCTCAAGGCTTGGGATCATCTCATCGGAGTCCCCGCCAAACTCTCCAGGGAACCCTTTCCCGTCCGGCGTCACATACGTACAAGCGGTGATGACCATGCTGACATCCTTGGAACGGCGTGCATAGTACTCCAATTCTGCATCCGTTACATTTCCCTCATCATCTGAGGAAAAGTTGGTCATCGGAGCCATGATGATGCGATTCTTCAGCTCTACTCCATTTCTGAATGTATATGGTGATAACAGTTCTTTATATTGTTCATTCATGATATTGCCTCCTTCTCGTTGTTCAAGGCTATCTTAGTAGATGACAACAGATTTGACTATATATCTGCTTATTCGATGTGCTGGTTCTCCCATCTTACATAAAAAAAGGACCGGACTCTCACCCGATCCTCCTTCTTCACCTTAATCCACTTCCCTGACCTCAATCGGAATCAACGTCCGCTCGAGCTGCTCACGATGAGCTTCATACTGCTCGGGCAGCATCAACTTCTCCCCCATTGTTTCCTGTGACTCATCATGGGCAAATCCCGGCGGGTCCGTAGCGATTTCAAATAGGATTTCGCCCTGTTCCCGGAAGTAAATCGCATTAAAATAGTTCCGGTCGATGACAGGCGTGACCCCGTATCCATGATCCGACACGAGCTTTTGCCATTCCAGCTGATCCACGTCATCATCGGCGCGCCATGCGATATGGTGAACCGTGCCGGCACCCATCCGGCCACGTCCGACAGAGGACATCTTCAGATCGATGACGTTTCCGATATCAGAAGCGGAACGATAACGGGCGATATCCCCTTCTTTGCCGACGAATTCAAGACCCATGACATTTTCCAGCAATCCAGCGGTCTTTTCCGGCTGTACCGATAATAATGTGGCGCCTCCGAACCCTTTGATCGCGACCTCGGGGGTCACCCCGCCAAAGCTCCATGTGTTCGGTGCTCCTTCTTCCCTCTCCACGATTTCCAAGTGAAGGCCATGAGGGGCATCGAATTCCACATACGTTTCATCGAAGCGCTCTACTTTTGTAAAAGGAATATCGAAAGCCTCTAATCGCTTTTCCCAGAAAGGAAGCGCGCCCTCAGGTACAACATAAGAAGTAACTCCAACCTGGCCATCACCGATGACACCTTGCTGCGCACCGGCCCACGGAAAGAACGTGATGATGGTCCCCGGTCTCCCGCTTTCATCCCCGAAGTAGAGATGATACGTGCCCGGGTCATCGAAGTTCACTGTTTTTTTCACCAGCCTCAATCCCAGCACCCCTGCGTAAAAATCAACATTCTCCTGAGGGTGGCCGACGATCGCTGTTATATGATGGATTCCCATTGTCTTCTTTTTCATATTCACCACTCCTTTTGCGTGCTGTTAGTATTTACCCTCTTCATGTTTAAAATAAGAGTGCATCCACTGCGTATTGACCCGGTCCGATCAACGCAATCCCAATCGCCACCGCAATAAGCGTCAAGTTATATTCATACCCATTTGAAGTTGCCCATACTCCATTGGAGCCGTGCACCTTGATGATCGCCATGATCATCGTTGCTGCAATCAGGATCCCTCCAAGCGGAGTAAGAAGCCCGAGCGCAAATAATATTCCTCCAATCAGTTCTGAAAGCCCCGCGAGAAGGGCCATCGTCACACCCGGTTTCATCCCGATGGATTCAAACCAGCCCCCGGTACCCTTCAATCCATGACCGCCGAACCATCCAAACAATTTCTGCGCTCCGTGACCAATGAACAACACACCAATGACTAAACGTATGATTAATAAACCAAGATCTATCATCTTTCATTCCTCCTAATTTTTTATCTCGAATTCGAGATATTTACCCAAAAAATTTTATTCACGACCCGATTGAACACAGTAGAGTAAAGTCCACACATCTCCCCTTTTCTGTCACTGCGTCACCTGTCGGACAAATTATCTCGAATTTAAATATCTTGAATATGAGATAATAGTAAATCATCTATGATCAGTTGTCAATGGTCGATTGACATTTTTATTAAAATTGGGCTTGGCACTGATTTAACCCAGCCCTCATAAAAAGAAGCCCCTCATTCCATGAGGGGCTTCCTTCATATTAAAACCCTAATAACTGCAGGATATATCCTCCCACAACGCCGATGATGACAATCAGCCATGCAGGAACTTTCCATACGTTCAGCAGAGCGAATAAAATGACTGCCAGGGCAAAGTCAGATCCATCAAGGATCGAGCTTTTGATCACCGGATCATAGAAAGCCGCCAGCAGGATTCCTACCACACTCGCGTTCACTCCCATAAGGATTCCTTGGAAGGCGGCGCGCTTCCGCAGTTCACTCAGGAAAGGCAGGGCAGCAACAATGAGCAGGAATGAAGGCAAGAAGATGGCAATCGTCGCCACTACAGCTCCCGTTACCCCTTCCATCATCGTCCCGAGATAACTGGAGAAAGTGAACAATGGGCCAGGGACCGCCTGTGCCATTCCATACCCCGCCAGAAATTCATCCGCTGACAGCAAACCTTGCGGGACCAACTCCCTCTCAATCATCGGCAGGACCACGTGACCGCCGCCGAATACAAGTGCCCCGACTCTGAAGAAGATATCAAAAATGTTGAGCAGCGCATTGTTGAATGTGTTATTCAAGATCGGCAGCAAAATCAGCGCTGCTGATAAAATCGATAATGAGGCGACTCCCGTCTTTTTAGAAATACTGACATGGAACGGTTCGATTTTAGACTCTGCTTTATTCTTGAACAGCTTCCATCCCAGTAATCCGGCAGCCACAATGATCAAGATCTGGATCCAGGCAGACGGATACAACAGCATGATCAGCGCTGCTCCGAGGGCGATTGCCATCCTGGTTTTATCAGGAGTCAGCTTTTTACCGAGGCCGATCAGGGCATGAAGGACAACCGCAGCCGCTACGACCTTCAGGCTGTGTATAAACCCTGCATCCCCAAGCGTAAAGGTCTGATAGAGTAAAGCAAAAATCACAAGGACAATGACGGAAGGAAGCGTAAATCCTAAGAAAGAGATGACTCCTCCCAATATCCCCCCGCGGAGCATGCCGATGGATATCCCTACCTGACTGCTCGCCGGTCCCGGAAGGAACTGACACAACGCGATCAAGTCTGCATAGGTCTTATCCGTCAGCCATTTCCTCCTGTCCACGTATTCATCTTTAAAGTAAGCCAAGTGGGCAACAGGCCCGCCAAACGACGTTAACCCGAGCTTTGTCGACGTGAATAATATTTCCAAAAGTATAGCCAAACGGCTTTTATCTTTGAGTTGCTGGTTCAACGTCCAACACCTTCCTTCTATTTAATCTCTTTAAAAAGCTCATACGCCTTCGCCCTTGCTTCCTGGAGGACAATGTCTCCTCTGTCGGTAATGCGGTAATATTTCCGGATCTTCCCATCCACATTGACGTCTTCCTTGCTTAAGAGCCCGTCCTTCTCCATACCGTGAAGAATCGGGTAGAGCGTTCCGGCGCTGATATCATAACCATGCTCATGCAATTCCTCCACCATCCACGATCCATAGATCGGCTCCTCTTTCGCATGATGCAGGATATGGATGTGGATAAAGCCCAGGAACAGTTTTCTCAGCACTTTATTTTCCAATCGAACCCTCCTCAATTTCATTATCTGGTTTCGATATCGAATTTCGATTATGATTTTATACCAAGTACATCACCAATTCAAGACCACCCGGAAAACTTTACACATGCTTAACATTCCTTATAAGCCGGAAAGCCTCTGTCGTTTATGTAATCGACCATACAAAAAGGGAACACCTGATAAAAAACAGGACGTTCCCTTTTCATTAACCACTATATACACTGGCACAAGTTCCAGCTGCCGGCTCGTAATAACAATGATTTTTATACTGTCCCGCAAATGGCTGGCCGTACCAGGTCGGAGGACAAGGCGCATATGGATTAAAATACCAAAGAGCATATTTGCCCGGGTGCTGCCTCCAATAATCGAGATTCTTTTTTGCCAGATTCTTTTCAACCGATCTTGCTCTGTTGTAGAAAAGATTCCCTTTTTGAACCGCTTCAAACGAATAGTTTCCTCCTTGGACTTGATAAATGACATCATAAATGGTCCTTACCTTCTTAAAATCCAAACAGTCCGCTACCGCACGATTAACGATGACATTACCGACGTATAACATTCCCTGCTTCCCTTCACCTTCTGCTTCCGCCCGCATCATCCTGGCCATCAGGGCAATATCTGAATCCTTGTACTTCACTCTTGGCATTTTACTCACCTCAAAAATAGTGTATGAGAAAAGAATGCGTTGATGTCTTGATTTATTAATTTGGCTTTTAAAATGATGCTGCCCGTTCTCACTGAAGACGTTCCTACCAAGGTTGGCCAATAAGAAGGACTGCCCCCATGCACTAAAGTAATTCAGGGGGCAGCCCTCATCCACGGCCCGACAGGACTGCTCCTGCCTAGTGATACATGGACATTACATTCTCTATATCACCAATCAATTGATCGATTTCAGCCTGTGATAAACGTAAAGGCATTTGATCATATAGCGTGATGATCTGCCCATCATCTTCATGCTGATGTTTTTTTAGATATTCATAAATATGATCGATCTGATTTTTCTTGAGGACCGATTCTGTATCAAAATCCTTCACTTTCTTCAATGAAAATTCATTCATGACTGAATCGAATTCGCCTGTGATAATGGACCCCTGCAGGAACATGGCCTCACTCCTCATTATAAGTATACGTTAGTGTACCCCCAACAGAAGGAACAACATGCGCCGTTGAACACGGACTTTATCCGTTCTCTGCTAAAGCTGCATCCGATTTTATTAAACATATGAACGAATAATCCCCCAATTTTTTCTTAAACTAAAAAGATAAACACGTTCGGTTGTACGAGTATGAATTTAATGAATATGCAATGATCAATTAGAGGGTCAACAGGTTAGGAATCAGGAGGAAACACGATGCTAGAGCAAAAGATGCAAAAAATATATGAAGACATGCATCACGCCTACTTAGAAAAATTCGTCATATGGCAGCAAGAAATTTTATTCGGGTGGCAATGGTGGTTCGGGGTATTGCTTACGGTCGTTCCATGGATCCTATGGGCAATATTTCACCCGAGACAAAGCACCCACCGCTTATTATATATCGCCTTTTTTGTCATGGTCGTCGCTATATGGCTCGACAGTCTTGGGGTGCAGTTGGACTTCTGGCATTACAACTATGAGGTTCTGCCCTTCTCACCGTCCTATAAACCTTGGGATATCACCCTGATTCCTGTCTTGACGATCGTCTTCATTCAAATAAAACCTGCGGCCAGCCCTTTTCTGAAAGGGATCATCTATTCGGCTTTCGTCGCATTCATTGCTGAGCCAGCCTTCGTCTGGAGTGGTTTTGTTGTCTACACGAACTGGGAATACATTTATTCTTTCCCGATCTATTTAGTGATTTACTTGATCTCCCACTTCCTTAGTACCAGAACACATTTTGACCGCCTGACCTGAAAGTAGAGGGGATAGACAAGCTGCCTTTCCAAAAAACAAGGGCCTGGCCCCGGTACACTAAATCATCAGCATACCGGGAGCCAGGCCCTTTTGTCATTCCCATTACCGATTCACTTTTAACAATCGCAGGGCATTCAAGATCACGATGATCGCAGCCCCCGTATCACTCAAGACTGCCAGCCAAAGAGTGAGCCAGCCTGGAAAGATCAAGGCAAGTGCCACAAATTTCACGATCAATGAGAACCAGATGTTTTGTTTGATGATTCTAAGGGCTCTTCTGCTTAAATTGATCGTGTGTGGCAGTTTCTCTAAGTTATCCGCCATTAACACGACATCTGCCGTTTCCATGGCTGTGTCTGTTCCGGCACCGCCCATCGCGATCCCCAGATCGGCTGTCGCAAGGGCAGGGGCATCGTTAATACCGTCCCCGACCATGGCCACTTTATGGCCTTCATTTTGCAGCTTCTTGATGGCATCCACTTTATCTTCCGGTAAAAGTTCGGCAAAATATCGATTTACACTCGCTTCCTTTGAAATCAATCTGGCTGTGCCTTCATTATCGCCCGTCAGCATCACGACCTGGCCGACTCCGACTCTCTTCAAGCCGTCCAACGCATGTACGGTCGTTGTTCTGATCGAGTCAGCGACAGCGATGACCCCGAGGATTCTCTCGTCTGTACCGATGATCACGACAGTCTTTCCTGTACCCTGAAGCTCTTGAACGACAGGTTCAGCCTCTCCTAAATGGATATTCCTTTCTTCAAAGAGCCTTGCATTCCCTGCATAGTGGATAACCCCGTCAATCGTTGCCTGGACGCCTTTCCCCACGATGCTTTTGAATGACTCGCCGCTTTCAGGTTCGATCCCTTTTTCATTGGCATACGCCACAATAGTCTGTGCGATCGGGTGGGTCGAATAATCCTCCAATGTTAGGGCGATCGCAAGCAGCTCATCTTCTGATGTGTTGAAGACCTTGATCTCGGAAACCTTTGGCTTCCCTTCAGTCAAGGTGCCCGTTTTATCAAAAGCAATCGACGTGATCGACCCTGCTTTTTCAAGGAATGTACCGCCTTTGATCAAGACCCCGTTCTTTGCCGCATTCCCGATTGCAGAAACGATTGCAACAGGAGTGGAAATAACGAGCGCACAAGGACAGGCAACGACTAACAATTCAAGCCCTTTATAAAACCATTCTCCCCATGTGCCAAAGCCTATTAACGGCGGGAGCACCATGACAACCAGCGCCAGCACGAACACGATGGGCGTATATACAGCCGCAAACTTATCGATGAACGCCTGTGTGGGTGCCTTCTGTTCCTGTGCTTCCTCCACCAGGTGAATGATCTTCGCAATGGTTGTATCTTCAGCCAGCTTCGTCACTCTTATTTCAAGTGACCCATTCTCATTGATCGTTCCCGCATAGACGCCATCCCCGGCTTCTTTATCCACCGGGATCGATTCACCTGTAATCGGCGCTTGATTGATACTCGATTCACCGTTTATGATCTCCCCGTCCAGCGGGATTCGATCTCCGGGTTTCACGATTAATATGTCACCGACGGACACTTCTTCAACTGGCTTCTTCGTTAATTGAGACCCCACTTTGATCCACGCTTCCGATGGTGCAAGATTCATAAGGTTCCGGATCGAACTTCTCGTCTTCTCAATCGACATCGTTTGAAGAGCGGTTCCAAGGGCAAATAGCCAGACGACCGTGGCCCCCTCCAGCCATTCACCAATCAAGGCAGCGCCAATGGCAGCCGCTGACATCAGTACGTTCATGTCCAATGAACGGCTTCTGATAGAATAGTAGGCACTTCTCACCGGCTTATACCCGCTGATGACCATGGCAGCGGAGTACAATAATGTTGTAATTAAGCTTGAAACACCAGTGAAAGATCCGATGAACCCTAATGCAATCAGGATCCCTGAAGTGATGATACCACCGTATCCTTCTTTTTGTGCTCCATCTGCTGACGGTTTATTTTTTAAAAGCAGAGACGCTTTAAAACCGATTTTTGACACTTCCGATACGATCTCTTCCACACTGTTCTCATGCTCCACTTTCATTTTTCCAGTCGAAAAGTTGACACTTACACTCTGGACTGAGGGGATCGTATTCAAATGGTTCTCGATGCTTTTCGCACAGCTGCCGCAATCCATTCCTTCAACGGTATACACCTTCATATTATTGTTCTGTTTCACGGGCTCGATCTTAAATCCAAGCTTCTCTACCTCAGACTCCACTTGTTCAAAATCGTCCCCCGTTACTTTCAGTTTTCCAGAATTATAGTGTACCTTTGCTTCCTCTATATTTGCTAACTTGCTCAGCCCTTTTTCAATGGACAGAGCACAAGATGGACAGTCCATCCCGTATATCCGGTATTCAGCCTTCTCACCTTTTGGAGATTCACTCTCGCTCGTGCAGCAAGATTTTGCAGCCGCTTCACTCGAAGCAGCGGGTTCCTGACTGCTGCAGCAAGTTGAAGACGCAGCTTCATTCTCCTCATCGGTTTCCGAATTGTTGCAGCACGCTGCGGGTTTCGGGGCTTCAGGCGGTACATCAACTTCCGTATTCCCGATGCCGGCGGATGATTCCACACGATCTCTTTGTTCTGTTTGTTTCGAACTGCAACAGCTTGTTTTCTCTATCTTCTCATGTTGTTCTCCTTTACTTGAACTGCAGCATGAATCTGCCATGTCTCCCACCCCCTAAACGATATGATTTTTACAGCATGCAACATCATTCTGGACTTCATCCAGGACAACATCGAACATCGTCAACAAGTCCCGTACTTGCTGATTACTCAAACTATAGAACGTATACTTCCCTTCCTGCCTTCCGACAATCAGACCGCAGCCCCTCAAGCATGCCAGGTGCTGGGATATATTCGACTGACTCCCATCCAGGTCCTCGACAATCTCGGAAACCGTCTTTTCTTCTTCTTTGATACACTCCAAAATTTGAATCCTTATTTTATGTGCAAATCCCTGCAGGAACTTTACCTTTGTATCTAAATCAAACTTCTCGGTCAATGTGTGCCCCTCCATCATATTAGAAATTTCTAATACGTTTATGGTTAACATATTAGCAATATCTAATATGTGTGTCAAAAACAGTTTAAAAAAAGACAGGGATCACGGTTTCAACTTAAACCATGATCCCTGTCTTAATGGGCATTTATAGTGGTGCCAGGCACAAAAACACCGATTTGTTCCTGGCACAAATCCCCCTAATTGTGCCTGGCACAAAACAATCAATTTGTTCCTGGCACAAGCCAATAAAGCCAATGACACCACCTCACCCGATAGCATCATTCACGTCCATACAAACTCCAACTCACCTAAACAAATCCAAAAACAACTCCCAGAACCCTTTCTCCTTCTCAGGCTCTGCTTTCTTCTCTTTCACTTCTTCCTTCTCGATGCTCTCCGTCTTGATCACGAACTGCACGGAAGATACCTTTTCATTCTTCTCAGAAACGAACGACACAGGTTCGAAATCGGACTTATCGTACTCATCCATCATCTTATTGATTTCCTGCTGCATCTTGTCAGGCAGGTCCTTTGTTTCTTGATGCAGCTCTGACGTTCCATCGTGAAGATCGCTGACACCGCCAGCTAATTCACTGGTTCCGCCGGCAAGCTCAACGATTCCAGAATGCAGCTTTCCGTATGAAGAGGATAATTGACCCACACCTTCTGTATAGCTAACCAATCCACTGTGGAACTCACCGTATTTGGCTGACAGCTCACTCAGGCCTTTTTGCAGCTCAGCAAGTCCGCTCATATCCATTTCTTGCAAGGAAGCAGAAAGATTATTCGAGATGGACGTCAACTGGCCGCTGACCTCGGTCACTGCGCCGCTCATCTGATTCAACGACGGTTCTACTGCTGCGAACGCAGAGTTCACCCTGTCATACGTCCCTTTCACCTTTTGCGCGGCTGCATGGGATGCAGCCAGCTTATCCACGACCTCCGGATTAGCAGCACTCTCACGGAGTGCAGCGATCTCCTCCTTCGTCACCTGACTCGCTGGGATTTCCTTGATCGCCCCGTCCAGTGCCGCATAAGCTTGTGAATAATTATCCTGCAGCTTCGTCATTCCGGCTGCCGTTTCATTCAGTCCGCCTGCTAATTGATTCAGCCCCGCAGGCAATTCATTCAGGCTTGAAAGGTCCGTTTCAGAAGACTGCCCTGCAAGGGATTGATTGATGGTTCCCAGCGCATCACGGATGGAGCCCGACGCACCGACAAGCTGAGATGAAGAGCCGTTCAATTCAGCCACGCCATTTTTATATTGCGCAGAACCATCACGAAGGCCGGCCGCCCCGTTATTCAGCTGGGCAACGCCGTCCTCAAGCTCGGCCACACCATCATTCAGCTTCCCAATTGCATTCGACAACTCCGACATATCGTCAGTCATGCCCTCAGTCCCCGTCGTATCGATCGGAAGCGTAGATGGAACCGCGGCGATCTCGACTCCCTTGAACTCGAAGTCCTTTACATCCGCTTCCACCGTCAGCTTCTTCTCTTTTCCAGGCATGACGGTGAACGTGATCTGCTTATTCTTACCCGCATTCGCCACCATGCCGTCAGCCGCTTCGATGTTCTCATACGTATTCGGCAGGCTCATTGACACCTGCAATAAGTAGTTCTCATAGAAGACAGAATCGCCGTTCGTATTCTCAGCCGTATCGATGTGGATTTCAAGATGCCCGCTCTTTCCGGCAAGTCCGGATGGATCCACTTTCTGCCCATCCAGCATATATGAAACCTTCACATCCCACGGCAATTTCGTATTCTCATTCATATTCCCTTGATACGTGAACTTTCCTTCAGGGGCTTCCATTTCAATCTTCTGCCCCTCCTGCTCAAGCTCCTTCATATCAGTCAGGTTCTTCACGCTGCTGTACTGACCGTAATCAAGGATCTTCCCGGCACGCGCCACATCGAACGTGTTCACGACGTAGATATGATCAAGGCCCCCGTCAGCATCCAGCGTCGCATACACCACTTCATCCTTCGACGTGACCTTTCCTTCCTCCGCCGCCGAAGCAGGCACACTTAGAAATGAAGGCAAGAACAGCATCAATGCAAGCGCACTATATGTCAGTTGTTTTTTTCCCATATCATTTCTCCTCATAATAATTTGCTTTATAGGTTGTTTTCTTAATGACTTTATCAAATACCAGAAGCATTGCCGGCAGAACGAACAATACCATCACAAAGGCAAGCAGGGCTCCTCTTCCCATCAACAGACCGATAGATCCCACGATTGGATTGGACGATGTGATCCAAAGGATGAATCCGACACTTGAAAGGATTGCAGCCGATATCGAAATCGAGAACGTCTTTTCATCAAGCGTCCTCACCATCGCCTCTTTGGCAGGCATCTCCTTGCGGTAATGGGTGTAAGCCTCAGTGAATAGAATTCCATAATCGACCGTTGCCGCCAGCTGTACCGTACTGATAATCAAATATCCGACGAACACGAGTGACGTATTCGTAAAGTATGGAATTGACAGATTGATCCAGACCGCTGATTCGATCGTGATGAGCAGCACCACAGGAATTGAAATTGACCGGAAGCTGAACAGCAGCACAAGCGCAATCGTCACGACCGTCAGCACATTCACGACCACATTATCCTTCGTGACTGTATTTTTAATATCAAAAAGCGTCACGCTTTCCCCGAGTGCCAAGGCCTCATCCCCATAATACCCGGAAGCCGCTTTTTTCACCTTTTCCACGATTGAAAAAGGGACCTCGCCTTCAGTGCCCTGATTCGTGTTGATGACGATCCGGCTGTAATTCTCAGAATAGAATTCATCCGTGATCGATTTGTCAAGATAGTCAGGCGGGATTTCGGTCCCTACCTGATTCACATAGGCGATAACACCCGTCACATAGTCGAGACTCTCAATATCCTCGACCAGTTCTTTCTCTTTCGCCATATCCCCCTTAGGCACAAGCAGCACGATCGGCGTCGTCTCCCCGAACGCCTCTTCGACCTTCTTGAAGTCCCTGCCGACACGTGTATCCTCAGGTGCTTCGCCCGACCCGTATATGAACTTCGTATTCGTCTGTCCCAGGAAAGCAGGAACCAGAATCGCAAATACTAAAACCAGGCTCGGGATCTTCAGTTTCAATACCTTATTCCCGATCCCCTTGAAGTCCGGCACAAAGCTCCTATGCTTCGTTTTATCCATCCATTTGTAGAAAACTAACGTCAGCGCCGGCAGGAACACCATCACGCTGATGAAACTCAACACGATACCCTTCACCAGGTTCACTCCGAGATCCGATCCGATCTGGAACTCCATGAACGTCAGCGCGATAAACCCGAAAAACGTCGTCGCGGCACTCGCCGTGATCGCAGGGAACGACTTCTTCATCGCAAGTTTCATAGCTTCCTCGGGATCATCCGTCTCCTTCCGGTAGTCGGAAAAACTGTGAAGCAGGAACACCGCATAATCGAGCGATACAGCGAGCTGTAAAATCGGCGCCACCGACTGGGTGACGAACGAAACTTCCCCTAAGAAGATGTTCGTCCCAAGGTTGATCAGAACTGACACCCCGATCGCCGTCAGGAAAAACAGCGGTTCAACCCACGAAGTCGTCGAAATGACCAGGATCAAGATGATCAGCGGGACGAGAAGCATGCCCGCATACATCGATTCGTTCCCCGCCATCTTCTGGGAATTCGCCGTATTGGCAGCTTCCCCGGCAATCGCACCATCTTCCCCGATCAGCTCATACACCTCATCCGTGATCCGGACCTCATCCCCGGTCCGCACACTGATCGAAAACAGTGCATTTCCATCTTTATAATAATTCTCTACCGTCTCTTGATCCGCCACCTCTAAAGGCGTCTTCAGATCGACCATATCATCGAGCCACATGACATCCGAAACCCCGTCGATGGCCTCAAGCTTTTCTTTATAGGAGAGCGCCTCCTGAATCGACACGTCGGTCACCATGACCCGTGTGTCCGGCACCGCACCCGTAAACTCCTCCTCCATGATATCCATCGCCCGGGTGGCCTGGGCATCATCCGGCAGATAATCGACCATATTATAATTGACCTTCACAAAAAACTGCGCCACTGTAGACAGAATCGTCACCAGCATGAACGCAATAAGTACAGCCTTCTTATGCTTTATGATCCACGATGCTATATTTATCATCTCTCAACCTCACTTGTATCTCTCACATTTTCACCTTATCATTATAATAAACACCGTGTTGGATATTCAACGGACAGTTGTGTAGTGAGTGTTCGTTACACAACACTTCATTACGGGATGTTGGATATCTTACTGGACCGCTAAAAATGGACAGAAAGGAACATCGAAAGTGACCTCTAAAATGGACAGACGCAAACAATACACACGCATGGTTTTAAAAGAGAGCCTGCTGAAACTGCTGCAGGACAAATCCATCTCAAGCATCACCATCAAAGAAATCTGTGAAACCGCAGACATCAACCGCTCCACCTTCTATGCCCACTATGCGAATCAGTACGAACTGCTCGAAGCCATCGAAGAAGAATTCATCGAAGACCTGACCGTCACACTGGGCCAATACAACTTCTCTAAAGAAGAAGAAGCCCTTCAGATGACCGAAAAACTATTCGAATACCTCGCCGAAAAAAGCGGCATCTGCCACACCCTCCTGGGCGAGAACACAGATATGTACTTCCTGAAAAAAGGAATGAAGATCACCCATGAATTCATCTTCAAAAACTGGATCACCGACAGCGAAATCGATCAGGAAACGTATGAATACATCAATATATTTTTAGTGAGCGGAAGTATACATGTGATCAAGAACTGGCTGGAGAACGGGATGGAAAAGACACCTGGGGAAATGGCGGGGATTTTGTACAACTTCATTAATCGGGGATTATCGGGGGTGCAGTAGTGTCCTTGTTTTACATTTAGTAATCAGTGGTTGTCGGAGAATGCGGTAGTATCTCGCTCTAAAGCTGATAAAATAGGCTATGTTTTCATACCAAATCAAAAATACATTTGAAATCAGCCTTCACACGCCGGTCACTCCATAAAGTTGAAGGCTGTTTTAGCTAATTGCACCTTTCATCGAATTAATTGTGCCCTTCATTTGAATAATTGTGCCTTATACATTTTTATTGTGCCTTTGATTAAAATAATTACGCCCTTCGTCCTAGTAATTGTGCCCTTCGTGTCGAATATTCTTTTTTTCCCCATACACAGAAAAAGAAGGGCATCTTCAGATACCCTTCTTTCCTTCGAGCGTTATAAAATCAATCAGTCCGCATGATGAACCGCACATCGATTCGGCCCGATTTCAAGCTCCTGCTTTCTTTCATAGTCAGCTTCCTGCACACCGCGGTTGATCATGATGATTTCTTCAAAGTTAGGAGGCTTCACAGAGCTTGCGGACTTCTCCACATCATTCAGAAACTCCTCCCTTGAAGCCGTGAACATCTTTTCATTGCGCTTACGGATGTTCCCCAAGGTGTCGCCGATGTATCCGTCTTCATTTAGTTCGGCATCAAAGTTCGCATAGTGGGACGGCAGGACAATGACATCATCCGCGATTTCGGATACTTTATTGTAAACGGTATTGTACAGGTCATTCGCCCATTCCCTTACTTTATTTCCAAGGTCCGGACGGCCCAGACCGCTGACGAAGATCGTGTCACCTGAGAATAATAGTTTCTTATTCACGAAGAACGACACGCTTCCCGGTGTATGGCCGGGTGTCTTCACTGCAAGGACCTCTAGCTCGATATCCTTGAACTCGATCTTCTCATGGTCTTCTAATGGGTTGAAGTCGAAGACCGCGCCTTCACTCTTCATCAGGTAGTAAGATCCGCCTGTTTCTTCCGCCAAGTCCTTCCCTCCTGAAATATGGTCGGCGTGCAGGTGTGAGTCCACGATATGGGTAATCTTCGCACCATCCCCCCTTGCTGCACCGATATATTCATCCACGAATCTCGCAGGGTCAACGATCAGCGCCTCATCATCAGAGACAACCATATAAGACAAGCAGCCCTTTCCAACACGCACGAATTGATAGACTTTGATCTTTTCATCTTCATATACCTTCGCTTGGTATAAATGCTCGCTCCATGATTTCATCCCGCCGCTCAGGTATGCTGCTTCAATCCCTTCCTCGTCCAGCATATCAGCCACCATCATCGAAGAACCTTCTTTCGCACAAACCACTAAGATTTCACGATCGGAAGGAAGTTTATCCTTGATTCCATATACACTATCAAGCAGCTCGAAGTATGGCACATTGAGATACTCGAAGTTCTCGCCTTCGATTTTCCAATCCTCGAAGTCGCTGACATTACGGACATCCAGGATAAATGTATTTTCCTTATTTAAGATTTTTTCGCTCACATCTTTAGCCGTCAGTTTTCTAACCGTCATCTCACATTACCCCCTAAGGTATAATTTTATTCAAAAAAAATTTAATGTTTACTTATTTAGTAGTTCCATTACTTTATTCGGATCGAATCCAAGCACCCATTGGCCATTTACTTCAGTTTGCGGGACACCCATCTGTCCGGTCGTTTCGACCAGCTTCCTGGCTGCCACAGGGTCGGCTTGAACATTCACTTATTTAAAAGGGACCCCCTGATCATTTAAAAAGTTCTTCATCATGGTGCAATAAGGACAAGTATTTGTTGAATAAACCGTTACGTTTTGATTCATCATCGATCTCTCCTTTTTCTTTTATGATTTTACTTTATTTACAACTCTTATACCCCTACAGGTATTTTATGAAATAATCTTATTGATGTCAATCAGTTTAATTCTTCTACAGAAAAAATAGGCGCAGATTCCGATCTGGCTTAACTTTTGTAGCATGTCTATATCCATGAGCGTATGTTTCTACACAGCCGCCTCTGTCCGAAGGCAGCCGGACTGCAGCTGCTTGCTTGATTCCTTCTCTTACAGGGAAGGAAAATGATCAAAACAAAAACACATGATCTCCCTCACTTCAGGGTGTCATGTGTTTTACTTTTTGGACGAACAACGTCATCTAGTTCGGGACACAACACCTGTCCCCGCGTCCCACCTGTTCCGCAAAAACTCACAGAACGTCATGATATTCGGTTCTTCTGAACGGACTTTCAAGTTGATCGCTGACGTGATAATCGGTTCGGATATTTGATCGAGGATGGTGATGGATCCATTCGCAATCTCCTGTTTGATCACATTCTCCCCCAGGATTGCGTACCCCGTTCCGTTGAGGACGGCCCGCTTGATCATCTCATCGCTCCCACCGACGGTGATCGTGGATCGAGGGTGCTGACCGCTGCTCTTAAAATAGTGGTCGATGATTGTACTGAAACTGCAATCCTCATTATATGAAATAAAGGCATGATCCCTCAGGATGTCCTCGAAGCTGCGATTCTCCCCTATCGTTGACGAAACGACTACATACGCCCGCTCCTCTTCCAGAAACGTCTTTCTTATATGGATATCGTCGCATTCACTGGCAATGACCGCGATATCGGCCACTTCATCTTTCACACTTTGAATGGCATGGATGCTGTTCAGCGGCAGCAGGCTGACCTTCACTTCAGGGTATACATCGGTATATTCCTTCACCACTTTTGCCAGATGCCTTTGACAATAGTACTCTGACGCAGCAATCGTAAGGACACCTGACGGACCCCGCAGTTCTTCCATCTCTTTTTCAATCTTGTCCATCAATGTAAACAACTGATCCACATGGCCTTTCAGTTTGATCCCTGCCGTCGTCAACATCGTCTTCTTGCCTACCCTCGTGAAAAGGGTATGATTCAGTTCTTTTTCAAGAGATTGTATCTGCAGCGTGATCGTGGGCTGAGAGTAGGTAAGCCGCTTGGCTGCCTTTGTCATATTCAACTCTTCCGCCACGACTTGAAACGTCTTTAATTTTCTTATTTCCATCCCCATCACCGCTTATCAATAAGATCTATTCGGTATTGCCCCTTTAGGGAATCCCCTTATGAAAAATAGCCTAAAAATCTATAAATCTTTTAAATACTTCTATTTACCCCTTTCCCTTACTATACAACAAGATAGAGCACTTGAGCGTGGGATTCTGTCAAATGATGCAGGTTTTCAACCGTTTACTTCCTTTAACAGCTCTTAACATACCAATCTTCCTTATTTTAACTATTAAAAACATTAATAGGTGCGATTTGACCACTTTTAAGAATTGTAGGAAAATTCAATCATTAATTATTTTCTAGATTGGGGTTGATGGTATGATAGATTGGAAAACCATTAATGAAGAAGGGCTGCTGGCTCCTACGATGGCAAAGGATTTCCCGAACCTTCCTGTCGTAAAATCGGATGGTTATTTCTATATAGGTGCCGATGGCCGAAAGTACCTCGATTTCACCTCCGGGATCGCGACGGAAAACACAGGTCACCGACATCCGAAAGTGATCGCCGCCATCAAAGATCAGGTGGACCACTTGGTTCATGGGCCGATCGGGATCATCAATTACGAGTCGATCATACAATTGGCTAAAAAATTGAAAGCGCTTTTACCAGAGCCCCTGGATTGCTTTTTCTTCGGGAACAGCGGGGCTGAGGCGATTGAAGGCGCCGTCAAGTTAGCGAGACATGTGACCAAAAGGCAGTATGTCATTTCCTTTCTTGGCGGATTCCACGGCAGAACGATGGGCGCCCTCAGCCTGACCACTTCGAAAAGCAAATACCGGAGACATTTACCGGTCGGAGCCAACATGACATATCAACTGCCCTATGCCCAGATTACGGAAACACCCCGTGGGCTGGACCATGATGAGTATTGGTCCGAGCATGTTGAGAAAAATTTCGAACGATTATTCAACCACCAGGTCGCACCGGATGAAGTGGCAGCCGTCATTCTTGAGCCGGTACTCGGTGAAGGCGGATATGTCATCCCGCCTCGGGCCTGGCTGCAAAAAATCCGTGAAATCTGTGACCGCCACGGTATCCTGCTCATCTTTGATGAAGTCCAGACAGGCTTCGGCCGGACGGGTGACTGGTTTGCGGCCAACCGATTTGGCGTGACACCGGACATCATGGCGATCGCCAAAGGAATTGCGAGTGGATTACCGCTCAGTGCCACCGTTTCTTCCAAAGAGCTGATGGAACAATGGACCGTCGGCAGCCACAGCACGACATTCGGCGGAAATCCAGTCGCCTGCGCAGCGGCGTGTGCCACGATTGATGTGATGCAGGACGAAGGGCTGATTGAAAATGCAAGGCGCATGGGCGACTATGCCTTATCCCGGCTTCTTGAATTGAAAGGCAAACATCCTTCCATCGGACAAGTCAGGGGCATCGGGTTGATGCTGGGGATCGAAATCATCCACCCATTCACAGGAAAACCGAATGGTGAAGGCTTGATGAACATCCTCGAGAAGTGTTTGGAAAAAGGCGTCATCTTCTACTTAAGCGGCAACCAAGGTGAAGTCATCCGCATGATGCCGCCGCTCACGATCGACCAGGAACATCTCGACACCGGCATCTCTATGCTTCATGAAGCGTTGACAGAGTATGAGCGGGAGCTTGAGCCGCTAAAAGCGGAACAAACCATTTAAAAAGGGGGAACACAAATGAAGACAGAAGTCAGAGTAAAAGAACAAGTCATGACGGGGGCATATTGGAAGTTCATTCTTCCTTCCCTGCTGGGGGCCTTATTATTTCTCGTACCGATTAAATTTGACGGGCAAGTCACCATCGGCGTCGGCATCTTTGCTTCACTTTTAAACGGACTGATCAGTGAATTCATACCTGCACTAATCATCATTATCCTGGGTTTATCCGCAAGCGTCTCCATTTTCACGAAAGTACTGAAACCAAATGTCATCCTGTCGAACAAGTTTTTAAAAGGCTTATTCGATATCGGTGTCATCGGGATCACTGCAAGAATCCTCGGCTTCGCCGTCGGTCTCATGACCATTCTTGAAATCGGACCTGAATTCATCTGGTCCCGAAATACAGGCGGAGTCGTCCTTTATGATTTAGCTCCGGTGCTGCTCACCTGGTTCCTGTTTGCCGGGATCCTGCTGCCGCTATTAGTCGAGTTTGGCCTGATGGAATTCATCGGGGCGCTCGTCCATAAATTCATGAGGCCGATGTTCACATTGCCGGGACGTTCTTCCATCGACTGTATGGCGTCATGGATGGGTGCCGGAACCGTCGGCGTACTCGTCACAACTAAACAATATGACGAAGGATATTACACAAAGAGGGAAGCAGCGGTCATCGCCACGACGTTCTCCATTGCCTCCGTTGCGTTCAGCCTGGTTGTGGCCAATATCGTCGGTCTCGGTCATCTCTTCATCCCGTTTTACTTAACGGTCGCACTCGCCTGTGTGGTTGCAGCGGTCATCATGCCGAGAATCCCGCCTCTTTCAAGAAAACCGGACACCTACTACGAACCCGTCGGCCAGCAAATTGATGAGACGATTCCTGAAGGCGTGTCGAAATTCAAGTGGGGACTGGAAAAAGCCGCTGAAAAAGCCCAGCATGCCCCTTCACCAAAGAAATTGCTTATGAATGGCGTCCATACCGTACTTGATATCTGGCTTGGCCTGATCCCGCTTGTCATGAGCCTCGGAGCAGCTGCCTTGATCATCGCAGAATACACGTCCTTGTTCCAAATCATTTCCTATCCGTTCATACCGGTCCTGGAATGGATGCAGCTCCCTGAAGCAGCGGCAGCATCCAAAACGATGCTGATCGGATTCGCCGACATGTTCCTGCCGCCGGTCATCGGCAGTGGCATCGAAAGCGAACTCACACGCTTTGTCGTGGCTGCCCTATCCTTGACACAGCTCGTATACATGTCTGAAATAGGGATCCTGATCCTGCGCTCCAATATTCCATTGAGCTTCCTGGATCTCTTTATCATCTTCATCCAACGAACAATCATCACGCTGCCGATCATTGTGCTGGTTGCTCATTTCATCGTATTTTAATACTAAAAAACAAGCAGGAACTTGACTCCTGCTTGTTTTTTTATTGAGCTGCTGACCAACTTTACTTGATGAGACATCTTCTGCCTAAACTAATACCCATGCCAAGGTCGTCATTGGAAAGATGTCACAGCTGCTGCACGGTAAACCACTCTCGCCCTCTATCATGATGACGAAAGAAATATATTTTATCGCTGGAAGGCAGCGTACCACTAATGAGGAAACGATCACTACTCCCTATATACTCCTTTAATCATCACCCGAACCAATTGATCTGCCATGACACTTGGTTCATTAGGTGAATCACTTTCAATCCAATCGATAATCAATGCGAGAAGTGCACCTGCAATAAAGTTCACTAGAAAATCTTTTTCTACCGAAATGTCAAAGCGGCCGTCTTGTATCAGGTCAATGTTCTTACGGACAGAACTTTTAAGGGTATCTAACATTTTCCATCGTAATTCAGGCAGCCCTTTTTTACTTATGATGATTTTGTATACATCCTTATATCTGTCAACATGTTCAAAGGCAGCCAGGGCAGGAGAATAAATAATATCTGCGAATGATTGAGTTTCTTGCTGTATCACCACATCATTAACTAAGCCTTCCAACGTTTCATCGACGATCTCCTGAAACAAATTGTACTTATCCTTATAATGATAATAAAAAGTAGCCCGATTGATATCTGCTTCGTCAATGATATCCTGTACGGTTACATTCTCCATCCCCTTGATCACAGCAAATTTAAATAATGCTTCTTTAATCGACTTCTTCGTTTTTTTAATGCGCCTGTCCATCATTCTCCAACCCTTTACTCTTTGCTAACCTCAACACAACAATTTTATTAAACATTTTGCCCGAATCTATCGGAAATCAAATGATTCAGCATAAACTGTTGGTTGTAGCCGTTCTCGTATTTCCTTTATTATACACATTGTAATAACGCTTACAAATCACCTCTAAGCGACTTAGAGGTTTGTATTTACAAGGGGACATTTTCTGAGAAGGAGAGAGATAAAATGAAAGCTGCTAGATTTCATGCTGCTAAAGATATTCGAGTGGAAGAAGTGTCAATTCCAGAAATGAAGGATGACTCCGTTAAAATTGAAATAGAATGGTGCGGCCTTTGCGGCAGCGACATGCATGAATATATTGCTGGTCCAATGGTCATCAACGAACCAACTGTTACAATGGGACACGAGTTTTCTGGAACTGTTACTGAAATCGGGGAACATGTGACAAGTATTAAAGTCGGTGATCGTGTAGTCGTCGAACCATTCGTTGCATGCTGGAAATGTGAAGCATGCAGGACTGGAAACTATAACGTTTGTGAAAACCTGCAATGCTTTGGTTTAGCTGGACACCAAGGCGGATTTGCTGAATTCGTCGTGGCACCTGAAGATCGAGTGTTCAAACTACCTGATACCATGAGCTTTGAACAAGGAGCATTGGTAGAACCAACCGCAGTCGTGACCCACGCTGTACGAAATAGTCAATTCCGTATCGGTGACACGGTTGCCGTATTTGGGGCAGGACCAATCGGCTTGCTGCTCGTCCAAACAGTAAAAGCTGCCGGGGCATCGAAAATCATTGTTGTTGAAGTGTCAGATACAAGAAGGGAAACGGCACTGAAACTCGGAGCCACGGACATCATTAATCCAATCGAAGAAAATCCAGTACAAAAAATCATGTCCCTTACCGGCAACAAAGGTGTAGACGTTGCTTTTGAAGCTGCAGGCGTCCAGCCAACCTTTGAAGCAGGACTGAACAGTACAAAAACAAAAGGCGAATTGATGATCGTCAGCCTCTGGGAAAAACCAGTTTCCTATAATCCAACAGTGGCTGTCATGCAAGAAAAGAAAATTTCAACATCCCTTGGATACCGCTTCATCTTCCCAAGCGTCATTGAACTGATCAATAACGGAATGATCAATGAAGACATCGTCATCACGAAAAAAATTCACTTAGATGACATAACGGAAGAAGGATTTGAAGCAATCTTGAATGATCGAACTCAGTGTAAGATTCTGGTGACGCCGAAGCGTTCGAATTTATAGTTTGGTTGGGCGTCCCTGCTATTAATAAGGAATTGAGCACGATGGTGAAAAAGAAGAAGTTGAAATAACAGGTCAAAAATAAGGAGCTTGGAAAAGTTAATTTCCAAGCTCCTTTATCATTTGACTGCTACCTTACTGCATTTTAATTTCGCTCATCTAAAAAGAGCTAGTTATTCGTAGCATCGGTGAACTCGTTAGCACGGATAACAAATGACTTGTTTTTTATACTCTCTAATGAAAACGAATTTCCCATCCCATCTGACACATCAATGACGATCTGTAGATGCTGCCAATAAGAAAAATTGGATTTGTGCATATAGTAAGGGGCACCTGAAACTTCCCCTAATTTTTCATCTTGGCTTCCGAGATAAAAGTCGTCTACTGTCATGCAGACTGGTGAAGTTCCATCACAACACCCCTCTGAATGAACAAAGAGAACACGTCCATACTCATCTTGCAATTGCTCAATCAACGCTATTGCCTCTTTGGTGGCAACTACTTTATCCATTTTAGAAAAAGCCCATTGAGCCTTTATTATAACCAACTAAAATATTCTTTGTTTGCTGATAGTGGTTAAGCATCATTAAGTGATTTTCACGACCGATACCTGACTGTTTGTAACCACCGAATGCTGCATGAGCTGGGTACTGGTGGTATGTATTTGTCCATACACGTCCAGCATCGATTGCACGTCCTGCTTTATAAGCAATTTCTCCATTACGTGACCATACACCTGCGCCTAAACCATATAATGTGTCATTTGCAATGTTAATGGCATCGTCGAAATCTTTGAAAGTTGTAACGGATAATACTGGTCCAAAGATTTCTTCTTGGAAGATACGCATGTTGTTAGTGCCTTTGAAAACAGTTGGTTCAACATAGTAACCGCCCTCTAAGTCACCTTCAAGATTATTTTGATTCCCACCAAGTAATAGCTCTGCGCCTTCATCTTTACCGATTTCAATGTAAGATAGGATCTTATCTAATTGTTGTTTAGAAGCTTGGGCACCCATCATAACTTCAGTATCTAGCGGGTTACCAACTTTAATTGCTTTCACACGCTCTAACACACGCTCCATAAATTTATCATAAATGGATTCATGGATTAGTGCTCGAGAAGGACATGTACAAACTTCGCCTTGATTCAATGCAAACAATACGAAGCCTTCAATTGCTTTATCTAGGTACTCGTCGTCTGCGTCCATGACATCCGGGAAGAAGACATTTGGTGATTTACCACCAAGTTCCAGTGTTACCGGAATAATATTTTCAGTAGCATATTGCATGATCGAACGACCAACTGCTGTTGAACCAGTGAAAGCAATCTTTGCAATACGTGTGCTCGTCGCTAGCGGCTTACCTACTTCCAAGCCTGTACCATGTACAATATTCAGAACCCCTTTTGGTAATAAATCCTGAATTACTTCTAGCATTACACAAATGGAAGCCGGTGTTTGCTCTGCTGGTTTTAGCACAATCGTGTTCCCTGCAGCTAGTGCTGGTGCAATCTTCCAAGCAGCCATAAGAAGTGGGAAGTTCCAAGGAATAATTTGACCCACTACGCCAAGAGGTTCATGGAAGTGATAAGCAACTGTATCTTCATTGATTTCACTGATTCCACCTTCTTGCGCACGGATAACACCTGCAAAATAACGGAAGTGGTCAACCACTAAAGGAAGATCTGCGTTAAAAGTTTCACGTACAGCTTTCCCGTTATCCCAAGTTTCAGCTACTGCTAACATTTCTAAATTTTCTTCAATTCGATCTGCGATTTTATTTAAAATGACTGCACGTTCAGCAACAGAAGTTTTACCCCAAGCGTCTTTCGCTTCATGTGCAGCATCAAGTGCTAACTCTACATCCTCCGATGAAGAACGCGGCACAGCTGTAAACGCTTTCCCGCTGACCGGAGAAATGACATCTAAATATTGACCATTAACTGGTGCAACCCATTCCCCGCCGATGAAATTTTGATATTGTTCTTTGTAATGTACTAGTGCATCTTTCGTGTTAGGATTAGCGTAAATCATTATGTATTTTCCTCCGAAGTTATCATTTGGGCATTTTGTATCATTTTCCCACCCGAAAACTTAGTATATAGTAACTTAATATTTTTCTGCAATAATTTTTTTGAAAAGGTTTTCTTTTATTTTTATTAAATAAGCCATTTTAAAATACAAAAGTGCCTGACCCCCAGCATATTAATACATTAAAGCGCTGGGATCAGGCACCTATAAAAAAATTATTTACGAAAACTTATTTCAAGAACCAAAGGGCCAGGTCCCTTTGCCGATTACGTGGATAAATCTTGGAAAAGGCTCCTTATAATTCATCCGAATCATAAGGAGCCTTTATCAAGTATTCCGTTTCAATAAAATTATTTTATCTATTTTGCTTCAGCCTCAAACTCTTCCAGGTCATCCACCTTGTTCATATCTTTACGACTAGTGAACAGAGAAACTGAATAAAAAGCAATTGCACTAACGATTAATGCGGGGTAGATAGGATCAAGGTTAAAAAAGGAGATAACACCTCTCTCTGCTAATATCACTGTTATGCTCCCTAAAAATAAGGAAGCCATACTTCCAGCAGCAGTGGCGCGCTCCCAGAAGTGCCCTATTAAATAAGGTAAGAAGGCACCGCCAGCCCGTAAAGTAAAGGAGAACATCAGAAGTGTGATAAGATTTGCAAAATCAAATACTGCAATGGCATAACTCAAGCCACTTACTAGTACCATTGTCCATCTTATCATTTTAAGTAACTCTTTATCTGTTGCAGTTTTCTTAATATATGGGTGGTAAATATCATTAGTGAATATTGATCCAGCCGCTAATAGATTACTGGAAGCACTGGACATAGTGGCGGAAATTAATGCCGCAAATAGAATCCCGACTACAACAGGCGGTAAGACTTCCATTGCCATAACAGGTAATGCATATCTTGCTCCTTGTTCTGCTATGATACTACCATCTATAAGTCCATTCTGTACCATTCCATACATCAATATCCCAATAAATGCTGGGATGAATGCAAAAATAACATATACTACCGAAGTTATATACGAAGCATTTTTAGCTGCTTTTTCGTCTTTAGCCGAATAATACCTTTGGACAGCTTCTTGGCCAACTGTGAAGGATGCTATATACATAACTACCAAGGCAAGAATTGTACCAAAACCTGCTCCATCGACCATACTCCACTTTTCATCAGGTATATTTGCAGTCAATTCCGTGAATCCACCGCCATAGTCCAGTGCAAATGGAATGATTAAAGCCATTCCTATAAGGATGAAGAACCATTGTACGACATCTGTGTAAACAACGCTGAACATCCCTCCCATGACGCTGTAAGCTGCCACTACAACTGTAACAACTGCTACTGAAAGAGCGTAACTCCACCCAGTCATAACAGATAGAATGGTTGCTGAGGCAATTAATTGGACTGCAGTTAATCCAACCATAGGTAAAAGCATAATGATTGCCGTTACAAAACCATTTTTCTTACCATATCGCTTAGCAAAGTATTCAGGAACGGTTTTCACGAGTGCTCTACGTAAATGAGGAGCAATAAATGCTAAAACAATGAAAGCTATCGCCATGGCCGTAACATACCAAAAGGCAGAAAATCCCCAGTCCCCATAAGCCATTTCTACTACTCCAAGAGAGGAACCTCCCCCAACCTCGGTAGCAGCTAAACTTCCTGCCAGCAACCACGGTCCCATTTTTCTCCCGGCAACCAAGAAATCCTCGTTATTTTCTATCTTTCTAGAAGCAGCGAATCCGATTAAGACCATAATACCTAAATAGATCACGACAATACTTACAACAGTTAAACTAACACCCATATTAGTTCCTCCTCCAAAATTCAGCATTATTGGCTGTTATGAGTTTACATTAAGCGGTGTAGTAGCATAAGTTCGGCGAATCACTTTTCCAGCTGGTTTCTGAAAAGCCTTTTCATTTTTAATAATGACTTGCCCGTTGACAATAACTGTTTGTATACCTTTATTGAATTGTCGAGAATTTTCATAAGTAGCCTGGTCAACAATGAGATCCGGATTGAAAATAACAATGTCAGCTGCCATTCCTTCCCTGATTATGCCACGGTCTTGAAGACCGATAATTCTAGCAGGTTGTGAAGTCATTCTTCTGATCATGTCTTCCAAAGGTAAAACTTTCTCTTCCCTAACGTACTTACCTAATATCCTTGGAAATGAGCCATATGCTCGGGGATGTGGTTCTCCTCCAAGCAAACCATCGCTTCCAATCGTCCCTGCAGGATGGGACAAAATCATTTTCACTGATTCCTCATCCATGACAAAGTCAATCATCCCTACCGCATTCTTCTCCTCCAGTATTAAATCCAATGCAAGTTCAGCATAGTCTTTCCTCCCTTTCATCGCCCCGATTTGTTCTATTGTTTTGCCTACAAAGGAGTGATTCTCAGGCAAACTGACAGAAGTAATGACTATACCGTCCCAGCCAGCCCATTTTGACATACTGTCCCAGCCTTTTAATGCACTTGCCATTTCTTTCACCATGCGTTTCCTAGACTCTGGATCCTCTAATCTTTCTAACATGGCATCAGTACCTCCATCATGTGCCCATGGAGGCAGAATTGCGCTTAACATCGTACTTCCAGCAGTATATGGATATTGATCAAACGTCACTTCTAAACCTTCTTTACGAGCTTGGTCGATCTTCGCTAATACGTCAGGTGTTTTATGCCAATTATCTTTTCCGCAATTTTTTAAATGAGAAAAATGGAGATGAGCTCCGCATCGTTTCATCATATCAATTAGTTCTTGCATGGATTCCAAAATTTCATCACCTTCACTGCGTTGGTGGATTACTAGAGGGACTCCATATTCAGCAATCACCTGACATAAAGCTTCCAACTCATCCATTTCAGCAAAGCAGCATGGAGGGTAAATCAATCCCGTCGACAAACCTACTGCTCCTTCGGCCAAAGATCTGCGCAATACTTCTTGCATTTGAGTTATTTCTTCCTTAGTCGCTGGCCGGTTAGAGAGACCCATAACTTCCATTCTGATGTTCCCGTGAGGAGCAAGTACCGCCAGGTTATAACTTGGTTTATTCAGTTCGATTTTATTTAAATACTCCCCAACTGTATTCCAATCCCACTCGATAGGCGGCGTTCCATCTAATCCTGCAAGGTTTTTTTTCCAAGCAGAAATATAGTTTGGAGGTAATGGGGCAGCAGCGATTCCATCTTGTCCCAACAAGTCCGTCGTTATTCCTTGACGGACTTTAGCTTCAATGAGAGGTTCATCTAAGATGACAAGATCGGAATGGGTATGCATATCGATGAAACCTGGACACACTATTTGATGGTTAGCGTCAACTACCTCAGTTGCATCAACATTTTCAAGTTTTCCAATTCTATCAATCTTTCCATTCTTTATAGCAATATCACCGTAATACCAAGGAGAACCCGTGCCGTCGATGATCTTTCCGTTTCGAATTAAAAGATTATACATAATTAGACTCCTTATTGTTTTTTATTGTACATAGTGCTTTCATGATGGCTGCATATCCAGCAGTTGCTTTCACTAATTGATCAATTTCAATATATTCATCATCTATGTGGGCAAGTGATTCCGGGGATGGGCCGAACCCGATAGTCGGAATTCCCGCTTCTCCTGCAAAATGACTCCCATTTGTGCAAAAAGAATAATGCGAGAGTTTAGGATTCAATCCAATCGAATTCAATTCTTGAAAAGGAGCTTGAACAAATGATTCTTGCTCATCATATAACCAACCGGGGAAAAACCTTTCATCTCCAATAATTTCACCAGTATAACAACGCTCCTCCCCAGTCGCATAACCTGCTTCCGCTTTAAATGCCGGATCTTCATTTTGAAGTGTTTGTATCAAATTTTTAATAGGGGCTAAGACAGATTCTTTTGTTTCTCCTACCAGTAATCTGCGATCAAAAGTCACCCTGCAATGTGATGGGACAACAGATGCTCCCGGATAAGGAGCTGATTTAATATCAGTTAACTCAAGAATTCCTTCACCCATTACTTCATGCTTCTTCACTTCAAGTTCACGAATCCCTGAGATTAACTTTGTCATTTGATAGACAGCGTTCACGCCTTTTTCAGGATTAGAGGAATGAGCTGACTTTCCTGTTGTTTCTACAACTATTTCAGCGCGCCCTCTTTGTCCGCGATTCAAGTTTAAATTTGTGGCTTCTCCGATCACGACAAAGTCTGGCTTGATTTTTTCACTGACCATTCTGGTGGCCACACCTTCGAAGCACTCCTCATGAACACTACATGAGATGACAATTTTGCCTGGGAATGAATGGGAGGTATCTTCAACAAAGTTGATTGCAGCAGATATCATAGCACTGACTGCACCTTTCATATCTGAAGTGCCCCGACCATATATTCTTCCATCTTTAACTTCACCACTAAAAGCTCCAACCGACCAATGTTCCTCTTGTACTGGTACAGTATCAATATGACCATCAAATAAAATGGTAGGTCCTGGACGATCTCCATTCCACACAAGCAGGATATTCCCATAATCATCTGTAAGAATTTCATCTACTTTTCTTTCATAACTGTACTCTTTTATTGTTTTAGCTACCTGACCTTCTTCTCCTGAATAACTTTTTATTTGAACTATTTTTTGACACAATTTAATAACGTCTTCTTTTCTCGACTCTGTTAGCATTATTATCTCTCCCCCGTTTTCATAGATTAGGATATACACCCTTCCATACAATATCTCTGTAATGTTGACGATCGGTATCTCCTTCTGTACTTATTAATAGAACACGAGAACTTTCATCTAAATGAAGTTCCTTTCCTATCGGAGAATATTCTTCATCTTTTCTTAAATAGTAGAGCAATCCAAGAGTTACCGCTCCTGATTCACCGGAAATGATACGAGGATCATTTGCAATTGGATTACCGTACATGCGCATCCCCAGAGCTGATACGTAATCAGCACAGGAAAAAGCAGCACTCGCATAGTTTCTCAATACACGGAAAGCACGAGTGTTTGGTTCACCACAAGCTAGACCAGCCATGATTGTACTCATGTCTCCCGTAACCAAAGTTCTTTCACCACTTGGCGATGAAAAAGAGCGGTAATAGCAATCTGCTTCATTAGGTTCTACTATTAAAATAGTAGGAGCGTCCTCCCGATAATGCTCAATTAAATATGCAGCAATAGCACCTGCAAAAGAACCAACTCCCGCTTGTAAAAATACATGTGTTGGTGGCTTTCTTCCAGAAGCGCTCAGCTGATCCGTTATTTCTTTTGCCATTGAAGCGTATCCTTGCATGATCCATAAAGGAATATCATCATACCCCTCCCATGCAGTGTCCTGAACCATAATCCAATCGTTTTCTTTAGCTAAATCTGCACAATACCGAACTGCGTCGTCATAGTTCAAATCTAATATTTTCGCTTTAGCTCCTTCATTACGTATTGCTTCCAGCCTTTCTTCGGAAGAACCTTTTGGCATATAAATTTCTGATTTATACCCTAGTTCTCTTGCCGCCCAGGCTACTCCACGGCCGTGATTGCCATCAGTTGCAGATATAAATGTAAGGTCACCTAACCTTTCCTTCACTTTTGGTGATTTCAAAACATCGAAAGAAAGATTTTCTATGTCTTCCCCTATTAGGTTGGCGATACATTTCCCTATAGCATAAATTCCGCCCATTACTTTGAATGCGTTTAAACCAAAACGATAAGATTCGTCTTTTACATGTATTTCAGACAGTCCCAATTCATAAGCTAGATTTTTCAAGTAAAACAACGGTGTTTCCGTGTATGAATGATGAGTTTGCTGAAATGCATGTACATTTTCTATTTCTTTGTTTTTGAAGAAAGAAAGCTCTTCCGGATGATACTCGTCTGATTTAAATTTATTTAGTGTCCAACTCATTGCTTTTGTCTCTGCCTTTTGCATCACTAAACCTCCTATTTCAGATGTGCTAGTACTTCAATTTCTACAAGAGCAGCTTTTGGAATGGCTGCAACTTCCACACAACTTCTCGCTGGTTTGTGCGACGTAAAGTATTCACCATAAATTTGATTCATTTTCTGGAAATCTTCCATGGAGTCCAAGAAAATGGTCGTCTTCACCACATCCTCTAACTGAAGTCCTACATCTTCTAACAAGGCGATAATATTTTCCATCACCTGTTTAGATTGTTCCTCAACTGTTTCACCAACTATTTGTCCGGTTTCTGGATTTAAAGGTAGCATCCCTGATAAAAATACTTGTCCATGTGAGATGACAGCTTGTGAATATGGGCCAACTGCACCTGGGGCTTTTAAAGATTTCACTATTTCAATCACGACTTCACACTCCTTTTTTTGCTTTCACCATATATACTGCAAGTTTCGTGCCAACATTAAGAATATTAAGTTAATAGACTTCTCCAAAAAAAATACACTGATATCAGTCTCAATCTGAGACTATATCAGTGTTTATGTTTACATCACGGAAGTATCAAAGTGAGACCCTGTATCAATTTGATACTTTTTTATTTTTCTAAACAAGGTTGCCCTTCCTATACTTAGTAATTCACTTGCTTTTTCAATTGGTAAATTGTTTTTTCTAATATATAACAATGCTTTCTCGATTGTTTCCTTCTCCATTTTCTCAAGAGAAAAAGATGGAATATAAGCCGACCTCTCCTGCCCTTTAATGTCCAGCTTCCTGGAAATAATGGCACCGGACCCCTCCAAAGTGATCCATCCTTCTTGGACGAAGTTAAACAAATATTCAATAAAATTTTTCAATTCTCTGATATTTCCTTTCCACTGGTGATTTATCATTAATTCTTTTACTTCTTTTCCGAACCCAAGAACCTGGGCTTGGAATTGTTTATTAAATTCTTTGATAAAGTAATCACTTAAAGCAAGAATATCTTCTTTTCGGCTGCGAAGGGCGGGTATCATCATCGGAATAACATTTAAGCGAAAATATAGATCCTCCCGGAACAATTCAGTTTCCACCATGGCTTGTAAATTCCTATTGGTAGCCGCTATTACCCTGACATCCACAGTTTTTGTTTTGGTCCCCCCCAGCCTCTCGACCTCCCCCTGCTGAAGAACTCTCAATAGTTTCACTTGTAATTGAGGAGGCATTTCACCTATTTCATCCAAGAAAATTGTTCCTTTATTGGCCAGCTCGAATTTGCCTGGCTTTCCTGCCTGACTCGCACCCGTAAATGCTCCCTTTTCATAACCGAATAATTCACTTTCTAATAGGTGTTCAGGGATAGCACCACAGTTAACAGTGATTAAGGGCTGATCTTTCCGAGGACTGGCCTTATGGATGGCTTTTGCAAATTCCTCTTTCCCTGTCCCGCTTTCTCCAAGGATTAAAATACTGGAATGGGATTGCGATGCCTTGAAAGCATATTCTTTTACTTCCTTGAGCTGAGGGCTGATACCGATTATATGTTCAAATGCTTTCTTCTTTTCTTCTATTGCAATATCCGCAAGCTGCTGGATCTCTTCAACAGCCTCGACAATCAATAAAAATTCAGTAGAGCGATGTGACGTGATTAACTTTTGAAGTGTGACAAATAAAAGTTGTTCACGACCATCTAAAATAATGCTGATTTTCTGCCTTTTTTCCTGATTGTTATAGTCTAGTGCTTTCAATAAATTGCAGACTACATTTGTATGTTCAGAGTCAGCATCTTCATTGATTCCAAGAAGGGTTTTGGCCTTCACGTTCATTTCTGCCAGATTTCCTTGCTCATCTATTAAAATGATTCCTTGCTTGACCAAGTTCATCATCTTAGTCATTTTCAGTGAATTATTTGCTAACATTTGAAGCATTTCATTCTCATGCAATTTACTCGCTAACAAATTAGCCATTTTTTTAAGAAATTTAAGAATATCCTCAGTATTACGGAAAAGACGTATGCGCTGCTCTTCATTGAAAGCTAGCAAGCCTATCACACCAATCGGCTCACCTTTGTATGTAATTGGGCAACATATTTCTCCGGTTTCTGAACAGTTCTGATAAAATAAACACCTCTCACATACCGACTCAAAACCAGGGTTTTCGATAATGACTGGAGAATTCGTGCGGAGGGCTGACTGATACACCAGATTCCCCTCCATTTGATGGAGGACACCGCCTTTATTTTCACCAGTTCCTGCCACTCTTACAAAATGATGATTTGCTATTTCAACTTCTATTTTAAGAACTGCTGCAATTGCATCTGCAATATTTTGAACACTAGGCTGGATATCCATCAAATCCATCTTGATCACTCCCCATTGTCTAACAGTATATCATAGTGAAGTTTTAATTTTCTGACTTTTATAAATAATAATTCCTTCTATCCATAAACAGCAATGAGAGCTATGGATAGACTATGAAAATAAAAAGGTGCCTGAGCCCAAGTGCATAAGTGAATTTATGCACCGAGGTTCAGGCACTTGGTTTAGAATGATTTTATTATATCGATATATTATTAGGTTACATTTTCAAGGTTAGTTTAGCTACGCACTCCACATGCGCAGTCTGCGGAAACATATCCACCGGCTGTAAATACTCCACCGTATATTCCTTCTTTAAATACTCAATATCCTTCGCAAGCGTAGAAGGATTACAGCTCACATAAACAAACTTCTTCGGCTTCACTTCCTTGATCGTATCAAGGAACTTCTGATCACAGCCTGTTCTCGGTGGATCGACAACGACCACATCAGGTCTCCAGCCTTCCTTCTTCCACTTCGGCATGAGTTCTTCTGCACTTCCGACGAAATATTCGGCATGGTCGACTCCGAATCGCTTTGCGTTTTTCTTAGCGTCGTCGATACCTTCTTTAACGACGTCCATTCCACGGATTTCTTTCGCTCCATCTGCAAGCCAAAGTCCGATGGTACCTACACCGCAATATGCGTCTACAACCTTCTCTTCACCCGTCAGCCCCGCTGCTTTTTTCGCTTCGTTATAAAGCTTCGAAGTCTGGATCGGGTTCAGCTGGAAGAATGCACGTGCAGAAAGCTCATATGTGAACTCATCCAGACGTTCTTCGATGCTTTCTTTTCCGGAAAGATGAATGGTTTCGTCTCCAAAGATGATACCCGTTTTCTTCGGATTGATATTCTGTGCGATTGAAACGACTTCTGGAAGACGTTTCTCAATCTCTGAAATCAGTAAATCCTTGCGCGGAATCTTTTTCTCTGTCGTAACAAGTACCACTTGAACCTGTCCCGTTTCGAAACCGACACGAGTCACGATCGTTCTCAGGATCGGCTTCTTCTTTTTCTCGTCATAGACAGGGATGTTGAAATCGTTGATGATCCGCTTGATTTCGGTTGTGACTTTGTTCGTTGCCGAGTGCTGCACGATGCATTCGTCGATGTTGATCAGCCTGTTGGAGTTCATGCTGTAGAGACCGGCGAATGCTTTTCCTTTATGGGATTCCACTTGGAATTGGCTCTTGTTCCTGTAGTGCCATGGGTTGTCCATGCCAATTGTCTGACGGACATCCAGTTCGTCCAGATTCAGTTTCGTATGCCGCTCAAGCGATTGCAGGACGATATCGCGCTTTGCTTCGAGCTGACCTTCGTATGTAAGGTGCTGAAGCTGGCAGCCGCCGCATTCTTCGTAGACGAGGCAAGGTGCCTTCGTACGTTGCGGTGACTTCTTGCGGATCTTCTTGATGCGTGCTTCGGTGAATTTCGGGTGCACCTTGGTGACTTCGACGACGACTTCTTCGCCAGTCAACGCACCGGGCACGAAGACGATTTTCCGTTTAAAGAAACCGATGCCCTCACCGTTGATGCCGATCTTTTTTATCGTAAGAGGAAACTGCTGTTTCAGCTCTATCTTCACTTCATTTTTATTAGCGCTGCGTTTATTCTGGTATTGCTTTTTCATTGGTTCACGTCCGTTCTATTCGATACTTCTCCATAAATACAGGGATGCATAGCTTAAATAAGGATGCCACGGCGAGCTGAATTGTTCAAGCTCTTCCTGGGTGGGCTTCCGGTCCATGTTAAATAAGATTTTGATGGCGTTCTGGATGCCGATGTCGGCTGTCGGGAAAAGATTCGGGCGTCCAAGTCCGAATAACAGATAGCTCTGTGCAGTCCACGGTCCGATGCCGCGGATTTTTGTCAGTTCTTTGATGATGGCTTCGTCCGTTTCGTGAGCAAGTGCCTCCAGGTTCAACTCACCGCTCGCGACCTTCTGCCCGAGGCCGATGACGTACTCCGCTTTTCTTTGTGAAAATTGGAGTTCCCTCAGATCTTCAACCTTCAGTGATGCCGTTTTTTCTGGCGATGGATAAAACCAGACGCCGTCCTTCTGCCAGCCATAAGTTGTGACGAATCGATGCGTGAGCGTGAAGGCAAACTTCAGATTGAGCTGCTGATGGATGATGCTTTTCACGATACTTGCAAACGGGTCGAATTCAAGGACGATCGGCGTTCCCGCATGCTCCTCGAAGATCGGTTTGAGCTCTGTTTGCAGGAAGTGTTCGTGCACGTCATGAAGTCCTTTATGCCATTGAAAAATCTCTGCGATCCGGCTGTGTTTCTTTTCAAGATGTTCGTCATTTTCAAAGGTGATTGTGAACTCGGGCTCTTCGGTCGTGCCGACTGCCTGCACCTTGATAACTTCTCCCTCTCCGTTCGGCAAATAATATGGAACCTTCACACTGCGGTCTTCCCCATCTACTGCATTCAACGGATCCAGCGAAAGCCTGTCCAGCACCCTGTCGAAATTATACGGCCCTTCAATCCTAACATTCCTCGTTACCATCATCCTCATCCCTCCGCGTCAAAACTCGTATGTGTATTATAGCATATGGCGGGTGTAACCCTTCAACGTTGTGTTACGTCTATTATGGTAGAATCAGGTAAAAGGGGCTGGTGGAGTTGAAAAAAGTACTGACTGTGGGTTTACTGCTGGTGTTACTGACTGGCGGGTGTGATCAGTCTGGGGATCAGGTTGAGGTGGAAGTGGGAAAACCTGTCGCGGACTATGAGCTGAAAGAAACGGATATTGTGAATACTCATGGGAATGTAAAGAATCTTGACCGATTCGAGGAATTTTATAAAAACGTGAAAAACGGAAAGAAAGAACATATCCGGGTTGTTTTTTATACAGACGAAGGAGACCCGATCCTGCATGACATCAGTTACGATGGTGGTACAGTATTCAAATCAGTAATGGATACAAGAAGAGATAAGTTCGGAAAAGGGAACATACACACCTCTACCTGCACTAGTATCGAATATACGAATGGTGAAATGGCTGATAACGTGTACAGACTTAAAGATTGCGGTAATGATAATCCTGAACTCATTATCCTTTGGTACTGATTCATTAACGCACCAAGGGACGGGCCTTTAGCATCTAAAGGCCCGTCCCTCCTATTTCATTGCCGGATGTTCGTCGAGGCTCTTAAATGTGTATCCTCGCTTTTTTAGGTCCTGAATCGCTTTTTCCAGTGCATCTGCGTTGTCCTTTGAGACCGTATGCAGCAGGATGATCGCTCCCGGATGAATCTGTGCCATGATGTTGTCGTATGAATATTGCCATCCGCGCTGTTCATTTGTTTTCCAGTCGACGAATGCAAGTGACCAGAAGACGTGGCGATACCCTTCCTGCTGGGATATTTGCAAGGTGCGCTCGCTGAACACGCCTCTAGGCGGGCGGAGATATTTCATTTCTTTCTGCCCTGTCAGTTCGGCCGTCTTCACCTTGACTTTCTCAAGTTCCTCGCGAATCCGCTGATCGGTCGTCGCGGTGAAATCAGGATGATGCCAGGAGTGATTCCCGACGATATGCCCTTCTTTCACCATTCGTTTCACGAGGTCCTCTGCACTCAGCAGATAATGTCCTGTGACGAAGAACGTCGCCGGGACTTTTTCTTTTTTTAGAACATCGAGCACCTTTTCAGTAAATCCATTTTCGTAACCGTTATCAAATGTGAGGTAAACATCTTTTTTCTCGGGGGAACCTTTGTAAAATGCCCCGTATTTCTCAAGCAGTGCATCGTGTGCAGATCCCGCTTCCGCAGGCACTTCATTGCGGCTCTTTTTAAAGCCCCAGCCGATTGGATTATTGGATACGGCCTGCGCATTTGCTGGCAAAATCAATACGAACAGGGACGCAATCAATAGGATTTTCAGTAACTTGGCCATAGTAACCTTCCTTCTCATTCTTTTTCTTTAGTTTTTGAGAAGTTGAACGTTTCATGCTTACTAAAAGTATCCAAATGAATGATGGCGTGAAAGTTAAAGCGAAAAGTATCCAAGACACATATTGATTTATGAGCAAATATCCCCATAGATGATCGATGATTCAATTATATGATCGAACTACCGATTTTCCGACGATATCAGACAAAACAAAAACGGCTGACAACACAATAGCCAGCCGCCATTCAAACCTACTGAAAAGCCTGATATTCCTCAGAAGCAAGTTCCTTCAGCTTCGATTCATTCTTCTCGATGAATTTCTTTACCGCTTCCTCATCATTCACGTCAGGAAAGTCCTTGAACTCATCTTTCAGTTCCTTTTCAACCTGCTGCCTCGTCACATCTACCTTGGAATCGTCGACCGTGAACTGGAACCCTTTTGCATTAGGCACTAAAAGCGCAAGATAAATGGCATTATAATAAAAGTTCTGCTTATCAACGTTTTTTCCATTGAACCAGTACTCGTTCAATTGTTCCTGGGATATCTCAGAACCCTCTTCATGTCCATATGTAACCTTGATCCGTTCACCGGACAAATCAAGCTCCTTCACGGTTTCGCCGCCGGCAAGATGTTGAACGATGCTGTACACTTCATTATTGTCCCCTACATAGGTCCCGGTCATTTCCATTAATTTTTCTATATTTACATTGTCGATGGTCTTGATTTTCACTTTGTCGGCAGGTTCACTGCAGCCAGCCAGAACCAGTGCCGCTAAGACCATCATGATGATGATTAATTTTGTCCTTTTCATACGATCCCTCCACTACCACGTAGTATACTGGATATGGCGTTTTTTGGAAAGTTCATTCCATATTCTTTGCTGATTAGTTTACACCAATTTCACATTTAAAAACGCAGCGAGTAGTGAAACACTCTGCGTTTGCATACCCACTAAATAAAATAGTCAAAAATCACAATGACCACCCAGAATACAAGTAGAATGCCACTGGAAAGTGCGGTAATGATATATTCCTTTCTTTCACGGTCAAATTTCCACTCCATAAAAGTCCTGAAGCTGAACAACAGAAAAAAAACAATCGGTACCAGTGCTCCGGGTCTAAAGACTTCAAATTCGATATTGAATAAGATGATGATTGATCCGATCACGATTAACGCTTCAATCCATACTTGGAAAGGGTGCACCGGCTTATACAATGCTCCTTCCCTCTTGGGAACGTTCAACTTTTTCCTCAGCCATCGGTCGGCTAAAAAGCCCAATCCTATCATCACCGCTAAAACTGCGAGCAGCATTATGAAAAAAATATCAAAAAACATATTCTCCTCCTATCAGAAGGACAGCCGCTTCACTGTCCGGAACTCCCGCCGGAATCACGATGACTCCCCATCGAATAATTGGAGTCTTCCCCTGGCTTCGCACCCGGATTGATGCCCGGCAGATGGTCATCGTTATTCCTCTTCTTCCTCCGCACATCAATCAGGTAAGCAAATATCAAGATCCCCGCAATCATGATCCAAAACCACCACATATTCGTCGCCCCCTTTTTATAAAGCTATGTATGAAAGGGTTGATTACCCCTTTATCTTCCAAGTCAAACACCGAAGTACATGCACTCACAGACCGTAGGGTATTAAAATGCAACATAAAACGGATGTGTTGTTTCATCCAGGCAATACCTGATCCGCTCGCGGAAATTCGGGAATGTGACCATCTCAAGCGCTTCATCAATCGGAAAATAACCGACTTCAAGGCTTTCTGATGATGTGGTCGGGGTACCTCCAACAGGCTTCGCTAAAAATAGGGTATTGCAGATGGACTGTTCCACATTTTGAAAAATGCCGCAGAATTTTGTGATCTCGACTTCAATCCCCGACTCTTCCCATGTCTCGCGGATGGCCGCTTCCTTCAGCGATTCTCCTTCTTCAACTTGGCCGCCGGGCATTTCCCAACCCATTCTCGGACCCTTGATCAAAAGCAGCTTGCCCTCGTCATTCAGGACGATGGTGGCTGCGGAGACGATATGTTTTGGCGGTGTATAGGTATGTGAATCAGAACTCATTTTACATTCTCCGTTCTATACTATTTTCGTAAATAACAACCTAATTTTACCATACATGATTAGGTAAATGTCCGAAATTTCCAATAATAAAAAAAGTCTCGTGCATACACACGAGACTTACCTGACCTATTCTTATTTAAAAACCGGCTCCTTAAACTGCGCAAGCTTTTCCAATGATGACTTATCCACTTCTTCATGAAGTGAATTCCCGTGGGAATCCATCGTCACGACCGCAGTGAACCCTTCAACATTCAGATGCCACATCGCTTCAGGGATACCGAACTGCATCAAATCAACACCGTCTACACCCTTGATACAATCAGCATAGTATTGAGCCGCTCCGCCAATTGCGTTCAAGTAAACACCGCCGTGCTCCTTCAAGGCAGCAAGCGTCTTAGGACCCATTCCGCCTTTACCGATGACCGCACGGATACCGAAACGCTTCATGATGTCTCCTTGGTAAGGCTCCTCACGAATCGACGTCGTCGGTCCAGCCGCTTTCACGTGCCAGTTGCCTTCATCATCTTTCAGCATGACCGGACCGCAGTGGTAGATGATTTGACCGTTCAGGTCCACTGGCGCATCGTTGTCACTTAGATGTTTGTGGATGGCGTCACGGCCAGTGTACATGCGGCCGTTGATCTGTACGACGTCTCCCACTTTCAACTCGCGGATTTGTTCTTCCGTGATCGGCGCTTGAAGCGTCACCACATTCGGCTGTTCACCGGAATCAGCAGCCGCTGTTTCAAGCTCAGCCTCGGACCCTTGAGTCAGATCAATCTTATCGCCTTCCTGATAGAACCACTCAGCGATACCGCCATCTGCACTCAGCTTCACACCAAGGCGTCTGAATGCCCAGCAGTTATACGCAACCGAAACGAAGAAACTTGCAGGGATGCGGTTCATCACGCCGACCTTACAGCCAAGGAGTGTCGTTTCCCCTCCGAAGCCCATCGTACCGATACCTAGTTCATTCGCATTGTCCATCACATATTCTTCTAATTTACGAAGATCTTCATTTGGATTCACATCATCGACTGAACGGAATAGCTGTTCCTTCGCGAGGTCATATCCTGAAGAACGGTCTCCACCGATGCCGACACCGATAAAGCCTGCGCTGCAGCCCTGCCCCTGCGCCTGGTACACAGAATGCATCACGCACTTGCGGATTCCGTCTAAATCACGGCCCGCTCTGCCTAGCCCTTCAAGCTCACAAGGAAGGCTGTACTGGATGTTTTTATTTTCACAGCCGCCACCTTTCAAGATCAGACGCGCGTCTACATAACCCTTTTCCCATTGCTCAAACTTGATAACAGGCGTACCAAGACCCAGGTTGTCCCCTGAGTTCGCACCAGTCAATGAATCAACAGAGTTCGGGCGAAGCTTGCCGTCTTTCGTCGCCTGAACCATCGCCGCATAGATCGCTTCTTTGATTTGGAGCTGATTCACACCGACAGGAGTTTTTATTTTAAATGTAGGAAGACCCGTATCCTGACAAATCGGAGATACATTGTCATCCGCCATCTTTACGTTATTCGAAATCGTATCAAGACTCATCGCCGCTCTCGTCCCCGCGTTCTCACGCTCTTTTGCAGAACGAATCGCCCGGCGCACATCCTTTGGTAAATTCGTAGATGTCTCCACAATCAAGTCATACATACTTTGCTGCAATGTCTCTTTATTCATCGTTCTTCCCCTTTCCCCTCTAACAATCGAATTGATCAAACGATTCATGATTTTCACCCATCATTATACTCCTATAAGATTCGGATTGAAAGGGATTTCACACATGAAACTCCTTCTGGAAATAACAGGACACCTCATCCTCATGGGTCACGGAATACCCATTCCTTTCATAAAAACGGATGGCATCCGCCCAGTGCTTATTCGTCTCCAGGATAAGCCTGCATGCCCCAAGGGACTGTGCCTTATTTTCCAAATGGACGAGCATCCGACGGCCGAGACCGTGCTTCCGATATGTCTTCAGAACCGACATCCTCACTACTTGGAACGTATCATCGGACTCTCTTCTGATTGCCCCCGTACAGATCATTCTATCTCCGTCCATCCCTACATAAAATAAATCATCACCCTGCATGTACTCCGTCCATATATCATGGATATCCGGATTGAGACTGTGGTCGATGAAGCCGAACCGTTCGAAGAACCCGGCAAGGATGACCTGTTTCGCTTCCGGACACTGTTCTCTTTTGATTGCTTGGATTTGCATATGTATCTCTCCCTTTTATGTGAACCATTGTTAAGTATTAGACTTTTAACGGAAGATTCCTTCATTAAAATCTGATTAATACCGACATGGTTCATCATTTTCCGGGAAATATCGATAGAGTGCCTTTTTGCGGGTGCCTGGAATAAATCGCCCGGATTGTGCCTGGCACCACGTGGATGGTTTGTGCCTGGCACAATATGGCCCGATTGTTCCTGGCACAAATCATTGGAAACGTGCCAGGCACCAAACACTGTATCCGAGCCTGGCTCAATTACCCCAATTTGAGCCCGGCTCAAAACCATTGAATCGAGCCTGGCTCAGCGAACACAAACCTAAACAAAAAAGAGCCCCACACCAGGACTCTTAGTTTTCACTCTTCTTAAACTGTTCGCACTTTGTCTCTATATCATCGATCATTGAAATCAAACGATCGATATCTTCTACATCAGCCTGCTCGGGATCGATGGAATCTAACACATCGACAAACAGATTCAAACGCTGTTTCAGGTAATCAACCTGCGAGTTCTTATCGTTTACTGCTTTGCCCAACGAAATCTCTCCTTTCATACCTATCTTATGGTAACCAATAACTTTCGGATTGACAAGGGGTACTCAGTTTTCAATAATGAGGTAGTGACTTATTTAAAAGGAGTTTTTACTATATGAAACCAACTACTCTCCCCAAGAAAATGTCGATTGAGCATGATCCTTGGGAGGCTTATCTGGATGTTGAGGAGCATGGCGGCATTACGCTTTCCAACATCGAATTTACGACGACGACGCTATGCAACATGCGCTGTGAACACTGTGCCGTCGGCTACACGCTGACACCGAAGGATCCGGAAACGCTGCCGATGGATACCGTCTTTAAGCGTCTTGATGAAATCACAACACTCCGTTCTATTAGTATAACCGGCGGTGAGCCGATGCTTTCAAAGAAATCAGTGGAACATGTTGTGCTCCCTCTATTGAAATATGCGCACTCCAGGGGCGTACATACACAGATCAACTCGAATCTGACACTCGACCTTGACCGCTACTTATTAATTGCCCCGTACCTTGATGTTTTACACATCTCCCATAACTGGGGTACGACGGATGAGTTCATCGATGTCGGTTTTGCCAATATGGAAAGAAAGCCTACTAGAGAACAGCGTCAGAAGCTGTTTGACCGCATGATTGAAAACAGCCGGGCTCTGTCTGAAGCAGGTGTACTTGTATCAGCCGAAACGATGCTGAACAAGAACACACTCCCATACCTGGAAAAGATACATCGTCAGGTCGTCGATGAAATGAAGTGCGGCCGCCATGAGATTCATCCGATGTACCCTTCAGATTTCGCTTCAAGTCTTGAAACGCTGTCACTCGATGAAACCCGTGAGGCCATTAAAAACATCCTGGACTTCCGCGATGAAAGCGTGTGGATGCTATTCGGTACGCTGCCGTTCTATCCTTGCAGTTCATCCGTGGAAGACCGCGAATTGTTAAAGCAACTGTACGCTGCCAAAAATGTGAGTGTCCGCAACGATCCGGACGGCCGCTCCCGTTTGAACGTCAGTATCTTCACAGGTGATGTCATCGTGACCGACTTTGGCGATACACCGCCGCTCGGCAACATCACGAATGATTCCCTCCCTGACATCTTCGATAAATGGCAGGAACAGGAGCTCGCCAAGGAATTGAACTGCCACTGCCCGGCAGCCCGCTGCCTGGGACCGAACGTACTGGTAAAGTCTATGTATTATAAGGACGTCGATTTTTCTAAGCGAAAAGCTCTGATCGAACGTTGATTATATGGTCCAGCTTCCGTTTGAAGCTGGGCATTTCTTTTTTGGTATGCTTGTTAAATTAAGGTCACCATTTTGCGAAAACATTTTTTGATTATCGAAGTAATAAAATAAGTCTTTTAGCTAAAACCAAGTAGAAAACGTCTGAAAATAACGGCTTACCTTTAAATAGAAAATTTATTTCCATTGATAAAAAAGGTCAACCTATCGTTTTCCATTCTTTTTGATTTTTTGCGCCGGTTTCTTGATAATTGCGCTTCTTTTTCAAGAATTACGCCAGTTTGAGGAAAATTGAGCCACTTTTATAAAATTGCACCAGTTTCTCCATAATTGCACTACTTAGAGCCATTATCGAAACGTCAGCCTAACAATTGCACCCACACAAAAAAAACACCCCGGAACAGAGATCCGAAGTGTTTTCATTTAACAGCCTTTTCATCGATTTGTGCTGATTCACGGGCCGCTTTCTCAAATGGCTGCTCACTTAAACCGTAGCGTTTGATTCTCTCTGCATAATACTTCGCCCTTCTCGATCCGAACCAAATTCTCATTGCTGTCGCTAAGACCAGAACAGCTCCAAAAAGTAATAAATATTCCATATGAGTATACCTCCTTTATTTAGAGTATTCTGAATATTATAACATATGAACGAAAAAATGAAAAGAATATGACCGAGATAATCATATTCCACCTTTCGACACAATCTAAACATTTTCCCGAAATAATTTATTAAAGCCTCCCTCTCGACGGGTGAACGTGTCGAAAGGGAGGCTTTGTTCGATTGACTTCCTTTTTATCTTGGTACTTCGCTCGCCATGAATCCAAAATGGACGTGATCCTGGATAGGGATCCATGCCCCTACTCCTTGGGAAGTGACGTTCTTAACAACAATCGAGCGCTTTGTCCCCTTCATTTGCAAGTAGACTTCACCGTAGGTCACTTTCCCTTTTTCGTTGATGGCTGGTGCGTAGGCGTATAGATAGCCCAGGCGTTTCGGTGAGATGTTATAGACCTGGTTCTTTTTCGTGCCTGCCCCGACGATCGTTTGGAACGCAAGCGGCAGCTGCGAATTGTCCATCGCTTTGATCATCATCATTTTTTCCACGTCGTCAGCGTGAGGGACTTTTGCCGTCAGACCGCCTTTGACGACTTTCTGTGCTTCTTGGACATAATGGATTTGGTAGTTTCCTTTTCCACCGCGGTTATCATAGTAATTCGTATTGATTTTTTGATATTCCCAGTTGGGGGATGTCTCAGTTGAAGAGTAATTCAACGGCCAATCCCCTAAATAGATAGTTGCGCGTAATCCGATGGTCGGCGCCTTGTTAATGGAAGATTCATTTAGAATGCGGATCAGGTTCGGGTTTTCGATTTTCACATTGGAGGTATCCAAAAGTTCCTGTGTGAATTCACTCGGCTGCAGATAAGGCTGATCCTGCGTGGAATTCGGATATGTGTTTTCCTTTGCAATGTTCAAAACGGAATTGGGAATCGATACTTTGGCCGAATCCGCTTCTTTTTTCGGAGCGGGATTCTTTTCAGCGTGTGTGCCGGAAGCGGCAACAAAAAATGCGAGAATGAACATAAGAACAGTACGCATTAGTTTCATTGGAATAGACTCCTTTCAACTTTAACTTAAGGGTTTGCCCTTAGTTTTTTCCTAGTTGCAGGAGCTTATCCACGAAAAAATAAAATCTCTTAACTGAAAGAATATTTACAAAATTCGATAAATATTTTATAATGAAATTACCTGGAGGGTTGTCAGACATCCTAACATGCTGACAGTTTTTCATAAGTAATTCCTATTTCCCAAAAAGAAGCGGTGTCCATTTTCGGACACCGCTTCTTTTTATCCAGGTCTTTCATGACATCAGTCCACAGTTTGCGACTTGATCGTGACTGCTCGAATGAACACGATTTTTTTCTCAAATAACCTAAACCGGGAAGGAATCTCCTTAATCCTTTACAAAAGATAAAACCCGATTCCCATAATAAAGTAAGCAGCCAGCAAGGTAAGTCCCTCAAACCAGTTCGTTTCTCCATCATTCGAAATGATGATCGTGACGAGAACTGCCGATACCATTGCAACAAGCTCCGGCAGCGTAAAGACGAGCGGCATGCTCGTTTCGAAGAATAATGAAATGAATACGAGCACCGGGGCGACGAACATGGCAATCTGTAAGGTGGAACCAACTGCGATTTCGACAGCGATATCCATCTTGTTTTTATAAGCCATGATGATGGCGGATGCATGCTCCGCGGCATTCCCGACGATTGCGACGATGATCACCCCGATGAACAGCTCGCTCCAGCCGAATGCAGTGCCGACTTCTTCAAACGTATGCACCAGGCTTTCCGATACATACGCAACGGCAGCCGTGGAAGCCGCCAGGATGAGGAGTGCCTTTCCTTTACTCCATTCCGGCTCTTCTTCATGAGCGTGCTCTCCATTACCCTCACCATGCTGATAAACCCCGCGGTGCGTCACGAGCTTGAAGAAAAGAGCGAATAAGTAGAGAGCGATCAAAATTCCCGAGACGCCGAGGCTCATGGTCATGGTAGCCGCTTCATCCATTTCCTGCGCGAATACTTCGGGAATGACAAAAGCGACGATGATCGCAAACATCAGAAGCCCCGAATTGTGGCGCGCATCGAACACATTGAATTTCTGGCGTTTAAACTTGATTCCCCCTACGAAGAAGGAGAGTCCCGCCACCAGCAGGAGATTTCCGAGAACCGACCCTGTCAGTGATGCGAGCACGACGCCAATCAGACCTGCTTTTAACGCAAAGATAGAAATGATGAGTTCAACTGCATTCCCGAAGGTGGCATTCAATAGTCCGCCGATCCGGGGTCCTGAAATCACAGCGAGGCTTTCCGTCGCCCTTCCCATATAGCCTGCAAGTGCAATGATCGTCACGCAGTAGACAATAAACATCATGACGGTCGGCCAGTGAAGCAGATTTCCGATGACCGATAATGGAACGCCTGCCAATACAAGAATCAAGAAGATTTTATTCACAGCGCAGTCCTCTTTTCCTGAGAATATTTGTTAGGTCCCTTACTAGTGTATGGGGGTGGAAATTTTTTTTGCAAAGAAACTCATGAAACCATCCAGAAAAGACACATTAATAGATAGAACTTTTTCAGGAGGTACTTTTCATGACAAACACGTTGAAAGATAAAGTGACCGAGCTGTTTTCCCACCACAAAGTCGGAACGCTCGCGACCATCCGCGACAACAAACCATATTCACGCTTCATGATGTTCAACAATGATGACCTTACTCTTTATACGGCCACGAATGAGCACGCCCATAAAGCGGAGGACATCTCACAGAATCCGAATGTCCATATCCTGCTCGGCTACGACCGCGATTCCGATCATGAGCATTATGTAGAGATAGAGGCGAAGGCATCCGTTGAGGAATCGGCCGAACTTAAGCAAAGATTCTGGTCGGAACAGCTCAAGCACTGGATCACAAGCCCTGACGACCCTGAATACATGCTCCTCAAACTGAGCCCGGTCACCATTCTCTACTATGAAAAACCGGGAAAAGAGCCACAGGAACTGACGCTTTAGCACAGTGAGGGACGGGCTTTTAACACGTTAAAGCGGTCTGGGACGGGCCTTTATTTACCGACTGATACCAACATATTCCACATTTCACACTGGTTGAAACCTAAAAAAAGACGGGCCATCAGGGGAAATCATTCCCCTGATGGCCCGTCCCTCGTTGCGTCAGTGCGTTACTGCGCTACAAGTTCAAAGGTTTCTTCGATTTTGATGGAGTCTTGGACGGATTGGACCATGGAACAGTTTTTACGGGTAAGCTTCATGGCTTTTTCGATTTTCTTTTCGTCCAGGTTCTCTCCCTTGATTGTGAAATGGAGTGAAATTTCTTCCACACGGTTCGCTTCCTCTTCATTTCGGACGACATCCGCTTTGATATGGATATCTTCAAATTCGATGCGCATTTTCTCGAGCACCTTGCGAAGGACACCGCCGCTGCATACAGCTACAGACGATACGAGCAGCTGGAATGGACGGAAGCCGTACTCTTCGTTACCGGACACCTCCAGCTTGCCAAATCCCAAATCAGAATAAAATCCGCCTTCTTGCATCTTGAATTCCATATTCCTCATCCTTTCTCTTCACATCATGATTTCTCTAAATTTTACTCTATCCGGTCCCCATTGCCAAACAATCGAATCCGGGGTACCATCGAATAAGGAAATTTACTAGTTTAGGAGTTTTTGCATATGAATCAATCGCTATCATTCCGCTTCTGGGTACTGGTGGCCATCGTTGCGATTTCAGGCTTCTCCCAGGGGATGCTCCTGCCGCTGATCGCAATCATCTTTGAGCAGGACGGCCTCTCCTCCTCCTTGAACGGCCTGAACGCCACCGCCCTCTATATAGGGATCTTACTTGCTTCACCTCTGATGGAAAAACCGCTTCAGAAAATCGGATATAAACCGATGATCATCATCGGCGGAATCATCGTCGCACTGTCACTCTTTTTATTTCCATTATGGAAATCGTTCTGGTTCTGGTTTGCGCTCCGATTATTCATCGGTATCGGCGACCATATGCTGCATTTCGCCACCCAGACGTGGATCACGTCGTTTTCACCGAAAGAACATCGCGGAAGAAACATATCGATCTACGGGGTTTCATTTGGAATCGGGTTTGCTGTCGGTCCTTTGATGGCTCAGCTGATCCAAATCAGCCAGGCGCTGCCGTTCATGATTTCCTCTGCCTTGAGCCTGCTCGTCTGGAGCTTCGTTTTCAAACTGAAGAACGAATACCCGGAGCAGCAAAATGTAGGCAGTGTCTCGTTCCTTGGATCGTTCCAGCGTTTCGGGAAAGTCTTGAAATTTGCTTGGGTCGCGCTTCTTCCTCCGCTCGGCTATGGCTTTCTTGAAGCATCGCTTAACGGAAATTTCCCGGTATTCGCCCTTCGAAACGGAATTTCCGTCGAAGCCGTCTCAATCCTGCTTCCCGCATTCGCTGTCGGAAGTATCATTTCGCAAGTACCGCTCGGTGTGATGAGTGACAAATACGGCCGGCAGAATGTACTCCTGGTCGTCATGATGATTGGATTCCTTTGTTTTACCGCTGCAGGTTTCGTTTCAGAATCGACGATCGGTTTATTCACCTGCTTCACTCTTGCGGGCATGGCGGTCGGATCGACTTTCTCTCTCGGAATCAGTTATATGACCGATCTCCTGCCCAAGGAATTGCTTCCTGCCGGGAATATCATGTGCGGCATCTTCTTCAGTTTCGGAAGCATGATGGGCCCGTTCATCGGAGGAATCGTAATCGAATGGTTCAGCGGACCAAGCTTTTTCTATCTGATCAGCTTGATGATGCTCCTGATTTTTGTGAGCCTGCTCACCTTTTCCCTGCAAAGCAGGCGCCGGGAAGTCACCCAAAATTAATCTGCACAAAAGCCTTTTCTTTCTCATATAGATATGGTACTATCAGATTATAATAATTATAAATTAAGATATTATTTAAAAAGTCCATCCCAACCACACATAGATTTGCTGTCATCCTTAACAGGTGGCAGCTTTCGTCGTTTTATAGGGATAATGACGTTGATTATTATTCTCAATTAGAAATCCTTATTTTCAGTTAAACAAAAGGAGGAGTACCATATGAGCTCACAATCCAAAGCCCTGTCACTCGGAAAACCAAAAGAACAAATCAACTTTCTTGAAAAAATAAAGCCCCATGCTGAATTGATTGCAGCACTCATAAGCGGTGTGTTCATATTACTCGGGTGGATATACTCAAATGGCGACACGGACACCCTCAGTGTCATCTTCTATCTGCTTGCATTCGTCATCGGCGGATTCGCAAAAGCGAAGGAAGGAATCGAAGAAACGATCGAGAACAAGGAACTAAACGTCGAAATGCTGATGATTTTTGCAGCGGTCGGTTCAGCCATCATCGGCTATTGGACGGAAGGCGCGATTCTCATCTTCATCTTCGCAGTCAGCGGAGCGCTTGAAACGTATACAATGAACAAAAGCCAAAAAGAAATCTCCGCGCTAATGGAAATGCAGCCCGAGGAAGCCTGGCTTGTGACTTCTTCCGGTGAAAAGAAAGTCCATGTATCGACGCTTGATATCGGTGACCACATTCTGATCAAACCCGGTGAGCGCGTACCGACTGACGGAGTGGTCGTAAAAGGAGCGACATCCATTGACGAAGCCGCTATTTCCGGTGAAGCGGTACCCGTTACAAAAGCTGCAAGCGATGAAGTATTCGCCGGGACGGTCAATATCAACGGTGCCATCACCGTCGAAATGACAAAGCCGAGCAGCGAAACATTATTCCAGAAAATCATCGACCTTGTGCAATCGGCCCAAAGCGAGAAATCACCTTCTCAGCTGTTCATCGAACGCTTTGAAGGCACATATGTCAAAGTGGTGCTTGCCGTGGTCTTCCTGATGATGTTCCTCCCTCACTTCCTGCTCGGATGGAGCTGGACTGAGACATTTTACCGCGCCATGGTGCTGCTTGTTGTCGCTTCCCCTTGCGCACTTGTTGCATCAATCATGCCGGCAAGCTTGTCCGCCATCTCAAACGGCGCACGGCACGGGATCCTTTTTAAAGGCGGCGCCCATCTTGAGAACCTGAGCAACCTGAAAGCCATTGCGTTTGATAAAACAGGGACACTCACGAAAGGGAAACCTGTCGTGACGGATATACTTGTGGCTGAAGAATTTGACGAGCACGACATCATGACTGTCATTGCTTCCATTGAGAATCAATCAAATCACCCGCTCGCCCAGGCCATCGTCGGTCATGTCCGCAAAGAAATGAAAGCCACTCTCTTTCAGCCGGATTCCCTTGAAGACGTGTCAGGCTGGGGTGTCAAAGCCGTGGTCGATGGTTCCCAATGGAAAATCGGGAAAGCTGAATTTGTCGGAAAAGAACTCGCCGGCAATTTCATGAATGGTGCATACAGCGGACTCGCATCAGAAGGTAAAACAACGGTATTTGCCGCGAAAGATGATGAAATCATAGCGTTGATCGCACTCAAGGACGTCATTCGCCAGGAAACGGTCGAAGCCCTCGAACTACTGAAAAAAGAAGGCGTCGAAACGATCATGCTAACCGGTGATAACGAGAAAACAGCCCGTGCCATCGCCAAAGAAGCAGGCGTCACATCCCTGATCGCTGAATGCCTCCCTGAAACGAAAGTGGAAGAGTTGAAGAAACTGAAGAACCACTTCGGAACGGTGGCCATGGTTGGTGACGGAATCAACGATGCCCCTGCCCTCGCAACCGCAAACGTCGGCATCGCAATGGGTGAAGGAACTGACGTAGCTCTTGAAACGGCGGACGTCGTCCTGATGAAAAACGACCTCACCCGTATCGCCGAAGCGATCAAACTATCGAAAAAAATGAAGCGTATCGTCCAGCAGAACGTCGTCTTCTCGATCGGCGTCATCATGATCCTGATCGCTTCCAACTTCCTGCAGATCCTTGACCTTCCATATGGAGTCATCGGTCATGAAGGTAGTACGATACTAGTTATTTTAAATGGATTGCGTTTGTTGAAATCTTGATCACTAAAAAACTCGCCTGGATGACCGGGCGAGTTTCTTTTTATTTATGCCTGACGTTTGTGCTGCACGGGTCAGCTGCCATGATGCTTATCGAGCATTTCTTTTAAATACGCCTCCGATTCCCCCTTCGGAATACTGAGACTTTGCCAATGATCATCTTTTACCTGCTTGCCGATATAAACGAGCTGCCCGACATGATACGCATAATGTGCCAGCTGCCTTTCGATGGCATCCATCACCAGATGACGTTCTCCCCGAATGGTGATTGTTTTTAATAAGTCCTGCTCGGTTAACCCCGTTAACGCATCGAACAAGGTTTTCCAACCCTTTTCCCAAACGAGCAGCATATCAGATTTTGATTCCAGATCATTGATGAATTCATTGTCCCGTTTCCGAAAATCCTTCTCTCCATCCGAAGTCAAAAAGTCCGTCCATCTCGAAACCATATTCCCATTCATGTGCTTCACGATGACCGCTGCACTATTCGACTCGCTGTTATACATCCAAAAAAGATCCTCTTCAGATAATTGGCTGATCGTTTTATCTCCCAGACTCTTTACGCTTTTGAATCGTTCCATGACAATCTTTAAATATTCGGATCCAATATTCACGCTTCCCCTCCTCACTAATCATCATTCATTTATGGGTATCAACCTATTTAGCTTGCATCCACTAACTAATATTCGATTTCTGTGTATGCTTTTCCCCTCTTGTCAGTAGAAATGAAAAGAATAATCCGATGAAAAACAGAGAAAAAGTTATTACAAATGTTGCCATTCCAGGATTTTCATTGATGGACTTCCAAAGCGGTTTCCCTTCCCAACTGGTAACCCCTTGTAAGGAGAGCCCTTCTGTTTCATATAAAATAGCCCATACTTGATAAACTTTTGCCAGGATGAAACCAAGCACCAACCCCAGTGTACCCCCAATAATGTAGGTCATCTCTTTCTTTCCCAAATTACTTCCTCCATTCCCCTAAATGGTCAGTGAACTCTTCACATACGGTGGGAAATCATGATAATGCTATCAATCACCGACTTTACATCGTCTTCATCCCTAATCTTAAATAAATGATCCGCTTCCCCTTCCACCGGAGCTGTAACGTTGGATTCTGCATTTTGCCGTGCCAACACTTCTTCGAAATCAGAAGCGCTTCTGAGAATATTTTTGCTTCGCGAGCTGGTTGCAACACGTTCCTCAAGAACCTGATCAGGCAGATCGAAATCGACCAGGATACTGGTGAAGCCCTTGTTGTGAAAAGAATCCAGCAGTTTCAAGCGTCCATTCCGGCTGCGATTCGAGTTGCAGATGATCAGATGACAGTCCGCCTCATTCACTGCATAATCCACGATCGTTTTGGTGATGGTGTATTTGAAACTGTTTGGCCCCGTTTCCGGCAGCAGCCTTCTATAATAAGCATGGATGAATTCAGCGTGGTTATCCTGGTCGATTACCACAGAATGTTGCAGCTGTTCTTCGAGCCTGTTCGCAAATGTCGACTTCCCGCTATGGGTTTTGCCGACGGTGATGATGACTAATCGATTCATCTGTATGCCTCCATCTTTTAATAGACGCCTGTATATCTATCAATCTAAGATATTCAATAGTTCCTTCCTGCTTCCTTTATTACTGATTTTAAAAGAATCATCATTACCCGATCTGATGATATGGGTATATCTCCCGGAACTCCCCCATACCCTGAACTCATCGGTACCGCCGCTTTCATACGTAACGGTAACGAAATAGTCTTCATGTTCAGCCATCTCATAGATGGTGTTCGTCTCATGCCTTGCTCTGTTTAAAATCCTTGTGAACGTCTTAATAGAAGATCCATCCGTCACCAATTTCCCTTTATCAAATGTCTCCATTTTGTGGTTGTACGTTTGAATCGTCATCCGTTCTATATTGGAAATGCCATTATAAAAATACACATATCCGGAGAAAATCAAAACCGACAGCACAAGCAAAATCAGGACCCATCTTTTCATCATGCTCCCCCTCTCCGTTTGGCTCTCCCCACTCGGGTTCTGCGGAAGTCTTGCTGGGCGGACCGCAGCTTTTGTGTTTATCCTTATTTTACCATAACCACCCTTATTCATGAGCACTTTTCCAACGACAAAAAAACGCCCCGTACCATTTACGAGGCGTTTTAATACTTTAATAGATTTCCTTACGCTGAAACCCGCTCCAATCTGCGCAGCCAAGCCGTCAACAGTACAGCCCCACCGACCATCAGAGCCCCGATCCAAGGGGTATGAATCAGTCCGATGCCATCGACGATGATGCCGCCGACAAAGGACCCGATGGCAATTCCGACGTTGAATGCCGCGATATTCAAGGCTGATGCCACATTAACGGCAGACGGCACATATTTTTCCGCCAGATTCACGACAAGGACCTGAAGTCCCGGAACGTTCATGAACGCAAACATTCCCATCAGGAAGATCGCAATCAATCCGGCAATTTTGAATGGTGCCGCAAACGTCAACGCAACGAGGATGATTGCCTGCAGGATGAACATCCATAATAGCGCCTTGAGGGGATTTTTATCAGAGGCTTTCCCTCCAACGACGTTACCGATCGCTACTGCAATTCCATAAACCAACAGGATGATGCTTACCCATTTTGAACTGAATCCTGTGACATTTTCCAAAAGCGGCGTCAGATACGTAAACGCAACGAATGTTCCGCCATATCCAAGTGCCGTGATCGCAAACGCCAATAGTAATTTTCCATTGCGTAAAATCTTCAGCTGTTCACTGAACTTCGCAGGTGGTGCTTCTTTCAAATCCTTCGGCACGAGGATGGAGCTTGCAATGATGCCGATGACTCCGAGCAGTGCCACTCCCCAGAACGTCGCTCTCCATCCAAACGCTTGTCCGATGAACGTTCCAAGTGGTACTCCCGTAACGGTCGCGACCGTCAGACCGGTAAACATGAATGCGATCGCACTCGCGCGTTTATGGGCAGGAACTAAATCCGCTGCAATCGTCGAACCGATTGAAAAGAAAATACCATGTGAAAAGGCCGTGATGAACCTGGCCGTAAGCAGCAGACCGAAGCTCGTTGACAACGCAGAAACCGAGTTCCCGACGATGAATAATATCATCAGGGACATGAGCAGCGACTTCCGGCTCATTTTGCTTGTCAAAGCAGTAAGGATCGGAGCCCCGATCGCCACTCCGACTGCATAACCGGAAATCAATAATCCGGCAAGTGTGATTGAGATCGACAAGTCATCTGCAATCGATGACAGCAATCCGACCGGGACAAATTCCGTCGTCCCGATTCCAAAAGCGGAGATCGCGAGCGACAATAATGCCGGCGTGCCTCCTTTTGTTTTTGAGTGATTCATTGTATGTGCATGAGAACTCATGAGAGAATTCCTCCTTAGAAGTAAAAAATAAACATGTTTCGAACCATGACAGGGCAGTCGGCTGATTTTAAAAGCAGATTTTTGCTATAAATAGCTGCAGAGATCGTTTTACAACATAATGTGTGTCTCTTAAGAACCCGTCAGAAGGACTTATTATCAAAAAATGGCGTTATATTATCAAAAATAAGATTTTATTATCAAAAACGGGTAGTTTATTATCAAAAATCCAATTTTATTATCAAAAAGCATCAAACTCACTGCCGAACAGCTCATCTGCCATCATCCAAACTTCAAAACATAACTGCCGGTAATCACGAAGGCGCCTTTCGCTTTCCCGCGTACCCAACATTATGAAGGGTATGAATCCATAATGGAATTACGCACTTTAAAGTGCTGTAGGCACCATGAAGTACCATAGGCACTTCAAAGTACCGTATAGGATGATCCGGAAATTTGTCGTACCATCAGGGTACAGTGTCGATTATGCATCCTTCCTGAATATATGGGAAGAACGCACTTTCAAGTGGCATAGGTACCCCTGGGTAACCATACAGCCGGCAGTCCAGCTGTTAGGCGAATGCAGAATGGTTATGTTATATTCATCTGTAAATAAATTAATCAAATCAGCACTTCAAGATAGATCATATAAAAAGATACGAGCAAGGAGGGTTTCTCAATGAAAAAATACAACATCCCAGTAGAAGCGGCACTTGAGGTCATCGGCGGCAAATGGAAAGTCGTCATCCTCTGCCACCTCATCGACAACGGGACGCTTCGCACCAGCCAGTTAAAACGAATGATGCCGAACATCACGCAGAAAATGCTCACCCAGCAGCTCAGGGAGCTCGAAGCGGACGGGGTCGTAAATCGGATCATCTACAACCAGGTGCCTCCTAAAGTGGAATACGAACTGACCGAATACGGCACCTCACTCGCCCCTGCCCTGCAAATGCTCTGCACATGGGGAGAGCAGCACATTGAAAAAACAGTGTCTGAAGGAGAAGACGTGGTCGTCATTTCCGGAGAAAATGACTAATCCAGACAAGCTAAAAACACCCCGCTCCACTGGCTAAGGGTGTTTTTCTTTTTCCAATGGGAGTCCCTCGTCACCAGGACTGAGTTCAATTCTTTGACTTGCCATCACAAATATATTATATTAATTGACGTATCAATGATTGACCCCTCAATTAACAGTTTTCAAGGAGGAGGATGCTTTGTCCAACGAAGAAAAGATTTTACGTCATATAAATGATATCTATAAGCAATTGAGCCCTAAGTTTGAACGTTGCACCGGGATCAGCCAGTCGAGGCTTGATCTTCTTCACAAGCTGATGGAGGTCGAGGAAATCAGCCAGCGTGCCCTTCAGCAGGAAGTGAATATAGACCATGCGGCTGTTACCCGGCACTTGAAGCAGCTGGAAGTGAAAGGGATGGTATCCCGCCGGAAGAATCCGGACGACAATCGGATCACGTTTGTTCGATTAACGAATGAAGGACGGGAACGAATCAAGGCATTATGCCAGGAGAAAAAAGAGTTCGTCGCCCAGGTGCTGAAGGACTTCAGTTCCGATGAACAAGTGCAGCTTTCAAATTTACTCATGCGGATCCAGCAGAATGTTAAAGACATTCAATACTAAACACAAAGGAGTTTTTCAACATGAATACAACACGAATCAATGACTTTCAAGAAATCATCACAGGCCGCCGTTCCATACGTAACTATGATCCAACCGTCAAAATCAGCAAGGAAGAAATGACGGAGATCCTGGAAGAAGCGACGCTTGCCCCTTCTTCTGTCAACCTTCAGCCATGGCGCTTCCTTGTCATCGACAGCCCGGAAGGCAAGGAAACTCTTGCGCCGCTTGCAAAGTTCAATCAGACACAGGTCAAAACTTCTGCTGCCGTCATTGCTGTATTTGTTGATATGAACAGCCTCGACTTTGCCGATGAAATATACGATGAAGCCGTAAGAAAAGGTTATATGCCGGCTGATGTGAGAGACAAGCAGCTTCCTTCCATTAAAGGACTTCTTGAAGCGATGCCGAAAGAACAATTCAAAGAAATGAACCTGATTGACGCCGGACTTGTCTCCATGCAGCTGATGCTGGCAGCCCGCGCTCATGGATACGACACGAATCCTATCGGCGGCTATGAAAAAGACCAGATCGCAGAGGCATACGGAATGGATAAAGAACGCTATTATCCTGTCATGCTCATTTCAATCGGAAAAGCAGCCGATGAAGGATACAAATCCGTCCGGCTTCCAGTCGAAAAAATCACTGACTGGAAATAAATTTCGCAAGGGGATGTTCCCTGACATACTCCAATTGTCGTCCAATGAGACAACGGGAGTGTACAGGGTTTCCATCCCATTTAACCTAATTGATTAAGGAATGAGGTAAGAACATGATCATCATACACGCACATTTTCAAATCAACCCTGAAAAAGAACAGGCATTTCTTGAAGAAATGCACTCACTCGTTGCGGCTTCCCGGTCTGAAGAAGGAAATATTTCTTATGGGCTGATGAAAGATACAGAAACCGAACAGGCTTATACGATGGTGGAAATCTGGAAAGACGCAGCAGCTGTTGAAGCCCACAACACAAGTGCACACTTCACATCATTTGCAGGCAGAGCTCCCGAATATATGGCTGCCCCGATCGATGTGCAGATTTTCGACGGAAACAAGGTAGAACGATAACACTCAGGCACACGATACACCTTTAGACTGACAAAATAGCAAAGGCTCGGCTACTCCGTTACCGGCCGCCAAAAGGTCCAAGAAGGCTTCTCCCTTCCTGGACTTTTTTTATGCGGCCTGACCCAGAAGTACCCTCCATTATGGCCGGACGGACACTGTACTCTGCAGCAGTTCAACCGCCCTCCCCCATGAATCGTTCAGTATCCCCACAGTTAAGAAATCAGACCCGCCTAAACAAAGGGAAAGTGATAGATTTCATACGATGGCTTTTATGAGGCAGATGAAGGATAGCTTGGGAGGCTTTCTATTAAATTTCAACGTTTGGCTCGGTTACAAAAACGTTTCTATCTCCATACAATATAGAAAAAGTGTAAGAAAACTATGCAAAGGAGTGAAGACCGGTGGAGAATCTTTTTAACGGAAGCAAGAAAATCACGAAAAAGGATCTTGCAGCCTTTACGATGATCGGTGATGGAAAAGACGGTGAAATTTACAAAGTAGCCGACGATAAAGTCGTTAAATACTTCTTTAAAGAAGAAACCCATGAAAGGGAACTCGAGGCCATGAAAATCGGGCAATCTTCGTCCATCATGCCCCGGCTGTATGAATACGGTGACAATTACATCGTAATGGAATTCATAAAGGGCATCTCACTTGCCCGCCATATGAAGCGTCATGGGACAATCGACGAAGACATGACGAAGAAAATTTTATTTGTTCTCGATGAGTTCAAGAAATTAGGCTTCACAAGATGGGATACGGAGGTTCGTCATATGCTGATGGATGAAAATGGCGACTTCAAGGTGATTGATCATAAACGTGCATTCACCTCTGATTCCCCGGCTCCGATGAAGCTGTTAAAAGGGATGGATAAATTCGGACTGACAAAGGAATTCCTTGGACATGTGAAGAATGTGAATCCCAAGCTATTGGATGCCTGGAAAAAACATAAATAGACGGCTGCTGACTGCGAAGACTGTCTTTCCTCAAATAAGGGAAAGACTGTTTTCAAAGAGCCCCATGAGGTGGACAAGCCGGCCTCATACCGCAATGAACAAAAGGCTGCCGCGTCGTTTCCATGAACATCTCATAAACCAGGATGGTTGGCAGATCCCTCTAAAAAAATAAGACAAGCATGCTGAGGGTCCTGTTTATTTTCCAAAAGCGGCCGATTATTCTGTTGATACAAGCATTTTCTCCATAAAAAAAATAGTGCAGTACTTTCGCCACAAAAGTACCGCACCTTCCACTATATCATTACACCTTTTTAACCGTTACATTATCCAGCTGGGTAAACAGAATGTCTCCATCTCCATTAGACCACACTAGATAGTGATCTTCTGCGTTAATGAATGTACCATCGCAGTCAATTTTATCAGAACCTGATAGTACCTCTATTTTGTCACCAAGCTTCAATACACTGTTCAACTTTTCAGAAAGTCCCATTGCGACTCCTCCCTTCACCTTTAATCAATCAGTCTATATATTTATATTAAATAAAACGAAATTTGATAGGGCGCTTACCTATCATTTTAATTTTTTCAGAAAAAAAATGACTGGAATGTTTTCCAGTCATTTTTATAGTCTGAAAGATGATGACTATACCTTACGAACAGTCACGCTTCCAAGGTCAGAAGTGTTCATGTCCCCGTTGTCGTCAACCCAAACCACGAAGTTGTCGCTTGCACCGATGAATGAACCCTCTTCGATTTCGTCGTCACCGGACAACACTTCGATTTTGTCACCCATAGATAAAATTTTGTTAAGGAAATCAGCCATATTTCCACACTTACCAAACAAGTTTGCCATTATGTTTCCTCCTTTCGGTGTTTACTCTATATTTATGCCGGATTCGTTAATGCGTAAAGGCAGATAACTAGATTTCAAAAAAAATTCTGTTTTTTCTTAAGGATTTACTAGACTAATCTCTCTTTTCTTCCAAAGATGAATCTTCAGGAAAGGCGTCGCCAGTGGGTTCTGACCCTTCTTCGGAGGAGTCGGCCGCTTCTTCTACCGTGTCAGTTGTCTCTATTGATTCTTCTACTAGTGAAACAGCCTGGTCTTTTTCTGGTTCTACCTCTACTAGTGAAATAGCCTGCTCTTCTTCTGGTTCAGACTGATCCTCATCATCCAGACTCAGTTCTTCTTCAGTTTCATCTTCAACGATGACATGAAGAGTGACTTCTTCTTCTGATTCTTCAACATCCGTATCGGGCTCATCAGAGGATAATTCAAGGTGAACAGAATGATCTTCCTCTTCCACCACTTCCATAATGACTTCTTCATCAGAGTCAGATTCATCATGGCTTTCTTCCTCGAGGGAGGTCTCCTCCTGATCCACTGAATCTTCTGAGGACTCGTCGATTACTTCGAATGTGATTTCAGACGTTTCTTCGTTCTCACTGTCTTCATGCATGACTCTAAGAATCACATTTTCCTCTGTCTCTTCCTCAGCATGTTCATTGTCCAGATTGTTCAAAGCTTCTTCCATCACGGACTTTGGATCCTTATTCTCTTTTTGCTTCTTCTTCCTTCTCCTCTTTGAAGGTACCTTCTTTACAGAAAGCGGACCGTTTAGGTCGGTCACATTGAAATTGCCGTCGTGGTCGGCCCACAAGAGGGTCTTGTTGAAAGCACCTACAAATGTTCCATTATCGTCAATTTGGTCATCTTCGTATAAAATCTCAAGATGATCTCCTAAGCTAAAAATGGAATTAAGCACTTCTGCAAGAGTTTTGCTTGGAATTTGATTGAAATCCCCACCGGATGAGGATCTCTCCTTTCTGTTCTCCGCAGTCTGCTCAGCAGCACCCTGCTCCGCAGGTGATTGCTCTGATTGACCTTGATTGTCAAGGCGGCCTCTGTCGCCAGAGGACTCATTGATTTCCTTCGACATATTCGTTAACACTCCTTTGCTATTAGTCTGCAATTCATAATCAATATATGTACGGAAATTCAGAATGTATAGCCTATTTTGCAGTAGAATCGTAAATTCCACTCACTCAAATCGGGCTCTTGAATAATTTATAAGAAGATAGAGAGACATGGAGGTGAGAAAACCATGCCCAAAAATTTTCTTTTTATAAATGAACACCTATTACCAAGGATTTTTTCCTTGTATTACTACAAAGACTTACTGGTTCCTTGTCACAATCAGTCCATTTTCATCCGCTACCTAAAGGGAGATAGAGAGCCCTTCATCTTTCCTCCTCTCCCGCAGCAGACGAATGCGTTCATGGACCAGGGACACGTTTCGGAATTGATACACAGCATGGTGAACAGCCTTAACCAAAAAGCTGCTCATCATCCAAGTCCAGATCGACCTGCTTTCGACATCACCCTGGAACATGATGCGGAGCCAAGTGTGATTCTTTCTAAAATCCCTGCCCACAAACGCCCTAAAAGACGTGGAAAATGCCCGCGGCTGGCACCACGTGATGATGGACCGTTCAAACGGGTCAATTATATAGATCGCAGTAAAAGTCTCAACCATCTTAAATATTCGGCAGCAAAACCGATAAAAAGGCCAAAAAAACCTAAAGCCTATCAAAAAGGGGATAAAGTCGGGAAGCCGAAGGAAACAGCGGACAATGCGGAGCCATTCGTTCATCTGAACGAATCCGGACACCATCCTGATTGGCAAGAAGTAGAAGAATCAGTTCAAACTCCTGATTTGAACGTGTTGAATCAGGGGCTGGAAGAAATATTGGACCTTCCTTCACCGCCTGCCTTTGAAGAGGTGAATGGACAATCGGACGGCCGCTTCAAGGAAACGGAAGATGAAAAAAGCTTCCCTTCACAAAAGGAAGTTATTCCTATAGAGGATCACACAGAAATCTCTGGCCATTTCCATCCGGAAGTAGATGCAGATCATCACGACTTGCTGTATGAAGAACCGCACCATGGGGAAACCCTGGACTCAGAACAAGATATTAAGCCAGAGAAAGCAGAACTCACAATAGAATTTGATCACGGCTCCGACCAGCCTCACACCGAACATGTTGAAGAAACAGCCGATCTTCATTATCTAGAGACCGAATCAGAAGGAATCAATGAATATGACGACCTCATCACAGACGACATATCGGATGAAGATTGGAATGAGCCTTATAAGGATAGTGATGAAACCTCGTCTGATGTAACGGAGATTGAATGTGAGAGCTTTCATGAAGACAACAGCCCATCAACAGAAACCGCGGAAACGGTTGACCATATTCTGGATGAAGCCGCTTTTGCAGAACCAGCAGCTGCCAATGAATCTGAAAGCCTTACCATTGAAAAGGATGAAACAGATTATGCATCTATCGAGGAGGAAACGGTCGAAGAATCAGATGGTACACTTGAGGATCCATCCGACAGCTCAAATAGTGAAGCCATTGAGAACGAGGAATCAATTGATCACTCCTTCGTAGAAGAAACAGTAGAAACGGATTATCCTTTTGAAAATCAATCCAACAGTATAAATAGTGGACCTACTGAAACGGATGAATCAAGTGCCCTCTCTTTCGATACAGAAACAGCGGAAGAAGAATTTTATCCTTTTGAAAATCCATCCGACAGTCTAAAGAGTGACACGGAATCCATCGAGGAAGAAACAGAACCTGGTGTCGATGACGATCAGGATGAAACATTCGTCAGTCAAGAAATTGATTCTGACATCCTCCCTTCCGGCACCCTTCAACATCATGAAGAACCAATCGAAGTTCACCCTATTGAAACTGAAGCAAACGAAAACGATTTTGATCAGGACCTTCTATCAGACAGCCTTGCTCCTTATGAAGATGGAGAACCAGATACGACGCTTGACGATATCTCTGAAGAACAAACAATCACTGAGGAGGAATTGCCTAGTCTAATCGAAGATCATCCATCCATCCAACATGCAGAAATTGTAGAAGATTCAACGGATTTATTCACTTATGAAGAAACAGTTGTAGAATCAGCGGATTCATTCACTCATGAAGAAACAGACATCAGCCAGCATTCTGACTTGGACTTCAACCTTCCTGAAATGTCAGCTGCAGTGGAAGAAGCAGAACAAGTGGAGCCGGATCTAACGATAGAATCCGATCCAAACCTTCCAACAGACAACAGCATTCAGGATGAAGACGAAAAAACTGATACGACGTTTGAAAATACCTCGAAGAAAAAAACAATCATTGTAGACGAATTCAATAACCAAGTCGAAGATACTCTATCCATTCATCGTGATAAACCAGTTAAAGACTCAACGGATCCACTCTCTCATGAAGAATCAGACACCAGCCAACAAGTTGAAGTGGACTTCAAGCTTCCTGAAACATCAGCTGTAGAGGAAGAAGCGGAGGATGACCACCCGGGTGACATCGTAACGGATACGACCATTGAAATAGATCAAGACCTTTCACCCTATAACGGCAATCCTGCTGAAGATGAAGAACCTGATGTGACGCTTGAAGATATCTTTGAGGAAAGCCCATTTATCGAAGAACATTTCGATAACCAAGTTGAAGACACACACTCGGTTCAATATGAAGAATCAGTTGCAGACGAAGTCACTCCTTCTATTCAACATGAAGAATCAGTTGCAGACGAAGTCACTCCTTCTATTCAACTTGAAGAACCTGTTGCGGACGAAGACACTCCTTCTATTCAACATGAAGAATCAGTTGCAGACGAAGTCACTCCTTCTATTCAACATGAAGAACCTGCTGCAGACGAAGTCACTCCTTCTATTCAACATGAAGAACCTGCTGCGGACGAAGTCACTCCTTCTATTCAACATGAAGAATCAGTTGCAGACGAAGTCACTCCTTCTATTCAACTTGAAGAACCTGTTGCGGACGAAGTCACTCCTTCTATTCAACATGAAGAATCAGTTGCAGACGAAGTCACTCCTTCTATTCAACTTGAAGAACCTGTTGCGGACGAAGTCACTCCTTCTATTCAACATGAAGAATCAGTTGCAGACGAAGTCACTCCTTCTATTCAACTTGAAGAACCTGTTGTGGAAGAAGACACTCCTTCTATTCAACTTGAAGAACCTGTTGAAGACTCAATAGATCCATTCACTCAAGATGAAACAGACAGCAGTCAACAAACTGACTTGGACTTCAACCAACCTGAAGGAGACGGACCAGACACTATCGCAGAATCCGGGCAAGACCATCCATCAGATCAAAGCATGAATGATGAGCCAGAAGAGTCTGTTACGGCGCCTGAAGAAGCGGAAGAAGAACCAATCGATGAAGATGGATTCACTGGCATGGATGACGATTTTGATTCCGTTGTTCATGAAGAAGAAGAAAGCTTTGTGGAGGAAACGGGTGTTTCCCTTGAACAAGATGCAGCCTCCCCACATAACAACACACCTGATACAGCGGAAGATAAACAAGAATCGGCCCCTGCCGAATCAACCGGCCATACGACCAGCAAATCAAATCAACGCTCCCAATCAGAAGATAAAGAGATTGCAGGAGATACATCTTTAGATTCTGAGCAAGACGAAGACGTGGCCGTTGAGGAGTCTTACACCACGATCTTGAATAAATATTTCACACTCGGTGACAAGATCAATGTGTATGCGGGCAGCAAACTGCTTGATAAACAGGGAACGTTTTTAACGGCTGGACGTGACTTCTTCATCTGGATCGACGGAGATGGATATGTAAGGCTGCAAGTCATCTGCGGTGGGATCTCCATCGGGCAAAAGAAAAGGAAAAAATAAGATTGGAGAAACAGACATTTGCCCTGTGCTAATGTCTGTTTCGACTATATTACAAGCTACATATACTAAGGTAATAGAGATAAGAATGGGGTGAATGAAATGAAAGAAACTGTATTGGTCATAGCCGCACATCCAGATGACGAACTACTAGGTACGGCAGGCACACTTAAAAGACTAGTAGACCAGGGTAATAGAGTCATCTCGATCATTACAGCGAACGGACGAAAGGAAGAAGCCCATCATATTCAGAAGCTTGCCCGGAGAGCAAACAAGGAAATAGGCATCAAAGAAGTGATATTTCTGGAGCATCCGAACCTTGAGCTTGAGATGATGCCGCTTCATCTTTTCACCAAAGAAATCGAGAAACTTATCAATATCTATCAGCCTGCTAAAATTTTTACCCACCACTATGGGGACGTGAACCGCGATCATCAGATTACATTTCAAGCTGTACTGACAGCTGTTCGTCCGGTACCGAATACGCAGCCGATCGAACTGATCACGTTTGAAACTGTATCCTCGAGTGAATGGAATACCCAAACAAATGATAAACAATTCAAACCGAATTATTATGTCGATGTTTCATCGACGATTGATCAAAAAATTGCTTCCCTGAAACACTATGATGTCGAAATGAGAGACTTCCCGCATCCGCGTTCCTATGAGGGAGTCAAACATTTGGCAAGCGTCAGGGGCATGACGGTCGGTGTGCCGTATGCTGAAGCATTCGAAGTCATCAGGAGGGTCTGGATATGAATGAAATGCACTTTCCTTATCCTTACGTCATTGCTGCCTTAGACAAACATTATGGAGTGAAGGCAAAACCCGTCACTCTAAAAAAGAAGGCGGCGGGTAAGGACAAGGATTCCAAGCGGAAGAAGAAAGACAAAAAGGAAAAATTTAAAAAAGGTAAAAGTAAATCTGGGAAGAAACTATCGATCCTTATCGCCACGTTCTGGGATTACCCCCATACCGGCGGGCTATCAAACTATATCACTACCTTGAGAGCAGGATTAAAGGCTATGGGGCACAAAGTAGACGTCATCTCCCCGAATCAGTTTCCAGCAGCAAAAGTGGAAATGCTGCGGGAAGCAGTCGTACCGCAATTGAAGACCTTGTTCCAGAACCGTTACGGCTCCTACACCAGCAAAATCCTCCAAAGCTGCCGCCTCCTTTATATTTACGAACAGATGCTGGAGTCGGTCAAGCTCGAGAAATACGATATCCTCCACGCCCAGGACCTGTTCACGGCCAATATATTGGGAAGATTCAATGAAGACCTCGGGAAACCGCTTTTATTCACACCGCACGGCATGTTCACCTTCAGCCGGGTTAAATTCAACCGGATCGAGAGCGGTTCTGATGAAGAAGTCTATTACAAAGAAATCGAGAAGAAAGCCATTGAATACGCGACACATATGGTGATCCTGAGCGACTCCTTCCGTGAACCGCTCAGCCAGCTTGGTGCGCGCTCTTCTAAGCTGACAACGGTCAATACCGGGATCGATTTCACTGCGGTTCCGCGTAAGGGCAAGAATGGAAAAGTCATCATCTCCTGTGTGGCCAGATTGGGACCGAGAAAAGGTCATTCCGACTTATTGCTGGCCCTGTCTAAATTAAGGTCTTTAAGCCAGTATATAGAAGTGCAGATCGTCGGTGATGGAGAAATGCGTGAATCACTCGAAGCACAGGTGAGGGACCTGCGGCTCACAAACGTTACGTTCCTTGGAAAGCGGGATGACGTACCGGCCATTTTAAGCAAAACAGATATCTTTGTCCTGCCTACCCTCAATGACAACCTCCCGATTTCGATCATTGAAGCCATGCACAGCGGCACAGCGATACTGACAACCGACTGCGGAGGAATCACTGAAATTGTTCGTCATAACGAAACCGGCCTGATCGTCCAGCCAGGGAATGTCGTCCAGCTGGCAACACAACTGAAACAATTGATTGTAAACGGTGCTTTAAGAAGCCACCTTGGAGAGAATGCTTCCCGATATGCCAAGAGCCACCTCACACGTGAAGCGATGGTGCAGAAGATCGAACACATCTATCAACATCTATTAACAGCGGGAGGTCAATGATATGCCATCACACCCAGCCGTTGTACTCGATTTAAGCGCCAATGGAGTGGGCATCATCCATGCCCTTGCGAGGAGAGGGATCGAGGTATACGCCTATGACACTGCAGGGCCATATTCAAAAGGGAAATCAAGGCTCGCTTCCTGCGCGGTATGTCCAAGTCCATTGACGCAGCAAAAAGCGCTGCTCACTTTTTTAAAGGGAGTGGCGGTGAAGTTTGATCAAAAGCCTGTGCTGTATGCAGGGGCGGATGATTACGTCGTATTCATCTCGACATACCGTGAAGAATTATCTGAGTATTATCTGTTTCTCTATCCGGAACATTCTATAATCGAAGATTTATTGGATAAAAAGAAAACATATGACCTTGCCATGAACTATTCGATCCCGACAGCGAAGACCTTTTTTGTTGAAACGGATAACCAGCTTGATGAAGCCATCTCGCAGCTGGAATTCCCCTGCATACTAAAGCCGGTGTTCGGCCATGAATTCAGAAAACACATCAATAAGAAAGCCATTAAGATCCGGGACGCCAATCAATTAAAGAAAGTCTTTCCGATTTACAGCAAATACGGCGAATTGATCATCCAGGAGCTTATCCCGGGCGATAACCAAAGCTTTTATAAAGTGGCGACCTTCTTTGACGACGACATGAATCTGCTTGCCCTCTTCACCCTTCAGAAAAACCACCAGTTCCCTGCGGAATTCGGAACGGGAGCACATATCGTGAGCAAGCGGATCCCCGAGCTTGTCGAACTTGGTGTGCCTCTCTTGAAAGATCTCGGACTGAAGGGTGTCAACATGATTGAATACAAAAAAGATCCACGCGACGGCCAGTATAAGCTCATCGAAATCAATCCACGCTTCTGGCTCACTCATAGCTTGACAGGTCATTCCGGGGTTGATTTTGCCTACACGTACTATCTCTACCTCACCGGACAAAATCCCGCACCGCAGCTGGAGCAGATCGATGGCGTTCAATGGATCTACCTCGTGCGCTATTTCCTTACCTTTTTGGAAAAGCGCAGGAATGGGGAAATGACGTGGAGGGACTTCCTGAAGGGATTCAAAGGAAAGAAAGTATTCGCCCTCCTCGCTTTAGACGACCCGATGCCTTTCATCAGGAGCACCGCATCGCATTTATGGAATGCATGGAAACGAAAACGAAAGGAGTGATGGTGTTTGCACACACCAAAGGAATTATATTCCCTTTTTCAAAAAAATGATATCGAAGGGAAGCTCTCTGCTTCCCTTGGAAAAAAGGTGACGATCGAGGAAGCATCCATTCAGAACCTGAAATCGACGAAGCGGAGCAGCATCTATCAGATGCAGCTTCAGAATCTATCAGATTCCTTTCCCATCATCTTTAAAATCTACCATTCAACCAAATATAAAAATGAAGTCGAAATCAATGTCTACGGCAGAGCCTACCCGTTTCTGAAAGAATTCCTCCCAGAAATCTACCTGATGGCGAAACATGGGAGTGACACTTGGGTATTCATGGAGTTCGTCCGTCAGATACGGGGACAGCTGACCTTTACACCAAAGCACTTTGATTACATCATCCCAACCCTTGCAAAGCTTCACGCCCATACCTTTGAAGACCGATTCAAAAACGAAAAGGACACATTCAAATCCTGGTTCCCTCTGTACAGCTCGGCCAAAATGAAGGAAGACAGGGAAAAATTCACCACGAACACCATGAGCTTTCTGGAGCAGGCCAAGAAGGATAAACAATTGAAAGACCTCATCAAGCCTCATTACAAAGCATTGAAAACCATTTACAGCAACGGTCCAGATTTTTTCCCAGAGTTGACAACAAGCGGATCTGCCATCACCCACGGAGATCTTCATATGCAGAACATCTGCTCAAAAGATGTAAGCAGAAATGAGCCTTGGGAGATCCAATTCATCGATTGGGAGTCCGCCAAATTCTCCCCGGTTTGGTTTGACATGATTGTCCTGGTTGAAATCTTACTCGCCTTTCGCAAAGATTGGCAAGGTAATGCTGAAGAAATACGCACACATGCCGTCGAAGTGTATACAAATGAAATGAAGAAACATGGAATTACATTCAAAACAAACCCGATGGACCTGTACAAAATGGCCTATCTTCAACGCACACTGGAAAAAGGCCTGCACACTCAGTTTAGACGGTACTTTGAAAACCGCGGCGGTGAACTTCTTCCTTATCATTTAGATAAAATAGCCACTTGGGGAAGTGAACTCGGAATTTATAAGTAGCCGCCTGAAAGGATGAAACGATTTGAGCAGAATGCCCCCTCTCAACATACATCCGTCTCTTCTGGCCGCCATGGATGATTTTTATGGAGTCGACCGGGTAATGGAGGACCCGGTGCCACTTCAGGCATTCGGTCAGAAATCAAAGGTGATTGGAAAGAAAAAAATGAAGATCTTATACGTCACTTTCTTCCAATATCCCCACACAGGCGGACTATCTCATTACATCACCTCCATCCAAAAAGGATTTGAACAGCTCGGCCATGAAGTCGATGTTTTTGCACCGAATCAGATGTCTTCCCTGCAGCTTGAGAAATGGATTCCGCAGGCTGCCTATGAAGCGAGAAGCTTTATGCGCAGCCGGTACGGCATCGTGAATGAGAAAATCGTCAAAAACCTCAGCTTCCTTCATGTATTCGAACTGTTCCTGAAAGAAAAAGATCTCGACACGTACGATATCATCCATGCCCAGGACCTGTTTGCCATCTTCATACTCGGACACCTCAACCAGACACTCCAAAAACCGCTGCTCTTCACACCGCACGGCTTCTTTACGAAAAGCAGGCTGAAATTCAATAAGATGCAAAAAGGGTCTATAGAAGAGGCCTATTTCACCAGGCTGGAAATGGACGGTATATCAGCAAGTACCGAAATCGTGATGATCGCCGATTCATTCAGGCCCAATCTGAAGGATTTTGGTGCACGGGATGATAGAATGACCACCGTCCATACGGGAATCGACTTTACACCGATTCCTCCAAGAACCCATGAAAACATCATCCTCACCAGCGTTTCCCGGCTTTCACCTAGGAAAGGACACGGGATTCTGTTAGAGGCATTGGCCATGATCCGTGAACACCTTGCCAATGTGGAAGTGTGGATTGTCGGGGACGGGGTCATGAAGGAAACACTCATGAAGCAAGCAGAAAAATTGGATCTGTACAACGTGATCTTCTTTGGAAAGCGGCATGACATACCGGAGATCCTGTCGATGTCCGACATTTATGTGCTGGCGACCGTCAATGACAACTTCCCCCTTTCCGTCATGGAGGCCATGTTTTCACGGCAGGCGGTCATCTCGACCACTTGCGGCGGCATACCGGAAATGGTCCGTCATGAAGAAACCGGCATCCTCTGTGAACCAGGGAATGTGAAAGAGCTCGCCGAGGCGATTAAACGATTCATCATCAACAACGAAGAACGGGACGCTTTTGGAAAAGCGGCCGAAACATTTGCCCAAAAGCATTTAACAAGCAAGGTCATGACGGGCAAAATCGAACAGATTTATCAAATGTACGCAGATTGAAAGGAGACTCATCATGAGGGAGAACAACCAGATTCATGATCGATTATGAAAATCCTAGTCACAGGCGGCGGTGGTTTCATCGGCTCCCAGCTCGTTGAAACCCTTCTCGCGGCAGGGCACACCCCGATCATCCTCGACAACTTTTCGAATGGCCGGAAGGAAAACCTGCCTGAAGGCGTAACATGCTACAACCGAAACTTATTATCCGACAAAGTCGAAAAGATTTTCAAAAAAGAAAAGCCGGACATCGTCATGCATCTTGCCGCACAGGTCAGTGTCGCGAAATCCCTGGAAAACCCTGCAGAAGATGCCGCGGTCAATGTGCTCGGCACCGTCAGACTGCTGGGGTACTCTGTCAAATACGGGGTCAAGAAATTCATCTTCTCTTCTTCCAGTGCGGTCTACGGAACGACAGATGAAGTCCTTACAGAAGATGCCGCCACAAGTCCTATTTCCTTTTACGGCACTTCCAAATTAGTATCCGAATCCTACATTAAACTGTTCGGAACAAGCTACGGCCTCCCCTACACCATCCTGCGCTACGCCAATGTGTATGGACCGAGACAGCGATCCGACGGTGAAGGCGGCGTCATCAGCATCTTTATCGAACAGCTCCTAAACGGCGAAACTCCCGTCATTTACGGGGACGGCACCCAGACCCGCGACTTTGTCTTTGTCGAAGACGTCGCCCGCGCCAATCTCCTTGCCATCGATCACGCAGACAACGAAATCATCAATATCGGCACAAACACCCAAACATCCATCAACCTGCTTTATACCCTGCTGTCCAGCCAGCTCGATACAACCGGAACGCCTACTTACGAAGAAACCCGGGACGGAGACATCCTGCACAGCCATCTAGCGAATATGAAAGCGCTTGATCGTTTGAAATGGGAACCTCAGTTTGATTTGATTACAGGATTGGAGAAGACGGTGGAGTATTTTAAACGTTGAGATGTGGGCAGGTCCTTGCTCCGCTTTGGATGCGGGATGCTTTCACTAAGGTCATATTATATCCAGATCCGTTTAGCAGTTGGAGCACCCGGCTTATTTGCCCGGGTGCTTTTTGTTTGTCGTTTTTACTTGTGAGGAGGGTGGTCATTTTTGGTTTTGAAAAAATAAGCAGCAATTTTGAAAAAAAGAATACCGGTTTTGAAAAATTATTTCTGTTTTTGAAAAAAAGCGACCCATTTTTGAAAAATTATCTACGCAGCCTCCCTCTTTTTGATCCTGATTCTCTCAAATATAAGCACAAGCCCGAAGTAACCCCCAGACTTCCATCCTCTAGTCCAAATTTCTCACCAAACCTCCCCCACACCTCTAATTTCAGAGGACCGTCCCTCATCTCGTTAAAGTCCTATAATAATATTTTCCTAACATAATAATTTTTTGTTGATTTATAGGTTGGGTTACTATAAAATGATTTTTACAGTGCAAACGGTTGCATCTTATTTTAGGATCATCTCATCTCAATATTCAGATGGGGACCGCTCTCTCATTTTTATGACTGAAAATGAAAACGCACACAATCATTTTTGAAAACGAATACACAATAGATATTGGAATTAAAGGAGGAAACAGGAGTATGAAGAATTTATTGTCATTTGATTTCTGGCAGAAATTCGGTAAGGCACTACTGGTCGTTGTCGCTGTCATGCCAGCTGCAGGGATCATGATCTCGATCGGTAAATTGATCGGAATGACGGGCGGAGACATCGCTTTAGTGCAAACGATTGCAAGAGTAATGGAAGACATTGGTTGGGGGATCATTACGAATTTACATATCCTCTTCGCCGTCGCCATCGGGGGATCCTGGGCCAAGGAACGTGCAGGCGGTGCATTCGCTGCACTTATCGCCTTCATCCTGATCAACCGCATCACAGGAGCGATTTTCGGAGTGAACGGAGATATGCTTGCCAACCCGGAAGCAACCGTCTCTTCCCTTTTTGGACAAACACTGATTGTATCTGATTACTTCACATCCGTTCTTGGTGCACCAGCCTTGAACATGGGAGTATTCGTCGGAATCATTTCTGGTTTCCTCGGAGCCAACCTTTTCAACAAATATTATAACTATGATAAATTACCGGACGCTCTTTCGTTCTTTAACGGTAAGCGTTTCGTACCATTCGTCGTGATCGTCGGATCGGTTGTATCCGCTATCGCGTTGTCAATCGTCTGGCCGTTCATCCAGGGAGCACTGAACGATTTCGGTCAATGGATCGCTACATCCCGCAACACTGCACCAATCATCGCGCCATTCATTTTCGGTGCAATGGAACGTCTATTACTTCCGTTCGGTCTGCACCATATGCTGACGGTTCCGATTAACTACACGGAGCTTGGCGGAACGTACAAGATCCTGACTGGATCAGGCGCCGGTTCAACGGTTGCCGGACAAGATCCGTTATGGCTGGCGTGGATCGCCGACCTGAACAACTTCCTGCAGACAGGAAACACTGAAAGCTACAAACAATTATTGAACGACGTAACACCTGCACGATTCAAAGTGGGTCAGATGATTCTTTCTTCTGCTGCCCTGATCGGTATCGCATTCGCGATGTACAGAAACGTGGATAAAGACAAGAAGAAAAAGTACAAATCAATGTTCTTCTCAGCCGGTCTTGCTGTCTTTTTAACAGGAGTGACCGAGCCGATCGAATTCATGTTCATGTTCGCTGCACCGCTTCTATATGTTGTGTACGCAATCATGACCGGTATGGCTTTCGCAATCGTCGACATCATCAACATCCGTGTTCACTCATTCGGTTCCATCGAGTTGTTGACGCGTGTTCCTATGATCGTCAAAGCCGGACTTTGGATGGACCTTGTAAACTTTGTGATTGCTTGTCTCGTATTCTTCTTCCTGAACTTCGCGGTTGCCAACTTCCTGATCAAGAAGTTCAACTTCCCTACACCGGGACGCAATGGTAACTACATCGAAGACGATGCATCTGAAGGCGGCAGTGCTTCGGTGAAAAAAGATTCACTTGCACCAAAAGTGGTTGCCCTTCTTGGCGGAAAAGAAAACATCGTGGACGTGGACGCTTGCATGACTCGCCTTCGTGTAACCGTTAAAGACACAAGCCTTGTCGGTACAGAAGTCGAATGGAAAAAGAACGGCGCACTCGGCCTGATCCTGAAAGATAAAGGCGTACAAGCCATCTACGGTCCGAAAGCGGACGTCATCAAATCTGATATCCAAGACTTGCTTGGAGCATAATCCATGAAACTGCTGACACTGAATTGCCACTCATGGCAAGAAGAGAACCAGCTTGAGAAAATCTCTATCCTGGCGCATGACATCGCGGAGAAATCCTACGACGTCATCGCGCTTCAGGAAGTCAGCCAGCTCATCGAGAGCGAAACCATGTCCGGTTTTGTTAAAAAAGACAACTTCGCCCTCGTTTTGCTAGATGAGCTCGAGCGGCTGGGCATCACCGGATATCGTCTCGTGTGGGATTTCGCCCACATCGGCTATGATGTTTTTGAAGAAGGAGTCGCGATACTAACCAAGCATGACATTGTTGAAGAACACCGCTTCTTCATTTCAAAAAGCCATGACCAGTCGTACTGGAAAACCCGCAAAATCGTCGGGGCCACCATTTCCTATAACGGTCGTCCCCTTACCTTCTACTCTTGTCACCTCGGCTGGTGGCAGGACGAAGAAGAGCCGTTCAAGTTCCAGGTGGATTCCTTAATGGAACAGATCACGGCCGAGTCGCCCGCATTCTTGATGGGAGACTTCAACAACAACGCCCATGTCCGCGGTGAAGGCTATGATTATCTGTTATCCAAAGGACTTTTTGATACGTATGACCTGGCTGGTAAGCGGGATGAAGGCGTGACCGTCGAAGGCGAGATCGCCGGCTGGGATGAGAACAAAGTCGATTTGCGGATTGATTTGGTTTTGGCCAGTGAGAAATTTGAGGTTACTTCTTCTAAAGTGATCTTTAATGGTGAAAACAAACCTGTGGTTTCGGATCATTATGGGGTTGAAGTGGTGATTGAGGGTTTGTCGATTTAGTTTGGAGGAAAGTTCTTTTGCTAGTCCCGTCTATTTAGTAGGCGGGACTTTTTTTTGATTAAAATCTGATTTGATAAGCCCATTTTAAAAAATTGCATGAGTTTTGGTGTATTTTAGTATGAAAAGGTATGGAGGAGACTCTGTTGAAGAAAAAATTTGGAGCTAGATCTAATAATTGCGCCAGTTTCAGGATTATTGCGCCTCTTTTTTAGTTATTGCGCTACTTTAGAAATAATTGAGCCGCTTTCAGATTAATTGCGCCACATTTACTATAATTGAGCCTATTGTCGAATTTTCTTGAGCGGAATTCACACATGGGCAGGTTCATCGCATCAACCTCAGTCGGCTCCCAAAACCGCTCCATTCCCTTACCCGCAAACATTTTGAAACCTCGCCCTCTTCCCATCCGTATATAAACCATACACAGAAATAGACCTTGGAAAGGGGAACATAAATTGGGTAATATCTTATTATTTTCAGTGATTGTCGGGTTGATCATGGCACTGCTTCTGGTCCCGGTCACTTTTACAAAAAAGAAAGAGGGGAATGCGAACCCTTCCGTTATCGGCATGATCGCAGCCACGATGATCATTGCAGTCATCGGTTCCTTTGCCTTCTATTACATGACGAATCTTGATCGCAACTTTACATCGATGTGGATCCTCTTCATCGTCGCTGCGGCTGCCGGTGCTGCTTTCGCCACAGGCAAGGAGCGAGTGGTCAAAAGCGGGATATTCCTGTTCGGTCTTGGCGTCGGGGCTTACTTCCTGACAGCCTTCGTCTTCAACGCAGACGAGAAATATGAATCGGCTAAAATGGAGGTCAAAACAGAAATCGAAGCATTTGATGAAGAAAAAACACCTGCAAGCGTACCTCCGCAATTTGCGCGGAACAAAATGAAAAAAGCATTCGGACAGGTGCCGAATACAAGTTACTATGAGCTTGGCGAATTACAGATCCAGAAAGTGAACGGCAAGTATGTGTACATCGCTCCTGTTGAATTCTCCGGATTTTTCAAATGGATCAAGGGAGACGAAACACCTGGATACTTCACGCTGAGTGCAACCGATTCAACAGCAAATCCGAAATTCATGAAAGAAAAAATGGTCTACACGCCATCCTCTTTCTTCAACAAGAACATCGAACGTCATATACGCATGAATTACCCGAAACATATCTTTAATGGGGACGTTCAACTCGAAGTGGATGACGAAGGCAAACCTTTCTATATCCGGACGTACGGCGACTTCATCTCTGCCCGTAACGGATTTGAAGTGGAGGGAATTGTCGTTGTCGATCCTCAGAACGGTGACACAAAGTCCTATAAACTGAGTGAAGTCCCTGCTTTCATCGACGGGGCGGTATCACCTGAAACGGTGAGCCTGCAGAACAGTTACTTCGGAAACTATGTTCAGGGCTTCTGGAACAGCGTATTTGGTAAATCGGACGTGAAACTTCCTTCCGACGAAGGGACCGAAGCGAATGTCAGCCCTATTTTTAACGAAAATGGCGAGATGTACTACTTCACGGATTTCACATCTCCGAAAGAAGGCGTCGATTCGATGCTCGGGTACTCCCTGACCAACTCACGGACAGGTGAAGCAACATTCTATACAGGAAACCTCGAGGAATCCTACATGGATTCACAAGGTGCCCTGCAAATCATCCAGAAGAAATTCATCGAGAAAAAATGGGACGGCGAAATGCCGGTTCTCTACAACTTCTTCGGTGAAGCAAGCTGGCTGACACCGGTGCTTGATGCCAACGGCTTCCTGCAAAATTACTTCATCGTATCAGCAGCGAACCCTGAAATCTCGGCCTATGCCGACACGCCGAACCAGGCACTCAAAAAATACAAAACCGCCCTGCAAAAAGGCGGCGGCACAGTCGACGGCAGCTCGAAAGCTGAAGAAAAACAGACAGCCGGCACCGTCGTCCGAGTCTACAAGGAAAAAATCGGCGACTACACAGCCGTTTCATTCCTGCTCGACAACGGAAACAACTATCTCGTTTCTTCCGAAATCAGCCCGCTGGCGATTTACTTGAAAGAGAATGACAAGGTCAGCATCACGTATATGGACACCGGTGAGAGCTTCCTGCCGGTGAAGGAATTGAAGATTGAAGGATTGGAGTAATAAGAAAGGACGAAACCTGGTTGGTTTCGTCCTTTTTCATGTGTAGAATAAAATGCCCGTCCCTCAATACTGAAACGCGATCAATCATCGAGGGACGGGCCTTTAAAGTAAACGATTTCACTATCAATATGGTAAAATATTGAACAACCAATAATGAAAGAAGTGATTGTTGTGAATGAAAGAGATAAACTATTCCTTCATCATCAAGAAATGATGGGGTGGGTCGAGTCGCTTAGCTCGACTTCCAAGGAAGACTGGCTTCGTCCGATTGAAGAAAACAAGTGGAGTATCGCTGAGATCATCAGTCATTTTGCTCCTTGGGATGATTTTGTCGTGAGCAGCCGTCTCCCCTATCTTGGAAGCAGCGAGCCCCTTCCATCGGCTCCCGATCCTCAGATTCTAAACAATCAGGCGGCCACACAAGCCCGCTCATCCGAACAATCGACTGTCATCCGATCATTCATTGATTCAAGAAAGCAATTGATTGTCAGCCTTCAAGGAATATCTGATGAAGGCTGGGGGCAAACGATAAAGCCAGGAAAAAAAGAAATGAGCTTGGCCGATTATTTAGAGGGCCTGGCCAACCATGACCTTCATCATAAACAGCAGATTGAAAAAGCCCTGGCAAAACAAAACGCTCAGATTTGATCTGAGCGTTCCTAATAATCCTCCGCATTCATATAAAACACGTGATTATCCGTCCATTTCCCATTTTCATGGATAAAGCCTTTTCGCGTACACTCGTACTTCATCCCGACCCCTTCAGCAAGCTTGATCGAAGGGACATTATCCAGATTGATATGAGCTTCCACCCGGTGATAATTGATTTTTTCAAAGGCGATCTTCAGTGCACCCCGCACGGCTTCTTTCCCGTAGCCCTGTCTCCAATGCGTATTATTCAGCGTATAGCCGACCCGGCCCCAATGAAAACTCAGCCTCATCAGAGTGGAAAAATCGACATTTCCAATGTAGGCGCCTGTCTGCTTCAGGAAGATACCTAATATATATACCTCATCGTTATCCATCATCTCATTCTGCTTTTCAATCATGTCATGAAACCAGAATTCTGTGCATTCACTCATATCCTGCAGTCCAAGATCATACTTGTGCTGAGAAGGCAGCTTGTTCATATTCTCACGGAGCCAGTTATGATAATCACTCTTCATGAACGGCCGCACGATCAACCGTGCTGTTTCAATGCTTAAACTCCTTTTATCCACGGAGCAACCTCACTTCCCGGGCATACATATCCTGTGTTCCCTTGTAACTATTTTACTTTTATTATATCAGTTTATCAGGCGAATCTACTCTTTTCTTTCAATCTCGATTTCTTTCGTAAAAGGAAAACCGAAATACGTGTACTTCACTAGCACAACGTCGATCTTTTTACAATGATCCAGCGCCAATCCATAATGACGGATTGTACTTCTGTTATCCAGTTCATCAAGCTGAATGACCTCTTCACGGCTCAGACTCGGTTCAATGTCGTACTCATCTATTGGATGAAAACTGATTCCCTTGATTTCATCCTTCACCGCAAAAAGGCCGACCAGCGCATTGGAACGGCTGACGCCCAGTTCAACTTTACGGGGAGTCTCGCCGCCATTGACCAGCACATCAGTCAATTTCACCTTATGAATTCCATCATTTTTCAGTTCCACCGTAACAAGTCCGGGCTGTTCCGTACTCCAGCCATGCCCTTCACTCGCGAGCGGCGGATTCAATTTTAAATAGAGCACCAGGCATGCCAGAAGAACCGCGGCCGCTCCGATGATCCATCTCACCATCTTATTCACTGAGTTTCACCTCACAGCTATCCTCTCCTTTTTAGCCTACGATACTATTTCTCGTATCGTGCCTATCTATAATGTTCTAAATTTTCCCATAAACGAAAAGAAGCGCTCCCTCACAAGGGCAGCGCTTCGATTCCATTATTTTTGTTGGGACCACTTTTCCCACTCTTCTTCAAGTTCCTTCTCAATTTCCTCATCCGAAAGGGCGTGGCCGTCACTAATATCAAAATGATTGGCTAGGCGGTTAAGTTTTACATTAATCATCCAAAGACTGATCACCACGAACGAAATAATAAGAATAACAATGAAGTCCATGAACACTTCGAATCCCCTCCTTACCTATTTATATTAAGGAGGATCCCTAAATAGACGAGGGTTCGGAAAGTCGGGACCGAAGAACGAATCAGGAAATGGGCCCGTTGTCGGGTTGAGGCTCGCCTCCAGGACAAGGGCGGGACAAGGGGACAGGTCCATTGTCCCGTTACTTTACAGGGAAAGTTTCCGGAAACTCCCGCTGCCTCAACACAGATGAATCGAGCCTGGCTCGAAATAGGACTGTTGTGCCAGGAACAATTCCACTCGATTGTGCCTGGTACCATCTCCTCAAAAAAATGTACGGGGTACAGTTCCAATCACTTGTACCTGGTACACCCGCTTCAAATTAATCTTGGTACAAAATCACCAGCACGTACCAGGTACACATCATGCACCATTGTACCTGGTACAAATCTGTCCCGTTGTACTTGGTCCACAAAACAACCTCTCACGGACTAACTCTTCTAATAAGCCTTCGCCCAATACACCATCTTCTCCGCTTCTTTCCCGCAGGACACACAAGCTTCCGCCACTTTTTCCTGCTGGAACGGCATACAACGGGAAGTCGCACCCGTCTCTTCCTTGATCTTATCCTCACAGGCAAGCTCGCCGCACCACATCGCCTTCACGAAACCGCCTTTTTCAGCCATCACCTGTTTAAACTCGTCAAATCCTGTAGCGACACTCGTCATCTCCTCGCGATGCGCCCTCGCTTTTTCCAAAAGGTTCTTCTGGATTTCTTCGAGCATCAGTGGCACCTTCGCCTCCAATTCACCAACAGGCACCGTCACCTTCTCCCCGGTATCACGGCGGGCCAAGATCACCTGGCCGTTCTCGATATCACGCGGCCCGACTTCCAGGCGCAACGGAATCCCCTTCATCTCATACTCATTGAACTTCCAGCCCGGCTTCTTGTCACTCGCATCGATCCCGACACGCGCCACGGCAGACAGCTTCTCTTTAAGATCATAGGCAAAATCAAGCACGCCTTCCTTATGCTGCGCAATCGGCACGATCATCAGTTGAGTCGGCGCCATACGCGGAGGCACTACAAGTCCGCGGTCATCACCGTGCACCATGATCATCGCCCCGATGATGCGCGTCGTCAGTCCCCATGATGTTTGCTGGACATGCTGCAGCTTGCCTTCGCGGTCGGTGAACTGAATGCCGAACGCCTTCGCAAATCCGTCACCCAAATGGTGGGACGTCCCTGACTGCAATGCCTTCCCGTCATGCATCAAACTCTCGATCGTGTACGTATACTTCGCACCGGCAAACTTTTCTTTCTCCGTTTTCTGTCCTTTGACCACTGGGATCGCCAGCAGTTCTTCACATAGCTCCGCGTACACCTCAAGCATTCTCACCGTTTCTTCGTGAGCATCCTCATCCGTTTCATGGCATGTATGACCTTCCTGCCATAAGAACTCCAGCGTACGCAGGAACGGCCTCGTCGTTTTCTCCCAGCGCACCACATTGGCCCACTGGTTATACAGTTTAGGCAGATCGCGGTAGGAATGGATGATATTTTTATAATGCTCACCGAACAGTACCTCGGAAGTCGGACGGACACATAATCTCTCCGCAAGCTCCTCTTCACCGCCGTGCGTCACCCATGCAACTTCTGGCGCGAATCCTTCGATATGATCCTTCTCCCGCTGAAGGAGGCTCTCCGGAATGAACAGCGGCATATACACATTCTCATGCCCCGTTTCCTTGATTTTCGCATCAAGCGCATTCTTGATATTCTCCCAGATCGCATATCCGTAAGGACGGATGATCATAGATCCGCGCACACTCGAATAATCGACCAGCTCCGCCTTCTTCACTACATCCGTATACCACTGGGCGAAATCCTCATCCATCCCGGTGACGTCTTTCACAAATTCTTTTACCATACATAGCACCCTCTTTTTTAAAATATAAGCGTGTCCCCACACCTTTTTGATAAATAAAAAAAGCCCCGCTTATCATCAGGGACCATTGCTGGCGGTACCACCCTGATTCAAAGCAAAGCTTTACACTCTCACATGATAACGGTATTCAACCGCTGAATATTCAGACTCTGAGGCAGGTTCAAATGAGTGTCATAGGAGCCTCGCACCACTCTGGCCCCCTCTCTGAAAAGACAGGTTCACTTTACTGATCCTCATCAATGTTTTTGATTATTTTAGATGATTATATAGAGATTTCCATGTAGTGTCAATTTAATTTTCACCGTGATACGAGCGTCTTCTTTTCAAGCGGCTTAACCCTTAATCTGTTTAACGTATAGATACAGAGGAAAACAGTCACTATCAGCATCACGACAGCGCCTGCGATCACCACTCCCCGGATGGATAAAAGCTCTGCCCCTGCACCGATGGATACGGTTGCGGCAATGACAAGTACTCCTTCCAGCCAGCCATACATACTGCTCACGCGACCCATCACCTCAACCGGTATCCGCTCCTGAATGAACGTATCAAACCCTGTCTCTGCAAATGCCAACGAGAAGGACAGTAGCGAAAAGCCCACTGCGGCAGCGACGAAACCTCCTGAAAATGAATACACAATATACCCGGCTGAAACCATCACTGAGCCGAATGCGATCAAGTGGATATCCCGAACCTTGTCTGCAATCGCAATATTCACGAGCGCCCCGACAAGGAAGCCCGCCCCCGCAATGCTTACCAAGTATCCATACGTGCTGTTTGAAAGCCCCAGCACTTCTTTTGAAAAAGCGGCCTCCAATGAATCGACCGCAGCGGTCATGACGATCATGCAGCTGAACAATAGGTACACCACCATCACATAAATGAAACGGCGGCTAAAATCCTTGACCACCCTCCAGTCTGCCTTGATCAATTCAAAAGAGAACTTTTCCGAATTGGCAAGCGAATCTCCCTCCAAATTCGGAAGCAGGAGGGTAATCAATCCCGAAAGAAACAATGCGGCAGCGTTCAAATAAAGCGCCATCTCCGGTGTACCGATGATGAATAACACTCCGGCAATGGCTGGTCCGACGATGAAAGCACCAGACCCGATCAAGCTCCGGAGCGCATTGAACCGCTGCCTCTTTTCCCTCGGAATCAATTTCGTCATATATGTCATCGAGGCCGGATAAAAAACCGCACTCCCCATATTGATGACAAACACAACAGCATACATCAGCGGGATTGATGAAATGAACGGCAGCACTGCCACAAGCACCGCCCTGAGTATATCCAGAAACACCATCAATCCCCGTTTATTCAACCGGTCGATCAGACTTCCCGCCCACGTATTCGTAACCAGCGCAGCCAGCGGCTTCAGCACATAAAGAATCCCGACAGCGAGCGCAGAACCCGTCTCATCCAACACAATCAAATTAAGTGCAATCAAGAATATCCATGCTCCGACATTCGACAATCCTATGCCCATCAACAGCAAAAACGGATCCTTTAACCTCATCATCAATCTTCCTCCCCGCGATATTATTATCAGCGCCCGTCCCTCTACGCGTTAAAGCGTAGCGGGACGAGCCATCAATTTGACCAATAAAAAAACCCCACCCCCAAGACGTTTAAGTCTTGGGGGCGAGATTTGATCGCGGTGCCACCCCAGTTCGTCGATATGTCGCCATATCAACCTTTTCGGGTACGGCTTTTTGCATATACCCTAGCTCTATAACAGGAGCTCCTGTCACACCATCCCATTGGACCCGTTCCGGTGTGCAGCTCAGAGTCTTGGTTCACCGACAGCCTTCCTGCCCCTTTTCAGCTCCCGGGGCTCTCTTTCAAAGAATTCTGCAGGCTACTCTTCTCGTCATCGCTATTGTAAATTTTTTCTATTCTATCATCTCTTTGACGGGATGTAAACTAAATTTTCATATCATCAGATAAGGCTCCACCAACTCCTCATAACCCGGCCTCTTCTTAATCATATCCAGCATCATTTCCCATAGCTCATCCAGCGCCCTGCTGTCGTTCGTTGTGTAACAGCCGGAATAACGATACTCGTAAATATCATCATTCATTCGGAGTTTCAGCTCATATCCTCCGTAAGGCTGGTAATTGCAGTTCTCACCATCCGGCAGGTTCAGCCCATCCTCAAAACCGATGCTTTTAATCTTCGCATAAATATCATCACGCTCTTCTTTTGTAAACGAGATTGGCTTCACTTTATCCTCCCGCGTGATCGTTTCATTGAATGTGCTGATCGTCGGCCCGTGGGAAGCGATGATCTCGATATCAAAATTTGAACTGTTCGCAAAGAAACCACTCAGCCACTCATTCCCGATGAATCCAAGCTTCTCTCCCTTCACCACTGCAAATATGAACACGAGCAGGAGCACAATCAGAAAACTGATCACCGGTGCATACCAGCGTCTGCGGTAAGGCTTTTCCCTCTTCACTTTTTCCCTGACCATGTCCTTCAACTCTGCGCTGAACTCCAGACCCTTCAACCCATCATCGGTCATCTTCTTTATCTTCCGCTCCAGCTCCCTATCCATCATACCTCCTCCCTTCTCCATACATTCGATAGAGCCGCTCCCTGCCTGTCTTCAGCCTCGTCTTGACCGTACTCGGGTTCAGCTCCAGGACCTCCGCCATTTCCTTCACTTTTAACTCTTGATAATAATGTAAAAATAAGACCTCACGATACTTGACCGGCAGCTTGAGCAGCTTCGAATGAAGTTCACTCCGCTTCTCCCCGTGGATCGCCTTCGATTCGGGGTTCCCGCGCTCATGAATGATTTCACTCACCCTATTTGTAAAAAGAATCTTCCGTGTATCCCAGCGCTTCAAATGATCCTTACACAGATTGATCGTGATCCGCATCAGCCACGTCTTCAAACTCGACTCACCCCTGAAGGAATCCATCTTCGCATAAAATTTCACGAACACTTCCTGTGCAATATCCTCCGCAAGTCCATGGTCCTTCACATACGAATATGCCATATACAAAACCGCCTGCCCATATTCATCCATGGCCCTTTCAAGCAGTTCATCCTTACCTGATTCTTCTTGCAGCCGTTCCGTCCTCAACACGTTCCCACCTCAATTCTCTGCACCTTAGACGACACACTATGTACGATGGTTTGGAAAATTTTATGTTTATTTTAATTGTAAAGGAAATTCTTTTGAAGAGGTGGTTTGTTTGAAAAAGGGTTTGACAATCTGGAATTGAGGAATTTTGCGGTTTCCATATTATGTTAAAATCAGCATATATCAAAATTTTTCAGCATAAAATGAAAAAAGTCAGCATATATTTAAATTTGTCAGCATATACTAATATTTTTGCGCATAAATCAAAAAAAGTCAGCATAAATACAATCAGCTGACTTAAACCGTCCACTCAGCGGGAAAGCGGGCAGCATTCAGACCCACTCGCACTAATGCCGCTCTCCATACTATTCACCAAGTGCTGTTTTAAACTAAAAAAACAACAAAAAAAGAGCTCCTACAACATCTAAGCGCTCTTCTTCGGTCCTATTAACTTCCCATCTTACGGCGGGTATTACTCGGCTTCTTCGTTTGCTGACTCTGCATGCGCTGATTCGCTGCCAAGCCGTTATTTGCTTGCTTGCCGCCTGCCTGTGCTTCTTTCTTCTTTGCCAGCTGCTGCTTCATCGCTTCCTGCAGGCTGATCTTCTTCTTTTCAGTCATCATGAGACCTCCTTTTGAGGCAAAACTTTATTATTTATTCATTATAATACATCATTTGGGAGAAAACAGCTTGTTTTTGAATCCATTATTAGAAAAAACAGCTCATCATGCAACTCGTCGTGTCCTTTGTCAGGTAAAATTCAGTCACGGCCATCTATTCGATCCACTTTGCGCTTCATTCATTCCACTTTTTGAAAATACATTCCACTTTTCCTAAATACAAACCACTTTCGAAATTTACATGCTACTTTTCAGTTTTACAAACCACTTTCCCCCATATTCAAGCAACTTGTCGAAAAATCTTTATGTACTTCCCAGAATCTGCACTTAACGTAAACGTGCACTTCTTATCCACTTCCCGGCAAACAACGTAAATGTCACTTTCTCAGCCACTCCCAGCACTTAACCTAAACGCCACTTTTTCAGGTCCCCGGCACTTAAGCAAACGCACTCTTTTCTCACCTATCTCATCCCAACATTTCACTTCTACCGCCTACACGACACCAAAAAAGACCAATCCCCAAAGAGATTGGTCCTTCACTTAAAACCTAGTGATACCCATTCTGCCCGTTCGCAGAACCAGATGTCTTCTGCTTAGGCTTATGGTTTTGGTTCTGCTTTGTTCCGCCATCTTTTTTCGTTTTCTTTGTCATGCTGAATCACTCCTGTTTTTTATTATTGAAAAACAAGTCCGGCTAGCGGGTTCATCATTGGGACACGGTTCCTGTCCCTCCGTCCCGCTGCCTTCACACCGGTCGTTTTATCTAGAGGACAAAACGACCCGCATATCAAGAAAACACTTGGTTTATGAACCATTCTTATTTTGCACAGAAAAAGAAAAGAGCTTCCCGGTAATTACCGGAAAACTCTTTAAGATATGTCTGTGATATTTTTGATACAAGCCCGCACCTTATCGGAACACGCTTACGCTGCAGATTGAGGAACGTCCTCATCGACTTGGATCAAACCGCCTGCATTCAGTCGTTTTCTTAAGCCAAAGATGAAGGCCAAAACAACAGCAACCGTTCCGATCGTCGCCCCTGCATAGGAAACTCCCATCGATAATCCGAATCCGATCGGAGCGTTCAGGATGTAGGTGAACGTGACCATCGTCATGAATACCGCCGGCACACTGGCCACCCAGTGAGGTTTTTTCTGAAGCGCAAGGTACATCGCGCCCACCCAAAGGGCGATCATGGCAGTAGATTGGTTGGCCCAGGAGAAATATCTCCATAATAAGTTGAAGTCGATTTGAGTCAACACCATTGAAATGACGAATAATGGAACCGCAATCCATAATCGGCTTGAGATTTTCACTTGCTTCACGTTGATGTAATCAGCGATGATCATACGCGCACTTCTGAACGATGTATCGCCTGATGTGATCGGAAGTACGATGACACCAAGGATCGCTAGTGTTCCACCGATGGAACCAAGCATCAGCATGGACACTTCGCTGACGATTGCAGCCGGCCCGCCCTCAGCAAGGATCGCGCTTAGCTCGCCAGGCTCGAATAAGCTCATTGCTGCAGCTGCCCAGATCATGGCGATGATGGCTTCTAGAATCATCATACCGTAGAAAATCTTGCGTCCGTTTTTCTCATTTTGAGTCGTTCTAGAGATGATCGGTGACTGTGTCGCATGGAACCCTGAAAGTGCACCGCACGAAATCGTCAAGAATAGCAATGGGAAGATCGCAACTGAATCAGGGTGCATATTCGTAAGCGTCATTTCTGGAATATCCGCTCCCGTGATGACAAGTCCTGCTCCGACTCCCACTGCACTGATCAACAGTAGAGCACCGAACAGCGGATACACGCGACCGATGATTTTATCGATTGGAAGCAGTGTCGCCACGATATAGTAAACGAAAATCGCTGCGATGATCACGCCTAATGAAATCCATGCTGGAGTCAGATTGGCAATCAACGCTGCAGGTGCTGTTACGAATACCGTACCAACAAGCACCAGAAGTAAAATCGAAAATCCGTTTACCACGTGTTTCATCGTTTTTCCTAAAAACTTCCCGGCAAGGGCAGGCAGATGTGCCCCACCGTTACGGATAGAAATCATACCTGTCAAATAATCATGAACCGCTCCGGCAAAAATCGCCCCGAGGACGATCCATAAAAACGCGACCGGTCCGTAAAGAGCCCCCATGATCGGTCCGAAGATCGGTCCGACACCAGCGATGTTCAACAGCTGGATCATCGAATTCTTTTTGGTGTTCATCGGCACATAATCGACGCCGTCCGCTTTCGCATAAGCAGGTGTCGTACGCGCCTCTTTCACGCCGAAAATCTTTTCAATGAACTTTCCATATGTGAAGTAACCAACGATTAATAATGCAATTGCAACAAGAAATGTGACCATGATGTTGATCCCCTTTCGTTCAATATGAATACGCTTACATCATATCAAACAACGTCACAGTATCGTCACATTCATGTTTAACATGTCAAAAAAACCGACTGACATGTGTTCAATGCCGATTAACGTGCAATGACTTTTCTGCTAATTGCCGCACCTCCGCTTGTTCCTTTTCTCCCAGCCCCATCTGCCTATATGTAACAATCCTTTAATGGAAAATTGACGCAGGCTTTTCAACAGCTTCATCCTCTCTTCAATTTTCTTTCTTACTCTTAAATAGAACGTTATTTGAGAGGAGAATGACAATGAACAAATTCATGAGGAACATCTGTTTATCAGCAGCCGTAATCGGCATCGGGGCAGGCGCCGTCACCCCTGCATCCGCTCAATCTGGCAACGAGCCCCAGATGAACGACAACCAGATCCTGAACATCTCACATCGCGGTGCTTCGGGACATGCACCTGAGCATACGCTTGCCTCCTATGAGCTCGGCGACCAAATGGGCGGAGACTACATAGAACTGGATCTTCAGATGACAAAAGACGGCGAACTCATCGCCTTGCATGACGAAACTTTGGACCGCACCACAAACGGCACAGGCCTCGTGAAAGATTACACCCTTGAAGATATCAAGGCTCTCGATGCTGGTTCATGGTTTAACGAAGCCTATCCTGAAAAAGCTAAAGAAGAATTCGCGGGGCTGCAAGTACAAACCCTGCAGGAAGTAATCGAACACTTCGGCAAAAACAAGAACTACTATATCGAAACAAAATCACCTGAAGTCTATCCGGGAATGGAAGAGAAATTACTTGAGATCCTTGAAGAATACAACCTGACAAGACAAAATGGACCATCAAGCCGTGTCATCATCCAATCATTTAGTGAAGAGAGCTTGCAAAAAGTCCATAACTTGAATGATCAAATTCCACTGGTACAACTGCTTGATTACAAAACACAGGCCACTATTACGGACGAAGAACTCGCTCACTACTCAGAATACGCAGTTGGCCTCGGCATGAGCTATAAAAAAATCGATGAAGCATATGTTCAAAAAGTAAGGGAGCATGACCTCCTCATCCACCCGTACACAGTCAATGAAAAGGAAGATATGAAACAATTGCTTGAATGGGGCGTAACGGGAATGTTCACGAATTATCCGGATGTATTGGAAGAAGTGCTGAAGGAAATGAAGCTGAATTAAGCTTAAAAGATGCGAAGTTACCGTGCTTCGCATCTTTTTTCAATAGATCGATCCGTTAGATGATGGAACTGGCTAATCAGCACAAAAAATGTACCAGGTACAAACTGCACGGATTGTACCTGGTACACTTCAAGACAACTGAGCTACAGTTAAAGCTCCAGCCTCTCCCGCAGCTCCTTCACATAATTCCTGCTTACCGGGATCTTCTCTTTCGCCCCGTGAACCTTCAGCTGATAGACCCCGTTCCCCCACGGAATGAGTTCTTCTACAAAAGGCAGCTGGACCAAGTAGCTTTTGTGGACCCGGAAGAACGGATAGGTAACAAGCTTTGCTTCGAGTTCTTTGATCGGGAGCCTGCACGTATATTTCTTCTTTTCGGTGCAAATATACGTTTCCCGTTCTTCCCGGAAGATGTAAAGGATATCGTCCGGTTCGATGAAGATGATTTTGTCTTCGTCCTGTACGGCGAGCTTCCCTTTGATTTTTGCTTCTTTCTCTTCTGCAGGATCTTCCGCTACCATCTTTTTTAATCTTTCCATCGTCCGCGCCAGCTGCTCTTCATCGAAAGGCTTCAGCAGATAGTCGACCGCTTCAACGCGGAATGCCTTGAGCGCATAGTCCGGGTAGGCGGTGGCAAATACGATTTTGGGTTTTTGTTTCATCTTCTGCAATGCCTCTGCCAGATCGACGCCGCTCATGCCGGGCATTTCGATATCAAGAAATAAGACTTGCGGATCGCTGGTCAACAGCAGCTCCATCGCTTTTTCAGCTGAATTTGCTTCCCCTACGATTTGAACCCACTCATATGTACTTAAGAGATGCTTCATTTCTTCACGGCTATACGGTTCGTCATCAATGATTGCGACTTTCATGCGCTTGATTCCCTCCTTTAATCGAGAACTGTACGATCGTCCCTTTTCCTTTTTCTGAATGAATGACCAGTCCGGAATCTTCACCGACCATCATTTCCAACCGTTTGTTCACGTTGTACAGGGCGAGTCCGGTTCCTGTCGAGGACTCCACCGGCTCCACTAGAAGTGTTTTAAGGCGAGATTCTTCAATCCCATCCCCGTTATCCTCCACTCTCACCTTCACAAGCCCTTCATCAGTTGTGATCGATATGTTTAAAATAAAGCCTTCCTCCTGATTCTTCATTCCGTGCTTAATCGCATTTTCGACCAAAGGCTGCAGCGTGATTGATGGAACGACTGCCTGCAGTGCCTCTTCATCCAGTTCGTACACTACCTGCAGACGGTCATAGAACCTCGCTTCTTCAATTGCGAGATACGCCTTTACGTGCTGGCACTCCTCTTTCAGGGTAGAAGTTGATTTTGTGCTGCCGCTCAGGTTCTGCCTGATGAACTGGGATAATGAAATCAGCAGCGTACGCGCTTTATCAGGGTTGATGCGAGTCAGTGAAACGATGACATTGATCGCGTTGAACAGGAAGTGGGGGCTGATCTGCGCCTGCAGCGCTTTGACCTCGGATTCCTTCGCCAGTTCTTTGTGTGTATCGATTTCCGCCAGCTCCAGCTGGTTGCTCAATAGCGTCGCGATCCCTTTTGTCAGCTCCATCATGATCGTTGAGATGACTTTCTCAGATTGGAAATAGAATTTCAATGTGCCGACAATCTCGTCCCCTTTTAAAAGGGGGGCCATGACGGCGGCGCCAAGTTGGCAGTCATCACGGTCACAATGGATCTCCTTTTTTCCCACCTTCAATAATTCGCCTGTTTCGATCACCCGTTTTGTTGCTTCAGTTTGAATCGGTTTATCTTTTTGGTGATGGTCTGACGCGACGCCTACGTGCGCAAGGATATGTGTCCTGTTGGTGATTGACACGGCAATCGCGTCAACTTCCTTCATCAGGATCTGGCAAGTGGCATTGGCCGAGGAGGCATTCAGTCCTTTACGCATGTATTTAACCGTTCGATCTGCAAGCCGGAGCGCTTTCTGGGACTGCACCGCCCCCATTCGCTCCTCCTCGTAAAACACACTTTTAATGATCAGCAGGAAGATTCCAGTACCTACCCCATTTGCGATGATCATCGGCCAGCCGATATCGGACACAAGTTCATAAGCCGCAGGGTAAGGTTTTGCAAAAAGAAGGATGATGGCCATCTGCATGGCTTCAGCCAAGAATCCAACAAGGAACGCTTTCTGAGGAGACACCAGCCGGTTCTTCTTCTCACGCTTTCCGACATAACCCGCTAGAAGCCCGGCGATGATGGTGGAAACGCCGCAGGCGAAAGCCGTGAATCCCCCAAGAAAATAACGGTGGACACCCGCTACCAAACCGGCACCGAGTCCGATCCACGGGCCGCCCAATAAGCCTGCTGCCACAATTCCGATCACCCTGGAGTTGGCAATCGCTTCATTCTCCTGCAGCGTCAAATGCCACTTGGCATACTCGTCGACATCTGCATTTACAACCAGCCCGGTATAGGAGCCGATGATTCCAAAAAAACCAAACAGTAAAATGATCAGCAAGGTCTGGGATTTCTTCACGTTGCTCCGCTGTTCGATCAGCTTACGGAAAAAGCCGAGCCTTGTCATAATAAAAGCAATCGTCACGATGATTCCGAGCCGTTCGATCATGGCGGCTATCAGCATAAGGTGCACCCCCTTTTTTTCTCATTATACGTTTGCACACAAAAAAAGAAAGACCCATCAAACGGTTGTTTAATAGAATCTTTCCCTAAATGATATGGTTTATCAGCACGGTGTATTGTCTTTCTCCGTGGCCAGCGCATTGATTTCACCGCCGACCATGATGATGATCCCCGTCAGGTAGAACCAGATCATCAATACGATGATCCCTCCGATACTTCCGTAAGTCGCTGAATAATTACCGAAGCTGCTGACATAAAAGGAGAACGCCAGCGAAACGAGCACCCAGCCTAACGTAGCGAAAATCGCACCTGGAATGGCACTCAAGCACTTGATCTTCTTACTTGGGGCAAAGTAATACAACCCGACAAATACTATGAACAGGATGAGCGGCGAAATCGCCCAGCGGATACCGTTCCAAAGCGTCAGGAATTGCTCTGAAAAACCGAATTGAGAAAATAAGAAAAGTCCGATTTGCTTTCCGAAGACAGGCAGCAAGAGCGCCACCACAAATACGATGATCATACCGAGTGTCAGTAGGATCGACATCAGGCGGGTCACGATGAACGATCTCGTTTCTTCCACATCATACGCGCGGTTCAAACTTTTCACGATTGCATTCATACCGTTCGATGCCGACCAGATTGTCGCGATAATGGAAATCGAGAGCAGCCCGGTATTTCGATTGGACATGACTTCACCCAGGTTTTCTTCAATCATCGCCATCGTTTCACCAGGTGCAAAATCCCTGATCACACCCAATATGTCCCCCTGCTCCACAGGCAGATAGGGCAGCAGTGTGAAGACAAAAATCAACAGCGGAAATAATGATAATAAAAAGTAATAGGCAATCTGTGCAGCCAGCCCGGTTATATCATTGGCGCTTATTTGTTTGAATAGATTTTTCGAATCTTTTTTCCAGCCTTTGCGGGTCGTTCCCACAGACATCCTCTCACCTCATTCAGTAATCCTTGATTGTCCCCAGTCTTAGTATCCTTTAAATGATGAAGCAACAGGCTGGCTGTCTTCTTCACCGGAATTCAATTCATTCGATGGATGGTCGGAAAACGTCTCTTTGTATGCCTCTGAGGAATCTTCAAACGTCTCTTTCGTCTCCTCGATCATCTCTTTCACTTGAGGAGTCATCCCTTTGATTTCATTCACTTTTTCTGAAATGAATTGAATATCCTTGCTGACTTGATCGGCAGTCGTTCTCAGTTTCTCATAGACATCCTTAGACGTGTCCGCCAGCATTTGGGGATTCTTCGAATACCTCGTAATCGTAGTTCCGCTGTTTTTCAGCGTAGTGCCAACTTCCTGGCGGGTCGTTTTGTCCAAAAGTGACAGAAGCCCTCCCGCAACGGCACCAAGGATGACCCCTTTAAAAAATTTACTATTTCCCATCTCATTGCCCTCCTACATGTTATGTTCTTTTTTTATTTTTATTAATAATTGGCTGCAGCCAGATTCAACTAACCGATACACTTCCTGAAAGTTCCCGGTGAAATACGGATCCGGCACGTCTTTCTCTGTGCTGTCCTCCACAAGGTCGAGCAGCCTGAACACGCTGCCGTGAAACTCTTCCGGAAGCACTTCCTTGATGTTCGCCGCATTCGAGTCGTCCATCGCCACGATGTAATCGAATCGTTTATCATCCGGGCTGAATTGGCGGGCAGAAAGGTCATCCCCCTTAATATTATTTTCTCTAAGGATGCTTAAAGTTCCTTCATGCGGAGGTTTTCCTATATGCCAGCCGCCGGTTCCAGCTGAGTCTATGTGGATTTTTTCCTCCAGTCCTTCTTCGGCCACCTTCACTTTAAAAACCGCCTCCGCCATTGGAGACCGGCATATATTTCCCAAACAAACAAATAACACGTTGATCATCTTAGTATCTCCTAACTCTTTTGCTTAACTACTAATTCCCCATTCCTTTATAGTGTAAAACATTCTTTTGAAAAAATCCTTCTTTCGTCATTCTCATCGATTGCCATATTGACAGGGCATGTGAATCATGGAAAGATGAATACTAATAATATGTACGAAAGAAAGGACGAACATTATGGACTTAACACAAAACTCAACAGAGAATATCGAATTCATGATCACAGCCATCAAGGAAAAGCTGAATGTCGTAAACGCTGGCGCCATCAAGCCTGAACACTTCAATGAGGAAATGTACGAAGACCTCCACGACCTCTACCTGATGGTCGAAAAGAAAGACCGCTTCAGCCCAAGTGAAATGACAGCCATCATCGAAGAACTCGGTGCACTGCGTAAATAACTTATTTGAAGGCCCGTCCCTCGCTAACGTATTAGCGCAGCGAGGGACGGGCCTTTTATATCATCCTGTTTCAGCCCAAACACAGCAAAAAGGGACATTCCACTCACCGCAGTGGAATGTCCCTTTCCCTATATCAAAAGCGTTATTTTGAAAGCAGTTTTAACGACTCACGGTTAAACGCCGGCAGGTCATCAGGTGTCCTGCTTGTCACCAGCTGATTTCCGCAAACGACAACTTCCTTATCTTCATAAGCAACGCCGGCATATTCCATATCCACCTTGATCGATTTGAAGCCTGTCGCGTTTCTTCCCTCAAGCGCCTTCGCTGTGATCAACAGCTGAGGTCCGTGGCAGATGGCAAACACCGGTTTCTTTTCGTCCATGAAGTGTTTCGTGAACTTCACGAAACGATCATCCGCGCGCAGCTGGTCCGGGGAGAATCCTCCAGGCAGCAAGAGTGCGTCAAAGTCTTCAGGTTTGACATTGTCAATGCTTTCATCAATCGATACCGCCGCGTCTCCCTGCTTTCCTTTCACGGATTTACCTTTTTCCTTTTCAATCGTAATGACTTCGTGACCTGCTTCTTTCAATGTTTTCTCAGGATCCGTAAACTCTACATCTTCAAACATATCTGTCAGTAAGCATGCAACTTTAGCCATAAAGTGAATACACTCCTAATTGTTGGTTTTATGATTTTCTCACATAGTACATGTACCCTTTTATCATGAAATAAAACGCAGTCAGGAAGGTTCATCCATTGAAAACTGGGAGAATATTGTATTTCGCTGGACCTTGTACACTTCCTCCCCGGCGATGTCATTGATGATCGCGATATTGCGGTCCACGGCCAATCCCAGATTCGTCGCCCCTGCACCGTGAGAATGCTCAAGATTCGTCAATGTATAAAAGTGATGCCCGCGCTCTTCCTGATCACGGAACACTAGCTTATACTCCCTTGATACCTTGAATCTCTTATCGTCCTCCCACACGATTTTGTCCCCGAAAGCCTCATCGAACCACGACGGGATATTCGGCACATACCCCGTTGCCAGGATGACCTTACCGGACAGATACGAAAACTCCTTATCTTCCTGCCATTGATGGCAGCTCAGTACATATTGGTTCTCTTCCTGCCGGATCTTACTCACTTCGGTCAAAGGCTGGATCACGATGTCGGGGGCGTTCTCGCTGACAGAATGATTGTACAGGATGTTGTAGATATTGTTCAGCGTATCCATATCGATCCCGTTCCTGAGCTGATCGAGTGTCTTCAATGCCTTCAGTCTCTGTTCGAATGACAGCCCGTGAAAATAATTGACATAATCCGGAGCGAAGAACTCCTGGCCGAGCTTAGAGGATTCCAGTTGGAGGATCCCTTCCGATCTCGTCAACCACGTCAGCTTATACGGGTGGTCCCTCTGTTCTTTTAACAGATCATAAAACACTTCCGCTGCACTCTGGCCGGAGCCGATGATCGTGATCGATGAACTTTCCATCGTCGTATCTTTATGAAACAGATAGCGGCTCGTATGGTGGACGTCTTCCGTGGGAAGGCCGTCCATCCCGTCCAGAATAAGAGGCTTGCTCCCCGTCCCCATCACCACATGCTTTGCATGATACACTTCGCGCTCATCCGTCAGACGGTTATCTACCTCGACTTCAAAGTGATCGCCTGTATCCCTCACCCCAATGACTTCACTGTGAAATTGACACTGTGGAAGCTGCTTCACCACCCAGCGGGCATAATCATTGTATTCCTGCCTCGGCATTTCAAATTTATGAAAGAAGAAAAACTTATACAGCCGGTTATGTGTATGTAAATAATTCAAATAGCTGTATTTGCTCTGAGGATTCGCGAACGTGACCAGGTCGGCGATGAACGGCACCTGCAGATCGGTCAAATCGATCAGCATGCCGGGATGCCACTGAAACTCAGGTGTCTTGTCAAAAAACTTCACTTTCAACTTCGTCTTTTCATCCATCAACGCAGCCAGGCCCAAATTATACGGGCCGATTCCAATACCGATACAGTCAAACATCTCCTTTTTTTCCAAACGAACTACCTCCATTCCCGGGACATCTTCCCCTATTTTTACCTAAGTAAGACAAAACTATTTTAAAAAGGCCTGCCTTCAACAAGCCAGACCTGGTCCATCCTTATTTTTTCCTGAAGCACAGGGCATACCATCCGCCTTCCTTGACAATCGGTTCGACGGATACCACCTTGAATCCGGTCTTTTTGGCCAGTGTCTCCATCTCTTTCTGGGACGGGATCGGGTGTAAATTTTGAAAGGTCATGAAGAAGCTGTTGAAGGCGCTGGAGAACTGCTTGCCGTGCTTTGATTTCTGCATCGGGGTCAGGACGAAGAACAGTCCTTTTTTCTCCAGCCAGTCCGAGGCTTTTTCAAAAAACTGCAGCCGTTCCGACGGGTCTATATAATGAAATAGGTTGTTGGCCATGATCAGATCAAAAACATGATCAGGCTCATATTCATGTAAATCACAGCATTGAATGTCAACGTTGTTATACGATTTAAGTTGTTCCTCGGCTTCCCTTGCCACGCCTTCATGGATTTCGATTCCGATCATCTTTTTCTTAGGATAGCGGTCGGCAAGTCTTCTGATATAGCCGCCTTCCCCGCACCCGAGGTCAAGGACGGAATTCACCTTATATTTCTTCATCACCTTTTGTAGTTTGGGAAATGCAAAACGTTCCAAAAGAATCGAAGTCTTCGCAACAGTCGAGCCATGGAGGTCAGAGTTAAAATGTTGTCTCGTCTGGTTTCTCAGCAGGCTCGGATAAGATAACAGCGCCGGGATATGGAGTTCCATCATTTCCTTCAGCAATACCCCTGAGGAGAACGTTTCGCTTTTAGAAGAAGGGAGCTTCCATCCATTCTTGACTCTCACACGGTCCTTTGTAGCACGTTTCAGGTGCTTCAGCGTGATCCCGACTTCCACCCATTGCTCGAGTAAATCCATTTCAATATTCTTTGCCAGTGCCACTTCCTGTATCGAAGCGGGCTTCTTGAAGCTCTCGAACAACTCCAGTTCGTACCCCACATAGGCGTGCCAGCTGTATAAAAACGGGACATTCTTTTTCATCCAGGTCCTTGCCCGCCAAACCTTCGCCATTTCTGCAATCATCGTAATGCCTCCGTTTCTTTCCAAGGATAGTCTTGGGTTTCTGTGAATGTTGTGTTGCCCTTCTCTTCTCCGCTGATCCTGCCTGATCGAATCGGGAGGACACCGCCTTGGATCATCCGGTCATGGAGGGTTTCCCTCCATAGCCCGAGTCCCGATATGTTCAGCATTTGTTTGTAATGGGACACGTTGTCCCTTTCCATCCTCTGGAGACTCTTCTTGCGGAGCCAGCCGATTGGTCTGTACGGATACGAGTAAGCAAGTGCCGATAAGTGACTCAGATGCATTTGATGCGATACCCGTTTTCTACGCACCTTCGGATACCATTCAAGATTGGAGGACGTGAGTTTCGCTTCCTTGTACATATCGCATAGCAATTCACCAAGGACATCACCATCCTGAATCGCCATGTTCATCCCCTCTCCAGCCATCGGATGGACGGTATGAGCGGCGTCTCCGATGATCGCGAGGTGATCCTTCACATAGGTGCCGCTGTGATATTTGAGGGGCACCATCAGCTGGATCTGTTTCCAGTCCTTTATTTGATTGACGTATCCATCAAGATCGGGACACATTTTTATATAAAGTTTATGAAACTCCGAAATCGGTTTTTTTCTGAGAGATTTATATTCTCCGGCAGGAATCAGGTATACTGAGCGCACCTCATTCTCCGGCAGTGGAAACAATCCAAGGAAAGATTGATAAGTTGAGATGATTTTCCCTTTCACCATCTCCTGGGGCCTCGGGAACGTGACCGTCAGGAAATGATGATTATAATTCTTTTCTTTTACCGTTACGTCCATATAATCCCGGGTGACGGAGCTCCTGCCTTCCGCCCCGATGATGAAGTCACACTCAATCTCAAACGACTCTTTCTCCTTCCGGTTCTCGAGGGTCACTCTGTGCCCCTGTATTTCTTTGCAGACGGTTTGAGAATGATAGTGAAAAGAAGGATACCCACTCGCCTTATTCAATAGAATGCCTTTGAGGGTTTCGTGGTGGATCATTAATGAAAATGGGTATTGACTGGGCAGGATCGAGTAGCTCATCAATGAATGCTCCGGTTCAGTCTTTCCGTTCTTCAGTTCAGTCAGCTCCAGATCTGAAATCTTATGTCCATTTTCAAAAATGGAGTCGATCACCCCAAGAGAATCGAGTATTTCCAGGCTTTTAGGCTGAAGCAGTTCCCCTTTATAGATGGGGCTCGGCCCCGGCAGCCTTTCTGCCACGGTCACATCGATCCCGCATTGTGCCAACTTCAAGCCAAGTGTCAAACCTCCGATTCCTCCCCCGCTGATAAACACGCTTGTCCGCATATCGTTTCACCTCTTCCCTTACATTTATCCTGAATGGCGAATGTTGAAACTTGCCGATGTGCTGAGTGGGAAGCCGCCTATTTAGACAAATCTGCTAAATATGTAGAATCATCTATTTCCCGGAAAATAAACGGTTCAAGGCAGCAAAACGCGTTATTTGTCACTGTTCCCCCGGCATCAATCGTCATTTTCACTGGGAAATGTGTCGTTTCAATAAGATAATCGCCACAAAAAAAGCTTCAAAACAGGTGGTAATATCCCGTTTTGAAGCTTCGGCAATCTTATTCTTCTTTCCCTGCAATCGGAAGCAGGATATTGACGGTCGTCCCTTCGTCCACGTTGCTTTGGATGGAGATCGAACCGTTATGTTCCTTGATGATTTTTTGGCAGATCATCAATCCCAAACCTGTTCCTTTTTCCTTCGTACTGTAAAAAGGTTCTCCAAGATGTTTCATTCGCTCAGGAGGTATTCCTGCTCCGTTGTCCTGGATGGATATCTTTGCGTAATCGGTTTCCCTTTCAAGCTGAACGCTGAGAAGACCTCCATTCGGCAGTGCCTCAAGAGCGTTTTTCATGACATTGAGCACCACCTGTTTAATTTGATGAGAGTCACAATGTATTTCGGCTTCTTCAACAGAGAAGCTTACATCCACTCCCTGCTTAAGACATTCCATCTTGATGAACTCGACTGAGCTGGTCAGGAGACCGGTCAGGGACGTTAACGAAAATTGGACGGCACGGGGTTTTGCCAGTGCAAGGAATTCGTTCGTGATGATTTCGATGCGGTCAAGTTCCCCTTGTATGACTTTTAAATGGAAATCATCTTCTGCACTTTCCTTCATCAGCTGCAGGAATCCTTTGATGGTCGTCAACGGGTTGCGGATTTCATGCGCTACCCCCGCCGCCAGCTGGCCGATCATCGCAAGCTGTTCCGATTTTTTCAACAGATCTTCGTTTCGTTTCTTTTCTGATAAATCCCGGATGATGGCAGAGATCCCAATCAATTCGCCGTCATCGTTCAATATTGGGTTGAGGTTAAACACAATTTCAATCGGTGACCCGTCTCTTCGGTAACGAACGGTTTCAAAGTCTTTGATTCGCTTCCCTGCTTTAACCGTCTTTAAATTCTGTTTGAATTGAGACACCTGTTCTTCCCGATGCAGGATGGTGATCTCTTTTCCGACAATATCGGTTTCCTTCCAGCCGAACATCGATTCAAAATGCTGATTGACCTTTAGGATATTCCCGGCAGGATCAAGGAGGGCGATTCCATCACCTGCGTGTTCAAAATAGGCTTCAAGAAGCTCTTTCGCCTCTTTTAATTCCTCTTCCATTTTGATTCTGGCCGTGATATCCTGACCGATTCCATAGATCCCGATGACGTTACCGCTTACACGGATCGGAATATTCGTCACACTGATGTGGCTTCTGCTTCCATCCCTGCTCACGAACGTCGACATGTATCTCGTGGCTTCCCCCTGAAGGGCCGCTTTAAAGTTATTGGACGCCTCTTTTTTCTTATCGTCAGTGATGAATTCACTGTAATGTCTGCCGATCATATCTGAGGAGTCGAACGTCCATCTCTCCTCTGCTGCCGGGTTCACTTCCTGGATGATTCCTTCCGTATCGACCATGTAAATATTATCCGGACTGTATTGCACAACCGATTGATACTTTTGCTGCGTCTCCACCAATTTCCTCTGAATGTCTTTGATCATCGAAATATCAGCGATGGAACAAATGATTTTTGTGACGCTGCCATTTTTCAAGACGGGCACGATCGAGGCGATATATTCCAATTCTTTGTATTTGTCTTCGTACGTCAGTTCCTCTCCGGTTTCCCAGATTCTATTTAATTTCGGCAGGATTTTGCCAAGATGATACGAATCGAATACTTCCTGAATCGTTTTGCCGATCACTTTTGAAGGGGATATATCGAGCTTATTAAGTAGTTCCCCAGCTGCCATTTCAATCACAAAATCATCATCTTGCTTCTTGACCTTATAGGTAATTGTTTTTTGAAGCCTCAACGTATTCTCCAGCTCCACCTTTAAAGAAATCAGCTCGTTTTCATATTTCTTTTTATCGGTGATATCGTGAAGGATGATGCCAACATGATCGACAGTGCCCTGCTGATTGTAGTCTGCCGGTGAAATCGTGATGTGACAGGTGCATAGCTGATTGCCATCCATCGTGAATGTGATTTCCTCACTCTGAGTATTTTTCCCTTTGATCCCCTGCAGCACAAGATTCACAAAACCGGGGTTTTTGAAGGCAGGCTGCAGGCAGAGCGATTCCCCTATGGCATCGTCGGTAAGCTTGAAGAGCCTTTTGAATGACTCATTCATTTCGGTCAGGACACCATTTTTATCAATGACACAAACGCATGTAGGCGTATTACGTATCAGCGTTTGATAGATTTCCGACAGGGAGTTCCGTTTGTCTTCTTCGTTCATCACTTTCTTTTCTTCGCCGCCGGGAACGACCATCAATAAATCGATGCCGGACTCCACCGTTCTGCGCATAAGCGTATAAGGACAGTCGTTATGAACAAAGTGACTCCCCTCTGTTTCTAACAATCTTTTAATATTGAAGCAGTCCATTCGGGACAGTTCTTCCCATTCCGGATTCGCTTCTAACATCGTACGTCTATCAGTGCTCCATAACGCAGCGGGGACAGGGATTGAATGAATACTTATCGCATTCACGGGTCTAATATCAGCCATAGTACCTTCCTTCTCGTAACATGATTTACTACCATTTTACCCTACCTTTTTGATCATATAAATGCTTGTCTTCATACTAATTTGGGAATCTTCGCCAAGATCGGGCAGTATGGGCTTAAATCCCAAAAAGTAAACCCGGACCATAACAGCCCGGGTTTACTTTTAAACAGTTGTTGTTTTCATAGATTCATATTTCACTGCGAGTTCCGCACCCACGCGCGCATTGTTCTTCACCAGCGCGATGTTGGCGACAAGGCTTTTCCCCCCGGTCAGTTCTTTCACTTTCCCTAATAGGAACGGAGTGGCTTCCTTGCCGGTGATGTTTCTTTCCTCCGCCTCCTGCAGTGCCGATTCTATGATGCTGTTCATCTCATTTTCTACAAGTGCATCTTTTTCTGGTATAGGGTTCGCTACAACAACGCCACCACGGAGACCCAACTCCCACTTTGTCCTTAAAAGGGAAGCGATCTCTTCACATGAATCCATTTGATAGTTTACATGGTAAGGACTTTTTCTTGTGTAAAAAGCAGGCAGGGACTCGGTTTTATATCCCAGTACGGGCACACCCTTGGTTTCAAGGTATTCAAGTGTGAGGCCGATGTCGAGGATCGATTTTGCTCCTCCACAGACAACTGCGACATTCGTCCGAGCAAGTTCTTCAAGATCTGCCGAAATATCCATCGTCTCCTCTGCACCGCGGTGGACCCCGCCGATGCCGCCCGTCACGAACACGGCAATATCCGAGAGCTCTGCAAGGATCATCGTTGCCGCCACTGTTGTCGCACCGTCTTTCCCTGCAGACAGGATGTAAGGAATGTCACGGCGGCTTGCTTTTATCACACCTGATGCCTGTCCCAGGTATTCCAATTCTTCATGGGACAGCCCGATTTTTATTTTCCCATTCAATATCGCAATCGTAGCAGGCACTGCTCCCCCGGCACGGATAATATCTTCGACTTCGCGTGCCGTCTGTACATTTTGAGGGTAGGGCATGCCGTGTGAAATGATCGTCGATTCCAACGCCACAATTGCTTTTCCGCTCTTTTTTCCCTGTATGACTTCTTCTGAGTATTCAATATATGGTTTGATATTCATTGTTCTCCCCCGCTTCCTTTAATGATGGGCTGTCTGCCCAAAGCGCTTAATTATACAGATTGTAATGCTTCTGAAGCTTCCCTTTTGTAAGGGAAGGGCTCACTGTATGGGCGGATTGCAGCGTCAATGATGAACAGGTGACACCGATCCTGCATGCCCCGTCGGTATCAGACCCTTTGATATATCCATAGATGATCCCTGCGACAAGTGAATCCCCCGCCCCGGTGACGTCGACGACCTTCACTTGAGGAGGAAGGATGGCACTGGCTTCTTTGTATACAGTATAATAAACCAGCCCCTGATCCCCTCTTGTAATGACCACTCGTTCCGCCCCTTTTTGAGTGAGCATTTTTGCCGCCTTAAAATAATCTCCCTCCGATTCAATCGTCATACCCAGGTACGCTTCTGCTTCTCCTTTGTTACAAACGAACCAGGTGACCCCTTCCAAAGATGACGGCAGCTTCTTTATTTTCGGCGCAGACACCGGTACAATCGTCAAAGGGATTTCTTCTGCCTGGCACCTCCGGATAATATAGTGGATAACCTCTGCCGGAAAGTTGGTATCCAGTATCACCATTTCAGAAGAGGCAATCACCCCCCACTTCTTTTCGATGAATCCGATGTCAACGCTCTCATAAAGGTCCATGTCGGCAAGCGCAAACATCATCTCCCCCTGTTTGTTCAAGATGACCGAATATGTGCCGGTCGTTTCTTTAAATAGACTGATGGAAGAGGAAACATCGACATGGTTCTTCGTCTGATTCAGCAGCCAGCTGCCTTCGGTGTCATCCCCGACCACTGTCAAAAGACAGGACTGAAGGCCAAGACGCCCCAGATTCTCTGCGATGTTGCGGGCGACTCCGCCACTTGCTTGACTGGATTGAGCAGGATTGGAGGTCTCAGGAATCAATTCATCGTGAAGCTGAAGCTTGCGGTCGATATTCGCACCGCCTATGCAGGTGACACCATTTTTCCCCGGAAGCACATAAGCACGTCCGAGAATCCTGCCTTCCTTCGTAAGATTCGATATGTACCCGGCAACAGCCGACCGCGAAAACCCGCTTTTCTCAGACAGCTCCTGCTGACTCATAAACGGGTTTTCTTCAACCAATGTCAACAAGAGCTTTTCCTTCTCATTCACTGGCTCCCACTCCCCTGTAAAAATATAACTTTTGTTAATATTCTAAACTTTTGTTTTATTTCAGACAAGAAAAATAGCCTGACGTTTGACCCGGTCAGGCTATTTTTTTCGATCAGCTTATTCTTTTGTCTTTCTTCACCTTACCAACATCCTTTAGATAATATTGATCAGAGGTGAAGAACTCGTTCGTCAACCGCTTCACTTCTTTACTTAAAAGCAGGACGGCAATAATATTTGGGATCAGAATGGCGGCAAGGGCCAAATCAAGGAACTGCCAGATCGTTTTGGCTGCACCAACCGAACCAAGGACAATCGCCGCGACATACACAACTTTAATGCCTTGAGCGGCTTTCCATCCAAATAAGAATTCAGCTTGCTTTGCCCCATAATAGACGATGACAATGATCGTCGATAGCACAAAGAAGATCAAGGAAACCGTTACGAGAATGCCTCCGAAGGACCCGAAGTATTGAGTGAATGCTTCTGTGGTCAGGGCTGAAGGATCATCCAGAGCATCCTCAGCCGTCCACACACCTGAAGACAGGACGACAAACGCCGTTGCAGTACAAACAATCAGCGTATCGATCACGATTCCGACGATCGCCCATAAACCCTGCCTTACCGGGTGATCTGTCTTTGCGGCAGCGTGGGCAATCGGTGCTGTCCCCAGTCCCGCTTCATTCGAATACAATCCGCGTGCAAAGCCCCAGCGGATCGTTTCGGCAATCGCTGCCCCGGCAAATCCGCCCATCGCGGACATCGGCTGGAATGCGTTGCCTATAATCAGGCTGAAGAACTCCGGAATCGCACCGATGTTCATAAACATGATCACCAGCGCTGCTCCGACATAAATCAGAGCCATGAAAGGGACAAATATCTCCGTCACCTTCCCGATCCGCTTGATTCCGCCGAATACAATGAGTACCACGATAAAGGCCATGATCAATCCTGTAACCAGCCCGCTTACATGAAATGATTCCTCCACCGTTGCCGCAACCGAGTTCCCCTGGACCATGACACTCGGGATCAACTCGATCATAAGGGCAAAGGCAAACCAGACACCAAGCCATTTCATATTCAGCCCATTTCGCATGTAATACATCGGCCCGCCGACAAATTCACCTTTTTCATTCTTCTCACGATATCTGACCGCCAGCACACTCTCAGAAAATTTAAGTGCCATTCCGATCAAGGCGATGAACCACATCCAGAACACCGCACCCGGTCCCCCGAACATGATCGCTGCCGGGACACCGACGATATTGGCGGCCCCGATCGTCGAGGACAGAGCCGACGTTAATGCCTGAAGCGGCGTGACAGTCCCTTCCCCTTTAGGCTTCTTCTTACTGAATACACTGCCGACCGTCTGCTTGAATATGTACAGTGGATAACGGAACTGAATGAACTTCAGCAAAAACGTCATATACAACCCCGTCCCTGCCAGGACGATGATTAAAGGCGGCCCCCATAACCAGGCCGATATTTTCCCTATGATGTCAAAAAAATTCTCCAATCGAACCCCTCCTCAAATAAAATAAATCCAATGCCTGCATGCCGGTTCCTTTGAGTAAAAATATATGTATGTACAAAGAAAGACTTATGTAACAGGGCGATTCAACCCGAATTTTTCCCGGAAATTCATACACTGAACCTCCCAGTCTTTTGACTCTTTTCCCTGAAATTGGGTGCGTGAAACATAGAATTTGTTTGTCCCTCTCCCCCCTTCCTTCATCAAAACAAAAAGACCCGAAACCACTCTTCCAAGCAGTTCCGGGCCAAAAGCCATACCATATTCACTTTTACTCCGTTACCCGCGGTAAAATCAGGACTTCCACCCGGCGGTTCAATGAACGGCCGTCAGCAGTGGCATTATCCCCGACAGGTTCAAATTCTCCGAATCCCTTCGCACTGAACCATTGCGGGTTCAAATCCTTATTCTCAAGAATGAGTTTCATGAAGTTCACGGCACGCATCACGCTTAACTCCCAGTTTGAATCAAACTCAGCGTTCCGGATCGGGACGTTATCGGTATGTCCCGAGATGATGATGTTCCTAGGCGGGTTCATCTCCAGTAACTCAGAAAGTTCCCTAGCCACATTCAAGTCATTGCTGTTTACATCCGCGGACCCCGAAGCAAAAAGCACATTGTCCCGGATTGTCAGCAGCAGTCCTTCATCCGTCAGCTTCGTCACAAACTGAAGCTCTAAATTATTCGTCTTAATGTATTCATTGACTTTCTTCTGGATTTCTTTCAATTCTTCCTGATCCTTCAGAAACGCCTGGCGCTCGATTTCTTCTTTATTGAGGTCCGCTTTTTCTTCTGTATCCGCTGCCGCGCTGGACTTCACTTCTTCCTCATTTTTCTGCGGAGGCTCAACGGGGCTTTGATGTTCCATGATCCCGGTGCCTCCTGTAAACACTTCATTAAAAGCTCTCGACAGCTCCTTGAATTTCTGGGCATCCACCGAGCTCGAGGCATAAAGCACAATGAACAGCGCCAATAAAAGAGTCAGCAAATCCGCATAGGGGATGAGCCAGGATTCGTCCATATGTTCATCATCGTGGTTCTTTTTACGCCGTCTCATTTGCTTCCCCCTCCATCAGCAGCAGCCGCTCACTTGCCGGTAAATAAGAGGCAAGCTTCTGCTCGATGACCCTAGGGCTCTCTCCTTCTATAATGGAAAGAATGCCTTCTACCATCATCATTTTCAACTGCACTTCCCGCTTCGACTTGCGCTTCAGCTTGTTGGCAAAAGGATGCCACAATACGTAACCGGTGAATATCCCGAGCAGCGTTGCAATGAAGGCCCCTGCAATCGCATGGCCCATCTCCTCGGTGTTCTCCATATTGCCAAGTGCTGCAATCAAACCGATAACGGCACCAAGCACCCCTAGTGTCGGGGCATAGGTCCCCGCCTGCGAAAAGATCGACGCTCCAGCACTGTGCCGCTCTTCCATCGCATCGATTTCTTCATGAAGAACGTCACGTATGTAATCCGCACTTTGTCCATCGACTGCAAGGGAAAGACCATTCTTCAGGAACTGATCCTCTACTTCCTGGGATTTTGATTCCAATGCAAGCAGTCCTTCTTTACGTGCGATATCTGCAATCTCTGAGAAGTACCGGATGACTTCTTTAGGGTCCTGTACCGTTTGCTCTTTAAAAAGCATGCCGAATAATTTCGGGACTTTTTTTATTTCATGTGTCGGAAATGCAATGGTGACGGCTGCCGCCGTTCCAAGCAGGATGATTAAAATGGCTGCAGGGTTAACGAGGGCTACCGGGCTCACGCCTTTGAAAAACATCCCCACTCCAACGGCAACCAACCCTAAAATGACTCCAATTACTGACGTTTTATCCATCGTTTTGTCCACCTTACTCTTTGTAGTAGTCTACTTTTACTATCGGACAAAACATCCATTCCTTTAACTTTTTTAAAAAGCCCGTCCCTCGCTGCTATAATGCAGCGAGGGACGGGCTTTCAATCGTAAAAATAATTCTAGATATAGTATAAAAGTTGCAATTTTCAGACCGATACATATAGGAAAGAGGGGTATATTTTACATATTAAAGGAGAGAAACATTGTGACACCTGAAGAAATGAAGATTTCCGATACGAAACGGAAGAACCTATTACTACTGATCACGTATTCGGTAAGCCTGCTGTCGGGTCTGGCTTACTCCATCCTGAACCAATCTGGCATCATTCCCACCTCGGTATTTGCTTCACAGCTGATTCTTTTAGTTGTCTATTTTATCGTTCTGCAAGTGATGATGAAAAAGCCTCAACTGTATGTCTATTTCAGCATTCCGACCATTTATGTCATTATGCTCATCTGGCTGCTGACAGATGGGGCGAACGCTAAGAACATGGTGATCTTGACGCTTATGGCTGTCTTGTCAGCCATCCATTTCCGCACCGTCATATTCGCTATCGGCTATGTGTCGGGACTGATCATCCTTGTGCTGAACAAAGTCTTTGCACCTGCCGATGACATTCTGTTCAACGAGCTGTTCATGCCCGCCATGCTGACTTATCTGCTAACAGGGATCGTGCTTGGTGTCGTCATCCATCTAAACAAAAAGCAATCCATCCAGATCCAGGAGTTTCTGCACAGAACGGAAGAGGAAAGCAGAAAAAAAGATGATCAGCGTGCCCTCTTTGCAAAAGAGTTGACGACGATCTCAACGAGTATCAAACAGATTAACGATCAGATTCAAATCCATCTCGTATCGCATAACGAAATGAGAACCGCTGTTACTGAAATTTCTGCGGGCAGCCAGACGCAAAGTGATCAAATCAACAATATTGCTTCTGTTGCAGCCATGACCATGACAAAAATGGAGGAAGTCACTCACCTTTCCAACGACCTGGCCCTTCATTCAGATGATGCCAACCGTCTCGCTCTCTCTGGAAACGAACGCGTCACGTACCTTCATGACAACATGACTGAGCTCAAAAACATCATCGAAGGGCTGAGCAGCACCTTCAAGGAACTGACCAAGAAGATCGAAGAAACAAACTCATTCATCGGGAGCATCCAGGACATCACCGATCAAACAAACCTGCTCGCTTTGAACGCATCGATTGAAGCAGCTCGGGCCGGCGAAGCTGGAAGAGGCTTCTCGATCGTTGCCGATGAGATCCGCAAGCTTGCCGAAATCACAAGGAACACGGCAACCCGGATCAACGATAATCTAACTTCCGTTAACGAAGTCAACTCAACAGCCCTTGAAATCATGTCCATGAGTTCAACCAAGCTTAATGAAAACGTGTCGGCTACCGGCGAAGTAACCGAATACTTCGCGACACTTCGTGAAAAACTTGATAGCATATCAAAGGAATTCCAGCGTTTATCATCAACCGCCACTTCTGTTAAGGGACAAACCGGCGAGGTCGAACTTTCCACTAAAGAGCTTGCTGCCGTGATAGAACAATCCAGTGCCGGCCTTGAAGAAATCAGCGCGACAATCGAAACATTGAATCAGGACAATGAAACCATTGCCCGTTACATCCAGGATACTGCTGAAAGCACCGAACGGATTGAACACAGTATCAAACAATAATCTCTCTGGGACAGTCCTTAACTTTTGAAAGGGCTGTCCTTTTTTGTGTGGAGAGATACTTGTCATCGGATTGTAGATATTTCACCAGTCAGGATATGATAAACTTAAGGAAGAAGAACTAAAGGATGTGGCGTTTTGAAAAGAAGACTCATCATCACGATTCCGATCATGCTCGTCGTGTTCCTGGTGGGGAACTCTTATCTGGCTAAAGCCTATACAGAGGTTCCTGAAGACACCCGGACCCTGATTGTACTCGGCGGCACTTTATTATCGGGCATCATCTCTTACTTTCTGTTCAAACCGGATGGAGAGCAGGTAGAGAAATAAAGAGATTCAACGAACCCCCCGCTTATCATAAGCAGGGGGTTTTTTATATTTCCTCTATGTAGCCTGAATTATTTGTCCAAATGGATAAGTCTATAAGGAAACATTTATTTATATTGTAATAATTTTATAAATATTTTGTAATTTTTGACATATAAATTTATACTTTACTCATAGAGATAAAAATTCAGGGGGTACAAGATGAAACCAATTAGGTACATTACGATGCCCGCCCAGTTTTTACTGACATGTGCGGGCTTGTTTCTATTCAGCGGTGCGGGGGTCCTCCTCTCTTATGACACTGAGTTGGTGATCATGATGGGGAAGTATGTCCACACCTTATCCGAGACAGTCAGGCAGCTGATGAACCCTTCTTCCATCATCATTGAAGTGGGAGCAGACCCTGACCCAAAGAAATATCCGATCTACCCACTATTCTTTCAGCTTTTCGGCTACTCTTTCCTTCTATTATTTCTTGCTTTCTTAGGTGCTGCGGCGATTTCTACACTTCTCAGTTATCTGTTCATGTTTCTTCCAAAGAAACTGTTCAAGCTGTGTGTAAAGATCATGGATCTATTTGATTCATTGCCCGATGTTCTGATCATCGTCTTCATTCAGCTGTTTATCATCTGGTTTTTCAAAAAGACACATATCCTATTGTTTGATATTTACACATTAGGCGAGGAAAAAGTGTATTTACTTCCTATCATTTGCTTAGCGATCATGCCGATCGCTTTTCTGACCAAGAATTTCCTTTTTCAGCTCAGGGAAGAAGAAGAAAAGCCTTATGTGGAATACTCTTTTTCCAAAGGTTTCTCTAAAGCGTATACGATCTGGGTGCATCTGTTCCGGAATGTCTGGCTCCATTTCTATTTTCATATCAAGCCCATATTCCTTCTGATGCTGTCGAATCTGTTGATTATCGAAATCCTGTTTAATATCAACGGTTTCATGAATGTCCTCCTGGACGTTTCACAACGTAACCCGAGTGCTTTCTTCATTGGAATGCTGATGATTTATATTCCATTTTTCATTGTGTTCAGCCTGGGCGCGCTTCTGTTGAAAAAATGGCTGCCCCATGAGGAGGTGCAATCTTTATGATCATCCGCCATTTACGATTATGGATACCGATCGGATTCCTTCTGATTCTGATTGCCGGGAGTTTTATCCTCCCTTCCACACATCCGCATCTATTTGAAGAAGGTCCGTCTTACCTCAAGGACGAAGAGACCGGCAGATTGGTCGCGTCCCCTCCTTACACGCCATCTGAGATGGAGCCGATGGGGAGTGATAAGTTAGGGAGGAACGTCTTCTTCGTGCTGATAGCAGGCGCAAAGTACACACTTCTCTCGGCGATAGCGATTGCACTACTCCGCATGTCAGGCGGCTTCCTTTTTGGTTTGGTTTATACGTTTCTTCCCAATTGGATTCGTCAGATCTTTAAAGGTCTCGGTGACACTTTTAATTTCATCCCGCTTGCCATCATCGCCTTTGTTCTTCTGACTCCTTTGCAGCGCGCATTTGAGGCAGGATCCCTTTACTCCATGAAATTTCTCTTTATCCAAGTCATCGTGATCTCAATCATTGTCATACCGTCGCTTGGAATGTATATCGGGGAAGAAATGAGAGAGTTCCTTAAAAATGATTTCATCACGGTTTCAAGGCAGATTGGTGCCGGCAGGTTCTTTATTATCAAGAGACACCTACGCTCCCAATTCAGCCGCCATGCCATCGTGATGTTTTCAGAGCAATTGGCACAGACCCTCTATCTACTTATTCAACTGGGGATCCTGCACATCTGCCTGGGGGGGCTGAGAATTGCTGAATTCGGCATCATGGAACATCGTCCCGAATATTTCTCATTCATCAATGATTGGGCAGCAACCATGAGCATCAATATTTATCAGATCCATCTCTATCCATGGCTGCTTCTATCTCCGCTGGCTTTCTTTGCGATATCGATATTCTGTGTGAATGAAATCAATTCTGTTTTAAAGGAAGTGTTTTTGGAAGGGAAGCCGTTGACAAAAACGAAGGAAAAAATGGTTAGGCAGGAGCCGCCATCTGCAACTGTCGATCACTTGTTTACCCTTACCAGTCGTGAAAGGGGGAAGCATAATGAGACGATTTAGGGTGGCTGTTACACTCATGATTTTGAGTGGCCTTTTCTTATCAGGCTGCAGAATCGAGTGGGCTGCCGAGCCTGAGTTGATAGCCAATCAGAATGCAGGAAAAGTCGTGAAACTGGACGGGAAGGTAAACCTGAAATCAGAGGAATTGGTTATAGAAGGAACGAGCAACCTCCCGAAAAATTCCGTGATTTATGCGAGTATCAAGGAATACGGAGATCTTTCTAGCAAATACGGCACCATTATCCACTGGCAGGCGGAAGCGAGCACAGAAATCACTGCTGAAGGCACTGGAACAGTTGACAAGGAAGGAAACTATTCCATCACTCTTCCAAGGAAGGATCCATCAAAACGCTATTTATTGGAAGTCATGTTCAACCCTATGCTCCAACCTTTAAAAATACAGGAAATTTATGGAGTTAACGGAGAGAATATGGCCCTTGTGATGGGAATGATTAAAATAAACTATGAAGGAGAGATGGTGCCAGTGATCACCCGTGTCGCTCCAATCGTCAGCATAAACGACCCGTACGGAAACGATATCGCTTGGGGCTTGGAAGATACAATGTTCCAAACCAAGCCAAAACCAATCAAATAACAGCTCTATCTACCAAAAATCCCGCTCTATGATAGAACGGGATTTTTCCTGTTACAGCAGCTTTTTTTCGATTTTCTGCTCATAATTCTTAAACATCGAGCTGTTCGTCTTCACCCTTCTCTTCGACAGCATCGAATTGTATCTCACCATTTTTTCATTAAGGCTCTTCTGCAGCTCTTCTTTTTCCGTATCATCTTCACAAACGCGGATGAGATCCTCGATCCTCATCATTTCTTTCTTGATTTCCATTTCCTCTGTGGAATAGCCGGCATTCTTCATGATCTTGTGCGCCATCCGGAGAGCCGGCGGGATCGATAAGTCTTCGTCGAAATTCTGCGGTTTCCCATAGCCGGGAAGATTGTCAAACTCCCCATCCTCCTGAGCCTTTTTGATCCTTTGTTCAGAAATAATCATCGAAAAATCCATGTAAACCCCTCCTGTTAAGAATTCAGTGGGTCTGGCTGAAAATCCAAAGACGTGTGGCTGGCCACTTGTTACTACTAGTGTATACGAAAACCGTTTTTTGCCCGGGATAAAGTTTGACGATAAAGCAACAACTGTTGATTGAGCGTTCAGTCGGATACCACCCCCACTCTTTACCAACATTTCACTCCTACATAATTTCATTCCCCAAGGAAAAACTACGGTTATGACCCAATGAAAGGAGTGTTTCATATGGCACGCGGAAAATCGTTTGAAGCGAAGAAAAAAGGACATCCGGGTAATTTCCCTCAAAACAGCACTTCCGAACGACATACAGAAAAACCGCCTGGCGACGAAGAACTGATTGTCACTCAGGAGGCGTTTAAAAACAGAGTCGATCACGACGAGCATCGATTTTAAATATGAACAAGCACCAGGAAACATTCCTGATGCTTGTTTTTTCGTCATTAAGACCTTACTTTTTCTTTCTCATCCACAGTAGATAAATTCATGGAAGGACCAAAGAATTCAAATTTGATTTTATCTTCAGGAAGACCGATTTCTTTCAACGTCATGATTACAGCCTTCATGAATGGTGCAGGTCCGCAGACGTAACATTCTGTATCGCGGCCAACATATGTTGAGAGAATTTCTTTGTTCACATAGCCTGAGAAGTGGCAAAGAGAAACATTATCAGGGTTTTCTAAAATGTAGCATGCTTCTCCGTTTTCAAGCACTTCCATCAACCCGTCGATCTCATTTCTGAATGCCTGGACGCCTTCATTTTTACTTGCATGAATGAATGCTGTTGGACGATTCGGAGTCGTCTCAGCAATCGTTTCAAGCATACTCATCATTGGTGTGATCCCCACGCCTCCAGAAATGAATGCAACTCTGCCTTCCGTGTTTCCTTGATTCAAGTAGAAATCACCCGCAGGAGCGCTCACTTCGATGACGCTTCCTTCCTGGACTCCATCATGCAGGAATGTGGATACAATCCCATTCGGGTCAAATTCCGCTTCTTTCTTTACTGAAATGCGGAAGAACTCTTCTTTATTGGCACCAGATAAGCTGTATTGACGGATATGTGTATTTTTTTGACCTGGTATCGTCACTCGAACTGAAATGTATTGACCTGGATAATATGCCGGAACCTTTCCTCCATCCTGCGGTTTCAGATAGAAGGATGTGATCACATCGCTTTCTTTCACTTTTTTCGCGACAACGAATGGTTTGAAGTCCCGGAATCCAGCTTCTTTTTGCTCCGCTTCCACATACATCTGTTCTTCTACATCGATGAAGACCCCGGCGATCACGCCGTAAGCATCCGCCCAAGCCTCGATGATTTCATCCGTTGCTGCATCGCCAAGGACTTCTTTGATCGCACCGAGTAAGTGTTCCCCCACAATCGGATATTGTTCAGGCTTGATCCCTAAACTTCTATGCTTGTGAGCAATCTGCTTTACAGCCGGCAGTAACACTTCTAATCGATCGATGTTTTGCGCAGCAGCATAGACCGTATTCGCTAACGCCGTTTGCTGTCTTCCCTTCTTTTGGTTGGCATGGTTGAAAATGTTCAATAATTCAGGGTGGTTTGAGAACATATTTTTATAAAATACAGAAGTAATTTCTGTCCCTTTCACTTCTAAAACGGGTGCGGTGGATTTCACGATATCAATGGTTTTTTGAGATAGCATTATACATTCACCTCTAAAGATATATTTTAAATACATCTTTAACTTACACCCAACACCCTTTTAAAGCAATATTTCAAATACACCTTTAACAGATTAGACACAATTACATACATTATTTAGACACATACGTTCCTGATCAGTATAATGAAATCATGGGAAGGAAAAGGTGAATCCATATGAAACTGACACTATACACTGACTATTCACTGAGAGTCCTGATCTATCTGGCATCTAAGCCAAAGACCGAACTCTCTACCATAAAAGAAATTGCAGATTCTTACCAGATATCAAAAAACCACCTGATGAAGGTTACGTATGAATTAGGAAAAATGGGGATCATTGAAACCATCCGCGGCAGATACGGCGGCATAAAGCTTGCCCAAGACCCGGCTGATATCAACATCGGTAAACTCGTACGAAAAACGGAGGAAGACTTTGAACTGGTCGAATGCTTCAGCAAACATAACAGCTGCGTCATCACACCGGTCTGCGGTCTTAAACACGTCCTGGCGAAAGCGCTGAACGCTTACCTTGCCGTGCTTGACGGCTATACGCTCGCCGACCTCGTCACAAATCCTATGGAGTACCGCATCCTTTTTCAGGAACAGCAGCGTCCGGAAGCAGATTAACCCCCTATCAGATACGTGCCGGGCACTCTTGTGCCGGGCACCGCCATGCCCTCCTTCAAACAAAAAACCCGTCTCCCCGAAACCGGAAAAACAGGCTTTCCCCTTAACCTTTACTCTTACTATACTTAAACGTCATCAATACAAACAAAAAGAAGCTCAATAGCAGCGTACTTCCGCCCACTATATAAAAGACCATCGTAAATGTACCCGGAAGATTGATCGGGTTAAGATTGTAAAACCACATACCCGACGTCAGGCCGAACGTCCCGATGATGGCGGTCCAAACATGAAAGGCAGCAAGTTTGGACGTCTTCGGCACTTCATAGGAGCGGTAATAGGATGAAAAAGCAAACAGACTCAGCCATCCGACTACCAGGATATGAGCATGGATGGGTTTAAATGCGTAAGACCCTGCTCCCGCCATATGAGATCCCATAAAGGCCCCGATAAATGCATAAACAGCGGACATTCTCAATAATAGTACATTCCAAGCCAACCAGGTTTCCCCCATTCATTTTAAAAAAATAGTTATTGATCGTCTACCCTTTTCAGACACAACATTAAGCTGTCCACGGTCATCTTAAGTTCCGGTATATTTGTGCCTGTAAGCCATCAATGGCTTCGAAAAGAGCGGTGTAAATGGAACCACGTTCATTATAGCCAGCCGTCCCTTTCTTGTCGACGCTTTCAAAGGATTGTTAAAGAACGTTCATAATCCCCTGCAGCCCTTGAGCGGACATCGTCTATTAATGTCGGTTGAAAACACTTGCAAACCCTGATGGCACTGATACAATTGAATTGTAATAGAACATTCTGAAAAAAGGAGAATACATATTATGTCTAACTTTCAACAAAACCTTGAAAAGTACGCAAGTCTTGCCGTTCAAGTCGGTGTAAACGTACAAAAAGGCCAGACATTGGTGATCAACACATCCATCGATGCAGCTGAATTTGTTCGTTTAGTGGTTAAAAAAGCCTATGAAGTAGGCGCGAAGCATGTGTACCTGAACTGGAACGACGATGTGGTGAACCGTACAAAATACGACCTTGCACCGGATGAAGCATTCCAGGAGTTCCCGCAATGGAAAGCACGTGAAGTAGAAGAGCTTGCCGAAGGCGGCGCTGCGTTCATGAGCATCGTATCTTCAAGTCCTGACCTTCTTAAAGGAGTCGACCCTGAGCGCATCTCCAACTTCCAGAAGGTTGCAGGTAAAGCGATGTCCAAATACCGTCAGTTCATCCAATCCGACAAGGTAAGCTGGTGTGTACTCGCAGCTCCTTCTAAGGACTGGGCTGCGAAAGTATTCCCGGATGCTTCTGAAGACGAGCAAGTGGACTTATTATGGGATGCGATCTTCAAAGCTGTCCGTGCAGATCAGGCTGATCCTGTTCAAGCTTGGAAGGACCATGATGCAGCACTTCACGAAAAGGTAGAATACCTGAACGAAAAGAACTATCAAAAACTGCACTATACTGCACCTGGCACCGACCTTACAATCGAGCTTCCTAAAGGCCACCTGTGGGTAGGGGCAGGCAGTGTCAATGAGCAAGGTGTAGAGTTCATGGCGAACATGCCGACTGAAGAAGTCTTCACTGTTCCTCTGAAAACAGGTGTAAACGGGACGGTATCAAGCACGAAACCATTAAGCTACGGCGGTAACGTGATCGATAACTTCACACTTACATTCGAAAACGGACGCATCGTTGATGTGAAGGCGGAAGAAGGCGAAGAAATCCTGAAGCGTCTTGTCGAAACGGACGAAGGTTCTCACTACCTTGGAGAAATCGCCCTTGTTCCTCATAAATCGCCAATCTCTCAATCTAACGTCCTTTTCTACAACACATTGTTTGACGAGAATGCTTCAAACCACCTTGCCATCGGTAATGCGTATGCATTCTGTATCGAAGGTGGTAAGAAAATGAGCCAGGAAGAGCTTGATCAGAATGGCCTGAACAACAGTATCACCCACGTTGATTTCATGATTGGTTCAGACAAAATGAACATTGATGGAATCAAAGAAGACGGTTCCACTGAGCCTGTATTCCGTGACGGCGGCTGGGCGTTTTAATTTCATGTAAAAAAGAAATCCCAAAAGGTGCGATGCCTTTTGGGATTTTTCATGTATGTGTAATGGGCTGCTTTATGTGTTGAACAATTTTGTAGGTTGGTGCTTGGCTAAAAAATGGACGAATGATTGCTTATTTTAAAAACAATGCCTTGATCGCTGGATTTCGCTTACCCTTTTAGAGTGTAATTCATAAAGTATGGAATTCATACGAAGAAACTTTAAATTATAGTCCTAAACCATGCTGTTCTCAGGAAAATCTTTGAATTTAATTGATTAATCTTCGAGTTTTAGTCAATAATCTTTGAGTTTTGCTCCCTATTCTTTTAGTTTCAATAAATAATCTTTTAGTTTCATCTAATAATCTTCCACTTTCCATCCATAATCTTTTAACACCGGTGATTTTCAATAATCTCCATTTTATATTCCCACGAAAGTTATTCAGTCAATTTCTTTTTTTCACACTCACCATCATCATCACTATACTCCTTCGTCAACGCCACCGCCGCAATTGTCGCTCCTGCCGCCTGTGCGTAACTGCCAAATGCCGTGATTTGCAGGCCAATCTCCCTTTCTCCTTTCAAAATAAAGGTTTCTCCGATTGCTTCAAGTGCTGCACCGAGCGACTGAATGGTATTTCCTGTTGTTAGAAGCTTTTTGAACCTGGCATCTCCTAGACTCGCTCCATACGCTTCCAACTCAGCTCCAATCGACTGGACACTATCACCAATCACGTCCAGTTTTAACCCTTTGACTTCTTCCCCTGAAAATTGAAGCTCTGCTGCCCGGACATTTGTTACATTCCCTGCTGCTTGAACCCAGGCTCCGGTTATCCTGAGTCGCTCCCCGTCGGATCCACGCGATGCTTTTTCTCCCCCGGCGGCCTGCAGTGAATTCCCCACAGCTTCGAAACCATTGCCGATTGAAACCAGCCGAAACCCGATATGCTCTTCTTTTACCAGGATCGTTTCCCCGATTGCTGCAATCACTGTACCCAGCACCTGAATCCATGCGCCGGTCAGAACGATAATCTCACCTTTCACCTCCCATCATCCTTTCCCTGCTGATACATTACTCTATTCAAAACCTTTGTGATCCGCGTCTTAGAGGCCGTTTTTAAATCATTTGTAAATTCCAGTAAGTCCATCTTGTCTATTTCGAATTATCAGGCTATGATATTCTAGTTCATCTATGGTTTCAAAAGGGGGGAGAAATAGATGAAGATACGTGATTGGGACCGAAACCTGAAGGTCCGTCTATTTGGGGAAGCAGCGATCAACATCACATTCTGGATGTTCTTTCCGTTTTTGACGATTTATTTTACAGAAGCGTTCGGGAAACAGACAGCAGGTTTATTATTGGTTCTTTCTCAAGTGTTTGCGGTAGCCGCCAACCTGATGGGCGGATATTGCGCGGATCGGTTCGGACGGAAGACCATGATGGTCATTTCCGCCTTCGGACAGGGGTTTGCTTTTTTAATCTTCGGCCTGGCAAGCTCGCCATGGCTTGATTCTGCACTTATAGGATTCATTTGTTTCAGTTTGGTGGGGGTATTCGGTTCATTTTACTGGCCTGCAAGTCAGGCAATGGTCGCCGATGTAGTAGATGAGAAAGACAGAAGCCACGTATTCGCCGTGTTCTACACATCCATCAACATAGCAGTGGTCGTTGGACCGATTTTAGGCGGAATTTTCTATGTACATTACAGATTCCAGCTTCTGGTTGCTGCGGCAGTCATTTGCATGGGACTCGCCTTTCTTTTATATAAAATGACGCGGGAAACCGCACCTGCCGATCGAAGCAAGCTTCTTGTGACGGAAGGTAAAAAGAAAGCCTGGCATCGTGTATTGTCTGAACAGTTTAAGGATTACGGTGTTATTTTCAAGGACAAGACGTTCTTATTATTCATTCTTGCAGGAATTCTTGTCGGACAGACATTCATGCAGCTCGACTTGCTGATTCCTGTGTATATTAAAGATGTAATGGATCAGGCTACGCTATTTAGTGTCGGTGACTGGTCATTGACACTTGTCAGTGAACAGATCTTCGGGTTGATCCTCTCGGAAAACGGATTTCTTGTTGCGCTTCTGACAGTCGTCATCACCCGCTGGATCACCAAGTTCCGTGAGCGGAATGTGTTCATCCTGTCATCCGTGATCTATGCCGTATCTATCTTAATGTTCGGGCAGTCGAGCTCCGTTTGGATCTTTATCGCGGCGATGGCGGTGTTTACATTCGCAGAGCTCATGACGGCAGGAATCCAGCAGAGCTTCGTGTCAAAGCTTGCTCCTGAACACATGAGAGGACAGTACTTTGCAGCGGCCAGCCTTCGTTTTACGATTGCAAGAACGATCGCACCGCTGTCGATCACACTCTCATTGTATGTAGGATATGACTGGACGTTTATCATCTTGTCATTGCTTGCGCTTGTTAGTGCCGGTTTATTCTACATCATGTTTGAGAGGTTCGAAAAAGAAGAGCTTGAGCTTAAAAAGGCAGTTCAATAGTGAGAGTCAAATAAAAAGGAATGATCCGCAATGGATCATTCCTTTCTGTATTCCTTACAGCCCCAAGTCAAAACCACCCTCAGAAGACTGCATAGCATTTAGACCAAGATCGGTTGAAAGACCAAGGTTGAATTCACGACCTTCATCCTCTTCGTTTTCCCACTCTGTGTAGTTTGCATCAGCATTTACACCAAGATTGGAAAGAAGGGAAGATTCGCGATCTTCATCAGAAGAAAGGAAGTTCAAAGCAGTGTCAGTACCAGCTGAAAGACCGGCATTTCTAACCTCTTCTTCCCCATCTTCCATCGATTCAGCCCATAGTGCCGCATCAACGTTGTTCATGACCATGGCAGCAGATTCTCCATCTTCATCTTCAGTCATTGCACCAAGCATAAGATCGTTGCCTGCTTCTGCAGCAAATTTAGAAGAATCTTCACTGTTTTCTACCATTGTCATAAGGGAAGTATCGTTCATAGCGTCTACTTTGGAAGATTCTCCGTCCTCACGGTCCATCGCTCCAAGAGTGAAACCATTCATGGATTCAGTACCGATTGCTGCACTTGAAGAATTATTTTCTTCATTGTTTTCGAACATAACCCATCCAGTATTATCAGTCATTGCATCAGCCATCACTTCACTGTCTTCATTGGCAGCTGAAGCATTTAGTCCTGAAGTAAGGTTACCGGCAGTTTTTGATGAAACAGATTCGTCTTCTTCATTGACCATCGTTTCATTCATGATTCCAGCATCCGTCATTGCTCCAACATCCGCTGATTCATCTTCTCCTTCAACCGCTGCGTTCACGTCTTGTGACGCTCCTGCTTCTGTTGAAGTCCAAGTAGTGTCATTTTCTTCGTCCACTACTGTTTCGTTTTTCACGCCAGCTTCCGTATCTGCATTCACTTCCGCTGATTCGTCTTCTCCTTCAACCGCTGCGTTCACGTCTTGTGACGCTCCTGCTTCTGTTGAAGTCCAAGTAGTGTCATTTTCTTCGTCCACTACTGTTTCGTTTTTCACGCCAGCTTCTGTATCTGCATTCACTTCCGCTGATTCGTCTTCTCCTTCAACTGCTGCGTTCACGTCTTGTGACGCTCCTGCTTCTGTTGAAGTCATAGTAGTATCATTTTCTTCATCCACTACTGTTTCGTTTTTCACGCCAGCTTCCGTATCTGCATTCACTTCCGCTGATTCGTCTTCTCCTTCAACCGCTGCGTTCACGTCTTGAGATGCTCCCGCTTCTGTTGAAGTCATAGAAGTATCATTTTCTTCATCCACCACTGTTTCGTTCATGACGCCAGCTTCTGTATCTGCATCCACTTCCGCTGATTCGTCTTCTCCTTCAACTGCTGCGTTTACACCGGATTCGGCTTCCGAACCATTTTTAGTAGAAACCGTGTCATTTTCTTCATCGACTTTTGTTTCGCTCATGACATCTGCGTCCGCGTCTGCGTTGACATCAGAATTCGACTCATCGTCCGATCCTCCAAGGTTTAACCCTTCCAATAGACCATCTTCAGAATCAAGGATATTGATGTCTTCCACCAGTCCGCTGTCACGATCCAGTAAAGAATCGTTGTCTGCCGCAAAACTTGTTTGACCTCCGAATGTTAATGCTGCTGCTAAACCACCAGTAAATGCTAATGTTCTAAATACGCTTTTTCTCATTTTAATATTCTCTCCTTTTAAAAGTTTTTAGGTTTATATACTTTTGAAAAGAAGAGAAGGTTGAGGTGGCTGCGACGGTGGTGCATTTAACCACTGATCATAATATAGATTCTCGTTGCCATTGAAACCTGCCCGTTCAAGACTGACATTGTCGGCCTCCTGTTCACGGACAACCTGCAGACTTCCTGCAGCGGCAGTCTGTCCCATTCCGTTTGTACTTGTTGAATGACCATTTGCCGTTTTGATTGTCGAATTGGTAAGTACTGGTTCCATCTGTTTATATGGGATTGGCGGAAAATCATTTTTTGATTCTTCTGCCTGTCCATCAACAGCCCCAGTGTTCACTGGCTTTTCTTCAGGTGAAGCTGTCTCAGTTGTTGCAGCTGTGATGGATTCCTCTATTTGTTTGGCTTTGTTCATTCTGGTTTCTGTGCTCAGTTCAGACGTTCCTTCATTTTCTTTATCAGGAGCATCCTTTTCCCTTTCCTGACTTTCAGGAATTTCTGTAGTATTTGGTGAATCCTGAATCTCGTCTGGATCTCCAGTTTCTACATTGACGGTCGGTTCATCTGAAACATCGGCCTCGATGATGCCGGTGTCAACTTTCACTTCGGGATCCTCGACATCGACTTCTACCAGTGGTTCATCATCGGATAATGATTCCGTTACAGGTTTCGTCGTATCATCCACCGTTTCTGTCACTGTCTCAGCAGTATCTTCGACTGTACCGGTTACCGTTTTGGTTGTGTGTTCAACGGTATTCGTAACGGATTTCGTCGTTTCTTTCACCATATCCGTTACAGGAGCCGCTGAATCCCCTGTCAATCGGGAAACCGGTTCAACAGCCGTGTCCACGGTTCGGTTCACCGCATCACCTGCTTCGGAAACCGTTGTATCCACGGTCTTCGAAACAGTTCCGGTCGTTTGATCAACCGTGTCCGTCACCGAATCGATTGTTGAAGAAAGGATATTTCCCTCTCCAGGCTTGTCCTCCTCCTCGTCAGGAGCAGGTGCCTCTCGACTGGCTTCGTCCTCGGTGGAAATGACCTCATCCGTGACTGTATCCACTTCATCGGTGACATTCGATAACAGTCCGCTGTCCGCCGAAGCAAATGTAGGAACGCCGAGCACCCCCAGAAAAAGCAAAGCGCCAATAAGTCGTTTCTGCACTGCGTCTTGTCACCTCCTTTCAAAGAAGAATGTTGGATTGAGGGGGGAAGGTTCCTGGCACAAAACACTTCATTTGTGCCTGGCACCCAATTCACCTTTCACCATTCCCATCCCTCAAAAGAACCTTTTTTCCACTATATTTATCAATTTTCATAAAGCTAACGCAAGAAGATCAGATCTGGATCACTTTTTTTCAAAAAAATATATTTTTCGTCAAAAATATTTTCAGAAAAGCCTGAATCCGAAAAATTCTGGATCACCCCTTTAAACGAAAAAACTCAGATGTTACAATGTACAACCGTAAGCAATCTTAATGTAACTCTCGACCCGAGTTAGTCGGAGATTCCAATCAATACTAAGCAGAAAGGATGTTTTATGATGCATAGAGGAAGCAAAGGCTGGTACGTGGAAGAACTTAAAAAAGCAGGCGTACGCCGCTATGAGGAACGCAAAGTTGAATCTTATAAAAAGCACGTTCTGGCAAACCTATTAGAACGTACGAAATAATAGATGACGAGGGACGGGTATTCACTCTTTTTTAATTGAAGTGAATACCCGTCTTTTTTATTGAAGGATTTATTTTACTCATACAGGTTATCGCGAAAAAATTTCAGAATTAGTCCAATAGATAGACAACTTTTTTGGCATTATATTCTTTTAAAAATCCATTGTATCAGGCTCTGACTCTGTGTTAGAGTAAACAACATATTTTAAAAATTTCATACGAATTCCTTATATAACTATGGTGATATGGACCATAAGTCTCTACCCGGCGCCCGTAAATTGCCGGACTATAAGGAAAGTCGGGTTACATGCTTTTTTCCGTGCATGCAGACTTTCTTTATAGAATGAGAGATTGTCTGTATGCACGTTTTTATTTTGTTCATTTTCGAAAGGTCTGACATCTGATCTATAAGGGTTCGTCATTCACTGGAGGTTTCATGATGGATTTAGTATTCGGTTTATTATCACTTGCCGGGGTTCTCTTCCTTGGCTGGCTTTGGAGCAGCAACCGCTCAGCAATTAAATGGAAGACAGTGGGAATCGGGATTGCTCTTGAATTCCTTCTTGTCCTGTTTGTCTTAAAAGTACCATTCGGCCAGACGCTGCTGAAAAAAACGGCTCTCGGCGTCCAAAAAGTCATCGACTACAGTAACGAAGGAATCATGTTCGTATTCGGGGGATTCTTTGAAAAAGGAAGCAACATCACATTTGTCTTTGCGATCAATGTGCTTGGAGCCATCATTTTCATTTCTGCCGTCATTTCTGCGCTCTACTATTTACGCATCATCCCGCTGTTCGTCAAGTATATCGGGATCGTATTGGGGAAAATCCTCGGCACAACGAAGGTGGAATCCTTTAATGCAATCGGGAATTCATTTCTTGGATTGGTCGAAGCTCCCCTTCTTGTCAAGCCGTATCTGGCCAAACTGACCCGTTCAGAGCTGTTCGCCGTAATGGTCGGGGGAACAGCCTCTGCAAGCGGTGCGATCTTAATCGGCTATTCCTTGATGGGAATCGAGATGAAGTATCTGCTTCTATCTGTCTTCAGTGTTCCGCTCGTTTCGCTCATCATGGCGAAAATCATGGAGCCTGAAACGGAAGAATCAAATACGAATGGTGACATTTCATTAGGTAAGACCGGTCACACCAACGTATTCGAAGCTATTTCCGAAGGAGCGATCAGCGGCGTGCAGCTTGCGATCAATATCGGCGGGTTACTGATTGCCTTTATCGGGGTGCTTGCGCTTGTAAATGGTGTACTCGGTCTTGTTCATACAGACCTATCGACCATTTTCGGCTACATCTTCTATCCTCTGGCTCTACTGGTTGGGGTTCCTGTAGACGAAGCGTTCCGGGCTGCATCCATCATCGGAACAAAGCTGTCCGTCAATGAATTTGTCGCTTTTGATCAGCTGTCAGGGATGATTGATGAGCTTTCGCCAAAAACAGTCGCAATCCTTTCTGTTGCGCTATGTAACTTTGCGAATCTTTCATCGATTGGGCAATTAATTGTTGGTTTGGGTTCCCTTGAACCTTCCCAGCGCCCAACAGTTTCAAAACTGAGCCTTAAAGCCATTGCAGCTGGTACGCTGGCAAGCTTCATCACAGCGATCGTCGTCAGTATATTTTTATAAAACAGGGTGAAATATTTCACGATTATGTTTCTAATTTCCGTCTTTGGTGAATAGTAAAAGGTAGTGTACGTTTATTATCATGGACGGAAGGTGAACGAATTGAGAGAAAAGAAATTCATGAAAGAAACAAAGACAAGTAAAACCACCCATGTGCTTCCGCCGGACACCAACCACCACGGCACATTATTCGGCGGAAAACTGATGGCCTATATAGACGACGTCGCGTCCATCGCGGCCACCCGTCATGCACGGAAGCCGGTCGTCACAGCATCGACTGATTCTGTTGACTTCCTGCAGCCGATCAAAGTAGGTGACGCTGTAACACTTGAAGCGATCGTCACCTATACCGGACGCAGCTCCATGGAAGTCGGCGTCAAAGTCACGTCAGAGGTACTGCTGACAGGAGAAACGACCGTCGCAGCGATCTCCTTTTTAACATTTGTGGCAATCGAGGACGGCAAACCAGTGGTGATTCCGGAAGTGGTACCGGAAACAGAAGAAGAAAAATGGCTGAACGAAACGGCGAAGAACCGGGCAGAACACCGGAAAGCCCGTAAAAAGCACAGTCAGGAGCTGGCTGAGTTTTTCAGGAATGCCTATTAATAAAATTGAAAGAGATGCCTTAGACAGGCATCTCTTTTTTTATCGCTATAGTGTAGGTTCATATCACTATTTCCAATGGATAAGTTGATTGCAATACGCAAAGGTAAGGCTGCCCGTTATGGTTCCTGACACAACTCGACTAACCACCTGCACTTTTACAAATAGACCCCTACACCAGGACCAAACGGTATCCCCAATAATGCAAATGTAAGCAATAGCACGATCCATACAGATAAAAACGCGATTGTGTACGGAAGCATCAGGGAAATGAGCGTTCCAAGTCCTGCTTTCTTGTCATATTCCCGCATAAAGGCAAGGATGACGATGATGTATGGATTCATCGGAGTGATGATGTTTGTGGATGAATCGGCAATACGATATGCCGCCTGGATAAAGGCAGGGTGGTAATCCAAATACGCAAACATCGGAATGAAGATAGGTGCTTCCAACGCCCATTGGGCAGATCCGCTGAATATTAACAGGTTCAGCATGGCGGTTAGAAACACGAATCCGATGACTCCGGCAAGGCCGGTCATGTTGATTGATTCAAGGAAGCCTGCACCGCTGACGGCTACCCAGGTACCCAGGTTCGTCCATTCAAAATAGGAAATGAACTGAGCTGCTGCAAAGATCAATACGATGTAACCGGCCATATCGCCCATCGCTTCGGTCATGAATTTCGGAACATCGCGTGACGATGTTATTTTCCCCACGGTCACCCCATATGTCACACCGATCACGATGAAGAAAATAAGCGTAATCGGGATGATTCCCGATAAGAAGGTAGAAGGAATGAGTCCTCCATCCTCATTACGTAAAGGAGAACCTGGCCAGGCAATCGCCACGACCAACAGAATGATGAAAGCCAATCCGGCAAGGCTTGCATTTCTCAACCCTTTTCCTTCAAGAGGACTCTCTTCTTCTAATGTCTTATCGACTTTTCCTTTATAGGTGCCCAATCGCGGCTCTACAATTTTTTCGGTAACAAAAGCTCCCGTTACGGTCAACAGGACAACCGATGCAATCATGAAATACCAATTGTCGACCGGTGTAACCGTTACGTCAAACGCTTTTGCCGCTTCGGTCGATATACCGGCAAGAAGTGCGTCTGTTCCCGTGATAATGAAGTTCGCTGTAAATCCTGCTCCCACTCCGGAAAAGCCTGCTGCAAGACCGGCAAGGGGATGTCTCCCTACAGTGTAAAAAATCATGGCGGCAAGCGGCGGGATGATAACGAATGCGGCATCCGAGGCAAGGTTCCCCATGATTCCGACCATGATAACAGCATAGGTGATCAAGCCTTTTGGGGCGTTCAAGACCGTCTTTTTAATGGCTGTTTCAAGTAATCCCACTTTTTCGGCAAGACCGATTCCCAGCATCATCGCCAAAACGAGCCCAAGTGGTGCAAAGCCAGTAAAGTTATCCAGCATCGATGTCAGGATATATTGAAGTCCCTCTCCTGAGACGAGACTTTTGATCGGTAATATCTCTCCATTCTTCGGGTGTTCGACTGTAACACCCAGACTGGATACCATCCAGGAAAAAAACACAATGAACACAGATAAATATACAAACAACATGAACGGGTCAGGAAGCTTGTTCCCAACTTTCTCAATGCCGCTCAACAGGCGAAGATACACCTTTTCCTTCTGAGGCGGCGTAGGTTCTAGATTAGGGTTTGTCATGAGGTCACTCCTTTAGAAATTTGTTTTAAGGAATAATTCCTTTTTACTTCCGTTAATATAGATTTCGATACAAACCCTGAAATCCCTTCCTTATTTAAAAGAAAATTAAAAAAATTTATTTTCCAATAAAAAAGCCACTCTTCCTTGGAAAAGTGACTCATATTTGAAACCTATACATTTTCCGCGGCCGTCCCCTGCTGCTCCTTTGTTCTTCACCGCTGATCCTTACGATGCCAATTCGTTCCAATTCGGTGAGGATTCTCCGCCCGTTGCGCTCGGTGCTTTTTAACCAGCGGGACAAATCCTGGGAAGTCATTTCTTCCTTACCATAATGGCGGGACAAGCTTAGGATTTTCGAGACCATCGCCGAACTGACGGAAGCATCCTTGAATTTCTCCTGCCATTCTTCTCCACCGTTATGAAGGGAGTACGTGATGGTTTCATTCGTGGGAAGTACTTCCGTAACCGATTGATCCTCATCCACACTGACGACAATAGGAGATTCGTGCTTCCTCGCATGTCTGAAAGCAAGGCGCACATGATGCTCTGCTTCCAGGACCGTCACACCAAAGCCAAGACCGACACGGATATCGAGATCGGCATGCAGCTTGATATCGTGGGCAAGCGTCGAGAATATCGATTCTTTTTCATGAAGGTCAAGCTCACCACGAGTCGTATACACGAAAAACAACCCATCCCCAAGCTGCACCATAGAGCCGTTTACCTGCTGGGCAATATCCAGGAGGTTACGCTTCAGATCCAGCTCCTGATGCTTCATCTTAAATGAATAATGAGATTCATCCAGTGATTGTGAAGAATAATTGACTTCGATTCCGACAATGGCAATCTGGGATTTACGGTATTTACTTGATTGCGCCCGTTCAGAAAGATATTGAAGGATCATCCGGATGGACAGATTCGTCGGGACGACCCGGTAACAAGGGATGCCCTCTTCATTTAAACGGTTCTGAACGGATTGGATACACGTGATTGCTGCTTCGATCTCTCCTCTTTCATACAACTCACGGTGATAATCGACAAGTTCGTCTGCCTGACGATACCCTTCATAGGGATAGCTGGATATCGAGAGGCCCTCAAAGGCGTGGAATTGGACGGCATTTTCAATTTCACTCTTTGAAATCGTATCAATGCTGATTTTCTTTAACAGCGTCTGTTCTTTTAACTGCGCCTCCAGAAGGGCACCAAAGAAGCTGGATCCATGCAATGGAGGATAACTTCCCTCGTTCTGTGTGATCAACCCTTTTTCCAGTGCATAATGGTAAGGGGACTGTCCGGAGAAAAACCATTGATCTACGAAGTAACGATGCTCCGTTAGAATATCATCAATTTCCTTTACATGGGTGTAAGGAAAGTTATGATATTCTATATGGTCGAAATAGGTGGCCATATGGTTGATCCGTTTGATTGAATCGTCCGGACCGATGACGCCGATTTTTATTTTCATCATTTATTCACCTGCTTCTTGCCTCAGCATTTGTGCGAGAATGTTTACTCCAATCGATAAATCCTCCAATGAACTGTGCTCCCTCGGATGATGGCTGATCCCCTTTTCACAAGGAATGAAAAGCAGTGCCGATGGACATTTCACCGCCATATTCATCACATCATGCCCCGCTCCGCTATCCATCTTAAATGTTTTATACCCCAGGGATTTCCCGGCTTGCTCTACCCTGGACGTCAGCTCTTCATCCAAAAGGATCGACGTATTATCAACTAAAGTGTCTACTTGTATTTTACCATTAAATTCACGTTCAATCAGGGCACATTTTTCTTTGATCATCGCGGCCATTCTTCGCTTCAATTCATCATCGACGGAACGGATATCAATTCCGACCTCTACGGTGCCCGGGATGACGTTCATCACATTTGGCTTGACTTCCAACGTACTGACGGTCGCTACAATCGGCTTTGACGAAGCGTTTGATAACGCTAACGCTTCATTTGACACGAACGAAATAAGAGGAGAGGCGGCGACCAGAGCGTCCTGGCGTTTCCCCATAGGTGTCGTGCCTGTATGCCCGGCCATCCCCTCCACGTGCACCTTTAACCTGATCGGGCAGGCAACTCCACGTACGATGCCGACGTCCGCCCCGTTATCCTCGATTTGTGTTCCCTGCTCGATATGAAGCTCTATGAAACTCTTGATATCTTCTCGTTCAGCCTGGTGAAGTGAATTCCATTCCAAGCCGACTCCCTCTACTGCTTCTTTGATAGAAACGCCATGCCTGTCCGTGACATCTTCGATGGAATAATCCAGTATTCCTGCTACGCTTTTACTCCCAATCGTCGATACTCCGAATCTCGCTGATTCCTCCGATGCAAAGCATGACACTTCAATGGTGTGATGCGGCTGATATCCACCTTCTTTCAACTGCTTTACAGCGCCAAGTCCGCATAGAACGCCGGCCACTCCGTCATATCCTCCTCCGTTCTCCACTGTATCGAGATGAGAACCTGTCATAACGACCGTGTCCACCTTCCCTTCCCAGCGGGCGAACGCATTTCCGGCTTGATCCTGATAGGCAGTCAACCCGAGATTCTCTGCCGCTTTTTTGAATGCCTCAATTGCCTCTACTTCTTCCTCGGAATATCCCAATCTCGTAAAGCCATCGGGTCGATCCATTGTACCCGTGAGGTTTAATTCCCTTAATGTCGATTCCAGCCACGGTTTCATCCTGTTACCTCCTTTTGTTGTGTAAACTTACAAATGATTTGGGCAAACGCCGCCACACCCACACTCATTACGTCCTCATCATAATCAAAGGCAGCGTGATGATGTCCTTCTATAATCGGAGTCCCAAACACCATATACGTCGCTTTCCCTCCATGTTCCCGGACACGATTAATCATAAAGGTGACGTCCTCCGATGCATTCAACGGCATCGCTTCGTTTACTTCGGTTATATACGAGCTTTGACCGGCAACTTCACTCAGCCATTGGATCCATTCCTGATCACAATCCGCTTCGACCGTATTCCCAACCGTTTCGATTTCTGTTTCAACACCATACAGTTCACCAGATGCATGAAGGATCCGCATGGCCTCCTCCACCATATAGTGATTGATCGCCGTCGTCTCCCCCCTGGTTTCAATTTCGAGCTTCGCCTCATCCGCAACAATATTCCGTCCGGAACCACCGTGGAGTTTTCCTACATTGATTCTCGTTTTGCCTCCCGAATGGCGGGGAATGCTATACAGATGCAGCGTAGCAGCCGCAGCTGCCAACAATGCATTCTTCCCTTTTTCCGGTTCCAGTCCAGCATGAGCTGCTTTCCCCCGGTACGTCACATTCAATTTGGTCGATGCCAAAAAGGAATTCGTCGTAGCTGATACCACCCCTACATTTGAATGGCGTATTCCGATATGACCGCTTGCAAAATAATCAACATCATCAAGCCAGCCTTTATCAACCATCGCCATCGCACCGCGTCCGCCTTCCTCACCCGGCTGGAATAAAAGGGTGAATATACCGCACAGATTCTCTTGACAGGCAGATAGAAACGCTGCCACCCCAAGGCCGATGGCGGTATGACCGTCGTGGCCGCACGCATGCATCACATGCTCATAGTGTGATCGAAAACCTTTTTGGTTTGGCAGATGTGTACCTTGGCTTGTTTCCTTGATTGGAAGGGCATCAATATCAAAACGGAAGGCCATATGCGGTCCTGGCTTGCCTGTATCGAACCTCGCTGCCAATCCAGTGTGACCGCCCTGCATTTTTTCCAGCCAGCTTTCTTCCACCCCTTCCGCTTTCGCCCGTTCTTGCTGCTGTAAAAGAATCTCTTGATCCGGAACCCCCATCCTTTCACTGCTAACGAGAGCATCTTGGCCGATATAAATGGTGAATCCAAGATTCAGAAGCTCTTTTCCAATGAGATAAGTGGTCAGATATTCCGTGAATCCCAATTCTGGTTTCCGGTGAAAGTCCCTTCTCCACTTCATTAAGCTTGGTTCGATATCTTTTACAAAGGAATCAATCAACAGGCTTCCTCCTTTTGACTGAGTTTGTCCAACGTATCCAGTGCCAGCTGAGTCATCAGCTCAACGCCTTTCGAAAGCGCTTCTTCATTTAATTTGAAACGGGGATCATGCAGCGGATACTGCTTTTCCGTACTTTCAACTGACGTGCCGAGCCAGTAAAATGCCCCCGGGTACTGGAGCAGGAATCGGGAGAAGTCCTCCCCGCCAAGGGATGGCGATACTGCAGGAGTGGCTTCCCTTCCCAACACCTTCTGTGCTGACGATTTTACTTGTGCCGCCCATTCTGGAGTATTGACAGTTGCCGGGTATCCGTCCAGGTACTCTAGCTCGATGCTGGCCCCGAAGCTTTTTTCTACACCTGAAATGATATGGGCAATACGTTCTTTCACCATTTCCTTGACTGCAGATTTGAACGTACGGACCGTCCCTTCCATTAGGACCTGATCCGCAATCACGTTATAGCGGTATCCCCCTTCAATTTTCCCGATTGTGAGGACGGCTGAATCGAGGGGGTCGGTATTCCGACTGACAATGGTCTGCAGCTGAGAAATGAGATGGTTGGCCACGATTATGGCATCGTTCGCCTGGTGAGGCATGCTTGCGTGGCCACCCGATCCTTTCACTCTGATTGCGAAGCGGTCCGATGCCCCCATCACTTCATTTGGAAGGACGCCTACCTGTCCAGCCGGCAAATCCGGCCATACATGCTGTCCAAAGATGGCATCCGGCTTGAACTCTTCAAACACCCCGTCATCCATCATCTGCTGAGATCCCCCGACCGGCGCATCCTCCTCGGCTGGTTGAAAAACAAGCAGCACCGTCCCCTCTATTTCGGACTTCATCTGCTGCAGCACCTTCCCGACACCAACAAGCATACTTGTATGAGCATCATGGCCGCACGCATGCATTTTCCCGGGAACAATTGATTTGAACCCATGATCATTTTCCTCCTGAATCGGCAGGGCATCGATATCGGCACGCAGGGCAACCGTCCCTCCTGGTTTACCGCCTTGAATGATGCCAAGAACTCCTGTCTTCGCAAAACCCGTCTTAAAAGGAATCTCTGCAGCTTCAAGCTGTTGCTGAATCCGTCTGGAAGTCTCAATTTCCTCACCGCTCACCTCCGGATTCTGATGCAAATGACGACGCAATGTGATGACCTCTTCCATTACTTGCTGAACCAGCTTTTTCAACTTCATTAAAAAATCTCCTTTATCCTTATGTTGTCGTTCTGTTTTATTTAAGGAAATATTCCTTAAAAGTACCGTTATTAAATATATTCGATGAAAAAGGTAAAAATCCTACCAAATGGGAAGAAATTTTTCACAGAAAGTAAATGATCCTGATTTCATACTTGATAGAAGGCTGTTTACATTATGAGCGCTCATTGATGATTGCCCATATCTTGACGAAAGTTCATTATCCACCAACTGTTAATGCTCAGTATAAACGCCACCTAACACTTCTCCTTCAATATTCTAAATACTCCCACATTTCCAAACCCTATTACAATTCTCCATCCCCCTCCGATATTACAAAGGTACGGACAAGTACAACGTCTTTATTTTTAAATTTATATGGAGGTTTTGCTTTGAAAAAATTCATGATGATCTTGCTGGTGATGATGCTGGCGGCAGCCGGTTGCTCGTCATCTTCAGCTGATCAAAACAAGGATGAAAACTTACATACAATCGGGATTCTCCTCTCTGACACGGGTCTTGGAGATGGTTCCTTTAATGATTCAGCTTTTCGCGGGCTTGAGCGGGCTCGGGATGAGCTTGGGATCCTGTTCGATTACAGGGAAGCACCCGATGGGAATTTTGAAGAAGCCCTTCAGGAACTCGTGGCTCAGGACCATGACCTGGTGATCGGGCTTGGCTTCTCCATTCAAGAAGCACTGGAGAAAGTCGCAAAAGAACATCCGGATCAGGATTTCTTGATGATTGATGGATTTTCAGAGCTGGATAATATCACATCCATCACCTTTAAGGAGCACGAAGGCAGCTTCCTTGTCGGGATGGTGGCAGCGATGAAGTCGAAGACAAATACGCTCGGATTCATCGGCGGTGCTGATGTCCCTGTCATTCATCGTTTTGAAAAAGGCTTTGAACAAGGTGCGAAGTATGTGAATCCTTCCATCAAGATCCTGAAAGACAATGCGAATAACTTTGGTGATGCAGCCCTTGGAAGCAGCATCGCTGAAAAGCAGATCAAGGCGGGCGCAGACTTCATTTACCCAGCTGCCGGATTCACCGGGGTGGGCGCGATACAGGCTGCCCAGAAGGCAGGCATTTATTCAGGCGGAGTCGACTCAGATCAATATTTCATTGCAGAAGAATCGGTAGTGACTTCGATGATGAAAAAGATCGATAATGCCGTTTTCGACCTGACAAAGGAATTGGTGTCTGAAGGAAATATTTCCGAATCATCATTCGAGCTAGGGTTAAAGGAAGATGGAGTCGGCCTGGCCCCGGTACGGGTAACAGAATTGACGGATGATGAAAAGGACATGATCAAAGAAGCAACAGACAAGATCATCTCGGGAGAAGTCACGATTAAGATGAACTAATCACACGTAAGGAGTTTATTTTACATGGCATTAAAAAAACGATTAATGTTTCTGGGGTTCATCCCCTTGATTCTATCGACCATCATTATTGGATATGTCGTTTCTCAATTGATTTCTCTTCAAAGTTCAGCAAATGAAGATGTCAAAATCCTTGTAGAAACGGAAAAGCTTCGCAGTGACCTCATCGTCACGAAACAGGCACTCGCCAATTATTCCGTCAATACCTCTGCTGAAAATAAGCAGATGGCTGAGACATTGTTGACTGATACTTCTTCACAAATCGATGAACTAGGGAAAATCATTTCCGTAAAAGAGCAGGAAGAAACGTTAGCATTGATCGAATCAAAGTTTTCAGAGCTGAAGTCCGTTTCCGGGAAAGCGTTGAATGCGAACAACAAGGCGGAAATTAAACGTCAATCGCTTAGGATTTCCGGTGTCCTGAATGATATGCATCTGTTAAACAAGCAGACATCTGACTGGTATCAACAGCTATTAAAAGAGAATGAGCAGCAAATCACTTTCATCGTGTGGGCGACTGTCATCGGCTTTCTGACGGCCTTCATCCTGTCAGTCGGTGCCTCTACCATCCTATCTAACCGCATCGTAAAACCGTTGAATACGATGGTTCATAATGCAGAAAGAATTGCCGGTGGGGACCTCACGATTTCTTTTGAAGGAAACAACCAAAAGAACAGCAAATTTGAAGTGGATAAGCTCCAAAATGCCTTTAAACACATGGTCGGGAATTTACGGACAACGGTTCAGTCCGTCAATGAAATTGGTATGAATGTTGAACAATTCACCAGGGATGTCCAGGATCAAATGGCACACCTGTCTGAAAGCAGCAGCCAGGTCGCCGTTTCTACCGAAGAACTGGCAAAAGGAAGTCAGGCCATTTCAGAAGATGTGCAATCCACTGCTTCCTTGATGGCAGTGATGGGCGAGGAATTCGCAAGCAATGTGCACGGCAGCCAGGAATCCTTCGCCAACAGTAAGGTCGCTCTCCAATCGGTAGAGCATGGAAGGACGTCGCTGATCAAACAAAAAGAGTTTGCGGAATCGATAACGGATTCATCAGCCTCGATTGAACAATCCGTCCAGTCCTTCGCACAGTACACAGGTGAAATCGAACAGGCTGCCCAGGCAGTAAGAGAAATTGCCGAACAAACCAACCTCCTGGCTCTGAACGCAGCGATCGAAGCAGCGCGAGCAGGTGATGCAGGAAAAGGTTTCGCAGTGGTTGCCCAGGAAGTACGCAAACTTGCCGAAGACTCATCTGTAGCAACGGAAAGAATCGGAAGCATGGTCGGAAGCATCAAAGAAGGCATTCATTCGATCATGGAAGCTTCTCAAAAAGGCAGCACCCTTTCCAGCCGGCAAATGGAGTCTATGTCCGTAACCGAAAGTGCCTTTGAAGAAATTGCAGGCAATGTCTCTGCGATTTCCGAAAAATTATCAGAACTGGAACATGGCATGACGGCTTCAAATGAACGCACGAACAGTGTCATTGCTGCTGTGGAGAACATTTCAGCGATTACAGAAGAAACCGCAGCCGGAACCGAAGAAATCTATTCTTCAACGGAAGAACAGCTGAGGTACTTCGAGCAGATGTCTGAACAAGTATCAGAATTGAATGCAATGACGGTTCAAATGAAAGAAGAATTAGAGAAATTCACGCTATAAAAAAGCAAGAGATCGCGACTGGGTCCGATCTCTTGCTTTTTTCATTATATTCCCAGTAAATTCTCAAACTATTATACTCTCTCTGTTCATGCTTCCTTTCAATCTTTTCCCCTAAACAACTTACTGTCACCTTTCTACTAGTCGTAATTGCACCCTCCATATTGTTACAGGACGTTTAAATTTATTTAACGAGGGTAAATGAAACGAGCGCATCCGCATACACATCAGGGTATTAAGAACCGCTCTGTAAAAACCTTTTGGTGAAAAATATCTATGTCACACTTTGTAACATTATGTCGGTGGTAAATATCTCCACCTTCAAAACCGTCAAAAATCTCCTATACTATATAGAAGGTTATACTGTGTAGAATTCTTATAGTTGGAGGAATTTTGATGTTATCAAACTCTGAAATCGGGATCGATTTAGGAACCGCAAATATTCTAGTATATAGTAAAAATAAAGGAATCATCTTAAACGAACCTTCTGTAGTCGCAATCGACACAGAAAATAAACAAGTATTAGCAGTCGGCGTAGAAGCCAAAAGCATGATCGGGAAAACTCCTGGTAAAATTGTCGCGGTGCGTCCATTGAAAGACGGCGTCATCGCAGATTTTGATGTCACTACTGAAATGCTTAAACAAGTAATGAGAAAAGCCAGTAAAAAGCTTGGATTCTCCATCCGTAAGCCAAATGTTGTCGTATGTACTCCATCCGGAGCAACAAGCGTGGAACGCAGAGCTATTCAGGATGCTGTCCGTGGAAGCGGTGCAAAATCAGTCACTCTTATCGAAGAGCCAGTTGCTGCAGCAATCGGAGCAGACCTGCCGGTTGATGAGCCGGTTGCCAACGTAATCGTCGACATCGGCGGCGGAACAACGGAAGTAGCCATTATTTCATACGGCGGTGTGGTATCTTGCAACACCATCCGCATCGGTGGAGACCAAATGGACGAAGACATCATCCAGCACGTACGCAAACGATACAACCTGCTGATCGGTGAAAGAACTGCAGAGAACATCAAGATCGAAGTCGGACATGCGCTGATCGATCACGAAGAACGCACAATGGAAATCCGCGGACGTGACCTTGTGACCGGGCTTCCGAAAACGATCTCACTCACTTCCTACGAAATCCAGAGTGCATTGAAGGAATCCCTTCTTCACATCCTTGAGACAATCCGTGCGACACTGGAAAACTGTCCTCCTGAGCTAAGCGGGGACATCGTGGACCGCGGTGTGATCCTGACAGGCGGAGGTTCTCTCCTTAACGGATTGCAGGACTGGCTGAGCCATGAAATCGTCGTACCTGTCCACCTAGCACCAAACCCATTGGAATCAGTGGCAATCGGTACAGGACGCTCACTCACAGTCATCCATAAGCTGCAAAAAGTAAGATAATCCTATATACGGTCAAAAGCGGACCCCCGGTCATGTGGGGGTTCGCTTTTTTGTTTTGTAGTGGTGTGGGACGGGCTTGGCGGGGATTAGGTTGGGTTGGGGCGTAATTTTGCCCAGGTGCAAGATTTTGAGCTCGGCTTTGAGCACGGTTTTAAGTACAGTTTCAATGCATGATTTCGCGAAATTTGTCGTTTTATGAAGAATTGTAGATAAATCATATATTTTCGTTGATAAACCGGAAAAAATGTTGATATATTGATATTTTTGTTGATATCTTCAAATAATTGTTGATAACCTTTAATTCTCGTCGATAACTAAACTCAATCCTTAGTTGATGATCCAAACACCTCCTCGATGCCACCCGACCTGCATAACAAGCTGGGTATAGGTGAGCATTTATGGACGGAATTTTTAATATAAGGGTGGGATTTTCAATTTAACGGCGATTTTTCATTTTTAAGGGTGAACTACCGATTATCCGACAAACCTCGCATAACAAAGAAACATCCCACTCTTCTCCACTATCAAAGAACAACCGTCCCCGCTGCATAATTCCACCTATTCACCTAATAACAAGCCCCATCTGTACCCTCCCCCAAACAAATTAAACCTAAAAATGATCCAATTCCCACTTTTTTTCGTTAGCTATTTAGAAGTAAGTTAATTGAGTTAATGAAGGTAGTTTAGTATCCTTAATTTACTTATGTCATATTGAAGGAGCGTTTTATGCCACAAGAAATCAAGGATATTGATTTATATCGGAAAGTGGTCGATGATCAAGATTCGACTGCTTTGCGGCAGCTTTACCGAAAATATGAGAAACTTATTTATTCGTTCACGTACAAAATGGCCGGTGATCAGGAGATTGCGGAGGAAGTCATACAGGAAGTCTTCATGAAGCTTTGGAAGACGCATGCCCCTTACGACAGCTCAAAAGGGAAGTTTTCTTCCTGGTTATTGACGATGACCCGGAATACTTGCCTGGACGCCCTACGCAAACGCAAGAAGCATGAGTCAGTCGAATATATTGAAAAAGATTCACTCCAGGTAAGTTATGAAACGCCTGCTGATATCGTGGAATGGAAGGAAAAAGGAAAAGCGATTCAGGACTGCATCCGCACCCTGAAGGAAGATCAGCAGCGGATCGTCCATTTATTTTATTTCAAAGGATTGACGCAGCAGTCGATTTCAAAAAACACCGATACACCGCTTGGAACCGTGAAAGGAAGAATACGGCTAGCGCTGAAGCATCTGCACAGCTGCCTTAAAGGGAAAGGAGGGAAAATGGAATGACTCATCAATGCGATCACTTACTAGATTATTACAATCAACATTTGAACGAGTCTGACAAAGAAGCGTTTGAGAAGCATTTGGAAAGCTGTTCAGACTGCCGGGAAGCATTAAGCGAGCTCAGGCAGTTGAATGAATATTTACCTTATGCTTCCGAGCCCATCGACCCTCCCCAAGGATTGGAAGAACGTGTATTTGCTCAAATTGAGGGGAATCATCAAGATTCCGTCACTCCTTTCAGAAAAGAAAAGCCGCGTAAGCGCTGGATCTTCCCTTCTGTCGCAGCTGTACTGGCCCTTTCCTTACTTGGAAATGCCTATATGTTCACGCAAATTCAGCAGGAAGAAGAAATCGTCGAACAGGCGACGATCGATCAGGTAACACAGTATGTTGAACTTGCCGCCGTGAAAGGCAATGCTAAAGGAACGGCCAGCATCATCAAGCAGGGTGAACAATCGAGCCTCGTCGTTCAGGCTTCACAGCTTCAGGACCTTTCACAGGAAGAGGTTTACCAGGTATGGCTCATCAAAGATGAAAAGCCGCAGCGCGCTGGTACATTTGTTACCGGGCAGGATGGGAAAGGCTCTGTCGTCTTCAAATTGAACGAGGAATTCGCCAAGGAAGATTGGGATACGGTGGCCATCACCCTGGAACCTGACGCGGACAGTCAGCTTCCGCAGGGGGATATCGTACTTGCTTCCGAAATCTAAATCCAGATACAAAAAAACTCAGGCAGCCGCCTGAGTTTTTTTTATCATCCCGTGCATTACCCATCACCTGCTTATGAATACAATGACTGGGAAAAAATTTTAAGAGGTGAAAAATATGACTGACGTCGACTATTCATCCCCGTCTGCCCAATTTTCTGCGAACGTGAATAGGTATAACTTGTTTACCAAGGACCGGTATAACTTAATCAATATATTAGGTAAAAAACAATTGAATACACTCGAGAATACGTCCCTGCTCGATATATTCCTGAGCAGGGGAAATATCGTCGAACCTCACTATCATCAAAATGCAGCTGAACTTGTATACTGCATATCCGGAAAGGTCACTGTGTCCATTCTGAATCCATTCACCAGAGAGGTCACCGACTACCCGGCGACTCCCGGTGAAGTCGTAAACATCCCGCAAGGCTGGTGGCATTATGAGGTAGCCGACGTAGACAACACCCATCTCCTCGCTATTTTCGATGCTCCTAACCCTGAAGTCATATTAGGTTCAGATATTTTAACCTTCACTCCATCGAATATCATGGCGAAAACATACTGCATGAATGAAAATCAGTGGAACAACGTCATTTCAAATGTGAAACCGGCTACCTATATCGGCCCTCCGGCAGACTGCAGGTTCACAGTTAATCCACATCATCTATTTCACCAGCCCCATGAGCAATACATTCCTTATCAGTACCGCCCCTTCCCATTTTACTGATATCCGAACCCTTCAAGATGCATTCAATTGCATCTTTTTTTATTGAATGTGCTGTGCGTTGTTTAAGTATTTTTCCCTAGGGAATTAAACATACATACGACATAAGTTATACAATATTTATACAAAATTGTTCAAAGAAGGTACATAAGTATACAGATTCTTCTTCCTCCCTTATAAAACACCCCTACTTTCATCCTTTTAAACAATGATTAAAACTTTTTCAGAAAAAAGTGATCCAACTGTCAACTTCTGTCGTTAGCTCTATGAAAATTTAAAAACAAAAGGAGAGATTACCCTATGAAATTCAAAAAAAGTTATTTAGCGATCCCATTGAGCATGACACTGATGATCCCGGCGGCAGGAACAGCTTTTGCCCATAACGGTGAAGATCACTCCCCGATGGCCGTGACACCGGCATCTGATTTACGGACGACACTTCAACATTACTTAAGTGAGCATGCATACTTGGCAGTCGAAGCGATGAGAAGAGGCGCAGAAGGTTCTGAAGACTTCGATGCGGCAGCAAATGCGTTGAATGCGAACACCGAGGACTTAACAGCGGCCATCACTTCCGTATACGGTGAAGAAGCAGGAAATCAGTTCAATGAAATGTGGACGAACCATATCGGATTTTTCGTTGACTATGTAAAAGCTACTGGTGCAAACGACCAGGCAGCAAAAGATGAAGCACTTAAAAATCTTGACGGCTACCGAGCTGAATTCTCAAAATTCCTTGAAACCGCTACCGGTGAACGATTGGAATCCGACAGCCTGGCTGAAGGTCTGCAAATGCATGTGAACCAGCTCATTGGAGCTTTTGACAGCTATGCAGCAGGTGACTACGACAAAGCCTATGAATATGAACGCGAAGCCATCAATCATATGCATATGGTCGCAAAAGGATTATCAAGCGCCATCACCGATCAATATCCGGAAAAATTCGAAAACACAATGGCCGTCACACCGGCAGCTGACTTAAGGGCGACCCTTAACCATCTATTGACTGAGCATGCTGCACTGGCAACGATGGCGATGCAAAACGGCATCGACGGTTCTGAAGACTTCGATGCTTCCGTCAATGCCTTGAATGCCAATACTGAAGCCCTATCTGCAGCGATCGCCTCTGTATATGGAGAGGAAGCAGGGAATCAGTTTAAAGAAATGTGGTCGAATCACATCGGTTTCTTCGTTGACTATGTAAAAGCTACCGGAGCTGAAGACGAAGCGGCGAAAAAAGAAGCCCTCCAGAACCTTGATAACTATCGTGCCGATTTCTCCAAGTTCCTTGAAACAGCTACAGAAGGCCGCCTGAAATCCGATGCTCTGGCAGAAGGACTTCAAATGCACGTCGATCAGCTTGTAGGAGCATTTGACAGCTATGCTGCAGGCGATTATGAACAATCGTTTGAAGACATCCGCATGGCTTATGAACATATGCTGAACCCTGCAAAAGGTCTATCTTCAGCCATTGTCGATCAATACCCTGATAAATTCGCTCACGACATGCCTTCTGAAATGCCGAACACAGGAATGGGCGGTACGGCTGATGAATTCCCGCTGGAATACTTATTGGCTGCCCTGATGGCGATTGCCGGGGGATCTGTATTGGCCCTTAAAAAATACGCTGGAAGTAAATAATAGCCAATAAAAAGAGGGACGACCCCTGCAAGGTCTGTCCCCTCTTTTGTGAAGATGAAAGGAGTGGCTTCACATGTTATATACTATGAGGGTTATCTTCCTTGTGCTTGTACTAATGACTATTTCTGCATGCAGTTCTGAAATGGGCATGAATCCAAGTGTTGAACCTGCTAAGGAGCCGAAAGAGCAGCAAGGAGAACCTAAACAACAGATGGCCAGCACAACCACCAGCTCTTCTCCTTATTCTGAATCCATTTTAAAAGACGAGCGGACAGGAATCGTTCCCGCTTCTCTTGAAATTCCTTCGATCGGCCTCAAAGCCAATGTCGAATCGGTCGGACTGAAGGAAAACGGAGAAATGGCCGTAACCGAAGGTTTCGATACGACAGGCTGGTATGAGAAAGGCTACAATCCTGGTGAACCCGGAAATGCCGTCATCGGTGGCCATGTCGACAGCCGGAACGGCCCGGCCGTTTTCTACGAATTGAACAAGCTGTCTGTAGGCGATGAGGTGACGGTCACGAGCAAAACCGGTGACACACGAACCTTTGTAGTGACGGATAAAAAAGAATATCCATGGGATGACGCACCGTTGAAATCCATCTTCGGATATACCCACAGAAGTTCATTGAACCTGATCACATGCACAGGCGATTTTGACCATGCATCGAGAAACTACAGTAAACGGCTTGTCATCTACACTGAACTGAAATCTTGAAACCCGCCCCGGCCGGGTTTTTTATTTTGCCCCCTTCCCTCTGTCCGGTAAATGACAGCACATTTTTCAATAGGAAAGTGCCTGCAGATTTACTCTTCGGATGGACAGCCTTATAATTCAGTAAAAAGGGATTTAATTTAGATTGAGGTATTTTATTTAGGGTATAGGTAAGTATCAACTTATTTGTTTTTTGGAGGCTATTGTTTATGACAACGTATGATGTGAATGTCAATGGTTCGTTATTTGACTGGAACTTGGAAACCGGTGACTTTCATTTTGAAAATGATGAAGTGGTTCTATTTTGGGTGAAGACGGCTTTTAAGACGCTGTTCGATTCCATCGAGGAAATTGCAGGTGAAAAGGAGTCGGAGCTCGTCCTTGAAACAGCCGGGTACAAAACCGGGAAGATTGTGAGTAAGTTCTACATGGACACCATCGGAAACACGGATGAGATTTTGAAGAAGCTTCCCAATACATATGTAACAGCCGGATGGGGGATTACGGACGTCGTCTACTATTCTATCGAAAACAGGAAAGCTGCCATTACCGTCAAAAATGGCTGGGAGCACAAAGTCAATCTTGCTCAAGGAAAGACGGATGAGGGAAAATTCCTTCCCGGACACTGGGCAGGGGTATTTTCCGGCTTATTCGATGCAGATGTATGGTACAGAATCGTCAAGAGCCAGATAAGAGGAGATGATTACAGTCAATATGAATTCTTCGCCTCGGACATCACACCGACATTGAATGTTCAAACGTTATTGAATGAACAGACAATGAAGGCACGTGCTGAATTGGAGGAGCTGACAGAACAGCGGACCCAGGTGCTTTCTGATATCATCAAAGAAATTTCATCGCCGATCATACCCGTTATGGATTCGATTCTCGTCGTCCCATTGGTAGGGCCGTACGATGAATTAAGAGGCGAGGAGCTCTTGAACCGGACTCTGTTGAACCTTCCACACTACCAAGCGGAATATCTCGTGCTCGATCTGACGAGCTTGACCGGATTCGATGACTACACACTCGACTTCATCAGAAAGTTCGTAGGATCTGCCGGATTGCTGGGAACCAAATGCCTCCTCGTGGGGATTTCACCAGAACTCAGCATAAAAATAACCCAGTCCGGACATACCGTCGCCAACATCCCATGCTTCACCATCCTGCAGCAAGGGATCAAGTACGCACTTGATCAGCAGGGACTGGAAATCGCTCAGAAAAAATAAACCTTTCAGGAAAAGCCGGGTCGTTTGTCGCCCGGCTTATTTTGACAGATAAAATTATAATCCTCCCTTCTCGAGTCAACAAAAATAGCGCCCTTCTGGACGCCAAATTCGTTGCAGTTCTTCACTGCCCTATCCTTTTCACATACAACACCTGGTACCCGCCATCTTCTTCCTCCAGCGAAATACCGCGCCAGCCTTCATGCAATAACGTCTGCTGCCTATCGACATCCCCCATCTGAACTCTGGTAATCTCGGAAATCTCTCCCCCGCTTCCCTCTCCATCAAGGCGCTTAATGAATATATAGCGCAATTGATTTACGTACTTGATCTTAAGGGCCGCAATCTCCATACCCTGCTTGAACTTATCTTTTAAACTCGGAATATTAAAGGGAGCGACCGTGCACGCCACATAGGTGAACCTTTGATCCAGCTTCCCCAGCTCTTCCATGATCAAATGAGCCAGTGTTTGCTGGAGCCGGTTGCCTCTGTAATCCGGGTGTACATTCGAAATTTCCTGATAGATTACCCGTGGCAGTTCCTCTGCTTCTAACCCGGCATCCAGCCCCAGATGTTCTTCATCGATCGGCGGGATCAACAAGGCACGGAATGCGATTAATCCCTTCGCTGTAAATGCTCCGATCATCAGTCCTCTTCCGGTTAAAATATAGTCCAATTCCTCATACGTCAGGGGCTGTAAATTCTTTTTATCCGTCAGTGTATCCACCACAAGTTCCTGCAGCTCCTGTAATTGACTTATATGCTCTTTACTCAATAAACGAACGGTATAGGATTCATTGTTTTTTTCAAGATATCCCTCGAATAGATGATTCATGATTCCATTCTCCTTACTCTACGATACTCTTGAACTGAGTCAATTCTTTCAGAATATCTTTATCTACTTCAACACCGAGGCCAGCCTTTTCAGAAAGTCGGATAATAGGGACGTCATAATGCAGGTCTCCAATATCCTTTGAAAACTTAATCGGTCCCGTCAATTCTACACTAGTGATGACCTTTTTGGAAAAAGCAACATGGAAACCGGCTGCTGATGCGATCGATGACTCTACCATTGAACCGACCTGGCATTCCATCCCTGCCATCTCAGCCATGTGGGCAAGTTTGACTGCCGGGTAGATCCCTCCGCTTTTCATCAATTTGATATTCACTTTATCCGCTGCCTGCTTCCTAATGATCTCACGCATTTCACGTACGCCTTTCAGCCCCTCATCAATCATGAGCGGGATATCTGTCCTTGATTTGATCCGAACCATCCCATCTACATCATCTGCCAAAACGGGCTGCTCAAGCCAATCGATGTTCAAATCTTGAAGATGCCGCAGTGCCTTTAGCGTCTGACTGCTGTTCTTCCACCCCTGATTCACATCCACCCTAATTGGCACTTCCATTCCGACGCGTTCCCGGACCTTCCTGATTCTTTCAATATCCAGGTCGATATCGGTTCCAACTTTCATTTTAAAAGATTGAAATCCATCCTCGATCATCCGGGCCGCTTCCTCCGCCATCCGATCCGGTTCTGTTATGCTCAGGACGTGGGTAAGCTGGAATTCTTCATGATAGCGGCCGCCGAGCAGCTGATAAACAGGCTGATTCACTTTTTTCCCGATAGCATCATAGCATGCGATATCGATGGCCGCCTTTGCTGTCGGGGCATTGTAAATGGCCTTATCCATCAGATCATGAATTCTTTCAATATGAAAAGGATTCTCCCCGATCAGTTTCGGGGCGAGCGTATGCTGAAGCACCTGAAATGTGCTTTCCCACGTTTCTCCTGTCACATGCTCATCAGCCACCGCTTCACCATAGCCAATGATTCCTTCATCCGTCTCCATTTCCAAAATGATGGAGGGCATATCATCATATGTATGATAACTTATGATGAAAGGCTGTTTCAGCGGTAATCGAATCGCATACAGATTGATTTTTTTTATGATCATTTGAAAAACACTCCTTTTAATCTAACAAATTTTATTATTGCTTGGTATAATGTCGTTATATAGTCGTTAATTCAGAAAGGAGATTGTCATGAAAACGAAAATCGCCCTGATCGGCTCCAAGGATTTCATAGAACGTGCCCAGACGTCCATTGCTCCTGACTTGAACAGCATTGAACTGGTCCCTTATATTTATGGTGAACCTCAGGAAGCAGGCAAGCTTATTAAAGAAATCACACCCTGTGATGCCGTTTTGTTTTCCGGGGCACTGCCTTACTTTTTTTCAAAAGAAGCATGTCGCACATTATCTGTCCCGGTCCTTTACCTTGAACAGGATGAAACGGCTCTTGTTACATCACTGCTTTATATCCTGCACCATCATCAGATCAAACCAGACCGCGTGTCCATCGATTTGATGGATCTTTCATTCATCGATCACGTTGCGTCAGACTTACACCTCAAGAACCCGCCCCGTTATGTGATGGATTATAAAGAGCGTCTGCCCCACAACTTTAACATCAGTGAATATACAGACTTCCACCGGCAGTTATTTCAGGATGGTCAAACGGATTTGGCCTTAACGAGCATCCATGCTGTTTATGATCGGCTTGTCGATTTGCAAATCCCTTGCCTGAGAATGATCGACCCTGCTAAGTCGGTTATACGGGCCATCGATGAAGCTCATTCCCAATCCCTTTTATCTAAAAGAAAAGCAGCCACGATTGCTGCTGCCCGTCTTTCAGTTCATGAATGGGATGGTGAACATAAACATCTTCAACAGTTCGCTCATCTGATGAAGGGTACACTGCAAAAAAATGAGGATGATTCTTCCTACACGATTTTCAGCAATAGGGGAAGCATCGAACATTTCCTGCAAAGCGCCGACTTCCCTTCTCTGTTTCAACTTGAACACCCCGTGCTTGCAGGGTTCGGTTACGGTCATACGGCAGCGCAGGCAGAGGCAAACGCACAGACCGCGTTGTCATTTGCACGAAAGGTTGATTCTGATGGCTGCGCCTATATTCTAAATGAGGAAAAAGAGATGTCAGGACCTTATCCTGATAAAAACAAGAAACAGCATCTGAAAAATGATCATCCCGAAATGCTGTCTCTTGCCAAACAATTAAAATTAAGTCCGTCGAACTTATCCAAAATCATTCAATTCTACAAATCCCGTTCGTCCCGTGATTTCACTGCAGCAGAGCTTTCTGACTACATGCAAATCACAAGGCGCTCAACGGAACGGATCTTGAAGAAACTGGTCGACAACGGTTCCGCCAAGATCATCGGAGAAGAAATGACGTATGCCCAGGGAAGGCCGCGCGCGGTTTATGAACTGACCTTCCCCATCTATTGACCGGGTCAGGAGGAAAGTGTGGCATCCTCCTGCTCCGCTGCTTTCATTTCGGTTTCACTCAGCTTGGTAATGCTGAAGCCAGTGAAGGCATAAATGATGGAAATGATCGGCACGATAAAATTCAATACCGCATAAGGAGCATAATCAAATGCATGAACCCCGAGCGTTCCTAAGATGAAGACCCCGCAAGTATTCCAAGGGATGAAAACGGAAGTCAACGTCCCTCCATCCTCCAGTGCACGCGACAGATTCTTTGAATGCAGCCCTTTTTCCCTATAGGCATTTGCATACATCCGTGAAGGTACCACGACAGAAATATACTGTTCCGAGCAAGATGCATTCGTCGCAAAACATGAAACCACAGTGGAAGCCACTAAGCCTTTCGCTGTTTTTGTCACCTTTAGGATCTGGTTGACGATGGCACGAAGCATACCTGTGTGCTCCAAAATCCCTCCGAATGTCATCGCTACAATCGTCATCGACACTGTGTACATCATCGAATCAAGACCGCCGCGTGAAAACAGATCATCGACCATCGTATTTCCCGTCTCGATCACGTATCCGCTTTGAAGAGCAGAAACAGCATCCGCAAACGAATCATGCTGAATGAATACCTGTGCACCAAAACCAAGAATGATCCCTACGATAAGAGCCGGGATGGCAGGAACTTTCCGCGCAACGAGCACAATGACAAGCAGCGGGACAATCAGTAAAAATGGCGAAACGACAAAACTTTCCTGAAGAACGCCGATTGTCTTTTCAATATCAGCCGTATTGACCCCATTTTTTCCAAAGTTCCTTCCTAAATAAGCATATACAGCCAGGGCAATCACAAAACCTGGTATCGTCGTGTAAAGCATATGACGGATATGTACAAAAAGATCCGTGTTAGTGAGTCCCGAAGCAAGGTTCGTTGTATCTGACAGCGGCGACATCTTATCACCGAAATAAGCCCCAGAAATTATGGCACCGGCAATCATCGGAGCCGGTATCCCCATACTTATGCCGATTCCCATACCCGCAACACCGATTGTCCCCATTGTTGACCAGGAACTTCCGATCGCAAGCGACACAACCGCACAGATGACTGCAATCGATAAAAGGAAAAGCGACGGAGTGATCATCTTCAAACCATAATAAATCATCGTTGCCACAATTCCGCCGCCGATCCACGCACCGATTGTCAATCCAACAAGCATAATGATGACTACAGCAGGTAAAGCAAGACGAATCCCCTTATACATCGCCTCCTCTATATCCTTCCACTTGAACCCAGCAAACCAGGCGACAAGTGCAGCCGTGACCGTACCGATGATCAGAGGAATGTGTGGCCCCTGTTCCAACACCACAATAGTAATGGCCATTACGGTGATCATGACAAGCAATGGAATGATTGCCAGCCAAAAAGACATTTCTTTTTTCATCCAAATTCCCCCTTGAAACCCCTTTGTTTTTTGACTATTTCCAATTGTCGTTAAATAGTCGCTATATGAGTATCATAAGGGCAGAAGTTGGAGTAGTCAATCCGTTTTTGGTACCGTTTCCATATCAAATTATCCCATCTTCAACGTCGCAGCCAATATTTTTGCAGCTTGGTCCAGAGCAGAAATATTGAACGTCATATTCGGATGATGCAGCCCGGGAGTCAAATCCGCACCGACCCCGATCATCGCCGCCTTCACTTCCGGATGCTTGATCGTGTAAAAATGAAAATCATCACTGCCGGATGTAATGACGGGTGGTGCCAAAGCTTCTTCACCCGCGATGGATCGAATCGCTTCCCTCGTGATGGCCTCAGCATCCCCCGACACTTCCGCTCCAGGCGTATAATCTGTCCATTCATACTCAATCGTGACTCCGTACAACTTGGCAATGCCATCGATCCCTTCCTGGAGACGGCGCTGTATTTCTTCCAGCACCTCATTCTTCTGGGCACGTACATCGATTGCAAACTCGGCATTTCCAGGAATGATGTTTAGATTCTCCCCTCCTGCAGCGAGCTTTGTCAGTTTTGCAGAATAAGATTCAAATGGAGACAAATAGATCGTTTTTAAAAATGAATGAATGGCCGCCAACACATCGATACTGTTCTTCCCCTGATGGGGTCTCGCACCATGCGCATCCACCCCTTTTATTTTCCCTTCCATGTAAATGCCTGCCCCGTGATGAACCGAAGGCGAAAAGGATCCATAATCCAATTCTTCTTTCGGTCTCAAATGAACCCCGAATAAATAACGGACATCCTCAAGTGCCCCTTTCTCAATCATGGTAAGCGATCCATTCCCCTTCTCCTCTGCAGGTTGAAAAATGAAACGGATCCGCTTGTCCTTTGGCGGTTCCTGAAGGCAATAAAGAAGCGCTCCGAGAACCATCGAAATATTAGCATCATGACCACAGGAATGATTCGCCTGCATCACCCCGTCCACCTCTTGCCACAGGGCATCGATATCTGCGCGTACAGCCGTCACTTCATCCCCTTCACCGATCTCGGCGATCAAACCTGTCACATCTGAAAACCTCCTGTAGCTCACATTCAGCCCATCCAGGATCCCTGCAATCTTATTCGTCGTTTCATACTCCTTCCAGCTCACTTCAGGGTGAGCGTGGAAATGAGTGAACCAATCTAACATCTGTTTTTCAACATTCATACCCATTCTCCTTCCTTTCCTTTTCACTATGTATTCTGAGAACGAAAGGAAAAATCCTTCTTTGGCTCAAACCCTTTAAAACAAGAAAAGCTTGAAGCGGCTCGTTCAACTTTGACAAGCATAAGATGAATAGGCAGGAAAGGCGCTGTTTTGCCTATTTTTCCTATTGCTTATGACCTGGAGGGCCAGCCGCCGGAGCTGGACATGCAAAAAAGCACACCCCTCAAGGCATGCTCTCATCAATCAAATGATATTCAGGTATCAAATCTGACAGTGGTACAATCGACGCTTTCTTCTCGTAAAGCGGTATGAACTCCTTCAGCATCACCGCAACCTTCATCCCGGTCACGCCCACATGCCCGATCGCGATCGTCCGTTCATCCTCATCCAATTCTTGCGACAGGCGTTTTGCCTGCTTACCGATATGACTCAGCGTGTAAATATCATCGAAGAATAATTCATTTTCAAGATAGGGGACATCAAGTTCCTTCGCAAGCTTCGGGACCACACTCTTGCCTGTCGTTTTACTATCAAGGTAGAAAAGTCCTTTCTCCTTGCATACCTCGAGCACAATTCTCATGACTCGCTCATCCGCTGTCGCTTTCGATCCCATATGGTGATTGATGCCCACGGCGTAAGGAACATCTTCAATAGCCTTTTCCACCCTGCTCCGGATCTCTTCATTTGATAATGAGGTCGTGACCGCTCCAGGTCCGAGCCAACTTGCCTTTCCTGACACCGGCTCCATCGGGAGGTGTACAATCACCTCATGACCCAGCCCGTGCGCCTCTTCTGCATCCTGCTTCGTCGTCGGTAAAAACGGCATGATGGCAAGGGTCAGCGTCACTGGCAGATGGAGGATTTCCGCTGTCCCCTTCATATCATTCCCCAGGTCGTCGATCACAATGGCCAGTTCCTTTTGGTGGGCCGGCAGCGGCAGGATATTCCTTGCTTCTGCCGTGCCTTGCACCAATAAAATAACCGACAGACAAATGAATAAACTTCTCATCCCTCATCACTCCTTTTCCCTTTAAGATGTCCAATCCAGATGGAATTTAAGAGATGAATTTTTTATTGAAATGTATGTTGCAGGAGCGGACCCGGCCGAGTATCATTCGGATGTTGAACATAGAGATTTTTCCACAAAAAATCATATTTTCACGAACAGGATCTTAAATTGTGAAAACGGCTCATAATTTGTCTCGCAGCAACGCCAGCGACACATACAATGCCCGTACCCCTTGCTCAACGATCCACACCACGAACAACACCACTCTCCCCATGGATAAATCACTCAAATCTGACCAATCCTAGAAAAAAGGAGTGATGAAACCATGACTGAACAGCAAATGGAGGATCTGTTTCACTTTTATGGCCATGAAGATTTATATAAACGATTTAAAACACCCCTTTATGTAACCGGCTTGCTGGATGAAAGCGAGGCAGAGCACCTCGAGGATTTCTTTGACCACTTTACCCTTGATCGATCCATCCTATTTGATGAGTTCCGCTTCTGGTTCCGGTATTACGAGGTGTCAAAGAAAGGGATGGACGGTTCTTCGCCTTACTGTTAATCGTGGATAGAGGACAGTGACAGATCCCCCTTGTCGTTTTTGCAACGCGGTTCGGGATATCGCTTATACCGAGTACACCGAACCTGCCCCGGTGCCACTCCCTGTACCTGTCCCACTTTCTCAAACTCCATGCCGTTCCCCTTCTGCAAGCGGCACACAAAAGGTGTAATTCCATAGAAAAAAGCTGTTCCCTGATACGCTCAGAAAACAGCTTTCCATTTCAATATGGTTTATCCTGATAAAAATAGTTCGTCGATTTCCACGTGTTATCATAAGCTTTGTGAAAAATATGAGTCGCCGCCGGTGACACAGGTGGAATCAGCCATGTCCAGTCACCTGTGACTTCACGACCGGCATGTTGCTCATTCTGTTCAAACAGGCGGAATTGCTGGGCAGCAGTATGGTGATCGACGATGCTCACACCATCTTCTTTAAAGGAATGTAGCACCGCGATATTCAATTCTATAAGCGCCTTATCTTTCCAAAGCGTAATGGCCCTTGATGTATCAAGACCCATGCAGCTTGCGACTTTGGGGAGAAGATTGTACCGCTCAACGTCTGCCAGATTTCTTGCTCCGATTTCCGTTTCCATATACCAGCCGTTGAACGGTGCCGCTTTATAGGATATTCCTCCGATCTTCAGTTCCATATCCGAGATGATTGGCACCCCGTACCATTTGAGACCAAGGTCACTGAACCATTCAAATTCCGGGTGTCTTAAATCAACTTCCAGCACGAGCTCTTTCCTGACCGGCTTCCACTGAGGCAGGTTCTCTCCGATTTGGACGACGAAAGGCAGAATGTCAAAATCCGTCCTGTCCCCTTTCCATCCCAGCTCCTCACATTTTTTTGTGAAGTCAATCGAATGCGGATCTCCAATATAGGCGTCGCCCTCTTGATATCCTGCATATCTCAGCAATTGATGATTCCACAAACGGATGTCAGGCGCCCCCTGCTGTGAAGGCCTGAACACCGTGATAGCCGGCCGGATCCGTCCTTCATTGGAAGCAAACTCCAAGTGGCGTTCGAGGGCTCGGAACACATCTTCTTCCGATGAAGCTCCCCTCTCATCAAACACATGCAGCGAATTCCAGAACAAGCGGCCAATACAGCGGTTGCTGTTCCGCCAAGCCAGCTTTGCCCCGAATGCAAGCTCTTCTTTTGTATGGATGTAGGTGCCGGTTTCGGCGATTTCCTCTTCAACCTGCTGCAAACGCACCTCGACACCGGACTTTTCACTTTCTATATAAAACTGCTCGATAAAGGCTTTTGCCTCTGCAACTAATTCATTCAATCCTACCGCTTCCTCATATCATAAACTGTACCCCAAGTATATCATGTCGGAATCCCTATAAACCTGGTACATTTGTACAAAAAATGAACGCCCGGGCACCGGGTCAGGCACCATGTCCCCGCACAGTTGCAGGACTTTCAGAATCTGTACAATCCCCTTCCTATCTCAGTAACTTTTCATAGCAGCGGTATTCCTGATGACCTTCAGGCTTTGAAGTAAAATAGACCGACCCTCTGTATACGTACCCCAATTTCTCATACAAGTAGTTGGCCCCTTCGTTACGTGCGTATGCATCCAGCCGGATACTGAGATAACCGTTTTCAGCTGCATACTCCTCACACTTCTCCAAAAAGCGGGTACCTAGCCCCTTCCCCTGCTTCATCGGATCCAGGAACAAAGCATGAACCACCAGCTCCTCATCATACTCCCACGGAATCTCGCTCCATTCAGGGGCCTGCCACGTATTCAAAGTCACCGCCCCCGACAGCTCTCCATCCGAATACAGGCAGTACAAATCCCCGTATCCGATCTGTTCTTCAAAGTACTCCCTGCCTGGATAGTGATCATCCCACTGAAGAAGTCCGTTTTCATCCAGATCCTTCTTGCTTCTCTGATAAACTGCTGTAATCTCATCCAGTTGTTCATTCGTTGCTTTTTTTAATTCTAAAGATGTCACGTCTTTTATCATTGTCATTCCTCGTATCCATTGATGTTTTCTTACCCTTTAGTGTTTGATGAAAGGATGGAGGTTATTCTGAAAATCCATCCCGCTCAGGCCGCTCATCAGGGATTGCTGCCGGTTTTCTGTTCAAGCAATGGTTCATACATCATCAGTGCATGATTCTCCGTGATGAACTCATCATCGATCTGTTGACCGGCCTTGTTGAACACTTTCCGGAAAATTTGATTATGCCTCAAGTAGCCGCCCCAATATTCATGTGAGATACTATGTTCTTTTTCATACACTTCATAATGGGTGAGGACAGGCGAGGTCGATCTCCATTCCCCGACAAGGGATTCGTCCGTCAGATACACGTGCAGCTGAAACGTCTCGCTCGTATTGTTTTTGATTTTCAAATCCAAATAGTTATAGGCACATGTGGCGCCGCTTCCGAACGGAAGCCTGCGATTGCTGTCAGGGAATGCGTCATAACTGTGGCGGTGGCGCTCGGTGACAATCAGCGGCGTGTGAAGCGTCATCCAATAAATCAGATTCGATAACTGGCACAGCCCTCCTCCGATCCCCGGTTTAAAGGAGCCGTAATAAAGAACCATTCCATCCACATATCCTTTACGTTTTGTCGTGTTTCCAAGCAGCTTCCAATAAGAAAATGTCTCTCCGGGCCTGATGACGACCTTGTCCAGCTCACGGACAGCAATCTTTAAATTCTTCACCTTATTGTCCTGGTACCACATGTCCACATCCTTCAGCTTCCTGTATAACGGCGTGCGGTGAGAATGAATGACGTGCTGCTTCAAATCCGATTCTCTTGTTTTAGTGAACGTTTCATTCGACGTCAGCCACTCGATATACCTTTTTGTACGGTAAAAGCAGGTTCCGAGGAATACCCTGAACGCGGATCTCTTTTTAGGCTGATACTCCAAAGATTTAAACATTGAACCACCCTTTGTTTATCCATTTATTACCTCATCATATAACCCTTTTTTCCATTCCATTCCATTCCATTCCATTCCATTCCATTCCATTCCATTCCATTCCATTCCATTCCATTCCATTCCATTCCATTCCATTCCATTCCATTCCATTCCATTCCATTCCATTCCATTCCATTCCATTCCATTCCATTCCATTCCATTCCATTCCATTCCATTCCATTCCATTCCATTCCATTCCATTCCATTCCATTCCATTCCATTCCATTCCATTCCATTCCATTCCATTCCATTCCATTCCATTCCATTCCATTCCATTCCATTCCATTCCATTCCATTCCATTCCATTCCATTCCATTCCATTCCATTCCATTCACATATCCTTTACGTTTTGTCGTGTTTCCAAGCAGCTTCCAATAAGAAAATGTCTCTCCGGGCCTGATGACGACCTTGTCCAGCTCACGGACAGCAATCTTTAAATTCTTCACCTTATTGTCCTGGTACCACATGTCCACATCCTTCAGCTTCCTGTATAACGGCGTGCGGTGAGAATGAATGACGTGCTGCTTCAAATCCGATTCTCTTGTTTTAGTGAACGTTTCATTCGACGTCAGCCACTCGATATACCTTTTTGTACGGTAAAAGCAGGTTCCGAGGAATACCCTGAACGCGGATCTCTTTTTAGGCTGATACTCCAAAGATTTAAACATTGAACCACCCTTTGTTTATCCATTTATTACCTCATTATATAACCCTTAGTAAATTCTGACTATTTAAAATTCATAAAAAATAAGGCAGCCGTCCAATATAGGTGCGGCTGCCTCATTCCTACAAACACTTTTCCAACAGTTCGTATTTTTCATCTCTTACTTTTTCCAGCTTTTCTTTTTCTCTATACAGCTCCTGGAGGACTTCCAAATCCGTCGAAGCCAGCAGCTCTTCTTCAATCATGGAGATTTGCGCCTCCAACTCTTCTAACTCTTTTTCCACCTCTTCAATGGAAATGGGCGGGTCAGGGCGCTCCTCCTTTTTACGAACAGGAGCCGTTTGCTTTTTAACCACTGCCATTTCCTCTTTTTCCGGTGCCAGTTCAGCCAGCTTCTTTTTAGCCCAACTGTACGGCCCTTGGAATGAGTATAGCTTCCGGTCATGAATCCAATACGTTTTATGAAATAATTTATTTAAAAAGTAGCGGTCATGCGAAACGGCGAGAATCGTACCTTTGAAGTCTTCGAGGGCATCCTCCAGCACTTCCCTCGAATCGATATCCAGGTGGTTCGTCGGTTCGTCCAGCACCAGGAAGTTAATGTCCTGATGCATCAACTGCGCCAGCCGGAGCCTCATTTTTTCTCCACCGCTCAGCTGCCCCACCTTCCGGAATACATTCGGTCCATAAAACAGGAACTTAGCTAGGATATGGCGGGCATCCCCTTCCGTCACCGCAACCTCTTCCCGGAATGCATCAATCAGGCGCGCATTTGGATCTGCCACGGTAAAATGCTGGGACAAATACCCGAGCTTCACATTGCTGCCGATTTTCACTTCACCTGAATCCCATTCCTGATCGCCGAGGAGCATTTTAATGATGGTGGATTTCCCCGTCCCATTCTGCCCGACGATCGCCGTACGGTCTTTGAAATGGACCAGCATATCGGCATCTGTGAATAATGCTTTTTCACCGAACGACTTAGCCACGGCCTTCATGGAATAAACCACTTTCCCGCTTCGGTCCGTCTCTTCAAACTCAAGCCCCATCTTTTTTCGTTCAAGGATCGGACGCTTGATTTTCTCCATCCGCTCAAGTGCCCTCTCCATATTGCGCGCACGCTTATGGAGTGCCTCATTCGGGGGATTTGCCTGATTTGCCCATTCTTTCAGCCTTTTGATCGCTTCCTTCATTTTCTTGATTTTCTTCTGCTGCTCCTGATATGCCTGGAACTCCAGCAGAAGCCGTTCTTCTTTCTCTTTTACAAAACCGGAGTAATTCGTATGATAAATTGTCAACTCTCCATCTTCCAGGTCAAACACCTTGGTGATGACATTGTCGAGAAAGTATCTGTCATGCGAGATACACATGACCGTGCCTTCATACTCTTTCAAAAAGTCCTCAAGCCACTCGACCGCCCCGATATCGAGATGGTTCGTCGGTTCATCCAGCAGCAGCAAGTCAGGCTTCTGAAGCAGGATCAGCCCGAGACATAGCTTCGTCTGCTCACCGCCGCTGCATTGATTAAAGTCTTTCTCCAACAGTTCATTGATTTCCAGTCCATTCGAGATCTTCGCGATGTTTGCTTCAATCTCATAGCCGCCGGAGAGTGTGAACGAATCCTGCAGCTTCCCGTACTCCTCAAGCATTCTGTTCAACTTGTCGGGATCTCCCTCACTTCCCATTTTGCTCTCGAGTTCCTTCAATCGCTCCCCGGTTTCAAGCAGGTCAGAAAACGCCGACCTCAATACATCTAATCCCCTCGTCCCTTCCGGATACTGCGGAATCTGGGCAAGATAGCCGACCTTGGCCCCTTTCTTTAAATGAACGAGTCCTGTATCAGGCGTCTCCACCCCTGACAATAACTTAAAAATGGTCGTCTTCCCTGTACCGTTCCGTCCGACCAACCCGATGCGGGCCCCTTCAGGGATTTCAAACGATAATTCTTCAAATATCAAATTCCCGCCAAACATTTTACTTAATTCCTGTGCACTGCAAAGTATCATCTTTCCTCTTCCTTTCAAATTCATTTATTTACGGGTAAGAGGCTCTTTGTATGAATTCTCTCACATACATTTCCTTTGGGCAGCCGCACCTTCACCATACAAGGCAGACTCCTTGCAAAGCGCGGCCAAAGCCGATGCGCCCAGAAAAAGCCTTAAGTGCGGACAGAAAAAAGCCGCAAGTAAGACAAGGCTTCTCTCGCGGCTTTTTAATAAATGGCATGAAAAAAGAGAGCTTAAGACGCTCTCCATTTCCGATCCTTTTATAGAAAAGTGGTTGGAACCTGAGACCTCTTACCGTTCAGTGGTATTCATATTCATTTGCTGAAAAAGGGCATACGTGTCCCCTTGAATGCAAATGCATGAAAAATTGCACGGCAGATATAAATAAAATCTAAGTACTTACCACGCAATCCAACAGAACGATTCATCTCAAATTCCACCTCCTTTTCCTTTTCACGATAGTGTATACAGTCATTATATAATTATTCAGAAAGCTTTTGCAACTTGTATTACCTTTTTTTGTACAAAATCCGCGACAGTATCAGACCGACGATACCAATCGGGATGAGGATCATCGCCCGGATCGTAAAGTCAAGGAACACCAGATCTGCAAAGAAGAATTTCAGCAATGCCAGCGCAAGGAAACCGATTCCGGCCCAGCGGTAAAAGGCATCCTTCCTGCTTTCCCCCACCACAAGGTACACAATTGAAAGGATTGCAATGGCCACCGTGAATGCCGTCGTTCTTGGCGTGTACTCCCAGCCGATGACGGTGAAATCAGTCGCTCTCATCACGAAGGAGAACGCGATGATCGTCAGCGCCGATTTTAACAGGATCACTGGGATCCAGCTAAAGGCTGCGCCTGTCTTTCTAAAATGGTCAAGCAGATACAAGTATCCGAAAACGATGAGAAAAATCGGAAGCTCCACGCTCAAAAAATCATAAGACGGCCCGAATCCCACACCAAGCAGCGCATACAGGATAAGAATGATGGACCCCGCCAGACTGATATGGCTCTTCCTTTTTCCAGCAAGCCATAACAATGCCATTGCCTGAAGCGCGACCAGGATGAACGTCCAATCATAATCCAGCCAGCCGAAAATGAATAACAGGACATGAAGGAATCCGAGTACAAGCAGGACGTCCTTCGTCTTCTTCTTCTCAGCGGGCTCCAGGAATGAAATCCCGATATATACCGCTGCGAAGATGGCGTAATAATATAGCGGTATCCCCGTAAGGGCATAAAGATCGTTCAACAATGCAAGAAGGATGAAAGTGCCCGAAACGACCGCAGGGATCATTTCCGCACTGACCCGCTCATTCCGGTTGAGGACGATCAGCAGCAAAATGTACGCATGCTGGATGGCAAACGGAATCAGGATTGTAAAGGTGATCTGTCCGACTCCAAATGCCGCAAAGAAAAACAGGGTGAAATACAGCAGGTAGTAATGAATATTCCAGGCGATGCGATATCTTTTCCATGTACTGAAGGTGACCAGCACAAAGAACATCAACAGCTGATATCCGTAGAATAACCATTCACTCCTCGCATCCCCGGCAAATATGAACGGGAACAAATAGGCACCGACTCCGATCAAGCACAGGATCAGCTGGGATGCATGCTTATGTGAAACCCATAATCCTGTCAAAATGAGCAACAATAACAAGAGGTTCGTCACGACTCCCGGGATGAACCCGTACAAAATATTAGCAGAGAATAGAGTGATGATAGCAAGGACAATGCTTCCCGATAACAGGGTGATGCCCAACTTGCGCTGATCTTTACTATATCGCTCACCAAGGATGAACATTGCAATACTGACAACAGCGCCCGTCAGCACCCTGAATCCCGGGGTCAGCCATCCGTTCTGGGATGCCGCCATGAATCCCCACACACTTCCGATTAATAGAACAAATAAAAACACTTTCGGCAGCCAGCGTTCCACTGAGAAATCAAACGCTTCTTTCGGTTTTTCAGCATTTGACTTGGCCGGGACGGGTCCTTGGGCCAACTGGACGGCATCTGACTTGTTTACATGAGGCTTTTCTTTCTGTTGGCCGACCGGCGCGGGATCGTCTGCTCCATGCTTCGCCTTCATAAGCTGAATCTTTACGAGGTTCAACTCCCTTTCAAGCGAACCGACGCGCCTTTCCAGCCGTTCTAACTCTTCTCTTTCCATACTCCCACCTCCTTACTGTTATTTATACAGGACGGCTTGAGATATTTCCTTTCTTTTTTAGATATTTTTCGAGTTTGTTTTTAAGTGTTTGATGATATTCATGTGAGATTATTAAAAAATGTCCCTCTAAAATACGGCACATCCACAAAAAAGCCCCACCCCAAATCAGGGGTGGAGCTCCAAACATTATGCCAATCTCTTAAAATTCTGTCCTAATATTTCATTCATCGTATGCACCGTGATAAAGGCACGGTTATCAATCTGTGTGATGAACCCTCTCAATTTGGAGAAATCTTTACGGCCGAGGATCGTGGTGATCACTTCTTTCTCATCAGAAGTGAACGCTCCTTTTGCCGTATGGATCGTTGCACCTTTTCCAAGTTCGTGCACGATGAAGGATTTGATTTCATCACTGTATTTGCTGATGATGACAATTTCCTTGTTTGAATTGAACTGCTGCAGGGTATAGTCGATAACGAGTCCGTTCAGGATAACACCAAAGAACGCATACATACCAACCTGCGGGCCGAAAAGTATTGCAGAGGAAAGCGCAATGGATAGATCAGCCAGCAAGACTCCTCTGCCTACTTCTATATTGAAATATTTATTAAAGATCAACGCAAGGATATCTGTTCCGCCTGTTGATGCCTGCTGGTGAAACACGATCGCCATGCCGGTTGCGGCGATGCATTGACCGATGATCAACTGGATCAGGATATCATCGCTGAGCGGCTGACTCATAGGTGCTACGATTTCCAGCAGCCATACATAGAATGACAGCGCAAAGCTGGCATAGATTGTTTTTGCACCGAAGTTGAATCCAAGAAAAATGACCCCGACAATAAACAACAGAATATTAATGATAACCATGAACAGACCCAGAGATAAACCAGGGAACAAATCGTTCATGATGATCGACAATCCACTGACTCCCCCTGTCGCTAAATTATTTGGCGATAAGAAAAAGTGAACATTGATGGATACAAGGAACGCACCAAGATTCATCATCAAGAAGGAAAATAATCTTTGTCGCATCACCGCAACCTCCTTTATTTTTAGTATTTTTGGTTTTTCCGTAAATGATTGAACAACGGGATTATAAAGCCCATAAACACCCTTTGTAAAGGGAATGCGGTCAAAAAAATAAGGTTTAATAATTGTGAAAATTGCAAGGGTTTGCATATCCCTCTCTGATAGGGTCGAGGGTTTATTTGGTGTTGTGTTTTTTTATAGGGACAATTGTATTTCCGCTGACTTCGATCTTGAATGATCAAAGTTAAACACGACGTTTTTTCATCCTCAAATACTTATTCACCACCACTTATTCTTATTTAAATTGCTGCCTTACAAAAAAGACCCCCTTCCCATAAAGAAGAGAGCCCCACAACCTAACTATATTGTTTTCCAGAATGCATGGTCTTGAAATGCATTTGAGGAATCGCAATTCCGATCAAGATGAGGATCATCCCCGCCATCTGCACCGCCGTGACATGCTCATGAAGGATCAACATGGCGGACACGATCGCTGCCGGCAATTCCGCTGCACCGAGAATCGTCGTGATGCTGGAATCAAGATGCGGCGAACCGATCGCAAGGAACACAACCGGAAAGATCGTTCCGACGATTGCCACCACCAGTCCAAATTCCCCCATCTCAATCAACCGCGCCGGCTCTCTTATAAAAGAAGGCTGAAGCGCCAAAATCACAACCAATAGGCCGCCAAACGTGATCATCAAACTTTTTTGAATGGTCGGCACCCCTTTTGCTACCTTTCCGCTCAAGAATAGGAAGAGAGCAAACGTGAAGGCTGCTGCAAACCCATACAGAATCCCAAGGATATTCTCAGACCAATTGAAGCCTCCTGAAGAAGCCAGCCCTCCTGCCAGCAGCGTCCCCAACCAAAGGAAGACAACCGATACCAGCTTTTTGTTGGACGGCCATTTTTTTAAATGAAGGGCTTCGATCATAAGCCCGATCCATGTAAATTGAAATAGCATGACAACGGCAATCGTCGCCGGCACCTGACTCAGACTCAGACCATAAAAAACGCCGGTAAGTGCGAGCAATATCCCGATTCCGAACAATGAGAGTACCTGTTTTAGCGAAACTTTCACTTTTTGGGTAAAAAGAAAAGCCGTTAGCAGCATCAACAGCCCGAATAAATACTGGATTCCGGTCACCTCCGCGACTGTGTAGCCTTCCGCAAAACCAAGCTTCACCACAGATGCATGGATGCCATAGCTGCTTGCTCCGACGAGTACACATAGAGATGCGTTAATTGGTTTCATCCTGCTCCCTCCTCTTCACCTATGTCTCAAGCAAGTATAATCCGGGGAGAATATTTCGGCAATAGAAATATCGGCTTATTCTTCACTTTTCAATGATGGGGTGCTGTCATTGATCCATCTTCTTTTTATCCATATAGTCATCGAGTAAAGGACGGCAAGGATTATTGAGATTAAAAAGACAGATTCTGCCGGCTCTAAAGATAGATGGCCAGCAAGTGAAACCGAGTATGCCAGTAATATAGACGTTATTAATTTGGAGAGGGACGCAATCATTAAGAATTTTCTTATTGAAACACTCCCTAGACCTGCCCCTATACAAATGATTTCATCAGGCAGGATCGGAAAAATAAATAGTAAAAATAAAAAGGCCGTTTCGCTTTTTGCGGTGTATTCCTGGTATTTCAACAGATGCTTCTTTTTCACCAGCTTTTCCGCCAACTTCTTCCCTCCGGACCGCGCAATAAAGAACATGACAGCAATACCAGAGGTTGTACCGATATAGCTTAGATAAGCGGCCGTGAAAGATCCGAACACGGCGCTTCCTGCCGGTACGGTAATCGCTTCCGGCAGGGAAAGGAGAATCGGCTGAAAAAAGCAGATGATGATGAAGATGAACTTAGCGGCAGAATCGAATTCCATAAGAACTGACTCAATCCCTTTGGCATCCACCAGCGCAGTGAATGCTGTAATGTAGTGAATGAGGAGGAACAAAAGCACTGTACTTACCAGACTGTAGAGAACCAATCGCGAGACCTTTATATAAGTGTGCTGCTTCCTCCACAAGGAAATGCCCTCAATTGCCACGACACTGATCATCAAGTACGTAATTGCTTGTTTCACAAACGACTTCAGGTCTGGCAATAACATCGTGAACAAAGTGACAACCAATGCTGCCAGAAGCAGATGTATAAATAAAGGAATAACAGGATTATTTTTCATACTGACCACTTCTTCTCATCTATAATGACTTTCCACTATATTGTAAAAAAAAGCCGGTACCCCCGACACAAGCTCAAGTATGAAAATGGCCTGCGACCCTGGACTGAATTCATAAAACAGGAGGCCCGTCCCTCACCGCTTTAAAGCGGTGAGGGACGGGCCCCCGGCATCTTTTATCGATTATCAATCTTTTCCGGATACAAATCATGATTCATGAGGCGGTGATCCGCCATTGTTTCATATTTCGTACCTGGTTTTCCGTAATTACAATACGGATCGATGGAGATTCCGCCCCTCGGCGTGAATTTCCCCCATACTTCGATGTAGCGTGGATCCATCAGTTCAATCAGGTCATTCATGATGATGTTCATGCAGTCTTCATGGAAATCACCATGATTGCGGAAGCTGAACAGGTAGAGTTTCAGTGATTTACTTTCCACCATTTTTTGATCGGGGATGTAGCTGATGTAAATGGTCGCAAAGTCGGGCTGACCCGTTTTAGGGCAGAGACTTGTGAACTCCGGACAATTGAACTTTACAAAGTAATCCCGGTTCGGATGCTTATTATCGAAGGCTTCGAGAATCTCCGGTGCATATTCGAACAAGTAGCTTGTCCCTTGATTTCCCAACAAGGTAATATCTGTTAATTCTTCATCTTTTCTTCCTGACATATAAAAATCCTCCCTTTAATTGTACTCAAACTAAAGGAGGACATAGCATTAGCCTTTGATGGACAGTAACAATCAGTAATTTTGCAATTATTGTTATCGACTGTTACGCTTAATGGATGAAGGTTTTTCAGCATCCAGCAGCCATCAGCTTCATAGAAACATAGTTTTTTATAGAGGGTTAATGCTATGAACCTCTCTCAATGAATGTGAGCGACTTATAGTGGTACAGTCGTTATCATAAATAAGAATAGGGAGAAAGTCAATATTCTCTTAGTGTTTCCATTATCAAATATGGTTGTCTCATTTCGGGGCACTTCACCCCTTTCATGGATATAAACGGCCAAATATCAGATACGATATCAAAGAGGAATTCTACATTATACGTGGAATATATACGTAGTTGTCTTTCCTCAATTTTTCTAGGGGGTTTAAATTGAAATGAAGCAGCTTGTCCCCGCATTTACCAAGGCAATACTGAAGGGTGATGTTCAATCGGTAACAGAACTCTACTCATCGTCGATTCAGTCAAAAGCAGATCCGCTTACTTTTTATGAATCGGTTGTCAAACCATCAATGTACCGCATTGGTGATCTTTGGGAGAAAAATCAAATCACGGTGGCTGATGAGCATTTAGCTACCGCTACGTTGAAATATTTACTTGCAAGCGTCTACACCCCATACGAGGTGTCAGAACGCCGCCCGAAAGGACTTTTATTCTGTATCGAAGGCGAGCAGCACAGTTTGGGGCTGGAACTTGCAAATGAAATCTTTAAAGAACAGCATTGGAATACCCGTTACCTCGGAGCGAATGTTCCCGTAAAGGATGCGGTGACTTTCGTCAGAGCCTGGAAACCCCAGGCTGTCGCGATATCAATCGGTATGACAACGACTATTCCGCAGCTGAGGAATTGTCTGGAGGAAATTGAGAAGGTACAGCCCGACATCAAGATTTTGGTTGGCGGCAGGCTCATTTCCCACTACAACCTGGATTTTTTAAAAAAGGATTCTATCACGACCATACATGATTTACGAGAGTTAAATGACTATTTAGAAGAACACGCTGCACAATTCCTTGCTCTATTGGAGGAAAAAATATCAACCTAAAGGTTTCTCTCACAATTACCCGAATTCTCCGATGGACTCGGAAATTCACAGGGCAATGGTGTCCGTTAACCTTCCACAAGGAGGGATACTGTGGAAAATCTAGATTTTTGCCCGATTCCCTATCTTATATTAGATAGGAATTTGAATGTCCTTGATGCCTCTGAAACAGGCTATTCACTATTGCAGCGGGGAGAGAGTTTCTTATCGGTCCTTGAAGAAGAAAGTTCTCCTAAATTTGCGCGCATCATCCATAAAGAGCTGTCCGGCAAGATGGAAGTGAATCTAAAAAAACATTCTTCCTTTGAACTTGTGGATCTTTTCTATCGATTCTCTGTTATCCAGCAGCGGTTCCATATGGCTGTCATCTCGAAAGACAACGAGTATCACAAAGTTTCACAGCAGATGAACGGCCTGTTTGACCGCTTGGGCGAATCGAATATCATCAGAAAAGATACGAACCACCGAGAAGTATTAGCGAGTGTCACTTCACTCTATATGAAACTCTCCAATACAAGTGAGTGGAATAGGGAAGAAGTCATGGATAAAGTGAAAGAAATTGAAATTCTGCTTATGAAAAATGTACAATGAAGGAGTACATCATTTCAGAGTTAGGAGAATCGAATATGACTTTACTTGGAAATTTACTTGAGTACAATCAGAAATTTGTTGAAGAAAAATCATATGAAGAATATCAAACGACTAAGTTTCCAGACAAACGTCTCGTTATTTTGACGTGCATGGATACCCGCTTGGTTGAGCTTCTTCCTAAATCAATGAATATGAAAAACGGTGACGTAAAAGTCGTCAAAAATGCAGGCGCTGTTGTGGCTCATCCTTATGGAAGTATCATGCGAAGCCTCTTGGTGGCAGTGTATGAACTGCAGGCAGATGAGGTACTGGTCATCGGCCATCACGATTGCGGAATGAGCGCCATCAACAGCGAACAGATCATCGGGAAAATGAAAGACAGGGGTATTGATGAAGATACACTAAATACCCTTAACTACTCGGGGATCGACCTTCACGAATGGCTGAAGGGCTTCAGCTCCGTTCAGGAAAGTGTTTCCCACAGTGTGGATATGATCAAAAATCACCCTCTCATGGACAAAAACATCCCTGTTCATGGCCTTGTCATCTCTCCTGAAACCGGAAAGCTTGATTTGGTTGTGGAAGGATATTAATTTTAAAAGGACCCGTCTTCTTTTTAACAGACGGGTCCTTTTATTTACTTACTAGAGAAATCCTTCAACTCCCGTAAAATCGGCATCTTCTCCATCTCATCCTCACTGACATGGTCCCACTCGATTCCCCCGGGCTTTTCATAAGGAGTATGAGTCTCGACTCCGCCCTTCTCGGTAAAAATCCAATCAACAGACAGGTCATAGGAGTCTCTCGGAATATCATCCCCTACCAGCTGTTCACTATTGATCGTCGTGATGACGGGTACCGGTTTGTTGCCGATTTCACGCAGGATCGCATATTCCCTATCAGCATATCCCTCCCCTTTGCCAAGCCTTCTTCCGTCGCTGTGGATGGCAACCGACCCTACGACAATCAGGTCGATTTGAGGGATATCCGTCAGCGGAACCACTTTTCCGTATGAATTCATATGCTTGATGCTCGCAGCCTTTCGCTCCTCACCATGCGGCACCCATTCAGGCTTGATCATGACAAACCCATCCTTCAGACGCGGTGTCGGAATCAGAAGCGTTTTCTTATCTTTTAAGACGGAGGTTCTGAGAGGCAGCTGAGGCGCATCTGGGTTCACTTTAATGACTTTCGCTTCTTTATAAAAATCCATCTCCTGCACATGTTTGGCTGCCGCTTCGGCTCCTTTGAAATTCGGGATGCGGTTGACCAGTGGAAACGGGAACCGTCCAAGTTTCTTTTCGGTCAGGGCATTCCAGACTTTGTGTCGAATTTCATCCTTTGTTCTCATCCTCATTCCTCCTTTATTTGTAAAATAGGGTACTTTCTCCTAGAAAACCATGGAAAACATGACATATTTACTATACAATTATACCTGCACAAATTTCCTTAATTGGAGGTGAATAACATGTCACTCTACGGTATCATCGTGTTGATTCATGTGGTGGCGGCAGTTGCGGGACTTGGCGCAAGCTTTGCGATGCCGGTCGTAATGAAGACACCTGAAACAGCCCATCAGGCAATATACTCACTCGACCTCAGCAAAAAAATTGAAAACTTCGCAAAAGTCGGGAGCATTGTGCTTCTGATCACAGGCCTGATGATGGGAGTCATCAACCCCTATCTCTTTAAAACCGGCTGGTACATCGCTTCGATCGCCATCTACATCGGTGTTCAATTCATCGTTGCAGGCATCATGCCGCGGAAGGTAAAACAAATGGCCGAGATCATCCATGCCCACAAAGGCGAAGACGTCCCTGCATCTTATGGCAAAATCAACGCCGAGTTAAAACCTTATAACATCATTATACATAGTGCTGCTATCATTCTTATCATATTAATGTCGATTAAACCGTTTTAATAAGAAAAGCGGAAGGGCTTTGCTCAGAGGCGGGTGGCATAAGACGAATCGGCCATGAAGGCGCACTTTGCCTTCTTGGTCGATTTGGCTTATGACATGTGCCTCTAAGCCCTGGAGCTGGACAATAAGAAAAGCGGAGGCGGCTTGCTCAGAGGCGACAAGCATAAGACAGGGCGGCCATAAAGGCGTTTTTTGCCTTTTTGGCTGGCATGGCTTATGTCTCGAGCCTCTAGCCGCCGGAGCTGGACAATAACCTTTTTCTTATACTAAAAGATAAAACCGCACAGCTCCTGTGCGGTTTTATTTCTGATCAACATGCTTTTTCATTTTTTCCAATAATTCTTTAGAATTCTCCGCGGGAGTGAATTCCCCATTCACGAGTGCATAAGGTGACAACTTGCATTCCTTACATCTGCTTTGACATTCATATTCTTTATAGGTGATGTTCTTCTGGCTCAAGAACTGGTTGTATTCGGACATATTCTCTTCTGTTAAAAAACGATCCAGGTTTTTCTCGCAAAATTCGATGGTGGCCTTTTTTCGTTTGGAAAAAAGCTGATTGATTAAGTTCACCGGTAAAACATCCTTTATTAAAAGTTCTATCCTTATTGTACAGGAAACGACCGCTTAATGTACCGGTCCAAAATCAAGTTGCCAAACGGAATGAATGCGACTGCAAGAGCACTGAACACCCATTTGAAGGACCATCTGATTTTTAAAGTCGTATATCCGATGACCAGCACGTAGACAACAAAAAAGAAACCATGCAAAGAGCCGACGACCGTAACGGCTTCTGGAAATCCTGCCATGTACTTCAGCGGCATGGCAATGAATAATAGAATCAATAATGATGCGCCTTCGACAAAACCGCTTAACCGGAAACGTCCTATCGTTGTATTAAGCATATATGAAAACCTCTCTCTGGTAATCTGTTCGAACAGCTCCATTATATCATTGATGGGACGGGACTTATATCGGTAAGCATTGGTTCTTTCAGTTTTTCGTAACTCCCGCCTTTCGTTTCACAGGAATGTTCTTTCCCGTCCCCCCATAAAGATAAGAAATAAAGTGACTTTCCTTCAAAGGAGGCGGAAAAACATGAACATCCTGCTGGCGGGACTTCATGACGTAGACCGGGTGGCCGTGCTCTTCAATGCATATCGTATGTTTTATAAGCAGCCTTCCGACTTGGAAGGGGCGCGCCATTATTTAGCAGAACGTTTATTACAGGATGAATCCACCATTTTTATCGCCGTCGAGAATGATACCTGCCTTGGCTTCACACAGCTTTACCCTTCCTTCTCTTCCGTTTATCTAAAACCCATCTGGAAGCTGAATGATTTGTATATTGCAGAACATGCCAGAAATAAAGGAGTCGGTCAAAAGCTTCTGGAAGCTGCCAAGGAACATGCTCTACAGACAGAATCGAAGAATGTCATTCTTGAAACCGATTGGGACAATGTTCACGCTCAGCATTTATATGAGAAAAATGGATATGTACGGGAAGATAACGTTTACCATTATACCCTGCCCCTTTGATGCAGGGGGTGTACGTGTCGAAACCCAAAAAGCCAGGATCAACTTATCAGGATGAACTGGCTTTTCTTATTCTATAAAACTTCCAAATGCTTTGTATCACATTCATGAAACTAATCATTTTCCTTCCAGAGCTAAATTTCACCACACTTAAAGCCCGTCCCTCAACGCTTTAACGCATAGAACGGGCATTCTTCTAGATCCACCTGATTCCATTTGACCTTCTGGCGGCTCCCTTTCGTTCTTGTCCACATTTGATACTTGTCTGCAGTTTCATATAATGATAGAAGATCAGAGCATCTCTTCCTTCTTTCGTGTTGAAGCCCACATGTGGCTTAAGTTGTGAAAGAAACTCCCGATCACAATGGCAGGCCGGTCCATATCTTTTGTAACATAAATCATGTTCCCGGCACGCTGCATCCACCTCATTGATTGGTTCTCCAGGTCCGCTGCACCCGGGGCCGCACCATTTATATTCTGGAAAAATACAAAACTTTGGTTTAAACCTCTCTCCCATCTCTTCCCTCCTTTCACTCTTTAACACACCCCTGACGTTTCATTTCTCACACAAAGGGAAATACACTCTGTGTAAGAAACAAGAGTTGATGACTATATTGTATGCATGTCTGCTCAGTAAGGTTTATCCTCACTGACAAAGATGCTCATAAGGAGGAATGAAGTATGGCAAGCTTTCAACTAAAAGATATGGTTCCTGATTTCACACTCCCTACAGTAGCTGGTGAAAAATTTTCATTCGAGGAGCACCGCAAGGAACATGACAGCTGGCACCTCGTCGTCTTCTTCAGGGGAGCCTGGTGTCCGGTATGTCAGGAAGAACTTCGGGAGTTCCAAGCAAACAAAGAAAAATTCGAAGAACTCGATGTTCATATCCTGGCCATCGCGAGCGATGATCTCGAAGATCTGCAGGAATACGCTAACAAGGAAAACATCATGTTCCCGATCATGTCGGACAAAGAGCTAGAAGCCATTAAAGCCTATGATGTCTATTACCACGGGGAGGATGCCCCATACGAAGATCACGGGGAGCATGGCGAGCCTGCATATTTCCTTATAAATGAAAAAGGCAAATTGATGTATCAGCAGCAGCAGACCGGTCCGTTCGGAAGGCCACATCCAGATGAACTTCTCAGAACCGTAAAATATATTAAAAAGAACGTGAAATAACCTTTATGACAAGACCGCTTTGATGTAAGAATCAAAGCGGTCTTTTTACATATTGAGGAAGCCGATTCTTTGTCCCCACTGTCATGTTTGTGATAAGTTTCAATAAAGACACACTTATTCAAAGGAGGAAATACTATATGCTCCCTAAAACCCAGCAGCAAATCCAACTCGTTTCCCGCCCTGAGGGAATGCCTGCAGAAAGTGATTTTCTTTATAAAGAAATCGAGGTTCCTCAACCGTCTCAAGGCGAGGTTCTCATTAAAACGTTGTACCTTTCAGTAGATCCCTACATGCGCGGAAGAATGTCCGATGCCAAATCATATGTAGAGCCTTTCGCATTAAATGAAGCACTCTCCGGCGGTGTCGTCGGCGAAGTCATGGTATCAAAATCAGAGCAATTCAAGAAAGGCGATTTCGTAATCGGAATGCTTCCATGGCAGGAATATTCACTGGCAAACCAGAAAGAAGTGCGTTCAGTCAATCCGGATATCGCACCTCTTTCCACTCATCTGAGTGTACTTGGGTTAACTGGGCTTACTGCCTACTTCGGGCTCCTTGATATCGGTCAGCCTAAGAAAGATGAAACCGTAGTCGTTTCAGGGGCAGCCGGAGCTGTTGGTTCCGTTGTCGGCCAGATTGCGAAAATCAAGGGTGCGCGCGTGGTGGGCATTGCAGGATCCCAGGAAAAAGTGCATTACTTGAAAGAAACCCTTGGATTCGACGAAGCCATCAACTATAAGGAAACCGACGATATCTACAAGGCACTGAAACAAGCATGTCCAAACGGTATCGACGTATATTTTGAAAACGTCGGCGGTGAAATCGGCGATGCTGCCATCAGCCTGCTGAATAAACATGGACGCGTTCCGGTTTGCGGAGCTATTTCTTCCTACAATAAAACCGACAGAGATCTTGGACCGCGCGTGCAGACGAAGCTGATCAAATCGAGTGCCCTCATGAAAGGCTTCGTGGTCACCGACTACAGCAGCCGCTTTATAGAAGGTGCGACTCAGCTCGGCCAGTGGCTTGCAGAAGGAAAACTTCAATACGAAGAGACCATTACAGAAGGCTTCGACCACATAACTGATGCTTTTCTGGGGCTGTTCCAAGGGAAAAACCTCGGAAAGCAGCTCGTTAAAGTGGCAGAGCCGACAAAATGATAGAAAGGCGGGACAGTCCTGATAGGGCTGTCTTTTTTTATGGCACATCCCCATGTTTCTTCCTCTTTCACAGGGGGAATGAGATAGATAAGCAATACACCAAGGAGGAATGAACATGGAGTCTTTTCAATTATATATAAATGGGGAATTTACAGATGGTTCATCCGGTGAAACCCTTGAAGTGATCAATCCCGCAACGGAGGAAGTCCTTTCAAAAATCCAGAATGGTTCAGAGGAAGACGTGAATCGAGCTGTTGAAGCTGCTCACTCCGCCTTTCTTTCATGGGAGAAAGTTCCCTCTAAAGAACGAGCTTCCTATCTGTATAAAATAGCGGATAAGCTCGAGGAACGAAGAGATTCATTCGTTCAGATGCTGACAGAAGAAAATGGGAAGACGCTTGATGCCTCTGAGGCAGAAATCGACCTTGCCATCGAGTATTTCCGTTACATGGCAGGCTGGGCACTCCGATATGAAGGGGAAATCCTTGAAAGCGAACGTTCGAATGAAAATATCCTTGTTTATAAAAAGCCGATCGGTGTTGTGGCTGGTATCGTGCCCTGGAACTTCCCGATGTTCATTTTGGCAAGGAAACTTGCACCCGCCATCGTCACCGGCTGCACGATCGTACTGAAGCCCAGCCAGTATACCCCGAATACAGCGTGCGAGTTTGCAAAGATCATAGAAGAGGTGGAGCTGCCAAAAGGGGTCTTTAATCTGGTGACAGGAAAAGGTTCTGATATCGGAAATCCATTATCCGGACACCCTAAAGTTCGCATGGTATCCATGACGGGCAGCTACCCGGCCGGTTCAAAAGTGATGGAAGCTGCTTCTAAATCGATTACCAAAGTAAACCTGGAGCTCGGCGGCAAAGCACCTGCCATCGTGACGAAGCACGCGGATATTGATCTTGCCGTTGAAAAAATTAAAACTTCGAGAATCACAAATTCCGGCCAGGCCTGTACGAATGCAGAGAGAGTCTATGTCCATGAAAGTATTGCAGAAGAGTTCATCAGTAAAATCACTGAGGCATTTAAGAATACAGCTGTTGGAGACCCTACCAACCGTGACAACGAGATTGGCCCGCTTGTCAATAAAGACCGATTGGATACCGTCACTGAAATGGTTAATAACGCCGTGGAAAACGGGGCTAAAATCCTTACCGGGGGAAAACCGCTCGAGGCTGAACATGGGTTTTACTATGAGCCTACCATTCTAGTAGATGTCAAGCAGGACATGGAGATCATACAAGAGGAAATCTTCGGTCCGGTCTTGCCGATCATGACTTATAAAGACTTTGATGAAGTGATTGAGCTTGCCAATGACACAGAGTACGGCCTCTCTTCTTCCATTTTCAGTGAAAACCTGCACGAAATCATGAGAGCGGCCAATGAACTGCGCTACGGAGAAACGTTCGTCAATCGTGAAAACTTCGAAGCCATTAACGGCTTCCACGCCGGCCGCGCGCAATCAGGCATAGGCGGGGCAGATGGTAAACATGGTCTCAATGAATACCTGGAGACACACGTTGTATACCTCGAGTACGATGAAGATTATAAAGGATAATGATATGGCATGGCCCGTCCCTCAATGCGTTAAGCATCAAAGGACGGGCCATTATATATTATCAAACTAAAAAAAGCCCCATCACCAGATAGGACTCTTAAAGCCGTTCGTTCGTATGATTAAGATACAATAAAGAAATTAGCCATAGCGATCAGAAGAAGGATGATGACAATACCCGAGCTCATCCAAAGAATATCACTGAAGTCCATTTTCATTTCTGTCACCTTATCATGTTTTAGCATGCCATTTCACTCCCTTGTTGATTTTCTATGAATCCAATGACTTTGAAGTCTGATACATCAAATTTTGTATTGGTGGTCGCCGAGCAGTGGGAACATTTTATCTTATTTACATTCATCTGAGTCCGAAATTCAGTTTCACATTGACAACATTCCAAGATATGTAGATCTTGTTCGTTTCCCTTACGATCAAATTGAATACGTTCTCTTCCTCGATTAATGTATGCCACTATATTTTCTCTCCCGTCAATTTTGATTTAGTACATATATACCCGGTGAGATATCTGTAAAACATTTTTAATCTTTTTTTCTATAAAAAATCAGTCTTTATGCACATCATTTTAGGGAGTTAGTCTTATTCCAGGAAACTTTTTCATATAGTAGTAGTCATTATGTTACAATTTTTACAAATCAGAAGTATAAAGGGGGAAAGTTCATGTTTCAACCGGCAGGGTTCGGGGTCAGGTTCGTAGCCAATATAGTCGATTGGTTAGTCATCAATCTTCCATTAATCATTATTACAGGGCTGATTACAGGCGAATTTTCCGAGGAGAATTCCTTTGTTTCATTAATTACTTTTCTATATGTCCTGATCACTCCAGTCCTTTGGAAAGGGTATGTAGTCGGAAAACGCATTGCCGGCATCCGTATTGTAAAGAAGGACGGCAGCAACGTACACATCGGAAACATGCTGATGAGAACGATTGTTTCAGGGATCGTGTATGCGCTGACTTTAGGAATCGGGATTATCGTCAGTGCATTCATGGTCGGCATACGTGAAGATAAACGGGCGATTCATGATTTCATTGCGGGAACGTATGTGACTCATGCAAAGCCGGATGAGATGGAGCCGCTTGACTGATTCTAAAAAAACAACCAGCCTGAAACTCGGGGGCTGGTTGTTTTGCTATTATAATCGCTTTTCCATAAAATGCTGACTTGAACCCTTCGGAAAATCCTCCAGCACCCCAAATTCACGGTAGCCCAGCTTCTTGTAAAAACCCGGCGCCTGAAAGCTGAATGTATCCAAAATCACCAAATAGCAGCCTTTTCCCCTTGCATAGTCTTCCATTCTTTCAATGAGCCCGACACCGTATCCTCCCTTCCGATACTCCTCGGCCACCCAAAGGAAATCAATATGAAGGTGGTGCCAAAATGTCTCCCCGACCACTCCGCCGACAATCTCATCCTTGTCATTCCGTATGACGAAACTGACCTTCTCCAACGGAGTCTTCACTTCTTCATCTATAGAGTCCATATTAAATTCAATCAATTTTTTTCTTATATAGTCGCTGTCTTCTTGTACCCACTGCTTTGTGATTTTCATGAGCTTTCCTCCTATTCTTATATTTCTAGTTTAACAGAGGTCAAACCCGTTTATAGAATAATCGGCAACATCCCAATACTAATTCCGATAAAGCAGCTCTCTGACTTCACAACGAATCGTATCGAGGATCTAGACGCTGGAACTTCACCTTTCTCGGCATCCTATCCTTTGATTGTATTCGCCTTTATTTTTTCGCTCCTCTCATTCTTACAAGCACCACCCTCCCATCTTTGCATACCTTGTAAACAGGAGGTGTGTGCCGTGCTTTCACGTATAAAATGGTTGTCTTTTTCAATTGAATTATTTCTCGCGGTCCCGGTCTTTGGAAATATTGCGGGTGACGCAATTCCGTTTCTTCTTTGTTTAGTGGCTGTTTGGCATGCCGGTGTGCTATATGTATCAAAGTCCGAGGATCAGCCCATTCTCGGAAGTGCTCTTGGAATCATCGCCTCATTCCTGAATTTCTTCCCGATTATCCGCTTGATTGCCCACGCGATTACTGCCATTGTACTTATTTTTGAAATTCAGAAGGCGCCCGGAATGGAATGATCATTCCCACAGCGAAAAAGGATGCTCTTTCCCCCTGAGCATCCTTTTTTCTTATTTCAGATCTTATTTATAACAAATCATGACAGTCTTTTTCTCGAACCCTTCCCGGGTATAGAGGCTCACTGCTTTATCATTTTCTCCATTAACAGAGATCAAGGCTTTCTCCATACCGGCTTCCTTTCCGAAACGAAGCCCTTCCCTTAACAGCAGTCTGCCGATTCCTTTCCCCTGATGATCCGGCTTGACTGCCAAGAGGCCGATGAAGGTTTTCCACTCTCCTTCATCCCATTCCTTCTCGACGTTCAGTATCCCTGCCGGAACGCCGTTGCAGGACAGAATTTTCATTCCACCGGCGAGATGACCCTCATGGTCCTTCATTTCCTTGACCTGCCCTACTGTAATTGGCGTCTCAGCCCCTGCTAATTGAGAGAACGCAGCATTTCTGACTTCACACCAGATCTCTTCGTCGCGGTCGAAGACAAGGTCCTCCACCCTGTATCCTGGTTGAATATCCACTTGAGATATATCCTGTGCCTGCCGTTCAAGCAAATAGGATATTCTCTCTATATCAAACCCCAATTCCTCCATTATCTTTCTAACAGCCGTATTCTTTTCATCGATGAATGTAAAGACTTTATCTAAATCTTCCGCGTGCACCTTAATCTTTTCCCATAGAAGTTTATAAGCCTCTAACGTACGGATGGTGCTGTGGAATATCCTGAAGCGCGCCCTGTTTCCTTTGAGGAAGTATTCACTGCGATACAGTGAAACTGCACCGGCAACCATGTCTTCATCCATCAGAAGATAGGTTGGATTCTCATCATCAACTTTGAAAGTCTTCAACTGATCTTCATATAGAAACGAATCATCCACTTCGTACCGGTGTATTCGGCAATACTCCAGAAATTCTTCCCTCGTTCTTTCTGTTAAGCGCTCTGCTCTCATCGATTTTCCCCCGTATTCATTCACATTCTAAAGTCGTTCATTGCCTCTTTTGAAATTGCCAGTAATCTTTGCCATTATTAATTGCAGTGCCTTTTCGCTTTCTGCCGTTTGCACTTTCTCTAAAAATCGGTCGGCATCTTTCCCCTTAAGGACTTTCACCTGCCTGCCCTCATACTCGATAAACACCATGCCGTTTTTCGTGATCCGATACTGAAAAGGCGATTCATCCAGGCGATTTCTTTTATCGATATCCCCCATATTCACGCTCCCTCCGCGGAAATACAATCTATAGATATGTATTCAACATAATCAATCATTTACCTTTTCGAGCCAACAAAAAAAGCAGTTCGATACCGGGGAATCATACCCCGAAACCAAACTGCTTTTCCTTATTCCTTACTGAACGACCCCGCCGGCATTTATATACCGAGCGTTGAATTCCTGCACAAATTGATTTGCAATCTCTGTATCATGAATGATCAGCATGTTTTCATCATTTACGTTGTTCCCGTTTTCGCTCCAGTTCGTGGAACCGACGATGACGGTCGGATCACTGGACGTGTCCGCATCGATGATCATCGTTTTGGCATGAAGCTTTCTGCTTTCATTTGCCTGATAAACCGGTGCCGGGTTCGCCCAGCGGATATTCGGGTTGTTTTCACTCGTCTGTGATGCCGTTCTGCCAGTCATTTCGATACTTGCAGACCACCACTGATTCCAGAAGCTTGCATCGAATAACCCTTTTACATCAAAACCTGTCAATGTACCTTGATTATCGGCATAGCTCCCTTCCCATTTGTTCTTCAACTCATCAACCAAGGCCTGATCGCTCCATGCAAAAATCGTGAAGTACGCACTTTCATCTGCTTCCGTTTTCACAAGTTCGGTCATACGCCCGACTGCGTCATCACCTGAAGAAAAATAGACCTCGACTTCTTTACCGCCAATCGTCACTGAGTGAGGAGTATTATCGATTTTTCTTGTACTGAAGTTTGAAACCTTGTTATCGGGTGTTGTGGTTCCGCTTCCCCACATTTCCTCAAACTCCGTTTCATAGATGGCAGCAAGCTCAGGGGAATGAACTTCGACGACATGCTGCTGGTTCCCATCAAGAATTCCCTGATTCATATTTTCTTCCGAACCGTAAAGTCCTGTCACTGTAAAGTTCCAACTGCCTGTGAACACCCATTTGTCATCCACCACAGCAAATTTATTATGCATCTGATTGCCTGGTGAGTAATAGCTGTCCGCAGCCTTCTCTTCGCCTTCAACGAATAGATGGCCTGTCATCTCCGAGCTCCCCACCATAACCGTACGCTGCGGGAAATCAGTGAAACTTGCAGGCAGGTTGTATGCTGAACGCTTTGCTGCGTCCTCTACAGCAAACATCGGGGAATCCGATAAAATATGAGCATCGTCAGCCGTTCCGACGATGGAATCTTTACCACGGACAAGCTTCTCTAAATAGAGTCTCATTGTTTCGTAGCGTTCAGCATAATGCGGGTCGGCCCCGTCTTTCGCATCGGCAAGGATCCGTACATCCACTCCTTGAGCCGCTTTTTCCATCAGCGTATCAACCACACGGGGCAAATTGATTTCATATGTAGCAAAATCTATCGACATCGTTGCTTCATTCAAACGTTCAATCAACTGGTCTTCCAGATTCACATTGTAGTTTGCTTCATTACCTGCAGAAGCATATTGAGTCGAAGCACTTTTGTTAAAGAAGACATTGATTGCCCCAAGATCCTCGCTTACATTCGTAAGGGATTCACTGCCGCTCCCGGCAGGAGGCGCAGACTGTGAATTAGAAGCTTTCGGAGTCCCGTAACCACCCTCATATGCAGCAGTCGCCGTACTCCAGCTGGCTGCGCTCGTACCTGCAGCTGCGCTGTCACTTCTCTCCATCGTCGCTTTTGTCGTATTATCACCTGCATACCAGCTGTCGACCTCATCAACGATCGTGCCGGAAGCATCCTTCAAGTAGAGCACTTCATTCGAATTACCGAGACTGCCAGTATAAATCTGGTCCGCTGTCACGCCTGAAATCGTGCCGTCACTCGTCCTTTCTAAAAGGAAATAATCATTCGCCGCCACCGAACCGCTTAACGGAATACTCGGTGACCCGTCCTGCGCTTCAAGCACCCATCCATCAAGAGGCAGGCTGGAGGAAGATGCATTATACAATTCAATCCACTCATCATTATAAGAAGCGGTCGTCCCCATCCATGCAACTTCATTGATCACAGCTGTATTGGATGCCGCCGTCACTTCATTCCCATCCGTCACACCTTGTGGAACCAGACTTCCCACAAGCAATAATGCTGTACTGATTACTGACAAAGAAACCTTTTTCACGCTCATACCCTTTCCCCTTTCAAAAATAAATGACAAATATAAAAATTTGATTACAGTACTAGCATATATTGTCTTATTTTGTAGAGTAATAGGCAGAAGGGTGTTATTATTCTTATTATTTTGTAAACGGAATGTTTAGTTTGTAAATTCGCATGACAATCATCCTGAAGTATTTCCTTATTTTACATAGACAAAATTACTCAATCGCATACAGGCGGACGTCGAGGTCGAATAGGTCAAAAGACCCTCGTTCTGTGATAATCTAAGTGCGAACTACCAATCATATGACAAAAATCGACAATTACGCTCACGCCAATGCTTCATCAGTAATCAAACCTTGAACGGCAGCCATGGCTTTTGCATCATTCCTTTCAAAATCAGCAAATAAAAAACCCAAAAGCATCAGCTTCCGGGTCGTCATTTTACTAAATTGTGTTTAAACGCATAGATTACAGCCTGCGTGCGGTCCTGCACACCAAGCTTGGAAAGAACATTGCTCACATGTGTCTTCACAGTCTTCAATGCAATGAATAGTTCGTCCGCTATTTCCTGATTCGTCTTCCCCTGGGTCATCAGCAGCAGGATTTCGAGTTCGCGGTTGGTCAGTTCTTCATGAGGCTCTGAGACCGTCCGCCGTCTCATCCTGGTCATCATCTTTCCTGTCACTTCAGGCTCCAGGATGGATTGTCCGTGATGGGTTTTTCTGACGGCGTCGGCGATTTCACTGGCTTTGGAGGTTTTCAGCATATAGCTGACAGCCCCCGCTTCGAGCGCCGGGTATACCTTATCGTCATCCAAGAAGCTAGTGACGATGATGATTTTGGCTTCCGGCCATTGCTGCACAATTTCCTTTGTCGCCTGGATGCCGTCCATTTCTTTCATCACAAGGTCCATGAGAATGATATCCGGACGCAGCTCGAGTGCAAGCTTGACGCCTTCTTTTCCGTCCGATGCTTCACCGACCACCTCGATATCCGACTGCGCAGACAGATAGGATGATACCCCGATCCTGACCATTTCATGATCATCTACAAATACGACTTTAATCATTTTCTTCACCTACATTCTCTACAACCGGCACCTTTACCTCAAGGCGGGTGCCTTTACTTGGAATACTGATAATTTTGCATGTACCACCGATTTCAATGGCTCTTTCCTTCATATTTTGAAGCCCGTATGAACTTGTTGCTTTCGACTCGTTTACATCAAATCCCTGCCCGTCGTCCACTACACGCAAAATGATGATGGATTCCCGTTTGATCAGCAGCACTTCGAGTGACGAGGCTTTTGCATGTCTGAGTGTGTTAGAAACAGATTCCTGCAGGATTCTGAACAGATGGTCTTCGATTCCCTTGTCGAGCTTCATGTCTTCGATTTTCCACTGAATTTCCAAAGGGACCTTTTGTGATAATTCGACTAATAGCTCCTTCATTCCTTCTTGAAGGTTCTTCCCTTTTAACGCAACCGGACGCAAATGGAGAAGGAGCGCCCTCATTTCAAGCTGTGACTGATGAATCATCTGCTCAACCATCTTGAGCTGTTTTTCTTCCTGCGGCGTGCGCGTCGATGACTGTGTTTCGGTGATGGCTGACATGAGCATGGATGCTGCGAACAGCTGCTGACTGACCGAATCGTGAAGTTCCCTGGCTAAACGGTTACGTTCCTGGGAGACGATTTCCTGGATCCTTTTTTCCTGCTCTTCCGCTTTTTCATTTGCCAGCTTCTGTGAATATCTTGCCTGGTCGGCAAGGTGTTTGCCTAATGTGTCCACCTTTTTCCAAATGCGTTGGAGTTCTGTGACCGAGGACTCTGCAGGTGTGAATGTCTTTCCCTGTTCCATGTGCAGGAGGGCATCTTCAATCTCATGAAACTGCTTTTTCTGAATCCAGCCAGAGCGGAATCCGAAAACCATTCCCAATAAGATGCTGAGCAGCACGATGAAAGCTAACCCTGGTATATCCATCACTTCAACTTCCCATAGCAATGACCAGTCATCGAGTGGATACAGATAAAAAAAGGAGACTGAGAGCACGATCAGGGCAATGAGGGAAAAAAGCAATCCGGCTGCAAGCTGCTTACCGACTGTACTCATATTCTCTTCACCTCAAGATCCCCAATCCAGAGGGAGGTCACAATTTTGACCCGCTGCCCTGCCGTTTCGTAGCCTGGCGTTTGGTAATAAAGGGATTGGTTGATCGCTTTCGGTTCCACCCTTTCGAAAATCTCAATCGAACCCGCCAGAACCGAGTGATGAATGCTTACTTCTACATCATACGGGACGAGAATTTCCACATTCCCGAGGATATTGCGGACCGATACGACCGAGGTCCCTTTAGGAAGGACGGTATTCCCCATGTCGATGACCGAATCACCGATGATTCCCTGGATGTTGATGTCATTCCATTCAAATACATCCTCAGGTGTGCGCTTCGTTCCGAACCATTCATTCTGCAGGGCCGCTTTCTTCATGACCAGCGGTTCCTGCGATTGCGTGAACGTTTCTTTAATGTTCGGAGCTATATATTTTGGATGTTTTTTCGAATCGGCAAAGCGCATGATAATAAAAATTAAAATGGCAAAAAGCAAAAATTTAAAGGCCACTGTATTGAATATATTGATTCCAAGACTGATGACCCCGAACCAGAACAAGATTTTGCCTGATTTCTTGTGAAGTTTTTTGCGGCCGAAATAAATGGCAAATGCCGCTATGAAAAGAAAGACGAGAACCCCCCCGTCATAAAATGAGACTTCCAACAGGATGAGTAAAGTACCGATCAAGATGATCCAGCTGATGCCGTCTGAACGCAGTCGATTAAACAAAGGGGTTCCTCCTTTCGTTAGTTATGTAACCATTTTTCCCCTGACAGTATGAAAGAGGGTGAACCCAACGTTGGGCTCCCCCTTTTTACTGTTAATAGAATACCATGTTTTAGGAAGGAATGGCTTCTGTTTCCTCTTTTTTCATTTCTTTTTCTAATTTCGCGACTTTCGCATCGATGGTGTTGCGGTAGTAAGATGAGTTCACACCGTGCTCCAGCTGGTCTAAGTATGTTTCAATCTCATCGAATTTAGAAAATGATGCGTTATTGTAGCCTGATGAAGATTCCAGGACGCTATTCATCTTATTATGGGCACGGGCGATGTTCTCTCTTCCCATGAGCTCCATTCTCTTGATATACATATCCTTCAGCTTGTGCTTCATTTCTTCGTATTTTCTCTCCAGTTCATCAAGCTCTTTCGCCGCTTTCAACTTGAGGTCTGCAATGCGTTCTGTTCGCTCTTCGTAGTATGTCTGTTCCTGAAGGGCAAATTCATAAAGCTCTGTTTCGTTTGCGTTTGAAGCCACTTCCGCCTGGTGTTTTCTTTTTTCTGCAAGGTTTGCTGCCTGCTGGTATTCTTTTGTGAATTCTTCTTTTAAGAGGTATTGTCTTTCGACCAGTTTTCTTACCTTTTCTACTTCCTGTTCGCATTGTCTTAGGTAGTGGTTCAGAACTGCGATCGGATTTTTCTTCTCTTTTTTATCTAATGCTTCGTGCAGGTCGGACATGACTGTGTTTTTGATTCTTTGGAATAAGTTTGGCATGGTTGTTTCTCTCCTTTTGATTGTTATTTTTGAAAGTACTTCTGAATACCGCTTATGATTTCCGTGCAAGACTTCGCTTTCCGCGGGTAGCTCGTGAGCCTCCTCGTCGCTGCGCTCCTGTGGGGTCTCACAATAGCTACTTTTCCCGCAGGAGTCTTCATCTTGCACTCCAATCAACCGCTGGATGGAACTTAAAATCCTTAAGACATACAACACTGCATTTTGTCTAGGGACCAAGATCTACTGATAAAATCCTAGTTCTTCAACTGAGACCATTCTCTTTCAAAGTTAGTGAATGGGTCGTTGGATGTTTCTTCGATGATGATGTCGTCCTTTTTCCAGTTTTTATAGATGACGTAGAGGACGTAAAGTGCGACCAGGCCGATGATCGCTGGGAAGTTGGACACTGTGGCGCTGAATGCCGCCAGACCGATCAGGGCCCAGAGGACCTTTTTGAACGTCGAGTCTGTTTTTAGAAATGCCTTTATGCTGTAATACATGATCACCAGGGAAATCGCTAGCCCCACAATCGGTCCTAAATTGGCAAGCAGCACGATCGCCGCGATCCCTCCCGCTAGTAGCAATCCGAATTTTTTCATATGGTGTTGCCTCCTTTCTTCTTCATGCCTTTATCCTACCTACTTTCGGGATTTCCCATAACGAGCTCTGGCTTTATTTTCAACTAAGACCTGAGGCTGAGAGGTGGTAGGACTGCATCAAAAAAGCCCGTCCCGCGCCGCTTTAAAGCGATGAGGGACGGGCCTTCACATTAGTTTGTCAGTTCAAGGAATTCATCGACGTCTGAGATGCAGAGCTTTATGCCTTTTTCCCAGAATGCTTCCTGGGTGATGTCTTCACCGAGGTGCTTCATGGCAAGGTCTTCGACACTCATGATGGCAGTGTCGCGAAGCAGGGCCATGTACTTTTCCTCGTAATTTTCACCAGACTCGAGGGCCTTGGCATAAATACTTAATGAGAACAGATAGCCAAAGGTGTACGGGAAGTTATAGAACGGCACACCCGTGATGTAAAAATGAAGCTTCGATGCCCAGAAACGCGGATGAACTTCTCCCAAGGAATCGGAGAATGCTTCTTTTTGCGCCGCCGCCATCAATTCGTTCAGCTTATCAACAGAGACGATTCCTTTTTTACGTTCTTCATAGAAACGGGTTTCAAATAGGAAACGGGCATGAATATTCATGAAGAATGCCACGCTTCGCTGTAGTTTGTCTTCTACAAGGGCGATCTTTTCTTCCTTCGTTTGTGCTTCCTTTACTGCTGCATCCGCGACAATCATTTCCGCGAAGGTGGATGCCGTTTCTGCGACATTCATCGCATAATTGCGGTTGAGCGTGTGCATCGGACGCAGTGCGTAGGAGTGAAACGCGTGTCCGAGTTCGTGAGCGAGCGTCGATACATTGGACATGCTGCCTGAATACGTCATGAAGATCCGCGACTCGTCACTCATCGGAAATGACGTACAGAATCCTCCCGGCCGCTTGCCGGCACGGTCCTCTGCTTCAATCCATTTGTCCTCGAATGCTTTTTGTGCAAACGCAGACATCTCCTCCCCGAAGCGGGCGAATTGCTTTAGGATAAACCTTGCGCCTTCATCGTACGTCATCGTGCTCGTCGACTCTGCAACAGGTGCATCCTGATCGAACCAATCTAGCTTCTCTTTTCCTAATAGCTGAGCTTTTCGGTTTAAGTACTTCACAAAAGGAGCTTTATTTTTCGTAATGGCCCCCCACATCGCATCGAGCGTTTCCTGCTTCATGCGGTTATACTCAAGCGGCTCCTTCATGATGTCTTCCCAGCCGCGCTTTTTATAAACCGTCAAACGGAAGCCGCCTAAATGATTAAGCGTTTTTGCAAATAATTCTTCATTCTGCTCCCAGGCATTTTCTAATTTATCAAAGATGTCTTTCCTTGTTTTCTTATCAGGGCTGGATAATAAATTGTTTGCCTGCCCGATTGACAGCTTCTTGCCGTCATGTGAAATCTCCATGGAGCCGACGATCGTGTCATACATCTGTCCCCATCCATGATAGCCATCCACCGCAAGTGCGCCGATCAATGCCTCTTCCGTGCTGGATAACTTGTCTTTCGCCTTTTGTCTCCACTCATTCAGAACGAAGCTGATTTCATTTAACTGGTCATGCTGAAGCAGCTCGTCCCATACTTCTTCAGAGCTGTCGGAAAGCTGCTGCTGAAATTTTGTGAAAACGGAAGAGAAATCCGCGCTGATGCTTGTGATCTCCCCTCTCAGCTCATCGGCTTTCCGGTCGTGCATATTCTGTGCTTCCAAACAGCTCACAAATGCACCTGCCTGACGCAGATACAGCATCACTTCTTTTGCTTCTTCAATCAATTTCCACACAAGATCCGCATCGTTGCCCGACTGCGGCGGGTGAAATGCGAGTGCATTCTCCTCAAAATGTGTTTTCATTTTTTTCAGTGCTTCAAGATGTTCCCTGAATTCTTTCGACTCACTGCCGCCTTGGAAAAATACATCTAAATCCCATACATCTGAATATGTAGTGTTCATAATTGCCCCCTAATATTTATCTATATACCTATCTTAGTATAATTCTCGATTCACCCCTTGAATCCTTCTGCAATTTTACAGTTATTTCGACTCTCTAAGAAAAGATTAGCTTCCTGTAATTGGTGGAATAGTACTTAAAATAATCCTCTCTCCTAAAGCGTATATTTAAAATAAACAATCCTAGGAGGACTCATTTTGAAAAAATTACTGCTGAATATTTTAGCGTTTGCATTGGTCATTGTCATGAACACCCTTGCAGTCACACTGCCCCTCAATGATCAATCGACCTCGGAGATCAGCGATCGTTTGGATATTCTCCTGACACCCGCAGGGTATGTATTTTCGATTTGGAGCTTGATCTATCTGCTCTTGGCAGTATGGATTCTGCGGCAGATACCGAAAAGCCGGAGAGACCTCCCGCTTTATCAACATACGAGCGGATTGTTCATCCTGAGCTGTCTGCTGAATTCAGTCTGGATCCTTGTCTGGCATTACAATTTCTTTCTGGTTTCAGTCTTTATCATGATCGGTCTGTTCCTGACACTCGTGGCTCTTTATAAGGCTGTGAAACAGACAGGACCCTCGCTCTTGGATCATGCACCATTTTCTATTTATACGGGCTGGATCTCTATTGCGATGATCGTCAATATCCTGTATTACTTTACAGACATCGGACTGATTGGGGAAGGAAGTGCCGGGGTGTACTGGTCACTCGCCGGCTTACTGATTGCGGCAATACTTGCTGTTTGGGTCAGAGCCTCTCAAAAAGATTGGCTGTATCCGCTCGTCTTCGTCTGGGCCTTTATCGGAATCGGCTTTAAAAACGCAGGCGAACACCAGGCTTTCGCTTATACAGCTTATACGCTTGCCTTAATCGTCCTGCTTGTCACGCTTTTCTATCGCAAGTCCCGTCCGTAAGCCGTTAAATCGTTGATTGGCCGACGGCCGACATCCGCAAAGAGTATAGAATCACCCCTTCTGACTGACATTAAGTTAGAGGGGGTGTTTTTATATGGGAAATGATCAAAACCGGGGTAAGAATCGGACGGTTTCCGGGACCGATATTGATGAAGTGAAGAAGCTGAACAACGAGTCGGGCTTGACCTATAACCAGGTGAAGGAGCTCCTTGGCGGGCAGTATTCCAATAAGAAATGAAGGCAGCTTTCCGTCTGCTTGCCAATCAATAATAAAGCGCCGACCTGTAAAAGTCGGCGCTTTATTTCTGCCGGATGAATTTTCACCCTGTTATTTTTCTTTCGCTTCCTCATTCTTCTCACGCTGTACAGCAAGCTTTTCATTGATTTTTTTCATTTCCTTGCAACGCTGTGTGAGGCTTACGACGACATCTCCCTGTTCGATCTTAGGAGAAGCGCCTTCGGTAAAGAATTCGATTCTGCCTGAAGGCTTGAGGGCGAATAATAGCAGTGTATGCTCATCACGTTCTTCGAGATAGGACTCGAAGCTGTATTTTTCGGTGATGCTCGTTTTCCTGAAGACATCTCCTCTTTCAACCCTCTTATTCAATTCTTCCCACGTCACACTCTCCTGGAAAAGGATCCGTCCACCGATTGTGTGGACCATATCTTCAAGGTCCACTTCACCCTGGCTGCGCAGGCTCAACTGGAAGAGGTTGTTCCTTCCGATTTCAGGGACGAACGTCGTACAGACAAGAGCATTATAAGAGTCAAGCTCGGTAGCGGCTATCATGTATTCATATGGGGTCAAATCCAGATAGTACTCGGTCTGCTCCGAGAGAATCTCCCCTTTAAAAAAAGGAACCCCGGCTTTCCGGACAGGGATGAGACGCTGCCAGGATGAATCAGCAATCAGGACTGTTACCTTCAAGTCCTGAAGTGTTTTCGCCAATTCCGTACTGAAACTGCTGCCGCCGACAATGACGACTCCCGGACGCTCATCGATAGCAAGATCCAGTTTCTTTGCAAGCCATTTGATCGAGAAGCCGTGCGCCACCACTGTGGAAAATACTAGCGCAAAGGTTAAGGATGTAAGGATTGAGGCATCTTCGAATCCTTTTTCCAAAAGCACGGATGCAAAATAACTCGACACCGTCAGGGCTACGATCCCCCGAGGGGCGATCCATCCCACGAGAAGCTTCTCGCTATTCGAAAGATCTGTCCCGATCGTTGATAACCAAATGGATAACGGCCTGACGACAAACAGCATAAGAAGTACAAAGGATATGATATTCCAATTGAAAATCCTCAATAATGTATCAACTGATAAAGAGGCTGTCAGCATGACGAAGATGGTTGATATCAGCAATACAGATATATTCTCTTTGAAATGGCGCATATCATCAATCGAAGATATGTGCATATTGGCAAGGGTCATACCCATGACCGTTACGGCAAGCAATCCGGTTTCGTGCATGATTTGATCGGATATCGTAAAACTCGCCAGCACCAATACGAAAACGACTGGCGATTTCAGGAATTCAGGCACGTGTCCTTTTTCAAAAATAAAGGCAGTGAATTTCCCCATGAGCCATCCAAACACACCGGCGAACAGAGAAGCAGCAAAGAAAAGGAGCAGCGTGGTTGCCGTGACTTCATCACTTATTAAGAAGTTGATGATTTCAAAAGCAAATACGGCAAGTAAAGCCCCGAATGGGTCAACCACTATCCCTTCCCATTTCAATATCGCAGCAGGTCTCGGCTTCAGCTTTGCCTGCCTGAGGAGGGGCAGGATGACTGTTGGTCCGGTCACGATGAAGAGACCTCCGATGACGAATGCAACAGCCCACGATAACCCGGCTACAAAATGGGCACCGAGTGAGCCAAGGATCCATGCCAGCAGCGCTCCAAACGTAACGATGCGAAAGACCGGTTTTCCCAGTCCCTTTACTTCACGGAAATCAAGATTCAAGCTTCCTTCAAATAATATGATGGCTACAGCCAATGATACGATCGGTTTGAACATTTCACCGAAATCGGCTTTCGGGTCGATCAGACCGAATATCGGTCCGACCAGCAGTCCAGCAATCGACATGACGACGATAGCAGGCATCCTGAATCTCCATGCGAGCCATTGTGAAGCTATGCCAAGCAGACCGATAAACATTAAGTTAAACAATATAGAGTCAATCATCGCGTTCTCCTTTGATGTGATAATTAGTAATGTACATTGCTTTAATATTGCATTTTGCTTATGGAACATGATAATTGCAATGGACGATGGTTGCAAAAGATAAGAACCCTATTTTGTTTTAGTTTACATTTTCACCAGTGATTTTAACCAAATAGTCGTTTCCAATTCCCTGCAAATCGTCACATAATGAAGCAGTGCACTTAACACGGCCCCGGCATTCAATCCTATGATGACACCAGTCATCCCAAAATCAGGCTGGGACCCTAGTATGTAAATCAGGCTGAATGAAAAAATACTTGCCCATACCGTATGGACCAGTGCATCTTTCACAAGCCCGAGTCCGATTAAAAAAGCCTGCAGGGGCAGCACCAGAAAATGAAAGAAAAAATACGGCCACAACAGCTTGAGGTAAAAAGCAGAAGTGACAGAGTGAAAAAACGTCGTGGTGATGTAATCTCCCAACCAATAGTAAATGACAACAGCCGGCACACCATACCCAAGTGTAATCCACATCACCTGCTTCAAATGCTGCAGGATTCCCTCGACGTCCTGTGCCGAAGCTTTCTCAGAGATCGTCGGAATCAAGACAATCAATAGTGAAAAAGCGATAAATGAAGGGAAGAAACCGATGGTAAGTGCAATTCCAGCCATCATCCCAAAGTGTTCATTCGCTTCGACCGCCCCCATCCCTGCATGAACCAGGGCCAGTTTTATCAGAAAAGGCTGAACGGCGTGCGTGAAGGCATGAAAGATCCTCAGAACGGTCGTCGGGACTGACACAGATAAGATCGATTTCCTCATTTCACTCTTCGATAAAGGGTTGTGAGAGATCCCTTTCTTTCTCTTACCCTTTCGATCAAGAAAATAAGCCTGTATCAAATAAATAAACACAACCGCTTCACTTGCGACCAGTGTACATAAGGCAATGAAGATGGACGTATCACTGGTGAAGGACAAAAATTGATAGATGGAAACCAAGAGAACCAGCTGTATTCCTTTGCGCAGAAAATTAGCGACGGCAATCTTCCGCATCTGCTGAACCCCCATGAAATACCCTCTTGTAATCGAGGTAAACGCAACGATGGGGATCACGGCCAGAATCAACCAGCGGATGCCGTGATGAATCCCTTCAAACAGGGGTGTCCACATATACACAAGAACCATCGCAATCAGCAGGATGACCGTCGTCAGTACGGCAAACCTGAACACATACTGAAGCATCCCCCTATGATACTTCTCATCCTTTTCCGCAATGAACTTCGATAAACTGATCGGCAGTTCCATACTCGAAAGGATCACCACTAAAAAAACCGTCGGCAAAATAGACATATATGTACCAAGACCCGCTTCCCCCAGCTCACGGGCTAAAATCATATTGATCATAAACTCGACCAGTTCGCCAAAAAAAGCTGTTATCACAAGCACCAATGTGCCTCTCAAAAACAAACTCATAGATCCCGGACCACCTTCGCATGAGATGTTTCATTTTATGATGGTTGTCCGGGGAATATGTTTTGATCTGATGTGATGGGCAACTCAGAGGGATTGAGGGTGTAGGGGGTTTGGCGGTTCCGTTTGATTTGCGAAATTTGTCGATCGTTGAAGAATTGTCGGTAATGCATAAAAAATTGTTGATAAACAAGAATTTTCGTTGATAACCACACAAAATTGTTGCAAACAAGAATTTTCGTTGATAACCGCACAAAATTGTTGATAAACAAGAATTTTCGTTGATAACCACACAAAAATTGTTGATAAAACCCACACTCCCTTTGTGCCAGGCATAACCTGCCCTTTGACCGCCACACACACCATCCCAGCCAATAAAAAAACAGCCCCCGCACCAAGCGGGAGCTGTCTGCCTAACCTACACTTCTTCTGTCACTTTCTTGCGGCGTGACAGCCTTCTCTTAATCTTCATCATTACTTCATACACAATCGGTACGACGATAAGTGTCAACAGCGTGGAACTTGTCAGTCCGCCGATGACCGTCACTCCCAATCCTTTTGAGATCAAGCCGCCGCCTTCTAGTCCAAGGGCAAGCGGGAACAGCGCTCCGATTGTCGCGATCGCTGTCATCAGGATCGGACGCAAGCGGGTGGCACCGGCTTCAAGCAATGCCTCGCGTGTGGAGAAGCCTTCATTTTCCTTGTGGATGACGCGGTCGATCAATACGATCGCATTCGTTACAACGATACCGATCAGCATCAGCGCTCCGATCATGGAAGATATGCTGATGGTTTCACCGGCGATCAGTAACGCGACAAGTGCTCCTGTGATCGCAAACGGAAGCGAGAACAGGATGGCGAATGGTGCAAGACCGCCCCCGAATGTAATGACAAGAATCAAGTAAACAATCGCAATCGCTGCAAGCATGGCAAGGCCCAATTGCGTGAATGATTCCTGGATATCCTCTGTTACACCGCCCATATTCACTTCGATGCCCGATGGCAGGTCGAGTTCTTCAATGTCTTTTTGGATGGCAGCGGATGCCTTGGATACATCACTGGAACTCAGTTCACCACTAACTTTTGCATACACCTTGCCGTCACGTCTTGAAACGGTATCCGATGTTTCCCCTTCTTCCACTTTCACGACATCCTCGATTGGGACTTCCATGCCTAGTGGAGATTGGATTGTTTTTCCGGTTAAATCTTCGATGCTTTCATATTCTTCTTTTTCAACATCAAGATAGACATTTACGTCTTCTCCGTCTTTCTCGATTGTCGTTAGTACCGGACGCTGGCGGGTCTGACCAAGTTCCATCGCGATTTGGCCGGCAGTAAGTCCGTACTGGCTTAATTTTTCCTGATCCGCAACCAGGGAGTATTCATCGTAAGACTCGGAAATGCTTGAATCTACTTTTTTGACATCTTTGATGTCTTTCATCTTGTCTTGGACATCATTGACAACAGGTTCGATATCTTCAAGAGTTTCACCGTAAACAAATACGACGATTTCATTGCTTCCGGCGCTGGCAGAGAAGTCCTGCTGTGCCCATTCACCTTTACCTGTTTGTTCTTGAAGGTCTTTTATGACTGTTTCTTTTTCTTCAGCAAAATTTTCTGTGTCATCATTGTATTCAATAAAGAAGATGGCATCGCTCGTGCTGCCGGGATTCATCGGATTTTCTCCCCCGACTGAATACTGGATGGTTTCGGCACCTTTTCGGCCTTTCAGGTATTCTTCAGCCTCACCGGCGATTTCAATGACTTCTTCCTTCGTTTGACCCGGCTCCGGCTTATACGTAGCCATCATCATTTTTTCTTCATCGGACGGGATGAAACTTACACCGATAAGGGGAACTAGGAACAAGCTTCCCACAAGCATCGCCACTGCAAGGAGCGATGTAATGATCTTATGGTTCAGTGTCCAATTGAGTATTCCTTTGTACCAGTTCGCCAAACGGCTTGGCTTTTCTATATGTTTCTTGCCTGCACCCTTTTTGAACATGGAATGGGCAAGCATTGGTACGATTGTCACTGCAACCAGAAGGGAAGCTAACAGGGCGAATACAATCGTTAAGGCAAATGGAAGGAACAGCTCCCCGACCATGCCGGAAACGAGTCCTAACGGAAGAAATACGGCGATTGTAACGATCGTTGAAGACATGATCGGCACGAACATTTCCTTCGTTGCTTCGCGGATTAATTCTTTCCCTTTCAACATTTCACCCTTCAGGGACATTCTTCGATAAATGTTCTCCACGACTACAATGGAGTCATCGATGACACGCCCGATGGCTACCGTCATTGCTCCAAGCGTCATGATATTGAGCGTGATGTCCATTTGATTCAACAACAATATTGCAATTAACAGCGATAATGGAATTGAAATGACTGAAATGATCGTTGATTTAATGTCACGTAAGAACAGGAGAATGATGATTACCGCGAACACCGCCCCGAATAAAGCTTTATTCAGCATTGTGCTTACAGATTGTTCAATTGGTTCCCCCTGATCAAAAGTAGAAATAATCTCAATATTATCTAATTCATCCTCGAATTTTTTCACTTCGTCCTTTACCGCATTCACAACATCGACCGTGTTGGCGTCTGCAGCTTTGACGATTTGTAACCCGATGGACTCTTTTCCATTGGTTCTAGAAACCGATTCAGCTTTACCGGTCACCTTGATTTCTGCGATTTCACCCAACTCTACCGTAGGGATTTTCATGTCGGCAGGCATACTTTTTTGAGGAGCTGCTTGCTGAGCCTGAGGTGCTTGTGTACCTTGTGATGGCACCGTTGCTTCTCCGCCGGACGGCATTACAGGAATTTTAATTTGCTTTAGATCTTCCAGAGTAGAAATATTCCCGTCAACCAACACAGACTTCTGGGAATCACCGAACGTGTAAAGACCCAACGGGGCCGTTACATCGGAGCCCTTGATCATATTTTTGACAGTCTCTTCATCAAGACCATATTGGGACAGCTTTTCCTGATCGAATATCAGATTTGCTTCTTGTATTTCCTGTCCGGAAACTTGAACAGAAGCTACCCCGTCAAGACCTTCCAATCGAGGAATGATGTTTTCTTCCACTGTCGAAGTCAATTGAGCAAGTGTCTGGTCTTCATTTGCCACACTCAAGGCTATAACCGGGAAAGCATTCATGCTGATTCTCGTTACATCCGGTTCATTGACTCCTTCCGGGAATGAAACTTCGGATAAAGCCTCTTCCACTTCCGTTTTTGCTTTATCCATATCTTTTGAAAATTTGTATTCAACTTGGACGGATGATGCATTTTGGAATGATGAGGAACTCACTACATTCACACCATCTAAGTTCTGCAGACGTTTTTCAATTGGTTCCGAAACTTTATCTGCTACATCTTCCGGCGCTGCGCCAGGATAAACCGTCGTCACACTGACAACCGGCACATTGATATTCGGAAGTGTTTCAAGCTTCATATTAAAACCAGAATATAAGCCTGCCACAATGACGATGATCGTCATCAGCCAAACAGCAAACTTATTCTTGAGCACAAAATTGATTATACTGTTCACTCTGTATTCATCCCTTCTTTTTTCTGACTGACTAGTCATAACATAGATTAATATAACTGACCGTACAGTCATTAGTCAATACTTGTTAGAAATTAAAGGTTTATTTTTACTGACCAATCGGTCATAATAGGTGTAGGAGTTAATCGAGGAGAGAAAAACATGAAAGAAAAAGAAAAGTTAATCATCGAAACGTCCATAAAATTATTTGCCACTAAAGGATTCAACGCCACCTCAGTCCAGGAGATCGTCAATGAATGTGACATTTCCAAAGGAGCATTTTACTTATACTTCAAATCAAAGGAAGCCCTGCTGCTTGCCATCATGAAATATTACTTTGAAATGATCAGAGAGAAAGTGGATCTCATTGAGCACGAAGATTTGCCGCCTTACGAAAAGTTCCGCAAGCAGCTGGAATCCCAGCTTGTCGAAGTCTGGAAGCATAAAGAATTCATCATCATGCAGATCCGGGAAAATGCGATGCCGTTCAACGAGGACATCCATGCCCTGCTTCACGAAATGAAAGTCCACACATATGAGTTTTACAAACGCAGATTGACCGCTATCTACGGAAAAGAGATCGAACCGTATTTCTGGGATCTGTCATTGATCATCCAGGGCATTCTCAAGTCCTACCTTGAAGTCATCATGCTCGATAAAATTGAAATGGATTTCAACTATCTGTCAGACTTTATCCTAAGGCGTGTCGATGACGTGGTTCACGGCCTCATGAAAAGCGGAGAAAAGCCTGTCCTTTCCCCGGAGAAATTGGAGCCGTTCTTAAAGGCGATGGAATCTGCTTCGTTAAATGAGGATATGCTGGTGCGGATGATCGAGGAACAACTTGAAGGAACGGAAGATGAAAATATCAAGATATCACTAGAGGTCATCAAAGAAGAAATACTTAAAGATGAAACCCGGGCGATCGTGATAAAAGGGATGCTTGTAAACCTGCAAGAGGGCGATTCCTCACTTGCCTCATTGGCTGAAAAAGTCCGGGAGTTTTATGAAATTTAGCTGCAAAAAAACGAGTATGAGGAGACATACTCGTTTTTTATTACTTCAAGAGATGCTTCTCTCTCAACTCCTGAATCCCATTTTTGCAAACTCCGTATTCAAGCCACGAACAACCTTCACACAAATATTCCAAATCCTCAGGACTCACATTTTCAGCTGTTCGCTGTACCAGATCGGATTTCATATATGTCTCTCCGGGACTTAATCCCAAGTGGCTGATCACTTTTCCATCCATTGAAAGAACATGTTCATTTGAATCCGGACTTTTGATACATTCTGTCTTTCCCCTGTGAGGACATGCCTGACATGCATAATCAAACCCTTGTACAACCTGAATGGGAAAATCCGCTTCTTCGTTCCGGATATCCTCCACAATCTCAGTCATAACCTCGACGAACTCCGGGCTGTATCCCATCCCCTTGAAACCGTGAGTGCATAAAAGATGGTGGCCCCGTAATATTTTTTTCACGCTCCATGCCCCTCCTTATAACCGTTGGATCTCATCCGATTCATATATGTTGACAGTCCCGTCCGGGAAACTCTGCGCTGATGTGTACATCCCAAAAGCTACCTGCTCAGCTGAGATACTGCGGTATTTCCTCCATTTTCCGATCATCACGGGACGAATCATCCGTGAGAAAATTTCACCCGTTTTTTCACCCAGGCGGAACTCTTTTCGGTCTCCGACAAGCAGGGACGGACGAAAGATATGAAGACGTTTAAAATGTAATTTTTTCAGTTCTTGTTCCACTTCCCCTTTTACCCTGCTGTAAAAGAAGCGCGAGTCCTCACTTGCCCCTATCGCGGATATCACCAGATATTGTTCTGCACCATGTCCTTTGCATACCTTGGCAAGTTCTAAGGGGTAATAGAAATCCACCCTTTTAAAATTTTCCTTTGTTCCCGCTTTTTTGATCGTGGTTCCGAGACAGCAGAATACGTCATCGACTTCTTCATGAGGAAGAAGTTTCATAGTATCGAAAGAAATGACTCGTTCATCGAGTTTCTCATGGTGAATGCCGCTGCTTGTACGAACGAAGGAAATGACTTTTTTGTATCGTGGACTTTTTATCAGTAATTGCAATAGATGGGAACCTACCAGACCTGTCGCCCCTGCGAGTACCGCTACTCTTTCCTTTTCCATCTCTTTTCCTTCTTTCTTTGTATGTTTATTCCATTCTAAGAGAATGCCGAAAGATTTTCTAGACACGTTGTGAAAAGAAGATATAATAAAATTTAGTCTTGTTTGAAAAGGAGGTATGATCGTGAAGAACTTTGCTTTATTATTCCTGCTGAGCTCGGTCTTGTTTTTCAATCCTATTCAGGATACAGACCGATATGTATTGATTACAGATGATGAGCAGAGTATTTCTGTCAGCTCCTACATTTCGGGAGTGGATGTGATCCTGTCTTCCGTTTCATCTCTTCCGCAGCTTCCTGACATTCTATTGCCGCGGAAGTCTTCCGCAACCTTCAAACAAGCCCTTCTCACTTCACCATCTTACGTGAACTTCTTTGCCATGGACATATCACCGGATTCCGGTGGATTCATTCATATGGTCATGCACTGCTCGAACTACCTCTCACTCTGACTCCCGTACTCAAATAAAACCAGTGTTAACTTCAGCGAATCCTGAAGTTTTATTTGGTTTGCTCGTTTTCACCAAAAAACTAAATACGCGAGTATAGGAGAGAATTCCATTGAGAGAAAACAGTTATGAAAAAGAGTCCCTCATTTGCTTTATCACCTGTTTAGCCGGATTGACCGCCTTCCTGGGAGTGATATATCTATCCTCCATTGCAGCAGGACAAAGCCTTGGTTCAGTTTTTCCCGATGTCCCATGGCCTCAGCTGATGAACTGGGATAAAATCGCCGAAATCTTTAGCATTAAATCATCCTAATACCGCATTAACGTACCGAGGGACGGGCTTTTATTCAGGTAAAGCATCGAAGGCCGTTAACGGGATACATCATTTTATAGATAGTTAAAAATCAAGGGAGACAACTATGGATATTTTAACAATATTAAAAGCAATCATTTTAGGCCTGGTCGAAGGCTTGACAGAGTTCGCACCAATTTCATCGACAGGCCACATGATCATCGTGGACGATTTGTGGCTGCAGTCCAAAGAATTTCTAGGCAAGTACCCGGCCAATACCTTCAAGGTAGTCATACAGCTTGGTTCAATATTAGCCGTTGTGGTAATTTTCAGGGACCGATTCATCGACATGCTGGACATAGAATCCTGGAGATCATCAGGGAAATCGTCCCGGCATAAGCTAAAACTCTCACACGTAATTGTCGGGCTGCTTCCAGCCGGTGTACTGGGAGTATTATTCGAGGATTACATCGACGATAACTTGTTTTCAATTAACACGGTATTGATCGGTCTTTTCATAGGGGCTGTCTTCATGATCATTGCCGATATCATCAGCTCAAAGAAGAAAGGACCGATAATCGAATCGGTAGATGGCATCACCCATAAACAGGCTTTAATTGTCGGTCTCATTCAATGCCTGGCTCTGTGGCCCGGTTTTTCCCGCTCCGGTTCAACGATATCAGGCGGGGTACTGCTAGGTATGAGTCACCGGACTGCCGCAGACTTTACGTTCATCATGGCCGTTCCAATCATGCTGGGTGCAAGCGCGCTGTCCCTTGCAAAAAACTGGCAGTACTTCACGGTGGATGCTCTTCCTTTTATGGCAGCAGGATTCGTCAGCGCGTTCATCTTTGCGCTCGTATCCATCAAGTTCTTCCTGAAACTGATCAACAAAGTAAAATTGATCCCTTTTGCTATTTACAGGATCGTTTTAGTCCTGGTGATTTACGTACTATATTACTGATCAAAACCGTAAAAGAGGCCGATTCTGCAGAATCGGCCTCTTTCTATTCTTCCTCAAAAAAACGCTTGATCTTTTCCATTTCCTCATTGCTTGTTTCTGATGAAATGTAAGGATTGTCAGTTGATTCCTGGGTATCCAGGTTTGTTTTCATTTCAAAAAAAGGACCTTGAGGCGGTTCTGCAATGATCCGGTCATCAAGCTGTTTAAAATCCGGAAGTTCTTTCTTGCCTTTTTCCATTACGGTCGCCCTCCTCTATTTTAGTGTGCTGTTTCGTCTTTCTTATACGCAATCAGGATGATTTCTTCATGCGTCTCCTGACGAAGCTCGTTTTCAATATGCTGCAGCTTGCCAAGCGTATCTTCTGACAATTGAGCGACTCCATATTCTTTGTTGTCCATGTCGTTCCTCCTTATCCGTTTTCGATTTGCTGCCCGATTTCTTTGGCGGCAAAATACTCGTTTCCTTCTTCCACTGCCCGAAGCTCACCTACGGACTCTCCATGGGCATTCTCATTCATTTCAACCGATGTATACAGCTCATTATCTTTCACATTCTGCATCGTGATTTCAGGATTCAGTGCGGTATTGACGTTAAGCTCAGGGGTTTTCTTCTCTCTATCCACCTGTACCACCTCCATTATTTAGTATGACTTGTCTTTTTAAAATCATTCCTTTTACATAGACACAAAAAAGCGTATCCCTCTTAAGGAATACGCTTTTTGAGTATAGGCCGTACATTACTCGCCTAAATCAACATTATGATAAACCTGCTGTACATCTTCCAGGTCTTCAATGGCATCGATCATTTTTTCGAATTGTGCTTGTGAATCTTCAGGAAGCTCCACGTCATTTTGGGCAAGCATTGTCAGTTCAGCAACTGTAAACTCTTCTACACCGGCACTTTTAAATGCTTCCTGCACGGCATGGAATTGATCCGGCTCGGCATAGACGATGACTGCTTCATCTTCTTCCAAGATATCACGTGCATCTACATCTGCTTCCATTAGGATTTCAAGGACTTCTTCTTCAGATTTCCCTTCAACACCGATAACAGCTGTTGCATCAAACATATATGCAACCGATCCGCTGACACCCATGTTCCCGCCATTTTTTCCGAAAGCTGCACGTACTTCCGATGCTGTACGGTTTACGTTGTTTGTCAGAGCATCGACGATGACCATTGATCCATTCGGACCGAAGCCTTCGTATCGCAGTTCATCATAATTTTCTTCTGATCCGCCTTTTGCCTTTTCAATGGCACGGTCGATGATATGTTTCGGAACGCTATATGTTTTTGCACGTTCCAATACAAATTTCAAGTTCTGATTCAAGTCGGGATCGGGTTCCCCAGATTTTGCAGCCACATAGATTTCACGTCCGAATTTCGCATAAATACGACTCGTATTCGCATCTTTAGACGCTTTCTTTTCTTTAATGTTGTTCCACTTACGTCCCATTTTGTTTCACTCTCTTTCAGTGTATAAAATTAATCACTTGTTTCGTGTTGGTTGTCCATTTCATTATACATGAAAAGGGCGAAAGTTGGCTATGCATCGGAACCACTGCTTCATTAAGGATCATGTTTTTTTAATAAGCTCTTTTTCCCTGGGGAAAGTATACAAAAGGTTTGGAAATCAGCTTACGGATGGCAAAACAAGCACCGCTGCATCCAAATAGTACATCTCAATGATCTGTTTTGTGAATGTATGATCTGTCGATTTATGATCTTTTCCCAGGAAATATGGTCCTAAATGTCAATTTATGATCATATCTGTAAATATATATAATCTTCTAGAAATTATTATAATTATGCCTTCTAACTAAAGCTCCTCACTTCCAAAAGAAAAACCGGCTCTACGGCCGGCTTTCTTCCTGATATGCACTGATTTCTTCATACTCACTTTCCAACAGCCTCGGAAGACGAATAAAGATCGGCATCAATCTGCGGTAAGCTGCTGTCGCTTTTTCATCAGGCTGATGGGAGTGGACGGAGCCGACCATCGTTTTCACCTCTTCCAGTGAATTCAAGGTACCTTGTCCATACATTCCTAGCACAACTGCTCCAAGACATGAGCTTTCAAAACTCTCAGGGACTTCGACTTCCTGATCGAATATATCCGCAAGCATCTGGCGCCAAAGCTCCGAACGGGCAAAGCCCCCTGTTGCCTGTATGCGGGTCGGTGAACCGATCAGTTCTTCCAAAGCGAGCAGGACACTGTATAGATTCATGACGATCCCTTCCAGGACCGCACGGATCATATGCTCTTTTTTATGATGCATGCCGAGACCGAAAAACGATCCGCGCGCTTTTGCATTCCACAGGGGCGCTCTTTCCCCTGCCATATAAGGGTGGAAAATCAATCCTTCCGATCCGGGCTCGACTTTTTCAGCAATGTCAGTCAGCACTTCATAGGGATCTTTCCCTAATCGTTTCGCGACTTCCACTTCAGCCGAGGCAAGCTCGTCTCGCACCCACCTGAAGATCATTCCACCGTTATTCACCGGACCGCCGATGACCCAATGCTTATCGGTCAACGCATAGCAGAAGATGCGCCCTTTGGGATCTGTCACGGGTCTGTCGGTAACGGCGCGGATGGCTCCGCTTGTTCCGATGGTCACTGCAACGACCCCTGGTTCAATCGCATTTACACCGAGGTTTGACAGGACACCGTCACTTGCACCGACCACAAAAGGAGTATCCGCTGAGAGACCCAGCATTTCGGTATATTCTTCCTTCAAGCCGGTCAATCTTTCCGTCGTTGAAACCGGTTTTGATAATTGGCCAGGATTTACACCTGCCACTTTCAATGCTTCTCCATCCCAATCCAGGTTTTCCAGGTTGAACATCCCGGTTGCCGAAGCAATGGAATAATCGATCACATATTCGCCGAATAGACGGTGAAATACAAATTCTTTTATAGAAATAAATTTAGCTGCCTTTGAAAATAACTCGTTATGCTCCGCATGCAGCCAGGCCAACTTCACCAGCGGAGACATCGGATGGATCGGCGTCCCGGTTCTGCGGTAAATCTCCAAACCATTGTATTCCTTCTTGATTTTGACAGCCCAATCCGCACTCCGGTTATCAGCCCACGTAATCGACCCAGTGAGCGGCTGGTCATTCTCATCGACCAGGATCAAGCTGTGCATCGCTGAACTGAAAGAGACAAACGAAATCTTTTCGTTCGTTTGCAGCGTCACTTCCTTAATCGCTTTTATGACCGCACGGAAAATTTCTTCCGGGTCCTGCTCTGCCGTTCCCGGTGCAGGTGTATGTAAGGGATATTCCACTCCGTGACGGCAGATGGCTTCTCCTTTTTCATTGTAAAGTACCGCTTTCGTACTGGTTGTTCCTATATCTACGCCTATCATATGTGACATGTTCATTCCTCCTAAATAGAGACAATCATTGCTTCGACAAGTATAAAACGGGGATGAGTAAAAGTCATCCGTTATGATATGAAATAGAGAAAAGGAAGAAGCATCACTGCCCTTCCTTTCCCTATCATGTAGTATGAATCCTTTATGCTATAAAAATACCCAGGATAAACGCCACGGCGAATCCGACAAATCCGATGATCGTTTCCATCATCGTCCATGATTTCAGTGTATCTTTAACATCCAAACCGAAGTAACGGTTCACCAGCCAGAATCCACTGTCATTCACATGTGAGAATACAGTTGCACCGGATGCAATCGCGATAACCATCAGCCCGAGTACAGGACCCTCAAGACCCAATGTTGAAATCAACGGACTCATAAGGCCTGCTGCTGTGACCATCGACACGGTCGCAGACCCTTGCGCGACACGCACCACCATTGCAATCAAGAATGCCAGGGCGATCGGAGGAAGGCTTGATCCCGCCATCATTTCACCCAGGACTTCACCAACGCCAGAGTCGATCAATACTTGCTTGAAAACTCCCCCGGCACCTGTTACGAGGATGATGATCCCTGCAGGTTCAAGCGCTTTTGTTGCAATTTCCTGTACCTCTTCCCTCGTGTATCCGCGCTTCGTTCCAAGGAGAACGAATGTAAGCAATGTCGCAATCGTCAAGGCTACAAATGGATGACCAAGGAACGTCAAGACTGAACGAAGTGTATTTCCTTCTTCTAATAGAACGCCTGACAGCGTATTCAATAATATTAATACCAATGGAATCGAAATCAATGATGCAATAAGACCGAAGCTTGGAAGTTCCTTATCATATTCGATTTCTTCGACTTGCATATATTCAGGCACAACGGCATGAATCTTTTTCGAAATATATTTTGCAAAAAGCGGTCCGGCGATGATCATGGACGGAATACCGGCAATCACACCGAATAGAATGACCCAGCCAAGATCGGCCCCGATCAGGTCAGCTACCGCAATCGGCCCTGGCGTCGGCGGGATGAAACTATGTGTGACAGCAAGCCCCGCGAGCAGTGGAATACCATAGTATAGTAATGACTTTCCTGTTTTCTTTGCCAGACCATAAACAATCGGTACAAGAATGATGAACCCAACATCGAAGAATACAGGGATCGCAACCAGGAATCCTGTGATACCGAGAGACCACTGTGCTTTATCTTCCCCAAACTTGTTGATCAGTGTCTGGGCGAGACGTTCCGCCCCTCCTGATACTTCGAGCATCCTTCCGAACATCGCACCTAAACCAACGACGACGGCGACGAATCCGAGCGTACCTCCCATACCGCTCTGAATCGAGGTGACAACCTCGCCAAGCGGCATTCCAGCTGCAATCCCTACGATTAAACTTACGAGGAGCAGCGCAACAAAGGCATGAAGCTTTGTTTTAATGACTAAAAATAATAGAAGAAAAATTCCTGCTAACGCAACCAATATCAGCATTTGATCTGACATGTTGACCCCTACCCTTCTTTTGTGAATCTACAATTTCCTTATTCCGGCCAATACCATTTAAGCGTTTACATTAAACCCTTATGTATAGGACACTCTGAAGTTATCATCCTTGGAAAATATTTTTCGAAAACGTGCCCAGTCGGAAAAATTATTTTTTCTTGATATCTCTATTATAAAAAATATTTTTCTTTTTGCAACCGTTTACAAAAAATATTTTTCTTTTTCTTTTATTTTAGTATAATTAAATCATGAAAACCCTTACAGGAGTGTTGCCAATGATGAAAGAACATCAGCATTGTCTGGCAAGCATCCGCTCTCATTATCCACAGTTTAGTGAGACGGAAAGAAAAATTGCCGATTATATACTCGAAGACCCCACTCACATCATTCATTCCACCATTAATGGCCTGGCCGAAGATTTAGGTGTAGCGGATTCAACTGTCTTCCGTTTCTGCAAGCGAATCGGCTTCAAAGGCTATCAGGCGATGAAAATAGCACTTGCTTCTGAAATCGTCACAGGACTGAAAGACATTCATGAACGAGTCGATGAAGGAGATACTCCTCAAACGATTGCATCCAAAGTATTCCGCTCCAACATCAAAACAATCGAGGACACACTGATGGTCGTTGATGAAAATAAACTCCAGGAGGCCGTGGATGCGCTAACGGGAGCCGAATCAATCGAATTCTTCGGCAGCGGCGGCTCAGGTGTGATTGCACTTGATGCGTACCATAAACTAATCCGCACAGGACTTCGGGTCCGGGCGACTTCTGACAGCCACATCCAGCTGATGACCGCTTCACAGATGACCGAAAAGGATTGCGCAGTCTTCATTTCCCACAGCGGATCCACGAAAGATATCCTGCAAGTCCTTGATGTCGTGAAGGAAACGGGAGCGAAGACCATTTGTATCACTAACTTCGCTAAATCTCCATTAAGCCAGGGAGTCGAAATCCCCTTATATACGGTGTCAGAGGAAACAGACTACCGTTCAGAAGCACTTTCCTCCCGGATTGCCCAACTGACACTGATTGATACGCTTTATGTGGCTATCATGATGAGGCGGGAAGCGACCGGACAGGAAGCATTGAAGAAGATGCGGAGTGCGATTTCGGTGAAAAGGATTTAAGCAGAGGCGCGTGACCGATTATGGTCCGCGCTTTTTTTCTTGAGAAGGGGATATTGGGCTGAATCATTTGGATTATGGGCTGCGCCATTTGGATTATGGCCGTTGATTTTTGAGGTTGAGTCATTAAACATCGAGTCTTGTTCGAAAACCAGGGCGCCTGATTGATAACCCTCAGGTTTCACCCCCACTACTCTATTCATTCAAGCAAAAAATTTAATAATTCCATCGAAAAATTCATTAATTCCATCAGAAAACAGATTAATTCCGTCAAATAATCACTTAATTCCTTCAACCAACCTATTAATTCAATCAACTGACCTTCCAGGTTCTATTAACCCTTGAAATGTTTTACTATTCAGATCATTTGGATTATCATTTATATAAATATAAATCTATTAAAGGCGGGATCAAAAAAATGTCTCAGAATCTTACACTCAAGCATGCAAAAGAACTTGATAAGAGCGACACCCTCGCTCGTTTCAAAGATGAATTTTACATAAAAGACGGACATTATTATATGGACGGAAACTCTCTCGGATTATTATCGAAACGTGCCGAGAAAGCGCTTCATACATCGCTGGAAGACTGGAAGGAACATGGAATCGACGGCTGGATGGATGGTGTGGAGCCCTGGTTCTATTATTCTGAAAAACTGGGCGGGAAGACCGCCCCTTTAGTAGGTGCCAAAAAAGAGGAAGTCATTGTGACGGGCTCGATCACGACCAACCTGCATCAGCTGATCGCGACATTTTATCAGCCTCAGGATAACAGGACAAAAATCCTCGCTGATGAATTGACTTTCCCTTCAGACATCTATGCGATCCAAAGCCAGTTGGAATTAAAGGGGTACGATCATGAAGAGCATCTTGTGCAGGTCAAAAGCCGTGACGGATATACATTGCTGGAAGAAGATATCATCGATGCCATGAAGGATGATATCGCACTGATCCTCCTTCCTTCTGTCTTATACCGCAGCGGTCAGCTGCTGGATATGAAACGGTTGACGGAGGAAGCCCATAAACGGGGGATTGTCATTGGGTTCGACCTTGCCCATTCGATCGGGGCCCTCCCCCACAACCTTCATGAAGACGGAGTGGATTTTGCCGTCTGGTGTAACTACAAATACTTAAACAGCGGTCCCGGCGGTGTCGGTGGATTATTTGTCCATGAAAGGCATTTTGGGAAGAAACCAGGCTTGTCCGGTTGGTTCGGATCACGGAAAGACAAGCAATTCGATATGGAGCATGTGCTCACCCCAGCAGAATATGCGGGTGCTTTCCAGATCGGGACGCCCCATATTCTGAGCAGTGCCCCGTTACTCGGTTCCCTTGAATTATTTGAAGAGGCAGGAATCGGGGAACTCCGGAAGAAATCCCTCTCGCTGACAAGATTCATGATGGATCTGTTGAATCAGGAGCTCTCCGGCTGCGGGTTCACCATTTGCAATCCACTTGAAGATGAACGCCGGGGCGGCCACGTAAGCCTCAAGCACGAAGAAGCAGCAAGGATTTGTAAAGCCCTAAAGGCGAAAAAAGTGACACCTGACTTCCGTGCGCCGAACAATATCCGTCTGGCTCCGGTTGCCCTGTATTCGTCCTATGAAGACGTATGGAATACCGTCCAGATTTTGAAGGAAATCATGGAGAATGAAGAATATAAACAATTCGAAAACGTCCGTAACGTTGTAGCTTAAAGGAGGATCCAAATGAAAATCATAGATATTTCACAGCCGCTTCATGACGGCACACCAGTCTGGCCGGGTGACACCCCTTTTTCTTTTTCACTGAATTGGTCCATGGAAGAAACCGGATCCGTCAATGTCGGACAGCTGAATCTAAGCGCCCATACGGGAACCCATGTGGATGCCCCGTTTCATTTTAAAAATGACGGAAAACGAATATTGGATTTGCCGCTGGACCGTTATATCGGACCGGCCGTGGTCGTATCAGCTGAAGGTGCCGAGAGCATCGGTCCAGAACATCTTGCTGACATTGACCTGTCTTCTGTAAAAAAGGTACTTATTAAGACAGAAGCGTGGAAGGATCTTCAGGCATTCCCTGAATCAATCCCTCCGATCCGGCCGGAACTGGCTCCTTTTTTAAAAGAGAATGGCATCCACCTTATCGGAGTCGACCTCCCTTCAGTGGATAAATTGGACAGCAAGGAAATGGAAGCCCATCACGCGCTGACAGAAAATGATATCCTGATCCTGGAGGGCATCGTATTAACAGACGTGGAACCCGGTTATTACGAACTGTACGCCATGCCGCTTCCTCTTAAAGAAGCAGACGGCTCTCCGGTGCGTGCGGTTTTAATTGACCGAAAAGCATAATGATCGTTGGTTGGAAGCAGCTTGTGGAGCTGCTTCTTTTTTGTTGGCTTCGAACCTCGGGGTGCCAGGCACAATTCGACTGTTTTGTGCCTGGCACGATTCCTTCATTTTGTGCCTGGCACAGAAACCGTATTTTAATACTCCTCTCAACCTCCACTGCACCTGGTACACTTCACCTAACTTGTACCAGGTACAAATCTTGCTCCTTGTACCTGGTACACAAGACAAACAGCTGAAAAAATACACCTCTTCAATCCCACTGCACATATTTGACCCCATAAAGATATAAATTTCAAAAAATGTTCATACACTTAACGTATAAGGTTTAAATTCCTGGAAAATTCGTCATAACTAGTAAGGCGGAAGGAGGAAGATGAATGGGTATTTTAACGACAATTGGATTCATTGTGTTCCTTGGCATGATTTTAGGCGTCCTCATCTATTTCTTAAGACAAGCTTTGGACTCGAATGATTCAAAACGAATCGATGCGCATAAGGATCATGATAATTTTTCACAGTAAAGGCGGCGTTTTCATTGGAAGTGAATTTTCTTCCGGTGGGGACGTCTTTTTATGGAGATGATTCGTCTTTATGAATCGCAAATTAAAAGGCTTGGGGATTTTTTTCAACTTTACCCCTTTTATTTTCAACTTCAGCCGGTCGCTATGACTCTTCCGAAATTAACAAAAAGCCCCTGCCATCAAGCAGGGACTTCTTTCTATCCATATACTTCTTTCTCACCAAGCTCCATCACACTCGAGCACATCGGACATTTCTTTTCATCCGAAGCCGTCTCACCGGCCTCCCGCCTTTGCCAGGCAATGCAGCTCCCTCTTGTGCACAGCCAGGCTTTGACCAGGTGCAGCTTGCCGGTCCGCTTTTCGCGTGATCCTCCGCTCTTCACCTCATCCTGATGAGGTTCATTGCTGAATAAATCGCTGATAAAGCGGGAGCACTTTCTCGTTTCCCCCTGATAATAGGCTGGAGAAGAAATGTAGAGCTTCTCCTTCGCCCTTGTGATGGCAACGTAGGCAAGTCTTCTTTCTTCTTCAAGGGCCCCGTTCTCTTTGTGGGCAGACTCTTTGTATATCTTGTCCTCAAGCTTTCCGGCATTCAGGGCTGAGCTGTGCGGAAGATTTCCTTCAATTGCCCCGATCAGGAAGACGACGGGAAACTCCAGCCCTTTCGAACGGTGGATCGTCATAAGGGAAACACTGTCGCTCTCACGGCTCTTATTCTGATACACATCTTCATATTTCGCTTTCATTTCATCTATGAAATTAATGAAGCTGGAAATCGTTTCGAACCTTTTCGCCGATCCTTCAAGTTCCGTCAGCATTTCTTTAATCAGTTCCTTCTGCTCTGTCACGACATGGGATTCCTGGGCATCAATGTACTGATGATAGAATTCTTTGCGGATTTTCTTGATGGCCGCTTCGGGTGATTCCTCCTGAAGGGATTTGATGAACTTCATCCGCGTTTTAATGTTTTTCACCTGAAAAGGCTTCAGTCCGTTCATGGTTGTGAGATGGATGAGCGGATACTTCTTTCTGACCTTTCCATCCTCTTGTAAAATATGGGCCATCCCCTGATCCCTTCTGATGAACATGGTCGGAAGTATATTTCCGATTGCATCGAAATTCCGTGGGACGATGCACAATCTCAAGTAATCAACAACAGGTTTGACGGTCCAATTTTCATAGAAAAGGGAATCCTTTTGATTGTAAGGATGAAAAGGGATTTCTTTCATCAACAGTTGCTCAAAAACGGCCCGGCCGCTGCTCATCGTCCTATGCAGAATCGTGATATCCCGATAGGAATGGCCTTGTTCTATCAATCTCTCAATTTCTTCTGTAATCCAGACAGCTTCCTCGTCAGCGGTTGCCGGCCTTGAGTATAGAGGTTTCTTCTCTTCCTTCTTTGTAGCAATCAATTTCTTTTTCCGCCTGTGGACATTTCGATCGATGACCTCGTTTCCCAGGCCAATGATATATGCGTCGGAACGATAGTTTTCTTTCAGCGTCACGATCTTTGCTTCCTGAAATTCATGATCAAAATCAAGGATGAACTCATTTCTGGCCCCGTTGAAGGAATAAATCGTCTGGTCGTCATCCCCGACCACGAATAGATTCCCATGGGCGGCAATCATTTTAATCAATTCATATTGTATGAGATTCGTATCTTGAAATTCATCCACCATGACGTATTGAAACCGGTGCTGCAGACTTTTCAATAGATTCGGATTCATATCCAGTAAATCGTATGCCTCTGTCAGGATATCATCAAAGTCCATTTTATGATTCCGGCGCTTCCATTCTTCATAACGGATAAGTATATCACGGATTTCCTTCTCCGATTTTGATGAGTGCGGCATTTCTTTTAGGTTCATTTTATTTAATTTATAATGTGAAAGCTTCGCAAGTAATGTCTCGGCATCATAAGGATCATAGATATTCATTTCCCGCTGAAGCTGCTTCAGGATGATTTGCTTGTAGCGTTCATTCCCGATGATTTCCTGCGTGTATTGCCTTGAACGCAGTAAATAAAGGAACAAGGCATGAAAGGTGCTCGCCTGGACGCCCTTCCCCATTCCTTCCGTACCCGGCAGGGAGTTGATGCGCTGCTTCATTTCCTCTGCTGCTTTTTTTGTGAATGTGACGAGCAGAATATTTTGCGGGAGGATATTTTTCACCTTCATCAAGTAACCGGCACGGCATACAAGGACGGTCGTCTTCCCGGTACCTGCACCTGCAAGGGTCAGACACGGACCGCCGCCATGACGCACCGCCGCGATTTGCGCTTCATTCAGATGAATGCCGGCCTCTTCTATTTTCCTGAAAAAGAATGCATCTGCCTCTTCTGAAGCAACCAATTCCCTAGAAGTCTGTCCTTTATGTAATGAGGCAGAGGGGATGTCCGTCTTCTCGGCCTCAAATGGATAAATCGAGTAGTTCGTCTGTACTTTATTCAACGCACATTCTCCTTGCTCTATTGCAAAAGTTCGTTTCCGATTCAGATAACCTTTCTATCATAACAAGCGTCCCCGGCATCCCGCAATCGATTCTGATGAAAATCAATTTCTGCCAATTCCTTTAAACAACTGTTTAAATCCTCCACATGCCGTTATCATTAGGTTTCTGGAAGTTAATCAAACGTTTGTTTAACTTTTTTCCTGAAATCATTGATTTGGAGCGTTTGCAGTTAAACAACTGTTTAACTTTTTACAGCCTGCTGCTGCAAGGATTCTGACTGTTAATCAAACGTTTGTTTAAATCGTAGTTTTTTGATTTGAAATGAAAATGTTGATTTTCTCATTATGCGGAGGTGGCGAGTTCCACATTCCACCTTCAAATTATTGGATTTTGATATTTACCGGTTCTAGCTGTTGATTGGAGTGCAAGACGAAGACTCCTGCGGGAAAAGCGAGACAGGTGAGACCCCGCAGGAGCGTAGCGACGAGGAGGCTCACCGGCCGCCCGCGGAAAGCGAAGTCTTGCACGGAAATCAACAGCGGTGTTTAATCCAGTCAACATAAATAGAATATTTTAAGAACAGGAATTGCCTATGCAACTCTCTGTTCCATGATTAAAACATTGCAAATAAAGGTAATTAAACAATAGGTGATAAACGTGAATCTAATAAAATGGGGCTTTACCCGCCGTAACTCGATCAAGGCTGAATATGACCTCTTCCCTCATTCACTGGTGATCCTCAGGAAAATCAGAACCTTCTATTTTGTTTATCAAGTCCACTGGTCATCCCTTGATCCTGTCGTCGAGACACATCATTTGGAAGAAATGGAGCTGCTTGTGAACCGTGAACTCGGATACGAACAGTATTATCTAAGACGGAGAGAAATGTAATGTTACAAACGATTTCAAAAAATGAGATAGACTGCGAAAAAGAAAGATAATCGCCTATATGCTATAAAAAATCATCCGATATCGGAATATATGGACTTTTCTGAAGATTTGAATAAGTAATGGAATTTGTTAATATGTACTTAACAAAAGATTTACACAAACTTTAAGGAAGGCGTGATTCCAATGACGTAGCGAAAGCAAAGCATGTCAGCATCACATCTTGCAACTGAAATCGGCCCGTGAAAACTGATTTCAAGATGTGTGGATATGCGGGGACGCGCAAATCTTACTTCAGGAGATGATTCCAATGAAGAGTGTAAGCGAAGCATGCTAGGATCATGTTGCATATAGAAGGTAGCCCGTGAAAACTATCTTCGCACCATGTGGGCATGTGGGGATACAGGAGCAAGAAAAAAATAAACTAAATAACATGCAACACCATTAATGTAAATTAATTGAATGTTTGGTATGTGTATTAGTAAGAAAGGATAGAACGTGTAATTGAATAAGGTTTACTTAAGTTGAGACGCTGTTTATGTGAAGTATACATAAGCAGCGTCTTGAATTGTTTATACATACTCTTCTTTTAAGATCGAGCAGACTGCCGCGTCGCAGAATACCCCTTTTTCGAAAGCGGCTTTTCTCAATACCCCTTCAAAAATGAAGCCCGCTTTAGAAAGACATTCCTTCGATGCTGTATTTTCAGAATCATAGAAAGCTTCAATTCGATTCAATGACAACGTTTGGAATCCAAAGTGGATGATAGGCTGCAGCACTTCCGACATGACGCCCTTTCTCCAATAGTCCGGATGTACTTCAAACCCGATTTCCGCTTTATAATGTTCCTTCTCCCAGCTATGGTATCCGCAGCTTCCAATGACCTTGCCGGATTCCTTCTCGGCGATTCCCCACCGTATGCCTTCATTCCTCATGAACCTGGTATTCCACCGGTTGATCAATTCAACGGCCTGGCTTTCCTGAGTAAACGTTTCGAGGTCATAATATTTCGTTACTTCATCTTTTGAGAAGTAATCAAATACTTGGGCTGCATCCTTTTCATCCATTTGTCTTAAACGAAATCGATCGGTCGTTAAAACCGGAAACACTTGTGTGAAATTCATATGGAAATCCCCTCTTTAAATGTTTGTTCCTTAGCACTATTCAACATCTTCCATTGTATTACCTTTCTACTGACAAATATCGGTTTTTTCACACTTCAGTGTTCTGTATAATAGCAATAACGAAATCAGTAAAGGATGAGGCTCATGAAAGCACAGAAAATTATAAAGAGTGAAGCTGTCTTCACCGGCACCTCCCTCCTCCCCGCTCCGGGATTTGTTGCGATACGGGGGGACAAAATCATTGGAGCAGGACCTGCTTCTGAATTGGAAAGCTATCTTGATGCCTCGACGGCGGTTATTGATATGGGTAACCGACTCGTCATGGCAGGATTTCATGACTTTCATCTTCACTTTTTTCTCGGGGCGATGTTTGAGAGCTTCTGTCAACTGACCTATGGGGGGACGGAAGATGAAACGGCGAAGATGGCAGCCAGCTATGCAAGCAATCACCCGGATGATGAATGGGTCCTCGGCTTTGGCTGGCATCATGTCCGCTGGCCAGGCCAGAAGCTGCCGAGCCGTCATTCACTGGACCGCTACCTGCCCCATAGACCAGCAATCATGTTAAACGAGGAAGCGCACAGTGCGTGGCTTAATACCGCCGCCCTGCAGAAACTAGGAATCGACCGCCATACTCCTGAACCGCCATTTGGAAGAATAGAGAAGGATGAAAACGGAGATCCTACGGGGTTTCTGTACGAAACAGCCGTAAAATACGTGACGAGAGCCTTTCAGTTTGATGAAGCGATGAAGAATAAACTGATGGAGAACATGCTTAAGAAAACAGCATCTTTTGGTATCACTTCGGTCTCAGATATGCTGCCTCTCCCGGGTTATACGCTTGGAGATCCTGCCTTTTACCGAAGCTTTGAAGAACAGGGAAAGCTGTCGACAAGGATTCACTTCCTGGATGTATTGGACGGGAACATTGAAAGAAGCCTTTCATATAGAGAGTCCTATCGCTCGGACAGTCTGCAGTTTTCAGGGGTGAAACAATTCCTTGATGGGGTTCCCCTGACATATACCGGATTCCTGCTCGAGCCATATGCTGACCGGCCTTTCGAGAAAGGCGGGACGATTTACGATTTTGAGCAATACGAACAATGGATTAAGGATGCCGATCGCGAAGGCTTCCGGGTCAGGCTGCATGCATGCGGGGACGGGGCTGTCCGCATGGGGCTCGATTTATTCGAGCATGCAAGAGATGCGAACGGTGCACGTGATTCCCGCCACACGATCGAGCATATTGAAGTATGCCATCCAGACGATTTTCAGCGTTTTCAAGAACTTGGGGTCATTGCCTCCATCCAGCCTGAACATTTGACCGCGGGATCGATGGATTCCCATGCTTATGTAGACCGCCTGGGAAGTGATCGTTCCAGGTACACATGGCCGATCGGCTCACTCCAAAAGCATGGAGCCAGGCTTGCGTTCGGTACGGACTTCCCGATTGTGGATTTGAATCCGATGCTCGGCGTGTACCGTGCAGTTACCCGTAAGCATGAAGACGGCACGCCTCAAGGCGGATGGAACCCCTCAGAAAAGATTTCACTCGGCGAGGCTCTTATTCATTACACGAAGAGCTCAGCGTATGGAAACTTTCGTGAGAATGAATTAGGTACGATTGAAGCTGGCAAGAAAGCCGATCTCGTCGTACTCGACCGCAACTTGTTTGAAGCCGATCCTGATGAAATCCTTGAAGCGAAGACAGTTATGACCGTTATGGATGGAGCAATTGTATATGAAAGCTGATTGTAAATGCAGACTAATAATGGATTGAATTCAAAAAACAAAGGCCCGTCCCATTGCTTTAACGCAGTGAGGGACGGGCCTTCAAGATTTATCCGCGTGGATTCTTCAATCCGCCGCTGTGGATGGTTTTTTCCTGGAATGGAAGATTAAGTTCTTTGCTCAGCTTTTCAAGGAAACTTTGTTCGCGCTTGGAGACGAGGGAAATGACCGTTCCCTCTGCTCCCATGCGTCCTGTTCTTCCTGAGCGGTGGATGTACTGCTTAGTGTCAGTCGGAAAATCAAAGTGGATGACATGGGATACGTCAGTGATGTCCAGTCCACGTGCAGCGACATCGGTTGTCAGAAGCAATGGCACCTTGCCTGCCCTGAAGCGGTCCAGGGATTGCTTCCGCTCCATTTTCTTCGATTCACCTGCTAGGACTTCAAGTTCCACGCCTTTGTACTTCAGCTTTTCTTCAGCTTCTGATAACTTTTCAAGCTGATTGAAGAACACAAGCGCCTTGATGTCTTTAAAGTAAGCAATGCTTCGTAATGCTTCAATCTTGTCACGAAGTTCTGTATACACAAAGATGTGATCCACTTTCGGATTATCTAGGTTGGCATCCATCTTCACGATTTCGTGGTTCTGAAGCAGATCGGCGGCCACTTCTTCTGTCCGATCGGAAAGAGTAGCCGAGAAGAAGAGCACCTGACGCTCTTTAAGCGTTGATTTGATGATGTCTTCTACTTCTCGTTTATGCTCTTGCCCCACCATTAAATCAAACTCGTCGACAACGATGGTTTTGACTTCATGCATCTTTAACTTCTTCAGCTTCATCAGTTCAATTAGCCGTCCTGTCGTCCCGACGACGATGTGAGGCTTTTTCTTTAGTTTCTCAACTTGCTTCTTTATGTTGGCACCGCCGATAAAAGCCGCACTTGTTACCTCGCTGCCTTTTGCCCATTTCTGGATTTCCTGGTGGATCTGCATCACCAGTTCTCTTGATGGGGCAAGAATGACGGCTTGTGCCTGCTTGCGCTTCGGATCGATCCCTTGAATGATCGGCAGTATATACGCCAGAGTTTTTCCCGTTCCTGTCGGTGATTCGCATACTACATCTTTACCTTCAAATATGAGGGGCAGCACGCGCTCCTGTACTGGAGTTAATGCAGCGAAACCGGACTCCTCCCAGTTTTTTTGTAAAAATGGTGCTTGTATCATTGCAGAGGTTGAATTCATTTTACTTGTTCCTTTCCCTTTCGGCATTCTAACGCGAACTATTTCCCTCTATTAGCGGCAAACATATTTCCACGACAGTGCCTTTTTGTTTTTCACTATGAAAGACAATCTTTCCTTTGTGTTTTTCGATGATTTTTTTGCAGATAGCCAGTCCCAGCCCGGTACCTTTCTCTTTTGTCGAATAGAACGGTTCACCAATTGTCTCGATTCTTTCGGGGTCCATGCCTGTCCCATTATCCGATACGATCACAAGAGCCTCACCGTCTTTTCTGTTCAGAGAAATGGATACCTTCCCTCTTCGATCATCCGGAATGGCTTCAACGGCATTTTTGATGATATTGATAAAGACTTGTTTCAATTGATTTGCTTCCGCCATCACATTCAGCGGCTCTAAGGAATAGGGTTTATATTCGATCGATACGTTATCAATGTTCGCCTGTGCTTCCATCAATACGATCACTTGCTGCAAAATCGAATCTACATTTTCAGTTTGATAATGTAAATCTTGTTGTTTCCCTAGTATCAGCATCTCCCCGGATATCAAGTCGATTCGATCTACTTCTGAAAGCATGATGTCCAAATGATCATGATTCACACTGCCGGTTGTTTTTATCAGTTGTATGAACCCTTTCAGGGATGTGAGTGGATTTCTGATTTCATGTGCCACCGCTGCAGCAAGCTGTCCGATCACTGACATTTTTTCAGAAGCGATCATCATTTCCTCATTTTTTCTGAACTGGGTTATATCCCTTGCAATGACGAAAACACCGGTCACATCACCGCTTACAATGATCGGAATAAAGGAACATCGTAGAATTTTTCTTTTTTTCCCGTTCAGATGAATGTTTGTTTCAAACATAGATCCTTTTCCAGTGAGCGTTTGGATAAAATGATCTGTCACCACCCTTACATCCTCTTCCTTGAGAAACTTCCTTAACTGAATGTCTTCCAACTCTTTCTGAGAGGCCTCCAAGAGGGATTCTGCCTCGGGATTAACAGCCATGATCTTCCCTTTTAAATCGAGCTCGAATACACCATCAGGATTATGCTTGAACAATGAATGATAATGTTCATTCTGAATATTTAATTGCTGCTCTTTCTGTCTTAATTGCTCATTGGAATCTATAACATCCCTTGTCCTCCGGTATACCAGCAGATAAAGGATGATTCCTGTGACAAATATAAAAAACCAGCCCTTGAAGCGTTGAAAGTAGATGTACAGGCTAAGCTTTTCATGCGCAAGGATCACAGAAAAATAGTCTGACAGAATAACCCAGAGTATTCCGAGCAGCACGTAAGCGAGAGCTACTTTCAAGGCGATTTCTTTGGCTTTTCTCATATTGGGTGATTCACCTAAATTCACTATAGTCTTACCTCTATACTTTCACAAATCCTGCCAATTTATCAGCATTCTTTCTTAATCCTTTTTAGAAAGAAGCTTTTTCGAAAGCGGATAGATTGCCAGGCTCTGAATAATCAAAGAAAACATGATGACTCCGAACGAGATGGATTGAATGGATTCGGCCCCTTTTCCTTCCATACCAAGAAGCAGTGCCACCGACATCGTCCCTTTGATGCCGGACCAGGTCAAGATGAATACTTCCTTCCAGCCGTAGGTTCTCCTCCATGTTTTTCTTATTTTTACAACACCAATTATAATAACATAGCGGACCAGTAAGGTAATGATAAATAATAAGAAAACCCAGCCAAGCAGAGAAAAAGAACTGTATCCGGCCGCTTTGATCCCTATTAATAGAAATAAAAAGGTTAGGATTGTTGGTTCAATGACCTCCCAAAATCCGTCCAGATGCTTCCTGAAATGATTTTCTTTGATTGTCCTGCCGTATTCGAATGAAAGCATGATACCGCTTGCGACCGTCGCGAGCACTCCGGATACGCCCATTTCCTCCGCTATATAAAAGCTTCCGTAAGCCAGGATAATGGAAAGCATGATCTGGTACCGGGAATCTGTCGTAAAATGAATCGCTTTGCTCACGAGCCAGCCGAGTAATATCCCTGTCAATGCCCCGCCTATCGAAACCCATAGGAACTCCCCTGTGAATGAAGCAAACGAATAGGATTCTTTACCGAAGTAAATACCTGCTGCAACGGTAAATAACACAATACTTGTCCCATCATTGATCATGGATTCACCTTCCACTACATCGGCAAGCTGCTGTTTTTCTGATGATTGCTTTAAAACTGAAACGACTGAAACCGGGTCTGTCGGGGTTAGGATAGTGGAAATCAACAGAGCTTCAATAAAGGAAATAGACAACGCAGGCTGTAATGTAAAATAAACCAAAACACTCATGAACAATGCAGTGATGAAGATACCGATTGTACTCAGGATGGATATTTCCCCGCCATACCTTTTCAAAGAATGTACCGGAAATTGATACGCTGATATGAATAATAGCGCGGGAAGAAACCAATAAAAGATTGTATTTTTCGTCAGTTCCATCTCTTCAAAGCCTGGAAAGAATCCAAGAATCATCCCGATCAACAGCAAAACCACCGGCACAGGGAGGTTTTTCTTCTTTTTATCAATTGTGTATACGGCATAACCGATCATGAGCAGAATCAGTATGCTGATTGGTTCGATGATGAGCACCTCCTGCCTACACGTCTTTTTCCTCTATTCCCTTTCGTATTCCCAGCCTAAACGTTCTGCCTCTGCCTAAGTTCCCATTTTTGCAAGATTGTGTTTATCCTTTCCAAATTACGGGTTATAGAGAAATATACGAGGAAAGAAGGTGTTTCGATATTTTGAGCCAACTGTATGAAAACAAAACCTTCAGTAACAGCGGGATGATCACTTTGCCCAAAAAGTGGAGGCAGCGCTTCGGGCTCATCCCCGGCAAAATGGCGGAGCTCATTTATCAAAACGATTCCATCTATATCAAACCCGCCCGAAAGGATTCCACCAATAATAAACGCTACATCTCCGAGAAAGGAACCGTCCACATCCCAAAGGAACTTCGCGAAGAAATGGGCATCACACCTCAAGATCCTTACAATCTTCACATCAACGAAGAACACAAATGTTTCATCATTAGCTGCAAAGACGAATAAGACGGAGGCCCGTCCCCGCCGCATGAAAGCGGTGAGGGACGGGCCTCCGTCTGGCCGGCTTCCAATATTTCGACTTTACTGCCAGTAGTACTGATCGAGAGTTTACGGACGTCCATGGTCGGGAATGATTGCCGAAGCTGCCTTAAAAGCCATTCGCCTGCTTCCTTTTCAACAAAGCATGCGATGGTCGGGCCTGCTCCGCTAAGCGCCACTCCAAATGCGCCAAATCTCCCTGCCACTTCCTCGACTGCCTCATAGTGGGGCAGCAGCTTCTTGCGGTATGGCTGATGGTAGCGGTCCTGTTTCATCATCTTCCCTGCAAGCTCCCAATCTTGTGTGATAAACGCTGCCACAAGTACATTGGATACCGATCCCGCAAGGACAGACTCCTGAAAGCTCATGCCTTCCGGCAGTACATTCCGCGATTCCGACGTCTTTAATTCAGTCTTCGGAATGACTGTCACCACTTCAATCGGCAGTTGGGACAGAGGCAGTAGCTTCACCCCGGATTCCGTCTGGCAGCTCACCACGAATCCTCCGTATAACGAGGCACCGACATTATCCGGGTGCCCTTCATACTTCGTCGCAAGCTCGAGCTTCTTCTGTAAGGACAAATTAAGTCCGCAAGACGCATCGGCCAGTTCAATTCCTGCTACAACCGCTGCTGCACTCGATCCCAACCCTCTTGTCAACGGAATATCACTCTTCACATATAAATGGCATGGAGTGAGCTTTTTCCCGTAAGCTTCTGCTGTGTCTTTGGCAACCTCGACAATAAAATGTGTTTCATCAGTCGGAAATTCCTTCAGCTCCTTTGAAAGGGCCGTTACATGCCACGACCGAGACTCTACTGCCTCCACTGTCAAATAAAGATCAAGCGCCAAGCCAAGGGAATCAAACCCTGCTCCTAAATTGGCGGTGCTTGCCGGGACGGTGACTTTAAAGGACCTGGCTTCACGCTTTTTCATACCCCGATCGTTCCTTTAATATAATCCTTCACCTTTTCTTTATCATTCGGAAGCTTGACCGGCTGAACCGGACTGTATTCCATTGCTGTCACGGGATCTTTCAGACCGTTTCCAGTGAGTACCGCTACTACTTTACTTCCTTTTTCAAGCACACCATTTTCAAGGCTCTTCTTAACCCCTGCAATCGATGCACAAGAAGCCGGCTCTGCAAAAATCCCTTCTTTTTTCGCAATCAACCTGTAAGCGTCGAGGATTTCCTCATCGGTCACTTCATCGATATGGCCATTCGATTCTTTCAGGGCATCCACTGCATAATCCCAGCTTGCCGGATTGCCGATCCTGATCGCTGTCGCAATCGTTTCAGGCTGCGGGAACACCCTGTTGTGAACAATTGCCGCAGCTCCTGAGGCTTCAAACCCGAACATTCGCGGCAGGCTTGATTTTTCGCGCTGGCTGTATTCCTTGAACCCTTTCCAGTAGGCAGAAATATTCCCGGCATTGCCCACTGGGATGGCGAGCACATCTGGTGCCTGCCCCAATCCTTCGATGACTTCAAACGCAGCAGTCTTCTGCCCTTCAAGACGATACGGATTAACCGAGTTTACTAGAGTCATGGATTCGGTGTGGCTCAATTCCCTTACGATTTCAAGTGCCTCGTCAAAATTCCCTTCGATTGAGATGATTTCTGCTCCGTACATGACAGCCTGGGCAAGCTTCCCTTGAGCGATTTTCCCTTCAGGAATCACGACGATGCATTTGATGCCCGCCCTCGCTGCATAGGCAGCGGCAGAAGCGGATGTATTCCCCGTCGACGCGCAAATCACGGTCGAACTTCCGTCTTCGATCGCTTTGGCGACCGCCAGAACCATTCCTCTATCCTTGAAAGAGCCTGTCGGATTCGCTCCTTCAACCTTGGCATAAAGCTCGATGCCCCATTCATCGGAAAGTGTTTTTAATTCGATCAATGGTGTATTTCCTTCATTCAGGCTTAAAAGTGGTGTCTCATTCGTGAGGGGAAGATACTCTCCATACTGCTCTAACAGGCCTTTCCATCTCATCCCTTCTCTCCCCCTTCCACTCGGTAAGAGCTTTCGATCGAATGAATCGCATGGTAATCCTTCAACTCCATCAAAATGTCCTCATAATGGTCAAGCGATGCTTTATGAGTGACAAGGACGATTTCAGAATATCCCGCTCCATTCAACGGATTCTGAAGGATTTTCTCGAAGCTCACCCCATGATTTGAAAAGATGGACGTCAGCTTCGCCAGGACTCCGATTTCATCCTGGACATGAAGGCGTAAAAAGTATTGAGAAGAAATTTCTTCGCGTTCCTTTAATTTTTTCGGGAACTGAGGATTCACGGCACTCTTACCCGTCACGCCGAGTCTCATGTTCTTCATGGTGCAGACCATATCCGATACGACGGCAGTTGCCGTTGGAAGACTTCCGGCTCCCGGACCGTAAAACATCGTTTCTCCGACGGCTTCCCCGTATACATAAACGGCGTTGTACTCGTCATTTACGGAAGAAAGCGGGTGGTCATTCGGCAGCAATGCCGGCTCCACGCTTACCTCCACCTTTTCCCCATCGCGGTGTGCATACCCGATAAGCTTCATCGTGTATCCAAACTGCCCTGCATATTCAATGTCTTCAGCCGTCACATCGGTGATTCCCTTCACCTTCACATCCGATAAATCCACATTCATCGAAAACCCGAGCGTCGACATGATCGCCATCTTTCTTGCCGCATCAAGCCCGCCTACATCCGCTGTCGGGTCCGCTTCGGCAAAACCAAGATCCTGTGCTTGCTTCAATACATCTTCAAAGCTCCGGCCTTCTTTTGTCATCTTCGTAAGGATGAAGTTTGTCGTCCCGTTGACGATCCCCATCATTTTCGTGATACGGTCGGATGCAAGTCCGTCTACCAGACTTCTTAAAATCGGGATGCCGCCTGCCACGCTGGCCTCGTAAAATAAGTCACATTCATTTGCTGAAGCTGCTTTCAGGAGTTCCGGTCCATGTACTGCCATCAAATCTTTGTTTGCCGTCACGACATGCTTCTTATTGTTCAACGCCTGGAGGAGATGCTCCTTCGTCGCTTCGATTCCTCCCATTACTTCGACCACAATATCAATTTCAGGGTCGGTCAGGACGTCTTCGGGATGCAAGGTCAAAACCCCATCCTCAATCTCAAGTCCTCTATCTTTTTCCAAGTCCTGAACAAGGGCTTTTTTCACTTTCACAGGACAGCCGATTTGATGCGACAGTTTATCCTGATGATTTTCAATGATCTTCACTACTCCGGCTCCCACTGTTCCGAGTCCCAAAAGTCCGATTGAAATTGATTCCATAAGTCGAAAACCTCCAATTGTTTATTTCTGGTGTACATTTGTATTTGTATAGAGGACATTATAGTAGAAATAATTTCCTATTACAATACCTATTTTCGTATTTTTTGAATGTAAGAGCTTTCTTTGTTGGTAGATATGTAATAAAAACTTTTAATGCCGCTTTTGATTTCCGTGGAAGACTTCGCTTTCCGCGGGTGACCCGTGAGCCTCCTCGGCTTCGCCTGCGGGAAGAAAAGCGGAGGGGCTTTGAAGAGAGGCGGGTGGCATAAGGCGAATCGACCACGAAGGCGTTCTTTGCCTTCTTGGTCGATTTGACTTATGACATGTGCCTCTAAGCCCCCGAGCTGGACAAGTCTCACATTGGCCACTTCTCCCGCAGGAGTCTTCGTCTTCCACTCCAATCAAAAGCTGGATAGGTTACTATAAACGAATATCTAAACATAACCATTACCGTTCGTACTAAGGACCTTCTCCATTTGAATCAACTCCACCTGAAAATCCCCATTAATAACAGAGGACCGCTCCTGATCTTGTCGAAGAGCAGGAGCCGTCCTTCTTTATCCGATATAATGAAGCTGCCTTACCATCTTGGATAGTTCCCGGTAGACAGGGATTTTGCTTGGATCGGCATTGCCGCCGGAGACGACACAGCCGACCTTCTTCCCGTGGACCTTTACTTTATGGCACATCGCAGCAGCAAGTGAGGCGGCACCTGCACCTTCTACCAATGTTTTCTCACGCTGAAGCATGAACATCATCGCGTACGAGATTTCTTCATCGGTCACCGTGACCATATCATCCACGTATTTGCGGATGATCGGGAAGGTCAGTTCTCCTGGTTTCTTGACCAGGATACCATCGGCGATGGTGTGCACATGATTCAGGGATCCTTTGTTTTTCCCTGTGAAGAAATTATAGGTGGCCGGTGCCCCGAGAGCCTGCACTCCAATGATGTTCACTTTTGGATTAAAGGATTTTACCGCCAGCGCCATGCCGGCAAGAAGGCCTCCGCCTCCGACCGGGACCAGGATCGTGTCCAGATCGCTGAGCTGCTGAAGCATTTCAAGTGCGACGGTTCCCTGCCCCGCCATCACTTTCGGATCATCAAATGCATGAACGAATGTCGAGCCTTTTTCCTTCATTTCTTTGACGGCAGCACTATAAGCTTCTTGATAGGTCTCTCCTTCTAATACGATGTTCGCTCCATAATGCTTAGTCGCCTCCACTTTTGCACATGGCGTCCGTTTTGGCATAAAGATTTTAGAACCCGCGTTCCGCTGAGAGGCAGCAAGCGCGACTCCCTGAGCATGATTTCCTGCGGAAGCGCAGATGATCCCTCTTGCTGCTTCCTCCTCGGACAGGGACATTACTTTGTTCATTGCCCCTCTTACTTTAAAGGAGCCGGTCCGCTGCAAGTTTTCCATTTTCATATAAATGTTTCCGCCAGTGAAAGCATTCAATGTCGAAGACTGCTTCAACGGTGTCCTATGCACTTGACCACAGATTCTTTCCATCGCTTCTACAACGTCAGCACTATTCATTAAATCCCCAAGACACTCACCTCATTTTGTTTTTCGTATTGCTGGATTTTCTCACCATAATGCAATGTCAGATCTATTTCATCGAGTCCTTCCATCAGCATTGTCTTCCAATAAGGATCGACCTCGAATGATGCGATCAGCCCTTCAGAATCGCAAAGCATCTGAGATTCCAGTGAAACCTCAATCTTATAGAGGTCTGCTTTTCGTTCATTTTTAAATAGGGCATCAACGGTATCTTCAGCTAATGAGATCGGCAGGATCCCATTTTTCAGACAGTTATTGTAAAAAATATCCGCAAAGCTTTTGGCGATGACCACCTTGAATCCAAAATCCTGCAATGACCAGGGAGCATGCTCCCTTGATGAACCGCAGCCAAAATTTTTTCCGCCGAGAAGAATTTCAGAGTCATGATACTTAGGAGTGTCCAGCTGAAAGTCTTCTCTCAGGGTTTTCCCGTCATCTTCAAAGCGCCAGTGATAAAAAAGGAACTGACCGAACCCTTTGCGTTCAATTCTTTTTAAAAATTGCTTCGGAATAATTTGATCTGTATCGACATTGTCGCGTTGAAGAGGGAATACCTTTCCCTCCAAATGATTGATTGCCATGGTTCCCCCTCCTTAGGATACTGTCGCTGCTTTTAGTTTTCTTACGTCTGTCAGTTTGCCGGTAACCGCTGCTGCAGCGGCCATTGCAGGACTGAGAAGGTGGGTCCGTGATCCGTTCCCCTGACGTCCCTCAAAGTTCCGATTGGATGTCGATGCACATCGTTTCCCCGGAGGAACGATATCGTCATTCATGGCAAGACACATGCTGCATCCCGCTTCTCTCCATTCGAACCCCGCTTCTTTAAAAATGTCGTGCAGCCCTTCTGCTTCAGCCGCTTGTTTGACCTTGAAAGACCCTGGAACTACAAGAGCAGTAACTTCCGGTTTTACTTTATGGCCCTTCACGACCTCTGCTGCCGCTCTCAAATCGCTCAAACGAGAATTGGTACATGAGCCTATGAACACATAATCCACCTGGATATCTTCAATCGACATCCCTGCTTGAAGTCCCATATAACGGAGAGCACGCTCGGTCCCTTCCTTGTCTGAAGGGTCCTCGAAGTCTTCCGGATAAGGGACGGAGTTTGAAATACCCGCTCCCATGCCGGGGTTCGTGCCCCATGTTACATGAGGCTCGATATCTTCACCCTTGACTGTGATATGATCATCGTACACGGCATCACTATCGCTTTGGAGTGAACGCCATTCTGCTTTCAGTTCTTCATATGATTTATGTTTCGGCAGATGCTCTCTTCCTTCAAGGTATTCGAACGTCACCTCATCAGGTGAGATCAATCCTGCCTTTGCCCCTGCTTCGATACTCATATTGCAGACCGTCATCCGCTCTTCCATCGTGAGGTTTTTGATGACATCACCAGTGAATTCAATGACATAGCCGGTACCAAAGCCCACTCCGTAAGCCGAAATAATATGAAGGATCACATCTTTTGCCGAGACCCCGAAACCAAGTTCGCCGGTCACTTCCACCTGCAGTGTTTTCGGTTTGGACTGCCAAAGGGTCTGGGTCGCGAGTACGTGCTCCACTTCACTGGTCCCGATCCCGAATGCGAGTGCCCCGAATGCACCGTGAGTCGATGTATGGCTATCGCCGCAAACGATTGTTTTACCCGGCTGTGTCAGCCCAAGCTCCGGACCGATCACATGAACAATTCCCTGATCAGGGTGGTGGATGTCTGACAGTTCCACATTGAACTCTTCGCAATTTTTCTTCAGCGTATCCATCTGCAGCCTGGCGATTTCATCCCGGACAATGTGCCGCTCACGGGTAGGGACATTATGATCCATCGTTGCATAGGTCAAATCCGGCCTTCTAACTTTTCTTTTCTTGAGACGAAGCCCCTCAAAGGCCTGGGGAGATGTCACCTCATGAACAAGGTGCAGATCGATATACAGCAAATCCGGCTTTCCTTTCTCTTCGTGCACAATATGTTTTTTCCATATCTTTTCAATGATATTTTTCCCTGCCATGATCTCCCTCCTGGTTCGGTAGTTTCATTGCTTTGTTGATTTTGCTTTATTACGATATAAGGACGAAACCACTATTTTCCGAGAAAATACACGGATTTCCGACACCCTTCCAACGCTGTCTCCACCCCTACATATAAGCCGACAAAATCGAACTCAACGCATGATCCGCTTCCAGACGCTCTACGACAAGCTGGCTCATCGCACCTGTTCCGACAACGGTTCCGCGTCCCATCGTCCACAGATCACCGGTACGGTAGCCGGCGTTCAATACTTCCTGCACGGCCATTTCGATCATTTCGGCTTCTTCTTTCAAACCGAACGAGTGACGAAGCATCATCGCTACCGATAGAATCATAGCAAGCGGATTGGCTTTTCCTTTACCTGCGATGTCCGGTGCGGAGCCGTGTACCGGTTCATAGAGTCCGAATGAATCCTCTCTTAAACTTGCAGAAGGCAGCATTCCAAGGGATCCAGTGATCATGGAAGCCTCATCGCTCAGGATATCTCCGAACATATTCTCCGTTACCAGTACATCGAATTGCTTCGGCTGATACATCAGCTTCATGGCGGCTACGTCCACCAGCATGTGCTCGACTTCCACATCCGGGTATTCCTCTGCCACTTCATTTACGACTTCCCGCCACATTCGGCTCGTTTCCAGCACGTTTGCCTTATCGACGGATGTTAACTTTTTCTTCCGTTTCCTGGCAAGGGCAAAAGCTTTACGGACGATCCGTTCAATCTCGCTTCGTTCATATACCAATGTATCGACCGCTACCTCATCATTTTTCCCCTGGCGGCCGGATGGCTGGCCGAAATATAAGCCTCCCGTCAACTCACGGACAATCACCAGATCAACGTCTTCCACCATCTCTCTTTTCAAAGGAGAGGCATTCAGTAAGCTTTCGAATGCTTTAACCGGCCTTAGATTAGCAAATAGATTGAACTCTTTGCGGATGGCAAGCAGTCCTTTTTCAGGGCGCTGTTCTTTTGGAAGGTGCTCCCATTTCGGTCCGCCGACTGCTCCCAGCAGCACGGCGTCACTTCCCCTACAAAGCTTGACGGTTTCAGGAGGTAACGGGGTACCGAACCGATCGACGGCTGCTCCGCCGATGTAGCCTTTCTCCACCTCGAACTCATGGCCGAACCAGTCACCTACCGCTTTCAGTACTTCTAATGCACCATCCATAATCTCTTGACCGATACCGTCTCCAGGCAACACTGCGATTTTTTTCTTCATTAGAACTACCTCCTGTTTTAGTGGAAGCACCCGCCAGGTGACAGGTGCATCCCTTTATTTTTTAAAAATTTATACTCCAGCCTTCACAGCCACTTTCTCCTTCATCGTCGCTTTCTTCTGCATCAATCGATTCACTGCATTCAGGTAAGCTCGTGCAGATGCCTCGAGGACATCCTGGGCGGTGCCGCGGCCGCTGGTGTTTTCTCCGTCATATTCGAGTCGGACATATACTTCAGCCAGCGCATCTCGTCCTCCGCCGACTGAGTTGATCTTGTAATCAAGAAGCTTGGATGGTGAAGGAAGCATCGCTTCGATCGTATTGTAGATGGCTTCCACGCTTCCCGACCCGGTCGAGGCGAGCTGCTTCAGGTCTCCGTTTTCATCACGAAGCTCGATCGTGGCAGTCGGGATATTGTCCATGCCGTATTGAACCTGCATTCTTTCGAGATTGAAGCCGGCGCCTTCGCCGATTTCCGTTTGTTTGTTCGTCAGGATACTGAAAAGATCTTCGTCGACGATCTCCTTCTTTTTATCAGCAAGATCCTTAAATGTATGGAACGCTTCATTCAGCTTTTCTTCTGTCAGGTCGAAGCCTAATTCCACAGCTTTATTTTTAAAAGCATGACGCCCTGAGTGTTTGCCTAGTACGAGTCTCGTGGAGTTAACCCCGATCAACTCCGGCGTAATGATTTCATAAGTCGTTTTCTCCTTCAGCATGCCGTCCTGGTGAATCCCGGATTCGTGGGCGAATGCGTTGTTGCCGACGACGGCTTTGTTTGCAGGGACCCTCATTCCGGTCAGCTTGCTGACGAGTGCACTCGTTTTCTTGATTTCATCAAGTTTTAAGCGGGTAGTTGCTCCATAAAAGTCTTCGCGGATCCGAAGGGCGACCGCCACTTCTTCAAGCGCCGCATTTCCTGCCCGCTCTCCGATACCATTGATGGTACCTTCGATTTGATCGGCTCCATTTTCAATGGCAGCTAGTGAATTGGCTGTTGCCATCCCAAGGTCATCGTGGCAGTGGGCCGATAATTTCACCCCTTCGATATTCGGTACGTTTTCTCGTACAAACCGGAACATCTCACCGTATTTCTGGGGTGTCATATATCCGACTGTATCTGGAAGGTTGATGACCGATGCACCTGCATCGATCACCTTTTCCATGATTTTCACGAGAAAATTTAAATCCGACCTGCCTGCGTCTTCTGCTGACCACTGAACGACCGGAAAAAACTTCTTCGCATATTTCACGGCTTCCACTGCCGACTCGATCACCTGATCAGGCGACATCTTCAGCTTGTGGGTCATATGAATCGGTGAAGTAGCGAGAAAGACGTGAAGCCTTGGCTCGGCTGTTGTTTTGAGCGATTCCCAAACTGCATCGATATCACGCTTCTGGGCTCTCGCCAAACCTGTTACAGAACTGTTTTTGACCGTTTCCCCGATTCGTTTCACTGCATCGAAATCGCCTTTTGAAGCTGCAGGAAACCCAGCTTCAATGACGTCGACCCCAAGTCGTTCGAGCTGCTTTGCCACTTCAATTTTTTCAACTGTGTTCAGATTTACACCGGCAGATTGTTCTCCGTCTCTAAGCGTTGTGTCAAAAATATCAATGGTTCGCACTCGCTACCACTTCCTTCTCTTTTTTAGAGGATTTCGGTTGTACAAATGGCATCATTTTGCGAAGCTCTTTCCCTACGACTTCAATTTCATGCTTGCTTTCACGCTGGTTGATGGCGTTGAATTCCGGACGGTTCGCCTGGTTCTCGAGGATCCAGCCTTTTGCAAATTTTCCTGTTTGAATGTCTGTCAATACATCCTTCATGCGGGCTTTCGTTTCTTCGTTCACGACACGCGGCCCGGAAACGAAATCTCCCCATTGTGCGGTATCTGAAATCGAGTAGCGCATGCCTTCAAGCCCTTGTTCGTACATTAAATCGACGATCAATTTCAGTTCATGGAGACATTCAAAGTATGCAACTTCTTTCTGATATCCTGCTTCCACAAGTGTTTCGAATCCTGCCTTCACCAGCGAAGTCAGCCCTCCGCATAGTACCGCCTGCTCCCCGAATAGATCGGTTTCCGTTTCTTCCTGGAACGTGGTTTCGAGGATTCCGGCCCGTCCAGCACCGACTCCTTTCGCGTAGGCTAGTGCCACATCACGCGCTTGACCTGATACGTCCTGATAAACTCCGAATAGTGCCGGTACACCTGCACCTTCTTCAAATGTCCTGCGTACAAGATGTCCCGGTCCTTTCGGGGCAACCAGGAATACATCGACATCTTCCGGCGGAACGATCTGGCTGAAGTGGATGTTGAATCCATGAGCGAATGCTAAAGCTTTTCCGGCTGTAAGAGCAGGCTTGATTTCTGCTTCATACACCTTAGGCTGATGTTCATCCGGAAGAAGGACCATGATCACATCTGCCTGTTCACATGCTTCGCGTACAGAATAGACATCCAATCCGTCTGCTTCCGCCTGATCCCATGACTTACCTTTTCGTAAACCCACCACTACATCAAAGCCGCTTTCCTTCAAGTTCTGTGCATGGGCATGACCTTGGGAACCGTATCCTACAACTGCTACCTTCTTCCCTTTTAAAACCTCTTCATTCACATCTCCGTTATAAAATACCTTTACCATTTCGCTCATCCTCTCCATTTTTTTTATAAAATTTACGCCGGTTAGCGGTGTTTCCGTTAGTTCACGATTGAGTACTGTTTCAGTTCCGTGACCGGTTTTCCATTCCCCCTTGCAAAGGCGGTGATGCCGGTACGGGCAATTTCCTTGATGCCATATGGTCTTAATAAGTCGATGATTGCTTCGATCTTTGGCGTTTCACCGGTTACCTGGACAGTGACGCTGTCTCTGGCTACATCGATGATGGAAGCCCTGAACGGTTCAACGATGCCATTGATTTCAGATCTCGTCTGGCCGGTGCTCAGTACTTTGATGAGAGCCAGCTCTCTGGCTACAACCCCTTGATCGGTGATATCCGTTACCTTCAGGACGTCGATTTGTTTATGAAGCTGTTTCAACAGCTGTTCGATTTTGCGGTCGTCTTCCACGTTTACGACGAAGGTCATCCGCGAAATCCCTTCCACCTCGGTGTAGCCGACCGAAATGCTTTCGATGTTGAACTGGCGCTTCGTAAATAATCCTGTTACCCGATTGAGTACTCCGCTGCGGTTATGGACCAGCGCTGTTACAATCCTCTTCATGGTTTCACCCCTAACATTTCGTGAATTCCCTTACCTGGGGCGACCATCGGATAAACATTCTCCTTAGGATTTACCAGGCAGTCTATGAGGACTGGTTCGTCACTCGTCAATGCCTCTTTTAATACCGTTTCGGCTTCCTCTTGGGTTTTCACTCGATAACCCTTGATTCCGTATGATTCAGCAAGTTTTACAAAATCGGGCTGCAGGGAGAAGAGTGACTGTGAATATCTCTCTTCATAGAAGGTTTCCTGCCACTGCCTTACCATTCCAAGCGTGCTGTTGTTCAGCAGCACGACTTTGACAGGAAGGTTGAGTTCTTTTAACAGGACCAGCTCCTGAAGCGTCATCTGGAAACCTCCGTCTCCCACAAAAGCAACGACCTTGCTGGACGGGTTCGCAAGCTGGGCGCCGATTGCCGCCGGGAATCCGAAGCCCATCGTGCCAAGCCCCCCGGAAGTCACCCAGTTATTCGGCTTTTTAAATGAATAATATTGTGCCGCCCACATTTGGTGCTGACCTACATCGGTTGTGACGATTGCTTCGCCGTTCGTCATTTCATATACTTGCTCGATTAAAAGCTGCGGCGACAATACATCATTCGTTTTGGTGTACCAGAAAGGATTTTCAAGCTTATAAGCGTGCAGATGGCGGTGCCAGTCTTCTGTATCCCCTCTTTCCGCCTCGTGCTCAAGAATTTTCAAGAGCGCCTGCTTTGAATCAGCCACGATCGGGATGTGTGTCGTCACGTTTTTCCCGATTTCAGCCGGATCGATATCGATGTGGACCACTTTTGCTTTCGGGGCAAAGGTGGCAAGGTTCCCTGTGAGCCTGTCATCGAATCTGGCGCCGATATTGATTAAGAGATCACATTCATAAAGGGCCATATTACTCGTATAACAGCCATGCATCCCTGCCATGCCTAGAAATAACGGGTGGTCTGCCGGAAATCCTCCCAATCCCAAAAGCGTATGAATGACCGGAAGATCGTAAAGTTCTGCAAAGTTTTTTAATTCTTCAGACGCTTTACCGTGTAAAACGCCTGCTCCCGCTAAGATCACGGGTCTTTTTGAAACTTTGATGGCATCCACCAGCTTCCTGATTTGAAGCGGATTCGGATAGAAATTCGGCTGATAGCCCGGCAGGTCCATCTCCACATCCTTTACAGAAGGGGCAGCCTGCACAGTCAAATCTTTCGGAATATCCACAAGTACGGGACCCGGCCGGCCAGTCGATGCAATATGGAATGCCTCTTTCACGATTCTTGGCAATTCCTTGATATCCCGGACCTGATAATTATGCTTCGTAATCGGCATCGTGATCCCGACCACATCCGCTTCCTGGAATGCGTCCGTCCCGATCACTCCTGAAGCAACCTGGCCGGTGAAGATGACAAGCGGCAGCGAATCCATCATCGCATCTGCGATTCCGGTTACCAGATTCGTTGCTCCTGGTCCCGATGTGGCAATCACGACTCCCGGTTTCCCTGACACCCGTGCATATCCTTCAGCAGCATGGATGGCTCCCTGTTCATGCCTGGCGAGAACATGTTTGATCGGGGCTTTGTATAGAGCATCATAGATTGGCAGGACTGCTCCACCCGGATACCCAAACAGAATTTCAACTTTTTCCTCCCTTAACGCCTTCATGAGCATGTCAGCACCGTTGACTTTTTCTGCCTGTGTCTGTGAAGCCGGTTCTGCCTCTAACTTAGCTCTCATTTTTGATCTCCTCCTTTTAATCGATTTTTAAAGCCGCTTGACTATGTTTTCAACTCCACATTCCATTCCAGTTAATTTCCATATAAAAAAGCCTTTCCACCCACTACGTCAGAATTTGATCTTTCGCAGGGGTGAAAAGGCTTTGTGCCTTTCCACGGTACCACCCTAGTTCAGAGACGGCACAGGGGCCGTCTCCCTCAGCAGGCTGATCTATGAGCATCAGCCTTTGTTTTTGTAACGAGTAACAGCTACTCGACCGTTCCTACTCATGATTTTCAGAACGATACTCAGAGGGGATGTCGGCATCGGGTGTATTACTGGTTTGCAGCACCACCAGCTCTCTGAAAATACAAGTCCCGACCCTTTAACCTCTTCAACGCTTTCCACCTTATTCGGTTTTCAATATGCCGCCAGTGCTTGCGGATGTGACCAGCTTTGCGTATCTTGCGAGATAGCCCTTTTTGATTTTTGGAGGAGGCTGTACCCACTCCTGCTGTCTGTATTTCAGTTCTTCTTCCGACACCATCAATGAAATGGTCCGATTCGTTAAGTCGATGAAAATCGCGTCGCCATTTTCAATGACCCCGATTGGTCCTCCTTCAGCCGCTTCCGGAGAAACATGGCCGATGGAAATGCCACGGGATGCCCCGGAGAACCTTCCGTCCGTCATGAGTGCCACTTTCTTCTCGAGGCCCCTGCCGGCAATCGCTGCTGTAGGAGCGAGCATCTCAGGCATTCCCGGACCTCCTTTTGGTCCTTCATAACGGATGACAACGACGTGACCTTCCTTCACTTCTCCGCTTTCGATGCCGGCGAGTGCTTCATCCTGGGATTCATACACGATCGCTTCACCCATGAACGTTTTGATCGAAGGATCGACCGCACCGACCTTGATGACTCCTCCATCAGGAGCAATATTCCCGAAGAGGACCGATAATCCTCCGACCGGACTGTGGGCATTTTCCTTGCTCCTGATCACATCGTCGTTTTGGATGTGAGAATCTTTTACATTTTCATAAAGGGATTTCCCTGTCACCGTGATCCTGTCTTTGTGTACAGCGCCCATTTCACATAATTCCTTGATGATTGCGCTGACTCCGCCGGCATTGTGGACATCCTGCATGGAATAGTCGGATGCCGGGCTTATTTTCGATAAATAAGGGACACGTTCTGCCACCTTATTGATCCTGTTGATGTCATAATCGATTTCTGCTTCATTCGCGATCGCCAATGTGTGAAGGACGGTGTTCGTGGACCCGCCCATCGCCATGTCGAGTGCGAATGCGTCGTCTATTGTATCTTCCGTGATGATGTCACGGGGCTTGATATCTTTCTTGACCATCTCCACCAAATGCTTGGCCGCGTCTTTGATCAGCCGGTGGCGATCAGCAGAAGTGGCAACGATCGTCCCGTTCCCCGGGGGTGCCATGCCGAGCATTTCCATCAGGGAGTTCATTGAATTCGCTGTGAACATTCCCGAACAGGAGCCGCAGGTAGGACAGGCATTCTGCTCGATATCCAAGAGCTGCTCTGCTGTCATCCTGCCTGACTGGTGGGCACCGACCCCTTCGAAAACGGATACGAGGGATAAAGGACTTCCATCACTCGATACTCCCGCTTCCATCGGACCGCCTGATACAAAGACGGAAGGGACGTTGGTCCTGACTGATGCCATCAGCATCCCCGGAGTGATTTTGTCACAGTTCGGGATGTAGAAGACTCCGTCGAACCAGTGAGCGTTGATGACAGTTTCGGCTGAATCCGCGATGAGCTCCCTGCTTGGCAGGGAATACCTCATCCCGATATGTCCCATTGCAATTCCGTCATCCACCCCGATGGTGTTGAATTCGAATGGGATTCCCCCAGCTTCCCGGATGGCCTCTTTCACCACTTGGGCAAACCCATTGAGATGCATGTGGCCGGGAATGATATCGATGTAGGAGTTACACACTCCGATGAATGGTTTTTCCAGATCTTGTAGCTTTACCCCCGTTGCATAAAGTAAACTGCGGTGCGGGGCCCTGTCGATTCCTTTCTTGATCATGTCACTGCGCACATCATCACCTCCAACTTATCCGACTTGAGCATTTTGTTTGTAAACTTTTCTTCCATCCTGCGTGACAGTGTTTCTGAATTCCTGCAATAATTGGTTTGTATAAGAACCTGGTGTGCCGTCACCGATTACACGTCCGTCGACCTTGACGACTGCGATGACTTCCGCTGCCGTTCCGGTCAGGAACACTTCATCAGCTGTGTACACATCATGGCGTGTAAAGACGTCCTCTTTCATATCGAAGCCTAAGTTTTCAGCAATTTCGATGATCGCGTTTCGAGTGATTCCTTCCAGTGCGCCAACGTATCCCGGCGGTGTAAGAATCTTACCGTTCTTCACGATGAAGATATTGTCAGCAGAACCTTCCGCTACATACCCCTGATCGTTCATCATCAGCGCTTCGCTTACTCCTGCAAGGTTGGCTTCGATTTTTACGAGAATATTATTTAAATAGTTCAGTGATTTCACTTTCGGTGAAAGTACATCCGCACGATTCCGGCGGCTTGCAACGGAAACAATCTCGATGCCTGTTTCATATAATTCTTTCGGGAAAAGAGCTAACTGCTCAGCGATGACAATTAGCTGCGGTCTCTTACAGGAGAATGGGTCTAACCCCAGATTCCCTACACCGCGTGAAACGACCACTCGTATGTAGGCATTTTCAAGCTGGTTTTTCTTCAGTGTATCAACGATGATGTCGCACATTTCCTGCTTCGACACTTCGATATTGAGCATGATGGCTTTGGCTGAGTCATAAAGGCGATCAACATGTTCTTCCAGACGGAATACATTCCCATCATACATTCGAATCCCTTCGAACACTCCATCTCCATAAAGAAAACCATGGTCGTAAACAGATACGACTGCGTCTTCCTTTTTAACGTATTGACCGTCCAAGTAGATCCATTGTTCGTTCATGTTAATCATTCCTTTCCCGGTTGGATTCGTTTTTTATAGATTAAGAGAATTTTTTTGTTTTGCAGCTTTAGTTGAAAGCCGCATGGGAGCCTTTTTTTCAGTAGCCTCGACTGGGTGTTTGGAGCAGCCGATGACCGGTTTGTTCCGGCTCGAATTTTTATATTGAGGACAATATTACGCCCGTTTGCTGGGAAGGTCAACAGTATTTTTGTAAATTTTTTGACTATTTAGATTTATCTGATTTATGGTAACCGCTTACATCTTTGTCCTAATCGTGTTTGTTTGATATAAATTTTTTGGTAATTTTTTTAATGAGTCATGATTCATTTATTTGGAGGGTAGTTTGAGGGGATTCGACAGGTTTTATCCTGCTTTTTAATAGAAAGGGTATTTGGGACTAGAAATTTTAAGAAGAGGAATTCTCATTGTATTCATCTAATTGATAATGCCCTTTGAATACCGCAGTTGATTTCCGTGCAGGACTTCGCTTTCCGCGGGCGAGCGGGGAGCCTCCTCGTCGCTGCGCTTCTGCGGGTTAGAAAAGCGGAAGGGCTTTGCTCAGAGGCGGGTGGCATAAGGCGAATCGGCCACGAAGGCGTTCTTTGCCTTCTTGGACGAGTTGACTTATGACATGTGCCTCTAAGCCCTGTAGCTGGACAGGTCCCCCCTGCTTCGCTTTTCCCGCAGGAGTCTTCGTCCTGCACTCCAATCAACTGCTGGAACGGTCCACACTAATATCTATTTAATATAAATCTCATAACAATGGTATTTTTTCACTCAATCGAGATGATAACATCTGCTGCACCCAAAATTAAAATCCCTCTAAATAAAAAACCAATCTAAAATGCTTCAACAGCACTTTAAATTGGTTCGTTTGCAGGATATGTTATGTCCAGGTGAACATATACTTCTCGTCTTCGACATCTTTCGCTTTTTTGACGATTTTGAGTGGTTTGAAGGTGTCGATCATGACGGCGAGCTCCAGTGTTTCTTTTTTGCCGATGCTTGCTTCCGTTGTGCCTGGGTGAGGGCCGTGCGGGATTCCACTCGGGTGGAGTGTGATCGACCCTTCCTTGATCCCTTTACGGCTCATGAAATTCCCTTCCACATAGTACAGCAGCTCGTCGCTGTTAACATTGCTGTGATTGTAAGGAGCCGGTATGGCTTCCGGATGATAGTCATACAATCTTGGGACGAATGAACACACAACATAATTATGCCCTTCGAAAGTCTGATGGACCGGCGGCGGCTGGTGCACACGCCCGGTGATCGGTTCGAAATCCTCGATGTTGAAGACCCAAGGGTATAAGTATCCATCCCAGCCGACCACGTCAAGCGGATGATGGTCCAGCACATGTGAATGCAGGGCGCCCCTTGATTTCAAAATGACTTCGAACTCACCTTTTTCATCATGCGTTTCCAGTGTTTCCGGCCCTCTTAAATCGCGTTCACAAAACGGACTGTGCTCGAGCAGCTGACCATATTCATTCCGGTAACGGCGCGGCGTGGTGATTTGACTGAAGGATTCCACAATCAGCATCTTCGTATCTTCTTCAGGGACGACACGGTAAATCGTGCCGATCGGGATCACGACATAGTCTCCTTTTCCATATGTGATCGTCCCGAACATCGTTTCCACTTTCCCTTTACCGAAATGGATATAGAGCATTTCATCTCCATCACCATTACGGTAAAAGCGATTCATTTCCTGAGTGACAAATGCAGTCCCGATCAAAAGGTCCGAGTTTCCAAGCAGGTATTCCCTGCTTTCGAGGGCATCGCCCTTTTTCTCCACTCCATCCGTCATGAAATGGCGGTGGCGCACCGCACCATCCTCTTCAAATTCGGGCATGTAGCTGCCAAGGTATTCCGTTTTTGTGACGGCTGTCGGCAGATGATGATGATAGAGGATTGATTGTGTTCCCGAGAATCCTTTTGTACCCATCACCTGTTCCCTGAAAAGGGTGCCGTCGTCTTTCTTAAACATTGTGTGACGTTTGTGAGGGATTTCCCCCATCTTTCGGTAATACATGGTTTTCCTCCTCTCTTGTACTCGTGACTTTGTTTCGCAGTACGCCCAGTCCCTCTATTTCCAATTCGACTTCATCCCCGGCCTTCAGCCAGCGGTGGGTTTCCGTCCCTAGCTCCAGGATGCAGCCGGTACCGACAGTCCCTGAACCGATGACTTCCCCGGGATAGAGGGTGACGTCCTTGGAGGCCCTTTCGATCATATCTGCAAACGTATAATATATATCTTTGAAATTCCCTTGGGAAAGAAGCTTCCCGTTCACTTTAGCGGTCATGCTTAAATCAAACCGGTCCCCGCTCCGTTTGGCTTCCAATTCATCTTTCGTCACTAGATACGGTCCGAATGACGTGGCGAAATCTTTTCCTTTTGCAGGGCCGAGACCGACTTTCATTTCATGTTTCTGGATGTCCCTTGCACTCCAGTCATTCATGATGAAGTAACCGTAAATATGGTCCTCGGCGTCTTCCTTAGAGATGTTCCGGCCTTCCTTCCCGATCACACAGGCAATTTCAAGCTCATAATCGAGCCACTCGCAGTCAGCGGGTCCGGCAACGGCTTCTTCCGGTCCTGTCACTGCGAGATGATTGGTGAAGTAGAAGACAGGAATGTCGTACCACTCAGGCACCACATCCAGGCCCCTTCTTTTGCGGGCTGTTTTGACATGCTCCTCGAATGCATAAAAGTCACGGATGCTGACCGGCCTCGGGACCGGTGCTTTCAGCGTGACATCATCCAGTACGCGGACTCCTTTATCACCCTTTGAAAACATACCGAGTCCTGATAGTTGCTCAAGCGCTTCTTCCCCGCGCCCGATTAACGAAAGGATATCCTTTGGAAGTGCCCCATCCGTTGCTTCATACAAATCTATGACAATATCATCTTGCAGCAGTCCGGTTCTGATTTCATTTCCGTCATGAAAACTTACGAGTTTCATCTTTACTCACCTTTTTCGAATCAATTCAAAAGAATCTGCCAGCGGCTTTGTATACGATTGACCTGCAAGCCTTCCCACAGGCTTTAATTTCTGTGTATCGATTTTCCCGTCATAATAAAGCTCGTCGTCGATCCTGACGCATTCAACTTTACCGATCACAAGGCTCCCTGCCCCTGGTTCATCCCCGAAATGAAGCACCTGATGCAGTGTACACTCGAGCTGCACCTTACTCTCTGCTACTGCCGGAGGCTTTACACTGATTGATTCTTTCTTTGTTAAGCCTGTTTGTTCAAACTCATCTATACCATGGTCGAATTCGATCGCACAGTTATTCATTTCCTCTACAAACTCTTCACTTACGATATTGATGACGAATTCATTCGTTGCTTCAATATTTGTAAGCGTATCTTTTTTGCTGCCGTCTTTTCCTTTTCTCATCGGGGAAAAACAGACAAGCATCGGTTCGGCGGAAATCGCCGTAAAGAAACTGAAAGGGGCGAGATTCGCTCTTCCTTCTTCATCCAGGGTCGAGACAAAGGCAATCGGACGCGGCAAAATACTGCCAATCATTAATTTATACGCATCCTGCCAAGGAAGGGTGTGAGGTTTGATATCCATTCAAACTCCTCCTTTCGCTTTTAAAATCTGTTCCAAAGAAGAAACAAACAACTTATTGTCTTCCTCCGTACCGATTGTGACGCGCACGGTCGTCGGATATCCAAGCAGTGTTCCAGAGCGGACGACAATTCCTTTTTTCACAAGTTCAGAGGAAACATGGTCTCCATTCAGTCCCGTGTCCACCATAATGAAATTCGCCTGCGATGGAAAATAGCTTACTCCCAAACGATGAAACTCTTTTTCCAGGTATTCCCGTCCTTTTTGATTCTTATGGGTGCATTCACGGATGAACGGTTGATCTTCAAGTGCTATGATGGCAGATTTTTGTGCAATCATGTTCACATTGAAAACGTCTTTCACTTTTCTGAGCTGTTCGGCGATTTCTTCGTTCATTACACCGAACCCGACACGTAATCCTGCCAGGCCGTAGATCTTCGAAAAGGTTCTCAGGACGATCAAGTTATCAAACTGTGATAATAATGGCAGTGTTTCGAGATAATCATCGGTTGTCACGTACTCCATGTACGCTTCATCCACGATCACTATTATGTGGGACGGGATGCTTTCGATAAATTCCAAGAGCTCTTTTTTTCCGACGATGGTACCTGTAGGATTATTGGGATTACAGACGAAGATGAGCTTTGTTTTTGGAGTGATCGCCTCAGCCATGGCTTTTAAGTCATGGGTACCGTCAAGCAGAGGGACGATGACAGGTGACCCTCCTTCTAAGAATACGTTCGTCTGATACCTTGGAAATGTCACATCCGCCATGATCGCTTCGTCCCCGCAGGTCATATACGCTCTCGTCAGCAGCCGGATGACTTCATCCGATCCGTTACCGAACACCAACTTTTCCTTCTCAACCCCTAAAAAAGCAGCGACTTTATTTGAAAGCTCGATAGCGGCTCCGTCCGGGTAGAGAAATAGATCTCCGTCCTGCTCCTTGAACCATTTCTTCACATTCGGTGAACATCCGTAAATGTTCTCATTCTCAGAGAGCTTTCTGATCGTGCTCAATCCATGCTCCTTTTGCAGATCTGCTAATGTTTTTCCGAGAACATAAGGAGCGATATGTGTCACCGCTTCTCTTGTTTTAAACTTAAGTGCCATACGTGATCCTCGCCTTCCTCATGGATGAAGGGGGCCGACCCGCTTCGAGTGAAAGCTCCCTCCCCTGCTGAATACAGCCTTTGGCATATATTCAGCAGGAAATGGCTTTCCTCTTCACGGGTTAACCCCCTGACCGGTCCCTTTTGACCCCAATATCTCTCTATTTTCTTTATTTTATCTATTTCTGTTTTTTATAGATTCCCGCGGCGTTCCTGCTCGCGTTCGATTGATTCGAATAGGGCTTTGAAGTTTCCTTCCCCGAACCCTCTGGCACCTTTACGCTGGATGACTTCGATGAACAATGTCGGACGGTCGACAATCGGCTTTGTGAAGATTTGAAGGAGGTATCCCTCATCATCGCGGTCTACCAAAATATTAAGCTCTTTGATTTTCGAAATTTCCTCATCGATTTCCCCTACGCGTTCAGAGAGCATTTCATAGTAAGAGTCCGGGGTATTCAGGAACTCTACTCCGTTCTCTTTTAATTTACTGACCGTTGTTACGATGTCTTCTGTCAGGATCGCGATGTGCTGAACACCAGGTCCGCCGTAGAATTCAAGATATTCTTCGATTTGGGATTTGCGTTTCCCTTCAGCCGGCTCATTGATCGGGAATTTGATTCTTCCGCCGTTGTGCATGACCTTTGACATAAGCGCAGAATATTCAGTCGTGATATCTTCATTGGTAAAGTGGCGCATTTCCTTGAAGCCCATGACTTTCTCGTAATATTCCACCCACTCTTCCATACGTTCGACATTCCCGACCACGTGGTCGACTGCAATGATCCCTGCATCCTCCATGTTTAACGCAGAATCATATTTTTCAAAGCCAGGCATGAATATGCCTTTATAATCCTTACGCTCGATGAGGGTATGAACCGTATCTCCATATGTACCGATTATGGCTTTTTTCAATGTCCCTTCATCATCTTCCAGGGTGGCTGGCGGCATGATTTCGATTGCCCCGCGCTCCACAGCACCCTTGTAAGCCTTTTCAACATCATCCACCATAAGAGCGATGTCTTTGATTCCATCCCCATGCTTATGGATGAATTGTGATACACGGCTTCCTTCGTGCAGGCTGCCAGTGATCACAAGGCGAACTTTATTTTGCTGCAGTACATAGGACACAGTATCGCGATTCCCTGTTTCAAGACCTGAATAAGCAACTGTTTTAAATCCGTATGCCGTACAGAAGAAGTGCGCTGTCTGCTTGGCATTTCCTGCATAATACTCTAAGTAATCAACGTCTCTTACCGGAAACAGTTCTTCTGCTTTTTCTTTCTTCTTTGCCTTATTTTCTTGCATCCTGATCCCTCCTGGTAACTTTTTATATTTTCTGAATATATCGTAATTAATTCCTTCGATCTTCTCAAGAGCGGCTGTTAAAGCTGGAACGCTTTTCTGCAATAAAGGATGTTATCTGCCTGCCGCCTCTTTTTTTCTAGGTGGCAGATGAACAGCCGCTCCTTTTAAAGCTTCCACTGCTTCCAGCATGCTTTCACCATAGCCTGGATGGGCATATAGCGGAAAGCTGAAGTCCTCGTCCCGTGCCGCCATTTCAAGCCCGAGAGCACCTGTTTGGATCAGCTCAACGGCTCCGCTGCCAATCATATGGATCCCAAGGATGAGATCCGTTTCCTGGTCACTGATAATCTTCACCAAGCCATCTGAGGCACCCGTGACACCTGCATAGCCATTCCCTCTAACAGGGAATTCACTCACGGAAACCGTGTAGCCCGCCTCTTTCGCTTCACTCTCGCTCAACCCTGTAAATGCCACGGGTGGTGAGAGCTGGAGGACAGTCGGAATATGCAGAAGGTCGACTTCAGGATGATTTCCTGCGATTGCTTCCGCAGCTGCTTTCCCCTGTTTAATTGCTTTTACTGCAAGGGAAGGACCTTCCGTCACATCGCCTATAGCCCATATTGAGGGGATAGATGTACGCCCCTGGTCGTCGGTTTGAATGTAACCCTCGGGGGTCAATCCGATTCCCAATCGATCGAGGCCCAGTTCCTTTACATTTGCCTTCACTTTGCCGCTTACGGTAAAGTGACTGCTTTCTATGGACACGGTTTCTCCATTTTGTTTTTTCAACACTGTATTTACCCTTTCACCTGAACGAGTGACTTTTTGAAGCATACACTCTTTAAGGACGGTTATCTTTTGTTTTTTAAAAAGCCTCAGGATCTCTTTTGTTATCGAAGAATCAAATGGGAGATCATCTGGTAAGATAAGTGTCACTTTACTTCCAAGCACCGCAAATGATGAGGCTGCTTCAAGGGAAATATAGTCTGTTCCATAAACAGCAAGCTCACCTGGCAGTTCGTCCAGCATAAATATCTCCCGCTCTTTGAGAATCTTTTCTGCGTCAAAATGGATGTCTTCCGGATAATGAAATTCTCCGCCCGCCGCAATGATTGCTTCTTTAAAATTGAACAATGAGAAGTTATGCCCGTTTTCCACACCAATTCTCGTATCCGATAAAAAGGAAGCTGTCCCTTTTACAACTTCCACTTCATTGGATTTACAGAGCGCTTCCACCCCTTTTCGCAGCTGTGAGATCTTTTTTTCTCTATACTGCTGCAGGGTGGCCATGTTCAGCTCTGTCTGCATAAACTCCATTCCCATTTCAGACAGATGGCCGAGCTTTTTGTATTCCTGGGCAAAATGGGTGAAGATCTTCGAAGGAATGCACCCCTTGTTCAGGCATGTGCCCCCAATTTCTTCTTTTTCAATGAGCGTCACCGTTCTTCCCAGGCTTGCAGCCCTGATGGCAGCATGGTAGCCGCCTGGACCTCCGCCGATGACGACCACATCTTTGTCTTCCGTGATTTCTCCCACTACCATTTATATCAACTCCAGAAGCAAGGTTTGAGGCTCTTCGATGAGATCACGGAGCCGGTTGGTGAAGCGTACCGCCGTTCCTCCGTCGACGACCCTGTGATCGAAGGACATCGACACATTCATCATAGAACGGATCACGATTTCATCCTGATTGTTTACCATTGGCCGCTTCTTCGTTTTATGAAAGGCAAGTAAGCCGGTTTCAGGTTCATTGATGATCGGCGTCGCACCAATCGAACCGTTCAGCGGACCAACATTGCTGACCGTGAATGTGCCGCCGGTTATATCCTTGATCGATAACCTATTTTCCTGCGCTTTAAGTGTCAGTTCTTTCATTTCCTGGTGGATCTCTTTCATCGACTTTGTTTCAACATTCCTGATAACGGGTACGATCAGCCCCTCATCTGTATCTGTCGCAATGCCGATGTTGTGGTCAGGTTTGAGGTAGACGCATTCATTCTTTTCGTCCAGTACGGCATTGAATATAGGAAACTCTTTCAAACAAATCGAAATGACCTTTATAAAATAAGCGCCCATTGAAATGGATTGATTGCTGTTTTTCATCGTTTCTTTCCACGCTAATAGATTCGTGACATCTATCTCTTCAAAATGAGTGCAGTGGGCGATGGTACGAAGGGAATGGGTCATCTTGGATGCGATTTGTTTCCGTCTTCCCCGGAATGGAATCGTATTTGAATCCTGATCGGAAACGGATGGTTGAACCTCCATCGTTTCCGGGGCAGCTTCAATGCTTACAGGTTCTTCAGGCGGTGCCTGTTCTCTTCCTCCTTGAATAAAGGCGTACACATCTTCATCAAGGATCCTGCCGCCCGTTCCGCTTCCGCTGACTTCATCCAGATCGACTCCGTTTTCTCTTGCAATCTTCCTTGTATACGGGGAAGCAAGCACCCTTCTTGCCCGGATTCCCTGCGGTTTTTTAGGGGCTGTGACTGATTGCGTCATCCCTTCTTCCTTTTCCATGAGCAGCACAGTGGTCCCGACCGGGATCGTTTCCCCTTCCCCGACGGTCAGTTCTTTGATTCTTCCGGAAAAAGGCGCCGGGATTTCCGCGGTCATTTTGTCCGTTTGAACTTCCACCAGCGGCTGATCCGCTTTGACGGTGTCACCCGCTTTCACAAGAAAGTGATTCACGTTCGCTTCCGTCATGCCTTCTCCGATATCATGAAGCTTGACTTCCATAAACTCCCCCCTCTGCAAATCTAGTATTCTGCAACCTTCTTGACTGCCTCGAGCACACGCTTGCTGTCTGGCAGATAAAAATCTTCAAAACCGAAATATGGTACAGGAGTATCAAAACCTGTGACACGTTCCACCGGTGCTTTCTGATACAAGAAAGAGGTGTCATTGATAATTGCCAGTACATCATTTCCGACTCCACCAGTCGCATGTGCTTCATGCACAACCACGGTCCTGCCCGTCTTCTGGACAGAGCTTGAAATAAGGTCTTTATCGAGCGGATACAGCGTCCGGAGGTCAAGCACTTCACAGGAAACACCATGGTTTCTTGCTTCCTCGGCAGCTTCTTCGGCAACCTTGACCATGGCACCCCAGGCGATGATCGTGACGTCTTCCCCTTCTTGCACCACCTTGCCCTTTCCGATCTCGACCGTATATTTCTCTTCCGGGACTTCTTCACGGGATGAGCGGTAACACCTCATCGGCTCAAGAAAAAGGACAGGATCGGGATCTTCAATCGACGCAATCATAAGACCTTTCGCATCATATGGATTTGATGGACAAACCACCTTGATTCCCGGCATATGGGTGAAGATTGCTTCTGTACTGTCAGAATGAATTTCAGGGGCCCTGACGCCGGCCCCGTATGGAGCCCTGATCACGATCGGGCATGTGTAATGTCCAAGTGTTCTGGAACGCAGGCGGGAGGCATGGGTCATGATCTGCTCATAGGCAGGATAAATGAATCCCATGAACTGGATTTCCGCCACCGGCCTGAAACCGTTCACGGCCATTCCGATCGCTGCTCCGATAAAGCCTGCTTCACTTAATGGAGTGTCCATGACTCTGTCTTCCCCAAAATCCGCCTGAAGTCCGTCAGTCGCCCGGAAGACACCGCCGTTGGTGCCGATATCTTCCCCCATCAACAGCACATCATCGTGTTCTTTCAGCATCACTCTCATTCCATCCGTGATGGCTCCCACCATGGTCAGCATCTTTGTCTTCGTTAACGTGCTCATCGGCTCACTCCTCCTAAGCTTTTCAGGAGCTTTTCTTTTTGTTCCTGAATCGTCCACGTCGGGGTTTCAAATACATAGTCAAATATGACACCCGGATCTGCAGCAGGATACGCCTCCAGTTCCTCTACTGCGAGGTCCACTTCCTTTGCGCATTCTTTTTCAACGGACTGCATCCAGTCTTCATCGATCCACCCTTTTTTCTTCATGAACGCGGCGAGTCTGTCTACCGGGTCGTTATCCTGGCGTCTAGCATCGCTTTCTAGCTGATCGCGGTATTTCGTCGGATCATCGGCAGTCGTATGTGCTCCATATCTCCATGTAACCGACTCGATCAAGGTTGGACCTTCTCCGTTTCGCGCACGCTCAAGAGCTTTTTTTGTTTCAAAATAAACAGCAAAAATATCATTGCCGTCTATCCTTACACCTGGAATATCATACGCCAGTGCTTTCTGGGCAATGGTCTTCGTTTTCATTTGTTTGCTCATCGGGACTGAAATGGCATAGTGATTATTCTGATTGAAAAAGACAACAGGTGCTTCCCATACACTAGCGAGATTCAAGCCTTCATGGAAGTCGCCTTCCGAAGTCGCACCATCACCAAAATAAGCAATTGCGGCATTCTTTGTACCCTTCCTTTTTTCAGCAAAAGCTGCCCCCACTGCATGCGGGAGCTGAGTGGCAATCGGAATTCCCGGCGTGAAGATATTCTTCCCTTCCGGAGGTACACACCCTTCATTCCTCCCTTTCCAGAAAAGGAGGATGTTCAATAAGGAATGGCCGAATGTCATGGTGGCACCGTGGTCGCGATAAGTCGGGAAGAGCCAGTCTTTTCCATCGAGGGCCAGGGCAGTGCCCACCTGCGATGCTTCCTGTCCTTCAAAAGGGGCATATGTCCCGATCCGGCCTTGCCGCTGTAGACTGACCGCTTTACGGTCAAAGGTGCGGATCCTGATTATATGCCGGTAAAATTGACGAGTCATATCTTCAGTAATCTCGTTTTCATACTCGTTTCGAATAAGTTCTCCCTGATTGTCCATCACCTGGACGATTGGAAAATCCTCGATCATTTCATCACCTCATGTGGTGCATATTTTGTTTTTTCAAGTTCCAGCTCGGGCAGCAAGCCGCCTCCGCTTTTCTTATTGCCTAGTTCCTGCGCCTAGCTCCTCGAGGTCATAAGCCATGGCTGCCATAAAGGCAAACACCGCCTTTTTGGCACCCCCGTCTTATGCTTGTCGGAGCTGACCAAGGCGCTTCCACATTTCTTATTGTCCAGCTGCGGCGGCTAGAGGCTCGAGGTCATAAGCTAAATGGTCCATGAAGGCAAAAAACGCCTTCAAGGCCCATCCATCTTATGCTTGTCGCCTCTGAGCGAGCCGCCTCCGCTTTTCTTATTGCCTAACCGCCCACTTCGGACGTTTCATGTGTGAGAAAAAGCTGTTTCTTCTTGAGCGGGAGTGGATGCGGTCTTCGCAGAACCGGTCCGCTGCTTCCATTGTGGTCATCTTTTGGTTTTCTGCTTGAAGGTAAATATTCTGAAGGGTGTTGTAGATGGCACTTGTCTTTTGCAGGACACGCTCTTTATTCGGTTCGTATAGTTCATCCGCTACCTGAATCAATCCGCCGGCATTGACGATGTAATCCGGTGCGTAGAGGATTCCTTTTTCATGGAGCTTCAAACCGTGATACAGGTCCAGCAGCTGGTTATTGGCAGAACCCGCGACTGCTTTAACTTTCAATCGATCGATGGTTTCATCATTGATGATCCCGCCAATTGCACACGGTACGAAAACATCGGCATCGACAGAGTATATTTCATCGCCTGATACGACTTTGATGGCTGCCCCCATGTTTTTTGCTTTTGATACCAATTGATCGATGGAGTTTTGATTGATGTCCGTTACATACAGATCCGCCCCTTCATCAAGGAGGCGTTCCGCTACTTTATAGCCGACCTTTCCAAGTCCCTGGATCGCATAACTTTTTCCGTGCAGGTCCCTTGACCCCCATATGGTCTGGTTCGTTGCCTGGAGTCCGTAAATGACTCCCATCGCAGTCGGAATCGAAGAGTCTCCGCTGCCTCCGTACACTTCATCCACCCCGACAATGCAATTTGTCTCTTTTAGGGCATAAACAAAATCCTCAGGTTCCGTCCCCATGTCTGTGCCTGTATAGAAGCGGCCGTTAAGGGACTCCACAAACTGACCGAAAGCACGGAACAGTTCCGGGTGCTTATCCTTCGCGGGATCCCCGATGATAACGGCCTTCCCCCCTCCGAAATCAACATCTGCTGCCGCACACTTATACGTCATCCCCTTAGACAATCGCAGCACATCGTTCAATGCTTCGTCCACTGATGCATAAGGCCTCATACGGCATCCGCCAAGAGCTGGCCCCAGTGTTGTATTATGTATGGCAATTATGGCTTTGAGTCCTGTATCTTCATCATTACAAAAAACAACTTGTTGATGGTTTTTGATCTGTTCAAACATATCCATTCTTCTTCCCCCAGACATTTTGTAAACGCTTTCAAATTAGAACACAAATACTATATACTTTTCATTCTTTCTCTAATTTTCTCTTTGGGCAGGACAACCTGTTTGACTTCTCCTTTGCCGATTATCCTATCATTCTTGAAATCTCTTACGACCACTTCGGTCAGGATGATGTTTCTTTCATATTTTATGACTGTTGCTTTAATTTCAAGACTGGAACCGGTGCCTGCAGGAGCCATGTGCTTGACTGTCACTTTCGACCCCATGCCTTCTTCGTCTTCCTCCAGATAAGGAAGGATGATCTTTCTTGATGCCCATTCCATGTGATAGACCATTGACACGGTTGAATAAACCGGGTGTACCACGTTTCCCTCGAACTGGGCATGCATGGCAGGGGTTACTTCCGTCATGATCGTGGCGGTATGCCCTTCAGCTAATCCGGACTTCATCGCTTTCCCCCTTTAAACCAACGCATTATACATTTTCATATAACGTTAATTTAACGATATAATAACATTAAGTATTATAAATAGTCAATATATTGTTAAAATTTAAACATCTTATAAACCCTCTCGGAGGCTTGGCACTTACAATTCAATTTAGGCTCTTAATACCGCTATTGATTTCCGTGCAAGACTTCGCTTTCCGCGGGTAGCCCGTGAGCCTTCTCGGAGCTGCGCTCCTGCGGGGTCTCACATTAGCTACTCTTCCCGCAGGAGTCTTCGTCTTGCACTCCAATCAACCGCTGGAAAGAGCATATTTCCCACTTTATTTAAACAAAACTAAAACCCTGAACTAATGCAAATTAGTTCAGGGTTTACTTAGGCTATAACAATTATGCATCAGCCTCTATTCTAGGATAAAAGCGCGCGGTCGCTTGCCAGCTTGCTTCCGCGAATTCGTTGAAATTCATTCAGGAGGCCTTCGACGGTCAGATGTTTCTTTTCGTCTTCATTAACCTCGAGGATGATCTGTCCTTTGTCCATCATGATCAGCCTGTTGCCGAGATCGAGTGCCTGCTGCATATTGTGGGTGACCATCAGGGTTGTCAGATTATATTTCTCCACAATTTCCTTTGTCAGGTTCGTTATCAGATCTGCACGGGCCGGATCAAGTGCTGCGGTATGTTCATCAAGAAGCAGGATCGATGGTTCCGTGAAGGTCGCCATCAATAACGAAAGTGCCTGCCTTTCCCCACCTGACAGCAGTCCCACTTTTGCATTCAAACGGTTTTCCAATCCTAAATGCAGGGATTCCAGAACCTCTTTGAAGAACTCTTTCCGCTTCTTCGTCACACCGAGTCGGAAAGTTCTTGTCCGGTTCCTGGAATAGGCCATCGCCAGATTTTCCTCGATTGTCATCGAAGGGGCCGTTCCTGCCATCGGGTCCTGGAATACACGTCCGATCAGCTTGGAACGCTTGTATTCCGATACCCTTGAAACCTCATGATCATCAATGTACACATTCCCCACGTCCGGCAGCAGAACCCCGGAAACGATATTCATCAATGTCGATTTACCAGCTCCGTTGCTGCCGATGACTGTGACGAAATCACCTGGTTTCATGGTCAGCTGGATATCGTCCAGGGCGATTTTTTCATCCGGTGTGCCTTCATTGAACACTTTATGAATTCGATTTAATTGCAGCACCTTTATCACCCTTTCCTTCGGTAATCGACGTCTTTCCTATTCGCTCAGACATCCGCTGGGCTTTTCGTTTCTTATCTTTGTAATGATCCATTACTTTCGGCATGATCAAAGCCAGAATGACGATCGTTGCAGTGATCAGCTTCATGTCACCGGTTTCAAGGAACTCGACACGAAGGGCCAAGCTGACGACCAAACGGTAGATGATCGCTCCTCCGATCACCGCGAGTGTGGTACGGGCGATCGTCTTTGTACCGAATAATGCTTCCCCGATGATGACAGAGGCAAGGCCGATGATGATCATCCCGATTCCCATTCCGACATCGGCAAACCGGCTGTACTGTGCAATCAGCGCACCCGATAAGGCCACCATGCCGTTAGAGATCCCAAGGCCCAATATGATCATTAAATTGGTGTTGGCAGAGAAGCTGCGGATCATCCGCTGGTTGTCTCCAGTGGCACGCAATGCCAAACCGATTTCCGTCTTTAAAAATGCATCAGTCAAAAATTTGATGGCCAGTGTAATGATGACCATGATGAACAAAATACTCCATGTACCTGGAAGAGGCTCGCCGAGTCCGACGGCCATCCAGAGTTTATTTAGGGCTGCATCGATCCCGAGTGGCGCCCACATGCTTTCTACCCCGGTAAACGTCGTCTCCTGACTTAATAACGGGACATTCGACCGCCCCATGATCCTGAGGTTGATCGAGTAGAGCGCAATCATCATCAAGATCCCTGATAATAAAGCATTGATTTTACCAAATGTGTGAAGCAATCCAGTTATGCATCCTGCTGCAAATCCGATGACGATCGCTGTTATCGTTGCGATGACAGGGTTTACGCCACTGACAATCATGGTAGCAGCGACAGCAGCCCCGGTAACGAAGCTGCCATCGACTGTTAAATCAGGAAAATCCAATATCCGAAAGGACAAGTAGACTCCGAGGGCCATAATAGCGTAAATGATCCCAGATTCAAAGGATGCGAATATTGCTGTAGGCACGAATCATCATCCTCTCTTATTCTTCTAAAAACTCACCTAATTCAGACCATGCTTCCTTCACTTCTACACCTTGCTCTTCCGCTGCTTTCTTGTTAAACATCAATTCGAAGTTTTGTGGAGCCTGTACTGGAAGTTCAGAAGGCTTTTTCTCACCTTTTAAAATCTTGACGGCCATCAACCCAGTTTCATAACCAAGATCTTCATAGTTAAAGCCGCTTGCCGCAATCGCACCTTTTTTCAATGAATCAAGTTCCCCGACAAATAGAGGGATGTCCTTTTCATTAGCAACACCGATGACCGATTCGAGTGCAGATACCACTGTATTATCTTTCGGGATATAAATGGCATCAACACGCCCGGTCAGCGACTCAGCTGCTTGCTTAACATCAGCAGATGTGGAGACGGAAGCTTCTACGATCTTGACTCCTTTTTCCTTTGCGATCTTATTGATTTCTTCTGCCTGAACGACCGCATTTTGCTCGCCTGAGTTATAAATGATACCGATTGTTTTCGCTTTCATTTCATCTGTTACGAAAGAAAGTGTTCTAGTAATGGCTTCAGGATGAGTATCCGTTGTACCTGTAATATTTTCGCCTGGTTCATCGAACGATTTCACCAATTCAGCACCAACCGGGTCCGTTACTGAAGTAAAAACGATTGGGATTTTCTTTGTAGCATTCAGTGCATGCTGCGCACTTGGGGTTGAGTTCGCGAAGATGAGGTCTACTCCGTCACCCACCAGGTTCTTGGCTGCCGTCTGGGAGTTACTTTGATCTCCTTGGGCAATTTGAATATTGTATTCAACATTTTCCCCTTCTTTAAATCCATTGTCAGCTAAAGCTTTTTTAAATCCTTCGAAAGCTGCATCTAGAGAAGGATGTTCAACAATTTGAGTGACCCCGATTACGTATTTCTTGTCACCATTATCTGCCGAACCCTGCTCGCTGCCGCCGCATCCGGATAATACAAGCATACCTAGAAGCATCGTTATGACACCGAGTAACAAACTCTTCTTCTTCATTGAAATCCCCCTTTTTCTCTTAAAAGAATTTTATGATTAGTAGTCTCAAAGACTAGCAAACCCATTATGATAAAAAAATGACCGTCGTTAATACAACGTTATATTATCATTCCTGTCACAAAATAGTCAATAATATTCCGAAAATTTAAAAATTAATACTAGTATAGACGGTTTGGGTGTGAATATCTAGATGTTTTTTGGTTTTTGGCGAAGTGAAATCTGATTTAGCAAGGGGTTTAGAAACTATTTGATAATGGGATGATCATTATCTTTCTGAGACCGGGGTTTCCATAAGGCATGGTGGCGTTTATAGTGTTCTTTTGGCGGGTGCGCGAAATTTGTCGTTTCGTGAAGAATGGCAGATATATTGAAATTTTGGCAGATAAAATTATAAAACGGCAGATAAAATCATTTAAAAGCAAATATCCTACTAGTCCTGCTAGGGGATTAACTGCTATACGCAGCCTCCGCGCTCATAAATCCTATTTTCTAGTGTAGATTTACAGTAACCTCAAAAACCAACATTCCAATAAAAAAGCACGCTCCCCCTAAAAGGAACATGCTCCCCTCTATCATTTCATCCTGCTCTTTGCCAATCTTTCGAAAATCCGGTCAACATCACCCATCATTTTTTCAATCAGCTCTTTCACTGTCGGAATATCCGATACCAATCCCGATACCTGGCCCCCATTGATAAATCCCTGATCCAGCTTTCCTTCCAGCGCACCAATTCTATGGTAGACTTCGGATGTAAGCTGCCCGAATTCCTCAGCAGGAACGCCTTCCTTTTCTTTTCGGATCAAATCGGCAGAATAAGGTGTTTTCATGACCCTTCTTACTTTGCCGACTGAACGGCCGACAATCACCGTGCTGTCATCTTTCGCATCCAGAAGCGAGGATTTGTAGCTTTCATGAAACGGTGCTTCCTGCGTCGCGATGAGACGGGTCCCCATCTGAACCCCGCTTGCACCGAGGGCGAGCATGCTGGCAAGTCCCCTTCCGTCGCCGATTCCACCTGCAGCGACCACGGGAATGCTTACTGCATCAACGAGCTGCGGTATCAGTGCGAGCGTGGTCGTTTCCAGGTTGGAATTGATCCCCGCTGCTTCATACCCTTCCCCCACAAGGATATCCGCTCCTGCATCTTCCGCTTTCATCGCTTGTTTTTTGGAAGCGACCACACAGATCACTTTCACTCCATGTTCATGGAAATATGGAATGAGCGGCGTCGGATTTCCTGCCGATAAGGATACGGCATGCACCTTATGTTTAACCACCAGTCGGACCATCTCCTGTAAATGAGGAGTGATCGCGATTGGAATATTTAATGCGAAAGGTTTCGCTGTACGATTCTTTGTCTCTATGATTATACTTTCTACTTCCTTTACGCTCATTGTCCCGACCCCGATGGTGCCCAGCGCACCTGCTTCGGAAACGGCTGCCGTCAAAGGAGCATTACTGATGTTCCCCATTCCCCCTTGAAGAATAGGATAGTCGATTTTGAGAATCTCCGCTAAGTTATTCATTAAAATCCCCCTTCGTTAATTTTATGTTATACTTTTGCGAAAATATAGACAAGTTCTATTTGATGTTATGCTAGGAAAATAATAATGAAATGGTTTGTAAGTTTCCAATCTGGCAAAAGAAATCTGAACAGAAAAAAACCCAGAGCTAATGACTCTGGGTTTTTATGTCTAGATTATCTTCTTGTTCCGTTACAGCACCCTTTAGTGTTTTTTCATCCTTACATTTATTTATATAAATCTCTTTAAATATTCGCCAAATATTTTGTTCATAACTTTGGGTGTGTTTTCTAAATAAACATTCATTTGTTCAATGTTTGATTCGAATTTATCAGAGTTTCTTTCATCTGTTGGGAAATCAGAAATTCCTTTAATAATAATACATTCAACATCATTCTTCTTACAGATATAAGCAATTGCACCCGCTTCTGTATCGGCTATTGTTATTTCGTTTTCTTTAAGTTCTAAATAGTCCTTCCACATAACTACTGCTTTATCAGCGGTGCCAATTGTTCCGGTATAAAAATCATTTCCATATTTTGATAGATCAATATCGACTTTGAAGGAATGTTTAATAAGAGGCTCGATTTCTTTTACTGTGCAATCATATTGAACGGCTTCGCCGGGTACAATTATATCCAAATTACTGTACTTATCATCTATTCCTGCACAGGTTCCAGCAACGATTACTTTAGTTAAATTAAATGTAGAAATCATATACTGATTACCACCAACACCATTTACTTTTCTTACACCGGTACTATAAAAAACAAGTTCGGTATCATTAATTGTTCTTATGAAATACTCTCCAAAAGGATAACCGATACGTTCATTATCTTTTATGCCGAAATATTCTAATGTCGCTTCGTATTCCCACTTCGTTGCTATACTTATTCCTATCATCGACTTATCACCTTACAAATATAATTTGTCACTATTTTATGTCTATCCAGGGTCTGAATTTCATTTTAACCACTATCCTTCTTTACTCTGTTCATCAACAATTCGTTATTAATATGTAAATATCCTTTTTACTAACCTGCAATTGTACCAAACAATTCCTTACAAGAGGCTCATCTCCTCAAGAACAGGTTTTGAATTGACAAGTCATTTAGCACCCTAATTAGCACCTCTTTTTTTAGTTATACAATTATTACTGTGCTCCTGATAATTAAGATGCTATTCAAGGTGCTATCTCACCACAAAATCGAATGAAAACATTGTTATCGCAACAAATAAAGCAGGTCTAATTCATATGCGAATTAGCCTGCTATTTATAGTGCTATTTGTAATTTTCTCTCCCAAAACGGAACCCCTTACCATTTCAGCAGGGGTTTTATCAATCCAGCAATAAAGGGTGTGTCATGATATCGTAACTGCGGTCCTTATTTTTCAATTCGTTGCCGTCTTCGAATACACTTTCAAAGAATCGGGATGCCGGTTCCGCAAGTTCTTTATAGTATTCGGCAAATAAGGAGGCTGCATGTGCCCCCAGCCACTTTTCAGGAAGCAGTTCTTCCGGAAGACCGGGATCCACGAATAGGAATTTCCGGTACTCATGCACAAGCTTTGTCCGCTCAACAAAGCATTCCGCATCGCTCATATCGCCTTTTTTGATTTTGTTCTTATCGATCATATATTGCTGACTGTACAGGGCGATGAACTCCTGATAACGTTCATTGATTTCTTTCAAGTCCCAGCTCTTTTCGACTAATCGCTGGTTTTCATTCGGTCCTTTGTATTCTGCGATAAAGAAATCGACGTATTCTTTGATGTCGTATTTCTTGATCAAAGATTGAACCTGTTTTTCCAAATTGTTCGGTGAAATCCATGTGGAGGTCGAAAGCGTACCAAAACCGCTCCATACTAGTTCCTTGCGGAGTTCATCCCTGATGCTGCGGATTTCTTCAGGAATGCTGTACATGAAGATTCTCCAATTCCCGTCCCATTCCTGGGGCTTGAGCTTGAAGATACGGTTAGCTGCTTCTTCCATGCGGTCGACGCCGGGTTCAGTCAATGAATAATAGCTTTTATTCCCCTGCTTCTCCGCCTGGACCCAGCCTTGTTTATTCATCCTTGAAATCGCTGCCCGGACTGCCTGATCGTTATGTCCGAATTCATTCAGCAAACGGATGAGACTGCCGATCCATATTTTATTTCCATAATGGCGTATGTAATCCCCGTAAAGGGTAAAGATCATTGATCTGGTGTTCATTGCTGCCTCTCCTTTTGCACAATCACTTTTGCGAAAAAACTTTCTTGTGACGTTCATTTTACGTTTGATAAATATATTATCACAACTCTTTGACTTATTTAAATAACAAACTCGAAATTTTTGGAAATAATAGCGGGGGTTCCTAACAATCACATCATAGTAATCAGCCAAAATAAAGACATCACAGAAAGAGGTCCTGGATCCAGCACCTCTTCCTTCATTATTATTCTATATTTTCAACCAGCGTCGCAATCCCCTGACCCACACCGATACACATTGTCGAGAGACCGTACCGAGTACCGCGTTTCTTCATCTCATGCACGAGTGTTGTCAGGATCCTCGCACCGCTTGCTCCAAGCGGGTGACCGAAGGCGATCGCTCCTCCGTTGACATTGACGATATCTTCGTTCAGTCCAAGGTCCCTCACACATGCAATTGATTGGGCTGCAAACGCTTCGTTCAACTCTACCAATCCTATTTGATCAAGAGAGATGCCCGCCCGCTTCAGTGCTTTGCGTGTGGCATAGATCGGACCAAGCCCCATTACAGAAGGATCCAGCCCTGCAGTTGCAGAAGTAACGTAACGCGCGAGGGGTTTCAGACCTAATTCGTCCGCTTTATCCCTGCTCATCAAAAGCAGCGCAGATGCCCCATCGTTCACACCGGATGCATTTCCTGCGGTGACTGTTCCTTCATTAAATAAAGGTGACAGTTTGCCGAGTTTTTCCATACTTGATTGGGGACGAGGGTGCTCATCCACTGTCACAGTTGTGACATTCCCTTTTCGATCAGTGATTTCTACAGGTATGATTTCCTCTTTGAACCGTTCTTCATCCATTGCTTGCTTAGCTTTCACCTGGCTCTCAAAGGCAAACCTGTCCTGTTCTTCCCTGGTGATTTCATATCGATTTGCAACATTTTCAGCTGTTTCCGGCATGGAATCCGTCCCGTATCTTTGCTTAAGCCGGGCATTGACGAAGCGCCACCCGATAGTTGTATCGAACATCTCCATATTCCCTCTCGGAAAGTCCTTGGAAGGTTTCGCCATAACAAATGGAGCCCTCGTCATGCTTTCGGTACCGCCGGCAATGAAAATATCGCCTTCCCCGGCAAGGATTGCACGGGCGGCATAGTTCACTGCATCCAGTCCCGACCCGCATAGTCGATTGATTGTCGTTGCACCCACTTCGACAGGAAGGCCGGCAAGCAGGGTGGACATGCGTGCTACATTGCGATTGTCTTCTCCTGCGCCATTAGCATTTCCGAGCACGACCTCTTCGATGGCATCAACAGCCATTTCACTGTTCCTTTCGACCAACGCTTTGATCACAAGTGCCCCAAGGTCATCCGGACGGACGTCTTTCAAGGCGCCTTTATATCTTCCGATTGGAGTCCGCACTGCATCAACGATGACGACTTCCCTCATGATCGGCTCTCCTTTTCTTTCGTTTCTGAGTAATCATATACACCCTTGCCCGACTTCCTGCCAAGTCTTCCCGCTTTTACGTATTGTTCTAAAAGAGGGGCCGGACGGTATTTTTCCCCAAGCTTTTCATGAAGATATTTCAGGTTGTTCAGACGGGTATCGAGTCCAACCAGATCCCCCAGTTCAAACGGGCCCATCGGATAATTCAAGCCGAGCTTGATCGCCTTATCGATTTCTTCCGGCGTTCCGAGGCCCTCTTGCAACATATAAAAGGCTTCGTTGCCGACGAGCGCGCTGATCCTGCTTGTGACAAAACCCGGAAACTCATTGATGACGACTGTTTCTTTGCCCATTAAGCGGGCGACCTGCTCAATCACTTCCGCCGTTTCATCACTTGTCTCCAACCCTCTTACGATTTCTACCAGCGGCATTTTATGTACAGGATTGAAGAAATGCATCGCAATGACTTTGTCAGGCCGTTTCGTGAAAGAACCGATTTCGGTCGGGCTCATCGTCGAGGTGTTGGTTGCAAGATAGCAGTAATCAGGAGCATGTGCATCCAGCACTTCGAACACACCGCGTTTGATATCAGTTTTTTCCGGAACAGCTTCGATGACGACATCCGCATCACGGACCGTTATGGATAGATTAGTAGAATACGAAAGACGTTCGCGTGCTTCCATATACTCCTGATTCGTGATCTTCCCTCTTTCCACACCTTTTTCAAAAATACGCTGAATATCTTCTTTGGCATGATCCAGCTGTTCCTGTTTAATATCCACCAAAGTGGTTCTGAAGCCACCCACTGCACTTACATAGGCGATGCCCCTTCCCATTACTCCTGATCCTACGACAACAATATGCTGTGTCATATCGATTCCTCCTTATAGCAATAAGGGGTTGACCCCTTAAAGGACAACCCCTGTATCAAGCTGTTATGTTTATACGCCGAATGGATTCAGCGGACGATTTCCGAAGTAAGAAATGATACTCTTCGTTTCTGTATATAGATCCAGTGTTTCGACACAGAGTTCGCGGCCGAACCCTGACTGCTTGTAGCCTCCGAAAGGTGTTCCCGGGAATGCCGAGAATGGACAGTTCACCATGACGATCCCTGCCTGGATTGCCTTGGACACTCTCGTAGCACGGCCGTGATTTTGGGTCCAAACTGCTGAACCGAGGCCGTATTCGCTGTCGTTTGCCATCTTGATGACTTCTTTTTCGTCTTTGAATTTCATTACTACGACAACCGGTCCGAAAATCTCTTCCTTCACAGCCTTCATATCATGATTGACATCGGTGATGATTGTAGGCTCATACCAGTATCCTTTTTCAAAGCCTTCTACAGTCGCAGGCTTTCCTCCTGTCACGATTGTGGCCCCATCTTGTTTGGCAGACTCTACATAGCTGTGGATCGTATCCACCTGTCCCTGGTTGATGATGGCACCGATATGGGTTCCTTTATCATGGGGATCTCCAAGCGAAAGCTTCTTAGTTTTCGCTGTGAATTTTTCCATGAACTCATCATAGATATCTTCATGCACATAAAGTCTTGAACGTGCTTCACAGGACTGTCCCGTATTATAGAAGATACCGAACAGCGAACCATCTACCGCAGCGTCTACGTCAGCGTCGTCAAAGACGATGTTCGGAGACTTGCCTCCAAGCTCCAATGTCACGCGTTTCAATGTTTGAGAAGCTTTTTCCATGATGTTTTTACCGATTGGCGTTGAACCTGTGAATGCCACTTTGTCTACTTTTTCATGCTCGACCAGATAGTTTCCGACAGAAGAACCTGCTCCCGGTACGATGTTGACAACACCTTCAGGAACTCCCGCTTCGATACAGATTTCACCTAAAACGATTGCCGTGAGCGGAGTGAGCGTTGCCGGCTTCACGACGACCGAGCAGCCAGCAGCGATTGCAGGGGCAATTTTCCAAGCTGCCATCATCAATGGGTAGTTCCACGGAATGATTTGGGCACAAACACCGACCGGCTCTTTCTCTGCCGTATTCGTGAATTGTCCCGGGACATTGTTTACCGTGCCTCGGTGGCCGACAATCGCACCCGCATAAAATTCGAAGTCTTCGATTGCCTGCATGACCTGTCCTTGGGCTGCAGAAAGAGATTTACCGCTGTCCATGATTTCAAGCGATACCAGTTCATTAAAGCGGGAACGCATGATACCGGCAATCTTATTCAGCACGCGGGAGCGTTTGTTGATTGGGAACTTCTTCCACTTTCCATGATCAAACGCATTTCTTGCAGCCTCAACGGCTTTTTCAGCATCTTCCACGGAAGCAAGAGAAACGGTTGCGATCGGTTCACCCGTAGCAGGATTAAACGTCGTGAACGTCTCCCCAGATTCACTTTCCATACGTTGACCGTTGATTACCAATGAATAATGCTCTCTTTTCATCTCAAGTACTTCAAAGCTTTGTTCTTTTACTGTAGACATAGTCCCATCTCCTTTTTCGTTTTACTGTGTTAAACTCCGCTGTTGATTTCCGTGCAAGACTTCGCTTTCCGCGGGCGGTTGTTGAGCCTCCTCGTCTTTGCGCTCCTGCGGGGTCTCACCTAACACGCTTCTCCCGCAGGAGTCTTCGTCTTGCACTCCAATCAACCGCTGGATTCAGCCTAAAATTCAAGAATAGTCTATCTACCGTGAAAAGCAGGTCTTCTTTTCTCCATAAAAGCGGTGACGCCTTCGCGATGGTCTTCGGTCTGGCCGGCAATCCGCTGGGCGTAGGCTTCCTTTTCCAAGTATTCTTCAAAGGGTAAATCATGGCTTCCTTTTAAAAGCCGCTTCATCAATCCGATGGCTTTCGTCGGCATGGAAGCAATCCGTTCAGCAAAAGCGGCCGTTTCTTCCTGCCAGCTCTCAACCCCGATCAGCTTCGTCACCAATCCGAACTTATCAGCTTGCTCTGCCGTGATCTTCTCACCAAAAACAGCGAGTTCCAGCGCTTTTGCATAGCCTACCAGATTGGTTAAATAGTAGAGGTTGCCTGAATCAGGAACCAATCCGACGTGGACGAATGCTTGAACGAAACTTGCTTTTTCAGATACAAGCCTAAAGTCACATGCCAATGCCAGGGAAAACCCTGCTCCTGCCGCAACCCCGTTCACCGCCGCGATGACCGGCTTCTCGCAGACTTCGATTTCCTTCACCATCGGCCCGTAGTTATTTCGGAGGACTTCACCGTGGTCCATCGAATCATCGACTTCACTCAAATCCTGTCCGGAACAGAACGCACGGCCTTCACCGGTGATGACGACTGCCCTTACGTCCTTGTCACGTGAAGATTCTTTTACCGCCTTCGCTACTTCAAGGTTGAGCTGGCGGATGAATGCATTCAATTTATCCGGTCGGTTCAGGGTGATCCAGGCTACATGGTTTTTCACTTCGTATTTAATGGTTTCGTACATTATGTAGCCTCCTTACTTTCCTTTGAAATGTGGTTTGCGTTTTTCCACGAAAGCTTTCATGCCTTCTTTTTGATCCTCGGAGGCAAAAAGAAGATAGAAATTCTTCCGTTCATACTGCATTCCTTCGTAAAGAGAATAATCAACCGCTTTATGAACGGATTCTTTTATCAGCCGTATCGATAGCGGCGGCTTCGATGCTAGTTTCCTTGCAAATTTCTCTGTTTCTTCCATCAAAAGTTCCGGGGCGATCGCACGGTTGATGACACCCCATTCGAGTGCCTGTGCCGCAGTGAAACGGTCGCCTGACATGAGCCATTCCATCGCCCTTGATTTCCCAATGAGCTTTGTCAAACGCTGCGTTCCTCCTGCACCGGGCATGACCCCGAGATTCACTTCAGGGAATCCGAAGCTTGCGTCTTCTGCTGCAAACAACATGTCACAACACAATGCCAGTTCGAAGCCGCCGCCGAGCGCGAAACCCTGAACTGCACCGATGATCGGCTTTTTGATCCATGCAAGGCGGTCCCATTCAGTGAACTGGTTGAGGAGCTCAAGATCAATGGCGCCGTCTTCTGACATTTCATCAATATCGGCACCGGCAGCGAATGCCCTCCCCTTTCCGGATAAAATGATCACTTTTACATTGTCGTTCCGATCGAACTCTTCAAAAGCTTCCACGATTTCTGACACCATGGGGCGATTGATGGCGTTCAGCACCTTGGGACGGTTCAGCTCGATGAATCCGAGCCCGTCCCTTTCGCTGACCACAATGTATTCGTGCTTACTCATTCACTTCTTCACCAATCATGAGTGTGACCAGTTCAGCAGCAAAGCCCATCAGGTCTTTCCCTGAAGCTTTTCCTTCATCTGATTTGAGTCCTGCTTTCAGTGCTTCATGGCTTTCATAGTACATCTCACACATTAAGTAGTACTTGCCTTCTCCGCCCATTGGCGAACCTGTGATTCTTGTAACCTTCATTTCTTTCAGGCCCGGGATTTTCGCTGTGATCGGGGCATGGGTGTTGAAGTAGTGCTCGTCGAATTGCTCCTTGTTTTCAGGGTGTTTGTATAATGCGATTAGTTTTACCATTTGGAATCTCTCCTTAAATTTTGTTTTTTAGTTGGAATTTTCAATACCGCAGTTGATTTCCGTGGAAGACTTCGCTTTCCGCGGGTGACCCGTGAGCCTCCTCGGCTTCGCCTGCGGGGTCTCACATTGGCCACTTCTCCCGCAGGAGTCTACGTCTTCCACTCCAATCAACTGCTGGATCCGGTTAAAAATTCAGCTTAACCAAACTTTTTTATGAGCTGAATACGCCGCCTCCGCTTTTCTTACACCATGGTAGATATAGGCTTCATTGCCTCGAACGGGTTTTTGCATTGCTTGCAGTAGAGGATGCTCCTGCAGGCGGTTGGGCCGAAGAGGTTCTCCATTGATGTGTATGGAGAATCACAGTATGGGCAGTGAATCTGCCAGTCTTCTTCTCCGGTGAAGTCCCTCGGCGGCGGCGCGATGCCGAATTCCTTGAGGCTTTCTCGGCCTTTTTCCGTTAACCGGCTGGACGTCCAGGGTGTGGTATATACGAATTTCACATCCACTTCCCCTGTTCCCAACTGCTCTTTACATGCTTTCAACACATTCGATTTAATGATGTCGAGTGCGGGACAGCCCATGAATGTAGGAAGCAATTCAATCGTGACCCGTCCTTCTCCCTCTATAATTCTATTCACCATTCCCAAATCTACGATACTTATTGAATCAATTTCTGGATCCTTCACAGAGTGAAGGACATTCCAAACCGTTTCTGTCATTTCTGATCATCCTTTACCAGGTTGCTGCTGGATCTGAGTTGTATACTTCACTAAGAGTAGACAATGCTTGATCCAGGTCTGCTGTATGCTCTCCTTTGCGGCCATCACCTTTTTTCATGCCTGTTTTCGGAGGAAATGCCAGATTCGCAGATTGGAAGACTGGCTGCAGGGAAAGTTCCCAGCGCTTTATGAGATTCTCTTCTCCTTCAATCAGCCCCATGACGGCCATTTCTTTGCCTGCCGGACCCAATGTAAGAACACCCTGGAATTCATCGAGCACTCTTTCTATCGCTTCCCTCATACGGACTGCAGCTTCCCCGCCGGCGATTACCAGCTGCAGGAACCACGTCTTCCAGTGAAGCAGATGATAGTATAGTTCCGTATTAATCTTGATGGCGAGCTGTGCCAATGGTTCGTATGAAGAGTTTTTCAATGAATCGATGCGTACCTTTTTCGCAACACTGTAAAAATAGTGCCTGACCACGGCAAAAGCCCAATCGTATCGGGGTTCTGTCAAATAATCTCCCGGTCCATTCACTTCCTCCAAAAGAATCGCGTTTCTTCTTTGATTTGACGGACGGGCATGAGCAAGTGAATCCTGACTGCCTTCGCCAAGCTCTTCAAGCAGTTGATAATACATGGTGGCGTGGCCCATCGTGTCCTGATTTATGGAAGAGAATGCAACGTCTTCCTCAATGTGGGGGGCAAGTCCCAGCCACTCAGAACCGCGATACGCAAGGATGAAATCATCATCCGCCAGCTGATAGAGCAGGTTCAACAATGTTTCTTTATACTCTTTATTCGGGATGTCATCAGGACTTTTCACGATCATTTCTTTTTCACCAACTCTCCCCAGGACATGATTTCTTTCTCATCAAGCATTTCCTGTTCATATTGCCGCCACTTTTTCTTAAGGTAGCCATATCCTTTTGCATTCCGGTAATCCTTATTATCCAGACGCTTCACACTTTCTCTCTCTTCAGGCGTCATCATTCTGAGATCCGACCGTTTTACGACCCAAACATCCGCTACCGGTTCCCTCCTCATGAAATTCTCCTGAGCCATCACCATCGCCAATTCATGATTCGGGGCAAGCAGACTGAATTGATGCTGCATCGGCGCCCCGTCCGACCGTTTGCTGAACACTTCAAACTCCTGATAAAAATTCTGGCCCTTGTCAGACATCTCCCTCATTCCCTTCTAACTGACTCTCCCGCTTGGACTCAGTGCTTCGCGTACCCAGGCATTGTTGTCATAGGATAATTCCCGGAGGCGAAGGCGTTCCTTTGATTTCGGTCCGTTATTGCGGATGATTTCTTTGAAGCGGCTCCAATCTGGCTGTTTATAGACCCAAAGCTCCTGTTCTTCGTCGTAATACATGGTCTCATCAGGAAGCGTGAGTCCCAAAGACAGCATCCGCGGTACATATTTGGTGAAGAAGTCCTGACGGAGCTGTTCATTTGTTTTGGTCCTGATTTTATATTTAATGGTGATATCCTGTTTCGAGGAGCCGGTTGTTTTTGCATCAGCCGGTCCGAAAAACATCAGAAGTGCTTCCCACCAACGGTTGATTGCATCCTGTACGAGAGCTTTTTGCTCATCTGTTCCTTCTGCGAGTGCCATGATGATCGCTTCACCATGCTGTGCGTGGAAGACTTCTTCCGCACAGATCCTTTTCAGTGCACGTGCATAAGGACCATACGATGCCCCCAGCATATTTGTCTGCGAGATGATGGCAGCACCATCCACGAGCCAGCCGATCAATCCTGCATCCCCCCATGTCGGGGCTTCCATGTGGAAAACATTATGAAACTTCAAATCTCCTGAAAATAAATCCCTCATGATATGTTCCCTTGTTTTTCCATAAGGCTTCATCAGGTCTTCTGCCACGCGGAGCAGGAGCTGGCCATGGCCCATCTCATCTTGAACCTTGGCCATGATGCCGAGTTTCCTGCGAAGGGATGGGGCTTTCGGGACCCATTCCTTTTCCGGGAGCGCACCCATGATTTCACTGATCCCGTGCATCGAAATCAATTTGATCAACGCATTCCGATATTCATCCGGCATCCAATCATCGGCCTCGATCTTTTCATCATTTTCGATTTTCTTCATAAAGCGTGCCATATGCTCTTCTTCTGTCATCTGCAGACTCATTGCACTGCCTCCTTTATCACACTGTTTTCACGAAGATTGACTAACATGTAATAGGTTTATTGGACAAAATTTTTTATGGGAGAATCGCTTCTTCCCGAAGATCGACGATTCGAATGGCCTTTCCTTCCGATCGCGGTATTTCCTTGGGCGCCCTGACGTTTACATCCATGGATACAAGGCATCCGTTCTTCATTACCCTTTTTACTTTCGATGTTAATTCACGGACTTTATCATGCTCGATATTACCCGAAATTCCGGCGAAGAAATCCGAACTGATTTCAACTTGAAGCTCTACTGTATCCAGGGCTCCCTTTTTCTTTAGGTGCACCTGATAATGTGGAGCGAGTTCTTTCAGCTCAAGGAGATGATGCTCCATTTCTGAAGGGAAAACATTCACACCCCTGATGATCAGCATGTCGTCCGCCCGTCCCTTCACTCTCGACATCTTGACGGTCGTTCTGCCGCAAGAGCATGTGCCATGCTGAATCGAAGCAATGTCACCCGTCCTGTACCGGATGATCGGGAACGCTTCTTTCGTCAAGCTGGTAAATACCAGTTCACCCGTTTCCCCATCAGGCACCTGTTCCAAAGTGTCGGGATGAATGACTTCCACAAGAAAATGATCCTCTGCTATATGAAGCCCGTCCTGCGCTTCAGGGCATTCCATGCCAACACCGGGACCGATTACTTCGCTCAATCCATAAATATCGCAGGCTTTTATACCAAGGATCTCCTCGAGTGTCTGCTTCATCTTATTGGACCACGGTTCTGCACCGAAAATCCCAACCTCTAATGAAAGTGAAGCCGGGTCTTTACCCTGGGCTTCAATCGTCTCTGCCAGGTTCAGCACATAAGAAGGCGTTCCGCATATAACGGAAGGCTTAAAGTCCTCAATCAGGGTGATCTGTCTATCGATATTGCCGCCCGATACAGGCACAGTGATCATCCCGAGTTTTTCACTGCCGTAGTGAAGACCAAGTCCACCGGTGAACAATCCATATCCATATGCATTGTGTAATACGCTTCCTGGTTTTCCTCCAGCCATCGCGATTGCCCTGGCTACAATATCCCCCCACATATCAATGTCGTTTTGGGTGTAGCCGACGACCGTAGGCTTACCGCTCGTACCGGAAGAAGCGTGGACTCTCACCATCTCCTCCTGCTCCACTGCGAACATTCCAAATGGATAGTGATCACGCAAGTCCTTCTTTGTTGTAAGCGGTAACATTTTTAAGTCTTCTAAAGATCGGATATCGTCTGGATGCAGGTTTCTTTGTTCGAAGTGATTTCGGTAAAAAGGTACGGAGTGGTAAACTAAGCTGGCTGTTTTTTGAAGTCGTTCTAGTTGAAGGCTTTCCATTTGATCTCGACTTGCGGTTTCAATCTCATGCAAAATCAATATCTATGCCCCCTTTTACATCAGCATTATATAAATCTATATTTATATAACGTTATTTAACCGTATATTAAAATATGTGTTATATTCAACTACTCAAAAGATAACGTCTTTACGGGAAATTGTCAATATATTTTCAGAAAATTTAAAACACACAACATGCTGAGCCGGTTAAGAGTCAACCTAGGATTAAATGATGTTGTCGATTGAACTGATTCTTGGGATGTTGCTGATATATGTGCGACATCTGAAAAATAAGGGCGAACTACTGATTTCCCGACAAAATCCGGCACTCCCTCCTCTTCTCCATAACAAAAAGTGCCCCCTTCTCAAAGGGAGCACTTTACATATATTATTAAAACAATTTCGTCGTCCAAGATTCACAGTTCCACACTTCAGTCGCCACATCATTATAAAATTCAGGTTCGTGGCTGATCAATAGAACAGTGCCTTTGTATTCCTTCAACGCGCGCTTCAACTCTTCTTTCGCTTCGACGTCCAGATGGTTGGTCGGCTCGTCAAAGACGAGAACGTTGCTTTCTTTATTCATCAACTTACATAGGCGGACCTTCGCTTTTTCCCCGCCGCTCAGCACTTCGACCTTGCTTTCGATGTGCTTTGTCGTCAGGCCGCATTTTGCAAGGGCCGCACGCACTTCAGCCTGATTGAAGGACGGGAACTCATTCCACACTTCCTCGATACAGGTGTTGTAGTTCTGGGTTTTGATTTCCTGTTCGAAGTAGCCGATATGCAGGTAATCCCCTAGTTCGACTGAACCCGAGATCGGACGGATTTCTCCTAAAATACTTCTTAGTAAGGTTGTCTTCCCGATTCCGTTTGCACCTGATAGGGCAATCTTCTGTCCGCGTTCCATTTTTAAATTGAGCGGCTTAGAAAGCGGTGTATCATAGCCGATGACAAGGTCCTTCGTTTCAAAAATGACACGGCCGGCCGTTCTCGCCATTTTGAAATTGAATTCAGGCTTCGGCTTTTCGGCTGCCAATTCGATGACGTCCATTTTATCCAGTTTTTTCTGACGGGACATGGCCATGTTACGTGTGGAGACCCGTGCTTTGTTGCGCGCCACGAAATCCTTCAGATCCTTCATTTCCTGCTGCTGCTTTTTATAAGCGGCTTCAAGCTGCTGCTTCTTCATCTCGTGGACTTTTTTGAATTCGTGGTAATCCCCGGCATAGCGGTTCAATTCCTGATTTTCCATATGGTAGATCAGATTGATGACGCTATTCAAGAATGGGATATCATGCGAGATCAGGATAAACGCATTTTCATATTCCTGAAGATATCTCTTCAACCATTCGATATGCTGTTCATCAAGGTAGTTGGTCGGCTCATCCAGAAGTAAAATGTCCGGCTTTTCGAGTAAAAGCTTAGCCAGCAGGACCTTTGTTCTTTGTCCTCCGCTCAAGTCGTGGACATCCTTGTCCAAACCGATATCATCGAGGCCAAGCCCGCGCCCGATTTCTTCCACCTTCGCATCGATGATATAGAAGTCATTATTCGTCAATGCGTCTTGAAGGGTGCCCGTCTCCTCAAGCAGTTCTTCAAGCTCTTCCGGGGACGCATCCCCCATTTTTCCAAATAGTTCGTTCATTTCAGCTTCCATGTCAAACAGGTACTGAAACGCCGTCTTCAATACATCACGGATCGTCATACCCTGCTTCAGCTGGGCATGCTGATCAAGATAACCGATGCGGATGCGCTTTGCCCATTCCACTTTTCCTTCATCCGGCTCTAGCTTACCCGTGATGATGTTCATGAAGGTTGATTTCCCTTCACCATTTGCCCCGATTAAGCCGATGTGCTCCCCCTTCAGCAAGCGGAAAGAGACATCGTTGAAAATTGCACGGTCACCGAAACCGTGGGTCAGGTTCTTAACAGATAATAAACTCATATATGATTACACCTTTTCTATATAAACTAATGGTTTTCTTAACACACACTCTCTCTATTATAAAGGTCATGGCTTATAGAAGATAGAGGAAAATCGTTACTTGCACAATGTGATTGTCGGATCATCCAATGGCATCCGCTACACAATAATCTGAAGGGTCAAGTTCCGTTTCTTCCCCCATCACCAGCTTGGCAAGTTCGGAGCCAAGATACGGCCCTGCCGTCAAGCCGGAAGCCCCGAGGCCGTTGGCAGTGAATGCCCCGTCGAGGCCCGGGACCGCTCCGAATACAGGCAGGAACCCTGGAGTGAACGGACGGAAGCCCACTCTTGTCTCTGCAACCGTACTGTTTTCGATGCCCGGGGCGACTTCGATCGCTTTGTGGAGGACTTCATATACACCTCCGGCTGTCACCCTGAAGTCAAAGCCTGCTTCATCTTCATGGGTAGCTCCTGCAACCACTTTTCCGCCGGGAAAGCCAAGAAGGTATTGGCTGCCAGGCGGTATGACAACCGGCCACTGGCTGCTGTCCGCCTGCGGCACTTCCAAGTGAAGGATCTGTGCTTTTTGTGAAGACACTTTAAAATCAATGCCCGCCTCCCTGAACAATTCCTTCGCCCAAACCCCTGCCGTGACGATGACTGTATCGGATTGAATGATTTCTTCTCCTATCCTCACTCCGGTTACAAGGTCATTTGCCACTAAGATTTTGGCATCTCCGTATCGGAAGTCCGCGCCATTTTTTTCAGCAGCGCTTATAAGAGCATTTCGCAGGGCCCTTCCGTCCACCCTTGCCGCTCCGCTGACATGTACAGATGCAAAATCTTCTGCCAGAAGAGGAAATCGTTCTTTCGTTTCCGCTGCAGTCAACTTCGTTATGTCTCCCATTTCAGGAGCATCCCCTCGCCGCTTCACCGCTCGTTCAATCATCTTGTCGAGCTTCTGATCGTCGGTGTGAAGGCTGATGGCCCCTACCCGCCGATAACCGGTTTCGGTTTCACCAAGTGCTTCCAACTCTTCTATCAATTGAGGATAGTACTTCGCTCCGCCTTTTACAAGGCGGTACCACACCTTATTTCGCCTTTGGGACAGCCATGGACATACGATACCTGCTGCCGCTTCTGTTGCCTGACCGCGGTCCTGTCTGTCTATGAGTGTAACCCTTGCCCCTTTTTTACTGAGATGATAGGCTGTTGATGCGCCGAGAATGCCAGCGCCGATGACAATGATATGTTTCATTACAAACACCTTTTCCGTTCATATTTTCTTACTCATTCTTTTTATTTTACAAGAGAAAGTGAACGGAAACAATTTACGTGATGACTGGTTTTGCAAGCGTTTCACCGAAAGAATACAATATTTGTATTTTCGAAATTTATTGACAAGTCGTTTCGTTTCATGATAAAACTTGAATAACCTAATATTGAACAAGCTTTGAAGGAAACTAGTAGCGAACATTTCCCTGTTTAAGAGAGCCGATGGATGGTGCGAATCGGTACATAAATGCTTTAGCGAATTTCGATTCTGGAGCTTCTTTTGACGTGATCAAAAGACGGCGCAGCCGTTATTTTATTCGAGTGGTGAGAACATTTTCTCATAACTAGGGTGGTACCGCGATATTCAATCGTCCCTACAAATTGTAGGGGCGATTTTTTTATGTTTAAAGCGGAAAAAATACAAACAGAAAGGAGATTGAATATGAGTCAACGTGAACAATGGTCATCAAAACTTGGTTTTATCCTGGCAGCAGCCGGTTCTGCAATCGGACTGGGGGCCATCTGGAAATTCCCTTATACCGCAGGTCAAAATGGAGGCGGAGCATTTTTCCTGATCTTTATTCTATTTACTTTACTACTCGGACTTCCATTACTGCTTGCAGAATTCTCGATCGGGCGGACAGCCCAAAGCAATGCGGTTGATTCGTACAAAAAAATAGCCCCCGGCACCAAATGGCACTGGGTGGGCATACTTGGGATGATTACATCCTTCATCCTTTTATCCTTCTACAGTGTCGTTGGAGGGTGGATCGTCGTTTATTTATACAAAGCGGTGACAGGTCAGATGAGCGGACTCACCTCCGAGCAATACGGAGAGCTTTTCGGAGCTACGATTTCAAATCCGGGCTTGAGCGTATTTTTTCAATTCCTCTTTATCCTGATGACGATCCTTGTCGTTGCCAAAGGGGTTCAGGAGGGAATCGAACGGGCAAGTAAAATCATGATGCCTGCACTTTTTGTGCTATTCATCATTCTTGTCCTCAGGGCAGTGACACTTGACGGCGCAATGGAAGGGATCATATTCCTGCTTGAGCCCGATTTTTCAAAAGTAACATCGCAAACGATATTGGAAGCGATGGGACAATCCTTTTTCACACTGAGCGTCGGGGTTTCGGTCATGGTGACCTACAGCTCTTACCTGCCGAAGGATCAAAGCCTTCCCCGCTCAGCCGGCTCCATTGTAGCGATGAACATCTTTATCGTTCTTCTGGCTGGACTTGCCGTTTTTCCGGCAGTGTTCTCATTCGGACTTGAGCCTGGTGCAGGGCCTGTCCTATTATTCAATGTTCTGCCGACCATCTTTAATCAGCTGCCATTCGGAATGCTGTTCTTTATCGCATTTCTAATATTGTTCTTGTTTGCAGCTCTGACATCCGCCTTTTCGATGCTGGAAATCATCGTTTCCGTCATTTCAAAAGGGGATCCTGCACGACGCAAGAAATGGTCGTGGATCATCGGACTGGCTATTTTCGCTTTCGGTGTTCCTTCTGCATTATCTTATGGGGTACTCGGCGATGTCATCATTTTCGGAAAAACGATTTTCGATTTGGCTGATTTTACAGTGAGCAATGTACTGCTGCCGATCGGTTCCCTGCTTATAGCCTTATTCATCCCGATCAAGATGAAGAAGACGGCTCTTTTTGAAGAGCTGAAGCGCGGGAGCGGATTAAAGAGAGGATTATTTGAAACATGGTATTTCCTCATCCGTTTCATCGCTCCGATATTGATCATTGCCGTCATGCTTGATGTGCTTGGAATCTTGTAGAAAGAAAACGCGGACCTCCATCTGAGAGGTCCGCGTTTTTCATTTACATCCCATACTTCATGATCACACCGCAAGCCAGCCGCTTCCCCGCATCTCCGGAAGGCTGGGATCTATAATCATCTGGATTCTGATGGATGATGACTCCCTTCCCGATGACATCCTCCACTTTGAATCTGTTCGTAAAGAAAGACATTTTGGTGTAGCCGTCGTTGGAGAACAGGACCGGAAAATCGCCCGCGTGATTGCCGTGCGGCTGATTATCTGGATTCCAATGCCCGCCTGCAGATTGAAAAGGTTCTTCCTTATCTCCGACTTCACATACTCCTTTTTCATGAAGGTGAAATCCATGCGGCCCGACAGGCTTTTTATCCCCGCTTCCCTTTTGATACTGCGGAAGCCCATGCACCTCTATGAATACTTCTACTCCATTCGGGACTTCCCGAAAGAAGACATATCCGTTCAACTTGGGAGCGAGCGGTCCTCCCTGGATCATGGCATAAGCCATCGCTGGCATATTTCTATAAGGATAGTATGAATAGGCAGGATAGCCGTATTGGTAATAATTCATCGTGCCTCCTCCTTCACTGTGTCCTTCATAACCACTTTATGAAAGAAAATAGACGTTCATACCAATTCATTCAAACGTTTGTTTAAACTCCTCCGGGCCATTGGTATCAACCGTTTCAGAATTAAACAAACGTTTGTTTAAATTTTTGGGATCAGCAGGGTATATCCATACGAAACAACCGATGGTTTAATTTTCCTATTACAAAATACACTGGAAATCTCGTCCGAAAAATGTTATATTTTCTGAAACTTCAGATTTTTCCTCAATGTAAAATACCATTTTCAGGAGGGATTGATATGCAAGGTGAAATCAGGTTAATTCCATATTTCATGGATGAAATGGTGGCTGATACGAATGAAATTCCCAAAGGCATTGATTTAATCCAAGCTCCAAGCCTATGGAAAAATGGTTATAAAGGAAATGGAATAACGGTTGCGGTTCTTGATACAGGTTGTGATGTAAACCATCCGGACCTGAAAGGCAAGGTAAAAGGTTATCGAAATTTCACGGATGATGACGGAGGTGCAGAGGATAATGTGACAGACTACAGCGGTCACGGAACGCATGTGGCAGGTACGATCGCTGCGAATGAAGATGGTCAGGGCGTGATCGGCGTCGCTCCTCTTGCTGAGCTGCTTGTCATAAAGGTCCTGGCAGGAAGCCGTGGAAGCGGGAAATACGATTGGATTGTTAACGGCATCCAGTACGCAATCGACCAAGGCGCAGATATCATCTCCATGTCACTAGGAGGACCTTCCGATTATGAACCTTTGCATAAAGTGATCCAAAGAGCTGTCGATGCCAACATTTTAGTCGTATGTGCAGCTGGAAATGAAGGAGATTCCAACAGCTCGACAGACGAATTCTCATATCCTGCCTCTTATAATGAGGTCATCTCAGTCGGTTCGATCGACCTTCAAAGAAATTCTTCCTACTTCACCAATTCGAACAACGAAGTAGACCTGGTTGCACCCGGTGAAAAAATATTATCCACCATCCCTGGTGACAAATTCGCCAAGCTCAGCGGAACATCCATGGCAGCTCCACACGTGTCCGGTGCCCTTGCCCTTATCAAACAGTTTGAGCAGGAGTCCTTTGCACGGGACTTATCTGAATCAGAAATATATGCCCAGCTGATAAAAAGGACCGTTCCACTGAACTTTCCAAAAACGCTTGAAGGGAACGGCCTGCTGTATTTGACCGCCCCTGACCTCTTGAAGGAACATATACGGAATCAGCCCTTGGCTCATATTGGATAAGAAAAGCAGAGGCGGCTTACCCAGCCCCGACAAGCATAAGATGAATGGGCCGGGAAGGCGTTTTTTGCCTTCTTGAACCATTTAGCTTATGACCTCGAGGGGCTAGCCGCCGGAGCTGGACAATAGAAAGGCGGAAGGGCTTCGTTCAGAGGCGGGTGGCATAAGACGAACCGGACTGGAAGGCGTTCTTTGCCTTCTTGGCCGGTTTGGCTTATGACATGTGCCTCTAAGCCCTGCAGCTGGACAATCTTCGAAGTGAAATTTCTTGAACCCCAAAACAGGACCGCCGGTTGGCGGTCCTGTTTGTTGTAAGAATTATCATTATTCGTAGAACTATTGAAGTCTGCTTTCAACCTGCTGACATACTTCATCCGCGCTTAGTCCGCTTGCTTCGATGACAGACCCTTGTGTGGCTGCATTCTGGATGCCCATCACGTTTGAGTCGATTCCTGTTACAACGCAGCAGTCACACCCTTGTGCATCTGTTTCCTGCTTAAGCTCTACAACATCATGTCCTTTTTCACGTAATGCCTGAACAACATTTTGTAATGATTCTTCAACACCAATTCTTCTTCCCATCTCAAACTACCTCCAATTTTTATCAAGCTCCGGCGGACGCCCGCCTCCGCTTTCATATTTCTAACATTAGGATTTTCCTTCCGCGAAAAAGATATTCATCAAACTTCTGAAGATTTTTTGCGTTAATATTGCCGCTGTTGCTGGACAAGACCTTTATTGGATAGCTAGGTTCATTATCCAGAGGAAATATTTCATTAATTAAAACTAGATATTTATTGGAGGAAAATTGAATGATTGTTCTCGGCACTGACATAAAGCCCAGAGTGGATTGGAGCAGAAGGTGTTTGACTCCGACGGGAAATAGAGGAAAGGTCGAGACCCCGCAGGAGCGCCAGCGACGAGGAGGCTCGACTTCCTCCCCGCGGAAAGCAAATGCCTGCAGCGGAAAGGAACGTTCTAAGATATTAAACCAAACATGTTTAGAAACGCTCATTCAAGACAAAATAACGAAGAGTGTTCAAATCCAATTGGATATGTTTACTCACAAGCTCACGTGGGTAAATAGTCTATATAAACAACTAATCAAAAGGGTGGTAACATAATGGATGCAAAGAAAAAAGAATTAATCGATGGTTTAAATGAAGATTTAGCAAATGAATATGCGGCAGTTATTCTGTATACTAACTACGCTGCGGTAGTCAGCGGTTTATATCGTCAAATATTGAAGCCTTTCTTCGAAGAGGAAATTCCTGATGAGCAGGGGCACGCTTTATACTTAGCAGAAAAAATAAAAACGTTAGGCGGAGAGCCAACAACGACTCCTGCCCCTGTCAAGCAGACAGACGACGTGAAGGAAATGCTTGAAGAAGGCCGTAAAGCGGAAGCAGATACAATCGAACGCTATAAAAAACGTAAAGAACAGGCTGATGAACTTGGATTGACTGAGCTTGTCATCAAGCTAGAGGACATGATTGCGGATGAAACGCATCACCTTGAGGAATTCGACCGTCTGTTAAAAGATCCTTCTTTCAACTAACCTAAAAAAGACCGCTATGAGCGGTCTTTTTTATATTTGTTTTACTTTATGACGTTAAATGGCGTCCATTCATCAGGCAGCAGCGCTCTATACTTCTGAGTTAAATATCGGTCATCTATCAATCGTAAAACACCTGTATCGCCTTCTGAGCGGATCAGCCTTCCACCTGATTGAAACACCTTGTTCAGACCAGGATATACATACGCATAATCAAACCCATTCTTACCGTTCTCTTCGTAGAATTCTTTCATCATTTCCTGTTCCAATCCCGGTTGCGGCAGTCCGACACCGACTATGACGACACCATTCAATCGGTCTCCTTTCAAATCGATCCCTTCAGAAAAAATCCCTCCCAACACGGCCAGTCCAAGCACACGTCTTTCCGCATCAGCCTGAAAGCATTGGAGAAATGCTTCTCTTTCTTCTTCCTTCATATTCGCTTCCTGTATGAGATAATCGGCTTCCAGTGAATGCTCCATCAACTCATCATATGCTTCCCTCATATAAGCGTATGAAGAAAAGAACACAAGGAAATGACCTGGATTATTTGTGAAAGCATCGGCAATCGATTGGACGATCCGCGGCAATGTCCGTGCTCTATCCTTGAAACGAGTGGATATAGGTTGGACTTCCACCTTCCATTGTTCTTTTTCGAAAGGGGAAGGAATCAGGAATCGATAGTCCCCTTCACTTCCTCCCAACTGCTGGTAGTAATACGAAAATGGATGCAGGGTGGCTGAAAAGAAGATGGAGGAATGATAGGGCTTCGTCACACCGGCTAACAACCTGGAAGGATCGATGCAAAAGAGTCTCACAGTCAATTCCTTTCCGGATGAATCAAGGACGAATCGGTGCTCGTCTGAGTAGAGCCTGGATATTCGGACAAAGTGCAGGGAATCAAAATATAATTGCAGGAAGCTCTGTGACCACTCTTGCCCCTGCTCACCCAGACATTTCTCGGCGGTTTCTACAAAAGCTTCAATTACCGCTGTAAGTTCCTGATTATTTTCTGTTTTCCATTCCCCTTGGCCAGTCATTTCTTTTTTCATTGAAAGGAAATGCTTGTTAACAGCGTTGATGCTCTTTTTTAGAGCATCATGCGCTCCTTGAAGATTTTTCACCTCCAGGAAAGAGGATTTGGTTAATGAAGCTGAAAACATCTCTCTTCCCCTGTTGACCAGATTATGCGCTTCATCAATCAATAACACCGTCTTTTTTTTGCTTTCCTCACCTAATCTCTTTAAGGAGACTTTCGGGTCGAAGACATAGTTATAATCGCAGATCACTCCGTCGACTAAATAGGAGAGGTCAATCGAAAATTCGAAGGGACATACCCTATGTTTCACTGCATATCGTTCGATAACCTCCCGGGTCATAACTGTTTCATGGCTGAGGATATCGATAAGGGCCCCGTTAATACGATCATAATAGCCATTTGCATACTCACAATACTCTTTTTGACAGTTGGTTTCGTCTTTGAAACAGATTTTATCTTTTGCCGTGATCGTGACCGAGGTTTGATGGAGACCTTGTTCTTCGAGCAGCCCCAATGTCTCCTCAGCCACCGTTCTCGTGATCGTTTTTGCCGTAAGATAGAACCACTTCTCCGGACCTTCACCTCTCATTCCTTTCAACGCCGGAAAAAGGGTGGATATGGTCTTTCCAGTGCCGGTAGGTGCATTCGCATAAAGTGATTTTTCTTCGGTGATGGTTTTATAGACCGCACCGGCAAGCTGCTTCTGCCCTTTTCTGAAAGACGGGTACGGGAATGAAACTTTAGAAATGCTATCCTGGAATTCTTTTCGATTTTTCAGGATCACCTTGGCAAAAGGGGTAAAGGCAAGAAGTGTGCTTCGTACGATGTCTTCCAGGTCTATGATGGAGTACGTTTTTTCAAGAACCTTCACTTGTTCTGTGTCAATTTGAATATAAGTCAGCTGCACATCGATGAAGTCCAGTTTTTTCTCTTTTGCCAGCAGATAAGCATAGCACTCAGCCTGGGCCCAGTGAACACGCGCACCTTTATCGATATCAGACAGGTTTTTTGCAGTGGATTTGATTTCATCAATCTTTACGTTCTCATCATCATATAGAATCCCGTCGCAGCGTCCTTCCAAGACGAATGAGATTTCCCCGGATACGATTTCCCCCTTCAGGAATACCTCTTTTTCATCCCCCTCTTTATAACCTTTTTGCAAGAGCTGATGCAGCCTCGTTCCGATCGTCATCGAAGAACGGGCTTGGAATTTCAAGTCGATGCTTCCTTCTTTATAAACGAATTCAACCAGTTCCCTGACAGACACCTTCACTTTTTCCACAAAGTCTCACCACGACCTTCACTAAAAAATACTTCTAACTTGTTGGGACAACTCATATCGTTGATAGTAGACTAATTTCTGAATCGAACGGAGGATAATAGAATGAAAGTAAGATTCGCCTTTTACTGCATCGGACTCATATGTCTTTCTTTCGGAGTCTCTCTCATCATTAAAGGAAACCTGGGAGCAGCTCCATGGGATGCACTGGCCGTAGGGGAGTCTTACTTATTTCATCTCAGTATCGGGACATGCATCTTCATTAATGGCTGCATACTCATCGTCATCAATGCGATATTACTGAGAGAACGGATTCAATGGCTGGCGGCTTTATCCATATTCATCATCGGGATGATGGTGGACTTCTGGATTACGAACGGCCTTTTACACCTGGAGCCCACCAGCTTCATCCAGCAGCTTTCTTTCGTCATCACAGGTATATTGATCCTCGGCATCGGCATCGCCATTTATATGCAGGCCAAACTCCCCTCAAGCCCGATGGATACGTTCATGATCGCGATTCACATGCGCTTTGGCCTCAACCTTCGCAATGCCCGTCTGCTCAACGAGGCAATAGCCATCACACTTGCCATGGTCTTTCATGGAGCGGTCGGCATCGGAACCGTCATCGTCGCCTGCACCCTCGGATTCATCATTCATTTCTTCTATCCTATCATGGAACATATGTACGGTAAATGGGCTTCTTAAAAGCGGAGGCGGCTCGACCAGACCCGACAAGCATAAGGTGGGAATACCGGAAAGGCGCTTTTTGCCTTTTTGGTATTCCCATCTTATGACCTCGAGCCTCTAAGCCGCCGGAGCTGGACGATCATAAACCCGCCTTCATAAAACATAAAAAAACACCTAGCCCCTCTAAGTGTTTTCCCCTACATCACATTCTCTTGTAATCCTTCATCCGACGTTTCTTTCTGGATTGGCAGGTGAATGGTGACGCAAGTACCTTCATTGACTTTACTATCGTAGTGCACGTCTCCGTCCAATGCCTCGATGATTCTTTTGAACACACTTGTCCCCAGGCCCGTTCCACGAGCTTTCGTAGTATAAAAAAGGGTTCCAATACGGGAAAGTTCATCCTTTGTCATCCCTATACCAGTGTCTTGGATGGTAATGATGCCCCGACCTCTCTTCACTTCCATGCTTACATTGACCCTGCCCTGGGCGGGTGTAGCTTCAATCGCGTTTTTGATGACATTTACAAACGCCTGTTTAAGTTTGTTTCGATCAGTATGTATATAACCATTTTCTTTAAAGCTGCCTTCTAGGAAGACACCATCTTTTAGCGCATATGCATTCATCAACATCGTCACATCAGCCAGGACCTCACGTACATTTACCTTTTCCACTTTTTCAAACTCAGGTTTCGCAAAGTTCAGGTAATCATTGATGATTTCTTCTGCCCTTCCAAGTTCACCAAGCACGATGGTAAGGTATTCATGATGGTCGCCTTTTACCTGCTTTTTCATTAACTGAAGGAACCCTTTTACGACTGTTAATGGATTTCTCACTTCATGCGCAATCGATGCAGCCAGTTCCCCGATTGTGTTAAGTTTTTCTGATTTTATGATTTCTTCTCTCATCATACTTTTTTCGATCATCCATTCATTCAAGCGCGCGGCCAGCCCCACGCCCAGGACCTGGATTCCGCCGAATATCAGGACATAGGTCAACATTTCGGTATTCCCGGTCATCGGCACCCCGCGCATAAGTGCAAATGTTATCAGGATTCCAAGCATGACAAAGGCTGGCCAGAACCCGAGGAGTACAGCAAAGGAGATTCTTTTCTTCGGGGGATAGGTCCAGAATTTATTTGATATGAGAAAAGGCAGGATCCCGGCTAAAAATACACTGACAAAGCCAAACAAGAGGGCATCCCCGCCGTTGAGGATCCTTGCTGCCAATATAAATACAATGACGATCAGGCCTGATTTCCTCCCGCCATAAAGCATGGACAAAACCAAAGGGATATAGCGAAAATCCCAAAACAGACCAAAACTTTCATAGGCAAAAATCATACAAGTAAAAGCTGCAATACCATGCAGAATCCCGATAAAAACAGGTGACTTCCCTAATCGATGTTGTTCTAATAAAGAGGTCTGAATCAATATTGGAGCTAAAATAATCAATACATGCAGTAATAATTTCTCAATAATCATTGATTAAACTCCCAGGAACAATTATTTAGAATCAGTACTATACTCATACGACATTCGCCGATGGTAATCCTCTTTTTTGTCGACATATAAATGAAAAAGTCGTTTCCTTAGGAGCTTGTTCCTATTACAAATGAGCAAAAAAAACGCCTTTCCAGGGCGTTTAAACAGGGACTATCTTTGTCTATCGAAAGAATAGTCCCCTACCTTTTAAGTTATCAGCTTACTTTACCCTTAAACTTTAATTCGGCTGGTTTTAAGTGGTTGTAATCCCCAGAAAGGATTTTTTCGATATCTTTAATGCTGTCCTGTACGGAAACCCGTTCCCCTTTGAGGCGTGTGAATTCTTCTGCAACATGAAACGGCTGACTGAGATACGCTTCTAGTCTTTCCCCAATGGTGTAAAGCTCAAGATCCGCTTCAGGTATTTTATCTTTTCCGAGAGAATTTAATAAGACCCGAATCTCTTTATAGCGCCTCAGCAGTTTTTTCGCTTTGCGATTTGCAGACGTATGGCTATCTTCCAGACTTTCTTCCTCCACTAATAAAGAGGTGGACTGAACTGGATGGATTGCGGGATAGATTCCGCGGCTTGCCAAGTCGATATCGAAATAACACATCGTATCCAGAGGGCCATAAGGATCATCTTCATCCACTGCCGTCCCGCTCGGATCGAATAATATCGTGGTTATATCAGGGAAGCCCCCCGCTTCAAATCGCTCTCTCATTTCATAGAGATCTCCGGAAACCACAAATGAGCGGTCCACCTGTAATATGACCTTTTCTTTTTCATCCCTTAAAGAAACTTCAGCGAATGCATCCTCGATTGAATGCACCTTCGCATCCACAAAGCCTTCAAGATCACTCAACCCTATGAATTCCTGATCCGGTGTCAGCAAGATGGTTTCGAAACCCTTTTCTTTTAAATTTTGAGTGATTTCCGCCAATACGACCAATTGGCCGACCTGTGCTCTTGCAACAAACCCGTTGATTCCGCCTTTCACTATTGGAGCAAATAAATCAATTGATTTAATTCCCGTTTCAATCATACGTAATCTTCCTCCTTGAATAATTAATTCATCCAGAGAACAATTGGCGAGATTAGCCAAAGTGACCAACGTTCTCACTTCTGCGCGTCCGACCGATATTTTACCGGTACAAAGATTTGAAACTGTTGCGGGTCTCAGGCCTACTGCTTTTGCGGCAGTGGTCAAATTAGGGACCCGGCGGCGAAGCAATGAAACATTCAATGATAAATTATCTTGCATATGAAAGCGCCTCCTTACTTTATAGAGTAATATATATTACGCTTAAAAACAATAAAAGTTTCTCTTAAAAGTAATTATTTTACTCCAAAGAGAAAAAACTCCTTAGAATAGTCACAATTACTTATCATTCTCTCACTTTCATTTAGGAATGTTCTGCGGTGACCGTTCTTTTACGCGAAAAAGTGGACGTCACCTACTCTGTTTAACAGAGTGAAAAAATTAATCCGAAAACCATTCATGTCCTGTCCCCTCGCATAATACATATTAAGGAAGAAGAATTCACCCGAACTACTCTGATAAAGGATGACTGTCAATGAACTACCTTAAACCCAGCCACTCCCAACCAAAGCGGACCAAACCATTATTGTTGATTTCACTTATCCTTTTTACAGGAGCTTTCTTCAGCCTTGCCTACTTCCTGCCGCCAGACCAGGGACAACCCCATCCATTCTTTGAAAACGGACAAAACAAACCGCTTGTGATTGCCCACCAAGGAGGCAAGCTTCTGGCGCCGGGTAATACAATTGAAGCCTTTCAAAATGCTGAAGATCTTGGCGTTGATGTAATTGAAACAGATATACATATCACCAGGGACGGACATCTGGTGACCATTCATGATCCTACGGTTGATGCCACTACGGACGGGACGGGATATGTGGCTGATTACTCATTAAAGGAACTGCAGCGGTTAGACGCAGGCTATGCGTTTCAGGATGCCGGCGGGGAATATCCATATCGGGGACGGGGTGTTTATATCCCTACGCTTGAAGAAGTATTTCAGCGTTTTCCTCAAATGAAAATAAACATCGAAATCAAAGATGACAATCCGCGTGAAAGATTGGATGAAATCATTAATGAATTGATGGAACTGATTGAGGAATATGGTATGGAGAATAACATCCTCATCGCATCTTTCGATCAGACCATCATCGATCGTTTCCTGAAACGATCTGAAGGTCGTGTTGCTGTCCAGGGCGGAACACAAGAGGTGAAGAAATTTGTTATTCTGCACAAGCTTTTCTTAAGGAATCTTTACAAACCGAAAGTTGACGCATTTCAGCTGCCGCTGCTAAAAGGAGAAGTTGACTTAACGGATCCGCGGCTGATCGACGGTGCTCATCGCTTAAATCTACCTGTTCATTATTGGACAGTGAATGATCAACAAACGATGAAACGATTGATTCATGCTGGTGCTGACGGAATCATAACGGACCGTCCCGACCTTCTTTTGGACCTGCTGGAGAATAAGTGAAATGGGTCGGTGCCGGTGGTTCATGGTTTCTATTAAAAGTATGTATGTGCTCAGACTTCAACAGATTCTTGAGCGTATACAAGTCATTTATCATACTTGTACAATAACATTGCACATCCAATAGTACTTTGTACCTATATAAGATTCCCCAATAGTCTGTTAGGGTGAAGGTAAGTCAAATCAACGAAAGTAGAATAATGATGACAGTAAATGTGTTTTTAGATGATTATCGACACTGTCCCCAAGGTTACATTCTAGCGAAAGACATTGATGAATGTATCGACCTGCTCGAGAGATATGCTATCTCTCATCTTTCATTGGATCATGACTTGGAATGCAAAACGAGAAATGGACTCATGCTTGTACATTACATGGTTAAACATCAATTGTTCGCTGATTCCATTACAATTCACTCGGCAAACTCTGTTGCCGGGAAACAAATGTTCAGGTTTTTGAAAGAGGCTCAGAATCAAAATTTAATGCCCCGGACGATCCGTGTTTCATTACGGCCGTTACCTCTTAGATAATTTCATATATAAGAACTGTTCCTTGAGAGCAGTTCTTTTTTGGTTTGGCACTATTGAACACCGCAGCCGTATTCCGCTCAACACTTCCGATGCCTTACTCCACTCAGGTCACTCAGGTTTCCTACCGTATATTTTTTCAACCGTTTTTCTTTTCCCATTCATTTTCTTTATAATGTAAAAAAGAGATATTTTCCAGAAAGGGTAGTAGTCTATGAATTTCCTTAAAAAGTTCAGGTTTGCGGGTGGAAGGATCGCTAAGACCGGGATCGCGGTTTTTCTGACGGCTTTTGTCTGCGAACTGTTAAATTGGCCGGCCATGTTTGCAGTCATTACGGCCATTGTGACAATAGAGCCGACTGCAGCCGATTCAATTAAAAAAGCGTTTATACGATTTCCTGCATCTGCACTCGGTGCCTTATTTGCTGTAATCATCTCTCCTTTACTGGGAGATCACGCAATTACGTACGCTCTCGTTGCGATTCTGACGATCATAACCTGTCATAAGCTGCGTCTGGATGCCGGAATACTTGTTGCCACGTTGACTGGAATCGCCATGATTCCGACGATTCATGACCATTACATAGCAACATTCTTCACTAGACTCGGAACGACCAGTTTGGGGCTGATTGTTTCCACCTTGGTGAATCTCTGGATCTTGCCACCGAAATATTCCCCGATAATCAGCAGGAATATCCATGACTTATATGTGAAGACAGGCAATTTATTAGAAAAAAGAGGAATTGAAGTCCTTCATAGCCACTCTTTACATCGTGAAACGAAATTGATCTTTAATGACATCACGCGTGAAATTGATAAAACGAATATCCTTTGTGAGTATGAGAAAGAGGAAATGAAGCTTCACCGCTCAAGCCGCAAAGAGCTGCGGAACCACCATTATCAATTCAAGAAGCTCAACCTTTTGAGGCAAATCCATTTTCATATCGGTAATCTCATTTATCTCCCGGTCCAAAACGAATCTTTCACTCAACAAGAGAAGGATAAGATTCTTCAGGCTGTTCAGTCTCTTAAGGCCATCCTGCATCATCCTTCTTACGACATGCAGGAGGGGCATTTCATCCTGATGAAGGATCTGCTTCAAGAATTCTGGGAAGAACACGATGACCTGCACAGCAAGCCCTTCCAATCAATTAGGCATCATTTTTCATGCGAGACTGTTTTGCTTTACGAACTGCTATCAATTCATGATTTGTTAGAAGAATTAAATGAACTGCATGTACTTGATAAGCAGCATGAAAACGTCCTGGAAAAAACATTACAAACGTAAAAGGCTCGCTAGGGTTCTTTCTCCCCCAAGCGAGCCTTTTCTTCGTATTACTTATTCTTTTAACGCTCTCCCTGCAAGCATGGATATGACCATGTCATCCATCGGGGGATTATGGAGGCCGGCTCTCACATCCCGGTAGTAACGCTGCATCGGGTTTGACCTGAACAGACTTCTTGCACCGACGATCCTCATGGCAGTGTCCACAATCTGAAAAGCGCTGTTCGTTACGATATGCTTTACAGAAGCCAGTTCCGCTGCCATTCCTGCCCGTTTATCCGGTTCTTTCACCCATCGATCGGCAGTTGAGTAAAGAATCTGCCTTGCTTTAAAAAGCTCCAATTCGATTTCTCCGATTTTCCTTTGGACCTCTGGAACATCCTTTATTGGCCCCGGCAGGCTGTTAGGTGAATACTCCTTAGCGAATCGGATGGCTTCATTCCTGGCGGCAATCGCCACACCAATATAGCAGGCGGGAATATGCAGGAGCCAGGCTTTTGGAAGTTCATCCACGGTGTCAGCTTTGTCGCTGTCACGTTCGACTAAGGCCCTGGCAGGAAGAGAGACATCATGAAGGACGAGGTCATCACTCCCGGTCCCTTTCATCGAAATGGTATCCCACGTCTCTTCAATCGTTACTCCCTCCAGGGAATGGTCAACCAAAAAGAATCCCTTCTCTCCTGAATCCCCTATCCGTGCCGATACTAAAGAATAATCCAACGCTTTAGCCATCGAAGTGAATGTTTTACGGCCTGTTAATACCCATCCCTCACCGGATTTCACTGCTTTTGTTTCAGGGAGTCCTCCGCGTGTCGGGCTTCCTGTAGCCGGTTCTGTTGCCGCCCGGTTCAACAGCGCATGATCTTCCACGATTTTGGTGCAGAGGCTTTTGAATTCTTCTTCCTTCCATGGACGATTTTCTGTAAGTTCCATCAACCCGCCTAAATGCCATCCAATCGATAGTGAAGTCGCTGCATCACCTGTGGCCAGTCTCTCCTGAAGCATCACAAGTTCATACAAGCTGATCTCTTCCCCCCCATATTCCTTCGGTACAGATAATGACACATAACCCGCTTTCTTTAAATCAGAGAAATTTTCAAAAGGGAACGCTTCTTCCCGATCAAACCTTTCAGCACGTTTTGAGAACGAATCTGCGAGCTTCCCTGTTGATTCAAGCAATTTCCGCTGACGTTCATTTTGAAGATATGGTTCATATAAATCCATTTGGATCCTCCTTCGATCAACAGTCACTTACTTCTATGATAATCAATCTTTTTTTACGACTCAAAGATTTTGTCCGACTAAACCAATCAGAATAGATTAAGATTCATTCCGATATTATTATGTTATCTATCGTTTATTCTTCCTTAAAACCATTCTTATGTATGCTGTTTTTCGCATAGAGACCGACTGGATTGTTTTTATACACAAAAAACCTGCTGCGTCGAATAGCATGCAGCAGGTTCTTTTCCTTATTTAAGAAGCACTTTCTTCTTTTTCTACTTTATATTCCTGTTCCCAATACTCAGCGTTTTTGATACCAAGTTTTGTGGAGTTGAAGACTGGATCAAGACCCTGTTTCTTCTGTTCTTCGTAATCTTTCAGAGCAAGAAGAGCAGGTTTAGCAAGGATCAGGATGGCAATCAAGTTCAGCCATACCATGATTCCAAGACCGATGTCCCCAAGAGCCCAGGCAAGAGCAGCTTCTTTGACAGCTCCGTAGAACGTGACTCCAAGCAGGACAAATTTAAGCACGAAAATGGCCGGTTTGGCGTTCTTGCCTTTTAATAAATACGCCACATTGGTTTCAGCCATATAGTAGTACGCCATGATCGTTGTAAAAGCAAAGAAGAATAAGGCAACTGCTACGAATCCAGCACCGAATCCCGGAATGACCGATTCAATCGCAGCCTGTGTATAAGCAGGACCCGCCTCCACACCTTCCAAGTTCGTAACGATCGGTGTTCCATCAGGTTTTTCTACATTGTAAGCACCAGTGAATAGAATCATGAATGCCGTAGCAGAACATACTAGCAACGTATCAATATAAACCGAAGATGCCTGCACCAAACCTTGTTTCGCAGGGTGGGAAACTTCAGCTGCCGCTGCATGGTGAGGTCCTGTACCTTGACCAGCTTCGTTGGAGTAAACCCCACGTTTTACACCCCAAGCAATCGCGCTTCCGATGATTCCACCGAATGCTGCGTCGGCACCAAATGCGCTGCTGAAAATAAGTGAAATGACAGCAGGAATCTCTCCAATGTTCATCCCAACGATTACTAAAGCCAAAAGGATATACGCAATTGCCATGAAAGGAACGACATAGGAAGCTACTCCGGCAATTCTCTTGACTCCCCCGAAGATGATCACGGCAAGAAGAACCACTAGTCCGATACCTGTCACAGACGTATTGAGACCAAATGCATTCTCAAGCCCAAGCGCGATGGAATTCGATTGAATCCCCGGCATTAACACACCGATTGCAAGCAGAGTGGCCAACGAGAATAATACCGCATACCATTTCCAGCCGATCCCTTTTTCGATATAATAAGCCGGCCCCCCTCGGTACTCGCCATCTTGCTTTACTTTGTAAATCTGTGCCAGGGTTGATTCGATAAAGGCACTGCTCGCCCCGATAAATGCGATGGTCCACATCCAGAATACCGCACCCGGTCCACCGAACGCGATGGCAGTTGCTGTTCCTGCGATATTCCCCGTTCCTACACGGCCTGACAGCGAAAGTGCCAGGGACTGGAATGAGGATACCCCTGATTTAGAGCTGCTCCCCCTGAACATCTGCACTACCATGTCCTTAATGAGTCGCACCTGTAAAAACCTTGTTAAGATAGAAAATAAAAGACCTACACCTAAACAAAAGTAAATCATGACGGGTGACCAGAGAATGCCCACCAATTTGCCTACAAATTCTTCCACAGTGTTTCCCCCTTTTCTCCTAAAAATTATCTAACTATTAAGAATTATATTTTATTTGACACAAATTAGACAATCTTTTTTTATCCGTGGAAAAGCCGTTATACGTAAAAATCCTTATTTGACAAGACCCGGCCTGTATAAAAAAATTTTTGGGGCAACCTAAAGATAAAAAGGAGGAGTGAATATGTCGAGACGAAAACTTTTAGTACCAGAAGCCCGTGAAGCAATGGACCAGCTGAAAGCAAGGGTTTCCGGAGTGAATGATCCAAAAGAAGCAAAGTTTGAAGCTGCAAGGGAACAGGGAATCCCGCTTGATAAAGGGTATAATGGGAAACTGACATCTGAACAAGCCGGAAAGATCGGCGGCAGGATGGGCGGTAATATGGTTAAGGAATTAGTGAGGATGGCTCAGGAGAATTTGAATAAGAAGTGACAGACTTATTAGTTATTCGAAGTACCTGTCGGCTGAAGCGGCCAATGAAAAAGGGCTAAACCGTTTTTATGGTTTAAGCCCTTTATTCTTTCTTTTCAAGATTTCCTTCAGCTCATCCAAATCTTCATAAACCTTTTCAAGCAGGGATCGATTATAAAAGATGGACGCGGGATGAAAGGTCGGAAAAATGGAGTATTCCTTTTCACTCAGCGTCCATTCATTCGTTTCCATATCCTTCAGCTGCCTGACGGGTGATTGGATCAGCCTGCCGTGTATTTCTGAAATCGTATATTTTTTACCTAATAATCGTTGAAGGCCTATGTTTCCCAGTGTCACGATCTGCTTTGGGTTAATATGCCGGATTTCATAATCGATAATGGGCGCGTGGGCAATCTGCTCCTTCATATTAGGCGCACGATTGTATTTCTTTTCAATGATCTCCCCATTCGGCCCGGCTTTTTTTGGAACGATTTTGTAAGGTCTGCTCCTGACTGACGACGTAAAATAAATATCTTCTCTTGAGACCCCGAGGTAATCAAAAAACTCATTCAATACCTTCCCCGCCCTTCCGCTGAACGGGATGCCATTATGTATTTCAGTCTCACCCGGGGCTTCCCCCACAATCATGATTTCTGGATTCCTGGGGCCTCTTCCATATACGAATCCTTCGCAATGATAGGGCTCCATCCTTTTTTTGCAGCGTTCAACCAAATCTTCCGGCAGCATATTCATCATCCTTTTCGAGAGGCCCGCACCTCGCTGCTGTGAAGCGTTCATGCAGTCTGGGACGGGCGTCATCCTTTTAATTCCTTTATACCCAAGCACGCTCCAACTTTACACATCCATATGTTTATTTCTACTTTTGTTAAGGAATAGTATGGTTATACCAGAATAAGGAGATGGCAAGGATGACCCAGACAGAACTAAAGCAGCAAATTTTAAAGGTTCTAGAGGAAAGCAAGGTGGGGACGCTCGCAACAGTGAAAGGGAACAAACCTCATTCCCGCTATATGACCTTTTTCAATGATGATCTGACTCTTTTTACGCCTACAAGCAAAGAAACCCATAAAACAGAAGAAATCGCTGATAATCCGAATGTCCACATCCTTCTCGGGTACGAAGGTGAAGGGTATGGGGATACGTTCGTAGAAATCCAGGGGAAAGCATCGATCGAAGAATCCAGGGAATATAAGGAAAAACTGTGGAATGATCATATGGAGAAATGGTTTGACGGCAAAGATGATCCAGATTATATCGTGCTGAAAATTACGCCTGATACGATCCGGCTGATGAATGACGACGAAGGGTCGCCACACACACTTGAATTATAAAGTTGACAAATAAAATTCTTCATGATATATTTAATCATTGTTAACTTGTGACATAATTAAAACGATTAGAGCAGATAATCTGTAATTCTATTCTGTTTTGATATGTAACTTATTCACACTGGATCGGCTTCGGAGCCGTAAGGATGTAAGAGAGGTAGGGCTTACGTCGTTTAGGTTCATCAAACGACTCAAGGAATTGCCCGCGGCTGTTTATTATCTGAATACGTTTAAGGAAAATAAATATATTACTTGTGATGTTGCAAGTTACTAGCATGCCTTGTCCGATAAAAGGCATTATAGAGGGAGTACTGACAGGATGGTCGGCCCCTCACACTAGTTAAAAGCCCTCAAAAGCGCCGACGCTTTTGGGGGCTTTGTCCATTATATGCGAAGGCCCGTCCCTCGCTGCGTTAAAGCAGTGAAGGGCGGGCCTTCTTTTTATCCACTTTCCTTCAGTTGACTGTGATAGAGCCCGTGATAAAAGCCTTTCTGCTTCAGGAGTTCTTCATGTGTGCCTTTTTCGATGATTTTCCCCTGATCCAGAACAAGTATTTGATCAGCCTGACGGATCGTATTGAGCCTGTGGGCGACCACAACAGACGTACGGTCCTCCATTAAATGTTTCAGAGCATCTTGGATCTTCAGTTCGGTGATTGTGTCGATGCTAGAGGTCGCTTCATCCAGGATCAAGATGGATGGATCGGAAAGGATGGCGCGCGCAATCGATAATAGTTGTTTCTGTCCCTGACTGATTCCGCTGCCATCCTGCCTAAGTACGGTTTCATAACCCTGTGGCAATTTCCCGATAAAGGAATGGGCATTGGCCAACTTGGCTGCCTCAATCACTTCTTCGTCGGTTGCAGTAAGCCTTCCATAACGGATATTCTCCAGGATGCTGCCCTGAAAGAGGAAGGTATCCTGAAGCACAAATCCCAACTGCCGCCGGAGGCTTTTACGCGTAATGGTCCCGATATCCTGTCCGTCTATCAAAATCCTTCCTTCGTCCAGTTCATAAAAACGCGACAATAAATTCGTAATCGTCGTCTTCCCTGCACCGGTCGGACCGACAAGCGCCACTGTTTCCCCGGGACTGATTGAAAAAGAGACATCCTGAAGAGTCGAATCACTTTTCCCGTAGGAAAAGGATACTTTCTGAAAGTCAATTTTTCCGTTCAATGCCTTTATTTCTTTTGCCTTCCCTTCATCCTTCGCTTCTTCCTCTTCATCAATGATTAGGAATACACGTTCAGCCCCTGCAATGGCGGATAACAATGTATTGTATTGATTGGCAAGTTCATTGAGCGGTCGTGTAAACTGCCGGGCATATTCTGCGAAAATGACAATCACCCCTATGGTGACCATGTCATTGAGTGCAAAGATCCCGCCGACACCGGCTATCACTGCAAAGCTGAGATTGTTCAACATATTCATCAATTTCGGGATGAACCCGGAATACGTATCGGCCCAATAGGCTGCCGTACGTAATTTTTTATTTTTTCCCTGGAATTCTTCTATCGCAGTCTCTTCACGCGAGAATGTTTTAATGATGCTATGTCCGGATATCGTTTCTTCGATATAACCATTCAACTCGCCGATATGATGCTGATATTGTTTGAACAACGGACCCGTCCTTTTCGTGATCCACTTCATGCCAAGCACCATCAGCGGGACAATCGTCAGGGTAATCAAAGTCAGGAGTGGACTCAGCCACAGCATGACCGCAGCCGTCCCAACGAGCGTCAGGACACTGGAGATGATCTGGATGAATGAACTGTTCAAGGTATTACTGACATTATCGATATCATTGGTGACCCTGCTCATCAGCTCCCCATGCTTTCTCTTATCAAAAAAGGGGATCGACAGAAGGTGCAGCCTGTGGAACAAGTCTTTCCTCAAGCGGTAGACGGTGTCCTGCGCAACTCCGATCATCCAATAGTTCTGATACCAGACGGATATCGAGTGTAGGATATAAACAACGACCAGGCCCCCGAGAAGCCCGATGATCCCTGAGGCTTCTTTCGTGACAATGTATTCATCGATCGCCATACCTACTAAGAATGGACCGAGAAGCGATGCCGCAGAACTGATGAGGACCATCATGATGACCAGATAGAGCAAGCCTTTCATTTTTGAAAGATACGTCCATAATCTCTTCAGTGTACTTTGTGTATCCCTTGCCTTGTCGTCCTTTCCAAGTTTCTTCCTGACATGCCTAGACATGATACACCTCCCCGAATTGAGATTGGTAAATCCGTTGATATAAAGGTGACTCATTCAGAAGGGTTTCATGGGATCCGTTCCCGATGACCACTCCATCCTCCAGCAGCAGGATGGTATCCGATTCCATCGATGTGCTGATTTTTTGTGTAATGATGATGACCGTACATTCATACTTCTTGATTGCATCGAGCAGTTTCGCTTCCGTTTTCAAATCCAGTGCACTGGTGCTGTCGTCCAGAAGCAGTATTTTCGGTCTCCTGATCAGTGCCCTTGCAATCGACAGCCTCTGTTTCTGGCCTCCGGAAAGGTTTACTCCCTTTTGACCAAGCACTGTGTCATAGCCATCCTTCAAATGTTCAATGGTGTCATGGATTTGAGCATCCTTCGCCGCTTGGATCATATCCTCTTCAGAAGCTTCTTCTTTTCCCCATAAAAGGTTTTCCCTCACTGACCCCGAAAACAGGATCGCCTCCTGAGGAACATACCCGATTGCTTTTCTCAAGTTCTCGAGAGTGATCGACCGTACGGAATGACCGTCTATCTTTATTTGTCCTTCCGTTGTGTCATAGAGTCTCGGAATCAGCTGAAATAAAGTGGACTTCCCTGAACCAGTCGCCCCTAAAACAGAAATTGTCTCTCCTGCTTTCACGTGAAAAGAGACATCTTGAAGAACCCTGCCCCTTGTTTCCGGGTATTGAAAAGAGACACCGTCAAACGTTATTTCCCCTCTGTTGACTTTGTTTTCAGGCTCGGCTTCAGCTCCATCTTTTAAATCGACTTCCGTATTGAGCACCTCTTCGACACGATCGGCCGAAGCACGGGCTCTTGAAAAACTTGTGATGATAAATGAAAAGATGGAAAACACGGACGAAATCCTCGTCGCATAGGTCACGATCGCTACGACTTCACCCACTTGGGCACCGCCGGCAGTCACCTCTATACTCCCCGACCAAAGTACGATCAATACGGCCAGGTTCATCACGAGCATCAACAGGGGCATGATGATTTCCATAAACCTCAGTGCGCTCACCGTTTTGTCCTTCAGTTCTTCATTGGCGCCATGAAATCGTTTTTCTTCATACTCTCCTCTTGTATAGGCCTTGATCAACCGGATGCCCGAAAGATTTTCTTTCATCACTTCATTCACCCGGTCAAGGCGTTTCTGCACCTTTTCAAATAAACTCCAGCCTCGCTTAAGCACCCATAATAAAAACATCCACAGAATCGGGATCACAATGATCAACACCAGCGCAAGCTTCACATTCACAATCAACGCCATGATCGTGGATCCGATCACAAGCAAGGGAGCCCTCAACATGATCCTCAAGCTCATGAAAATCGTATTCTGCAGCTGTCTCACGTCATTCGTCATCCTTGTGATGAGTGACGAAGCCGGCAGCTTATTAAAACTGGCAAACGAAAACGACTGGATTTTCTTATATAGACTTTCCCGAACGTCATAACCGAACCCCTGGCTCGTATGGGCAGCAAAAAAAGAATTCGTGATACCGGAAATAAAAGAAAGAAAGGACATTCCCACCATGATTCCGCCCCAAAGGAGAACCACATCCAAATCTCCCTTCATGATCCCCTGATCAATGATTTTCGCCATGAATAAAGGATTCAAAAGCTCTACCGTGAGCTCCACAAGCATCAACGTCCAAGCAATCCCCATCGCCAGCCGGTAAGGCTTTAAAAAACCAAAAACCCTCAAAGAAACACACCCCTCACGCCGTCGTTCTTTATCATATGTATATATGTATAATGATATCGCTTTTTTATGATGGGCGGTAGTTAAGTGACTTCTTTTTGGGGTGAAATGATTTAAGTGATTTGTTGGTATGCTTGCCGGAGAAAGGTTGGGTGGCGGTTAGGCGGCAAGGTTCCACGTGAAACGTTTTACAGGGTTTATGGCATATGATTCCGTTCATCACATAGAGAAAGCCTCCAAATCAATTATTTGAAGGCTTTACTAAGAATGAATCACTGAATAAGCAATGAACTTTCCTTTTTAAAATCATCCAATGAATACGCGTCAATTTTACTATTGGATAAAGTGTATACATAATCATTTATATAGAGAAGGCGCTGAATGTTATCCTCCCAGTTTTCATAGATGTCTTTTTGGCCCTGATCGTCTTCTGCCAGCTTCGCCTTTCGTTCAATCCCTTTCTCAGGGGTTATCTCATAAAGAAGTGCCCCTTGATAATCGAATACCTGTTCATACTCACTTCCCTCTTTGTCATGGTAAACCGAAATTGGGAATCCATATAAATGGCGTGAAGGTTCATGGAATAACGCTTTATGGTCTTCCAGCAGATAAGAATGGGTTCCCGTCCCGCCGATGATTTCAGTATCCGCTTCCTTAGGATGATGAAAATCAGTAATATCAAATAATGATATCTTCATACCACTCCTGATGATCCGGGGTTCCCCGTTAAAGGATTTCCCGTCATCCATGATTTTGGTATCGAACCCGAACCCTATTAAATGGTTTTCATCGATTGGATGGAGGTACGTACTGAATCCCGGGATTTTTAATTCTCCAAGTACCTTCGGCTGTTCCGGATCAGCTGTGTCGATGACAAACAAGGGATCCACTTGTTTGAAAGTGACAATATACGCTTTATCACCCATGAATCTCACCGAATAGATCCTTTCCCCTTTCGCAAGGTTCGTGACTTCACCCGTTTTCTTCATGTTTTCGTCCAAGATATAGAGTGCGTTCGATGAAGGTTTATCGTCATTCCACACCTCGCCATCAGTCGTTGCGATCCGGAAATATCCTTCATGCTCATCCATGGAAAACTGATTCAGTATCCTTCCCGGCACTTCCCCCGAGGCCTTATACTTGATATGTGAGTCCTTCACTCCAAACTTATACACTTCCGTACTTGCTACTTCCCATCTAGTTGGGTCTTTTATCTTCTCTACGGCTATATATAAATTGTCTTTTGACATGTAAAGTCCATTTCCGCTCCCTAAATACGTCTGGACGTTAAATTCAGCTTTTGGATTATTTATGTCGAGCGCTGCGATCAAGGTGAAATTCGGCTGCGGCGACTGTGGAAAAAACTTGATGCTGCCTGCCGAAACCGCTTTGGCTTCTTCCCCTTCCAGACTGTCCATCACCCTTGGCCTCAAGTCTATATCAGGGGTCTTGTCAGCAAGCCAATAATCTGGATATAAATTGGATACAAAATAAAGGGTGCCTTCTATTTTTCGGGAGGTCATATAATGCCCTTCTACGGCCGCCTTTCTTACAAGCGAAGGCTTCTCTTTATTGGAGATGTCATAAATCATTGCGACTGTGGAGCCATTTATCGGGCGCGGCATGATTTTTTCAGCAGCTTCTACCGCTTCATGTGACCAGCTGTTCCCGATGACCACTACCTTGTCTTTTTCTAAGAATAAATGCTGGGGCTGGACGTTTTCTTCAAATGTCACTTGGGAGACAATGTTCATTTTGTCGGCCGGAACAGCTTGTGAAATGACAAGCTTCTGATTCACCACTTGGTACATATAGGTCCCATCCGTTTTGACGATATCTCCTTCATCTACACCATGGACCTGATTGTTTGTCTCCGAATACCCGGAGCCTTCTGCACCACCTGATGCGGCTTTATCTTCTGTTGATTCAGCTTCGCTGTTCCCAAATAGGCTGAATTCTGCATGTTTCTGCTCTAATTTCTGTCTCTTTATGATGGTTTGAAAATAGCGGGTCAACTCTTCCTTAGAGGCAATGGAAGGGATATCTTCTGTGACGGCAAAGGTCAACTTCGTATCCCCTCCATAGGCGAACCCCAGATTCGTTTTGACACCGGAATTGATGGAAATCGTAAAATGCCTGGGTTCTTCCGGATACCCGCCGGCAGGAGGATGAACAAACAGTGTTTTACGATCGTCGCTAAGTTCGAAGGAGACTTCCACTGGATGACCATCTGAATCTTTCACAACGACAGTCTTGTTATTGACCGTACTCTCTCTGACCGGCTCAGAAAATTGAAGATTCCATGTGTTTTCATTCATCACAATAAGCTTGCCGTCCAGACTTCCCTCTGCCATGACTACCGGTTTCTGCAGATATAGAAACAGTCCGAAAGCAGCACACAACACAATTCCTGCAAGGATAATGAGACGCTTTTTCATAGGTTTGACCCACCTTTTTTGGTCTATTTTCACATTAGACGGATGGGATGGAAGAAAGTTACAGACTTCTCATAAAAGGAGACGAGTCCTTGCCCGCACAAAAAAGACAGATCCCGTCTTCTGGATCTGTCTTTTCCATTTATCTCATTCGGCGTGCACTCGCATTGAGTCTCGCATTGCGTATGATTTGATTGATGACTTCTGAGAAGATGAGCCCGACAGCGATGGATCCTGAGATCATGAACGCTTTCGCTGCCAGGTTGATTGCTGCGTTATAGTCGTTCTGTACAAAGTTCCTCATGGCATCGTAGGCAAGGCCGCCGGGCACGAGCGGAATGATCCCCGCTACACTGAAGATGATGACCGGCGTTTTGTACATTTTGGCAAAAATCTGGCTGATGACCGCTACGACAAAAGATGCCAGTAAAGTGGCGAGCACGGCATCCGTTTCATTTAAAAACATGATCATATAGATGATCCACCCCAGCATCCCGACAATCCCGCATTTGAATAGGGACCCTTTCGGAGCATTAAAAATGATGCCGAATGCAGCCGCAGCGATGAAGCTGGTAATTAAATGTTCAATGATCAACACTCCCTATTCACTCCTTTACATTTATAATTTTGCATAAGTATATCCCGTTGGCTGCCGGATTAAGGTCCAGTTCGAAAAGAGCACGTGTGCGCCCTTATTGTCATTAAAGTAAAATCTATTGGTAAACAGCTTTAAATCAGGGTAAATACAACCGCGATGCCGGTCCCGATTGCAAAAGCAGTCAAAAATGCTTCCGCTCCTTTTGACAATCCCGAAACCAGGTGACCCGCCATCAGGTCGCGGACAGCGTTTGTAATGAGCAGTCCAGGGACGAGCGGCATGACAGAACCAATGATGATTTTATCCAGCTCCTGCCCGGCTCCGAAATACACAAAGCCGAACGACAGGATTCCGATGATGAAAGACGCAAGGAACTCAGCAAAGAATTTGATCGGAACGAGGCGATGTAAATAAACCACACTCATATACCCGATTCCGCCTGTAATAAAGGCGGGTATGAAATCCTCCCAGATGCCCAGGAACATAATGAGAAAACATCCGCTCGCTATCGACGCAGCAAGCACTTGAATCAAAAAGGGATAAGAGTGATCCGCTTCCTCGAGCTTTTCAAGCTCACTGTATGCCTCCTCCAGGCTATATTGGCCCTGGCTGATTTTCCTTGAAATGCCGTTCACCAGTGTGACCTTCTCAAGATCCGTCGACCGCTCATTGATGCGGATCAACTTGGTCTTCGTCGGTTCATCTGTTTCGATGGAAAAGATGATCCCTGTCGGCGTCACATAGCTGTGCGATTCTTTAATGCCATAGGAAGCCGCTATCCTCATCATCGTATCCTCCACCCGATACGTCTCTGCCCCGCTCTGGAGCATGATCTTACCGGCCAATAGGCAAACTTCCATTATGTCATACCTTCGTATCATTTTAGCTTCCATTTGAACCTCTCCGTACTATCGTTTTTTGAATAGGTCTAGTTTATAGGAAAAACGTGCCTGTAAGCAATGAGGAGTGGGAATTAATTTTGATTTGTGGATGGTTGAGGGGATATGAGCGATTGTTTGACCTATGCGGGGGGTGGATAAGAGCGTTGGTGTAGGTGGGCCTGGATAGTTAATCGCCCCGACCTTAATTTTATCTGCCATTTTTTTGATTTATCTGCCGATATTTCGATTTATCGTCCATTTTTTATTTTTATCTGCCGTTTATTTATTTTATCTGCCAAATTCTCAGTATATCTGCCATTCTTCAAATTCCCACAAATATCGCATTCCCATCGTCCCTCTTTTACAATGACAATCTGCATCAACTGAATTCACATCCATTTTTCCCCACAAAAAAACCGACTCCCGGAGGAATCGGCTTATTTTATATAATCATGAAGCTTTCCGCTGGTCATTCCCTACTGAAACACCCTGCCTGACTAACCGTGGGGCAGTCGCAATTAAAGGAACCAGAACGACCGAACATAATAATGCGGAACCGAGCATCGTTACCCCGTTTGCAAAAAGTGAGAATAGAACCGGCGACATGCCTTCCGGAGCATACTCTTTGAAGAAGATGAAGCCCGCGATGAAATGCCAGAAATAACGGGCAAAACTTCCGGCAACCGTTGCCACGACAATCCATATATACAGTTTGGTTTTATTCTCGGAACGCAATGATTGCTGGATGCGTTGAACAAAGAGACCTGCAAATCCAATGAAGGTAAATGCAATAAAGTACTCGATGATCATTTGTACTGGCGTGACGATCCATGCATTGCCGAGCGCTACTTGCAGCACTCCCCACACAAATCCGGCCAATAGGCTTGCTTTAAATCCTCTGCGGAACGCCAAAATGAAAATCGGCACCATCGAGAACGAAATCGAGATACTCGGTGACAGATCGATCGACGGAAGCAAATCAAGGATAATCGCAAAAGCGGCCATCAATGCAGCTTCAATCAATACTACTAAACGTAAAGATTTCATAAAAAAATCTCCCCTTTTTTTGTAAACGAAACCATAAGGGAGAGTCAGCAAATTCAAATAGACATAGTGATCCTATCTATCTTCCACATTCCTACGCTAGTACTAACTAACAGGTTCAAAGGGTCAGAACAGGCAGTGCCGTTCAATCTCAGCTTATCGCTCCCCTTGTGGTCACGTTTATTAAATTATCATTTCAGAACATATTATACACGAAAATGTAAGATAGTAAAAGAATTGCGGGCATGAAATTGAAGGTGACGGATCAGGGACTTTCATTAAGCGGGTCGTGCAGGATGATGACCGGCATTGACTTGGGGGCAACCATGAAACCATAGACTCTGCCTTCTTTATCTTTGTAAGCAACAGAGTAATCCCCGAATTGCGGAGAAAACTCCACGTCCTCGTATTTGAGATCCAGATGGTTGTACTTCCAGCCTACATACAGCTTTGTGGCAGCGCGTGCAGTAAGGTGTTGAACAGTCGTAATCTGATTGGCGGCAATAAATAGTATAATGGCGGCGATCGAAATGATTACTTTACTTGCTCTGGACAGCCTCAGCATCAATTCCTCTCCTTTCCCGGATATCAATCAGAATATTCCGTATATTATCTCTATTATATACCTATTCACTAGGACATGACAAAAGAGCTTTTTTTTAAAAGAGTTTTTTCAAATATTTTTACTAATCAGGTATAAATCCTGCACTCCATCAGCCGCCATGATCGTGGTATATATGCCAACACTCTCTTCCCTATTATTTTCTGCCCGCCAAAAAGAGCTGCCAAGATGACAGCTTTCGTCCCAAATCGATGTTATCCTGCAGCCTTTTAAACAATCGTTTAACTCTAAAAACCCTTTCACCATAAGCCTTCAGAGTTCTTAATCAAACGTTTGTTTAATCCTCAAGCATCGTAACCAGTCTTGACAATCCGCTGTTCAATTCATCGATCGGGACGAATCGTGCTTTCCTCATCATTTCTTTCCCTTCTACAAAGACGATGATTACGGGTACCGTAAAAATCGAGTACTCTCCCGCGATTGCAGGTATTTCATCGGCATCCGCGTGAACGGCCGAAACGCCGGGATACTTTTTCAAGACTTCCTCTACTTGGGGCAGTAAAGCATGGCACACCGAACAATTTGGCCTTGAGATATATAAGAGAACCATTCTTTCTTCTTCAATCGTATGTTTAATAGCTTCCAGAGTATGGTGTTCTTTCACTTTCAATCCCCTTTCCTATTCTGCAAGTGCTTATAATGTTATGTATTCCCGTTTCTCCCTCCAAGAATCCTTTATGTTTAATTTTTCATATAACGGGAAAAGAACGACTGTATTAGAAAACGATATTGGAGGAGATTCACATGAAACCGACTGTCAGAGAATTCTATAATGATAAGGAATTAATTTCAGAAGTGGAAAAGTTATCTTCTCAAGGCATAGACAAAAAGAATCTGTATGTGTTATCACATGATGATGATCGTACAGAGCGCGTAGCCGACAATGCCGATGCCAATGAAATCGGCATGAAGGAAACAGGGGTCGGTACGGCTGTAGGAAACATGATCCTCAGCAAAGGAGACGAACTCCGCAATCAGTTACAGGAAATGGGCTTTTCAAAAGAGGAAGCCGATCAGTACGAGGAAAAACTTGATGAAGGAAAGATTTTATTATTGGTACAGAACTGACATTTCATTACAGAAGACTGAGGAAAGGATGATACACGGGATCATCCTTTTTCTGCTTCAAAAATGTACACCTTCCCATTTTCAGGCCTCTTGAAAGAAGGACCCGAAAACCCGCGCCTGATCAATTCCTTCCTCATAAACATCATCACCCCGCCATGCCCGACAATCAGCACGTCCTGATTCTCTGAGATGACCCTGTCTACGATTCTTTCAATCTTGTTGAGCACATCCCTTTTGCTTACTGACTGGGATGGATGATTGAACCACCACGCCAAACGGATGGCCATTAAATGAATGAACAACGGAAGCTTCATACGGGATGGAAAGAGCGGCGATAAAGGTATCTCCCTTAACTCTTCCTGGAAGATGATGTTCCCATCAAACACCTTTCGAGCCGTCACTTGAGCTCTGCTTATATCACTGGAATAACAGGATTTCCACTCGCCCCCGCTAAGATCCACCTCATTCTCCTCCACATCAGAAGCCTCGTATTCTTCCACCCATTGCATTAATTCCTCTGATGACACGATTGAATTCGGATATCCCCTCTTCACTTTAAAATGACGGACCAGTCCAATTTTCATAATTGACTCCTTTAGATCGTTATTTTTCAATTATAGCTTTGATTAGAAGAATTTGGTTTATTGGATTTAATCCCTGAATGAAACTCTCCAAACAATAAGGTTCACGATGATCAGCATGACCAGGTAGCCATAAACCCCATAATTGACCTTCAGTGATAAGAAGTGCAAACCGATAAATGCACCGATGATGATATAAAACGGCAGGACCTTCCAGCCATCGCTTTGCTTCACCCCGTCAAAGCTTTCGGAAAAAGGTAGGCCGTCATTCAATAATTTAAAACAGATGACGGTGTAGATAAACGCACTGACAAGCACAACCATCAGTTCCGGCAGCATTTTCATCCCAAAGAGGAACAGAAAGCATGCACCTAAGACTGCATAAAGCGGCAGGAACAGCTTCGCAAGGAACGCTTTCAGCGTCCCTTTATAAATCGGGACATGACTTTCTAATGGTGCCACTCTATAAATCCATGCTCCCTTATACTTCCCGGAATAGCCAAGCTGCATGACGACTGTCGGGATGACGATCAGACTTGCATATATGGATAGGTACACCATGCTTGAAGGCAATTCTTCAAAGGAAGTGACCATCAATTGATTGAAGATAAAGATGAACGGCAGAATGATGGCAAAACCGAGTCCAGGGTACACTTTCAACTTAAAGTCCCGTTCATTCTTCATCATATACTGAGCAAACTGATAAAAGGCACGTTCTTCCCTGCTATAGCAGATTAGGTTCGTAATGCGCTTCCCCAATCTGCCCGATGCCTTCCTTTTCTTTCCCGCATGTGAATTGAGCTTTTGAAGGTTCCGTTCAAAGGAAGGAAGGATTTTGACATAGACAGCTAACGCGATGAATGGCATGAGAATCGCTAGCCATGACATCAGGACGATGAGTCTCCCGCCTTCCCCGTTCAAGACCCATTCAAATAAGGCGCCGAACCACATAGGCGGAAAGAACACCTGCCACCACTGCGGTGTGAAAACTACCTGAAGATCAACAAACTCGAAGGACCTGGCAACGACCTGATATCCCACTGCCAAGCCAATTGACAGACCGATTTGAACATAGTTGATGATGTCCTTTAATTTTTCACCATCAAAGTATTTTAAGATCAGGTAATAGAGTAAGGCCGTGAATACGACAATGATGATATCTGTCAGGACAATCCCGGTCAGAAACAACAGGAAGAACCAGAATCCCTGGTTGATCAGTGCCACTGCAAGCGGAATCGCTGTAAGTGCCCCTGTCAGGAAAAACAGGTACACACAAACGTGAATGGTTCTCGCCAGACTGATGGTCTTTTTCTCCACCGGTTTTGTGAAAAGGATCGAGTTATCTCTTAAATCCAGGATGACGACCGAAAAATCGGAAATCATCGAAGTCATGATGATGAACATGATGACAGCAAACGTGATGCTCACCTGAAAAATATACTCTTCCCCCGTTAAAACAAACGGGATGATAAACAAGCCAAAGAGCGCATAGATCCAAAGCGACTTTATAAAACGATTTTCATCTTTTGATTCTTTCGCTTTCTTGCCCTGCTGCTGAAATACGGTAGGGACCCTGCGCTGATCCATTGTGAATTTCACTTGCAGGATTCTCCGAAGAATCCGGTAATCGAACCCCATTTTTTCAAAAATGACCCGGAACCAATCCAGGAAAAGCAGTGTGCGAAATTCCTTCATCCCCTACACCCCTTCAACAACCGACACGATTTTCTGTGCCGTTTCCTTATGCTCATTGAAACCTGTCAATTGGTTGAAGATTTCTTCCAGCGTCCCTTCACTGTTCGTATTCTTCAATTCTTCGAAACTGCCATCCGCCACTATCATTCCATTATGCAAAAGAACGATTCTGCTGCTGATCTTTTCTACGACATCCATGATGTGGGATGAATAGAAGATCGTTTTTCCCTGAGCGGCCAATTGAGCGAGAAGCTCCTTAAAGACCATGACCGAATTTGCATCGAGCCCGTTGATCGGCTCATCAAAAAAGAGGATATCAGGATTATGAAGAAGACTCGATATGATCAGGATCTTCTGTTTCATCCCCTTGGAATAAGATGCAATGCGAGAATGATAGACTTCCGTCAATCCGAAGAGATCCATCAATTTCTCCGCCTTTGTCCCCGCCGCTTCCGTGCCGGACCCATACAGTTCACCAATGAACGTCAAATACTCTTCTGCCGTTAAGTTATCATAAAGGTCGGCCATTTCAGGCACATAACCAATTCTCTTTTTATACGCAGCCGATTGGGTCGATATATCCTTTCCAAATAGCTGCACCTGACCGGAGTACCCTTCTTCAAGGCCAAGGATGATCTTCACGGTCGTACTCTTACCCGCTCCGTTCGGCCCTATGTATCCAATGATTTGACCCTTATAAATATCTAAATTGATTCCTCTCAAAACATTTTTTGCCCCGTAGCTCTTATTAAGGTCTTTAATCGATAAAATCGGCTGATTATTCTCCTCCATGATGTCCCCCTCTTTTCTGTATAGTTAGTAATAATGCTAACATAAATTACCTTATTTGGAAGATGAACCTTCATATACTATTTGACGGCCCCCAAGCAGCAAAGGGTGTGAACATTCGTGTAGAGAATGAAGTTGATTGACCCACTCGACCGCCTGCGGAAAGCGAAGTCTTGCAACGAAATCAGCGGCGTTAAAAAAAATCATAAAATTTTTTCCAAAAAGCTCTTCTAAAATGGAAGAACATGTTATATACTTTAACTGTATTAAGACACATAGTACACTGTATACAGTTGGGAGGGTGGATATGTTTGAACTTGATTTAAGAAGTCGGAAGCCCATTTACGAACAGTTGGTGGAAAAGCTGAAAGAACTGATGATCAATGAAGTGCTGAAGCCTGATGAGCAGTTGCCTTCCGTACGGACATTGGCTCAGCAGCTGACGATCAATCCAAACACGATCCAGAAAGCTTATAGAGAACTTGAATCTCAAGGATATATCTATTCAGTGAAAGGGAGAGGTAGCTTTGTCAATCCTTCAAGTCACATTCAAAATGCGGAGAAAATCATGAAAGTGAAAGAAGAATTATCAAAACTTTTATCAGAGGCTCTTTATTTGGGGATAACCGCTGAAGATTTAAAAGAAATGATTGTTGAAATCGAGGCATCAGTTGGGGGGAATCAAGCTGATGATAGAAATTAAAGGCGTAAGTAAAGCGTTTGACAGAACAGAAATTATTCATAATATATCGTTTTCCATCCAGAAAGGATCCATCTACGGCCTTCTTGGTTCGAACGGGGCAGGCAAGACCACCTTGCTGCGCACGATTGCAGGGATTTTAAAGGCAGATCAAGGAGAAATCACACTTGATGGAGATCCGGTTTTTGAAATGACCGGAATCAAAGAGAAAGTCGTCTTCCTTCCAGACCAGCCATTCTTTTTCACTCATTATACATTGAAGCAGATGGCTCAATTCTATAAGAATACCTACAGCCGCTGGGACGAGGAAAATTATCATCAGCTCACGGCATTGTTTGAAATCGACCCGAACAAAAAGCTTCATAAGTACTCAAAAGGGGTGCAGCGTCAAGCCTCGTTTATACTGGCCTTATCAGCAAAGCCCGAGGTACTTGTGCTGGACGAACCGATTGACGGACTTGATCCCGTTGTCAGGAAAAAATTAAAGAATGTGCTGATTACAGAAGTCGCAGAAAGGGACATGACGATTCTGATCTCATCCCACAATCTGCGGGAAGTCGAGGATATCTGCGATCACATCGCCATCCTGCATCAGGGCAGGTTCCTGCTCGAAAAGGAACTCGATGACCTGAAATCAGGCATCCATAAGATTCAACTCGCGTTTAAAGGGGACGTACCCGACGGACTCTTCAACAAAATGGACGTCCTTCATAAAGAAACAAGGGGCAGTGTGCTGTTATGCATCGTGCGCGGTGAACATGAAGATGTCGAACGCCATATCCGTTCCTATCATCCTGTCATTTTCGACTTACTGCCGCTGACACTGGAAGAAATCTTTATCTATGAAATGGGGGATGTTGGATATGCCATCCAGAACATCTTGGATTAATAAGGAACTGATCATGCAAAGCCTGCGGAGTGTAGGCTGGCTGGGAATCGTTTATTTTATCGGGCTCTTGTTTGCACTTCCGATTGATATCCTGGGAAAATTGACGAATCCCAATCTCACATACTACAACAATATCTATGAAAATCTTTTCAAAATGCAATATCCGATTCAAATGGGGCTGCTGTTCCTCATACCGGTTTTGCTGGCAGTGTTTCTATTCCGCTACTTGCACGTTAAACAGCCGGCCGATTTCATTCACAGTCTGCCGATCAAACGGGATAAGATTTTCCATCACGCTTTGCTGACCGGACTCGGAATCCTGCTGATTCCAATCGTACTTAATACGATCTTTCTTCTAGTACTCTATTGGATTACTGATCTGAATCTTTACATTGATGCAGCAGACATCTTTGTGTGGGCAGGGATTACACTGCTGATGTCCTTCCTCTTCTTCTTGAGTGGAACGTTCATCGCCATGGTCACTGGCCTTTCAGCAGTTCAAGGTGTGCTGACCTACATCATCCTGTTATTGCCGGCAGGAATGTTCTTATTGGTTACCTTCAGCCTGAAGCAGCTCTTGTTCGGGTTTCCGACGGATTACTATTACACAATCAAGATTGAAGAGTACTCCCCGATCGTCAAAGCCGCCATGCTTGAAAATAAGATGATTTCAGGATGGGATGCGTTGATCTATGCCATACTGACGATTCTCTTCTATTTTCTTGCTCTGGCTCTCTATAAAAATAGAAAGATTGAAACAGCATCGCAGCCGATTACATTCAAGCTGCTTCAGCCGATTTTTAAATACAGTGTGACCTTTTGCACTATGCTTGTCGGCGGAATGTACTTCACTGAAGTGCAGGGACAGGGATATTGGATGTGGTTCGGATACGTCGTTGGAGCACTTTTTGGTTATTATGTAGCCGAAATGATTTTACAAAAGCACTGGAGAGTCTTTCACCACTGGAAAGGATACGTTGTTTATCTGCTGGTGATTGGCGCCGCTTCCCTCCTGTTTCAATTCGACCTCTTTCAGTATGAAAAGAAAGTGCCAGAAGCAAACATTATCAAGGAAGCCTATGTCGGCTACAGCTATTATGACTTATTCAACAATGATTCAATGACAGGCACCATCAGCGAGGACGGATTCGCCCACGAGATAAAGCGCGATCCGATGCTGAAAGAAGAAGATTCGATCAAAGCTGTCCGGAATCTGCACCAAGCCATCATTGAAAAAGGGGAAACGTCAACGGGATACGACAGAATGCCTGCCTTCTTTTACTATAAATTAGAAGACGGAAGCACACTTGTCCGAAGCTATGAAATCGAGCAAGGTGATCTTGAAGAGTACTACTCGGCTTTATACGAAACCAGGGAATACAAAGAAGCGACGAACGACATTTTCCACATCGATGAACAGAAGATCGATAAGTTGACGCTTCACCAGGAATATACCGCTGGAAAGACCGTCACCATTGTCGATCCGGAAGAGATCAAAGAGGCGATCGATCTATTAAAGAAGGAAATTTACAATGAGAGCTTCGAAGATCAGAACAGGCTGAGTACGTTCTCCGTTGAAGTTCTGATATCCAATAACCAGAGAACAGGCATCAGCGTACGCAATACGTATGATGAATTTGAACAATGGCTTCGCGATAAAGGCTACCTGGAGAAAATAAAAGTGACAGCCGATGATATCGATTGGATCTATGTCATCGATAAAAAAGAACATACCCGTGAATTGATGAAAGCAGATTATCCCGGCGACATCTTCCCTGCCCTGAAGGAACAGGGAACGGGTCTGGAGATAAATGAAAAAGAAAAGCTGAATGAAACACTGGAGAACCTCAGCTACGACAGACAGAGAAATCCATATTTAGTGGGTATCAAATACAAAGGGCAGTCACATGTCGAGGTAATGGGGCTGACCCAAGAAGACGCACCTTCCTTTGTAAAGCAAGCTTTTGAATAATGTATGAAGAAAGAATTGAGGTGATATCCATTGAGTGCCAAACTCATTCACATTGAATCTCCGTCATTCGAAGATGTGTATATTCAATTTAATCGACTGATCTATCACATCGCCTATAAATTGACGAAGGACGCGCAGCTTTCAGAAGACATCGTCCAGGAAACGTTCATGAAAGCCTACCGGAAATGGGATACCCTGATTGACTTCAGAAAGATCCAGGGGTGGCTTTCATCGATCGCCAACCGGACAGCCATTGACTTCATCCGAAAGGAATCGAAGCGCAGGGAGGAACTGGTCGACGATCAGGAAACCTATGATTCTCCATTCATCTCATGTGCAGCCAGAATGGTAGAATCGGAGGTGGACTTTCACCTTTTGGAAGAAGAGATTGAAGAAAGAATCGGGATGCTTCCTGCGACGCAGCAGGAAGTCCTCCGATTAAAGGCGATCCAAGGTCTCAGCGATAAGGAAATTGCCCGAAGGCTTAATCTTAATCCTGCCACGGTCAAAACCCGGTATCACCGGGCGAGGAAGCAGCTGAATATATTATTGAAGAAGTCCGCTTGATTCGATGAATTGTGGCGTGACCCCGGAGCGATGGCTGCTCCGGGGTTTTTTTATATTGGTTTTCGGGGTTGATCGGCGTTGATCGGCGTTGATCAGCGTGTTAATCGGCACTGATCGGCGTTAATTGGCGTTAATCTTTTAGTTTTGTACTGTAATCTTTCGCAAACTGGACTTTTTCTTTCAATTTCGGGCAGTAATCTTCGAGTTCCGCGGGATAATCTTCGAGTTTCAGGAATAATTCCGTCACTTACCAATATTATCCAATCAACACCATACCCAACTTCTCTCTCTACAAGAGCCTGAAACAATAAAAAAGCCGATTCACCCAAAGTGAATCGGCTCTTATCCCATTTTTATCAGTACGACGGACGCGTACTTCCGGCTCCAGCCTGCATCCTATACTCATCGTGAAGCAGTTTCACTTCAAACAGCGTAATCGGATCGAAATAGCGTTCCGGATGTTCCTTCATTTTCTTCAACGTTTCTTCATCTGCAGCAACTTCTGCTTCCGTCTCTTTTATCGTAAGATCGAGCTGATTGAATGGCTCTGCAAAGAAGGATTTCACATCCTGATCCAAAGATTTCTCAAACAAGTCGAATTGAACGAAGAACTTGTTCACGACGGACGCGGCAGTTTCGGAGTAATCCTCGTTTTCCAAATATCGTTTGTACTGGCTATAAAGCAGATTCTTGTTCTGAGGGATGCCTCCGAACAGTTTGCCGGCACTCTTCAACAGGAATTGACCAGGCTTGAATCTGAGAAGGATATTTTCCTTATCGATTTGTGCCCTGCTTCCCATCCTGCCTACATCCCTTCTCCAGTCATCGATCACCTGGAAGTCACACTCGAGGACGACCCGATCTTTACCGAATAGTTCATTAAAGGTTCCGCTCATCTCATTTAGGTAGTCCTGCCCATCCTGCAGTTCCTGCCTGGAGGACTGAAGCCAATTTTCTAATAAAACCACGTAGCGAGGCATGAGGTCTTCTTGAATATACGTTTGGATTCTTTCGTTCATGGCTTCGTTTAATTCAGTGTGTATTTGTCTGAAGTCACTTTCTTCCGTAATCAGCTCTGAGCATCCACTCAATATTTGAGGGATTTTCTTCTGCACTTCTTTTTTCATCTCTTCTTTCTTTTTACGGAACGAATCTTTTATCGCTTTTGTCTTGTCATTCTGCATATCTTCCAAGTAGGTATGGAAGCCGTTTAAGCGGACAAGGATATCTTTATTTTTCTCGATTGTATCTTTTAACTCGTGTTCCTGATTCTTTCGCTGAGCGAACAAGTCCTTCAACGTTTTTCTAACCAGGTAGAAAAGCTTTACTCTTCGCTCGGATTTCAGCGTGCCCGGGTTAAGGAAGTAATGATTTTTCAAGAAAGCTTCCACTCCGCTTTGCTGAAGATGTACCGCTTCAAGCGATGAATACGGGAGGACTTCAGCATCCGGGAACCATTCTCTGGCTTTCACCTGGACTGAGTCGATGATTTCTTCAGAACGTCCGGCATGATCGATCTTATCCATTTTGTTCAGCAGGAAATGAACATTTACGGGCTGGCCGATTTCCTTTAACGCTCTCAGTGTCTTGCGATCTTCAGCATTGAAAGGCGAATCTGCATTCAGTACGTAAAGAAGTCCATCGGCAGCAGGATAGAATGACGTGAGGTCTTTCAGTCCCTGGCTGTTCGCCTGAACGTCGATCAACGCACTGCCATTTTTCTGAAGGAATTCAGATGGCAGTTTGTACTCCACAAATGCTTCCCTTTCCATCAGCTCTTCAAAGTCTGCAATACTCTCCACTTTCTCTGCACCGCGGTCATGGACCTCCGTTACCTCTACCTGATCACGATGGTACCTGTATACAACGGTCGAATGTTCAGCCTCTCCCACACTCTCACCAAGTACGGAGTGCACAAAGGACGATTTGCCGCTGGATTCGCTGCCTGCAACCACAAGATACTGCTGGCTTGTGTCCAAGAGCTGTTCAGCGATCCACCTGGATTTATAGGAAACAGGTGCCTCATTTTTCTCTGACCAGTCAATAATTTTATTTAAAAGAAGAATCGTCTCTTCCATTTTGAATGCCGGATATTCTCCTTGAAGAAGCAGGTTCTCCGCCTCTTCGACAATCACTGGGTCAATGGAATAGGAAAATACATCATTCCATGCCATCACAGCCGCAGACGCAAAGAGCGGCTGCTCCTGTTTACTGATTTTCAGCCAGTTGGTCAAGAGATCCGGCATGATGCCTTCAATTTCTTTTACAAGATAGCCTTTTTCAAGGAAATGAAGATAGGCATTCTGGAATTGGGATGAGATATCCTCCCAGCGTTCACCTGGCTCTGTTTCCACATATTCAAAGATGGTATTCACCGTGGTCATCCATTCAATATGAGTGGCAGGCACAACTCTGTACGACTCCCATAAGCTCTGCACCAGCTCTCTGAATAACTGGCGATCCTTCTCATAAACGGTGATCAACACATCGTAAAAATAGTTCGGCGTGAATTCAGATGTATAGCCCATTTCTGCATACTCCAGCAGGGAACGGAACCACACCTGATCCCCGGTCCTGATCGACTCTTTCACACCAAGCCCGACAGCGTTCTTATAGTCCTGCTGTTCTTCGTAGAAGGATTTGGCAAGCTGGGCTACAAGCGGATAGTCCGGATCGATATTCAGCGCCTTCTCAATGATGCGGTACGCTGACTTCAGCTTGTTTCTCTCTATGTAAAGGTGGAACAGCTGAAGGGAAATCTCCATCGTCAGCACGGTATCTTCCGTTGAGATACCGGTGTACACATCCTCCGCGGAAGAAAGCATGCCGAGGGCATAGTAGGAATCGGCAATATTTTTCTTAGCCCAGGGCTCGAGCTCATTCAAGATGCTCTCCCATTTAAAAATAGCCGCTTCAAAATCTTTGCTGTGAAAATAAACCTCCCCCTGCGCATAGCGGATGTACGATAAATCATATGGCTCATTCTGCTGCTCTTCCACAAATGCTGCACCCAGCACTTCTATAGGATGAAGGGTTGATTCATTTTCTATTAAAAAAGTTTCATAAAATGACTTCTCCATCAATAACTTTTCTTCTATCATAATGTCCTCCGTTATATGTGACCCCTCTTTAAAAAGGGACTCACAGACTAGTCTATGGCTATCATTCTATCAGAATTTCACAAGGATAAAATTTCATTTCGTTTTCATTTTCTAATTGATTCTTTTTGCCGTGATTCGTTCGACTTACATTCATTACACAAGAAAGGACTATCCATTACCAAAAGGCTACACCCTTATGGAGAATAGATAGTCCTAAATATTTACCACCTTTTTTGGAGGTGTAAACTATAGAGTTGAATTTATGCTTGTCGGGCCTGACCAAGCCGTCTCCGCTTTTGTCTCATCCAGCTCCGACGGCTAGGACCTCGAGGTCATAAGTCAAGCCGGCATAAAAGGCATAGTGCGCCTTTTTTGCCGGCTCGCCTTATGCTTGTCGGGCCTGACCAAGCCGTCTCCGCTTTTGTCTCATCCAGCTCCAGCGCCTAGCCCCTCGAGGTCATAAGCTAAATGGGCCGAGAAGGCAAAGAACGCCTTCACGACCCATTCATCTTATGCTTGTCGGGCCTGACCAAGCCGTCTCCGCTTTTGCTGCTTCCGTCCTTCCATTACTGCCACTACAAATGCAAGGAGCAGGAAGAAGCTTGAGATTTGGAACAGGATTCCGATTTCTACAAACTGCGCCAGTACACCGAATACGAGGCCGCTTAATCCGATACCAAGGTCAATGGACGAGAAGAACATTCCGTTCGCCACTCCCCTTCGGTTATCCGGGGTCATGGACAATGTCCATGATTGAAGGGTCGGGATCAGTGAACCAAAGCCTACTCCGAACAGAATGCCCGAGAAGACGATGATCAGAGCATCGGAATGAGCAAAGGATAAGGCCCACATACCGACAAATGTGATCGAGATACAGAAAAGGACAAGTCCTTTTGGCCCGTGGTCGTCAAACCACTTCCCGGCTACCGGTCTTGACAGGGAGGCCATGATGGCATTGAACAAATAAAACAAGAAGATATGCTGTATTCCGCGTTCTTCCCCGAAGATCACGATGAACGTGACGATAGATCCGTATCCGAATGTGACCATGATGGTGATGAACGCAGGAAACCAGCTTGATTTTTCAATCAGTGAACCCACGTAAGAGAACTTCAGGTCCTCCTTCTTTGTTTCTTTCACGATTTCCGGTGTCTGATAACGAACGAGTGCCAGCAGGATGATGGCAATCGCCCCAAGGACACTGGACGTGATGATCAGATTCGTGAATGTGGTCACCTGGAATAAATAGATTCCAAGACTGGGAGCGATGATCATTCCGATGGTGATCGACAATCCGTAATAGCCCATCCCTTCACCGAGGCGGGATTTCGGTACGACATCCACTGCAGCGGTACCATTGACGGTTGTTGACCATCCCCAGGCAAGCCCGTGTACAAACCGGAACAGCAGGAAGATCACGACAATGGAGGACAATGGATAGACCACCGTGATAAGAAGCAATGACACCACTCCGATGACGACCAGTGGTTTACGGTCCTTGTACTCCAGCATGAAACCGATGAACGGCCTGCTCAATACAGCTCCGATGGAAAACAAAGTTGTTACCAGACCTATTTCCAGGCCTGACGCACCAAGGGACTTTATATATGGAGGCAATGTCGGGATCAGCATTTGAAACGACATAAATACAAAAAGATTTCCTACCATTAACATGATAAAAGACCTTGTCCATAGAGGTTCTTTTATTTTCGTCACAGGAAATCCCCCTTTCTATTATTCATCTATTCTCGGGAATAGCCCAAATTTATTTCGAATTACTAAATAATAGCACATTCCAGGTAAAAGATATATGATTTCGGCTCAGAGATTCCTGCTATTTTCTTACAAAAAATTCAATCCCGATTTCTTCCCGGTTCCATGTGAAATATGCCAAAATGATCAGTCTGTATGCACCTGACCTGACTTATGATATACATTCTGATCCTCATGAATTACTTATCTATAAGAAAACCCGCGTTGAAAAGTTCTCGATTTATACTATAATAGACAACATGACCAAAAGTTCAGAAAAATTACACATGCTATTTATATTTGAATTTTTATTTATAAATTGACATAAATATACATTTGCCAATAAGGAGGAAACAACTTGAACTACTCTTTGCGTCCATTAGGTGACAGTGCAGTCGTCATTCAATTGGGAGATGCAATTGAAATTGACACTCACGAAAAAGTAAAGAAAGTGACATCATTTTTAGAAAAAAATCCTCAAAAGTGGCTCGTCGATCTAATTCCAGCTTTTACGACGGTCACCCTTTATTATGATCCGATGACCGTTTTACAGGAAAGAAATGCCGAACTTCCTTACGAGGGAGTATGTTCCATCTTATCAGATTTACTTTCTGACGACTTCGAACATGTTTCTGCTTCTGCCAGAGTCATAGAAATCCCTGTATGCTACGGGGGAGAATACGGCCCTGATTTAGAAGAGGTGGCACACATCCATGGGCTTACGATGGAAGAGGTCATTTCCAAGCATACAAAAGGTGACTATCTTGTATATATGATCGGATTTGCCCCGGGCTTCCCTTATGTGGGAGGTTTGGATCCCGATTTAGCCACGCCAAGAAGAAACTCACCGCGATTGAAAATCCCGGCAGGTTCGGTGGGAATAGCCGGTAATCAGACAGGCGTTTACCCGATTGAAACACCTGGAGGATGGCAGCTCATCGGCCGGACCCCCCTTTCATTATTCCAGCCGGATGAAGATACCCCCAGTCTTCTTCAAGCAGGAGACCACATTAAATTCGTTCCGATTTCAGAAAATGAATTTAAAGAAATGGAGGGAAAAGCATGATAAAAGTTGTAAAACCTGGCCTCCTTTCTACCGTACAGGACCTCGGAAGATATGGATTTCAACGATACGGCGTCATCGTCAGCGGCAGTATGGACCCGATTGCGCACCGAATTTCCAACTGGCTTGTGGGGAATGATGAGAACAATGCAGTGATTGAGATGACCCTGACCGGGCCGGTACTCCAATTTCAGGAGACCTCGCTCATTTCCATTTGCGGAGGCGACTTGTCCCCTTCCATAGACGGACAGCCTGTTCCATTATGGCAATCCGTTCTCGTTAAGAAGGGCTCAACCTTAAAATTCGGGAGATGCAAAAGCGGCGCACGTTCTTACCTTGCCATTGCAGGCGGGGTCGATGTACCAGCAGTCATGAACAGCCGTTCCACCTATTTGCGGGCAGAAATCGGCGGCTGTGACGGCCGCGGCTTAAAAGAAGGAGATATGCTTCATTCTGGTGAGCTTCTTGAGGATTCCAAAGACATGGTGGAGTATTTGACTCCTTATTTGGAGGACAGGCCATATACGGAAATCGACTGGTCGATATCCTCCGAGTTCATTTCCATACATCAGCCTCAAAAGGCTATAAGAGTGGTGGAAGGACCGGAGTACGATCTTTTCACGGAAGAAAGCAGAAAGGCGTTCTTTAAAGAACCATTCAAGGTATCCCCGCAATCAGACCGCATGGGCTATCGATTGGATGGGGCACCGCTTGCCCTTGAGCAAGACCGCAATATGATTTCCGAAGCAGTGGCCTTTGGAACCATTCAGGTGCCTTCGGATGGCAATCCTATTATTCTTTTAGCAGACAGGCAAACAACGGGAGGATATCCACGTATTGGTCAGATCGCTTCAATCGACCTCCCTCTTATCGCCCAGACCAAACCGGGTGAAGAGCTTTCCTTTACACGCATAACCCTTGAGGAGGCACAGAAGCTCCTTGTAGACTTGGAAAAGCAGCTGCGCCATCTGAAGCAAGGGATTGCATTGAAAATTAAATAGACGACCTTAGAACCTACAGCAAAGGAGAGAAACACATGAAAAAATCAAATATCAGCGTGCTTCTGGGCGCAGCCTTTTTAATGGCCACCTCGGCAATCGGGCCGGGGTTCCTGACCCAGACGACTGTCTTCACGGAACAATTGGCGGCAAGCTTCGGGTTTGTCATCCTCATTTCCATCATTATTGATATCGGTGCTCAGTTAAATATTTGGAGGATCATCGCCATATCTGAAAAAAGGGCACAGGACATCGCCAATGACATCCTGCCCGGACTGGGATATTTCTTAGCATTTCTAATCGTCGCCGGCGGTCTCGCATTTAATATCGGAAACATCGCCGGAGCCGGTCTAGGAACAAATGTCTTATTCGGGGTTTCTCCCGAGATGGGGGCTCTTTTCAGCGGCCTTGTCGCTGTCGGAATCTTCCTTTTTAAAGAAGCAGGCAGATTGATGGACAAGTTTGCACAGATTCTCGGATTTTTAATGATCCTGCTTACGCTTTATGTGATGTTCACTTCAAGTCCTCCTGTGGGAGAAGCGGTCACGAAAACATTCATGCCGGATTCGATTGACTTCATGGCTATCATCACGCTTGTAGGCGGTACGGTCGGCGGCTACATCACATTCGCGGGCGGACACCGGTTACTGGAAGCAGGCATCACCGGAAAAAAAGCACTTCCAGAAATTACGAAGAGCTCTGTTTCTGCCATCGGGATCGCGTCGCTCATGCGTATCTTTTTATTCCTTGCTTCACTTGGAATCGTCGCACAGGGTCTGCAAATCGACCCTTCAAACCCTCCGGCATCCGTCTTCAATCTTGCTGCCGGAAACATCGGTTATAAAATGTTCGGAATCGTCATGTGGTCTGCGGCCGTTACATCCGTAGTCGGTGCAGCATACACCTCCGTTTCCTTCATCCGCACATTCAGCCCGGTGTTGGAAAAATACCATAAGTGGCTGATCATCGGATTCATCGTCATATCGACAATCGTATTTATTTCGATCGGAAAACCTGTTGCCGTCATGATCCTTGTCGGTGCTTTGAACGGATTGATCCTCCCGATCGCACTTGGCGTCATGCTTCTGGCAGCACACAAGAAAAAAATCGTCGGAGACTACAAACATCCGATCTGGATGACTGTATTCGGCCTTCTCATTGTAGTTGCCATGTCTTATATGGGTGTTTATACGATGATAAATGAATTGCCGAAGCTGTTTTAAATAGGAGTTGTGTCGGAGCCCCAAACTCTTCAGGGAGTTTGGGGCTTTTAATGTGATTGTACTTGGATGCAAAAAAAGAAGGATGCTCCTTTAATTGACTAAAGGACCATCCTTCTTTTTTTATGATAGTATGTTTTTCACTCTTCCAACTTGACCGTCTTGGAGTCTCACTTTGATTCCGTGAGGATGATTGGCCGAGTTCGTCAGTATGTCTTTCACGACTCCCTGTGTCAGCTTACCGCTGCGCTGGTCTTTTTTCAGGACGATTTCAACTTGAAGTCCCGGTTTGATATTTGCTCGCTGCTGTCCGTTCATGGGATTCTCCTGTTCTGGTTATTTTGGGTGGGTTCTGATTTTGTTGCCGTTAGAGAAAATTCGACAAGTGGCTCAATAATTTAAAAACTGGCGCAATAATCCTAATTCCGGCGCAATTCCTTAAATTGATCCTGTTTTTCCTGGCTCCTGCCTCAATATTTTTAAGTGGAACCAGTCTCTACAATACCTTTTCCACTTTTATCCGACTAAAAGATACCTTTTCCAAACCGTAAAACTAACTTTCAATTGGTTTTCTTCTATTGTTGGATTAATACTGATTATCAATCCTCATCCTTCACGTCCGGATCTTCCGGAATCGGCTCGCTCAGATATTCGGCCAGCTGTTTCTTTGCTTTTTCCATTTGCGCGAGGTGCTGGTTGAATTGTTCGCGATAGATCAAATATTGTTCTCCATCATGGACCGCCCTTATTTTATTCTCATGGATCATTGCTTCTATATATGATTCGGGCAGGGACAAGTACTCTGCTGTTTCTGTAATGGTGAGATACATATGCTTCGCCTCGACTATGATTTATTGAACCAGCTCAATTTTCGCGACTGCCTCACAGTGCATCGTCTGCGGGAACATGTCCACCGGCTGGATTTCCGTTGTTTTATAGCCGCCGTCTTCGAGGATACGAAGGTCGCGCGCCAGGGTTGCAGGGTTGCAGGATACATAGACAACTTTCTTTGGCTTCATGGCTAAAATGGTGTTAAGAAGTGCTTCATCGCATCCTTTCCTCGGCGGGTCGACGACGAGTACATCCGCGCTGATTCCTTCTTCGTACCAATCCGGTATGACGACTTCAGCAGGACCTGCTTTGAATTCAACGTTTGTCATATTGTTTAGTGCGGCATTCTGTTTGGCATCCGAAATCGCCTGCGGAACGATTTCAACGCCGTACACTTTCTTCGCTTTTTGGGCAAGGAAGAGCGAGATGGTGCCGATTCCGCAATACGCGTCGATCACCGTTTCTTCTCCTCCCAGATCAGCATACTCCAACGCTTTCTCATACAATACCTTCGTCTGTTCAGGGTTGACTTGATAAAAGGATCGTGCAGAAATCGCGAACTTCACTTCGCCGATCATATCGTGAATGACTTCCTCCCCCCATAAAGCGCGGGTCGTGTCACCCATGATCACATTCGTCTTTTTACCGTTCACATTATGGACGATGGACTTCAACCCTTCAATGTTCTTGACGAGTTCTTCAACAATTTTATCCTTATGAGGAAGCTCATTTGTTCTCGTCACAAGAACGACCATGACCTCACCTGTCGTGTACGCTGTGCGGGTCATGATATGGCGGAGTGTCCCTTTATGTTTCTTTTCTTCGTATGGAGAGATACCGAGCTCTTGGCAGATGTTTTTTACATGCTGGATCACTTCATCATTTTTTTCATATTGAATGATGCATTTATCCATATCGATGATTTCATGGCTGCGCTTCTGATAGAAACCTGCCACAAATCGGCCGTCTTTTTCCCCGACCGGTACCTGTGCCTTATTCCGGTAGCGCCACGGCTCCTCCATCCCAAGCACTTCATGGACCTTGACGTCATGAAGTTTACCGATACGCTGCATCACGTCGCGGACATTCTTCTCTTTCGCCTGCAGCTGGCCTTCATACGTCATATGCTGGATCTGGCAGCCTCCGCATTCCTTGTAAATCGGGCAAGGCGGCTCCTGGCGATATGGACTTTCCTTCGTTCGTTCCACCAATCGGCCAAACCCGTAGCCCTTGCTTGGTTTTACGACCTTCACCTTGCCTTCTTCACCGGGGAGGGCATCGGGAACGAATAAGGGATAACCGTCTACCTTCGTCACTCCGTTGCCGTCATGCGTCAAATCCTCGAAATAAGCGTCATCTATATAATCATTCTTTTGAACAGGTGCTTTTTTACTCATAGTGATCTTCCTTTTCTGATTCCTATTTAAGACTCTACTGATTGTACCATAATGGGATATACATGTTGAAATCCATCTTAAAGCGGAGGCGGGTGATATAAGGCGAATCAGGCACGAAGGCGCTCTTTGCCTTCATGGCCGGTTTGACTTGTGACATGTACCTCTTAGCCCTGAAGCTGGACAATTCTCGAGATTACTTATTTTAAAAAAAGAAAACACCGAACACATTCCGTTTTCGATGTTTTTTCCCATTTATCCTTTTTGCAGCTGCTGTGCCAAATCATTCTCACGGATGGCCCTGATACCGGCATTCAGATAATCCTGAAAACTGTCGGCTTCCTCGCTGTCACTCTCTTCCAAGGCTTCAAGGATGCATACAAAGTTATCGATCAGATGATCGGATTTCATGCCTCTGCTGATCAACACATTATTCAGCCATAGTGCATAGTCGATAAAGACCTTTTCATCCCCTGCCGCAGCTGTCGTTTGGAGGTAATTAAAATGGTGGACATTATCTTCATAACATTTCTGCTTTCCCATTTCCCCGAATCTTTCCTGCAGTTCAGGATAGCGTTCATAAAGTTTCATAACCGCACGTTCAATCACAGACTTATACTTATTTTCCATCAGTAAGCCACCACCTTATATTTATCAATCGATGGGATGATCGATGCGAGTTCCTGATCAGGATACTTTTTTTCAAGCTCATGAATCCGCTTGTAGTCCTCACTTTGTATCCATGTCATGAAATGCTCCTTCGTATCCCACTCCATATGGACGGTGATTTCGCCGGGCTTCTTTTCATTTTGAAGCAGCAGGAATCGCTGAAACCCCTCTGCTTCATCCACCAGCCCGGAACGTGAATGATAGATTGATATGACTTCTTCCGCCTTATCATCCGGAACGACGAATGTTGAATGTACGATATACATGAAATCCACTCCTCCCTTGACTATTGCTTTCCGACATTCTTTTTTTCTCACTTTAACACAACGGTGGTCTCAGGGAAACAATCACTCCTAACTATTTCTGGAAGCTTCATGTTATCGCTTGAAATGGATTGTAGAGAGTTGCTAGTATAGAAAGATATTTTAAGAGAAAGAAGCCGTGGATAATGTAAAAACTTACCTTGTTTGAAGTGAAATGGGTAAGGATAAAGGGAACGTGGACCTTTTTGTAAATGTTGCTTTTACTCACGGTTTCTACGGGTTGAACGATCTATGGACCGGCAAGCCCGCACGCATATTTTTCTTAAAATAAAGTTTAAAAAAGAACAATAAAAAAAGAAGGTTGATCATATGAATCCAGACATCTTAGTAAACCTGATCCTGGTAGGGAATGTGTTTCTCGGTGTGCTTTTCGCATTAAAATCACGCCGCTGGTGGCTCCCTTATATCTTGATGGGGCTCACCTTTCTAACCCTGACTTTTGGGTTCGGGATATCACTTGTATTAAACAAACAATCTGTACTGTCTTATTTATTCGTATTTGTTGTCGGTCAGCTGATATGGGCATTTGTATTTGTGATTATCGCACATATCCTTTCATTCATCGTCAGAATGGTGCCCTTCCGCCATAAACAGCAGATCGGGTGGGGCTTTCTGGTTGGATTCCCGCTGGCATTTTTAGTGTTTATATTGGTTCGATAGAAATTTGATGAAAACCGCCTCCCGGATGCGTACCGGGAGGCCGTTTTTTTGACCCGGCAGTGGATTGTGATGCTGACTTTGGTCTTGATTCTTTCGTTTTTGGGTGATAATCTTCGAGTTTTCCACGATAATCTTTTAGTTTCCACTGGAAATCTTCCAGTTTCACCCGATAATCTTCGAGTTTTAAAATTAATTCCGTCACTTACCAAAATTTTACACCAGCCCATATGAAATCAAACAAATTACCAGCACACAAAAAAAGGAACGCCGCAATCATTATGGGCATTCCTTTTCACAAACAATTAAAGCGCCTTATCCTCTGGACGGATCTTGTCCAGAGGGACAAATACGTCAAGGTGGCGGTATAAGTTTTCAAATTCTGCAGGAAGGACGCCTCCGAGTTCACCGTCCACGTTCAGCTGCACTTTTTCTTTGGCTTGAATCTTGATCCGGTTCGCCTGCGTGTAAATGACGTTCGGGTCTTTCACGTGCTCACCCCGCACAGCAAGTGAAGCAATGCGGATAAATTCAGCGAGATTCGTTTTCTTCAGGATCAATAGTGAGAACAAACCGTCGTTGATGGACGCATCCGGTGCGAGCTTCTCAAAGCCGCCGACCGAATTGGTGAGTCCGATCAAGAACAACATCGCTTCTCCTTCAAAGAGCTTTCCATCATACTCGATCCTGACATCTGTCGGCTTGATGGATGGCAGCATTTCAATGCCTTTTAAATAATAAGCAAGCTGTCCGATCATGGTCTTGAGTTTGCTTGGGACCTCATATGTCAGCTCAGTGATTCGGCCGCCGCCGGCAATATTGATGAAATAACGGTCATTCATGCGTCCGATGTCCACAGGAATGGTTTCACCTTTTGTGATGACATCGATTGCCTGTCCGATGTCTCTCGGAATATGGAGTGCCCTTGCAAAATCATTGGTCGTTCCCATCGGCACGATTCCAAGTTTCGGACGGTATTCCTGTTCTGCCAGGCCATTTACCACTTCATTCAACGTCCCGTCCCCGCCTGCAGCGACGACGATATCGTATTTACGTTCAACAGCGATTCGGGCGGCTTCCGTCGCATCGCCTTCACAGATCGTAGCGTGAACAGATGTTTCGTAACCAGCCTGTTCCAGTTTAATTAATACCTCGGCAAGATGCTTTTTAAAGAGCTCCCGGCCTGAAGTAGGATTATATATAATTCTTGCGCGTTTCATACCCCATCATCCTAATCTTTATTTTAAATTGCCTGATCTCGGAGATTATGTTCAAATTCCATCTTTTAACATCATATAAAAATAAGTCTTCACTTGCAATAACGCTGTGCTGCGTCCTGCTTTATAAAATAACAAATAGATGCCGTCATTCATACTTAGCATCTACCGCTCCATATCATAACTCTTTTCCGGAAAAAAATCTAATAAAAATATAGGAAAATAAAGAAGGTTTTATGACTTTATGAGTACCTCGAGTAACTGATGCGAAATCCACCGCTGCCCGTTCCCGTGCAAGACTTCGCTTTGCGCTGGCAGTCTGTGAGCATTTTAACCTCCCGATCCGCATCTTTTAGAAAAGAGTCTTTCATAAAAACTCTCCAACTATCGTACTAATAAGAGATTGCATAATATCTAGTAATGGAGGTCATTTATGAAGGTATTGATTCTGATTCACGTGCTTTCTGCCATCATCGGTGTCGGCCCCACGTTCTTCGCGCACCTTTTGACGAGGCCGGATAAGGATGTAGGTGAACTGCGCATCGCGATGAAATACAGCAAGTTATTAGAATTCTTCCCCAAAATAGGCGGAAGTATTGCTGTCTTGACAGGAATCGCCCTTGTTCTAGTGGGAGATTACGGCTCATTCACTCAAATTTGGCTGCTTGGCTCCTTGATTCTCTATATTCTCATTCAAATCATCGTAATCGGCTTTATCACGCCTCCGACGAAAAAAGTGAATGAATGGCTCGAGCGTCCAGAAAATCTTGAGCTCACAGGTGCTCCGCCAGAAGAGATTCAAACTGCACTGATAAGCATTTATCGACGATTCTATCTTGCCTCCTCATTGGGAGTCCTTCTCTTTATTTTTATGATACTTAAACCGTGATTAGAGTAGTCCTTAGGAAGGAAAGTATGTCCCCAAAACAACAAAAAAGCCACCGTGAATGAACGGATCATTCAAGGTGGCTTATGAAAACAGCTTGATATTGCGGTGTTCAAGGAATTGCAGGGAGTCCTGAAGGGAACTGCCGTCGAAATGATATACTTCCTGAATCATTTCTCTCCACTTGTCCAGGTCCTTCATTTGATATTCACGGATGTTGCGGTATGTCATGACCTTCAGCGTATGGTTGCGGAGAAAATAGCATTGATTTCCCTGAAAACGCACGGCTGTGATGCGTCTCATCGTGATATTATCATCTGTATCCTCATAGGATGCTTCAATATCCTTTAGTAGATCTTCTTCTTCAAGCGGCACCCACTCGATCAGTTTCTTCACGAAGGATTTTCCATTTGAACGGCGATCCACCTCGAACTCATACTGATCTCGTTGAGTGAAGATGATTTCTTCACCGAACCCGTGCAGAAGATGTTTATGTCTGGATTCCAGATCAACCGGTTTCATGATGGGTGAACCGTAACCAACATCTACGTACAGGTTTTTGCCATCAATCTTGATCATCAGGCCAAGATGCCCCGGCTTCACCCTTACAAATCGGCAATCGAAGCCTAATTCTTTTAAAAGCCTTCCGAAATTGATATTCAGGGTGAAGCATGTTCCTCCCCAGCCCTTTGAATACAAATGTTCTGTAAAATCTTCAAGAGAAGGGACATAGGAGCCCCCTTTTGAGAAATAATAAAATTTACTGAAGGTTTCATATGGGATTCGAATAAGATGCTGTTGAATCAATCGTTGTAAATAATTTATCGTAGGCTGCTCAACTTCCATGTTCAAGTAGTTAACGTACTTTTCTACAGCGTTCATCCTATCACTCTTTCTACTCCAAGCTATGTATATTATGATAATCCCGTAAAGGTATGGATTCAACCAAAAACTACGGTATCCTGCCTTTCATACTTCTTCTCCTATCATAAACCAAATTCCTTCCAAATCACGTTACGTTTTCATGTCATCTTCACTTTTACTTTAATGCAGTGAGGGACGGGCCTTTAGCGCGATAAAGGACCGTCCCTCAATAAGAAGACAAGAAAAAAAGGCCCATTAGAGATGGCCTTGAAATATGTTGGTGATTTAGTTTTTGACTCCAGCTGCGATGCGCTTTACGTTCGTCTCTGCTGTTTTCGTCAGGTCTGGAGTGAACCCGTTCTTCATTCGCTCGTTTTCATCTTTAAAGTAGGCTTGTACCTCTTCATCGAATTCGATTTCAATAAGATCACGAATATCGGTGATGCGAAGAGCGATCATTATAGAAACAAGGTGAGCAACTGTTAATGATTTTTTCTTGAAATTAACTAGTTCATTGATCGTCGCTACCCGTAAACCTGTCAAGCGATGTAAATCACCTTGTGTCAATCCTCTTTCACGAAGGATGTCTCCCAATTTAATGTGAATTTTATGGGGAAATTTATCCAGTGATTCAATGACAATCGTATTTGTTTTTTGGTGAATCATGATGCTTCAACTCCTCATCCTATACCATAGTACCGTGAATTACGTCTTTCGTGAACCGGGAAAAAGTTCCAACCAGCAGGGCACTTTATACCATACCTATTATAACGGGAACCCACAGGCTTAATAAAAGCATAAATAATTCTTCCTGTTTCTTCATGAGGAATTGAAGCGTTCAGATGTCCTTCCAGAAAAAAAGCCGGGAGAACAGGTTCTCCTCGGCTTTTGTGCTTCTTTTTACATCAATACTTTCTGAACCAGGGTTGTCTTAAGACTTTCATAAACTTCGTCCCAGATGTTTTTATCCTTGATGTATTGGGCTGTTAAGCGTTCAATCATTTCTTTTTGCTTCTCTGGAAATTGTTCATGATCCTTCGGCGGCAATTTCGCTCTCTCATCATCGACGATTTTTTTCACCATGGGTGCTCTCGGACCCCATACAGTCTTCTCTTCACCATGCTCATCAATGAATATAAAGATCGGGATCGCCCTTGATGTACCGTTGGTGAGGTATTGATCCATGAGTTCCAAATTCTGATCGCGGAGAATCATCTTCACATCCATTTCAGCCTCTTCAGCGACCTTCAGCAGGATTGGAATATTCAGCATTGCATCGCCGCACCAATCTTCCGTGAGCACGATTACACGTAGAGATTGACCGGCAAGGGCTGCCAGTACCTCTTTGTCTTCGCCGGGAATCGTAAATTTATTTAAGATAGACAATGTATTTTCTTTGTGAGTTTTCATATATTCTAAATATTCACTTGGTGACATCCCTTTGTCGAACCAATCTTGCAAGTTCATTTATACTCCTCCTCAAGGTGCATATCTATAAAAATAACACATACTCTTTCTCATTTTCTCTCTATATCTTATTCATGTTTACTTAATTCCACAAGTAATATCTATTTACGCTGATTCCTTTAGCTGAACATCGCTGTTGATTTCCGTGTGAGATATCTTTAAAAATTTCAATTGTACGAATATGCCTGTAGGAATATAATATAAGAAAGCAGTTCTCTTGAAAGATCACTTAATCAATAAAATTAAGTTAGGTGCTTTAACGGCTGACATGTAAATGTCCACGATAAAGCAGTCATCTCCCCGTATTCACTCCATATGAATCAACACTAAATGATAGCTGATACAATAAAAAAAGAATAGCCGTTAGGCTATTCTAAGAAAGATCCAGTGGGGAATAGGGTGTTTTTAAACTATTGTCCTTATAGAATCTACGTTCTTTACAGAAAAACGAAAAACATACTCTCACAAAAAAAGCTGACTCAAAAGTCAGTTTAATCCTCTTCTTTTTGGTTAATGTATATGGTTATAGGATTATTTTTCAATTGAACCATCTTCAAAATGTCTGGAACTCTCTATTATCTCTGCCACTTTTTTATAGTAGTAGTTCAGCTCGATTACACTGTCCGCCTCCTTCAGTCTTTTCATATAAAGATTCGCTTTCTCATAATCTTCAGGCGGCAGTTCAACCTTGATTCTCTTTTTCTTCCACTTTGCCAACAGGTTTCACCTCATTGTGATTTGAAGATCCTCCCTTAGAGGTCAATTCGAGCTGATATTGTGATAGCTCTTGGATATAGGATGCTTTCGTGTTAGCTAAATTCTGTTCAATTTTTCTGGTAATGACGGAACTTCCCCCGATTCCGGATAATAAACTAATGTAAATCGTATACCACATCGGGATCGTGTCAATGACTGGAAGTACAGAGAGGTAACCTGCTAGAACGCCTATGATAATATCCTTGGTTGAGCCAAAAAGGTAGTGCTTCTCACCCTGGTCATCGATAAACTTTCTTGGAAAGGTGAAATGACCATTTTTGAAAATCAGAATATGTCCTAAGCCCCCGATACCGCCCATCAACATTGGCAACAAGATCACTTCAATTAAGGACATTCTATCCACCCTCTGGAATCATTTACTATTATTATATATTATTTACAGAATATTCAGAATAGATAATTGGACGCAAATTTGTCCACCAAAGGAGAGCCAAAATGAGAAAAATTGTGATGAAAGTCTCGTCTGTCGACAAACTTCGATTCCAAAACTATATGATGCAGCTAAAAAGCGCTGATTCAAAGGCAGAAGCAGATATGTACTATCGAATGGCAAAAAAGATCTTGGAAAAAGGCAGGAAACAGGCATAACCAGGTGCTGTTTTGAGATGAGTTTGGAAGATTTTCTGATTGTTTATTCCGTCCGTCATGGGTTGAACTGAATAGGTGAATTCGCACGCCAAGTATATTGTACTTGGTTTTTATTTTTGCCCGGTATAGGATGCAGGGATAAGCGATGTGATTTAGATTATCCTTCCACAAACATAAAAGGAGAGCCGAAGCCCTCCTCTCAACTAAACAAACAATGGATTAATAAACACCGACTGCATCAAATGCAACATTTACACTTGCCACTTCAGCACTTCCAGAACCGTAAAGGTCAGTCGCCGATTGGACTGCAGCTGAACGAAGCTGGCTGAATGTAGAAGATGGAGTCAGGTATTGAGTCAATGCACGGTAGTAGATGTCACCAACTTTATCTGTTCCGATACCCGTCACACTCACGCCATAGTGAGTGCCTCCCTGGCTCAATAGATAAGCCGCTTTGTTTCCGATACCGCTGTTGATATGGACACCGCCATTATCGCCTGTGCCGGTATATCTTACGGAATAGTGATCCGGATCATTGTATTTCGTTGGATCTGACATGGAGCGCAGTGCATCCCCGCTTTGTCCCGGTGTGTAAATATCTTCCCCGATCTCCCAATCTGGATTATTACCTGTATGGTATTCAAGCAGCGTTCCAAATATATCCGACATCGATTCATTGATCGCTCCAGACTCGTTTTGATAGATTAGATCCGCCGTTGTATCTGTCACGGCATGAGTCAATTCATGCGCCACGACGTCAAGGCCTCCAGATAGTGGAGCGAATGTCGAGCCGTCCCCATCACCGTATACCATTTGCTGGCCGTTCCAGAATGCGTTATTGTAGCTTCTTCCGTAGTGGACCGTGGATTCCAAAGCCGCACCGTTGCCATCATAGCTGTTACGGTTATGAGTATCTAAATAATAATCATATGTTTGACCTGCATAGTAATGAGCATCGACTGCCGCTGCATCATAGCTTGCATGGAACTGGTTGTCGGCATCTGCCCAAAGGGATCCCGGTAAACGCTGGCGGTTACTGGCATCATACGTAAAGACCCCGCCTCCTCTCGTATTATCCTGTAAATAATATGTGGAGGATGAAAGATACGTATTTAATGACTTCGTGTCACCAAGTACCCCTGTTCCGGAGCCGACCGTATCAGATCCGACTGCACCCGGTCCGCCCGGTTTACCGGCTTTTCCGTTTGCTTCATGAATCTCATTTACTTTATCCAAGATCTCTCCGCTCGCCGCATCAATGAAGTAATTCCAGTTGCCCGGCTTTGGATCCAGGAAATTATAGTTTACAAGATAGGCTTGATGGGCACTTCCATCTTTTACATAGATAACGGATTTTGATTTAGGCGCATATTCATAAGACGGCTCACTTCCAAGCTCTGCGACCAGGTCTTTTTCACCCGCCGTTACCGCATCTTGCTTCGATACGTTTTTCGCTGCTTTAAGAGTTTTCTTATCTGCAAGATTCGGAACCGGTGCACCGGATACCGCAGTTAATACTCCCTCCTTGTTTACATGGGCTGTCAATACGGCACCATATACAGGAGTCCCTTTATACATTTGCTGAACGCGAAGATATGTATATCCAAGATTATCTTTCTTCTTTTCTACCACTTTGAAAGAAAGATTCGCATCTCCCTTGAACTTGAACACGTCCTGTTTTTGATTGAAATAATCCATTACGATTTTTTCAGGCGAGTTGGCAGAAGGCTTCGTCAGCTTCCCTGAAATGAATTGCGGAGCCCCGATTTTTTCATTGAAATTCACTTTCTGGCTCAGGTCAGGAGCACCCAATGCATCCGCTGAGAATACCGGCCCCATCATCAAACCTGCTGTTAAACTTAATGCTACGACTTTTTTCTTCAATTACAACACCTCTTTTTAAGAATTTTCTAACTTTTCAAACTGTAGATAAAACTATAGTACAAGCCCGCCATCCACCGAATGAGTCTAAATACCCGTTTATTAACTTTCTCAACTCTGTGCCTAAATACCTACATAAAAACCCTTAAAAGTACCCATTTTAGGAAAATTTGAATAAAACGAAGAGTGTTTTTACCACTCTTTTATAATTTCCATCTAATTCCACACAAAAAAGACCCGCCTCTCTGCCGCTTTAAAGCAGCGAGGGACGGGCCTTGAAATGATGAAATTTAGCGTTTTTGAATTTCCTGTTGAAGCAGTTTGTTTACGAGCGGCGGGTTCGCCTGCCCTTTGGTTGCTTTCATGATTTGACCGACCAGGAATCCGATCGCACGGTCTTTACCGTTTTTGAAGTCTTCGATCGATTGTGGATTGTTATCCAGTGTTTCAGTGACGATCTTCAGAAGGGCTCCTTCGTCAGAGATTTGAACAAGACCTTTATCTTTTACGATCTGTTCAGGATCTCCACCGTTTTCAACAAGCTCTTTGAATACCTTCTTGGCAATCTTGGAAGAAATCGTTCCTTTTTCGATCAGCTGAATCATGCCGGCAAGACCTGCAGGAGTCAGTTTAAGATCATGAAGTTCCTTTTGCTGTGCGTTCATGTAAGCCGATACTTCACCCATCAGCCAGTTGGATGCCAGCTTCGCTTCTGCCCCTTCACTTACCGTTTCTTCGAAGAAATCGGACATTTCTTTTGTTAATGTCAGTACCATCGCATCGTATGCAGGCAGTCCCAATTCTTCCACATAGCGCTGTTTACGCGCATCAGGAAGTTCAGGGATTTCCGCGCGGATACGGTCCATCCACTCTTGGTCGATGTGCAGGTTCAAAAGATCAGGCTCTGGGAAGTAACGGTAATCATCCGATCCTTCTTTAACGCGCATCAGGATCGTTTTACCTGTCGATTCGTCGAAACGGAGTGTTTCCTGTTGGATCAGCCCGCCGGATAAAAGGACTTTTTCCTGACGTACGATTTCGTATTCCAACCCTTTTTTAACAAAGTTGAAGGAGTTTAAGTTCTTAAGCTCAGCCTTCGTACCGAACTTCTCCTGTCCGATTGGACGAAGGGAAATGTTCGCGTCACAGCGCAGGGATCCTTCTTCCATCTTACAGTCGGAAACACCTGTGTATTGGATGATGGATTTCAGTTTTTCAAGATACGCATACGCTTCTTCCGGCGTGCGGATGTCCGGCTCTGAAACGATCTCGATCAGAGGAGTTCCCTGACGGTTGTAGTCGACAAGGGAATAACCGTCGCCTGAGTGCGTCAGCTTACCTGCATCCTCCTCAAGGTGAAGGCGGGTGATGCCGATGCGTTTCTTCTCGCCATTCACTTCGATCTCGATCCAGCCGTTTTCACCGATCGGCTTGTCGAATTGAGAAATTTGGTATGCTTTCGGGTTATCCGGGTAGAAATAGTTCTTACGGTCAAACTTCGTATCCTGTGCGATTTCACAGTTCAATGCCATGGCCGCTTTCATACCGAATTCGATGGCACGCTTGTTCACCACCGGAAGTACGCCAGGATATCCAAGGTCGATCACGTTTGTATTGGTGTTCGGCTCTGCACCGAAGTGGTTCGGAGCAGGCGAGAACATTTTACTGTCGGTCTTTAATTCTACGTGGACTTCTAGTCCGATTACTGGTTCAAAGTTCATTGATTTCACCCCTTACAGTTGTGGTTTTTTCTTATGAAAGTCTGTAGCCTGCTCGAATGCATGTGCTACGCGGTAGATTGTGCTTTCATCAAAGTGCTTCCCGATGATTTGCAGTCCAAGCGGGAGTCCGTTTGAAGAGAAACCGTTTGGAACAGAAATTCCTGGTACACCTGCAAGGTTAACCGGGATCGTCAGGATATCATTTGCGTACATTGTAAGTGGATCATCGATCTTTTCACCGATTTTGAACGCAGGAGTAGGTGTTGTCGGTCCAACAATGACATCATATTTTGCAAATACATCTTCAAAGTCTTTCTTGATCAGCGTGCGGGCCTGCTGTGCTTTTTTATAATAAGCATCATAATAACCCGAGCTGAGTGCGAACGTACCAAGCATGATACGGCGCTTTACCTCGTCACCGAAACCTTCGGCACGCGTCTTCTTGTAAAGATCAAGAAGATTGTCGGCGTTCGGCGAGCGGTAGCCGTAGCGGACACCGTCAAAACGCGCAAGGTTTGCAGACGCTTCAGAAGATGCCAATAGGTAATAAGTGGATACGCCATATTTGGAGTGCGGAAGTGAAACTTCTTCCCAAGTTGCTCCGAGGCTCTCCAATACTTTAAGAGAAGCAAGAACAGATTGGCGAGCTTCTTCGCCTACACCTTCGCCCAGGTACTCCTTCGGTACAGCGATTTTCAGACCTTTGATATCGCCCGTCAATGCTTCTGCATAGTTAGGTACTTCAACGTTCGCTGAAGTGGAATCGTTCGGATCAAGACCTGCAATTGCCTGCAATAAATAAGCATTGTCTTCTACGTTGCGTGTGATCGGTCCGATTTGATCAAGTGAAGATGCAAATGCCACAAGTCCGAAACGAGATACACGTCCGTAAGTAGGTTTCAAACCTACAGTACCCGTGAACGATGCCGGCTGACGGATTGATCCGCCTGTATCGGAACCAAGTGAAAATGGAACTTCCCCAGCCGCAACCGCAGCTGCAGAACCACCTGAAGATCCGCCAGGAACCGTTTCAAGATTCCAAGGATTGCTTGTTTTCTGGAAGCCTGAGTTTTCAGTCGATGAACCCATGGCAAACTCATCCATATTCAATTTTCCGATTGTGATTGTATCGGCACTATGTAATTTGTTGATGACCGTTGCATCATAGATTGGGTTGAAATTTTCAAGGATCTTACTAGCACATGTCGTACGAAGACCTTTTGTGACGATATTATCCTTGATTCCGATCGGCATTCCGAAAAGAAGACCTTTCGATTCATCCGTCCCAAGCTTAGCATCCATTTCTTTCGCTTTCGCACGTGCATTTTCTTCATCCAAAGTTAGAAATGCTTTAACTTTATCTTCGACAGAATCGATTCGCTTGTATGATTCGTCGACAAGATCTGAAACAGACACTTCTTTTTTATGTAAAAGTTCATGAAGCTCTGATAATGTATGATCAAATAATGACATTAGTTGCCCTCCTTAGTCCAAAATCGATGGAACGCGTACTTGTCCATCCTGTTTGTCTGGTGCGTTCTTCAACACTTCTTCACGCGGAAGCCCTTCTACCGGCTTATCTTCACGCATAACATTCTTCATATCAAGAACATGGCTTGTCGCTTCCACATTCTCTGTATCTAATTCATTCAGCTGCTCGGCAAACCCGATAATCGCATCTAATTGACTTGTAAACTTTTTCGCTTCGTCCTCCGTGATGGCTAGTCGTGCAAGGTGCGCAACATGCTTCACCTGATCTTCAGAAATTCTAGACATCCTCTTCACCTCCATATAATTTCGAACACTAACAATACTATTGATAATACCAAAATTCGCGGTGTTAAAGCAATAGGCGAGGACTGGATGAAGTGGATTGCAGCAGGTAAACATGATGGAGGAGCAGGTTCATGAATGACTGTTGGATTGGGGTTTGTGAATAGGTTTCTTTTTTAAAGCGGCAGTTTTTTATACTTCCATTAATAAAAAACCGCCCCACCACATGCTCATCCTAACATGACAGCGGAACGGTTTAGAACATTTCTTCATTAAAAGAGCTTATCTTTAATAGAAGAAAACAGGTTCTTCTTTTTGGGTTTAGCTTTAGTAACCGGTTTATCTGACTGCTTTTTGACATAAATCTCGTCTTTATTGATTGCGTGGTCGTATGCAAGCAGCAGCCCGATATCGGTTTGGGATTCTTTATTCGTCACCATAGAGAAGGATACCCCATGCTGATTGGCAAGTTTAATATACTTCGTAAGATAGTTATAGTTCATATTTCCATTCAAGAGAAGCTTGGCACCCGAGTGTTCCTTGAGGCTTTGCTCGACCTCCTGGTAAACCTTCTTCTCCCTCACCTGATTCTGCGTCAGGGCAATGACGATCCGTTCCCGCAAGCTCCCCAGAAATTTCCGCCGTTCATCAGGTTTCGTCTGTTTCTGACCGTACATCCCATTTTCCAAGTAATCATCAATCGTTGGCTTACTCACTTCCGGCACCTCCGAGTTTATGCTGATTTTCCCTACACTATATGACAGCGTCCGCTCAATTGTTTCGCTTTCCTTATTCTCTCCCATTTTCTCTTATGCAAACACTTACAGACAAACGAAACGGGCTGAGGCATGCAGGAACTTTTTTTGCAGACTCATATATTCGCAGCTGTTGATTTCCGCACACAAAATTCCAGCCGGCTTTTTCCTCACCAAAACAATCGATCCTCATTACCGGAATTGAAGCCCCAAAACTTCCGGCCCTTCCCTTATTAATTCAAATTCCATCACATGAGGTGCCTCCCCATAAGGGTTCTCTACCTTCACATTCCACTTATTTTCGCCTTCTTCTTTGACTTCGACAACCGGTGTTTCTTTTAATGCTTTTATATATTCCTGTTCAGATACCGGCTTTTCCTTGCCATCCATCCTCAGAATGAACTCTCCATCTTTTTCACTTCCAATATACTCTCCGACGTGTTCCGTCAGCCACTGGTCTATCTGCGGAGAAATCTTCCTTGCAGCTTCCAGAACGGTCCCTGAATTCAATTCCACTTCCCGTTCCATCACATCAAAGAGATAATGTTCATTCTTATCACATTCGAAAATCGTCCCGTGTTCATCGATGGCTCCATCCGTTCCGCATACATCGACTACGATTCCATCAACCGGAAGCTCGCTGTTTTGAAGTTCCTTTTTCCCTGCGGTGTCGACTCGGAAGTTCTCCCGGTCCCTTACGGCATAGCCCATTCGTTGTCCATCCGAGTTCAACTCATAGTAGTTCATACGGTCATCTTTCAACATTGATTCTGTTATGAGATCAAATTGTGTCAAGACAAAATCAACCTCTGTATGAGGTGATGTTCTCCATTGTTCCGCTTCGTATCTGCTTCTTTTCACCTTCACCGCTTCTCCGTCCTCTGAAAGACGTATCCAATAAAAGACAGTATATGGGTGAGATTCATCGATCATCGATAAATCCAATCGTTCATAATTCCCTTGTTTATCGATGACCACTCTAAAATTGGTCAACTTTACCCCATACACATTCTGCACATCGAGTTCCTTCTTGATATTCTTCCATTCTTCCAACAGACTGCCTTCGTAAAAGTTGGTCTGCTGCAGCGTCACGGTCCTCGGCCGTTCATACCATTCCTTCGCGACAAACGGTATGATCACGGACAACATAAAGATGGCAAGCCCCAGGTAAGCCGCTCGTTTTTTCCCCCAAGCATTGGTTGGAATGTCGCGAAAAAACAAAAGGAACACAACGAATCCAAGGGGAAGCTTCACGCTGTTTATTTCCAACATGAATGCTCCAAGGATGGTATATCCCAAAAGCTTCAAGAATAAGTATGGCTCTTCTTTATCTGATTTACGGTATAGTATGATGACAGCAGTAATTGAAAACATGAATAAAAAGAGTTCCATCACTTTCATCCCCCCTTCCACAAACAGGTAAATTATTACATGTACCCATTATAACAGTAAATAACATGTACACCTGAGCCACATTAAGAAATAACTCCATAAAAAAACCGCTCCACCGAATGGAACGGTTTGTTCATTATGTTTAAAGCACCGACAACAGAATCGCCTTCTGCACATGCAGTCGATTCTCCGCCTGCTGAAATACAGCCGACTTCCCTCCGTCGATGACTTCTGCTGTCACCTCTTCCCCGCGGTGAGCAGGGAGGCAGTGCAGGAATTTCACATCGTCCGAGGAATGTGACAGCAGTTCTTCATTTACCTGATAAGGTTCAAATATCTGAAGGCGTTCGGCCGTCTCTTCTTCCTGACCCATGCTGGCCCAGACGTCAGTATAGACGATATCTGCTCCAGCAGCGGCTTCCACGGGATTATAAGTGAGTGTAAAACTTCCGCCGCTCGCTTTAGCCAGTCCAACAGTGGCATCGATCACTTCCTGAACAGGTTCATATCCTTTAGGACAGGAAACAACGACATCCATCCCAAGCTTGGCACAAAGGATCATGAAGGAGTGGGCGACATTATTTCCGTCCCCTATATAGACAACCTTCAATCCGGCGAGCTGACCTTTCAATTCATAGATGGTCAGTACGTCCGCCAGCGCCTGACAGGGATGATAGGTATCGCATAAGCCGTTGATGACAGGCACGCTTGCATGTTCAGCGAGCTCGGCGACCTTTTCATGTTCAAATGTACGGATCATGATGGCATCCAGATATGAAGAAAGGACTTTTGCTGTATCAGCGATCGACTCACCTCTTCCAAGCTGGATATCACGGGAGTTCAAGTAAATCGCATGCCCTCCCATCTGCAGCATGCCTGCTTCAAAGGATACTCGGGTTCTTGTCGATGATTTCTCGAAGATCATTCCAAGGGTTTTGCCTTCAAGTTTCTTAGAGACCGGGTTCTTTTTCAGATGCTCTGCCAGTGACAGGAGCTCATGCACCTCTTCTGTTGTGTAGTCCAGCCACGTCAGTAAGTCTCTTCCTTTTAGTGAAATCTTCTTGAATGGGGACAGGACTGCATTTGATTTCGTCATGTTCACTTCACTCCTTGCATCATTTTAGGTTTCGCCAATGGAATCGGAGCGACATCGGCTGCCTCCATACTCTTTATAAAAGCAAGCAGGGTCTCTTTTTCCGTGATGACGGCGATTCCCGCTTCCAATGCTTGTATGCGCTTCTTCTTCATTTCTTCACTATCCTGGTTATTGAAGTAGACTGCGGCAGATTGAGAATCCACCCACTCGCTAAATCCAGCTTCTCCCGAAGTTTGATAGGTTTGAAGATTGCCAACCTCTCCATCAATGAACATAGTGCCTCCGCTCTGCATGTGATCATGCCAAGGTTCAAATACCTTAAACAGAGCTTCTTCGACCGTACGCCCGAGACACATGCCTTCCCCGGTCGATTTCATATTCGCTCCCAAGATATGGTCAAGCTCAGGCAGTGCATGAGAAGAGAATACCGGATATTTAACCGCCACAATCTTCAACTCATCAGCCGAAGGTGCCATGAACGAATCAATTGTGAGGTTTTCATCACATAAAAGGTCTGTTGCCATATCGATCAATGAGAAACCGATGACCTTGCTGATGATCGGGACAGTCCGGCTGGCCCGCGGATTGACTTCTAAGATAAATACCTCTTCTCCCTGCAGAAGGAACTGGATATTCATGATGCCTGTATAATTCAGCGCAGAGACCACTTTTCCCGCATATTCTTCAATGGCTTTCTTTACTTTTATAGACAGTGATTGGGCAGGGAAAATAGCCATGCTGTCACCTGAATGCACACCTGCTCGTTCGATATGTTCCATTATTCCTGGAATATAGGCGTTTTCCCCATCTGCGACCAGATCGATTTCAGCTTCTCCGCCCGTTTTGAATTCATCCACGAGAATCGGGAAGTAGTCGTCATCTGCTCCTTGAAGCCACGCCTGAAGTTCACTCAGGGTTTCCAATTTCACCATTCCTTTACCGCCGATGACATAAGACGGACGGCATAGAATCGGAAAGTGTAAATTCTCCGCTACCTCAAGGGCCTCTGTTTTACTATGGCAGATATCCCCCTTCACTCGGGGAACCGATAGCTCATCAAGCAATTGATAGAATCGGTCACGGTCTTCTGCAGCATCAATGGTGTCAGAGGTGATTCCGAGAAGGTTAACCCCTCTCTCTTCCAAGAGCGGTGCTAGATTCAATGCCGTCTGCCCTCCGAATTGAACCAGGACGGTATCGATTCCTTCATGTTCAATGATCGCTAAGACGCTCTCCAATGTGACCGGCTCGAAATACAGGCGATCTGCTGTTTCATAGTCAGTACTGACCGTTTCAGGGTTATTATTGACGATGATCGTTTTGTATCCGTGCTTCTGCAATCGTTGGTTCGCTTTAACCGCGCTGTAATCGAATTCCACTCCCTGGCCGATTCTGATTGGGCCCGACCCGATGATGAGCGCTTTCTTTCCTCCCTCGAGCGGCTGGATTTCATTTTCTCCGTAGTAGGTGGAATATGCATAATTGGTGATGGCTTCGAATTCGCCGGCGCATGTATCGACCATTTTAAAGCTTGGTTTGATTCCAAGAGCCTTCCTCAACGCGGTGACTTCATATTCATCAATGCATGACAGTCTCGCAATTTCACAATCTTCGAATCTACATTTCTTGGCCTGCAGCAACAGCTCTTCATTTAAAGGACCTTCTTTCAGTTTTCCCTCGATTGCTAAAAGATTTTGCAAGAGGGACAGGAACAGAAAGTCGATTTCTGTTCTGGCATGAAGGTCTTCCATTCCATACCCTCTTCTCATTAGCTCAACAAGCTGAAAGAAGCGAAGGTCTGTCGGCGTTTCGATTGCCTCCAGCAAGTCTTCGTCTGTAAAAGAAGACATCTCTTCTTTAAGTGAAAGGCCTTCTGCTCCAACATCCAAGGATTGAATCGCTTTTTGAAAAGCCGCTTCCAACGTGCGTTCGATGGCCATGACTTCTCCGGTCGCTTTCATTTTGGTCCCGAGTCGGCGATTTCCTTCCGGGAACTTATCGAACGGCCAGCGCGGAAACTTGACGACGACATAATCAAGGGCAGGTTCAAAGCTCGCGTAAGTCGTTCTCGTCAGCGGATTGATGATTTCATTCAATGTAAAGCCGATGGCAAGCTTGACGGCGACCTTCGCTATTGGGTAGCCGGTCGCCTTCGATGCGAGTGCCGATGAGCGGCTGACCCGCGGATTGACTTCAATGACATAGTATTGGTTGCTGTCAGGGTCTAAAGCAAACTGTATATTGCAGCCTCCCACTACCTCAAGCGCATTGATGATGTCAAAAGCCGCTGTACGGAGCATATGAAACTCCTGATCCCTAAGGGTCTGGGATGGGGCCACGACAATGGAATCACCCGTGTGGACACCTACAGGGTCGAAGTTTTCCATGTTACACACCGATATACAATTTCCTTTCGAATCTCTCATCACTTCATACTCGATCTCCTTGAAGCCGGCAATGCTTTTTTCCACAAGGATCTGATTGATCGGACTTGCTTTCAGTCCGGTTTGCACAAACTTGACGTACTCCTCTTTTGTTGAAGCGATTCCCCCGCCTCTGCCTCCTAAGGTATAAGCAGGACGGACAATGATCGGAAGCGGGATCTTTTCCGCGAAAGCCAGTGCAGCTTCAAGATCCTCCACGATTTCACTCTCTGCGACAGGGTGACCCAGCTCGTTCATAAGGGTACGGAACTTTTCACGGTCTTCCCCCTTCTGGATGGAATCCACCGAGGTTCCGAGCAGCTTCACGCCATATTTCTCCAGTATCCCTTTTTCATGAAGCTCCACTGCAAGGTTGAGGGCCGTCTGACCGCCGAGATTGGCGACCAGCCCATCAGGACTCTCTTTTTCAATGATGGAAGTGACCGTTTTAACCGTAAGGGGCTCACAGTAGACCTTGTCGGCATTTTCGGAGTCGGTCATGATGGTAGCCGGATTATGGTTCACAAGGATCACTTCATACCCTTCTTCCTTAAGGGCCAGACAGCCTTGGGTACCGGAGTAATCGAATTCTGCTGCCTGCCCTATGATGATCGGACCTGATCCTATCACAAGGACCTTCTGTATACTTGAATCTTTAGGCATAAATCTTCTCTCTCCCTGGTTGTTTGATGGATTGATAGAATTCTTCAAAGATGTATGATGCATCCTCAGGACCCGGTCTTGCTTCGGGATGGAATTGTACGGAAAGAATCGGTTTCGTCTCATGCTGCAGCCCTTCTACCGAACCGTCGTTCACGTTGAAAAACCGCGGTTTGAGGTTCGTGCCATACAAGCTTTCATCCTCTACTACATAGTTGTGGTTTTGAGAGGTCAGGTAAACCTGGCCCGTTCCGTGATCAATGACTGGATGATTCGCTCCCCGGTGCCCGAATAGGAGCTTTCGAGTATTGCCCCCAAGTGCAAGGGCAATCAATTGATGACCGAGACAGATCCCCAGTGTCGGCAGTGAAAGAATATGCTCTTTCAGCTGCGGCAGAATATCTGCCATTTCTTTCGGGTCCCCGGGACCATTCGAAATGACGAGTGCATCAGCCTTCAAGGTTTGAAGCAATCCGATGCGGTCGTAAGGGACGACAGTGACCGCGCAGTTCATTTTTACAAGACTCGTGATGATCGATTTTTTCACCCCGAAATCAAGCAGTGCAACATGGATATCCCCCTTTCCATAATGGTGTAATTCTTCAGAGGCCACTTGTTCAATCTGGCCTTGAAGCTTATGAGACGGAGGAATCTCAGGTGTCATGCTTATACATGCATTCTGACTCCCCAGTTCCCTGATCGTTTTGACCACCTGCCGGGTATCGACCCCGGTCATATAAGGAATCTCCCATTTGTGGAGATACTCTTTAAGGGAAGAAGTCGCTTGATAATGGGAATAAACGTCCGGACAATGGAGCATGATCACCCCTTTCACCTGCGGCACGGCACTTTCTGAATCACCCTCATTGATTCCGTACTGTCCGATCAGCGGATAGGTGAAGACAACGATTTGATCTTTATAGGAAGGATCAGTGAGAACCTCCTGATAGCCCGTCATACCTGTAAAAAAGACAATCTCTCCTGCAACGGGGCTTTTGCGGACCGAGCACAGTTCTCCTTTGAAAACTGTCCCGTTTTCTAAACTTAAGTAGCCGGTCATGACCAATCCCTCCTTGGAATGAATTTTTATTATTAATTAGGTATTTTTATACATTCTTGATTAAAAAAATCTAGCGGGATGCTTCTGCCTCTTGCAGGTTTATGGACTGTTCCAATATCGTAAGTGCTTCCTTAAGTTCCGTTTCCGTAACTGTCAATGGAGGCAGCAGACGGATGACATCGGGTCCCGCAGGCAGTGTCAGCAGTCCGTTTTCCCTCAGCCGTTCAATGGACTCCTTCGCTTCACCCTCCAATTGTATCCCGATCATGAAGCCTTCTCCCTTCACTTCATTTACTTGCGGGAGTGACTCCAACTTATCTTTAAGAGACTGGATGAATAATTTCGATTTCCTTTTCACTTCACATAAAAAAGAATCATCCATAATCGTTTCGAGAGTCGCTTTCACCGCAGCCATCGCGAGGGGATTACCTCCGAACGTGGAACCGTGGGTGCCTGGTGAAAAGGTCGAAATGAGCTCTTCCCTGCCGATCATCGCTCCGACCGGAAAGCCGCTTCCGAGTCCTTTGGCGGCAGTCACAATATCGGGATGTAAACCGTGGTGTTGATAGGCAAAAGGTGCTCCTGTACGGCCGATCCCTGTTTGCACTTCATCGATGATCAAGAGGGCACCCAGTTCCCTGCACTTTTTCTCCACTTCTTTCAAAAACGTTTCAGTCCCTGGGTTCACTCCGCCTTCCCCTTGAATCACTTCCAGCATGATCCCAGCAATGTCATCAGCTTCAATTTCCCTGACCGCCTCAACATCGTTATACGGCAAGTATTCAAAAGCCGGAACCAGCGGGCCGAATCCGCTGTGGATCTTCTCCTGGCCGGTCGCGCTCATGGTTGCGAACGTACGCCCGTGGAAAGATTGTCTGAAGGTAAGAATCTTTGTTTTTCCTGTATGCTTCTTTGCCAATTTGATCGCGGCTTCGTTTGCTTCCGCTCCGCTGTTGCAAAAGAAGACGGCATCCAATCCGCTGGCTCCTGCCAGAAGCTTGGCGGCTTCTTCCTGCAGGGAAATCTGAAACAGATTGGACACATGCCATAGTTTATCCAGCTGTTCTTCCACAGCCTTTTTGACTGACGCCGGGGAGTGCCCGAGATTGCAGACGGCAATGCCGGCAATAAAGTCAAGGTACGTCTTTCCATTTGAATCTTTCACCTTGGTCCCTTTACCCGAAACCAATTCTATATCCAATCGATTATACGTAGGGAATAAACAACTCATGAGGCTGCAACCGCTCCTTTATCGGTAATTTTTGTACCTAGAATGTTTCCGTCTTGGAAGATCGCCTGCTGCCCTCCGACAATCATCACTTCTTTCATGCTCGGCGATAACACGGATAGCGCTGATTTCACCTTCGGAATCATCCCTCCCGAAATCACACCGGACTCAATCAAATGATTGACCTCTCCTGCTGTTGCCTCCGGAATCATTTCGCCTTCCAGAAGGACGCCGGGTACATCGGTTACGTATAGAAGCTTCCCTGCCCCTGCCGCCTTCGCGATCGATGCAGCCGCAAGGTCAGCATTCACATTCACTTTTGTCCCTTCTGCTGTAACGGCAAGAGGCGCAATGACCGGGAGATACCCTGCTGAAGTCATGCCCGTTATCAAGTCGTTCTCCACCTCTTCAATTTCACCGACCAACCCAAGTGACTCTTCATCAATGAGAGCGGCTTTTAATAAATTGGCGTCATACCCGCACAGCCCGACCGCTTTCAAACCATGATGATTCAATTGGTTGGTGAGGTAGCTGTTCACTTTCCCTTTTAAGATCATTTCCGCCACCTCCAAGACCGGTTCCGTCGTCTTGCGCTGTCCGTTAATAAAGGTCGTTTCTATATTCAGCTTTTCAAGCATATTCGTAATTTCAGGTCCGCCGCCATGCACAATCACCGTGTTGTACTCCTTCATCATTCCGGCCAGACTTTCAAAAAATTGCGGGGAAAGTCTGTAAAGGATGCTTCCCCCCAGTTTGATGACGAGCATCTCACGTTCGATAGCTGGCATTGATTTTGACATAGTCATATGTTAAATCGCACCCCCAAGCTTTGCCTTCTCCAACTCCATCCTGCAAAAGAACGTTGATGACCACATGTTCTTCGTTATTCATATATTCGCTTACACTCTGCTCATTGAAAGCCTGAGGTGTTCCATTCGAGAAGACAAGTTCCGCGCCAATGTAAATGTCACATGTTTCTGGCTCTAGGGTTACATCACTGTGACCCATTGCACCGACGATTCTCCCCCAGTTAGGATCAGCACCGTAAATGGCTGTCTTGACGAGATTCGATCCGACTATTTTCTTGGCTATGATGTTGGCATCTTCAGTGGAATTGGCGCCTTTCACCCCAACCTCTATAAGCTTTGTCGCACCCTCCCCGTCACGGGCGATTTGTTTTGCCAGGTCTTCGCATAAAAGAGTGAGCCCCTCCTGAAAATGAACCCAATCAGGATGATTTTCATTCAACGGCTTGTTCTCAGCCCTTCCGTTTGCCATCACAATGACCATATCATTCGTAGAAGTTTCACCATCCACAGTTATTTGATTAAAGGAAGTATTGACCGCTTTCTTCAACGCACTTTGTAAAACAGGGGAGGAAATGTTGGCATCCGTCGTGATAAAACCGAGCATCGTACCCATATTCGGATGGATCATCCCAGAGCCCTTGGCAGCACCACCAATCGTGACGGTGTTCCCATCAATCACTACCTCGACACAGCTTGCCTTTTCAACAGTGTCTGTGGTCAAGATCGCCTTCTGAAACGATTTTGCACTGTTGTAATCACTGTGGACTGCAATTTCACTGCATCCATGCTCCATTTTTTCCATCGGGAGGCATTCACCGATCACTCCTGTCGAGGCAACCGCAACATACTCCTCTGGCAGCCTGAAGCGCGCTGCAACCAGCTCTCTTGTTTTCAATGCATCTTTCAATCCCTGTTCACCGGTGCAGGCATTGGCAATCGCACTGTTGCACACAACTGCCTGGAGGATGCCGCCGGCTGCCATGCTTTCCTGTGTCACTTTAAGAGGAGCTGCCTGAAAATGACTTTTTGTGTAAACCGCTGCACTCTGGGCAGGAGTTTCACTGTAAATCACTCCAAAATCCTTCTTTTCATAGCGCAGGCCGATATGGATGCCGCCTGCTTTGAAGCCTTCAGGGGATAATATACTCCCTCCTGCAACCTTCTGAACTTCTTTTTTCTCCATGACACTCATTTCTCTCTCCTCCTTTTAATGCAGCCTATGGATAGATTGGATAAAATCGAAGCCCGGTCGTTTCTTCCAGACCGAACATCAGGTTCATATTTTGTACAGCCTGGCCGGCTGCGCCTTTGATCAAATTATCGATGACGGAAACGATTGTCACTCTGCCCGTCCTACAATCTACTTTTATAGCAATATCGCAAAAGTTAGTGCCGAACACTTCCTTTGTACTTGGGTATTGACCAGTTGGCCGGATCCTCACAAAGGGACTGGCGCTGTAAAAGGTTTGATAAAGCTCATTGAGCTCCTCTGTCGTTTGTTCATTTACAAGTTCACCATAGATGGTTGTCATGATGCCGCGCGTCATAGGAATAAGGTGAGTCGTAAAGGTCACAGGCGTCGATTCAGGGTTCCAACGTTTCAGCTGCTGTTCGATCTCCGGGGTATGCTGATGCTCATGAACCTTGTAGATCCGAAGATTTTCCTGTGTTTCAGAAAAATGACTGGATAGCGAAGGCTTCCGTCCGGCTCCCGATAGACCCGTCTTGGCATCGATAATCAATGAGTCGGGATGCAGTAGCTTTTGCTGGACCAGCGGCGCGAGCGCCAACAGGGTCGCTGTAGGGAAGCAGCCCGGGTTAGCGATGAGGTCAGCTTCTTTAATGGCACCCTGATTGCATTCTGTCAGCCCGTATACCGCTTTGCCTAAAACGGAAAGGTCAGCAGCTCCTCCCTTATACCATTCCTCATATTCCTTTGGATCTTGCAATCGCAAGTCGCCGGAAAGATCAATGATTTTTGCCTTACCACCCAAAAGCTTTGCTGTCATCTCTTTGGAAATCCCCGCAGGCACAGCCAGGAATACGGCATCCAGCTGCTTCATTTCATCAAGTTCGATGGCGCGCACACTTTCATTCGATAAGCCGATAAGATGGGGATATTGTTCAACATATGAATTTCCATTCAATGTTGATGAATATAAAATACACGTGTCTATAGAGGGATGATTCGACAGGAGGCGGTGAAGTTCGACACCACCGTAACCAGTAGAACCAACGATACCAACATTCATTAATCATTCACCACTCACAATAGATTTAAATTAGGTCTTATTATATGACTGCATAAACATAAAATCAATAGTATATTTATTAAATTTTAACTACCAATCTTTTTTCTAAAATAAAAAGCCCGTTCCTCAGCGCTTTAAAGCATCGAGGGACGGGCGTATATCTTTTTATATTTTTGTAAAATTAAAATTGTTCCGCTTCAGTCGATCCTTTCAGAGCCGTCGTGGATGAAGTACCGCCTGAGATCACCATGGATACCTCATCGAAGTAGCCGGTTCCCACCTCACGCTGATGTCTTGTCGCAGAGTAGCCGTGTACTTCACTCGCAAATTCCGCCTGCTGAAGCTCAGAGTAAGCGGCCATTCCACGATCTTTATAACCTCTTGCCAGTTCGAACATGCTGTGATTCAGTGCATGGAAGCCCGCAAGTGTTACAAATTGGAATTTATAGCCCATTTTGCCCAACTCGATTTGGAACTTCGCAATTGTTTCATCATCAAGCTTCTTCTTCCAGTTGAAGGATGGAGAACAGTTATACGCGAGAAGTTTCCCTGGGTGTTCCTTGTGGATGGCTTCTGCAAATTGACGCGCTTCCTCAAGGCTTGGTTCTGATGTTTCGCACCATACAAGGTCAGCATATGGCGCATAAGCCAGGCCTCTCGCGATTGCCTGGTCCAGGCCGGCCTTTGTACGGAAGAAGCCCTCAGGAGTGCGATCACCAGTGATAAATGGAGCGTCATATGAATCGACATCACTCGTGATCAAATCCGCAGCATTGGCATCTGTACGTGCAACAATCAACGTAGGGACGCCCATCACATCCGCTGCAAGACGTGCTGAGATCAAATTCTTCACAGAGGTTTGAGTAGGAAGCAGAACTTTCCCGCCCAAGTGACCGCATTTTTTCTCCGAAGAAAGCTGATCTTCAAAGTGAACAGCAGATGCCCCCGATTCAATCATCCCTTTCATCAATTCGAACACGTTCAGCTGTCCGCCGAATCCTGCTTCTGCATCCGCGACGATCGGAACAAACCAATCAATCGATTCGTCTCCCTCCACATAGTGAACCTGATCGGCACGTTGGAGTGCCTGATTGATACGCTTTACAACAGATGGGACAGAGTTTGCAGGATACAAGCTTTGATCTGGATACATCTGACCAGACAGATTGGCGTCTGCAGCAACCTGCCATCCGCTTAAGTATATGGCCTTGAGCCCTGCTCTAACTTGCTGGACAGCTTGATTTCCCGTTAAAGCTCCCAGAGCATTGATATAATCTTCTTCGTGCAGTAAATTCCACAGCTTCTCAGAACCGCGTCTCGCTAAAGTGTGCTCGATATCAATGGAGCCTCTTAATCGGATAACATCTTCTGCGGAATAAGGTCTGGTAACTCCGCGCCATCTTTCGTCCAGTTCCCAGCTTTCCTGTAATGCATTTGCGCGTTCTTTCACACTGTTTTTTGTCATTGAATATCTCTCCCTTTTCATTTTTAGTAGGTTAGTCAAAACGTAAGTATGCTTTGGCGTTTGGATACAGGTTGTGTCCGTCTGCATATGCTGCACCCGGTAATGGTGAGGAATTCTTGAAGTGGTTTCTGTGTTGGATAAGTTGATTGACATGTTCAGGCGTGTTCGTGATGATCTTTCATCAAGGTTCTTTTCTAAATGAGATACTGTGAAATACAAGGTCAAATCGTTCGATGAATCTGTATTGTAACAGCCGTGTTCACCGGCCCTGAAACTAGTCTCCAATCTGTCCACAATGACAGCATTTTATTAAGAGCTGAGTTTCTTCATCGACTTGATTCAATCTCTTCTTTTGCTTTGATATCAAGCGTTTCAGTGGATTTCCGTATATATAACTCCTAGTTGCATGTAACAAAATCCACTTTGTTATAATACAGATTATTTAACCTGTTTGTATTATATAACAGAGTGTTTTGAGATGGAACCTTTTTTTATTATTTTTCCTTCGACAAATTTTGCAGACCCTTGCAGAGACTTCATTAACCACAAAAAAAGCCTGCCACCATCGCGTATCGAGCGATGATGGCAGGCCATTACATATTTATTTTACGATATCTTTTGCTACAGCTTCATCAAATTCAGCTTTGATTTCTTCACTTGGCTGTGGTCCAACCTTACTGAAGATGATGATTGCCAGCGTAGCCAGGATGAATCCTGGAACGATTTCATAAAGACTGAAAGGAATCACTTCTGCTACTGTCAGCTGCTTCCACACAACGACTGTAACCGCACCTGTGATCATACCGGCAAGGGCACCGTTGCGTGTCATGCCTTTCCAGTATAGAGACAGAAGGATGAGTGGTCCGAATGCGGCACCGAATCCACCCCATGCATAACTTACAAGATCAAGGATCTTCGTTCCGCCTCCATTTGCCGGGTTCCCTTGCATTGCAAGCAGAATGGCGATGAATGCGATCAGAAGCACTCCGATACGTCCTACCCATACAAGCTCTTTATCAGAAGCATTCTTACGGATGATTGCTTTGTAGAAATCTTCCGCTAGAGCACTTGAAGATACAAGCAGCTGGGAGTCAATCGTACTCATGATAGCAGACAGGATTGCCGCTAAAAGAATACCTGATACCCATGGGTTGAACAGGACATCTGTAAAGAAGATGAATACTTTCTCGGAATTATCAACATCTCCAGCAATCAGTGGAGCATCTGCGAAGTAGGCAATACCAGTGAAACCGGTAATGACTGCCCCGATCATGGCAATCGTCATCCAACTCATACCGATCCAGCGTGCCTTCGGTACATCCTTTGTTGAACGCAATGCCATAAAGCGTGTGATGATGTGAGGCTGGCCAAAGTAACCAAGACCCCATGCAAGTAATGAAATGACACCCATTACTGTCATCGTATTCATTGTATCAAGATTTGCAGGGTCGACTGAACGTACAGCATCCACAGTCGCATTCCAGCCGCCAAGCTCTGCAATCGCAACAATCGGAGTAATGATCAATGCAAGGAACATCAGAATCCCTTGAACAAAGTCAGTCCAACTTACCGCCAAGAATCCTCCAAGGAAAGTGTAAGAGATGATTACAATGGCACCAATCCATAATGCTGTGTTGTAAGTCATTCCAAACGTTTCCTGGAATAATAACGCTCCGCCCACAAGACCGGACGATGTATAGAAGGTAAAGAATACCAGGATGATCACTGCTGAAATTACACGAAGCAGGCGAGATCCATCTTTGAAACGATTTTCAAAGTAATCAGGAACCGTGATTGAATCGTCTGCAACTTCCGTGTATGCGCGAAGTCTTGAAGCAACGAATCTCCAGTTTAAATAAGCACCAATTACTAACCCAATACTCAACCAAATGGAACCTAATCCAACTGCATAAGCGAGACCAGGAAGTCCAAGCAATAACCATGAACTCATATCGGATGCACCAGCACTCAATGCTGCTACCCCCGGTCCTAAACTACGTCCTCCAAGAACGTAATCCGATAAGTTACTTGTTAATCTGTAAGAAATAATACCAATTGCAAGCATACCAACTAAATATACGATAAACGTGACTAAAGTAGCTATATCCATTGTATTGTTAGCATTCCCCTTTCGATAAATTTGTATAGATGTTTGTCAGGTGCTTAATCCGACTTTTGATTCATGCTAAAAGACCTTATTCAAATGAAGTCCAACAGTCCTTTACCCTATGCATACAGGTTGTAAACTTATTCACTCAAAAAAGTTTGAAAAAGTTTCTTCTGCGAAGCGATGTTTCCGTAACAAGTTCACAACGTTATTAATGCTAACATACATTTCAGTAAAATACATGCGAAATTTTCTGAATATATTGACCTACATGCATTTTTATTCACTTATTTTGCATATATTTTTATGAAAGCGCTTAAATAGCTATATTCATTCATAAAAATTTATAAAATTAAATTGCCTTCTTTGACAAAACTGTGTCATATTCCGGAATTTAATTAACGTTAGCTCTTTTAGTTTGTACCAAAAGACTTAAAATATGTATGAGGTCATTTAATATGAATCTTGAACACCGCTGTAATTCCGTAAAGCACACAAAAACCGGTCCTGTTTATGAACAGGACCGGTTTTTGATGGTCTGACACCATCATTCGTATATGTGCAAATACGTTTCTTTACTTCCTTTTTTCTTCACGACCAGCGCCTCCGGTCCGTATGAAGAATTAATGCGTAATTCCACATTCCAGCTCTCGGGCATGTTCTTTCCAATCAAATTGGATAGATATTGAGCAAAACCGATTGTTTCTGTTTTACCATTGAAGGTGAGCGCTACTTCCATGTTCAAGTCGGTCAGCTTTTGATTCTGATAAAGTGCTTCGCCGGTTACGCCTGTGAACACAGGGAAATACCCTTCTATTTCCTTCTTCAGGTCCTGAAATATCTTATTATCTTCCGGATGATCCGAAGCTGCTTCCGGGGATGGGAAGATGTAGTACTTCTCATTCATCCCTTCCCAATTTTGAATCGTTCCGGATCCCGCTTCCACTGTTGTATAGGCAAAAAACTGGCCCGGTACCACCTGCTGCTTTGGCGCTTGCTTGTATAGTGCGATCATGATGGGAATGTTTCGAAGATCCTCTCTCTGACGCATTCTTTTCAGCACCTCATCAGCCATCTTTGCTCCCTGCTCCTTAAGAACTTCATTGCTGATGTTCTTGACCGTTCTCGTTCCAGTGGAGAGGTTGGTTTCATAATTGACGGAATTCAATGAAAGGGCGATGACCACTCCTCCAAGCTGCACTTTGTTGTCATCATCTTTCTTTATCAAATAATTATGTTCAACAATATGAGCTAAATAGATCGGTGCATTGCTTCCTTGTGTTTGAACTGGATTCAACCCAAGGTTTTCGCTTTCCTTCAGCTTTTTTTCGGCAAGCTGTTCACTTGTGAATTTCCGCTGAAGCCAGCTGTCGATCGTCTTCTTGGTTAAGAACTGTCCTTCTTTGAAAAAGTAATCATTGGTTGAAAAACGTTTTTGGGCAACACGCAGCAAACCATTTTCTATTTCGTTGATATCGTATCTTGAGCCAAGGTCATTCACGACGATCCCGCGTGTTTTACTTGTATCATAAGGAAGCATGGTCTTATAATAATCGTTTGAAATTTGAAAGTTAGGAATGATCGCCTTCTTCGATTCACTATCCTGATTTTCCTGAACGACTTGATCCTGCTTTTCAAACGTCGGCGCACAGCCGCCAAGTATCAACAAGGCGGTTAATGCTGCCGATAACCTTTTTTTCATTACTATCTACACCTCTTATCGGTTAAGTTCTTCCATCAGCTTATCCTCATCCCAAACTTCTATATCGAGCTCGTTTGCTTTTGCAAGCTTTGAGCCTGCGTCTTCTCCGGCTATGACAAGATCCGTTTTCTTGCTTACACTCCCTGTCACTTTACCGCCGAGCATTTCAATTTTCTCTTTCGCTTCGTTACGGCTCAATTGTTCGATTTTCCCCGTCAGCACAATGGTCTTCCCTGCAAAGTAAGAATCCGATTCACTTACCGATACAGGTTTAGGACCTTTATATTCCAAGTTGACTCCAACATCTTTAAGCTCTTTGACAAGCTCTTTCACTTCATCATTTTCAAAATAAGCCACGATTGCATCGGCCATTTTCTCACCGATTTCATTGATGTTGGTCAGTTCTTCTTTTGAAACCTCCATCAACTTATCCATTGAGCCGAATTCCTGGGCAAGGGTCTTGGCTGCTTTCGCCCCTACGTGACGGATCCCCAAACCGAACAGTAATTTCTCCAGTGAATTCTTTTTAGAAGTCTCGATTGCCTGGAGAAGGTTATCCACCGATTTCTCACCCATTCGCTCGAGCTGAAGAAGCTGGTCCCTTTCCAATTTATAAAGATCTGCCACATCTACAATCAATTGTTCCCTGAACAGCTGACTGATGACCTTTTCACCAAGCCCATCAATATTCATCGCATTTCTCGAGACAAAGTGAATGAGGCCTTCACGGATTTGGGCAGGACACTTAGGATTGATACAGCGAAGTGCCACCTCTCCCTCAAGCCTTACAAGCTCACTTTCACATTCCGGACAATGCGTGGGCATATTGAATTCCTGTTCATCGCCTGTTCTTTTTTCCTCTAAGACGTTTACCACTTCAGGGATGATATCCCCTGCTTTTTTAATGACTACGTGATCACCGATTTTGATATCTTTTTCCCTGATGAGATCCTCGTTGTGCAGGGAAGCACGCTGAACGGTTGTACCTGCAACCCTTACAGGTTCAAGGATAGCCGTTGGGGTCACCACTCCGGTGCGCCCTACACTCAGTTCGATTTCTTTCAAGACCGTAACCACTTCTTCTGCAGGAAACTTAAAAGCAATCGCCCATCGCGGACTTTTCGCAGTTGTCCCAAGTGCTTTCTGCTGCTCCAATGAATCTACTTTGATGACAATCCCATCGATATCATACGAAAGATCCGGACGTCTTTCCGTCCAGCTTTCCACATATTCCAGTACTTCCTCTATGTCAGCACAGCGCTTTCGTTCAGGGTTGGTCTTAAATCCAAGCTTGTCCAACTGATTTAGACCTTCACTATGAGAGTCTATGCCTGTATCACCGATGTCAGCCAGGGCATACAGATAGATATCAAGATTTCGTGAAGCGGCTATCTTAGGATCCAGCTGACGCAATGAACCTGCAGCTGCGTTACGCGGATTCGCGAACGGTTCTTCCCCTTTTTGCTCTTTCACTTTATTCAAGGCTTCAAACGAACCCTTCGGCATGAAAGCTTCCCCGCGCACTTCAAACGAAAGAGGTTCTTTGATCTTTAATGGGATCGAACGGATCGTCTTCAGGTTGGATGTAATATCCTCCCCGATCGAACCATCCCCGCGTGTGGCACCTTGAACGAATACTCCCTTTTCATAACGAAGGGAAACCGCCAGCCCGTCAATCTTCAGTTCACAGACATAGGAAAAATCGTCCCCGACTGCCTGACGGACACGACGGTCAAAATCCCGGAGGTCCTGTTCATTGAATGCATTCCCCAAACTCAGCATTTGACTGCGGTGCTCCACCTTTTCAAATGCATCAAGCACCGTTCCCCCGACTCTTTGAGAAGGTGAGTCGGCAGTTTGTAAATCAGGATACTGATCCTCGAGATCGATCAGCTCCCGCAGCAGCTGATCATATTCGGAATCCGGCACTGAAGGTTTATCAAGGACATGATATTCATAATTATAATGATTCAATATTTCATGCAGTTCCTGTACACGTTTTTCAGCCGATTGTTGATCCATTCTAACAACCCTTTCTTGCTTATCTTCACGCTTATTAAACAAGTGTTTAACTCTGTGATCGTTGATTTATCGACGTTTTTTGTTGTTAATCAAACGTTTGTTTAACTTTTAAAACTGCTCCCTTATACGCCGCTGTTGATTTCCGTGGAAGACTTCGCTTTCCGCGGGTGACCCGTGAGCCTCCTCGGCTTCGCCTGCGGGGTCTCACATTGGCCACTTCTCCCGCAGGAGTCTTCGTCTTCCACTCCAATCAACAGCTGGAAGCACCTTAAAACCTAACAATATACCTTTAATAAAGCTTTATTATGCTTTTTCTATCGGTGCAAACTTGGCCAACAGGCGTTTGATTCCTGTTGGGCTTGGGAAGGCGATGTCGAGTTCGACGCTGTCTCCGGAGCCTTTGACACTTACGACGGTACCGGTTCCCCATTTTTTGTGGGACGCCTTGTCTCCTACTTGCCAGGATACCGCTTCGCCGGCGGTTGTCTTTTGTACGACAGGACGGGTGACAGGCTTCCTTGGGGCAGGACGGGAAGGACCGCTTCCGGTTGATCTGCCGCCGAATGAAGAGAATGGACTTTTGCTTTGGCTCTTGCTCTCAGCCATCACATCATCAAGCAGGTCGGCAGGGATTTCACTGATGAACCTTGATACAGGGTTCATTTTCGTCTGACCGAACAGGGTCCTCATTTGAGCATTAGTCATATAAAGCTCTTCTTCTGCACGCGTGATCCCTACATATGCAAGGCGGCGTTCTTCTTCCATTTCGTCTTCTTCCATCAGTGAACGGCTGTGAGGGAATACACCTTCCTCCATCCCCATCAGGAATACAACAGGAAATTCAAGACCTTTCGCGGCATGAAGGGTCATCAGGATGACCGAATCCTTCGGCTGATCATCATCATCCAGCTTATCGATATCGGCAACGAGCGCCAGGTCTGTCAGGAATGCAACAAGACTCTTATCGTCATTCGATTGTTCAAAGCTTTTCGTGACAGACAGGAACTCATCCAAGTTTTCCAGTCTGCTCTGGGACTCAATGGATTTTTCCGCCTTTAACATATCGGTGTAGCCGGATTTTTCAAGGATTTCTTCTACCAGTTCGGTAACAGATAAGTACTCTTGCATTCCTGTATAGCCTTTGATCATCTCTTTGAATTCAATCACAGCTTTTGTGATTTTCGGGCTCAGGCCGATAAAATCAGCTTCCTCCAGTGCAGAGAACATGGAAATGTCATGATCCGCTGCGTAACGTGCGATCTTATCAACCGAGGTCGCACCGACTCCTCGTTTCGGTACATTGATCACACGCTGCAGGCTGATATCATCATCAGGATTGGCAATCAGACGCAGATAAGCAAGGATATCCTTGATCTCTTTTCTGTCGTAGAACTTGATGCCGCCGACAATGCTGTATTCAATATTCGATTTGAGAAGGACTTCCTCCATTACACGTGACTGGGCATTCGTACGATACAGGATGGCGAAGTCAGAGTATTTGCGTTTCCCGCTATCCACCATCTCCTTGATCTTGCCGGTTACAAACTGAGCTTCCGTTTGCTCGGAATCCGCCCTGTAATAAGAAATCTTTTCCCCTTCGTGATTCTCTGTCCACAGGTTCTTCGGTTTCCGGTTTGAGTTCTTTTGGATCACTTCGTTCGCTGCTTGTAAAATACGCTTCGTCGAACGGTAATTCTGCTCAAGAAGAATGACATTGGCACGCGGGTAATCTTTTTCAAACGAAAGGATATTGGCAATATCCGCTCCGCGCCAGCGATAAATGGATTGATCGGAATCCCCCACCACGCAAAGGTTCTGAAAGCGTGAAGCGAGTAATTTAACGAGCATATACTGAGCTCTGTTCGTATCCTGATACTCATCCACGTGGATGTATTGGAATTTACGCTGATAGAATTCCAGGACTTCCGGAACCCTTTGAAACAGCTGAATCGTCGTCATGATCAAGTCATCGAAGTCGAGTGCCTGATTCTTGCGGAGACGCTTCTGATATTCTGTATAGACATCAGATACCACCTGGTCATAATACCCGCCAGCTGTTTTGGAGAACTCTTCTGGAGTGGTCAGTTCATTCTTCGCTGAACTGATGGACCCGAGGATGGAACGTGCATCGAATTTCTTTGGGTCGATGTTTTTATCTTTCAGAATGGATTTGATTACGGACTGTTGATCCGTCGAATCCAAAATCGTAAAATTACGGTTCATCCCGATGCGGTCGATGTCCCGTCGGAGGATACGCACACACATACTGTGGAACGTCGAAATCCAAATATTTTCAGATGCGCCGCCGACGATGTTATTGATACGATCCTTCATCTCACGGGCTGCTTTATTCGTAAAAGTAATCGCCAGGATATTGTAAGGATTCACTCCTTTTTCCACCATAAGATACGCAATCCGGTGCGTCAGCACTCTTGTCTTACCGGATCCTGCACCAGCCATGATCAATAGTGGACCCTCTGTTGCCTTCACAGCCTCTGCCTGTTCCGGATTCATTCCATTCAATAATCGATCTGTCAAAAATTGCATAACACTCTCACCACCATAACGAACATACGTTCTATATTTTTCTTCTATTATATCTCAAGGAGGATGGAACCTCCAGCAGTAATCTTATCCCTTGACGGCTTTTACTGTCTTAAGAGCCTCTTTAAGATCTTCATATACAATATTTCCAACGACAATCACGTCTGATACATCGGCCATTTCCTTCGCCTGCTCAGGTGTTTCGATGCCGCCTCCATAGAATAGGGTCGTTTTCTCAAGTGACTCTTTAACTTCCTTCACTGTCTCCACGTCCCCATATGTACCACTGTACTCCATATAAAAAATCGGAAGGTTAAACATTTTCTCCGCCATCATGGCGTATGCAGCGACATCCTCGCTTGCCAGATCCGAATTCGCTTCTGTCACCTTCGCCGCTTTGCATTCACTATTCAATATACAATAACCTTCAACAAGGATTTCATCCCAATTCATAATTTCCCCATATTCCTTTACCGCCTGATGGTGAAGGCCCGTAACCCAGTCGGTATTCGAGCTGTTCATCACCATTGGTATAAAGTACAGATCAAACCCTGGAGTAATCGACTCCAAATTTGAAACCTCCAGAATACAAGGAACTGTATAGCGTCTTACACGCGCCATCAAATCAAGAACCTTTTCGAGGGTTACACCGTCCGTTCCCCCTACAATGATTGCATCCGTCCCTGATTCGCATACAGCTTCGAGCTCTTCATCATCTATGTGTTTATTGGGATCCAGCTTAAACACATGGCTCCACTTTTGGACATCATACATTGATCGTTCCTCCATTCATACATCCATCTAACGTATTATATCATGTGCAGAAGGGAGTCGCATTACCTCGTCTTTTGTTAAAAATTGAAATTTGATTTTGGTTGATGGAAAGACAAAAATAAAAACCGCTATCCCTAAAGATAACGGCTCACCAATTATTTTTCCTCTTTATCGTGTACACGGTCAAGAACAAGCTGATACGCATCGTTTCCGTAGTTCAAGCAGCGTTTGACACGGGAGATCGTGGCGGTGCTTGCTCCGGTTTCAGTTTCGATTTTATGGTACGTTTTTCCTTCCTGAAGCATGCGGGCGACTTCAAGTCTTTGGGCAAGGGACTGAATTTCATTGATTGTACATAAATCATCAAAGAAACGATAGCATTCTTCCATATCCTGCAGAGAAAGAATGGCGTTAAAAAGCTGATCCAGTTCTTTCCCTCTTAGTTTGTTTATTTGCATAAATAGTCTCCTTTTCCTTCTCTATTCTTGATACGAGACTGATCCTGACAATCCAGGAGAGCTCGGTATGATGTTGATCCAAGTAGCACCTTTTCTCAGCGGGATCTGCTTGCCGTTTTCAAACGGAAGGATTCTTCCCTCTACGTTTTGCCACTGTACTTCACGGAGTTTCCCATCCTGTATGAGGTAAGCGCTGCCGCCTGATTGTAAGTCGATATCGCGCCTGCCAGCACTGTCGATGATCCTGTGAGGTGTTTCTGCAATCAGGATGTTCTCGAGCAGCACGGGATCTTCAGTATCATAATCTATTGTTTGTTCTCCGTTTGAGTAACGCTCATATTTGCCCTTGTCCTGGTTATATTCATAGACGACGTCAAACAGCGGGTTATTAAAGTAAGAAATCATGATTGAATTTGCGCTTTCTCCAGTCACCGATTCTTCCTTCGATAAAAAGTTTAACGATTGCGGGGGCGTATCCATTGAGAAATCATTCTCTTCTGCGCCTTTTTGGATATTTTTAAAAGTGATATATGAATTATGAGGAGCCTTCCGGAATTCAGCTCGCTTGAATAGCGTACCATCGTACCTGATGCCATTTAAGTGATCGATTTCCCCGTTGTCCAGCTTCTCCTTTGCGTCGGGACTGTAGCCGTGGGCGATATAAAGGCTGTCGTATCCTTTTGCGAGATCGATATAATAATCCCTTGCACTCCGTACCGGCCCGATTTTTTCAGGCTGCCTGCTTTGAAAGATGGCAAGGAACCTTGTCACATCCCCTTCTGCCAGCACTTCATAAACAATATCCGCTTTGGAAAGACCTGACTGCGGTCTTGCCTTCGGGTGATTATTCACCATGACAGCAACCGGACGATCCGTCGATTCTTCTTTCAATTCTTCACCGGTAAGAGGTGATTGAAACTTCATGACATTCTCGACATTTTCTTTCGCCACGGGCGCAGCATTCTCTTCTTTCACAGGATTCTTTCCTGATTCTTCTTTATCTGAACTGCATGCTGCAAGGGTCAGTGCACTTAGCAAAATAATAAGTGGCTTTTTAAGCATAAAAACGTAACACCCCTAAATGTTCTGTGTATACTTTCATATTTTAACGCATTATCGTTGGAAAGAGTACCGTTTTCTTCATTACATCATAGATTCCTTTTTGTGTCACCCTTATATAAGGTAAGTGAGTCGATTGCAAGAAGAGCAGTGTGTAAATGGGATCGGCAAATTTATACCCTCGTTCCGACAACAATGCTTTCATGATTTTCTCTTCTTCAATCAGTTCCGGCATATCTTTTTTCGAAAGAAGGCCGCTCAGCGGGAGAGGAATTTCGTGCAGCACTTCGCCATTCTCAGTCAGGACGATGCCTCCGCCTATTTCTTTCATCCGATTAAAAGCAGCAATCATATCTGATTTGCTTTTTCCAATCAAGATTATGTCCCCCGTATTGGAGTAGGAAGATGCAAACCCCTTCACTCTATCCGAGAACCCTTTCAGCATTGTGCTGATTCTCCACTTTCCATTTCGGTCCAGGAGCATCAGGAAAGATTGGTCATGGTCTGTCGGAAGCTCATCAGTGGACGGATTAATATTGATTGAATACGGCTTGGTAATGACATCATTGACCATTTCGATTCCAAAAGGCATGGAAAACTGTAGATCGTCATGCGTTACATCCCATTCCAGAGAAAGGGGACTGAAGCCATTTTCCTCCCAATGGATCGTCTCATCATGATCAACCTGCTGATTGTTTTTCAACACCCATTTTCCTTTGGACAGCACCGATACCGGAGTCGGATCCTCCTTACTTCTCAGGAAATTTATGTTGGCGACTCTCCCGGTGGCAATCATTCCGTGCAGGTGTGTAAGGTTATAATAATTTGCGGCATTGTAACTGGCCATATTGTATGCTTCGACCGGTGAAATGCCTTTATCGATGATCATTTTAATCAGCACATTCAAGACACCTTCTTCATGGAAAGCAGGTGTGGAACCATCTGTTGTCAAAAGGATGGAATCATAATTCTCAATTCCCTTTTCTTGAAGACCTTCCAAAAGGACTGGCAGATCTGGACGGATGGACGAGTGACGTAGTGTTACCGTCAAGCCTTGAATCAGCCTCTTATAAACATCTTCCCCTGTCATCGATTCATGATCGCCGTCGATTCCAAGCAGCCCGAGCTTGGCGATCGTTTTATCAGAAGCTCCAGGGAGATGCCCCTCGACGATTTTCCCCATTCTTTTGGCTTCCTGCACCCAATGCAGAATAAGATCATCGCCTTCCAGGAGCCGCGGCCAGGCGGTCAATTCCCCTCCCTGTACAACCGCCTCATGTTCCAGCCATGATTTCACTTCTCCGTTCGAGAATATGGTATCTTCATTTGCCATTTCGGTTTGTGAATCAAAGCGTGTCCACCAGAACATTGAATATGGCAGTGAATTAAATTCCCCCAACAAAGAAAACGCTTTCTTTTTATCCAGCTGCAAAAACATCATGAGATTATCATTCACAAATGTAGTTGTACCTGTTTGGGATGCATACTTGGAAAAAGATTGGGGATTATAAAGCTGAAAAGGATGCACATGCGGTTCTATATATCCGGGGACAAGATATTGTGATGTGCAATCTACAATCTCACATTCCCCCATGAGATCCGGGAGCCGGTCACCAGTGTATACGATACGGTCTTCGTACACCCAGATATGACCCTGCACCCATTTCTTCAATGTTGAATGCAGGTATGTTGCATTTTTCAAAAGGATGGTTGGAGATCGCTCTCCGTCGAGAACCTGTACGTGTTCCCGCAGTTGTTTATTCTTCCATCTGTAGCGCTGTTCCAAGGCGAACACTCCTCTGGTGGAATGGTATTGTCTGTTTTATTTAGTCTTTCTTTACATGTATGTTGGCAGATAAAACCTTTGAATTATGCCCGACGTACTCACAATTGTGAGTTTCTTTCAAAAAGAAAGGGCTTTCATTCATGTTAACATATTTTGTCTTTTAACGCATTAAAGGTTTACAACAATTATGTGAATTTTCTATTAAGGAGGAGTTTACAAATGAAAGTATCATCAAACATCGGGATCATCAATGCTTTAATCCGCATTACGGTGGGCTTCACGATTCTCGCTTGGGCCACATCCAAGCTTGTTAAGCGTCCATGGAGAGATTCGTACCTTGTAATGGCGATGATCGGAGCCATGAAAGTGGGCGAAGGAATCCTTCGGTACTGCCCTGTTACCGACCTTTTTGATAGGAGCGGGGATAGTGATGGAGACAAGAAATTCAAAGGCTTAGGAAACTTTAAAGCAATGGACATGTTCAATGTGAAAGACATGTTGAAATCAGACAAAAAGAAAAATGAAAGTGGGAACTTCGATAGCTTCGATTCCAATAAAAATAAACCTGAATCAACTTCAACAAAAAAAGATGCCGACTTCAACCCGGAAGAGCTGACCAATAAAGAAGTCCAGGAAGCGCTGAACGGTGACCTTGGTACATCATCGAGCAAAACGAGCAACTTCGATAACCAGGGGTTCACACAAATCTAATCAGAGAGGGACGTCCTTTACCAAGATAAAGGCCCGTCCCTCGTCACATTAACGTGTTACATTATCATTCAAAGGAGATGCGTGTTATGTTTTGGGAATATTTGACCGATATGTCTTACGTGTTGTTTTCGCTGATCGGCGGAATCATTGCGATTGCTTTTGTATATATCCGCAGAACTAGGAAGAGACGTGTTCGATAGCCTTTTTCCCGATATCCCTTCTGTAAAAGAGACCTTCCAATCCGAGTTTGTTTAATTCTTCATAAACCGTTTGATAGGCCGCTTCCACTGTGTCTGCTTCTGCAGCTACCAAGAGTACCCTGCCTCCGTCTGTCACCAGTTCCCCTTCTTCATTGCGGGCTGTTCCGGCATGATAGATGAGTGTATCTTGCTTTAGATTTTGGAAATCAGGCAGGCTGATGCCTTTTTTATATCCATCAGGATATCCGTCTGAAGCCAGCACAACTCCAAGAACCGCTTCTTCCTTCCATTCCAGGTTGACCTCCTGACCTTCCAGCAGATCTCTAATAATCAGCCCCAGATCAGACTTCAAACGCGGAAGTACCACCTGAGTTTCCGGATCGCCAAAACGCGCATTGAATTCAATCACCTTCGGACCATCCGTCGTCAGCATGAGCCCCGCATAAAGAATACCCGTAAATGAACGATTTTCCTTAACCATCGCTTTTGCTGTAGGGTAAAGCACGGTTGATATGGCTTCTTTCACGATCTCATCTGAAATATGAGGGACCGGTGAATAGGCACCCATACCTCCTGTGTTCGGACCTTGATCTCCATCGAATGCACGCTTATGATCCTGAGCGATGACCATCGGATACACATTCTCTCCCTGCACAAACGCCATCAGGGAGAATTCTTCACCTACTAAGCACTCTTCGACGACCACTTTCACAGAAGCGTCCCCGAATTTTTTATCAAGGAGCATTTCTTCCAGCGCCTGCAGTGCCTCTTCTTCAGTCTGCGCAACAACCACGCCTTTTCCTGCTGCCAGTCCGTCTGCTTTGATGACGATCGGGGCCCCTGCTTTTTTGATATATGCGGAAGCCGCTTCAATGTCTGTAAACACTTCATATGCAGCTGTCGGAATGTCGTATTTTTTCATCAGATCCTTTGTAAAGGATTTGCTTCCTTCAATGATGGCTGCGTCCTTTGAAGGTCCGAATATCTTTAACCCTTCTGCTTGAAACTTATCTACGATCCCCTCAAGCAAAGGATTTTCAGGTCCGACGAACGTGTAGTCTATTTCCTTCTCCTTCGCAAGGGAAATGAGTGCGTTAAAGTCTGTTTCTTGTACAGGGATGCATTCAGCGACCTCCGCTATCCCCGGATTTCCCGGTGCACAGAATACCTTTGATACACTTTCGCTCTCAGCCAGCTTCCTGGCGATGGCATGCTCACGGCCGCCGCGCCCGATTACAAGTACCTTCATAGAAAAGCCTCCTTATTATGAGTGATCCCCTCTCCCGCTGGAGCGGAAGAGGGGATGGAAATGTTGTTTGGATGGATGGTGCCTGGTATAAATCGTGGTGGTTGTACCTGGTACAAATGAGAGTTGGTGTACCTGGTACATTCTGTGAGCCCTGTACCTGGTACACACCTTCATATATGTATCTGGTACACCGCAGTTCAGCGGGTGGATTCGGCAGGGGTCTGGCTCAATTCGACCAAATTAAGCCTGGCTCAAAACCCCGAATCTGTGCCTGGCACAAACTACACCTTTTGTGCCTGGCACAAAAACCCCCATCCGTGCCTGGCACCACTAAATAATCCTAATGTTTAAAATGACGAACCCCGGTAAACACCATTGTTATTCCATATTCATCCGCTTTTTTGATTGAATCTTCATCACGGATCGATCCACCCGGCTGGATGATGGCTGTGACGCCGGCTTTGGCTGCCGCTTCCACGGTATCATCCATCGGGAAGAAAGCGTCTGAAGCCATGCTGGATCCAACTGCTCTTTCTCCCGCCTGCTCTATCGCAATCTTGGCTGCACCGACGCGGTTCATCTGTCCTGCTCCCACCCCGACGGTCATCTGGGCATCGGTCAGCACGATCGCATTTGATTTCACATGCTTAACGACCTTCCAGCCAAGTTCCATGCTGGCCCATTCTTCAGTTGTAGGCTCTCGCTTGGTGACGACTCTTACATCTGCATCCTTCAGTGTGAAGGTATCATCTGATTGTACGAGTAGCCCGCCTTCGACAGTGGTGATTTTCTCCTCCAGCTTATTTGTCGATTCGAATGGAACCGTCAATAACCGGATGTTCTTTTTACTAGAAAGGATCTCGAACGCTTCATCACTGAAAGATGGTGCGATGACGATCTCCAGGAAGATTTCATGAAGCTGCTTCGCCGTCTCGGCGTCCACAACGCGGTTCAATGCGATGATGCCGCCAAAGATGGAAGTCGAGTCCGCTTCATAAGCTTTCGAGAATGCCTCATGAATGGTTTCACCCACACCGACTCCGCACGGGTTCATATGCTTGACAGCGACGGCTGCCGGCTCAGTGAATTCCTTTACGATCTGCAGTGCTGCATTTGCATCGTTGATATTATTATAGGAAAGCTCTTTCCCATGCAGCTGCCTTGCCATCGCGACTGAAAATTCAGATCCCAGCGGCGCACGATAAAAAGAAGCCTTTTGGTGAGGGTTCTCCCCATAACGCAAGCTTTGTTTCAGTTCATATGTCATCGTCAGTCGTTCAGGGTTCTCTTCTCCCGATACTTCTGTCAAGTACCCTGCGATATGCGCGTCATACGCTGCTGTATGGCGGAACACTTTCGCAGCAAGCTTCCGGCGGTTTTCATGGGATACTTCTCCGTTCAGCTTTAATTCGGCAATGACCTGATCGTAGTCAAGTGCGTCGACGACAACCGTCACATACGCGTGGTTCTTGGCCGCTGCACGCAGCATCGTCGGTCCGCCGATATCGATATTCTCAATCGCTTCATCAACGCTCACGTTCGGCTTAGCGATTGTTTGCTGAAAAGGATATAGATTGACGCAGACAAGATCGATCCCTTCGATCCCTTGTTCTTCAAGCTGCCTGCGGTGGGATTCTTCGCCCCGTTTCGCAAGCAGTCCTCCATGAATGGAAGGGTGAAGTGTCTTCACACGGCCTTCGAGGATTTCCGGGAAGCCTGTTACATCCTCCACTCCCATGACTTCAACATCATGTTGAAGGAGAAGCTGTTTGGTTCCCCCTGTAGAAATGATTTCGTACCCCAATTCCTTTAATTCCTGTGCGAATTCCACGATTCCACTTTTATCTGAAACACTGATTAACGCTCTCTTCTTCATATGGCTCCTCCTCTGACTAGTCACTATTTATCCGCCTCATTCAAGGCCCGTCCCTCACCACTTTATCACACTACCATGATAAAGCAACATGATTTTCGTTATCGATCAGTAGCCTGTGGTAAGGAAGAGGTGGTTCAAGGTTGTCGGGTATAGATAGTGTTCGACATGTTGAATTTTTTCCTGGAGTGACTGCCGCGTTTCCCCTGTTGTGATGCGGACGATCTCCTGAGCTATGATTTCCCCTGTGTCCATCCCAGCATCCACATAATGAACGGTCACCCCTGAGATTTTCACTCCGGCTTCAAGTGCCTGTCCGATGGCATCTTTGCCAGGAAAAGCAGGCAGGAGAGAAGGGTGTATATTCACAATTCTTCCCCCGTAGCTTTCAAGGAGTGTAGGGCCGATCAGCCTCATATAGCCTGCCAGCACGATAAAATCCACTCCTGCAAGTTCGAGCTGATGCAGAATTTCACGTTCAAATGCTTGTTTGTTTTCATAGTCTTTTGCCCGGAATACAAAAGCAGGGATGCCTGCCGACTGCGCCCTGTGGATGACAAAGGCGCCAGGCTGGTCACACACCAAAAGCTTGATATTGGCCTTCAGCGTACCCGCTTGAACAGCATCTACCAATGCTTGAAAATTACTTCCGCTTCCTGAGGCAAAAATGGCAATCTGTCTCATGACTAAGCCTCCATTACTGACTCGGTTTTTGTACGAATTGTACTCCTTCACCTTTAGAAACCTTACCGATGATGCAGGCCGCTTCACCCTGTTCTTTCAGGAATCCGACAATGTCTTCCGCGTCACTCTCTTCCACTGCAAGCACAAAACCGATTCCCATATTGAAGATATTGTACATTTCTTCCTGAGGAATTCCTCCGTACTGCTTGAGGGCCGCGAATATATCCGGTACATCCCAGCTGCCCTCCTCGATGACAGCACCAAGTCCAGCAGGCATCATCCGTGGAATGTTCTCGATGAATCCCCCGCCGGTTATATGCGACATTCCATTGATACGATACTGTTTCAGAACAGCCAGTACCGGTTTCACATAAATCCTGGTCGGTGTAAGCAGCGCTTCCCTTAGTGTGGTTTTCAATTCCGGTAAAGATTCTTCTAAAGAGAAAGAATGATCTACAAAAAAGATCTTACGCACTAAAGAGTATCCATTACTGTGTATACCACTCGAACCCAGGCCGATTAACATATTTCCTTCAGAAATGTTCTCTCCTGTTACAATTTCTTTCTTTTCACACGCTCCCACTGCAAATCCGGCGATATCATATTCTTCATCTGTATACATCCCCGGCATCTCGGCCGTTTCGCCGCCGATCAGTGCGCAGCCTGCCATTTCACATCCGTCCGCAATCCCTTTTACAATACCTTCTATCTTCGCCGGATGAGCCTTTCCGGTCGCTATATAATCTAAGAAATAAAGCGGCTCAGCTCCTTGAACGACAATATCATTCACGCACATCGCAACACAGTCGATGCCGATTGTGTCGTGCCGATCTGCCATAAACGCAAGTTTCAGTTTAGTGCCGACTCCATCCGTCCCCGACACAAGGACCGGTTCTTTTAAACCAAGCTGTGATAGGTCGAACATACCGCCGAAGCTTCCCAGCTGCCCTAGTACGCCTTCTCGTGCCGTCCGTTTCACATGCTTTTTGATCCGTTCGACCGATTCATATCCTGCTTCTATATCCACGCCTGCCTGGCGATACGCATTTGCCATCTCGATCTCCCCCTATTTCACAAGCTCTTTTTCATGAGGATGAAGTGTATCCGGGTAAATTTCCGTCGGATACTTCCCGGTGAAACAGGCAAGGCACTGCCCGCGGTTTTCCGACGCATCGCTGCGCCCGATCGCTTTCAATACACCCTCTGTACTTAAAAACGTCAATGAGTCCGCTCCGATGATTTCCCGCATTTCTTCCACTGAATTAGAAGACGCAATCAATTCTTCATGAGTAGACGTATCAATTCCATAGAAGCATGGGTTTTTAATAGGAGGGGAACTGATGCATACATGTACTTCCTTTGCTCCAGCTTCCTTCAACATGCTGACAATCCTCTTGCTCGTTGTACCTCGGACGATGGAGTCATCCACCATTACGACGCGCTTCCCTTCAACTACACCTCTCACCGGTGAAAGCTTCATCTTCACACCCTGTTCACGCAGTGATTGAGAAGGTTGAATGAACGTACGTCCGACATAACGATTCTTAATGAGTCCCATCTCATAAGGAATACCAGATGCCTCCGCGTAACCGATCGCACTTGAAATACTTGAGTCAGGCACGCCTGTCACAACATCCGCTTCGATCGGGGCTTCATATGCAAGTTCCATCCCCATCCGTTTACGGGCTGAATGGACATTGACTCCCTGGATATTGCTGTCCGGTCTTGAGAAATACACATATTCCATCGTGCACATTGCATTTCCATTTGAAGAACTGAACCGTTCCGAAGTGATTCCCTCATCATTGATGATCACAAGCTCCCCCGGTTCGATATCACGGACGAATTCAGCGCCCACGATATCAAAGGCGCAGGTTTCAGATGCCACACAATATGCATCGCCAAGTTTAGCAAGGGATAACGGACGCAGTCCATGCGGATCCAGTGCCACCATCATCTCCGTTTCTGTCATGACAAGAAACGCATATGCCCCTTTTAACATCGTCAACGCGTTCTTGACACGGTCCTTCAATTGATAATAACCGCTTCTTTTAATCAAGTGAGCCAACACTTCCGTATCCGAGGTTGTTTGAAAAATACTCCCCTGTCCCTCAAGCTGATGCTTCAAGGCGTTCGCATTGACCAGGTTTCCATTGTGCGCAAGAGCAAGCCCGCCGCTTTGCGAGTTGAACAGGAGGGGCTGGACATTTTCATATCCTCCGCCCCCGGCAGTCGCATATCGAACGTGCCCGATTGCACCGTACCCTGTCAGCTTTTCAATCGAACCTTCTTGGAAAACCTCCGTAACAAGACCTTCCCCTTTATGACCGCGCAGCGTATCCCCATCCGATACGACGATCCCGGTGCCTTCCTGTCCGCGATGCTGCAGACTGTGAAGGCCGTAGTATGTGATTTGGGCGGCGTTCGGGTGTCCCCAAATCCCGAACACGCCGCATTCTTCATTTAAGCCTTTGATTTCAGCAAGCATGGAATCGCTCCTCTCCAGGCTGACTCCAGCTCATCAGCAGTCGCCTGTATAAGAATGTCACCTTGACGGGATGCGATCGTAATCTCTCCGTCTTTTTTTACCGCTCCGACTGTCTTTGCTTCTCCTACCAGTCTTTCAAACTCTTCACGATGTTCTGGTTTTACAGAAACCAGGAAGCGTGATTGCGTTTCACTGAACAATTCGGAAATATGGCAGTCGCCGTTCACAAATATTTCCGCTCCCAATCCTCTTGTACCGAATGTCGACTCTGCAAGAGCAACGGCAAGGCCACCCTCTGCGATGTCATGAGCAGAAGCAACGAGTCCTTTTTGAATGGCTTCCAGCAGCTGCATTTGACGGCGAAGCTCAGCTTTCAAGTCGATGGCTGGAGCCTGACCGAAGATCTTTCCTTCCGTCAACTTCTGAAGTTCACTTCCTCCAAATTCAGCGCGTGTCTCTCCGATGAGATAAATAAGATCTCCTGCTTCCTTGAAGCTTTGGGTCGTAATATGATCAAGGTCTTCCACAAGTCCAACCATCCCTACAACAGGTGTCGGATAAACAGCCGTACCCATCGATTCATTATAAAGCGACACGTTTCCTCCGATGACCGGTGTGGAAAGCTCACGGCACGCTTCACTCATTCCGTCCACAGACTTCTCGATCTGCCAGAAGATTTCAGGCTTTTCAGGATTACCGAAGTTCAGGCAGTCAGTGATCGCTAGCGGGATACCACCAGAACAAACAATATTACGGGCTGCTTCCGCTACTGCGATCTTCCCGCCGACTTCAGGGTCCAAGTAGAGATAGCGAGAGTTGCAATCCGTCGTCATAGCAAGCGCCTTTCTCGTCCCGCGCACACGGACGACCGCTGCATCCGATCCTGGGCTGACAACCGTGCTCGTTCTGACTTGATGATCGTATTGGTCATACACCCATTCTTTACTCGCAATCGTCGGCTGCTGCAATAAAGCAAGCAGCGTTTCTTTATAATCTTCTACTTGCGGCACCGGAGTTTCCATTGCTTGAAATTCCTTATAGTAAGCCGCTTCCTTAGATGGTTTATGGTAAACAGGTGCTTCCTCGGCAAGGGCATCGACAGGTACATCCGCAACCACTTCCCCTTTATGAAGAAGACGAAGTCGCTTGTCATCGGTCACCTTCCCGATCGAAACCGCTTCTAGGTCATACTTTGAAAATAGATCAACAATCTCCTGCTCACGGCCTTTTTCAACGACGATCAGCATGCGCTCCTGTGATTCCGAAAGCATCATTTCATAGGCTGTCATGCCTCTTTCACGCTGAGGGACAAGATCAAGATTCATTTCAATCCCGGAACCAGCTTTAGAAGCCATCTCCGCAGACGAGCTGGTCAAGCCGGCCGCCCCCATATCCTGAATCCCGACGAGCGCATCGTTTTGGACAAGCTCCATACACGCTTCCAAAAGAAGCTTCTCCATAAATGGATCTCCAACCTGAACGGCAGGGCGTTTCTCTTCAGAACCTTCGTTCAATTCTTCTGAAGCAAATGTTGCGCCATGGATTCCGTCACGGCCGGTTTTCGCTCCCACATACATGACCGTGTTTCCTACACCATGCGCCTGGCCTTTTTTAATATCCTTATGATCGATCAATCCGACACACATTGCGTTGACGAGAGGGTTGCCTTCGTACGAAGCATCGAATTGCACTTCCCCTCCGACCGTCGGAATGCCGATGCAGTTGCCGTAGCCCGCGATTCCCGCGACTACTTCTTTAAATAGATACTGAACACGAGGAGAATCCAGCTCTCCAAAGCGTAAAGAGTTGAGGAGTGCAATAGGTCTCGCTCCCATCGAGAATACATCACGTATAATGCCCCCAACACCCGTCGCCGCTCCTTGATAAGGTTCAATCGCTGAAGGGTGGTTATGACTTTCGATTTTGAACACCACTGCCTGATCATCGCCAATATCAACAATCCCAGCTCCTTCTCCAGGTCCTTGAAGAACACGCTCGCCTGTTACCGGGAATTTCTTGAGGACAGGCTTGGAATTTTTATAGCTGCAGTGTTCTGACCACATGACCGAGAAAAGTCCGGTCTCCGTGTAGTTAGGTGTTCTTCCCAGGATGTTTTCCACCATTGAAAATTCTTCGTCTGTTAATCCCATTTCACGATAAAGCTGTTCTTCTTTCACCTTTGATGGGGTTGGTTCAAGCATTAACGACATGTTTTTCCCTCCAGTGTTTGACAATCGATTGAAAAAGTTTCTTCCCGTCTTCACTACCTAATAAAGTGTCCATCGCACGTTCCGGGTGAGGCATCATCCCGAGGACATTTCCGCGCTCATTCGTGATTCCCGCAATATCCGCCACGCTTCCGTTCGGATTTTCCCCGCTGTAGGTGAACACAATCTGATTGTTCTCCTTCAGGCTATCAAGCGTGTCTTCATCACAGAAATAATTCCCTTCTCCATGAGCAATCGGAATTTGAATTTCCGCTCCTTTTTCATAGCTGCTTGTAAACATTGTTTCATTGTTCTCAACCGTTAGAGGAACGGTCTTGCAGATGAACTTCAAGCTGTCATTCCGGCGCATCGCCCCTGGCAATAATCCCGTTTCCAGCAGAATCTGAAACCCGTTGCAGACACCCAATACAGGCTTGCCTTCTTCTGCCGCTTTCACGACTTCTTTCATGACGTTTGAGAAGCGTGCAATCGCTCCAGAGCGGAGGTAATCCCCGTAAGAGAATCCACCAGGCAGCAGAACGGCATCATAGTTCTCAAGAGAAAGGTCATCATGCCAAACGTAGTCTACTTCTTCTCCGATTTCATCCTTGATCGCATGATACATATCAATGTCACAGTTAGAACCAGGAAATACAATCACCGCAAATTTCATTGAGTCACACTCTCCTCGATCTCGTATCGATAATCCTCGATGACAGGGTTTGCCAATAGGCGGTGGCACATTTCTTCAACAGCAGCTTCGACATTCTCGACCGTGGACGGAAGAGTAAGCTCCATATACTTTCCGACGCGCACATCTTCAACAGCCTTGAACTCCATTGAATGCAGCGCCTGTTTAACAGCACTTCCCTGTGGATCCAATACACTTTCCCTTAATGTGATGTAAACTTTTACTTTGTACATAGATGATTTCCCCCTAAGCGTTCTAATATGATTGAATATACTTCTGTTAAACTGCCTAACTCTCTTCTGAACACATCTTTATCAAGCTTTTGCTTCGTCTCCGCGTCCCACAGGCGGCATGTATCCGGTGAAATTTCATCACCGAGCAGGATCTTACCGTCAAGGTCCTTACCAAATTCAAGCTTGAAGTCTACTAAAATGACACCTGCATCTTTAAAGATTCCTTGAAGGACTTCGTTTACTTGAAGTGCCATCTCCCTTAACACGTCACGTTCTTCCCTTGAAGCAATCTTCAAGTAATCTATGTGATCATCCGTAATCAGCGGATCCCCAAGGTCATCATTTTTATAATAGAACTCGATGACCGGCTTCGGCATCTCGGTCCCTTCTTCAATGCCAAGGCGCTTGGAAAGACTTCCCGCGATCACATTCCTCACTACAACTTCGAGAGGGATGATATCGACCCGCTTCACCAGCTGTTCATGGTCGGACAGCTGCTTGATGAAATGACTCTCGATGCCCTTTTCTGCAAGCTTTGAAAATAGCAGACTCGAAATCTTATTATTTAAAACCCCTTTGCCGTCGATATCCGCTTTCTTCTCCCCGTTAAAAGCAGTGGCGGAATTCTTGTACTGAATCCAAACGACTTCTTCATCACTGGTGGAATAAATCTGCTTCGCTTTTCCTTCGTATAAAAGCGTCCCTTTTTCCATGTGAAATCCCCCTGTTATGTCAAAATTGGCAATCTTCAGTCTATATCAGGATAAAAAAAGGAGGGATCCCTAAAAAATCCCTTCCCTATCTAGTTGTCGAAGTACCTATTCCACCAATCCACAGCGTTCAAAAATCGTATCGACATGCTGCAGGTGGTAGTTGTAATCGAAGCAGTCATCGATTTCCGCTGGAGAAAGCTTGGATGTGATCGTACCTTCTTCCTCGATCAGCGAACGGAACGGAACCTGTTTCTCCCATGCTTCCATTGCCTTCGGCTGCACCGTGTCATATGCTTCCTCTCGCGCCATGCCTTTATCGATCAAGGCAAGAAGGACGCGCTGCGAGTAGATCAACCCGAGCGTACGATCCATGTTGCGCTTCATGTTCTCAGGGAATACCGTCAAATTCTTCACGATATTACCGAAGCGGTTCAGCATGTAATTAAGGGCGATCGTCGCATCCGGCAGAATCACGCGTTCTGCTGAAGAATGAGAGATATCACGCTCATGCCATAATGGCACATTTTCGTAAGCGGTCATCATGTACCCTCTGATCACACGCGCCATCCCCGTCATGTTCTCGGAACCGATCGGGTTGCGCTTATGAGGCATTGCAGACGATCCTTTTTGACCTTTTGCAAAGAACTCTTCCACTTCACGCGTTTCACTCTTTTGAAGTCCGCGCACTTCCACTGCAAACTTCTCAATTGATGTCGCAATCAGCGCAAGTGTGCCCATATAGTGAGCGTGGCGGTCACGCTGAAGCGTCTGGGTGGAAACCGGTGCCGGCTTGATGCCAAGCTTTTCACACACATACTTTTCAACGAATGGATCGATATTTGCATATGTTCCGACCGCGCCGGAAATCTTACCGAATTCCACTCCATCCGCAGCCGCTTTGAAACGCTCAACGTTACGCTTCATCTCTTCATACCAAAGGGCAAGCTTCAAACCGAAAGTCGTCGGCTCAGCATGGACACCATGCGTTCTCCCCATCATGACCGTATGCTTATGCTCGATCGCTTTATTTTTCAAAATCTCTACGAATCGTTCAAGATCATTCAGGATAATCTTATTCGCCTGTTTCAGTTGATAAGAAAGAGCCGTGTCGACCACGTCTGTCGATGTCAGTCCGTAATGGACCCATTTTCTTTCTTCTCCTAGCGTTTCAGAAACGGCTCTGGTAAAAGCAACAACGTCATGGCGAGTCTCTTCTTCGATTTCTTTGATGCGATTGACATCGAAACCTGCGTTTTCACGAATCTTGGCAACATCTTCTTTTGGAATATCGCCGATCTCAGCCCATGCTTCACATGCCAGTATTTCTACTTCAAGCCAAGCCTGAAACCTGTTTTCCTCTGTCCAAATCGCTCCCATTTCAGGGCGTGTATAACGTTCAATCATTTCATTCGTCCTCCGATCTTTTCCTGCACCTTCCAAACCCCGGCATCGTTCACAGCCGAAAGCGTCTCCTCAACGTCATCCGTCAAAATCGTGACATGCCCCATCTTCCTTTTCACCTTCGGCACATCTTTGCCATACAGATGAACAAACCAGTCAGGTTGATTTGGAATAGCTTTCATTATAGGTTCTATATGCTCACCTAATAGGTTAACCATCACAGCGTTCTTTAATAAGGAAGGCTGAACAAGCGGCCAATTGCAAATTGCTTTGATATGCTGGGCGAACTGAGAGGAATCGCACGCTTCGATTGAGTAATGCCCTGAATTATGCGGTCTCGGTGCCAATTCATTGATATAGATGGACCCGTCTTCCGCAAGGAACATTTCAATGGCAAGCGTCCCCACCAGATCAAGTGTCTCGCTGATTTTCTCAGCCATATGAACCGCTTTCCGTGAAATGTCATCAGCGATGCGAGCCGGAGCAATCGTTTCATGCAGGATGTTATCCACATGGATATTTTCCACTACTGGAAAATGCGTCTGCTGTCCGTCAGGATTCCTGGTCACGATCACTGATAACTCTTTTTCAAAAGGGATCCATTTCTCAAGGACACATGGTCCATTTTCTAAAAGCACAGCCGCTTCGCTTACTTCTTCCACTCTCCTGATCACGAACTGCCCTTTGCCGTCATATCCGCCCCTCGATGTCTTTAATACCGCTGGATAGCCAAGCTTTTCTATATTATCATAGATGTCTTCTTCCTGTTTAATCACAGCATAGGGTGCCACTTCGACGCCAGCCAATGTGAGGGCTTCCTTTTCTGTGATGCGGTCCTGTGTGATACGGATCAGTTCAGCTCCCTGAGGCAGATAAGCCCTGCCAGAAAGCCATTTCAATGCTTCGTAATCGATATTCTCAAACTCGTATGTAATCACATCCGATGCATCAGCCAGGCGGTCAAGCGCCTCATACTGATCAAATGGAGCGGTGATCACCAAGTCTGCCACCTGTGCACAAGGTGATTCCGGGGAGGGATCCAATACGGCAATCCTGAACCCGTTATGCTTTGCTGCGAGAGCCATCATCCGGCCAAGCTGGCCGCCGCCGATGATCCCGATTGTCTGTCCCGGCAGAATCATTTTCTTAAACAAGGTCATCACCGCTTTCCAACACTTTTTCCCTTAAGGCTTCCCGTCTATTCTCAAGCGTAAGTGCCAATTCTTTATCCTCGATGGAAAGGATCTGTGCTGCAAGAAGGCCTGCATTAGTTGCTCCTGCTTTTCCAATGGCAACCGTTGCTACCGGCACCCCTCCTGGCATCTGTACGATGGAAAGGAGTGAATCCATCCCATTCAGCGCCTTCGATTGGACCGGGACCCCAATGACCGGCAGTGTCGTTTTCGCCGCCACCATACCTGGGAGATGGGCCGCACCGCCCGCTCCTGCAATGATGACTTTTATTCCCTTATCCCTTGCAGACTCCGCATATTCAAACATATAATCAGGTGTTCTGTGAGCCGATACGACCCGCTTTTCATACGGAATTTCAAGCTCCTCCAGCATGTCACATGCGTGTTTCATCGTTTCCCAATCTGACGTACTTCCCATAATGACCGATATCATCGTCACAGGCACCTCCACTAGTAATTTCCCACAAAAAAATACCCAGATCAATTGATCTCTACTACATGAGAGAAAGCAATTGATCTGGGTATTTTAACCGTACAGAATCAGCCCTTTTAGCCAGGGTCTAATGACGATTCTGTATCCAGACAGTCACTTCCCCTCATAGTCCGGCCGTTTACGGCAGCCAGGTAGAAACTTACGGGCCATATTCCCATTATTATATGAGGGTATTCGATTCATTTGTCTTCATCATACCGCTATTTCACGGCACTGTCAACGAATAATCGAACGATTTTAAATGTCTGAAAATTAATGTTCGGTTTTTACCAAATTCACTCTTCTATTTTCTTTCCTTCGAACACAATTGTCTGTCTTACAGGGACAACATCCGTTTTCCCTCCGTCCTTTTTCTCTTCAAAAACAGGCTTCTCCATCCTTCTGACCGGCATATACCCCGCTTCCTTCATACGGTCCAGACAATCACCGATTGATTCGTGTTCCTGTACTTCAAATAACAGCTTTTTTTTGCTCATACTTTGATTTTTCCTTTACGTATATTTCGGACAGTCTTCACCCAGAACCCGCCGTGGATCGTCTTTGGCTCATACGCAATGATGAACGCTTTAGGGTCCAGCTCTTTAATCGTCGCATACAGCTTCATCTCGTATTTCCTTGGAGTCAGGATCTGAAGGGCCATCCGATTCCCTTCCAGGCCATTCGCTTCCCAGTTCGTCACACCATATCCTTTCGAACGAAGTTCATCAGGCAGGGATTTATCATATTCTTTGGTGATCACATTAACCGTAATATACCCCAATGCAAGCTTCTCTTCAATCTTCATCCCGACAACGACACCTATACCATACCCGACCGCATACGCAATCAAGTTCTGTATTTCATTTAAGTTGTCCAGGACAAGCCCAAGCCCGACCACATAAATGACTACCTCAAACGTACTCACGAATGCTGCAAAATACCGATAGCCCTTAAGAGTCAAAATCATCCGTATCGTGAAAAACGACACGTACACAATATTTATCACTAAAATGATCAGTACCATCATTACACTATTTTCTAACAATTCGTCATTCCTCCTCTGCCACACATACCCAAATTAAGTATTAATTCTACTAAAAAAATGATAAAAGTTGAACCATCCAACGCAAAATAATCCCCGTGCCGTAAGTGACAATTTTTAGAAAAATCATTCCTATCAATGTTTTTTCCTAATTCAGCAGGCAGAAAACATACTTTATTCAATCCTGCTGCGAATTTTCTCATCAAATTCTAATCTTACTCTAATAGTTTTCACTTTTTGACCGGTTATCATTAGACTTGCTTATGAATAAAGATTTCACTCCTCGTCGAAAGGAAACGCCACTTCCTTTCGTGTAAGAATCTTTATAAAATGAGGCTCATTCTAAATTTCTTTATTTGGTGACAAAAGCTTAGCTGTAGCTTTTGTCTATTTTTTTGTTTTCAACTCCGCTGTTGATCTCCGTGGAAGACTTCGCTTTAGAATTGAACGAGGAACTGTCCAGCTCCAGGGCTTAGGCACATGTCATAAGCCGAACCGCCTCTATTCAAAGCCCTTCCGCTTTTCTGTTAGGAGTCTTCGTCTTCCACTCCAATCAACAGCGGGAACCAGTTAAAACAATAACAAATTTTAATCGAGCATGTTAAAAAAGGTTCAACGACTTTTATGATGAAATCTCATCACTGTCGTTGAACCTCATTTCATTTACTTATTAAACTGTTGCTGGTTTGGATGCAGGCTTGTGTTGGCCTTCGATTTTTTTGACTGCATCTTCACTTGTATCCACGCGTTTAACGAAGAGCGCCAAGATCAATGCTACAATATTGATTCCAAGTGCTACGTAGAATGAATATTGAATCCCAGCCAGCAGCGATTGCTGTGTCAAAGCAGCCGTCGATGCCTCCGTTAAGGTTGCAGGATCGACACCGCTCATCAAGCTTTCACCCTCTGTTTTGGCAACAGTGTTCATGATCGTGATCAGGATTGCTGTACCGATAGACCCTGATACTTGTTGAGCTGTATTATTAACCGCCGTTCCGTGCGGATTCAAACGATTAGGCAATTGATTCAACCCATTCGTCATGATCGGCATCATGACCATCGACATACCGAATAAACGCAGCGTATAGATCATGATGATATGTGCATAACTGGTATCCAATTGCAGATGAGCCAGCATGTAAGTTGAAATGGCTGTAATGGCCAGGCCGGTCAGTGATAAAAGACGCGGACCGAATCGATCAAATAATTTACCAGTGATCGGCGACATGATCCCCATGATGATCGCTCCCGGAAGCATCATCAGTCCGGAATCCAATGGTGAAATGCCTCGAACACTTTGAACATATGCCGGTGTCAAAATCATTCCTGAGAACATAGCGACTGCATTGACAATCGCAATCACGGATGCCAGTGCAAACATCGGATACTTATACACCTGCAGATCCAATAACGGCTCTTCAATCTTGAATTGACGGATGATGAATGCAGCTAGTGCAATTCCTCCCACTATCAATGTGGATAGTACAATCACATCCGTCCAGCCGTCGGAACTTGCAGTGGAGCATCCATATAACAACCCACCAAAACCGATGCAGGAAAGAACAAGTGACAACATATCAAGAGTTGCCTCTTTGTTTTGTTCCATTACATTTCTGAATTTCCAAATGGCCAATAATAAACTCATGACAGCCAGCGGCAATATCATTTCAAATAATAAACGCCAGTCGTGATGTTCTACAATGTATCCGGATAGTGTAGGTCCAATCGCAGGTGCAGTGATCATGACCAACCCGAAGACACCCATCGCTGCTCCGCGCTTTTCACGTGGAAAGCTGACTAACATCACGTTCATCAGAAGCGGCCCCATGACAGAGGAACCTGCAGCCTGAACCATGCGTCCTGTAAGCAGCAAACCGAAATTCGGTGCAAAGGCAGCCAATGCAGTACCCAATGTGAAAATAGCGAGAGAAGTAATGACTAAATGACGATTCGAAAAGCGCGTGATCAAAAATGCCGATGCCGGGATCAACACCCCGCTCACAAGCATATAGCCGGTAGCAAGCCATTGTACCGTTGAGTAATCCGCTATTTCCAAATCCATCATAATCGATGGCAAAGCTACATTTAATAACGAGTTATTTAAAAATGCGACGAAAGCTCCAATGAAAAGAATCGCCAACATTAAATATGGCGGTTTTTTATCTTGTAATGCTGAGTCCATACCCTCATCCCTTTATGTTTTTAATATTTATTTTGTCACTCGAATTATTTTATACCCATAGTTCAAATAAATCAACACATTTATACTGGTAGTATAAAAATATTGTATTTCCAGTCCAAGAAAACTATACTACACTATAGAGAGAAGACTGGAGGAAGGTATGAATAATCGAAAAAGAAAAGTGGCAGACATCGCATTATCATTATTTATAGAGAAAGGTTTCCAGCAGACTTCAATCCAGGAAATCATTGAAAAAGCAAACATATCAAAAGGGACGTTCTATAATTATTTCTCTTCTAAAAATGATTGTATTGCAGATATACTAGAGTACTTGCGTTATGACGCTAGCCAGCAGAGAGTCGCGATGCAAATCGGCAAGGACGCAAAGGACCGAAATGTTTTGATCGAACAAATCACCATCATAATAAAGCTGAATAAAGAACGGAATCTAAATGTCCTTTTCGAGGCCATCTTGTATTCAAATGAAGCTGACCTGAAGAAACTGGTGATGCAGCACCGGATGATTGAAATGGAATGGCTGTCCAGCCGTTTCATCGAAGTCATGGGGGATGAAATCAGGGAAGTTGCATTTGAGGGTACCGTACTGTTTTATGGCATGCTTCAATATTTATTATTTACCATGAAGGTGACGAACAGCTCCTATCCCTTAGAGCGGCTGGTCGAAGTTGTCCTGTCATATATCGAACTGATCATTCCGTTCATGTTGAAAAATGGTACGTCGATGCTGAGTCATTCTGCAATAGACCTGCTGCAATCCAACATAGACAAACGCACTGTGACGAAATCTGATGTTCTTGATCTTGCAGACCGACTTCAAAAGCACTGTTCATTCAACGAGGAGCAGCAGGACCTATTCGATGCCATCACAAACGAACTGCAGCGAGAACGCATCCGAAAAAGTGTCCTTAAACCGCTCTTAAAACCTTTTCAGCAATTATTCAATGAGACAGATCATGAATCCCACGCACACAAATTCACGAATATGGTGTGGAATTATTTGAAGGCTGTTTGACGATTAGGCGTTATTAATCCTTAGAAAATGAGAAGCCACTGGAATGGTTATGTTCCGGTGGCTTATTTGTTTGGTGTGGAACGGGATAAGGTACGGGGGTTACGATGATGGATGGTTCTGAATTGGTTGGTGGAGACATTGGGGCAGGCGTCCGGATAATGAGGCGGAATAGGTTTTTGATAATATATTTGGGTTTTTGATAATAAAAGCTTCGGTTTTGATAATATTTTGGGATTTTTGATAATAAACGTCTTGGTTTTGATAATAAATGCTGGTTTGCGAGAATAAGGATGCGGAGTTGATCATATCCTATTGCGTTTTAAAAAGGATTTTCAATTTCGGCGATAAAAGTTAGATTTTCGATAATACATTCGTTGTTTTCGCTGATATAAACTCGATATTCGATAATAACCGTTATGGCCTCCAACCTGTATTCAATTTCTTGAAATTTGAATAAAATACTAATATATTAAGAAAAACATGACTTGCTTTTTTTCAAGAACGAGGGTTTTTATTAAAAAGAGACAAATTAAAGAGTTTAAAAAGGGAAAAGTTTGATGATTTTCAATGAAATGATGAAGATACACTGATTCGGGAATCGTTCGAAGTTGTGTCATTTGGCAATGAGGAGACTTTTTTCAAAACTGATGATTATTTTTTCAATTCCGGGTCATATTTTTTCAAAAAACCAGATAATTTTTCAAATCTTACTCTTAATTTTTCAAAACCACTCCCTATCCGAAATCCACCCTTTACTTTCACAAACAAAAACACAAACAAAAAAAGCAACTCCTAAGAGCTGCTCTTTCCTATTTGCCTGGCGACGTCCTACTCTCACAGGGGGAGAGCCCCCAACTACCATCGGCGCTGAAGAGCTTAACTTCCGTGTTCGGCATGGGAACGGGTGTGACCTCTTCGCCATAATCACCAGACGAATATTCAATTGAAGGGTTGTTCCTTCAAAACTAGATAAAGGATTGATGTCAAGATTACCGGTATTGCCGCTTGTGTTCATTTAAAAATGACTCTTTGTGGTTAAGTCCTCGATCGATTAGTATCAGTCAGCTCCACATGTCACCATGCTTCCACCTCTGACCTATCTACCTAGTCATCTTCTAGGGATCTTACTCACATAAAGTGATGGGAAATCTCATCTCGAGGGGGGCTTCATGCTTAGATGCTTTCAGCACTTATCCCTTCCGCACATAGCTACCCAGCGATGCCTTTGGCAAGACAACTGGTACACCAGCGGTGCGTCCATCCCGGTCCTCTCGTACTAAGGACAGCTCCTCTCAAATTTCCTGCGCCCACGACGGATAGGGACCGAACTGTCTCACGACGTTCTGAACCCAGCTCGCGTACCGCTTTAATGGGCGAACAGCCCAACCCTTGGGACCGACTACAGCCCCAGGATGCGATGAGCCGACATCGAGGTGCCAAACCTCCCCGTCGATGTGGACTCTTGGGGGAGATAAGCCTGTTATCCCCGGGGTAGCTTTTATCCGTTGAGCGATGGCCCTTCCATGCGGAACCACCGGATCACTAAGCCCGACTTTCGTCCCTGCTCGACTTGTAGGTCTCGCAGTCAAGCTCCCTTGTGCCTTTACACTCTGCGAATGATTTCCAACCATTCTGAGGGAACCTTTGGGCGCCTCCGTTACTCTTTAGGAGGCGACCGCCCCAGTCAAACTGCCCACCTGACACTGTCTCCCACCCCGATAAGGGGCGCGGGTTAGAATTTCAATACAGCCAGGGTAGTATCCCACCAACGCCTCCACCGAAGCTGGCGCTCCGGTTTCCAAGGCTCCTACCTATCCTGTACAAGCTGTACCAAAATTCAATATCAGGCTACAGTAAAGCTCCACGGGGTCTTTCCGTCCTGTCGCGGGTAACCTGCATCTTCACAGGTACTATAATTTCACCGAGTCTCTCGTTGAGACAGTGCCCAGATCGTTACGCCTTTCGTGCGGGTCGGAACTTACCCGACAAGGAATTTCGCTACCTTAGGACCGTTATAGTTACGGCCGCCGTTTACTGGGGCTTCGATTCGCACCTTCGCTTGCGCTAAGCACTCCTCTTAACCTTCCAGCACCGGGCAGGCGTCAGCCCCTATACTTCGCCTTACGGCTTCGCAGAGACCTGTGTTTTTGCTAAACAGTCGCCTGGGCCTATTCACTGCGGCTCTTCGAGGCTATGCACCTCAAAGAGCACCCCTTCTCCCGAAGTTACGGGGTCATTTTGCCGAGTTCCTTAACGAGAGTTCTCTCGCTCACCTTAGGATTCTCTCCTCGCCTACCTGTGTCGGTTTGCGGTACGGGCACCTTTTTCCTCGCTAGAGGCTTTTCTTGGCAGTGTGGAATCAGGAACTTCGCTACTATAATTCGCTCGCTATCACAGCTCAGCCTTCGCGATGATGGGATTTGCCTCATCATCAGCCTAACTGCTTAGACGCACATATCCGCAGTGCGCTTACCCTATCCTCCTGCGTCCCCCCATTGCTCAAACGGAAAAGAGGTGGTACAGGAATATCAACCTGTTGTCCATCGTCTACGCCTATCGGCCTCGACTTAGGTCCCGACTAACCCTGAGCGGACGAGCCTTCCTCAGGAAACCTTAGGCATTCGGTGGATGGGATTCTCACCCATCTTTCGCTACTCATACCGGCATTCTCACTTCTAAGCACTCCACCAGTCCTTACGGTCTGACTTCACTGTCCTTAGAACGCTCTCCTACCACTGACACCTAGAGGTGTCAATCCACAGCTTCGGTGATACGTTTAGCCCCGGTACATTTTCGGCGCAGAGTCACTCGACCAGTGAGCTATTACGCACTCTTTAAATGGTGGCTGCTTCTAAGCCAACATCCTGGTTGTCTAAGCAACTCCACATCCTTTTCCACTTAACGTATACTTTGGGACCTTAGCTGGTGGTCTGGGCTGTTTCCCTTTCGACTACGGATCTTATCACTCGCAGTCTGACTCCCATGGATAAGTCTTTGGCATTCGGAGTTTGTCTGAATTCGGTAACCCGATGAGGGCCCCTAGTCCAAACAGTGCTCTACCTCCAAGACTCTTACACATGAGGCTAGCCCTAAAGCTATTTCGGAGAGAACCAGCTATCTCCAAGTTCGATTGGAATTTCTCCGCTACCCACACCTCATCCCCGCACTTTTCAACGTGCGTGGGTTCGGACCTCCATCCAGTGTTACCTGGACTTCATCCTGGACATGGGTAGATCACCTGGTTTCGGGTCTACGACCACATACTCATTCGCCCTATTCAGACTCGCTTTCGCTGCGGCTCCGTCTCATCGACTTAACCTTGCATGGGATCGTAACTCGCCGGTTCATTCTACAAAAGGCACGCCATCACCCGTTAACGGGCTCTGACTACTTGTAGGCACACGGTTTCAGGTTCTCTTTCACTCCCCTTCCGGGGTGCTTTTCACCTTTCCCTCACGGTACTGGTTCACTATCGGTCACTAGGTAGTATTTAGCCTTGGGAGATGGTCCTCCCAGCTTCCGACGGGATTTCACGTGTCCCGCCGTACTCAGGATCCACTCAAGAGGGAACGAAGTTTCAACTACAGGGTTGTTACCTTCTTTGACGAGCCTTTCCAGACTTCTTCGTCTACTCCGTTCCTTTGTAACTCCGTATAGAGTGTCCTACAACCCCAAGAGGCAAGCCTCTTGGTTTGGGCTACATCCCGTTTCGCTCGCCGCTACTCAGGGAATCGCATTTGCTTTCTCTTCCTCCAGGTACTTAGATGTTTCAGTTCCCTGGGTCTGCCTTCCATACTCTATGTATTCAAATATGGATATTGTTCCATTACGAACAATGGGTTCCCCCATTCGGAAATCTCCGGATCAAAGCTCACTTACAGCTCCCCGAAGCATATCGGTGTTAGTCCCGTCCTTCATCGGCTCCTAGTGCCAAGGCATCCACCGTGCGCCCTTCATAAC
>NZ_CM128249.1:2500-52500 GCF_052828565.1 Rossellomorea sp. NS-SX7 | reverse complement strand
TCAATCGTCACTTGTTGACCCTCTTTGAGGTTTGTGAAGACAATCGGCGTCATAATAGAAGGTGCATTTTCCTTGATGTAGTCTAAATCCACTTCCAGTAATGGTTGACCTGCTTCTACTTGGTCTCCCTCTTTTACTAGAGCTTCAAAGCCTTTACCTTCCAATTTGACTGTATCGATACCGACATGGATCAGCACTTCACGACCGCTCTTAGACTCAAGTCCCAAAGCGTGTTTAGTTGGGAATACATTCACAACTTTACCGTCTACAGGGGAAACGATCGTTCCTTCTGAAGGCACGATTGCGAATCCGTCGCCCATCATTTTCCCTGAGAACACTTGATCAGGTACTTCTGTGATTTCTTTGATTTCACCTGTGATAGGCGCTACAAATCTTTCGTTCTTTTCTTCTTCTGTTGTTTGAAGAGCATCTGGGTTCACTTCTTCAATTTGCTGTTCCACTTCTTCGTTAGCACTTGTTTGTGCTTTACGAGGAGCTTTACCGCGCATGATGTCCTGCATTTGTGATTTCAGTGTGTCCGATTTAGGACCGAAGATCGCTTGAATGCTGTTTCCTACCTCAAGGACACCTGAAGCACCCAATTTCTTAAGTCTAGGTTTATCTACGTTTTTCGCATCATTGACGGATACACGCAGACGAGTTATACAAGCATCAAGGTGAGCGATGTTTTCTTCGCCGCCAAGAGCTTCAAGAACATTGTATGGAAGTTCGCCAGCTCCACCTGCAGCTGCTGAACCTTCTTCGTCTTCATCTTCTACTTCTTCACGACCTGGAGTCATCAAGTTCCATTTGCGGATCGCAAAACGGAAACCGAAGTAGTAAATTACTGCGAATACAAGACCTACCGGGATCACGATCCAAGCATTAGTCTGAGGGTTGATAAGACCGAATAAGATGTAGTCGATCAGACCACCCGAGAATGTCATACCGATTTTCACATCCAGCAAGTGCATCGTAAGGAAAGATAGACCCGCAAAGATTGTATGGATACCGAATAGTACAGGAGCTACGAATAAGAAAGAGAATTCGATCGGCTCTGTGATACCAGTCAAGAATGAAGTCAATGCTGCAGATCCCATGATACCCGCTACTACCGCTTTACGTTCTGGACGTGCTTCATGGTAGATCGCAAGTGCCGCAGCAGGAAGACCGAACATCATGAATGGGAATTTACCAGTCATGAACGTACCGGCAGTAAGATCCTGAACTCCATCTTGGATTTGCTTCATGAAGATTGCCTGGTCACCACGGATGATGTTACCAGCTTCAGATGTATACGTACCAAATTCAAACCAGAATGGTGAGTAGAAAATGTGGTGAAGTCCGAATGGAATCAACGCACGTTCGATTACACCAAAGATGAATGCCGCAAATGCTCTGTTTTCACCAAGCATGAAGTTAGAAAAAGCATTCAAGCCGTTTTGGATAGGCGGCCAGATGACAAGCATTAATAATCCTAAAATAACCGCTGATGCTGCAGTGGCAATCGGAACAAATCGTTTACCAGCGAAGAATCCTAAGTAAGAAGGAAGTTCGATTTGGAAGAAACGATTATACATATACGCCGCCAGAATACCGACGATGATACCGCCGAATACCCCGGTTTGAAGTGTCGGGATCCCAAGAACAAGTGCATAGGCAGGGTCTACCCCTTCACCCGTTACATCACCGATTCCCAATCCTTCCACTGTACCCATCGTTACGTTCATGATCAAGAAACCAACGATGGCTGCAAGTCCGGCAACACCTTCACCGCCTGCAAGTCCAATGGCCACACCGACTGCGAATAGCAGTGCGAGATTACCGAAGATAATTCCGCCAGCTTGTTCCATGACACTGGCAACCATTTCGACTCCTCCGTTTGAAAGGAATGGAGCGATTTCTAATAACGTTGGATTTTGCAGCGCATTACCAAATGCGAGCAGAAGTCCGGCAGCCGGTAAGATCGCAACTGGAAGCATAAGTGCTTTACCGACTTTTTGTAAGACACCAAAAGCCTTTTTAAACATGTGTTTTCCTCCTTTTATTAAATGGATAATGATATTATTCAGCAGATGAGATGATAGCTACAAACAAAAAAGGCATGAGAAAAGAGGATAATGAACGTATAAGGATAGACTACCCCAATTTATACGTTTCAATTATCTTCTTTACTCATGCCTGATCGAATCAGTAACACGTAAGATAGATAAGTGCATTATTTAACTTTATTCTGTATACGCTGCAGGTGCATGGTCAAGTAAACCGCTTCTGCGTCATAAACAGGTTTCTTCAATGTTTGCTGCATCATCTTGATCAGCTTCCAAGATAAATTATAGCAGAGAGGGTATTCTTCTTTCAACAGTTTTGCAATTTTTTCAGGTTCTTCGACACGTTCTTCTCGCAGGACACGCTCGATTGTGTATCGTATATGACGGACAAGCCTCATATAATCTACACTTTCTTTGTTGATTTTCACATCCAGCTGCTGTTCGATCATCGCTGTAAGCCTGGATATCAGCTGAGAATGCTGATTCACTTCAGAAAGATCTTTATTCATCATTGCACTGTGAATATGAAGAGCAATGAATCCCACTTCCCCCTCAGGAAGGTTCACATCTGTCATATCGTTGATCATCCCGACAACTTCACGGGCTATTTCATATTCAAATGGGTAGAGCGTCCTCGTTTCCACTAAGAAGGGATTTCGAATCTCCATCCCCCTCATCAGTCGATTAATGGCAAAGAGAATATGGTCGGTCAGGGCGATGTGGATATGTTCATTCAAGAAGGAATTCGTCCGCTCCCGTATCAACTCAATTGCAGATATGATGACATTGGAAATATCTTCATCCAGGAATGGCAGTAAGTTCTTGTATTGCTCTTGCTCCTTTTCCCCTTTTAGGACGAACATTTTTTCTGCTATATCGTTTTGAATCGGGTCTCCTTTTTTCCGGTTGAACCCAATCCCCTTTCCAATCAGCACAACTTCCCCATAACTCTCATGCTGGGCGATTAGAACGTTGTTATTCAATGTTTTTTTCACACTCAAAGTAGCCATATGAATTTCTCCCCATAATTTCGACCATTTTCGACAGTATCCGATTCCATGATTTTAACGAAAATGAACACATATTTCAATTAAATAAAATCCCCTTGAATATTAAATTCTCCTATATATCCCCACATCCTCTTTTTACACAAAAAAACTGATCTCAAGAAGAGATCAGCTTTTAATAAAAGATGAATTAAGCAATGAATAAAAAGTACAGTACAAAAACGACAAACAACCCATACATGATCGGATGTATTTCTTTTGCACGGCCTTTCATGATCATTGTAATCGGATAGAAGATAAACCCGATTGCAATACCCGTTGCAATACTGTAGGTTAACGGCATGGCGACGATCGTCAAGAATGCCGGAACGGCCACTTCGAATTTCTTCCAGTCAATTTCTCCTAATGATGATACCATCAGCACACCTACGATGATCAGTGCAGGCGCAGTAACAGGTGCCGTGATGACATCGAGTAATGGGAAGAAGAAAATCGATAGTACGAATAGTACCGCCGTAACGACCGATGCAAAACCTGTTCTTGCTCCTGCCGCAACCCCTGCAGAAGATTCAATATAAGAAGTTGTTGTGGATGTACCAAGGATGGCTCCTACTACTGTCGCACATGAATCTGCGAATAATGCTTTCCCAGCGCGAGGAAGTTTATTATCCTTCATTAATCCTGCTTGATTGGCCACTGCCACGAGAGTACCAGCTGTATCAAAGAAGTCTACGAATAAGAATGTCAATACAACAACAAGCATTTGGATTGTAAAAATGCTTCCTGCATCATTGAACAAAGGATCTAGCGCTGCCCCGAAAGTAGGAGCAAGGCTTGGTGCAGCATCTACCACTTTATGCGGCGTGTCGATCAAACCTGTCAGCATCCCTACGATGGCTGTAGCCACCATACCGATGAAGATTCCGCCTTTTACGCCTCTCGTCATCAAGATCACTGTAAGGATGATGCCGAATATAGCCAATAACGTATTCCCATGAGTAAGGTCCCCAAGTCCAACAAGGACAGCATCATTATTTACAATGATCCCTGCATTTTGGAAACCGATGAATGTAATGAAAAGTCCGATACCCGCTCCAACCGCAAACTTCAATTCAGCCGGTATGGAGTTGATGATTTTTTCGCGGACTCCAGTCAATGTCAATAAAATAAAGATAAGTCCTGATATCAAAACACCCGTTAATGCCGATTGCCATGAAACACCCATTGTTAAAACAACCGTATAAGCAAAAAATGCATTGAGTCCCATACCCGGCGCAAGGGCTATCGGATATTTGGCAAGCAGACCCATGATCAGTGAACCGATCGCAGCAGCCAGAGCTGTGGCCACGAATACGGCACCTGAGTCCATTCTCATACTGTCCGGCAGATCCGGAACTGATTGAAGCGTTAACGTTAACGGATTTACAACCAGTATATAAGCCATTGAAAGGAAGGTTGTCAGTCCCCCGATGATTTCTCTTCTGTAATTGGTTCCCAGTTGTTCAAACTGAAAGAAATTCTTCATTTCTGTAGTCCTCCCTTGTGCGTCGCAGATTTCAATAAAAAAAGCTCTGAACTACCAAGAGTTCAGAGCTTTGACTGTAAGATAAAAAACAGACAGGACAGCAGTTTTAATATGAAGTCCTTCCATCAATCACCTCGTAGTCAAGCCATTTACGGTAGCTTGGTAGAAACGCTCGGGCCCTATTCCCGAAATTATACGACGTAACAAAAAATATAAGATTTATTATGACATGACCATTGTACCAACCAATCCTATAGTGGTCAATAGAAAAACCGAACATTTTATAAAATAAATTATAAAATGTTCGGTTTAAGTTCAGAGGCCGATTTTCATTACCTCTTCTCTATATTTACTCCCACTCGATTGTAGCAGGCGGCTTACTCGTCACATCATACACGACGCGGTTAATGTGATCGACTTCGTTTACGATTCGGGTTGAGATTTTCTCAAGTACATCCCAAGGGATGCGAGCCCAGTCGGAAGTCATTCCGTCAATTGATGTAACGGCACGGATTCCGATCGTATAGTCATATGTTCTGGCATCTCCCATAACTCCGACACTGCGGATATCAGGAAGGACGGTGAAGTACTGCCAGATATCACGGTCAAGACCGGCTTTCTTGATTTCTTCACGAAGGATATAGTCGGATTCACGTACGATTTCAAGCTTCTCTTCAGAGATTTCTCCAAGCACACGGATGCCAAGGCCCGGTCCAGGGAAAGGCTGTCTCCAGACGATGTCGTCCGGAATACCAAGCTCGGAACCTAACGCACGCACTTCATCTTTAAATAAAGTATTTAAAGGCTCAATCAAGGTGAACTGCATATCTTCAGGAAGCCCGCCAACATTATGGTGTGACTTGATAGTTTGCGCAGTGGCCGTCCCGCTTTCAATGATATCTGTATAAAGCGTTCCTTGTGCAAGGAAATCGATTCCTTCCAGTTTCGCCGCTTCGTCATCGAATACATAGATGAACTCGTTACCGATGATTTTACGTTTTTGTTCAGGATCGGAAACGCCTTTCAGCTTATTAAGGAAACGATCTTGTGCATCCACTTTGATCACGTTCATGTTGAATCCTTCAGAGAAGGTTTTCATGACGCTATCCGCTTCTTTCTTTCGAAGGAGGCCATGATCAACGAAGATACATGTTAACTGATCGCCGATTGCTTTATGGATAAGGACCGCCACGACAGAAGAATCTACTCCTCCGCTTAGGGCACAAAGGACTTTTTTATCTCCGACGATTTGACGGATCTTGTCCATTTCCATATCGATGAAGCTTTCCATCGTCCAGTCGCCTTCACAGCCGCATACTTCAAATACGAAATTCTTCAGCATTTCATTCCCGTGAACAGAGTGACGGACCTCCGGGTGGAATTGAACGGCATAAAGATTTTTTTCTTCGTTGCTCATTGAAGCGATCGGGCATGATGGGTTTGTCGCGTTTACATCAAAGCCTTCCGGAGCTTCGACTACAAGATCCCCATGGCTCATCCATACGACCTGTTCATCTTCAAGGCCAGAGAAAAGCTTGGATGTTTTCTCGATATTGATGGCCGCTTTCCCATATTCCCGGTGTTTGGCACGCTCAACTTTACCACCGAAATGCATCGTCATCAGCTGCATACCGTAGCAGATACCAAGGATCGGAATATCCAGGTCGAAAATGCGTTCATCACAGCGGAATGAATTCTCACCGTATACGCTGTTCGGACCACCCGAGAAAATGATTCCGGATGGATTCATTTCCTGGATTTCTTCAAGCGTGATGGTGTGCGGGTGAAGCTCACTGTACACACCGAACTCACGAATTCTTCGTGTGATTAACTGATTATACTGACTTCCAAAGTCTAAAACGACGATCATTTCCTGATTATGCAATTCCTCTTTACCTAGCATTCAGTTCACCTCATCCATTTATTTATCTCTCTGTTGTGTATGTTTCCCTTACCATCCACAAATACATCCTTTTTGTTAGCAATTCTTTTTTAGATGGTCTTCTTTACAACGCTTTTAGTTTCCGTGCAGGACTTCGCTTTCCGCGGGTAGCCCGTGAGCCTCCTCGGCTATCGCCTCCGGGGTCTCACATTAGCTACTTTTCCCGCAGGAGTCTACGTCCTGCCCTCCAACCAAAAGATGGATCCGGTAAAACCAACAGGCAATCTACACAGAAAGCATTTAGTTTTACTGAATTCCAACCGCAAAATGACCTCTTTTAATGCAAAAAAACTAGACTCCGCCTGTAATAAAGGCAGGATTCTAGTTTTTGGGCATACAAAGATGTCTAAATAGAACACTGCCTTCATAGTCCAGTCATTTACGGTGACCGGGTAGAAACTTTCGAACCATATTATCGAGGATATACGAAGGATGCTAACGAACTCTATTATTAATTTGACATCATTTTAAACCTTGTTGATGAAGCGGTCAACCAGTTGTCCTTTTAATTAAATTTTCCCATAATTCTCTCATTTCCACCCAATCTTCCCGATCAGGCTTGTGACCATAGAGAGTACGTTCATAGCGGTTGGTCATACTCGTCATTTCATAGGTCCCGAAGAAGGAATCCACATAGCGGGAGAACCCTCTGAGAGTTTGTCCGTCCTGCATTTTTAATCCATATCTTCCTAATTGTTTCACCAATGAAAGGTACGCTTCAGAATACACATCCTCCGACCTTCTCCTTCTGTAATAGAAAATCAGGAAGAAAGGAAGCCAGCGCCTTCTAAAAATATAGGCAATGACTGCTGCAACAGCCACCAGCAGGAATCCGATCAAGATTTTACCCCAGTTTTCCGCGAAAAATGTTTTCATGTTATCCCAAAGATCCTTGAAAGAAAATCCGCCGCTTGCCGCTTCTTCTTCATCAGGTTTTAATGGCTTTTTAGGCGTCTCTTCCTTTTCAGGCACCGGAGCCTGATCTTCTTCATCTGAATCTTCCAGGTCCAAATCATACTCATAAGCAATGTTGCTGTTAAATCCGACAGTCGGTTCAAAAGGGACCCAGCCGACTTCAGGGAAAAATACCTCTACCCAGGAATGGGCATTATTATTCGAGACCTCATACAATTTGTATTCAGAATCGATCTGGCGGCTGTATTCCCCTTCTGTGTACCCTTTTACCCAACGGGCAGGAATCCCGAGGGATCTGACCATGACGACCATCGAAGTCGAGAAGTTATCACAATATCCCCTTTGTGATTCAAACAGAAATTGATCAACATAGTCCTGCCCCTCTTCAGGTACAGGGACATCAAATTGATCGTAAACAAAGGCTTCTTTTTCAAAATATCCCTCAACGGCACGCACTTTTTCATACCAGTCGGCTTTACCCTCAGTGATTTCAACAGCTAAATCCTTTACCCGCTGCGGGGTGGAATCAGGAATTTGCGTATACCTTTCCACAAACTCTGGAACCTGCATCGCTTCCTGTTCCGAATTCGCCGCTCTCATTCCTTTTTGCGAATAAGATGGGTAGCGGTACGTGAGAGCATATTCTTCTAATTTTACAGGATCTCCGGATTCATCGAAGGTTCTGATTTTTTCGTTCACTGGCATAAATTCGAAGGAGCCTTCTTCATTCCCGGTCACTTTTTCAACACCGTAAGGGTACACCACATGAGGATATCCCTCTTCGATCATGACATTTTCAGTTTGAAGCTCGCGTTCTTCATTTTTGGGTGTGAGGGCAAATGGAAGTTCTTCATCCGAACGGAAAGGCACGCCAGCGTCCTCCTCCATCGATTGTTCCCACCCTTTTCCCGTATACAGATCCTTGGTTTCGATTCTCCAATAGTGTTCCCTTGTCACCTCGGCCGTGAATACCACGGTCGGATCCCCGATGAATGGACCACCGAGCTGGGAGTCGTCTGAGTCATAGCCAATTTTACTTACACCCTTCAACCCTCCGGAACCTTCTGCAAAGGATTTAATATATGGAACAGGATCAGGCCAGACCGGGTCCGCCTTCGGGGCGGCAAAAGCCACGATCGAGCTGATTCCAAGCATCACCGTCAGGGGCACAATCCATCGGTGCCTGCTCATTTTTGAACCTAACAGCTTTTCCCCCTGGATCAACCGCTCAAGAGCGAGCAGCCCCATAAGCAGAAACCCAAACACAACGACACGTATGATCGCTTTGTCTCCTTCGTACATCGTAAATGTATCCATAACGCTGATGTACGTGACCGTCATGATGTAAAAAAGCAAAATCGCTTTCCTTACCGACAGCCAGTAATAAATCAAATAGGTCATCAGCCACAGCAGGATAAAAAACAGCAGGCTTCGATACATAAAAGATAAGTCAGACCAATCCCTGCCAATCGTCAGACCCACGTTATGCCACAGGTCTTTCATGAAGACTCCCCACCATGTAAAATCTAGCACGGAACCTTCAAAATAAAGGGAATGCAGAGAAACGATGATAAAGATGGCTTTCACAGTGCCTGACAGCAAATAATGAACCCTGAAATAGGATAGTGTCAGTGACAATGCAATAAACATGATAAAGAACGTCAGATCACCTGTATCGGTTACAACCTTCAAGGGTTTCAGCCACTCCCACAAAAGCAGGAATCCGAATAAAAAAATCAAGGCAGAGTAAAATCGATTAGTTGATGCTTCTCCCCTCATGCGCGCTTCACCTCCGAAAAGACTGATGAGAAATCACCGTCATAGCATACTTTCAGCCAGATGCCGCGCGAGGCTGCGTAGGATTTTAAAGCTTTTTCCTCGGATGTGTAGGATTCCCCTTTTGACTTGACCAGGAAAATAACGACTGAACCGTTTCGCTTTGTATAGTTATTGACACTCATGATCAACTTCTTCGAAACAGAAGCTGTAACAAAGAAGACAGATGCAGACTGTGAATAGTTGAGACCTTCACCCTGGAGTATTTTCCCCAGCTCAAACTGGCTGTCAGGCTGGACCTTCGCCAAATGATGGAAAAGCTGCCCTTGCTGCTCCTCCCCGCCTCTAATCGGAAACGATTGGTGTTCTTTCCCGATCGAGACCAATCCGACCTGCGCCCCCTTTTTAATAATGGAGCGAATTACCGAAGCAGTGAAGGTGACCATCGGTTCAAAGGATGAGGAATACTCACGATCGAGCACGATGAGCACATCGTGTGACTGCCGCTCTTCAAACTCCTTCGTCATCAGTTCATTCGTGCGGGCGAAAGACTTCCAATGGATCCATGAAAAACGGTCACCCGGCTGATACGAACGAACGCCCGTTGCCATCGTCGTATCCTTCTGTATCTTCACATTGGACGAAGTCATCCCTTGATCGTAACGATTTTCAAGCGGCCTGTACTGCACCTCGGTGAACGAAGGGTAAACCAGCAGCTGATCCTTGCATTCTATGACAACATCTTTTTCAAATACCCCGAAGAAGTCACCCGTCTTAAGGCGGACCGCTGAGTAGATATGTTCTCCGCGGGGAAGCTCGTCTATGTAATAGGACAGCTTCACTTCCTTCCTGAAACCCGGATAAATCATCGATTTGGCTTTCTGGAATGAGGACTGCTGGAACAGGGACTCTGTTACGACATCTTCAAGAACCATATAAAACAGCGGAAAAGGAACCTTCCTTCTCAGCGTCAGCGTCACCTTAAGCTCGTCCCCTGCTTTGTATTCCACGGATTGAAACCTTCTTTCCACATAAAAATCAGAAAGCGGGTACATGAATACGAGCAGCGAATACAGAGCAAAAGGAAGAAAGCTGTAGAATAAAAACCAGCTGACAAACCCGCCCTGAAACATCGCATACGTAAACGTGATGGCAATCAAAAGGAGAAGTACCAGAAGCTTGCCTATCGGCTTGAGTAACTGAAGTTTTCTCTTCATGCTATCTCACAAGCCTTTGAACCGGTACAGGAATGCGCGCCATCACTCTTTCCACCACTTCTTCCGGCGTGATTCCTTCATAACGGGCTTCCGATTTCATGATGATCCTGTGTGCAAACACGAAAGGTGCGAGGAATTGAACATCATCAGGAACAACATACTCCCTTCCTCTTAGAAATGCATACGCCTGACATGCCTTCATCAAGGCAATCGAACCACGGGGGCTTGCGCCAAGGTACACATTCGCATGGATTCTCGTACGGCCCGCAATATCCACGATGTATTTCTTGATGGTGTCATCCACCAACACCTCTTTCACTTCTTCCTGAAGATAACGCAGCTCTTCAAGGGTCATGACCGCCTCAAGCTCATCTATCGGAGGATTCTTCTGCGCACGGTGAAGCACTTCCATCTCCTCAGCCGGCTCAGGATACCCCATCTTCATTTTTAGTAGAAACCGGTCAAGCTGGGCTTCCGGAAGCGGATATGTCCCTTCATATTCAATCGGATTCTGTGTAGCCATAACAAAAAACGGCTTATCAAGCCTGCGCGTGTTCCCGTCGATGGTCACACTTCCTTCTTCCATCCCTTCAAGCAGCGCTGACTGCGTCTTCGGGGACGTACGGTTGATTTCATCCGCTAAAATGATATTCCCCATGATCGGGCCAGGCCTGAAGTTGAATTCCATATCCTTTGGATTGTAAATCGATACCCCGATGACATCCGACGGAAGGAGGTCAGGCGTAAACTGAATCCGCTTAAAGCTTGCCCCTACGGATTTCGCAAGCGCCCGGACCATCATCGTCTTTCCGACCCCGGGTACATCCTCAAGCAGAACGTGCCCGCCAGCCAATAAAGCCACCACACTCAGTTCCGCTACTTTTCTTTTGCCAATCATGACTTTCTCTATATTTTCAACGACATTTTGCAGTTTCGGGTTTACTACTTCCTGTGTCATATGACCCCTCCTGTTTCCCTTTTTAATCTTTTTTCTCTTTAACTATTAATACTAATACTTTCGTTTTAATTTCCAAAAATCCTCCATTTCGAGGAAAGATAATACGAATTTTTAGGAAATTTGTCGTATTTTTTGATTTGACGTTACATTTTTTGAATGGCGCATGCTTTTATAAGTTGGCTGGTCCACAGGGGATGGAGTTGATGATAGGGTGGCGGATTTCTTTAGTTTTAGAGGATAATCTATTAGTTTCATCCATTCATCTTGAGTTTTAGAGGATAATCTTTTAGTTTTCCCTGTTATTCTTTGAGGTTTAGACGATAATCTTTTAGTTTTGACCAATAATCTTCCACTTTCCGATTTTAGCATATGTATCCAGCTGCGTCCTGACCGTCATCGTCTTAAGCACATCCTCTATAAAAATTTCAAGTGAAATTAAAAAAAGCCAACTCTCAATCATATGAGAATCGGCTTTTCTTTAGTTTCACTTCCAAAAATCATCAAACACCGTAATCGGCAGATGACGCTTATGCTGTGATTTCAGATAATGTTTCTCGATTGTTTCCCTTGCTTCCTGAGGGATCTCTTTCCCTTCGAGGAAGTCATCGATCTGGTCATAGGTCACACCGAGTGCTTCTTCATCAGGAAGCTGAGGTTTGTCCTCTTCCAGGTCAGCTGTAGGCTTCTTATTGTATAGGTGCTCAGGACAGCCAAGCTCTTTCAGCATCTCTTTTCCCTGACGTTTATTGAGACGGAACAAAGGTACAAGATCAGCCGCTCCATCACCAAACTTCGTATAGAAGCCTGTGACCGCTTCGGCTGAATGATCCGTACCAAGGACGACACCATTCTTCATCGCAGCGATCGCGAACTGAACCTTCATACGTTCACGCGCCTTTTCATTCCCTTTAACAAAATCCGACATTTCGATGCCAGCCTTCTTCAAGGTTGAGTAACTCGCGTCCACTGCCGCCTGGATGTTTACAGTCATGGGGACAGACGGGTTGATGAACCCTACTGCATCAATTGCGTCCTGCGCATCGCCCTGTTCACCATACGGAAGGCGCACTGCATAGAAAGCATACTCATCCGAACCCTTTTCTTTGTTCAATTCATCCACTGCCGCCTGGGCAAGTTTCCCCAATAATGTGGAGTCCTGGCCACCGGAAATGCCGAGTACCAAGCTCTTTAAAAACGAATGCTTCGTTAAGTATTCTTTCATGAAATCGATACTGCGGCGTATTTCTTTCTTTGGATCGAAATCAGGAGTCACCATCATTTCATCCACTATCTGTTTCTGAAGAGAATCCATACTTTCACACTCCATGTTAGGTTTTATCACATCATAGTATACCTGTTTATCTTACCCAATCACAAATCTAATTACCTGCCGGAGTGAAATCTTTCTTTCACTTCAGCCTTCACTTTCTGAATGAGGTTCATCTTATTCGTCCAGCATTCATCACTTAAGTCCACCGGATACTCCTCTGGATTCATTGAACGCTTGTACTCGTCCCATAACAGTTCAAGGTTCTCATTTACGAATTCCCTCATAACTTGAAGCGAAGGTGTCTCATATACCAGTTCACCCTCTTTGAAAACATCGACGTGAAGCTCCCTTGCCTCGAAATTCGTCACGAACTTACTGATGTAAGTGTGGACCGGATGGAACATCTTCAGACGGTCTTCATGTTGGGGATCTTCATGCTCAAGCGTGATATAATCCCCCTCTGATTTATGATTAACCTTATTGATGATGCGATAAACCTTTTTCAACCCGGGGGTCGACACTTTCTCTGCATTACTCGAAATCTTGATGGAATCCTCCATCTCACCTTTTTCATTTTCAATAGAAGCAAGCTTGTACACCGCACCGAGAGCAGGTTGATCGTACGCCGTGATCAACTTGGTACCGACACCCCATACATCGATCTCGGCTCCCTGCGCCTTCAAGTTCAGAATCGTGTATTCATCCAGGTCATTGGAAGCAATGATCTTCGTTTCGGTAAAACCGGCTTCATCCAGCATCTTACGGGCTTTCTTTGATAAATAAGCCATATCCCCGCTGTCGAGGCGGATTCCCTTAAAGTTAATCTTATCCCCCAGCTCTTTCGCCACCTTGATCGCTGCTGGGACGCCGGATTTCAACGTGTCATACGTATCAACGAGGAACACGCAGTCCTTATGACTCTCCGCGTACTTATGGAAGGCTGTATAATCATCCTGATACGCTTGGACCATCGAGTGCGCGTGTGTACCTGAAACAGGCATGCCAAAAATTTTCCCTGCACGCACATTACTGGTCGCATCGAACCCGCCGATGAAAGCAGCACGCGTTCCCCAAATCGCTGCATCCAGCTCATGCGCACGCCGGGTCCCGAATTCCATCACCACTTCATCTTGAACAACCTGCTTGATCCGGTTCGCCTTCGTCGCAATCAGCGTCTGATAGTTTATGATATTGAGGATCGCCGTCTCAAGTAGCTGTGCCTGGGCGAGTGGTGCTTCGATTCGCAAGAGAGGCTCATTGGCAAATGCAAGCTCTCCCTCCCGCATGGACCTGATTGTCCCTGTGAAGCGGAGATCGCTTAAATACTGAAGGAACTCTTCCTCATATTCCAGCTCCCGTAAATATTCAATATCACTCTCACTGAAATGAAAATTCTTCACAAATTCAATCACACGTTCCAAACCGGCAAACACCGCATATCCATTCCCAAAAGGCAGCTTTCGAAAGAACACTTCAAAAACAGCCTTTCGATTATGGAAGTCATCATCCCAATAGGCCTTTGTCATATTTATCTGATACAAATCCGTATGCAAAGCTACGCTGTCATCTGTAAAATGTGTCATGATTTCTCCCCTTCTGCATTCCAACCGTTAATCAATAATATCATTGTTACTATTCTAACCAATTATAGCGGTTTTTCCGAATGTTTTGGTTGGGGAAGAATTTCAAAAGTGCAATACTTTTTTAACTTGCACGGTTCTACTAAACACCACAGTTGATTTCTGTGCAACTGCTGGAGCAAAAAAAATCATAATAAGATTTTTAAACAAACGTTTGATTAAGATTACGATTACTAGAAACGTCACTCCCTTGCCACTTTCTGTGAACTGCCAGTGAATGAGAGTTTTGTGTTACCAGGAATAGAAATCACCCCATTATATTGGACTGTTTCTTCGAACCTTTTTAATAGACACTTATCATAATTAGTCATAATCTGAATCCGGTTTCATTTTCCATTTATTCGAACTTGTTGTTTAGCTTTATAAAGTTATAATTTTATATAGAAGTAATTGTATGATTTTTCATACTTTTACAATAAAACGAAAATCTTTGCTGTTTAGGAGGTTGAAATGAGAGAAATTACGCCAGGGTCTATATTAGCATCCACTCAGTATGGTTATTTAAAAGTGCCAAAAAAGGTCCGGACACAATGCCCGCAATGCCGGAAACAAGGAGAATTTGCATTAAAAGCGAATTTTTATCAGATTAAAACCGGAGTGTTTTCAGAAGGAACTTGTTCTGTGTGCAAAAAACCCTCTACTTTTATTTTAATGATCAAGGAAAATCCAACGAACCAGACAAAAGAAGTCACCGTCCACGTCTATGATCCAACTGCAACAAATGGTCCTCTTGATAAAATTCAAGATAACAAGCGTATTTCGCAAGATCTTGTAAGGTCCTATCGTTCCGCTCTGAATGTGAACCAGTCGAATGACCATTCAGCCACGGCTGTCATGACCAAGCGGGTTCTTGAAAGTTTAGTGAAAAACTTGAACGCTGAAAAAGCAAAAAGCCAAACTTTATCAGAGCAATTCGAGCAGCTCCCAAAGAATGTTGATTTATCATCACCTATTCAAACATTAAGCCAACTCACTCGTCCAGACAGCCCATTTTTCCAAATGCTTGAGCTGGAAAAGGAGATTGATGATAAAACTGCAGAACTGCTGATTGAACTGTTAGAAGCTTTGATTGACTATTTGTATGTGGTTCCTGAAAAAATCGAGACCATAAAGCAAAAGATTGAGCGAAATTACTAATAATTGATGAGCTTGTGACAAAACTAAAGTTTGGGCATTAAATACCGCTATTGATTTCCGTGCAAGACTTCGCTTTCCGCGGGTAGCCCGTGAGCCTCCTCGGCTTCGCCTGCGGGAAGAAAAGCGGAAGGGCTTTGTTCAGAGGCGGGTGGCATAAGACGAATCGGCCTGGAAGGCGTTCTTTGCCTTCTTGGTCGGTTTGGCTTATGACATGTGCCTCTAAGCCCTGTAGCTGGACACGTCTCACATAAGCTACTCTTCCCCGCAGGAGTCTTCGTCTTGCACTCCAATCAACCGCTGGAACGAGCTCAAAACTCAACGTACACTTTAGCAGCACAAAAGAATCCGAACTATTTTGAATCCTAGAATTCAACATAATAGTTCGGATTTTTCTTCTCATTCGGAACTTTGTAATTCTGTTACTACGGTTTCAATCATTTTAAACAAACGTTTGATTAAACTCTTAATTCTTTCGGTATTTCTGTATTTTCCAGGAGTGCCATCAGCTTATTTTTGATGTTCTCTGGGTTCTGAAGTTCTTCTTTAGTGAAAGATAGCTTATGGATTCTTTCATCCCGGTCGCTTTCACTTATGGCCGCACGCTTGAAGTATCCGCCAATTTCTTTTGGGATGATAAATTGAAGTTCCACAAACAGATCCAAGCTATCTTCTTTAATATCGTAAATAAATTCAATTTCACGGTATTTATCCCGGTATTCTTCGGGAGGGAAATATTCAATCTCGTGAGCTACCGGCACTTTCCTGCTTGAAAGCATCGGATAGAGGGGATGATTCAGCACCTTTTGATCAATGACCCATTTGGGCTGGAATTGCGGGTAATGAATGACTTCTTCTCTATTTGTTTTTACAAAACCCAACTCTTCAGTCACTATTTTATTCACATACGGAAGAAGCGGATGTTCATTGACCTCGATAAAATCCATATCCCTCGGATCCAGCTTATATGGTAGATCGATATCCGTCTGGATCCAGCATTTTCTCTTCTCTGCACTCTTCGGCGTGAAATAAGGAATTTTCAGTTCAAATGGCAATACCAACTCATTTTCCTCTTTCTGCTCATCTGATAATCTCATTTCAGTAGTAAGCAAAGAAAGATTAGCCACCGTGTCTTCCGAAAAAGGAAACTGCTGCATAAGAGAAACACTCACCTTTTCTATCTCTTTAAACCCTTTCTTACTCGACAGCTGAACTTCACCGATAAGCATATCACCAGGCGTAACCTTCTCTTCAGTCAACACAGTGTCCACTTTGACGTGCCCGATTGTTCTGGTGATCAGTTTCTTGAATTTGGCGTTTCGCATGGCTTTTTTGTGTTTGTTGAACATGGGGAATCTCTCCTTTTAATCAATTAGTAGATTCATATGTTTTGATTTCTTCTGGTCTTTTAAGAAAAGCTGGAAGTGTCACAAGGAGGGTAATCGACAGGATATAGAGCACCATTCCATACCCTATATTGATATTCAGTTCTTTAACTGTAATAATGGTAACGATTACTGGAACCATCAGCAAAAAGCTGAATACAACTATGTGGTAGCCAATGCTAAACTTGCTTTCATAGATTTTTGAAAAAGCCTGGAATAGACCTTCCCTGAAAAAGTGCAATAAAACAAAGCCGACGATCCAACACGACGCAAAGTAGATCCAGGCACCATTACCCTCCTGCCAGAAATATTTAATGATTGGCTGTGCAAATAAGTGGGACAAACAGAAGATGAGGCAGTAACTCTGAATAGAAAAATACCTGACTTTAAGCTCCACAGTCTTCCATGACACAACAATTATCATTAGCAATACAAATGAGATAACCGCATTTACTCTAAATTGTGGAGCAGACCATTCAGGTAAAGCACTGAATAAAAAAGTAACGATCACAATAGAAACAGCCACATGAAGAATTCGACTCTCTTTAAATGATAGGTCGTTTTTTTCTGACAATCGCGATTCCTCATTCTGTATCATTTCTCCAGCTCCTTTACCCGACTTGGCTTAATCAACATTATTGGGGCAATAAACAGGAATAACAGGGCAATGATAAAAGAAAAAGTTGAAAGGGCTATCGCATCAGGATTTTCTGAGAAGTTTATGGTAGCAAAGAAGGTGACCCCAAACCCGATAATCAAGGCCGTAACTGTAAAAAAGTACTTGCCAATGGGGTTTTTAGAAGGGTTCACGACACCCGTTGCTATAGACTCCCGATGAAGGAAAGGCAATATAATCATAACGATGATCAATACCATCCCCAACCATGATATTAGCTGGCCAGCAAACACTCTAAAGAAAGGAATGCCAAAGTATATGGACAACGCAATAATCATTACATAGGATAGTAAGGAAAAATATCGTTTGCTTTCATGTCTTGTCTTTAACCAAAACACCAAAAATAGGATGCCGCATAAGCCAGCCAGCCCCATATTCACCGCTAGAAGGGACCAGTTTTCGTCAGGTACAAAGCTAAATAGAAAGCCCATTAATACCAGCAGAAACGTTGTTGAGATTATTCTGCTTTCTTTAAAGGGGACCGGTTTGGTTGTCATGACATCACCTCTTTCATTAAATAGTATCTTTAAAACTCATATTATAAGAACTTACACACAGCACTCGCGCTTCGTTCTGTTTAAATAAGATTAACGGTTACAGAAGGAACCGTCCCCACTCCACAAACTTTACGGACCTTCACTTAATTCCGTATCTTAGGCACTATACTGGTTTCAAACATTGGAAAGGCTTCCGCACTCTTCATTTCCCAAAACTCTTCTAACCCTTCATCTGTATAAGGTAATCTCACTGAATTACTATAAATGGAAATTGATATTGAAGAAAAAGAGCTTGAACATAGATATTCAAGCTCCCGTATTTTCCTTTATCTGAATCTGATGGATATGGTTCTTTCTCATATATGGCAACGCAATTCCCACTACAACTGCTGTGAGAGGAAGTCCGCCATCTCCTGCCAGCCACTCTATTACTGATACCGGTACATAAATGACATAGAAGAAAATCATCAAGAATAAGTAAAATCTTCTCCAGCGTTTTTCTTTCTTGGACATTGAATTCCCTCCTCTCATCATTAATAATCGAGCGACCTTTCTATTTTCACATCAAAGTTGCTTAAGTCAGTCAGGAAATCAATCTTAGGTCCTCCTGCAGTTTGAAAGAGATCCTCTTTTAAATCAGTAAAGAAACCTTTATATGATGTTCCTTTTACTGTATTGGATGCACGGACAAACACCTGACCATCGTCTATAACCAGTTTAGCTCCTGTTAAATTTCCATTGTTTTGTACAATGGTCGTTTGGGCTTGTGCTTGCATGTCTTTTAAGGTGGATTGATAAAGTTCTTCATTCAACATATCGTGCAGCTTGTCTTTACCAACTCCACGCTGCAACTCTTCTGTAAGTACAATATCCATCGCTTCCAGTTTGATTTCATTGTCAGAATAATCATCATAACTAGAAGATGATCGGAGCTCAATTTCTTTCTTCTGAATCTTCATTTCAATTGATTCAGGAATTTTATCAATTGTACCTTCAAGAGTTTTCTCATACTCATTGATTACCTCATCAACTTGAGAGTAAAGTACTGATGTAGCAGCTAAACTCGCTTGCTGGGCAGTCGTGCTGGCTTCTTCCTTAACGGCAAATATTTTTGTTAGGTTGAAAACAAAAATGAATAGAACCATCATTATGCTGAGAAGCCCAATCATCAAAAGCGCTGCATTTCCTCTCTCTTGCCTAACAAGATCTATCATTCTAGCTTTCATTCTTGATCACCTTGCCAGTAGCTTTAGAAGTGTATGAGATAGAAGGGGTAGCGTTACCTGGCATGATTTTTTTTGGTAGAAATACTAAATCTATTGAAACACTGACGTTTGCTGTAAAGTCCTTCTGTGTCATACCGGATGCTCCATTGAAAGTAAGGTAAGATCCACCGGCAACTACAATATTTTGAGCGGCCCGGGAGGCCTCAGAGGAGTTCTCAGTTATAGAATATACTTTAGCTGCTTCATTTGCTGCAGATTGAGCCACCACTACAGCTTGAACACTTACAATCAACTGCCAGGCGATCATTACGACTACCAGGATAAGCGGGAGGATACCCAGGAATTCAATTGTAGATGAACCCTTTTCATTTTTAAGATTTCCTATGATTCTTCTCATTTACTATTCACCCACCCGACTATACTAGCTTTCTTAATCCAGCTCTCCACTTCAGCGTATAAGTAGTTAATAGAATTAAGAAGATTGGATAAAAGATCATATTTGTAATCATTTGAACACCGGCAATTGCAGCGTAAGATGAAGTTATTCTTAAAATTAATCCGTTCAATACCATCCCTATTACCATTTCGACAATGCCCCATATAGAAATCAAAAGAATAATCTTGATGAATTTCTTCTTAAAAAGTAAGCCTGACTCTTTAATCGATTTCCAAACTGATTTATCATCTACAATCGCAATAATAGGAGCTGTAATAAACACAGCCAAAATAATTATTCCAGGTATAATAAACAGCGCAAAACCTAATATAGCAAGAACACTAATCAGGCAGGCAAAAACAAAAATAGGAAACCCATTAACCACAAACGTATAAAATGCGTTCCTTAAAGAATCTTCCCTGCCTTCAAGCTCATTAAATGTATATTTCACAAAGGGAACTTGAGCGTAGATGAAAATTAGGATCGTAAGTAAAGCATAGTAAATGTCTGCAACGGAATAGACTGTTCCAACATTTGGAGTTATGGCATAGATATAATTCGTAATTAGAGAATGGAGCAGCAATAAAGGTAACTGTACACATAAAATAATGAGCAGTATCTTTTCAAACCTTTCCCCTATAAATGAGAAAGTGTATCTTATTGGTTTATCCATGAATCCTCACCTCAGGGTTTGGGGTAGCGTAGGTCTTGCTTGTATCTCGGTAGTTTCTTTTGTCCTTCTTTCCAAAAACCTTTTTTAGAAACTTCCATCCGCTCCTCGTATGGTAAATGAGCAGTTTCTTTTTCTCTTTCAAGTGTTAGTAATGTTGTTTCAGTTTCTTTTTTACTACTTAGCAATTCTTTTAAAAAAACTTGATTATCTTTAGGTAACTTTGAAAATACACCTTCTTTTACCATTTCAGATTGTACTTCTTTCAATTCTTCATACGAACTTACAAATTTTTCTCCAGCGAGGTATTGAAGTCTATTAACATTTGCCAGTACCTCAATTATTTTATCAAGATCTGAATCAACTATAATATTTGTTTTTAAAATATGATGATCATAATAATCGGTATAGTTATTAGCATTTTTCACGAATTCTTCTTGTAAGACACCTAGCTCTTTTAATATTAATTCGCCTCTAGCTAGAATATCGTTACTATTACTCTCTAAATAATCACTTAAATAATTTGCAGGTATGTAAAAGTTATCAGGAGATATTCTAGCTCTTGTTTCACCGATTGAAGAAAAGTTATTCATAAATGCTGAATATAATACTAATTTTTCAAACGCATATAATGCATCATTTTTATTAAAATCTCCTGTGGTGATTACTGCATATCCTTTTAATTTATTATTTCTTTTGTATATTACCAAATAGTAATAATCCCTATTGTTAACGGCGTAACCCATAGGATTAATAATAACTTCCTCAAACCACTTCTTATGTTTTTTGGCAATTCCCATTAATTGTGCATTCAAAATAAGAGAATCCTCCTTTTAAGTAAAAGGGGTCTCCCCCTTTTACTTATTTGTTATATTATTAACTAAACCAGCCTTTGATCTTACTAATTCCTTTTCCAATCGCTTTTCCGGTATTTTTAATTGGATTTTTAGCAAATTTCTTAACACCTGACCAATTATCAGCAACGAGCTTTGTTAATTTTGAAGCGCCCCAAAGTGCTGCACCACCAACAACTAATCCAGCTCCTAATACTTGAAGACCCGGTATAGTAGTTGCGATTACACCTGCATTCATAGCTAAGTCACCAATATTACTCGTCACTTCTGCAACGGCAGAAACTTTTTGATTACCTGCAGCATCTGAATTTAACACATCATATGCTTTAGCTCCATTAAACCCTATCTCAAAAGCAGAATAACCAGCACCTACTGCAGCTGTAACAACATTCAATTTAGAAATTGAACCGACCATTTTCAAACCTTGTGGCGCAGCCTGCATTGCCCCTCTTAGCCCATCTACTCCATCAGCTAATCTTTGAGCATCTTTTATTACTTTAAAATCATGTGCAGCTTTTAGGGCATCCATAGTCTTTAAAGTACCATCTTGAGCATCAGCAATCCCATTTACATACCAAGGGGTTTTATCTCCTAATCCCACCTTTACTCCATTTAGAACTAAAGAGGAGAAGAAAGTACCTTTGGGTCCAAAACCTTCGGGATTTTCATTAAAATCAAAATTCATAAAATCACTGACCAAGTTCACTTGTCCGCCAATAACATCATTCGAAATGTACTTTGCAACCTCAAAACCCATTGGCAACTTTACGTCTGTCTGATCTCCTGAAAATGCTCCGGATCCGCCACCTCCACTTGAGTCTGTGGGAGTCCCTTCAAACGGACTTGCTAAAGTACCATCTCCATTAAATGGATTGCCATTCGTTCCATTCCCATTAAAAGGATTACCTTCAAACCCATTCGGTGTCCAACCATTATTTAGCCATGGGTCCATATACCAGGGTGCATTTGTCCACTGATAACCTTCCCAAGACTGTCCGTTAGTCCCTTGTCCGCCCGTTCCTTGACCTTCAGTACCGTTTCCTTCCCAATCATTTCCGTTCGTGGACTTGCCTTCCCACGGATTTCCTTCCCAGGACTCACCTTCCCACTGAAGGTCTTGCCCATCCCATGGGGTACCTTTCCAATCCTGACCCTTCCAATCTTGTCCAGACCAAGGGTTCCCTTTCCACGGCTGTATTGTAGCACTTGCATAGATTGGAAAAGAAAATGATTGGAAAAGAACGATGAGTAGAGCGAGTGTAACAACAACCTTACTTGTGATTTTTTCAAACATCGTTCTTAGTTCCTTTCTAATTATAAGGTTTTATGCTTACTCATCGTTGTTATTCTTGAGAGACGTTTGAATTATACTTTTCATTAATTTCTTTTTCTATCTCATCTATCTTCTTGTCTCCAGTATTCTCTAAATCACTTTCAATCTTATTTAATGATTCAGTAACCAAGTCTTCCATTTCATCTCTTCTTTTCGATAATTCTTCTTCCTGTTCATCCGTTATTATCTCTTCCAAATTAGAAATCTGGATTATTTTCCAAATTCTATTTTCCTGTGCTCTGGCTTTTTGATCATAGTTGATTGAATAATCCCTTATGTCAAAAAACACATCTGTGCTTTTTCCATCCAAATCATAAAGGGCATCTTCTTTCCATTGATTCCAGCTTTCAAGAACTTCTTTAGTTCTATTAAATTCATTTTCCAATTGTTCTGCGCTTGTCACAGTTGTATACATCCCATCGCTATTTTTCGCCACGGCTTTCAACTGTTTCTGTGCTTCTCCATCGACATTAAATCCAATAACATTAACAATAGGTTTAATATTCGAATCAGGCAAAGTTTTAGCGAATTCTGCTGGATCCCCATCACATGTTTCAATTCCGTCACTGACTAAATAAATTAAATTAGTATTATTTTTTGCGTCATATTTTGAGAACGCCTCTTTGGAAGCTTTTAATGCTCCTTCGATTGGCGTCCACCCACTAGGAGAAAAGTTATTTAAAGCTTCATTGAATGTCTCACTATTGTATTTTTCAAAACCATATACCTGTTCTATGCTTGAACAACTTAACTCTTTATCGGAGTCTGAACCAGTTCCTTTATGTCCATAGACCCTTAATGAGACATTGGCTTTATCCGGAATAGTAGATAAAAAGTTATTGATGGTTTCCTTAGCTAACTCCATCTGGGTTTTCCCGTTAACCATATTATTCATGCTTCCACTGGAATCAAGGATAATTTCAATATTATAATTATCTTTAAATTGAAAACGTTGGTCCGTTGCCTCAGGAGTACCAGAAATAGCATATTCCCATTTCTTGATTAACTCCTGCGGATCTGGGAAATCTTCTGCAGCTAATGAATAAATATATTGAAAATATTGATCATACTCTTCATCAGTAGCATTTTCCGGAAGATTTGGAGCACCTTTCATTTTTTCCAGCATTTCACTTGTCCAAGGGTCTTCCTCTACATACTTTCCGGCAAAGATCCCGGGAGTTTGATTTACAATTCCTTGTGATGTACTTGGAACAGCTGGAAGATCTTCAATATTGGAATCTTTTTCATTATTATCTTCCTCAGCAGTTTCCTTTTCACTAACAGAATTCTCCGCTGTCTTTTGATCATTAGAATTATTTACTTTATTTTCGTCTTCGTTACATCCAGTTAACACCAGGAGAGCTGTAAATAAAATTACCACAATGTTCTTCTTCATTCTTTTTCCTCCTGACTTTTGCAAAATACTATGTACACCAAGGAAAAGGATGTCTAATTCACTATTTCCTCGGTTAATGAAGTTTCGTTTCTAACCTCAAATGGCGAACTTACTGACCTCCGCCTCCACCAATTTGTTTAATCATATCGCTAAACTTCTTTACTACATCTTTACCGAATTGTTGATCACCGGAAAACGCTGTTGAAATAACTCCCACTACAATGACAACAACTGCGGCGATTCCAATCCACTCTAAAGTCTGTGAACCTCTTTCGTTACGTACCATTCCGTTTAACTTGATTGAGCATTTTGTATAAAGTTCTGAGATTTTTTTCATTTTGTATATCCTCCATTTATAAGTTTAGTAGTTTAAAAATACTGTTCTCGCCATAAATAAGATTAAGCAACATCAGTCCCGCAATCATAAGGATCGATACCGGTGCAACCACAAAAGTGGTTACAAGTGTAACTTTAGGAGAAGCTTTTGCTGCGAGCTCCTTTACTTGTTCTTCACGGAACTGACGCATATCTTCTGCTTGAACCTTAAATGTTGTTGCAATCGGAACCCCCAGCTTAAGCCCTTGCAGAAGTGACTTTATTAAACTCTGGAATTCAGGATTATCATTGCGGTTCAGCAAGTTCCGATAGGCCGTTTCCCTTTGTACTCCCAGATCAATTTCATGATTGAACCTTGAGAACTCTTCCTTGAGCGGTCCTTCAAAGAAACGGATCACCTCCCTTAAAGCTTGGTCTAAGCTGACGCCAGCCTGTAAGCTGGTACTGATTGTGTCCAGGAAATCAGGCAGGTCTTGTCGCAATGCTTCCTGACGTTTTTTTGCTTGGTTTCTTACCAGTATTATGGGCAGGAAATATCCGATAATCGGATTAAAGATAATGGCATATTGTGAGAAAGGCAGGCCAATTACGAAGGATAAAAACCCTGCAATGAAGCCGATTAATAGCAACACAATTTTAAGACCTTGAAACCTCTCTACTGTCAGCCCATATTTGTTTCCTGATTTCTCGAGCCATTCTTTCACGTCATGATTTTCACTGAAGAAGTTGATTCTTTGGCCCAAATCGGCAAATTCATCGGCATATTTTGTTAGCTTTTCAAATAAGCTTGTTTTATTTTTCTTTCGAACTTTCTTATCAAATGCATTTACATCGGTTACGTCAGACACATGCTCCAGCAGCATCCTCTTTTCTTTTATATAGACAGAGTAATGACGTATCGCAATGACGAAAGTAATCCAGAATAAGATTATGGATAGAATAATTATGGCATCCATCAGCTACACCTTTATATTTGTTATTTTTCTAATTAGAAAGAATGAGAGTACGATTCCTGAAAGAAACAGGGCAAGAATAATCATCCCGGGTACAGTTTTTAATGAATCAGTAAATCCTTCTATTATATTGTTCATCATTAGTACAATGAAAATCGGCATTGCAGGGACAATGATGGAAATGTATCTCTGCTCAGAGGTCATAGTCTTAATCGTTTGATTTAGTATTTTCCGATCTTCGAGGGTATTGGACATAGATTCAAGGGTTGCCGCCAGGTTACCCCCTGTTTTCTTTTGGATGAGTATGGTCGCGATAAACAACTGGAACTCTCTGGACTTGTTTCTTTTTTGCATGGACCGCAGTGCAGTTTCCAGAGGAACCCCCAGCTTAAGCTCGTTTGCAATTCTTTTGAACTCATCCCCTGCAGGTGCTCCAACCTCTCTTGCCACCATTTCGATGCCCTGGTTTATCGTAAGACCGGACCTGGCCCCGTTTCCCAACAGCCGGCATATATCTGCAAGCTGGCTATTGAAGCGTTCCTCATATTTATTCTTCCGTAAATAGAATAATAGATAATGAGAAACAAACAGGATGACTGGGATCAATATAATGGTGATATTACCTGGAAGCTTAAAAATATTAAACAAGAGAACAAAAAGGACCAGTGCCCCAAGAATGTGGACCCCTATATATTCCGATGGAAGAAGAGCAATATTTGAACCTTGCAGTTTTAGTGCAAGGGGCTGTGACGCTTCTGACTTATCAAATCGATCTCCCAAGACGCTAAGTGAACTTTTCCTTTTTTGTTCTGGATACCACTCATTGACCTTTTGCTTCCATTCCCTTTTTTGATTCCGGTACCCCAGAAGGAAATAAAGGCCCCATATGAGGAGAAGAACAGCTAGGCTATAGAGTATGGAAACTGTCAATAGCTGCATGATCTGCGCCCTCCCGTCTGTGGAATAGGGTCTCGTCCATTTGAATACCATGTATTTTCAGTCGGTGCAGGCAACGCGGCACTATGCCGGTTGGTGTAAATTGTCCGATTACTTCACCGTTCTTACCAAGACCAGTTCGTTCAAAAGTAAAAATATCCTGTACTTCAATCTGGTTATGATCGTTGACAAACACTTCTGAAATATTCATGATTTTCCTTGTCCCGTCTGATAAACGTTCAGCCTGTACTATAAAGTCCAACGCTCCCACGATATATTCTCGGATAATATGAGTCGGGAGATCCATCCCCGCCATTACAACCATTCCTTCTACACGGCTTATCGCATCAGAAGGTGAATTGGCGTGGACTGTTGTAATAGATCCCTCGTGCCCGGTATTCATTGCCTGCAGCATGTCGAATGCTTCGGACCCCCTGACCTCACCGACTATGATTCGGTCGGGACGCATACGAAGGGCGTTTTTCACCAATTGACGAATCGATACTTCCCCCGTACCTTCCACATTCGCGGGACGCGCCTCCATCCCAACCACACTTGCACGGTTCAACCTTAATTCTGCAGAGTCTTCAATGGTGATGACCCGCTCTTTAATAGGGATTGATTTTGCCATTGCATTCAAGAGAGTTGTTTTACCGCTCCCCGTTCCTCCGGAAACAAGAATATTCATTTTTGCGCTGACAATGGATTCAAGGAAGAATGCCATCTCATTTGTGAAAGTGTTGTAGTTCATCAAGTCCTCCATCTCAAATGGAGTCTTCTTGAATTTCCTGATTGATATAAGTGTCCCATTTAAACTTATTGGAGGAATGACGGCATTGACACGGCTTCCATCTGGTAATCTTGCATCCACCATTGGGGAACTTTCATCGATACGCCTTCCCAATGGAGCAACTACACGATCAATGATATGTCGAACATGCTCTTCATTCTTGAACGATACATCCGACTTTTGAAGCTTTCCGTTTTTCTCAATGAAAACCTCCGAAGGTCCATTTACGAGAATCTCCGTTATGGTTTCATCCTTTAACAATCCTTCTAGAGGACCGAAACCTACACTTTCGTCTATCAATCTTGATAACATAGACTCTTTTTCATGGCTTGGTATGACCACTTTCTCCTCTGCCATGAATTGATTGACTACTCGTTCGATAGAAAGGCGGCGTTCACCTGATTGTAAACTGGTCAACTCTTCAAGGTTCGTCTCTGTCAGGAGTCTGGCCTTATAGTGTTCAACCAATTCATCTATATAGGGATTGGATGAGGATGTTTTTCCACCTTCATAGTTGTAATCTTTCTCGGGTTTTTTATCCTGCTTCCTTTGAAAGAGTGACATGTATCCACCTCCTTCTTTATTCATCTATTTTCTATTTCAACATTGAAGTAACCCATTTTTGTATATCTTTTGCAGGTGCCGTAAGTTTCTTCTCTTTTACTTCTTTCCTCAGCGGCTCTCCCTGATTAATGGCTGCTTGTACACCTTTAAGATCCCTTCGGATTTCAGCAGTTACAGGCAGGTCAATAAATCTTTCAATATCTTTTTTCGTTAATTCGTTTTCCCGACCGGTAAAATTCACCACCAGCTCCATTTGCTCGAGCGTTTGAGGCCCCAATCGTTTGAGCAAATCTTCAACATGTTTAAGGACCCTTATTGCGGGCGTATCAAGAGTCATGACGTAATATACGCGATCTGCCTCTTCCAGGGCTGTGTACGTCTTCACATCCATTGCAGAAGGCAAATCGATGATGATGAAGTCATAACATCTTTTACATGCCCTCAAAAGCCTTATGACAAAGTCTTCGTCCATTTTTTCTGCCATTTCGGCGTCCCTCGGACTGACGAGCACTTCTAACTTTGAATGTGTCTCGGTCTCTGAGATATTCTTTAAGTGATGCTCGTTTATTTCATTTATGACAGGAAGGAGATCGATTAAAGAGCGATTACTCTCAATTCCTAAATAGGTTTCAGCACCGCCGTACTGTAGGTTAAAGTCAATATGAATGACCTGGGCAGTAGACTCCAGTTTCAACGTCTGGGCAAAAGCCGTGCTCAAAAGCGTTTTACCGGCTCCTCCTTTGCCACTGTAAAAGGCGAAGATTTGACCCTTACCACGTTTATAATTCCCTGAAGAAACGGCTGTTTCGGACTTTGCTTGAGTGTTCTGAAGAGTAAAGTTGATTCTTTCTTTTATCGATGCTTCTTCTTCAGGTATGAGGATAAAATCCTCCACACCGGCACGGGTGGTTTCCCTTAATAGTTCGAAATCCTGCTCTTTATGTATATAAACCGCCGCTGTATCGGGAAAATCTCTTCTTAGCTCTTTTATTTTGATCGTTACTGGTATATTGGCATCCCCCTGGTAGAACACCACTACACTTGGTTCATATTTTCTGAGTTCTGTAGACCAGGAGTCTTCTGGTATAAACGTCAATTCATAAGATGTATTCAAAAGTTCAATTAAGGTACTCCTTAATTCATTCTCTTCTCCAATGAGGAATAGTTGATTTTCCTTACTCATAAGGTCCCTCCGTTATCTCTATGACTGTCTATTCTTGTTTTGGTTTTTCTTCAGGTTTTGCAGGCTTCTCACTCTTTGAATCTTCTTGTTTCGGCTGAGTTTCCTGTTTTGGTTCTTCTTTCTTTTCTGGCTGCGGCTCAGCTTTAGTCTCTTCTGCTTTTTCTGATTCGCCTACTTCAGACTTCTCCTGTTTACCTACATTGGCCTTGATTATCCGAAGGCTGTCGGCATAGTTTTGCATGTGGATCAGTTCAGGAGCTTTTTCCAATGAAACTTCCAGTTGCACTCCTTTGAACTCTTTATCTTTGTTTTTAGCAACCCTTGCTACTTTCACATCTTTCATGAAAACCGTTGTCTCTTCTTTATCATTGAAACGATGGGAAACGATGATATCTACACGGTCCAATGCTTCCAATTGTTCATCAAAGTAGACCCGCTCATTTTGCATTAAGGTAATTATTCTATTATTTTCATCAACTACTGATGAGGCTTGTTTCAGAATGTTTTTCGTAATCATATCACCTGCTGATAAAGGGACCACGGAAACTTTATTGACTAAGTCGTCGACATTTGTAACGTGATAATCTCTTAAAAACTTCTTGGGAATTTCTTCTGTTTTGACATTATCAGGGGTGATGAGGCTGCGGGATGCAATCTCTTTATCTGCCACGAAAATTTTTACGCTTGTCCCAAGATTGGTATTAAGTGCCTGAACTTTTTTCAATACCAAAAACCCTGCAGTCACTGCTAACAAAATGGATAAAACAATAAAAATAATAGCCTTCCTCTTCGATTCAAGCATTCACGATGTTCCTTTCTTTCTATAAGTGCATTTAATAGATTTTTAGGTTGTTACATAGTAAGGTGCCTTGGAAGCCGCTCTCCTCCTTCTAGTTGTATTTACGATTCAGATCAAGGTTCGATGTCAATCCCACCCATAAATGATACAAATGTATTACTTTTCAATATTTTGGAATTTAATCAACTCTTATTTACCACTAATTTCACGTTTAAAAACCTGATTGTCATATTTTGTTCATGATTTTTTCCTATATATTAATTATCATCGGATGCTACTAACGTCAATGAGTGCCAGGGATTGTCGAATTGTGTCTGTTAGTTTAGGACTAGAACCGCATTTTCTGATATGCGCTTACATGGGCATTAAGTTGCGAACACAAAGTCTTAATGTTAAAAAATCAACCGCTGAAGAAGTTGGCATCGTGGTAATTTTTAGGTGGTTTATTACAAATGTTAAATTTAGTAGGTAATTGTAATTATTTGTGAGGATATATGTTTCAAAATACCCCATACCATAAAGAAAGCTCCCCGACATTTTTCGGGGAGCTCTCTTCATATATTAAGATGGTTGTATTTCATTTGAAGACTATGCTTTTCAAGGTCAATTGTACTGCTTTCTCAAACTTTTCACCATTCCACTGCAGTCTATCTATTCGTTTAGAATAGTTTCGATTTCGTCCAGTAACCCTTCAGGTGAAACAACGGGCTCTCCTCCACCCTGAATGAAATCTTCTTTTCCTCCGCCTTTTCCGTTGATGATGGCGAAGATTTTTGGAGCGAGATCTTTTAAATTTTGGTGGGTTTGCTTTCCTTTTGCTCCGACAACTTGAAGCTTGTCACCATTTTGGACTGTAAGAAATACAACCGTTTCTTCATTGTCAGCTATGATCTCTCGGGCCAGTTGTTGAAGCTCCTGGACGGGACGATTTTGGCAGGCGCCTTTGACAAGGTTTGCACCCTTTGGAAGTGCGATTGCTTTACCTTGAAGTTCTTTCGCTTCATACTTCATAAGCTCCTTCTTCAATTCTTCCATTTGCTTTTCTTGGATTTTGACTTTATCAATCAGCTGATGGGCTGCTTCTTTCATCTTTTCCTGAGGGGATTGAAGCAGGGCTGTCAGTTCCTTTATCACTTCATTCTTTTGATGAAGCTGTCCGAGGACCCGGTCCCCGCACACAAACTGGAGGCGGATGTGTCCTTTATGCTTCTCCCAGCCGAGTATTTTGATCGCTCCCACTTCTGATGTTGAGCGTGGATGCGTCCCCCCGCACCCGTTGTAGTCAAAGTCGGGGATGATGACCAGACGTACATCATCGGAAACCGCCAGCTCTTTTCGGAGCGGATACGCGGCCGCTTCTTCTCCCGTCATCCATTTCGTTTCGATCGGACGCCCTTCCCGGATCAAGCGATTGGCCAATTCTTCTGCTTTGCAGGCATCTTCATATGTAATCTTTTCAACAGCCAGATCGATTGTCAGGAATTCTTTTCCCAAATGAAAGCTGATCGTTTCATATCCGAGATTTTCTGCAAAAGCTGCGGATAGGATATGCTGGCCGGCATGCTGCTGCATATGATCAAAACGTCTGTTCCAATCTATTTCTCCCATGGCTTTTCCAGGGAGTGTTTCGAAAGGTCTCTCTATATAATGCCGGATTTCCCCGGCAGTCTCTTCTACATTCACCACAGGGATGCCGTTAAGGACTCCTTCATCAAACGGCTGTCCCCCGCCAGTCGGGTAGAAAGCCGTCTGTTCCACTACGACATACCAGCGGCCGTCTTCCTCCTGCCCCTGATGGTTGATGGTCGTTTCGAATGTTGTTAGGTAAGCATCTTCGTAATATAACTTCGTCGTCATAGAATTCCCTTTCCTCTCCTTTTTCTATTACTTTATCATATCCACCGCAGAGGGCCCGAATACAAACACCTCTCACCTCATAAAATAACAGGAATTCCAGTGCAAATAATGGGTCAACCCTTATGAAATCAACGTGAAAAGGTGGAATATGAATCTGGGCAGAGTGGGCATTACCACACTGGCCGACGCCCCTGAAGCGCCTGACAACTCACTTGCCCTCGGCTGGCAGTACGGTATCGATGCAGAGGCATGTAATATCGATACGAATTTATTCGATAGAGATCTGTTCGACGTCCTATGGCAGCCATAAATTCCTGTGCTCAACTAAAAAATACATGCAGCTAACCGTTAAGGCTGGCTGCATGTATTTTTATTTAATATTGTTTAAGCGTCTCGACAAGCATATTCCAAAACTTATCATGATGGAGTTTCAGGGCCACATTAACATTCGGCTCCCTGCCGGTCACCCCATGCAAATCCACCAATGTCATACCATAGGTTAGTTCCCCTTTTGTCTCGATATCCACTCTCAGTTTCTTTGTCTCCACGACGGTGGGGTCGATACAGTAGGCCACGCTGCACACGTCATGGACAGGCGGATGCTCGAAGCCGAAAAATTCTAAGTATGTCTTCCGGAAATAGCTCAATAAATCACTGACGAAATTCGCAGCCGGATTGCCTATTTCCCCAATGCGGCTGCAGACTTCATGATCCGCAAGTGCCTGATGAGTCAAATCCAGCCCCATCATTGTGATCGGTACGCCGCTCTCAAATACCACCTTGGCCGCATCGGCGTCTACATAAATATTGAATTCTGCTGCCGGTGTCCAGTTGCCGAACGTCCCGCCGCCCATGATAACGATTTCCTGGATCTTGGAAAGGATGGCCGGTTCCCTTCTCATCGCCATGGCGATATTCGTCAGGGGGCCGACCGGGACAAGCGTGATATCCCCGTCAGATTCCATCAATTTACCTATGATGAAATCCACGGCATGTTCATCTTCAGCCTCTTTTTCTGGTTCTGGAAGTATCGGCCCATCCATGCCGGAGTCCCCGTGGATATCAGCCGCTGTTTCCCGTTTGCGGATAAGGGGCTGACTGCTCCCCTTGTGAACCGGGATATCTACTATCCCTGCAATCTCACATACTTTCAGTGCATTCAGTGTTGTCTTCTCCAATTCTGCATTTCCCGCCACGGTCGTAATGCCGATGAGATCAATCGCTTCATTTCCTGCTGCAAGCAGGATCGCAATCGCATCGTCGTGTCCGGGATCGCAATCAAGGATGATCTTTCGTTTCATACTGTTCTGCATAGAAGTTACCACCTTTTCGCTAGTCTGGATGTTCTTTAATACGCGACTCCCTTGCGGGTATGTGTTTTTTCAAATTCAGACGGATCCGGATCGAAATATTTCTCGTTGAAATCCGCTACAAATTTATCGTCCTTTATATAGCCGGACCCCCACGTCGGATCCATCGTCAGCCACTTGCCGTCCACGTTCGCTTCAACCCATGCATGACGCTGAGGCCACCAGCCGCCGCGTGCCATCCCTTCTACAAATCTTGCTTCAATATCGCTTGCCCTTAAGAGAGCGACGGCCAGGTAGGCGTAGTCCTGACACACACCCGTTTTTTCTTCAAGCGTCTTCAACGCGCTGTCATCCCATTCAAATTCTGAGTTTTCCAGCTTATCTACATCATAACTAACATTTTTGGCTGTGTAATCATAGATGGCCTTCACCTTATCACGGTCGGTCTTCTTTCCTTCCGTCAGCTTCTGTGCCAGTTCTTCAATCTTTGGATCATCGGACTCCACCCCCCTTGAAGGCAGAAGGTCACGTTCATCCTCGCCGGTCGACTCCACTTCAAACTTGGCAAATCCGTAGAACCTGAAGGAGTCACTGTTTTCTTCCTTGATTTCCGGCACGCTCAAGGTCACTTCATATGTACCCGGACCGAAACGTAGATAGAAGGAGTCGTCAAAGGTGAAGTCCTCCACTGGAATGACATCGAGTGCCTCATCCTCTCCTTTTTTCGTTGTCACATAAATGTGGTCGGTTTCAGGCCCGAACTCCGCTTTCGGATCAATCGTCCCTTTTACCGTATACAACCCGTCAGATTCCTCGCCTCCGTATTGGGGAGATTCCAATGTGACCCCGCGCTCCATGTACGTGTTGGAATAATCAATCGGACTCATTGTACGATCGGATTCGTTATCAATCAGAAGACTCGTTGCCGTCTGATAGTAATTCTCACGTTCCTCATCAGGAACGAGCACCTCGAGTTCATGAACCCCTTTTCCATAAAATAAAGGGACATCATAGGAAAACGTGCCATCCTCGACCGGAATGACATGCGTCCACGTTTCACTGTCCTTCCTTAATTTCAGCATGATGGTATCATCTTCTGTCAGCTCGCCCGCTTTTCCCTGAAGCACAAACACTTCATTCCCCTTCATGTAGCTTGAATCGACTCTCACTTCCATACCGGCGTCTCGTCCAAACGGGGTATACGTTACATCCCGCTTCTTCTCAGGATTCACATTATGGACGGTGAAAGATGCCGTATCGTAAAAATAGTTCTCCTGATCCTTGCTCGGAAGCTGCACCTTCACGCTGTATTCACCTTCGCCGTTGAAGAAATGAATGGCCTGCTTGAACTTCCCGTCTTCAATCGGCGTGTAATACTCAAGCTGATCCCCGGCCGGTCCTTCTTCCTTGGAACGGACTTTGATCCAGGCGTAGTCGGATTTTAAACCGTAATGCTTCTCAATCGTCCCTTTGATCACCACTTCCCCATTCGCTGCGAATTCCTTGTTTGAAGGTTCATCCAATGTCACACCGATTTCCTCGCTGTAGGAAGTCAGCTCGATCGGCTCGAGCTCAAGCTCACTGTTTTTCTCTTTTACAAGCTTTTCGTATTTATCTTCCTCTTTCTTCTCTTCTTTTTTTGCTTCCGAGTCAGCAGAACTGCTGCAGGCTGACAGGAACATCATGCTAGCCATGAAGCAAAGTATCATGACAGCAATCGGGTTTTTAACATTCATGGGATTCTCCTCCAGGCTCTTCTCCGTTATGTATGATCTCTTCTTTTATGTACGGTTTAGACAAAATTTGGTTCCTGATGCTTTTTTACCATTTTAACTCTTATGGTAAACCTGTTTGCGAGGTATTTTTTGGAAAAACAAAAAGGTCTCTCATCTATACAGATGAGAGACCTTTTATTAGCGAATGATGCTAAAGGGATATCCCCTTTATTACATCATGCCGCCCATTCCACCCATGCCGCCCATGCCAGACATATCCGGCATGCCGCCGCCTTCTTCAGGAATGTCCGCTACTACTGCTTCAGTAGTCAAGAACATTGCTGCAACGGATGCTGCGTTTTGAAGTGCAGAACGAGTAACCTTAGTTGGATCAACGATACCTTTTTCGACCATGTTCACCCATTCGCCAGTTGCTGCGTTGAATCCTACACCCACTTCTTCTTTCTTCAGGCGTTCTACGATGATAGAACCTTCAAGTCCTGCGTTGTGAGCGATTTGACGGATTGGCTCTTCAAGTGCGCGAAGCACGATGTTGATACCAGTTGCAACGTCTGCGTCAGCTTCGATTGAAGCGACTTTGTTGTATACGTTCACAAGGGCAGTACCACCACCAGAGACGATTCCTTCTTCAACTGCTGCGCGAGTAGAGTTCAATGCGTCTTCGATGCGCAGTTTGCGCTCTTTAAGCTCAGTTTCAGTTGCAGCTCCAACTTTCACGACTGCTACACCGCCAGCAAGCTTAGCAAGGCGTTCTTGTAATTTTTCTTTATCGAATTCAGAAGTAGACTCTTCGAATTGAGCACGGATTTGGTTCACGCGCGCTGCAATCTTTTCTGGATTTCCAGAACCTTCTACAACTGTTGTGTTTTCTTTTGTTACGACAACTTTCGCTGCGCGACCTAGTTGAGTCACGTTTGCAGATTTAAGGTCTAAGCCTAAATCTTCAGTGATGACTTCACCGCCAGTAAGGATGGCAAGGTCTTCAAGCATTGCTTTACGACGGTCACCGAATCCAGGTGCTTTAACAGCCACCGCATTGAATGTTCCGCGAAGTTTGTTCACAACTAATGTTGCAAGTGCTTCACCTTCAACATCTTCAGCAACGATCAACAATGGCTTGCCTTGTTGTACCACTTGCTCAAGAACAGGAAGTACTTCCTGGATGTTTCCGATTTTCTTATCCGTGATCAAGATGTATGGATTCTCAAGAACCGCTTCCATCTTGTCAGAGTCTGTAACCATGTATGGAGAAGCATATCCGCGGTCGAATTGCATACCTTCCACGACGTCAAGCTCAGTTGTGAATCCTTTGGATTCTTCGATTGTGATGACACCATCGTTACCAACGCGCTCCATTGCTTCAGCGATCAGTTGGCCTACTTCTTCGTCAGCAGCAGAGATTGCAGCAACTTGAGCGATTGAATCTTTTCCTTCAATTGGCTTTGAAATTGCTTTTAATTCTTCAACAGCTGTTTGAACAGCAGCTTCGATCCCTTTACGTACGCCGACTGGGTTAGCACCAGCAGTTACGTTTTTAAGACCTTCGCGGATCATTGCCTGTGCAAGAACCGTTGCAGTCGTTGTACCGTCACCGGCAATTTCGTTTGTTTTGCTTGCTACTTCAGCAACAAGTTTAGCACCCATATTTTCGAATGCATCTTCAAGTTCGATTTCTTTCGCAATTGTCACACCGTCATTTGTGATAAGCGGTGAACCGTATTTCTTCTCAAGTACCACGTTGCGTCCTTTTGGTCCAAGAGTTACTTTTACTGCGTTTGCTAATTGATCTACTCCGCGAAGCATGGAACGGCGTGCTTCTTCGCTAAATTTAATTTCCTTAGCCATATTCAAAGTCCTCCTCTTATTGTGTAAAGTATTGTTTTATATTCAGTTAGTTAATTATTCGCCAACAACAGCCAGAATGTCACTGTCACGAAGGATCAGATATTCTGCGCCTTGGTATTTCACTTCTGTACCAGCATATTTACTGAAGATGATTCGATCGCCGACAGACACCTCAAGAGCAACGCGCTCACCGCTGTCAAGAACGCGACCTGTACCTACAGCAACAACTTTACCTTCCTGCGGCTTTTCCTTTGCGGAGTCCGGAAGAACGATACCGCTTGCTGTTTTTTCTTCTGATTCGACTAGCTCGATAACGACGCGATCACCTAGTGGTTTTAACAAGTGAAACAACCTCCTTGAAATTATGTAAATAGTTTTTTATTAGCACTCGTTCACTGTGAGTGCTAACACAATTATTATAATAATTAATTCGTTTTCATTTTGCAAGAGTCCTGCTTAAAATTTTTTTCGTCATTTTCCTCCTTTTTTCACACCTCTCTATACTATGTCCGGGTTTGTCTTTGTATTCCTGATTCTACTTTAATTGTGGCCCGTTGATTTCCGCTGCAGGCGCTCACTTTCCGCGTAGAGTCAAGGTATGATTTATAATAGAAATGACGTATCATCGTTCAGGAAAATGTGAAATAAATATGACAACACCCCTACTATTTGAACACTCCCCGATTTCTTAGTAGAATTGAACAAGATGACGATTAAAGGAGACGAAACGTTGAAAAAACATTTTGGATATATATTGATCGCGTATATTGTGATGCAGCTATCGAGTATTATCGGAGTTCCGCTTCTTTATAAAATCGGGACTGATGTACTTGGAGAGCCCGCGGATCAGGTAAAGCAGCTTGTTCCGGGGTATTGGCTGATGATCAGCTTTACGTTGACCCTGATTGTGGTATGGGCCATCCTTAGGAAAAGTGAAACAAGCACGCGGCTTGAGCGAAGCGCCCCTCTTCATGCAGGAAGCTCCATCGGGTGGGCGATTGCGGGGATCTTCATCGCTTTCTTTGCCCAATCCATTGCCATCCAGATTGAATTTGCACTAGGGATTGAAATGGGCTCTGAAAATACACAGATGATCATCGGGATCATCGAGAAGGTGCCATTGACGATGCTTGTCGCGGCTGTGATCGGGCCGATCCTGGAAGAGATCGTTTTCAGGAAGATCATCTTCGGAGTCCTTTATGAAAAGATGAATTTCTTCTTTGCGGCACTGGTCAGTTCAATTATTTTCGCCCTTGCCCACTTCGAACCGGAGCATGTCATTCTGTATTCAGCCATGGGCTTTACATTCGCTTTCCTATATGTAAAAACCAAAAGAATACTCGTGCCAATTTTTGCTCATGTGGCGATGAATACATCTGTCGTTCTAATACAATCTATCTATAAGGACGAAATTCAAAAGATCATGAAAGAAGCTGAACAAATTCAAGGATTTATTGGAGGATTGTTTTTATGAGAAGATCACCGCTTTTCTCTGGAGTGATCTATCTCCTGCTCGGAATACTTTTCACATACTTCGCAATTCAGAATGTAAGAGATGATGGTTGGGGATTTTTCACTTATATGCTGGTCTTTCTGGCTACCCTGGACTTCGGATCGGGGCTTAGGATGGTCATGATTCATTTCAAGATCAGGAAACAACTTGATAATAAAAAATAAGGATTGGTCCCTGTGGGATCAATCCTTATTTATATCTTCTTCGTATAATTCCATTTCAAGCTTCTGTTCCGCTTCTAGCACCTTTTTATATCCGATCTTCGAAATCCATATGCTGATTTCATAAAGGATGAATAAAGGCACGGTCACCATCAAGTGAGAAACGATGTCCGGCGGCGTGATGAAAGCTGCGATGACCAGCAAAATGAAGTAAGCAACCTTACGTACTTTTGCCATCATCATCGGAGTGATGATTCCTAGTCTCGTTAAGAACAACATCGCGACAGGCAGCTGGAATAATAGCCCGAATGGAATGGTCAGTTGAAACAAGAAATGAAAATATTCGTTTATCCCGATTACTTGTTGAATTTCAAGACTATCAGACAACGTCATCATGAACTCCACGACATACGGGAATAAAATGAAGTAAGAAAAAGATAGTCCGCCTAGAAATAATAACAGCGAGATCGGAATATAGCTAAGGGTCACTTTACGCTCCGTTTCATATAATCCTGGACTGATGAATGACCAGACCTGGAATAATATGAGCGGTGCAGTGAGGATCAGCGAAATGAATACCATCATTTCCATGTAAATCTTAAGTGGGTCTGTCAGACGAAAAGCATTCATCGTAAGCTCTTTCGCTTCATCTGCATGCTGCAGATATCGAATCAGCGGTTCTGCGAGAAAGAAGCTTGCTACAAACGCTAACAAGAAGAAAACGACTACAATCATGAGTCGTTTTTGCAATTCTCCTATATGTTCATACATTGTCATATCTTTTTGAGTTTGACTCATGGCATTCATCCTACTCTACTTAGCACTTTTGTTCTTATCGTCGTCGTCATCTGCTAAGCCTTTTGTTGCGTTTTTAAACTCACGTAATGTATTACCGAAAGCTTTCCCTAATTCAGGCAATTTCTTTGGGCCGAAAACTAGTAAAGCGACAATTAAAATGATTATGAGGCTACCTGGACCTACTGGCATAATGAGACACCTCCTCTTGTACTCTTCTATCATAACGTAAAGCAACAGAATTTTCTATTCCGTTATAATTCCATCTTGTGACATTTCCGTGTCATCTTCAGAATAATGCTTTAAAAAGTAAACCAGTGATTGCAATTCAACCGCAAGATCAATATGATGAACCCGGATATGATCCGGTACCGTCAGCCTTGCCGGCGTAAAATTGAGGATTCCCTTGATTTTTGAAGAGACCAATCTGTCTGTGATGTTTTGAGCAGAAGAAGCCGGCACAGTCAGGATCGCCACTTCGATATTCTGATCCTCAAGCTTTTCTTCCAGGTCATCAAGGTGGAAGACCGGTACATCGCCGACCTGCGTGCCCACTTTTGACTCATCGACCTCGAACGCCATCTCGATCTTCGTATTATTGTTTTTTATAAAATTATAATTAAGGAAGGCAGTTCCCAGATTCCCGACACCAATCAGCACGACCTTTGTCAGTGCATCCTGATCCAGCGTCTTTCTGAAAAACGAGAGTAGATAGTTAACATTATATCCATAACCCTTTTTCCCTAATGCACCGAAATAGGAAAAGTCCCTGCGGATGGTGGCCGAATCAACCTTCACTGCTTCACTTAATTCCTTCGATGACACCCTCTGCTTGCCAGATGAGTATAAATTCTTGATAAAACGGTAATAAAGCGGAAGCCGCTTAGCCGTTGCCTGTGGAATTTTCGTTGTATCCTGATTCATATTGCATTCCCCCACATCTATTCAAAGCCCATTACATTGGTCGTCCACGCATCTGTGAACGCTTCCAAAAATAACAGATAACATTTTTTTCTCGTCCCATACTCATCATACACTATATTCTATCCCATATGTGTGAAGATTAATAGTCATTCATAGACATGTATGATTGCCGTTTTCCTCTCAAATACGGTACACTAGCACTATGAAATAGAGGTGAAACGTCATGATTCTACTACAAGTGAATCAACTTAGCAAAAACTTTGGTGCAGATAATATCTTATCGAACATAAAACTTGAAATACAGACAAGGGACCGGGTCGCACTCGTCGGCCGCAACGGTGCGGGCAAATCAACTCTTTTAAAAATAATTGCAGGACAGTTATCGTACGACGGTGGTGAAATCACGAAGCCTAAAGGCGTATCGATCGGTTACCTCGCCCAAAACACAGGACTCGAATCCGATCTATCGATTTGGGATGAAATGCTGACTGTATTCGAAGGGCTCCGTGCCCAGGAGAAACAGCTGCGTGCTCTTGAGAAAAAGATGGCCGACCCTTCAGTCTACGAAGATGCAGACGTTTATCAGCGTGTGTTAAAAGAATATGATGAGCTTCAAGTAAGCTTCAAAGAATCCGGAGGCTACCAATACGAAGCAGACATCCGGTCCGTTCTCCACGGCTTGAACTTCGCAGATTTTGACTATGAAACGAAAATCTCCACGTTAAGCGGAGGTCAGAAAACCCGCCTTGCACTGGGTAAGCTGCTCTTGACCAAGCCTGATATTCTCATCCTTGATGAACCGACCAACCATCTTGATATCGAGACCCTATCCTGGCTTGAAACCTACCTGCAAAGCTACGAAGGCGCTGTACTGATTGTTTCTCACGACCGTTATTTCCTAGACAGCGTCGTCAATCAAGTGTATGAAATCTCCCGTAAACGGAGTAAGAAATTCGTAGGAAACTACAGTAAATACCTTCAGCAAAAAGCAGAAGACTACGAAAAAGATGTCAAACTCTATGAACGCCAGCAGCAGGAAGTCGCGAAGCTTGAAGATTTCATCCAGCGTAACATCGCCCGTGCCTCAACGACGAAAATGGCACAGAGCCGCCGAAAAAAGCTGGAGCGCATGGATTTGATGGACAGGCCGCTGGGAGATGAAAAATCCGCCTCCTTCTCATTCGGAATCGACCGCCAAAGCGGAAATGATGTACTGAAAGTAAACGATCTTTCAATTGGGTATGAGAAAGATGAAAACATCTCCAGCCATATCGATTTCTCTGTAAAAAAAGGGGACAGCATTGCACTCGTCGGTCCCAACGGAATCGGAAAGTCCACCTTGCTTAAAACACTGGTGAATAAGCTTGAGCCTCTGTCAGGAGATTTTAAATTCGGCTCAAATGTATCCATCAGCTACTACGATCAGGAACAAGCCGATCTGTCATCAAACAAAACCGTCCTCAATGAACTATGGGATGAATACCCGATGAAAAACGAGAAGGAAATCCGGACTGTCCTCGGCAACTTCCTTTTCTCAGGCGAAGACGTTCTGAAGCCGGTTTCTACCTTAAGTGGAGGGGAAAAAGCCAGACTCGCTCTTTCAAAACTGATGATGGAAAAAGGAAATGTCCTGATTCTCGATGAGCCAACCAACCATCTTGATCTCGACAGTAAAGAAGTGCTGGAAAATGCACTCATCGATTATCCCGGCACCATTTTGTTTGTGTCCCACGATCGTTATTTCATCAACAGGATCGCGACCAAAGTGCTTGAACTCTCTAAAAATGGTTCGACCGAATACCTTGGAGACTATAATTATTATATGGAAAAGCTGCGACAGCAAGAAGAGCTTGCCGCATTGGAACAAGCCGAAAAAGGACAGCCTTCAACCGGCTCTTCAACTCCGCAGAAACAAAACCATAAAATTGATAAAGAAGCGAAAAAGCTTGAGCGTCAGCGTAGAAGAAGAGTAGAAGAAATCGAAGGTCAAATGGAAGCTCTTGAAGCTGTCATCGAAGAACAGGAAGAACTGCTTTGTGACCCGGACATATTCCAGGATCACGAAAAAGTCCAGGAGATCAATGACAAACTCAATTCTTCCAAAGAAGAACTCGATGAGCTGCTCGAAGAATGGACAGAATTAGAGGAGCTTCTCCAAGAAGAACAGTAATCCACAGGTTTGGATAACACCCCGTTATCCAAACCTTTCTTATTCCACATCAATATCCACAGACCAAATGTTGATTAAACGTTATTCACAAGAGTTTTCCACATTATCCACAGAGTAACTCACAGTTATACACATTTCACCACTGAATTACCCATACTTTTTTCACAAGGTGTTCACAACAATTCAATAGTTATTAACAACTTATCCACAGACTGTTGATAAAAACATATGTTCGTTAAGACAATTACTATTCATTCCTCAACTTCTCACGTTCTTCATATCCTTTGTCACGGGCTTTCTCGCGATTTTCATACCCCTTATTTCTTAATTCCTCACGATATTCATAAGCGGTATTTCTGGCATATTCCCGAAGAGAATATCCCCTATCCCTAATCAATTCCCTGACATCATAAAAATCTTCATCCACCTTACTTTCTAAATACATCGATAGGTCAAGTAATCTGTTCTCTTCGTCTTGAGCTAAGTCAACCATCTTCGTTTCTTGATCGAAGAGCTCCCCAACCCGTTCAGTCTCACTCTTGAAATATTTATCCACATTTTCATTTTCCCAATCAAACCATTCATCAATTAACCGGTTTTTTTCTTTCTCAAAGAAATCATCAAACTCCTGCTTTGATTTAACCGTCTCATACTTTCCTTTTCCTGCCTCCGCAACCTGCTTCAAAGCTTTCTGGCCGTCATTATCCACATCAAAACCGATGATATTGACAATGGCGGCAATGTCTGAGTCATTTAGCTCCTGTGCTTTCGCAACGGGATCCCCGTCACAGGTCTCCACTCCATCACTTACTACATATACAATATTTTCAACATTTTCTCCAGTTTGCTTTTTTAAGTCCTCACCCGCTGAATGAATAGAAGCTGCAAGAGGGGTCCAGCCTGCTGGTGAAAAACTGGAAAGTGCTTGGTTAAATCGCTCCTTTTCATAGGCTGCAAGGGGATACACCACTTCTGAGCTGCCACAGGAAAGCTCTTTATCACTGTTATCGCCGGTTCCTTTATGTCCATACACACGCAGCGATACATTAACTTGCTCAGGAAGACTGGAAACGAATGATTGAATCGAATCCTTTGCCAGTTCCATCTTTGTCTTGCTTCCTATTTTCCCATTCATACTGCCACTGGAATCAAAGAGTATGGACACATTGACTTGCTTCCCACCAGGCATATCTGTAGTAGATTCCCCTGGAACTGTGCTCGCCTCTTCATAACTGATGTCCACTCCATCAAAGAATTCCTTGAAGCCTTGATAGTCTTCCGCAGTCAACGCCAGTAGACTTTGAAAATACTCTTCTTTGGTCAGATCCTTCGGCAGTTTATCGAGCTGTGCTTTTACCTTGTCTTCATTATACTGTTCCCCAGAATATTTACCTGGAGGCTGAACTAATACATCTTCAACCGTTGTTGACGTGTAGTCCTCCCTATTAAGCTCCTCTTTCTTTTCTTCCGACTGCTTGTGTTCTACAGCCTTCTCGGAATCTGTGTTATTAACAGGTTCATTCTCTGAACAACCTGTTAATAACAAGAGGGCTGATGCAAAAACAAACAAGATCCTTTTTCTCATATTTACCTCCTCAACCACTTTCATTCTATTTCCTGTTTAACAACTACCCCATGTTCTCATGATTTACTCTCTCTTTAAAGGTAAATTTTTACTATTATGAAAACGCACAGCGTTTGTTGCTAGTAGAACTTTAAGTTACCCACAAGAATTACACAATAAAAAAGAGGCCGTCTCCAAAAGGTTAATTTACATTAACCTTTAAGACAGCCTCTATTAAATCTCTCAGAAATTCTCAATATCCAACCCTGGATGAGCATTCATCGCCATATCGCCTCTTTTACCTTGCTCAAACAAAACCGTTCCTGCAGCAGCAATCATCGCTGCATTGTCTGTACATAGAGATAATGGCGGGATAATCAGTTCTGTTTCCAGCTCTTTAAATGCTTCTTCCAAAGCAGAACGCAGCCCTTTATTAGCTGCGACTCCGCCCGCTACTAACAATTGTTCCACATTATATTCTTTTACCGCTCTTACTGTCTTAGTTACTAACACATCGATCACACTCGCCTGGAAGCTTGCAGCAAGATCTTGTGGATAAATCGTTTTGCCTTTTTGCTTCGCATTGTGCAGAGTGTTGATAACTGCTGATTTCAAACCGCTGAAGCTGAAATCATATGAGCCTTCTTCGAGCCAGGCCCTTGGAAGGTTCAGCGTCGGCTCACCTTCATGGGCCAGCCGATCGATATGTGGACCTCCCGGATAAGGAAGATTCAACGTTCTCGCTACCTTATCATAAGCTTCACCTGCAGCATCATCACGCGTTTCCCCGATGACCTCAAAGGAACCATGCTCCTTCATCAGAACAAGCTCCGTGTGGCCGCCTGAAACAACCAGAGATAAGAGAGGGAACATCATTTCTTTTACCAAACGATTCGCATAGATATGGCCGGCAATATGATGAACGCCTACCAACGGCTTATTATGAGCAAACGCAAGAGCCTTGGCAGCATTGACACCAATCAGAAGCGCTCCAACTAATCCGGGACCTTCCGTAACCGCAATGCAATCGATCTCTTCCATTGTCATGCCTGCCTGTTCCAATGCCTCTTCCAAGACAAATGTCACCTGCTCTACGTGGTGACGCGAAGCAATTTCCGGAACCACACCGCCAAAACGTTTATGACTTTCAATTTGAGAAGAAACAATATTCGTCACAATCTCGGTACCATTTTTAATGATGGCCACCGCTGTTTCATCACAACTCGTTTCTATACCTAACACATACGTATCTTTTTTCATAAATTCACCCACATCACTAAAGCATCTTCTTGATTATCTGAATAATACCGTTTCCGGATTCCGCCGTCCTGAAAACCCATCTTTCTATACAGGCCTTGTGCAGCCTTATTGCTCACCCTGACTTCAAGGGTCATCACACGCGCCCCGACCTTTTTTGAAATCTCCATGATTTTCTGCATCAATGCCTCGCCCAGACCCTGTCCCCTGTAATCAGGAAGCACCGCCACGTTGGTGATATGAGCTTCATCCACTACAAGCCAGACACCGCAGTAACCGGCTACATGTTCCCCGTCTTCCGCAACGAGATACGTTGACAAATGATTCTGTTCAATTTCGTTGTAGAAGGCCTCCCGGCTCCAGGGGATACTGAACGAACGATGCTCGATCTCCATCACCGCATCCAAATCATCAACCGTCATAAACCGAATTTCCATACTTCAAACGATCCTTCTTCTCACTTAAGAGTTTTTTTGAGACTCTAACCATTTCACTTCCGCCTCAGCTAAGCGAATATAATTAGGCACGACTTCATGAGCCGTATTTTCTTGTAATTCCGCCCCTATGAACGCAAGCTCTGAGGGACGAGGATTATTGCTCACAAAAGGAGCAACCTTTGCCTGATCACCAAGTACTTCTTTTATCGTTTCCTCATGAATGCTTACATCATTTCCGACAAACAGTATCTCACCGTCATACTCTTTAAGCTTATTCGCCCAGTCAGCGAGTAACATATTCCGGTCCTCTTCCACCTGTTTGATTTGATCTCCTTCAAACTTATATAACCCCGTATACACCTGGCCTCTTCTCGCATCAAATATTGGAACTATATAACCGTTAAAATACCTCCCCGAAGCAGCAAGCACAGCCAAGCTCGATACGGGGATAAGTGGGATATCCAGCGACCACGCGAGCGTCTTTGCAAGCGTAACCCCGATACGGACACCTGTATACGATCCAGGTCCATTGGCCACCACAATCTTCGTCAATTCTTTTGGTTCCGTCTCACATTCTTTCAAAAGCTGCTCAACGGCAGGCATGGCCCTCACTGAATGATTTCTCTTAAAATTGGTGATATACTCTCCAACCACTTTCCCCTCTTCAATTAACGCCACCCCTAGCGGATAATTGGAGGTATCAATCGATAATATTTTCATGAAATAATCTCCTTACATAACTCATTATACCTTTCCCCGTAAGGCTTTAACACAATCCTGCGCGTTGTATCGCCTTCTCTGTAAATCGACAAGCTCAACAGTTCGCTCGGAAGCTGGTCTTCGATCAAATGCGCCCACTCGACGACCGTCACGCCCTCACCTTCGAAATACTCATCAAACCCCAAGTCTTCAAAGGAATCATCCAGGCGGTATACATCCATATGATAAAAAGGCAGACGCCCTTTATATTCTTTAATGATCGTAAACGTAGGGCTATTCACCGTCTTCTTTACTCCAAGCCCTTTCGCAAGACCTTTTGTAAATGTCGTCTTCCCGGCACCTAAATCACCTTCTAATGTTATCACATCTCCAGCCTGAAGGTAATTGGCCAATCTTTCTGCAAATGCCCCGGTCTCCTCAGGAGTATTCGTTATCATTTCAAACTGATCCATATTTATCTCCTCAACTTAAGTAGAGTATAAAAAACCCTTAGGATAGCACCTAAGGGACAATGTATATATGTAGTTTACCCTTTTTGGGGTATTTGAGTAAAGTGCAGGTGGAAGGATGTTAGAAAAAACGAATATCTTATGCGTTTTCTTTAACTTTATATAATTTATATATGGAATAATGATGACTTAATACGATTCCTTTGTCCCTGCCCCTCATCACTCAAGAACACAGCTCTTTAAGACAAAATAAAAAAACGAAACCAAAGTTTCGTTTACGTGTAAAGTAATGGCGGTCTGGACGGGACTCGAACCCGCGACCTCCTGCGTGACAGGCAGGCATTCTAACCAACTGAACTACCAGACCAAAGTTTTTTGCGTAAGCAAAATAACTGTCCATTTGCGTAAGCAAAATATTCATCCATCGGTCACCCGTTAGGATACATATTCACTTTACAAAAATGGTATTGCGGGGACAGGATTTGAACCTGCGACCTTCGGGTTATGAGCCCGACGAGCTACCGAACTGCTCCACCCCGCGACGATAAGATTGGTAATATATAGATTATACCACACTATATGTCACCGATGTTAGATTGTGCAAAAAAAATTTCATATCCGCCTGGCGACGTCCTACTCTCACAGGGGGAGAGCCCCCAACTACCATCGGCGCTGAAGAGCTTAACTTCCGTGTTCGGCATGGGAACGGGTGTGACCTCTTCGCCATAATCACCAGACGAATATTCAATTGAAGGTTTGTTCCTTCAAAACTAGATAAAGGATTGATGTCAAGATTACCGGTATTGCCGCTTGTGTTCATTTAAAAATGACTCTTTGTGGTTAAGTCCTCGATCGATTAGTATCAGTCAGCTCCACATGTCACCATGCTTCCACCTCTGACCTATCTACCTAGTCATCTTCTAGGGATCTTACTCACATAAAGTGATGGGAAATCTCATCTCGAGGGGGGCTTCATGCTTAGATGCTTTCAGCACTTATCCCTTCCGCACATAGCTACCCAGCGATGCCTTTGGCAAGACAACTGGTACACCAGCGGTGCGTCCATCCCGGTCCTCTCGTACTAAGGACAGCTCCTCTCAAATTTCCTGCGCCCACGACGGATAGGGACCGAACTGTCTCACGACGTTCTGAACCCAGCTCGCGTACCGCTTTAATGGGCGAACAGCCCAACCCTTGGGACCGACTACAGCCCCAGGATGCGATGAGCCGACATCGAGGTGCCAAACCTCCCCGTCGATGTGGACTCTTGGGGGAGATAAGCCTGTTATCCCCGGGGTAGCTTTTATCCGTTGAGCGATGGCCCTTCCATGCGGAACCACCGGATCACTAAGCCCGACTTTCGTCCCTGCTCGACTTGTAGGTCTCGCAGTCAAGCTCCCTTGTGCCTTTACACTCTGCGAATGATTTCCAACCATTCTGAGGGAACCTTTGGGCGCCTCCGTTACTCTTTAGGAGGCGACCGCCCCAGTCAAACTGCCCACCTGACACTGTCTCCCACCCCGATAAGGGGCGCGGGTTAGAATTTCAATACAGCCAGGGTAGTATCCCACCAACGCCTCCACCGAAGCTGGCGCTCCGGCTTCCAAGGCTCCTACCTATCCTGTACAAGCTGTACCAAAATTCAATATCAGGCTACAGTAAAGCTCCACGGGGTCTTTCCGTCCTGTCGCGGGTAACCTGCATCTTCACAGGTACTATAATTTCACCGAGTCTCTCGTTGAGACAGTGCCCAGATCGTTACGCCTTTCGTGCGGGTCGGAACTTACCCGACAAGGAATTTCGCTACCTTAGGACCGTTATAGTTACGGCCGCCGTTTACTGGGGCTTCGATTCGCACCTTCGCTTGCGCTAAGCACTCCTCTTAACCTTCCAGCACCGGGCAGGCGTCAGCCCCTATACTTCGCCTTACGGCTTCGCAGAGACCTGTGTTTTTGCTAAACAGTCGCCTGGGCCTATTCACTGCGGCTCTTCGAGGCTATGCACCTCAAAGAGCACCCCTTCTCCCGAAGTTACGGGGTCATTTTGCCGAGTTCCTTAACGAGAGTTCTCTCGCTCACCTTAGGATTCTCTCCTCGCCTACCTGTGTCGGTTTGCGGTACGGGCACCTTTTTCCTCGCTAGAGGCTTTTCTTGGCAGTGTGGAATCAGGAACTTCGCTACTATAATTCGCTCGCTATCACAGCTCAGCCTTCGCGATGATGGGATTTGCCTCATCATCAGCCTAACTGCTTAGACGCACATATCCAGCAGTGCGCTTACCCTATCCTCCTGCGTCCCCCCATTGCTCAAACGGAAAAGAGGTGGTACAGGAATATCAACCTGTTGTCCATCGTCTACGCCTATCGGCCTCGACTTAGGTCCCGACTAACCCTGAGCGGACGAGCCTTCCTCAGGAAACCTTAGGCATTCGGTGGATGGGATTCTCACCCATCTTTCGCTACTCATACCGGCATTCTCACTTCTAAGCACTCCACCAGTCCTTACGGTCTGACTTCACTGTCCTTAGAACGCTCTCCTACCACTGACACCTAGAGGTGTCAATCCACAGCTTCGGTGATACGTTTAGCCCCGGTACATTTTCGGCGCAGAGTCACTCGACCAGTGAGCTATTACGCACTCTTTAAATGGTGGCTGCTTCTAAGCCAACATCCTGGTTGTCTAAGCAACTCCACATCCTTTTCCACTTAACGTATACTTTGGGACCTTAGCTGGTGGTCTGGGCTGTTTCCCTTTCGACTACGGATCTTATCACTCGCAGTCTGACTCCCATGGATAAGTCTTTGGCATTCGGAGTTTGTCTGAATTCGGTAACCCGATGAGGGCCCCTAGTCCAAACAGTGCTCTACCTCCAAGACTCTTACACATGAGGCTAGCCCTAAAGCTATTTCGGAGAGAACCAGCTATCTCCAAGTTCGATTGGAATTTCTCCGCTACCCACACCTCATCCCCGCACTTTTCAACGTGCGTGGGTTCGGACCTCCATCCAGTGTTACCTGGACTTCATCCTGGACATGGGTAGATCACCTGGTTTCGGGTCTACGACCACATACTCATTCGCCCTATTCAGACTCGCTTTCGCTGCGGCTCCGTCTCATCGACTTAACCTTGCATGGGATCGTAACTCGCCGGTTCATTCTACAAAAGGCACGCCATCACCCGTTAACGGGCTCTGACTACTTGTAGGCACACGGTTTCAGGTTCTCTTTCACTCCCCTTCCGGGGTGCTTTTCACCTTTCCCTCACGGTACTGGTTCACTATCGGTCACTAGGTAGTATTTAGCCTTGGGAGATGGTCCTCCCAGCTTCCGACGGGATTTCACGTGTCCCGCCGTACTCAGGATCCACTCAAGAGGGAACGAAGTTTCAACTACAGGGTTGTTACCTTCTTTGACGAGCCTTTCCAGACTTCTTCGTCTACTCCGTTCCTTTGTAACTCCGTATAGAGTGTCCTACAACCCCAAGAGGCAAGCCTCTTGGTTTGGGCTACATCCCGTTTCGCTCGCCGCTACTCAGGGAATCGCATTTGCTTTCTCTTCCTCCAGGTACTTAGATGTTTCAGTTCCCTGGGTCTGCCTTCCATACTCTATGTATTCAAATATGGATATTGTTCCATTACGAACAATGGGTTCCCCCATTCGGAAATCTCCGGATCAAAGCTCACTTACAGCTCCCCGAAGCATATCGGTGTTAGTCCCGTCCTTCATCGGCTCCTAGTGCCAAGGCATCCACCGTGCGCCCTTCATAACTTAACCGAATTGGTTGTTACATAAGGT